>CBDCVK010000010.1:0-1670323 GCA_965223005.1 Terriglobia bacterium | reverse complement strand
GGTAGTTCGGGCAACCTGCTTTATTCCGTGTACCAGAGCGAGGCGGACGTGCTGGTCCGCTCGCGGAATCTAGAGGCGCTCTGGGTCGTCAATCTCGATCGCGACCTGGCGGCGTCGGCGCCGCGCGCGGGGCAGGCAAGCGTCGGCGCAGCGGACGCTGCAGGCATCTTCGCGAACCGCGCCGAGGGCGTCGTGGGGCAGGCGATGGACCAGGGGCGCGTCGTCAGTACGGCCAGCCTGAGCCTCCTGTCACCCGCCGACCGCGGCATCTGGGTGGCCTCGCCGATCATCAACACTGGCGGGATCACGATCGGTGGCCTGTCCATCGCCGTCAGCCTGGACGACATTGCAAGCACCGTGCTTACCGAAGCGCGGAACACGACGCTGATCGCGTTTGCGCTGCTCGTCCTTGCCGCCGGCGCCGCGCTCCGAGGCACGCGGTGGCTGACGTATCCGATTGAGGTTATCGCCGCCGCCGCACAGCAGGTGGAGGCGGGCAGGCAGCCGGACACCGGTGCGATGGAGGCGGTGATCCGGCGCACCGACGAGATCGGTAGCCTAGCGCGGGTCTTTTCCGACATGACGGTGCAGGTCTTCACCCGCGAAGAACAACTCGAGATGCTGGTCTCGAAGCGAACCCTGGAGCTCCAGACGACCAACCAGCGACTACAGCTCGCCCATGAAGCGATGGAGCAGGACCTGGAGATGGCGAAGGTGGTCCAGGCCGCGCTGGTGCGTGAAGGGAACGTGAAGTTCGGCGACTTCGAGGCCTATGCGCGGATGACGCCGGCGCAGCAGGTGGGCGGCGATTTCGTCGACATGCGGGAGCTGACCGCCGGTACGCTCTTCGTCACCGTCGGCGACGTTTCCGGCAAGGGGGTGCCGGCGGCCCTGTTCATGGCGGCGTCGCAAGGCGCGATCACCTCGGTGGCCTCCGGGATGAGCGGGATCGCCGCCATCGCCACCGAAGTCAACCGCCGGCTGTGCCACGAGAACCCGATGGGGCTGTTCTTCACCTGCGTGCTTGCCACGGTCGATCTCGATAAAGGAGTCGTAGAGTATGTCTGCGCTGGCCATGAGCCGGCGGTGGTCATGCAGACCGACGGCTCCCGGCGCGTGCCCCCAATGACCGGCGGGTTGGCGATGGGCGTGATCGACGACTTCGAATACAACATGCGCCGCGAGGAGTTGCACACGGGGGAGACGCTCTTTCTCTATACGGACGGTCTGACCGACGCGGTGAACCTCGGCGGCGAGTTGTTCGGCAAGGACCGGCTCGATGCAACACTCGACGGAGCGGCCGGGCGTTCGCCGGAGCAGATTGTGGACCACGTCTGGCGCAGAATCGCCGACTTCTCAGCCGGGGCCGCGGCCGCCGACGACATGACCTGTTTGGTACTGCGCCGGCACTGAATCCAGTCGCGTCGTCGCCCGAGCACTGTTTCTTTCCATGGCCTTACTAGGTATAATGTAAGTGTTCGACGTGAGGGTCGCTCCGATGATGTTTGAAGACTTGCACGTTACGCTGTCGCCCCGATTGTCGGCGGTGCGCAGTCTGTCCCGGATGGTGGAGGAGTTCGGCGACGCCAACCAGTTGCCAGAGCTAAAGATCTACATGGTCAACTTGGCGCTCGACGAACTGATCACCAACGCCGTGACCTACGGCTTCGAAAGGATCGCGTATCCGAAAATCGAGGTCACCGTGCGGGTCACCGACACGACCCTGGTCCTGACGATGGTGGACAACGGGACGAAGTTCGATCCAACGGTCGACTCGAACCCCGATGTGTCGTCAGGGATCGAGGAGCGGGCTGTGGGCGGCCTGGGGTTGCATCTGGTCAAGACGTCCGCCGACCGCGTGAGCTACGAGTTCGTAGGCGGCAAGAACCGGGTGACGCTGGAACACGATCTGACGCCGGTGGGCGGGTGACGCGGCCGGTCGACGCGAGGCACATCAATCAATGGATATCGAAGTTGTGGAAGAACGACACGATAACGCGCTGGTGCTACTCCCCATTGGACGGTTGGACAGTGGGAACGCCCACTCGTTTGAATCGATCGTCATGAAATACGTCAGTGGAGGCGAGCAGTGTCTGGTTGTCGATTTCAGCCGTCTCAACTTCATCAGTAGTTCCGGTATGCGGGTGCTCCTGATCGCCACCAAAGCACTGCGCGCGAGCAATGGGAAGATCGCCCTCTGCGCTATGCAGAACCATATCGAGGAGGTCTTCCGGATCAGCGGCTTCGATCAGATCATCCCGATCCGGGACTCGCAGAAATCGGCTCTGGACGTCGTCGCCTGACGCGCGACCGCCAGACGCCACGATCAACGGCGTGGCGGATTCGGCGCACCGTCAGGGCTTCGACTGCTGGTAGGGTTGTATCGTCCGGAGCATGGCTTCCTCGTCTTCGCCCCAGGCCCTCTTGATCATCTGCAGCGCCGACTCGGCGGTCGGCGCTTGGCGAGCCAGCGCGCGGTTTTTCCCTCCAGCAGGCCCTTTGTAACCGCTAAGTCCAGGAACTTGAACAGGTAGTCGTAGTAGCCGTCGATGTTCAGAAAGACGATCGGTTTCTCATGTAACTCGATTTGCGCCCATGTGAGCGCTTCGAATATCTCCTCGAGCGTGCCGAAGCCGCCGGGCAGGGTGAGATAGGCCTGCGCCAACGACTGCATCTTGTGCTTCCGTTCGTGCATGGGTGTCGACAAGATGCAGATGGCTCAGCCCCGGGTGGGTGACGTCCTGGTACGCCAGATGTCGCGGGATGACGCCGGTGACGCTGCCGCCGTGCGCAAGGACCGCATCAGCCATGGTGCACATCAGCCCGACGTTAGCGCCGCCGTACACCAGCCCGATCCCCTCCGTCGCCATCAGGCGGCCCACGGTCTCGGCCTGTTCGACATATCGCTCCTCGCGTCCGATGTGGTGCCCCAGGTAGACACAGATGCACTTTCTGGCATCCGATGCCTCGGTTGCCGCACGTTCAGTCTGGTCGCTGTTCTGTGTGTCCATGGTCGACGACATTATTGAAGTACCTTCATAAGGTGTTTAACCGGAATTTCCTTTTTGGCCTTCCGGCGATTGAAAATATACACCCATTGGAGTCCAACCGAACAGGCTTTTTCTCTGACAGCGTCAGGGGTGAGTCGCTGGAGGCGCTGTCGCGAGAGGTCGGGGTGAATATCTACCGGCTGGAGGCTTGGCGGGATCGGGCGTCGGCGGGCCTTGAGCTCGGCTGGAAGGACCGGAAGGGCGAAGGGCACGAGCGGATTGTCGCTGATTGGAAGAACTGGTGGCGCTGGACCCTGATGATCGCGCTGATCGGAGGTTTTTCGGTTCGGTCTGTAGTGCAGCCGCAGGCTGGTTTTGGGACGTCCTGGTTGCGCTGGTTCGCTCCTGGTGGACCGGGTGAGTTCTCTCAAAGCAGGCGGTGAGGCTCCCATTCAGTCGCTGAAATCAGCGAAAATCACCAAGGTGGTTAAAATGCACTGGGGGTTCATATAGGCCGAAGGAAATCGACCATGACTGACAAACAACAGGAACTGGAGTTGTACGGACGTGCAGCGAGATCGCTGAGGACATGAAAAAGCAAGTCGAGCACGAGGGCGAAAAAATCTATCGAAGCGACCGATCCAGTGTTTTAAACTACTCTGTGCAGGGATAGGTATGGGGACGACATGCAGCGACGGGTGGCAGCCGACTGCCCCCGGGACCGGATACTGAAAGCCGCCAATGATCTTGGTAAACCGGCACACCGAAGCTGGAAGGGTGCCTTTCCGCGCCACAGTGCGCATCACGCCCGCTTCCCGCGTCGGCCTGTTCGATGTGAGGGGCAGGTTGAGAGAAGAGTTCGGGTCGGACTTCACCCGATATTCCAAAGAGTTCTACCTCTCGGACCACACTACGGCCGGCTATCTGGAGCAGCGCCTCGTCGAACTGCTTGAACACGACAGCGCCAACATCCAGGATTACCTTAAGGTATTCCAGAAGCTCTTTCCTCCCAAGGCCGGCTACGTCCATGACAAGCTCAACCTGCGGACCGAGCTTTCCGACCAACAGCGCGCCGTCGAACCGCGCAACGCCGACTCCCACCTCACGTTCATGGGGGGCGGACTGCGGAACTGCGCTTCGTACGAGCTGGAGGGGGACGAGCCGGTGTGGTTCGTGGAGCTGGACGGGGTCCACGCGGGCGGCGCCCGGAGCCGGCGCGCGAGGGTGATCGCATACAACGGCGAGGAGGACGTCGCCCGGATGCAGGTACAGGTGGCGTCATCGCCGCACTCCATCGACGCCCAGAACCTGCGTGATCCACGTCTCGGCTTTATCAGTCAGCTACGGGCGCTGGCGCGGGAACACCAAGTGTCGTTCGGCCGTTTCGACGTATCCCTCCACCCGAACGAGCGCCATGCGGGGCTGACCGTCAACGAGTACGAAACCCTGCTCATGACCCACGACCTTCGGGAAGTGCTGAAAAACCCCCTTCGCTTCATGGCGCGGATAGGCAAGGAGGCAATTCAGGCCCCCCGGGCCATTCCGGCCAAGGCCCTCAACTACGCGCAGTATGACGCCATGCAGCTCTTCAACGAGATCGTGGATCGGGTAGGCGTCCGGCGTTCAGTGGTGGAGTTGCTCGTCAACCGGGCGCTGGCGATTCCGGTGGCCCATTTTCTGCGGATGAAGCGGGAGATCAGCCTGCCGGTTCTGGACCGCCAGGGCGAAGGGATCGGTGAGATCGGCTGGGGTACCTACCAGAGCCCGATCCTGGTCCAATGGAAAGTCGCCGGCGGTCCGACCCGGGTGCTGGATGTAAGGCTAGTGCGGTTCGTGTAGCGACGGCGACCGACACGCGTGCCAGCATGACAGGTGACTGTAGCAGGCCGCTCCGGCAACGTGAACACCGTCACGGCGGTGCGTCGCAACTGTCCAAACGACGGAGGCCACTCGATGGCAACCGCACCATGTTTGAGGGTGTCCTGAACTCAGTTGAAAGTTCGTAGCGGCGGTTCGGAGCCATCATACTACGCCACCTCCCGTCGAGTGGCCGACTTTGATCCTTCGAGGATCGCTTTCAACATCCACAGGTCCTGGTACCCCATCAGGCGGCGGAAGTTTTTCTCCGTGGCCAGGAAGCTGGAGGCGACCCAGCGCTGGACCATGGCCGCATCCCGCCAGCGGCACACCCGGCGAGTTCGCAACCTCACTCCCGCCTGCGGACTCTCGATGAGATTGGTGGTGGCCAGACAGCGATGCAGCGAAGCCGGAAGCCCCAGCCGGTTGATGGTGAAACATTCCTCCAGACCCTCCCGCAAGCTGGCCGCCGCGGCCGGACAATCTCGCTCCAACCATTGGGCCAACTTCTCCAGCTTGGCCCTGCCGGTCTTCGGATCCAACCGCCAGGCGGCCCGCATCGCCGCCCGCACCTGGTCCCGCTCTGGCTCCGGCAACCGGTCCAGGACGTTGCGCAACTTGTGGGCGCGGCAGCGCTGCACCGGCTGCTCGGCCCCGAACACGGCGCGGATCGCCGCCCGCAAGGCCTTCGAGCCGTCGATCACAAACAGCCGTTTCTGGGCCGGCTGCACCCCTCGCCGCACTAAACCTTCCAGCAAGTCCTGGACGGCCGCGGCGTTCTCCGTAGCCCCCTCCTGAATCCCCAGCACGTGCTTGTGCCCTTCCGCATCCACGCCCACAGCCGCAATCACGTGATGGTCGCCAAACACCATCCCGTCGATGTAGAGGATCAGCAACTCTACTTCCTCGAAGCGGCGGTTCAACAGACGTTCTAACTCGGCTGCGGCAGCCTCCATCGTTTCCCGGCTGACCGTGGAGCGCGACACACCCACGGTGTCCGCCATCTCCGGCAACACCCGCTGGTACTGCCGGGTCGAGACGCCCCGCAGCAAGATATCCAACATCCGGGCCCCCAGACCCTCGCCCTCCTGCATGGCTTCGTAGGCCGGGAGGGGAACTTCTTTCCCCGCTCCCCGGCCTGGCCGCCGGAGCCGTGGCCTGTGCACGGCCAGCTTTCTCTCCTTCAGGCGCACCCGTCCCCGCTGGCGCCCATACCAGCCTACCCCACGGCGCCGCCGGCCCTGACGGCGTGGACCGGCCACCTGCGCGGCCGACAACTCCAGCACCGCTTCAATCGCCGCCCTACCCACCACGTCGATCAGCTCGTCGACGGCTAACCGCGATTGTTCGATCAACTCCACCCAGGGCAGCAGAAACTGCCCGTGGCGAGCCAGGTAGGCAGCCAGTTTGCGGGAGCTTCGGCTATCGCTCCGGCCTAGCAGCCCGTGTCTAAAATCGCCAGATGGGGAAGAAACATGTTACTTCGGAAATGTTCTTACTTACAATCGGGCCATGGCCATGGGAACGCGCAAGCATCGTCAGCGACAAGAGCCGCTGTGGTATCGGGCAGAGTTGGCCGAGGCGCCCGGACACCCGTTCTACCGGCGGCTGCACCAACTGTTGGAGGAAGCCGATTTTGATCGATTCTGCGAGAGTCGGTGCCGGCAGTTCTACCACGAGCGGCTGGGCCGACCGTCGTTGCCGCCGGGGATGTACTTCCGGTTGATGCTGATCGGCTTCTTCGAGGGGATCGACAGCGAGCGAGGCATCGCCTGGCGGGTGGCCGATTCCTTGAGTTTGCGGCAGTTTTTGCAGATTGGGCTGGATGAACAGACGCCGGATCATGTGACGATCTCGCGCACGCGGCGGCTGATGGACGAGCCGACGCACCAGGAAGTGTTTGGATGGGTGCTGCGGCTGGTGGCCGAACGGGGCCTGCTGAAGGGCAAGACGATCGGCATTGACGCCACCACGCTGGAAGCCAACGCGGCCATGAGGTCGATCATGCGGCGGGACAGCGGGGAAAGCTATACGGAGTACCTGAAGCGGTTGGCGGAGGCCGAAGGGATCGAAGCCCAGGATGCAGCGGCGCTGCGGAGGATGGACCGCTGCCGACCGAAGAAGATGTCCAATGCGAAGTGGGTGAACCCACATGATCGGGAAGCGGAGATCACCCGGATGAAGGACGGGCGCACGGCACTGGCTTACAAGGCCGAGCATGCGGTGGACATGGAGACTGGGGCGATTGTGGCGCTGACGGCGCACGGGGGAGCGACCGGCGACACGGAATCGGTTCAGCAGACCCTGCCGGCGGCCGGCGCGGCGGTGGGCGAGCAGATCGCGACACCCACGGCCGAAGGGGAGTTTGTGGTGAACGCAGACGGGGTGGAAGAGGTGGTGGCCGACAAGGGGTATCACAGTGGGGAAGTGCTGGCAGAGATGCAGGCGATGGAGGTGCGGACCTACATTGCGGAGCCGGAGCGGGGACGGCGGCAATGGACGGGCAAGGAAGAGCAGAAGGCGGCGGTCTACCGCAATCGGCGGCGGGTGACGGGGCAGCGAGGGAAGGCGCTGCTGCGGAAACGTGGGGAGATGCTGGAGCGTCCGTTTGCGCACATGTATGAGACGGGCAGGATGAGACGCTTGTATGTCCGTGGGAAGATAAACGTGCAAAAGAAACTGTTGCTGCAGGCAGCAGCCTGCAACCTGGCGCTAGTTTTGCGCCAGCTGCTGGGGGCGGGAACCCCGCGAGGCCTGCAAGACCGCATCACCGAGCTGTTTTTGCTCGTTTTCTGGATCACTGCCACAAGAATGGCCCACCCCGAATCCCCCACGCCCCTATCCTGGTGCAACGGTCAAATTCACGGCTTTGCTCTTCACTTGCCCCGCCTGAAAAAGAGGCCGGCCCAAAGGCCGGTTTAGACACGGGCTGCTAGGATGTGGTAGCTTCTCTGCACGGCGGTTCCCCTTTCCAGAAAGTTTCCCAACCCGATTCTACGGAACCAGGTCAGCGAACCGCCGCTCGACTTTCAACTAAAGGTGAGACACTCTCTGAGTTTTCACACCACGGAGAGTGATCTGCGATGAGTTCCCACCCCGGTTTTTACGATCTCGGCATTGCCCCAAACATAATCGCAATACTCGACAAACTTCACTTTGCTGCTCCTATGCCCATCCAGGAGAAGTGTATTCCTGCGGCCATAGAGGGAAAAGACCTCATCGGTGTCGCGCAAACTGGAACGGGAAAAACTCTTGCTTTCGGCGTGCCCATAGTACAAGCTGCCCTTCAGGGTAAACAGGGGCTGGTTGTTCTTCCTACGCGGGAATTAGCAATGCAGGTCAACGAAACGTTCGAGAAGATCGGCGGTCCGCTTCGGCTACTTACGGCAGTTTTGATCGGCGGAGAATCCATCAGCCGCCAGGTGAAAGCGCTTCGCAGGAATCCACAGATCGTGATCGGCACGCCGGGAAGGATTATCGATCACTTAGAACAGAAGACAGTTTCCTTAAAATCAGTAGCCACCCTCGTTCTTGATGAGGCTGATCGGATGCTCGATATGGGTTTTGCTCCGCAGCTCAACCGGATATTGGCAGCACTTCCCCGTGAACGACAGACAATGCTTTTTTCGGCTACGATGCCGCAGGACATCGTGACCATCGCGCAAACGCAGATGAAAGTCCCGGTTCGGATCGAGGTTGCCCCATCCGGCTCTCCGCCGGAGAAAATCACGCATGAACTTTTCTTCGTCCACAAACAAGATAAGCCTCGGCTTCTCGAAAAGATTGTGACCGAATATCGCGGGTCGGTGCTTATATTTTCCCGCCTGAAATTCGGCGCAAAAAGAATTGCTGCACAGCTTCGCGCTTTAGGACACACCGCTGCGGAGATTCACTCAAATCGATCTCTTGGTCAGCGGAAAGAAGCCCTCGAAGGATTTAAGAACGGAAAATATCGCATCCTCGTTGCAACCGACATCGCTGCGCGCGGGATAGACGTGAAAGGTATCGAACTCGTTATGAATTACGACCTTCCACGAAGCCCGGAAGATTACGTCCATCGCATTGGACGCACCGGACGGGTGGGCGTAGCTGGCCATGCAATATCTTTCGCCACACCCGATGAGAAGGGCGACGTGCGTGGGATAGAGCGCCTCATACGAGCAATACTGCCTCTCTCTGCGGTGGACAATTTGCCGCCTTCGCGTATCGCCCCACTGCATCCATCACCTCGTCCATCTTATTCGCCGCGCCGGTTTTCTAGCTATCGCGGACGCGGAAACAGCCAGTCACGCCCAGCGGGTTTCCGAAGGAGATGAAGTTATTATGCCGGCAGCGGACAAGTGCCTGGATTCCCTTCGAGGAAGTAATGAGGATGAACTCGCCGGTTCAGCGTAAAAACGCCCGGCGATACGACCGCCAACCCAATCGGCTGCGCGGCACTTGGGAACCGGGTCTCCTGTGTGTGTGCCTGGTGGCTGAAAATCTCCGGTGGTGAGTAAAGTTCGGCAGCAAGGGAGTGTCGGGCATCATCTGGGAGACCAGCCGCTTAGGAAAAGCTGCGAATCCCCGCAGTTTCGTCGTCGTGAACGTCAAACACCGTGTACAGCTTGGTAATTCGCAGCAGGTCTTGCACGTTCTTGGTCAGGTTCAGTAGTTTGAGCTGTCCGCCCTGGCCGGTGACCGTCGTAAAACCGTTCACTAGTTCGCCAATCCCAGAGCTGTCAATATAGGTGACATCACCCAGGTTCAATAGGATTTGCTTTTGCCCGCTGTTGAGCAGACCGTGGACTGTCTCGCGCAGAGTGGACGAACCCTCGCCCAGCGTAATCGGACCGCTGACGTCCACCACCGTGACCCCGTTGACCTGGCGCGTAGTGGCTTTGATCGACACCGCTAATCCTCCTTGCCGTTGCTCGGCGATGGGTACTTGATCATTACAGAAACCTCATCCCCGAGTGCCCGCATCTGAAAAACCTCGCGACCGGACTGCTTGAGCAGGTTCTCCTTCGCCAGTGGGTCAAAAGCCCGGCCCCTGGTCCGGCACGGTCACCACCAGTCTGAACCCATGGCTCCCGCTGGCAACAGCGGTAACTCAATTAGACCGCCGCCCAACCTGCGAGTCAAGGCCACAGCACCTGGGCGGGCCGTTTGCACCTTGGGCGCCGGAGAGATCCCGCCTCACGAGGTGTCTCCTCCTGGTGCGGACACCGGCCTCGCGTAGCAACCGTTTCCCCTGCCGCGTGAGCCATTGGACGGTCTCGCCCTGTTCGTGGTCATAGGACGGTCCACCAACCCCAGGCTTTAAAGGTCGTTTACAGCATAGCTGAACGTCGAAGATGACTGCGCCCCAGGCAGCCCGCCTGTTGACCTTGACGCCCCCTGCTGACGCGGCGTAGGATTGCTAGCAAGAGGGGGTTCCTCCCCATGATTGTTTAAACCTCGGCCACTACCACATCGTCGAGAAGCTCGGCGAGGAGGGAGGCGTGTCGTGTACCGGGATCACAATGAACAACTGGACCGCGATACCACCCAAAAGGGAGGGGGGAGATTCCTAATGGGAATCCGAAACTTGGGTAAGGAGGCCCAAGCTATGCCAAGCATCCGACACTCTGACACCGTTCTCCTGATCTTCCTCACGAGCTTCCTCGCTGTGGTCCTCTTTGGCGTTGGTGCCAGCCCTGCACTGGCCGACAAGCCCATGTGTGGGGATGGGAAGTGCCAGGGAAAAGAGAACCCGAGCACCTGCCCCGAGGATTGCACCGGTGGCGACGGTGGGACCGGTGGAAAAGTTGAGGGCTGCGAGACGCTCGCGGATGCCGCTGCGAACGCGGTACAGAGCGACGGTGGAGGCACTTATTGCCACAAGGACGACGGCAACGTCCTCACTGACGTAACACACAAGTTGGATACGTCGAAGACCGACAGCAATGGCCGGCTCGGCTATGTTTCTTTCGGCGCGAACTGTGATGGCTCGCAGGCTGACGATCCGGAGAATTACCCCTTCAGCCCGTTCACCGGCTCTATAGAAATTATCATCCAAAGCCGCAACGAGTACACGTGCAACCCGAACCCTCCGGATTGCGACTGCAACAACCTCGCGACCTGCGAATCGGCTGACTTCGTCCCCGGGGCAACGCAGCTTGACCTTCGCGCGATGGCGCAAGGTGAGGTCGCTTTTGCGGGCTTCTGGGTGGGCTTCGACCCGGACAATCCTGGCCGCCATCCGGTCAGGGTAACTTACACCACCCAAGATGACGACGTTTTCCTCTGCCCAGACGGAAAACCTGTAAGAGTCGAGTGCACGAATGTGACCAACGGACTTTGCGATAGCTGGACCACCGAAGGTGAGACCGGGTGCTTCTTCGAGGCCCAGCACCGGTCCGGCAACGCGCAGACGCTGCGGGCGCTTTGCGATGCACCATTCATGACGACCTTGATCCCGAAGTGAGGGGTCGTCGGACTCATTGCCCGGCTTGTATGGGCCCCAGCCTGTAAATCAGCAGGGGGAGGGGGTGATCCCCAGGGGCGTCTGAATGTGACTCCCGACTTCCTCTCTACACCCTTCCAGTGCCGTTGTCGGTCCGCGATGCTACCCAGGAGAGGCCATCGTGTTGAGCTTGACACGGACTAACTAGGGAACCCTGAGCCTGCAGGAAAAATCCAGCAAACCTTCCCCAATTTCACATTTATGAATATAATTGCTGCACCATAAGAATCAGCGACTTACAGGTGCGCCGGGGAGAAGCCGATCACCGGCACTTCTGCCGTTACTTGCGCTCTCTCTCGACTCTGGTTTGCGGGCATCGGAAATCAAGGCGTTGCGGCGTCAAGATCTGAATCTCTCATGGTCTGGCCAGGTGATTAGCGGCGGCGATTTGGTTGTACCAAGGTCCAAGACGGCAGCCGGAACTGGGAGGGGCATCCCGCTTACAAAGCGGGCGTGTGCGACCCTGACGCTTTGGCTTTCGCGCTTCCCTGATGCCCGGCCTGACAGCTACGTGTTCCCCTACCATCGCGTAGGGATGGGAACCGACAAGCGCACCTCGCAAATTCACAGTGTTAACCTCAATCGTCAGATGGGTTCTTGGAAAACAGCCTGGAACACTGCCCGCGAGACGGCTGGCGTCCGGTATCGGTGGCATGACCTTCGCCACACCTTCATCTCCCGGCTAGCTGAAAACCCGAACGTGAGTGAAGAAACAATCCGCACACTGGCCGGGCACGTGAGTCAGCGCATGCTGCAGCGGTACTCCCATATCCGAGTTCAGGCGAAGCGTGCAGCCATCAGGGGGTTGGAAAGAACCCGAGACGCGGGCAGCGCCGTGCCGCATGTCGACCCACCACCGAAGGCGAACTAACCTCCGTTTTCGGGAGTGATGGGGCACAAAATTGGGCACAGTCTGAACCTCACCACAGGCATGAACTCTGTAACCTGTTGAGGAGGTTGGTGAGCACGGCAGGAGTCGAACCTGCAACCTGAGGATTAAGAGTCCCCTGCTCTGCCAGTTGAGCTACGTGCCCTTGGTGTCCTACGGTGGTGTGCCCGAATGAATGTATCACGAAGTCCGCGGGTAGGTGAAGCATCGCTGCACTGCTACATGGTGGAGATGGAGCGAAGTCGTCGGCAAAGGCTTGCCGGCGTCATGTTGGAGGTGGAGATCGCCGGGGAAGACCCACCGGGGAGGAGTTGCCACACCTACTGCGCTGAAGTAGGATGGCGAGGCCATTGCAGGCCACGTTCGGAACTCTTGACAGCCAGCGCCGGGGGGCCGCTGTAACGTAGGTGGGGACCAGAACGACTCCACCTGAATCGGGGGAGACCGGTGAGTTTCCACCCCGGCCTCCTCGAAGGGAGATTGGCGATGAAGCTGCTTTCGGTGAGTGTTTCCATGGGGAAAGAAGTCTCCTTCATGGGCAAGACAGTAGCTACCGGCATATTCAAAGAACCCGTGAGCGGCAGTACTATGCTTCGCACATTGAATCTCGACGGCGACCAGCAGGTGGATCTCCGAGGCCACGGGGGGGTCTACAAAGCAGTCTGCGTGTACACGATCGAAAATTACGAGCACTGGAAGGGGCAGCTCGGTCGAACCGACTTCCGGATTCCTCAGTTCGGAGAGAATTTCACTGTGGAAAACATGCCGGAAGACAAGATTCATGTCGGTGACGTTTTTCGCGTCGGCGATGCCCTGGTCGAGGTAACCCAGCCGCGCGTCCCGTGCTACAGACTCGGCATTAAGATGAATGACCCCCAATTCCCCAAGAAGTTTCTCCAGAGCTGTCTTGTCGGTTTCTACCTTCGCGTACTCGAACAGGGTGAGGTGGGGGCTGGGGACAGCATCGAGCTGGTCCAGAAGGACCCCGAGGGAATGAGCGTGCGGAAGGTGTGTCACCTTTACTACTTCGATCCGAAGAACCTGCAGGACTGCAAGAGGGCGATTCGCATTCGCGCACTGTCGCCGGGATGGCGGGAAGGGTTTCAGGATAGATTGGAAAAGGCCGGGATTGCCGTCGAGCGCAGAGAGGAGCCCAAGGAAGAAATGTGTTGTGGGCCAAAAGGCGATGAAGTCCTGATAAATTGAGCCAATGGTCGTTCGGGCGCTCTCACAACGCAGTTCATTTCGCGACTGTCATCACTCGAGGGCGAATTTCCACTCTCGACGGCTCGCTACGTTGTTCGCCACCCATGACTCCTGAGTGCCACTCACCTAATCCAACCAGGAGAATGCCTGCGCCGATGCGCTACCAATTTCTCATCGACACCTACGAGACAGAGCGCCTCAAAGTGCTCAGTGTATGGAGCATGTTCAGCGACGAGCATCTCCCCTTCCGCCCTCACTCCACGGATCGGCGGGGCCGCAGCGTTCACGAACAGATGGTCCATCAGTGCGTCAGCGAAGATTTTTGGTTCCGGACCATGCTCGGCATTGATGTCCATGCGCCTCCCCTTCCGGAAGAAGAGGCTCGACTAGGGTTTATCCTGCGGTACGCTGCGGACTCCGGCGAACGACTGGAAGTGTTACGCTCAAAGGACGAGGACTGGTGGGAACAGGACACGCGATTCTTCGATATCGTGCGCTCCCGCGCCTGGGTCGTGGTCCGACGGATCGCTCACACTTCGCACCACCGAGGTCAGCAAATGGCGATGCTACGCATGCTGAACCGCGACCTTCACAGCAGCTATGGGCCGACCTCCGACACCGGTGGCCTCATGCAAAACAACGCTCCCGTCGTATACGCTTATCCGGACCTGGGCACGCTGATCCAGGAAGAGTCGGGGAGTCGGGGAAAAGCGCCTTTGCCAGGACCTGGGTCGAACCCTCCGACGGAGAGGCCGGACCGCAGCCGATGATACCCTGCAGAATGTGGATGGGGTTGGACATTTTCTCCAAGCATTCGCCAATAACCACTCCGTCCAGGGCGAGTCACCGCGCAGGCCAAAACGATGAGACCGGAAATCTGCACCAGCGTTTTACGGGCTCCCCGGCATCTGGACCAAGTTCTGTTGCGTTGTACAACTAGGGCGTCCAAGTGGTCAGGCAGGAGGAAGGGCGGGAACTCGGAAATTCCGGTTAAGGAGTTCGCATGAGGGGCGACGAGCAAGGCGTCCACAAACTGGCTTGCATGGAAATTTGGGGCGGCAATCGTAACGTGTCCCGGCCGGTGGAGCTGCCAGGTCTGGCGGGCTGGGTCTATTCTGCTCCACTCCGCCCCGCCACAAGCGGTGGGGACGTCCATTACCTTTCCGTGTGCGACCAGGACGTGCTCACGCGCGTAGCCGTGGCCGACGTCAGCGGCCACGGTCAAGCGGTCAGTTCGCTGGCTGAGAAACTACGCGGACTAATGCATAAGCACATCAACACCTGGGACCAGGTAAACTTCATGCGCGAACTCAACGAGGCCTTCCGACAGGGGTTGCCCGGGGTCAAGTTCGCCACCGTGGTAGTCTTGGGCTTCTACCGCCTGACCGGCCAGTTGGTCTTCACCAACGCCGGACACCTCCCTCCACTCTGGTACCATGCAGCCCAAAGAAACTGGGATTTGCTCAAGGAAGATACACCACACGCCGAGAACGATGTGGCCGGTCTGCCCTTGGGATTGATTCCGGGCACCGAGTACCATCAGTCCGCGATACTCTTGAAGCCCAACGACGTCTTGGTGATCTATACCGATGCGCTCTCGGAAGCGATGAATGAGGCGGGCGAGGAATTGGGCCACGAAGGGTTGTTGGAGCTGGCGAATAGACTGCCAACGGATTCACCGGAAGCCGCCACGAAAGCCCTGCTCACCGCCGTGCGAAGGTTTCGGAACGACGCGCCCACCCGCGATGACGAAACGCTGTTGGTGCTGCAGCGTCTCGCCGCCTGATCTGAGGACCTAACAATTGGGTAGAGGAAGATAACTTGATGGTCAGGCAAGAGGAAAGGGTTGGAACGCAACGCTCGTTAAGACGAGGCCATGCGTGAAGCATTAAAACACCACTGGCCCGAATATCTCATGGAGGCTGCCGGGCTCAGCTTGTTCATGATCTCGGCGGGTGTCTTTGCCACATTTTTTGAGTACCCGGGTTCGCCCGCCCGTCAGGCCATCGCCAACCCTTGGCTTCGCCGCTCCCTGATGGGCCTGACGGCCGTGGCTATTATTTATTCGCCGTGGGGCAAGCAGTCCGGGGCACACATTAATCCCGCGATCACGCTGACCTTCTTCCGGCTCGGAAAAATCAAGCCCTGGGACGCATATTTCTATGTCGTAGCTCAGTTCGCCGGCGCGCTGGCTGGAATCTTGCTCGTGGCTTTGGTGCTAAAAAGTGCAATCGGCCATCCCTCGGTTCGCTACGTCGCCACGGTTCCCGGGACGCACGGGCGCGGCATCGCGTTCCTGGCTGAGCTGGTGATCTCGTTCTTCCTGATGTCTGTTGTCCTGCTGGCTACCAATAACGCCCGCATGGCGCGCTTTACGGGACTGTTCGCCGGGGTCCTGGTGGGGACCTATATCCTGGTCGAAGCTCCGCTTTCGGGCATGAGCATGAATCCGGCGCGTACTTTGGCTTCCGCAGTCCCGGCTCGGCTGTGGACAGCATTATGGATATACTTTACGGCCCCGCCGCTGGGAATGCTCCTGGCAGCTGAGGTGTACCTGCGGCGGAAGGGACAACCGAAAGTCATCTGCGCCAAGCTCCACCATCAGAATAACAAGCGCTGCATCTTTCACTGTGGGTACAAGACCCAGTGAGCGGAGTCAAGGCCAACTATCCCCCCCCCCAGAGTTCTCCCAAGGGCGCCCGGTCTCGACTGAGCAACGGCGGTGAATCGAACCGCGAAATGGAGCACACACGAATGCCGGGCGATGAACAGGCACGCGATTGGCCGGCGTGTATGAGGGTATGGATGGCGAGCAAGGGGAGACTTCGCGTATTCTGACCGGTCACCGGACCTCTCACCGGGCCGCCACTCACTGGGAAAGCCGACCGCTGGCGCAGCAAGAGCAGAGGAGGGAGCAGAATGGCTTATCAACCGATTGAAGACTACGGAATCATTGGCGATATGCACACGGTAGCTTTGGTGGGAATGAACGGTTCGATCGATTGGTTCTGTTGTCCGCACTTCGATTCACCGAGCGTGTTCGCGGCCATCCTCGATGACAAAAAAGGCGGGCGCTTTCAGATTGCTCCCACGGTGCCCGAGGTCACCCAAAAGCAGTTCTACTGGCCGGGAACGAACGTTCTGGTGACCCGTTTCCTTTGCCCTCAGGGTGTCGCCGAGATCACGGATTACATGCCGGTGGGAGGGCCGGCAGACGAGCATGGACATCACCAGGTAGTCCGCCGCGTCAATGTGGTGCGCGGCTCGCTGAGCTTTCGCCTGGACTGCCAGCCGGCTTTCAACTACGCGCGGGACAAGCACACCACAAAAATCAGCGCCGGAGGCGCTTGCTTCCGCTCACCCAAGTTCAGCCTCGGGTTAGCGACGCGTGTCCGCCTGAAGCGAAACGGCACGGGGGTCAGCGCTGAGTTCACGCTTCATGAAGATCAGACGGCGGTTTTTGTGCTGCAGGAGATGGCGAAGGGGGCCGGCTGCGGCGTCTCGCTGGCCGAGGAGGAAGCTGAGGAGCTGTTCAGGAAGACGGTCGAATACTGGCGCCGGTGGCTTTCCAAGTGCACTTACAAGGGACGGTGGCGGGAGATGGTGGAGCGCTCTGCACTAGCGCTGAAGCTGCTGACCTTTGAGCCGACCGGGGCTATCGTTGCCGCGCCTACCTGTAGCTTACCGGAAGGTGTGGGGGGCGAACGCAACTGGGACTATCGCTATACCTGGATTCGCGACGCTGCCTTTACCCTCTACGGGCTCCTGCGTATCGGGTTCACCGAAGCGGCGGCCAAGTTCATGGAGTGGCTCAGCGCCCGTGTTCGGGAGCTGAACCCCGATGGGTCGCTGCAAATCATGTACGGCATCGACGGGCGTCACAAGTTGACCGAGAAGACCATGAAGCATCTGGAGGGCTACAAGCAGTCGCGTCCGGTGCGGGTCGGCAACGGCGCCTACAACCAGCTGCAACTCGACATTTACGGCGAGCTGATGGACTCGGTCTACCTGTACAACAAGTACGGCAGCCCCATCTCCTATGACCTGTGGACCGACCTGCGGCGGCTGCTGAACTGGGTCTGCAAAAACTGGCGGCGAAAGGACGAAGGTATTTGGGAAGTCCGGGGCGGGCAGCAGCACTTCCTTTATTCGAAGGTAATGTGCTGGGTCGCTCTGGACAGGGGTTTGCGCCTGGCCGATAAGCGCTCCTTCCCCGCCGATCGCAACCGCTGGTCGAAGGTCCGGGATGAGATTTACGAAGAGATCCTGTCCAAGGGCTGGAATGCAAAGCGCGAGGCGTTCGTGCAGCATTACGGCAGCGAATCCCTGGATGCGGCCAACCTGATCATGCCGCTTGTCTTCTTCATGTCGCCGACCGATCTCCGGATGCTGAAAACGCTGGACGCCACCAACCGGTCGCCGGCCAAAGGCGGGTTGGTCTCCAACAGCCTCGTCTATCGCTACAACGTCGAGGAGACCCGTGATGGCCTGGCGGGAGAAGAGGGGACGTTTAACATCTGCACGTTTTGGCTGGTCGAAGCAATGACCCGCGCCGCGCGGAACAATCCGGCGCGACTGGAAGAGGCGCGGCTGATGTTTGAAAAGATGCTGGGCTACGCCAACCATGTGGGGCTCTATGCCGAGGAAACCGGACACAGCGGTGAGGCGTTGGGAAATTTCCCACAGGCGTTCACTCACCTGGCGTTGATCAGCGCAGCCTACAATCTTGACCGGGCGCTCGGAGCCCGAGGCTAACCACCCAGGATCAGCCAGGATCAGCCAGGATCAGTAAGATGACATAGGATGCAGCGACAAGTTCGATCTGAAGAGAAGGGGGACTCCATGTCTCAGGGGAACCGCTACGATGTAATCATCATCGGCTCCGGTGCGGGCGGTGGAACACTCGCCTACGCTCTGGCGCCCGCCGGCAAGCGCATCCTCATTATCGAGCGCGGGGACTACGTCCCCCGCGAGAAGGACAACTGGAGCACCCGTGCCGTGACCTCGAAGGCAAATACCACACCAAGGAAGTGTGGCGCGATAAGGACGGCAAACCGCTGCACCCGCACACGAACTACTATGTCGGCGGCAACACCAAGGTCTATGGCGCCGCCCTGTTTCGCTTGCGCAAGGAAGACTTCGGCGAAATCAAGCACCACGGCGGCCTCTCACCCGCCTGGCCCATCAGCTACGAAGACTTGGAGTCCTACTACACCAAAGCAGAACAGCTCTATCAGGTGCACGGCGAGCGGGGTGTCGACCCGACCGAGCCGCCCGCCAGCGAGCCCTATCCGTTTCCGCCTGTCAGCCATGAGCCGCGTATCCAGCAGTTGAGCGACGACTTCGCACGCGTCGGCCTCAAGCCCTTCCATGTGCCGCTCGGCATCATGCTCGATGAGAAGAACCCGCGTACGAGCCGATGCATCCGCTGCGACACCTGCGACGGCCATCCCTGTTTGGTTCACGCCAAGGCGGACACCCAGCTCGTCTGCGTAGACCCGGCGGTCGAGCAGCCCAACGTTTCGCTGATAACCAACGCCTACGTGGAGCGCCTGGAGACCAGCCCTTCGGGGCGAGAGGTCACCAAGGTGGTCGTCAAACACAACGGTGCGCGCGAGGAATACGCCGCCAACATCGTGGTTGTCTCCTGCGGGGCCGTCAACTCCGCCGCTCTGCTCCTGCGCTCGGCGAACGACAACCATCCGCAGGGGCTGGCCAACAGCTCTGATGCGGTGGGCCGTTTCTACATGGGGCACACGAACGGTGTGGTGCTGGCGATTTCCCGCTGCCCCAATCCGACCGTTTTCCAGAAGACGCTGGCCGTCAACGACTTCTATTTCGGCTCCAAAGAATGGAACCACCCCATGGGTCACATCTCGTTCGTGGGGAAGCTCGATGGGGTGACGCTCTCGGCCGGCGCGCCCGCCATCGCCCCCGGCTTCACGCTGGACCTCATGGGCAAGCATTCGCTTGACTTCTGGCTGACGGCGGAGGACCTGCCCGACCCGAACAACCGAGTCACGCTCAATCGCGACGGCGAGATCGTACTGACCTATACGCCCAACAACCTCGAGGCGTACAAGCGCTTGGTGAAGAAGCTCGAGAACGTGATGCAGCAGCAGACCAAGTGTTCCGAGCACGGCCACAAGTGCCACGTCGGTTTGTTTGCGCGCAACCTGTTCATCGGCCAGCGCATTCCGCTGGCGGGCGTGGCGCACCAGAACGGGACCATCCGCTTCGGGCGTGATCCGAAGGCGTCGGTACTTGATCCCAACTGCAAGGCTCACGATGTCGACAATCTCTATGTGGTCGACGGTAGCGTTTTCCCTTCGAGCGGCGCGGTCAATCCGGCACTGACGATCATCGCCAACGCTTTGCGCGTGGCCGATCACCTGAAGGAAAGGCTGCAGTAGGGCCAAACCCAAGTCCACGACAATTCCCCGGGGCCGTGAAGGAGTATGAACGATGTCGCTGCCAATGAATCCCGATCTTGCTCTCTTCTCGCTGCGGGTTGCTTTGTTCCTAGTGTTTGTCTACGAGGGTTGGAGCAAGCTCGTGGATCTCAAGAAGTACGCCAAGGAACTGCCTGGTGGCCTCCCCGGGACTGTCCTCACCGCGCTCGGAGAGTTTCTGGGGTCGCTCGGAATGCTCACGGGAGTCCTGGCCCAATGGGCTGGGTGGGGACTCGTCCTGCTGATGGCTGGAGCAACTGGCTTTGCCCTTAAGTGGAAGGTTCCCTTTCACACAGGGAAGACAGCCGGATGGGATTTTAATCTCTTGCTCCTGGTGATGTCGCTCACAATCGCGCTATCAGGACCTGGAGACTGGACCCTGAGGAATTTACTGGGCTGGTGAACGCTGCAGTTTCTCAAGGCTCGTGCCGATACACTGGATAAGCCCGGATGAGGCAAAGAGGTTGGGGTCTTTACTCGTTCGAGCGTAAGGAGAAAACACATGAAAGCGGTTGCAGTCATTCCCGGCAAGCCCAATAGCATTCATCTGCGGGACGCACCCAAGCCCATGGTGGACGAGGTTCCTGATGGCCGCGGCGTTCTGGTGAAGATCCTGCGCGTCGGGGTGGACGGCACCGACAAAGAAATCAATGCTGCTGAGTACGGCGCGGCGCCGACCGGCGACGACTACCTTATTCTGGGGCATGAAAGCTTCGGGCAGGTGGAAGCTGTCGGCCCCAATGTAGGGGAGTTCAAGCCCGGGGATTACGTGGTCCCCTCCGTTCGGCGGCCCGGTTCAAGCCTCTACGACCGGATCGGCTTGCAGGACATGACCACCGATGACACCTACTTCGAGCGCGGCATTAACCTTCGGCACGGATACCTGGCCGAGTATTTTGCGGACTCGGCCGAGTTCCTGGTCAAGGTGCCGGAAAGACTGAAGCCGGTGGCCGTGCTGTTGGAGCCAACCAGCGTTGCGGAGAAGGCAATCACGCAGGCATACGAAATCCAGCGCCGACTCCGTGTCTGGCGGCCGCGTCGTGCGGCCGTCCTAGGAACTGGAACGTTGGGGTTGCTAACCGCTTTGTTTCTCCGGTTGCGGGGCTTGGAAGCAGTGGCTCTGGCACTCAGACAGCCACCATTTCTGAATTCAGAGTTGCTGGAAGAAATCGGCGTGCGCTACATCAGCACAAAGAGCAAGACGTTAAAGCAGGCTTCCGAAGAATTCGGCCCTTTCGATTTCATCTTCGAAGGAACTGGATTTTCCCCGCTGGTGTTTGAGGCCATGGAGGCGCTGGGCAAGAATGGGGTGCTGGCTATGGTTAGCGTGACCGGCGGCAATCGGAAACTGGAAATTCCTGCCGACCAAATCAACCAGGGCTTCGTGCTGGGGAACAAGGTGGCCTTCGGCAGTGTGAACGCCAGCCGGGCCGACTTTGAGCGCGGTGTACAAGACCTGGCACAGGCGGAACTCGCCTATCCGGGCTGGCTCGCAAAGCTGCTGACACATCCGATCAAGGGCCTGGAGAATTACGCCGAGCTCATGAAAACCCTCACTGAGACCAAAGGCGCGATCAAAGTATTCTGCGAGGTGGCCCCACTGCCCTGACCTTCACTCCCCTCTGCCCTGACCCTCACCCAAGGAGGCAAAGCCATGGCCAGCGAACGACCTCTCAATATACCGGTCATCCTGGGAACCACCCGGAAAGGGCGGTCCAGCGCGCATGCTGCTAGGTTCCTGGTGGAACAGATCAACAAGCGGGAGGGACTGGTTACGGAGTTCATTGACCTAGCCCAACTCCCGATGCCGATGGATGATGCCGGCGAAGCCATCAAAGACGCCGCCTTTTCGGCCAAGATGAACGCTGCCGACGCTCTAGTGATTGTGACGCCGGAGTACAATCACAGTTTTCCCGGCCTGCTAAAGCATGTGCTGGACAGTTGCCTCAAGGAATACATTCACAAAGCCGTCGGCGTCGCGAGTGTATCGGCAGGTCCATTCGGCGGCACTCGCGTCATCGAGAACCTTCTGCCGGTGTTTCGCGAACTGGGCCTGGTGGCCATCTTCTGGGATGTCAACTTCGGAAGTGTGAACAAGGTCTTCGATCAGTCCGGTCAACTGCTGGACCAGGCGTTCCTGCGACGCACGGACAAGTTCTTAAAGGAACTCACCTGGATGGCCAAGACATTGCGTTACGGGCGGGAGAATATTTCCCTGGAGTAAGGGAGACTGAGGGAGACTGGAGGGAACCGATGTCAGCAGGCACCGCCAAAATGATTTGCCCCGAGTGCAGAATCGAGATGAATCATCACGCCGACAAGCTGGTAGACCCGGTGAGCCCCCAGGAGGCTGCGCAGGTGGATCCGGCGTTGGGCGGGCTGATCGAAGAAGCGCATTGCTGTCCCGAGTGCGGGAAGAGTGTGTCCCGCCGCGTGCCTTAGCAGAGGGTTTACCACTCCAGGTCGATGAGAGCGGCGCCTGAAGGCTATTCGAGATAGCAAAAGGGTAGGTTCACGACAGGGCAGGTTCACGGAGGGTGGGTTCGAAATGACGTTACCCTCTTGAGCGTTTGCTCCCGGCGGCTGAACGGCGCTTTCTCCGCGCTCGGGTCCGGAGCTGGATGGGCGTTCCGGCAAAGCCGAACCGCCGCCGGATCTGGTTTTCCAGGAAGCGCTCAAAAGCAGGGTGCATTTTTCCCGCGCGGTCGGTAAACAGCACGAACGTTGGTGGGCGTATCCCCGCCTGGGTCAGGTAGAAGATTTTTACCTTCTTTGCCGCCGGGACTGGAGCTCGTTCCAGGTCCAGGCTCTGAAACAACTGGTTCAGCTCCGCAGTCGGCATGCGCTGCGAGCGCGACCGGTCCACCTGTCGGATGCGTTCGAGCAGTTTCTCCAGGTTCCACCCGCTGGCGGCTGAGAGAAACTGCATGGGAGCGTAGTCCACGAACTCCATCGCCCGGCGCACGGTGCCGGCCAGCAGGCCAGCCTTGCGGAGCTTGTCGTTGACCAAGTCCCACTTGTTCAAGACCACGATCAGTCCTTTGCCGTGATCATGGGCGTAGCGGGCGATGGTCGCGTCCAGGGCGGTGGCCCCTTCGGTGGCATCCACCAGCAGCAGCGCAATGTCGCAGAGGCGAATGTGCCGCTGCGCCATCATCACGCTCAGCTTTTCCGTCATCAGCTTGGTTTTGCTCTTGCGGCGAATGCCGGCGGTGTCCACCACGCGAAGCCGCCCGGCCAGCGGCGATTCCACCAGCAGATCCACTGCATCGCGTGTCGTTCCGGGCAGCGGGGTCACCATGGCGCGCTCCTGTCCGGCGATGAGGTTCAACAGCGTGGACTTGCCGACGTTGGGCTTGCCGATGATCGCTACACGGACTTCTCTTGCTTCTTCGGGCTCGCCGGCGGCCTCCACAGGGCCGGAGGGGAAATCGCGCGTCACCTCGTCCAGCAACTCCGCCACTTCAGTCCCGTGCTCAGCGGAAACGAAGAAAACCCGGCCGATGCCCAAGGCGTACCACTCTTGCATCTGCGCTTCCAGATTCGGCCTGTCCACCTTGTTCACTGCTAGCGCCAGCGGCTTGCCGGTGCGCAGCAGCAGGCGGGCCAGTTCGCTGTCGCTGCCGGTGATTTCCGCCCGACCGTCCACCACCAACACAACCTGAGCTGCTTCCCGAATGGCCAGCTCGGCGTGCTTGAGAATCTGGCGAGGCATCAGGTCGCGTTCCCCAGGCAGCATGCCGCCGGTGTCGACCACCTGGAACGTACTGTGCCCCCACTGGGCCTCTGCGTAGATGCGGTCGCGGGTGATACCCGGTTCGTTGCCCACAATAGCCCGTCGTGTCCCAGTGATTCGGTTGAACAGGGTGGACTTGCCGACGTTAGGCCGGCCGACAATGGCGACTAAGGGGAGTTGCCCTGACTTGTCGGCGCCCGCCGTGGCGCCTCCCGCGGTCTTGCCCGTGTTATCCTCCATAGCTGCCGGCATTCTTAGCCGTGCAATTCATTATGCTTTAGGAGCAGACGGGCGAGCATGCCGAAGTTTCTTGCTCGTGCCTGAAGTTTCTTGCCCATGAAAGAAGCGCACAGCGCCAACGCGTCTAGGGATTCCAGCATGCGGGAGTTTTTCGCGCCCCACGGATGGCTGGCCCGCGCCCACCCCCGCTACGAGTTCCGCGCCGGCCAACTGGAGATGGCGGAGCTGGTTGAAGCTGCCTTCCGCGAGAAGCACCACTTGCTCGTAGAAGCGGGCACCGGCACCGGAAAGACTCTGGCCTACCTGGTTCCCGCCTTGCTCAGCGGCCGGTGGGTGGTGATTTCCACTGGTACCAAGAACCTTCAGGAGCAGCTTTTCTACCAGGACATCCCATTTCTGGAGCGGCACCTGGGCCGGCGGTTGCGCGTCTCCTACATGAAGGGCCGCAACAACTACTTGTGCCGACAAAAGCTCTACGAGCTGAGTGCCCCAGCGACAGCCGAGCTGGTAAGGCAGCGGGAAGAGCTGGCGCTGTTGCGCGAGTGGGAGCCGCGCACGGAAACCGGCGACCGCGCCGAACTGGCATCGCTGCCCGAGTCCAGCGCGTTGTGGCCTCACTTGAACGCGCGTCGCGAGACCTGCACCGGCCAGAAGTGTCCCCAGTTCGAGCGCTGCTTCCTCACCCTGATGCACCAGCGAGCCGTGGAGTCCGACCTGCTGATTGTCAACCATCACCTGTTTTTCGCCGACCTGGCTCTGAAGGCGTCCGCGGCCAATCGGGTGCCCGGGTTGGGCGTCCTGCCGGACTATCGCGCGGTGATCTTCGATGAGGCCCACGAACTGGAGGAGGTGGCTTCGCAATATTTCGGACTCATCGTCAGCAACTACCGCCTGGAAGAGCTGGTGCGCGACTGCGAGCAGACGCTGCGGCTGAAAGCAGCACAGGAAGGCGCTGCGGCTGAAAACGACAGTCGCACGCCGCAGCTGTTCCGTGCCGCTCACCGTGTGGGCGAGCGTGCCGCCGTTCTCTTCGGGCTGCTGGCCGGAGAACAAGGACGCTTCGCTTTCGACATGCACCAGGAGTTCGCGGACCCCGATGGGAAGCTCGAAAGCGCCCATACCAGACTGGCCGACGCGCTGGAGGCACTGGAATCGGCGCTGGCGGCGCTCCCCGACAAGTCAGAAGAGGTGCATGCGCTGGCCCGCCGGGCCGCCGAGTTGCGCCGCGAGCTGAGATTCCTGCTGGAGGGGAACGCTCCTGGCTACGTCTATTGGATCGAGCGGCGCGGCCATGGCACCTTCCTCCAGGCTACCCCCATTGACGTGGCTCCCATCCTTTCCGCGGCCCTGTTCGAGCAGGTGGAGACCTGTGCTCTGACCTCGGCCACTCTGGCCGTGGCCGGCAGCTTCGAGTTCGTTACGCGGCGTTTGGGAATCCGCTACGCGCGCCAGAGGGTGCTGGAGTCGCACTATGACTTTCACCGTCAGGCTCTGCTCTACATCCCGCCGGAGCTGCCTGACCCGCGCCAGCCGGAATTTCTGGAGCGAGCGTCGCAGGAGGTCTGCCGCATCCTGCAGGCCACCCGCGGTCGGGCCTTCGTGCTGTTCACCAGCTACCAGCAGATGCACCAAATCTACCAGCGTGCCGCAGCCTGGCTGCAGGCTACCGGGCTGAAGTATCCGCTGCTGGTTCAGGGTGAGGCACCCCGCACGGCCCTTCTGGAGCGCTTCCGCAGTGAAGCGAACCCGGTGCTGTTCGCCACCGCTAGCTTCTGGCAGGGCGTTGACGTGCCTGGCGAGCAGCTTAGCTGCGTGGTCATTGACCGGCTGCCGTTTGCGGTGCCTACCGACCCGGTGGTAGCCGCGCGTCTCCGCCTGATTGGGGAGGAGGGAGGCAACCCCTTCTTGGAGTATCAGGTGCCTCAGGCTATCCTGGCGCTTAAACAGGGCTTCGGAAGGTTGATCCGAAGCCGCGCCGACCGGGGCCTGCTGGCTATCCTGGATACGCGCATCCTGACCAAGAACTACGGTACAATTTTCCTCGAGAGTCTTGCGGACTACCGTACGACTCGAGAATTTGCTGAAGCCGAGCGGTTTATGGAGCCATCACCCAATGTTTGAAGTCACCGTCGAGCATACCTTTGCCGCTGGGCACGCCTTGCGTGGTTACCGCGGCAAATGTGAAAACACGCACGGCCACAACTACCGGGTCCGTCTAACGCTGCGGGGGCGCGACCTGGATTCCACTGGCCTGCTGTATGACTTTGTGGAGTTGAAAGGCGCGCTGCGGCAGGTCGCCGATCGGGTAGACCACCAGTTCCTCAATGACCTGGCGCCGTTCGACGTGCTGAACCCTTCAGCGGAAAACCTGGCGAAGTATTTCTACCAGGAGATTGATGGCCGACTGGCCAAGCAGCGTCCTGGAAATGGCGTGCGGGTCGCCGCGGTCACCGTCTGGGAAACTGACACCACCACCGCCACCTACACGCCGGAATAGCACTCCGCCTTGACTCCGCACCGCTGGACGCGGCCACAGAAAAGGTCAGTGCCCGCGTGGGGCTGCAGAAGTTAAGTTCAGGGCCTGGGACTGGGGCATCAATAGCGTTCCGCCAGCCGCTCGCGCCGGTAACGTTCCTTCAAGTACTTCTCGGCTTCGGCCAGAGCGCCCTGGGTATTGTCCTTGGTTCGCAGCGCCTGCTGATATTCATTCACGGCTCGTTCGCGCTGCCCGGTGATGTCAAAAATTTTGCCCAAGTTGATGTGGCTCCAAACCTCAGTCCAGTTCGGCTCCAGGTCGCCGTTGAGTGCTTCGCGGAACGCGTTGGCAGCCGACTGGTAATTGTTTTGGGCAAAGAACACCTCGGCGACGCGAAAGTGGGCCAGCGAGCTGTTCTTGTTGATTTCCAGCGCCTTCTGATATTCCTTCAGCGCTTCCTCGTAGTAGCTCACGTCGGTCCACTGCTCTCCCTTGCGAATCGCCACCTGAAGGCGAATCTGGTCGTTGTACCTCAGGACCCGCCTGTTCGGGTCCACCGTCACGGTGCGTGGGCGTCCAAAGGTATCGACGATGAAGTCCGAGGCAGTGCCGACCACCTCGATGCGCCGCACGACAGGCTCCCCGTCGGTTTCAATGCGCACTTCCACCGGCATGCGGAAGATATCCAGGTCTTGCTTGATCTGGCCCACAATCTTGAAGCCCTTGCTGGTGCGGAAGACGGCATAGTCAGCCTTGAACTCCGGTGTTCCCGGGGATTCCAGCCACTGGATGAAAAAACCGCTTAAATCCTGTCCGCTGACCTGCTCAAAGACCTGCCGCAAGTCGCCCGTGGTGGCCTGCCTGCCCGCGTAGGTCGAGGCAAACTGGCGCAAACCCTGAAAAAAAGCATCGTCACCAATGACCCAGCGCAGCATGTGCAAGATCATCGCGCCCTTCTTCGCCACCACGGCGTCATACTCCAGCGAGAACTCCTCCAGGCTGGCGGCGCGGAAGACGGGCACCCTGTCATTAGTTAGGGCCGAAATCGCGACGTCCTGGACCACCTCCTCCAGCGCTGCCTCTCCGGCGGATTCTTCCACGTAGAGCAGTTCGCTGTAGCTGGCCAGCCCTTCGTCCAGCCAGAGGTGAGCGCGGGAAGCTGGGCTGACGATGCCGCGCCACCACTGGTGCGCCAGCTCGTGCGCCAGCAGGCGGTAGTTGAGCTGGTCCCCGATGGCGCCTGGAGAAAGGAAAACAATTCCCGGCGCGGAGTAGCCGTTCACCGAGCCTTCGTCAATTTCCACCAGCGATACCGTGGAGTCCGGCGTCGGCCCGAACTTGCTGGAGAAAAAGGTGAGGATTTTGCCGGCGCCTTCGCCGTAGGCTTGCGCCTGGGCCTGCTCAGGACCGCGAAAATAGACGTTCACCGGCGCGCCTCCGCTGGTCACCCGTTGTGGCTGCTCGCGTACCACCGCCAGGCTGCCGGGAAACGCAGGGCGATCGTAGACAAAGTGGAAGGTCTGCCTGCCTTGCGGGCCAATCTCAACGGGCTCACTTCGGCCGGGCGCAACCACCACCAGGCCCTGCGGTACGGTCACATTCATTTCCGCAGCGAATCGGTCCGCCTGGTAATCAGAGATGGGGAACCAGCGCCCCGGATATAGCAAGTAGCTGACCTCCTCGCCGACGTAGGCCAGCTTTAATCCTTCCACCGGCTGGTTCTCGGCGCTGACCAGCCTGCCGTCGTATTCAAACAAGATGCTGGTGCTTTCGGCCGCACGCAGTGGCTGCTCGAAGTTGACACGCAATGTGCCCTGCCGGGGGAATCGCTGCGAAGGAAGTAATTGGCCTTCGGCGTCGGTGATTTTGGTGGGGACCAGATTGTTGTTCAATTCAAAGGTGACCGAAAGCGTGTCCACCACGGGCACGAACTGGACCAGCACGCGGGCGCGCAACAGGTGCTCCCGCGGATCCAGCTCAGCATCAATCACGTACTTCTCGACGTCGATCCGCGCGCCCCTCTGCCCCCATAGGGGGAGGTAAGCACACGCCAGCACCGTTGCCACAAGGGCAGCCGTGAAGGACCGCGGCCAGCGGGCTGCGGACTTCGGCCCGTCGCCGGTGAGCATCCAGCGGTGAACAGCCGACGAAAACATCAAACACTCCTTATAAGGCCCTACCTACAATCATACGATGATCAGAGTAGGACTTTGGGTGCAGCTGGGGGTGCGGCCGGAGCGCCGTTCTCCAGCATTTCCACTGCCCGGTCGGCCGCTCGTCCCAGGGGATCAGAGACCGGGGTCAACTTGCGGGCCACCTCGGCCAGCCCCACACGCATCACGTTGCGCGCATCGCGATTCGACAGCAGGCGCCGCGCCTCTTCGGTCACCCGAGTCGGGGTAAATGCATCCTGGATCAACTCGGGGACCAGGCGCCGCTCGGCCACCAAGTTCACCATACTGTAGAAAGGCGTCCTTACCAAGAGACGGCCCAGCCACCAGGTAGGTTCCGTCACTCGGTAGATGACCACCATGGGCGTGCCGAGCAAAGCCGCTTCAACGGTTGCCGTGCCGCTGGCGACCAGTGCCAAGTCCGCGTGGGCCAGCGCGTCGTAGGTGGCGCCGCGCACCACGGGAAGGGGTGCCTCAGGCAAGGGCAGTTCCGGCGGCGCGGCGATCAAGCTTTGGGCGCCGCAGCGCCCCGCCGCTTCCAGCAGCACCGGCAGGTTCAACGATACTTCGCGGCGCCGGCTGCCGGGCAGAAGGGCCAGCAGCGGCTGTCGCAAGTCGAGCCGTTGCCTGGCAAAAAATTCTTCGCGACTCCACCGCGGGCGAACGCGGCCGGCGAGCGGGTGGCCGATGTATTCAACGCTCACACCGCGCTGGCGGAACCAGGTTTCCTCGAAGGGGAAGATGCACAGCAGCCGATCCACCAAACGCCGCAACTGCCCCACTCGCCACGGCTTCCAGGCCCACACCTGCGGCGCCACCAGGTAGAGCACTGGAATGCCATGGCGGTGAAAATGGCGCGCCAGGCGCAAGTTGAAACTAGGCGCATCCACCAACACCGCCAGTTCGGGGCGACGCTCCAGAGCGTCAGCTACCAGCCGTCGGTACTGGCGCCAGACCCGCGGGATTTCCGCAGCCACCTCGGCCACGCCCACCATGGCGATGCTTTCTGAACGGAGCAGAGCCGCACAACCCACGTCGCGCAGGCGTGGGCCGGCGCAACCGAAGCATTCCGCGTCCGGAACGCGCTCGCGCAGCGCTTCCACGAACCAGGCCGCGTACATGTCTCCGGACGCTTCCCCTGCCGAGAGAAAGATTCTTGGCTGTTCAGGCTGGTCCACCATCGAGAGGCCGGCTCCTATTATACCGTGTTGGCCCGGTCCTTCCCCAGCCTGCCAGCCTCAGCCTGCTAGAAGAAGGCACCCGCAAAATCCCCTATTGAAGTGCACATCAGACCGTCCCGGTGCCGGGAGGCGTTCGGGCATGGTTCAGCCCCAGCAGGGGAACAGAATTTGCCGAGCGCGCTAGTTGTTCGGGCGTAAAATCAGGGGGGAGAGGAGGGAGCTCACCCGTTGAGCGCTCGTCTGTTATGCGACTTAGAACTGTACTGATCTGCTTGGCCGTCTGTTTGCCGGGTTTCGCCGAGGAGGGCGCTCATCATCATCAGATCGGCAAATTGGGAACCGTTCGCTTCCAGATTTCCTGCAACTCCAATGTACAGGCGCCATTCACCCGCGCAGTGGCCATGCTGCACTCCTTCTGGTACAACGAGGCAGAAAAGGCCTTCTCCCATATCGGCGACACCGATCCGAAATGTGGAATGACCTACTGGGGTGTCGCAATGAGCACTGATGAGATTGGTGGTGGCTTGGCCGTCTGTTCGCTCCAACCATTGCCGGGTTTCGCCGAGGAGGGCGCTCATCATCATCAGATCGGCAAATTGGGAACCGTTCGCTTCCAGATTTCCTGCAACTCCAATGTACAGGCGCCATTCACCCGCGCAGTGGCCATGCTGCACTCCTTCTGGTACAACGAGGCAGAAATGGCTTCGTAGGCCTTCTCCCATATCGGCGACACCGATCCGAAATGTGGAATGACCTACTGGGGTGTCGCAATGAGCAACTATCACCCAGTTTGGGCGCCCCCGAATCCGGCAGAGTTGAAACGGGGTGCCGAAGCGGCCGAAAAGGCTGTTGCCATTGGTGCTAAGACTGCCCGCGAGAGAGATTACATCGCTGCCATCGCGGCCTTCTACAGGGACTCCGCCAAACTCGATCATCGAGGCCGCGCTCTCGCCTATGAGAAGGCGATGGAGCAGCTCTACCGCAACTACCCCGACGATTCAGAAGCGGGCATTTTCTACGCGCTGGCTTTGCTGGGAACTGCCCCGCCGACCGATAGGCAGTACCTCAACCAGAAAAAGGCGGCTACGATTCTGGGTAGGGAACTGCCGAAAAACCTGGATCACCCGGGCTTGGCCCACTACATCATTCACAGCTACGACTACCCACAACTTGCCGAACTAGCGTTTCCTGCCGCCCGGAGCTACGCCAAGATCGCCCCCGATTCACCCCACGCGCTTCACATGCCGTCGCATATCTTCACCCGGTTGGGGCTCTGGGAGGACTCCATTGAGTCCAACATTGCTTCGGCAGCGTCCGCCAGGAAGCACGTTCAGCGCCTCAAGCCCGGCGCCGGCTCCTTCGACCAGCTTCACGCGATGGATTACCTGGCCTACGCTTATTTGCAACAGGGGCAGGACCTGAAAGCGAAGCAGGTTGTGGATGAGATGCTAACCATCCAAACCCTGGACCTCGAGAATTTCGTTGCGGCGTACGCCTTTGCGGCAGTCCCCTCCCGCTACGCGCTCGAAAGGCGGCAGTGGTCAGAGGCGGCCGCTCTGGGATTGCATCCGCCGGCTTTCCCTTGGAAGAACTTTCGGTACGCGGAGGCCATTGTGGCATTCGGACGAGGCCTTGGCGCCGCCAGGACCGGCAACACTGCCGTGGCGCGGCACGAGATGGAAAAGCTAGCCGCGATCCAGCGCGAGATGGTAGGGGCAAGCGGCTACGACTGGGCCACTCAGGTGAAAGTCCAGCACCGCGCCGTCGCCGCGTGGCTGGCGCACGCGGAAGGCAGAGCCGAAGAAGCCATCGAGCTAATGGGTTCGGCGGCCTACCTTGAGGACAACATTGACAAACATCCGGTCACTCCAGGCGCCGTGTTGCCGGCGCGGGAACTGTTGGGCGACATGCTTCTTGAATTGAAGCGGCCAGCGGAAGCGCTGAAGGAGTTTGAAGCTGTATTGAAACAGTCACCTAACCGGTTTAACGGACTCTTCGGAGCAGCGCGCGCCGCGAAGCTTTCGGGCGATCAGGCCAAGGCCAAGGCTTACTTCGCAAAGCTCGCCACGCTGGGTGCCAAGGCGGATACAGTCAGACCCGAGCTTGAGGAAGCCCGCCAACACACCGGTGCCAACGCCACCTCGCCCTGAACTACGCTCGACCAGGACCTCGCCAGACCCGCCCCGCCACGAGAAGGGCGGACTTTTCCGACGCGGCGCTAAGATCTTGCGTCCAGCAAGCTTGCCACCACCTTGGGATCGGCGGTGGGTAACCTACACACGTAATTTTCGCAGATGTAGGCTGTGGCCCGTCCCTGCTTTCGACGCATGCCCTTGAGAAACGGCAGCCACTCGGCCAGCTGCTCTTGGCCCCGAGCCCCATCGGCCAGCAACAGGATTTTGTTGGGGATGAAGCGCTCATGCACCAACCGGAGCAGGGCACGCGTGTCGGCGCCCTTCGGGTCGCCGGCAATGATGATCTGCTTCGGTTTGGACAGGCTGAAATCCAGCGCGGCCACCAGTTGCGGTAACGCCTGAGGCGCCCTTTGAAGGCGCTGCCCAAACACGGCAAAGCTTTTTTCCGCTTTCTCCTCCCACGCCTTCCTGTCGGTCATCTGCCACAGGCGCAACAGGTTCATCGCGGCCACGGAATTGGGTGACGGCTCGGCCCCGTCGTAGTCGTCGCGCATGCGCACCAAAATGGAGGGATCATCTCCACTGGTGGCAAAGTAGCCCCCCTGGTTGGAATCCCAGAACAACTGGTCCTGCATCTCTTGTAGCCGCACTGCCCAGGAAAGCCAGCGGACGTCGAAGGATGCTTCGTAGAGGTCGAGCAGCCCCTGGATCAGGAAGGCGTAATCATCCAAAAAGCCGTTGATGGCCACATCCCCGGCACGGTAGCGGCGCTTTAGCAGGCCCGTCTTGCGGTCGTAAAGCTTGGACTGGAGGAAGCTGGCAGCGGCGCTGGCCGCCGCCAGATACCGAGGCTCATCCAGCACCTGGGCCGCGCGGGCAAAGCCGGAGATCATCAGGCCGTTCCAGGCGGTCAGAACCTTATCGTCGCGCAGTGGGCGCGGGCGCGGGGCGCGGGCGGCGAGCAGCTTCAGCCGGGTCGCAGCCAGAAGTCCCCGAACCTCGCGCTCTGACTTGCCAAATTCCCGGGCCGTTTCGGCCGGCGAATGACTCACCATCAGAATGTTGTCGCCCTTAAATTCGCCCTGAAAATCCTTTTCCGGAGGCACATTTCCGGATGGCTCGACGCCGTACTGGTAGTTGAAAATCCGAGCACGGTCGCGCCCCAAGACCTTTTCGATCTCGGCGGCCTCCCAAACGTAAAACGCTCCCTCGCCGTGCTCCGGCTTGCCGTGTTCCAGCAGGCTGTCTGCATCTTCGGCGGAATAGAACTCGCCTTCAGGCCCGCGCATGTCGCGCAGCACGTACTCCAGGATGTCGCGGAGGATGTCGGCGAAAAACGGATCCCGCGTAATCTGGTAGGCGTCGGCGTAGGAGATGGCGAGCTGGGCCTGGTCGTAGAGCATCTTTTCAAAGTGCGGCACGTGCCAGGTCGCATCGGTAGAATAGCGGTGGAACCCGCCCCCGACATGGTCGTGGATGCCCCCGCGAGCCATGGCGCGCAGCGTGTGTAGGGTCATTTGGAGAGCGTGCTCGTCTCCGGTGCGAGCGTAGTAGCGGAGCAGGAAGTTGAACACAACGGGGCGCGGAAATTTCGGCGCGCCGCCGAAGCCGCCGTACTTCGGGTCGTAGCTCTTCTTGAATTGTTGGTAGGCGGTCGCCAGCACCGGCTCTCGTAGGGCGCCGGCATCTCCCGCCTCGGCCTTCGACCCGGCACGCAGAGCCTGCGTGATGCGCTCGGTGGACGCCAAAATCTTCTCCCGCTCCGTTTTCCAAACTTCAGCGATCCGCAGCAGCACGGTGCGGAAACCGGGACGGCGACCGCGGTCCTCCGGGGGAAAGTAGGTGCCGCCGAAGAAGGGCTTCAGGTCAGGAGTCAGGAAGACCGACATGGGCCAGCCGCCGCTGCCTTGTGGTGGCCTGAACGAAGCTCATGTAAATGCTGTCCACGTCGGGACGTTCCTCGCGATCCACTTTGATGCAGACGAAATGGCGATTCATCATCTCGGCGATGGCCGGATCGGAAAAGGACTCGCGCTCCATCACATGGCACCAGTGGCAGGTGGAATAGCCCACGGAGAGGAAGATCGGCTTCTGCTCGCGGCGCGCCTTCTCGAACGCTTCTTTGCCCCACGGATACCAGTCCACCGGGTTATGTGCATGCTGCAGCAGATAGGGACTCTTCTCCCCGATGAGGCGATTCGTGTGCCGGGGCTTTTTCCCCTCCTCGCCCACAACCCCGGCTAGCTTGTACGAAGCATCAGCGATGCCGGAGGGTCCAATCCAGAACCAGCCGACAACCAACAGGAAGCCGACCCCCAAAGCGGGAATCCAGAATTTTCTTTTCCGTACGACCATCACATTCAGATTGCGAAATGCCCCGCAGGCTCCAGCGGCCAGAGAATTGCCCGCGTTCGATCGAAATTGAATACGTGGCTTTGCAGTTAGCTTTTCTTCGACCCTAAAGGCCCTCTAGAGGCTCCCTAAGAGAAATCGTCGCATAGAAGCTGGGAAAAGTACAGTCGGGTTCGGAGATGTTCCGGCGTCTGAGTTCTCAGTTGTCTTTACACGATCGTTTTTACACAATCCGGGCCAACACGCAGAGCTGTCCCCGCCGGTTGCCTGAGCGTTCTTCGGAACTTGACGCCCGCCACACCCCATGCAAACATGACGTTTCCTGATGGTGTTGGCCGCTACAGGCGCAAGATGAACACCGCAGCTGCCGGAAACGAATTCGTTATCGAATTCCGCGGAGTCTCCTACCGCTTGGGCCCCAAGCGGGAGCTGCTGCACAAGTTAGACCTCCAGGTGCGGGGAGGAGAAACCCTGGTTCTGTTAGGCCGGAGCGGCTCGGGCAAGACCACCACCCTGAAATTAGTAAACCGGTTGCTGGTGCCTAGCGAAGGCGAGGTGCGGGTGGAGGGCCGTCCAACGACGGAGTGGGATCCGATCCGACTGCGGCGCGGCATCGGCTACGTGATCCAGGAAACCGGACTGTTCCCCCACTTTACCGTGGAGCGCAACATCGCCCTGGTGCCCAGCCTGGAAGGCTGGCCCGCCGAACGCGCTAACAAGCGAGTTCGGGAACTGCTGCTGCTGGTAGGACTGGATCCGCAATTCGCCACGCGCTACCCCCGCGAACTCTCCGGCGGGCAGCGACAGCGGGTCGGGGTGGCGCGCGCCTTGGCCGCCGACCCGCCCATTCTGCTGATGGACGAGCCGTTCGGCGCGCTGGATCCGATCACGCGCGCCGAAATGCAAGGTGAATTCCTGGCATTGCAAAAGCGGCTGAACAAGACCATTGTGTTCGTAACCCATGACCTGCGCGAAGCCCTAGTGCTGGGTACGCGCATCGCGCTGCAGGAGGGCGGCCGCCTGGTGGGCCTGTACACCGCGGCCGACTTTGTGCACGCCACCGAGCCGGTGGCGGCCGCGTACCTGGCTGCCTTTGGCGCCGGAGAGAAAACAATCTCCGGGAGTTGAGGTTCACAGTGAATGAGCTGCTCCAATATTTTCAGCGCAACAGCGCGGAAGTGTTCGAGCTGACGCTGGAGCACCTGTGGCTGGTGGGTGCTTCCACGGCGCTGGCTGTAGCGGTCGGTCTGCCGCTGGGCATCCTGCTGACCCGCTGGCCCGCCTTAAGCAAGCCAATCCTGGGCAGCGCCAACATCATGCAAACCATCCCCAGCTTGGCGTTGTTCGGTTTCCTGCTGCCGATGCCTTGGCTCGGCGACCGAGCCGACCGCCTGGCGATCTTTGCCCTGACTCTCTATGCCCTGCTGCCGATCATTCGTAACACCCACGCCGGCATCCTCGGCGTGGATCGGGCCGTTGTGGAAGCAGGGCGCGGCATGGGGATGACCGACCGGCAACTGCTTTTTCAGGTGCAGTTGCCGCTGTCGTTGGGAGTGATCCTTGCCGGGGTACGCGTGGCTGTGGTGATTTCGGTGGGCCTGGCCACGATTGCCGCTGCAGTCGGCGCAGGAGGCTTGGGCACGTATATCTTTCGTGGTGTGGCGATGGTCAACAACACGCTGATTCTGGCCGGCGCCATCCCCGCCGCGCTGCTGGCACTGACGGCCGATCTCGGCCTGGGACTGGTGGAGAAATGGCTCCGAGCCCCCGGGTAACCCCACTTGGAACGATGCGACGCTGCTTCGGGCTCATTGCCCTGGCCGCGTGTTTGCTGACTGGATGTGGGCCGGCGCGGGAAGACCGTCTGGTCGTCGGTTCCAAGAATTTCACCGAGCAGGTCATTCTGGGCGAGCTGATTGCCCAGCACCTGGAGTCCAAAGGTCTGGAAGTCTCACGACGCTTTTATCTGAGTGGCACCTACATCTGCCACCAGGCCATTCTTGCCGGACGGATTGATCTTTATGTCGATTACACCGGCACAGCTCTGACTGCCATCCTCAAGGAACCTCCGCCAGCAAGCAAGCAAGAGGCGTACGAGCGAGTCAAGGCCGTCTATGCCCAGCGCTTCGGGCTGGAGGTGGCCGAGCCGCTGGGGTTCAACAATACCTTTGCCATCGTGATCCGCGGCGAGGATGCGCGGCGCCTGGGACTGAAGTCGCTCTCACAGATTGCGGCGTACGCACCTCAGTGGCGGGTCGCCTTTGGGTTCGAATTCCTAGAGCGACCCGACGGCTTTCCGGGGCTGGCCAGCACCTACGGACTGCGCTTTGCTAGGGCACCCCGGCTCATGGAATTGGGGCTGTTGTACCGGGCCCTGAAGGAAAAACAGGTGGACCTGGTGGCTGGCAATTCCACCGACGGCCTGATTGAGGCTCTGGACCTGACCGTGCTCGAAGACGACCGGAACTACTTCCCACCCTATGAGGCGGTCCCGATCGTCCGGCAGCAGACGCTGGCTCGCCACCCTGTTGTACGTCAAGCACTGGCCGAACTAGAGGACGCGATTTCCGAGGATCAGATGCGCCGCCTCAATTATGCTCTGGACGGTCAGCACCGCGACGTTCAGGAGGTGGCGCGCAACTTCTTGAAAACTCTAGAGTTGTGAGCTGGTACCTTCTCGGGTCATCTGCTTTGTGCAGAAATTAGCGTTCCCAGCAGGCGCGGGTGAGTTAAACTGCGCCGGCTAAGAGGCAGATGAAACACGTGCGCACCGATGCCTGTGAGTGCATGAACCGTTGTGAGGGTCAAATACCGCCACGACAATCTCAACCTGGGGGATCGCAAGACATTTGAAACGGCACCGCAAACGGAAACCGGCCCGCCCGAAAAGGCCTTTGAAACGGACCCGCCCTAAGAGGCCATTGAAACGGACCCGGCCCAAGAGGCCTTTAAAACCGGCCCGGTCCAAGAGGCCTTCAAAACAGACAAAGCAGCGAGCTGAACCGGGCGTCACTCTGCTCTATTACGCACCGGGTGCCGGCTTAGGACAGCTGACCCGTGGGCTGGCTATTCTTCGTCGCTGGAAAGCGCATACCCGGCGCTCCGCGCTGCTGGTGACCTACTCAACATTTGCTCCGCTGGCCTCGCGCCAGGGCGTAGCGGTCAAACAAATTCCCGGGCCGGAGCCCCAATTTTTGGAGCGGGCGGTGCGCCGGGCCAATCCGAAGCTGGTGGTGGTGGACACGTTTCCTCGCGGGATTGTGGGAGAAATTGCGGAGTTGATACCTTCGTTGCCGTGCCCGGCAGTGCTAATCCAGCGCTATTTGAATCCCTCCTACCTGCGCCAGTTCAAAGTGGCCGCGTTTCTGGGCCAGCACTACCGTTTGGCGGTGCGCATCGCCGACGCGCTGGAGTTGCAAACGCTCAGCCAGCGAACTGTGGATGTGCCCCCGGTGACGGTGCGTGAGGCTCGCGAGGTGCCGCCGGCCCGTTCCCGCTCCGGATGGCTGTTTGTGAACTGGGGCGAAGGCAGTGAACCCTATCTCGAAGTGGCGCAGGAAGTCGCTCGCCAGCGCAGCAAAGAATTGCGAATCCTGGGGCCCGCCGAGTCCTACCCGGCGGTAAGCTGGATGCCCCGGGTGGAACTGGTCATCGCAGCCGGCGGCTATAACCTGTTCCACGAAGTTGCCCTGACCGCTACTCCGGCCATTTTCGTGCCCTGCCGCCGGATGTACGACGACCAGTTTGGGCGTACATTCAACGCGCCTAATGCCCGGACGCCAGAGGCCCTGCGCACGCTTCTGCAAGGGGAGCCGCCTGCGCCTTTGCCCCCGCATACCGGGGAGGGTGCCGCTGCCGCTGTGGCCGTCCTTCAGGCTCTGCTGGCGGGTATGGAGAGCCAGCGCAAGGGTTCAAGATAGGGTTCACGGGCACGAAATCATCGTCGTGCTCACACATCTCGGTTACCCGCCGCTAGGGCGCAGTAGTGCCTTTTTTGCCGGCGCAGGCTCCACACTCTCCGTATTGCCCGACCCTGAGAATGAGACTCAGTAGTGCCTGGACCTCCGGCGACAACGCTGGTCCCCTAGCTCCGGCCCGTATGAAGGGGAGCACCGGCGAACCCAGGTGGGTGATCGAAGATTCAGAGCGTTCTGCAGGACGAGGGGGTAGTTCGAAGGTATTGGTGCAGGCGACGGCGAATCGTTGGGGCTATCATCAAGTGTCCCCAGGGCCTTCAGAGAGGATCCTGCAGGACGGGAAAACGTGCCGGCAGGGTTGAGGGAACAGTGAAGGATGCTGAGATGCAGGCGCCCCAAGCGCTGGCGAAACTTCGTGACCTTGGCTTTCAATTCCTGACGCTGCCCCGCTACGAGCGCCAGGTAGCCGCCGAGCGCGAGGGCTTTGTAGCGCTACTCGAATATACCCGCAGCGGCGAAATCCGCCAGTTCAGCTCGGCCGGCTACCTCATCGAGGGGCAGATCGGCCTTCTCGTCCAACGTGGGGCGGCCAGCTTTTTTGTCGCTAAGAGCAGGGAAGCGCTGGCCACGCCCGAGCTGCTCGACCGCTACGGCAAGTTCCAGCAAGACCTGCACTCGGCCCTGCGGCCGCCGGCGGCCGAGGCCTAACCCGAAGTCTAACCCGGGGCCCAACCCAATGATCCGCGTCTGTTTCCTCTGGCACGTGCACCAGCCCTTCTACAAGGACCTGGTGAGCGGGCGCTACAGGATGCCTTGGACGCGGCTGCATGCGTTCGGAGGACTATTTCGGGATGGTGGAAATCCTGCGCGAGTTCCCAACCGCGCGAGGGAGGAGCCTGGCTAGTCGCCGGCGCGCACGACCCGGGTAGCCGGCGGGGAAGCTGCCTGGCGAGTCTTCTGCCAGGTGTAGATGATGCGGTGGACAACGGTGACGTTAGCCAGCACGGCAATCACCCACAGCACGGGCGCCATGCGGTCAAACAAGGCGCCGATGATCATCAGCACAATGCGCTCGGGCCGCTCCATGAAGCCGACCTTGCAGGAGCCGATGAGAGACTCTGCCCGGGCCCGCGTGTAGGACACCATGACCGAACCGGTCATGGCCAGCGCCACCAGCACCACGTAGAAGAACAGGTTGAGGCGCGCGTAGTAAACCAGCAGGCCGAAATAGAGAGCGAGGTCCGAGTAGCGATCCACCACCGAATCAAAGAAACCTCCAAATGGAGTGGCCTGATTCGTCTTGCGCGCGACCGGACCATCCAGGAAGTCGAACAAAGATGCCCCCAGCATGATCAGCCCGGCCAGCAGGAATTCGCCATAGCCAAAGGCGCAGGCGGCGGCGATGTTCAGCAGCAGGCCGACGGCGGTCAGGACATTGGGAGGGATGCGGGAGAGGACCAGCGCGCGCAGAATGCCATCCAGCAGGAAACCTGCCGCGTGTCCGATACTTCGGGTGACCGTCAACATGGACTGGCTTGGGGAGAGTCCGGCAGTTACTCGTCGTGGATCGTCTTGAGTTCCAGAATCTCAAACTCCTTCACGCCCGCTGGCGTCTGGACCTTCACCGCATCCCCGACCCGCTTGCCCGCCAGGCCGCGTCCGATGGGGGAGGTGGTGGAGATGAGGCCTTGCGCCACATCCGACTCTTCGGTGATCACCAGCTTGTAGCGAACCTCGGCCTCCTTCTGCAAGTCATAGAGCAGCACCTGTGAGCCCAAGGCCACCTGGTCCCGCGGGATCTTCGACAGGTTGACCATGGCGATGTCGCTCAGACGTTTCTTCAGTTGTCCCAGGCGGGCCCTCAGGATCTCCTGGCGCTGCTTGGCGGAGTGGTACTCGGCATTCTCGCTGAGATCCCCCAGGGCGATCGCCGTCTTGAGTTCCTTGGGCAGCTCGTGGCGCAGTTCATGCTCAATTCGCCGGATTTCTTCCTCCAATTTCCTCCTGGCCTCCTTGGGCATAATCGACATTATACATGCCGCTTCTGACTCAAGGGAGTTGTGTGCGGTAGAGACTGGCTCACGTTCGCGCGTCGAACCAGCGGTTCTCCCGCGGGTTTCCCCCAGGCTTCAGCGCGAGGGATACAGGTGGTACAGCATCGCGTAGATGATCACTCCGGTGACGGAGACGTAAAACCAGATTGGCAGCGTCCAGCGAGCAATCCGCCGGTGCCGGTCGAACTGCCCGCGCAGGGCGCGGGACAGCGTGACAATCACCAGAGGCAGCGTCAGCGCGGCCAGCACGGTGTGCGACAGCAAGATGGAAAGGTAAACCGGGCGGATCCAGCCCCGCCCCGAAAACGAAGTGGCGCCCACAAAGTAGTGGTAACCCAGATAGGAAGCCAGAAACAGGGATGAAGTCAGAAACGCGGCCCCCATGAAGAAGCGGTGGATGGCGATTCGCTTGCGACGGATGAAGAAGTAGCCGGCGGCCAGCAGCAGCGCACTTAAGGCATTGAGGCTGGCGTTCAGCGCGGGCCATTGGGGAATGGAGAACATCGGGGCCGCTATGGTGGCTTACTGGTTAGCTTGCTGCCGCGAAGGGTTGGTTGCTTCAGCTTGTCCGGGAGCTTCGGGCCCTGGAGTTTCGGGCAAGGTAGCCGCCTGGGAGCGCCGCAAGCCTTTCATCACGGCTGCGAATTCACCACGCCGGATGGCAAGGGCGAACGCGGCGAGAAAGACCACTGCCAAGCTCAGGCACACGAGCACCAGGAAAAGCCCGTCCACATCGAGGAACTGGCCAGTGACCACACCCCACCCGGCCACCGCGAGGCAGAGCAGGCCAAGCACCAGGTAAATCGCCAGCAGGATGATCGTTTCCCACATCGTTTCTAGGGGCTTCCGGAACCTACACTACGACCCTCGATCTACCAGCAGTAGCCCGTACAGCAAAGGCAGGTACGCGACCGAGGCGTGCAGGAGTCGCCGCGCCTCGACCAGCGTGCGTGTCTGCGCCAGGCGCAGCCCGAAGTAAAAGAAAGCCAGGCCGAGCAGGAGCGCTCCAGCAAGATAAAGCGGCCCCGCCATGCCGACCAGGCTGGGGAGCAGGCTCACTGGCAGCAGAACGAGCAGGCAGAACACTACCCGGCGGGCGGTGCTCACCCCATTCGGCTCCAATACCGGCAGCACGAGGAAGCCGGCGCGGCGGTAGTCCTCGCGGTACATCCAGGCAATGGCCAGGAAATGCGGAAACTGCCAGAGGAACAGGATGGCATAGAGGACCCAGGCCCCCAAGCTCAACTCGCCCGTCGCGGCCGCCCAGCCAATCAGTGGCGGAGCCGCGCCAGGGAACGCGCCAACCGTGGTGCTGGCGGGTGTTTTCGCTTTCAGAGGCGTGTACAGGAGCAAATAGCTGAGCATGGTCAGCAATGCCAGCCCGGCGGCCAGGCGGTTCGTGGTCGTGGCCAGATAGAAGACGCCGGCAGCTCCAGTCGCCACGCCAAAGGCGAGGGCGCGGCCGGGAGCCATCCGTCCGGCGGGCAGCGGGCGCTGATCCGTCCGGCGCATCCGGGCGTCGGCATCCCGCTCGAAGAACTGATTCAGTGCCGCGGTCCCCGCCGCCACCAAGAGTGTCCCTAACAGAGTATGCGCAAGTAGATCCGCCCGAAACTGGCCGGACGAAGCAGCGCAAAAGCCCACCGCCGTCGCGACTAGGATCAACGAGGTCACTTCGGGCTTGGAAAGCTCCAGGTAGTCGGCCAGCCGGCTACGCTCGGCCGCCACGTCTAGCTTCCACGTCTGGAGAATGCTTCTCATACCGCGTTCTCGGGCACTTCTTCGGTGGACAGGGCGGGGGACAGGGCCAGCACCCGACCCTGGTTCGTTTCTCTAACTTGGTCTCTAACCTGGCCGCGCAGGCGATGCGCTCGGAGCGCCAGTACCAGGCTGGCAGCCAGCAACAGCGCACCGAAGGCCACGTGCGCGCTGCTGATGGCGACGTCCAGCGGGAGAGGCTGAACCCGCTCGGCCTCGTATTTCACCAAATACGAGCCCAAGCCTAAACCCATCTGGATGAGCACCAGGACCGCCACCAGGGCCGCGGGGCGGCGCAGCAGGTGCGGGTCCGAGTCCCGGGGCCGGAACACTCGTGCCACGGTTGCAAATCCCAAAGCCGCCACGACCGCCGCCCCGAAAATGTGAGGCCAGATGCCCAGCACGGCGTGCCGCACGGCTGCCCCCAGGACCAACTGGCTATACACCGCGAGTGCCGTGGCTACGGCCAGGCCAAACAGGGATGCGCCGCGATCTTCTTCGGACTCACCTGCGGACCCGGCTCCGGCCCATCCGGAGTTCACCCAAGAAGGCGAAGTAAAGACAGCCAGGCTGACCGTGCAGCAGAAAAAGAATTGTGCCAGGCAGGCATGCGCGATCGAGACGGCAGGCGGAAGGTAGTACAGCACGGTGATTCCGCCGAGAATTCCCTGGACAACCACCGTCCCTAGGGCCGCCCATCCCAACAGGCGAACCCAGCGCCGGGGCTCGCGCCGCCACAACCAGACTGCCAGGCCGATGGTCATCAGTCCTACGGTGGCCGCTACCAGCCGGTGGCCGTGCTCGTAGAAGATGCCCCCGACCATGGGCGGCGTCAACCCTCCATAGGACAAGGGCCAGTCGGGCACTGCCAGGCCGGCGTCGTTACTGGTGACCAGGGCCCCGGCGAGAATCAGCAGGAAGGTGGCGCCGGCCACCAGGACCGCGTACCTGTGCAACCAAAGACTGTGTGAGCAGTGGCGCATTTAGTGCAGTCTACAGGCCACCCGCTGTCGTGGCCGCTTCCGGGAAAGCGAAGTCGACGCTCTTAGCTTCCGTGGGTCCCAGCGCTACTTTCTGTTCTTGGGTTCCATACTTTTCGTGCCAGGCGGCAACTACGTATTCTCCTGGCGGCAGCCCTTTCAATTCAAAGGTGCCTTCCTCGCCGATCACTGCGAAGAAGGGGTGCTTGAGCACCGCGATGTAGCTGCGCATCCAAGGGTGCACGTTGCACTTGACCGGGATCAGCAGCTCTTCCCGCGGGAAGCTCTGCACAATCTTGTCCGCCCCGGGCGGCTGCGACACGTTCCATTCCCGGTTGTTCTTGGGCAGGGGGTGAATGTTGTGGGTGGTGGGGTCGCTGTTCAAAACATGGATTTCCTGCCCGGTTTGCACGCCAATGACGTGAGGACTGTAGATGCAGCCCTCCTGATCCATGGTCACAGGAGTCTTGGGGGTTTCAAAGCTGTAGTTGCTCAAGCCCTGCTTTACGTAGACGAGGGCATTCAGCAACGTCCCGTTCTTGTTCACGATCACTTCCTGGGACCGCACCGGGCTGCTGTGCAGGCGCTTGCAGTCCGGCTCCGCATCCATGCGGATCACCCGACCCTTGGGTTTCGATCCGTCGAAGCTGACTTTGCCGGTGATGGAACCGACGGTGGCCGGGTCAATCGGCGTGGGTGGCGGTTGCGCCTCCACCGCTTCTCGGGCGGGTGGGGCTTCTTCCTTCGTGGCGCAGCCAGCGATCCCCAGCGCCAGCACCACAATCAAGAACCACAATAGCTTTGCGTTTCGCATCGTTTGTCACCCTTTCGCTGAACTTTTCCTATTACTGTCCGGTCAGGGACTCCAGTCGAGTTATTGTGCGCGACGCATCCGTGCCAGCCTTCTTCCCTTGGACGGAACGGATGCCGAGACTCGTCTGCCGGTAAGCCTGCGCTGCTCTTGCGGCGTCATCTGGAACATGTAGCGCGTGAGTAGCTCCACGTGGTCCTTCTCATAGCTCCGGAACGATTCCGGAGCCGGCCCGCCGAAGTTGAAGACCCACCGTTCTCCTTCCTGCCGGAACAGCTCGTCCGGCATAGAAGTGCCGGGGCTGATCAGCGAGGGCTCGACCATCCAGCGTTTGGTCCAGCCTGATTTCAGGCGTTCCCTCGCCAGCAGGAAATTGGGAGCGGTGGCATTGCGGTCGTGAGCCGGATCTCCGGTCGCATGGCACTTCAAGCAGGGCGCGGCCGGGTGGGTAAACAGTTGCCGTGCCAGTCTCATCTCTTGAGACGACAGTGGCTCCAAGCGAGGCGGAATATAGGGGGTAGCCTGAGTCGCCAGGGCCGCAAAGAAGCGCACCAGTTTCCGCAGTTCGCCGTCAGAGAAGTGGAAGGTGGGCATGCGCGCTTTCAAGTAGTGCCGGGCGCCATTCCGGTCCGTGTCTTTGCTGCTGAGCGCCGGGTTTTCCAGGAAACGAAGCAGCCAGGCGGGATTAACGCGGGCACCCACGCCGACCAAACGTGGCGGCAACTGCTCTTTCCCGTCGGGAGTCTGATAGCGCGGTACATTCATCAGCACCGATTCCTGGCCGATGCGGACCTGGTGGCAGCCCATGCAGTTGTACTTGGTGGCAATCCACCAGCCTTCCTGAATGTCTTGGCGCTGGTCCGAAGGCCGGAACTGATACTGGGCCGGTATGGTCTGGTCCACGCTGCCCAGCAGGAAGGTGGTGAGCGCAGTGATTTCCCGCGGGGTAACGTTAGGCTCGGGCATCCTGAGCAACTCCAGCCGCGCTTTCTCCTTCCCCTGGTCAAAGACGGCCGGGTCGCCCAGCTTGCGCTCGAAGAAGCCCTTGTGGTCGTACCAGCCCTCTTTCTTGGCATCGTGGGTCAGCAGGGCAAAGTCCAGACGCTCGATGGGTTTGCTACCCTCGGTGGTGAGTTCCGTCCCGATGCGGCTTTCCTGCTCGAAGCCGGAAATTTCGTGACAACCCGCGCATCCATAGTGTCGGATGTACATGGACCCCTGCGCCATGAGTTTCGGGTCGTTGAGAAACTCCACCGGCGGGTAATCTGATTCGCCTTCCCGCTTCAGAGTCATCAGGTAGCTGGCGATGTCGCGGCTCTCCTGCCAGCTCAGACGCAGGTTGGGCATGACCGTCATTTGCTGTACCTGCATTTCGGAGCCGTCATTGGGGCAGAGGCTGTGATCCAGGTCGAAACGGAAGGGCAACCCGTGCTTGGCGTAGTCTTCGGGACCGATGTCGCGGTTCTCCAGCGGGCAATAGGGCAGGCTGCGCTCGCGCGGGTTGTGAATCCAGCGCACGATGTATTCGTAATTGGCCTTCTCGCCCAAGCGGCTCAGGTTGGCGGCAAACGTGCCGCCCAACCGCTGGCTGCCCTCCCCCACCGAGTGGCAGCCCATGCAGCCGCGCGTCTCAAAGGATTCCTTGCCGCGCACCGGGTCGCCCGGCGGCCGCTTCGGCACCGGCAACTGAGTGCCGGTCTGCCACAGGTAGGCGGCGATGGCTTGCACTTCCTGCTCCCTAAGCCGGAAGCGCGGCATCTTGGTGGTGGGCCGGAACTCATGCGGATTCTGGATCCAGACCGGCAACCACTCGGGACGCAGTTTCTGCCGCACGTCCTTGAGGTTAGGACCGATCTTTTTCAACTCGCGCATCAGGCTGCGAGACTCCAATTGGAGCTGTTCCAGCTCGTGGTCAATCAGTGACAGGCCCTGGCGCAAGCCATCTGCCTTGGCGTTAAGCCGAGCGAACGCAGCGTTGTCGGTGGCTGCATTGGCAGCCCGAATGGTTAATGCCACTTCGCGCTTCTGTTCCTTGCGCTGTTCTTTCCGTGAACGGACGGCCTGCCGCACTGCTTGCAGCCGTTCGGCCTCCGGGTCAAAACGCTCATAGCGGTGGCAGCCGATGCAGCCCTTGTTGCGGAAAAGCTGCTTACCCGCGTTGAGCACTTCCGCATGTTCCAACACCATCTCGGTGCTGTGGCACTGCTGGCAGCCGGCTTCCGCGTTCTCTCGTGCGTACAGCGGCCACAGCCAGTGTTTGTACTGGCCGTGGGCTTTCTTCACGCTGGTGGTGGCGCGCCCGTTGCCTCCGTGGCAGGGCGAGCAGCCGAACCGCTCCGGGTCGTGGACGCGCAGCAGCTCGGGATTGGGATGGCTGGTGAAGGCTGCTTCGCCGCCCATGTCGTCCCTGGTCAGCGTGACTGGTTCCAGGATCCCCACGTGGCAGGAGTGGCAGCGATCCACCATATCTACGCGCCCAACTCCTGCGTAGATGCGGTCCGCCCCAACGTGAATCTGCTTGATCTTGTATTCAAAGTTCTCCATGTTCCCGAGCAGCCCGGCGATCTGCTGTTTGTCCAGGCCGACCAGGTTTTCTTTCAAATAGGCATCCCGTTGGGCCCGAAGTTCGGTGGGCCGTCGGAGCAGTTCGGCGCGCTCAGCCTGCAACTTTGCTCTGCGGGTCTTGAGCTCGTTGAATTCCCGTTCCAGCTCGTCGTAGGTAAGGCTGACCCGCTCGATTTTGCCGTCGCCGGCCGGCAGCCGGGCCGACCACTTCTCCTGTCTGGCCTGTTCCAACGCCTTTCTGCGCGACTCTTTTTCGCTGGTGCTGGAGGCGGTTTCCAGTTGGTAGATCTTTTCACCCAACTTCCCGCGGGCCACCTGGAAAACTTCCGTTAGGGCCATGATCCGCGGGGTGAGCTCCTGGTTCATCTCGCGGCCAAGGTCGCGCAGCCTGGGTGCAACAGCCTTCTCGGCTTCGGCCAATTCCTGCTCCAGGCGCTGGTATTCGTCCGACCCCCGAAGTTTCTCTTCCGCGCTCGCCTGCTTGGGTTCCAAACTCTTCAGATACGCGGTGTACTGGCCCACAAACCGCTCCTGGTAATCCTTCCAGGGACGCTGCCCGTACAGTTCGTCGTACAGGGACCAAGCCACCGTCACCACCAGCAAGAAGGCGGAAATCAGCAGGGGACCGCTGAGGGACTGGCTGACGATCGGGTCTCGTTCGGGAGCGGGTGTCTCAGGCACCAGGCCCCTCCCTGCCCTCGCACCTCGGGCCTTCGCACCTTACTTTCAGACGTTGAACCATGGGGTTACCCAGACGTACTTAATCCGGAACAGCAGCCGGAGGAAGATCTTCACCGGCAGCGCCAGCATAGTAATGACGAGAAACTGCAAGGTCAGATATTGCAGTAAGTTCATTCGCTTATAAATCTTTCGGCTGAACTCAGTGAGCGTGATCAACATATGGAGGCCGACACCAGCCAGTAGGAAATAGCCGCCCACCACCAGAGCTCCGAGGATGCTTTTGCCCGCCATGCTGGTAATGCCCAGGATGTCGGGCAAGTCCCTGTTGGCTTCAAAGATCAGCTTGTTATGATCCCAGACCTGGCCGGGCCAGAACCACATCCAGCCCGGTCCGCGGATAAAGGTGCCGATCACCACCATCGCCACCCAGAGCAAGATGAAACCGAAGCAAAACGTTAGGATGGCAAAGCGGCGCTGGCGGAAGGTGTAGTAGCCACCGCCCAGCGGATTCTCGTCAATGTAGGGGATCGCCATCAGCCCGATAACGATGAGGGTGGGCATCACCACACCAGCGATCCAGGGGTCAAAGTAAACCAACATCTCCTGCAGGCCCAGGAAATACCAGGGAGCTTTGGCCGGATTCATGGTCAGGCCTGGATTGGCCGGCTCTTCCAGGGGCGCGTCCAGCGTCAGCGACCAAACCATCAGGATCACGGTCACAATGATGGCCGCCAAAAATTCTATTCGCAGCAAGAAGGGCCAGACATGCACGTCGCGGGCCCAGCCGGGCCGGAAAGGATGGGTTTTGCGATGATGGGTCTTGGCTAATTGGGGGTCGGCTTCCAGTTGTGCGATCAGCCGGTCATTGGCCAGAGCCTGGCGCAAGCCGTACCAGGAATAGAAGGGCACCAGAAACAGCAGTGCTACGATCGGCACGTTGTCCGGCAAGGACGCGATTTCCCACAGTTGTGCCCAATCCATTGGCTTCCCTCTCCGCTATAGCTTCCGGACTTCCTTGATTTCGCTTTCCAGCATCACCGGCGCCGGGCCGGAAATTCCGCCGTCTTTGCGCACCCGCCAGAAGTGGACCCCCATGAAAACGGCGGCGATCAGGGGAATGGCGATACAGTGCCAGATATAGGAGCGCAGCAGGGCGTTGGAATCCACGATAGAACCGCCCAACAGAGCAAAGCGCACATCGTTTAGAGGGCTCATTCCCAGTTCTGGCCCAAACGGCCCTTCGGATCCCAGCATCGGAGTGGCGCGCGCCATATTGGTGCCCACCGTCACCGCCCAGAATCCCAACTGGTCGTCGGGCAGCAGATAGCCGGTGAACGACAGAAGCATGGTTAGCACCAGCAGGATCACACCCACCACCCAGTTGAACTCGCGCGGCTTCTTGTAGGAGCCGGTCAGGAACACCCGGAACATGTGCAGCCACACGGTGATGATCATCAGGTGCGCGGCCCAGCGGTGCATGTTCCGCAGCAAGCGGCCGAAGGGCACGTCATGCTCCAGGTAGAGGATGTCGCGGAACGCCTGCACCTTGGTGGGGTGGTAATAGAACATCAGGAGCACCCCGGTGAAGGTCAGCACGATGAACAGGTAAAAGGTGATGCCCCCCATGCCCCAGGTGTAGCTGTAGCGCACGGCGTCGCGATTGACCTTGGCCGGGTGCAGGTGCAGGAAGACATTGCTCAGCACGCCCAACGCCCGGCTACGGGTCGTGTCGTCGTGCTTGACTCGGAACAGGGACTTCCACAGCTGGGTCTTCTGCGGTTTCTTCAGCGCCTCAGCGTCTTCCTGCACCTGCCCCATCAGCAGGCGGGCTCCAGCCTTGGCCTTCTCTACCAGCGTGGCCACCTTCGTTTTTCCGTTCCCGCTCACGCCTTGGTTGCCGTCGCCGTCCTGCTTCGTGTTTTCCTCTGCCATGCGAATCTCCCGCCTGCGGGGCTGAACCTTACACGCTGAACCCTACACCTGGATAAAGGCGCCGCTTCGACCGTCGCCTTCGTCGAACTCCGATTGCAGTCCCTTGGGCCACTCGTAGAGGCGCCCGGTGTCTACCACGATGCGGCCCTGGGCGTCTAGTTCCAGGTGGGCACGGTCCATGGGCCGTGGCGCCGGGCCTTCAAAATTGACTCCCTCAGTGTCATAGCCGCTGCCGTGGCACGGACACTTGAACTTAGTCTCGGCCGACTTCCAGTCCGGCGTACAGCCCAGGTGCGTACAGCGCGCAAAGATCACAAAGATGCGCTCGGCGTTGCGCACCACCCAGATGCGGAAGTCCTTTTGGAACTTGGTCTCCACGCCCAAGGCGAAGTCGCCGGGATAGCCGATTGTAAATTTAGTTTTTGGTTCAAAGAGCGTGCGCGGCAGGAAAAAGCGAAGGAACATCAGGAAGTTGGTCACCAGGTAGGCCACGACGCAAGCCCACACCAGGCGCCGCCGGCGGAGGCTCGGATTGGCCTCAGCAGTTTCCTTGGCCTGTTGCTTGCTCGGAGCCGCGGGCTGCTCGGCTTTCTTCGCTGGCACACCGGTCGCCGCTTTCCCGGAACCCTCCGGCGGGCCAGGGTTTCCCTTGCCCGTCAATTCCTCCATACGCCCGCTCCCTTGCTCTGTGCTGGTTTTGGGTGCTCGGGCCGCAGCCCGCCCCAAGCTTTCCACTGCTCCCAGGAAAAAACTTCGGGAAGAACCCCCATGAGGTGCTCTAGAGCCCGACCCTGCCAGTCGAAGCAGTAACTACCGCTCTGGCAACTGTCTGGGCAGTTCCCGACTCCCGTTCGCAAACCCGGTGCGCTACTGAAGCGCTCCACTCCCGTGGTTGCCTTCCCAGTGCTGCCAAAGCCCCGTACAACCTACCATTTTTATAATGCCGGTTGGCGACCTGTCAAGAAGGCCGGAAGCGAACTCTGGCGCGACGGTCCAATGGTGTCCGCAGCGATTGCCAATGCACGGACGATTTCCGCAGGATTGGAGCGCAACCTACGATTCGGAAGCCGCGGCAGCGTTTGAGGGGCGCCCCAGGCGGCGGGAGATTGCTCTTAGCAGGAGCCAGATCACCGCGACTTGCAATGCCATCCCCAGATAAATCCCGGGCACATCGGCGGGCCCGAGTTGTTCCGCGCCGAAGGCGGTAAACGGACTTGTCAAAGCGTAAAAGGTGAAGCGGGACGGTGCCCAGACGAGGTGGAGAACGCCTCCTATGATGAAGACTGCCGTGTAATAGAGCAACAGGTAGAAAAGACCTTTAACCAGTGGGCGCTTCATCCGCGTGAGGGTGCACCATTGAAGGAACAGGATGTCCCGCGATATGAAGAGCAGAAAGACAAGCATCTGGACGCCTGCGCTTCCGAGGTGCCAGAGCGCGAAAGGAATCGAGTCCCATCCGGCCAGGGCTCGGCCAGCCAGGAGGCTGTAAGCCACCAGAGCAGCCATGGCCAACCAGGGCCACGGCAGGCCATCCTCGGACAGGTAAGGCTCCTCTGCCGCAGCGCGCTTACGCCACCACACCTTCAGCTTCTCGTGCGGGACCACGGCTGCCAGACCTAGCAGGAACAGAATTGCCGCGTTCATGGCCACTGCAAGATTGGATGCCTGTTCCGGGGACACCAACGGGACGCCCGTTCGCCGCGAGACCTTCTCCATGTCCAGGAACCCATAGAACAGCGCGTTGAGAAAAATCGCAAAGCCGAGGGCCTGCCACCGGGAGAGAAGGCGGACCTGCTCCAGATCCTTCTTGAAGTTCCGCGTCAGCATCAGGACAAGCCAGGCGCCGAAGGCGGCATAGAGGAACAGCGTCAAGAAGGGGAAAGAACTCGGCATTCCGAATAGTTTGGGCGTCACGCTGGCGATTTCCCCACCCAGCCCGTAAAGCGAAAAGAGGGCAGGAAAAATACTGATGGCTCCCGCCCCCGGGAAGGGGCTGTAGGCTAAGCCGAACGTCAAGCTAATTGGTAAAAGTGCCACTGCCCCGACTACGCCGCTCGATTTCTCCCGTAGCAGCGATATCCACAAACCGATCAGGCCCAGAAACAGCATCAAGGCCAGCAGCAGGAGGTAGGTCCAAAAAAGCACGCCAAGCGAGTATCCCCCGAAAATTCCCGCCAGCAGCGAGATGGGCAACAAGCAAGCCAGGGAGAAGTAGGCCAGAATGGGCGCGCCCAACAGCTTTCCAAGGGGAGATATCGAATAGTGCCCAAAAAGTCTTGACTTTCGTGAAGTTGGGCACTATAATGTAAAACATGATGAAGCATAAAGCGCCAGGAAAACACTACCGAAGGGGCTATCACTCCCCCAGTTGTTTAGGATGTTCCCGGATGATGCTACCGCCGAGGCGTGGTTAGTCAAGGCCCGTTGGCCTGATGGACTGCCCACACTGCGGATCGACAAACGTGCAAGATAAAGCGAAGCACAAGACGATGCCCTACCGTTGCCGCGACTGCCGGAAGCGGTTCAGTGCGAAGGTTGGCACTGCCCTGGAAGGATCGAATCTCGGCTTCCGTCGTGGGTCATCGGCATCTACCTTCTGGCGACCGGACTAAAAGGAATCTCTTCGATGAAGCTCCGCAGAGATTTGAGCATCTCGCAGAAGTCGGCATGGCACTTGGCTCACAGACTGCGCAAGGCGTGGGAAGAGATGGCTCCCTGTTTGCCGGGCCAGTCGAGGCCGATGAGTGCTACGTCGGCGGGAAGCGGCGCAATCCGCGAAGCGCAAGGAGATGGACGGGCGCGGGCGAAGGTGGCCGTGGCCGGAATGGACCGCCCAACGCTCGTTCGTGAGTCTCGCACACGGACAGCGAACGCTGCAAGGGTTTCTCAGGGATTCGGTCGCAGGTGCTAAGGTCTACCGACGATGCTCCAGTGTATGACATGCCGGGCTTCGAGCATGAGTCGGTAAAGCACTCGGTTGCCGAGTATGCAACGCGGGATGCGCACACAAACGACGTGGAGAGCGGTCGATGCTCAAGGAGCAGAGGCACCTTCCACAATCTCAGTGCCAAGCATCTCCAACGATACGTCAACGGCTAGGCCGCCAGCAACGGGAGTCCGACACGCTCCAAATGCAGGCAATGGTGCGCGGGATGGACCAGAAGCGGTTGAAGTACGCCGACTTGGTGGCGTGATGGAGGCAGAATGACGTTAACTACCAGAAAGCAGAAACCGCTGACCGTACCGGGAGCAGCGGACAGGAGAAAAAGGCGGGCTATCAGCAACATTCACGGTCGCGACAGTGCAAGATGCGTTTCAGCAGGCCGGCGATTTACTGACGCAAGCTGACGATGTAGTGTGGAGCTTGAGATGGCTTCCACAAACAGCGTGCGAGCACCGGTTCCGGTGTTCCGTGGAGCCAACTTCGCCGCTCGCACTGATGACATGACCTCATGGCCGTAGAAACACGAATGGAAAGCTTCGGATGAGGTAGCCAGGAGGTCCTCGACGGTTCTTACTTGACCTCACAGTTATCTGTTTTCCGAACCCAGGAGACGGGTCGTATGCGGAACCGATTACGACCGCCGCAGATAAAAGGCCACTGGGGCACCCAGATATGGTGCCGCGTTAGCCCAGGGACCAGGTGCAAGAGATCGCCCGGCCAGACCTGTCTGGAGCCGCCGCCGTGTCCGTATTCGGGAACGCTGAACTACGACAATGACGGCTCCGGCATTGCGCGTTTTAGACGGCACCTTTACCTACATCGACAATGTCGCTCCAGCCGACTTGATCAATTACAGGGACCGCGAACAGAAGCGTTATTCTCCAAGTGCCTCGATCGCTTGCGGGAAAACGAGTTTGGCTTTCTGAAATATTATTGGGAGCTTGTATCTGGAAACTTTGGGATCGTCATTCATCGGCGGCCAAGCCTGCATATATGTGCTTGAGAAGGCTCGCGAATGCGAAATGGATTCCAGCAGGTGTTCAAACGCGATGGCGGTCAGGCTTGCAGAAGAGCCCTCACCTACTTCGCCTTATTGAGCAGGAGTTCACCCAGCTTGAAAGGTCGCACGCCGCTTACTAAGGCGCTTCCCAGGGATCGGCAAGCCTCAAGACGCGACGTAGCGGCTAAGAACATGACCAACTCCACCGTTTGACGACTACGACTTTGGATTAGACGGACAACTAGAGCGGGTTGACCCTAAGTTGACAATTTCCAAGCCAACGACCTGAAAACCCTCAATCCGAAATGTTCAAAGATGAGACAGCCGTGAGCAGGCAAAACAACCACCTAAGCAACAGGAAGTGGCGTCCAGCTACCAGCCGTCGAAGGCGGAACTGGAAGCCGATGTGAGCATTCATTGCCCCGAACGACCTGGAGAGCGGCCATCAACTACAAACCGCCCAAGCGGAAGTGGGGATTGCGCACTATTCGAGCCCTTTCCAAGCAATAGCTCGCCCGCGGTCAAGCGGGTGGTTTTCAAGAAGTCGAAGGTCTTCAGTTCCCGCTCGCGCGAAATCGCCTGGCCGCAGGCCGAGGCACACCAGAAGCTCATCACCGCGAACTGCATCCCGAGCAACCAGCTATAAAACAGGCGGGAGAAGAGGCGAAAGTTGTCAGGCTCAGCGCTCCAGCAGGCCAGCGCCGTGAGGAGGCAAATCACCAGGACCAGCAGCCCGGTTATCAGCGCGCGCGCCGGGCGCAAATCAGCCCGGGCGTGCCGCACCAGTTCCGGGTTCCGCCAGAACTGCACTACATGACCTCATGGCCGGAAAGCTTCAGGTATAGGTCCTCGACGGTTTTCTTGACCTCCCCGAAGGAGACTATGCGGACTCCGGCGGCCACCAGGTTGGCGAGCAGCCCGGCCAGCTCCTCTTCTTCGCCGACGAACTTGAACACTGCCTCGCGTCCTTTCACCAGCAGGCCGGAAACTTTGGGATTAGCCTGCAGACTGGATTCCACGGCGCTGGCGGCATCGCCTACCCAGCTAAAGCGCACCACGCGGTAGCTGCTTTCGGCGGCAGTGATTTCCTCAATCTTTCCACTGCGGACCATCCGGCCTTTTTCCATAAGCCCGATGGAAGTGCAGAAACCCTCCAATTCGGTAAGGATGTGGGAGGAGATCAGCACGGTCGTCCCCTGGTCCCGCAAGGACTGGAGCAGATTGCGCAGATCGACGCGGGCCTTCGGGTCCAGGCCGGAGGCGGGCTCGTCCAGCAACAGCACCCGCGGGCGGTGGATCACGGCGCGGGCAATGCCCAGGCGCTGTTTCATGCCGCGCGAGAGGCCCTTGATCATGGCGTCGCGCTTCACCTCCAGACCCACCTCCTGGATCACTTCGTCAATGCGCGTGGCAATCTCGGTCTCTGGCATTTTGTAGGCGTGGGCGAAGTAGTCCAGGTACTCCCAGACCTTGAGATCTTCGTACACGGAAAAGAAATCGGATAGGTAGCCAACGAACTGCTGCGCTCGCTCCGGCTGACGGTGTACATCTACGCCAGAAATGAAGACCTTACCGCCGGTCGGCTCCAGCAACCCGCAGGCCATGCGGATGGTGGTTGTCTTGCCGGCCCCGTTGGGGCCGATGAGGCCGTAGATTTCTCCTTCCGGAACGACCATCTCCAGGTCATTCACGGCCACCAGCTCGTCAAACTCCTTCTGCAACTTTTCCACTCGGATCAAAGCAGATGAATCTCCGGCACTTGGTTTTCAGAATCCTATGGCAATCTGGCACCGAAAGTACAGGGACAGTTGAAGCGTGGTTGCGGTTCTGTCACACTTGACAATGTTGCCCCAGCCTTGAAAACCATGGGACGAGAAGGAGGGCAAAGCCTCTCTAGCTCGCTTCTAGTGGCAGCCGCGGAGGAGTGGCCGAGCGGTTGATGGCACTGGTCTTGAAAACCAGCACACCCGAAAGGGTGTCGGGGGTTCGAATCCCTCCTCCTCCGCCACCTCGGGTTGCCGATTTCCGGATTGAGCGACCACGATCCGCTGAGCCGCACGGGCGTCCGCCAAAACCCCTTCGCTTAGGAGGCTAAGAACGTGAAAAACCGACGTGCCTTTCTAAAACAAGCAGGAGCCCTGACGGTCCTGTCACCTCTCAGGTCCAAGTCCTTGCGTTCCTCTCCCGTACCAAATCCGGCCAGCTCTGCAACAGGCTCAGGGGAGGACCAAGGACACCTTGGCTTCAAGCCGCACTGGATGAAGCAAGCCGATGGCAAGGGAGGGTGGGTTCTACGACCTGCTGAGATTCAGCTGCTCCATTGGGATAATGGCAAGCTCGCCTACAACGACCCCAAGTTCAAGTCGTTCTGCCCCTTCGGCGTGGCCCAAATGGACAACGGTGAGGTTGTCCTCATAGGATGTGAGAATCAAGGCGAGTGGGGCCTCCGAGGAGTGGAAGCCAGCGGGGAAAAGAGGATCGAAAGACCTGCCATCGCTTTCAGCCGTGACCGGGGGGAATCGTGGACGAAGCTAAAGCGCATTGAAAATGCGGTCAGTCGCCCGGTGATGTTGACCTATCTGGGTAAGGGTAACCTGAGATTTCACACCCAGATTCCAAAGCGCCCCATGCAATATTTCAGCAGCGATTACGGACGCACCTGGCCCGAGCGGAAACCTCTGCAGCCCCCGCCGAATGGTGGACTCTTCCATGGCGAAGGCAACCCGTTGGTCGACCGGGATGCGAAGGGGGTGGCGACGAGGATCGCCGCGGGGGGATGGAACTTCAAGGAAGGTGATTGGCCGGGGGGCCCATCGTTCTGTTTTCTGCGTTGGTCCCGTGACGGAGGGCGTACTTGGACCAATGAAACCGTGCCGAAGGAATGGCGCTGGCAGGAGGAATACCAGGGGAAGAGCTACACGCGGAGCGTGGGAGAAAGCTCCTTCGTGCGGTCGGCTAACGGTTGGCTAGTCGCGTCCCTAAGAACCCATATTCCACCCCCACTGCTGCACACCGTGAATGACAATCTCTGCGGGACCGCGATTTCCATCTCCAAGGACGAGGGCAAGACCTGGTCTGCGCCCCAGGTGCTCTACGAGTCGGGACGACAGCATGGACACCTGTTGCTCATGCCGAACGGGGTTATCGTGTTGACCCACATCATGCGGCAGGATGTTCAAGGCGGCCGATTGGCCAGTTACCGTCGAGGTTGCGGGGCGGTCATCAGCCGGGATAACGGACAGACCTGGGATATGGGACACCGCTACCTGCTGGATGACTTTGAGTTTGCGGACGGGACGCCCTGGGCAATAACCTGCGGACACCTTTACTCAACGTTGCTGGACGATGGGCACATTCTGACCGCATACGGGAACTATCCGGCCAAAGGAGGGTGCCTGATCCGCTGGAAACCAACCGCAGCCTGAGGAGTCCCCGGAAAGATTTCAGGAAAGTTGTCACTGGAATCGTGGATTCCCAAGTCGTATTAACGGATACCAATTTCCGGTTCCCCAGCGAGGCAAGCTAGAAAGGTTTTGGGCGATGAACAAAGTAAGAAGAACTAATGGTCATACGGCCTCACGGTTTTTCCAAACCTTCATGGGTTTGCTCATTCTGACTGGAATAATCCTTGTTCTCAAGAATTCTCCTTTGGGTTTTGCGCAAAGCAACCCCAAACCTGGAACACTGAAATTGACCATTGCGGATGCCGACTCTGGGCAGCCTACTCCGGCCCGGGTTGAACTACTGGACAAGGAAGGCCACGGCTACATCGCGGAGGATGCATTGCCTGTTGATGGCGATTGCGATATGGCCCAGGAGGAACCCGCACGGTTGACTTTGGAACGGGCGGTAGCCCTGCTCTCCAAGAAGGTCGAGAACCCCTATACAGGGACTGACCAGTTTTATAGCGTCGGTCATTCTAAGGTTTCCTTGCCACCCGGCTCCTATAAGTTAAGGGTTGCCAGCTCAACCGGTCGATGCAACACAAGCGTTAAATCGTTCTGCCGGAGTTTCAAACTCCAGCGTCTGACGGGGCCGTTCGTTCAGCTGACGTGCCACCTTGTTCAGATGCGCCTGAGAGTGCACCGACAAGTCCGTTCCCTTGGGGAAGTACTGTCGGAGTAGACCGTTGGTGTTCTCATTCGAACCGCGCTGCCATGGACTCTGAGGATCACAGAAGTATACGTCAATGTCGGTCGCCAACGTGAACCGTCGATGCTCGGCGAGCTCCAGGCCTCGATCCCAAGTCAGAGATTTGTACAGTTCCGTCGGCAGCTTCTTCGCGTGCTTGATGAGCGCCGACACGACCGTCTCCGTTTTCTTGCTGGATACTTTCGTAAGCATCACGTAGCGCGTATGACGTTCGACCAGAGTCGCAATGTGGCTGTTCTTCGATCCGGACAGCAGATCGCCTTCCCAATGACCGGGCACGGCACGATCTTCGACCGAGGCCGGGCGCTCACGGATCGATACGATGTCGGTGATCTGTCCTCGTCCATGGCCTCTCAGACTTGCATGTCGGGATCGAAGAATCGTCCGCTTTGACCGCAGATGCTGCATCAGCTCTGCCTTCAGCGCACCGCGGGCTTGAACAAACAGGCTGCGGTAGATGGTCTCGTGAGACACGTGATAGGACGGATCCTTCGGATAGGCTCGTTTCAGCCAGCTGGCGATCTGCTCAGGCGACCAGTTTATGCTGAGCTTTCTGGCCACTACCCGGCGTAGTTGTGGATGCTTGACCAGCTGACACCGCTTCGGCCGGCGGGCCCTCTCCCCGGCTTGCTCATCGGCCTCCGCTGCTCGATAGTCATTATCGCCGCCATTCCGCCGAATCTCCCGGCTCACCGTCGATGGTGAGCGACCCAGCAACCCGGCGATGGATCGTATCGATTGATGTGCCGCAATGCCTCCAGAGATCTCTTCGCGCTCCGACAACGTCAGTGCCCAACATGAACGGCGTGGTGGCCGAGGACGGATGCCTCCGTACGGAGCAAGCTGATGGTAAACAGACGATGGCTGCTTACCAAACACTCGTCCAATCGACTTGAGCGACTCCCCTCGTTTCCACCGATCCCACACCTCCTCCAGTTCCGCCAGCGTGTAACCGCGACGAGCTCTTTGCTTCATCCGCATACACTCCACCTCCTCCTTTCAAGGCAAAGTGTTGCGTCGATGGGTTGAGACCACCAACGATTATGGTTTGAACAACCTGACCTCGACTTCGTAAGTGACCGACTGGCCCGGACGAAGAATCGCCATTCCGGTGCGTTCCTGTTGGGGACCCCAGATCTTGCTGAATGGGTCGGTCCAATGTGTCTGCGGTTCGATTGCAATCATGGGCTCATCGGTAGGCGCCGCTACCTGAAAGACCTGGATCGAGGGGCTCAGGGCAGTGACGCGAACCCCGTAGCTCGCTAAAGGATCGACTACAGAGGCGGCCGCGTGGCCGTCCGCATTCCTGACCAGACCTACGAAGCAATCATCTAAGTACATCTGCCCGAGTTCCTTGCCCTGGGCTTCAGAAAAATCGAACGGCGTGCTTTGAATGGCGGCGACCTCCCCAGTGGGAAAGACATCGTCGTAATTGTTTACCAGAAGCCGCCTTCGCACCGGAAGGTGCAGCCTCGCCTGCTCGCGCCTGCCGCTCGGGAACAAGAAATAGGGATGCCAGGCGACTCCCATCGGCAACAGCTCGTCGCCAATGTTTTTTGCCGTGACCGAGAACACGAAGGAATCGGCCCGCAGAGTTGCGGTCACAGTGAGAAAAGTCTTCGACAACCACTGGCCCTGGAAGTCTCCCGCGTCGAGCCGCCCGGTCACCTTCGCCTCGCCCGGGCCGGACTCCAATGTAACTTCATCCATGCGGTTTCGCAGAAACAGCCCGTGCACCGCACACTTCTCCGCTCCTGGCGCCTTACCCTGGCCGGTCGCCGGCAGCTTGACGGCCTTGTCCAGAATCCGGGCCTGGATGCGGTTTTCATCAGGCAGGAATTTCCCGCGAATGCGATTTGCGTAGGGAAGGAGAAACGCACCTCCCATTTGGTATGATTGCTCTCCGTGAGAGTCCTGAGGGCCGCCGTTCATGATCTCCCTGACGGCCTCAAGAGAAGGCGATTGGAACATCTCGAAGGTGCCCCTGCCCGGCACGTAAGCCTGCATTTGATAAATGTTCATGGAGCGCCCTGGAAGGATGTAGACCTTCAGTATTTGGAGCCCTCCATTGCCTGACTTAGGTGCGTTCAATACGACGACCGGTTCGCCGCCCACGGTGGCGTCTATCTTCTTTGCCGAGAACGCCTCCTTTGGGGCCGGCGGAGCCTGCTGGTCGTAGCCGCAACCTACGATAAGGGTTACTAGAAGCAAGCCGGTAAGGACGACGAGTTTTCTCGCTGCTGCCGTTTGCAAAAGCCTTTCTAAGAGACTCAAACTGACCCCCGGCTCGCAGTCGAGCCGGAAGCCTCGACTGGGGGGCAACCGCTAGCGGCGCGGCCGAGAGCGAGGTTCAACGCGGATAGCCAACAGCACGTGGGTGGGCTCGCCCTCGACGACCGCAGGGGCGAACTGGAATTGCCGTAGGGCAGCTTCCAACGCAGGATCGGTGGCGTCTTCCATCGGGCGGAGGCTGGCTACCTTTCCTTCCGTATCCACCAGAAGCAAATAGGAACAGGGACGATTCTGCAAACCCGCGGGCAGGGGGGCCACTCGCAGTGGCGGCAGGTCGCGGCCCCGCATGGGCGCAAACAGCGGCGTATCGGTCGGAATCTTCCAGAAGCGCGCTGGGGATACCTCCACTTTCGCCGACTCTACCCACCCCTGGTCTTTCTTCCCCGGGATGTGGACCCGCGCCAGGACCGTTTTGCCAGTGTCGCGCCCCGGGAGCAAAAAGGCGAACTGAAAGGCTGAGGACTCCTTCGGCAGCCGCGCGGCAATCTTGGCACCCGTAAATTGCAGGCGCCAGCGGCCGGTGGGCTCTACTTCGGCCACCATGGGGGAGATTGGATCAGGTGCCTCATAAATGGCAGCAAAGTGCCCTCGCGGCGTCACTACCTGCGCCAGGCAGACAGAAGCCAGCAAGGCACTGAGCAGCGGGGTTGCCAAAGCCTTCGTCATATGCTCGCAGTAGCGGCCCAAGCCAAGCCTCCTCGCTGGTGGCTGCTGCGTCAAATCGTCCAGCGCAGCAGGGCCGCTCCCGCCGTATATCCTGCCCCCACGGCCGTCAGCAGCACCAGATCCCCCTTGTTGAGTTTTCCGGCCTGCACAGCCGTGGCCAGTGCCAGAGGAATGGTGGCGGCGGTTGTGTTGCCGTACTCATCAATGTTGATGATCACCTGGTCGCACCCCAGACCCAGGCGCTCAGCCGTGGCCTCGATGATGCGCCGGTTGGCCTGGTGGGGAACCAGGACCCGGACGTCGCGCCCCGTCAGCCCATTGCGGTCCAACAGCCCCTTGCAGATGTCGTACATCTTGCGGACTGCGTATTTGAATACCTGCCGTCCGTCCTGGTGCACGTAGTGCATGCGCTGGCGCACGGTTTCCTCGCTGGCCGGGCGACGGCTGCCCCCGGCCGGCATGTGCAAGGCGCCGCCGCCGGCGCCGTCAATTTCGTGCAGGTAATCGATCAGGCCCTGCTCGCCGGCATCTGCCGGCTCCAACAGCACGGCGCCGGCGGCATCCCCGAACAGCACGCAGGTGGCGCGGTGGGTGTAATCAACGATGCTGGACATGGTGTCGGCGCCAACGACCAGGATGCGCCGGTGCGCCCCGTTGGCAATAAATTGGGTGCCCACGATCAGCGCGTAGAGGAAGCCGGAGCAGGCGGCTGACAGATCGAACCCCCAGGCGCCGCGCGCCCCGAGCTTGTCCTGGACCAAGCAGGCGGTGGCCGGGAACAACATATCGGGGGTCACGGTGGCGACCAGAATCACTTCCACGTCCCGCGGATCCAGGCCGCGCGCTGCCAGCGCCGTACGGGCCGCTTCCACCGCCATGTCGGAAGTGGCCATTCCGTCACTGACCAAGTGCCGCGTGTGAATTCCCGTTCGCTCCAGGATCCACTGCTCGGTCGTATTCACCATCTGTTCCAGGTCAGCATTCGTCAGCACTCGGGGAGGAACGTAGACTCCCAGGGAGGTGATTTTCGTCCGCGATTGAGTCAAGGAAGCCTCGCCACACGCAGAAGCTGAATTTGTGCCCACAAGACGCGTTCTATTCTGCCATATTCCAGGGCGAAGTCCGAACCGTGAAATGGAGAAGACCGCTGGGGCGCAACGCACCGGCACCACGCTGCCGTCTGACAGCGACACACTTCATCGCCGTAGTGGGCTACCGTCGTCGTCGTGGGCTCCCTCTGGCCAGCTCTCGTTCTTGAACCGCACCGGCGCGGGCACGCGAGCCCGGGTCATTGATGGACCAGTCGTAGCGGAGGAATTCGATCTTGGGGTTCCTCAGGAAATTCAGTGCTTGCAAGTTCCTGGGGGTTAGATACGGGAGGATATAGTCGAGCAGGGTGACCTTGCGGTTGGGGGTTAGATACGGGAGGATATAGTCGAGCAGGGTGACCTTGCGGTCGGGGTTCCGCTTGCGAAGGTGCTGAAGAAAATCCTTTTCGTAGTCGCTCAGGTTGTACAGCCCCGACAGGTAGACTCGGTTCGCGGTCGTGTCCATCGTGAGGTTCCGCTTTTGGTTAATGAACAGGCGGGCGGCTCGCTCCAACTGCTCCTGGAGCGCGGGGCCAGTGAAAGCCTCACGCGGCAGCAAGGGGCAACTCAGGGAGGCACAGACCAGGGCGAAGTGAATACGCGGATCGCCGAATCGCCTGCGAATCATCTGGTTTTCCAGATGCGTCAGCGTCATCTGCTGGCCGCCGGCCAGAAACTTTCGCCGCCAGAAAAAGCTGTAGAGGAACCCCATATCGCGCACACTGTTCACCGGGTAGGCAGCCGAGACCGCTTTCAGCACAAACGCATTATAGGCGTTCAGCCAGTAGGCGAGCCGATCGTCGCGGGTGGGAAAAAGATGCGGGCGGTTGGCCGGGCTGGTCGCGGCCAGCATCTCCACATAGCGGTCCAGCTCGGCGGGATTCTTCTTCAGACCGGCGTAGTCGACCTCGCCGATCTCGTTCACATACCCCTTCAACACCCGGTCCAACGTCGTATGGTCAAAACCGTTGGCCCATCCATCTCCTGCGAGAGTTAACGTCAGGAAAACGAGTAAGGCAAGTACCCGCATATATTGCAATAGATGCAGCCACCCCAGGGAAGGTGCACGCCGGGTCAAGCCGAAATGGCTTTGCCGATTTGCACCAAGCCGGACTTGGGCGGCGCGAGACCGAAGCTGAGGACGTCCATCGGGCAGACGGTGACGCAGATGCCGCAGCCGATGCAGCTGGAGTTAGCGTTGGTAATGGACTCCTGCTTAAGGGCAAAGCGCATCACGTCAATTCCCACCAGGCAGTTGCGGGTACACTCGCCGCAGGCGATGCATTTTTCGTTGGAGGCAATGCGGTACCGGCTGATGCCGAGCCGCTCGTAGGCGCGGCTAAAGAACTCCATCATCTTGGCCAGCGGACACCAGTAACGACACCAGATTTTCCCGCCCAGGAAGGGATAGAGCGTCAACGGGAGGATGCCCACCAGCCAGATATCGGCGACTATCCGGTAGATGTGGATGCCCTGCTGGGCGGGCTTGTTGAACGCTTCCACCACATCGCGCCCCAGCATCATCGCGGTGATCACTACGGCCGCAGCGAACACCAGCAGGTTCATCTTCTCCCAGCGCAGGCTGGTTTTGCCCTTCGGCGCCAGATGGCGCCAGCGGTCCCCCAAGGTTTCGGCCAGACCACCACAGCCGCAGATCCAGGAGCAGTACCGCTTGCCGTGCCAGACGACCATCAACGGGATGATGCCGAAAGCCAGCAACACGCCCCAGATCACCCAGAGCTGGTGCGGATTGTAGAAAAAGGTGTAGAAGAACAGCGGCCAGGCATAAACGATGCCGTAGCTGCGCCAGCCCTGCTCGGCAAAGGTGGGGTCGCTGGCCAGCCGCTCACCTATCCATTGGTAGCGGATGGCCCACTGGAACAGGAACTCCGGCACCAGGAAAAAGAAGACCCATTGGAAACCAATCAGGCTGGAGAAGCGCCAGATCTGGAACTTGTCCTGGCGATCCAGGCCCCAGCGCTTCAGTGCCTGCAAGCCAAAGAAGGTCATCACCACGGTATAGAGCACCGAGTACCAAAACTGCACCGGGCGGTTGCCGAAGTTGAACAGTTGATAGGCCCAGCCGGTGTAGGGCCAGAATTCCTGGTCCGGGCCAGCCTTGATGCCGTACAGCGAGTAGAAGCCGAGGAAGGAAAAGCCCAGCCACGACCAGCGCTGGCCCCGCACAGCAGTCGCCAGCAAGGTGCCGAACGCGCCCAGCGCCACCAGACCGCCGAGCCAGCGGGGCATTTGCCGCGCCACCTCCAGCGAAGCCTGGCCGCCCATGACCCACAACCCCAGCAGGGTGGCCAGCACCAGAGCGGCCGAGCTTCCCAGGCTGCCCGACCACTCGTTCTCCAGCCTTAGCCCCAACGACTTCAAGAATTGCCCGGGAAATTCCGAGCCAGCCAACACAAAGGCATGGTCGTAAGAAACTTTTTCGTTGGTTGTCTTGCCGTCTTTCTCGATTTTAAGAGTGGCCTCCTGCTCCCCAAACTCGGTGACGTTGGAGCTCAAGATAGGCCGGAGGCGTCCGGCAGCAATGGCTTCCTGGAGCAGGCGCTCATTGTCCTTGAAGAGCCGATAGAACTGCTCGCCGCGGTAGCTGAGAGTGACCTGGTTGCGCTCGCTCAGGGTGAGGGCCGCTTCGGCCGCCGAGTTGCCGCCGCCGACTATCAGGATCTGCTCGTCATGGTACAGCTTCGGACTAAAGAGGCGGTGATAGACTCGCTCTTCGTCCTCGCCGGGAACTCCCAACCGGCGGGGGTTGCCCCGCTGTCCGGTGGCCAGGACGATCCGCTGGGCCTGGTACTGTTTTCCCTGCTCCGTATGCAGTGTGAAGCTGCCGTCCTTGTGGCGGTTGATGCTTTTCAGTCCGTCGCCGGCATGAACCTCCAGGTCGTAGTCGCGGATGATCTGGTTCCAGCGTTCGATCAGCGTTTCCTTGGTGGCCCCGTCCAACCAGAGCTTGCCCTTGGGCGGGGTGTCGTCCGGCTCGGCGTAGATCCACTTGCCCTCTGGAAAGTCCTCGATGGTGTTGGCGATCTTGTTCTTCTCCAACACCAGGCAGCGCAGCCCCTTGTCTTTGGCGGCCAGCGCCGCATTCAAGCCAGCGGCTCCGGTACCCACCACAATCACGTCGTACACGTTCGGGTCACTGGAGCGAGTCTCCAGCTTCCGGGCGATGTGCTCGATGACTTCCACACCCTGCGCCATGGCCAGCTTAATCACCGGCGCCCCGGCAAGGTCGCCGATGACGTACAGCCCAGGGATATTGGACTCACGATGCTGGTTGAGATCCGGGCGCCGAGCCGTCCCGTTGGCCGTCTCGAAGATCCCTTCCATCCAGCGTTGGAGTCTACCGAGCATGTTTCGTTTTAATGGATGGGATGCTCTTTGTGCCAGCGAGCGGCCTCTGATTCAAACGACGGGGTCACCGCTGCACCACAACCCAGGCAGGATTGAGCGGACGGGTGGTTGTGGTAGCCGCACTTGGGACACTCGGTGAAGGAATGGGTGTGGGGCACCTTGCGCAGGCCCTTCGGAACGCCCTCGGGGAGCTGGCTCACTTGGCCAGACGGTCGAGTGACCAGAACCAAGTAACCCACCGCATTCAAGAATAATCCGACGAAGAACCAGCGAACCGGCGGCAGAGCTTTCTGCACGGCCTGGTGCGCGCAGGCACCTGCAAAGACCACCCCCAGCAGGACGTAGAGACCGGCGAAGAACCAGAACGGCGAGAGAGCCACCTGATCCCCTCGGGCGCTCAGGAAGGCGCCACTCGGCTTGAGCTGCGAAAGCCATCGACGCGGCTGGGCGCTTAGATATTGCTGGCACGCTCCCAGGTGAACGGCGACGCGCTGGCCCTGCACCATATACACCACATCCCCCTCGTGCAGTTGTTCGTTGCAGACCACACAAAACTCCCCGGGCTCCGGTTCGACTCGCTTGCCTACCACCTTCCCGCCCACCACCCATTCATCCGGCGCTTCACCCGGTGGGCCGCTGGCTGCGGGCGTCATTCCCTTTTGCGGTGGCATCTCAAGGATGTGGCCGTGCTGTGCCATTACTACCTGCCCCGCCGCCAGGGCAAAGCCGATCATTGCTACTCGCGTCCAGAGAATCATGACCACACCGCCGTTTCTGTGCTCTCCACGACAGGGCACAAACGAATACACAAATACTCTACATGATTCTTCGTGCCCAGGGGCACCCGGGATTTAGGAGCTTTAAAAAGAACCAGTCGTTGGAACGCTAGCGTCACGCGCCTGGGTGGCGACCGCGACTCTAGGCAAATACTCTAGGCGCGGTTACTTCTTGTACCAGGCGGCATTGATCTCGGTGAAGTTGTTCCACTTCTCCGGCAGGTCATCCAGGGCGAAGATTGCCGTGACCGGGCAGACGGGCACGCAGGCCCCGCAATCAATGCACTCCACCGGGTCAATGTAGAGCATCTCGACGCCCTCGTACTCAGCCTCATCCTTCTTCGGGTGGATGCAGTCCACCGGGCAAGCGTCCACACAGGCAGTATCCTTCGTCCCGATACAGGGCTCGGCAATCACATATACCATCGGCGAACTCCCCTCAGGTCCCCAGCTTTACCGGAACTTCCCGCAGTATCGCTGAGGAACCAAGCCTCCCCAGAAGAATATCTTACCTTCTCCGCAAGAGGCAAGTTATGGAAGATGCCACCCTAGCAGAGGGCTTGGGTGACCGCAAGCGCAAATGAGTGAACGGCTAAGCCGCGGCAGTAGACGGCGCGCAGGCGCGGGCCACCCTATCCGGCCTATCCGTGTGGCTGAGTGACTCAACGCCAGCGGCTCGGACATCGTCTTTACTAACAGGGTGAGTCTCGGCGTGTCGATGACCGGAATTGCTGCCACGGTCCGGATCCTGTGCGTTTTTTTGCTGTTGGCGGGACTGGGTCAAGCCGCCGACCGGCAGGCCCAGCGGGCCTACCGAGAGGGGCAGCGCCTGGAAAAGGCGGGTAAGCTTCGCGAGGCTCTGGACGCTTACAAGCGCGCCGCTGAACTTGCGCCCAGGGACCCCCGCATGATCCTGCACCGCGAGATGGCTCGCCAGCGCGTAGCGTTCCAGCACGTGAGCGCCGGCCTGCGCCTGGTCCGCCAGAAACGCTACGCCGAAGCGGTGAGCCAGTTTGAGCAGGCATCGGAACTGGACTCCTCCAACGAATTCGCACGCCAGCAACTGGAGCGTGCCCGGGAAGCGGCGGACTTGGCGGCAGGGCGGCAGCAACGCCCGGCCCCTGCTCCCAGGTTACCGGCGATCGAACCCTTGCTGGCCTTGCAGCCGCGCCCGGTGCGTCGTGCCTGGAACCTGCGCGGTGACCCGCGCGCTCTGTACCTGGCCTTGGGCGCCTTCTACGGAATCCAGTTTGAATTTGAGGACGCGGTCCCACGTGCCCGTACGCGATTCCATTTAGAAGAAGCCGATTTTGCTACCGCCGCTCGCGTCCTGGCCACCGTCACCGGGACCATCATCGCGCCGCTGGCGGAACAGGTGGCGCTGGTGGCTCCCGATACCCCCCAGAACAGGAAGCAGTTCGAGCGCCAGGTGTTGCAGCACTTGGTGGTGAACGAACTGGCTACGCCGGAGGCGATCACCGAAGTCGCCACCGCACTGCGGGCGCTGCTGGAGATGAAGTTTGTGCGGCCCAACCCGGCACAGAAAGTAATTACGGTGCGCGACACTGCAGCCAAGGTGCGGGCAGCCGAGCGTCTGGTGCGGATTTTAGATGTGGGCCGCCCCGAAGTGCTACTGGAATTGGAGACACTGGAGGTGAACTCCCGGCGCGCCCGTGAGCTGGGAGTGCTCTCCCTCCAACAGACCAGCCTGTTCAAGCTGTCCCCGCTGAATGGTCGGGTGCAGTCGGGCGTGGCGGTCCCCCTGTCGCAGCTGCTCGGGCGCGCGCCGGCTATGGCCGGCGCCGAGTCCCAACCGCCCCTGGGCACGTTTGGCGGAGGTCTCAGCTTCTTTGGCGTGACCCTACCCTTTGTCGAATTTCGCGCCCGGCTCTCCGAGGCGCTGGTGCAGAGGATCTCGACCCTGACGGTGCGCGGCAGCGACGGCCAGCCCGCGTCCCTGATGGTGGGCGAGCGCTTCCCGGTCATCAACGCCATCTACTCCCCCGCCTTTGGCGCCGATATACAGCAAGGGCAGCAGCAGGGCACCTTGATCAACCCCGTCCCTTCGTTCACCTTTGAGGACATCGGGATCAGCCTGCAGGTCACACCGCGGATCCACAGTGGGCAGGAGATCTCTTTACACGTGCAGGTTCAGGCGCGATCGCTGACCGGGCAGACGTTCAGCGGCCTGCCCAGCTTCAGCAACCGCGAGACGGAGCAGGTGGTGCGGGTTCGCAATGGGCAGGCCACCCTGATCACAGGCGTCCTGTCCCGCGAAGAACGCAGCTCGCTGATCGGAACTCCCTTCCTGGCTGAGGTTCCGGTGTTGGGTTACCTGTTTGGGCAGCGCACACAGGAGACCGCCGAAACGGATGTGATTCTGGTGCTGACGCCGCACATCTTGCGCGAGCCCGCCGGCCCGCTGGCGGCGCGGGAGGTCATCCCCCTACCGCGGAAATACGTACCAGTAGCTCAGTGAGCTTGCACACCGTGGCTCCCTGACGGCGGGCGCTCTGCCAATTCGGACTGCTGACCCAGTCCTCCACAGCAAGTCGGACAAAGCTGGGACCTGCCGGGTTGTCATCCACTTCTTGGACAAGCAGGCATACAATGGTCCCGGCAGGCGACCACCGCGAGGTGAACAAGATCCATGTCCATCATGCTTCGCGAAATTGAAGAGCAGCCGGGAGCGCTCGAGCGCACCTACCAGCGGGAGTTGGGCAAGGCCCGACGATTCCGCACCCTCTCCTCACTCCGCGACTTTCGTATGGTGGTGCTGGTGGCTCGGGGAACGTCCGACACCGCTGCACTGTTCGGCCGGTACCTGATCGAAATCACCACCGGTATCCCAGTCTCTCTCTGCGCGCCTTCGGTACACACCCTGTACCGCAGCGGGCTGCGGCTGGAAGGCGCGCTGGCGGTCGGCCTCTCTCAGTCTGGGGAGGATGAGGACGTCAACCTGGTCCTGGAATCCTGTCGCAAGCATGGGGCCTACACCCTGGGCATGACCAATGAGCCGAAGTCTTCGATGGTGGGCTTGGTGGACGAGTGTTGGTTCGTTCATGCGGGCAAGGAGCGCGGCGTGGCGGCTACCAAGACCTACACCAGCCAGCTGCTCCTGCTCTACCTGCTGGCCTGGGGGCTGGGTGGACGCATCGTACTGGAGGACTTGGCGCGGCTGCCGGATCACGCCGAACGCGCGCTCAAGCTGCGTTCTCAGGTAGAGTCCCTGGTGGAGCGCTACCGCTTTCTGCGTCATGCGGCGGTGGTGGCCCGCGGGCTGAATTACGCCAACGCCTGGGAGCTGGCCCTGAAGCTCACGGAAACCTGCGACGTGGTCGCCGAGCGCTTCTCTTCGGCCATTTTCTTGCCAACTTCTACACGGGTGGAATCCGGTTTCCCGGTGATCGTTTTCGCGCCGCCCGGCCTGACGCAAGAGGGCACCACCGACATCCTCCGGAGGCTGCAGGAACTGCGCGCAGAAAGCCTGGTCATCTCCTGCCGGCCTCTGGACAAGTTGGCGACGCGCCTGCTGCGCATCCCCGTGGCGCTCCAGGAGCTGTACGCACCCATCCCCTATATCGTTCCCGGCCAGCTTTTCGCCGCCACGCTGGCCGCCGTCAAGGGCCTGGACCCGGACACCCCGCGCAAACCTACCAAGCTGAGTTGAACCCAAGGTTGGAGGGCCGATCTTGCGGCCGACCCGCAACAAGTGGGAAGATGGAACGCCCAGTCAGGCCAGCGTGTCAAAGCAGGCTTGGTGTTCACGCGCGGACCGGGCGAACGTGACCGGCATGCATGTCCGCGTGGGCAAAATAGCTGTGAGGAGATCCTTCCAATGAAACAACCGAAGCCAATGAAGCAACCGAAGTTTTCCTTTATTGATCACCGCGTCATCGGCTGGTATTTCCCGTGGTTCATGAAAGGCCGGGTTCCGACGAGCAGCCCGTTGGAAACCAAGATGCGTATCGCCAAAAAGGCCGGCTTCGGTGGCGTCGGGACAAGCTGGTGGGACCTGGTTTCCTTTTACCAAGAGCGCGGCGCCCTCTCGCAACTCAAGACGCTCGTGCAGAAGCTCCACATGCCCCTGACGGGATGCACATTCGTGGCCGAGGGCTGGGCCTTCGCCAGTGGCAGCGCTCGGCAAAACGCGTTGTCCCTCGCCAAGTCTTCACTGGACCTGGCGCATGCCGCCGGCTGCCAGAACGCCAGCATCGTCGGGTCCTTTGAAACGGGAGAGGTGCGCCAGGCTGCCCAGGGGTTCCGGGAACTGTGCCAGTACGCGGACACTCTGGGGATGCCTCTGGGTCTGGAGTTTATCGGGCCGAGCCCCCAGTTAAAAAGCCTCGCCGTGGCTTGGGAAATAGTGGACCTTGCCGGCGCCTCAAATGGCGGTGTGACGATCGACAGCTATCACTTCTACGCCGGTTCCTCAAGCTTGAAAGACCTTGAGGCGTTCCCGCTGAACAAGATCATTGCTGTCCATCTGGCGGATGCTCCAGCGGACCTGAGCGACCCGGGCATTGACTTGGACCGGATCATGCCCGGGGAAGGAGAACTGCCGTTGAAGGAATTTGTTCAGGTCCTCGACGCCAAAGGATTCGACGGGTTCTGGCACGTGGAGTGCATCCAAGGCAAGGATTATGCTTCCGACCTCAAGGCGGTCGCTTCGCGCGCCTTCCAGCTCACGGAGAAGGTTGTCCGCTCAGCGCTCTCCTAGCCCGAAGGCGCCTCACGCTAAAGAACAAGCGCATCAGGGAACTGGCCGACCTGGCCGGGTCGCTTGGGCAGGGGAATGCATAGGGGAATGTGTAGGGAGAAGGGAACATCCCCGGGCAGCGGTCCGCAAAACTTCAACGGCTTGATGACTGCATCGGTTTCCGCGCGCCGCTGGCGCCAAGCCCAACGGCGCGAGCTGGATTTCTGGGAGCATTGGGGGGAACTTCCTGCCTACCAGGGCTTGGACCTGGAAAGCTACTGGGCTGGCGAGCGGAGAAAATTCGCCTTGCCGCCCGACTTCTTTGCCGGTCGCCGGGTGCTGGATGTGGGCTGCGGTCCGGTCGGGTTGGTACACTTCCTGCCCGAAGCCGGGGCACGAGTGCGCCTGGATCCGCTGCTGGTCGAATACCGCGGACGCCTGCCGTTGGCCGAGCCGCAACTGTCGCTGGCTGCTGCAGGCGTAGATGTGTGCATCTGCTTCAACGCATTTGACCACATGCGCGATCCGCAGGCGGCCCTGGCCGAGGTCCACCGCGTCCTGCGCCCGCACGGAACGCTGCTGGCAATGGTGCACAGCTTTCCGGCGTGCGTGTTGCCGTTGCTTTGGCCAGATCGGCTGCATCCACACCATTGGACCCATGAGGCCGCCGCGAGACTGCTGAACCGGCAGTTCCACGTGACACACGCCCATCGCACTCGCCGCCAGTTCCAGTTGCCTTTGCGTGCAATGCTGAAGCCCTCCGGATGGAAGTATGCCGCTGGCAACTTCGTCTTGTGGGCCAGCTATTTCACGGCGCAGCGACCCGGCTGAGCACCCCGTTCACGGCGCAGCGGGCCGGCTGAGCGCCCCGGCGTTCGAGCCAGCCAGCCGGGTGTGCTAACATCGCTATCTACATGGCGTTCCGGCTGTACAACACGTTGACAGGTCGCGAGGAGGAGTTCGCGACGCTGGAGGGTAACCTGGTCCGCATGTACACCTGTGGGCCGACCGTCTACGACTACGCGCACATCGGCAATTACCGAACCTTTGTCTTCCAGGACATCCTGCGGCGCTGCCTGAAGGTCAAGGGCTACCAGTTGCACCACGTCATGAACATCACCGACGTGGACGACAAGACCATCCGCAACGCCACGGCGGCCGGAGTGAGCCTTCGGGAATACACCGAACGCTTCATCCAGGCGTTCTTCGAGGACATCGAGAAGCTGCGGCTGGAGAAGCCCGAGCGGATTGCCCGGGCCACCGACCACGTCCCGGACATGGTGGCACTGATCCAGAAACTGGAAGCCAAGGGATTCACCTACCGCAGCGACGGCTCTATCTACTTCCGCCTCTCGAACTTTCCCGACTACGGCAAGCTGTCCAACCTCAATGTCGCCGGCATCCTGCCCGGCGCGCGGGTGGACGTGGAGGAGTACGAGAAGGAGCACCCTCGCGACTTCGCATTGTGGAAGGCGGCCAGGGAAGGCGAACCCTCCTGGGACACGGCGCTAGGCCGCGGCCGCCCGGGCTGGCACATCGAGTGCTCGGCCATGTCCATGAAGTACCTGGGCGAAAGCTTCGACATCCACACCGGCGGCACCGACCTGATCTTTCCCCACCACGAGAACGAGATCGCGCAGTCGGAAGCGGCCACCGGTCGCCCGTTCGTGCGCTTCTGGCTGCACTGCGAGCATCTCATTGTGGAAGGGCGCAAGATGTCGAAGTCACTGGGCAACTATTTCACGTTGCGCGACTTGCTCGATAAGGGACACAGCCCCGAGGCCATCCGCTACCAGCTGGCCTCGGTGCCCTATCGGCGGCACCTGAATTTCACCTTCGACGGGTTGAGGCAGGCTGCGGCTTCCATCGAGCGGCTGCGCAACTTTCGGCTGCGCCTGAGCACCGAGACCTTCCCGCCCGGCGAGCCGGAGCAACCCGCCGACCTGCTGCGTCGTGCCTCCGCCGAGTTCGAAGCGGCGCTGGACGACAACCTGAACACCGCAGCCGCCCTCGGAGCCGTGTTCGAAGCGGTGCGCGAGCTGAACACCGCCGCTGACACCGGCACGCTTGGGGCCGGCAACGTGGCGGCGGCGCTGGACCTACTGAAGCACTTCGACCACATCTTTGCCGTCCTGGAACCCCAAGTCCCTCTCGACTCGCTCGTTCCGCTAAACCAGCCGATCCCTGGGCCTCCTAGCAGGCACGCCGCCCTTGCTTCGTCCGGGGAGACTGTTCCGCCTCCGATTCCTAATGGGAACGAGACGGGACAGCAGCAGCAAGAAGCCCAGAAGCTGGTCCGCCTGAGTCCAGAAGAAGTGAAAGAGAAGTTACGGCAGCGAGCGGAGGCCCGCCAAGCTAGGGATTTTGCCCTGGCCGACCGCATTCGCCAGGAATTGCTCGCGCAAGGAGTCGTCGTCGAAGACACCAAGCAAGGTCCCCGGTTGAAGCGGAAATGACACGGCCTGCAACTCCTGCCTTGGCCCGCCCCAACTTGTTTGGCTGCGACTAGGCCCTGCCCTTCCCGAGCCCAGGCGGACCTCGCGGTGAAGGTCCCGAGCAAGTGCCTGGAAGAAGCTCAACGCGAGGCCCAAGATTGGCCGGAGGCTGGAGGCTTGAGACGCTGACGGAGGGCCGGTTTTGCGGGGCGATGCTGGGTGTCGCGGTCGGCGATGCGCTGGGGGCGCGGTTCGAAGGCGTCGGATCGGTGGACCCGGATGAACTGGCAAAGTTCGCCAGTGATCCGGACCTGCTTCGCTACACCGACGACACGCACATGACCCTGGGGCTGGCGTGGTCGCTGATTGAAAAGCAGGGCTTCGACGCCGCGCATACCGCCGAGGGATTCGCCCGAAACTTTGAACAAGAGCCGTGGCGCGGCTACGGGGGTGGGCCGCCGCACGTGTTCGGCTTGATGCGCCAGGGTGTGCCGTGGGACCAGGCGGCAGGAAGCCTGTTTGGCGGCACCGGTTCCTACGGGAATGGGGCAGCCATGCGAGTGGCGCCAGTGGCCCTATTTGCCTTTCGAGATTTGGACCGGGTGGCGCGACTGGCGCAGCAGTCCGCTGTGCTCACGCACACTCACGAGCGCGGTGTGGACGGTGCGGTATTGCAGGCTTGCGCGATTGCTCTGCTGCTCGAGGCCGAGCCGGGGCAACCGCTGCACCCTCCCTCGCTGCTTCGTGAGTTGGCACGGCGTGTTCAGACGAAGCTTTTCCGCGAAATCCTGGAATCGATGGAATCTCTCCCCGCCGACCTGCCTCCGCCCGAGGCGGCGTTGAGACTCGGCAACGGGATCGAGGCCTTCCGCTCCGTGCCCACGGCCCTGTACGCATTCCTGAGGCATCCCGACTCGTTTGCCGGTGCGGTCCTTTATGCGATCCGCCTCGGCGGCGATACCGACACCATCGCCTCGATGGCGGGGGCGCTGGCTGGCGCCTATCTGGGCGAGGAGGCGATTCCCACTGGGTGGCGTGAACGCGTCGAGGACGCCGCGGAACTTCGGCGCCTGGCGCGCGCCCTGTTCTCGCTCGAGCAGCCCTCCAGAAACCCGTGAGCCAGACGCAGGATCATTCCCTGCGCAGGCTGACCACTTCGCGCTCCCACAGCGCTAGGGCGGTGGCGGGGTCAAAGTCTCCCAGAGCAAAGATGGTGTTGCTGAACACGTCGAGGACATCCCAGGGATCCATGCTGAACCGGGAGGCCACTTCGGTATGGAAAGCGGCCACCGATTTTCGCCCGTTGGCATAGCGCGTGGTCTCCTGCAAGGCGTACAGATACGTACGCACCGCGGTCGGATGGGCCACCTTCAGGTTCACTGCGACATGTGCAAGCCCAGCAGCTCTGGGCGAACGCGTATGCCAAGCGTCAGGTCCCGAACCTTGTGATGGGAGGGAATGGTGCTGGAGGTACGGATAAAGCCACCAGTGACTTTTCCCGAATGATGCAGCTTCTCGTTGCCGGCCAGATGGGACTGGATCTCTCCGTCCCGAAAGGAAAGACCGGAGCTGGACGGTAATAGATAACGTGGCAGGGCCGCAAATACCGGCCATTGTATGCTACACCGGGGTGAAGAACGGCCCGGGCAGGCCGCTTGGGTGCTTTCTCCACGATTGGAGCAATGAACGAGGGGCAGCGAACTTCGTGGCGCGGGGTGATTGGGCCGGGCCTTCTGGTGGCGGCCACCGGCGTGGGCGCAGGTGACCTGCTGACTGCCAGCCTGGCCGGCTCTAAGGTCGGGCTGGCGATCCTATGGGCGGTCGTGGTGGGCGCGTTGCTGAAGTGGACTCTAAACGAGGGCATCGCCCGCTGGCAAATGGCCACCGAGACCACACTGCTGGAGGGCTGGGTGACCCGGCTGGGAAGCTGGATTCAGTGGGTCTTCCTGACTTACTTCTTTGTGTGGACGTTGATGGTCGGCGGCGCTCTGGTGAATGCCTGCGGCGTGGCCGGGAGCGGGCTGCTGCCGCTGGGCGATGCGAACACCTCCAAGATTGTCTGGGGCATCATTCATTCGCTGGCAGGCCTGGCGCTGGTGTGGGTCGGAGGATTCGCCTTGTTCGAAAAGGTCATGTCGGTCTGCATCGGCGGAATGTTTGTGTGCGTCCTGGTGACGGCGGCGCTGGTGGGGCCCGACTGGGGGGCGGTGGCAAGCGGCATCCTGAGGCCCACCATCCCGGAGGGAGGCCTGCCCTGGACGTTGGGCATTCTTGGGGGCGTCGGCGGGACGGTGACCCTGCTTTCCTACGGCTACTGGATTCGCGAGAAAGGCCGCACCGGGCAGAGCGGCGTGCGGCTCTGCCGCATCGACCTGGCGGTGGCCTACGTGCTAACGGCGCTGTTTGGCATGGCGATGGTCATCATCGGCTCGCGGATCCAGGTGGAAGGCCAGGGAGTCAGCCTTGCGATTCAGCTTGCCGAGGAGCTGGCGGTGACGCTGGGTCCGTTGGGCAAATGGGTTTTCTTGCTGGGATTCTGGGGCGCCGTGTTCTCCAGCCTGCTGGGTGTCTGGCAAAGCGCGCCGTATCTGTTTGCCGACTTTCTGAACCTGCAGCGCGGCCGCTCCCAGCCAGGTGTGGATCTTTCGCAGAACCTTTCTCAAACCCGGGCCTACCGTGCCTACCAGGTAGCGATTGCGGTGGTCCCGCTGGGGCTTCTGTGGGTCACCGTTGAGCGTATCCAAGTTGGCTATGCCATCATGGGCGCCTTATTTATGCCCCTGCTGGCCCTGACCTTATTGCTTATGAACAACCGGCTTCGCTGGGTGGGGGCGCAGTTTCGAAGCGGCTGGTTCACCAACGGGCTTCTGACCATCACCCTGCTGCTATTCGCCTATATGGGTGCGCTACGGCTTTGGAGGCTGATGGCGTCCCCCGGTGGTTAGGCTGGAGGTTGAGGGAATTGAAGGTTGGGCCTGAGAGTTGCCCCGCTGGTATCCAGTCGAGGGTGGACTTTGAGTGCAGGGTATAATTGGGAAGGGGGTGCGGTCTTCGCGTTCCTCGCAGTGAAACTGGTCTCATCGGCTGATGCCGGCTCAAGCGCTGATCCTGGACGTGGGCTGTGGGCGCAACAAGTATGCCGGCGCCATCGGCATTGACTACAATCCGGACACGGCGGCCGACGTCCTCTGCAACCTGGACCGGCCGCCCTACCCGTTTGCGGACAGCCAGTTTGACGAGGTGCGGGCCATACACGTCATCGAGCACGTCGCCGATGTGCTGGCCGCCATGAAGGAGTTTCACCGGCTGGCACGGCCCGGTGGCAGAATCGTCGTGGTGACCCCGCACTACACCGACTTCAGCTCCTTCTGTGATCCTACGCATCGCTGGCACCTGAACAGCTTCAGCTTCCGCCACTTCGGCGAGGACCACGGAGGGTTCGGCTACTACACCCGGCAGAAGCTGCTCGAAAGGCGTGTGCATGTGCGGCTGCTCGCGCTGTGGCGTTGGTTGGGCTTCGAATGCCTGGTGAACCGCTCCCGCCGCTTTCGGCGATTTTGGGAGTATTACCTCTGCTACATCGTACGAGGCAAGGTGCTCACTTTCGAATTCGAGGTGCTGAAATAGGCGTCGTGGACGGGTTGGGCCTAGCGCGAGCACGGTACAATGAAATGAGGTTAACGGCGGAGGCATGTTGCCACCTATAAGGTCCCGTAACGGAGGAGCCCCGTGATTTGGCCGCACCTGCTCCGCCGCACGCTCGGTTCTTTGCGCCAAGCCGGCTGGGTTGGAGCGGAGGCTGCTTTCGGAGCGCAGGGAGAAGAGCTAGCGTACTGGTACCTGCGCGACCGCGGCTTCACCCTGGTGGCGCGCAACTATCGCCACGCAGGAGTCGGCGGGGAAGTGGATCTGATCGGCTGGGATGGCGAGACGCTGGTTTTTGTGGAGGTCAAGACGCGCCAGTCGGCGGAAGTGCGCCAGGCCGAGGACGCCGTGGACCGGGACAAGCGGCGCCACTTGGTGCTGGCGGCGCGTGATTATCGGCGTCGCGCCCATCTGGAGGTGCCTTACCGCTTCGACGTCGTCAGCGTCTATCCGCATCCAAACCGAGGGCGGCGGGCGAGCGGCGAGCCCGTAGTGGAGCACTTCCGCGACGCCTTCAGCGAGGCCGACGGAAGCATGCCATAGCCGGCAATGCAGGAATGGCCGTCGAGCTGCCTTACCGAGGAGGAAGCGGTTGCCTGAGCTGAGGAAAGACCCAATTACCGGGCGCTGGGTGATTATCTCCACGGAGCGGGCCAAACGGCCGACCGACTTTTCGGTCGAGCCGGCTGAAATCCGAGGCGGCTTCTGCCCGTTTTGCCCCGGCCACGAAGATAAGACGCCGCCGGAAATTCTGGCCTACCGCAGCGATGGGAGCGGGCCGAATTCGTCCGGCTGGTGGGTGCGCGTAGTCCCCAACAAGTTTCCCGCCCTGGGCATCGAGGGAGCCGTGAGCCGGCAGGGCGAAGGACTGTTCGACAAGATGAGCGGCATCGGCGCCCACGAGGTGATCATCGAGACGCCGGTCCACGAGCAGACGCTGGCGACGCTGCCGGAAAAGCGCGTCGAGGATGTGCTGTGGGCTTTCCGCGACCGGATGGTCGATCTGCAGCGGGACAAGCGCTTCCGCTACATTCTCATTTTCAAGAATCACGGCGCACCGGCCGGCGCCACGCTCGAGCACAGCCACTCCCAACTGATTGCGCTGCCCATCGTGCCCAAGCGAGTGCGCGAGGAGGTGGACGGGGCTAAAGGCTACTACGCCTACAAGGAACGGTGCGTCTACTGCGATATCATCCGCCAGGAGCGGGATTCCGGCATTCGGGTGATCTCCGAGAACGAAGACTTCCTGACCGTGGCGCCGTACGCGCCGCGCTTCCCGTTCGAGACCTGGGTCCTGCCTAAGGAGCACGAGTCGGCCTTCGAGAACTCGCAGACGCATTTCTACGAGAACTTGGCGCGGGCGCTGAAGAACCTGTTGATGCGCGTGGACACGGTGCTGGAGATGCCCAGCTACAACCTGGTGTTCCACACCTCCCCAGTGAAGGAAGCGCCCAACGACTATTATCACTGGCACCTGGAGATGATGCCCAAGCTGACCCGGGTGGCCGGCTTCGAATGGGGTACCGGCTTCTACATTAATCCGACACCGCCGGAGGAAGCCGCAAAGTTCCTGCGCGAGGTGTCCCTGGAGCCAGCCGGTTGAGCGGCCCTCAGAGGAACTGCGCGAGCCGGGATGACAATTGACCCCCGCGCCGCAAGGGCGGTAGAATCATTTTTGGCGCGGGAGTAACTCAGTGGTAGAGTGCGACCTTGCCAAGGTCGAAGTCGCGGGTTCAAATCCCGTCTCCCGCTCCAGGGTTTCTCCACGGCCCCCGTCACGGGGGCTTTTCTGCCCGCGTCGGTCACGTCTCGCGGGAGGTGGCGCGGTAGCCAAGTGGTAAGGCAGAGGTCTGCAAAACCTCTACGCGCCGGTTCGAATCCGGCCCGCGCCTCCAATATCTTTCAGCTACTTGCCTGATAACATGCCTGTTAGCCCCAAAACCGTTCTTGCTGCTCGATGACGCTGACTGCCGGTGAATGGGGCCTTTTGAGGCAGAAAGCCCTCGACATCCGCCAGCACAATCCGCGAGAGCGCTCCCTTGGGATTACTGGACCTCGAAGGGGAACGGCTCCGGCGCGGTGAAGCACTCTCTCCCCATTTCCCCTCATCATCAAGTTAAGATAGGAGAGGCCGACCGACTGGTGAAGCTTACCGCCTCAGCGCGATGAACCTGTAGCCAACGCCTATTCCGCCTATTTACCGCAGTAGGGCATAGCCTTTTCTTTTGAAACAGGGCTACCAGTTGCGTTGGCGTCTGCCCCGCCCACCCCAGCCGCGACTACCGCCTTGACGGGGGCGGGTTTCGTCAACTACCAAAGCGCGACCCAGAAAGTCATTACCGTTCAGACCCTTGACGGCGCGTTCGGCTTCCGCGGCGTTCTGGATCTCCACGAAACCAAAGCCGCGCAGGTCGCCTGTATGGTCCCGGAGGAGGTTTACGCTTTCTGCCCTGGGGATTTGTTCGTGCGGCGATTTGGAAGTGCAGGCTTGGAGGGAGCTCTTCCGGGCAATAGTTCGACCACCATGAGACTGGTGACGAATTTCTTGATGCCGTGGAAATCGAAATCTATGGTGGTGCGTTCGGGATTCGATTCAGTGACTACACCGAGGCCGACTGAGCTTGCCGGAGAACTTGCACGGCACCTCCTTGACCAACCCGGACATGGTCCCGTATCAGCCTCTAAAGCTCGGGATCTGCGATCCACACTGCCGCGCGTGCACTACCTGCCCGTACACATCGGCGGGCACGGACGGCCCCTTGCGAGTGCAATGCTGACGGTAAGCCTTCTCAAGCTCTCCGGCGATCTCATCAGGCGTCATGCGCTCGATGTGCCGACGCTCCAGCGCGTAGACAAACGCGCCGTCCTTGAACAGGGCGACGGACGGCGACGATGGCGCAACCTCCGGCATGCGCTCGCGCGCGCGTTGGGTCGCCTCCATATCGACCCCCGCAAAAACCGTGGTCAAGTGATCCGGGATGACAGCGGCCTGCAGCGCCTGGGTGACCCCGGGTCGGGCGCCTCCAGCCGCACAGCCGCAGATGGAGTTTACGACAATAAGCGTGGTTCCAGGCTTGCCAAGAGCCTCATCAACATCGGTAGCGGTCTTAAGCGGTGTGACGCCACATTGCGCCAACTCCTCCCACATCGGTCGCACTGCTTCCGGATCATACAAAGGCTGCATACGAAACTCCCTCCATTTTGGTTTCTGCACTTCTCGGGCGCTCGGGCTAAAACAGCGTCGAGCCCACCGCCATCACAAGAACCTATCAAGTATGACTCTTCGGTCACCGTTAAGATACTATATCGGGCAACTGCGCGATCACGAGGCTCAATGGGCTTCCGGCAGCCTTGAGCCGAAATTTCCGATTTGAGCTTTCCCTCGCCCGAAAGCACACACCCGCCGCCCTGTCGCGACTGTTGCGGTTCAGCAACGTGTCCCCAGCTTTGTAGAGGACGCCCACGCCGCCGCCACCCAGCTTCTCCAGAATGGGGTAGTGGCCGACCGTGTGGCCGATCATGGGAAGAAACCCCGTCTTGGCAGCAATCTCGACCCGAACAGTCCCGCTGGTGATCACCCAGGACGGCGTCCCCAGCAACACCGTCACCCTCACCGTGCAATAGCGGCAGGGCCGTGCCCTGTCTTGCACGCGAGCGCGAGTCTACCGAGGTTACCGCACGGGAGGGAGTCTCAAGCGTACGGCGGGAAGTTCATGCGCCGCATCAGTTCCTGGAAGCGCGGGTCGGAGGCCAGGCGACAGATCACTTTTGTCGGGTGGGGACGAGGCGCTTCAGCTCCACGAACCAGTTGAGCCCGATGTTGATTTGCAAAGCTAGTAGCTACTTTCCAACTCGCAATAACAATAGTCGCCGTAGAAAGACCACGTGTGATACTACGGCGGTGAAAGCTAGGGCTGGCAGCACAAACCCACTCACCCCACCCAACATCGCCACGAACAGGCGGCCATCACGATTGGGCAGAAGATAACGAGACCATGCGTCGTCGGCTTGACTGGTAAAGGAGCGACCGAAGGCGATTCGGTAGCGATCCTTGAACGCCATCGACAGCGGGACACCCACCAGGGCAGCCGTAGTCACTAAGAGCGGGGCCCAGCCGGGCGAGAGCGTGTAACTGTAGTAGCCCATCGCCAACACGATGAGCCCATCAGCGTAGCGGTCAAGCAAAGAATCCAAAAGGGTGCCAAAGGCCGACGTTCTTAGTTTCAGCCGAGCCAGTTCGCCGTCCACTCCGTCCACAATCGACGCCAGTTGCACGGCCAGTCCGGCCCATAGCGGTTCTCGGACTGCAAACAGCACAGCTCCCGCCAGCGCCACGAGGAAAGACGCAATTGTTGCCTGATTTGGCGTGACCGCAGTTCGTGAGAGCCAAGCCGTGATGGGGCGCGAGAATTTCCGGTTAATGTGGCGGGCGACCAGGCCGTCGCCGGGGCTGGCCAGAGACGTAAGAAGTCTCTTCTTGGCATTCTGGTAGTCGGCCGGGGTGTCGATGTCCTGCCAGAACCCTTCCCTGAAGGGGACGTTGGCTAAGCCGTGCTGCTCGGCGAGACGGCGGCAGCCGCCGGTAAGAGAATTGTCTCCCGCAGCAAGAGACGTTTCCAGAGCCGAAAAGATGGCTGGGGTGAAGACAAACAGGCCGCAATCAACACCGTGGTCTCTTTCCAGCGCCTTGCCGATGGCGCAAACCTCACCGTCATCCGAAACGCGGACGTAGGTGGCGTCTTCCTTATCCACTTCGACGTTAGGGGAGAAATCCACCAGCATATGTGCGTGACCATTGTCGGGGACCCGGAGCAAGAAATCACGCAGCGTGTTCACCTCAAACAGATGGTCAGCCATCAACACAAGGAAGCGGGCTTCATCGCTCGCTGCCGCCTGGGCCCGCATCAAGGAGACCCCATTGCCCAACCTCCAGTCGGGAGTTGGCAGGCAGCGGACATTGAGGCCGTCGCAATCCAGCTGCCCCACCGCCTCTTCAATCGCATCGCCCTGACAGCCCACCACCAAGAGGACATCCAAGATGCCCACTTCCTTCAAGGCACGCAGGTTGCGCGCGAGCAGGGTGAGTCCCAACAGGTTCACCAGGCACTTCGGCTTTCCGTTCGTCACCTGGCGCAAGCGGTGTCCACCGCCGGCGCCCAGCATCACAGCGGTGCGGATGCTAGTGCCCTGCTTTTCGGCTAGTTTCATATACAAAGATGAACCGCCCCGGCCGTAATTCAGCAAGTCGAGGTTGAAAGACAACACTGAACATCTTGATTCGCATGTGTCACGGAGACTATAGGGGATGAGGGTGAGGGAGTGGGTCGAGAGGGGGCTATGGTGCAACTCTCTTCTCTCCGCAACAGATCGCGTCCTCCGACAGCAACGCCGACCCACCAATGGAGAGGAATTTCCAGGGGCTGCTCGGAATTCAAGTGGCGCGAACAACTGCGCCAACCTCGGTGGGAGGCGCGCGGCCCATCCTGGCCGCGGAGCAATTTCGTCATCAACTCAGGCGCTAACTCTACTTTCCGTATAGAGATGGCTGCAACGAGCACAGCCCAACAGGCCGAACTTTACCTTACCTTGGCGAAACAGCGAGCAAGAGTACCATCGCCTCGCGGCCGGTGTAAAGGAAAAGGTGAGTTAGCGTCCTTGTGACCTGAAGTTCTGTCCATCGCCTGTCGGAAGCCAGCTTCAACACCAAGGTGGTGCACAGAGATATCAACCGGTTTGCCGACTATTCGCCCAACTGAAACCGGGATTGATAAGCACTAGCCCGTTAGTGACGACCTATCCAGAGAAGGCGGTGTTTCGCAGTTACTCAAGTTCTACCTGAACGGCTCGCAGCCCCGGATCGCCCACCGAACTGGCCAGGACGATGGTGGATTTAGGAAAGAGTGCTTCCACCTTAGTCGAGAGGATGGAGTTCAGCCTGGGATAAATTCCGGTGGATTCATAGGGAAGTGGGTGTCGTACCGACTTGTCGGCTATCGAAGCTGCTCCATCAAATCGCAGGCCTGTTCAAGGGATCTGCTGTCGGCGACGTCGCCGACTCGCCGTATGCAGTTCTCCTTCACTGCCGGCGACCTGAGTAGGCGGTCCAAATATTTGAGAACTGCAGCCGGCTTGTAATCCCTCGGTAGAAGAAAATCTCCGACCCCAAGATGCCGGATGCGCACAGCGTTGTCCGGCTGGTCGTGAGCTGAGGGAACGACGATCTGCGGGACGCCCGCGGCGAGTGCTTGCGCGGTTGTCCCAATGCCGCCGTGATGCACAAAGGCGGCCGCTCGCGGCAATACCGTACTGAACGGTATGTAGTTGAAGTGACGAACTCCGTTGGGGAGTCGTACGGGGAGTTGCTCAGGATACTGGGTCAGAAACAAACCTCGCCGCCCGCTGGCGCGGCAGACTTCCGCCGAAATCCGGAAGAACTCTCTGCCCTGGACCATAGCCGAGCCCGCGGTGAAGACGACTGGTGCATCGTCGGCATCGAGGAACTCTTCCGCCTCGGGAGTACGTTGCCGCAGGTCTCCTTCGTCCCAGAGTGGAAAGCCAGTGAGACGAACATTGGGGGGCCAGTCGGGAGGGGGCGGCGCGAACCATTCCGGGAAAAGTCCGATGATGAGCTGGGGCGAGTGAAACCAGCGATCGAACAGTCGGCGAACTGGCGGCAGCCCGAGTTCGGCGCGAAACGCGTTTGTATCCGGCGCCAGGAGACGGTCAATGAGAAACCGGTCCACCACTCGTAGGTAAGCACTCCTCAGCGGGCGCGGCAAGTGACCGATGATGTCCGGAAAGCCAAAGCAACCAGGCTCGAGTGTGCTGCGCAGCATGATCGGTTGCAGGTGCACGGTTGCCAGCGGCACGCCGAGCTTCTCTTGTGCAATGCGGGCGCCGAGCGCTGTGCCCGGGGCGGCAACGACGGTTTGGCCGGGCTCATTAAGCCTGGCAATGAGGTCGTAGATCCGGGGCACCGAAGGCAGGATCAAGCGTCGAGCCAACACAAAAAAGGACCGGAGAGGATGCCACATGTCCGGATCGCGAATGGCCTCATAGTACTCGTCGTCGGTGCCGAGTCCGGCGAACTCCAGACCGGCGCGCTGCGCCAATGAATGGAAGATCGAGGCAGCGACAAGGAGGACCTGGTGGCCACGCCGGCGTAGAGCCAGAGCAAGGCCCACGTTGGGGTGAACGTCACCGGCGCTGCCGAGGCCGATTACGATGACTTTCATTGTCCTGTGGACAGTCTAGCAGCACGGCAGCTTGGGGGACTGATGCCCTCCACCGGCGGCTAGCGCTCCGGCTGGCAAATTTTCGCTGCTCCGCCACTTTCCGATCGCAGCGAGGCGTTATGGCGTGATCAGGGTAACCGGGCTTCATCGCGAGCCCACCGAGACATGATACCCTTGCCCATCCATGGCTGCCGCTCCCGCCGTATTCTTAGTTATGGCGCTGGCGGTTGCCCGTAAAGGAGAGACCGACCAGGCCGACGTAGCGGCCGCCGCGCGCGGCGATCAGCAGGCCCTGGGTCGCCTCTATGACCGCTACGGGCGCCTGGTGTTTGCCCTGGCCTTGCGCGTGGTCGGAGACCCCAGCGTTGCCGAGGAAGTCACCCAGGACGTGTTCCTCCAGCTCTGGCGTCGGGCGGGCTCCTTCGACCCATCGCGCGGCGAGTTGCTCGGCTGGCTGCTCACCTTCACCCGGAATCGGGCCATTGACCGGTTACGGTCTCGTCAGCAGCGTGATGCCGCGGCATCCGTGCCCTTGAAAGACCAAGCGCCACCAGCTTCCCCGCACACGCACTGCAGCCTGGAGACGGCCGAACGAGTGGGCCGGGTGCTGGCCACGCTGCCCGAGCCGCAGCGCAGAGTGATCGAGATGGCCTACTACGAGGGCTTCACACAGAGCGAGATTGCAACGCGGCTGAACCAGCCGCTGGGAACGGTGAAGACCTGGACTCGCAGCGGTCTGAAGGCGCTGCGCGAGACGCTCAAGCCATGACCTGCGAAGAACTCCAGCACGGCTACGAACTCTACGTCTTCGGGACGCTGGAGCCGGAAGAGCGCGCCACTGTCGGGGCCGAGATTGAGGCACATCTGGCCAAGGGCTGTACCACCTGCGCAGCAGGTGTTGCTCAGGCACGGGAGCTGGCTGCCCATCTGGCCCTAGCCGTGCCGCCGGCCGAGCCGCCAGCTCGGTTGCGCGCAGACATCCTGAAAGCCGCTGCGAGCTTGCGCCAGGCTGGACCGCAGTTGGAGAGGGTGTCCCCTGGCAAGTTGGCGTTCTGGAGGTGGGCGTTTGCGGCCGGCGCCATTGCGGCCATTGCGTTGCTGATCGTCGCCGCTGGTCTGTTTCGGCAAGGCCGTTCGCTGGAAGCCGATTTGCAATCCTCGGAAACCAGCGCTCGAATTCTGCAGGAGCGCGAGCGAGAGTTGTTGCAGCGTCTGGGTGCCTTTCGCGAGGCCATGCGTCTGATGACGGCGCCCGAGGCACGCGAGGTCCGTTTCGGCCCGCAGCAGCCTTCCGGGCGCATCTTCCTGCAGCCTGGCGGGTTAGTCCTGCTCGCTACCGACTTTCCGCCGCCGCCGCCCGGCCGCGTCTACGAGCTGTGGCTGATCGCTGCCGGGCGTCCCGCCCCAATTCCCGCCGGCGTCTTCGAGCCGGATGCGGAAGGCAACGCCTTCCACCTGTGGAAGCAACCGATCGAGGTCGCTTCCCTCCGGGCCATTGCCGTCAGTGACGAGCCCCCGGGCGGCGTGCCGGCCCCAACCGGACAAATCCTCCTCACAGTGCCCCTCCAATAAAACGACAGCCCACTTCCTGCCGAAATCCGCAATCCGATTCTGCTGTCTTCCCCGTATATATCCCCGAGGCAAGAGATGTGGATTGCCGCCATGGGCTTGGCGCTGGCGCTGGTGGGTGGAAAGGTGTCTCTGGTCGCCACGGCGGTGCCGCTCCCGGAAGCCATGAAGGCGCTGGCCGGGCGGCTGGGCAGCCGCCTGGAGATGCAAGGCGACTTTTCCGATCTCAAGCTGACCGTGCGACTGCAAGACGAGGAGCCGGTGCGGGCCGTGCGGCGGATGGTCGAGGGCTGGCCGGTGGACTACTACGTGTTGGGCGGGGGCAAGGTAATCATCCTGCACCGCCGCGACCGCGCTGGCCCGAAAGTGGTGTATCAGCCCAAGCCCATGATCCCCGTAGCAGGGCAGGTTCAGAGTGCCGTGGATTTCATCAGCAAGCTAGGGCAGCTCACCCCGGAGGAAGCAAAGCGGTTGCGGGAGGAGCTTCTGCGCAATTGGTAGGAGACAAGACCCGGTAGGAGAAAAGACGACGATGAACAAGCGAATCGCGGCTGCAGCGCTGGTGCCAGTGCTGATACTGGTGCTGAGCTTGTCTGGTACGGCCCGCGCCCAAGCGCAGCCAGCCACGGCGGGCCCCGACGCTCTGTTTCAGTATGTGGCAGACCGCATTGAGACCATTTTGGTGGATCTGGTCACCGGAAAGCTCACCATGGCAGATGCCGCCGTCGAAATTGACGACCTGCAGTTCATCGTGGCCGCCAGCCGACTGGCCTTCGAGGAGGAGATCCAGCAGGCCGGTGGCGACACGGTCGCACCGGCGCTGGCAGGCCTCCAGGCCCTATTGGCGGCGGCAGCGCAATCGCTGGCGCGGAACGGTACAGGGGAACTGCAAGAAGCCTTCTTGGTGAGACTGGGGTCGGCAGGAAACGTGACGGCCGCGGCGATCGACGCCCTCCGGGGAGGCCTGGAGAATCTCACCGCGCCGCAACTCGCTGCTTTGCAAGGTGCGGCCGCAGGTGGGGCCACCGCGGTGCGCGCCCCGGATTACCGCGGGCCGATCGCCCAAGACAGCGTAGCCACCATCTTCACCAGCCTCGCCGTCAGTGGCTCCTCGGCGACCGGCATGTTTGACGAGGAGGGGCAGCTTCCGCTCGCGCTGGCTGGGGTCACCGTCCTGGTCGGCGGTCAGCTGGCGCAACTCTTTTTCGCCTCCGCCAACCAGGTGAACTTCCTCATGCCGTTAGAAATCGCCGCGGGGACTGCTGAGGTCGTGGTGACGGGAAACAACGGCGCCGTCGCCACCGGGACGGTTGAGGTACAGGCGGCGTCGCCGGCCATCTTCACCGAGGATGCTTCCGGAAGTGGCCTGGGATCCATTTTGAACGGGGTCACGTTTGAGCGAGGGCCCTTCGCAGTCACCACTCCGGAAAACCCGGGTGAGGACAAGCGTACACGGCTGGCCATCTTCCTCACCGGCATCCGCAATCTCCCGAACACGGACCCGACCAACGACATTCCGCTTGCCGAAGGCAGAACCCTGGTGAACGTGGCCGAGTCGCTCCAGGTCACCTTGGACGGAGTCCCAGTCCCGGTGGAATTCGGTGGCAGCCATCCTGTCTTTGTCGGGTTGGACCAGATCAACGTCCTTCTGCCGGAGGAATTTGCCGGCCGGGGAACCGTGGATCTGGTGGTCAGCTCCGAGGGCCAAGTCAGCAACACGGTGCAAGTCACCATTCAGTGAAACCACGCTGGTCAGTGAAACCAGTGGAGAAGGAAAAGGAGAATTGAACATGCGAACGTTTCTGTCATGTGTCGTGGCCATCCTGGTGGTGACGCTGGTGCTCGGGCCGTTGGTTCCGACCAGCAGGCGGGACGCGCAGGCCGCCAGTCACCGTGAAGCCCCGCTGATCTCTCAGGACCCGGTGGCGGATATTACGGACTGGTTTGCCTTCGTCAGCTATGACGATCCCACCAAGGTCACCATGATCATGAACGTGGTCCCTCTGGAGGATCCCAGCCTGGGTCCCAACTACTTCACCTTTGGCGAAGATGTGCTGTACTCGTTTAAGGTGGACAACAACCGGGACGCGATCGAGGATGTGACCTTCGAGGTTCAGTTCACGACCGAGGTGCGCGCGCCCGATGTGGTCGTGGGTCTGGTGGGCGCCGGCGACGGCATTCCTGCCCCGGCCGGCACAGCCCCACCCTTCTCGCCGGGTGATCCGCTGGTGCCGCCCGCCATCACCGCGTTGGACGGCCCCGGTTCTGAGGGTTTGAACCTGCGGCAGAGTTATTCGGTGACCCTGGTGCGCGGCTCTGGCATTACTGCTACGCGCACTTTGCTGACCCCCGCCGCCGGCGGCGCCCTCTTTGCCGTGCCTTCCAATGTGGGCCCGCTCACCATGCCCGACTACGACCAGCTCGCCGCCCAGGGAATGTATGACCTGGGAGACGGCGTTCGCGTTTTCGCCGGGCAGCGCGACGACGGCTTTTACATTGACCTCGGCGCGACATTCGATTCTCTGAACTTCCGCGCCACGCCGGTGCTGAGTGCAGGCCAGGACGATGACGACACGACGAACGCTTTTGGCATCGACATGCTCGCCGGGTTTAACGTGCAGTCGATCGCCATCGAAGCGCCGATCAGCATGCTGACCAGCTCGGGAATGACGCCGACATCGGCGAGCGATCCTACGGCGGTCATCGGCACCTGGGGCACCACGGCCCGCCCGTTGGTGACCGTCCGGCCGACGCTCGGCAAGCCCATTTCCTTCGGCAGCTTCAAGCAGGTGCAGCGCATGGGGAATCCGTTGATCAACGAGCTGGTCATTGGCACAGGCTTCAAGGACATGTGGAGCCAGGACGAGCCGAAGAACGATTCCAGCTATGCCAGCTTCGGCCTGGACCCGCTGCTGGCCCGCTTGGTGGACGCGGTGTTCGGCGTCCCCGCTCCCCCGCCCCCACGCAACGACCTGGCCAGCTTGCTGCTTCAGTATCCAGGTGACACGCCGGGGCCCATCGCCGACCTGCTGAGGCTGAACGTGGCCGTTTCGCCTACCGACGCCTCCGCCCGCAGGCGCTTGGGAGGGCTTGCCGCCGACGGCGCTGGCTACCCGAACGGCCGGCGCGTCAGCGATGACGTCGTCGACATTGTGCTCCGCGCGGTGATGGGAGTGCTGGTCGAGGGCTTCTCACCGCCAGCAGTGGGCGACGGGATTAATGCCAATGACAGGCCGTACCTGGAAACGTTTCCTTACCAGGCGTCCCCGCATTCGGGACGCGACCGGGTCCATGCCAACCCTTCTCTGTAACCATGTTTGGAAGACGTTTCTACATCGTGGTTTTTCTGCTCGGCTTGTTTTCGGGCGCCCTCTTGATGACGCGCCCCGCCGGCGACAGCCAGCCCTCTGTTCCGCCCGACATTGAGCAGCGCATCTCCATCTTGAAGCGAAGATTGGCGAAGGTAGGCAATGACACCGATCTGCTTTCCGATCTCGCCGGCGCCTACATGCGGAAGGCGCGCGCCGCCGGCGGCCAGCAGTGGTACAGCAAGGCGCAGCAGGCCGCCGAACGGGCCCTGGCGGTGGAGCCCAATCATTATGCAGCCACCAAAATGATGGCCTGGGTCCTGGCCGGGCAGCACCGCTTCCAAGAGTCGCTGGCCTGGGCCAGCAAAGCGCAGGCGATGCAACCGAACGACGCCTGGAACTATGGCACCTTGGGCGATGCCTACCTCGAACTGGGTGACTACGATGTCGCCGCTGAGGCCTTCCAGCGCATGGTCGAATTACGTCCCGACGTCGCCTCCTACAGCCGCGCAGCCCACCTGCGCGAACTGCTAGGAGACCGCCCCGGCGCCATCGAGATCATGAAGCTGGCTGTTCGCGCCGCCAGCCCGCGCGACCCGGAGAACCTGTCCTGGTGCCTAACTCAACTGGGAGACCTGTACTTCCGCGGCGGCGACTTGGACGCGGCACAACACGCCTACGACCAGGCGCTCGGCGCCTGGTCCGATTCTCAACTAGCTTTGGTGGGGCGCGCGCGGGTGAGCGCCGCCCGCGGCCGCGACCAGGAGGCGATCCGCCTGGTCCGGCGTGCGACCCGCTGGGCCGCCCCCAACGCGCACATTCTACTTGGAGATATCTACAGTCGGCGCGGCCAGGCGCGAGCGGCCGAACGCGAGTACCGCCGCGCCGAGCGGTTATTGCTGGACCAGGGTGACATGGCACGGCATGAGTTGGCTACTTTCTACGCGGACCACGACCGAAACCTCGCCCTGGCGCTTGACTGGATGCGCCAGGACCTGCGCACCGCCCGCGACATCGCCGCCTTCGACACCCTGGCCTGGGCTGCCTACAAGGCCGGGCTCATCGAGGAAGCCACGGCGGCCATAGGCCAGGCACTGCGGTTAGGCACCCAGGACGCCCGCCTCTACTACCACGCAGGTAAGATTTTCCAGAAAGCCGGAGAAACTGAGAGCGGTAAGGAATACCTGCAGCGCGCAGTCGAGATCAATCCCCACTTTGACCTGCGCGAGTCGCCGGCACTTCGTGCGGCGCTGTAAACTACTTGGCGAAAGCAGAACCAGCGCGGCTCATATGGAAATCAAAGTAGCGAGGCCTCTCCACCTCCTGCTTCAGCGCAACGAATCGAAAAAAGAGTTCGGTTTCGGTGGGGTTTTCACTCTCAGCCGCAGCCGTGTTCGAGCTGTTAGCTTGATTGGGCTGCAACTCTCTGAGTAGAAGCCGCTTGCCTCAGATTCAATGGCTAGGTTCCCACAAGTCGTTTAGCGTTTACTTATCCTTCAGGAAAGAGTTCTTGCGCTCCAGTAAATAGTTGGATTTGTCCTCCAGCTGGCAAGAATTGTGAGATAGCGCAACCCCCACCCCCTGTGATGGAAGCGAAAACTATGTTACTTTCCCTGGTGTTTCCTGATTTGCGACTAACGAATAGTGGCTCGGCCTAATCCCAATGTTTATCAGCGATTCATTGAATTGCTCCCCCAAGGAGAAGAAAAGCGCCAAGCGGCGAGTTCGAGACGAGGAATGGGCGTCTTTCGAGCAGAATTGGCCCAGGTGGGGTCGCACGCTTCCGCTAGAGGGCATGCGTGGGGGCATTAGATCGTCCCGGAAAGCGCCCGGGAGAGCGAGTGGATAATATGGGTGAGCAGAAAAAATGAACGATCCAGCCGCGTTAGGCAGCAGCTTGAGAAGGGGCAGGCTGGCAGCCATGGAGGGACCGAAGCAGCACGCACCCGCTACAGTTTCCGCTACAGTCTACCACGAGCCTTAAGACAGTTCTGATGTAAGTCCTTGAAAGGATTGGCTCCCCTTCGTTGACACGTATCGAACTTTCTGTCTCGCTCCGGGGCCGGAAGCAAAAGAACTGCTGCTAGCGGTTCAACAGCTTACCCACCTTTTGGTCTCACCCCACTTGGCCTCACGCCACGGCGCCGGAGGAATCTCTACCGGTGGGGATGTGTCATGACCGACCGCAGACCCTACTCCAGGCATGGTCTGAACGCCCTGAAGGCCCAGGTGAAGGTACGGGGACTCCAGGCAATTGATCGGCGGACGGCGGCGGCTCAGGCCCTTGTTGCCTGGCGGCGTGAACTTCTCGCGGACCTGGGCGGGGAGGAGGATGTCAGCGCCCAGCAAATGGCCTTGGTGGACATGACGGTCAGGACGCGGCTGTATGTGGACAGTCTGGACGCCTGGATTATGGAGCAAGAGTCTCTGGTGAACCGGAAGCGCAAGTCGGTCCTGCCGGTGCTGCGAGAGCGCCAACAGCTTGTTGATTCGCTGGCCCGCATCCTGGGGCAGCTTGGTTTAGAGCGAAAGACGAAGCCGATCCCGGCGCTGGCTCAATACATCGCGGAGAATTATCAGGGGAAGAGGAGTGCCAAGCCCGAACTTGAGAGCAAATCGGAGGGAAATCCACGCTTGGGTGGGCGAAGGGGGGATAGGGGGCGTCAATCCTCCTATCGCCCCCGGCAGCCCGCCCGGCTTCCAGAAAGGTAGTAGCCAGTGGGGAGCATGTGACAGGGGCCTTAGAACGTTTTCCAAAACGTTCTAGGGTAGATGGGGAGAAGTGTCGGAACTGTGGAGCCGCGCTCAGAAAACGGGTGAGGCGTGGATTGCCAAGGGCATACTGCTCCCCACGATGCAGAAAAGAAGCTTGGGTCCTGCGAAGTGGCGGGCAGTGAAAAGCGGTCTGACAATCCTAGACGCGACGCGGGATCAGGCCCTGTTCGGCCCGTGGTTCCAGGGTAAAAGCTGGGACGTCTGGAAAGGTTTCTTGTCGACGTTGTTTGGCTTGCCGATCCACAGGGCCGACCTGAGAATATACCGGCAGCATACTCGCCGCACGTCGGCTCCAGAATTGCCCACCAGGGAAGCTTGGCTAGTGGTAGGCAGGCGCGGGGGCAAGAGCCGCATTGCGGCGCTGGTAGCGGTGTTCTTGGCTTGCTTTCGCGATTACCGAAAGATCTTGGCCCCGGGCGAGCGAGGAACTGTGATGGTGATTGCCGCCGACAGAAAACAAGCGCGGCATGTCTTTGGCTACATCGCTGGTTTACTGGACGGCGTGTCCATGCTGGTGCAAATGGTGGAGTCCAGGACGAGAGAGACGATCCACCTTACCAATTGCGTGACCATCGAAGTTCACACGGCGAACTTCCGGGCCGTGCGGGGTTACACGGTGATTGGGGCCATCTGCGATGAAATTGCCTTCTGGCGCTCGGAAGACTCAGCCAATCCCGACACGGAAATCCTGAACGGGCTACGCCCCGGCATGGCGACGGTTCCCGATGCCCTGCTGTTGTGCATCTCTTCGCCCTACGCAAGGCGCGGGGCTTTATGGGAAGCCTACCGGCGGCACTACGGCCAAGACGGAGACCCGGTGCTGGTCTGGCATGCTGACACTCGCAGCATGAATCCATCGGTTGACGAACAGGTGATCGCAGAAGCCTATGCGCAGGATGAATCAGCAGCAGAGGCAGAATACGGCGCCCAATTCCGGCGTGATATTGAGGGCTTTGTTTCTGCGGAGGCGGTTGGGGCTGTGGTAGTCGATGGAAGGTATGAGCTTCCTCGTGTTTCCAAAGTCAGATACTTCGGCTTTGTTGACCCCTCTGGTGGCAGCCAGGACAGTATGACCTTGGCAATAGCTCACAGCGAGAACGGGACGGCGGTTCTAGACGTGGTGAGGGAACAGAAACCGCCGTTTTCGCCAGAGGCCGTTGCCTCTGAGTTTGCCGGAGTACTCAAGGCTTACCGCCTGAGTACGGTAACTGGTGACAGGTACGGTGGCGAATGGCCCAGGGAGCAATTCCGAAAGCACGGAATCGAGTACAAACCGGCGGACAAGACCAAAAGCGAGCTTTACCTGGAACTTCTGCCCGCCATCAACAGCGGCAAGGTAGAGCTACTGGACAACATTCGACTCTTGGCGCAACTGCGCTCTCTGGAGCGCCGGACTTCCCGGATCGGAAGGGACACCGTGGACCACGGCCCAGGCGGGCATGATGACCTGGCAAACGCCGCTGCTGGGGCGCTGGTGGGCGCGATGGCTAGACCACGGGTACCGTTTATGGTTTTCTGAGATGATTAGAAGCGACGAACGGTTGTGGGTTGGTCAGGTCGTCCAGCCAAACAGGGGTTTCCGTTGAAAGAATCCGGTGCCGAGCCAACCCGTTCCAGTGCCTTCGTGTCCTCTTCCTTCCCCCGTAGCGGGCTCAGCCTTCTTGGACCGCGACTCCTTTCACGGAAGCCACAAGCCGCGTCCTATGCGGTGCAATCACTGGGACTTCCTAAACCTGGGATAGCAGCTGTGACAATGACAGCTCAAAACCTTTGGCAATGATTTCAAGATTCATCAGGGACACGTTCCGTCTGCCGCGCTCTATGTCTGCAAGATAACTCCGATCCAGACCCAGCTTTTCCGCTAGCTCCACCTGTGTCCAGCCCCTCCCTGTGCGGAGCCTGCGCAGTCTTCGCCCGAAGCGGGCACGAACATCTTCGGCCATCAAAGGTCATCATGCCCTGTGGACTTTTGGCAACAAATCGACTATAAGCAACATAGCTTCGGAACTGTCTGATGGACCCTGTGGGTGAATGGAACAGAAGACTATGTCCCAGGCCGAGGCCAGGGCTTCGCGCAAGCTCGGAATTCCACTCCCGAGACAGAGTAGGCAGCGGGCAGTAGGACGCGGTTCGACAGTTGGTTTGTTAGCGCATTCCCAGCACATACAAACCGATAGAGGGGCTAAAGACATGGCTAAGAAAATGTACTGCCTTGATTGCGAGGTGGCTGGTTCCCCAAAGCGGGTAATGCCGGGCTCAATAGGGGTCGAGGTCGTACTTTGGCTCTGCTTCCTGGTCCCTGGACTGATCTACTCAGTCTGGCGGCACGGGGCCAGTTATCAGGGGTGTCCTACCTGTGGGAGCAAGGCGGTAGTGCCAGCCGATTCGCCGAGGGCCAAAGCGGCACTGAAAGGTTGAGGTGCCAACAGGCAAAAGGAGTTCAAATCCCTACAGCCAGAATCCTTACGGGACCTTGCCGCTTTAGTCCTGGCCTCTCCAGGTGGCAATAATTTCACATTTGGAAGGATTTCAAAGATCTGTCCCTTCCATCCTTTGCGCTTTCCCGAAGGGAATCCAAGGCACTTGTCCGGTTAGCGCGTTATACGGCAAAGTGGGCGGCGTGGCAGCATAGGTAAACGCTAACCGACTTGTGGGGACCTATCTGCCAAGTCTGAGCCAACTCTTGCCGTTTCAGAGAATTACTGCACTCTCAGAGAGTATTAGCAGCGCGGCAGGCGGGAGGTCCGGAACACACTAAGGAGGTCATCCGAACTGCCAAGACGGGCCGGTTCCCCCCCATCACGGCCATGGCGATGTAAGCTTTCCGCAAAGGGCGACTGGCGTATGATTGTGCGCAAAGGTAAAGTTGAAATCGGAAATTCCGGTTAAAACCTGGGACCAGGTCGATGATCAATCTGCGGGGCAGCATCTTGTCGGCTTTCGACGTCAGGTCGGGTGAGGGCCAGGCCCTCGCTCTGCTCTTCATCACTTCCTTCTTCACGGGTACGTCGGTCCTCTTTCTCGAGACTGCCGCAAACACTAAGTTCCTTTCCGAATACGGGGTAAGCCTCCTTCCCTACGTCTACATCGCCACGGCTGCCGTCTCGGTGGTGGTGGGACTGGTTTATGTGAAATGCGAGGAAAGGGTCAAGCCGCTTTCGCTGATGAAGGGCGTGCTCGTCTTCCTGATCGCAGTCATGGCCGGCTTCTACTTCCTCATACTGCTGGCGCCGGGCAAATGGCTTTGGATGGCGGTGATGGTCTGGAAGGGCGTGTATTGGGTCCTCATCCATATCGAGTTCTGGGCGGTCGCGGGCTTCCTCTTCAACGTGCGCCAGGGCAAGCGCCTCTTCGGGCTGGTGGCCACGGGAGATGTTCTGGCGAACATCCTGGGTGGCTTCAGCATGCCCTGGATTGTCGATCTGACGGGAACGGTTCACCTGATACCGATCGCCGGTGTGGGTCTCAGCCTCTGTTTCGTGATGCTGGTGGTCATGGAAAAGATGCAGGGGCATCACTTCGCCCAGAAGGACGTGGAGGAAGAGGTGGTCACCCGGAAATCTCTCCTGCAGCTTTGCCGTGACAGGTTCCTGGGTCCTTTCTTTATTCTCTCGCTGCTGTCGTGCGTCTCCTTCTTCCTGCTGGACTACATTTTTTACGATCAAGTGGAGTCGGTTTACACGAACGAGGCGGCGCTGGCCGGGTTCTTCGGCATCTTTTTCGCCGTCCTCAGCCTCGTCAACCTGGTGGCGAGCGGCGTGGTCACCGCCCGTCTACTGGCGCGGTTTGGCGTGCTTGCGGGCCTTGTGGCGGCGCCGGCCGCAGCCACGGTGGGACTCGTCTCGGCACTGGGACTCGCCGCCCTTGCGCTGGCCGGCGCGTTCCTGTGGATCCTGATCGGCACCAAGCTGGTCCACGAGGCCGCCACGTCGGCATTGGAAATGCCGACCTTCCGCATTCTCTATCAGCCCCTTGGTCCCGGTGACCGGCTGCGCGCGCAGGCGGTACGCGAATCGATCATCGAACCGATCGCCATCGCGCTGTCAGGGTTCCTGATTTTGCTGCTGACCGAGGTATGGAAACTCACCAGCGTCGGGCTGGCATACGTCCTCATGGCGTTTCTCGGCTTGACGGTTCTGAGTGTTTTCCTGGTTCGGCGCGAATACGTCATCGCGCTTACCAGCGCCATCAGCCGGCGGCGTTTGTCCGGAGGGCTCCTGTCGTTCGATGACGCTTCGAGCCAGCAGATTCTCGAAGAAAGACTGAACAGCGACATGCCCATTGAGGTGATTACCGGTCTCAAGTTGCTGGAACAGGCCGAGCACCCGTCGCTGGACGAATTCCTGCTCAAAGCGCTTGCTCACCCCGACAGCAACGTCCGCAAGCACGCGCTCGCGCAGATTGAGGCGAACCACATCACCACCGCTGCCGATCGCGTCTTGGGCCTGATGGGGACGGAAAGCGACAGTGAGGTGCGGGGCGACGCCGTGAGAGTTTTCTGTGTGTTGCATGCTGACGAGGCGCTAGACGTGGCTTTGCCCCATCTGGATTCGGCCGATAAACACGTGCAACGAGGCGCCATGGTCGGACTGTTGCGAAACGGTGGGCTGGAGGGCGTGCTGCTGGCGGGATCGAAACTGGTCGAGCTGCTGAAGTCGTCGGACCCGCGAGAGCGGCAATTCGCGGCCGAAGTTCTCGGTGACGTCGGGAGCACGGGTTTCTATCATCCGCTCCTGTCGCTCCTGGACGACGAAAACACCGGTGTGCAGCGAGCGGTGATCGTCGCCGCCGGCAAGCTCCGCAACCCAAAACTCGCCGTGCCGATCATTGAACGTCTCAGAAAACCCGCTTTGCGCGAACTCGCCTTCAAGGCGTTGGTGAGCCTAGGCGAGCCCGCCCTTCCTGAGCTGGCGGCGGCGTTCGATGGAGAGGGAACCACCGACGTGGAGCGCGTTCTGCTGATCAGGCTGATGGGCGAGATCGGGAGCGAAGCCTCAACACAACGGTTGCTGGGTTATCTGTCCATCCCAAATCGAAGGGTGCGGCATCCCCTGCTCGACGAGCTGGCGGAGCGAAATTACCAAGCCCGTGGTGACACTGTCGCGTTGATACGCGACAACATCCGGCAGGAAGTGCAGAGTACTGTGTGGGTTCTGACGGCGCTTGAGCAGTGGCGTACCGCAAGGGCAATGGACCTCCTGGCCAGCGCGCTCGAATGGGAAGCCCGCCAAGGCCGCGACCGCATACTTTCCCTCCTGTCCTTTCTGTTTCCCTCTCAGGCGATCTTGGACGCCAAGGAGAAATTGTGCAGCGATCACGCCGACATGCGCGCCACCGGCCTCGAGGTGGTGGACAACCTGCTGAGCCAGGACATGAAGGCGATGACCCTTCCCCTTTTTTACGACATCCCGGCGGGAGAGCAGCTCGCACGGTTGAAGGAGTGGGTGCCCCGAGAATCCCCCAGCAGGGAACGCTTGCAGCGCGAGGTCATGACCAACGCCCTGCTGTTGCCCTGGACACGGGCCTGCGCAACTACCTGGTTGGCAAGACCCGAGACACGAGACTCTTGGACGCGGTTCGCGATGTGATCGACGATCCAAATCCCCTGGTTCACGAAACCGCAGCCTGGGCGGTTTCCGTCCTGGACCCCAATGCCCGAACGGACAATGCCGAACGGGCGGCCGACAACCTCGAAGGAGGAAGCTGATGCGGATTACACTGGAAAGGGTGCTGATCCTGAAGTCCGTTGACCTCTTCTCCGCAGTTCCCGCGGATGCCTTGGTCGAGGTTGCCTCGATCCTGGAGGAGATGGAATTTGGGCCCGGCGAAGAGATCCTCCGCGAGGGTGGCATGGGAACGGCCATGTTTATTATCATCGACGGCCGGATTCGGGTCCACTCGGGCGGCCGCGACATCGCCGAGCTGGGACCCAGGGAGATCTTTGGCGAATTGGCCGCTCTGGACCCCGAGCAACGCGCAGCCTCGGTCACTGCGCTTGAGCCGACCCAGCTTTTCAAGCTCTCTAGCGCGCCCTTCCTCAGGTTGATGGCCAACCACATGGAGGTGACGCGTGGCATCCTGAGGGTCCTGTGCGGACGCATCCGCGCGGCTTTGTGAAGGCCGTCGGGCGGGATTTGGCTGTCGTCGGCGAAAAACGATGACGGACTCAGTCAGTCCCCGGCCGGGTCGAAGGCCGGGTAACCTTGTCAATGAAAGAGGGGAACATGAGGAACTTATCAAAGGTGCTTCCTTTGCTGCTGGTCTCGGTTCTTGTAGGGTGCGGCGGAAGCGATGAGACCAGCACCTCGGGCCAGCAGGCGAATCCGGCAGCTTCGGCCCAACAAGGTAGTGGTGCACAACCCGGGAATGCCAGCCAGGACGACCCCAACAACCCGTGGGTGTTGGGTTTCCGCTGGTCGGGCCCTGTGGGAACAGAGTTTCGAGTCCGAGTGGCATCTCGTACTCCAAAATCACGGTATCGGCCTCCGGCTACCCAGACAATGAGCCATGACCTCAAGGTCCAGGATGACCATAACAGATACCTGGCCTCGTCGTACATTGAGGGATTGAAATTGCGAGCCACGATCCGTAATGAAGGTGGACCCCTGAAGATCGAGATGGTTGAGGGCCGGATGGCCGACCCCGAAAATCCTCTTGGAGGCGCCGAAGTCCGAAAAGTCTTATCGACAGGCGAAGCTTCGGGCAAAGGCGGTGTCATTGAATTGGAGGCAGGCAAGCCGTTCGAAGTCTCATGGTAGGTGGGAGAATCGGCTGCCCTACCGTTTGCTGGAGGAGTCCTCGATGATGACGAAGGCCAAAACTGGCTGGCTGCTACTGGGAATCTTGTGTCTGGCGTCCTTTGCCGTGGCCGATGACACGGCCTGGGCGAAGTACAGCGAGGCCGGTGGGAAAGCCTACCGGAGCGGCCAGTACGCCGAGGCTGAGAAGTTGTTGCTGGTTGCCCTCAAGGAAGCGGAAAAGTTTGGGGAGCTGGACGGGCGGCTGATCTACAGCCTCAACGACCTAGCAGAACTCTACCGTGCCCAGGGCAAGTATGCCGAAGCCGAACCGTTCTTCCGACGGGTGCTGGCGATTTTGGAGAAAGCCCTAGGGCCGGAGCATCCTGACGTGGCAACGACCCTGGAGAATTACGCAGTACTTCTACGGAAGACGAATCGGGATGCCGAGGCGGCCAAAATGGAAGCCCGCGCCAAGACCATCCGAGCCAAACACGCAGCAAAGAACCCGAAGAAGTAACCTACCTCCTTGTCAGCCGCAATGCCAGATAGATCCCCACTAACGGGCTAGCGTTTATCAATCCCGGGTTCACTTGGACGTATAGTCGGTTTACCGGACAAGTGCCTACCTGGAGGCAGTGTCACTTCAATAGCTGAGAGTAGATAGGTCCTCACTAGCTTCCGACTGACAGAGGCCAGACAGGGCCTGGAGGACCCGCCCGAACCGACTCGACTACGCGATAGACACTCACAAGGTCTGCACGACCAGGGGAGCAGCCAGACAGGCCCACCTGTAGCTCGCTGACTCTGACGGTGCGGCATATAATGCATGTATGTAAATTGTGGGAGGTTTGCCTTTACAGCTAACATCACCTGGAGGAATCGATCAGTGAGAAGGCTAATCATGCCGAGCCCAACCGGTCTTCATTGGGGGTGGGCCCGTGGGTCGCTCTGCCTCGTTCTCGTTGCGGGAATCCTCTGCCTCGCAGCCCTGGATGCTTGGGCACAGGGTCATAGAGGCTTCAGACAAGCTCAGGGACAACTGGACTCCGTATTGAAAAAGCTCGTTGGAAGGTCGTCTTTGAAATCGGCTGATGTCGACGCGCTGATCAAGCAAGCCAACAACGATCTGCGTATCTCACAGAACCACATGTTCAACAGCAGGCATCAGGAGGCATCTGCCCTGCTTGATAAAGTCGCCAAGCTCATTCGAAAGATTAAGGAAGCCGATCCCGCGAACAGCAAAGTGAAGCTTCTTGAACAGAAATACGCGAGGCACCGCAGGGATGTCGACAGGCGCCTGAGGAGACAAGCTGCTCGCGCGGCCAGTTCGTCGACACCTTCCGCGCCCGCATCCCGCGCCGTGCCTGCCGCTACCAAATTGCCGCATGGTGTGACGAAGCGCCTGAAAGATTTTCACGAGAGACTGGACTCTGCAGAGACAGTGCTGACCAAGGAAAGCAATGTTTCCGATAAGTGGCGTGCAGAACAGGCGGAATACGAGTTGCGGAGTGCCGACCGATACATGGCTGAAATCGTGAAGATGTACGGCGATCAGATTCCCATAGATCATCCGGACATTGCCGGCGCCCTGGCACGACAGAAAGAAATCCAGGCCAAAGTGGATGTGTTTGCGGCGGCAGTTGCTGAAGTGGAAGCGAAGAAAGAGGCCGCGAGGAAAGCAGCGTTGGAAGCCGAGGAGGCTGAACGGGCTGCCAAGAAGGCTGAGGAGGAGGCCTGGAAGGCGCGTGTGATCGACAAAAACCAGGCCGCGAAAGATTGGGTGACCCTCGAGCGACTGGCCGACAAATTCAGGGATAGCTTGAGTTCTGAGGGCTATTTCATCAAAGCAGGTGCCACCGTTATCGCGGAATGGCGCGAGTGGAAAGATGCATTCCTTCCGTTCTGGAACCTTTTTGAGCAACGCTACGGGAAGACCCACAGCGACGTGTTCGAATCCTTCAAAGGGGTCCGGAAACCACTGGATGTCTCCCTGGACCTCGTCATATCGTACGGCACTCTCGCAAACGTTGACGTAACGAAGCAGGAAAAGACCTATGTGGACTGGGCCGTCAAGCGAGGCCGCTATTCTTACATGCGCTGGAAGCGAATGACCAATCCTGATCCTACCAAGGTAGAACTGAAATTCGATTATACCGAACGGGCTCTCAACAGCTTCAAGATCGCTAAAGCATTCGACCCGGACGGTGGTTACGATGACTTCATCGCTCAAGCCCAGGTGGCCCGCGACGAAACCTATCCGGAGTGGGTAGAAGCGCTCAAAAAGTTAACGTGGCCCGGGCACAACGCTGCCTTTGCCGGTCCGGGTAGGCCTGCTGCCCTGGCTGCAGCAGCCTTGAACTATCTCAAAAAAGCGAAGCTCTGGAGCAAGCCCGAGTATGACGACGTGCACATCCCAGTGACTGCGTGCGTCACGGCCCGCGACTGGGCTGTGTCCAAGAAGAACTTTCGGGGGCAGCCGCTGCAATACAGCATAAATATAACGGTGGCATTCGAAGGCAAGAAGGACCCGAGGATCGCATACGTGTACAACATGGTGTTTTACACTCGCGAAGAACTCGGCGTGAAGAAGGGGCTGCCGTTTATGTATGCCAACTCGCGACAGTACGAGAAGTACCGGATGTTGAAATCTAAGGTGCCCAGGTAAATAACTAGCGAATTGGCTCCCCCCGCGAAGTGGCGCTTCGGGCCGACAGTTTGAACCCCGACAACACTTCGTATGCAACTACGCAGAAGACAGACTAGCCGATTCCCAGTTTTCCTTGGTAAGCACTAGCCCGTTACTGGGGACTATCCAGCCTTTTGCGCCAGGCGTACTTCCCCAAAGGGAATCCAGGCACTTGTCCGGTTAGCGCGTTATACATCCAAGTGGGCTACTGTCAGTCGGAAGCTAATGGGGACCTACTCACTGAATCTTAGGCAAGCGTCCTTGTACTCAAAGACTTGGACAGACTGCTGCACGATGATGGTGACTTATCGAAGAAGTTTGGGGGAAGCTAGGTCTGTTTTGTCTATACGGACGGCATTGAATTCCGGTGCGGGAACCCTACCCTGGGTATGCTGGCTAGAACGATAGCGTGCTGGCCCGATACCGGTTTACTCGCTGGCTCGCCTGCAGCTCACCCACTGGGAAAATGCAGCGTCCCTGCCCGCTGTGCATATCAGACCAAGCCCTCTGCATGGAGGTTGACATCCCGTTCTGGTTGCGCAAGAAGCCGCAACGCCTGCGCGTTCTCGCGCACCTGGGTGCGGTTGTTCTGTTTCTATCTAGCTGATCGCCCTCAAGATGTCCAAAGGACATAGAAATGCTCATTCTTGGGGTGATGCAATGCAAATTGGTCAATCAGCACCAGCGGGGCGCGCGTATCCAGGGCGCCCGGGCTTACGGCGTAACGAGGAATTTCCTCGATGAAGAGCCGTCGTGTGTCTACCAGCCAAGGGCAACCGAAAGGAGGAGCCGTGAGCTTCCGTTTCACTGATCTGATTCGCCGAGACATGATTGTTCGGGACATCCGTAACCGGTATCCGGAGACCGAGGGGGTTTTCGAGCGATTTCGTGTGCGCCCGTCCTGCTGGGATTGTTCGGTGACCGTGGTTGCGCAGCGTAGCGAAGTCAGCGTGGACGAATTACTGGGCGCGCTCAACGCTACCATCGCTTCCCAGCTTCGCTCAAAAGAAGAATAGTTCCACGAATTCAGAGATGCCGCCCAAAAGCCTCGCACGAGATTCTTTTAGCGCACTATAACTATAAGGTGCAGACGGCAAAGGGCTTCTGGCCGAATCTAGCGGCTGGCCCACGCGCTCTGCGTGGGGCCGGCGGAAACCTAGCCAAGCGAAGGGCCGCTCTACTTCTTGGCCAGGGTGCGCACGTAGGCAATCACGTTGTCCACGTCCGTGGCGCTCAGCTTCTTGACGGGCTTCATCTTGCCTGTGCCTTCAACAATGTCCTTGCGCAGCTGGGCATCGCTCTTCGCCTGCACCTCTTTCGAGCCGAGGGCGCGCAGCTGCAGCTTGAGCATCTTGGCCATGGCCTTCTTGGGTTCGCCCGTCTGGCCGTGGCAGCCGGAGCAGCGTTTCCTGTAAACAGTTTTCCCGGCCGTGGCATCACCTTTGCCCGCAAGCAGCGGCGGCGCAGCCACCAGGATCAAGAGGAGTCCGTAAGTCAGCCTTCTCCTCATTTGTCGCACCTCCAAACGGAAGTCCTTTCAAAAACCTTTGGGAAGATATACCGCAAACCCCGGCGCGCAAGCACAAAATGTCCTGCTCCGGCGGCTGCTAAGGCGCGCGATTCAGGTAAGCGATCAAGTCGGTCATCTCTGTGCCGCTAAACTGCGGCCAGGAATGGCCCTGCTGCTTCATCGCCACGACCATCTGGGGTCCGTGTCTCCACAGTGCTGCGGTAATGAAAATCGGCGAAACCTGGCCCTGGAAGGAGGCCAGCTCTGGCGCCCCGGAAACGGTCTTCTGTTCGTGGCAGGCAGCACAGTTCTTGCGGACAAAGACGCGCCGGCCCCGCTTGGCATTTCCCTGTTGTTCAAAAAAGCGCACCCAGAACAGGTAGCCCACCAACTGGTTCATTTCCTTGCCGCCGAAGGTGGGGATGGACCTCCCGGCGGCTTGTGCCCAGCGCTGCATTTGTGGAGCGTGGTTCCACATGGCAACAGCGAAATCGCTCAGGCTGCCGGGCTGCTGCTTGGCCCTCAGCAAACTGATCTTACCCGATTCCCGCGTGCCCAGCGTATGACACTCCCCGCAGCCTTTCTGTTGAAAGATCTCTCGCCCCTCCTGCGGATTGGCAAGTACAAAGTTGGCTCTTGCACCGCGCGTCTCGGGCAGGTTTTGTAGGTACACCAGTAAATCCACCCATTGCTGCGCCGTCAGATCCGGCCAGGAGATCCGCGCCTGCCGCATCTTCCGTAGCATGACTTCGGCGTGGTTCCACATCTGCTGGGCCCAGGCCACCGGGTCGGAAACAGCCTGCCAACTCTCGACCGCGGGCCCGAGGGTGGGTTGGCCGACCCGCAAGGCATGGCACTGGCCGCAACGTTTGGAGGCAAACAAGGCCTTGCCGCGAGCCGCGTCGCCTGGCCGGTCGAAATAGCGTACCGAGTAGAAGTAGGCGTAGAGATCAGCAGCCTCCCGCTCGCCGAGCGCCGGCACCGCGATATCCTTTTGGGCCATGGCTCGCCACATGGCCGGGGCATGATTCCACATGACGGCGGCGAGCCGGTTAGGGGTGTATTCACGGGCGCTGCGGCGGGCAAGGTCGGGAGCCCCAATTCCGCCAATCGTCTGGAAGGAGTGACACTCGATGCAGCGTTGTTCCCGGAACAACAGCGCGCCTCGGCGGGCGTCTCCTGGTACTGTCGTTTCCTGCTGACCTTGGGCCGCGGCTGGCCAGGCCTGCAGAGCGGCCAGCGCCACGGCGCCTGCTAGCCAGATCCCTTTCCCCATCTAACACCCCGCGAACTCTTGCCGCCTACAAAGTGAGGCGAAAGCCGAACGAAAACAGGTGAGCGGTGAAATTCTCGAAGCGATACAGCTCCTGGCTGAAACCGTACCAACGCCACTCGGTGGTCCAGTCAACGCCGGGCCGCAGGGGGACGAACAATTCCGCCTGGGGTTGGTAGAAGCGCGCTGGGCGATTGCCGTCGCTCACGAGCAACGTACCCCCGAAGTTCACCCGCGCCCCTCGCACCATCGCCAGGTTGCAGAACACGCCGGCATAGTGAGCGTCCTGCGAGTAGAGCGAGCGGTCGCGGTCCAAGAACGGTGGCAGCAGGATCAACACGTCGGAGTCCAACACCGAATGCATGTAGTCCACAGACAGGCTGATCCGCCGGCCTTCACGGGGAGTCAACAACACGCTGAAGGAGGTCTCGTGGCTGCGGAAGCTCAAATCAATGTCCGGCTGGTCGTTATTGTTCTTGAACAGCGAAAACATGCCGTTGACCGAGAGCCAGGAACGGGGGCTGTAGCGGCCGCGAATCTTCACCTTCCGGTAATCGAGCGGCCCGGTGCGGAAGTAGACCGAGTCCCCGGAGGAGGCTTCCAAGTCGAGGTGCAGGTCCAGGTCCCGGCGCGCTCGGACCCGCACCCCACCCAAACCCACGTGATGGCGTTGCCGGCCCTGCTGTGTCCCGCCAGAGCTGAGAATCGGCGCCGGGGCCAGCGCATCGGCAGACACCAACCGGTAGCCGCCGCGCAGCGTCACGCGGGAGTGAACCTCCACGAGCGCTTCGGTCTGGTAGCGGTTGTAGTCGCTGCTCAAGATGCGAAAGGCTTCGTCGCTGAACTCGAGGGCCGCCGGCGGCGCCGTGCCCAGCAGCCCCGTTACGCCAGTAAGATTCTGCAAGAGGAGCCTGCTGGAAGAGATGTGGAAGCGGTCCTTGAACCAGGATTGCACGATGCGCAAACGGGAGACAGGGCGCACCTCCGCCGTCAGGTTGCCCGAGGGGTGCGGCCGCAGCGCCTCACCCACCGCGCTGGTGCGTCCATCGGTGAAGGCCACGAGCGACGGTGCGCGCACAAAATTGCCGGCCAGCGCTTCGGTAAAGGCGAGATCCAGCGACGGCTGGGTGAAAGAGAACTGCCCGGCAAGATCTAACCAGGAGCTGGGCTGCAACTGGAATGCGGTGCGGGTAAAGAAGCTGCTCCCTTCAGCGCGGTAGTTCTGCTCGCCCTGGTCCAGCCGTGTCGTCTGCCCCAGCAACGGGGTGCGCCGGTTACCCGGGTTCGGACCGTCGTCGTAAAAGACGCGCTGGTCATCCCGGAATCTGCTGCCACCGGCCTCCAGCGTCAGGTTCAGCCGGGAGAAGTTCAGGCGCGTCCCGCCGCGGAACAGGTCCACGGCGTCGTCGAAGCGCGTGTTGACCAGATACTCGTTACCCGACCCGATAATCGTCGTTAGCCCCGGCCCGCTGCCAGCGGTGCGGGAATAGTTAAAGAACGGCGAGACCCGCCGGTTGGGGAACACATCCAGTTGCGTGTCAAACAACCGCCGCTTCATGTCCCGTCCGTTCTGGCTCAGCTCGGAGCCTAGATCCAGCAGCGGGTTGGCAAACGAGGGCAGCATACTAAAGTGGTCCAGGCTCCGATAGTGGACGCCAAGTGCCCAGACGCCCTCCAGGCCCGTGTCCAGCCTCAGCGTGCTATAGGGCTCGCCGCCCCAGGAATCAGCATCCTATCTCTCGGTCCAGCTTGTGGGTATTCCCATCATCGTCCAGCAACCGGGCCCGTTCACCGCCCCCTTCTTCGACCGCAAGATGGGCGTGTTCGTACCTTCTCTCCTGGGCTGGACGCGGCACTTGCCGATGGGCTGGTTCGTGAACTGGTTCATGCCGCGAGCGCGGTTTTGGCTCAGGCCCTTTAACCGACTGGCCTCGGAACTCGGGCTGCCCCAGTACAAGAGCCTTTTCGACATGATGGCAGGGGACCTCACGCTCGTGATGGACGCCCCGGAAATCCTCGGCATCTCCCCAGAGGAGCTCGAGTGCTATGCGCCGCTTCGCCCGGAGTTTTTCCATCGACCGCCCAAGTACCGCTACGGCGGACCGTGCTTTGCCAAGCTTCCCGGCGAGGTTCCCGAGGCGGTGCGGCAACACTTCAACACGTCCCGAACGAAGCGCTACTGCGCAATGGGGGTGTCGGGCTCACCTGAAGTGCTTCAGTCCGTAATCGACATTGTCTCAGACCTGGATCTACAGGCATTGGTGGTAACGACCACGATCCTGGGTGATCGAGCGCGGAACACTTCTGACCGGGTAATGGTGGTTCCGCATGTCCCGGCCCACCTTGTGAACCCTCTAGCTGATGTGGCAATCACTCACGGCGGGGCGGGGACGGTTCAAACGGCCATCCATTCCGGTACACCCCTGGTCGGGGTGCCGATGCACGGTGAGCAGGCCGGAAACATCTCGCTCGTTGCGCGCCAAGGGGCGGGAATCATGCTGACGAAGCTGGATCTCAACCGGCGGAAGCTCGCAGCCGCACTGGAGAAGATCGTTACAGACAACAGCTACCGGGAAAGTATGCACCGCCTCAAGCGGCTCCAGGACCCAATTGACGGGGCGGCCAACGCGGCGCTCGAGGTGTTACGCTTTCTGTCGCCTGGCGGCGCCACGTTACAGTCTCATGGAACAGTTAGCGCCGTCAGAAATGGACCAACAGCTCCACATAGAAAACGTTGCGCACCTGGTCGAATTCTGCGCCTAGCGACGAGGCGAAAATCTGCCCACCTACGGTAATGTCGGTGTTGGGGGTCAGGCTGTAGCTGGCCATGGGAATCACAAAGATGCTGGGCCCGGCAAGGTCCACCACCGTGTAGGCTTCCACCTGGAGAAGGGGAGTGACCTCGTAGCGGGCGCCACCGGAAAGAAGGTGGCGGCGTGCAGGGCTACTGCACGGCCGTGGTGACGGTGCTGCTCGGCACGCCATTGATGATGATTTCGACATCTTGCGTACCTGAGGCGGCCGGCTACTGGCCGCAAGAGCAGGCAACCCCGGCGCCTCGAGCAGTACCTGGCTGCAAAGATGCGGCCAATGCCGCACCTTGTAGATGTTGATCTGAGGCAAGGTCTGCCGCTGCCAGTAAATACAAATGCTAATATGAACCACGTGCGCTTGACTTTGAGCGACTGGCGTGCGAACTGGCAGTTGAAAGCCGTGCTCCCCGTGGCGGGGGTGCTACTAGGCGGCGTGCTCGTCTTTGTCTGGGTGACGCTTTCCTTTGAAGGTCCGGAGCGGCAAACGGTGATTCTGGTGGCGGCGGCAGGCGCGGTAGCAATCTGCACGGTGATGCTTGTAGTCCTCGCTGTTCTCATTCAACACCCCCTGAGGGAGCTCCAAGAAAAGATTGCCCAACTTCGTGGCGGGGACCTGACAGTGGCTGTGAGCTTTGCAGACCGGAAGGATGAAATCGGCGATCTCGGGCGCTACTTCAACGAGATGGTGCGGGAATTGCGGCAGACCCGCGAGCAAATTCAGCAGCTTCACAACAGCCAGATGTCCCGCGCCGAGCACCTGGCCACGCTGGGCGAACTGGCCACTGGCCTGGCTCACGAACTCCGGAATCCGCTGGCAGGCATCGCCGGAGTGATCGAGATCATCGGGCAGGAGCTGCCAAAGTCGAGCCCCGGGCGGGAAGTATTAAAAGAAGTTCAGCAGGAAATCGTTCACATGAAGAAAATCATTTCCGACCTGCTCGACTACCGCACGACCCAGGCCGCCGGATCTTCATGCGGCCGATCTTCACGCCACAGCTGAGCACGCTCTGGCCCTCGCTCGCCACCAAGTGCTGTCGCGGCCCGTTGACATCCAACTAGTTAGCAGAGACGCGCTGCCGCCGGTTGAGCACGACGAGACACAAATCCAACAGGTGCTGCTAAAACTCTTGTTAAACGGCCTCCAGGCAATCGAAGACGCTGGCGAGGTGCGGCTCACGTTGGCGCGGGAAGGCAGCTTTGCCGTCCTCAGGGTGTCTGACACCGGCCGTGGCATCTCGATCGAGGATTTGGACCGCGTCTTTCGTCCATTCTTCACCACCAAAGGCCAGGGGACCGGCCTGGGACTGTCGATGGCCAGACACATCGTGGAGGCCCACGGCGGTCGGATCGAGGTAGGCAGTTCACCAGGTCAGGGCAGCGAATTCAGTGTGTGGCTGCCGTTTGGCAAAGCTGGCGGGGCGGCTGTTTCATAGTAAAGGAGGTGTGATGGCTGGCGAAAAAGTCCTGATCGTGGACGATGAAAAGCTGGTCCGCTGGTCGCTCCGGCGGAAGTGCGAGGAGTGAGGCTACCAGGTCTTGGAGGCTGAGAATGGGACGGAGGCGCTGCGTATTGTTCGCGGCGAAACTCCGGACCTGGTGCTGTTGGATGTGCGGATGCCCGACCTGAGCGGCCTAGAGGTCCTGGATCAGCTCAAGCAATCGGGCGAAGCTCCCCGTGCGGTCATCATGATCACAGCAGACCCACAACTGGACGATGTGAAAGCGGCCATCAAGCTGGGCGCCTACGACTTCATTGGCAAGCCGCTGGACTTCGACGAGCTGGGTGTCACCATCCAGAATGCTCTGGAGGCCACGCGGTTGCGCACCGAGGTGGAATCGCTTCGCGGTGAGGTCCGGCGGCGAACCGGATACCACGATGTGGTGGGCGCCTCGGCCAAAATGACCGAGCTGATGAAGTTTGTGCGTAAAGTTGCCGCCAGCGAGGCGACCACGATCCTCCTCCAGGGAGAGAGCGGCACCGGCAAAGACCTGATCGCCAAGGCAATTCACTATCAGAGTGCACGCCAGGACAAGTCTTTTGTGGCCATCAACTGCTCTGCCATCCCCGAGACGCTGCTGGAGGCCGAGTTGTTCGGCCACGAGAAGGGCGCCTTCACCGATGCTAAGGCCATGAAAAAGGGTCTGTTCGAGATGGCGCACGGGGGCACGCTGTTCCTGGACGAGATCGGAGAGCTGTCCCTGTTGCTACAAGCCAAGCTTCTGCGAGTGCTGGAGGACCAGGTGATCCGGCGGGTTGGCGGGCTGCGGGACATTCAGGTGGACGCTCGCGTAATTGCTGCCTCCAACCGCGACCTGGAACGGGCCATTCGTGAGAGGCACTTCCGCCAGGACCTCTACTATCGGCTGGCGATCATCTCCATTCTTATCCCGCCCCTGCGTGAGCGGAAGGAGGACATCTTGCCGCTCGTGGACTTCTTCGTCGATCACTACAACCGCAAATTCCGCAAGTCCACGCGCGGAATCACGGACGAGGCAAAGCGGCTGCTTCTTAATTACGATTGGCCTGGGAACGTCCGGGAGCTGAAAAATGCCATCGAGCGAGCGATGATCCTGGAAGAAGAGTCGATTTTGCGGCCGTCCTACTTGCCCTTTTCGGTGGCCCAGGCGCGCGCAGGCGTCACGGCGTTCGAGCATGCTGCCTCGCCGGCCGCCGGGGAGCAACCGCTCCCGGACGGACGCCAACTGCCTCCTCTGTCGATTCCCGCGGCAGGCACTTCGTTGGAGGAGGTGGAACGGGCGCTGGTCGAACTCGCCCTGCGCCAGTCCGGAGACAACCAAACACACGCCGCGCGCCTGCTCGACATCAGCCGCGATGCCCTCAGGTATAAGATGAAAAAATTCGGGCTGCTGCATGCTGAACCGGAGCAAGAAGCCAGCGCGGAGGGCGGCGGCTAGTGCAGAAGACCACAGAAGTCATGGCTGGAGGGTTGGTTGCTCCTGCGCCACCTCCTTTTGCAATCTAGCGATAGTCGCGGAGAGCCAGCTCAGCAACGCAGTCTCCAGTTTGTCCCGATCGCCTTCTGGTTGCAGTGAAGCCATGGTGTCGCCTCGCCTGTTGAGCGGAATGTATTGACACGGTTCTGGTTTGTCACGGTGCTCGGGTGGGACGAACTGGATCAGGAAGCAGTGTTGGCAAGGTAGCTGCTTCTCTTCTAACCGCATCTTCAGGCAAGTCATAGAATCACGAAAAATGCGCGGCTCCTTGCGCGGCTCCCTCACCGTGGGATTGTACCCGCCGTCGCAGATCATCGAGATTTCCAGTTTAAGCTTGTCAATCATGTCCCTCTTATCGAACTCCATCTTCCTTCTCCCTTCCATTCAGAGCACCGGCGCTTTCCTGCGTCCAAGGGACGTAGAGCAATTCGCGAACCAACCTTAGCTCTATGAGGTTTCGTGAGATCCGCCTGCAATTCCAATTGGTTAGCAAGGCACTCTTTTAGCGCACGCCTTTTCGCAGCTTTTCGTGGGGGAAATGGCGCTCTGGGATGCGGTTCTTGCCGCTACGGCAGCAGGCCGACAATAAGTCCGAACCAGCTACGTCTTTGCCTTCGGACAGATAGCGCCCGAGCAAGTCTGGTGGCGCACGTGCTCCGAGTTTCAAGAAAGGAGGTCGTGAACAATGTTGAAAATCGACAGCATTCTGTGCCCCGTGGATTTCTCGGAATTCTCAGCCCGGGCCTATGACTACGCGCAGTCACTTGCACAGCAGTACAAGGCGAGACTACTCCTGGTCCATTCGCCCCGGCCCTTGTTTTTCGCCTATCCTTCGTTTGCGTACACGGATGTTGTGCACGGCATATACCGTGACCTCCGCGCCCATGCTGAGTTAGAGCTCCAGAAGTTTGTGGACAGTCATACACACAATGGAATCCAGATTGAGTGCAAGGTAACCGACGGCCCGGCGACGGACGATATTCTCACGTTCGCCGAGCAGCAGGATGTAAACCTGATTGTCATGGGAACCCACGGTCGTCGAGGTCTTGACCATCTGGTGCTAGGATCGGTGACGGAAAAAGTGTTACGGAAAGCCAAGTGCCCAGTTTTGGTGGTGCGGAAGCCCGTTCACGAATTTGTAGCGCCTGAAAACACGCAAGCGTTGATCAACCTGCGCAAGATTCTTTTCGCCACAGACTTCTCCGAGCATTCTGAGCGCGGCCTGGACTACGCACTCTCGCTGGCACAGGAATACAACGCCGAGCTAACCCTTCTGCACGTGTTGGAAGATATTCCTGCTTCAGAGGATCTCGCGTCTGCGACGGGAGACGCCATGCAAAGACTCGAAGAGCTTGTCCCGTCAGAGCCTCGGAATTGGTGCGCTATCCAAGCGAAGGTACGCCTGGGTAGGCCCCATCAGGAAATCATCCAGCTTTCCCTGGAAGCGCAAACGGATTTGGTCATTCTCGGCGTGCGAGGTCGCCACGCGGTAGACCTCGCCCTATTTGGTTCCACTAGCCATCGGGTGATTCAACTGGGACCCTGTCCCGTCCTGGCTGTTCACATCTCAAATTGATCCGATTTTTGTAGAGTCGTGCTTTGGCGCGTAAATTGCTATCACCCAACATAGCTGATACCCCTTTCATAGCCCAGGGCGGCAAGGACCCAGGTTTGCCGCCCACCAGGGGCGGAGGGAAGCCCAAGCCCACCGCCCCCTTTTTCCATCAAAGGCAGTAAGGGGGGAACCAAGGAGCTCTGAGCAGATGTCGCTGCGAATGCCGGCGGAGCATGGCGCGTGGGGAATTCTGCTGGTACCGTTTGCCTGCTCCGCGGTGCTGGCCGGGGAATTGAACCTGCCGCTCCTGCTGGCGGGCATCTGCGCGGTGAGCTTCTTCCTGTGGCGCGGATCGGTGGAAGCGCACGGCGGCTGGGAGAGCTTTCTCGAGCCCGCGCACCTGCTGCTGGGTTCTGCCGGACTTTTCACGGCACTGCTCCTAGTCGTTTTCTACCGCCGCTACTCCCTTGTCTGGATCGGGCTCGCGGTCGTCGTGCTGTATCTGTTTCAGCGGTGTTTGCTTAGGACTCCCCAGGTGACGTGGAAAGAGAAACGGAGCCTCGCCGCAGAACTGGTCGGTGTTGTGCTGTTGACTCTGGCCGCGCCCGCGTCATGGATTTCCGCGTTGGGCCGCCTGGATGCCACCGGGGTCCAGATCTGGCTGCTGAACCTGCTGTTTTTCCTCGGCGGAGTTCTTTACGTGAAGTATCGCGTGCGAGGTGTGGCCGCACATCGGAATTTTAGTGAGTTGGGGGAACGGTTTGCTTTCGCGTGGCCGGTGCTTCTCTACCACCTCATGGTCCTGGCGTTCTTGGCCTGCTGGGCGCTACTGGAATTGTTACCCCTGGCAGTGATCCTGGCATTTCTACCTGGCGCCTTGCGCGCTCACATGCTTCTTTTTCATCTTGGCCGAAGATTTCCGATCCGTCGCCTGGGTTGGAGTGAAGTCGCCCACTCGCTGGTATTCGCCATCGTGCTCATTCTTGCCTTCCGGTTAGCTGCTTAACCTGAACCCTGAGGTTTCTGGAGGTTGCGGCTCAGTACTCAGCCACCCGGAGCTTGGCTCGCGGCGAGGACAATCACCCTTTAGTGCGGGAATTCACTCAAAGACCATGCGGCAAGTATAGCGTTCGTCGAGGTACAACACTTTGGTTAAACGCTTGCAAGCGAATGGGTAGGGTCATATAGCTTGATGAGGTGATGGAAATGGCGATCACATCAGAAGCCAAAGCAAAGTGGTTGCAGAGGCTCAGAACAGCCCGCGATATTGTCTATTTCTCGATCCTGATCTTCCTCATGTCGCGGCTGGTGGCGCTGATCGAATTCTTCACTGGTATACGGATACCGATCTTCGGGGATTTCTGACCTTCTCGATTCGAGGGCTAGGCGATTGTCAACCTTCACGTTCGTTGGGGCGCACTTGGCCGGATAGCACCCTTTCCGGAAACTGACCCACTACCCGGCTGCCGACCCATAATACTGTGGCTTTTCACACACCTGGGCTCGTTTCGTACTGATCTAGTGGGACTTGCCGATGGTCCTTGGATTGCCCATCCAGGTACTGGGAGCGATTCCTGGAGTACCGGAAAGGAGGGCTGATTCCATGGATACGCTGACTTATGTAATCGTTTTTTGTGCCGTCGCTGGAGTCGTCGGTGCCATCTATCTGGTGCTACGCACGACGGGGAGTGCCTGGCTGAAGTTTCGCGGGACCCGGGTGGTCACTTGTCCGGAAACGAAGAAGCCGGCGGCAGTCCAAGTGGAGGCCGGTCATGCCGCTTGGACGAGCTTCTCTGGCCCGGATCTGCGAGTGAAGCATTGTTCCCATTGGCCCGGAACTTTGGCGGCGGCTCCGGCACGAGAACTCCGCAACTGCGGTGAGGCGTGCCTGAGCCAGATCGAGGCAGCCCCGAGGGACTATCTGGTGCGAACCATTGTTACCGACTGGTACCAGGGAAAAACTTGCCTCTATTGTGGCAAGCCCCTGGGGAAAATCAACTTGGAACGACACGCGCTGCTGGACCTTGAGGGCGTGACAGTCGAGTGGCGGGATCTGCAGCCGGAGACAATTCCCGGGGTGCTGACTACACACCGGCCGGTTTGCTGGAACTGCCACATCGCCGAAACGTTCCGCCGCCTGTACCCCGAACTGGTTGTGGACCGCGATCGGACCCCAGTTGGGGACGCCGCAGGGTCGCGCAAGCCAGTGTCAGGAAGAAAATGATTGGGTCCGCGAACTGCTTGGCCTGTGAGGCGAAGGAATCATCCTTGCAGGTCAGGCAGTTGGACCGGAGAGGAGAAGGTGAAATGTTTTCACTGGAGAAAATCTTGTTGCCTGTTGATTTTTCAGACCACTCCAAGGGTGCAGCTAGGTATGCGAAAGCGCTGGCTAGCCGCACTCAGGCCCAACTGACTCTGATGCACGTGGTGGAGATGCCTTTCGGTGGGGCTATTCTTGACGTCACTCACGTCACTCAGGCGCAGGAACAGCTCGAGACGTTTCTCAAAGATAGGGTGAGCGTATAAATTGAAAACCTATTAGGAGGATCGAACCATGCCTACTGTGACCACGAGCGAAGTTTCAGTCCGGCGGTTGCGTGAGGAAGACCGACCGTTGCTTGGGCAGATGTATGACACCCTCACCCTGGAGGAGTATGCGCTGGGAATTCCGCCACCCGATCCCATTCAGCGGCAGGGCTGGATTCTCAGTTTGCGCACAGGCTCCAATTTTGTGGCCTCCCTGGAAAGGAGAATTGTCGGTCACCTGGCTTTGATGCCGGTCAAGCGTTCGGCCGAGATGGCTCTGTTCGTACACCGGGATTTCCGCCGACAGGGTATCGCTACGGCCTTGGCTCACTCGGCGGTCGAAGAGGCCCGCGTCCAAGGCTTGGACTTCATCTGGGTGCTGGTTTCCGGCAGCAACTCGGCTGCACGCATGGTGCTGTACAAGTTTGGGTTTCATACCGTCTGGGAATCCCTGGGGGAGGTTCAGATGAGGTTTCGGCTCTAATTTTACGACAAAGCTTGCTTTAAGGCCAGGCAGAAGGGAGTCAAATTAGATGATTTTAGGATCAACCATGTACTCCCCTGAGCCCATCGATAAAGAGCAGTTCACCAAGGAATTCGATCGAGTATATAGCCGCTTTGCCAGAATCTATGACCTGGCAGTCAAATGGTTCCCTGTGTGGCGAAACTGGATCTCTCATGCGCTTCCCCACATTCGCGGCCCAGAAGTATTAGAGATTTCATTTGGAACAGGTTATCTGCTCACCCAGTATGCAGACAAGTATGAAGCCCACGGCATTGATTACAACTGGGAACTCGCTTGCACTGCCAAGCACAACCTGCAGAAAATGGGCGTTCAAGCATTGATACTGCAAGCGGATGTCGAATACCTGCCATATCGGTCTGGGAGCTTCGATACGGTGGTCAACACAATGTCTTTCACCGGCTATCCCGATGGGCAGAAAGCTATGGCAGAAATCAGTCGAGTGCTCAAGAACGGTGGCAGGCTGGTTCTGATCGACATCAATTACCCAAGTGACAAGAACTGGTTGGGAATGAATTTGACGCGGCTGTGGGCCAGTACAGGAGACATCATTCGGGACATGGGGAGTCTGTTCAAGCAATCAGGACTTGGTTACATCGATGAGGAAGTGGGCGGATTTGGAAGTGTACATCTTTACGTGGCGACGAGGGGATCGTGAGCTTCAATTGGGATTATCGCTGTACGCCTAACTCCTCGGTGGAGCGGACCGGAGATGCGCGGGGTTTTGACTTCGAATGGAGTGACCCCCGACCGCTCAGCTCGCGGTCGTCAAGCCGCAAGCAATCATGCCTCGTCAACATGAAAAGCGGAACTTGTCCTAACCTGTTCGCTCCTCATCCGTGCTTGAGCGACCGGATTAACCGCAACTTTATCCAGTCGGGAATTGAGGGAGGCGTATATCTGGAATCCCTGCCAGTAGCGGCGACCCTGGAGGTACCCGTGACTCTGCTTCTCCAAAGCGGCAATGCTTGAAGCCAGGAATAACCATATGGACCAAGACACGCCTACCTTCACCATTTCTCAAAACATCCACGACGCGGTCATCTTTGACCTCGATGGCGTCGTCACAAAAACCGCACGGGTCCATGCGGCAGCTTGGCAGAAACTGTTCGATGAATACCTGGCAAGACGTGCCGGGAGTGGCCGGGTGTTCCGTCCTTTCGACCCTGACTCCGATTACCGATGCTATGTGGATGGAAAGCCACGCTACGACGGGGTGGAAAGCTTTCTACAGTCCCGCGGGATCAAGCTCCCCTTCGGGAACCCAGCGGATACCCCCGAGCAGGAAACCATCTGCGGCCTCGGGAACAAGAAGAATCGGCTCCTTCTTGAACAGTTGCGAACGTTGGGTGTAGAAGTCTTCAGCTCCACGGTCGACCTGATTCGCAATCTGAGGTCAAAAGGGATCAAGACTGCAATTATCTCTTCCAGCAAGAACTGCGCTGAGGTCCTGGAGGCAGCAAGGATCGCAGGCTTGTTCGATACGAAGGTTGACGGCACAGACTCGGCTCGTCTAAATCTGAAAGGTAAGCCCTCTCCGGACATCTTCCTCCAGGCCGCCCGTCAGCTCCGCGTGACCCCCGCGCGAGCTGTCGTCGTTGAGGACGCGATTGCGGGCGTGCAAGCTGGAAGTCGCGGCAAGTTCGGTTGGGTCATCGGAATCGACAGAACCGGCCATGGCGCCGCCCTCAGGGAGAACGGCGCGAATCTGGTCGTATCCGATCTCTCAGAGGTTGCTGTGTCCGACACATTCAAGAGTCCGCGAGTAGCGCTGGAGGAGCTGTCCTCTTTAGGAAAAGATTCCTTATGAGCTCGTGGTCACTCGTATTCGAGGGTTTCAATCCTGCTCAGGAAGGACTGCGCGAGGCCCTGTGCACCCTGGGCAACGGCTATTTTGCAACCAGGGGTGCGGTCCCAGAAGCGGAGGCAGACGCGATCCACTACCCCGGGACTTATCTGCCTGGCGGATACAACCGAGTCCGCACAGAGGTTGCGGGCCGAATCGTGGAAAACGAAGATTTGGTCAATTTTCCGAACTGGCTTCCACTTACCTTTCACCTCGGCGATAGCCCTTGGTTCAACTTGAGGACGGTTGAAATCCTGTCTTACCGCCAAGAACTCGATCTAAAGCGGGGGGTGCTCCTGCGCACTGTCCGATTCCGCGACAAACAGGGCCGCCAAACCAGACTGACTGAACGCCGCCTGGTGCATATGGGGAACCCCCATCTCGCAGGTCTGGAAACGAGACTGACCGCCGAAAACTGGTCGGGGCGACTGGAAATCAAGTTCGCCCTCGACGGTCGCGTGGTCAATGCCGGTGTCGAGCGCTACCAGAACCTCAATAACAACCATCTCGAACCGCTCGAAACCAAGGCAATTGGGGAACAGGCCATTTACTTGGAGGTTCAAACCAACCAGTCCAAGATTCGCATTGCGCAAGCCGCCAGAACCCAGGTCTTTCGAGACGGGGAAACTCTCGCGGTGGAAAGGCACACGATCGAAGAACCGGGTTACATCGCTCAGCAGTTTGGCGTCGATATCAGCGAAGGGACCACCGTTACTATTGAGAAGGTCATAGCATTCTTCACATCCCGGGATCACGGGATCTCCGAGTGTGGTCTCCAAGCCCAGGAGGCGGTCGCAGAGGCTGCGCCCTTCGCCAAGCTCTTCGAAAGCCACGCCCTGGCCTGGGAGCACTTGTGGCGCTACTTCGATATCGAAATTGAGCTCAACAGGCCTAACCAGCGTGAACGCACGGCGTTGATCCTTCGACTGCACGTGTTTCACCTGCTGCAGACTACTTCGCCCCACACCATTGACCTCGACGTCGGGGCGCCGGCGCGAGGCTGGCATGGTGAGGCGTATCGAGGCCACATTTTTTGGGATGAGTTATTCATCTTCCAATTCCCTAGCCTTCGTATTCCCAAGATGACGCGGGCCCTGCTCATGTAGATGACGCGGGCCCTGCTCATGTATCGTTATCGGCGCCTGAATGAGGCACGCGTGGCCGCGCGCAAGGCAGGGTACCGGGGTGCGATGTATCCGTGGCAGAGCGGCAGTAATGGGCGGGAGGAAAGCCAGGACGTCCATCTCAACCCTAAATCGGGACGCTGGCTGCCGGACCATAGCCGACTGCAACGTCACGTGAACGCAGCGATTGCCTACAATGCCTGGCAGTACTATCAAGTGACGCGCGACCAGGAGTTCCTGTTTTTCCACGGCGCAGAAATGATATTGGAGATTGCTCGTTTTTGGGCGAGCATCGCTACCTACAATGCCGAACTTGACCGCTATGAGATTTTGGGTGTCATGGGACCCGACGAGTACCACGACGGCTATCCGGGGGTGCATAATCCGGGCCTGAATAACAATGCTTACACCAACTTAATGGCGGTGTGGGTGCTGTGCTGCGCGCTGGAACTGCTTGCTTTACTGCCCGAGGACCGTCGCCAAGGACTTTGCGAGCGCCTCGACCTAGGTCAGAAGGAGATCGAGCACTGGCAAGATATCAGCCGGAAAATGCGTATCGTATTTCACGACGGTACCACGACGGCTATCCGGGGGTGCATAATCCGGGCCTGAATAACAATGCTTACACCAACTTAATGGCGGTGTGGGTGCTGTGCTGCGCGCTGGAACTGCTTGCTTTACTGCCCGAGGACCGTCGCCAAGGACTTTGCGAGCGCCTCGACCTAGGTCAGAAGGAGATCGAGCACTGGCAAGATATCAGCCGGAAAATGCGTATCGTATTTCACGACGGTGGGATCATCAGCCAGTTCGAGGGGTATGAGCGGCTCGAAGAGTTTGACTGGGAGGCCTATAGGGGCAAGTACGGCAACATCCATCGACTTGACCGGATTCTCGAGGCGGAGGGAGACACGACGAACCGATACAAAGTCTCCAAACAAGCCGATGTGCTCATGCTTTTCTATTTGTTCTCTGCTGAGGAATTATCTCAGTTGTTCAGCCGCCTCGGCTACGACTTCGATCGCGAGACGATTCCCAAGAACATCAACTACTATTGGAAGCGCACTTCCCACGGATCCTCACTGAGTCGTGTCATCCATGCATGGGTCTTAGCGCGGTCGGACCGCGGAGGCTCCTGGAAGTTGTTTGTAGAGGCATTGGAAAGCGATGTCGCTGATATTCAGGGCGGAACCACGGCTGAGGGCATCCACTTAGGTGCTATGGCCGGTACTTTGGATCTAGTTCAACGCGGCTATACCGGTATTGAGATGCGCGGTGACGCCCTCTGGTTCAATCCATGCCTTCCGGACGATCTGGCACGACTGCGCATGCGCATTCGTTATCGAGGACATATGCTTGAGATAGAAGCTTCTCGTGACAGACTACAAGTGTGTGCCTGCAAGGGAGAAAGACATCCGATCAAGATCGGCATCAGGGATCAAGTGTACGATCTGAAGGAGGGTGAGACCAAAGAGTTCGCGTTGTAATCGAGCGAGTCACCCTTCGACACAGCGCTTCCAACAGGCGGAGCCCCCTCACAGTCGGCGAGGCTGACGCCTACGGTCATCACCAAGACCCTGCCGAGTTCACCCCGAATTTCTACTGAACCCGGGGCGAGAACCGCCTCTCAACCTTTCAACTAAACGGGAACGCCCTCGCGAAAGTGTGCTGGTGAGACACCTTTCTTCTCACCAGCAATGTCGGATAGGTCCCCATAAACGGCTAGTGTCTACCTGTATTCCAGCCTGGGCAAGCTAAGGACCCCACTACTGAAAAACTGCAAGCATATACACGCCCCCCCCCCAAAAAATCGCTCTCGAGTCGAGTACAAAAAAGCCGGGGCTGCCTGTAACATCCACAACCCCTTAAGTGCATTTCCCTTTCACACACACACCTGCTTGCCTTTCTTTTTCCCAGAACGGCCTGCCCACCCCTGCACCTTGGCCAAGGTCGGCTGCCATGCCAGCCCAGGCTCGTGCTCTCCTCGCCCCCTCGAAGAGGACATGGTTGAGGTCTGGGAAGAGAAGAGCACCCCTCTGATAGGGACTTGCGAATCTGCTGCCAATTGGCAGCAAGAGTCGCACTACGATTCCTGGATCTCCAATCAAGGCTGGAACGCAATCAGGGGATCTGCTGCAACAGTACACGCAATTTGCGCACCCCAAACTTGGTGAGAAACGCGGCGGCCGACTCCCCCCGCACATTCAGTTCGCCAATGCCGACTCTGACGACAAGTTGGTTGATTTTGTTCAGCGGTTCGGGCCTGTCGCAGGGACACTGCCGGGGTGGGAGGAGGAAAGAGGCAACACGGAAAGTGTCCGCGTGATGGAAAGCCTCCCTAGCCTCAGGCGCGAACGCCGGGTGTTTGCAACGGCCGTCAATCTGACGGTTGAGCTGTCTAGAGGCACAGACGCAGATGTTCTCGCGATAGCGGAGGCTTTCGGTGAATTTGAACGAGCGCCAGGAGAACCCGGCGCCGAGTGGGAGACAAAGGGTACTGGTTTTGTCTCGTTTAGCAGGGGCTATAAGTGTTACATCCAGTCCATAGCACAAAGCGCAGGCTGGACGCTTGGCACACCAACGGATTCATTCCTGCGTAGAATGCCGGGTGCTGTCGTGAGAGAGTGCGGGCGCCGTGCTCTGTGTGAGATTTTCAACTTCTTCAATCCGGTCTTAGTTCCTTCCGGGGAGCGGATAGTGGAGCTGCCACCCCATAAACGAGAGGGGATTCTCCCGGTGTTGTATTTCATGCTCCGTCAGGATTGTCTTCGGAGGCAAGGGATCAAGATTTGCGCATTAACCGACTGCGGAGCCTTTTTCGCCGTCGAGCGATACGGGCAAAGATTCTGCGAAGAGCGCTGTTCTTGACTCCAACGGCAGCGCGAATACTGGGAGCGCAGAGGGAGAACGCTTCGTGGGAAACGCATGGCCGCCCAGCGGCGCAAGAAAATGAAACGGAGGTAACAGAAATGGCGTTGTTCAGGTATCCAGGGCGGAAAACTTGGTGGTACGAGTTTCACTTCGCGGGGCAAAAGATCCGAGAATCGACGCGGTCGCGCTCAAAGACTCTGGCTGGCAGGGCCCAACAAAAACGAAAGCAGGAACTGGAAGAGGGATACCACGGGCTGAAGAAGAGAGCTGTGCCTCGGCTCCTCACGGTCGCTGCTGAGGATTGGCTCGCCCTCAAGAAGCCTACGCTCGCGCCCAAGAGCTACGTCATCGAACGAACAAACTTGCGCCACCTCCTTCCGGTCTTTGGGAGGGTCCTAATCTCCGATATCGAACCAGAAGATGTCAGCAAGTACCAAGAGCAGAGGCTGGCCGAGGGAGCTAAACCGAAAACCGTAAATCTCGAGGTTGGCACGTTGCGAGCTATCCTACGGCGCAACGGCCTTTGGGCACGCATCCAGCCCCATATTAGCCTGTTACCCGTATCCGAAGACGTGGGTCGGGCGCTTCCTCCCGATGAAGAGGTTCGATTGCTGGAAGCGTGTTCAGCCAGTCGGTCCCGTTCGCTTTACCCTGCCGTGGTTTTAGGTCTCCACACCTGTATGCGATACTCTGAACTGCAGCTTCTGCTCTGGAAGCAGATCGACTCCCAGGCGCGGACCGCCAGGGTTGGCAAAAGCAAGACGCAAACTGGCACCGGACGCGTCATTCCCCTGAGTGATCGTGCCTTCAGTGTATTGAGCTTCTGGGCCAGCCAGTTTCCCAATCGGCAGCCGGAACACTTTGTTTTTCCTTCCGAACGCTACGGAGCAGCAGGAGACGACTTCATCCCCTGCGCTTACAAGACCGACCCCACCAGGCCAATTGGCCGATGGAAGGAAGCCTGGGAAGCGGCCAAGAAGCGCGCTGGCGTTAAGTGTCGCTTCCATGATCTAAGGCATACTGGTTGTACGCGCATGCTGGAGAATGGCGTGCCGTTTGCCCATGTCGCCATGATTATGGGCTGGAGTCCAGCCACGACAGCCAGAATGGTGAAACGCTACGGGCACATCGGACAGACGTTTCTGCGGCACGCCGTCGAGGCCATTTCCGAGGGCACTTTTGAGAAGGACTCCTTTGCGAATCCCTTTGACGTAGCAAGGGAGAGGAAGGCGGCAATCGCTAACTGATTGAAAAGGTTGGCTCCTCAGGTAGGACTCGAACCTACAACCCTCCGGTTAACAGCCGGATGCTCTACCATTGAGCTACTGAGGAATGCGGTCGGTGCAAAGATAACAAAACAATATAGCAGAAGTGCGGCAGGATTGGCAACGCGACCGGCTCAGGCGGAGCGCGCGCCCACCAGTTTGCCCGTGGCGGTAATGCGCTCGGCGCCGTGCAGGTAGCTGCGCAGCACCTCGGGAATGAGAACCGAGCCATCTTCCTGTTGGTAATTTTCTACGATCGCCAGCCAAGTACGCCCGATCGCCAGGGCGCTGCCGTTCAGGGTGTGCACGAATTCGGTCTTGCCCCGCGCCCGGGGGCGGAAGCGCAGATTGGCGCGCCGCGCCTGGTAGGCTTCAAAATTGCTACAGGAAGAAATTTCCCGGTAGACGCCCTGAGCCGGTGTCCAAACCTCGATGTCGTAGGTCTTGGCGGAGGCGAACCCCAGGTCACCGGTACACAGCGCCACCACACGGTAGTGCAACCCCAGTTTTTGCAGAATGGTTTCGGCGTTGCGGGTCAGCCTTTCCAGTTCCTCGTGGGAGCGATCCGGATGCGTGAACTTCACCAGTTCCACCTTCTGGAACTGGTGCTGGCGGATAATGCCGCGGACGTCTCTTCCGTAGCTGCCCGCCTCGCTGCGGAAGCACGGGGTAAACGCGCAGAGCTCGATCGGGAGCTGCTCGGCCTCCAGCACTTCGTCGCGGAATAAATTCGTCAACTGCACCTCGGCCGTGGGTGTCAGCCAGAAATCGTGTCCTTCCAGCTTAAATAGGTCGTCGGCAAACTTGGGTAACTGCCCGGTTCCGAACAGGCTGGCGGAATTTACCATCGCCGGCGGCAGTACTTCGAGGTAGCCGTGCTCGCGCGTATGCAGGTCGAGCATGAAGTTCTGCAGGGCGCGTTCCAGCTTCGCGCCCAGATCCCAGTAGACCGCGAAGCGCGCTCCGGTGATCTTAGCCGCGCGCTCCAGGTCCAGCACGCCCAGCGCTTCTCCCAGTTCCCAGTGTGGTCGGGGAGGGAAGGAAAACTCGGGCGGCGTGCCCCAGCGGCGCACTTCCACGTTGTCCGCGGGGGTTCGGCCGGCGGGCACGGTTTCGTGCGCCACATTCGGCAGGCCCGCAAGTAGCTCGCGTAGTTCGGCGCCCAGCTTTCCCGCTTGCTCGTCCATCTCCTTGATCTGGTCGGAGACCACCTTCATCTCGGCGATCAGATCAGAGGCCTTTTGCTGCGCGGCAGGATCGTCCTGTTTGCGCTTCAGGCCAGCGATTTCCTCTCCGGCCAGGTTGCGTCGGTGTTTCAGCGCTTCCACTTTTACCAGGCTCCCGCGACGCTCGGCATCCAGGTTCCGAAAGCGCTCCAGTCCTGCGCCAGCGGCGTCACCTCGCTCAGCCAGCTTGCGGGTCACCAAGTCCAGATTGTCCCGCACAAAATTCAAGTCCAACATTGCCACCACTGTAGCACGACCGGGACCAACGGTTTACCGGCAGAAGCGAGACCGAAGCCGGCGCCACCGGAATGCTCCTTGTAAGCGTGCGAGCTTCTGCGCTAGCCTCAGGGCGGATGCGTGCACTGCTGGCGCTTTGCTTGCTGCTGACCTCTGTCATGGGCTGCTCCCGGCAGGCGCCGGTCAACGATCGAGCCGATGTCGAGAAGGCCATCCAGGACTACGTGAACACGCGCCCGATTCTGTCGCCCACGGCCATGTCCATGGAAGTGCTACAGGTCACCTTCCGAGGTGACCAGGCGGAGGCTACGGTGTTGTTTCACGGCAGGGAAGACCCGCGATCGAGCGTTTCCCTGCGCTACATGCTAAGGCGCACGGGAAGCCGCACCTGGCTGGTGGAGCGCGACCAGACCAAAGGAGTCACCTCCACGCCGCCGGGAGCTGGCGGCAGCGCGCAGCATTGATAGCCGATGCGGATAAGGAGAGCAGCTTGAAGCCGCATAAACAATCAGAAGAAATTTTCCGCCGTGCCCGGCAATTGATTCCCGGTGGGGTGAATTCGCCGGTGCGCGCGTTCCGCGCCGTGGGCGCGGAGCCGGTCGTGGTGGGGTACGGCGCAGGCGCCCGGGTCTGGGACGTGGACGGCAATGAGTACCTGGATTATGTCAGCTCCTGGGGACCGCTCATCCTGGGTCACTGCTATCCGGAAGTGGTCGACGCGCTGCGAGAAGCGGTGGGGCGGGGCACCAGTTTCGGCGCTGCCACGGAGGGCGAGTTGGAACTGGCCTCGCTCATCTGTGAAGCTTTCCCTTCGATAGAGAAAGTGCGGTTGGTGAACTCAGGCACCGAGGCCGCCATGAGCGCCATCCGCGTGGCGCGCGCTTTTACCGGACGGCCACTCGTGGTGAAGTTTGAAGGCTGCTACCACGGGCATGTCGATGCCCTGCTGGTGAAGGCGGGCTCGGGCGTAGCCACCTTCGGCTTACCCGACACCGCCGGCGTGCCACCGGAAGTGACGCGTCAGACCCTCGCTTTGCCCTTTAACGACTTCGCGGCGCTGGAGGCAGCCTTTGACCGCTCTGGCAGCCAAATCGCCTGTGTCATCGTCGAGCCGATCGTGGGCAACATGGGCTGTGTGCCACCCGAGCCTGGCTACCTGGAATTGCTGCGCCGACGGAGTGAGCAGGCCGGAGCGCTGTTGATCTTCGACGAGGTGATGACCGGCTTCCGGCTGACGTTTGGCGGCGTGCAACAGCTGGCAGGAATCGTTCCCGACCTGACCATCCTGGGCAAGATCATCGGCGGCGGCGTGCCGGTGGGAGCTTATGGCGGGCGGGCCGAGATCATGGCACAGATAGCTCCGGAAGGTCCCGTCTATCAGGCCGGCACGCTTTCGGGCAACCCGCTAGCCGTGGCTGCAGGCATCGCGACATTGCGGGTGCTGCGCCGCGACCCCGATCTCTATGCCGGACTCGACAAGCGGGCAGAAGGGCTGACCAGCGGCGTCGCGGCCGCCGCGGCGACCGCCGAGGTTTCTCTCACCATCAACCGCCGCGGGTCTATGTTCACCTTTTTCTTCACCGACCGCCCGGTGAAAGACTATGCGACGGCCAAGACCAGCGATACCGTGGCCTTCGCCGCCTTTTTCCGCGCCATGCTGGAAGAAGGCATATACCTGCCGCCCTCGCAGTTTGAGGCGGCGTTTCTCTCCGCCGCCCACAGCGAAGCGGATATCGAAATCACTGTCCGCGCCGCGGCCACGGCTTTTGAGGCCGTGACTGCGCAGCGCAAGGTCAAAGCACAATGAGCACGCCAGGCATACCAGGCGGCACGGCGGGTGGATCTTCATCGGAGCCCCTAGCGCTGCAACCGGGCCTCTCTTACGAATTCAGCGAGCGAGTGGAACACTCGCTCACCGTGCAGTCGCACGACCCGGCGATGCCGGCGGTCTACGCCACTCCGGCGATGGTGCTGGCAATGGAACGGGCCGCAGGCCGGGCGGTGGAGTCAGCGCTGCCGCCGGGGACCCTGACCCTGGGCACGGCGATCCACGTCGAGCACCTGGCGGCTACCCCGGAAGGGATGCAGGTGACGGTGCGCGCAGAACTGGTCCGGGTGGACGGCCGCTTCCTGGAATTCCGCGTGGAAGCGCGCGACGAGCGCGAACTGATCGGCCGGGGCACGGTCGGGCGAGCCATCGTGGACCGGGCCAGGTTCGCGGCCAAAGTGACAGCCAAGAAGGCTGCCGGGAGCTGACCGCCGCTTTGTTCCTTGAACCGGCTCGGGCGCTGTGCTAGCTTGACCCCATACTTCTTCCCCGGAGGCATACCTTATGATGGATCGCCCTCAGGATCTCAAAGGGTACCTGGTGGCAACCAATGAGGAATTTCGAAGGCTGGCGGATCAACACCATAACTACGACGAACAACTGCAAAAGCTCTCCAGCAAGCACTACCTCAATGACGAGGAGCAGCTGGAGGAGGTGAAGCTAAAGAAGCTGAAACTCCGCCTGAAAGACGAAATGCAACGGATCATTCAGGAGCATAAGAAAGAACACCCTTCGGTGGCCTGACGGTCCGTGGCCGATTGACTGGCAGACAGGAAACGCAGAGGGGCGGTGCGCCGCAAAGGCTCATCGCCCCCTTTAGGCTTTGGGGCTCTGGTAAAATAGGAGGGTGGCTGTGGTCTCCGACGGAATCCGCTATGGGGCAGCACTGAGCTTGGCTGCGGTGCTCCTGGCCTGGATGGCTGGGGTGTGGTTTGCCCTGCCGCCGCTGGCCGCGGCGCTCTTTCTCCTTTACTTCTTCCGAGATCCTGAGCGTCTGGTGTCCAACGACCCGGGGCCGGTGGCGGTTTCCCCGGCCGATGGCCGGGTGGTGGACATCCGCGCGGGCGAGCACCAAGGGCGGCCCGTTCGACGCATCAGCATCTTTCTTTCGCCCTTTGACGTCCACGTGAACCGCGCGCCGATCGCCGGCTTGATCCGCGATGTCCAATATAGCCCGGGGCGTTTCCGGATGGCGAACCGGCCCGAGGCCTCGGTTCAAAACGAGAGCAACTCGGTGACTGTAGAAGGGCCGGAAGGTGTGGTCGTGTTCAAGCAGATTGCCGGCCTGGTGGCTCGTCGCATCGTCTTCTGGAAAAAGCAAGGGGATCACGTAGCCCGCGGGGAACGAGTCGGCCTGATCAAGCTCGGGTCCCGGGTGGATGTCTTTCTGGACTCGAGCTGGGAAATTCTGGTGCCGCGGGGGACGCGCGTCCGCGCGGGCACGACGATCCTGGCTCGGAGAAACTAGGCCGGCCTGGCTCGGAAAAACTAAGCGAACCTAGCGCAGAGAAACTGAGATGGCCACGACCAACCGATTGCGGCCTGTTCGCCGAGGCGCCTACCTGCTGCCCAGCCTGTTTACCGTTGCCAATCTGTTCTGCGGCTACCTTGCCCTGACGCAGATCCTCGAGGCGGTGCTCGCGCCGGAGGTGACCGCGCAGCATCTGGATGCCGCCGCGAAAGCCATCGGGTTTGCCGTGCTGTTCGACCTTCTGGATGGCCGCCTGGCCCGGCTGACCAACACGGCCAGCGCGTTCGGCCGGGAATTTGACTCTCTGGCTGACGTCATCAGCTTTGGGGTTGCCCCGGCGTTGCTGGCGTTCACTTGGGGTATCCGCTGGATTGATCCGAGTAGTACCGCGTTGATGGAGCACCTCCATCGCGCGGGCTGGTTCTTGAGCTTTCTGTTCGTGCTCTGTGGGGTGTCGAGGCTGGCTCGATTCAACATCCAGTCCGATCCGGTGCTGGCCAATCCGGGGCGTCCGGGCCGCAAGTATTTTGCGGGCCTGCCTATTCCGGCGGCAGGCGGACTGCTGGCCGCGATCGTGCACGTCGGAAACGGCAGACCGCTGGCCTGGTGGGGCTGGTCGTTGGCGTGGCTGACGATTTTGCTGACTATCTCACTGCTAATGGTGAGCCGCTGGCGCTATTACAGCTTCAAGGACTTGGACCTGCGCCGCCGCCGCCGCTTCGTCCCCGTGATTGCAATCGGCGCGCTGGTGGCCGCTATCTGGTTTTATTCCGAGCCGGTCCTTCTGGCCATGGCCTTGACCTATGCCGGCTCTGGCATAGTGGCCCGCGTCGGCGGCCTCTCTCGCCGCCGCTTCCCTCGCCCCGTGCCGCCTCCGGGCGATCTTCCCGCCGGTGCCTGAGGGCCACATGCCTCACGCCGGGTTTCATATCGCCTTGGTGGGAGCGTCCTCGCTCAAGGGCAAGGAAGTCAAAGAAGTTCTGGAGAGACGCTCTTTCCCCATCCGCCGCCTGACCTTGCTGGATGAAGAGGAACGGCAAGGACAACTGGCCGAGTTTCAGGGCGAGCCAACCTTTATCCGTTCCGTAGATGCGAGGAGCTTTGAGCAGGTGGATTTTGCCTTTTTCACAGGTTCGGCTCCTTTCATGCGGCACTGCTGGAAATTGGCCGAAGACAAAGGTAGCCGGTTGATTGACCTGAGCGGGGTGCTGGAGGAGGCGATGCCAGAGGTGCCAGTAGCCGGCCCGCTGGCTACTGAGCACCTTCCGCTGGGGGAAGGGAAGATGTTCGCAGCTGCGCACCCGGCAGCCCTGGCTATCAGTTCCGTCCTGCGACGGCTGGCCGCCAGCTTTTCGCTGACTCGCGCTGTTGTGAACGTCTTTGAGCCGGCCAGTGAGCGCGGCGCGGCCGGAGTGGCGGAACTCCACCAGCAGACCGTGAGCCTGCTCCGTTTCCAAAAGGTGCCGCAGCAGGTGTTTGGCAGCCAGGTGGCTTTTAACCTGCTGGCCGCCTGCGGGGAGGACAGCCAACCTTCGCTGGCCGAGGTGGAACAGCGGGTTGGATGCCACGTCGAGCGCTTGCTGGGCGGCCGCGCGTTGCGGCCTGCGGTGCGGCTGGTGCAATCGCCTACCTTCCACGGCTACACGTTTTCTTTCTACCTGGAGCTGGAGCAGCCCCGCGATGCCGCTGACCTCGAGGAGGCCCTGGCGGGAGACGGGTTCGACCTGCGCCGGAGCAGCGAAGAGGCGCCGTCTGCTGTGGGAGCTGCTACCTCCGACGACATCCTGGTCGGCGATATCCGCAGGGATCGTTCGGGCTCGTGCGGCTACTGGCTGTGGGCCGCCGCCGACAATCTGCGCCTGTCGGCGCTGAACGCAGTCTGTATTGCCGAGGAGCTGGCCAGGGTGCGAATCCCCAGGCTGCGAGTCGAATGAAGCAGGGAGTGCCGGGTGCGGAATTGAGGACAAGCAGCGCAACTCTGGTCGCGGTGGTCCTGATAGTGGGTCTTGTGGGCAACGGTTGCGGCTACCACGTGGCCGGCAAGGGGATGCAAATCCCCGCTGAGGTCAAAACCATTGCCGTCCCTTCCTTCCGCAACGAGACCTCGCGCTACAAGGTCGAGCAAGTGCTCACCCAGGCGGTGGTGCGCGAATTACTGGCCCGTACCCGATTTCGCATCCAGCCGGAACCGGCCGGCAGCGACGCGGTCCTGACGGGCACCGTGATCCAGTTCTGGACCACGCCAATATTGGTGGATTCCTCCGGAAGGCGCACCACAGCGGTGAGCATGGCCGTGCGCATGCGAGTGAAGCTAACCGACCAGCACACCGGCAAACTGCTATTCCAGGATCCCGACTTCCGTTTCACAGAAACCCACGAGGTCAGCGGCGACGCGGCCACCTACTTTGAAGAAAGCGGCCCGGCCGTGGAACGGCTCGGTCGCTCCTTCGCCGCCAGTCTAGTGTCTTCCCTTCTTGAGGCATTCTGATGAGCCTGTCCCTGGCCGAGTTCCTGAAGGGGGCGGCCGGAGGCAAGTTTGCCCCCGGCTATCTGCTGGTCGGTAACGAGCTGTTCTTTCGCGACCGGGTTCGCGAAGCCCTGAGGAAGTTTTTTCTCGAGGACCCGGGTGGGGAGCTGGCGGAACACGATCTGGCCCAAGTGCCGGTGAGCAATGCTCTTGAGGACGCCGCCTCGCCAGGCCTATTTGCCAACCGCCGCCTGTTATGGTTGGGCAATGCAGAAGCTCTGCTCGCCAAGCGGAAGCAGCAGCGGAGACCCCTGCGCCCGGAGGCGCCAGCTGCCGGCCTGCTTGAGGAGAGTGAGGAGGAAACATCCGATGAGCCCGCGACGGCAGCCCGGCATTCTGCGGCTGCGGTTGCCGACTATTTCGCGCGACCCCTGCCGGGCAGCATGGTGGTGTTCGAGGCAACTTCGCTGGACCTAAGCGACCGGGACGCTGCGCGCAAGGCCGAGCGGCTCGAGAAGCTGCTCCCGGTACCATCGCTGCGGCTGGAGAGGTCTTCCACTGGGCAAGCCGCCCGCTACCTGATCGAGGAAGCTCGGCGCAACAGCTTTGTCTTACAGCAGGATGCCGCCCGAGAACTGGCCGAAGCATGCACCGGTGACCTGGCCCGGGCGGTTCTAGAGCTGGAAAAACTCATGCTGTACGCCGCCGGTAGCGGCCGGATTTCTTCCGCGCAGGTGCAGGCTGTGGTGCCGGCCGAAAGCAGTTTTACGCTGTGGGAAATTTCCGACGCAATCGGAGAACGCGATATCGCCGGCGCGTTGCGCCTGGTGCAGGTGATGCTGCGCCGGAACACCTCGCCGCTGCTGGTGGCTGCCTTGATCGCCGGTCACGTGCGGAAGTTGCTGAAGTGCAAGGAGGGAGCCCGGGAGTGGGTCCATCCCAAAGTGCGCGAGCAAGCACGCAAGTTTACGGTGGCAGAATTGACCGGGGCGTTGGAAAGGCTGTTTGAAGCGGATGTAGCCCTGCGCTTCTCGCCACCTGATGAGCGAGTCGTTCTGGAACGCCTGGTCATGGATCTGGCCCAAAAACGGTAAGCCTGCAGGTGTCGCACAAAGGGGTCCTCCGCAGGCTGCTAGGACCAAAGGAAACTCTGTTTGCCGTTTGGTCAGAGGAGAGACTGCCATGCATCTAGGAGCCATTACCACCGTCTTTGTAAACCAGCCGCTACCGGAAGCCGCCAAGAAGATGCACGCGCTGGGATTGCAAGCAATAGAAATCGGCACCGGGGGTTTCTTCCCGAAAAATCATTGCAACCCGGCACAGTTGCTGGCCGATTCGCGCGGGCTGGAGGAGTTTCAGGCCGTTCTGGCCGACGCCGAGCTGAAGATCAGTGCCTTTGCGATGCACGGCGAGCCGCTTCATCCTGACCCTAAGATTTCGGAAGTCTACGACCGCGACTTTCGCGCGACCTGCGCGCTGGCTGAGAAAATCAGAGTCACCCGGCTGACGTTGCTGTCCGGCCTGCCGGAGGCGGCCCCCGGGGACAAGGTCCCCAACTGGATTCTCTTTCCCTTTCCGCCGCGGCTGATGGAGATGCATGAGTGGCAGTGGGAGAAGCGGCTGATCCCGTATTGGAGGGAGCATGGCAAAATTGCCGCGGACCACGGGATCCAGCTGTGCTTTGAAATGCACCCGGGTGACATGGTGTTCAAGCCCGAAGCGTTGCTACGCTTGCGAGATGCGGTGGGTCCGGTCATCGGGTGCAACCTGGACCCGTCCCACCTGTTCTGGCAGGGCATGGACATCCTGGAGGTGATCCGGACCCTGGGCGAGGTCATCTACCATGCCCACGCGAAAGACAGCCTACCGGACCCGCATAACGTGCGCGTCAACGGGATCCTCGATGCCAAGACGTTTCAGGACACAAAGAACCGCAGTTGGATTTTCCGCACCGTCGGCTATGGACACCCGGAAGAGTTCTGGCGCGCCTTCGTCAGCACCCTGCGCCAGGTGGGCTATGATGACGTGCTGTCCATCGAGCACGAGGATCCGCTGATTGATCCGGAGGAGGGGTTCGAGTTAGCTGCGCAACTCCTGCACAGGGTCCTGATCAGGAAGCCCCCGGCTCCCCTCTGGGACGCCAATCTTGATTGGTAGCGCCGCCTGTTGCGCCCTTACTTGAGCCTCCAGCGCTTCCTCCCTGCTTGGAACTGTGGGTCTGCTTGAAACTCTGGGTCCGCTTGGAACTGTGGGGCTTTAGGCGGCTGCGGCGCTCTTCTTCAGGGCGGCAAGGCGGGCCATCAGCCGCGATTTAAAGCGGCTGGCCGTCCTCTCCTTGATGATCCCTTTCTTCAGGGACTTGTCGATGACCGAAGCGGCAGGACCTAACAGAGTTTGGGCCTTCTGGAGGTCTCCGGCGCGAATCGCCCGGCGCAGTTCCCGCAGCTCATGACGAAGGCGGCTGCGACGGGCCTTGTTGGCTTCGGTTCGCTTCCGGCTCTGGCGCATTCTTTTTACCGCCGAGAAATGATTGGCCATGATTCTCCTGTTTACTCCATGAAGATTAGCATAAACATCGATTTTATGCCCATCCAATTTGGCAGTCACAACCGTCAAAGCGGTTTCGTCCTTTTGGGTCTTTGGAGTGTTCCCCCGCCCGATATAAAATGGTCTTTCACCGGATGAACAAGGCCAGAGAACTCACGCTGCTGATCAACTCGGAAACTCCCCTGATCTACATCGAGACCTGGGAAGAAGAGCGTGTGGAAGCGATGCTGGAGGCGCGGGCGGTAGACCTCCAGATTCCTCTCTTCTTCTGGACGGTGACCACTGGTTTGCAGCGGGCCGGGCTGCCCAACGCCATCTTCCGCACCTGCGAACCCATGGCCGCTTTGAATCACATCGGGAACGTGTCGGTGGACGCCCTCTACCTTCTGAAAGATTTTCACCCCTACCTGGAGCAGGACGTGGTCCTGCGCAAGTTGCGTGACCTATGCGACCAGTTCCGTCGGACCCGGCGGTCGGTACTGATTTCGGCGCCGGTGCTACAGGTGCCAGTGGAGTTACAGAAAGATGTGGTTATCTTCCGCCTGGATGTGCCTGACAGTGCACAGCTGAAGCGGCTCACCGAGCTCACCTTTCGCCGTCTGAAGGCGTCCTACACTCTCCGCAGGGATCTGGATAAAGCGGGCCTGGAGCGGCTGGCGGCCGGCCTGCGCGGGCTGACTCTCAACGAAGCCGAGCGGGTCCTGACCAAGGCCATGCTGGAACACGGCGGGTTGGATGAGCGCTGCCTGGACGCGGTTCTGGCCAAGAAGAAGGAGATCATCTCCCACCAGGGCGTGCTGGAATTCGTGGAGCCCAGCGATGACTTCCAGAGCATGGGCGGGTTGGCCAACTTGAAGAGCTGGTTGAAGAAAAGGCATGGGGCGTATTCGCGCGAGGCGGCCGAATTTGGCCTGGACCCGCCACGCGGTATCCTGATCACCGGCGTCCAGGGCTGCGGTAAGAGCCTGTGCGCCAAGGCGGTGGCGCGGGAATGGCGGCTACCGCTTCTGAAACTGGACGCGGGCAGCCTGTATAACAAGTACGTTGGGGAATCGGAGAGACGCCTACGACAGGCCCTGGACATCTCGGGCGAGTTGGCCCCGGCCGTCTTGTGGATCGACGAGATTGAAAAAGGCTTTGCCGCCTCGTCTGGAGCGGCTGCCACCGACGGCGGGGTTTCCAACCGAATTCTGGGATCGTTCCTTTCCTGGCTGCAGGAACGCAAGGCGCCGGTCTTTGTGGTTGCCACCTCGAATGACATCACTGCGCTGCCCCCGGAACTGGTCCGCAAAGGGCGATTCGATGAAATCTTCTTCGTGGATCTGCCCGGCCCGAAAGAGCGCCAACAGATCTTTCGAGTGCACCTGAAGCGTAAGGGTCGCAACCCGGCCGCTTTTGATCTGGAGGCACTGGCGGGTGCCTCGGAGGGGTTCAGCGGCGCCGAAATCGAGCAAGCGGTGAAAGGCGCCCTCTTCAGCGCTTACGCGGACAGGCAAGAATTGAGCACCGAGATCGTGCTTGGCGAACTGGGCAATACCATGCCGCTCTCTGTGACTCGGCGAGAGGAGGTGGACGCTTTGCGACACTGGGCGCGGGGCCGTGCCGCCCGCGCGAACACCAGGGTGCCCGCCTCGGCTCCCTGAGGGGGCCCACCGCGAGCCTATGCTTGGCGAGACAGAGATCGGCCGGACGACCAAGCGAGATGACCAAGCGAAGAGCTCTGATATCTCCGACGGCTGGTGTTCATCTTAGAAGTGCTTTGCTCAGTGGCCGACCCGCTCGCCAGAAGGCCTTCCAGAGCAGAGGTCATCTGCCTAGTGATAACCAATTTAAATACAAGTAGTTAGTGCCAATTGACTAAGTCCATATGCTTTGCTATCCTGTGAATGACCTTCTTATGGAGGTGAGCTAGAACCGGTTCTGCTTTAGCCCCGAAAGGGGCATTTCTGTCTTAGGGAGGTAGAGAAGTCGGACTAGATGAAGGCCAGCGTCAAAATCGATCGCGGAATCGAATGGTTGTTCGGTACCCGCGACGAGAACATCCGCCTGTTGGAAACCGCATTGCAAGTCAGTACCGCCCTCCGGGACGACTGTCTGGAAGTCGAAGGCGAAGCGGCCAACGTGGAGCGCGCCACCCAAATTGTGCAAGATTACAACCGATTGTTGCGGGAAGGGCACCTGTTCAACAATGGAGCCTTGTATGACTACCTGCGGGTGTTGCTGGAAGACCCCTCCAGTACGCTCCTCGGCTTGGTGCACAGCGGGCGGCAGCGCCACTTTGGCAAGAAACCGATTCAACCCAAGAGCCTGAACCAGCAGCGCTACATGGAGGCCATCGAGGACACTGACATGGTCTTTGGTATCGGGCCGGGAGGCACGGGCAAGACCTATCTGGCGGTGGCCATGGCCATCAGCGCGCTGATGAGCAAGAAGGTGAACCGCATCATCCTGGCCCGCCCGGCGGTTGAGGCGGGCGAGCGGCTGGGCTTTCTGCCGGGCACCGTGCAGGAGAAAGTGGATCCCTATCTGCGGCCTCTCTATGACGCCCTCTATGACATGATGGACACCGAAAAGGTGGACCGCTACCTGGACCGGGGCACGATCGAGATTGCGCCGCTGGCCTTCATGCGCGGGCGAACGCTGAACCACAGTTTTGTGATCCTGGACGAGGCGCAGAACACCACCAGCGAGCAGATGAAGATGTTCCTCACCCGCCTCGGGTTTGATTCCAAGGCGGTGATCACGGGTGATATCACACAAATTGACCTGCCGCCCGGCAAGCGGAGCGGCCTGCTGGAAGCCATTGACGTGGTGTCGGGAATCAGGGGGATCGCCTTCGTCTACTTCAACGAAAGGGATGTCGTGCGCCACACGCTGGTGCAGCAGATCATCAAGGCGTACGAGAGCTACGCGACGCAAACCGCCGCCGGTGTCAATGGTGGCGGCACGGTCCGGGATGGAACGCCGGCAGAAGGGCCGAACGGAGATCGACCCCCGGGAGTCGTGTCCAACGAGTCCACTTCGGAGTAGCCACCAGCCCACTGCCAACAGCATGACAGCCCCAGCGCCAGAAACTCCCTCCGACAGTGACAACGGACCCACGCTGCTGAACCGGCAACGCCGCGTGAAGCTTTCCATTCCCCCACTGCAGGATTTCCTGCGGCGGTTGCAGCGGGAGGTAGCTGCCGGGAGTCCCGTCAGCGTGTGTCTGCTTTCGGATGCGGTCATGCGGCGGTACCAGAAGCGCTTCCGAGGCCTGAACCAACCGACCGACGTGCTGTCGTTTCCGGATGGAGCCGACGGGCGGGCCGGCGACTTGCTGGTTTCGGTTGAAACCGCCCGGCAGCAGGCGCGACGCCTGGGCCATTCCGTGGAGACCGAAATCCGAATTCTGGTGCTGCATGGCCTGCTTCATCTGCTGGGCTTTGACCACGAGGCACCTCGGGATGCCGCGCGGATGGCGCGCGCCGAGCGGCGCTGGCGCAAGCGGCTCGCCTTGCCTCAGGGTTTGATGGAACGGGTCCACCAATGATTCTGCTGGCCGCCATCCTGATTGTGCTGAGCGTCGCGCTGCTCACCCTGTTCGCCTACGTGGACCGCCTCTACACAGAAATGGGCAAGTTCTTCCTGGTCGGCGTCGAGGACAACATCGAGATGTTTGAGCGCCAGGTCGAACCCTCGCTGAAGTTGGACCGCGTCCGCGCCGGCCTGACGTTCGCTCTGCTGGCCCAGATGATGATCCTGGCGCTAGCCGTGCTGGGCGGCTATCTGGCTTTTGCTCGAGCTACCCTTAACTGGGCAACTGCGTTGCAGACGGTCATCCTTCTGGTAGTGACCGTGGTGGTGTTCGCTCATCTGGTCCCGCACGTGCTGATCACGCGCACTAATGGAGAGTGGCTGGCGCACTTCAGCCGCCTGCTGCGGCTTTCGGCTCTGCTGGCCACTCCGGTGGTGGCCGTGCTTTCCTTTTCTTTCTCCATGGCCGCGCTGGGCGAGCCGGGGGCAGAGCAGGAGAATTCCAAGAGCAGCGAGAAAAACATTGAAGCGCTGATCGAGCGCGGCGAGGAAACGGGGCTGATCGAGGAGGGAGACCGGCGGCTGATCCAATCGGTGATGGAGTTCGGCGACAAGACCGTGCGCGAGGCTATGACCGCGCGTCCGAACATTGTAGCCGTGGAAAAAAACGTCACGCTGGAGGATTTGCTGCGGACGATCGAGACCAAGCACTACTCCCGCGTCCCGGTGTACTCCGGCGACCTAGACAACATCGAAGGCTTCGTCTACACCCGGGAGATCATCCAACTGGAGGACCAGGAGCTGAAGCGCATCCGAGCCGGCAAGCGGCTCCGACCGGTCCTATTCGCGCCGGAAACCAAGCCGGTGGCCGAGCTGTTCCGCGAGATGCAGCAACAGAACATCCACATGGCCGTGGTGATTGACGAATATGGCTCGGTGGCCGGCGTGGCCACTATGGAAGATCTGGTCGAGGAGATCGTGGGCGAAATTCACGACGAGACCGAAACGCCGGGCGAAGTGGTGGCTGAAGGAAACAATTCTTACCTCGTGGCTGGCCATGCAGATATCGACCGGCTGGAGGAATTGTTCGGCGTGCGACCCGAGACGCCGGCTGAGGTGGCCACGGTGGCCGGCCTGGTCAATGCGCTGGCCGGCCATGTGCCGCAGCCCGGCGAGGTCTTCGATCACAACGGGCTGCGCTTTGAGGTCCTGGCTGCCAATGGCCTCAAGGTCGATCGCCTCCGCATTTCCATGCGTCCTGCCGACACCGAGAAGCCGTCGTCGGTCCCAGGATAAAGGCGATGAAGGCGGTGCCGCAGGGCCGTTTTGCTTCCGGGTTTATTTCGATCCTGGGCCGCCCCAACGCTGGCAAGTCCACTCTGCTGAACGCTCTGATCGGCTCCAAGATCGCCATCGTCACGGACAAGCCGCAGACCACACGCAACCGTATCCAGGGCGTCGTGAACCGACCTAGCGCGCAGATCATCTTCCTGGATACCCCCGGCATCCACAAACCCGACAGCCGGATCAACCAGAGGATGATGGCCGAGGTACGCGAGGCGCTTCAGGGGTGTGATCTGCTGCTGCTACTGGCGGACGCCACCCGCGCCTTCGGCCGTGGCGACCAGTACGCCCTGGAGCTGATGAAGAAGACCGGCCAGCCCAGCTTCCTGCTACTGAACAAGATTGATCTGCTCTCCGACAAGCGCATCCTGCTTCCGCTGATGGAACAGTATCGCCAGCGGCATGATTTTGCTGAATTCCTTTTCACTTCCGCGCTCACCGGCGACGGCCTGGAGACGCTGGTTGAACGGATTATCGTCACCCTGCCGGAGGGTCCCCAGTACTTCCCTTCGGACCACCTCACCGATCAGCCCGCTCGCTTCCTGGCTGGCGAGATCGTCCGGGAAAAGGTCATCCTGCTGACTCGCCAGGAATTGCCCTACGCGACGATGGTGCTGGTGGACAGCTTCGAGGAGAAGCCCGGCCTGCTTCGCATTCACGCCACCGTCTACGTCGAGCGTGGCGGCCAGAAGGGGATCATGATCGGGGCCCGCGGCGAAAAGCTGAAGAAGATCGGCACCCGGGCCCGCGAGGAGCTTGAGAAACTGTTCGGCCTGAGGGTCTACCTGGAGCTGTTCGTGAAGGTGCGTCCTGGCTGGCGCGAAAGCCCGCGGTTCTTGCAGGCTATTGACTGGCGCAGCATGGTGGGGGAAGAGAAAAGCGATTCCGACGAAGGGCCGTTGACGCTGTGATCATACTACGCCTCCTTGTTTGCTTGCTGATTCTGATGCCTTGTGCTGTTCCCGTTGTTGCCAGCGATCAGGAGACCAAAGACGGCATCATGACCGACCACGTGCGTCGCCGGCTGAGCCAGGCCACTGAGCGAGACCGGTGACAAAGACAAGCTTGGGCCCCGAGCGCTACTACAACTAATACGGGAATTTGGAGGGCCGGCTGGCTTCTACGGATTTTTGTATTCTTGCCAAATGGAAAATTCCACTTTATAGTTTATTTTCAAGTACTTAGCTGAAAGCCGGGCTGGCATCCTGATTGCTCAGATAGAAGGCAAGATTAGCTCGTGCCCTGCTTGGTGGCCCCCGCGAGGTGGAGTTGCGATTGGGTGGGAAAGATGGCTTTCCTCTCGGTGGGAGGGGAAGTAGAAAAGGATATGGCCCCGGAGGTTGCAACTCCGGGGCCGAATTTTTTGAATACCCTCTGCACTTGAGAGCCACAGCCGGAACCACTAAGTTTTGCCAACCGAGACCGGGCTGCCCCCTCCGGGCCGGCCTTCATTGTTGGACCATGGCGCGCTCGATGGCGTCGGCCTCGCGCGGGAGGGCCTCGGTCAGCACGCGGGCGCCGTCTTTGGTGACCAAAACCACGTCTTCGATACGCACTCCGAGGTTCTCCTCAGGGATGTAGATGCCGGGCTCGACGGTAATCACCATGCCCGGCTCCAGAGGCCGGCCCACATCACCGGGGTCGTGAACGTTCAGTCCCAGATGATGGCCAACACCGTGGATAAAATACTTGCCCAGACGGTGCCCATTCCGGTCCTTGCCGTGACTGTCCAGGTAGTCATAGGCAATCCTGTAAATGCTGTTCCGCGTCTTGCGACCGATGGTCACACCCGGCTTGACGGCGGCGATAGCCGCCTTCTGCGCCCCGAGCACGATTTCATAAATCTCGCGCTGCCGCCTGGTGAACTTGCCCGAGACCGGCAAGGTGCGTGTGATATCAGCCGCGTAGCCGCCATACTCACCACCCACGTCCAGAACCACCAGGTCGCCGGCCTGCATGCGTCGCGTGTTGGCGTTGTAGTGCAGCACGGTGGAGTTGAACCCGGAGCCGACAATCGGGGCAAAGGCAGGCCGCTCACAGCCTAGCCGCTCAAAGACGTACTTCATCAGGGCCGCGATTTCGTATTCGTAGATCCCTGAGCGCACAGCCTGCATCGCCTCCCGGTGCGCCTCCATCGAAGCGTCTGTGGCCTTCTCCAACAGCGCCAGTTCGCTCTTGGATTTCACCTGACGCAGGCTCGCAATCTCGGGCCCGGCATCGCGGATTTTGGCGAATGGCGCCAGCGTCTTCAGGCGATTCGAGCGGTCGTGCTCGAAGCTGCGATTCCCCCTGTTATGGCCTGAGGGGAGCACTGTATAGAGCACGCCGTAGGCGGGCAGCAGCCGCAGAAGCTCTTGCTCGAAGACTTTCTGGCTGAGCACCGTCTGAAACCCGGTGCGCTGGCGCGCGTCCGGATCTCGGGGGCCGAGCTTAGGGCCGGTCCAGCGCTCCTGTTTCGGATCGCGGGGTGGCAGGAACAAAATCTCGCGGGGAAACTTGTCTGCCTTGGCAGAGTGCGGCGAAGAGCGGTCCGTCAGCCGCGGCACCAGTACCAGGATGCCCCCTGGCCCAGCGATGCCGGTCAAATAGTAAAAATTTTCGTTCTGTCGGAAACCGAGAGTGGCCGACGGGCCCTCCGGCTCCTCGTAAGCGAAGACGACTGTGATTCCATCATTGAGTTTCGAGGAGAGGGCCGTCCGGCGGCGCTGGTAGCTTTCCAGCGACTCTTTTTCCCGAGCAGCCGCGACTGGCCCCGCCAGCAAGCAGACGATCAAAAGGTAGAGTCGCAACATGGTGGGCCTCGGGCGTCAGCCTTCAGGTTCCTGCATCGTAGCGCCAAACAAGTGGCAGCAGAAAGCACGGCCCGATGGCTACAAGGATTTCCTTCGCGCGCGGTCGCCTCGCTGTCACGCTCCTTTCGCCTGCTGATCCACTGCCGTTTTGACTGGAGCAGCCTGCGACCCAAATCACTGAAAACGCGCTTCCGGTGTCAGTTAGTCTACTATGAAATGCCTTGTAAGCACCTGAGTGAGCCCAGCCCAGGAGCGCGTCCCTGTTACAGGGCGTGTCCAGGAGCTCGAATCTCTGTTTGCCCTCCGGCTGGAATGCGAGACTGTCGGGGAGGGAAGGGGGCATACACAGCCGGTCGCGGGACTGGAAAAAGAGTAAATTGTCTGGGGCCGTGTTTGATAGCGAGACCATGACGACTCTGCTGCGGCGTGAAAGAAGTTACGTCCGATACCGGTGGTTTTATGAGCCGGTCATTGATAAGTTAGATTTTTTCTATCGGTTGTTTACCAGACAGCTCTACCTCCCACCTTATTCCCTTCGCACTCTGGCCGGCGGATCGAAAGGTTTTAAGAACGTGGGACCCTGGTTTTTGCACGAATTTTTCCGACTGGGATTGTTCAAAGAGAATTACCGGATCTTGGATGTAGGGTGTGGTTGCGGCCGGGTCGCCTACTGCTTCGCCACCGATCCTGAGCTTCTACGTTTGAACGTACAGTACGCAGGGATGGACATCAACGCAAAGGCCATCCTTTGGTGCCAAAAGCACATCGCTTCGAAAAACACTCGATTTCAGTTCTACTGTGCCGATCTTTACAATCGCTCCTACAATCCCAAGGGAAAACAACTCGCCAGAGATTTCCGCTTCCCCCATCCCGATGGCTCCTTTGACCTGATCATTGCAACCTCACTTTTCACACACCTGCTGGAGGAAGACCTTCGACACTATCTCGGGGAGTTGTTTCGCATGCTGGACAGCAGCGGGACCATTTACGCGTCATTTTTTACCTACCGTTCCCGAGAGGAAGCCATCAGGGGTACAGGCAGGCACCCCCTCTGTTTTCCTTGCTGCCACGGGCACTTTGCCACCCACAGCGGTTGCTATCCGGAGAATGCGATCGCTTATGAAGAGTCCTTCTTGCTAGAGCTGATTCAGTCGCTTGGTTTTCGACTGCGCGTCAACATCATGTACGGGACCCAGGATATTCTGCTGCTGGCAAAGTCAGGAGACCCAGCTAATACCTGACGCCTGAAACCTGGACCCTGTTCCAGCGCAGGCGGAGGGCCTGAAAAGGACGCGCCAGCACCTCCCACCGTCCCTGCAACAGAGAAATCAAGCCGGTGTAGTAGTAGCCCAGGACGAAGAGCAGCAGAAAGGGGACGGAAGCAAAATTGCGGCAGTCTACCGCGTAAAACACCGTGGCCAGGAAGTAGGTGCCGACGGCCAGCTCGATGGCCGGAACCCAGCCGGCGCGGCCGCGGTACCGCTGCAAGCGTACCCGTTGAGCGTGGAATTCGATGCGGTACTTCGGAGTGCGTTGGAAGGGCGAGGCCACTCCGCACAGCGCCTCCAGCACAGCCCGAGCATTGGTGATGGTGAGCCCGATGCCCACGCCTATCAGCAACGGCAGGTAGCGGAAGGTACGCGTCCACTGCCGCGGGAACAGTTCACGCTGGCTGGTCAGGTAGAAGGAGGAAATGGAGAAGGTGGCCGCCACAAACAAGGGCAGGTCAATATAGAGCATCTGGAACCAGCCCTGGTAGAAGCGCACAATCATGGCCGGCAGCAGCAGCACAGCCAGAACGGCCATCAGCGGGTAGCTGATGTTGGCGGTCAGGTGGAACCAGGCCTCCACTTTCTGGCGCAGGGGGATGGGGGCAGTCCAGATCCGCGGCATCAGTTTTCTTGCCGTCTGGATCAGGCCCTTGGCCCAGCGAGCCTGCTGGGTTTTGAACGCGGTCATCTCCACCGGCAGCTCCGAGGGGCATTCGACGTCCGGCAGGTAGAGGAACCTCCAGCCACGCAACTGCGCGCGGTAGCTGAGGTCGGTGTCTTCGGTGAGGGTGTCGTGTTGCCAGCCGCCCGCCTGCTCGATGGCCGCGCGCCGCCAGATGCCCGCCGTGCCGTTGAAATTGAAGAAGCAGCCGGAGCCGAAGCGCGCGCCGTGCTCCAGCACGAAGTGCCCATCCAGCAGAATGGCTTGCACCCGGGTCAGCAGCGAGTACTCGCGATTCAGGAACGTCCAACGCGTTTGCACCATTCCCACGCCCGGGTCGGTGAAGCAATGGATGGTGCGCTGCAAGAAGTCGGCCGGCGGCAGGAAGTCAGCGTCGAAGATGCAGATGAAATCCCCGGTGGCTTTCTCCAGCCCGGCAGCCAGCGCCCCGGCCTTGAAGCCCCGCCGGTGGGTTCGATGGAAGTGGCGGATTGGGTGCCCCAGAAGCGCGTAGCGCTCCACGGCGGCCCGGGCCTCCTCCACCGTCTCATCCGTCGAGTCGTCCAGGACCTGGATTTCCAGCAGCTCCCGCGGGTACTGAATCTGGCAGACGCTGTCAATCAAGCGCTCCACGACGAACCGCTCGTTATACACCGGCAACTGGATCGTGACGCGCGGCAGCCGTTCCCAGCGGGCCGGCGGCGGCACCGCGCGCCGGCGACGGTGCCGGTGGTAGCTGTAAACCAGCCAGTAGCGGTGCAGCCCGTAGGCCGAAAGCACCGCCAGCACCAGAAAGTAGGGTGTCAGGATCGCCACATCGAAGGCGTTGGGCTGGTAGACATTTTCGAAGGTTCGGTCGAAGAGAAATACCTTGACCTGCTTCCATAAAGAAGGTTGCCCAGCGGGAAACACTAGATATAAAAGAAGGGTGCCCATCCGCTATGATACTTTGCTCAAACGAGCGACCCGCTGAACAACGGGTAGCAGAAATCCCCCAATGACCCTTTGGCTGCTGGCCGGAGCGCTGGAGGCTGCCTACGTCCTCATCCTGCTCCTCGGTAATTTGAAGGAGCAGGTGGTGCGGTTCATTCCGCTCGCCCTGGCGGCCGGCCTATTATACCTGATTTCGGTCTGGCTGGTTTTTCGCCCTTTGCCCGCGGCCGGCCGGTGGACGTTGCGGTTCATCTTTGTCGCGGGCCTGGTGTTTCGCGCGACCCTGTTTCCTCTCTATCCCTCGCTTTCCGATGACCTGATCCGCTACCGCTGGGACGGCAAGATGCAAGTGGCTGGCTACAACCCCTACCTGCTCCCGCCGGCCGACCCGCAGCTCGAGCACCTGCGGGACGAAACCTACCAAGGCGTGGCCGGCAAGCACTATGTGGCCATTTACGGCCCGTTCACCGAATTGCTTTTCCGCTTCTGGTACCCAGTCGCTATGGCGCCGGGCAGCGTTTACCTCTCTGTCTTGCTGATGAAAGTGCCGATGCTGGCCTTCGACTTCGGCGCGGCTCTGCTATTGGTGCTGTTGCTGGGGCGGCTCGGGTTGCCGAAGCAGCGGGTGCTGGTCTACTGGTGGTCGCCGCTGGCCGTGATCGAGTTTGCCGCCAGTGGTCACAACGATTCGGTGGCCGTCTTCTTTCTTCTCCTGGCGCTGCTCGGGTTTGCAGCCGGCGAGAAGGCCTGGTCCCTGGTGGCCCTTGCCCTCTCTACGTTGACCAAGCTATTCACCGCTTTTCTCTGGCCGGTGGTGCTGGCCCGGTGGCTGGAACGTGGGCGCTGGCGCTGGTTGCTGCTGCCGGTGCTGTGCGGGGCAGTTGGGTACTGGCCTTTTCGCGAGGGCCTGGTTCAGGTGCTACCCGGGTTGTCCATGTTCGCCCAGAAATGGCGCAACAACGACGGCCTGTTTGCCCTGTTTCACGCGGTGACCGGATCGCACACGGGAGCGAGCGTCGTCTTTGTCGCGGTCGTGGCCGGAATGGCCGGATTTCTGGCTGGTCGCCGAGTTGCCCTCCTGCGGGCGGCCTTTGTCATCTTGGGAACCACTCTGGCGTGCGCGGCCAACGTCTTTCCCTGGTACCTCACCTGGATTCTGCCGCTGCTGGCCATTTTCCCTAACCCTGCCTGGTTGTTGTTTACGGTGCTGGTCTTCCTCTTCTATGAAGTCCTCATCGGCTATGCAGCGCTGGGAGTCTGGGAAGACAATCCTATGATCCTGCTGCTGGTGTACGTACCGTTCTACGCGGTGCTGGTGGGTGGTTGGCTTGCGAGGGGCGGAAGATTAGGCTCTTCCCTACAAGCCCGATTGTCAGTGCACGATGCCACCGAGAAGAGGTCCCTATAGTACTGATAGGACTTTTGCTTCATTGACAACAGCTTTGTCCCCTAGCAGACTGCGCATAGCTTAGGGGGGACTGGCAGGGGGATTTTCGTTCGACGAATCTCAGGTTGAACCCCAGGAAGCCGACCGTTCCTATCCCTACCCGCTAAAGCTCAAAAGAGAAGTGCGCACTGACCGCATGGACCAGAAGCGGCGAAATCAGCAGCTCAAAACGAAGGAGGAAGGAACAATGAGAAGCTCTGTGAAACTTGTACTGTCGGGACTCTTGATGACTGCGGTGGCTCTGTTTTTGCTGTTTAGTCCCGGAGACGTTAGCTTCGCCGGCTCAAACAATGCCAGGGTAATCATGTTTGACCCGGTCGAAAACTGCCAACCATGTGCCCCACTTAGGGATAGAGTCCCGCCTAACGCGACCATAACTCTGCACACATTTAGTCAAGGTGCAGGGAGCGGGGAAGCACACGTTAGCGTAACTGGTCTCAGACAACCCCGTATGGGCGTAGCCCACGCTCTCTACTTTGCACCGCAAGCTGGGCTCGAACCATACCATCCCCAGTACCATGTCTTCAACGTGGACTTCACTGGGGACGCCACATTCTGGACAGAGTTTCCGCTTCCTATCGAGCTGCCCACTATCACCGCGTTCATCGCGGAGGAACACGACGATGGGCGGTCATTCGCCACCGCACAAGGGGACATGCAAAGATTAGCGTTGGTCGGCACGTCTACCCGTTAGACGGACGCGACCATGCAGCTTGTAGCCAAGGCGCGGTGCAGGCAGCATCGTAATCTGGCTAGCAAGTCAGTAAGAGAAGGGATTAATCTGCGTTGATTCCGAATTCTAAGAGTGAAGGGTGAGAAATCGCCGCTCACCCTTCATTCATCAGTAGTGCCGCCACTCATCCGCAGTACCAGCATTCATCAGTAGTACCAGTCGCGGAGGCGAACCACCACAATTTCCTCGTACTTCCGCAAGGCCCTTTTGAACACCTTCAGATCCGAGCCGCGGTAGTGGTACGGGTAGACGATCTTGGGCCGGAACGCCTTGACGCAGGCGGCGGCTTCGTTCGGTGGCATCGTGTAAGGCAGGTTCATGGTGAGGAAGGCCACGTCAATCTTCTTGAGCTTCTTGACCTCCGGGACGCATGCCGTATCGCCGGAAAAATACATCCGCTTCCCCCCCAGCGTGAGCACGTAGCCGTTGCCCCGGCCCTTGTCGTGGTACAGGGTTCCCGGCTTGGGTCCGCGCTCCAGGTTGTACATCGGGACCGCTTCGACCTGGATGCCCAGGACCGTCTTCGTCTCGCCGTTCTGGATCACCTCCGCCTCGGTCACCGTCTCTTGCACGGCGGCTGGTGCCACGATCTTGGTGTCCGCCTTTTTCAGCTGGGCGATGGCCTTCGGGTCCATGTGATCGCCGTGGATGTCAGTGATCAGGATCAGGTCGGCCTGCGGAAGGCCGCTGTAGTTGCCCTGGCTCCACGGGTCCACGTGGATGATCTTGTCGTTAAACTGCAGCATCACGCTGGCGTGGCGTATGGGGGTGATGCGGATATCGCCCTGCGGGCTGGAGATGATTTCCAGCGGCCGCTGTTGGGCACACGTTGCCACCGCACATAGAAGGCAGAGAAAAGCCGCTCGTCTCATGGCGCCAATGTACAACAAAACCGCGACGGAGGCACTCAGGATTCCACGGTGCGGGCGACGGTGAGCGCGCAGACCCGCCGCGCCCCGGCCTGGCGGAGCGTCCGAGCGCAGGCGCTGAGGGTGGCGCCGGTGGTCAGCACGTCGTCAATCAGCAGAATGTCACGGCCGGCTAACAGAGTGGCGCGGGGACCTGGAGCGAAGGAGCCGCGCACGTTTTCCAAACGCTGTGCGCGGGTCAGTCCGGTCTGCAGCGCGGTGGCGCGGATGCGGCGGCAGGCGTCTTCCAATACCGGCAGTCCTACCCGGCGACCCAATTCGCGGGCCAACAGGTGTGCCTGGTTGAAGCCGCGCTGCCGCTGGCGCGCTCGCGCCAGCGGCACGGCTACCACTCCGGCAAACTCGCCGCCGTCCCACTGCTGCTGGTGGAAGGCAACGGCCAGCCGCTCGGCCAGTGGCGCCGCCAGCGGGCGCATCCCTTGGTACTTGAACAGGTGCAGGACCTCGCGCAAGGCGCCGTCGTAGGCGCCGAAGCCGCGGGCCTGCTGGAAATCATATTCGCCGGCTATGCAGCGGGCGCACAACGACCCCGCTGCCACCTCGCGGGGAATCCCGCAGCAGTGGCAGAGCCCGGCGCCCGTCCGAAGCGGGTGGAGGTTCTGCAGGCAGGGCCGGCAGACGGGAACCCGCGTCAGCTCCTCCAGAGGCTCGGCACACAGCCGGCACTGGTCGGGGAACAGAACAGCGAACAGGGAGTGAAAAAACTGACCAGTCGTGGAATCAAATTGCGCCACTTCAGGCTGATTCGACACGGTGGGAAACGGAGCAGTCTGGAAGGGCCTACAGCAGCCCCTGCTCTTGCTTTTCCTGGCAGGGAATACAATGGCGCGCCCAGGGCACGGCTTCCAAGCGCTTCTGTTGCATCTCGCCGCCGCAGTGGACGCACTCGCCGTAGTGTTTCTCTTCGATTCGCTCCAACGCTTCGAGGACTAGCTGGAGCACGTCGCGGTCGTGGTTGCTCTGGCTAAACAAGAATTCCTTGGTATAAGAATTGGCTGCCGTGTCGGCCAGATCCTGCGGGGTCTCTTCGTCCGCCGAGCGGCCATCCAGTTCGGCCCGCGACACGATCCGCTCCAGTTCTTCCCGCTTCGCAAGCAGTCGCCGTTTGTAATGCTCGAGTTTCTTTTTATCCATCTGGCCTTCTCGCAGGGTACTTGGCGGACCGATATTTGGCCAACCCGCGATTCTACGAAGGATTCGTTGGGAGTGTCAATGGCTGGCGCCAAGCGATCCGAAGGCTCCGTCGCGATTTGGGCAGGGAACGCACCGTTGGCAAGGTTCAGCGGATATATGCAATTCGGTTATGAGGTAAGATGGCTCGGCCTGTTCTCCGGTCCGCGGGCTTTTCCGCAGGAGGGTTTCGATGCCGATCAACGATGCCATGATGAAGCTGCAACTTGATACCTTCCAAGTACAGCCGACTCTTCCCGAAGAACTCAAGGGACTCCGGGAAATGGCCTACAACGTAGTCTGGCAATGGGACGAACCTGTTCGCGAAATCTTTCGGCGGCTGGATCGCGACTTGTGGGAGGAAACCTACCACAATCCGGTGCTGTTGTTGGGCAGCATCGCCCAGGAACGTCTGCAAGCCGCGGCTCGCGACGATAGTTACATGGCCTCTTATTCGCGGGCTTACGAAAAATTCACCACTTACATGAAAGAGGCCACCTGGTGGGACAAGAAGCACGGCGACGAGCGCCCGTGCATCGCTTACTTTTCGGCTGAGTACGGGTTGGCCGAATGCCTGCCGATATACTCGGGAGGCCTGGGAGTGCTGGCTGGCGACCATCTGAAGACGGCCAGCGATTTGGGGATCCCGCTAGTTGGCGTCGGGCTGCTGTACCAACAGGGCTATTTCCGGCAGTACTTGACCCCCGACGGCTGGCAGCAGGAGCGCTATCCAGCCAACGACTTCTACAACCTGCCGCTCGAACCGGTGCTGACTGCAGGCGGTCAGCCCCTCTTCGTGGAACTGCGGCTGGCCGGGGCGCGAGTGAAGATCAAGGTGTGGAAGGTACAGGTGGGCCGGGTGCCGCTGTACCTGCTGGACACCAACATCCCCGACAACCCACGCGAATTGCAGGACATTACCGACCAACTCTACGGTGGCGACCGGGAAACGCGCATCCGTCAGGAAATCGTGTTGGGCATGGGTGGGGTGCGCGCGCTTTACGCCGTGGGCATCCGGCCCGTGGTCTACCACATGAACGAAGGACACTCGGCTTTCTTGGCTCTGGAACGCATCCACGGCTACATCCAGGAGGCCGGAGTGGGCTTCCGCGAAGCTCTGGAGGCGGCCCGGGCCGGCAGCGTCTTCACCACCCACACCCCGGTGCCCGCCGGTTTCGACGTGTTTACCCCAGACCTAATGGACAAGTACTTCGGCGAGTACCTGCAGGAAGCGAAAATTTCGCGCGACGAGTTGCTGGCCTTGGGCCGGGCCAACCCGTTTAATCCCCAGGAGGCCTTTAACATGGCTGTACTGGCGCTGCGCACCAGCGCCTCCGCCAACGGGGTGAGCAAGCTACACGGGCAGGTCTCGCGCGACTTGTTCCAGAAGTTTTTCCCCAAGGTTCCGGAACACGAAGTGCCCATCGCCAGCATCACGAACGGCATCCACCTTCGCTCCTGGGTCTCCAACGAGATGGGGACCCTGTTCGACCGATACTTGGGTCCGGAGTGGTGGAGCCGTCCCGCGGAGGCCTGGATTTGGGAGCGTGTGAAGGATATCCCCGACGAGGAGCTGTGGGCCACGCACGAGCGGCGCCGCCAGCGGATGATCGCCATTATCCGGCGCCGGCTCCACGCGCAGTTGCAGCGGCGCGGAGCGCCGCCGGCCGAGCTGCGCAAGGCGCGCGGCGTGCTGGACAGCAACGCGCTGACCATCGGCTTTGCCCGCCGCTTTGCTACCTATAAACGCGCCACCCTGCTGCTGTCCGATCCGGAGCGGCTGAAGAAAATCCTGCTGGACCCCTCCATGCCGGTGCAGTTTGTCTTTGCGGGCAAGGCGCACCCGCGCGACAACGAAGGCAAGGAGTTCATCAAGGAACTGGTGGCCGCCTGCCAGCAGGAGGAACTGCACCGCCACATGGTGTTTCTGGAGGACTACGACATCCAGCTGGCTCGCTACCTGGTGCATGGGGTGGACATCTGGTTGAACAACCCCCGGCGGCCGCTGGAAGCCAGCGGCACCAGCGGCATGAAGGTGTTAGGCAACGGTGGCTTGAACCTGAGCGTTCTGGATGGCTGGTGGGACGAAGGCTTCCGGGGGGAAGCCGGTTGGGCCATCGGCTCCGGGGAGGAATACCAGGACGCCGCCTACCAGGACTACGTGGAGTCCAATGCCCTCTACAACATGCTGGAGAGCGAGGTGGTGCCGTTGTTTTACCGTCGCGACGAAGACAGACTGCCGCGCCCCTGGCTCACCAAAATGAAAAACTCCATGCGCTTGCTCTGTCCGCAGTTCAGTTGCAACCGCATGCTGCACGAGTACACCGAGAGCTTCTACCTGCCGGCGGCCCGCTTCGGGGCGCGTATGACAGCCAATAATCTGGAGCGTTCCCGGGTACTGGCCCAGTGGAAACGCAACATGCAACAGAACTGGTCCCAGATCCGTTTCGAGAGCTTGGCGGCGCAGAACAAGGACATGCCCAACGTGGGCCAGGGGCTGGAAGTGCGGGCCGGGGTGCGCCTGGGGGCGATCGAGCCGAAAGACGTCAGCATCGAACTCTACTATGGGCCGCTCAGTGCCGAACGGCATATCAGCCAAGCCCGCGCCGTGCCTATGAACTGGCAGAACTGCCAGGACGGCATCCACCACTACACGGGTGTGATCCCCTGCGAGCGCAGCGTCCGGCACGGGTACACGGCGCGCGCGCTGCCGGCTCACTCCGATGCCCTGGAGCCTATGAGCACCGGCCTGATCACTTGGCGCTGAGACGGAGCGTTTGCCCACTTACTCCCCACCTACTCCCCACCTACTCAATGCCGGGCGCTGTTTGCTTGGGCCAGCTGGTCGCTTGCTCTGAAGCTGGTCGCTGGCTTTGAATCCGACGGGAAGGGCAAGGTCTATTCCTACATGGACTGGCCCTACAGGGCCTGGGGGCGGATCTTTTTTACTTTGCCCCGCAGTTTCAGCTTGAAGCGGGAATTGGGGATGGCGGTGTTTAGTTTGGTCCCTGTGAATTCGACGATCATGTAGTCGCCGCTGGGCTCGATGAAGTGCTGCCGGACGGGCTGCCAGGTATCCCGGGAGAGCCACAGTTCTACTTTCCGGATGTGGCGGCTGGTGGTGGCCGATCTGGGAACCAATTCCAGCTTCAAGGTTTTCTGGTCCCCCGCCTGGCTGCTCCCGGGGCCCGCCAGGACGACGTGATAGGCCTCCTGTAGCTGGCGGACAGGGGTGCCGAAGCCCAGCAGCAGGAACTGCTCCACGGCTTCCCGGTTGCGCGAGACGTCGTATTCCTCTACTTGGGCAATCGCCGGCCGGTAGATCCACGCTTTGCCGTCGCGGAACAGCACAATTTTTTCCGCCGGCTCGCGGAAGTGAATCAGCACCTTGAAATCGCGCTTGCGCCGATGGCGCTTGAAGTACACAGTGCCCTCCTCGATGGACTTGTCGTCTACCAGGAGAGTCACCTTCGTGTAGGTGACCTTGGCAACCGCGCTCCGGAAGCGGGCGGCGGCCGCATCCATTGCCGCCAGCACTTGTTTCAGTGTGGGCGCCGGGCCGGGCGTTCCTTCCTCAGCAGCGAGGCGGTAGGAATTTCTGGAGCTGCTGTTGGTGGCGGCAGCAACAGCGGTCTCGCTCAGCCAGGGGAGCAGTAGCGCCGCCGGCAGTTCCATGACCTGGCGCGCCTCGGTAGAGATAGGCCGGTCGTGAAAAAACTGGCGCGGAGTCAAAAAGATGAACGCCAGGATGAGGGCAGACATCAGGTCGTACTGCCAGCTTCCGCGCTCGTACGTCCAGAAGATGAAGCTGCCAATCCCGTGAAAAACTTTGGAGAGCATGGGAAACCGGCCACCGACACCGGCAGAGGGAAATCTCCGGCGGGAGTATGAACCCCCGCTCGTGCCCTCACAACTATCTCGATTCAGTTCTTTGCCCGAGTCCCGTTCCCGTCTAGTATCGCTGACGACCGTAGCTCATGCCAAGTACCTGTGTGCGGCTCATCAGATGGAGCAAACCCGAACCGCAACCGTAAAGAGGTGAACACTGCTGCCAGGTGGGTCAAGCGCTACGAGTTTCGCAGCTATTGGGACGTTGGATCTGCCGGTGGCTGCGACTTCGGCTCGTCGACTCCCTCAAAGGTGACCTTGATCTGGCTGCGGAACTGCTTGTAATCCTGGTAACGCACAATCATACGGATGCGCTGCGGGCCGGTCTGGAAATGTAACGTGTCGTCAGCCCGGGTGTAGGTGGGGAACCAGTACTTGCCGTCAATCTGCTCGCGGTAGGTTTCAAAGCGCGGGAACAGGTTCTCCCGCCCCTTTTTCCCCCGAATATCTGGAACGGCTTTCCCGTAAGTTTTCACGATCTGTAGATCCCGGTCATCCACCCAGATCTGGCCCTCAAAGTAGCGCTCGCCCTTCTTGATTGCCTTGGGCTTGACGAAGAAGACGTAGGTGTCAATTTCGTCTACGCGCTGCCGCCCCAGGTAGCGGACGTTGTACTTGTGGATGTCATCGCTGGTGAGCACGAAGGGCTGGATTTCACGCAGGTCCCGCTCATCTTCAGGCGAAATGGAAAAGCGGCGCAGGGTGCTCACTGGTGCATACACTACCCTCTCAATGCGCTTCCCCTTCGGGGTGAAGATGATGTCGCTAACCATTTCAAACTGGCCGCGCATGCGCCCGTCGTCTTCCAGGTCCTGCACCTTGACGGTCTGCCGGTAGGTGTAATTGCCGCGCGCGATCTGGAATTCCTTCTCCTTAGCCGCGAAGCGGCGGATGATTTCCTCGGTGGGCACCGACGGCGCCTCCGGCCTGGCCTGTCCAACTTGCGGGGCCGCCGGCTGGTTGTTCGTCTGGGATCCGCCGACCGCTACCAGGGGCAGAGAAACGGCCAGGATAAAAGCGATGAAAGCAAAGCTGCACTTCCTGATCCAATCGTAACTTGTCATGATCTCTCCATGCTTCCTAAGGGGTTTCCTAATATGGATGCGCTGGGTGAGGCAGGCGTTTCATCGGCTCACTCAACTGGTGCTCCCTCAGCTTGCTTCCTGAACGGGCAGTCCATCGCGGCCGCAGCCTCCGGCTTGCCGGTACCCAGCGGCCGCCCCAGGCGAAAGCGTCCGCAGCTCACCCTCCCACTGTATCAGAAACCGCAACCCGGGGATGTACTGCAATGCAAAGCCAACTAACGGCTATACATAGGCTTTCCGCGGTGACCTTCGGGGATCCAGAATCGGGCATCGGAACGCCCCGTGGGCTGATCGGGCGCGTGGTATACTCCCTATCAACCTTTCGGCCGGCGGGTTCGACTTTTTGAGCTTCGGCGGCGTCTGACCAAGTGGGAGCCCATTTGCTGTTTCGGACGGCAGAGGATAGCGAGCTGGTGGACCGCGCGGCCCACGGGGAGGTGGACGCCTACAACGTCCTTGTATCCCGTTGGGAAAAAAAGCTGTACAACTACTTGCTGCGCACCACCGGCAACCGGGAAGACGCCCAGGACTTGGCGCAGGAAGCCTTTCTGAAGGCTTACCGCGGCCTGGTCAGGCTCGGCGATGTCGAGAAGTTCCCCCAGTGGCTCTTCCGGATCGCGCACAACTTGGCCTGCTCGAAGTTCCGCACTGACGGACGCCGCCCCCAGGCTGATTCGGCCTGGGCTGATTCGGACGGTTGGCCGGAGGAGGGCGAAAGGGAAATCACCTCGCGGGGCGAGGCTCAGGTGGTATTGGGCGCTGGTCCGCGCCTGTATCCGCTGGAGCTGGAGTTGATAGTCGCCCGCGCCCTGGAGGAGCTTCCCTTCGAGCAACGCCAGGCCCTGCTGCTCAAGGTGATTCACGGCTTTAAGTTCGCCGAAATTGCCGAAATCCTCTCCTGTCCCCTCAGCACAGTGAAATCCCGCGTCTACGCCGGGTTCGAGCAACTGAAGCACGCTCTCGGCGAGGATGTGGCGACGCGGGCTGCCTTTCACAACCACTAGCCACCCCCTGGACAGGCGTTGTTGCTGTCCAGCCGGAGAGGCTGCGCTGCCCCCTTACGGCGGGCAGGAGGTGAGTCATGACGTGCGGACAAGCAAAACAAATGCTAATGGACCTGGCGCTGGCCGAGGCCGGTCCGGTCGAACGGAAACAGGTACAGGAGCACCTGCAGGTGTGCGATGCCTGCCGGGCCCAGCTGACCGATCTGGACCTGGCGCGGAAGCTTCTCGTCCAGGGCCTGCCGCAGGAGGAAGTGCCACGGCGCATTGCATTCGTGGGCGCCAGCCAGGAGGCAGGTCTGTTCGGACGCAGTGGGTTCTGGCGGCGCGCCTTTGCTGTGCCGGTGGGAGTGGCCGCGGCTGTCGCCCTGCTGGTTGGGGCACTGGCGCTGGCCCGCGTGCGAGTCGTCCTGGAACAGGAACGGTGGGAGATTGCCTTCGGCGCTTCTCAGCAGAGAGCGGCGCCGGCGACTGGCTCTGCCTCCGCCGGCCTGGCGGCGCCGGCCACCGGCTCCGCGGCCGCCGGCCCGGTGTCAGCGGGCTTGACCCGCGAGCAGGTGGCGGGGCTGGTGGACGCTGCCGTTCACCAGAGCGAAGCGCGGCAGCAGGCGGAAGCCGAGGCGCTCATCGGAACCGCAGCCGCGCGACTGGAACGCCGCCAACGGGCAGCGTTCGCTTCCCTCGCCGAACAGATGCGGTACTTTGAGCGGACCCAAACCATTTTCTATAAGGATGCCGACCGGAACCGTCTGGCGCTGGAAATGGTAGCCAGCCGTCTGCCGGCGGAGAAAGGCGAACAGCCATGAAACGATTGCACATTGCGAATTTCGGATTGCGGATTTGTCTGGCGATTCTGCTGGCCATGGGGGCGGCGCTGTGGCTTGCCGTGCCGCAGTCGCAGGCCACTGCGGCTGGCAAGAAGCAAGCGGAGCTGAAGCGGCAGATGCAGCAATTGGAGCTCGCCGTCAACGCTTCCCTGCAGCAGATGTTCGAGAACCGGCCGTTTGCCGTTCTTCAGGAACCCAAGAGCGCCTATCTCGCCGGATTCGGAGTCATGGTTCATGCGGAAGTGAACCTCTACCCGATGCGCTTTATTTCCCCCTTTGCGCCGAGTGCCTTCTCGGAGAAGGAGCTGAAAACCGAACGCGAGCAGAAGCGGAGACGGCTACAACAGTTGCAATCCAGGCTCCGGGATCTGCTTCTGGCTGAAAGCGCCGGGCTAACGCAACTGGGCGCGGAGGAGAATCTGGCCTTGGTCATTCACCTGTTCAATCCCCGGCCTTACCCGGAAATTCCCGGCCAGGTGGTCCTGCAGGCGCAACGCCAGGCCCTGCTGGAGCTGCAAGATGGGGGGCGCAAGCCGGGGTCGGCAGGGCTGGCCAGGGTGATCAGCTTACGGCAATTCTGATGCGCCGCCTGGGCGAGATCCTGGCGGAGCGAGGACAGCTGGAGACCGAGGAACTGGAGAAGGCCCTGGCGGTGCAGTCGCTGCGGCGCGACAAGCTGGGCAAGCTCCTCTCGGACCTGGGCTACGTCGCCGCCCGCGACGTGCTGGCCGCGCTCTCCGAGCAGTTGGAAATCCCCATCGTCGGGGCAGCGGAATTTCCAGCCGTGTCACCGGCCATCGAAGGCCTTTCAGCCCGCTTCCTGCGCCAGTTCCGTTTCCTGCCCCTGGCGGTAGAGGATTCCACCGTGACGCTGGCTATGGCTGACCCGCTCGACTTTGAAACCATCTCTGCGGTCCGGCTCTACACCAAGCTGAACGTGCGCGCGCTGCTGGCACCCGAGACTGACATTCTTGCGGCCCTGGAGAAGTACTTCCCGGGCGAGGAGGAGGCGACTGGCTCCGGCAGTGCAACGGCCGCCGTCGGTGGCGCCGAGACCCAGGATGTCGAGCAGCTACGCGACATGGCCAGCGAAGCCCCAGTGATCCGGCTGGTCAACAACATGATCGCGCGGGCTGTCGAGCAGCGCGCCTCCGACATCCACCTGGAGCCCTTCGAGAAGGAGTTTCGCGTCCGCTACCGCATTGACGGGGTGCTCTACAACCGCGACGCGCCGCCGCGCGAGTTGCGTGCGGCGGTGATCTCACGCCTGAAGCTGATGGCCCGGCTCAACATCGCCGAGCGGCGCTTGCCTCAGGACGGCCGTATCCAACTGCGGACGCTCGGCAAGGAGGTGGACCTGCGTGTCTCCACGCTGCCCACCCTGTACGGCGAGAGCGTCGTGATGCGCCTGCTGGACCGCTCGGCCGGCGACTTCTACGAACTCCGCAGCCTGGGCTTTCCCGAAACAATGCTGGCGCGTATGGAGCACCACACCTCGCAGCCCCACGGGATCTTCCTGGTGACCGGACCGACTGGCAGCGGCAAGTCCACCACTCTGTACTCGGCCTTGAAGCGAATCAATCTGCCCGACAAGAAGATCATCACCATCGAGGACCCGGTGGAATACCAGATGGACGGCATCAACCAGATCCACGTCAACCCGCAGATCGGGCTGACGTTTGCCGCCGGCCTGCGGCACATCGTGCGTCAGGACCCGGACGTGATCATGGTCGGGGAGATCCGGGACCTGGAAACGGCCGAGATCGCCATCCGGGCTGCCCTGACAGGCCACCTGGTCTTCTCCACGCTGCACACCAACGACGCCCCTAGCGCTGTGACCCGGCTGACCGACATGGGAGTGGAGAACTACCTGATCTCTTCTTCTCTGCTGGCGGTGCTGGCCCAGCGGCTGGTGCGCGTGATTTGCCCGCACTGCCGGGTGGTGGATGAGCGCCAGGCGGCGCTTGACCGCCCGGTGTATCGCGGCGCCGGGTGCGATCGCTGTTCCCACATCGGCTACCGCGGGCGACTGGGCATCCTTGAGCTGATGGATGTGAACGACGAAATTCGCCGCCTGGTGGTGCAGAACGCCGATGCCAGCGTGCTAACGGGCGCTGCCCGGAGCAATGGGATGCGCACTTTGAAAGAGGACGGCTGGGACAAGGTCTATCAAGGCGTGACCACAGTGGAGGAAGTGGTTCGGGTGACGCAAGACGTGTAGCGCCGCGATGCCGGCGCGAGTGTAAAAAATGCCTGAGTTTTTCTACCGCGCGGTGACGATGGCTGGCAAACCCGCTCAGGGCGCTCTTTCCGGAGCGACCGAGAAGGCCGTCGCCCGCGAGTTGCAACAACGGGGGCTGGTGCCGGTCTACATCGGTACCCGCAGTCAGCCAGCCGCGGCGCGCGTGGCGCTGCCCTGGCTCGGCCGGAGTCGTGTGCGCTCGCGCGATCGGCTCTTCTTTACCCAGGAGCTTTCCACCTTGGCCAATTCCGGACTGCCGCTGGATCGCGCGCTTTCCATCTGCGCGGAGTTGACGGAGCGGAAAGCGTTTCGCAGCGTCATTACCGAAGCCCTGCAGGAGTTGAAGGGGGGCAAGTCGCTGGCCGACAGTCTGGAGACGCACCCGGAGGTGTTTTCCGAACTGTACCGGAACATGATCCGCGCCGGCGAGGCCTCCGGGGCTCTGGGCGTGGCGCTGGAGCGGCTGGCGGACCTGGAGCGCTCCTCCGATGAGCTGCGCGGCTACCTGATCTCGGCGATGATCTACCCGCTGCTGCTGGCGCTGGTCGGGGTCGGTTCGATTTTCGTGATGATGAACTACGTGATTCCCAGATTTGCGCAGGTGTTTTCCGAATCGGGCGTTCCCGTGCCCACGCCCACCTACCTGCTGTTGGCGGCCAGTGACCTGCTCCGCCGCTACGGCTGGATGGCAGCACTGGCCCTAGCGGCCGTGATCGGCGGTGCGCGCTACTACGTGCGCACTCCTGCGGGTCGGCGGCGCTGGCACGCGTGGAAGTTGAAGCTGCCGCTGGCCGGCGACGTGTTCCGCAAGGTGGAGACGGCGCGATTCGCCCGCACCATGGCCACCCTGCTGGCCAACGGCGTGCCGCTGCTGCAGGCCTTGAGGGTCGTGAAGGGTTTGCTGGGCAACGTCGTGATGGAAGAGTCCCTGGCGGCAGTCGCGCAGGGCGTGCAGCGCGGTGAGGGCCTGGCTGGGCCGCTGCGCAAAACCGGTGCCTTTCCTCCGCTGGCGGGACACCTGCTCACCGTCGGCGAGGAGACTGGCAGGCTGGATGCCATGTTCCAGCGCATGGCTGACATCTACGACAACGACACCCGGGCCGCGATCAAGCGCGCCACGGCTCTGTTTGAACCGCTGGTGATCCTGGTCATGGGGTTGCTGGTCGGAGGGATGGTGCTATCCATGTTGTTGGGCATCGTCAGCATCAATGATGTGCCCTTCTAGGAGGGACGTGATGGGTTGCCCGCCAACAGTATGGATGCACAGTGAGGGGAGGACCTTGCCAGACAATATGAAAAGCAAAAGGGAAAAGGCAACCGCCCGCGGCGTGACGCTGATTGAGCTGCTGGTGGTGGTAACCATCATTGCGCTGTTCAGCGCGCTGGTGCTGCCGCGCATGTGGAAGAAAGTCAGCGCCGCCAAGCAAACAGCGGCCCGGGAGCAGATCAACGGCTTCATGACCGCCCTGGGCATACACAAACTGGACACCGGCAGATTCCCCACCACCGAGCAGGGCCTGGAAGCTCTCCGGATCCAGCCGCAAGGAGTGGAGCTTTGGGACGGTCCCTACCTGCCCCAGGACATCCCTGACGATCCCTGGGGGCGGTCCTACATCTACCGCTACCCGGGTGAGCATGGCGATGAGCCCGAGATTATTTCCCATGGCGCTGACGGCCAAGAAGGTGGAGAGGGTGAAGACGCCGATGTGGCGAGCTGGAAGCACTAGGACAAATGTCACCGCGGGTCGGACAGGCCGGAAGACCTGTCTCCACTGTCGCGGCATCACGCTGCTGGAGATGGTGGTCGTGCTGACGATCATCGCTCTGCTGGGAGCCATCGTGTTTCCCAGCGTGACCGCCGGTCTGGATACCTTGCGGCTGAAGTCGGCTGCCGACCGGCTGGCGAACACCTTCCGCTACGCCCGCGTGCGCGCCTTGCGTCAACAGACCGTCTGCCAGGTGACGGTGGACCCGGAACGGCGCCTTGTTGAACTGGAGGACCTGAAAGGAGCCGCAGCCAGCGGGGAACCGTCCTACCGGCGGACGTGGCAATTGCCTCCAGAAATCGTGCTCCAGCCAGAACGGAGGCGCACCTTCGTTTTCCCGCCCGACGGTGGGACGCCTCAGGTGACGTTTCGGCTGGTGAATGCCCGCGGCCGCGCCGCCACGGTGGAGTTTGATGTGCTGACCGCGCTGCCTCGCGTGGAGTGGGAGCGCCGATGAAACCCGCAATCCGCAATCCGCAATCCGCGGTTGCCGGCGCTGGGTTCACGCTGCTGGAAGTGCTGATAGCCATGGCGCTGGTGGGAATTGCGGTCGCGGCGTTGATGAGCGGCATGTCGGGCTCACTGCGCAACCTGGCTCGCGCGGAAAACTACGAAAGGGCGGTGCTGGTGGGCCGCGCGCAATTGAACCGGTTGCTGGTCGAGCAACCGCTCGCGCCGGGCCGACTGGCCGGCCGCTGGGACGAAAGCGTTCGCTGGGAGGCGGAAATTCGGCGCTGGAACCCTGCTGGGCCTCCCGGGCCTGCCGGAATAGCTGCCGTCGAGCAAAGGGCGGCGCTGCCGCCGTTGGTGCTGGTGACCCTGACGGTGTTCTGGAAAGGCGCCAGTGGGGAGCAGCGTGCCACGTTCGAGACCTGCAAATATGAGCCGCAACTACAACGGCAGTAAGCAACGAACCGCCGCGGGACTGACGCTGCTGGAGTTGATGGCCGCCACCACCATCGCCGGCCTGGTAACTCTGGCGGCTCTCACCTCGCTGCGGATTGGCCTGCGGGCCTGGGAGAAAGAGCAGCAGGCAGTTGTGCAGTTGCGTCGCGTTACCCAGGTGGAGGACATCCTGCATTTCCAGCTTTCCAATCACCTGCTGCGGACCATCGTGATGGAGTTGCCCGACCGCCGCCAGCAAGTGCCGTTCTTCTTTGGCGAGGAGCAACGCTTGGTCTTTCTGACCTCGTATTCGGCGCTCGAGCGCGGGCGCGGGGGCATCGTGGTGGCCGACTACTTCGTCGAGCGGCAGCGAGACAGGACCTGGAAGCTGTGGCTCGAGGAAAGGCCGGCACTGGACGGCGAGCAGCTGGCCGGCGTGGTGGTGGATCTCCTTCGCACTCCGGAGGGGGTCCGGCCGGGTCTACGTCCCTTTGACACAAGGCGGGCCCTGCTGCTGTGGGAAGGACTGCGCGAGTGCCGGTTCCAGTACCGGGACGACCGGCCCGAGCTGGGGGAGTGGGTGTCCTCCTGGTCGTTATTGGGGCGCAGGGAGATGCCTTCAGCAGTCGCTCTACAGGTAGGCGTGGAAGATGCCGTGTGGAGAGGCCTGGAGCCGGTGCCCCTCTATGCGCGCCTGGGCATCGCGGGAGCGGGCCGATGAGAAAGTCAAAGTCCAAAGCCGATGGTCCAAGCTCGAATTCCCACAAAGGTGCGGTGTTGTTGCTGGTGATGTGGCTGACGGCGGCGCTGTCGCTGGTCGCGCTGGCGGTGGCTGTCTCGGTGCGCACCGAACTGTCCGCTACCCGTTACCGCCTGGAAGCCGAGCAAGCTCGCTTCCTGGCCCGCGGCGCGCTGGAACAGGCGCTCTACGTGCTGCAAACCCCCGGCTTGCATGACGCCGAACAGAAGCTGTTTTACGAACCGGGTCAGCCCTATCTGGAGTTTTCCTACGCCACCGGAACGGCACGGGTCCGGGTGGCCTCCGAAGCAGGCAAGCTGAACGTCAACACCGCGTCGGTGGAGCGGCTGCATGCACTGTTTCAGGCTGCCGGAGTGGGGGAGAGGGACGCCGAGGAGATCGTCCGGGCCATTGCCGATTGGCGCGCGCCAGCCACTTCGAGCGTTGGAAGCGTCTTTGACCAGTTCTACTCTGGTCTGGAGCAGCCCTACCAGGCAGCGCACCAGCCCTTCCAGCGGCTGGAAGAACTGCTGCAGGTGAAAGGAGTCACACCGGAGCTGTTCTACGGCTGGATGGAGCGCGACGCCAATGACCGGCTGGTCCGGCGCGGCGGGTTCAACCGCCTGCTGACGGTGTATGGGAATTCCACAAGACTGGATGTCAACTACGTCCCTCACGAAGTGTTGCTGAGCGTGCCGGGGATGGACGAAGAGCGGGTACGGGCAGTCGTCGCCGGACGCCGGGAGAAGCTCTACCGAAACCTGACCGAGCTACCGATTTCGCTTCCCGCGGAGGCTTTGCCGCACCTTGGAGTCTATCCAATCCGGGATCTGTTTACCCTGACTGCCACCGGCCGGTTCCGCGGCTCGGCCACCCGGGCGTCGGTGCGCGCCGTCTTCCAGCGGGAAGCCACCGGCCGGACGCAGCTATTGGCCTGGGATGAACAGGCAATTGAGGAGGAGTGGGCCATTTTGTGAACGGGGCTGTGAACGAGGACTTGAAGCAAGGAACGTATCGGAAATGACCTTCTATCTGGGAACCAGTATCGGCATTGCTGTTCGGGGAAGCCACCTGGACGCTGTCTGCTTGCGCGGCCGCGGGCGCCGCCTGCGCGTCAGCGGGTTCCTGCGGATCGAGGATTTCCGCGCCCGGCCGGTGGCCGAGGTGGCCCAGCAATACCGGCGCTTCCGTGAAGAGAACCATGCGTTGACCACCAGCGCACTGGTGGCGCTCCCGCGCGGCGCTGGCCTGGTCCGAACGTTGGAATTGCCCGCCGAAGTTGCGTCAGAACTGGGGCAGACGGTCGGCTACCAGGTGGATCAGCTCCACCCGTTCGAGGAAGGCAGCGTCTATTTCGACTACGCGCTCCTTCCCGAACCACCTGCGCGCAACACGGGCAATGGGGCCGGCGCTGGGGAGGAAGGTCAACGCGGGCGGCTGCGCGTGGCTGTGGCGATTGTCCAGAAGAATACGCTGGAGCCGCTCTACCAGTGGTTCCTCCAGGCGGGCGTGGACGTGGCCGGCTTCACCCTTTCTACAGCCGTGCTGTACCAGGCGCTGCGCGGGGCTTCCTTCCATCGGGGCCGGAACAAGCCAGGACTGCCTCGCCCGCTGTTGTTGATGGATCACTGCGGGCAAGTTCTGGAACTGCTGGGAGTCGCACCCGATGGCTCGTTCTACTCTAAAGAAGTTGCGGCTACGACCTCGTTCGAGCGCGAAGTGGAGTTTTGCGTGGCCGAGTTGCGACTCGATCCCCAGGATAGTCCGCCGCTGCTAGAAACTGGCGAAGTCATCGCGCAAAAATCGGAAGTCAGAGAACAACCGGCAGCAGAAGACTCTGCACCAGCGAACCGGTCCTCGGCAGAGGATATTCCGGTGGTCATTCCCGAGGCGGGGCCAGCGGAGTTCCACCTCCGAAAGCATCTTGTGGCCTACGCGGCGGCCCTGCCAGAGCTCGAACTCCGCCTGCCGGGGTTGGCCTCCCCCCCCGGCCTGCGCTGGAATCTGCTGCCTGTCGAGAAGCGCGGCTATCGTTCCCACTGGCGCTCCCGCTGGACACATACCTCGGCCTATGCGTTGGTGGTACTTGTGCTGTTGCTCGGCGCTGCCTGGCTCGCAACCACATGGGTGCAGGACCGCTTCTATTCCTCCTGGTTGAACTCGGAGATCAGCAAGTTGCAGCCCCATGTGGAGCATGTGGAACAGCTGAATTCCCGCCACCAGGCGCTGTTGTTGAAATGGGATCTGCTACAGGGCCAGCGGCAGGATATCGCGCTCAGGCTCGAGGCGTGGAAGGAACTAACTCGCCTGGTTCCCGATACGGCCTGGTTGCAAACACTCCATTTTAAGGATAACCAGGTGACGGCCTCCGGGCAAGCCCAATCCGCTTCCGGCATTCTACAGGCCATCAATCAGTCGCCGCATTTCCAACAGCCGGAATTCATCACCGCGATCACCAAGAACAAACAAGGGCGGGAGGCCTTCCAGATCCGGATGCGGTTGCGGGAGACGCAGGCACGAGCGGAGGAGGTGGCCAGTCATGACTAACGGAGGCAGGAAGAGGGAGCCAGCGACAGCTGCGTCTTTCTTGCGTTCTTTGAGCGCTCGAGACCAGCGGGCTCTGCTCTTGCTGGCAGCTGCCACTGCTCTGTTCCTGCTGCTGGATTTGCTTGTCTTGCCCGTCATGGACCCCGCCGAGAAGCTCCGTGCCTCGCTGCCACTGAAGGAGAAGACCCTGCGCAAATACCGGCGACTTGTAGCCCTGGCCGCAGATCAGAAAAAGGAGTTTCAGGAAATGCAGGCTCGTCTGGCTGAAGCCGAGAAAGGCCTGCTGAGCAGCAGCACGTCGGCCCTGGCTGCGGCCGAGTTGCAGGAAGTGATCAAGCAACTGATGGCGAAGCAGGGCATGGAAATGCGCAACGCCGCCTTCCGGCCGGTGCGGGTTCTCAAGGTCGCCGGGGCGAGCTATAACGTCGTGCCCTTGTCGTTGTCGTTCCAATGCAGGCTGGACCAGCTCACGAGTTTTCTGCTGGCTGCCCACGCCAGTCGCAAGGTACTGGCGCTGGATCAGCTCTCCATTAGGGCGCTGCCCTCGCGGCCCGGTCGGCCACAAAAACCACAAAAGCCGCAAAAGATGGTGGCGGTGCGAATGGTGATTCGCGGGTTGATGTTCGCCGAGCCCGCGCCAACTCCCAAAGCGTGAGAGAAAGCATGCGCAAACCGATAACCTATCTCAACCTAGCCCTCTTGACGCTGGCGATGTGGGTTGCCGCCGCCATCCACGATACCTGGCAGAGCAATCATGCCCGCTACAAGCAGTTTGTGACCTCAGCAGCCACCCCCGGGCCAAGTGTGTCCAAAGCAGGCATGGCTGAAGCTGGACTGGCGGCTGTCCCGGACAGCCACTCCGTGCTGCTCACCCGCAACCTGTTCAGCCCCGACCGCAACAACGACCAGGCGTTGGCAAGCGTATCCAAGGTCCGGCCGCCGGTCCCCTTGGTGATTGGAACCTTGAACCTCGGCAGCGGTCCGGTGGCCCTGATGGCCGAGCCGCAACAGGCCAGGCAGGCCACATTCCGCCGGCTCAAGGTGGGCGATGAAATCGGTGGCTATCGCGTGGCGGAAATCGCCGAGCACCAGGTGATTATCGAATTCGAGGGCCAGAAGACCACCATTGATGTCTACGAATCAGCCGAAAACGTGCGCCAGGCCGCCGGGCGGGCCGCCGTTCGGCCCGCCCGCCCGGCCGGCACCGCGGCCGACCAGGTGTTGACCGCTGTTCCGGCTTCCCCTTCAGCTTCTTCTGCAGGGCCGGCGTCTACACCCGCCCCAGGAGCCGCCACCGCTCCCGCTGTCGCCCCAGCGACCGGCTCCCCCACCGGGGATCGCTATTTAACCGTCACCGTCGAAGGTAACCGGAAGAGATACGACCGGGTAACGCCATTTGGTGTACAGACCTGGTATGAGGATCTCCCGGCGGCGCAGAAAACCCAATGAGGCAGAATCTGAGATGAGCCGAATAAAACGAACCATGAAGAGGATGCAGAATTTCACATCCGATGTACTGAGAGGCCAACTGGGTAGCGCCGTCCTAGTTTTAGCAGCTTGGGGGCTGATGTCGACGGTCGCCGCAGGCAGCACTCCGAGGAAGGCCGCGCCGGTCCAGGAACCCGCGCAACCACCTGCGCAGTCTCAAACCGAGCAACCGGTCCAGCCGCCAGCGCAGGGGGAACCGACAGAGCCTCAGGCTCAGGAACCGCAACAACCGACTGCCCAGCCTCAAGACCAGCCATCGGCAGAGCCTCCCGCGCAGGAGGCGGAAGCGGCACCGGCAACGGGGAAGACGCGAGCTGGGGCGCGCATCAGCCTCCACCTGGAGAATGCCAACCTGCTTCAGGTGATTGGGATCATTGCCGCCGAACTCAAGATGAACTATGTCGTGGACCCTGGGGTGAAGGGTGTGGTGAACATCAACACCCTGGGCAACCTGAGTCATGAGGACCTGCTGCCCCTGCTGCAGGCCATCCTGCGGGCCAACGGGGCCTCGGCCGTCCAGAGCGGCAGCTTCTGGCGGATCGTGCCCCTGAAGGGAGCGCCGCGTGTTCCGCTACCGCTCACCCAGGATCCCACTGGAGCCAGCCTGCCGCCTGATGACCGCATGGTGATGAACGTGGTCGCCCTCAGCTTCGTCACCGCCGCGGATATGTCGAAAATCCTGAGCAGCTACCTGTCGGAAGCGGGCCACATCGTGACCCACGAGCCGGGCAACATCCTGCTCATCACCGACACCAGCCGCAGCCTGAAGCGGCTAATGGGGATGGTGAACCTGTTTGACACCTCGGCGCTGGAGCAGCAGCGGGTCCGGTTGTTTGCCATCGAGAACAGCCAGGCCAGCAGCCTGGTCAAGGACCTGGAGGAAATCTTCAAGGCGTATGCCCTCTCGAAGGAAGGCTCGGCGGTGCGGTTTATTGCACTGGAGCGAATCAACTCCATCCTGGTGGCGACTCCGAATTCCGAGGTGTACTCGGAAGTGCAGCAGTGGATTGAGAAGCTGGACAAGCCCGTGCGCCGTGGGGGACTGCAGAACTTTGCCTACAAGGTGGAAAACAGGGCGGCGGGGGAGTTGGCTTTCGTATTGGCGGGCCTTTACGGAGCAGCTCGGCCGATGATGGGTGCGGAGGCAACAGGAGCGTCGGCGCCCGGGATGACAGCGCCGGGGATGATACCGCCCGGCGGGATGGGAGCGGCTGGTGGAGGAATGACGCCCGGAGGTGTGTCGTTTCCTGTCGGCGGGGTGGGCCAAACATCGCGGGGTTCTATGTACCGGGGTTCCAGGCAAATCTTCATAGCTGCTGTGCCGGGCGGAATGTTGCAGAGTCCGGCGCGCATTGTTCCGGACCCCATCAACAATACCCTGGTCGTCCAGGCTACCCCGCAGGACTACGAAGTCATCCTTGAGACCCTGAAGGAGCTGGACGTGGCGCCCCGGCAGGTGCTCATTGAAGCCAAGGTGTACGAGGTCACCTTATCGGGGGCGCTGTCCTTCGGGGTCGAAGCGTTCCTCCAGCGGCGCAGCAGCGCCTCCCGGAATCCCGTTGGGCAATTCAGCGCTTTCGGGACGGAGACGTTTCCTAACGCCGGCCTGAGCGCTTCGGTGGGCACCTTGATAGGCCGCAGCCGCGAGTTGTTCCTGTTCCTGAATGCCCAGGAGAACCGGGGACGCACACGGGTGCTTTCCGCGCCCACGCTTTTGGCCAGCAATAACACCGAGGCGCGCATCCAGGTAGGACAGGAGATTCCCATCCAGACTCAGCAGGGTGTAGCCTTCGGGACCATCTCACCTGTCAGTTCCTACCAGAGGCGGGATACCGGCGTGATCCTGTCGGTGACACCGCGCATCAATCCCAGCGGGCTGGTGACGTTGCGTATCGACCAGGAAGTCAGCTTGCCGACCAGCAGCGGCACTCTGACTTCGATCCAGAAGCGTTCCGTGTCCACTCAGGTGACGGTGCAGGACGGGGAGACCATTGCCCTGGGCGGCATCATCTCGGAAACCCGGATCGTCTCCACCAATCGAGTGCCGCTGTTAGGGCGCATTCCCGGCTTGGGGCTATTGTTCGGCACCACCCGCGATTCCACCAGCCGCAACGAGCTGATCATCCTGCTCACGCCCAGGGTGATCAAGGACATGGGCGAGGCCAAGATGGCCACCAAGGAGTTCCACGACAAATTGAAGGAATTGCGCAAGGCGCTCAGGCAGGAGAGCGAGTAAGGCCGGTCGGCAGAAAGCAGAAGGCGGAAAGCGGGCGGTGGACGGAAGGTTCAATTGCTACAGGGACATCGGATCTGAAAGCTTATCAACTGGCGTACAAGCTAGCGATGGAGGTCTTCCAGCATTCTAAGGTATTCCCCAGGGATGAGCGTTTCTCCTTGACCGATCAAATACGCCGCTCCTCACGCAGCGTTGCCGCGAACCTCGCCGAAGGCTTCAGAAAGCGGCAATATCCGAGTATGTTTGTGAGTAAGCTTGCTGACGCCGACGCGGAGGCAACCGAAACGCAAGTGTGGCTCGACTTCGCCCGTAATTGCGGCTACTTATCGCAGGATTCTGCATAGGCGCATCGTCACCAGGTATGAGCCGTTAGGCAGAATGTTGGGTCGTATGATGGCGGATCCGCAAACATTTCTCCCCGGATAGCCGCCTACTGCCTACTGCCCCCTTGCCCCCCCCTAGTGGCCTGTTTTTTCCTGGCACATTTCGAAAAAAAATCTTGACATGCCCCCTGCCAGTTGTTAATTTCACGATGGCCGCTTTGTATGTAAGGCGGCAGGGAACGTTTGGACCGGCTTGGACTGGCAGTGATGATCGGGGCGAGAGCGCGCCATCCCGCCTCTGGCCGTTTGGGTGGTAAACGGGAAAGTAAAAAAACAGTTGACGCGGCACAGCTGGAGTTGATACAAAAGATGCGTCGTCGCCCCGGGCGGATCCAAGGCAAACTGTGTGAGGCTTTCAGGACGATCTCCGGCGAGAGTGTACGGTTTGCCCGAGCTTGCCGCCCGGAAGCGGCGAAGTTGGGGCGAGCGTGTTGTTCAGTAGCTCTCGTGACGGGGGAGCATGTTGAGGTATAACGTTGAGGTATCCAACGTCACCAGGAATTAAAAATTCTGATCTGAAACCAAGAAGGAGAAGAGGCGAGATGGAAAAAGGAAGAACAATGAAGAAGGTTCAAAAGGCGGTCTTGAGAAACAGCATCGTCATGCTGTCCCTGTTCGCGCTAACCGTGGCGAGCAGGCGGCGTGGCGCAGGCGCAGGAGTGTTTCGCCTTCCAAAGCGGTGCGAACACGGTTCGCGCCGAGGGCATCACCGAGGCGGTGGGAAGTATCCGGAATTGCAGTGCCGTGACGAGGTCATCGGATTTTTTCCTTTTCAGGAGGGTAGCGCCAAGAAACCTTTGGCCAGCCGCCCATTGACGATAAAGCCGTAATCAGCATTACGCTGAACACCGGCGCCTATCACCAATGCAACGAACGACGATGGTGATGTGGTCATGGGCCTCACCTACGGTACCCCTAGCCTTGGGGCTGCCAGCCACTTCCATCTAGATTATGTGGGGGAGGGTAAGGAAGTACTCTCGGACGGTGACACCACGATCACGTGGACTATCCCCACCGACGCCAACGAGGACGGTGGTATAAATTTCCCTAACACTGCGACGGGTAGCACGGTAACTATCGGCGGGATCATGGCCAACGCCTCCATGGTGGGAGATGGTAATGATGTCACCGCGGAAGTTCGTGTCAACGGTGTGATGATTAAACACAGTCCGATTAAACTCGCCGACGTGACAGCCGGACTCGACATTACGGTAACCTCGGCAACCGGCCTGCAGTGTGAGGCCCCATCGGACATGACCATGAATGTAGCCACCATCAAGTTCGTGGAAGGTTTTGCGAGCGCGATCAGAGATACAGATTCGCTCGTGGTGGCTTTCCGCGACATTCCTGAGGGTGTGACCGTGACGCCGAGCATGATGGGAACGGGAATGGCACTCGAGATGACAGATCTCACCGCTTCCCCACAAGTTATATCGGGCGATTTAGCCCCACTCACGTTGATGACCGAGGGGGAGATGAGCGGCCTTGATGAGGACGGAAACGTCGCTCTGTCAACAGCACGTGCGGGTCAGATCATATACAACTTCGTCGATGAGGACTCGGATACTACCGACGTGCGCGAGGGGACGGACGCCGAGAAAGCAATGGAATGGAATGAGTTGGAGATCACGTTCACGTGGGAGGCGGGAGAGCCGGCGCTTAATACCGGTTCCGTGACCGTCAGCTATCATCCCGTGACCGATGACGTTTCAAAGATGACGCGTTATGCCAGCGGCCCCACCAACGATGTGATCGAGATCAGCGATTGCACCACGACGCTGCTGTTCCCGTTCGTGACCAACAAGCTCGGCTTCAATACCGGACTGGTCATCACGAATGCCTCGGAGGGAAAGGGCTACTGCACCATCGAGTACAGCGGTCCCGATGCTCCTGATGATCTGATGACGCCCGAGCCTGTCGCGGGTGGGGCACAGTGGGTCGATCTTCTGTCAAATATTGCCGCCGAATTCCAGGGCTATATCACTGCAACCTGTGAATTTCGGAATGCGCACGGCTTTGCCTTCATCACCGACGGAGACAACACCCTGGCGCAGGGCTATCTCGCGGTGCGGACGGAGTAAGTTAAGAAGGGCCATCGTGCAGCGGCTCCTCTTGTGAGGAAAGAGCCTTACGCACGAGACTAGAAACCGAAAGGGGAGTCCGATCCGAATCGGGCTCCCCTTTTCTTTTGGATCATCCAATCGGCAAGCGGCTAGTGAGGCTGAACGTAGGTCGAGAGATCGGCCCAAGCTGCTTTGAGAGTCTACACCGGCCCGGAGGTGCACCAGGTCCAGGTGCTCAGCATCCGGCTTGCGGTAGATCGGCATCAGATTGGGACTGACATGGGCAGTCCCGGTGGTCCTTCCGTTCACCCGCCAGAGCACGGCGGGTTTTGGTTCTTCGACCCACCACGAGTCACCCGGAAACCACATGTACCCTTCGCGGTGTCGGTGACCGAGGCGTTCCCCATGTCCTCTCACTGCCACAGCGTGCAGGAGGCGGCGTTTTCTGATGCGAACGGTGCAAGCTTTGTGCCTGGTGTGACGCCGGGGGCCATCGTCACCATCTTCGGGACGGGGATCACCACAGACGTGAGCGGCGTCGTGCTGGCCGAGCAGCTTCCGCTGCCCACCGAGTTGCAGGGAACTTCAGTGACGCTGAGTGGCATTGCCGTGCCGCTGTTTACCGTCGCCACCGTGGATGGCCAGGAGCAGATCAACCTGCAGGTTCCCTACGAGCTGACCGGGCAGGCGACTGTGACCGTAGTGGTTAACAACAACGGCGTGTTAAGCGATCCGGTCGAGGTCAACATTTCGCTCGCCCAGCCGGGAATTCTTACCCTCGACGGCACGGCAGGCGCCATTCTGCATAATGAGACCTTCCAGCTTGTCACGCCCGAAAATCCGGCGTCGCCGGGTGAGCCGGTGGTTGTTTACGCCACGGGCCTGGGACCGGTCGCTCCCGCTCCGCTCACGGGAGCGCCCGCCTCGGCTTCTCCGCTCTCTCTCACCTCGATTCCGCCGGTGGTGACGGTAGGCGGTATCGTTGCCGAAGTGCTCTTCTCCGGCTTGGCCCCAGGATTTGTGGGGCTCTACCAGGTGAACCTTGTGGTGCCGCTTGATGCACCCTCGGGCGATCTCGGCGTCGTGATCCAAACCGACGGCCAAGCGAGCAATCCCGCGAAAATGGCCGTCCAGTAAGTTCGGCGTTGGTTGACCACTTATGGTCTCAGGCGGAAAAATGGCAACCTAGGTGTTACGCTCAATCTATTTCGCCATGGGTGTCCTGTTGATTGCCAGCTCGCTGCACGTTTCCCATCGGCTGATCCTGGATCGCGACCTGCTGGTGCTGGCGGCCGTCTCGCCCGCCCTACTGGCCGCACTTGCCTTTGGTGCACTGCTGCTTGCGCGCGTCGTCCGCTCCTGGACAAGATGAATAGCCGAGGACGGGCCGTCGCGCCCCGGGCATCGCTCTAAAGCAGCGCGGCGTTGGTGGAATGCCGGTGCTCCAGAGGCAAACCCTGCCATGCAGAACAGACCGCTACAGTGTTGGGGTGCCCGAGGTGCTCGCTGCCGTGCCTGCGCAACCGGCACCAGTAATTTGTTTCCCGATGAACACTGCGTATGATCAGCAACGGTTTGCAACTCCGGGGCTGGCTTCGGCCGGGGCTGGTCTTTTTGAGAACAAATGGCGGGTTCCCATGAATGAGGTGAATCCACAAGGCCAGAACCCCCCCGAAGGCCAGGAAGCTCAGCACCATAAGTCCCTATCACCACCCGGCCTCTGGCATCCATGAAGATGACGCAGTCCAGAATGGAGGCTATGGCGAACGAGCGGGCTGCCAACCTGGCGCAGCTGGACCCGGAGGAACTAAAACAGCTGGAACTTCCTCAGATTGCTGGCCTTTTCAAAAACCACGTCCACGATTCAGAGGCGTTTCAAAAACAATTGGCTTTTCAACTGCCACTGCCAGCACCACCGGATCGTCGTCGATGACGAGGATTTTCCCCATTTCAAAGCCGTAACGGAATTGGCTCACAAAAACCCGAGCTTACTTTACACTATCACACACCTTGCAGGAATCAAGCGGAGAGGCATGGCGGAACACACACGTGTAAATGCGCGCCCAGTCTGTCTTGGGGTGGGCGCGCAGCCTCGTTTGCGTCGGCCGCTTTGAGACCGGCGGCCTACACGAAGCGGCGGCGGTCGCCGCCAGTCGGCCACCGTGCAGCAGAATACAGAGGCGAAGAAAAGGTGAAGCTCAGGCCGGCCAAGGTCGTCTTTTGCTCGGGTGGACCTGCCAAGCGTCCCCAAAAAGGTGGGAGATGGAAAAACTGCCTTCTGTGGCTGCTTCCGCGCCATATGTGAAGCAGGAAAGAGCCACCAATGAAGCTTATTGGAACGGGTGACCGGTCATCACACCCCGGAACTTAATAACTGAGTCAGGCACGGCATTCCTAGCAGGCGGAGTCCCTGCTCTTCGGAATGCCCGAGTCTCAACTATTGAACCCGGGGTTAGTAGCTGATGTTCAGATTCACCCCCGCGAGGTGGCCGCTGAAGTAGAACGCGTCCGGTCCCCTCCGCAGGCTGTCATTGCCCGTGATGTAGTTCCAGAACGGGGACAACGTGACGTTATCGCTGACCGGAACGTCTAGGCCAACCCCGAGCACCACGTCGGAAACCGTCGTGATGTCGATCCACTGGCCCTGGTTCAGGCCGGCCGCAGCTGACAAGTTGAGAGCGTAACCTTTGCCTAGGTCAAGGCCATGACCGATGCCGAGGTTGTAGTAGGCGCCGTCTCCAAGATGCGGGTCAACGTAGACGCTGAAGCTCGGCTGTAAAAGCGTGTCGACGCTGACGCCGCCGTAGAACTCGTTCGTGTAGCGGTCCTCCATCACGTTCGGAAACGCGTAATTAATCCAACCCGCGTTCATAGAAACCTTCTCGCTAAGTGCAAAGCCGTAGTCGACAGTCAGGTCGTGCTCGGTCCAGTGGTTACCGGCCACACCGCTATCGCCGAACGCCGTATGCGAGATTTGACTCCATGTAGAAATCGTGAGGTTCTTGTAGCTGAACGCCAGTCCGGGCTGGAACGAAGCGTTGTTGTTCAGGTTTTGGCCGCGCCAGATATACTTATTTACGAACGTGCTGTCAAAAGACAGGCTCCAAGGTCTCTCTTCCTGTGCGGGTTCGCTCTGAGTTGGTTCGCCCTGCGCTGGTTCGCCCGCCCATGCGGCTGGCGCTGCCAACAGTACAATCACCACAAAGCTTAAGATCTTCCCCATTCCAGGTCTCCTTCCTTCACACAATGCCACTTCACTTTCCAAGTCTAGGAAAAATGGCGCACAAATATAAAGATTATTCTTTGGATTGGCGTGATCGATTTTTCCTATTATGAATATAAATTATAGACTTATGCCGCGCTGGAAATGGACAAAAATAAAAATGTTTGATTTAGCAAAGGACTACACGCTCCGCGCAGGACGGAAAAAGTAGCGTTATTAACTTGACGATGTACGCAGAATGGCGAAAAAGCGCTATACGGCCTGTTCTCCGCGGTCTTCGTTCCGGATGCGGATGGCCTCCTCCACCGGGTACAGGAAGATTTTCCCGTCGCCGATCTTGCCGGTGTGCGCTGCGCGCAGCAGGGCCTGGACGGCTGCGTCAACCATCGAGTCGGCGAGCACTATCTCGAGCTTCACCTTGGGCAGCAGACCCACTGTGTACTCGTGGCCACGGTACACCTCAGTGTGGCCTTTCTGGCGGCCGTGCCCGCGCACCTCGCTGACCGTCATCCCGGTGATCCCGGCGGCTCGCAGTGCCTCGGTAACTTCCTCAAGCTTGAAAGGCTGGATAATGGCCTCAAGTTTTTTCATTCGCTCCCCTCCGTACGATCCAGCGCGGGCTTAGCCCGGTTGAGTGCCGGTCGGTGCATAGATTTACTCCAAGACGTAGCCCTGCTCACAGTACTGGGTAATGTCCACCAAGAACCACCCCTTGAAGCCCATACGGGAGCACGCTGATGCAGGCCCAGGACATCAGCGTCGGTGCATCGGGTCGCTGGCATAGGCTTCCATTCCCATTTCGCTCAGATCGAGGCCGCGACTTTCATCTTCGGGGCTGACTCGCAGGCCCAACGTCCATTTAATGATGACCCAGACCAAAAGCGAAAGGGTTATCGTGAATGCGCCAACCGCGACAACTCCAATGAATTGGGCCCAAAGCGAAGCGAATCCTCCGCCATAGAGCAGGCCGTCGGGACCGCCTCCGGGAGCTGCCGCAGTGGCAAAAAGCCCGATCGAAAGCGTTCCCCAGATTCCGTTGACCAAGTGGACCGAGAGGGCTCCCACAGGGTCGTCAATCCGCAGCCGGTCAAAACTGAGCACGGCAGGCACAATAAGAATCCCTGCAATTAGACCGATCACGATGGCAGCCCAAACGTCGACGAACGCACAAGGAGCCGTAATCGCTACCAAGCCCCCTAAGGCGCCGTTGACCGTCATACTGAAATCGGGTTTACCTAGCCAGAACCAGGCAGTCATCGTCGCGCCCAACAGGCCCGCAGCACAAGCCATGTTGGTGGTCACCACAATGTGGGCGATCGATACGCCATCGGCCGCCATCGTACTGCCGGGGTTGAAGCCAAACCAGCCGAGCCAGAGGATCAACCCGCCCAGGAAAGCGAGAGCCATACTATGGCCTGGGATGGGCCGCACGGAGCCGTCAGCAGTGTATTTCCCAGTTCTTGCGCCCAGCAGCAGAATACCGGCCAGGCCGGCCCAACCGCCGACCGAATGAACTACCGTTGAGCCAGCAAAGTCCCAGAAGCCCAGATCGGCCAGCCAACCGGCACCCCAAATCCAGTGGCCCGTAATCGGATAGGACACCCCGACCAGCACCAGCGTGAAAATCATGTAGGCTCGGTAGTGAATCCGCTCGGCAACGCAGCCGGAGACGATCGTGGCAGCCGTGCCGGCAAACACGAGTTGGAAGAAAAACTTCGCCAGCAGCGGGACACCGGTCCACGAGATAGAACTATAGACGCCCTCATAAGCCTCGATGGCCGGGCTATTATCGAGACCAGCCAAGAACCACCCCTTGAGGCCCATGAAGGAATTGCCGTCGCCGAACATGATGGCGAAGCCCGCTATCCAAAACGCGATAGAGGAAAGCCCGAAGACGACAAAATTCTTGCCGACGATATTGACTGTGTTCTTGGCGCGGCAGAACCCCGCCTCGACGCAACCGAATCCAGCGTTCATCCAAAAGACCAGAAAGGCGGCAACTAGGACCCAAACGGTGTCGACCGACACCTTGAGTTCTGCGGTTGCGGCTTGCGCTTCCCCAGCTTGCGCCCACGCCGGCAGACACAAGAACAAACCGGAAATCAAACGCAATGCGGTACGACATTTCATTTTCTCACCCCTCTTGTCCGCCCCTCCGCCCAAAGCACAAGAACTGCGATTCGCTTCTTCATTATCCTTCCCTCCCGCAACGCTTTCGGGAACGAAAGTTGATCACAAGCAGGGTGCCCACGCAAATCGAACTTTCCGATGACAGCCATCAAAGATTCTTATCCGCAAAGGGGGAAGGGTGGTGCCCTCACCGGAGGGCGCGAGTCGCCGGAAACACGGTGTGCGAACCAGTGTAGAACCGGTTCGAACATCTGGTGCCGGGCGTTCGAAACCGGTGTGCCAAAGTAATTCACCCGCGGCCCCTTTTCCTCCTTGTCCGCGCTGGTTTGACACGTCAAAATAGCTGCTATGCGGATTTCCGCTTGCTGCTTTCTGGCGCTCGTGTGTGTGTCGGCTTTTGCGCAAGAGGCGCAGCAGATTCCCGTTGGTGCGGTACCGCGCGGTGTGGTTTTTTACCCGTCGGGGAATCAGCTCATCGTGAGCAACTTCGCCAACAACTCAGTGAACGTGCTGGACCTGGGAACTCTGGAGTTGCGCACGGTAGAAGAGTCGGTGTCCACAGCGGCTGGGGTGGCCGTGGACGACCGGTTAGGCCTGGCCGTGGTGGCCAATTCGGAAAGCAACGAGGTCACGCTAATTAACCTGGTCACCTTACAGGTTGTCGCCCGCGTTCCGGTCGGGAGCAGGCCCTTTAGCGTGGACATCAACAGCAGCACCCATATCGCAGTCGTGTCCAATGCCAACAGCGACTCCTTGTCCCTGATTGACTTGACCACGCGCACCGTCGTGGGCACGGTACCCGATGTCCCGGTGCTGGCAGGCGCGGTGCTGTCGGGCGCCGTACAGGCGGTGGCGGTCAACAGCGCCACTAACGTGGCGGTGGTGGCCAGCCCGGCACAGAACAGCATTATTCTGGTGGATCTGGTGGAGGCGCGCGTCGTCGGCACGCTGCCCCTGGGAGCGTCCCCGGTAGCCGTGGCCGTCAATCCTGTCACCAACGTGGCGGTGGTGTGCAATGCCAATGGGAACAGCATTTCCATCGTGAAGCTGGGTACCGGGGAGATCGAAGAACTCCCCATCGGGTCTCCGCAAGGGGTCGCCATCCACATCCGTACCAATACGGCTGTCATCTCCAGTAACACCACCAATCAGGCGGTACTTCTGGATTTGACCACCAACGAGGTGATAGGGCAGTTCAGCAGCCTAACCGGCCCGACCGCTGCGGCAACCAACCAGTGGGGGCGCCAAACGGCGGTGGTTCTGCCCTCAAACAACAGCGTCGCCCTCATAGATATTCCCGTGGTTGGGAGCTTCACAATCGTCAACGCGGCTGCCTTCCAAGGCGGCTCCTTGGCGCCCGGCATGATCGTTTCCGGCTTCGGGACCGACTTGGCCAGCCAAACCGAGTTCGCCACCGGCTTTCCCCTGCCCACCACGCTGGGGGGCGTCAGAGTCCGCCTGGACACGGGCGGGCTGGTGATTGGCCCAGGAGGCAGCGTGGAGCTGAATGCGCCGCTGTTTTTCGTTTCCCCGACTCAGATTAATTTCCAAATTCCCGCCGAACTGGCGCAAGACATTCAGGCCGGCGAAGTACGGACCGTTCCCTTTGTTGTCTTCAGATCAGGCGGCAGTCAGGTGCGGGAGGATCTCTTGCTGGGCGTGGCCAGTCCTGCGCTTTTCTCGCAATTGACGACGGTAAGCACGACCCTGAATACGCCGGCTTCTCTGGGATTGGAGACGATAACGCCAGCGAGCATGGCTGGGATTTACACCGGCATATATCTTCTGGTTGGCTCAGGAGACAACGCCGAAGTCGTCAAAGTCATATCGGTCACGGAAACTACCTTCGCTGCTTTTCTTGCCAATAACCACGCGGTAGGGGATACGGTCGTTGGAGCCCAGACCGGTTTCGGCCCCGCCGCGGCGCTCAACGAAGATGGCTCGGTGGTTTCGGTGGATGGCTGCCTGGTCAACGCCAAGCCCGCGGAGCCGGATTCAGTGGTGCAATTGTTTGGCACCGGTCAGGGTGCCTTGACGCCGGAGCCAGCTACTGGGGAACCCGCTCCATCCAGCCCTCTGTCGGAGGCGCCCACGCTTCCGGATGTCACGCTAGGCGGTGTTCCCGTCACTGTCGAATACAGCGGAGCCGCGCCCGACTTTGTTGGATCCTGGCAGATCAATATTCGCATTCCGGATGAGAATGAGGATCCTCCCTCGGGGCCGGCCGTGCCCATTATAGTGACCATAGAAGGAGTAAGCAGCCCACCCTTCACTACCCTGGCGGTCAACGCCGACGTGCAACCCTGCCAGCCCTGACCCGTTCGCACCTTGCAACGTGGAGCTGTGAAAGATTCACTGCAGTTGCGGACTATCAGCATAAAGATCGATCTCGGTGGTACTGTGAGCAATGAAGCCTGGGAAAGCCTCAAACACTTCGACGAGATTGTCGAGAGCGATTTTGGTCACCAGTACGGCAGCAGCGGTCCGTGCCGCCACCCGGCCGATCAGCCGCACCCGCCCGGCGAGTGGCGAGGAGCATTCATCAGGGTGGAGCGCTTCCTGGCTGAGTTTGCCTTGCCTCATTATCTCGACCAGCCCCGGGTCTTGGACGCGGAAATTCTGCCTGACTAGTTCCAAATGGCGGGGGAAGGCGCTACTCCTGGAGCGTTCGCGCGGCTTTTCCGTTCCGTCGTGCGAAGGGCCCGAAGCCCCTGCCGAAGATGGACGCGATTCGGAAAAATGAACAAGCGATGCCCGGCCGGGTAGCGGTCGTGGGCGGCGGCATCTCGGGACTGGCCGCGACTTTCGACCTGGCGATGGCGCGGGCGGCCGGGCAGTCGATCGAGGAGCACCTGTTCGAGGGGAGCGCGCGGCTGGGGGGTGTCATTTACACCGACCGCGCCGAGGGCTGCGTCGTCGAAGCCGGCCCTGATTCGTTTCTCACCGAAAAACCACAGGCTTTCGAGCTGGCGACGGAACTGGGGATTGCGGCTGACGTCATTGGCTCAAATGACTCCGCGCGCCGCACCTATATCCTGCACCGTCGGAAGCTCGTCCCGCTGCCCGACGGGCTGCAGTTCCTGGTCCCGACGCAGCTGCTGCCCATGGTGACTACGCCCCTTATCCCGTGGGGGCAAAAGCTAAAGATGCTGCGCGAGCTGTTCCATGGAACCCGCCGCGCTCAAGAGGAGACAGTGGCCAGCTTCGTCTCCAGGCACTTTGGCAAGGCCATGGTGGAGCGCATCGCCGACCCATTACTGGCGGGTGTCTACGGTGGCGAGGCCGCGCAGCTAAGCATGCAGGCCACCTTGCCGCGTTTCGTCGGAATGGAGCAACAGCACGGCAGCCTGATTCGCGCCGCGCTCCAAGCGCGCAGGAACGCCCGCCGGGCGCCACCCGCGCCCGCGCCACGGCCGCTGTTTTCCACGCTGCGGAGCGGCCTGGCGCAGTTCGTCGAGGCGATCCAGGCGCGACTGGAGGGCGGGGAAGACAGGCCCAGAATCCTCTACCGGACACCCGTGGCGGCGATTCAGGTCACCGAGCGGGCCGGTCGGCGCAGCTACAACCTGGTGGCACAAGGACGAATCTTCCTGGATTTTGACGCGCTGGTTCTGGCGCTGCCGAGTCATGAATCGGCGCGCCTGATTCGGGGGCTGGATGGGGAACTGGCCACTCCGTTGGCCGCCACGCCGTACTCCTCGTCCCTAACGGTAGCCCTGGGCTACCCATCGCACGTCCGCGAGCAGCTTCCGCCCGGCTTTGGTTTCCTGGTGCCCCGCGAGGAAGGGCGGCGGCTCCTGGCCTGCACGTTCGTCCACACCAAGTTCCCCACGCGGGTGCCGCCGGACCGCGCACTGCTGCGTTGTTTCCTGGGCGGCAGCCGTGATGAGGCCGTCCTGAAACTGGACGATGAGCAGGTTGCGGCGCTGGTGCGGGAAGAACTGAAAAGCATTCTCGGGCTGGGCGAAGCGCCGCTGTTTGTGCGCATCTACCGCTGGCCTCGCTCCATGCCCCAATATGCTCTCGGGCACCAGCAGCGGGTGGCAGCAGTCCAGCAGCGATTGCTGCGCCATCCGGGGCTGTTTCTGGCCGGGAACTGGGAGTCGGGCGTGGGTATTTCCGACTGTATTCGCAGCGGACGGGCTGCGGCCGCTGCCTGCCTGCGCTACATTAGATCGTGAGGCAGGGCAGGGAAGGTAGCCGATGAACGGGTTGCGCGTGGTTTCGTTTGAAAGTCGCCGGGCCCAGGAGATGGCCCGTTTGATCGCCGCCAAAGGCGGCCGTCCGATGTCCGCTCCTACCCTGCGCGAAGTCCCCCTTGAGGAAAACCCCACGGCGCTGGCCTTCGGCGAGGAACTGCTGGCTGGCGGCTACCAAGTGATCATTTTCCTCACCGGGGTGGGCACACGGACGCTCTTCGAGTTGCTGGAGAAACGCTATTCCCGCCAGGATCTGGTGGCTGCCCTGAAGCACATGGCAGTGGTCGTGCGCGGGCCGAAGCCGACCGCGGTCCTACGGGAGATGGGTGTTCCGATCACCATCACCGTTCCCGAGCCCAACACGTGGCGCGAAATACTCGCCGAACTGGACGGGCGGCGGGACAAGGTGCCCCTGGAAGGACGCCGGGTAGCCGTGCAGGAGTACGGCGTCCCTAACCCGGAGCTGGTGCGCGAACTGGAAGCCAGAGGCGCCGTGGTCACCCGCGTTTCGGTCTACCGCTGGACCTTGCCGCAGGACCTGGCGCCGCTGCGCTCCGCCATCAACGCCATCATCGCCGGCGAGGTGGACCTGGCGCTGTTCACCAATATCGTCCAGGTGGTTCACCTGTTTCAGGTGGCCGGGCAAGAGGGCCTGGCAGATGAGCTTCGACAGGCGTTCCGCCGTGTGGTGATTGCTTCCATCGGCCCCACCGCCAGCGGCGGCCTTCGGGAATACGGCCTGGATGTAGACCTGGAGGCGCAGCACCCGCGCATGGGCTACCTGGTGAAGGAGGCGGCCGAGGCGGCCGCGACGCTGCTCAGCCGAAAGCGCCAAGCATGAAGATGCTGGCGATCCAACCAGGTGCTATCGGTGACCTGATCCTGTCGCTCCCTACGCTGCGCTGGCTGCGGCAAAGGTTCGGTGAGGAAGGTATGGAAATTTGGTGCGAGCGGGCGACTGTGCCACTGGTGGAACACCCGGCGTACGCGGACCGGGCCCGCCCGCTGGCCGAAACCGGCCTGGACAGCTACCCACTGCCGGCCCGCACCCTCCATGCGCTGGAGTCCTTCGACCTGGTGGTCTCCTGGCGGGGAGCGAACCTGCCCGAGCTGGTTGCGGCTGTTGCCGCGGTCCAGCCGCACGCCCATTTTTTGCCGCAGTTTCCCGCGCCGGAGCAGAGGCTCCACTTCAGCGACTTTCGGCGTACCCAGCTTCGCTCGCTGTTTGGCGAAATCGGTGATTTTCCTGCTCACCCGGAGATTTTTCTGAACCACTCGGACACGTTGTTCGCTGAAGACTACCTTGCCAAGCTACGCGCTGGCGGTCGGCCTGTGGCGGTGATTCACCCGGGCGCCAGCAGCCGACGGAAACAGTGGGGCACCAAGAGATTCGGCGCGCTCGCCGGACACCTCGCACGGCAATGGGATGCTCACATCTTGTTATGCGAAGGTCCGCTCGACGCCGACGCGGTCGAAGCTGTGATGACCTCGGCGCCCGGCCTGGGCGCCCGCCGGATGCACACCGGCAACCTGCGGCTCCTGGCTGCTGTTCTCAGCCGCTGCCACTTGTTCATCGGCAACGACACCGGTGTCACCCACCTGGCCGCCGCCCTGGCTTTGCCGACCGTGGCCATCTTCCAAGACTCTGACCCACACATGTGGGCGCCGCGCGGGAAAGCGGTCCAAGTGCTGCAGAGACCCTCGTTGGCTGCGGCGGCCGACGCGGTGGGGAGGATTTTTGAACCAACGCATGCCCGTGCCGGATAGCCCCATTTGCGGTCTGAACCGCCCGCGTGAACCTGCTGGGCAGCACGTGGGAGTCCGCAACAGGGAAGGGTGAGGCGGCCCGTGTGCCGTTTGGCGAGGCCTGTGAAGATCCCAGGAGAAGGTTGTGAATCATGCCTTAGTGTTGTGGCGCCCTCTGTGGGTATAATTCTCTTACCCACAGCGCACACAACCACAGCGCGCACGATACGAGGAGGTCCCGATGCGACGACTGATCTATCTTTCCCTGGCGGCCTTGGTCGTGCTGGCCATAGCTGTGCCGGCACGGACGGGGAAGGGAAAAGGCGCAGCGAAAGGGAAAGACAAGCCGAAGTCCGCTGCTGCCGACACGGAGCATGGCGCGTCCGGCAAGTCAGCGCACGCCACCGGCAGCCGCAGGTACTACGCGGGCAGGCGAAGCCCAGGAGCTGGGCCAGGGACAGGAGCACCGCGGCTTCGAGCAGCCCTCTGGCCTGGTAAAAAGGAGCGGCGGCTCCAGCGACGAGGCGGAGACGAAAGCTAAGAGCAAGGGTAAGGCCAAGGCCAATGGGTAAGACCAAGGATAAGGCCAAAGCCGACGGCAAGGGAAAAGCCAAAGGCAAGACCAAGTAGGACTCGCAAGCGAATTACCGGCACCAAAACCTCGGCAGCGGGTGAGGCGGGACGGGGACGTTGCCTTGCAAAGCAATCCGATGTTCATTGCGGCCAAATCACTGTCCGCCCGACCTTCCCCCGACCTTGACACCCGCTACAAGACGCGCGCAGGATGGCTGCGCTGTCAGGAATGGTTGCTCAGGAGGTAATTTCCATGTTTAGGAAGCGTGAGAGATTTGGTTTCTTCTTAATCTGTGGGCTAGCTGCAGTGTTGGTTTTGCAGCCTGGATGCACCACAGCTAACGAGCCAGCCAGCGAGTCTGCCGCCGAGACTTCTAGCACGCCCACGAGAAGCACACATCCCGCTCCCTCTGCCGGCGCCTCCTCCGAGGGGGCCACCGCGACAGAAGAAGCCGCCGAACCTCAACCCCGGACCGTCACTCTCCCTGAGGGAACTGAGCTGAAGGTGCGCACCACAAGTACGCTTTCCACAAAGACGAACAAGACAGGAGATACTTTCACGGCGAGCCTGGAAGAACCCCTGGTGGAAGGCGAGTGGGTGATCGCTCCCAAGGGTTCCACAGTGGAAGGCCGCATTGCTGAAGCGGATGAAGGGGGACGCGTCAAAGGTGTAGCTAGTCTGGCAATTCAACTGACGCAACTCGAGACGGCCGATGGCCAGACGATCGCCATTGATACCAACGTCCGTAGCTGCAAGGCAAAGACCACGAAGAAAAAGGACGCTACGAAAGTCGGCATCGCGACCGGCATTGGCGCCGGGATTGGCGCCATCGCTGGGGGTAAAAAGGGAGCAGGGATTGGTGCTGCCACCGGAGCTGGAGCGGGGACGGGTGTTGTGCTCGCCACACGGGGAGATCCGGCAGTTTGCCCGAGCGAGACGGTGATCACGTTTAAACTTCAGGCTCCCATCACGGTCACCGAAAAGCAGGTCAGGATCGCCGACTTCAGTCCTGCTGGCCTGCTGCGATGGCCCGCAAGCGTAGTCGGTAGGCGCGAGCCAGCCTGGGAAAGCATCAAGCTTGACCGGTCTTCCAACTCGGGCGCCTAAGTCCTTAAGCGGTTGTCCCCTAGCGCCTGATCAAGAGCACATTCACCGCTTTCACAACCACCTCGACCCGGTCTCCTTTACGGAGGCTTAGCCCCTTCAGCGACTCGATGGTCATCACCGACGCCATGCGGGACCGTGCCGGAACTTCCACCTTCACCAGACACATCAGCTTACCCTTGGCGATGCTGGTCACGGTCCCGACGATGCGGTTGCGCGCTCCGACTTTCATTGCTTCTCCTCCTTTGCCATGTATTGCCGTGAACTTGTTGCGACCAGGCAGTGAAAACCAGCAGGCAGGATTTCTGCAATCGGGCGGTAATCTGCCTACTTGGCCGGTTGCTCACGTGTCAGGCAGTGCAGTGTCCCGAGCCCCCAGACCAAGTCCACCGCATGGATGCCGACCACCGGCCGGCCGGAAAAAAGCTCGGCCAGCGTGCCCAGGGCGATGCGGTCGTGGGGATCGTTGAAGGTCGGGACCAGCACGGCTGCGTTCGCAATGTAGAAGTTGGCGTAGCTGGCCGGGAGCCGCTGCCCGTCCAGATAAAGAGGCGCGGGCATGGGCAGCCGCACTACCTCGATCCGGTGTCCGTCCTCCAGGCGCATTCCTTCCAGGCGTTCCCGGTTTTCCTCCAGCGGCCGGTGGTTGACGTCGTCCGAGTTGTCTTCCTGGCACAGCACGACCGTGCGGGGCCCGACAAAGCGACACAGGTCGTCCACGTGCCCGTGCGTATCGTCGCCCGCAATCCCGCGGCCGAGCCAGAGAACGTTGCTGACACCAAGGTTGACTCGCAGCGCCGCCTCGACCTGCTTTCGGCTCAGGCCCGGGTTGCGCACCTGAACGGCCGGGTCAAGCAAGCACTCCTCGGTGGTCAGCAGCGTGCCGCGGCCGTTCACCTCAATGCTGCCGCCTTCGAACACGAACCGGCGCGGCGAGCCGCCATCGCTGGTGGCGCGAAACAAACGAAGGCCCAGGGCGCGAGCCGCGCGCTCTGGCACCGCATCGTCCTTCTGCCAGTCCCGATAGCGCGCCCAGCCGTTAAACCGGAAGCGCACGATAGCCACTTCGCTGGCCGCGGGGTGCCTTGAGTTCTGCGGCGCACCGGTCACGCCGCGCCAGACGAAGACCGGCCCGAAGTCGCGCGTCCAGCCCCGGTTGGTGGGGAAACGGAAAAACTCGGCACGGGTGAGGTCCACCCCGACCCGACTGAGAAGTCGCCGGGCGCGCGCCTCCTGTGCGCTCGAGTTCACCAGAATTCGCAGGAGCTCCCCCGGCGCGAGTTTCCGCGCAATCTCGCCGTAAACCCAGTGGATCGGGGCTAGCTTTCCCGGCCAATCGCTTCGGTTATGCGGCCAGCCGATCCAGGTGGCCTCGTGCGGTTCCCACTCGGCGGGCAGGCGGAACCCCAAGGCGGCCGGTGTCATTGCCTCACTTTGGGCCTCACTCCGGGCCTGGCTCCGGCGCTCCACTACGGGTTTTAGCCTCACGGCGCTTTGTCCAGATAGCGGCTGTTCAGCCCGGCGTAGGCTTCAATCCGGCGGTCGCGCAGAAAGGGCCAGTCGCGGCGCACCTCCTCCAGTCGCTCCAGATCTACCTGGCCAAGGAGGATGGCCTCGTGGTCGTCTGGCGCCTCGGCTACAACAATTCCCTGAGGGTCCGCGAGGAAGGACGAGCCCCAGAACTCGATTCCCGGCCCGCCTGCGGCTGGGACCTCATGGCCGACGCGGTTGACCGCTGCGATGTAAACCCCGTTCGCGATCGCATGTCCCTGGTGCACGGTGCGCCAGGCGTCCCGCTGTGTTTCGCCGCAGCTCTCCTTCTCGGAAGGGTGCCAGCCAATCGCGCTGGGGTAGAAAAGCACGTCGGCTCCCTGAAGCGCGGCCAGGCGTGCTGCCTCCGGGTACCACTGGTCCCAGCAGATGAGTACCCCGATTCGCCCCACGCGCGTCTGGAAGACCGGAAAGCCCAGGTCACCGGGGGTAAAGTAGAACTTCTCGTAGTAGGCAGGGTCGTCCGGGATATGCATCTTGCGGTAAAGCCCAGCCAGCTCCCCGCGGTCGTCAATGACTGCGGCGCTGTTGTGATAGACGCCCGCGGCCCGGCGTTCAAAGACCGGCGCAATCACCACGACACGTACCTTCCGTGCAGCTCTCGCCAGGGCCTCGGTGGTGGGGCCGGGCACCGGCTCGGCCAAGTCGAAGAAGGCCGTGTCTTCTCGCTGGCAAATGTATTGCGTTCGGAACAACTCCGGCAGGCAGATCACCTCGGCACCGACGCGGGCCGCTTCCTCGACCCCTGAGATTGCCCGTGCCAGGTTTTCCTCGGAGTCGGGCGTCAGGCTCATTTGGATCAGCGCCACGGTAAACTTTCGCTGGGCTTTCATGAGCGCAAGGCTACACCAATCTCTGGATGGCTCCAAGGAGTCTGCGCCCTCGACAGGGAAGCCGCTTCCCTTGTGAACTTCGGGTCTTAGTGCCTTTAAGTTGTCTCTTGGGTTCTTACCGAAGCAGGTCTTCGAGCTGGATGCTGCGCTCGGTCTTGGGATCGCGATATTTGACGATGACCGGGGTGTAGAGCGAAAGCTGCCACTCGCGGCCTACCCCGGAAGAGACGGCGCGCGAGCCGGGAACGACGACGGCCTGCTCAGGAATCACCAACGGGTGGTCACCCTCGCGGCGGTAGACCTGGCTGCGCACCAGGTCGTAGACAGGGGTTGCACCGGTGAGAATGGTGCCGGCGCCCAGCACCGCGCGGCGCTTGACGACCGTGCCTTCGTAGATGCCGCAGTTGCCCCCCACCAGCACCTCGTCCTCGATGATCACCGGCAGGGCGCCCACTGGCTCCAGCACGCCGCCGACCTGCGCCGCCGCGCTCAGGTGCACCCGTTTGCCCACCTGGGCGCAGGAGCCGACCAACGCGTGCGAGTCCACCATCGTCCCTTCGTCCACGTACGCACCCGCGTTGATGTACATGGGGGGCATGCAGGTGACGCCGCTGGCAACGAAGCAGCCGTCGCGGACCGAGGAACCTCCGGGAACAACCCGCACCCCGCTGGCCACCTCGAGCCGCTTCAGCGGGAAGGTGTGCTTGTCAAAGAAGGGCCAGCGGTCTACGGACATCTCCTGGAGCGCTCCGGCTCGGAAGCCAATCAGGATGCCCTTCTTGACCCAGGGATTGACTCGCCAGCCGGTCGGCTTGGCCCCTTGATCGGGCTCAGCGGCGCGCACGCGGCCTGCATTCAGCTCGGCCTTCAGTTCTTCAAACGCGGCCAGGTGCTCCTCGCCGACAGGCGAGGCTTCGAAGAGTCGCTCGATGCGTTGCTGAAGGGTCATGAGTTCAGGGCCAACGTCCTATGTCCAAACCAGACAAGTGCAAGGAGTAGCGACTTTGGACCTCTTACTTTGGGACCTGTACGGCCAGCAGACCCAGCGCGTCCAGTACCTTTTCCAGCCGGGCGCGGTTCTCCGGCTTCATGGGCACCAGCGGCAGGCGGTAGCGCTCCTCGATCAGGCCCATCATGGCCAGCGCCGCCTTTACCGGGATGGGATTCGACTCAATGAAATTGGCCTGCATCAGCGGCAACAGGCGGCGGTTCTGTTGCCGGGCCGCTGAAAAATCGCCGGCCAAGCATTTCGCCGTCAGCCGCGCCATCTCGCCGGGCACTTCGTTTGAGGCTACCGAAATGACCCCGACGCCCCCCAGAGCCATCAGCGGCAGCGTGACGGCATCATCGCCTGACAGCACGGCAAACCCCTCCGGTACAGACTGGAGGACCTCGGCCATCTGGGTGATGTTCCCTGAGGCTTCCTTCACGCCCACGATGTTGGGCAGCGCTGCCAGACGCGCCTGAGTCGCCGGCTCGATGTTGGAGCCGGTGCGGCCAGGTACGTTGTAGACGATGAGGGGCAGGCGCGTGGTGTCGTTCAGCGCGCGGTAGTGCTGGTAGATGCCCTCCTGGGTGGGCTTGTTGTAGTAGGGCGAGACCGACACGATCCCGTCCACACCCATCGCTTCCAGTTCGCGGATGAGCGCGGCGATCTTCACGGTGTTGTTGCCGCCGGCCCCGGGGAACACTGGCACCGCCCGCCCGCCTGCCCGCGACTCCTCCAGTGTGATCTCGACCACGCGCAGGTGCTCCTCGTGCGTGAGCGTGGGGCTTTCCCCGGTGGTCCCGCAGGGCACCAGGAAGTCAATACGCTCCTGCACCTGGAAACGGACCAGGCGCCGCAGCGAGCCCTCATCCAGCGCGCCGTCGCTCCGGAACGGAGTGACCAGCGCAGTGCCGCAGCCCTTCAGTGTTGTGGCGCCCATTGCAGCCCTCCTGATTGCTAATTTCGGAATTCGGCTTTGGGTTTACCTTTCGCCAATCCACAGTACGGAGTCATTTAGCTGGCGTCCCCGAACAAGACTTCCGAAAACTCGTAGAGGCCGCGCTTGCCGCGAACCCAGTCGGCTGCGCGGAGCGCTCCCAAGGCAAAGCCCTTCCGGCTACGGGCGGTGTGCGTCAAGGTGATGGTATCGGCCTCGGAATCGAACCCTACCGTGTGCTCGCCCGGAACAGCGCCGGCACGGGCGCTGGAAACGCAGATGGAGCGCGTCCCGTACTGGGTCAGCAGCAGGTCGCGGAGCTTCAGTGCTGTGCCTGACGGCGCGTCCAACTTCGCCCGATGGTGGATTTCGTAAACCCAGGGGTCATACTCAGGACGTTCCTTTAACCACCGGGCGGCAGTTTCCGCCACGCGGTAGAAGATGTTCACACCGATCGAAAAATTGGAGCCGTAGACCATCCCGATGCCGTGCTTCTCCACCGCGGCCCGCATTTGATCCAGCTTGTCGTGCCAGCCGGTCGTGCCCACCACCAGGTTGACGCCCAGCCCGGCCACTCGGGGAATGTTTTCCAATGCCGCCTCCGGCATCGAAAAGTCCAGCGCCACCTCAGCACCTCGAAAATTCTCCTTGGTGATGCCGGCCCCGCCCTGGTTGTTCCAGATGTCCAGGCGCTCGACGACCTCCATGCCGAGGGAGGGGGCCAGCTCATCCAGCAGTTTCCCCATCTTGCCGTAACCGAGAAGCACGATCTTCATGGGAGGCTCTTCATCGAGAAAGCATCATTCAAAAACTCTGGGGTCCACTTCGCGGAAGAAGGTCCGGTGCAGGCGGGAGACTACCTCTTTCAGCCGGTCCTCGTCCACCACAAAGCTGATGTTCAGCGCCGATGCCCCCTGCGAGATCATGCGCACGTTTACCTTCTCAATGGCCTTGAATACTTTGCCGGCGACGCCCGGGGTGAACTTGATGTTGTCGCCCACCAGACAAACGATGGCTTTGCCCCCCTCGTAGGAAACGTGAGCGATGTGGCGCAGCTCGGCAACGATTTCCAGCAGGCGGCTCGGGTTATCCACCGTCAGCGACACGCTGACTTCGCTGGTGGACACCATGTCCACCGGCGTCTGGTAGCGCTCGAACACCTCGAAGATGGCCCGCAGAAATCCGTAAGCCATCAGCATCCGTGTCGAGCAGATGTCCACGATGGTGATGTTCTTCTTGCAGGCGATGGACTTGAAAATATTGCCGGTCCTGGGGGCCTGCTGGGTGATGACGGTGCCCGCCGTCTTCGGCTTGTGCGAGTTCAGGATCGAAATCGGGATCTGTTTCTCGACGGCGGGAAGCAGCGTGCTGGGATGGAGCACCTTAGCGCCAAAATAGGCCAGCTCGCTGGCCTCCTCGAAGGAAATCATCTTCACCCGGCGGGCTTCGGGGTACAGCGTTGGGTCGGCAGTGAGCATGCCATCCACGTCGGTCCAGATCTCAATCCGCTCGGCCCCCAGCGCCGCCCCGACGAGGGAGGCAGTGAAATCGGAGCCGCCGCGGCCCAAAGTGGTGGTGACGCCCTGCTCGGTAGCGGCGATGTAGCCACCCATCACCGGGATGCGGTCTTCGGCCAGCAGTCCGGGGACCATCTGGCGCAGCCGCTCTTCGGTTGGCTCGAACAGCGGTGCCGCCTGAGTGTGCCGCTGGTCGGTCACGATGTAGCGGCGAGAATCCAGCAGCGCGGCGGACAGGCCGCGGTGATCGAAGGCCTGGCTGACGACCAGCGACGAGAGCCGCTCGCCGTAGCTGGCAATGGCGTCGGTAGCGCGTGGGGTCAACTCTCCCAGCACCGAGAGTCCCTTGACCAGCTCGGACAGTTCCTGGAAGTGCTCCTCCAGACAGGTTTCCAGTGGCGCGCGACGCGCTGGCGGAACTAGCTTACGAGCCTCGCGACCGTGGAAGTCGCGGAGGTCGCCGAGCAGCTCCACGACCCGCTTGCGGGCGCCCTCGACTGCAGTGGTGGCCAGCTCCAGCAGCCGGTCGGTGGTCTTCCCCATGGCCGAGACCACCACCAGCGGACGCTCCGCCGCGCGCCCCGCGACGATATCGGCCACGCGTACGATGGCCTCGGCGCTTCCTACCGAGGTTCCACCGAATTTCAGGATAATCATGGAGGATGTTGAATCATTGGCGATTGAAGGGAAGAAACAGACTAACCGTCAAAGGACCAATAAAACTCAAATCGTCAATTCACAACAGTCCTTCGGATTTCATCAGCTCGGCATTCAACAGAGCCGCGCCGGCGGCGCCCCGCACGGTGTTGTGCCCCAGCGCGATGAACTTGTAGTTGAGCACAGGGCAGGGGCCGGGCACGCCCGACGAAAGTGGCCATTCCGGCCTCTCGCTCCACGTCCAGTCGTGGCTGTGGCCGGTCGGGTTCCTCCATCACCACTACCGGATTCGCTGGCGCGCTTGGCAAGCGCCGCTCCTGCGGCGCGCCCCGGAACTGGCGCCAGGCTTGCTTCAGATCCTCCAGACCGGCAGTCTGGTTGAGTTCCACCGCTATGCTCTCGGTGTGGCCGTCGAGCACCGCCACACGGTTGGTCTGCACGCTCATCGTGATGGCTGCCTCTTCCACCTTACCGTTGCGCAGCCGCCCGAGAATCTTGCGCGTTTCCTCTTCGATCTTTTCTTCCTCGTTGCGAATGAAAGGGATCACGTTCCCCAGGATGTCCAGCGACGCTACGCCGGGGTAGCCGGCGCCGGAGACGGCCTGCAAAGTGGTTACCAGCACGCGCTTCAGCCCAAAAGCCCGCTCCAGCGGAGCCAGCGCCATCGTCAGGGTGATGGCCGAGCAATTGGGATTGGTGACTAGCTTTCCTTTCCACCCGCGCGGTTCTTGTGCGGCCAGCAGCCCGAGATGCTCGGCGTTGATCTCCGGCACCAGCAAGGGCACATCCTGTTCCATGCGGAAATTGCCGGCGTTGCTGACGACGATATGACCGCAGCGGGCAAATTCCGGCTCGATTTCCCGCGCCGCCGAGGTATCCAACCCGGAGAAGACCAGGCGTGGCCCACCGCCCGGTCGGCACTCCTCCACTCGCAAGTCCCGGGTCTGGGCGGGCATCGGCGACGCCAGCCGCCAAGGCGCGGCTTCAACGTAGGTGCGGCCCGCAGAGCGGCCCGAAGCTGCCACCCACTTCAACTCAAACCAGGGATGATTTTCCAGCAGCCGGACCAGTTGCTGCCCCACCATCCCGGTGGCGCCCAAAATTCCTACTTCGATTTTCATACGTAACTTCCAAGTCCCCGAGCGCTGGCTTCCGCCGCCGAGCCTTGCTGCCCTGAAGGGCGGCGCTAGGTGACGATAAGCTTCAGTCTGCTGCCTCCCCGCTTGCTATGTTCAAGGTCGGCGCTACCTGCACTCGGCCAGCAGTCTCCTTGTCATTTCCGAATAGATTCCCACGGCTTGCTCCAGCTCCTGCTTAGCTACGCGTTCATGGTCCGTGTGTGCCACCCGGACGGACCCAGGCCCGACTAAGTAGGGGCGTCCCCAGTTGCTCAGCCTGGGAATATCCGTAGTGAAGGATACCACCGTCGTCGGGAAGCCTTCCATGGCTTCGAGGCGGATGGCGGGGATCTCCAGCGCGTAGCGGACCTCGGCCAATCCGGCGACGGCGCGGGCAATGGCCTGCTTGACCGGCTCCGAGGATCCCACGAGGCGGAACAGCACCTCCGCGCGGGCCAGGTCGGGGATGACGTTGGGAGCACAGCCGCCCTCGATGAGGCCAATGTTATAAGTGGAGGCACCCAGCAGGTCGTCACTGGGCAGCGGGATGGAGCGCAGGTTGACCAGCGCCGTCAGCAGCTTTTCAATGGCCGATTCTCCCAGTTCAGGATAGGCCGAGTGGGCCGCCCGCCCGCGCGCTTCCAATACCGGCCGCAGAGCGCCTTTGCAACCCAAGGCCAGCCGGTTTTCGGTGGGCTCGCCGTTGATCAGAAAGCGCGAGCCGCGCGGATGGTCGTTTGCGAAGGCGGCTCCCGTCGAGTCCCGCTCCTCGCCCACCACAAACAGCAGTCCGAAATTCTCGGTGGCTTGTTCCCGCAGGCGCTCGGCGGCTTTGATCTGGGCGGCCATGATGCCTTTGGCGTCACAGGAACCCCGGCCGTAGATGTACTCGCCGTCTTCCCCGGAGCTGCTATGGGGAGGCACCGTATCGCTGTGAGTCGAGAGAGTCACCAGCGGTTGGCCCCAGCAGGCAAAGACGTTCGGGCGTCCAGGCGCGGCTTCCGCCACTTCCACCTGGGCGCCTAGGCCGCGCAGGTAGTCGGCCACAAACAGCGCGACCTCGTGCTCCCGTCCCGTGATGGACTCGATATCCACCAATTTACGCGTCAGCTCCGCAAGATGCATCTACTCTACGATACCAGCCGGCGTTCCTTGCGGCTAGGGCCTTGCGACTAGGGGCGCTTTCCAGATCCGGTTGGGCGATAGCCCTCGCAAAAACGCAGGAAAGCGGAAACGACACCCAGTCGCAGAGGGATGCGACCACTCAGGCACGTGTTAGAATGGAGCAAGCCTGGGATGTCAACGGGAATTTCATGCACGCGGACCTGAAGCTTGCCATCGAGTTGCAAGCTGTCGACAGAGAGATCGCACGCCTCTCCGCAGAAGTCGCTTATCTGCCCCGACATATCCAGCAGATCGAAAGTAAGCTGGCCGGCGCCCAACGTCAGCTAGAAAGGGACCGGCAGGTCTTGGCTGACAATCAGCTGGAGCGCCGAAGATTGGAAGGTGGAATTTCGCCGCACCAGCTGAAAATCTCCAAGTACAAGGACCAGGTTTATGAAGTCAAGACCAACGACCAGTATAAGGCGCTCCAGCATGAGATCGAGTTTGCCGAGGGGGAAATTCGCAAGATCGAAGACACCATCCTGGAGCGGATGATTGCCGCCGAGGAACTGGAAGGACGAGTTCGGCAGGCGGAAGAGCAACTGGCGGGCGAGCGCAAGGCGGTGGAGAAAGAGAAGACGGAAGCCACTGCCCAGACCCAGGTCGATGAGGAAGCGTTGGCCGAGTTGCGGCAACGGCGGGAAGAGTATTGCCGGCAGATATCGCCCGAGGTGTTGGGTTCTTACGATACGCTGTTACGCCACCGAAAAGGGGTAGCGGTGGCCTCGCTGCGGGACGGTACCTGCTGTGAGTGCAACGTGCGGCTTCGCCCTCAGGCCTACCAGGAGGTGAGACCCAACGACCAGATTCGGAGCTGCGAGAACTGCGGCCGGATCCTTTACTACGTGGCGTCGCATGAGTCACAGAAGCCCCCTGAGCCGCAGCCGGCTCCGGCGGTGTCGCCGGAGGGGAGCCGTGGCTGACGGGCGGCCTCGCCGCCTCTGTCTGGCCTGGGGATTGGTGGTGTGCCTGGGGTGGATGGAGCCCGGGGCCAGCGCACAAACCAGGCAGAAAACCTACTTGCGGAACCCCGATCCGCTCCTCCTTCGGGTGGAAGCTGCCGCCGACTTGATCAACCGAGGCCAGCGGGCAGCCGGAATTCATCGGTTGCAGGCCGTTCTGAAACGGAAGCCCACCCAACGCCAGGCCCTGGAGGTGCTGGCTGAGGTGTACTTGCGGGACCAGCGACAGCAGGAAGCGGCCGAACTGCTGGCGCGCTGCGTCAAGAAACATTCCTACTCCTGGCGCTGCCGCACGATTCAAGGCCGCATGCTGTTGGCGCAAGGCGATGTGAAGCGCGCGGTTGCCACATTGAAGAAAGCAATTGCAGCCAACAGCGCTGATCCCAGGGCCCATTTCCACCTGGGTATAGCGCTGTTCCGGCAAGGTAAGCTGGACCGGGCCGAAATCGCTTTCAACCGAGCACTGGCCTACCGGAAGTCGGGAACACTGACGGCGGTCCACCTGCAGCTGGCCAAGCTTTACAGTCGCCGTAACCAGCCATTTCAGGAGGCGCAGGCGTTGGAGTGGTACCTGCGGGGAAATCCGGACGCCGACAACGCCATGCAATTGCGCGAACGCGTCACCCAGCTCCGGGCTGCCTCCTCCGCCAGCCAGCCGTAGCAGCTATCTTTCCGGCTAATCTACAGAATCCGTCAGCGCAACGCGGCCAGCAGTTGCTGCCAGGCATCTTCGGCGCTCGCGTCAATGAAGCGGCCGCCGGAAACCTTGGCCAGACGGCGCATGCGGGAGGGACCTTTTTGCGGCGGGTTGGTGGGAAGGTAAACCGCGAGGATGGGCACGCCAGTCTTCTTCGCGCGGCGAGCCAGGTCCTTGAACGAAGCGGCGCTGGCATTGTCAATCGCGTTCGACAGGAGCAGCACGGCGGCGGCGGGGTGCTCAGTTGCAGCATTCAAAGCGGCGTCCACAGCGTCATACACCGGAGAGGGGCCACGGAATACCAGCTCATCGGCCGCCTCACGCATGGCTTCGGCGCTGGTCGTGTCGGGCAGGAGCAGGCGGACTTTGCGGGCAAAACGTCCTCCTTCCAGTTGCCGGAACGCTTCCTCAAACCCAAACAGGCTGACCGACACTGGAGGCGGTTTGATCCCCGCCAGCTGGTTCAGGACATCAATGCAATAGAGTGCCATCGATCGGTGGGCGCCGGAATTGTGGACCACCACCGCCAGGTGCTTGTATTTCCATGCGTTGACGTCTTCGCCGGAACCGGATTGCTGGCCCCGAAGTGAGGGTGGCACCAGCAGAAGCGACAGCAAAAAGCTCAGGGTCAACGTCGAGGCCAACACCGATGGAAGACTGAGGGTGCGGGAATGGGCCTGTCCACGGCTCATTTCAGGAAGTAGACACGGTAGAGGGTGTCGCGCTGCACGGGCCGGAAACCGGCGTCGCGGATGATGCGGCGCAACTCTTCTTCGTTGGTACGGTTCTCGCAGCCGGCCGCGGAAACGACATTCTCCTCGATCAGGATGCTGCCCAGATCGTTGCCACCAAAGCGCAGGGCGATCTGGCCCATCTTCAGGCCCGGTGTCAGCCAGGAAGCCTGCACGTTGTGGATGTCGTCCAGGAACAGGCGGGCGATGGCTAGGGTCTTCAAGTACTCCACTGCAGTGGCTTCTTCCTTGATGAAGCTGCCCAGCGGCGTGTTGGTGCGCTGGAAGATCCAGGGGATGAAGGCGGTGAACCCGCCGGTGTCCTGCTGCAATTGCCGAATGCGCAGGAAGTGGCGGACGCGGTGCGCGTAGGTTTCCCCGCAGCCGAACATCATGGTGGCCGTAGTGCTCAACCCGAGCGCGTGCGCGGTGCGGTGCACCGTGAGCCACTCTTCGGTGGTGCACTTCAGGCGACTGATGCGCCACCGCACCTCGTCGTCCAGGATTTCGGCTCCGCCGCCCGGGATCGAATCCAGCCCGGAGTCCTTCAGCCGGGCGATCGTGTCGCGAATGGTCAGCCCGCTGATCTGGGCGATGTTCAAGATTTCAGGAGCTGAGAAACAATGCAGGTGCACGCGCGGAAAGCGCTGCCGAATGGCCGACAACAACTCCTCGTACCACTCGATCTTCAGGTCGCGGTGCAGCCCGCCCTGCATCAGGACACCCGTCCCGCCCAGAGCCAGCGTCTCCTGGATCTTGTGGAACATCGTTGCTTGTGACAGCAGGTAGCCTTCGCTGGAGTCCATCGGGCGGTAAAAGGCGCAGAAGGAGCAGTATTCGGTGCAGAGGTTGGTGTAGTTGATGTTGCGGTCAATCAGATAGGTGACAACGCCGTCCGGATGCAGGCGGCGACGCACGGCGTCGGCAGCCAGGCCGATCCCGATCAGGTCATCGCTTTGAAACAGATCCAGGGCTTCCGCTTCCGTCATTGAGTGTTGTCCAAGGAGGCCGAGCCCGCCGCGGCCCGCGATACGCTTTCCGGCAGCACCATGTGCAGGCGCGGGACGTTTGGAATCACACCGTGCTCGGCCGCCAGGCGGTAAAAGTGATCCAGCCCGGCCCGGCACTCCGCGTCCATATCGTAGCAGAGATTGCGACAGAGGTATTCCTGTACCACAGATTCCGGCAGGCTGCGGCTGCGTGCTTCCTCATGAACAATCTGAGCGATCGCGGCCAGGCCCCGCTCGCGCGCCTCCAGGAAAAGCTGGGCCAGTTCCGGGCTGGCGACCTCCTGCCGCGCCACCCAAAAAGCGAACACAAACGGCAGGCCGGTCCAGGCACGCCATTCGGCCACCAGGTCTATGGCGCGGATGCCGGGCAGGGGCCGCAGCCCGTAGCGCAGCGCCGGGTCACCAATCAGCACCGCGGCATCGCAGCGCTCCAACATGCTGGCCGGCTCGGGAGAGCAGGGCGCCATTTCGACGCGGGTGCCGTAGCGGCAGCGCAGCAATAGATCCGCCAGAGCCACGGTGGTCCGCGAAGAAGTGTCGGCGGCAACAGTCCGAATCTTCTCCAGTGGGCCGGCCGCCAGCAGCAGGATGCTGCGTACCTGCGTACGGCTGGCGATCACCGGACCCGCCAGCACCGCCAGCCCGGGAATTCGCGCGTATTCGATGGAGGGAATCAAGCCCACGTCGGCCTGCCCGTTTGCGACCTGCTCGGCGCATTGCGAGGGCACGGTGAAGCTGAATTCCAGCTCGTCCGCGCGCTGCCGCAGCAGGCTCCAGGTGAGCGGCACCGTGTTCAAATACCCGATGGTGGAGACTCGGACCATTGATTCACCGATCCATGGTTCACCGATCTATAGTTCCATTCCAAACCTTACCCAAGGAACAAATTCTATGATTGAGGGCACAGGGCGTCAATGCTGCCAAGATCGGAGACGTGCCTATGTTTGCCTGCCGTCGGTGGTATCCTAGGGATGCCGTGGTTTTTCTGTTGGTGTCCCTGCTCCTTCTCGCGCCCCAGAACGTGCCTGCGGCGCAGGAGAGCCCAGACCCATCGATCAGCCGGGACGAACTGTTCCTCCTGGTGCGCAGCAAGGGTCTGTTCAGCAAGGAGCAGGTGCTGGAAATGGTCCAGAGCCGCGGGATCGGCTTCTTGCTCACCAAGTCCATCCGCAAGGAACTGAAGAAACAGGGAGCCAGCACCGCGTTGCTGGAGGCCCTGGATCAGGCAGCCGAGGAATTGAAGCATCGCAGCGGTGGCGCCCGCCCGGCGCCGGCTCCCAAAGCGGGCCCAAAACCTCCGCCGCTCGATCCCTCAGAGCAAACTCGCCTACTGGAGCAGGTGCGCCAAAATGCCCTCCAATACACGGACAAGCTGCCCAACTTCATCTGCGTGCAGGTCACCAAACGCAAGGTGAACCTGGACGGCAGCGGCTATTGGAGGACCCTGGACACCATTCAGTTGCGGCTCACCTACAATGAGCACCGGGAAAGCTATCAGGTGGTGACCATCAACGACCAGATCACCAACCGCAGCTATGAATCACTGGGCGGCGCCACCTCCACTGGCGAATTTGGAAGTCTACTCCACAACCTGTTCCTGCCGAAGACCCGAACTCGCTTCGCCTGGGTGGGGCCGGCTTCCCTCCGTGGTCGTGCGGTCTACGAGTACGAATACCGCGTGGCAGAAGACCGTTCCCGCTGGCGTATCACCTGGAACAACGAGCTCACTATCGTTCCCCCGTACGGGGGCCAGGTGGTCGTGGACGCAGAGAATCACCAGGTGCTGCGTCTCTCGATCGAAGCCGAGGAGATCCCCCGCGACTTTCCCATCCGCGCTGCCTCCACCACTCTGGACTACGATTACGCCACCATCGCCGGGCGCTCCTTCCTGCTGCCGTCCCGTGCCGTGATGGAAATGGACGAAGGACGCGTCGCCACCCGCAACGAGATTCAATTCCGCCAGTACCGGCGCTTCACCGCCGACACCAAGATCGACTTTGAGGACGCCGCGCCCTGACAAGGTGCTCAAGAACCGTTGCCTGCATGTTGTTCCGAAGTGAATGCTGACGCCGTCTGTCGACCCGGCGAATCAGCGCGCCCGAGGCGACGGGCCAGTGGACCGGCTCAGCGGAGTGGTTCAATCACTGCAATCGCGTGCGCCGCGGCTGCCTCCCCGCGCCCGATCTCGCCCAGGCCCTCGGCCGTTTTCGCCTTGACGTTGACGTTTTCCGGAGCCAGGTGCAGAGCCGCGGCTAGCGCCGAACCAACAGCCTGCTGGTGCGGGGCCAGCCGGGGACGTTCCAGGATCACCACCGCGTCCACTGACGCCGGACGGTAGCCCTTCTCCGCCAGCAGGGCAAGGACCTTGGAGAAGAACAGGGTACTGGAGGCCCCGCGGAAGGCCGGGTCGGTGTCCGGGAAATGGCGGCCCAGGTCGCCTAATCCGGCGGCGCCGAGCAGCGCATCGGCAATGGCATGGGAAAGCACATCGCCGTCGCTGTGTCCTGCCAAGCCCCGCTCGAAGGGAATCTCGACTAATCCAAGGATGAGTTTGCGCCCTTCCACCAGCCGGTGCGAGTCGTAGCCGATCCCCACACGAATCATGGCGGGAGGAACCTCAGGCAAGGCTGGCGCGAGCGCGCTCCTCCGACAGGAATAGGCGGGCCAGTTCCAAATCACCGGGTTTGGTGACCTTGATGTTGCGGTCCGATCCCATGACCACGCTAACTTCCGCGCCCAGGTGTTCCACCAGGCTGGCCTCGTCGGTGGCCTGGAAGCCGTCCTCCGCCGCCCGTTCGAAGGCTTGTTTCAGGAGCGCGTGGCGGAACACCTGCGGGGTTTGGGCCAGCACAATCCGCTCACGAGGGATCGTTCCCAGCACCCGGGTCCGTTCGACCTGCTTCACCGTATCCACGCTGGGAATGCCGAGGATGGCGGCCCCGGTCTTTTCCCCCTCCTGAATCACCCGTTCGATGGCGCTGCCTTCTACGAAAGGGCGCACCGCATCATGCACCACCACCAGATCGGTATCGGGCGAGATGCATAGCAGGCAGTTCTCCACCGATTCCTGGCGGTAGTCGCCGCCGGGCACCACTTCCACCTGGGCGGCGAAGGGCTCGCGCTCCAGAGCCGGCACAAAGACGGCTTGGTCTTCAGGTCGGACGGCCACGTACATCCGCCCCACCAGCCGGCAGGACGCGAACTTCCGCAGGGTATAGATCAGGATCGGTACGCCGTCCAACAGCAGGAACTGCTTGCGGGGGGAGCCGGCGGCCACCTCCACGCCCGCGCGGGGTACCCCGGAGCGAGCCGAGGCTCCCGGCATCAACGCCATCCGCGTCCCCATCCCCGCTGCCGGAATGATGGCAGCGACCTTCACAGCCGTTCCGACAGATTCGTGGGTTCGGAACGCTCGCGGTGTTGAGAACGCCCACCAACTCCAGAGGGATAAGCCGCTCCGGGGCTTTCCGGGCTGCTCCCGCCAGCTGCGGGAGCTGGGCGGTGATGCGTCCGCTCGTCGTACTTACCGAAAATCATCTTGCCGGCCGTCGTCTGCAGCACTGAAGTGACCGTGATGTCTATGGTCCTGCTGATCATCTTCCTGGCATTGTCCACCACGACCATCGTCCCGTCGTCCAGATAGGCCACTCCCTGGTTGTGCTCCTTGCCTTCTTTCAGGATGAACACCCTCATGGTCTCGCCCGGCAAGACAATCGGCTTCAGGGAATTAGCCAGCTCGTTGATGTTCAACACCGGGACGCCCTGCACTTGGGCCACCTTGTTCAGGTTAAAGTCGTTGGTGACGATCTTGGCGTCGTACCTCTTGGCCAATTCGATCAGCTTCATGTCCACTTCGCGGATGTGCAGGAAGTCGTCCTCGACGATCCGTATCTGCAATTCGGCCATCTTCTGGATGTGTTGCAGCACGTCGAGACCGCGACGGCCACGGTTGCGCTTCAGGGAGTCGGCCGAGTCGGCCACCAGTTGCAGCTCGCGCAGCACAAACCGCGGGATCACCAGGACGCCGTCCACAAAACCGGTCTCGCAGATGTCAGCGATGCGGCCGTCAATGATGACGCTGGTGTCCAGCACTTTAAGAGACTCCCTGACCTGCTTCTCGCTGCCAAACAGGTCCCCCAAGGCGGCCAGGTTCAGCAAGTCGCCTTTGCTCGCTCCCACTACCAGCCCCACGTAGCCCATCAGCAGGAGCGTCATCACCTGCAGGAAGGACTTCGTGGTGGGCTCGTTCACGGCGTGTCCGATCACCAGGCTGATCAGGAAGGCGCCGAGGATTCCCAACGTGGAACCCACCGCCGCGCCGATCAACCGGGTCAGGCTGGCGCGCCTTAATCGAATTTCAAAACTGATGATAGCTGCTGAAAGCGCCAGGCCCACAAGCAAGGCAGACTCCGCGCCAAGCCCAAAAGGACGGAAGTAGTAGCAAGCGACGGTGAGGACGGCGGCGAACACTGCCCTTACAATCGCAAGGTCAAGCACAGTAACCCCTTTCCGTTCCGGCGCTGAAATACCGGCCGGAACTTTCGTCGGCAAATTACTTGCCATTCTTTAGCCTCAGTATAACACCGGACGAACTTGATTCTATGGGCGAGACAGTGCTAGTGGCGCGCGCTGTCGGAAGTACCAAGTCATTTAAGTCAGGATCGGGCTGGAGTGATCTCCTTCAGCCTCAAGAGGCATGCTGAGGGTCATCAATCGCCGCCCTCGCCTCGAAGCCGTGCTGTAGCCGGTGATGCGTACTATCGAACTGTTTGCTGCTTTTGAACAATTCGTGGCGTCCGTCGGTCGCTTCGTCTTTCACGCGGGCCATCAAAGCGTTCTTTTCCTCCCCAGACATTGGCTTGAAATGTCGGGCCATCGCGACATTCTCGTTTAACTGTTCCATGGTGGTGATTCCCAGGATCTGAGTGGATACCGGCTGGCTCAGGCAAAACCGATAGCAGTCCGTTGCGCTCAGCCCGGCTTCCGACGTTAGCCGACCCTCGGGCCTGCCGCCGGCCAGGCCCTTCATTCCGAGCACGCCAATCTTGCTTTTCAAACACACTGGGACGACTTCATTTAGGAAGCTCCGATAGTGCGCGTCCATCACGTTGATCGGCATCTGGACCGCGTCCCAAGGGTAGGGTTTGGAGATCATTTTCAGGTGAATGAGCGGATCCTTGTGCCCGGTGAATCCGATGAACCGCACCTTGCCCGCTTTTTTCGCTTCCAGGCCGGCCCGGATTGCGCCTCTATCGAAGGCCCAGTCAGGATCGTTGTGGTAGTTAATCTCATGGAATTGCCAGAGGTCGAGGTAGTCCGTCCGCAAGCGTCGAAGACTCTCCTCCAGGTTTCTCATCGAGCCCTGGTAATCACGCTCGCAGTCCTTGGTCATCAGGAAGACCTTGTCGCGGCGGCGATCCATGGCGAGGGCCCGGCCCATTCGTTCCTCGGCGACCCCACCGGAGTACTCCCAAGCGTTGTCGAAGAAGGTGAGCCCCTCGTCAATCGCCGCGTGCATAATTCGGATGGCCAGGCTGTCGTCGTTGAGCGCGCCAATATGCCCGCCCCCCAGACCAACAATCGACACCCGAAGCCCGGTCTTGCCCAGCGGGCGCGTGGGCAGCCCAGACGCTGTGGCGCTGGCAGTCTGCGCGATGAATTCCTCGGCCAAGACAGCCACTGAGGTTACCGCTACAGCGTCGCGCAGAAAATCCCGTCTTGATTTCTCTTCCATATCGCCTCCTCGCACTCTATAACCGGCCTGGAACACATCTGCGAACCGGCACACTAGGGACTCAGGATACTAAAGGGTATCCCGAGGGGGAAAGAAATTTCCTTCTTGGATCAGAGCGTTCCTACGGGCGCCGGTGCGGAGCTGTCGGAACTTACTTTGGGGGCTGGGCGAGCGCGACTTCCTGGGAGCACTGGAATATCCACAATCAAGAGGAAAGATAGACGTGGGGGACGCGCGGGCCGATGTTGCAGAGGATCTCGTAAGGGATGGTGCCGGCGCACTCGGCGATTTCGGCAGCCGTGATCTGGGCCGCTCCTTGGCAGCCGATGAACACCACCTCATCGCCTACTTCGACGTTGGGAATGGCGGTCACGTCCAAGAGGGTGAAATCCATGCTGACGCGGCCCACCACCGGGGCGAAGCAGCCGCGCGGCAGGCCACGCAGCAGGGCGCGGCCGCGGTTGGAGAGGGAGCGGTTGACACCATCGGCATAGCCGGCGCCCACGGTGGCAATCCGCGCCCGGGCTGGCGTCACGTAGCTAGCGCCATAGCCCACCGCCGTCCCCTCAGGCACCCACCGTAAGGAAAGCACCCGCGACTTCAGACTTAGCACCGGCTCCACCTCCAGCGCGGATTCCCCAAGCTGGTAGCCGTAGAGCGCCAACCCCGGCCGCACCATGGTCCCCCAGGATTCGGGACAGCGGGCCATTGCCGTACTGTTGGCCAGATGGACGTAGGGCGGGTGAAAGCCTGCCTCTTTCACCTGCTGCTGGATGCTCCCGAACAACTCCAGTTGCTGGCGGGTTTGCTCCAGCGAAGGCTCTTCGGCCGAGGCCAGATGAGTGTAGAGGCCTTCGAGCTGGAGATGCGTGCAGGTGCGCAGAAGCTCCAGGAACAGGGCCAGCTCGGAGGCGGCGATGCCCAGGCGGGTCATTCCGGTATCCACTTTGAGATGAACAGGAAGCCGGACGCCGCGCTTTCGGGCGCAGGCGTCAAGTAGACACAGGTGTGGCTCGGCGAACACAGTCGGGGTTAGCCGCTGCTCGAACAACAGCTCTTCCTCGCCCGGCCAGAAGCCGCTAAACAGCAGGATCGGCTGGGTCAGGCCGGCGCGGCGTAGCGGCGTCGCCTCGGAAGCGCAGGTGACGCCGAACCAGTCGGCCCCCTCCTCGGCCAGCGCCCCTGCCACCTCGACCGAGCCGTGGCCGTAGGCGTCTGCCTTCAGCACCGCCAGAATCTGGATCTTGGGACCCACCAGAGAGCGGATCGCCTGGAAATTGGCCCGCAATCGGCCCAGCGAAACCTCAGCCCAGCTGCGGCGGCCCAACATGTGGCGATCCTTCCACGCCGGCCTAAAACCCCTCGGCGATGTTGTCGAAGCGCGCGAAGCGGTCCAGGAAGGCAAGAGGCACCCTGTCAGTGGGGCCATTGCGTTGCTTGGCGATGATCAGTTCCGCCCGCCCAGCCACGTCGTCGGGCACCTCCTGGCCGGCCATCCTCAGGTAGTAGTCTTTGCGATAGAGGAAAGCCACCAGGTCGGCGTCCTGCTCCAGTGAGCCGCTGTCGCGCAGGTCGGCTAGCTGCGGGTGGTGCTCCTGGCCGCGATGTTCGGGAGCCCGGGAAAGCTGCGAGAGCGCCAGCAGGGGCACCTCCAGATCCTTCGCCAGCGCTTTTAGCCCCCGCGACAGCGCCGAAATCTCCTGGTTGCGGTTTTCCGCCCTAGGCGCGTTCATCAGCTGGATGTAGTCGAGCACGACGAGGGCCAAACCGTGCTCCTTCTTCAGCCGCCGCGCCTTCGCGTGCATCCCCTGCAGGCGGAGGCCGGGCGTGTCGTCAATGTAGATCGGTGCCTGGGCCAGCCGGCCCATGGCCTGGGCCAGCCGTTGCATTTCCTCCTTGTTGAGGAAGCCGGACCGGAACTTGTGCGAGTCCACGCGAGCCTCCGCGCACAGCAGGCGAATCAACAGCGCTTCCTTGCTCATCTCCAGGCTGAAGATGCCGACAGTGCGGGGAGGGAAAAGCTTGACTGCTACGTGCAAAGCCACCGACAGGGCCCAGGCAGTCTTGCCCATGCTCGGGCGCGCCGCGACCAGGATCAGGTCGTTCGACTGCAGCCCGCAGGTGAGGTCGTCGAACCGGCGGAAGCCAGTGGTCAGGCCGGTGATGCGGCTGCCGCGGTCCAGCAGGTCGTCCAGCGACCTGTAGGTCTTCTTGAAGACTTCGCCCAGGGTGGTCAGCCCGTCGCGCTCGCGGTCTTCTCCCACCGAAAGCATGGCGCTTTCGGCGCGCCCCAGGATGTCGGCGGCATCCTCGGAGCCTTCCATTGCTTCGTGAAGAATGCTGTTGGAGGTGTGAACCAAGCGGCGCAGTACCGCCTTGTCTTTGACGATGCGGGCGTAGTGGGCGACGTTGCTCGCCCGCGGCAGCCCCTCGGTGAGTGCCGACAGGTAGGCCACCCCCCCGGCCGTCTCCAGTTCGTTGGTGCGCAGCAGTTCCTCGGTCAGCGTGACCGGGTCAATCGGTCGCCCGCTTTCCCCCAGAGTCACCATGCGCGCGAAGATCCGCCGGTGGCCATCGCTTGAAAAATCGTCGGCGATCAGGAGTTCTGCAGCGTAGTTGTAAGCGGAGTTATCCAGCAGGACGGCGCCGAGGACCGATCGTTCGGCATCCAGGTTGCTCGGTAATCCTTTTTCTAAGACCGGGTCGCTAGGAGCCATCGCGAGCTTAATGCGAAGCGGAACCGGGGATTGTTACAGTGCGGCTACGGTCGCTCGCAAGTTTTTCTGGTCGCTGCAAGGTAGTGCAAGTTAGCGCTTGCAGGAGAACGCGATCCAGTTTGCCTCTTCGTGCCGCAGCAGGCGGCGATTTTTCACTGCAAGCCCAGCCATGTAGTTCGTTGATAGTAAAATGGTTATAAAGGAACGTCCAACTCTTTGCACAAGTTCTCCACAGCCCACCGAAATCCCTCAACACGGGCGGGATGCAAAGAACGATCCCTCGACAACCGGCCCGTTGACTTACTCCCATGCGGTCTTCCGTCCATGACAAGTGAGGGAAAAATGTTTGATCCGCCAATCCGACGCGATTCTGCAACTTGCGACCATAGCCCACAACCGAATGCAACACGCAACGCACTTCCTGTTTAGAACATTATATAGCACAAATGTAGAATGTGTTGAATTCTACAAATAGAAGTGCTCCCTTCTTTGTCTCCGGCTACCTTCTTTCCCAAGGCGCTTGCAGGCCCAGAGCGTTTGCAGGCGGACACGGGTCGGTCGGCTCGCGAGCGAAGCAATTCTGAAAGCCTCGCCGGCGCGCTGGACACCACCTTGGCGAGAACTTCATCGCCGTGAAGAAGCTTTGTAGCTCAGCCTGTGCGGAAGCAAGCTCGACTCCCGTTTGGTCGCCTCGGATCGTAGAATAGGACGATGCGCCTGGGAATCGCGCGTTGGGCAGCGCCTGTGGCTATCGTCCTGCTGGCCGTTGCCCTTCACTGGAGCCTGCTTGACAAAGGTTTTGTCTCCGACGATCTGTCCCAGGTTCTGAACAACCCCTACCTTCGCAGCCCCCGTTCCCTGGGCCAGATTTTTTCCAGCCATGTCTGGTCGTTTCGCGGCCCGGAGGAGAAGAGCAATTACTACCGGCCAATGATGCACCTGCTCTACATGGCCTGTTATGGACTGTTCGGGCTGGAGTCGGCCGGGTTTCACGCAGCCAATCTCTTATTCCATGCCGGTTGTTCACTTCTGGTTTTTTACCTCGGGAGAGCCCTCGGGGCGGCGTGGTGCGCCGGACCGTCCGCGCTGTTGGCCGCGCTGCTGTTCGCCGTTCATCCGGTTCACACTGAAGCCATTGCCTGGATTGCAGCCGTCACTGAGCTGTCCTACGCATTCTTCTTTCTGTTGTCGGTTTACCTCTACGTTCGGGGCCGCCCGGTCTGGTCGGCCGCTGTGGCCCTGCTCGCCCTGCTATCCAAGGAAACGGCGCTGATGTTGCTGCCACTGCTGGTGGTCTACGAGCATTGGTTCCGCAAGCCCGGTGGGGGGCGGGCCTACCTCTACCACCTGGCGCCACTGGCCATCTACTTCGCCCTGCGCACTTGGGCGCTCGGTGGGCTGGTGATGGTGACCAATCCGTTCTCACAGTCGCTCAGTTCTCACGTTTACTCGACTGTGTATCTGACCGGAATCTACCTGAGCAGGCTGGTGGCTCCGGCACCCTTCCATCTGGGAGGCCATTTGGGGGGCCAACTACAAGGCCAGCTGCAAGGAATGCTGGATCCTGCCAGCTCCCTGCCCAACTGGGGATTCTTATTGTGCTCGGCGCTAGTGGCCTGCCTGGCCGGGGCGGCCGCCTGGCTCCGGTGGCGTGGCCAGGGGTTGTGGTTCGCCGGGCTCTGGGTTGTCCTCTTGCTGGTGCCCGTCCTCTACCCCTTCCGGGTGGTAGGGGCCAACTATTTCGCCGAGCGCTATCTCTATTTGCCTGCGGTGGGTTTCTGCTGGATTGTGGCAGCGCTGTTTCGGGCGCGTCCTGTCGCCTGCGTCCTTCTTTTGCTGAACTTTTGCCTGCTCACCTACTATCGCAGTGCCGACTGGCGCCAGGACACCCGCGTTTTCGTCGTTTCGCTTCAACCCGCGCCGAAGTTGGGAATCGCCAGCGGCCAGCCGAACCGGGGCACCTTCGCCGACATTTCTCTTCAAGTCCCTATTTGCAGGACGGATGTGTTTTCAGCCAGCCCTGTTTCACAGGCGACACAGAGAATTGGGTGCGAAACCCTGGTGGAGAATGCCGCCTTGGGCAGGAGGGACTTCCGCCAGCCCTCTGTCCGGGGACTGTTGTTTCCGAGGAGGGGAAGCGGGCAGGGGGGTAACCGTCCGTTGCCGAGAGGGTTGCTGCCTATTGGGGCAAGGGCACCGATTAGGGCAAGGGTGCGGGCGGGTTGGCCATCAACTGTGCATAGGCTTCGGTCGTGATCAATTCCGCAAAGGCTGGATCTCGCGCGATCTGGCCGTTATCCCGGAAACCTTCTTCCATCGCCTTTCTCAAATGCAGCAATGCCCGGTCCAGCACCCCGGCGGCGGCGTAGGTCTTGGCCAGGAAGTATTGGAATCGCGCACGATCTTCCACCGCGCGCTCGTGGAGTAGGACCCCGTAGGTGGAGCGGCGTTCGAACACCTCGGGGTCTAGTTCCAGTGCCTTGCGATAGGAAGCCAGGGCTCGGTCATATTTTTTCCGCGCAAAGTAGGCCGTCCCCAGGTTGCTATGAATGGAGGCGGAGTTGGGCTTCACTCCCAGCGCCTTCTTGTATTGCTTAATAGCAGACTTGTACTTCTTCTGGCCGTAGTAGACGGTCCCCAGGTTATTGATGGCTTCTCCGTAGGTTCTGTCCTCCTTGATGGCAATCGCGTAGTATTTCTTGGCCATGTCGAACTGGAGCTGCTGGTGGTAGGCGATGCCGATCTTGTTGTAAAGCACCGCAATTTTCGGTTCCAGCAGTCTCAGCGTCTTTTCGTAATAGGGGATGGCCCCACGGTAATGCTTGCGGGCCATCTGCAGGTCGCCGAATCTCTCGATCTTCCGGAGGTCGTCGGTCGGCGCTTTTGCTTTTGTCGGGGTGCTCTGGGCGGCTGCCGGGACCCGGCGTTCCGACCCGCTAGTGGCTTGCGTCTGCGCCCCGACCGTCTCCACGCCTAGAGCGAACAAGCTCAGCCAACTTAGGCAAATCCAACCCCGGCTTATACAAATCCAACTTCGGTCTATGCACGTCATAAGCGAACCCCGGCCGCGCGGCGAATGGCTGTGACGCTTCCGCTTGGCGCTTTTAAATCTATTCTAACGCCAAATCTTCTATTGGTTTTCGGAGCTTGCCTGTCCTTTGTCCGGGCGATCCTTGCCGCTGCCTTTGAAAACCCCGAAAACTTTGCCAAAGAAACCGCGTTCTTTTTTGTTTGGCTCGGCTGTATCCAGTACTGGAGAGGCCTGGCTGGTGGGAGCGCTGCTGGCCGGAGGGGCAGAGGCAGGCGGGCGGGCAAGCTGCGGAGAAGGGACAGGGGCTGGCTGGCGACCAGGGGGACGCACGCCGATTCCGAAGGGGTTGGTTAGGAAGCCGGGACGCGACACCCTCTGGATCGTGTGCAGTGAGCAAGCTTCGGTTGGTTGCGTATCTTCGAGGAACACTTCCGGACGGCGCTGGGGGCAGAAGGCCGTGGCCAGCTCACCGGAGACAGGATCCACCTCCCGCCAGGTCAAGCCCGGCGGCTCGGGGAAGGCGACCATGTCCTGGTACTGGGGCAGGGAAGCGGCGCGTTTCATGAATTCGGTCCAGATGGGCAGGGCCGACCGCGAGCCGCTCAGCGGCAGTTCCTGATTGTTGTCAAAACCGACCCAGACGATGCAGAGCAAGTTGGAGGTGTATCCGGCGAACCATCCGTCGTGAGACGTGCCGGTCTTGCCAGCAGCCGGGACTCGAAACCCTCGGCTCCGCACCCCGGCCCCGGTTCCCGATCGGACGACGCCCTGCAGCAGTTGGGTCATTAGGTAGGCGACCCGTGGATCCAGAACCTTTTGTTGCCAGTTCCGGCCCCGTTCAATGACTTCGCCGTTGTCGCTCTTGACCATTCGCACCAGGGTGGGATTCACACGTACGCCGCCGTTGGCGAAGATGGTGTAGGCACCAGCTATCTCCAGCGGCGACGCCTCGTAGGATCCGAGCGCCACTGAAGGTGTCGCCCGGGGAGTCTTCAGGCCTGCTTGGCGCGCGAGCTGGGTGACCCGGTCGAACCCGATCATTTCCCCAATCTTTACCGTGGCTACGTTGAGCGACAGCGCCAGCGCCTTGCGGGCTGTGACCTGGCCATGGAACTTCGCCCGATAATTGCTCGGTTCATAAACACCGCCCTCGTAGAGGAAAGTTGTCGGGGTGTCGTCGATCACCGTGACTGGCGTGATGACCGGGTGGAAGCCGTTCAGGGCAGAGCTGAAGGCGCTGGCGTACACGAAGGGTTTGAAAACCGAGCCGGGCTGCCGTTGCGCCACCGCCCGGTTGAGCTGGCTGGCCCCGTAGAAGCGCCCGCCCACCAGCGCCTTGACGTCGCCAGTGTGCGGGTCTATGGCCACCAAGGCCGTCTGGGCCTGCGGCCAAGGCTGTTTCGTTTTCCGTTTCGAGAGCTGCTCGTCGACCAGTTGCATGCCCTCGCGCACCGCCTCGTCGGCGGCCCGCTGCAGGTTCATGTCCAGTGTGGTGTAGACGCGGTAGCCGCGGGTGACCAGCTCCTTCTCGGGATAGCGAGCCAGCAACTCTTCGCGTACTAGGTCCACGAAGTAGGGCGCGTCGCCGGTTTCCACGTAGGGGGGAAGTATCCCAAGCGGCGCTTCGACCGCCGTGTCGCGCTGCTCGGGCTTGATGGCGCCGTTGCGCACCATAGCATCCAGGATGCGGTTCCGCCGTTCTGTGGCCCGCTCCGCGTAGCGGTAGGGCGAATAGAGGTTGGGTCCCCGAATAATGCCCGCCAGGAAGGCTACTTCGGGCAAAGTGAGCTGGTGCACGTCTTTGCCGAAATAAGCCAGCGAGGCTTCTCCCATCCCGTGCAGGCTGAAGCTGCCCCGCTGTCCTAGGTAGATCTGGTTGCAGTAAAACTCGAAGATCTGCTGCTTGGTAAGCCGCCGTTCGAGCTGCAGGGCAATCATGACCTCCGCCATCTTCCGCTTGAAGGTGCGCGCGGGCGTCAGGAAGAAACTGCGGGCCAGTTGCATGGTCAGGGTGCTGGCACCCTGCGCCAGCGTCCTGGTACGGATGTCTTCGTAGGCCACTTTCAGGACGCGCAGAAAATCAATCCCCGGGTGCTGAAAGAAGCTCTTATCTTCGGCGGCCAGGATCGCGTTCACCAAGTGGGGCGGCAAATCTTCAAACCGTACCAGCCGCCGCTTTGCCCGGGAACGGTCGAACAGGTTGGTGATGAGCTCGGGCTCCAGTTCGTAAAATTGCTGCTCGATGTTGCCCTTCAGGTAGAGGACACGTTGGACCTTGCCGTCGGCCACGCGGATCCGGGCTGGCTCGTCGCGGAAGTAGGAGTCTGAACCGGGATGGATCTCAACGTCGTCCAGCACCTGCCGGTACCAGCCCAACGTGCTGCTTTCATCCTCGGAGTAGCCTGCCCGGCGCAACTTGTTGATCAGCTCGGCAACCTGAATTTCCTGTCCCACGAAAAGCAGCTCTGGAGCGGCATGGATTTTCGAGGTGCGGGCGAACACGTCCCCGTCTAACCGCCGGTCAATCAGCTTGGCGAACCGCACATAGTAGTAGCCGAAGACGGAGGCTCCGCACACTGCCAACAGCAGGGCGAGAGTCAGCACTACCTTGGTGAACGGGTGCAGGAAAATGCGGGCCAGGCGGGTTTTCTTAAAGTGGACTCGCAAATTCACTTCCAGCCGGCAACCGGGGCCCCGCATCCGGTTGGGTCTCCCTCGCCGGCTCCCTTCTTATCTTACTCATAGCCGAAGCGCGCTCTCGGCCGTCATTTTGCGGTGATCATCTTGTTGCCAGCCGTCGGGTTGAACTTGAGGTTGAAGGTGTAGGCCGGCGTCTTCACCACCACGTTGTACTTCACGTCAGTGTTCACCCCGTAGGTGCTCTTGACCACCCTAATCTGCTCGCCCTTCACCGGCATGCGAAGCTCCTTAGTCTTGCTGAGGACGTCTTTGCGAATACTTTCTTCAGTTACACCCTGACCGTAGGTGGCCCTGCGGGCTAGCGAGGTGATGTGGTCCTGGAGCTGGTAATTGTTCACCCAGGGAGGCACCAGCTTGATTCCCAGGTAGACGACGGCCGCAAATACCGCCACCGCGACCACGGCCTTGAAGGTGGCCATTCCAGATTGCTTGCTCATAGGTTGACCCCTCGTTTGCCTTAACCGGCTTCCTGGCACGCCTCGGTACGCATACACTGCTTCCTGCAGGCATCGCGCAGGAATGCCGACGCTTCGGCAATTTTAACATCGGTGCTAATTCGTGTCGAGCGCAGCAGCACCTCAACCAACCCTCCGGGTGCCTTGCGCCCTACCGTGACCCGGAAAGGGACGCCGATCAGGTCGGCGTCCTTGAACTTGACGCCCGGGCGCTCGTCGCGATCATCCAGCACCGCCTCCAGTTTCTCTTCCAGGATGTCCCTGTAGAGTTCTTCCGCGATGCCCATCAGGGTCGGGTCGGAAGCATTGATCGGTGTGATCACCACGTGAAAGGGGGCGATGGAGACGGGCAGAGCCATGCCATCGGCATCGTGATTCTGCTCGATGGCCGCTGCCAGAATGCGCTCGATGCCGATGCCGTAGGAACCCATGACCAGCACGATCTCCTGTCCAGAGGCGTCCAGCACCCGCGCGCCCATGCTTTCCGAGTACTTGCGGCCCAGCTTGAAGATGTGCCCGATCTCGATGGCTCGGGAAACACGGAGAGGCTCACCACAGGGAGCGCACGGGTCGCCCGCGCGAACCACCCGCAGGTCGTGGAATTCTGTTCGAAAATCCCGACCCGGGGTGACGCCGCGCAGATGGTAACCGTCGCGGTTGGCGCCAGCCACCAGATTGCGCCGTCCCTCCAGCGCTGTATCAGCCAGGATGCGCACGCCCTTCAGGCCCACCGGACCAATCGAGCCGGGTCCCGCGCCAGTGTATTGGCTCACCTCCTCGGGATGCGCAGGACGCATGCGCGGATCCCCTAGCAAACCGGTCAGCTTGATTTCGCTCAGCTCGTGGTCGCCCCGCAGCAACGCGATCACCGGGGCATCGCGGCTGAGGAAGAGCAGCGACTTGATGTGCGCGGCTTCCGGCCTCCCATCAAAGGCGCTAACCTCAGCGATGCTCTTCTGCTCGGGCGTCGCAAAGGGTTCCGGGGCCGCCGGACCTTCGGCATCGGAGATGGCGGGCAGGCGCGACACCGCCTTCTCCAGGTTGGCCGCGTAACCGCAGCTACCGCATTCGGCCAACTGGTCCTCCCCGGCGTCGGACAGCACCATGAACTCGTGCGACTGGCTGCCGCCCATCGGTCCCGAATGCGCCTCCACCACCTTGTACTTCAGCCCGCAGCGATCAAAGGCGCGGCAGTAAGCTTCGTGGTGCTTCTGGTAGCTGACCTCCAGCCCGGCCTCATCAAGGTCAAAGGAGTAGGAGTCTTTCATGGTGAACTGGCGAGTGCGCAACAAGCCGGAGCGGGGCCGGGGCTCGTCGCGGAACTTGGCCTGGATTTGGTACCAGATTTGCGGCAACTGCTTGTAACTGCGCAGCTCCCGCCGGGCGATGTCGGTCATCACCTCTTCCTCGGTCATCCCCAGGCACAGGTCCCGGTCACCGCGGTCCTTCAGCCGGAACATCGCTGGGCCCATCTCTTCCCAGCGCCCGGTTTGCTGCCAGATGTCGGCCGGATGCAATGCCGGTAGGTAGAACTCCTGTGCGCCGATGCGGTCCATCTCTTCTCGCACGATCTGGGCGATCTTGGCCAGAGAGCGCTGCGCCAGGTAGAGATAGCTGTAAATGCCGGCGCTCAGCTGTCGGATGTAGCCGGCGCGCAGCAGCAGCCTGTGGCTGGCAATCTCCGCGTCTGCGGGATTTTCCCGCAGGGTGGGGATGAAAAGCTGGCTCCAGCGCATCCAGTCTCCCTTTCGAAAGCCGAAATCAGTTCCTATACTAGCACGCCCGCTTTTTCGGCTCTTTCGGCCGGGCAGCGGGTGTGTCAGCGCGGCCACTGGCTCCCACTGTGGTATATTGGGCCGGTTTCGATGACCCGGGAAGGTCTGTACCGCAAACATCAAGCGTATCTGTTTCCCTCCCCGGCGCACTATTAGTAGGAGCTTGCAATTTCTTTGCCATTAGCGGCACCGATTCTTTACCAATAGCGAGGCCAACGAGACCGCGGTGCAGCTGGCGCGCGCGCATCCTCGAAGGCAGACGTGGAGACCAGGCCTTTACCGCAGTCCAGCCCAGGGTTGCGACCGGTACTTAGCGTTACCATTTGAGGCGCCATGGTAGGCTGAAGCCTGTCGATGCCTACGCACCGACGAGCGAAGGAGGCAGCAATGGGTGTTCTAACGAAGCAAGAGCGAGAAGTCGCCCGAGCCAAGAATTTCATCGGTGGGCGCTGGGAAGAATCTGCGTCCGGCAAGAGTCTGGAGCGGCGCAATCCCGCCAATTTCGATGATCTGGTGGGCGTGATCCCGCTGGCCACCCGAGAAGAGGCGCAGGCCGCCATCCAGGCGGCGGCCGCGGCTTTTCCCGCCTGGCGCGAGACCCCTGCCCCGGTGCGCGGGCGGTTCGTTGCGCGCGCAGCCCAGATCATGACCGACCGGAAAGATGAGTTGGCCCGCGCCCTCACCCGCGAAGAAGGCAAGACGGTGAAGGAGTCTCTGGGTGAACTCTTGCGGGCGATCAACGTGCTGGAATACATGGCCGGCGAGTCGCGCCGCATCATCGGCGACACCTTGCCCTCGGAGCTGCCGAAGAACTTTTGCTACACGGTGAAACACCCGCTGGGAGTGGTGGCCGCTATCACCCCCTGGAATTTTCCAGTGGCTATCCCGGCGTGGAAGATTGCCCCGGCTCTGGTCGCGGGCAACACCGTGGTCTTCAAGCCCGCCAGCCTCACCCCGTTCCTGGGCATGGAGCTGGTGAACTGCTTCGTGGAGGCGGGACTGCCCGCAGGTGTGCTGAACCTGGTGGTAGGCTCGGGCAGCCAGGTGGGCGACGAGCTCGTCGAAAACCCGGCGGTGAAGGCGGTCAGCTTCACAGGCTCAAACGAGATCGGCACCCGGCTTTACGCCCAGGGCGCGCGGCGCCAGCTCCCCTGCCAGTGTGAGATGGGCGGCAAGAACCCGCTGGTGGTGTTGGAGGATGCCGACTTGGAACTGGCGGTGGAAAGCACCGTGCAGGGCGCCTTCGGATCCACCGGCCAGCGCTGCACGGCCACCAGCCGGGCGGTTGTCGTCGAGGAGGTGGCTGAGGAATTCGTCGGCCGCGTGGTGGAACGAGCCCGTAAGTTGCGCGTGGGCGACGGCTCTGAGCCAGACGTTGACGTCGGGCCGGCGGTGGATGAGAGTCAATTCCAGACCGTGCTCAACTACCTGGAAATCGGTCGCGGCGAAGGAGCCAAACTGTTGTGTGGCGGCGACCGTCTGCGCGGCGGTGCCAGCGACCGGGGCTGGTTCATCGCCCCGACCGTCTTTGACCACGTCCGGCCGCAGATGCGCATTGCCCAGGAGGAGATCTTCGGGCCGGTGCTCTCTGTGATCCGGGTGAAGGACTACCGCGAGGCGCTGGAAGTGGCCAACGGCGTCGTTTTCGGCCTCTCCTCCTCCATCTACACCCAAGACGTCGCGCGCGTCTTCGATTTCGTGGACCGCGTCGAAACCGGAGTCATCCACATCAACTCGCCCACCACCGGCGGCGAAGCCCATGTTCCTTTCGGCGGCATCAAAGGCACCGGAATTGGCCTGCGTGAGCAGGGCCGTGTGGCCATCGACTTCTTCACCGAGCTGAAGGCGGTCTACGTGGATTACACCGGCCGAAAGCGCGAAAGCAGCTTCTACTGAAACAGTAGGCGGTAGGCAGTACGACGCGAATGCCGCGTGCACACGGTGGGAGAAGAGCTTTTTCAATCCAGGCGCTTGCGGAAGCGGAGGGAACTCAGACCCAGGATAGTGACCCCGAAAACCAGCAGGGCCAGCATCTGCGGCCACAGCACGGTAATCCCGGTTCCTTTCAGGAAGATGTTGCGGGAAATTTCCATGAAATACCGTAGCGGGTTCAGATAGCTGAGCAGCTGCACCGGCACGGGCATGTTCCGGATGGGGAAGGCGAAGCCGCTGAGCATGAAGGCGGGCATGAAAAAGAAGAACGAGGCCATCATCGCCTGCTGTTGCGTCTGGGAGATGGTGGAGAGGAACAGTCCGATGCCCAGCGTGGTCAGCAGGAACAGCATAGCGCTCGCTAGCAGCAGCAGCGGGCTGCCCCGGAAGGGAATGCGAAACACGACCAGGGCAACCACCGTGACCAGGACAAGATCGAACAGACCCACCAGGGCAAACGGCAACGTTTTGCCGATCATCAGTTCCACCGGGCGGATCGGTGTCACCAGCAGCTGCTCCATGGTGCCGATCTCCTTCTCGCGAACGATGGCCATGGCCGTCAGCATGATTGTGACCAGCGTGATGATGTTGATCACCACCCCCGGGACGTAGTAGTTCCGGCTGCGTAAGTCCGGGTTGAACCAGACTCGACTTCGGATCTCCAGCGGCGGCGGGGCGGCGGCGACAGGTTCGCCGTCGCGAGTGGTGCGGGCCACCAGCCGCGCCCTCTGTTGCCGTGCCCGGACTCGGTTGCCGTAGGCGGCAATGACACCGGAGGTGTAGGCGGAAACGATGGAGGCAGTATTGGAGTTACTGCCGTCCATCAAAACCTGCACCCCGGCGGTCTTGCCGCGAGCGATGTCGCGGCCAAACCCGGGAAGCACGCGGACCACCGCATGTACGCGGCCGTGATCCAGCAAGTCCTCGACTTCGCTCTCGCGGGAGGGTGTGGCCACCATCTGGAACCGCCCCGAGCCGGCAAAGGCCTCGTACAACTCGCGGCTGGCCGGGGTCCGATCCCGGTCCATCCAGGCAAGGCGGCTGGTCTCCACGTCCAGATTGACCGCGTAGCCAAAGATGATCAACTGGATCAGGGGTGGGATGACCAAGACAACCCGCATGCGTGGCTCCCGCAGCGCCTGGAGCAGCTCTTTGCGAACGATTTCCCGGATTCGCTCCCACATCGCCGTCAGGCCAACTTCTGTTTCACCTTCTTTGTAGCAACGACGAAGATAATCGCCGCGTACACGATCAGCAGTCCGACTTCCAGGAACAATACCTCCAGCCCAACACCCTTCAGATAGATTCCCTTGAGGATGGTGACGAAATACCTGGCCGGAAAGATGTAGGTCACCAGCTGAATCACTGCCGGCATGTTCTCGATGGCGTAGACAAAGCCGGAGAGCAGGAAGGCGGGCAGGAAGGAAGTCAGCATCCCCAACTGGTAAGCCAGCAATTGCGAACGTGCCACGGCCGAAAGAAGAATGCCCCAGCAGAGCGCCCCGAACAGAAAGATGCAGCCGGTGAAAAACAGCAGCAGCGCATTTCCGCGGAGCGGCACGCGGAAAACCAGCACGCCGACCAGCAGCGCCACCAGCATATCCACCAAGCCCACGCCGAAAAAAGCAACCAGTTTGCCCAGCACCAGTTCCGCCGGCCGCAGCGGCGTGGCAAGCAACGACTCCATGGTTCCCGTTTCCCACTCCCGCGCGATGGTCAACGAGGTGAGCAACGCGGCAATGATCATCAAGATGACTGCCATCAGTCCCGGCACAATGTAGTTCTTCGATTCCAGGTCGCTGTTGTACCAGACGCGAATCCGGTTCTCGACCGGCGGAGGCAGCCGGGCACCCATTCTTTGGCGCTGCGCCTGCTCCTGCAATTCCACCGCGTGTAGACGCACCATCGTCTCCGCATAGCCCAGGGCGATGGACGCCGTATTGGAATCGCTGCCGTCCAACAGCAGTTGCACCTCTGCTTGCCGACCGGCCACGAGGTCACGGGCAAACCCCCGCGGGATGGAAACCGCAAGCAGGCATTCGTCCCTGTCAATCTTCTGCTCGATGGTTTTCGGCCGGTCGGCTGTTCCCAGAACCTGAAAGTAGCGAGAAGCGCGAAACCGCGAGATCAGGTGCCGGCTCTCCGGGCTCCGGTCGGCGTCGTGGATCCAGGTCGGCACGCGGTCCACATCCAGCGACAGCGCATAGCCGAACAGCAGCAACAGAACCAGTGGGACCGCCAGCGCCATGATCAGGCTGTTGCGGTCCCGAAGAATGTGCAGCAATTCCTTTTTCGCCACCGCCCGGGTGCGTCGCAGGTTCATGCTGACTTACGCTCCTCCTCGGCGATCATGCCGACGAACACGTCCTCGATGGAGGGCTGGATCGGTTCCAGGCGCTGGATCTGAATCCCCTGCTGGTCCAGGAGGCTTCGAATCCGAGGCACGGCAGTACCCGGGTCAGGCACGGTGATGTGCAGTCCTGCCCCGAAGACCGCCACCTCCGCGATGCCTTCGGCTCCCTCCAGCACTCTGAGACTCTCCAGCGGGTCCGAGCTGTCCAGTTCCATCAGGGTGTGTGACGCCAATGCCTGCTTCAAGGAGGCGGGCGCGTCCAGAGCGATAATTTTTCCTTGGTACATCAGGGCCAGCCGGTGGCAATGTTCGGCTTCATCCATGTAATGAGTGGTGACGAAAATCGTGTGTCCGGCCGCCGAGAGCTGGTAGATCAGATCCCAAAAGTCGCGGCGAGCAATCGGATCGACGCCTGAGGTCGGCTCATCGAGAAATATGATGGGCGGCTCGTGCAAGATGGCGCATCCCAGGGCCAGCCGCTGCTTCCATCCGCCGGCCAGCAGGCGCGTCATCGTCGTCCGCCGCTCGCTCAGCCCTGCCATGGCCAGCACGTACTGCTTGCGCTCGGCACGCCGCCCCTGCGCAACTCCGTAGACCCCGCTGAAAAAATCAATGTTCTCCTCCACAGTCAAATCGTCATAGAGCGAGAACTTTTGGGACATATAGCCGATATGTCTTCGCACGCTCTCAGGTTCAGCAGCCACATCGAACCCGCCTACCCGAGTCCGGCCATCGCTCGGGGCCAGCAGCCCGCAGAGAATGCGAATGGTGGTCGACTTGCCGGCTCCGTTGGGGCCGAGGAAGCCGAAAATTTCGCCCCGCTGAACAGTGAAGGAAATGTGGTCTACGGCGATAAAGGCGCCGAATCGCTTCGCGAGACCCTCCACCTCAACGGCCCACCCATTGTGATTTCTCTCAGGCTCCTCAGGCATGGTTCTCTCAGGCCCCTCAGTCATGGTTCCCTCAGGCATGGTTCCCCGCTGAAGCCTTGCGGATCTCGGCGATGAATACGTCCTCCAGAGACGGGGTGATCGGGCGGAAGCTAGCTGGACCCAGACCCTCTTGCTCCAAAGCCCGTTCGAGCGCCACGGAAGAGGTTTCCGGAGCCGCGAGGAAGACGTGCAGGGTGGCGCCGGACGGCTCCACGCTCTTCACGCCTGCGGCGGTCTGCAGGAACTCTCGCGCCGCCCTTAGGTTCGAACAGGTGACCTGGTAGCAGGACTCCGCCACCAGCTTCTTCAACGCCTGCGGTGAGTCGCAACGGATAAGGCGCCCGCGATCGAGCAGGCCCACCCGATTGCAGCGCTCGGCTTCATCCAGGTAGGCCGTGGTGAGCAGGACAGTCATTCCCTGCTTCACCAGTTGATAGAGGATGGCCCAGAAATCGCGGCGAGACACCGGGTCCACACCGTTGGTGGGCTCGTCGAGAAAAAGAATTTGCGGGTGGTGGAGCAGCGTGCACATCAACGCCAGTTTTTGCTTCATGCCGCCCGAAAGGCGGCCGGCCGCCCGGTGCTGGAAAGGCTGCATGCGGGTGACGCCCAGCAGGCGCTCCATCAGCGGCTTGCCTTCGGCTGCCGGGAGCCCAAACAGGTCGGCATAATAAAGCATGTTTTCCCGCACGGTCAGATCGGAGTAGAGGCCAAAGCGCTGCGCCATGTAACCAATGCGGTCCCTCACCGCCTGCGGGTGGCGGGCCACGTCGTGGCCTGCCACCCAAGCCTGTCCTTCGGTCGGGTCCAGCAGGCCACAGAGCAAGCGCAAGGTGGTGGTCTTGCCGGCCCCATCGGGACCCACAAGGCCGAAAATTTCCCCGGGCGATACTTCCAGAGTGAGGCGGTCCACGGCCGTCAGGGCGTCGAACCGGCGGGTCAAATTTGCGGTTCGGATCGCTGCGGCGGCGTTGGAATCTGTTACTGGCATATCAGCTTGCATAGCATTTGGCATAGTAGGCGCCTCCCGGCGGAACTTCCCCGCCTTGCCTCACTCTTCATTCAGCAGGATCGCGCAGCAGGATCTCGGCTTCCACCGGCATGTTCAATTTCAGCTCCTGCTGGGGGTTCGGGATGTCTACCTTTACCCGGTAGACGAGCTTGACCCGCTCCTCGGGGGTTTGAATCTGCTTGGGGGTGAACTCCGCATCGGAAGCGATGAAGGAGAGACGTCCCCAGTACACTTTGTCCGGATAGGAGTCGGTGGTGACGCGAACGCGTGCCCCCAACTTCACCCGTCCCAGATCCGTCTCGTTGATGTAGCCGCGGAGCCAGGGGTGGGCCAGGTCGCCGACGGTGAGGACGGGAGTGCCTGCGGCCAGCACTTGGCCCACCTCAGCCGATTTCGTCAACACCACGCCGTCAATGGGCGAAATGGCGACTGTGTCGTCGAGCTGGGCGTCCAGCACTCCCACCTGCGCCCGCGCCCGCGCGGTTTCAGCGCGACGGGTTTCGATCTCCTGTCGCTTCCTTTTCAGTTCCAGCCGCGCCGCCTTGCTCAATCGCAATGCCGCTTGGGCGCGGGCCACCTGTGCGCGGGCGGATTCGATCTCTTCCTGCCGGGGACCTTCCTCCACCAGAGCCAGCCTTTCCCGGGCCTGCCGGGCCGCGGCGGTGCCGGCTTGGTAGCGCGCCCGGAACTGATCGTACTGGGACCTGGAGATGTCATCGTTCTTATGGAGGACCTGGGCGCGCTCCCAATCTCGGGTAGCGCGCTGCTCTTCGCTGGCTGCTTCTTCGGTTGCCGCGCGAGCCTGCTCGATTTCCTGTTTCCGAAAGCCAGCCAGCAGTTCGCTCAAGCGCGCCTCAGCCTGGCGGAGTTCGGCCTGGCGGAGTTCGATCTCGGCTTCCAGCGTTTCCTTCTGGTACTGGGCTGCGGTCACGATCTGGCGCAGTTGGGACTCAGCCGCCATCCGACCGGCCTGCTCGCGCTCCCTCTGGCGCTTCGTCTGCTCGGCATCGAGCCGCGCCAGCACCATGCCCTTGCGGACTACCTCCCCTTCATCTACGGCGCGCTCGATCAGTTTGCCGGGAGTCTTGAAGGCGACGTCCACTTGTGTCAGCTCGATGTTGCCCGAAATGGCAATCGTCTCGGGACGGTCACCGAGCCAGCGTAGCAATCCCAACAAGCCCACAAGGACAACGAGGAGGACGACTCCGCCGACGAGAAGCAATTTCTTGTTCGCTCTCACGGCTCCCACCTTCCCTGGCCTTGGCTCCCGGGCAGCTTCGGATCAGGATTTATCCGAGAACTGCCCTGTTGAAGGACCTGGCGCACGGTGCCCATCGCGGCGCCAAGGTCAATACGGGCCAGGTTGTAGTTGAACAACGCGTTGATGTGGTCCTCGCGGGCCCGAACCAGACGCGTCTGCGCATCGGTCACCTCCAGGCTATTGGTTACGCCCGCCTGGTAGCGACGGCGCGCCTGGGCCAGCTCATTCTCGGCCAGCTGCCGCCCCTCTTGCGCCGCCTCCACCTGCTGCTCGGCCGAGCGTAGGCTGTCCAGGGCCACGCGAATTTCCAGCTCAATCTGCTCTCGCAGATCATGGGTGCGGATCCGCTCCTGCCGCAGTTGGGACAAGCTTTCGGCGCGCCGCGCCTCCCGGCGGCCTCCGTCAAAGACGGGGACCTGCAGCGCTACGCCGATGGTGTGCGTGGGCAACAACCGGTCGAGATTCAACCCGAGGGAACCGTAATCCAGGAATCCGACCAGTGAGGGCAGCCGCTCCAGCTTCGTAGCGCTGTAGTTCAGACGTGCCTGGTTTTCGCGCTTCTGCTGCGCCTTCCACTCGGCGCGCGAATCCATCGCCGTAGCCAGCGCTTCGGCGACCTCCGTCGTCGGGGCCGGCAGATAGGCCAGCGCGTCGGTCAGCTCCAGCTCCGTATTCAATTTCAATCCCAGCAGCTTCAAGAGCTCGAGGTGCGTCCGCTCCCGTTCGTTCCCGCTCGCCAGCACACGCTGGCGTTCATGCGCCAGTTGCACGCGGGCACGGGTTACCTCAATGCCCGTACCGGTGCCGGCGGCCTTCTGATTCACCGCAAGCCGGAGCAACGCTTCAGCCAGCGCCAGATTCGCCCGCGCCGTTTCCAGCGAAGCTTCCGCCCGCATAGCGGCTAGATAAGCGCGTCCCACCTGTTGGCTGACGTGGTCCCGGGTTGACTCGTCCTCGGCCCGGGCCACCCGGACGGCGGTTCGAGAGGCCTGGAAGCGCCGGATGGCGGCAAGGTCGAGAATCTTCTGGCTCACGAAGGCGCGCGCGTCAAACGTGCTGAAGGGTCCCACGGATCGCGGAACGACAACACCGGGAATCGGTGACTGCACCTGAAGCCCCAGGGCCTCCAGATTACGCCGCTGGTTCTGCAGGCCGACCGATCCCGACAAATCGGGCAGCAGCGCGGCCCGCGTTTCGGCCGAACGCGCCTGCGCCTGTCGGATCAGCTGCTCGGCCATTTGGATGCGAGCGTTTCCTTCCGGCTGGAGAGCGATCTCAACTGCCTGTCCCAAGCTGAGGCGCAGGACGCGCCCGGCGGGGGTGGCTAGACGCGATCGAGGCTCCTCTGGACGGCTTTGCCCGTAAGCAACCACGGGGACAACAGTCAAGGAAAGGAAGAGGGCAATCCAATTCCAGTGCCAATTCAAATGATAAAAATCCCAATGGACCGGCAACCGAAGACGATTCTTCACGCGAGTCCCTCCTTGCCTGCTTTCGTACCTGCCCTGGCCTGCCGGGCATCTATCCCCGCCCAAATCAGCTCAAAGGTCGTGTTCAACCACGCCTCCAGAGGCGAGGGAGGATGGAGCGTCCACAGAAGTAGCGCACCAAAGAAGCTTTGCTGGAAATAGCGCGCAAGTTCGATCGCCTTGCGGTCGCGACGTACCTCGCCCCGCAGCTGCCCCCGGGCGATGAGCTGCCCCAGCAATTTCCGGCCGCGGCCCAGGTTGTGGCGCATCAGGTGCCGGACCGGCTCGCTGCCCATGTTGGCCGCCAGCAGGCTTCGCACCAGCGCCTGGCTGCGGCCAGGCTCCTCCGCCAGGTCGTGGATCAAACGACGGAGCAGTTCGCGGGAGTGTTTCTGTCCGCGGCGGGCCTCGGCTGCCGCAGCGCGCACCTTGGCCACCTGAATCTCGCCGAAGGCCGCCAACAAGTGTTCCTTGGTGGGGAAGTAGTTGAAGAAGGTACCCTTGCCGACATCAGCCGCTTCAGTAATTTCCTGGACGGTGGTGGCAAAAACTCCCCGCGCCGCGAAAAGGCGCAAGGCAGCGCGAAAGATGCGTTCACGGGTGGCGGCCCGCCGCCGTTCACGGCGGTTGGGTGGGGCTCGCCGGGCGACTTGGGAGCGAGTTGGCATCCCCGTAGTTTAAATGTGACCAATGGACATATATGACTATAGGTCATATATGTCCGCCCCTGTCAAGCACAATTGTCAAGCGGAATTTCTCGCGAGGCTCCGGAGAATCCATCTGGCGATTCCAGGGTCGGTGGAGAATTCCCCCAGCTTTTCTTTAGGCCTAGCTTTTCTCTAAGTACGACGGGTTTGATGCGGCAGTGTGAGGCCTGAAGGAGGAAACCGCCTCAGACGCTTTGTCTCAGCGGCGCGGAAATAGATTCGGCTGCTGCAGGCCGATGCCGCCGGGCTGTGGCTGGCCGGGCCTTCTTGACTGCGGTTGACCGCGCCGGCCAGGTTGGGGCCTGCCCGACTGGCCTGGCTGCGGTTGACCGAACCGGCCGGGTTGAGGCCTGCCCGACCCTGGCTGCGGTTGACCGAACCGCCGGGTTGAGGCCTACCGAAGCCACCCTGCTGCGGCTGGCCTGGACGGCCCGGCCGTTGGGGTTGGCCCACCAAGGCGCCTGGCTGGACGGGAGCGCCCTGGACCTGGCGGCCCAGCATCGTTGGGTCGCGGCGAAAATCGTAGACGAATTCCCATTCGTTGTATTTTTCGCGGCCATTGTAGATCTTCATCGAAGGCGCTTCCTTGGTGCTGGCCACGCCAGCGATGCCGCCCCCAATCTGCTGACCGCCTAGACCAGTAGGCTGGCCGGGAGCCGTGCCGGAGCCCGTGGGATTTCCAGCAAGGGGGACGAAGCCCGTGGTGGTCATCCCGACGCTAGCGCCCAAGCCTGTCCCGGGCGACATTCCACGCGCCGTGCCTCCAGCAGGCGCACCGTATGCCGCCCCGGGGGGAGCGCCGATCTGCACTCCGGCGGGGAGTCCGGGAATCACAACCCTACCCGTCCCCTGGGGTCGACCGGGCTGGGTCGGCTGGCCGAAGCCCGACTGCTGGCCGGGCCTCGATGGCTGCCCCACGAGTGGCGTTTGAAAAGCTGTTTGCCCCGGTTGTTGCCTGGGCTGCACCCCGGCCGGAAGCCCCGGGATGGTCCTCGTTCCGGGTGACACGGGCACCGACTGTCCTGGCAGCCGGAAGCCAGATGGTGTGGGGCCTGCCCGCGCGCCCCGCTGCCCAAGACCTGCCGGCTGGCCGAAACCGCCTTGTTGCGGCACCTGTCCTGGCCGGGCAGTGGGATTCGCCGGCTGTCCAAAGCGGGAAGTCTGGCCGAAACCAGAAGTGGGCTGAGAGCTGCGCCCCGGCTGTTGTGACCAGTCTTGCGTTCCCGGCAGAGCACCGGGCATGCCCGGAGTCACGCCCGGAACTGCTGCGGTGGCGGCTCCAGCGGCCTGCTGCAGCACCGAATCAGTCAACAGGTCCTGCGGGCTGATGTGGATGAGGCGCCACTTCTCGCTTCCCGCAATCGGATCCGTGAAGCGCCGCCGCAGAAAACGGATGCGATTCGTGTTTTCCAACTCCTCCATCTTGGAGGGATAGCGGCGGAACTTTCGGTAATAGAGCTGGATGGCCCGCTGATACTGTCGGCCACGGTGGATCAAGTCCGCTTCCCTTTCCCGGCGCGCTTCCATGGCCGCCCGCGGCAGTACGGACGCCAGTGAAATCGCCAGCAGCGCGGAGAAGAAGATCAGGGTGAGCAACGCCCAGCCTTCTTGATTGCTCGCTTTGGCTTGATTGCCCGCTCTGGCTTGATTGCCCGTTGTGGCTTGATTGCCCGCTGCGGAGGCCGGGGTGCGAGCCGGTCGCAACAGGAGGTGGAGCTCTTCGACCTTGGACTTTGAACCGCGGACTTTCCACCCGCTCATCAGGTTTCCTGCAGGGGCAGAGTTTGCTTGCTCTTCGTCACCAGGTCTTCCACCTCAACCGTGTTCACCCCTATCTTTAGTATCTTATACCTCTTGTTAACAATCTCGCCCTCGGTGACGATGAAAATTTCCTCTGCATCCACGAAGAAGGCCTTCCTGGCGGTTTCGTCGGGCTTGTGAGCATACCCGTAATACTTCAAGGGAATAGCTGGCGGGGGCGCCTCGCCGGAACGCTTGGAAGCCGACGCGGTAACAGCTTTGGCTGTCGGCTTTGGTATCGGAGCCGCGCGCGTACGGTATTGGAAGATGTTGCGCTCGGTCCCCTGGTAGGTGATGCCCTGCACCTTAGCCAACAGGTCGAATCTCAGCGCAGGGTCGTATGCCCCCGAGATTGCAGCACGTGCCCGGGCTCGCGAGCGGTTCTCCGCTGCCGGCCCGACGCTCCTAGCGCGGCTGGCAGCCTGCTGGGCTGAGGGAGAGAAGGCGCGATACGACAGAAAGGCCGCCAAGCCCAGCAGCACCGCTGCTGCGATCCAGCGCTTGCCGTCTTCAAAGCGAAACGAAGGAGCCATCGCTTTTCTTACCTTAGCTTGGCCTTCTCTTACCTTAGGTTGGCCTTGTCTGGCCTTACCTGGTGTCCGTTACAGCTGGAAGAACGTCACCAGACGCAACGAAAGCCGCACCGGGCTGGCCTTGCTGGCGCCCGGCCTCGCCCTGGTGTTGCCGCCGCCGGCCAGGGCGATGTTGTCGATGATCATAAACTGGGGCGACCGCTCCACCTGATTCACAAACTCCACGATGTTGGCATAGTCACCCTCCAACACCGTTGTCACGTGCACTTCGTTCAGCTCGGGCTGCCCCTGCACGTCGCTCAGCGAATAGGTCACGGTGCTCTTGCGCACCCGGTTCGCTCGCGCCAGCTTGTCCACTTCCTCCATGAGAATGGAGAATCCGGTCGGCTTGGGCAGGAACTTGTCCCGGTGGAACTCGAGACCCTGGTGGCGAGCTTGGCCCAGGTTGGCAGCGATGTTGCGCAACCGTTTCACTGTTTCCCGGCGGGACTCCAGGTCCTGGCCAAGCTCGCGGAATACTTCGGCTTGTTCGCGGGCACGCTGCCCCCCCGGCTTCAGGGCCAGAATGAAGAACAAGATATTCACCGCCAGCAGCCCTGCCAGCAGGCCCTGCAGGAGGCGCCGCCTGACGGGCTGCCGGGAAACCGGCTTTTCCGCAGCCCTTTCCGCGGCTCGGTTGTGCTGATTATTTTTGGCCATAGAACACGCTTAATCCCAGCTTAACGCTGGGGTCCCGGGCGGCATCCTGTGCGGGTACTTCCTGGCTGAGCACCGGCGTGCCAAACTTGGCGGAGCCTTCAATGCGCCGCAAAAACTCCAGCAACTGGCCGATGGACTCGCCAATGACCTGCATCTCCAGGCGCACCTGACTGCGCTCCACGATCTCCGGCCTGATGGAAACCACCATCACGCGGTCCGGGACTAGCTCCTCCAAATCCATGAGGATTTGCGTCCAGGAGACACTCTTCTGGAAGATCAACTTGTTTAGGAAATCAGAGCGTACTATCACATCCTGAGCTTGCGGCTGCTCGAGCTGCTCCTTGAACTTTTTTTCTTCGGCTTCCAGGCGACGCACCTCGGCACGCCGGCTCTCGGTTTGTTGGCGGTCCTCGCGCCCGGCCCACCAGTCGCGGAAGAAAATGGTCGCCTGGGCGGTGGCCAGCAGGGCCAACAGCACCACGCCAGTCCCCGCCAGCAGGTAAAACCGCCGCAGGTTCTCGACGGGGCGGCTCGCCAGGTTCAGGTCAATGCGCATGCCGATTCCCAATTCCGGATTTCAGCGCCAGCCACAGAGACACGGAGAGCACAGAGAAAAAGCTTTTCCGGCTCTGTGCGCTCTGTGCCTCTGTGGCTAATGTCTCCGCAATCATGCTTTGGCCTGCTCGGCGATCATCCCGTGGAGACCGAGGAAGTCGTTGTCTTCGCTGCGCACTCCGGGCACCAGCAGGGGTTGCGCTCGAACGTCGAGTTCCTGGTCGATCAATTCCTGCAACTGCGGCGTTTGCCCGCCAAACCCGGCCAGGTAGATTCGCTCCAGCGTTTCCCCGAAAGTGTCCTGAAAGTACACGGCTGAGCTATATGCGTCCGCGACAATTTCTTCTAGCGAACGGGGTTGCTCCTCGGCCGGCAATTCAGAGGAGCGAAACATGCGTAGCCTGTCGGAGCCGGTCATCAGGATGGTCAACAGCCGCCCCGAGCTGCGAAGCAGCATGGCGCCTCGGTTGGCGTCGGTACTGCCCACCGGCAGAAGCCCGATCACGGCCAGCGAAGAGAGGGTGACGAAGCCGGGCTGATAGCCCAACGACTCCAGCGCCATCTCGTACTGTCTCACCACAACTCGCGGGGCCACCGCTACCAGCACCTCTCGCCCCTCAGGGGAATCACCCACTGGCTGGTAAGCGAATGAAGCCTGTTCCACCTCAAACGGCACCGTCTTCTTCAGGCGCCAGCGAAGCAGCGCCTGAGCCTCTTCCTGCCGGGCTGGAAGCTGCTCCAGTGTCAGGGGAGAGACCCGTGCCGCGACGTCGGGCAGCAGCACGGCCAGATTGGCGCCGCTGCGCCGATTCATCCGCCCCAGCACCTGCGCCAGCGCCAAACGCACCGCATCCGGACTCAGCACATTTTCGCGAACCAGCGAAGGCCGCAGCGCCCCTTCTGGCAGCGGCTCGCTCGTGAACTCATCTACTGTGTCCACCCCCGGCGTCCAGCATGCCGCCGCCACCCCGCCAGAGGAAAACTCCACGGCCAGCGAGGGCGGCGGCTCATGCCAGAGCCGGTGGAACAGGTTTCTGGGAACCGAGTGCGCACTAGCCATGACGATTTCGGATTGCGGATTTCGGATTCAGCCACACGGGCACAGAGAAAAAGCTTTTCCGGCTCTGAGCGCTCTGTGTCTCTGTGGCTAATGCTGCAATCCGAAATCCGGGATCGGCTATCAAAACTATCCCTCGATGAACGTTACCTTGTTGATTTCGCGCAGCGTCGTCACCCCTGCCTGGACCTTGGCCAAGGCTGCTTCGCGCAGGAAGTTCATGCCTTCCTCACTCGCCGCTCGCTTGATGTCCGAGGCAGGGCGCTTGGCGAGGATGATCTCGCGAATGCGGTCCGACAGGTCCAGCAGCTCCGTGATGGCGGTGCGCCCGCGGAAGCCAGTTCCGGAACATTCCAGACAGCCGGCGCCTTCGTAGAAAGACCGCTCGCGCCAGACCCTCGGGTCCAGCCCCGACTCCTCCAGGTCTGAATCGGGATAATGAACTGCGCGCCTGCACTGCGCGCAGATGAGGCGCACCAATCGCTGGGCCAGGATGCAGTTGAGAGCCGAGACGAAGTTGTACGGTTCCACCCCCATGTTCAGAAAGCGGCTCAGCACGTCCACCACATTGTTGGCGTGGACGGTGGTAAACACCAGGTGACCGGTCAGAGCGGACTGGATGGCGATCTGGGCCGTCTCGTTGTCGCGGATCTCCCCCACCATGATCTTGTCCGGATCGTGGCGCAGGATCGAGCGCAAGCCGCGGGCGAAGGTAAGCCCCTTTTTCTCATTCACGGGAATCTGGGTGATGCCCTTGATCTGATACTCCACCGGGTCCTCGATGGTGATGATCTTGTCCTCGTCGTTCTTGATTTCCATCAGGGCCGCATACAAGGTGGTGGTCTTGCCGCTGCCGGTCGGCCCCGTCACCAGCACCATGCCGTAAGGCTCCTGGATGTAACGCCGGAACTTCTTCAGATCATGCTCGGGGAAGCCCACCGAGTCTAGGGAGAGCTGGCGGAACTGCTCGCTCATGGACTCCTTGTCCAGCACCCGCAGCACCGCGTCCTCTCCGTGGATGGAGGGCATGATGGAGACGCGGAAATCAATCGAGCGGTTCTTGTAGCGCACCCGGAAGCGCCCGTCCTGGGGTATGCGCCGCTCGGCGATATCCAGCTCCGACATGACCTTGATGCGGGAGATGATGGTCGGCGCCCAGTCTTTGGCGATTGGCGGCATGGCGTAGTGCAGCACGCCGTCAATGCGATACTTCATGGCCACCTCGCTGTCGCGCGTCTCGATGTGAATGTCGCTGGCCCGCCGTTCTAGCGCCGTAAAGATGGTGGTATCCACCAGGCGGATGACCGGACTGATGTCGCTGTCGCGCGTCAGCTTCTCGATCGAGAGCGCTTCGTCCTGGCCCTCTTCTTCGTGGATCACGTCCAGGGTGAATCCCTCCGTGGCTTCCTCCAGCACGCGCTGCGACTGCGCGGTCGTCTTCAGCAGCTCGTTGATCTGGCCGAGCGTCGCCACGCGCAGCTTGAGCTTCTTGTTGAGCAGCAGCGAGACCTCGTCAATCAGCACCAGCTGGCTGGGGTCGGCGATGGCGACCTCCAGCGTCTGGTTATGGCTGCGGAGCGGAACGAAGTGGTAGCGGAACATCAGATCCACCGGAATGCTGCGCAGCAGCTCGTGATCAATCGGCTGCTCCTTCAGGTTGATGAACGGGCAGCGGTAGCGGGCGGCCAGGTCGCGAGCACGGGTCTCCTCGCCCGCCGCGTTGGTCGCCAGCTCGCTTCCGTTTCCGTTCCTGTATTTCGGTTCACTCATGTCTGGATCCTTTCCGCCAGCGAGAAGATGGGCAGATAGAGAGAAACCAGCACAAACGCCACGAGGATCCCCATGAGGATGAGGATCGCTGGCTCGACCAGCGTCAGGGCAGCCTGCAGCCGGGTCTGCACATCCTCCTCGTAGAATTCGGCGGCGCTGGCCAGCATCTGGGGCAACGCACCGGTGGACTCACCCACCTCAATCATTTCCACTGTCAGGTCGGGGATAAGGGCCGACTCCCGCAGGCCGGCCGACAGTGTGCGCCCCTCCCGCACCGCCCGGCTGGCCACTTCCAGCGTCCTACGCACCAGCGCCGAGCCGAACGAGCCGGCCGCCGTCTCCAAGGCCGCCACTAATGGGATGCCGCCACTAAGCAGGGTGGACAGCATCCGGCAGAACTGCGCCACCTGGTACTTCAACCAGATCTCACCGGCCAGTGGAAGCTTCAGCTTGAGCGTATCCAAACGCGCCGCGCCGCCGGCTGACCGGGACCAGGAATAGATGGCCGCACCCAGCAGCACGATTCCCAGCACCAGCACCACCAGGTAGTTCTTGATGGCCAGCCCTACGGCGATCAGCACCTGGGTCATAGGGGGAAGCTGGGCTCCCATGCCCGCGTAAAGCTCTGCGAAGTTGGGGATTACGTAGACGGTCAGGAAGGTCACCAGTCCGGTCACCAGGAACAGAAGCAACGCCGGGTAGACCAGCGAAGCCAGCAGCTTCCTGCGTACCGACACGGCCAAGCGCGTGTAGGCGATGTAGCGATCCAGCACCTCTTCCAGGTTGCCCGCTTTTTCCCCGGCCAGCAGCGAGGTGAGGTAGATCTTAGGGAAAACTTCCTGGGCTTCGAACGCCTCCGAGAGCAGGGCACCACCGCGGACGCGCTCGCGCACGTCCCGGATCCGCTCGCGCAGGGGAGCGTAGCCAATGCGGCCCGACAGCAAGTCTAGCGCCTTCAACACAGGTAACCCGGCGCGGATCAGCGTGACAAACTGTTGGTTGAAGATCAGGAACGGCTCCAGCTTGGCGCCGGCCCGCGCCGCAGGAGCCCGCTTCGCCTTCTTTAGGGCAAAAGCTCCCCGCGGTCGCACCGAGAAGACGTAAAATCCCTGCTGGGCGTAGCGCGACCGCACCTCTTCCTCAGAGTCAGCGCGCTCCGTCTGCTCCAGTACCTTGCCCCGCTCGTTCGCGTATCTGGTAATAAACTCAGCCATTTAGCTCAATCAAGCGCAGACAAACCAGTCCCTCTCTGTCCGTAGCTTAAGACGAGCTGGCCACGCCGGCCGTTTACCCGCAAACTATGTACTGGAAGTTGTTAAGCTATTTCAAAAACCTGCCGCTGGGACCCCAGGGGCTTACCGAGATAGCCTGTTTGGCTCCGCACCCTCGGTGCCGCCGACTTCTCCCAATGAGAAGGAGGGCCGCTCGACTGCCGTGAATGTTTTCTCCGACTCCTTGATTTCCAGGAACTGGTTTACCCCGACGTTGTGGAACACCTGCCGCGTGTCGCTGGTGGGCCACCAGATTTCCAGGGTTTCGATGCTGCCCGCCTTGCCCAGCCCGATGTGCTGCTCCAGCGGGGAGGCGCCAAACGATCCGCCGCTGCCGACCAGGCGGTGAATGAAGCGGCGGCCACCCCCGGGCGTCCGCACGCCAAGCTTGATGCGGGCGCCGATGGCCCCGCGGTTCGTCTTCACCCCCACCAGCCGCAGACTGATCCAGTTGTTGCCGTGACCGGGGTTTCTGAAGAGCAAGTTCCCATGCCTGTCGCCAGGGATCATGCCGCCCATCTGAATAAAAATGTCTTCATCGCCGTCGTTGTCGATGTCGGCGAAGGCCGCCCCATGTCCCTTATGAAGACAGCCGGTCCCGGAGGAAGCGGTGACATCCACGAAAGACTTCCCGTCGCGATTCCTAAACAACACGTTTGGAACTAACGCTGCGTAAGAAGGACTCCCCGTCCCCAAGTAGAAATCGAGAAATCCGTCATTGTCCAGGTCGCCGAAATTGCACCCCATCGGCGTGAAGATCCGGTCCAGTCGAACACTTTTGGTCACATCCTCGAAGCCCGACCCGGTGTTCCTGTAGAGCTTGAGCGTCTCGACCTCCACCGGTAATTGCAGGTAACTGCGGACGATGTCCACGATTGAGGCATAGTAACTGGAAACGAACAGGTCCAGCCAGCCGTCGTTGTCATAGTCGAAGAACCAGGCCTGAAAGCTGAAAAATGGTTGTTGCACTCGCAAGGGTTTGGCCATGTCGGTAAACGTTAAATCCCGGTTGTTGTGGTAGAGGAAGTTCTCCTCAGACACGTTTGAGACGTAGAAGTCCGGGTAGCCGTCGTTGTCGTAGTCGCCCGCAACAACGGCTTTGGTAAACATGACCCGGTCCACGCCGGCGGGGGGCGCAATGTCCACGAAGGTCCCGTCGCCTTGGTTGAGGAAAAGCTGGCTGGGAGAGTGTTCGTTGCCCACGAACAGGTCCAGGTCGCCGTCCAGATCAATGTCGGCCCAGGCAGCGGTTTGCGTGGAGGTGGCGGGTACCGCCAGCCCGCTCGTGCGGGTCACGTCGGTGAAGGTTCCGTCGCAGTTGTTACGCAGTAGCGAGTTCCGCATTGGGAGTTCCCATGCACCCCGGAGCACCAGGACATCCAGGCAGCCGTCATTGTTGTAGTCGGCCGGAACCATGTTCAGCCCGCCAAGCTGATTGATCAGCCCGGCCTGGGCGGTTCGGTCGGTGAAGGCTCCCGTCCCGCTGTTGTGTAAGTAGCGCATCGGCGCGCATGGGTCCATTGAGGTGGTCACAATATCCAGCAGTCCGTCATTGTCCAGGTCATCCACAATCGCTCCGCCGGCCGTGTTGAAGGTGTCGACTCCCACCAGGGGAGCCACGTCAACAAAGCGGCCCACCTCTTCCTTGGACTCAAAGGGGGCAAGAGGAATCAGGTATTGCTGGGGAACAGCCTCGGGGTACCTGCCCAGGGACATCGAGGCAAGGTTCAGCAACCACCTCACCTCCAGGTCTTCCGGCTGCTGCTCCAGGAACTTGAGAAAATGCCGGATGGCGGCCTCCCAATTGGCCATCTGCTCCGGCTGCGCCCCGCCAAGCATCGGAAACATGCAGGTCTTGACGCGTGCGCTGGGCACACGGTTCTCAACCTGGGCCAGGCGTAGGTGGGCAATCCCTAGCTTTTCCTCCAATTCCAGCAGCACCTGCTTGTCACCGCGGACGACAGCCTGTTCATGCACCGCTTGGAAATATTTGACTGCCCGACCCAATTCCCCCTGGTAGGCCCAAAGCTGAGCCAGGGTGTGGTTGTCTTTCGATCGGATCAATCCGTTGCGAACCGCCATGCGTTTCACCGCGCAGATGGTTGGCAAATCCTGTTCCCAGCCGACTGGCTTCTGGGTGCGGAGAAACAGGCGGTGAACTTCTCCAGATCCCGAGACGTTGGTGGTCGGTCGGCGCTCCGGGTCGCGCTGCGCGCTCTCGATCTCAACTCTCTCCGCTTCCTTAAGCACTTTCAGGATCATGTAGCCGCCCGACGTTTGGACAACCCCGGACACCTGTCCTGCAGCCAACCCCTGCAAGGCCTCCTGAATTTCGGGGCGCAAATCCGACAGCTTCACTTTGCCCAGATAGCCGCCCGCCGACCCGGTGGAATCGATCGAGTGCTTTTTCGCCAGCTCGGCAAAGTCCTCCCCGCGCTGGAGGTTCGCCAGAACCTGCCGCGCCTCTTCGGAGGTGCGCAGCAGAATCATCCGCACGGCAACTTCCAGAGGCTGCTTCTGTTCGCTCGCCCAGAAGACGGACTCGATCAACAGGAAAGCGATGCCCAGCAGGGCCACGGCCGGGATCAGCTTGATTGCTTTCATGATACCGCTCCCACCTTTTCCTTGCGGCGCCGGAGGCTATATCAGGACGCTGGCTTGTAATAGAGGACCAGGCCGGCGCCGACTGCGGTCAGAAGGAAACCGACGTAGAGCATCGGGCTGGGTGTGGCGCGCGGCGGTACACGTCTTGTGGGGTGCCTCCGGCTCTCTTCTCCCAATGAGAAGGAGGGCCGCTCGACTGCCGTGAATGTTTTCTCCGACTCCTTGATTTGCAGGAACTGGTTTGCCTCGACGTTGTGGAACACCTGCCGCGTGGCGCTGGTGGGCCACCAGATTTCCAGGGTTTCGATGCTGCCCGCCTTGCCCAGCCCGATGTGCTGCTCCAGGGGAGAGCCGCCAAACGATCCGCCACTGCCGACGAGGCGGTGAATGAAGCGGCGGCCACCCCCGGGCGTCTGCACGGCAACCTTGATGCGGGCGCCGATGGCCCCGCGGTTCGTCTTCACGCCCACCAGCCGCAGACTGATCCAGTTATTGCCGTGCCCGGGGTTTCTGAAGAGTAAGTTCGCGTGTCTGTCGCCCGGCATCATGCCGCCCATCTGAATAAAAATGTCTTCATCGCCGTCGTTGTCGATGTCGGCGAAGGCCGCCCCATGCCCCTTATGAAGACAGCCGGTCCCGGAGGAAGCGGTGACATCCACGAAATACTTCCCGTCGTGATTCCTAAACAGCACGTTTGGAACTAGCCCTGCGTAAGAAGGACTGCCGGTCCCCAAGTAGAAATCGAGAAATCCGTCATTGTCCAGGTCGCCGAAATTGACCCCCATAGGCATGAAGATCCGGTCCAGCCGAACCTCCTTGGCCACATCCTCGAAGCCCGACCCTGTGTTCCTGTAAAGCTTGGGGGTCTCAGCATTAACCGGCAATTGCAAGTAGCTGCGGATGACCCCCACGATCGAGCCCAAGTGACTGGAAACGAACAGGTCCAGCCAGCCGTCGTTGTCATAGTCGAAGAACCAGGCCGGAAAGCTGCCAATGGGTCGTTGCACTCCCAAGGGTTTGGCCATGTCGGTAAACGTTAAATCCCGGTTGTTGTGGTAGAGAAAGTTCTCTGCAAATCCATTTGAGACGTAGAAGTCCGGGTAGCCGTCGTTGTCGTAGTCACCCGCAGCGACGGCTTTGTTGAACATGACCCGGTCCACGCCGGCGGCGGGCGCAATGTCCACGAAGGTCCCGTCGCCCTGGTTGAGGAACAGCTGGCTGGGGGAGTGCTCGTTGCCCACGAACAGGTCCAGGTTGCCGTCCAGATCAATGTCGGCCCAGGCAGCGGTTTGCGTGGAAGTGGCGGGCACCGCCACCCCACTCGTGCGGGTCACGTCGGTGAAGGTTCCGTCGCAGTTATTGCGCAGCAGCGAGTTGCGCATGGGCAGTTCCCATGCGCCCCGGAGCACCAGAATATCCAGGCAGCCGTCATTGTTGTAGTCGGCCGGGACCATGTTCAGCCCGCCGAGCTGATTGATCAGCCCGGCCTGCGCGGTTCGGTCGGTGAAGGCTCCCGTCCCGCTGTTATGCAAGTAGCGCATCGGCGCGCAAGGGTCCAGTGCGCTGGTCACAATGTCCAGCAGTCCATCATTGTCCAGGTCATCCACAATCGCTCCGCCGGCCGTGTTGAAGGTGTCGGCTCCCACCAGAGGGGCCACGTCAACAAAGCGGCCCACCTCTTCCTTGGACTCAAAGGGCGCAATAGGAATCCGGTATTGCTTGGGAACAGCGTCGGGATACCTGCCCAGGGCCATGGAGGCAAGGTTCAGCAACCACCTCACCTCCAGGTCTTCCGGCTGCTGCTCCAGGAACTTGAGAAAATGCCGGATGGCGACCTCCCAATTGGCGGTCTGCTCCGGCTGCACCCCGCCACGCATCGGAAACATACAGGTCTTGGCGCGAGCGCTGGGTACACGGTTCTCAACCTCGGCCAGGCGCATGTGAACAATCCCCAGTACCTCCTCCAATTCCAGCAGCACTTGTTTGTCGCCGCGGGCGACAGCCTGTTCATACACCGCTTGGAAATATTTGACCGCCCGATCTAATTCCCCCTGGTAGACCCAAAGCTGAGCCAGGGTGTTGTTGTCCTTCGATTGTATTAATCCGTCGCGAACCGCCATGCGCTTCACCGCGCAGATGGTTGGCAAATCCTGTTCCCAGCCGACTGGCTTCTGGATGCGGTCAAACAGGTCCTTCACTACTCCCCCTCCCGAGACGTCGGTGGTCAGTCGGGACTCCGGGGTGCGCTGCGCGCTCTCGATTTCGGCGCTCTCCTCTTCCTCAAGCACCTTCAGGATCATGTAGCCGCCCGACGTTTGGACAACCCCGGACACCTGTCCCGCAGCCAGCCCCCTCAAGGCCTCCTGAATTTCGGGGCGTAAGTCCGACAGCTTCACTTTGCCCAGATAGCCGCCCGCCGGACCGGTGGAATCGATCGAGTGCTTTTTAGCCAGCTCGGCAAAGTCCTCCCCGCGCTGGAGGTCCGCCAGAACCTGCCGCGCCTCTTCGGAGGTGCGCAGCAGAATCATCCGCACGGCAACTTCCAGGGGTTGCTTCTGCTCGCTTGCCCAGAAGACGGACTCGATCAACAGGCAAGCAATGCCCAGCACGACCACGGCCGGGTACAGCTTGATTGCTTTCATGATAGTCGTCCCACCTTTTCTTCGCGGCTGCCGGCTGCCATCTCAGGACGCTGGCTTGTAATAGAGGACCAGGCCGGCGCCGACTGCGGTCAGGAGGAAGCCGACGTAGAGCATCGGGCTGGGCGTGGCGCGCGGCGGATGGAGCCAGAGCGCGAAAGCCACATTCACCAACGGAGCGCCGCCGAAGACCAGGGGCATCACGTAAGTTGGAAGGCCTCCCGCCCGAAAAGCCCAGATGATGCCGATGGCGCCGGCAGCGCCTAGTGCGCCGGCCAGCGTGGCCGACGCGGTCCCCGCCTGGTTGAAGCCCTTCAAATCCCCCTGAAGCCACAGGGCGGTGGCCGGCACCAGCACGCCGATCAGGAAGTACGCCATCCCCACGCAGAGCAGCGCGCGCAGCGGATTGCCAAGCTGCACCTGCCCCCGATGCAGCACCACCCCGTAGAGGCCCCAACAGAACACCGTCCCCGCGACGTACACCATCCAGCTCATCAACTCCAGCCTCCTTTAGCCAGACTGAACTCCCACCTATAAGCTAGCACACAGGTGCTTTGCCTAAAGGCATTCCTGCTAACGCAGACGATTCCATTCCGAATGTTCTGGAGGGGATACTATCGGGATATGAGCGAGCAACGCATTCTGGATGCTTTCCGCCGGTGGGGACACCTCCAGGCGAACCTGGACCCTCTGGATCGCCTGAGGCCGCAGCCCCATCCCGAGCTGGACGTGAGTGGAGAGGCAGCCGAGCGGGCGCGGGCTGTGTATTGCAGCTCGCTCGGCGTGGAGTTCATGCACATGCCCGATCCGGATCGCTGCCGGTGGATCCAACGGCGCATGGAAGCCGGCCTGCCCGATGGCCTGGACCGCAGTCGCATCCTGGAGTTACTGATCAGCGCCGACACTTTGGAGCGCGTCTTCCAGACCCGCTACATCGGGGCCAAACGCTATTCTCTGGAGGGTTCGACGGCCCTGATCCCGCTGCTCGCTGAGGTTCTCGATCGCTCGGCTGAGCAAGGCGCGGAACAGGCGGTGATGGCCATGAGTCACCGTGGCCGCTTGAACGCCATGTACCACATTGTGGGCAAGCGCGGCGCTGAGGTCTTTGCTCGATTCGAGGACGTGGACCCCCGGAGCGTGCTGGGAGGCGGGGACGTCAAGTACCACATTGGGGCGACGGGAGTGTTCAGCAGCCGGAAAGGGCAGCCCATCAGCATCCATCTGGTTTCGAATCCCAGTCACTTGGAAGCGGTCGATCCGGTCGTGATGGGGCGGGCGCGCGCCAAGCAGGAGCGCTTGGGAGAGAGCGGTCCTGCCAAGGTCCTGCCGCTGACGGTCCACGGGGATGCAGCCTTCGCCGGGCAGGGAATCGTGGCTGAGACTCTGAACCTGGCCGAGCTGGACGGATTCACGGTTGGTGGCACCATCCACGTCGTTGTGAATAACCTAATCGGCTTCACTACGCTGCCGGCGGCCCTGCAATCCTCGCGCTATGCCTCGGATGTGGCCAAGCGTCTCGCGGTTCCCATCTTCCACGTCAACGGCGCCGATCCGGAGGCGGTGGTGCGGGTGGCGCGCCTGGCTGTGGACTACCGCTATGCGTTCAGGACCGACGTGGTGATTGACCTGATCGGCTATCGCCTGCACGGCCACAGCGAGGTGGACGATCCGACCACCACACAGCCCCGGCTCTACGAAAAGATTCGCACCCTCCCTCCCCTGTGGAAGTCCTATGCGGAAGCGATCGGTGCCGATGCCCGAAGGACCAAGCATCTCACCGAGCGCGTCCGGGATCAGCTGCACAAGGAGATGGAGGAGGCGAGAGCCATGCGCAAGACCCCTCGACTGTGGCAGCTCCCGGAGTACTGGTTGAAGTTCAAAGGCGGTCCCTACGACCCGTCCCGGGAAGTGGACACCGGAGTTGCGCGGGAACGGCTGAGGGAGATTTCCGAGCGCATCACGAGCCCGCCTGAGAGCTTCCATCTTCATCCGAAGATGAAGCGCGGCCTGGAGCACCGCCGCCAAATGGGGAGCGGGCAGCGGGCAGTGGATTGGGGTATGGCAGAGGCCCTGGCCTTCGGCTCGCTGCTCTGGCAGGGCATCCGGGTGCGCCTGAGCGGGCAAGATAGCCGGCGCGGCACATTTGACCAGCGCCACGCTGTACTGATCGACATCGAGACGGAAGAGGAATACACCCCGCTCCGGCATCTTCATCCGCAGCAAGGAGTCTTTGCGATCTACGACAGCCCGCTCTCGGAGGCAGCGCCGCTGGGTTTTGAGTACGGCTTCAGCCGCGATTATCCAGAAGCGCTGGTGCTCTGGGAGGCCCAATTCGGGGACTTCGCCAATGGCGCGCAGGTCATCATGGACCAGTTTGTCAGCGCCACCGAGGACAAGTGGGGGCTACTTTCGGGTCTGGTAGTGCTGTTGCCGCACGGCTACGAAGGGCAGGGCCCCGAGCATTCCAGCGCCCGGCTGGAGCGCTTTTTGCAACTGGCTGCCGAGGACAATCTGCAAGTGTGCCAGCCCTCGACTGCGGCACAGTATTTCCACCTGCTGCGACGGCAGGCCCTGCGGCGCTGGCGCAAGCCCCTGGTAGCGCTGACGCCCAAGAGCCTGTTGCGCCATCCTCGGGCCTGTTCGCCGCTGGAAGATCTGGCCGCCGGCCGTTTCCAGCCTGTGCTGCCGGACTCCACAGCCGTCTCTGCCACGCGGATTGTGCTCTGCTCGGGCAAGGTCGGACATGAGCTGCGCGCCGAACGGCAGCGCCTCGCCGATGCCTCGACCGCCGTGGTATTGCTCGAGCAGTTGTACCCGTTTCCTGAGCGTGAGCTGACTCAGGAGCTGAAGCGACATGGCCGTGCCCGGGAGATCGTCTGGGTGCAAGAGGAGCCGGCCAACATGGGGGCGCTGTGGTTCGTGCAACCGCGCCTGGAGGAGCTGGCGGGCAGGCGGCACGTTCGGTCGGTCAAGCGCTCGGCTAGCGCCAGTCCTGCCACCGGCTCGGTGAAGGCGCACGCCCGGGAACAAGCGGCGTTGATGGCGCTCGCGCTCGCCCGGCACAAGTAAGTAGGACGCGGCGGGCGGCAAGAACCCTGGGCTGCGGGTCTGCGCATGGATTTTCATGACAGTCTGGACAGGCGTAACTCGAAGTGCAACAATTGGGGCCAATACCAGCCAAATACTAGAAGGAGAGACAGCGAACCACTGCACTTGGGCAACTCGCAAGACGTGAGAAAACCCTTCGCGTGTGACACGGCGGTCGGCATTCTGGCCAACCCGGCCTCGGGGCGGGACATCCGTCGCGTGGTTGCGCAGGCATCAGTGTTCCACCTTGCCGAAAAGTGCAGCATGATCACCCGCCTGCTGTCGGCGCTGGGGGCAGTCGGGATCGGCAGGGTATTCATGATGCCGGACGTGGATGGGATCGCCGACCGTGTGCGTCAGGCTGTTGCGACCCACCGCCCGGCCGAGATGCCTTGGCCCGAGGTTGTCTTCCTGGACATGCCGATCGAAGCGGGACCGCTCGACACCGTGCGTGCGGTCGAGCGCATGGTCGCGGCACAGGTCGGGGCCATCGCGGTTCTCGGCGGCGATGGTACGCACCGGCTCGTGGCGATGGCTTGCGGGGAGACACCCATCACTGCGTTGTCCACTGGCACCAACAATGTCTTTCCAGCAATCCGCGAGGCGACGATCGCCGGCCTGGCCACCGGCCTGGTGGCCGCCGGCCGGGTTTCCCTGGCTGAAGCGGTGGTCCGCAACAAAGTGTTGCGGGTGGAGATCAACGGCGCCTCGCGTGAGCTCGCAATGGTCGACGCCGCAATTTCCAGAGATCTGTGGATCGGGTCCAGGGCTTTGTGGCGTCCTGAGACTCTGAGCCAGATTTTCGTCACCTTTTCCGAGGCGAACGCTATAGGGCTTTCTTCGATCGCCGGGCTCCTCCGCCCGGTTTCTCGGAGCGCCGCTTACGGGCTACGCGTTGATCTCGCACCGCCCGAAGCGGCATTAACCACACTCGCTGCGCCCATCGCGCCCGGATTGATCGTGCGCGTCGGAATCGCCGCCGTTCACGAAATTCATCCGGGGGAACCTCAGAAGGTGGAGACCCCGCGTGGGGTGGTCGCGCTCGACGGGGAGCGGGAAATAGAATTTGGACCAGACGACCGGGTCGCCATCCAACTGCAGACTGACGGCCCGCTGACGATTGACATCGACCGAGTGATGGCCCGCGCCGCACAAGATGGCCTGTTGGCACAGCATCAGGAGCCGGGCGATCACAGGCCGGCAGAAGAGGGGAGTGTGACACATGCAGCTCGGTAAGGATGAGCTACTGAAAGCCTACCGGACCATGAAGACAATCCGGGAGTTTGAAGAGCGGATCCACATCGAGTTCGCCACCGGCGAAATTCCGGGATTCGTCCATCTCTACGCGGGCGAGGAGGCGATCGCGGTCGGGGTCTGTATGCACCTCAGCGATGGGGACAAGATCTCCAGCACACACCGGGGCCATGGCCATTGCCTGGCCAAGGGATGCGACGCGTACGGCATGATGGCGGAGATTTACGGCAGGAAGAACGGCCTGTGTAGCGGCAAGGGCGGCTCGATGCACATCGCGGATCTGGAGAAAGGGATGATGGGCGCCAATGGCATCGTGGGCGGCGGGGCGCCGTTGGTCTGCGGCGCCGGGTTGGCGGCGAAGAAGCTGGGCACCAGGAACGTCGCCGTAGGCTTCATTGGCGATGGAGGCTCAAACCAGGGCACGCTGTTGGAGAGTCTGAACCTGTCGTCGATCTGGAAGCTGCCGTGCATCTTCGTGATCGAGAACAACGGGTATGCCGAGGCCACATCTTGCAAGTACTCGGTCGCGTGCCAGGACATCGCGGATCGGGCGAACGGTTTTAACATGCCGGGCGTAACGGTGGACGGTCACGACTTCTTCGCTGTCTACGAAGCCGCCGGCGAAGCGATCCGGCGCGCTCGCGAGGGAGGGGGCCCGACGCTGATCGAATGCAAGGTGAACCGCTACTTCGGGCACTTCGAAGGTGACGCGCAAACCTACCGCCAACCCGATGAGGTGAAAAAGATTCGCGAGTCCCGCGACTGCCTCACCAACCTCGCGAAGAAACTCACCGCGGCCGGGCTAGTCGCCCCGACAGAGCTGAAGAAAATCGACCAGGAGTCAGCAGCGCTGATCGAGGATGCTGTGACTCAAGCCAAGAAAGCCCCCAAGCCGGTCACGGCCGATTTGCTAACCGACGTCTACGAGTCCTACTGAATGGCCAACACCTGATCGAAACCTAAAGGCACGAAATGGCTAGAAAAATCAGCTTCAAGCAGGCAATCAACGAGGCCCTGGCGCAGGAGATGGAGCGGGATAGGACAGTTGTGGTCATAGGCGAAGACGTTGCCGGAGGCAGCGGGACCGATGTCGAGATGGACTCCTGGGGCGGCCCGCTCGGCGTGACCAAGGGGTTGTGGGACAAGTTCGGCGACCGCGTCATGGACACGCCGATCAGCGAGTCGGCCTTTGTCGGCGCGGCCATCGGCGCGGCCACCGCGGGACTGCGGCCGGTGGTCGAGCTGATGTTCGCCGACTTCATGGGCGTCTGTTTCGACCAGATCTACAATCAGGCCGCGAAGTTCCGCTATATGTTTGGCGGCAAGGCCACCACTCCGGTGGTGATCCGTAGCATGATCGGTGCTGGCCTTCGCGCCGCCGCCCAACACTCCCAGTGCCTGTACCCGATCTTCACCCATATCCCGGGGCTGAAATGCGTCATCCCGACAACGCCCTACGACGCCAAGGGGCTTCTCATTCAGGCAATACGTGACAACGATCCGGTCCTGTTCTTCGAGCACAAGATGCTCTACTCGATCGAGGGCGAGGTTCCCGAGGAGTCCTACACGGTGCCCTTCGGCGAAGCCAGTTTCGTGCGAGAAGGCGAGGACGTAACGATCGTTGCCTTCGGCCGGATGGTCCACATGGCCTCGGAAGCCGCGGCGGCGCTGGCGAGGGAAAAGATCGAGTGCGAAATCATCGATCCCCGAACCACCTCGCCGCTGGATGAGGACTCCATTCTGGAAAGTGTGGAGAAGACGGGCCACCTAGTGGTGGTGGATGAGGCATCGCCACGCTGCAATATGGCGACCGACATCTCGGCCCTCGTCGCCCAGAACGGTTTCGCCTCGCTCAAGGCGCCGATCAAGATGGTGACCCCTCCCCACACGCCGGTGCCCTTCAGTGACACGCTCGAGAACCTGTACATTCCCGATGCCAGCCGGATCGCCGCGGCGGTTCGCGATGTGGTGAGATGAGCGCCGGCATCCAGAAGCTCACCATGCCCAAATGGGGACTCTCCATGAAGGAGGGCAAGGTCGGCGACTGGCTGGTGGAGGAAGGGGCCGAGGTCCAGCCGGGGATTGAGGTAGTCGAGATCGAGACCGAGAAGATCGCAAGCGCACTGGAAGCATCCCAGGCAGGCATCCTGCGCCGTAAGGTGGCTAAGCCAGGCCAGGTGGTGCCGGTCGCCGGCCTTGTCGCGGTGATCGCCGACGCTTCGGTACCCGACTCGGAAATCGACGCCTTCATCGCTGACTTTCAAGCAAGCTTTGTTCCTGAGGAGGCCGAGGAAGAAATTGCCGGTCCCAACCCGGAGATGCAAGAGGTCCATGGCCAGACCCTGCGCTATCTGAGGCGCGGGGAAGGTGGAGAGCCGGCCATCCTAATTCACGGCTTCGGCGGCGACCTCAACAACTGGCTGTTCAATCACGAGCCGCTGTCCGCAAACCGAGTCGTCTATACGCTGGACCTGCCGGGACATGGCGGCTCATCGAAAAACGTCGGCGACGGCATCCTCAAGGAGTTCGTCCGGGCGCTAGGGGGCCTTATGGACGCCGTGACGGCGCCCAAAGCGCACCTGGTAGGTCACTCGATGGGGGGAGCGATTGCCCTGGAATTCGCTCTGGCCCACCCCGACCGCACCTTGTCGCTCGTGCTGATTGCCAGCGGCGGGCTGGGTCCAGAGATTGACGGGGATTACATCAATGGTTTCCTCAAGGCCGAGAGGCGCAAGGACATCAAGCCGCACCTTGAGAAGCTGTTCGCCAATCCGTCGCTGGTCAGCCGACAGCTCGTCGACGACATTCTCAAGTACAAACGCCTCGACGGGGTTGACCTAGCCTTGCGTACGATCGCCGCTCAGTTCTGTCCCGGTGGGCGGCAAGCCAGTGTGTTTCGCGATCGGCTCGGCGAGTTGTCGGTGCCCATTTTGGTGATTTGGGGCGGGGAAGACCGTGTTATTCCCGTGTCCCAAGCGCAGGGCCTGCCGGGAAACGTCCGCACCGAGATCATTGCCGGAAGCGGCCACATGGTGCAGATGGAAGCTTCCGCCAAAGTCAACCGGCTGATCAGTTCGTTCTGGACTGGGAACCTGGATACTTCCTAGAACTTCACGATTTTCTTGCCGACGCTCCGCTTCCCTAGCATAGTTACCTCAAATCCGAACGGGCGGCTGACGTTCGGCATCTTTTGTCAGCATCGCGGAATCGTAATGGGAACGATTCGTGGCCGAGCACACTGCGGGCTTGCCATTAGCCGATGCTGTCCTGCGAGAGGCTGCCGGCCCTCCCATGCTGTGCAACCTTCCACCATTTCGAAGTTGTCGGTTGCTCAAGCAAGATCGGCTTGAGGAAAGAGACCGACTTTTCCAGACCCTCCGCCATCTCCATGTATTCGCACTCCATTTCGATTGAGAGCACGTGGTCGTAACCGATCAATCGGAGCGTCACGACGAACTGGCGCCAGGTAATTTGGTCATGTCCCCAACCGGGTATCGTGTAGGTCCAGGCGCGATTCGCAGGCTGCTCAAAACTGGCCGAGTCCATCAGACCACGAACCCGGGCGTGATGATCATGGATCAGTGTGTCCTTGGCATGAACGTGCTGCACCAGCGGACCCAGGTCATGAAGTGCCTCAACCGGGTCAATTCCCTGGAACCACATCTGTGAGGTGTCGAAATTGCACGCGGCGACCGGGCCGATCTCCTCTCGCAGCCTCTTCATGGTCGGCGGATTGTAAATCAGATCCCCGCCGTGCATCTCGAAGCAGAGCGTCAGCCCGTGATCGCTGGCGATCTTCCCGTGCTCTCGCCAGTAGGGAAGAAGCCGCTTCTCCCATTGCCACTCCAAGGTGTCGCGCAAGAAGGGCCACTCGATAAAGGCGACCCAGTTCGGAGCCGTGTCCCCTTCGGCGCCTTCCGGCAGGCCCGCGAATAAGGTCATTCGCTTAATCCCAGACATTTCCGCCAGCTTGCATGCCTGCCGAAACTGTCGCGAATACTCTGCGGCAGCCTTTTTGTCCGGCGTGAGAGGGGCTCCGTGTCCGCCCAGTGCACTGATTTCGAGGTCATGGTGGGCGAACGCGTCCAGCCATCGGTCGACCTCGCCTTTGTCCCGAACAAGCTTGTCCGGGTCGCAGTACTTCTTGGGCCAGAGTCCAATGCCTCCAACCTCGAGAGCCTGCAACCCAAGCTTCTGGGCATACTGTAGGCCTTCTTCGAACTCAAAGTTTCCCAGGTTGAGCGTAATCACACCAAGTTTCACCTGAGCCTCCTTTCTGGACGAGGCCGCACGGTCACGTTTCCGATCCGTTCTCTGGCTTGTCCAGAGGCGGCGCGCTGCCTCCTCGTCCCTGTGCCGGACCCAGTTTCATCCGATTCCGATTTCCCGCAAGTATTCACGGGTCCGCTTGGCGATCGGAAGCGGCTTATCGAAGGGAGCTGGGTACATATCCTGCTCCACTGTGGCCCAGCCGTCATAATCAATGTCGCGGAGAACGTCGCGGAATGCGGGAAAGTCAACTGCGCCGACGGATGGCTCGCAGAACAAATTCATGGCCACCGCGTGTGCGAAGGGGATCTTCTCGGCTTCCACTTTCTTTTGCAGTTCAGGGTCCACGCTTTTCAGGTGCATGTAGGGGATCCGCTGGTGGTGCCGCCGCATGAAGCGGACTGGATCGCCGCCGCGATAAGCATGATGGCCCGGGTCCAGGCAGAGAAAAACGCGTTTGGGATCGGTCTGCTCCAGGAAAACCTCAATCTGGTCTTCGTACTCCACATGCGTCTCGGCGTGCGGATGGAACACCATTTTCAATCGGTACCGGTCGTGCACGATATCGGCAACCCGGTGAGTGTTGTCGATCAGCCGTTTCCAGCCGTCTGAATCCAGCTTCGCCGGAGCGATGCGTTCGCCAGTGAACGGGTTCGTGTAAAGGTCGTCGATCAGGATGGCAAAGCGTCCGCCCAGGGCGCGGAGGCTCTCACAAACCCCGACCACCTCGTGTTCTAACTTGGTCCACTGCGCAGGGTCATCCAGACGTCCTATGGCGAAGCCGGCAGGCACCTTGAGCCCCCGGCGCTCCAGTTCACCGCGCAACTGGGACACGTCGGTGGGCAGGTACCCGTAGGGTCCCAGTTCGGTCCATTCGTAGCCGGCAATCACCGCCTCGTCCAGATACCGCTGCCACGGAATCTGTTTCGGATCGCTCCCAAACCAAACCCCCCAGGAATCGGGGGACGTGCCAATACGTACGTTCATGCGAACGGCTCCTTTCAAGCTGGCCTGGTTGGTTTGGACAACCACGCGCTTCGTATACGAGTTAAAACCGGCTCGTTTTCACTCATATTCCAAAGCCTATTTGTAATACGGTGGCTCGTTTCCCTGCTTCCATTTGATGTTGCAGCCAAGGCTGGGTTTCTGGTCCGAGTGGACTGCTTGGCCCGCGAGTGCTGCGTCCATCGCGGTCCTCAGATCACGGCCCGTGATAGGTTTCGGACTCTCGGGTCGGCTATCGTCCAACTGACCCCGGTAAACGAGGCGGCGCTTCTGGTCAAAAAGGAAGAAATCGGGCGTGCAGGCTGCAGTATAGGCTTTGGCCGTTTGCTGGCTCTCGTCGTAACAGAAGGGAAAGCGAAACCCGAGCTCCACTGCCATCTCTCTCATTTTGTCAGGGGCATCGTCAGGGAATTGAGCGACATCATTCGACGAAATTGCCACTATACCGAGGGACTTTCCGGCATAGTCTTGTCCCAACCGGCCCAGTTCGTGTTTGACATGCTGCACGTAGGGGCAGTGGGGGCAGACGAACATCACCAGGAGCGCTTTGTCCGCGACGAAGCTATGGAGGCTGACGCTTTTGCCCGAAACCACATCCGGCAGTTGAAAATCGGGAGCGGCTGTCCCGAGTCCGACCATCGTTGATTCCGTCAGTGCCATGGCGCCTACCTTTCTTTACCAAGGTTCTTGGATTCGCCGATGCGGCCCTCGTTTCCAGGACCGTTTCTTGCTTTCTGCAACGTTACTTCGATTTCCAGCATCAAGATGCTTGCGCTGAAGCGTACCGCCGTATCGTAGAGCCATTTCGAGGAATCTTACACTACCGGCACAATCATACGCCATCGCCCTTCTCCGCTCGGCATACGAATGCCGGACTTGCGCGCGCTGCCGAAGGGAGAGCGCTCGGCGGTCAATCATGATCGGGTATAAAATCCGTGTCCCGAATGGGACGCGCGGCTTCGAATCCGCCCCCGGGGCACTCCGTGCCCTGGGACGTTCCTACTCCACGTTGAGGCGAACGGGCTGAATATGAATCTCGTTGCGCACTTGCAGGGAGACGTTGTAGCTGGCCGGCTTCCCCGAGGGCACGCTAAAGACGATCTTCTCAGGGGTCTGCTCCAGCACCTTCACGTTGTAGTCGGACTTGGCATCGGAACCGAAGACGGCGACGACCTTGGACTTATCCAGCTTTACTTGTCCGGGTTTTCGCCGGTAGCGGTGACGTTCTCCCCCGGCTTGCCCGAAGGGGGTTCAACGGCGGTCAAACAGATAACTACTCGGAAGTGTCGGAAGTGTCGGAAGTGGAGGCCCGCGCGCGGAAACTCACGCCGATTCCGGTCTGTCCCCCCACCTTCTCGTGGGCTTGATCCGGTTTCGTGGACACGTTCCGAAAGGCGGATACGATGTCCAGAATGGGATCAACGAAGGCAGGGAGACGGGCGCGACGACAGTTCAGTGAGGAGTTCCGGATCGGAGCCGTTCGGCTGGTCTTGGATGCGGGCAAGACGGTCGGCGCCGTCGCGCGCGAGTTGGATCTGACGCCATCGGCCCTGGCGCAGTGGGTGAAGCAGGCACGTGCCGATCGGACGAAGGGCAAGACGGGGCTGACGACCGAGGAGCGCGCCGAGCTGGCGCGCCTACGCAAAGACAATCGCGAGCTGCGGATGGAGCGCGACGTCCTAAAAAAAGCCACGGCCTTCTTCGCGAAGGACCACCTGTGAAGTTCGCGTGGATCCAGGCGGAGAAGGCCACCTACCCGCTCACGAAGCTCTGCCGCTGGCTCGACGTCACGCGGAGTGGCTTTTACGCCTGGCGCGCGCGTCCAGAATCAACGCATGCACGCGAGGATCGCCGGCTGACCGTGCTGGTGCGGGCGTCGTTTGAGGCGAGCAAGCAGCGCTACGGCAGCCCGCGCGTTCACGAGGATCTCCTTGAGCAGGAGGAGCACGTCAGCCGCAAACGGGTCGTGCGCCTGATGCAGAAAGACGGGCTGAAGGCGCGGCGGCGCAAGCGGTACAAGCTCACCACGATGAGTGATCACGATCAACCGGTGGCGGCCAATCTCCTGGACCGACACTTTGAGGCGGCCGCGCCGAATCAACGGTGGGTCGGCGACACGACGGAGTTCGTCATCGGCGGCAGCGGGAAGCTCTACCTTGCGGCGATCTTGGATCTGTTCTCCCGGTTCATCGTGGGATGGGCCGTGAGCGCCGTCAACGACCGCCATCTGACCATCAAGGCGCTCCAGATGGCGCTGAAGCGCCGCTGCCCCGACGCCGGTCTGCTGCACCATTCCGACCAGGGCGGCACCTATGCGAGCGAGGACTACCAAGACGTGCTCGACACACACGGTATCATCTGTAGCATGAGCCGCCGGGGCAATTGCTACGACAATGCCGTGATGGAAAGCTTCTTCTCGACGGTCAAGAGCGAACTCCGCGAGCACTTCGACAGCAACGGCGAGGCCAAGATGGAGTTATTCGACTACATCGAAGTGTTCTATAACCAGCGGCGGCGCCACTCGACGCTCGGCCAGATCAGTCCGGCCGCCTTCGAGCGACGCGTGGCGGCGTAGGGCATGGACGCTGCCGTCCCTGTGGACGCGGAAAACGCGTCCACGAGTGACTTGGAAAACCGCACAGAACGCGGTTTCCCACAGCGTCCACACCCATTATCGCGTTCATGAAAGGAAGAAAAAAGAGAGAGACTCAACCAACGTAACTAAACCGTCCACTGAATCGGATCAGGCTCACTCGCTGCGAGCTACGGTGCCGCGCATGTGCAGCTTCTCGGTCGGGCCTTTCTTGCCAACGGGAACCTCAATCTCCACATCCAGTTCCGTACCGATATCCCAGTCGTGACCCACCAGGAAAAAGGAACCATCCAGGCTTAGGTCTCCCAGCGTGGTTTTTTCACCCTCAGTCTGACCGACCCGTTGCAAACTGACCCGGATAGGATGCTCCAACGGGACCCTCTGAGAATAGCGTTGCTCCATTCGTCCGCGAAAGCTGCCCCCCCGCTCTTGCCGTTCAAAGTTGACCGTGGTGCCCTCGATGGCTGCATGCACATGGGGAAAGCACGCTCGGGCTTCCAGCAACATCTTGTCTGCAAACAGGTCGGAGTGGTCCGGGTCGTGGTGAAACAGAACCAACTCCTTGACGTCGGCGTCCTGGGCCACCTGAATGCCTTCCTCCCAGGTGCTATGCCCCCAGCCGACATGGGTCTGGTATTCGGCCGGCGTGTACTGGCCATCATAGACCAGGATGTCTGCTCCCTGAGCCAGCTTGCGGATGCTGGCATCGTGGGTTGCATTGCCGTGCTCGTGATCGGTGGCGTAGACAAAGACGCCAGTTTCCGACTCCACCCGGTAGCCCAGGCAGCCCTGCGGGTGGTTCAGGTAGCGGGAGGAAATTTCCACGTCAAACACTTTCAGCCGCTCTTCTCCGATGATGTAAAAGTTCTTGCTGCCCTTCATCATGCTCATGTTCACAGGGAAGAACGGCGTGAGCATCAGCCCACCCAATGCGTCCTTGGCTGTGAGTCCATGGGCCTCGAAGCAGTGGAAGAAAACTTGGGTCCGAGGATCGTAGAGGGGTGTGAAGAAGGGCAGGCCCTGGATATGGTCCCAATGAAAGTGGGTCAGAAAGACCATCAGATGCAACCCTTTAGGGGGTGTCTTCTCGGCCAGCAGCTTGCCCAGGTGGGTGATTCCGGTACCACAGTCCAGAATGATGGTATGCCCCTGCGGGGTCTCAATCTCCACACAGGGTGTGTTACCACCGTATTTTAGCGTGCGTGGGTGCGGGGTTGGCATCGAACCCCGCACGCCCCAAAACGTCACTCGCATCGGAAGCTTCTGTGGCTCGCCAATTTAACCTCTGGAGAATCACAACTGTTGCTTGACCCATGCCGAAGCTCAACAGTCCTGGGGAACCATCAGGCTGCGGCCGAGTGCAGGCGGGGGGAGTATATATAAGAACCGCCCCAGTATAACAAAGAAACGCTCAACCAGTGGCCAACTATATAACTTCATGACTTCTTGCATGACTTTATGATTTGTCGTCCGGGATGGTGAACCGGAATATCCTGCCCAGGCGCAGCGTCGATGAGGTTTCTAGCCGGCCCTCCCACCCGTCACCACTCGCACCCGAAAAGCAAGGGTGCCTGCGACTGTGGCCCTCCCTCGGGGCCTACTGTTTCCCCGAACCTTCTTTAGCGACGATGCCATCAGGCAAGGCGACAGCGAAAAGTGCGCTTCCCGCGCCGATGACGACGTACTGCTTGCCGTCCAGCGCGTAAGTCATCGGCGCTGCCGCCAACGGGGAGCCGGTCTGCAAGTTCCAGAGGTGCTTTCCGCTCTTGGCGTCGAAGGCCAGCAGGTACCCCTCGTGGTCCCCGGCGAAGACCAATCCGCCCGCGGTGGCCAGGGTACCGGCCCAAGATGGCGAGTGGTGCTTGAATTCCCACTTGATTTCCCCGCTCAGTGGATCAATGGCACGCAAGGCTCCCCAGGATTCGTCGCCGGACTTGGCCTGGAACGTGCTGCCGAAAAACCACTGCCCTTGCTGGTACTTCTGCGGCGAGCTGAAATAGGTTTGGCAATCCTCGTGGGTGGGCACATAGAGATAGCCGGTTTGCGGGTGAAACGAGGGAGACATCCAGTTGGTGCCCCCGGCCAGCCCGGGGCAGATGTAATTGCCTTCCGGGGTCGGATCGCTGTTCGGCAGCAGGACGGGACGGCCGTCCGGACCAATCTCCTTGGCCCAGGTCACTTTGACAAACGACTTGGCGAACAGGAATTGCCCGTTGGTGCGGTCCAGCAAGTAGAAAAAGCCATTGCGATTGGCCCACGCCATTAGTTTTCGTGGCCGGCCCTGATATTCCAGGTCCAGCAGCACCGGAATTTGTCCGGCATCCCAGTCGTGCACGTCGTGCGGAGTGAACTGGAAATACCACTTCAGCTTTCCCGTGTCGGCATCCAGCGCCACCACACAGTCGCTGTAAAGGTTGTCTCCCTCGCGATCTCCACCGTAAAGGACGGGCCCGGGATTGCCGGTGCCCCAATAAATCAGGTTCAGCTCCGGATCGTAGCTGCCAATCAGCCAGGCCGGTGCACCACCTGTTTTCCAGGAATCTCCTGCCCAGGTTTCGTTGCCAGGCTCGCCCGGAGCGGGGATGGTGTAGAAGCGCCAGGCGCGCTTCCCCGTCTCGGCGTCATACGCTTCAATGAAGCCGCGAATTCCATACTCGCCCCCGGACACTCCCACGACTACCTTGTCCTTCACCACCAGCGGCGCCGACGTAAAGATGTACCCCTTGCGGTAGTCTTCGGACACGACGTCCCAAATGACGCTGCCGGTTTTCGAGTCCAGCGCCACGATGTGCGCGTCCAGCGTGGCCATGAACACCTTGTCGCCCAGCGCCGCCAGCCCGCGGTTAACCTCTCCGCAGCAGAGCAGAAGGTTGTCCGGCAGGGTACGCTGATAGCGCCAGATGAGGCGTCCCGTGCGGGCATCCAGCGCGTAGGCCTGGTTGCCTTGCCCGGTCAAATACATGATGCCGTCAATGACCAGGGGCGTGGCCTCGAACTTGCCGGTGGCGCCGGTTTGGAAGACCCACTGCACCGCCAGGTGCTCGACGTTGCCTGTGTGAATCTGCTTCAGCAGGTTGTAACGCCGACCGCTATAGTCGCCTGAGTAAGTCAACCAGTTGTGCGGCTCCTCAGTCGCCTTCAGCAGCCGCTCATAGCTGACCTGGGCCCACGCGCCGTTGGCGCCCGCACCGGCCAGCCACAGGCCGACCACAAACGCACAGATTCGAAGACCGGTTTTTCTTGCCAGCTTGCTCGATCCCATCTCTTCGTTTTCCTTATCGTTTTCCGTATCGGTGCTCGTCCTCATCGCAAGCCATCCAGATAGGCTAACAAGTTCTGCAACTCTTCGTCGCTCAGGATCTGTTCGGTGTACTCTGGCATCAAGGATCTTTTCTCGTAGATGACCTCCCTCAGGTCTTTCTTCAGGAACATGTGAATCTCCTCACGCTGATCCAAGAGCTGGATGGAAAAGGTGTCTTCGTTGCGGCGCACGCCGGTGATGGGTCTGCCGTCTTTGGTTACGACGCGGACCGTCTGGTACCCTGCGATGTTCCCCGTGAAGGGGTCGCGCACGGTGACCTCTCTACTAGGGTCGCGAATGGATTCGGCAAGGTGCTGGGTGCGGCGCGCAGCGCCGATGCGAGACAAATCCTGGCCCAGGCGGCCTCCCTTACCATTCACCATGTGGCATCGGGAGCAGGCACCGGAACCGAAGAAGATCCGCTTGCCGGCCTCGCGATCGCCCTCAATTGGCGAGACCGAAGCGGCGCTCAGGCTCCGCAGATACGCAATGACCGACCAGACCTGTCCCTCCAGCAGGAACCCTGCGCTGCCCGGCATCTCTGTACCCGGTACGCCCTCGCTGATGGTTCGAAAGATGGCGGCGTCGCTGCCGCCGTGCGCCCATCGCCCCCGGGTCAAATCCGGCCCACGCATCCCGCCGGCCGCTCCAAGACCATGACAAATGCTGCAAGAAAACCGGAACACCATCCTGCCCTGCTCGATCACCTCGGGGGTCCGGGCAACTGGATTCTTGATCTCCTTCTCCGGGCCAGCCGGGGCGCTAGGCCGCGCCGCCCCCGCGGTGAGCGAAAAGCCCAACAGAGTTACCGCTAGCACCGCTACCAAGTTTCCAGACCGGCCACAGAAGCTACCGCCTGTCAGTGTCATATCCTTAAAGCTCCTGATCCGCAGCTCCTGATCTGTGCCATACCTTTGTAGCTTAGTGTTTCCCCGGACTCTCTTTCTTTGGCGAGGATACCATCGGGGCGAGGATACCATCGGGCAGCGCCAGAGCAAAAAGGGCGCCTCCGGAGGGGATGACAACGTATTGTTTGTCGTCCAGAGCGTAGGTCATGGGCGCAGCAATCACAGGGGAGCCGGTTTGTAGGTGCCAGAGATGCTTTCCGCTTTTGGCGTCGAAGGCCAGCAGGTAACCCTCGTGGTCCCCGGTGAGGACCAATCCGCCCGCGGTGGCCAGCGTGCCGGCCCAGGGGGGCGAGTGATGTTTGAATTCCCACTTGATCTCCCCGGTCAGGGGATCAATGGCCCGCACGGCCCCCCATCCTTTCTCGCCAGGCCTGGTCTGTAACGCGCTGCCGAAAAACATCTGCCCAGGCTGGTACTTCTGCGGCGAGCTGAAAAAGATGTCGCACTGCTCGCGGGCGGCCACATAGAAATAGCCCGTCTGGGGACTGAACGAGGGAGAAAACCAGTTGGTCCCCCCGATGATCCCGGGACAGACGTAAGTGCCTTCAGGAGTCGGATCGGTGTTTGGGAGCTGGGCGGGACGGCCATCCGGACCAATCTCCTTGGCCCAGGTCACGCGGACAAACGGCTTGCCGAGCAGGAATTTGCCGTTGGTGCGGTCCAGCAGGTAGAAAAAGCCATTGCGATTGGCCATCGCCAGCAGCTTTCGTGGCCGGCCTTGAAACTCCAGGTCCAGCAGCACCGGGATTTGCGTGGCATCCCAGTCATGCAAGTCGTGCGGGGTGAACTGGAAATACCACTTCAGCTTTCCCGTGTCGGCATCCAGCGCCACCACAGAGTCGCTGTACAGGTTGTCCCCCTTGCGATCTCCACCGTGAAGGTCTGGCCCGGGATTGCCGGTGCCCCAGTAGGTCAGGTTCAGTTCCGGATCGTAGGTGCCGGTCAGCCAGGCCGGCGCGCCGCCCGTTTTCCAGGAATCCCCCGCCCAGGTCTCGTTGCCCGGCTCGCCCGGAGCAGGGATGGTGTAGAACCGCCAGGCACGCTTGCCGGTCTCCGCGTCGTACGCATCAATGAAGCCGCGAATTCCATACTCGCCCCCGGACACTCCCGCGATTACCTTGTCCTTGACCACTAGCGGCGCCATTGTGAAGTTGTATCCCTTGCGGTAATCTTCGGCCTCCACGTCCCAAACGACCTCGCCGGTTTTCGAGTCCAGCGCCACCAGGTGCGCGTCCAGCGTGGCCAGGAACACCTTATCGCCCAGCGCCGCCAGCCCGCGGTTGGGCGTGCCGCAGCACAGGGGAATTTTCTCGGGCAGGATGCGCTGGTAGCGCCAGATGAGGCGCCCGGTGCGCGCATCCAGCGCGTAGGCACGACTTTCCGGCGCCGTCAGGTACATGATGCCGTCGATGACCAGGGGCGTGGTTTCGAACTTGTCAGGGGTCCTGGTCTGAAAGACCCACTCCACCGCCAACTGTTCGACGTTGCCCGTGTGGATCTGCTTCAGCGAACTGTAGCGCTGACCGGTGTAATCGCCCGAGTAGGTGAACCAGTTGTGCGGCTCGTCAGCCGCCTTCAGCAGCCGCTCGTAGCTGACCTGGGCCCAAGCGCTATTGGCGCATGCGCTGGCAAGCCACAGGAGGAGGAAGAAGAGGAAGAGAACGTACGCCTTCAAGCCGGTTTTCGCCTCCAAGTTCCTCGCTCCCATCTCTTCATCTTTCTTTTGGTTCCTTAGCCTCATCGCAAGCTATCCAGATAGGCTAGCAAGTTTTGCAACTCCTCGTCGCTCAGGATCTGCTCGCTGTACTCTGGCATCAGGGATCTTTGCTCGTAGGCAACCTCCCGCAGGTCTTTCTTCAAGAGCGCGTGAATCTCCTCACGCTGGTCCATGAGCTGGATGGAAAAGCTGTCTTCATTACGAAGCACGCCGGTGATGCGCCGGCCGTCCTTGGTCACCACGCGGACCGTCTCGTACCCCGAGGTCACCTCCCAGGCGGCGTTGCGGATGGTGATCTGCTTGTTCGGATCACGGATGGAATCGATGAGGTACTGGGTGCTGCGCGAAGACGAGATGTGGGATAGACCTGGGCCCAGGCGGCCTCCCTTGCCATTCACCATGTGGCACCGGGAACAGGCGCCGGAGCCGAAGAAGATCCGCTCGCCGGCCTCGCGATTGCCCTTAATTGGCGTGGCCGAAGCAGGGCTCAAACTCCGCAGATACGCGACGATCGCCCAGATCTCGTCCGCTGCCAAAACGGCCCCCGGCATCTCCGTACCAGGTGCACCGTCGTTGATGGTTCGAAAGATGGCGGCGTCGCTGCTGCCGTGCGTCCAGCGCCCTCTGGTCAGATCCGGCCCACGGGTCCCTCCGCTCGCTTGCACACCATGGCAAATGCTGCACTTCATCCGGAAATTTGCCCTGCCCGCCTGAATTGCCTCAGGGTTCCCAGCAAGCGGGTTTTGGACCTCCTTTCCCGGGCCAGCCGGGGAGCCAGGCCACGCTGCCCCCACGGTTACCGAAAACGTAAACAGGGCTACTGCCTGCATCAGGACCAGCTTTCTGGCCCGGCCACAGAAGCCACCGTTTGTCAGCGCCATATCCTTAGCTCTCATTTGTACCGAACAGCTTGCGCTCTCAATTGTACCGAACGGCTTGCGTCACTTGATGCCTAGCTTTGGCAGGTCCTAGCTTTGGCAGGGGATGATGGGCTCAGGCAATCCGAGTTGTCAAGCCAATCCAAACGCCGGGGGCTTTCCCCGGATTCGAGACCTCAGCCTGCGCGGTTCCCTTAGAGCGTCACTGCTCCCGGAGCGCTCGCGGCATTGGGCGGCAACCGCCTCTCAGGTGGTAAAATCGCCCTCTGGACGGCGCAAAACGCCAGAAAAGTGCTTTTGTTTTAGAATCTCGCAGCCGGAATGTGATTTACTAGCCGACAATGCACATCGAGGAGGAAGAGGCGGGGGTGTCTGGGTAAATGACCCGGCAGAAGCGACTTAGAAAAAAGGCATTGGCGGCCTACCGGCGCGTTCGCGAATGGTGGATGATCGCCAAGGGATTGGTATTCACTAGCCATCCGATCCTGGCCCACATCATCCCTATCCGCCGCTGCAACCTGTCTTGCACCTACTGCAACGAGTTTGACAGCCACTCCAAGCCGGTGACCCTGCAGGAGATGTACCGGAGAATTGACCGGCTGGCCTCCTTCGGTATCACCATCATCACTATCAGCGGCGGCGAACCGCTGTTGCATCCGGAGCTGGACCAGGTCATCCGCCGCATTCGCAACCATGGAGTCTTGACCGGACTGATCACCAACGGATACCTGCTGACGGCCGAGCGCATTGAGCAGCTGAACCGCGCTGGGCTGGACCACCTGCAGATCAGCATTGACAACCTGAATCCCGACGAGGTCTCCAAGAAAAGTTTGAAGGTGCTGGACAAGAAATTGCAACTGCTGGCGGAGCATGCCGAATTCGGGGTCAACATCAACTCGGTGATCGGCAGCGGCATTCGCCACCCGGAAGACGGTGAGGTGGTGGCCCGGCGAGCCGTCTCGCTGGGCTTCACCAGCACATTGGGCATCATCCACGATGGCTCCGGCCAGCTCCGCCCCTTGGGGGACCTGGAGCGGGAGGTCTTCCACCGGATCAAGGGACTGGGCAAACGCTGCTACGCGCGCTTCGACAAGTTCCAGCAGAACATCCTCAACGGACGGCCCAACGACTGGCGCTGCCGCTCCGGATCGCGCTACCTCTACATCTGCGAGGACGGCCTGGTGCACTACTGCTCCCAGCAGCGCGGTTATCCCGGCGTTCCCCTGGAGACATACGGCCGTGAGGACCTGCGCCGGGAGTTTCATACCAAGAAGCCCTGTGCGCCGCGGTGCACCGTCTCCTGCGTCCAGCAGGTGGCCATGATCGACAACTGGCGCGGGCGACCTCAAGAGTTGAAGGCGTTCACTGCACTGCCCGCCCAGCAACCCGTGGTGCAGCTCCAGACCGTCCTGCAGGAAAAACCCCAGTCCAGCTAGGTCACAGGAGACGGGCGGCAGGGGAGCGACCTCCTCCGCGGAGCGAGTCGGCATCCTCCGAGCGGAACCCAGCTCGTTCCAGACCATTCGCAGGGCGCAACCTCCCTGGAGCCCGATTGCCGCAGCAGCCTGACGTTGCTTACGGGGGGCTTACGGGCGCCTACGGGGCGCTTCCGGGGCTCGTGTTGACAATGGAACAATCCTGTTGTAGAAGACGCTGCGGTCTACAACTGAATGGCGGAGGCTTCGATGAAACTGGGCGTGCTGACTTTGTTGTTCGGCAACCAACCTTTGGAACAGACCTTGGACTTCCTACAGTCGCTGGGAGTGGAAGCGGTGGAATTCGGGTCGGGGGCGTATCTAACGACTGCGCATTTCCCAACCGACCAGCTCGTTAACGACGACGCCGCTGTGAAACGGCTGAAAAAGGCTGTCGCGGACCGCAAATTTATCATCAGCGCCTTGAGCTGTCATGGGAACCCTTTGCACCCAAACCCTAAAATCGCCAAGCCTCATCACGAGGACTTCGTCAAGAGCTGCCAGCTAGCCAGAAAGCTGGATGTGCAGCAGGTCAACACCTTGAGCGGCTGTCCGGGCAGCGACCCCCAGGCCCAAGTGCCCAGTTGGATCACCGCCCCGTTGCCGCCGGAGGATTTTTACCGTGCCTGGGAGTGGCAATGGAATGAGCAGGTGATTCCCTATTGGAGGGAAGCCGCCAAAATCGCCGACGCAAACGGAGTTCGAGTGGGGATTGAAATGGTGCCCAATTGCGTGGTTTACAACGCCGAGACGCTACTGAAACTGCGGGACGCGATTGGGCCCACCATTGGGGCGAATCTGGACCCGAGCCATTTGTTCTGGCAAGGATCAGATATCTGCGCCGTGATCCTCAAGCTCCGGGAGGCCATCTATCATGTTCACGCCAAAGATTCAGGTCTTCATCCCCACGTGGTTTCGGTCAACGGAATTCTCGATCCCAAACCCCTCACCGATGAGCTCAACCGCTCCTGGATTTTCCGTACCGTCGGCTATGGGCACGACCAGTTGACTTGGAACAACATCATCGGGCATCTGCGCATGGTGGGCTACGATTTTGTCTTGAGCATCGAACATGAGGACAGCCTGATGTCGGCCGAAGAGGGGTTGCGAAAGGCGGTCGAGTTCCTGCAACGGACTCTCATCCACGAGCAGCCAGGCCCTGCTTATTGGGCGCAGTAAATCCGAGGGATCGATCCTTTGCCCGGGACAGGCTGCGTGTGAGCGGCACCCGGGCATACCAACTGCGGGACAGGAACCGCAGCCTATCAGGAGGTAGCCTACCAGGAGGTCCAGGAGGTAGCTTACCAGGAGGTAATGATGCACCGAATCACGCAATCCATCACAAAGCGCGTGTTCTTCGTTTTAGCTGCCATTTGCCTTGCCGCTGGCTTCTCCGGCCGTTCGGCCGCCGGGGATTTGCCCCAGCCGCCCAAGCCGGGCTCTTCTCCTTGGGGTAAAGACGATCAGCGGGGCGCAGCCAACCGGCTCACGCCCCAGAAGGTTCTGGAAGCGGTAAAGCTCATCAAGAAGGGCCGTGTCTATTCACTGGGCAGAGTCTACGAGGAGGGCATGCCGCTTTTCGGCACACGCTCTTTCACGCTGCTCATTCCCCGCTCGGATCCGCCCATCGGGAAAAACCGAATCGTCGGAAACGACGAGTTTGTAGCCACGCAGATCGGCCAGGTTGGCACGCAGTTCGATGGCCTGGGACACGTTGGAATTGACGGGGTTTTTTACAACGGTCTGAAGGGAGACGAGTTTATCACCCCGTCGGGGCTAACCCGGTTGGGGGTTGAAAACGTGGGCGCCATTTTCACCCGGGGTGTGCTGCTCGACATTGCCGCGCTGAAGGGGAAGTCTCGGCTGGAGAGAGGGCATGAGATTACCGCAGAGGATCTCCAAAAGGCGCTCCGTCAACAAGACCTGGAAATTCGTCCCGGGGACATGGTGCTGATTCACACAGGTTTTGGCAGCTACTGGAACGTGGATAACGAGATGTACAACAGTGGCCAGCCCGGTATTGGCGTCTCGGCAGCCAAATTCCTTGTGCAAAAGCAGATCGTCCTGGTCGGAGCAGACAATTGGAGCGTGGAAGTGTCGCCGAATCCAGATCCCGACTTGATCTTTCCCGCGCACCAGATCCTGATCACCCAAAACGGGATCCATACGCTGGAGAATCTGGATACCTCAGCCATGGCGCGGGACAAGGTCTACGAGTTCGCCTTCGTCTTTGCGCCGCTGCGCTTGAAAGGGGCGACGGGCTCGCCAGGCAATCCTGTGGCCATCCACTAACGGGCAAAAGGAAATTGGTTCTTCCTGGCGTTGCCCCGGGCTTCTTGATCTCCACACGCTGGCAGCGGGTGTGTGGGTATCGCTCTGGGCTGCCACCTGCGGCACGGGCTCTGCAATCTCACCCGACCCGGTTCACCCGATCCGGCTGACCCGACCCAGTAGCACCTGATTCCGGGGGCTTGACACCAGGAATAAAAAAGTGTACGCTCACTTGGTGTACATCTTACACTAAGAAGTTGGCGCGGGAGATCCGCACATGGGACACTTCAAGGGAGCCGGCTTTTGGAAGCTGTTTTCCTCCAAGGCCAGCGACATCTATCCGGGACGCTATAGTCGGGACGAATGCACCCGACTGGCCGATCTGGCCAACCAGACACTGGAGCTTCTAAGACAAAAAGACGCCCTGCTCCTCGTCCATAACTACCAACTCCCGGAACTGCAGGAAATTGCCGGGGTGGCCGGGCACATCGGGGACTCGTATGGGCTGACGATGAAGGCCAAGGACACTCACCATCGAACCATTGTTTTTTGCTCGGTGGAGTTCATGGCCAAGACCGCCAAGATCTTGCTGCCCAACCGGCGGGTCCTGGTTCCCGCCCGCGCCGGATGCTCGCTGGTGGCGTCGGTCTCGCTGCCGACCATCCAACGCTGGAAAGAAAAGTATCCTGACGGCAAAGTCGTCTCCTATATCAATACGGATGACCTCACCAAGGCCGAGAGCGACTACATTTGCACTTCGCGCAACGCTTCGGCGGTCGTCGGCCACGTCCGCAAGACGTATCCCAAGTCCCCGATTCTCTTCCTGCCCGACCGATATCTAGCGGCTCACGTCATGCGGGAACTCGGAATTGGGCCGGCGGACATGCATGTGTGGGACGGCGCCTGCCATGTCCACCAGAAAATCGGCGAACGCGCCATTGAGGACGCCGCGGACCGCTACCCGAATGCGGAACTGTTGATTCATCCGGAGTGTGGTTGCACCTCCTCCTGCCTGGCGCGCATGGCCGCAGGGCAGGCAGACAAAATCTCCTTTCTTTCCACCGAAGGGATGATTGCCCGTGCTCGCGATTCGGCTGCGCAAGAGTTCATTGTGGCCACCGAGGCAGGCATTGTGTACCGTCTGCGGCGGGAGATCCCGGAGAAAACCTTCTGGCCCGTTTCTCACTTGGCGATGTGCGAATACATGAAAATGATCACGCTGGAGGGGTTACTGACCTGCCTGAAAGAAGAGGGCGAGCCCTCGTTCGAAGTCAGGGTTGCCCCTGAGGTTGCCCGGCGCTCCCGGCAGGCCATTCAGCGGATGACTGAAATCCAATAAAGGCGCCACAGTTCCTCCTCGCGCGCCGTCTCTCTGTCCCATGCGCAAAGGCCTGCCGGCCCGCCTCGACCTTCGCATCCCTGTCGTTGCGGTGGATGTGGCCATTCTCACCGTCGTCGAAGGGCGGCTGAGGATTCTGCTCATCAAAGTGAAGAAAAAACCGTATGCCGGCCTGTGGGCTTTGCCGGGGGGAATCATCCGCCCCACCGAGTCCCTCGACCAGGCGGCTTACCGGGAGCTGGCCGAGCAGACGGGGGTCAAAAACGTATACCTGGAGCAACTCTACACGTTCGGCGAAGTCCGGCGAGACAAAACTCGCCGGGCGGTCTCCACCGTGTACTTTGCTTTACTCAACCCGGAAGGTCCGGGCCCAAAAACATCCCCCAAATACGCCGGGGTCGATTGGTTTCGCGTAAACGCATTACCCGGGCTGGCTTATGACCACGCTCGGGTGATTCAGTACACTGTGCAGCGCCTTCGCTGGAAACTCGAATACACCAATGTTGCATGGAGCCTGTTGCCAGAAACCTTTACCCTGAGCGAGCTGCAAAGCGTCTACCAGGCAATCTTGGGGAAAACGCTGGACAAGCGCAATTTCCGAAAGAGGATATTATCTCTTGATCTTGTGGTATCCACCGGCAGGACGCGGTTGGGGGGTGCCCATCGACCCGCCGCGTTGTACCGATTTACGAAACGCAAGCCCATGATTGTAAGAATTCTCTGATATCTGAGAGAGTACGCATCACTAAGACGACAATTCACGCATATCTCAGAGCGACAAACTTAAACATGACGAAGGTTTGAAAGAATGAAGCCGACAAATCCTCTGGTGGGTCCGCTGCTGACTGACCTGTATCAGTTGACCATGGCCTATGGCTACTGGAAGAGCGAGCGGCACAACGATCTGGCGGTGTTTGATCTGTTTTTCCGGCAGTGCCCATTTGGCGGAGAATTTGTCGTTTTCGCAGGCCTCGAAGAAGCGCTGCGGCACCTGAGCAGCTTCGCGTTCAGCGACGAGCAAATCGAGTATCTGCGGTCGCTGATGCCGCACTGCGAGCCGGAGTTCTTCACCTGGCTGCGCGCTAGGGACTGTTCGCAGGTCAAAATGTACGCCATCCAGGAGGGCTCGGTGGTCTTTCCCCGAATCCCGTTGCTGCGGGTCGAAGGGCCGCTGGCCGTGGCCCAGTTGCTGGAGACCACCCTGTTGAGCCTGGTGAACTACCCCAGCCTGGTCGCCACCAACGCGTCCCGCTTCCGCTTGGCCGCAGGCCCGGAAAAGGTGCTGCTGGAATTTGGCGTGCGCCGGGCGCAGGGACCTGATGGCGGCGTGTCGGCTTCGCACTATTCCTCGATCGGAGGGTTCGACGCCACCAGCAATGTCCTGGCGGGCCAACTGTTCGGAATTCCTGCCCGGGGAACGCACGCACATTCCTTTGTGTCTTCCTTTTCGAGCCTGGAGGAGCTGAAGGAGCGGACGGTTCTGGATCCCCAAGGCCAGCCCCAGGATCTGGTCGCAGCCGCACTCGGCTATCGCAAGGATCTGAATTTTACGAAAACCAACGAAGGGGAACTGGCAGCGTTTATTGCCTACGCTCAGGCGTTCCCCAGGAGTTTTCTGGCGCTGGTGGATACCTATGACACGCTAAACTCCGGCGTACCGAACTTCCTCTGCGTGGCCCTGGCCCTGGACCGGATGGGCTACAGACCTGTTGGCGTGCGACTCGATTCTGGCGACCTCTCCTACCTTTCCAAGCAAACCAGGAGGATGTTTCACCGGGAGAGTGAGCGCTACTCGGTGGACTTCGCGCGGCTGACCATCACCGCCAGCAACGACATCAACGAACAGACGTTGCTCTCCCTCAACCAGCAGGGGCACGAGATTGACGTCTTCGGCGTCGGGACCCATCTGGTAACTTGCGAGGCGCAGCCGTCGCTGGGCTGTGTTTACAAGCTGGTAGAGGTGAGAGGCAAGGCGCGCATCAAGCTCTCCGAAGACGTCAGCAAAATGACGATTCCAGGACGGAAAGAGGCATATCGACTGGTGGGGACAAACGGGCAGCCTGTGCTTGACCTGCTGATTCGCGCCGGAGAGGAAGCTCCTGAAGCTGGCAAGCGCCTTCAGTGCCGGCACCCGTTTGACGAAACCAAGCGGGCCCACGTCACTCCGGACCAGGTGTTCCCCTTACACCAGTGCGTCTGGGACGGACGGCTGTTGGCGTCCTTCCCCGCTCTAAAGCAGGTGCGTGCGCATTGCCTCGAGCAGCTTGCCTCTTTGCGCCAGGATCACGTGCGCCCTCTGAACCCTACCCCCTACAAGGTCTCGGTGAGCAGCAGCCTGTACGACTTTATGCACGCGCTCTGGAGCCAGGAGGCACCGATCGGGGAAATCCCGTAGTTCCTGGAGTTGAGCGGGTTGGATCAGGAGGTCGCTGGCGCTGCCGACTCTGCCGCCTGCTTCGAGACCGGCTTCATTCCGAGGAAGTTTCGAGGAGAGCCCTCGCACCGCCACCCGTTTCTGGCGCCTAGAGTTTGGCAGACGTTGCCAACGCAGCACGCACCTGCTTGAGGATGGCCGCGGCATCAATCTCGTAGCAGTGGAGCAGTTCCTCGGGTTTGCCGCTGTGGGGAATCTGGCGTACCGCCAGCCGATACAAACGCACGCCGTGGGGCCCCAGCGCTTCCGCAACCGCGTCTCCCACTCCGCCCGCCGCGTAGTGATCCTCAACAGTGATCACAGTATTGTTGGCGGCTCGTGCAGTTGCCAGCAGGGTTTCCGTGTCCACGGGAAGAACGCTGAACAAATCCACGACCCGCAACGCGATGTTGTCCTTCTTGAGTTCGTCGTAGGCGTGCAGGGCCTCGAACAGAGTCACCCCGGCGGCCACCACAGCGAGCGCGTCCTTGGCGCTCTGGCGAACCACTTTCGCTTTTCCGATAGCGAAGGTCTCGTCATTGGAGTAAAGAATCGGCGCCTTGGGCCGCCCCGTGCGAACGTAGCAAAGCCCCTGGTGTCGTGCCACCAGCCGGACCGCGTGCCAGGTGCTGACGGCATCGCTCGGATACAGCACCACTGAGTCCGGCACGGCACGGAACAAGGCTAGGTCTTCCAACCCCATTTGGGACGCGCCGTCCTCGCCGATGGAAACGCCGGCGTGAGTGCCGACAAACTTGATGTTGGATTTCGCCAGGCCGGCTAGGCGAATGAAGTCGGCGGCCCGAGTCAGAAAACAGGCGAACGTGGCAGCGAAGGGGACCTTCCCGGAGGCCGCCAGACCCATCGCCATCCCAACCATGTTCTGTTCGGCGATATAGCCTTCCACGAAGCGGGCGGGCGCCACCCCCTGAAACATTTCCGTATGGGTGGAATTCTTGACATCGCCATCCAGGGACACGATGCGCGGGTCCAGTTCGCCCAGCCGGGCCAGTGCCTGACCGAAGGCTTCCCGGGTAGCGACGGGCTTGGTGGAAGTGAATTCCGGTCGGGGCAGGGCAACCGGCTGGGACGCAGGGCCTCGCCTGGAGTTCTGGGGCGGTGTAGGCCAGGCTTTAGCCCCGTCATGGGACATGAATTGCGCCCGCAGCTCGCTCAACGCCGCTTCGCTCTCCTCTCCTCTCTTGAGGGCCTTCCCATGCCAGCCTTCTTTGTTCTCTAGAGACGAGACTCCCTTGCCTTTCCAGGTCCGCGCCAGAATCGCGGTGGGGCGGTTTTTGGTGTTCCGTGCGTTCTTAAAAGCTTCCAGCAATTGCGGGACATCGTGGCCGTCCACGGCAAGGGCGTTCCAGCCGAAGGCTTCCCACCGTTGCCGAAAGATTTCCAGTTCGTGTTGCAGCATGGTGGGCCCGCTTTGGCCCAAGCGGTTGACGTCCACAATGGCGCACAGGTTATCCATGCCATAGAAGGTGGCTACGGCGGCCGCTTCCCAAACCGATCCTTCCATTGTTTCCCCGTCGCCCATCAAGACATAGGTGCGATAGTCACTGCCGTCCAGGCGCGCGCTCAAGGCCATCCCCACACCCACCGGCAGCCCTTGGCCCAACGAGCCAGTCGGTACGGCCACAAAGGGCAGAATCGGCGTGGGATGACCCTCCAGGTCCGAGTCCAGCTGCCGCAGGGTCAGCAGCTGCTCCCGGGAAAAGTACCCCAGCTCTGCCCAGGCTGAATACAGGATCGGGGCAGCGTGGCCTTTGGAGAGGACAAATCTGTCATTGGCCAGATTTCCGGGGTCGGAAGGGTCCAAGCGCATGACGGAGAAAAACAGCGTCGCCATGACTTCCGACGCCGACAGGCAACTGGTAGGATGCCCGCTACCCGCAGCAGTGGTAGCTTCAACGGAATCAATCCGCAGTTGAGTGGCGACGTTGTGAAGAGCGACAGGCAAACTGTTGGCAACACGATCCATAAGAGGCAGCTCCCGCAGGATTCGGAATCGCCCTACTGAGCGTCCCTATCCTCATGGAATCTTAGCAAACTGGCAACAAAAGGTGAAAGGGACGGTCCGGCATTCGTCACCCGGGATTCGGACTATTCCTCTTCTTCGGGAGGAGCCCCGGAGATGCGGGTGAGATCCTGTTGCTTGACCCGGTCCACATTGAAACGAGCCGCGCGGTCTCGCATTGTCTTCAACACCTGCTCCAAAGGCGGCGGCTCGCCTTTGATCCAGCGCAGCGGATTGATCCGGGCCACCACGAACGCCCGCAGATAGGGGCTCACCAGGCCCCGCTGCCTGAGCTGGGAAACAGCCTCGGCCACCCGCTCTTCCAAGTCAAACAGCAGTTCGGCGCGTCTTTCGTGCTCGTGGATCGCCTGGCGCAGCGGCTCGCCGAGGAAGGTTTCCAACCTCCTGAGGACCGAGTGATAAGCCCCACCGGCAAAGTTGCCTTTCCTCTCGTAGCAAAGGCCGAGAGTCACCAGCGCCGCTTCCTCGAGATAAAAGGCAAAGGTGCGTTCGGCGCGGGCGCCGTCCTCTTCCAGCAGCCCTTTGTAAATGCGGATCACTTCCAGCGAACGCTCCCGGAGGTTGTGCGCCTTCTCGGTGTTCAGGGCCAGAATTTGCCAGGCCACCTCGCGGTTGGGGACCACCAGCGCGGTAATGGCTTTGGCACCCAGGCGACGCATCGCTTCCAGGCGATGGCGGCCGTTGGGGGTCCAAAGCCCTCTCTCAGGAGCAGGAACAGCGATGACTGGATCCAGGAATAGGCCGATCCTTTGAATCACATCGGCTAGCCGCCGGTGATGAGCCTGGGAAAGATCCCGTTGGAAAGGAGTCGGCTCAATCCTGTCGATTGGCAGGATCGCGAACAACAGCGGCTGGCCACCGAGAGGGTCGCGGTAGGTACCCACAACGACCCCCGCCTCCTTCTCCACGCGGCTGGCGGCCTCCGCTAACGCCGCTGGAGGGGCTTCTAAGCGGCAGTCCTGCGGTTCGAATCCGCGGGATCGGGGTGCTGCTTTGCGCGGCGTGGGTCGCGCAGGCGAACGCTTGCCCACCGCCTTCGACTGCGTCTTCCCTGCCTTGGCCATTGGACGCCTCCCTCCTCTTCAAATACGCCTTGCAGTACGGCACAGGCGGTAGTGTTTCGAGTATAATAGCGAACCAGCAGGAGTGTGAATGACCAGCAGGGGAATGAATGAGTAGAGAAGACCTGATCAGCGTGGAGGGTGTCGTGGTCGAGAAGTTTCCCGGAGGCGTCTTCAGCGTTCGCTTCGGGGAGAACAGAACCGCATTGGCCCATCTTTCGGGCAGACTCAGAAAAAACCGCATTCGCATTCTTGCCGGAGACCGCGTAGCGCTGGAGCTTACCCCCTACGACCTGGGCCGCGGCCGCATTACCTACCGCTACCGCTAGCCACGATGCTCACGGGCCCGCTGGTGCCTGGGGACATCTTGCTCGTCTAGACCCGAAGAACAATGCTAGATTCCCGCTGCCAAGTCTTCACGGGCTTCTGCACGCAGGGTCCCGATAAGGGAGCGCACCGAGGCGACACCGTGGTCGCGGCAGTAGTGCTCCATTTCGCCGATGATACGAAGCGTGGCGCACGGATCGGCGAAGGAGGCAGTGCCCACCTGCACGGCCGCCGCCCCGGCAACCATAAATTCCAGAGCATCGCGGCCGGTCCAAATGCCGCCTAGACCAATAATGGGCAAGCGCACGGCTTGGGCGGCCTGATAGACCATGCGCAACGCGATCGGTTTGATTGCAGGTCCGGAGAGCCCCCCGGTCACGTTGGAGAGCACTGGTCGCCGCTCATCCAGATCAATGGCCATGCCAACGAAGGTGTTGACTAACGACAGTGCGTCGGCTCCGGCCTCGGCCGCCGCTCGGGCAAGGGCGGCGATGTCAGTGACGTTCGGCGAGAGCTTTACGATGAGCGGGCGGGAGGAGACCCGGCGCGCCGCCGCAGTGACCTCATGTGTCAGCCGCGGGTCGGCGCCAAAACTGATGCCCCCATGCCTGGTGTTGGGACAGGACACGTTCAGCTCGTAGCCGGCCAGCCCTTCCCCCTGCTCCAGGATGCGGATCACCTCCGCGTAATCTTCGGTGGCGTATCCGAAGACATTGGCGAAGACGGCAGTATCGTAGCGGCCCAGCTCCGGCAGTTTCTCGCGGATAAACGCGGCCGCCCCGATGTTTTGCAGGCCAACGGCGTTCAACATTCCCGAAGCGGTCTCGTGCAGCCGTGGAGATGGATGGCCCGGCATCGGCTCGCGCGCGAGCCCCTTCACTACCAGCCCGCCGAGCCGGTTCAAGTCCACCAGGTGTGCGAACTCCACGCCGTAAGCGAACGTGCCGCTGGCGGCGATCACCGGGTTTTTCAGCCGCACGCCGGCGATCTCAGTGGACAGGTCGGGATTCATCGGATTTCGGATTCCGGGTCTCGCGTTTCAGAGCTTCGGTCAAGACGCGGCCGGTGGCCAGCGAAGGGGCCCGGATTCCCAGCGCGGCAGCCAGTGTCACCGGCAAATCGGCTGGAGAGACCTGCGCCTCATAGGTGCCTGCGCGGAAAGGGCGGCCCCAGAGAATCAACGGCACATGCGTGTCATAGTCATAGGGCGAACCGTGCGTCGTGCCCTTGGGTATGGCTGATAGTTCGTTCATCCAGTACCGCTTGAAAACCAGGTAGAGGTCGCCACCGCGGTCCGGATGATACGACAGGCAGACTTTGCCCGGCAGTTCCAGCCCGGGCCGGCAGCCAGTCAGCTCCGCGCGTGTGAATACGGCTGCCAGGCCAGGCAATTTCAGCAGGGCCTCGGCCGCCCGGCGCGCCACCTCATCTGGGTTGAGCCGGTGCTTGCGGACAAGCGCATGGTTTAAGTACAGGTGTGGTACCGAGTAGTTCAGCACCCACTTCTGATTCGCCGCGCTGGAGCTGCTGCCCGATCTGGCTGCGTAAAGCTGCCGCAGCCGGGTTTCGACCTTCTGTACCACGTCCTGGTAGGCAACGCGTCCAGCACCCAGACCCTCCCGCCGAACCCGCTCGGGCATAGGCGCGACGCCGTGGTCGGCACTGAGCGCGATCCAGACGTGGCGCAAGCCAATGCGTTGCTCCAGAAACCCCAGGAACTCGGCGAGATTGCGATCGGCGCGCAAGACGGCATCGCGAGTCTGGGGGGCATCCGGGCCGTAGACGTGTCCCACCAGATCAGTGGCCGAAACGCTGATGGCCAGCAGGTCGGTCGCCGGCCCGCGGCCCAGTCCTTCATGCTCCACTGCGGCCCTCGCCAGCGCGAATTGGACCTCCGTGAGAAAGGGAGACCAACGGATCGCGCGAGCCAGCTTCAGCAGTTCGGCCGAGTTGGTCGCTCTGGGGAATGTCAGAAACGGATTCCCGTTGGGCTCGTCCACCGGTGTCCACCGCTTGCCTCCATACTGCTCGGCCCAGCTTTGTCGATTGAAATCCTGCACCCAGCCCGGTAGTTCTTTCATGTAATAGGTGGAGCTGATCGCGTGAAACGTTTTGGAGTCCAACCAGTACGCAGCCGTCGCTCGCCTTCCGCCCAGCAGGATCGCCGCGCGGGACTTAGGGGCAATCGCAATGACGCGTGCCCGGCCACCCGTCGCCCGGTGCAAATCATCGCCCAACGTGGAGCCGATAAGCCAGCGGGGCGAGGCGCCGGCCGAAGTCGGCTCGGCGCCTCGCAGCTTGGTGGTTGGGTCGTGATCGGCGGTAGTGTGCCGGCCCCCAGCGCGGTCAAACCAGCCGTTGCCGATGATCCCATGCACGCTGGGTGAGGCGCCTGTGACCAGGGTGGCATGGCCGGGCGCCGTGAGTGTAACGGCATGGCGGTAGTGGCAATTGGCGAAGACCGCCCCACCCTTCTGTAGAAGGTTCAAGCCGCCGGAGACGACAGACGTGCCAGGAGAGGCAGCCTTCTCGCCGCCAGCGCCGGGGGGCGCGGCTTTCAGGAAAGCCGAGCCAAAGCGTGCCCAATAGTCCTGTCGGAACTGGTCCATAACGACCAAAAGGACCAGGCGAGGCTTCTCTCGGCGGGCGGCCTGGGCTGGTGCCGCGACAATCAGTAGCGACGGCAGTAGCAGCGGCAATAGCAGTAGTCCCACCGTGCCGCGAAGCCGACGCATCAACCGCAGTTTAGCACAGCGCACCTTTTCGCTTCAGGCGCAGCCCCGTGAGGCAGACAGACTTAGCACACTCTTCTGTGAGTGCTTGCAGCAGTTCCCCCCCGGGGGGCGCTTATTGTCGACAAGTTGCAGAGGAAGGGTCCGGGGAATGCTTGCCGCTGGCTGGAGCGTCCGGTATGATGGCGGGCGCTGGCCATGGCACTTCGCGAGAAGGCGCAACTGATGAGCGGGTCCGAGATTGACCGCACCCTGACTCGCCTGGCTCACGAAATCATCGAAAAAAATGAGACGCTGCAAGACCTGGCCCTGATCGGCATCCGCCGCCGGGGCGTGCCGCTGGCGCGGCGGCTGGCCGATAAGATCCGACAACTCGCACAGAGCGAGATTCCGGTCGGCGTCCTGGACATCACGTTCTACCGTGACGACCTCTCCACCGTGGATCAGAAGCCGGTGGTCCAGGCCACCGAGATCTCGTTTCCCATCGACGGTAAGAACCTCATCGTGGTGGATGACGTACTCTACACCGGCCGGACCACGCGCGCTGCGCTCGACGCCCTGTTTGACCGCGGTCGCCCGCGCCGCATCCAGTTGCTGGCGTTGATTGACCGCGGGCACCGCGAGCTGCCCATTGAAGCGCGCTACGTCGGCAAGTACGTGGAGACGAGCGACCGCGAGATCATCGAAGTGAAGCTCGAGGAAGTGGATCTGAACGAGCGGGTCATGTTGGTCGAAACGACTGACGATTGACTCCTTGATTCATGCGCACATGGATGATTCAATGCTGGGGCAGCCAATGAACCGATGAAGGAGGGGCTTCTCGGAGTCGAAGAACTGTCCACCAGCGATATCCAGGCGGTGCTGGATCGGGCCCGTGTTTACAAGCCGTTGCAGCGCACGCAGCAGAAGCTGGACCGTCTGCGGGGCAAGACCATCATTCACCTTTTCTTTGAGGCGTCGACCCGCACGCGCATCTCGTTCGAGCTGGCGTCTCGGCGGCTGGGCGCAGACACGCTGAGCATCACAGCCCAGGCCTCAAGCGTGGAAAAGGGCGAGTCACTGCTGGACACGCTCAACACGCTGGCCGCGATGCACCCGGATGCCATCGTCATGCGGCACTCGGCTTCCGGCGCCCCCCATTTCCTGGCGCGCCACCTGGCAACCCCCATCATCAACGCTGGCGATGGCGCCCACGAACATCCCACGCAGGCGTTGCTGGATGCGTTCACCATCCTGGAGTACAAGTCGGCGCTGGCCGGATTGCAGGTGGCCATCATCGGAGACATTACCCACAGCCGGGTGGCCCGTTCCAACGTCTGGCTGCTGAGCAAGTTTGGGGCACGAGTGGTGTTGTGCGGGCCGCCGCAGCTGGTCCCGCCGGAGCTGGCGCGCCTCTCACCCTGTGTTTCGCTCAGCTACCAGATGGAGGAGGCGATCGCAGGCGCCGACGTCATCATGATGTTGCGCGTGCAACTGGAGCGGCAGACCGAGCCCTACTTCCCCTCCATTCAGGAATACTTTCAGCTCTATGGCCTGCGGCTGGATCACCTGCGCGCGGCTCGTGAGGATGCCATTGTGATGCATCCGGGGCCGATCAATCGGGGCCGAGAAATCTCCTCCGAAGTGGCCGACTTTCCGCGTTCGGTCATTTTGAACCAGGTGGAAAACGGGGTGGCGGTGCGGATGGCGGTGCTGGACCTGCTGCTGGGGCCTCCCGAGGCGCCCGGCGGATTGCCGTACTAAAGACTAGGCAAAGTCGGAAATGCCAACGATGCTGTTGTTGAAGAACGGCCGGGTCGTGGACCCCACTCAGAAACTGGACGCGGTGCGCGACGTTCTGCTGCGCGACGGAGTTATTGCCGAAGTGGCTCCTACGCTGCAGGTGCCCGACGCCGAGGTGCTGGATGCCACCGGACTGGTGGTGGCGCCCGGCTTCATCGACCTGCATGTGCACTTGCGGGAACCCGGCAATGAGCACGCGGAAACCATCGAGACCGGGGCGCGGGCGGCCGCTGCCGGAGGCTTCACTGCCATCTGTGCCATGCCCAATACCAACCCGGTCAACGACAACGCGGCGGTGACCCAATTCATTGTCGAGACGGCCCGGCGCGCGGCGGTCCACATCTTTCCCATCGGGGCCATCTCGCACCGCAGCCGGGGCGAGCGGCTGGCCGAAATTGGCGCCATGCGTCAGGCAGGCATCGTGGCCATCTCGGACGATGGCCGCCCGGTCATGAACACCCGCCTGATGCGCCACGCCATGGAATACTCGCTGGCCTACGGCCTGCCGGTCATCGACCACTCCGAAGACCTGCAATTGTCCGCGGGAGGCCAGATGCACGAAGGGCTAGTCTCCACTCGCCTCGGCCTGCGAGGGATCAGCGGAGCCTCCGAAGACGTGATGGTGTCGCGCAATATCCTGCTGGCAGCCGATACGTCGGCCCACCTGCACATTGCTCATCTGACAACCGCGCGCTCGCTCCAGATGGTGCGGGAGGCGCGGGCCCTGGGGCTCCGAATCACCTGTGAGGTGACTCCGCACCACTTCTCTCTCAGCGAGGAAGACATCGTCGACTACGACACCAATTACAAGATGAAGCCGCCACTGCGGACCCGCCAGGACGTGGCCGCTCTCGAGGACGGTCTGGTGGATGGAACCGTGGACGTCATCGCCACCGATCACGCACCGCACGCTGGCAGCGAAAAAATGCAGGAATTTGAGTTGGCTCCCTTCGGCATTGTCGGCCTGGAAACTGCGCTGGGCCTGGCCCTGGAGCGCCTCTACCACAGCGGGCGCATTGGACTATCCCGTCTGGTAGAGTTGTTTTCCGCAAACCCGGCCCGGCTCCTGGGCCTGCCGGGCCGTGGGTCGCTGGCGCCAGGTGGGCACGCCGACGTCACCGTGTTTTCCACCGATCGACCCTGGAAATTTGACTTGAACGCTTCCTGTTCCAAGAGCAAGAATAGTCCCTTTGACGGCCGCGCCTTTCGGGGTGGCCCCGAAGTTACCATTGTCGATGGCAGGGTGGTCTGGCGCGGCGGCGCCAGCTAAATGAGTTCGTAGACTATCCCCCCAGTTTCCCCTCCCCCTGAGACTGGCGAATGAGAAGATAGGTACGCCATGGACGAAAAACGGAGGGTGGCCCGCGTAGCGGTGGATTGGAAGGTCTCGCTCCGTCTGGGCCGCCAGGTGGGGCACGGACAGGTAGTCGAGTTCAGTGAGTACGGGATGTTGGCGGCGCCTCCCGAGGTGGCCCAGACGGGCCAGCGATACGAACTGGCGTTTGCGGTACCAGGCCACCGAAGCCAATTTCGAGTGCGTGGCTTTGTGGTCAACTCCAGCCCAAGAGGCGTGGGCATCCGGTTTGAATCTGTGCCCCCAGAAGTCACCGCCACTTTCCGCAATTGCATGGCCAGCGCCGGCGCGCCCGAAAGTTCTGCTGGACCCAGCTCGTAGGTGCGTGGCCAGAGCCGACCGGGCTCCTGGCTCGAAACAGGAATCATCCTCAAGAGCATAAATCTCAAGCTTTCCAACGTTTCACAACCCACCAGCCAGGGTTGTTGGAGTCTTGGGTGCACCCGGCTACAACGCGGTCCGGGAAATCCTGTGCGACCACCGCGCTGATCAGGCGGGCAGGTAAGTGCGGCGGGTGCAGAGCAAGTCTGAATCCATAGACAATTCTGAAAAGGAACTGCAGGCCCAGGTCCGAGAAAGGGCTGTTTCGCTGCCGTGCTATATTGCGCTGGGTGTCTGAGGTTGCAGAATCTAACTAACTACTGTTCTTTAAGGGGGTGGAATCCATGAAAAACCAATGGCAGGTCGCCTTGGAGATTGGTGTTTTGCTCGGGGCTGTTGCCACCATTCCCGTGACTGTCCTGGACGAGCTGGGCGCCAGGGGCCTCGTCGTGCAGGTGGCGGACTGGGCCATCTGGCTTGTCTTCGTGGTGGACTACGTCGTAGGGCTGACCTATTCCGCCAATCGCCGGCAATACGCGAGGACACACCGCCTCAGTGCGGCCGTGGTGATTGTGTCTTTCCCTCTACTCCCCACTGCGCTCGCCCTGACTCGGCTGACTCGCCTGGCCCGCCTCTTCCCACTCCTTACTCTGCTGGGGGTAACGGCGCGCGGCATGGACTCTTTGGGCCGCATCTTGGGACGTCGAGGCCTAGCCTATATGGCCATGGTGACCGCGCTGTTGGTTTTCGCCGGAGGCGGCAGTTTGGCGGTCTTGGAGCCGCAAACGGTTCACAACGGCTTTTGGGAGGGTATCTGGTGGGCAATCGTTACCGTAACCACGGTGGGCTATGGAGACATTACCCCGCTGAGCGTAGGGGGCAGACTGGTGGCCATCTTGCTGATGCTGAGCGGAGTGGGCCTGACATCTACGATATCGGCGTCTGTGGCGGCGTATTTCGTCGCGCAAGAATCGGGCGCGGACCTCAAAACTGTCAGCCAGAAACTAGATCGAATAGAAACTCTCCTCAATTCATCTCATGCGAACCCTCCGGGCGGCCCGTCTCAACCGAACGACGAAACACCCCAAGGCGAAAGCTCGTAGGGTGACAGCAGGGCCGGCCTTCAATATCGCCCCAGGGCGGTAGCGTGGACCGTTCTGTGCACCGGCAGCCTCCTTGATTTGTGCTTAAGCCAGCAGCTAAACTAGAGAATTGAGCGGCGGAGAGAGCCATCGCGCCTGGTCGGGAGGGCGGTTTCTATGCATAGCTACCCAACATTGGGATACCGGATCTTTCGCCTGATGGCGGTCGTGCTGCTGTTAGGCGCCACAGCCTCGGCACAGTCGCTGGGCGAGGCGGCGCGTCGCCTCAGAGCAAAGAAGGGTAAGCAGGCCAAAGCTACCCGGGTTTACACCAACGAGGATCTGCCGAGCCGGGGCAGCCTCAGCACCGGCGTCCCAGCCGAGACAAAGGCCAAAGAGGGCGAGACGGAACAGGAAGGGGAACAGGCGCCCCCCAAGGGCGAAGACAAGAAGACTAGAGCGAAAGTCGAGAAAGAATACCGGGCGAAAGCCGCCCAGTTGCACGCCGCCCTGGCGGCTGAGGAAAAGAAACTGGCAGAACTCCGCCAGGGATGGCTGCTGGGACGCGGGCAGGAAGTGCAACAGCAAGAGGCGGCGGTGGAAAAGGCTCGGAAGGCCGTCGAGGACCTGGAGGAGGAACTCCGCCGGAGCGGGCTGCCTCCGGGTTGGGCCCGGTAACTCCCTACGTCACGGCTTCTCCGAAAAGGCGGGACCCGACGCGAGCAAGTCCGAACCTTCTGAAGGCTGGCTGCAGCTCAGTTCTCAAGGTTGATCGAAGCGGATTGCAAGTCTAGGACAGCAATTCAGGCGCCCGGTTGCGGTGAAGTGCGATGTTCCAGCCACGCCAGTGGCCTCTCCAACCCGGCCGGCGGCTTCAAGAACATGACCGCCACCACATCCAATTGGGTGCGCACCACGCGCCCGCGGGTTTCGAATCCTCCCGGGTACCCCGCCACGGTGAACTGGGCCCAGAGATTTGTCCCCTTGTCGGGGATGAGCCGGCTGCGGATGAGCAAGCCTCCAGTTCCGATATCCAGCAGTTCGCCGACCGCCCTTTCAGAATCGGTCTGAAACTCCGTCCTCCCCGTCACCCCGTAGCGCTTGTACTGCCGTCTCTCGACTCCCACAGCTTCATCCACTCCCTGATAGCGTCTCAGTCCAACCGGAGACTCAATAGCGCATTTTTCGCTGAGAAGCTACCGATTTTTTTGGAAAGGCGATTCACGGGTCCTACTTAGCCAACTGTCTGGAGACACTCCCCATCGTGCGCCGGATTTGATTTTGGAGAATCGCTAGCGATGGCAGGCAGCGATGCCCCGCTTTTCGAAATATCGCTGGTGGTATTCCTCGGCGCGGTAAAAGGTTGGGGCCGAGGTGATCTCGGTGACAATCGGACGCCGGAAGCGGCCCGACGCCTGCTGCTTCTCCTTGGAGGCGCGGGCGGCGGCCTCCTGTTCGGTCGAGTGGAAGAAAATTGCCGAACGATACTGCTTGCCCACGTCCGGCCCCTGTCGATTCGGGGTCGTGGGGTCGTGAATTTCCCACAACAGATCGAGCAGTTGCTGGTAGGAAACCTTCGCAGGATCAAAAGTGACCTGCACGACCTCGGCATGGCCGGTTGTGTCCGTACACACGTCCTGGTAGGTAGGGTTCTCCAACGTCCCGCCCATGTAGCCAACCGCCGCGTCCACCACGCCTGGGACCTGACGGAAGGCGGCCTCTATCCCCCAAAAGCACCCTGCGCCGAAAGTTGCCTTCTCCATGCATCCTCTCCTCGTTAGTCATTAGTATCCTCACTCAGAAGTTTGTGTCAAACATGAAGACTGAAGGAATCGGTCCTTGCGGTCGATTCATTCCAGCTGCTCCTGAACCATCTCGGCCAGCGTCTCGATCAGCAACGGGCTTTTATTGAGTGACTCGGAACGGCACAGCTTCATACCCTTGGCCCGCGCGTACTCCCGAAACTGAATGTCGATGTCGTAGAGGATTTCCGCGTGGTCGGAGACAAAGCCGATGGGAGCGATGAAGACGACACGACGTCCCTCGGCCGCCAGCTCGTCAATCTGAGATTCAACAGTCGGCCCGATCCAGGGTTCTGCTGTCATCCCCTGGCTCTGGTAAGCAGTGCGCCAGTTGCGGAGGCGCGCCGCGGCCGCGACCAGCGCGGCCGTCTGCTCGACCTGCGTGGCATAGGGATCACCGCCGGCAACGGTGGACTCCGGCACGCTATGCGCCGTGAGGATCACGGGAATTTCGCCATCCACACCGGCTTCCGTGGCGGCCAGCCCGGCACGCACTTTTTCAGCGAATGCCTGAATCAGCCGCGGATGATCGTGCCAGCTTTCAACGAACTTCACTCGTGGGCGCACTTGCGGCCGCGCCGGACTCGCATCCAGTGCGCGCTCTAAGTGCTGCCGATAGAGGCCCACGCTGGTGCGCGAGTTTTGCGGCGCCAGGCAGATGACTACCAACCGCTCCAGCACGGCCGGCAGGCTGACCAGCGCTTCAGCGATGAACGGCTTCCAGTTCCTCATGCCCACGACGACCGGCACCGCAAGGTGCGCTGCCAGCGCGCAGGCCTGCTGTTCGGTAATGCGACGCAGCGGCGAACCGCCACCGATGCGGGCGTAGCGCTGGGTGATTTCCTGGACTGCATGTTCGGGCAATGGCCGGCCGCCGCGCACGTGCCGCAGAAATTCGGGGATGTCCTCCAGGCGATCAGGGGCGCCGTGGGCCAGGAGCAGAACTGCCCGCCTTGGGGTTTCGGATTTCGGGTTTCCGGTCTTGGACTTACTCACTTTGCGCTGCGCCTGCATCTCCGCACTTCGGCGAATACTCCCGGACCATTTGTACGGTGGCGATCACATTTTCCACCGGAGTTCCGGGCAGAATACCGTGCCCCAGGTTGAAGATATGCCCCGGACGCTGGCCAGCCTGCTCTAAGATGGCGCGAATCCGACGCCTCAGTTCCGGCAGGGGCGCCAGCAGCGCCGCCGGGTCCAGGTTGCCCTGAATGGCCGGCCGATGGCCGACCCGAGCCCAGGCTTCATCCAGCCGGATGCGCCAGTCCACACTCAGCACCGCCGCATCTGCCTGTTCCATGGCCTCCAGCAACGAGGCTGATTCGGTGGCAAAGTGAATCACGGGGACCCCGTGGGCCTGGACTGCGCGGATCAACCTTTTCGAGTAGGGGAGTACGTACTCGCGGTAGTCGTCCACACTGAGGCAGCCCACCCAGCTGTCGAACAACTGCACCACATCGGCGCCCGCTTCCACCTGGGCCAATAGGTAGGGCTCCAGCGCAGCGCAAAGCTTCTCCATCAGCAGGGCCCAGGCTTGCGGAGCTTGGTAGAGCAGCGTCTTGGTGGCAAGGAAGTGGCGAGAGCTACCGCCTTCAATCATGTAACTGGCCAGCGTGAAGGGGGCACCGGCAAATCCGATCACCGGCAGACGTTCGCCGAAGTGCTGGCGGACCAGCCGGATAGCTTCGGAAACAAAACCCAGCTCGGAAGCCACGTCGCTGCGGAGCCGCGCAACCGCGGCTTCATCCCGCAGTGGGTTGTCCAACACCGGGCCTTCGCCCTGTTCGAACCGCAGGCGCATCCCCATCGGTTCGACGGGTAACAGCAGGTCAGCGAAGATGATGGCCGCATCCACATCGAGGCGTTCAGCGGCGGTGATGGTGACCTCGGCCGCCAGCGCCGGCGTCTTGCAAATCTCCAGGAGGCTGTGCTTTTCGCGGATCGCCCGATACTCCGGCATGTAGCGGCCGGCCTGGCGCATGAACCAGACTGGAGTGATGTCCACGGGCTGTGCGCGGCAGGCGCGCAGCAGACGTGAGTCTTTCGGTGAGCGGGACATTGTTTGGAAAGCAGAACAAGCTATAGCGTACCGCCTGCGCCAGCACGCGGAGGCTACTGCTGCCGCAGGGATTGCAACATGGCCCGAAACTGTTCGGTGCTAGCCGCCACGGTCGGCAACGGGCCGGTAAATTTGAAGAACAGGGCCCCTTCCGGCGCATCCACAATCGCGCCCAGCAGGCGGTAGCCGGGCTTGCGTTGTTTTACCGGCGACATGGGGCGGGCGGAAGCCAGGTAGATGCCGCTCAGATCTACAGTAGTAACGTTCAGACCGCTGATGACTTGCTGCTTGATCTTCGCCGCATCTTCCGAACTTGTTCCGCCGGGTTGCTCGAATTGGGACATCCAGCGCTTCAGGTTTGCCTCCACCGTGCCGCCCTGCCCGCTACCAAAATAGAAGACGGCGCATTCGCCATCTTCCGGATCGCCCTCCGCGGCCGGCACGCGATAGGTGACAACGCGCATCGGACGCGAGCCTTGGGAGACCCAGCGGGGCGGAGGCGTCCAGACGACGCCAGCCGCTGCATCGCTTCCCTCTTTAGCTGCGGGAGCCGACTCGCTATCGCCCCTTGCTGGCGTCCGTCTGGCGGTACTGGCTTGGGGTTGCGTCTCTTGGGGTCGTGTCTGGGGCACCGCCCCCGGCGGTCCCACGTTCTGGTCGCAGCCTACCAATGCACCCAAGATCGCGATAAACCAGAGTCTTCTGTTCATCTTGCGTCTGCTCGCCCCACTAGTATAGCGCCCCCACCAGACTACGGCTCGCTGGGCTCCGCCTCCGGCAGCCCCTGCTCCCGCCAGGCACGAATTCCACCGGCCATGGAGAAGGCCCGGAGGTAGCCCATCTTCTGCAAGTTGTCAGCGGCCAGCGCGGAGCGGAAGCCGCCCCCGCAGTAAAGCACAATTTCCCGTTCGCGGTCCGGCACCAAGTCTTCGATGTCGCGCTCCAGAACTCCACGGCCGATGTGCCGGGCACCGGCCGCGTAGCCTTGAGCCCACTCGTTGTCTTCACGCACGTCCACGAATTCGAACGACTGACCGCGTCCTTGTTTCCGCCAAACGTCCTCTACCGTGAGCTCACCGATCCGCGTCTTGGCATCTTCGACGAGTTTCAAGAATGCAGCCGAATGTTTCATTAGCTTTTCTGACCTCCCCGCCGGGCTCTCCCAACAAGGCCCCCTCCGGGGCACCATCATAGCAAATGGCCATTATGGCAAATGGATAGATAGCGATCGGCAAGCCGTTACCGCCTGCGGCACCAAGTCGCGATCACCTGGCGCTGTTCGGGATTCTCCGTCGCCAGGGCCCGCAGGACGTAGCGGAGTTCGTCAGCCGCCAGCGGGTGAATGGTGCCGCGCGAGGGCACGGTGAAAGCGCGCACATGGCTGAACACGGTCCGATAGGCCGGTGCCGTCACGTCCAGCGGCTTCTTCAGCCGCAGTCCCTGCGGAGCAAAGTCAACACAGTTATATTGGCCGCTGCCAGGCAACTCCTCGTAGCCATGGCCGGCGGCGCGGGCCAGGCCGTAAATCCGCCGCTCGTCGCTCTGATAACAGACAAAAAAATCCCCCCGACGCACCCGCTTCAAATGAGCCCAGCTCATCGGCGAGCGAATCCACCCTGAGCCGCCCATCTCGTGGGGGTTCCGGCCCCGATAGCGGAAATAGCGGTCGAAGTGCCAGCTGGTGAGAATGCCTGGCCGACGAGCGTTGACTTTGTAAACCCAGGCCCGCATCTGGCTCACCGATCGGCCGCCCGGCCACAGCGCAGTCACTTCTGCAGGAGACTAGCGGGAGAAACTTCCGTCAAAACCGAAACAGCTCGGTGGCCGATTTTTGCGAGCTGATCACCAACCGCGTCCGGTCCCCGCCGCGGCCCTGGCACGATTCCAGGGCCATGGCCGCGGAAAGCCGCGCAATTTCCGGATGGTTGTTGTTCTCGCTGAGATGGGCTAGAACCAGCACCTGTGCTTGCCCGTCGTAGTCGTTCTCGAGGAACTCGGCGACCGCGCTATTAGACAAGTGGCCGGTGCGGCTCATGACCCGCTGCTTGACCATCCAAGGATAGGGGCCCACCTTGAGCATATCCAGGTCGTGATTGGACTCCAGCACCAGACACTGACAGCCACGCAGGTGCACCTTGACCGATTCGGGCAAATAACCCAGGTCCATACACACCCCGATGCGAATGCCCGCAGCAGAAAAACAGAAACCCACCGGGTCAGCGGCATCGTGCGGCACGGTGAACGGCTCGACTTCCAGGTCTTTGATGGCAAACTTCTGGCCTGGCTGGAAAACTTCGAAGGCGGACGACGTTTCCTCTGCGGAGGGAAGGGCTTGACGGGTCAAGGCAGTCAAATAAACAGGAATGTTCAGGGCGGTAGCCAGGGGGGCCACGCCGGACACGTGGTCGTTATGCTCGTGGGAGATGAGGATCCCGTCCAGGCTGGTAACCGGCTCACCCATGCCTCTCAGGCGGCGGAGAGTCTCGCGGCGGCTGAGTCCGGCGTCCACCAGGAGACGGGTTCGCTCGGTGGCGACCAGGGTCGCGTTCCCGCTACTGCCGCTGCCCAGAACTGAGACTCGAATGCTCGTGGCGCTGTTCCGTGGTGAACTCGACTGCCCGGGTCCAGTCAGGAGACGTCCGGCGCTTCCCTAACACACCAGATGCTCGCGGCTGATTTTCAGTCCGTCCAGATTCCCCAGTGCCGTCACTGCGATGCTTTCCGGGAGGAAAAACTCGCGTGCGATCTCCAGCAATTCTTCCGGGGTCACCTGCTCGATTTTAGCAATGATCTCGTCGAGCGAGAAAAACTTGCCAAAATACATTTCCTGTCGGGCCAAGTTGGACATCCGGCTAGTGGTGGACTCCAGCGAGAGCATCAGGCTGCCCTTCAGGTGGTCCTTGGCGCGCCGCAGCTCCTCTGACGGAACGGGGCTGGCTTTCAGATTGCGAAACTCCTCCAGAATCAAATCCATGACCTTGCGAACCGTATCCGCCGAGGTGCCAGCGTACACCGACAGGCAGCCCGCGTCCCGGTAGGGGTTCAATTCGGAGAACACGGCGTAAGCTAGGCCCTGGCGCTCGCGAATATTCTGGAACAGCCGCGAACTCATGCCCCCACCCAGCAATGTGTTCAGCACGTAGCACGCATAGCGGCGTTCATGTGACAGGGGATAGGACGGCACCCCAAGGCACAGGTGCACCTGCCCCAAGTCTTTCTTGTTGCGCAATGTGAGACGGGAGTGCGGCACGGGCACGAGCTCGGGCTCCAGTGGCGAGCCTGGCGCCAGCGCTCCGTAGTATTTCCCGACCAGGTCCAACAGATGACGATGATCCAGATTGCCCGCCGCCGACAAAATCATGTTGTTGGGCACGTAGTGGCGCCGGAAGTGCTCCCACAGCGACTTCCCTCCCAACCGCTTGATGCTTTCCTTGGTCCCCAGGATGGGTTTGCCCAGCGGGTGATCCCGCCAGAAATTCTGAGTGAATATCTCGTGGACGAGGTAATCGGGGCTGTCCTCATCCATCTTCAACTCTTCCAGCACCACCCCGTGTTCCCGGACAATGTCATCATCTTTGAACAAGGGGTTCAAAACCAGGTCCGAAAGCACTTCCAGAGCGAAAGGAAGGTGCTCATCGAGAATCTTGGTATTCAGGCAGACGCACTCTTTGGCCGTGAACGCGTCCAGGTGGCCGCCGATGGAATCCACCGAGCGGGCGATCTCTTCGGCCGTCCTGGTTTGGGTCCCCTTGAACAGCATGTGCTCGATGAAATGCGAGATGCCGTTTTGCTCGGGGGTCTCGCGGCGCGAGCCGGTTTTCATCCAGATGCCTACCGAAACGGAGCGCACATGGGGCATGGTCTCGGTGATAACAGTGAGCCCGTTGGGGAAGACTTCCCGTCGGATGGCTCGCGTTTCCTTTTGGCTCATGAGGCGAATCGTCAGAGCTAGCGCAGAGGACCCAACTCCTTTGTAACACAGGCCGAGAGGGAATTCCAGCCATACGCCCTGCCCGCCCGAGAACCAGGCCCAGGCCGGCAGCATGCTAGGCTGCATGCTAAAATGACAGCCGATGGCTCCCATCGAACTGCTGGGAATGGACCGCAAGGCGCTGGAGGCGTTGCTGGCCCGGTGGGGCGAGCCGTCCTATCGCGCCACCCAGCTTTATACAGCCCTCTACCGGCAGCGGCTTCGGGACCCTGCCCGGATATCCACCCTTTCGCGGCACCTGCGACGGCGCCTGCTCGAACAGGCCCGGATCAGCTGGCCGTTGATTGAAAAGGAGTTCCGCTCGACCGACGGCACCGTCCGCTATCTGCTCCGGCTCCGGGATGGCGAAACCATCGAAACCGTTCTGATGCCGGAGCAAGGCCGCGACACAATTTGCCTTTCCACCCAGGCCGGGTGCCCGGTCAACTGCAAGTTCTGCCTGACCGCCCTGTTGGGGCTTATCCGCAATCTCAGCGCGGGGGAAATCGTCGGCCAGGTGCTGCTGGTGGCCGAAAGGAACAGCCTGGAACTGGGCGAAGCCACCCGCCGGCCAGTGAACCTGGTGTTGATGGGAATGGGCGAGCCGCTGCTGAACTATGACGCGGTGATGGAGGCGGTGCGTCTGCTGGCCGACTCCCAGGGCGTGGGCCTTTCCGCGCGCCGGATGACGCTCTCCACGGCAGGTGTTGTCCCGCGCATCGCGGACCTGGGCCGGGAACCGGTGAGACCCAGGCTGGCGGTGTCCCTCAACGCGACCACAGATGGGGTGCGCAGCCGGCTGATGCCGCTCAACAAGAAGTGGCCCATTGCCACGCTGCTCGAGGCCTGCCGCGCGTTTCCGCTGCGACCGGGCGAGCGACTGACATTTGAGTACGCGCTTCTGGACGGGATCAACGATACGCCCGCCGATGCTCGCCGCTTGGTCCGGCTGGTAAAACGGGTCGGCGCGGGGCGCACTAAGGTCAACCTTATCGCGCTGAACCCGGGCGCCGAACTCCCCTTCCGCACGCCCTCTGACCAGCGCGTCCGCAGCTTCCAGGGCATTCTCGTGGAGGCGGGCGTTTTGGCCTTCATTCGCAAACCCCGCGGCCGTGACATCTTTGCTGCCTGCGGCCAGCTCAAGCGGACAGAGGAGCCCGAGCGCGAACTGCTGCGCCTGGCAGCCCAACCTCCGTTCGTCGCGGAAAGCAGGCTGGCGACGGCGGATGGCTAAGATTAGCGCCGGCCGATCTCGCGCCCCCTTCAAACACGTTTCGTATCACTTGCGGATTTCCCGACGCCTCAAGAACCGGTAAGACCACCAGCCAACGGCGACATGGAGAGAAGGAAAGGACTGGCTGAGCGCGAGAGCCGGCCGCCCCAAACTTATTTGTAGAGCAACCTATTTGTAGAGCAACACGGGCTCAGACAGGGCAGTTTCTTCTGAGCCGGTGGTGGAGTCCGCCGGACGGTAATACAGGCTGTCCCCCTGCAGAAAGACTTCCAAGCAGGCGGGACGGCGAATGCTGCCCTGGATCAGCGCTTCCGACAGTGGGTCCTCAAGGTACTTCTGCAGAGCGCGACGCAGTGGGCGAGCGCCATAGCTGCGGTCAGAGCAGGTTTTCACCAAGATCCACTTCGCAGCCTCTTCGGTGACATGCAGCGAGATCTGACGATGGGCCAGCTGGGCGTTGACCTGCTCAACCAGCAGCAGGACGATGCGCAACAGGTCCTCATCGGTCAGCGAGTTGAAAATGATCACTTCGTCCAGGCGGTTTAGGAACTCGGGGTTGAAGGTGCGCTTGACCTCGCTGCGCACCAGATCTTCCACCTGGGCCTGGCTGGAAGCCTCGCTGGCCTGAAAGCCCAGGCTGGAACGCTTCTGCAGGTGGCGGGCGCCGATATTGGAGGTCATGATGATGATGGTGTTCTTGAAGTCCACCGCATTGCCCAACCCGTCGGTGAGTTGGCCGTCCTCGAACACCTGCAGCAGGATGTTGTAGACGTCCGGGTGCGCTTTTTCGATCTCGTCCAGAAGGATAACCGAGTAGGGGGAGCGTCGCACTCGCTCGGTGAGTTGGCCGCCTTCTTCATAGCCGACGTAGCCGGGCGGCGATCCGATCAGCTTGGACACCGAGTGTTTTTCCATGAACTCGGACATGTCGAAGCGAATCAGCGCCTTCTCGGTGCTGAACAAGAATTGGGCCAGGCAGCGGGCGACCTCCGTCTTGCCCACGCCCGTGGGGCCCAGGAACAGGAAGGAGCCCACCGGGCGGGCCGGATTTTTCAACCCCGCCCGTGCGCGGCGGATGGCCCGGCCCAGCGCCGAAATCGCTTGGTCCTGGCTGATGACGCGTTTGTGCAGCTCCTCCTCGAAGCGCAGGAGCTTGCTCATCTCCTCTTCCTTGATCGAGGAGACCGGGACACCCGTCCAGCGCGATACCACATCCTCGATGTCCTCCTTGCTGACCACGCCAGTGGAGGAATCATCCAAATGGTACTTCTCGCGCAGGATCCGCAGGTGCTCGCGCTCGCGCCGCTCCTCGTCGCTGTAAAAGCGCGCCTTCTCAAACTCGTGGTTGGCGATGGCGTTCTCCATCCGGTGCACGATGAACTTGATGCGCTTCTGCACTTCGGCCAGTTCGTCGGGCAGGGTGGTCTGGCGCAGTTTGACGCGCGCGCCGGCCTCGTCCACCAGGTCAATCGCTTTGTCCGGTAGGAAGCGATCCGGGATGTAGCGGCTGGAGTGGTAGACGGCCACTTCCAACGCCTCGTCCGTGTAGGTGACGGCGTGGAACTTCTCGTAGCGATCCTTGATGCCGTAGAGGATCTGGACGGCATCGGCCTCGTTGGGCGGCGGCACCTTCACCGCTTGGAAGCGACGCTCCAGCGACCGGTCCCTCTCGATCGACTTGCGGTACTCCGCGGGAGTCGTGGCGCCGATGCACTGAATCTCGCCCCGCGACAGCGCCGGCTTCAGAATGTTGGCGGCATCCAGGGAACCCTCGGCGGAACCGGCTCCAACCAGCGTGTGCAATTCGTCAATGAAGATGATGACGTTCTGATTGTCCATCAACTCCTTCATGATGGTCTTCAGACGTTCTTCAAATTGCCCGCGGTACTTGGTGCCGGCCACAATCAGCGACAGGTCCAGCCCCAGGATGCGCTTCTCGGCCAGGAAAGAGGGCACATCGCCACTATCAATGCGCTGGGCCATGCCTTCGACAATGGCGGTCTTGCCCACTCCAGGCTCTCCAATCAGCACCGGGTTGTTCTTGGTGCGCCGGCAGAGGATCTGAATGAGGCGCTCGACTTCATTTTCGCGGCCGATCAGCGGATCCAGCGCGTTGTCCATGGCAGCCTGCGTCAGGTCGCGACTGAATTCGGCCAGAAGGGAACTTTCTTTTGGGCGACTGGACACTTTTTCACTGTGTTGGCGAGCTAGTTCCTCCCGGATGGTGGAGAGCCGTAGCCCGCGCTCGTGAAGGATCTCGGCAGCGAAGCATTTCTCTTCGCGCAAAAGTCCGAGGAGCAGATGCTCAGTCCCAATGTGTTTGTGGCTCAGCCTCTCGGCTTCTTCTGCCGCGTAGGCCAGGACGCGCTTGCATTCGTGCGACAGCGGAAGATCCACCGAGGTGGAGACTTTCTCCCGCATCGTGGTGTGTCCTTCGATCTGCTTGCGGATCGATTCCACCGAGGCGTGGGTACGAAGGAAACGGTTGGTTAAGGCCTTGTCTTCGCGGAGCAGGCCCAGCAACAGGTGCTCGGTCTCAATGTAGGGACTGCCAAACTGGCTGGCCTCGTAGCGAGCGAAAAAGATCACTCGCCGGGCCTTCTCGGTGTATCGCTCGAACATCGCCTTGTTTCCGCCCGCCTGGTTCCTCTGCCAACCCAAACCCGCAAAATGCGGAACCAACTGGGTGATGCTTCGGCTAGACCTGATGTCCTGCCAGGTTCACAACCGGCTGCAAACGGCCGGCCTCCAGCTGCAACACCCGCTGGCAACGCTGCGCCACGGCGACGTTGTGGGTCGCAATCACCGAGGTGAGCTGGTATCTGCGGTGCAGTTGCTCGATCAGGTCCAAGACCATGTTTGCCGTCTTATAATCCAGGCTACCGGTAGGCTCATCGGCCAGCAACAGGGAGGGCCGTCCCACCAGCGCTCTGGCCAGAGCCACCCGCTGCTGCTCGCCGCCGGATAGCTCTCCCGGTCGGTGCTGAGCCCGCTGCGCCAGCCCGACCTCCGCCAACAATTCCCGCCCGCGTTGTTCCGCTTCTACCGGCCGGACTCCGTGGATGCGCAACGGCAGGCTCACGTTTTCCAAGGCCGAAAACTCCGGAAGCAGGTAATGAAACTGCCAAACAAACCCAACCTCCCGGTTCCGAAACTTGGTGACCTCATTCCCAGTCCAGCCGGAAAAAGCTTGCTCGGAAAAGTATACCTCACCTGTTGTGGGCCTGTCCAGCGTACCCAGGATTTGCAGCAAGGTGCTCTTGCCCGCACCGGACTCACCCATGATGGCCAGCATCTCGCCTCGGGTCACCTCCAAGTGCAACTCGTCCAAGACGGTGATCTCCGTCCAACCGGACCGAAAGTTCTTTGTCAGCTCTACGGCTCTCAGCACGACCGCCAATTTTCTATGGCCTCGGCCTCCGCGACCCGGTGGCCCCGGGGCTACTACTCGTAGCGCAGCGCTTCGGCTGGGTCAATCGCCGCCGCGGTCCGCGCCGGGTAGATGGTCGAGACATAACTGATCAGCACCGCCGCCGCCCCGATCCACAGGCCATCCAGCGCCCCGACCTCAAATGGAACGTAGCTGATGGAGTATATATCGGCTTCCAGCCGGATTAGTTTGTAGTGGCTTCCAAAATAGGAAAGCGCATAGCCGGTCGCCAACCCCAGCAGCGTGCCGAACACACCAATGAAGAGACCCTGGTACTGGAAGATCCGCCGAATCTGTCCGATCTGCGCGCCCATGGCCATCAACACGGCGATATCGCGGTTCTTTTCCACCACCAGCAGGTAGAGGCGGATGAACAGGTTCAGCGCGGCCACAAAGACGATGAGGCCGATGATCAAAATGGTAACGGTCCTCTCAAACTGCAGCGCACGGAACAGGGTGCGGTTCTGCTCGATCCAGTTGGTGGCACCGAAGCCAGCGCCGGCCTGCCGCTTGACCCGTTCGGCGACCGTCGGCGCTTGGTAGAGGTCGACCACGCGCAGGCCGACAGCGCTGGCCACGTCTCCCAGCAGGAACAGGCGCTGCGCGGCCTCCAGCGAGGTGAAGGCCCACTCGGCATCGAAGTTGAAGAAGCCACTGTCGAACACGCCCACCACGCGGAAGCGCTGGTAGCGGGGAAACTCCCCGATCGGCGACAACCGGCCGCGCGGCGAAGTGGCTGTGATGAAATCGCCGGTGCGCACGCCCAGCGCATCGGCCAGCTCCTTGCCGAGCACCAGCGGTGGTGCCTGGCCGGGGACGAGCGGTTCGGCCAGCGGCGCGATGCTGCCCTCGCTCAGGTGCCGCAGCAGGTCTCCGGCGCGCAGCTCCATCTCCGGCACTACTCCCTTGAGCATCGCCCCCTGGGACCGGACGGACCCGGAGAGCAGCACTTGCGCATAGACGGCCGGCGCGGCTGCCACCACGTCCGGCTCGGCTTCCAGTTGCTGCGCCAGCTCGCGCCAGTTGGCGATGCCTTCGGTGTCGATGCGCAGGAGGTTGACGTGGGGGATGGCGCTGAGCAAGCTCTGCTCCAGGTGGCGGCGAAATCCGTTGGTAATGGCCAGGGCGATCACCAGCGAGGCCACTCCGGCGGTGACGCCGATGATCGAGATGGCGGTAATGACCGACAGCACCGCATCGCTGCGGCGGGCCTTCAGGTAGCGCAGCGCAACCCAGAGCTCGAACGGCACGCTTTCATTCTAGTCCAAAGTCTGAGGTGCAAAGTCAGAGACTGAGATGTTTAGCCCTATTCGGTGAGCATTCGTTCCAGCAGGTGGAGGAACAGGCCCACGTCGGTCACCAGCCCGATGGTCTGAGAAGACCCACGATCGGCGATCTTGGTCACCACGGCCGGATTGATGTCTGCCGCCACCAGCGGAACCCAGGAAGGTAGCATGTTGGCCACACCGATCGAGTGCAGCATCGTGCCCAGGCACAGGACCAGGGCTGCATCCTCTAGGTGCTGCGCATAGAGATCCTGGGCGCTGCTCGCATCCGTAATGGTCTCCGGCATGGGCCCGTCGTCGCGGATGCTGCCGGCCAGCACGAATGGCACCTGGCGACGCACGCATTCGTACAGGATGCCGCGGCAGAGCAAGCCGGCGTGGACGGCGGCGCGCAGGCCGCCGGCCCTGCGCACCAGGTTGATGGCGCGCATGTGGTTGCTGTGACCGTGCTCGGCGGCCGCGCCACGCTCCAGGTGGATGCCAAGCGAGGTGCCGAACAAGGCATGCTCGGCGTCGTGTACGGCTAGCGCGTTACCGGACAACAGAGCATTGACGTAGCCGAGACGAACCAGAGTGGCCAGCGCGTCGGCGGCCCCGGTGTGCACCACCACGGGCCCGGCCACCACCACAGTCTTCCCGCCTTGGGTGTGCGTGCGCCGTATCATTTCGGCAGTACGTGCCGCCGCCAATTCCACCCGCCGCTCCGACGACACCTCGCTGGACATGAAGCCAAAGCCGGTGCGGTCGCGCTGCTTAAAATCGGGCAGCACCCGCAGGCCCCCGGGGCCGCAGACCACCGGGTCACCGGCGCGCAGATCCCGCAGCCGGACGCAGGCGGCCCCCCCGTCTCGCACCACGATGGCCGCGTCCATCCGCTGTCGCGCCACCGTGATCCAGTGGCCTCCGTGGAGAAGCTGGGTGTGGTGATTGGTGGTCGAGTAAAAATCTTCCGGCGCACATCCGTCCTGGTCGCAGGCGCGCAGTAGCGCATCGTCCTGTGCGGTGCGGTAACACCCCAGAGCCAGCAGATCTTCCAGCAGCCCGTCCAGGACCGTGGCCTCTTCCGCATGCACCTTCATCACCAGGTGCGAGAACTGTTCGTTGGTGCGGCCAATCTCGAACTTGACGATCTCGAACTTGGCGCCGTGCTCGATCACCTTGTCGAATACCGCTTCCAGCAGGTGGGAGTCAATCAGGTGACCGACCGCCTCAATTGTTTCGGTATGCATTTTCTCGCTGCCTGGTTCTCCTTCTCGCTCCGCAATTCGCAATGCTATCACACGGAAAGTGAAGGGCCGGATGCTCCTATTGGCAGCGGTCTTGCTGGGCTGGGCCCTCCATGGACTCGGCACCGCTCGGTAGGCGGTTGCAACGAAGCACGCCGGAAACCCGCAGGCTAAGTTGCAGCCGCGGCCACTTCGGCGGCGATTTCCACGGTGCCTTCGGGGCGGAGGAGCGGGAATAGAATCACCTCGCGAATGGATTGGGAATTAGTCAACAGCATCGTCAGCCGATCTATACCGACGCCTTCGCCAGCCGCCGGCGGCAGGCCGTGGCAGAGGGCGCGGACGTAGTCTTCGTCCATGGCGTGGGCCTCCAGGTCCCCCGCCTGGCGGGCGGCCAATTGCATCTGGAAGCGGCGATACTGCTCCACCGGGTCGTTCAGCTCTGAATAGGCGTTGGCCAGTTCCATTCCCCCGGCATACACCTCGAAGCGTTCCACCCATTCCGGCTCGTCTTGTTTGGCTTTGGCGAGCGGCGAGACTGCCTTGGGAAAGTCGAAGACAATGGTGGGCTGAATCAGGTGGCGCTCGGCCACCAGTTCGAACAGCGAGCCGAGGAGCACCCCGGGTGGCGTGTCAGGGGGCATGACCAGGCGCGTAGGGGGTTCCGGCTGGCGCTCGGCCCAGCCGTTATAGGCCGCTACAGTAGCGGGCACGCCCGAAAAGTCGCGCAATCCTTCCAGACCAGGCCGGGTGGCCTCCTCGGGCCAGAAGCGCGCAATGGCCTCAGGCAGCGACAGGCGCGTCCAGTGGGCAAAGTCAATCGTGTGGTTGCCGTACTGCACGCTGGGGTTGCCGGTCACGTCACGCACCACCTCGGTCAGCATCTGTTCGGTCAGCTCCATCAGGTCCCGGTAATCGCTGTAGGCTTGGTAGAACTCCAGCATTGTGAACTCGGGGTTGTGCTGGGTGGAGATCCCTTCGTTGCGGAAGTTGCGGTTGATTTCGAAGACGCGGTCTAGCCCGCCAACCGTCAGGCGCTTCAGGTAGAGTTCCGGCGCCACACGCAAATACAGGTCCAGGTCGAGGGCGTTGTGATGGGTGCGGAAGGGACGGGCCACGGCTCCGCCCGCCAGCGGTTGCATCATCGGCGTTTCCACTTCCAGGTAGGCGCGCGCCTCCAGGGCGCGGCGCAACGCGCTGATAATGCGGCTTCGGCGCTGGAAGATCTCGCGCACCTCCGGGCTGACTAGCAAATCCAGATAGCGCTGGCGGTAGCGGGTCTCCACATCCTGCAACCCGTGCCATTTCTCTGGTAAAGGGAGCAGGGCTTTGGCCAGGAATTCCAGCGACTCAACGCGCACGCTCAGCTCTCCCTTGCGGGTGCGGAACAAATGCCCGATGGCGCCAACAAAGTCGCCCAGGTCCAGCAGCCCGAACAGGTCGAAGCCGGCCTCGCCGACCCCATCCTGCCGCACGTAGACCTGCAGCTTCCGCCCGCCTTGCACCAGGTCGGCGAACCCCGTTTTGCCGTGCAGGCGCAGGGCAAGGATGCGACCGGCCAAGCGGACCGCCGGTTGGCTTGAGGCCAGCTCCTCGGTAGTGGATGCGTCCCAGCGTTCGACCACTTCGGGGATGGTGTGCGAGGCGACAAACTTGTGCGGGTAGGGTGCCAGACCCAGCGCCTGGATGGCCTGCAACTTCTCCCTCCGCTGGCGAAACAGTTCGTTTTCAAGTGACATCGTGAAGGTGCGATTATAGCAGCCGACACCCCCAGCCTTGAGCGCCCTCAAACACACAGCTGGCGCCCGACGCCGCCGAACCGGATGCAGTTGGCCTTTTTAGGCTACAGCAGTTCTCCCCATGACCAGGGCACCGTTCCCCTCCGGTCTCGGCGTTAAGGTAGTATAGAGTTAGGAAACCGCATGGTGCGCCGCCAGTTGCTACCCGGGATCGTTTTGACGCTGGCTGCCGTGTTGTTGGCCGCCGCAGAACAGCCGGCCAAGGTGGCCCTTTTCCCGCTGAAAGACGTGAAGCAAGGGATGAAAGGCGTGGGCCGGACGGTTTTCGCCGGGACCACGGTGGAAGAATTCCAAGTGGAAATCCTGGGAGTGCTCGACAACGTGGGGCCGAAACAGAGCATCATTCTCGCCCGATTGTCCGGCGGTCCGTTGGAAAAAACCGGGTTGATGGCGGGCATGAGCGGCAGCCCCGTTTACATTGACGGCAAGCTGGTGGGGGCGGTGGCGTTGAGTTTCCCATTCTCCACCGAGCCCATTGCCGGCATCCGGCCCATCGAGCAGATGGTGAAGGTGCTGGAGAGAGCGGGAGCCGGCCAGGGTCCGTCGCTCCTCAAAACCAACCTGCATTGGGTGCCGACCGCTTCAGGCAGCGAAGTTCGGCTGCTAGGTGGGCTGCCGCCCCTTGCGGACACCCTGGTGCCCGCGGCGGTCGACCCGAGCGTGCTGCTTTCGCCTGACCGGCCGCGGCTGACCCGGATTGCTACTCCACTGATTCTCTCTGGTTTCCCCTCGCGCACTCTGGAGCGGTTCGCCGGGCAGTTCCGCGCCCTGGGACTCGTTCCGCTGCGAGGCGCCGGCAGCGGCTCGTCCTCCCAAAGTGGCCAAGGTACCGGCGAGGGTGCCGGCGATTCTCACGAGGTCGCATCACCCGCGGTAGCTGAGGCGGCCAAACCGGCGCCCGGCTCGATGATCAGCGTGCAGTTGATCCGCGGCGATCTGGGGGTGAACGCCGACGGGACCATTACCCACCGCGAGGGCGACCGAATCTACGCCTTTGGCCACCGGTTCCTGTCAGCGGGCCCTACCCAGATGCCTTTTTCGGCTTCGCGCGTGGTGGCGCTGCTCCCTAGCCAGCGTACCTCGCTGAAGATTTCGGCGCCTGGGCGGGCTCTGGGCGTGATCCGCCGGGACCGTTCCATCGGGGTACTAGGGGTCATCGGGGAGAAAGCGCGCATGATCCCGGTTCGCATCAAGCTGCGCTCCAACGGGAACCGGGAGATGCGTTATCAGTTCGAGATTGTGAACGATCGCTTTCTCTCGCCGTTTCTGCTTCAGTTGGCAGTCTTCGGGACGCTGGACGCCACCGAGCGGCTCGTGGGCGAATCGTCGCTGGCCATCCGTGGGACCATCATGCTAGACGGGCTGCCGCCAGTTAAGGTGGAGAATATGTTTGCAGCCAACGCCCAGGCCCCGATGCTGGCTGCCCTGACCACCGCCGTGCCGCTGGCCTTGCTGCTGCAGAGTGGCTTCCCCACCGTGGAAGTGCGCGGCGTGGACCTCGAGATTGTTTCCAGCGATCGGCGGCGCCTGGCCTCGCTCGACCAAGTGTGGAGCAACAAACGCGAAGTGCGCCCCGGCGAGCGTCTGGAAATCACTGCGGTGCTGCGCGCGGAAGATGGCCGGGAGACGGTGAAGAAGGTGCCGGTGGAAATTCCGCCCAGTCTGGGTCCGGGGCCTCTGCAAGTTACGGTAGCCGACGGCAGTTCGTTGAACCTGGCCGAGGTGCGCCAACTGCCGGGCGGCTTCACTCCAAAGACACCCGCCCAGCTGGTGCGCGCCATCAACAAGCTGCGCAGGAACAACCGCCTGTACGTGCGCCTGTCGCGTCCCCAAACTGCTTTCCTGCTGCACGGCGCGCAATTTCCTTCGCCGCCACCCTCCCTGGCGCGAGTCATGGCCAACGAACCGTCGGTCAGCAGCAACATCGCCACCTCCTCGGTTTCCACTCTCGCCGAAAGCGAACTGGAGCCGCTGCCCTCGGTGGTGACGGGGCGCAAGACGATCACCGTCCTGGTCAAGCACTAATCACGACGCTAAGCAAAGTTGAGTTTTCTAGGGAGACCCTGATGGATCGACGAATTGCCACCCAAAGCGGCCCTTGATGCACAGGTGGCCGCGCGTCACGTCCTGATCGAGAGGGGAAGTCACACGTGCAATCCGGTTGTCCTGGACCCGCAAGGTCACCGTGCAGCCCACGCCGCAATAGGGGCAGATGGTATCTGTTTCGCTCTGCCTGGACTCATCCCAGACTCCCGCCTGTCGCATGTCATACTCGCGCTTGAACATCAGCGCCCCAGTCGGGCAGACCCCGATGCAGTTGCCGCAGTAAACGCAGGCCGAGTCCGGCAGCGGCACGGTGTACTCGGTCGAGATCCGCGCGTCAAATCCGCGCCCGGCAACGGCGATGGCGAACGTGTTCTGCGCGTCCCGGCCGCAAGCCTCCACACACTTGTAGCAGAGGATGCACTTGCCGTAATCGCGGACGTAGAGATCGTTGTCTACCTTGACCGGCTGCCCCACCGAGGCCGCGGCTGTTTCCGCGGGCGGCGGGTGCACGCCCGGACGGGCGGCATCGCGCACGCCCGCGCCCGATGCGGCCGCTGGGGGGCCGAACCGCTCCGGCCGCGCCCCGTATTGCTCCATGTATGCCTGCAATTGGGGCGCAGTGGAAACGTCCACCGAGGAGGCCAGAAACTCCAGGATCAGGCGGCGGCTCAAACGAACCCGCTCGCTATCGGTCTTCACCAACATCCCCGGTTCGGCCTTTCGCGAACAGGCTGGCACGAGGACTCTGGAGCCTTCCAGTTCCACGACACAGATGCGGCAGACATTGACCGGCGTCAGGTTTTCCAGATAGCAGAGCGTGGGCGTGGAGATTCCCAGACGGCGGCTCGCTTCGAGCAGCGTGGTGCCTTCCGGCACCGATAGGGTCTGGCCATCAATGGTGATCTCAATCGGCTGCCTGGAACGCGACGCCGGAATCACGGGCAACGGGCCGGCCGGTACGGGTGTCAGAGGCGAGGGTGCTTCAGAACTCACGTTGCCTCCTTTCCTGGACGGCTCCCAGTGGCCCCGAACAGTTCCCAGCGAGCAAGAGCCGACTCGATGGCGCTCGAGGCGGTCTGCCCCAATCCGCAGATGGAAGCGTCGCGCATCGCCTGCCCCATTTCCCGCAGCAGGGCCAGCTCGTCCTGGCGCTGCCCCAAGAGGCTGCCACTGGCGAGCCGGTGCAACAGTTCCTCCTGCCGGGCCGTTCCGACCCGGCACGGGACACACTGCCCGCAAGATTCATCACGGAAGAAAGCGGCGATCCGCAGCAGGATCTTTGCCAGATCGACCGTGTCGTCAAACAGCATTACGACGCCGGAGCCAAGCGTGACTCCCCTGGCGCGGGTTCCCTCAAACGTCAGGGGGATGTCCATCTCCTGGGGCGACACAAAGGCACCCGCCGCGCCACCCAGCAGCACTGCCTGCAGCTTTCCGCTCCCCCCGACTCCACCAGCCAGATCAATCAACTCACCGAGCGTAGTGCCAAACGGGGTCTCATAAATGCCGGGACGCGTAATGTGGCCGGAAAGACAAAACAGCCTGGTGCCCGTGGAGCGCTCGGTCCCCAGGGCGGCGTAGGCGCCGCCACCTTCCAGCACGATCCCGAGCACGTTGACGAGCGTTTCCACGTTGTTCACCAGCGTGGGCTGGCCGAACAGCCCCACCTGGGTCGGGAACGGCGGCTTGTTTCGCGGCTCTCCACGATAGCCTTCAATGGAATTGAACAGCGCCGTCTCCTCGCCGCAGATGTAGGCGCCCGCGCCGCGCCGCATCTCGATGTCGAAGCGGACGCCGCGTCCCAGGATGTCTTCACCCAGCAATCCCTGTTTCCGGGCTGCGCCAATGGCGTGCGCCAGCCGCTCGGTGGCCAGCGGGTATTCGCCGCGAATGTACAGATAACCGCGCTCGCACCCGGTGGCAAAACCGGCGATCGTCATCGCCTCAACGATGGCAAATGGATCTCCCTCCATGAGCACGCGGTCTTTGAAAGTTCCCGGTTCGGACTCGTCGGCGTTGCAGACCAGGTACTGCGTGCGCTGCGCAGACCGGCTCGCACACAGCGCGCTCCACTTCTGGCCGGCCGGAAACGCAGCCCCGCCTCGGCCCAACAACTTGGATTGGGTCACCTCACGGACCACGGCCTCCGGACCCATGGCCAGCGCCCGCTCGAGCGCTTGGTAGCCACCTTGGGACTTATAGTCGTCGAGGCTCTCCGGGTCCCCTTTGCCGATGCGACCGAGCAAGCGCAGCTCCACGTAGAGGGGCTGGCCAGCCTGCGGCACTGAAACGCTGGCATCAAAGACGTCCGGTGGACCTTCCTCCGTCGCCTTAGTCCCGCTCAAAATCCCCAGGACCGTTTCCGCCTTGGCTGGAGCCAGCACCTTCTCCCATGGGGTCTCCCCGGCAGCCGAAACCAGCGCCGCCGGTGCGCGCTCGCACAAACCCAGGCAGGGGCTTCGCAGCCAGGTGGCGCGGCCGTCTACGCCCGGCGCCCCCGCCGGGCCGTGGGTGCGCTCCAGTTGCTCACACAACTCGGCAGCTCCGCGGGTCTGGCAGGAAATGTCATCGCAGACGTGCACCACTTTCGGAGGCCGCGGCGTGAGCGAGAACAACCCGTAGAAATCCGCCACCCCGAAAGCCTCAGCCGGAGGAACCTCGAGGCGCTGGCAGGCATAGTTGAGGGCGCCCGCGCTGATCCAACCGATCCGCGATTGGATGGAATGCAAGACCGGCAAGAGCAGGTGACGGGCCGTCTCCTTGGATGACGCAAGTGCCTGGTCAACCGCCGATCTTTCCTCCGTGGTGGGTTCGGCCGAGGTAAAGTGAAGGTCCAATTAGGTTTCCGTTGCTGATTATGTGGACTTGACCGCTTCCCGAGCCGGCGTGGCGTCAGCCTGCGGCGTGGCGTCCAGCTTTCTGTCTAGCCTATCGATGCGAATCGCGGTGGCCTTGAACTCCGAGGTTCCGGACTTCGGGTCCACGGCGTCCAGGGTCAATTCGTTAGTGGCCACCTCATCGGGGAAGTGCAGCGTCATGAACGCCAGGCCGGGGCGCAAGCCGGTATCAAACCGAACTGGCGCCACCACCGATCCGCGACGGGAGCTGATGCGCACTTTCTCACCTTCGGAAATGCCGTACCGTCGGGCATCTTCCGCAGACAGATCGAGCGTCTCACCCCGGCGCAGCGGGGAGGTGTAGCGGGCGGTCTGAACGCCTGTGTTGTAGGAATCCAGGCGGCGGCCAGTGGTCAGCCGAATCGGGTACTGCTCATCCAGGCGATCCACAGGCGGCTCGTATTCGACCGCGCTGAACGGCGCCCGGGGGCCCACCAACGGAGTGGCCCAGAGCCGGCCATGCAAATACAGTTCACCGGGGTGCGACTCGTCATAGCAGGGCCACTGAATTCCACCCATTTGCTCCAGACGGGCATAGCTCATGCCCGTATGCATCGGGCTCAGACGACGTACTTCGTTCCAAATGTTCTCTGCGCTGGGCTGGCCCCACTCATGGCCCAGGCGCCTCGCCAGCTCACACAGGATTTCCAGGTCGTCGCGGACCTCGGCAGGTGAGTCCAGAGCTCGCCGCACCCGCTGCACTCGGCGCTCGCTGCTGGTGACGGTCCCCTCCGATTCGCACCACCCCGCAGCCGCCGGCAGAACCACGTCGGCGATTTTTGCGGTGGCGGTGAGCAAGAGATCCTGGACCAGCAGAAACTCCAATCCCTCGAGAAGCCGTATGGCCCGATGCTGGTCGGCTTCAGAGTTAGCAGGGTTCTCTCCAATCACGTACAGCGCACTCAGCTCGTCCCGCTCCATGGCGTCGAACATTTCGTTCAGGCGCCAGCCGTGTTTAGCCGGCACCTTTACTCCCCAGGCCTGCTCGAATTTCCCGCGCAGCCCGTCATTCTCCACGTGCTGAAAGCCGGGCAATCGGTCGGGAAGGGCACCCATGTCGCCGCCCCCCTGCACGTTGTTCTGCCCGCGGAGCGGGTTCAAACCGGACCCGTAGCGGCCGACGTGCCCGGTGAGAAGCGCCAGATTGATCAGCGCCAGTACATTGTCCACGGCGTTGTGGTGCTCAGTGATACCCAGTGTCCAGCAGATCTGTGCGCGTTCCGCCTTCGCGTAGGCATGGGCAGCTTCCCGAATCTGGGCCGCCGGCACGCGACAAACCTGCTCGGCGTATTCGAGCGTGTAGCGTTCCACGCAAGCGCGGTACTCGTCGAAGCCGCTGGTCGCGCGCTCGATGAAGCCACGGTTCTCCAGACCCGAAACCAAAATCTCGCGGGCCATGGCGTTGGCCAGCGCGATGTCGGCGCCGACATCCAGCCCCAGCCACAGGTCCGCCCATTGTGCGGAACTGGTGCGGCGAGGATCCACCACCAACAGCTTTGCGCCCTCCTGCACTCCCTTCAGCACGTGATGGAAGAAGATGGGATGCGTGTCCCGGGCGTTGGACCCCCACAAAATGATGAGGTCGGTTTCCTCAATTTCCCGGTAGGAGCTGGTGCCCCCGCCCGCCCCAAATACTGTCGCCAGACCGACGACGCTGGGGGCGTGTCAAGTTCGGTTACAACTGTCGATGTTGTTGCTCCCAATAACCGTCCTGGCAAACTTCTGGGCCAGGAAGTTCAGTTCGTTGGTGGTCTTGGAGCAACTGAACATCCCGAACGTCTGCGGGCCCCGCTTTTGAACCGCCGTTTGAAAGCCTTCCGCCGCCCGGTTGAGCGCCTCCTCCCAACTGGCAGGACGGAGGCTGCCGTTCTCGCGGATCAGCGGCGTCGTGAGTCTGCCGTTGCGCTGCTTCGCCATATACGCTGACTCCCGCCGGCAGTATACATCATCAGCCCCTGCCCCTGCGCCTTTCCACAGGGCGCGCGGTGCTCCGCCGCATGAAACTTTCCGGAGCAGGGCCTTCGTGTTGATCTGGTGTTCTCTATATCTTTATCTACACTTCCTCCCGTCGGGAGGCCATAATGGAAATTCCGGTTAAATCTGCGTTCTGCCGCAGGAGGTTTCTATGAGACTGGATAATGGCGACCTATTCCCAAATGTGAGCGGTCCTGTTGTGGGCGGGAGTAGTTTGACGATCCCCGAAGATTTGAGACAAGAATGGAATGTTGTGCTTTTCTATCGTGGACATTGGTGACCCTTCTGTAATCTGCAGTTGGCAGACTTCGGTGGACATCAGGAAGAGTTCAGGAAAGGAGGTATCGGCCTCGTCGCATTATCGGTCGATAAAGAGGAACACGGGCGAAAAATGGTTGAAAAGCACAACCTCACTTTTCCGGTAATTTACGGGCTGGATGTGCGGAAAGAAGCCGACAAGATCGGTGGTTACTTTGATAGTGAGCACGGTTACTTCCAACCTGCCAATTTCATCTTGCGCGATCGAAAAGTGTTCAATGCAACATATTCCAGTGGCCCACTAGGACGCCTTCAGGCACAACTTGTACTAATGCTTATCGGCCACCATCGCGAACAGGAAAAAGACACCTGACCTGTACTGGCCTTAGAACGGAAACTCCGGCTTTAATCTTTGGTTATCGGGGCGATGTGACCCCCGAGGATTCAGCCGGTACGCCGCGACAGAAGTTTATCGGCGATGCGCAGCCCGATGAGCATACAGGTCAAATTGATAGGGACCCGCGGAATGTGCGGGATTATGGAGGCGTCCGCGACCCATGCATTTGAGATGCCGTGCACCCGCCCAGAACTATCGACTACCGCGGCGGGGTCGGAGCCGGGGCCCATCTTGCACGTCCCACAGGCGTGGTTATAGTTCCTTAGCATCCGCCGAATATAGGCGTGAACCTCAGTTTCTTTTCGGACAGTTTCCCCCGGGAAAACTTCTCGGGCAACGGCACCTGCCAAGGGCTTCTGGCGTGCCACCCGACGGGCTACCTGTATCCCGTGTGCAAGCGCGGCAATGTCCTGCTGCTCTGGATCGGTCAAAAATCTCTTCTGAATGCGAAGCGGCAATTGCGGCTCGGGCCCAAGCAACTGGACCTGGCCGCGTGAGCGTGGCGCCACGTTGAAGACCACAACGGCGGAGATCCACTCCCCATTCCCGTTCAGGCGTTGCACGGCCGGCAAATGCAGGTCAAACCCATCCTGCGCGTAGGGACTGCGCACGCGCAGCATGGCCTGGGCCGCATAGAACCGGCAGCTGGCGAGCTCTTCTTTGAGCGCCTTGCTGGCCACCCGTGTGCGCTGGAAAAGCACGACCACACCAGGGTGGTCCTGCAAGTTCCGCCCGATCCCCGGTAACTCCATCTGCACCGCTATTCCCGATTCCGTAAGGTGCTTTGCCGGACCGATGCCACTGCGCATGAGAATCGCAGGCGAACCGTAGGTCCCGGCGCAGAAGACAAACCGCGATGCGCGCAATTCCACCACGTTGTCTCCACGCCGGCCGAGCAGCGCGATAGCTTTATCCTGGTGAATCAACAACCGGTCTGCCAAGAAATTGTCGAGAATCGTAAGATTGCGCCGCTTCCGGACGGGGTCTAGAAAGGCGACCGCCGCGTTCCAGCGAACCGCATTGCGGGCGCTAAGATGGAGAGGCGCTACACCTTCAGTTGGACGTGGAGCGCTTAAATCGTGCAGTCGCTCGAACCCAGCCGCGTGGGCTGATTCTAAAAATGACCGCGACCAAAGGTTCAGTTGCGTGTCTGTAAGAAGTTGGGTGGGCAGCAGCCCATCGTGGCCGCGATACGAGGCCGCCGGACCGTTGCTGGCCTTCTCGACTTGATCGATGCCCGACTGGAGTTCTGCGTAAGTCCAACCGGGATTCCCGGCGCGCGCCCACCGGTCGTAGTCGTCGGGCAGTCCCCACATTGCTGCGCCCATGTTGTGTGAGGAGCACCCGCCGATCACTCTTGCACGGGATTCCGGTGCGATCCTGCTGCCGCAGCGCTCTTCAAAGTATCCCCAGTCGTGCGTAGGGGGCGGATATCGGACGTCCAGCAACTCCGCCGGCCACTGACCACTGTTCACAGGTCCGTAATCTGGTCCCCCTTCGACCAGACAAACCGAAAGATTCGACCCTTCGCAAAGCCGATTAGTTACGACGCAACCTGCCGATCCGCCGCCGATGACCACCACGTCGAATTCGTGTGTTTCCTTTTGCGGTTTAACGCATACATCTGGCGTCGTGGCCTGCTCCGTTCGTGCCGGAGCCGCGGGTACTGTTGCAGAAACGGCCAGTCCTTTCAGAAATCTACGACGGGAAAAGCTCAAGATGTCCACCTCCTGTAGTTCCAAAGATCAGGCGTGGCCAATGCAGGCTGCTTGCTACTTGGCCGGCACGGTTCACACCTCCAGGTTCGTGCTCGCCGCCAGTTGCTCCGGGAAGTCCAGTAGCTCGAAAGTAGTTCCCATCTGCTGCTCGGTGTCGAAGAAGTCAAAGCTCCCGTCTCTGTTTAGACCCTCAATCGGACCGCCCTGAGAGTGGTGGAATCCCTGGTCGAGCATCTGTTGGAAAGCAACCTTATAGTCCTCGACAACCAGCCCGATGTGCTGCACGCCTTCGCCGTGCTTGTCCACAAACTCCTTGTAGATGCTCTCGCCTCCTTGGAATTCGAGAAGTTCCAGCAGGACGCCGGCGAAATTGGCGATGCCCAACCGCTCCAGGTAGTTCGCGGGCTGTCCGCGGTAGGTGACTCCGCGCATCTTCGATGTGTCGACCGTATAGACGGAAAAGGGTCCAACTCCGAACAGGCGCTGGTATTTCTCCATAGCCGCTTCCAGGTCCTTCACAATGATGCAGATCTGCACTTTTCGAATCTTCATCTGAAAACCTCGCTCGTTGGTTCGAATCGGGGAGGCCTTCGGGCCTGCCCTCGGGCTCAGGCAAGTACTTTGACAATTTCCCTGCGATTGTCGAGCAGAAACAGTGTCAATGATAACAGACCGACCTGAAATACCTGCTGTAGGCGCTCTCTTCTTGCTCCATAGCCCGGCCTCGGATTCAAGGCGCCAACGGGGTGCGTCTGCGCCGCATCCTGAAATGCCTTGACATTTAGAGTCAATAAGTTAGAACATATCAAGTGGGATGCTCCGGAGGCAGATAGGCCTGCACGTAGGCTACCGACGACAGAGTGGCAGGGGTGCTCATTTGAGGGGGTGCTTCTGAAAATGCAGAGAGCGCGACCGTCAGTGCATAGCGTAACACCGCGGAGGCGTACGTCCATCCCGGCGCTTTTTTTCTGTTGCCTGCTCGTGGCCCAAGTGCCGCTTGGCGCGGCGGAGGCGAAGGAGAAAGACCGACCCAAGACCCCGGAGTTGCTCTCTATCTTCCCGACGGCAGCACAGCAAGGATCAAGTGTCGAAGTCGAGCTTCAAGGCCGGGTTCTGGAGGGCACTCATGCGGTTTGGTTCAGCACTCCCTTGCTGACGGGGAAGGTGGAAACGGTCGAAGAGATCAAGCTGAAAATAACGCCCGAGGATGAAGCGGAAGTGAAAAAGGGACTCCGCGGCCACCGGGTTGTGGTGAAAGTGAATGTGGACCCGGCCGCCCCGCCCGGGCGCCACTCGCTACGGCTGGTGTCTCCCAAGGGTGTTTCCAACCAGTTCTCCTTCTTTGTCCATACTAGGCCGGTAGTCCTCGAAACACGCAACCCGCACAGTACACCGCCGGACGCGCAGCCTCTGACTCTGCCGGCGGTGGTCACCGGGCGGATCAGCGAGGAAGGACAGCTCGACTACTACTCGTTCGAGGTTGACGAAGGCCAGGAGCTTCGGTTCGTCGCTGTGATGCGCTCCGGCGGAGACGGCCTCGGAGCGGGCCGGCAATTTGGGCCGCAGCTCACGCTGGAGGAACCCGGCAGCAGCTGGTTCGACGCCAATCGCGGGCGACGGCTCGCGGTCGTCTACCCACCGATCGCGCTGGAACCAGTGAGCGTCCTTCGCTACCGTTTTCCGAAGTCCGGCCGGTACTTGCTGGCCGTGAGCTCCTTCCTCAACATTTACCGTCCTCAATACTCGTACCAGCTCCTGGCAGGCCCTGCGGACGCTCCGCCCGTCCTTCCGGAGGAATCCTTCGCGGTGGACGTTTTCAAGCGCTCCTTCGAGCGAAAGCTGGAGCCAAGTCGTCCGGAGTTGCTGCTCTCCCGAACCGTGCCGACGCAGCAAGCCGAGAAGGCTGCGGGGGAAAGCACTTCGTCCGGCGCGCAGACAACTGGGCCAGATGTGCCAAAGGCGCAGAGCGAAGATCCGGCATCTGCGAGTGACGCCGCTGTTCGCGCGGCCGAGCAAGAACCCAACGATGCGCCCAGCCAGGCGATCGAAGTGAGGGTTCCGGCACTGCTGGAAGGCGCCATTGACCGCCCTGGTGACGTTGATTTCTACAAGATTCGCGTGGCAGGAACGCAGAAGCTGGCCTTCGAAATCGAGACACCGGATGCGTCTCCGCCCGTCTTCAACCCGAAGATCAGAGTGATGGAGGCAAACGGGGAGCGGGAGCTGGTGACGAACATTTACCGGTGGATCGCAGGCGACGGCGATGACTGGATCAAACGAATCGAGCCAAAGACGATCTACTCGTTCGGCGGCGACGAAGAGTACCTCGTTCAGGTGAGGGACCTGACAGCGCGGAACGGTAGCTCCAGCTTTCGGTACCGAATCCTGATCCGGCCCCAGATCCCTCACATGGGCAAGATCGATGTAATGGAAAGCCGAATCAATCTGGCTCGCGGGGAGGCCGCAAAACTCACAGTCATCACCGAGCAGGAAGAAGGCTACTCCGGTGACATCTCGCTGGAAGTGGAGAATCTCCCGCCGGGAGTCCGTGTTTCCACCGCGACCCAAGTAGAAGAAGAGACGCCACCTCCACTCAATGACGGTGCGAAAGAGCTGTATTTGCCGAAGAGTCAGAAAGCCATCATTCTGCTCGCGGCGAGCGCCGACGCTCCGCTGACGCGCCTCCCGCAGGTGCTGCGTGTGATGGCCCGGCCTGTTGTGGAAGGGAAGATCGGCACGCCCGCGCTGGTTCGAGAGGTTCCCTTAATGGTGTTGAAGCCAGTGTTGAAGCCGGTCGTGAAGCCAGATGCAACGGAAGGGGATGCGCCGGAGGGGTCCGAAAAAGAAGGATCCAAGAAAGAACCATAGCGGGTGAGCTGAGGAGGCGCTAGGGAACACAATGTTGGGCGGACAGAAAAGACGATGGGCGGTCCTGTTGGTTGGGGCCGTTCTGGGCCTGTCGAGCGCTTCCCAGGCCGGGCCTGCCCCTCCCAAACTGCGGTCCTTGCGATTGATACCGCAGGATCGAACGCTGTGGGGAGCGAAGGCGTTCCAGCATTTCCTGGTCATTGGGAAATACAGCGATGGTCTGGAGCGAGACGTGACCGCCGAGAGCCGGTTCTCGATTTCTGATTCCAGAGGTGGCGAAGGTGGATGCCGAGGGGCGAGTAGTGGCGCTGGCCGACGGGAGCGTAGTCTTGACGGCGTCGTTGGAAGGGCGGTCGGTCAAGACCGACGCTCGGGTAGCGGGCTCGCAGGAGATCCGCCCGTTCAGCTTCGCCCGTGATATTGGCGGAATCCTTACCAAGCGCGGCTGCAATGACAGCTCCTGTCACGGGGGTGTGAAAGGAAAGGGCGGATTCAAGCTGTCTCTGAACGCGCTGTACGCCCGCGATGACTACCAGTGGATTGTGGAAGGGGGGACGTACCAGGTCCTGACCACGGAGAAGGGTGAACAAATCCCGCGGGTCAACCTGAAGGAGCCCGAGAAGAGCCTGCTGTTGATGAAAGCGACGATGGGTGTTTCGCACGGAGGCGGGCAGCCGTTGCGTCCGAACTCGGCTGACTACGAAACGATCCTGAACTGGGTGCGGAACGGTGCGCCGTTCGGTGAGGAAGGCGACAAGGAGGGCGTGCGGGTGGTGCGGGTCGAGGTGGAGCCTCGCGAAGTGGTGCTGGCTCCGGAAGGTAAGCACCGGCTGCTGGTGACCGCTCACCTCTCGAATGGCCAACAGGAGGACATCAGCGACCAGGTTCTGTACGCCTCGAACAACTCCGAGGTGGTGAAGGTGGATCAGCAAGGCCAGGTGGCTGCGGTGCGGACGGGGGAAACTTCCGTGATGGTTCGCGCGGCAGGGTTTGCGACGAGCACCAGCGTCGGCGTGATTGGCAAACCGATCGCGCGGTATCCGAAAGTACCGCACAACAACTTCATCGACGACTACGTATTCGCCAAGCTGAAGAAGTTCAACATTATCCCTTCCAAGCTTTCCAGTGATACGGAGTTCCTGCGTCGCGTCTGCCTGGACCTGACCGGGGTCTTGCCGCCGCCAGAGCGGGTGCGCGAGTTTGCGGCCAGCAAGGATCGGCGAAAACGGCAGAAGGTGGTCGAAGTTCTGATGAACACGCCGGAATTCATCGACTACTGGACGTTCCGTTTCGCCGACGTGTTCCGCGTGGGCCGGTATAAGAACCAGATTGACCCGCGATCGGCACATAATTATTGGAAATGGATTCGCGCGAGCATCGCCGCGAACAAGCCGTATGACCGGATCGCCCGCGAGCGAATCGCCGCGCAGGGCTACGGCGGCGCCGCCCCCCATTACTTTCCTGCCGGAGAAGAGCGGAACCCGGAGCAGAAGATGGGCGAGCAGGTGCGCGTCTTCCTGGGGCGGAGATTCGATTGTGCGCAGTGCCACAATCACCCCTTCGAGACCTGGAGCCAGGACCAGTTTTGGGGCCTGACTGCGTTCTTCGGCCGGATGAATGCGGTAAAGTTTGGTCCACAGGACTACAATCTGCACGGTTCGGTGCTCTACGACGATCCGGCCGGCCAGGAAGTCGACTACGGCCAGACGGGAAAGAGCAAGTTCGTGACGCATCCGAAGACCAAGGCGGTGGTCCAGCCGACTTTCCTCGACGGCCGCGAGTTGCCGGAGTCAAAGCGTGCGGACCTGCGCTGGAAACTGGCCGAGTGGATGACCTCGCATCCTTACTTCGCCGAAGCCTCCGTCAACCGCACGTGGGGGTACTTCTTCGGGAGAGGGATTGTCGATCCGGTGGATGATTTTCGCTCCACGAATCCGCCAACCCATCCGGACCTTCTGGAAGCGCTCGCCCAGGACTTCCAGGAGGGCGGCCACGATCTCAAGCATCTGATGCGAACCATCGTCAACTCCCGGACCTATCAGCTCTCCAGCGTGCCGAATGAGACGAACGCTGATGACCGAATCAATTACTCACACTTCGTCCCCAGGCGGCTTGACGCCGAAGTGCTGCTCGATGCCATCTCCGCGGCCACCGGGGTTCCCGAGACGTTGCGTCGCTTCGCGACAGACTTCTCAAGTTTGCCGGGCGCGCTGCCTCCGGGGTCTCGCGCGATTAATGTAGTAGAGACCGACATGTTGCCCTCGCGGTTCCTCGAAGTGTATGGCCGCCCGAACCGGATGGCCGTGCCGGAGAGAAGAAACGAAAGCAACATGCAACAAGCCCTGCACATGCTGGCCGGAAACACCTACACCGAGAAGCTTTTGAAAGAGGGCGGACGTATGGACCGGCTGTTGAAGAGTGGATCCTCCGACGCGAAGATCATCGAGGAGCTTTACCTTGCTGCTTTGTCGCGCCTTCCTTCGGATGCCGAACAGAAGGAGTTGCAGCAACGGATCAGCACCAGCGCTTCGCGGCCTGAGGCCATCCGAAGCATCGCCTGGGCCTTGATCAGCTCCAGAGAGTTTGTCACCAACCACTGAGTAGATTCAGGAGAACGCCATGAGCAATACGGACTGGATGGGATGTTTGGAACCGGGCATCGGACGCCGGGATTTTATGCGCGTCGGCGCGCTGAGCTTTCTGGGGATCAGTCTGCGCGACTACCTGATGGCCGCGGAAAACCTGGCGCCCAACGGCAAGGCCCAGGCCTGCATCATGCTGTGGCTGGAGGGTGGGCCAAGCCAGATCGACACCTGGGATCCTAAGCTTACCGGCAACAGCGCGTTCAAGCCGATCTCCACCAATGTGCCGGGCATCCAGATTTCGGAGTTGTTGCCGAAGATGTCGCGCCGCATGGATAAGCTGGCGATCATTCGCTCGATGCACACGGAAGAAAACAACCATCCCCAGGCCACCCACTATTTGCTCACCGGGCACCGGCCCATCCCGGCTTTGCAGTTCCCCTCGATTGGCTCGATCATTGCCCGGGAAATGAGCCCGCGCAATGAGATCCCTCCGTACGTGGTGACCGATCGCCTGGACCTGGAGCGGTTCTTCAAGGCCTTCTATCTCGGCCCGAAGTACGAGCCGATGGTGGTTCCCAACCCCAGCCGTCCCGACTTTGCGGTGCCCGATCTGAGCCTGCCCAAGTCGATTTCCGAGCGAGTGATCGAGGACCGGCTTTCGGCTTTGAAGGTCGTGGACCGGATGTATCGCGAGAAGTTCGAGGAAGCGGAGTACGCCAAGATGGACCGCTTCACCGATGCGGCCTGGAAAATGCTTCTTTCCCCAAAGGTAAAGGAAGCCTTCGACATGTCCAAAGAGCCGGAGAAGCTCAAGGACGCTTACGGCCGCAATCCGTTCGGACAGGGCACGCTGCTGGCGCGACGCCTAGTCGAGGCCGGCGCCCGCTTTGTGACTGCGGCCGGGTACAAGCACATCGAATGGGACACGCACGCCGATAACAACAAACGCCACCGCGACACGCTCGCGCCCAGCCTGGACCAGACTCTTTCGACGCTACTGGATGACCTTGAGCAACGCGGCTTGCTGGAATCCACCATCGTCATCGCGACGGGCGAGTTTGGCCGCACGCCCCAAATCAACCCCAACCACGGCCGGGACCACTGGCCGGAATGCTGGTCTCTGGTGTTGGGCGGCGGCGGGATTCGGGGTGGGCAGGTCATCGGAGCCAGCGATGAACGAGCCGCGTACGTGGCCGACCGCATGGTCACCATGGGCGATGTTTACGCGACGGTCTACAAGGCCTTCGGCATTGACTGGGAGAAAACCTACATGACGCCCATCGGGCGTCCGGTTAAGATCGCCAACTCCATTGACGACAAGACCGGTGTGCCGATCCACGAACTGGTCTGAACGCAAATCGGCAGTTCGAGTGAGCCCTGCCCCTGCCGTAGCACCGCCTCTCCCTGACGGCAACCGTCATGGGACCGGCCCAAGGCCGGGCGCTACAATCTCACCGTCGTCACTCCTTCTGGTTCAGGTCGAGGGCGGCTGAGTTGATGCAGTAGCGCAGACCGGTAGGGCGAGGACCATCCTCAAAGACGTGTCCCAGGTGCGCGTCGCAACGGGCGCAGGTCACCTCAGTGCGCGCCATGCCAAGGCTGTTGTCCGGGTGGGCAGCGACGTTGTCCCCCTCCAGCGGCGCATAGAAGCTGGGCCAGCCCGTGCCCGAATCGAACTTCGTCTCGGAGCTGAACAGCGGCTGGCCGCAGCAGACGCAAGCATAGGTGCCCTGGTCCTTGGCGTCGCAGTACTCGCCGGTAAACGGCGGCTCGGTGCCCTTCTGGCGGGTCACGTGGTACTGCTCGGGGGTGAGCTGGGCGCGCCAATCCGCATCAGTCTTGTTGGTCTTGTCCTGTTGGGTCTTGTCGGCCATTCGGAACCTCCTGCGTGTCGGCCGTCTATTCTACTGTGCTTCGGGCGCCTGCGGTACAGGCTGTTACAATAGGGGTGTCGCATTGCTGTGAATCTCTACTTAGCATTGGCCGCGGCTGTCCTGACACTGCATCTGGCCTGGATTGTGTGGGTGGCGCTAGGCTGGCTGCTGACCCGCAACCGGCCCTGGCTGGGCGCGCTTCACATCCTGTCGCTGCTCTATAGTATTGTGATTGAACTGGGCCCCTGGTGGTGCCCGTTAACTCTGGTGGAGCAGTGGGCGCAGAGCCGCGCCGGAATGGAACCGTACCAAGAGTCTTTCCTCATCCACTACCTGGAGGCACTGGTGTATCCGAACGTCTCCGAGCGACTGCTGGCCTGGAGCGCGGCAGGCTTTTGTGCGTTTATCCTTGGGCTGTACGGCCTGAGAGGGCTGCACGGACTGAGATTTCGGCGGAGGAGAATCGCCGCATGATCGCGTGGCCGCGAGTCGAGGGCCCGGGGCGCCAGGTGGTACGGGGAAAGGTCGCCCTGGAATTGCGCTCGGCCGTACCGAATGCTCCGCGGCATGTGCACCCGAGCTACGAGGAGTGGACCTCAGCATGATTCATCCCTGGCATGACATCACGCCCGGTGAGAATATCCCTCAGGAGTTCCTGAGCGTCATCGAAATCCCTTCCGGCTCGAGCGTCAAATACGAGTTGGACAAGCAGAGCGGCCTGATCAAACTCGACCGTGTGCTGTATTCGGCCGTCTACTATCCCGCCAACTATGGATTCATTCCCCAGACGCTTGCGGAGGACGATGACCCGCTGGACGTGCTGGTGCTCTGCCAGGAAACGGTCGTGCCCCTCACCATCATTCACACGCGCACCATTGGGTTGATGACCATGATCGACGCCGGCAAGAAGGACCACAAGATTATCGGCGTGGCTACCCAGGACCCGGAGTTCACCTCCTTCCGGGAAGCCAGCGAGATGCCGTCCCACCGGCTCATGATGCTTCGCCGCTTCTTCCAGGACTACAAGCAACTGGAAGGAAAGGCGGTGGAAGTGGATGAGATCCAACCGGCCGCGAAGGCCTATCCCATCATGGAGGACGCCCTGCGCCGCTACAGCGAGCAGCGGCGCCGCGGGTTCAAGTAAGGTTGGGATAGGGCTGCCCGGACCCTCAGAACGGCTTGCGAACACTCGCAGTTCTTTCGCTCGAAGAGCTTACCGAGCTGCCACCGGCATGGGGGCAATTAAGCTGTTTCCCAGCAGTTGGTTGGAGATAGGACTTCGAGGCCTTCATGAAGCTGCTGCCGAGGCCACCCGCGCTTCGCGAAATATTCAATCAGGGAACTGCGCTTCATTCGAACCGGTTTCTCTTCGCCGCCCAACTCCAGGGTGCGGCGGAAGGTAGGCTTCCGTTAGGAATTATACTTTGCTGAAATCTATGGTGACCGGCTCCGGCAGCAATTTCAGCTGCCGATTTCGTAGCGGTTGAGTTTCTTGCGGAGCCCTTCGCGGGTCAGTCCCAGGGCGGCCGCCGCCCGCGTCCGGTTATTGCCGCAACGGTTCAGTGCCTCCCGAATCAGCAGCCGCTCCATTTCCTGCAGTAGCGGAAAGGGTTCGAGCCTGTCCAGAGGAAGTTCCGCCGGGCTGAGTTTGCGGGCCTCAGGCTCGCCGTTTGGGCCCGGCTTGCCGTCTCGGCGAAAGCGAGTCGCTGCTGCAGTTTGCTCGAAGGGGTGCGCGAGAAGGTGCAGCATCTCGGCCATAACCTGCTGGTCGGTAGGATCAAAGGGCCGCTGGTCGCGTTCGACCGCCACCACGGAGGCGCCGCCTGGGGCGCCGATAACCCCCGCCATGCCCGCCACCGCTGCCACGCCCTCAGCAACGGGGTCGGCGAACCCGGGACCCGAGTAGCAGCGCACGCCAGCCCCCACCAACAGCTGGCCCAGCCTTTCCTGCCGGATCGTTTCCGCCTCCTTCGGAGTCATGCCGGCGCTAGCCATCCGGCCTGCCGTGTCGAATGCCAAGCCTCGCTTCGCGCTTACCACTTGCATCGCCAGCCGCAGCCCGGCCTCCAGCAGCAAGTGTGGGTCCCCCAGAACCTTCAATAATTCCGCCATCTGCTCCGCGGAAGCCCGGCTCAGCAACTCCGGCTGCGGTGGGGCTTGTGGCTGTGAGTCCATAGATTCGTCTGATGACAAGACCCTGAAGGGACCGAGAGGCAGGGCCTCCACGGGAAATCGGAGTATAGCAGAGCAGCCGCTGAAACCTGAACCAGGTGTTGCCGGCTTCAGCCGGGCGGTGGCCGTTTGAGCAAATAGACCCACGCTTGCTTCAGTTCCCCATTATCGAGCGTGACCTGCACCGTGGCCCGGTGGAACTGCCTGCCTTCCACCGTGTCCAGGTGCCTCAACGCCCGTTCTGGCTCCGGCAGGCGGTAGAGCTCGCCGGGAATTACTTGGTCGCCGGTGGCCAAAGCGCCTGGATATCGGCCGAGGTCGTAGAGCCGGCCGGACATTCGAGCGCAGCCCACGAACTCGGCCCGCGCCCGCACAAGCTCATGGTGCAGCGGCTGGCCGCGTCGCAGTGTGCCATAGACGAACAGATGGGAGAGCATCCGGCGGTTCGTGCCCGCCCTCTCTTGTAGCACAGCTTGTATCACGGCCTGTAGCACAGGGATCTGGGGCCGCAACCGCCGCGTGGTATCATCTTTGAGATGGCGTTTCCCACCACGCGGCCCCGTCGTCTGCGGCGCAGCGAACTGCTGCGCGCCTTCGTGCGGGAGACCCGGCTGTCGCAGCGCAATCTGGTCTATCCACTGTTTATTTGCCCGGGCAGCGGAGTGCGACAGGAGATTCGCTCCATGCCGAACCAATACCACCTCTCGGTGGATCGCCTTGCCGAGGAGTGCCGGGAAGTGGCCGACCTGGGCATCCCGGCGGTGCTGCTGTTCGGCCTGCCGGAGAGCAAGGACGAGGAAGGTTCGGGCGCCTACCAGGACGACGGGATCGTGCAGCGGGGGGTGGAGACCATCAAGCGGGCGGTTCCCGAACTGCTGGTGATAACCGATGTGTGCCTCTGCGAGTACACCAGCCACGGACACTGCGGGCGCGTCCGGGACGGCGACGTGGACAACGACACTACCCTGGAGTTACTGGCGCGGACCGCGGTGTCGCAGGCGCGCGCCGGTGCCGACATCGTAGCGCCCTCGGACATGATGGATGGCCGCGTCGCCTCCGTTCGCAGCGCCCTGGACGCGGCGGGCTTCAGCCAGGTCGCAATTCTTTCCTATGCCGCCAAGTACGCCTCGGTGTTCTATGGCCCTTTCCGCGAGGCCGCCGATTCGGCGCCACAGTTCAGCGACCGCCGCTCTTACCAGATGGATCCGGCCAACGAACGGGAAGCACTGCGCGAGGTGGCGCTGGACATTGAGGAAGGCGCCGACATGGTCATGGTCAAACCGGCGATGCCCTATCTGGACGTGATCTACCGCGTCCGCCAGGAGTTTCGAGTGCCGGTGGCGGCGTATCAAGTCAGCGGCGAGTATTCCATGATCCTGGCGGCAGGACGGCTCGGGTGGATCGACTGCGAGCGCGCAATGATGGAGTCGCTGGTGGCCATCCGGCGCGCCGGCGCGGATATTGTCCTGACCTACTTCGCCAAGGAAGCGGCCAAGCTGCTCTGAAGGTCTAGCAATGTGGGCCGATCGGAAGAGCCGACATCTACCGGTTGTGTGGCTGGTGGCGGCAATGCTGGCCGCAGCCGCCGGACCTGCCAAGCCGCCAGCCAAGCCGAAGGCGCCCCCAGCGGCCAGCAGCCTCCGCCGACACATCGCATCGATTCTGGCGGAGCGCGACGCCCGGCGCGCGCACTGGGGCATCAAGGTTGTCTCCCTTAGGACTGGCAAGACCCTCTACAAACGCAACGCGCAGAAGTTCTTCACTCCGGCCTCCAACAACAAGCTGTTCACCACAGCGCTGGCACTGTCCACCCTGGGGCCGCAGTTCCGCTTCTACACCACTGTGGAAAGCGAGGTAGCGCCTGACGCGAACGGGCGAATTGAAGGCGACCTGTGGCTGGTGGGCCGCGGCGACCCCAACCTTTCCGCGCGCGTCCTCCCTTACGAAGGCCAGACCCGGCGCGAAGGACCGCCGCTTCGGGCGCTGGACGAGCTGGCTGGGCAGGTCGCCGACCTCGGCATCCGCCGTGTGAGTGGCGACCTGGTGGCCGACGATACTTACTTCGTCTTCGAGCGCTATGGGGAAGGCTGGACCTACGACGATCTGCTGTGGTCCTATGGCGCGCCGGTCTCGGCGCTCAGCGTGAACGACAACGTCCTGGTCGTAGAGGTGCTGCCGGGTGAGAGGGCAGGGGACCCGGCACTGATCAATCTGGAGCCCAACCAGGACTACTACCGCATCGAGAATCGGGTGATCACCGTGCTACGGCGTGGGCGACGACCGGCCCGGGCGCGCTCGGCCTCCAAGGCTGGCGGTGGCGGCGCGACGCGCCGTATCTCCGTCCGCCGAGAGCCGGGCAGTTACACGTTGAAGCTTTGGGGGCGCATTCCGATTCGCGGCCGGAGAGCCCGCGAAGAGGTGGCGCTGGAGGATCCGGCACTGTTTGCCGGCAAGTACCTGCACGCAGCCCTGCGGCAGCGCGGTGTTGTGGTTGATGGACAGGTGCGTGTCCGGCACGCGCACCCCTCCGAGTTTGAGGATTTGAAGACCGTCGACGAGCTCCCGAACTCGATGGAAGAGCCCAGTCGCCGGGTGCTGGCCAGCCACCAGTCGCTTCCTCTGGTGGAAGACTTGAAGGTGGTCAACAAGGTCAGCCAAAACCTGCACGCCGAAATATTGCTGCGGACAGTCGCCCGCGAGCGGCGTGGCATCGGCAGCGTGGCTGCCGGAATGGAAGAACTCAAGGAGTTTCTGGACCAGGCGGGCGTTCCCAAGGACGAGTATCTGTTCTTCGATGGGTCAGGCCTTTCTCGTCGGAACCTGGTGACGCCCGGCGCCGTTGTGGCACTACTCCAGCACATGGACCGCCGGAGATTCCGGGATACCTGGCTGGACCTGCTTCCAGTTGCTGGCGTGGACGGCACACTCAAGCGGCGCTTGCGTAACACTGTCGCGACGGGCCGCGTGCTGGCCAAGACCGGCATGCTAGGGCATGTCACTGTGCTGTCTGGCTATGCCACCACTCAGAGCGGAGAGCGCCTGGCATTCTCCATCATGGTCAACAACCATAAGGTGCGCGGTCGCCGGATCACCCGGTTGATTGACCGCATCTGCCTGGCGCTGGTCCGGGACCGCTAAACCCAGGAGGCAGTTGGCAGTAGGCAGTAAGCAGTAAGCAGTACCTGCTAACTGCTCCCTAGCGCTCACCGACGCTCGGCCTACTACCTACTCGTTTTCACAGGATTCGGGCTTGTACCGCAGCTTTCTGCGATACAATACAGAAAGGAGGTAAATTGTGCCGTTCCGCATTGGCTTACCCGAACTGATGGTGATCCTCGGGATCGCCGTGCTGATCTTCGGCGGCCGCAAGCTTCCCGAACTTGGTAAGGGGATTGGCGAGGGCATCAAGAACTTCAAGCAGGCCCTGCGCGGTGGTGAGGACAAGCCTGAGGAACCGCGCGGCGCGAATGACAAGCCCGAGCGAGCTTCCTGAGACGGCCCAACTCCCCGTGAGTGCTCGCGGCCGGCTCCCGCGCATGGTCAGGACGGACGTGCCTGTTTGAGCAGGCGGTAGAGGGTCGGCACAGGCAGCCCCACCACGTTGAAGTAACAACCCTCAATCCGCTCGACAAATTTGGAAGCCAGGCCCTGAATGGCGTAGGCGCCGGCTTTATCCAGCGGCTCGCCGGTGGCCACGTACTGGCTGATTTCTGCTTCCGTCAGTGGACCAAACCGCACCTGGGTACGCACCGCCTCCACCCAGCGCCGACCGCCGCCCGCTTCGAGCACGCAAAGGCCGGTGAGCACGACGTGGGTGCGGCCACTGAGCAGTCGCAACATGGAAGCAGCGCTCGAGGCCGAATCCGGCTTGCCCAGCACTGTTTGGTTCACCACTACTACCGTGTCCGCGGCCACGATGAGCCGGGCTTCCCCCGGCCTGCCGGCGGCCACCTGCTCTGCCTTGGCCACCGCCATGCGGCAGACAAACTCCTCGGCCGATTCTCCGGGCTGCATCACTTCCGGGATGTTGCTGGCTATGGCCTCAAAGCCAATCCCGGCTGCGCGCAGCAGATCCCGGCGTCTCGGTGAAGCCGAGGCCAGCAGCACCGATTCGTTTCCGTGCTCTTCCTGCGGTCTGTGATGCGGCAGGCCCGGCATGGTAGAATGCACCTTCCTAAGTAAACTTAGCACACGATGCGGAAGGAAACCTTCGAGTGACGGGGAAGGGAACCTTTGAGGTGCCGGATGATCCGGAGATGGCGAACCTGGGTCGTCGGCAGCAAACCCGGTGGCCGCAGCAATTAGCGTAGAGCCATGAGACCGCTGCACACGCTGTTGCCTCATTTGCTGCGCAAGCAGCCGCAGAAGCACCTGCCGGTGGAAGAGATCGTGCGGTCGGTATGGCCGCACCTGGTGGGCCGCCAGATCGCCGCGCGCTCCCAGGTGTTTCAACTCTACCGGGAAACTCTGATCGTGCACGTGCCGGACCGCGCCTGGCAGAGGCAACTGCGGCGACTGGAGAGACAACTGCTGGCTCGCGTCAACCGGCTGCTGGGGCAGCGCCTGGTGACGGGAATAGATCTTCGCGTGGATGCGAGCCTGGCAACCCCAGCCAGTTCCGCTCAGCCACCACCTCGCAAAGGCCCGGCGCGGGAGGAGGCGCCCGCTCGGGACGCCCAACTGGAGGATTCAGCTCGCGCGATCGCCGATCCGGAATTGCGCGCGCTGTTTCTCCGGGCTTCGCAGAAAATGCTGCGGGAAGGATGAGCGGCCAGCGGGTGACCCGGCCGGTGACCCAACGAATGGCCCACCAGGTAACCCAACGGGTGACCCACAGCGTGACCTACCAGGTAAGAAGGTGAAAATCAGCGAGAAGGACGTCCTCTATGTGGCCCAGCTGGCCAACCTCGAGCTGAGCCCCGAGGAAATCGCCGAGTTCGTCCCGCAACTAAACGCCATCCTGGAGTCCATGGAGAAGCTCAACGAGTTGGACACCTCGGCGGTTGAGCCCATGGCCCAGGTACTGCACGAAGCTGCCGACCAGCAACCAGAGGCGACTCTGCGCCAGGACGCCGACCGCCCAGGATTTTCCCCCGAAACGGCACTGGCCAACGCGCCCGAGCATGGCGCCGGCCACTTCAAAGTCCCCAAGGTGATCGAGAGATAAGTGGTGGAGCTAAAGGGGCTGACCCTGACCGGGGTTCGCAGCGCGCTGCGCGAAGGCGGAACCACGGCTGTCGCGCTAGCCGCGCAGGCCCTGGCCCACGCACAGCAGGAAAACCAAAAGAACGGGGCGTATCTCAGCTTCTCGCCGGAGCGAGCGCTGGAACAGGCGCGCCGGGTGGACGCGCTGCTGGCACGCGGCGAGACCCTGCCGCCGCTGGCCGGAGTACCCGTGGCGGTGAAGGACGTCATCGTCACTCGCGGCCTGCGCAGCACCTGTGCCTCGCGAATGCTGGCCGACTACATTCCCCCTTACGATGCGACGGCGGTCGAGCGGTTGGAACTGGCCGGGGCGGTAATCATCGGCAAGACGAATTGCGACGAGTTTGCCATGGGCTCCTCCAGCGAAAACTCCGCCTTCTATCCGGTCCGCAATCCGCACGACCTGGAGCGGGTGCCGGGCGGCTCCAGCGGTGGCTCGGCGGCCGCGGTCGCCGCCGACACCTGTGTGGTGGCGCTAGGCTCAGACACGGGCGGCTCCATCCGCCAGCCAGCCTCTTTTTGCGGCGTCGTGGGACTCATGGGCACTTACGGGCGCGTCTCGCGCTACGGCCTGGTGGCGTTTGCCTCCTCGCTCGACCATATCGGCCCGTTCGGGAAGACCGTCAAGGACGCTGCCGCCGTGCTGGGTGTGATGGCGGGACGCGATCCACAGGATTCCACCTCGGCCGATGTGGCCGTGCCGGACTACCTGGCCGAGCTGGAGCGCCCCGAAGCATCTGACCTGCGCGGCTTTCGTGTCGGAGTGCCGCGTGAGTATTTCGCCGCGGGCCTGGATGCCGAGGTAGGGGAACGGCTCCAGCAGGGCATCGAGCGCATGCGAGGGCTGGGCGCTGAAATACGGGACATTCACCTGCCCCACACCGACTACGCCATCGCCTCCTACTACATCATCTGCACGGCCGAGGCCAGCTCCAACCTGGCCCGCTACGACGGCGTGCGCTACGGGTTCCGCTCCCCCGGCAGCGCCTCCGGCTCGCTGGTGGACTCCTACCGGGGCACGCGCGGCGCGGGGTTTGGGACGGAAGTGAAGCGGCGCATCATGCTCGGCACCTACGCGCTCAGTGCCGGCTACTACGACGCCTATTACCGGAAAGCGCAAAAGGCGCGGGCGCTGGTGGCCCGCGACTTCACTGAGGCGTTCCGTGAGGTGGACGTGATTGTCACCCCCACCGCGCCCACTCCGGCGTTTCGCCTGGGCGAAAAGATTAACGATCCGCTGAAGATGTACCTGTCCGACATCTACACCATTACCGCCAGCCTTGCCGGCATTCCGGGTATCAACGTCCCGTGCGGTTTCACACGCGGGCGGCTGCCGGTCGGCATGCAGATTCTGGCGCGGCACTTCAACGAGACGGCCATGCTGCGAGCCGCCCATGCCTTCGAGCACTCCGGCGGCTTCACCCTTTCCTGATGGGTTCCTGAAAAACACTTGAATTCCCCGGGAGAAGTAGACATGCGACCCGGCAGGCTGTAGCCTTAGCTCAATCGATTTCCAAGAGGGCAGCGATGCACAGGTCCTTGATTCGTAGCGTGGGACCGGGAATGGCGCTGCTAGCGCTCGGGCTGCTAGCCAGCGCGGTGGTGGAACTGGGTTCCGACCCTGGACTCGCCTACAAGCCATACTTCCCAGCAAAAACTCCCACGGCCAACAAGCCTCAGGTTGTGGAGAACTACGGCAAGCTGCCGCTGAGCTTTGAAGCTAATCATGGCCAGACCGACAACCGTGTGGACTTCCTGTCGCGGGGCAGCGGCTACACGCTGTTTTTGACCCCTACTGAGGCCGTGCTTGCTTTGCGCAAACCAGCTGCGTCTGAGGTTGGCGCTGCGGCTGAGGTTAGCAAGGTCGAGAGCAACCCGGACACGGAGGAAGCGGTGCTGCGCATGAAGCTGGTTGGCGCCAACCCATCGCCTCAGGTGTCAGGGTTGGAGGAGTTGCCAGGGAAGAGCAACTACTTCCTTGGTAACGACCCCTCCAAGTGGCGCACCAATGTCCCACAATACGCCAAGGTGCAGTACGAAGACGTCTACCCCGGCGTGGACTTGGTCTACTACGGCAATCAGAGAGAACTGGAATACGACCTGGTTGTTGCTCCCTGGGCCAATCCTGAGGCCATCCATCTCGCCTTCGAAGGTGAGGACAAACTGGAAATAGATGCTCAAGGCGACTTGGTGCTCGACAGCGACGGTGGTCAAGTCCGCTTGCAAAAACCGTTGGTCTATCAGCAGGTAGACGGCGTCCGGCAGCAAGTCGCCGGGGCGTACGTGCTCAAAGGCAGGCACCACGTCGGCTTCCAGGTGGCCGCGTATGATGCTGGCCAGCCTCTCATCATTGATCCGGTGCTGAGCTACTCCACCTATCTGGGCGGCATCGGCACCGACAGCGGCGTGGGCATCGCCGTGGACACCGCTGGCAACGCTTACGTGACGGGCCAGACGGATTCGACCGACTTCCCCACGGCCAGTCCAGTCCAGCCGGCTCTCGGCGGCGAAAGGGACGCCTTTGTGACGAAATTGAACGCTGCCGGCAACGCCCTGGTTTATTCCACCTACCTCGGCGGGAGTGGAGAAGATTCCGGCCTTGGCATCGCCGTAGACGCCTCCGGCAACGCCTATGTGATGGGCCAGACGGGTTCGACCGACTTCCCCACGGCCAGTCCAATTCAGGCGGCCCACGGCGGCGGCCTCACCGACGCCATTGTGACGAAATTGAATGCCGCCGGTAGCGCCCTGGTTTACTCTACCTACCTGGGCGGAAGCGCCAACGACTTGGGGGGCGGCATCGCCGTAGACGCCTCCGGCAACGCCTACGTGACGGGCTTTACCGGTTCCACCGACTTCCCCACGGCCAGTCCAATCTAGCCCGCCTACGGCGGCGGCGAATTCGACGCCTTTGTGACGAAGTTGAACGCCGCTGGCAATGCTCTGGTTTATTCCACCTACCTCGGCGGCAGTGGCTGGGACTCTAATCGCGGCGGCATCGCCCTAGACGCCTCCGGCAACGTCTACGTGACGGGCCAGACGCGTTCGACCGACTTCCCAACAGCCAGTCCGTTCCAGGCCTCTTTCGCCGGCGTCGGCGATGGCTTTGTGACGAAATTGAATGCCGCAGGCAACGCTCTCGTTTACTCCACCTACCTGGGCGGCAGCGACTCCGACGTAGGGGGGGCCATCGCCGTGGACTCCGCCGGAAACGCCTACGTGGCCGGCGATACCCGTTCGACCGACTTCCCCACGGCCAGTCCCATCCAGCCGGCTCTCGGTGGCGTCGCCTCCGGCGACGCCTTCGTGACGAAATTGAATGCCACCGGCTCCGCCCTGGTCTACTCCACCTACCTCGGCGGCAGCGGCCACGAGTTTGCTATTGTGGGCATCGCCGTGGACACCGCTGGCAACGCTTACGTGACGGCCCAGACGGATTCGACCAACTTCCCCACGGCCAGTCCCATCCAGGCTGCCAACGCGGGCAACTTCGACGCCTTTGTCACGAAATTGAATGCCGCCGGCAACGCTCTGGTTTACTCCACCTACCTGGGCGGCAGTGGCGGCTTCGGCGATTTTGGCAACAGGATCGCCGTAGACGCCTCCGGCAACGCCTACGTCACGGGGTCCACGGATTCGACCGACTTCCCTATAGCGAGCTTTCAGTCGACTTACGGCGGCGGAAGCTTTGACGCTTTCATCGCCAAGATCACGGACGAGCCACAGGGGCCCCCAAATCTGCCGGCCAACTCCGTCGTCAACGGCGCCAGCTTCCGAGCGGCGACGGACCCCAATGGAGCCATTGCCCCGGGTGCAATTGTGGCCATCTTTGGCACGGACTTGGCGAGCGATACTCAAGTGGCAACGGCTGTACCTCTCCCCACCACGCTGGGGGATACCAGCGTGACCTTCAACAACATTGCTGCCCCGCTGTTTTTCGTATCGGGTACGCAGATAAATGCGCAAGTCCCGTTCGAGCTAATGGCCGGAGCGGGTTCGGTCACGGTACAGGTGAAGCGCGGTAGTGAAACGAGCGAGGCGCAGCCGATTGGGATGGCAGCCGTATCACCGGGCGTCTTTACGCTGAACCAGCAAGGCACAGGTGCTGGCGCGATTCTTCACGCAGACACTTTCCTGCCTGTCACCGAGAGCGACTTGGCGCGTCCCGGCGAGTTCCTTCTTATCTTTTGCACCGGGCTGGGTTCGGTACAGCCCGAAGTCCCATCCGGAGATGTTGCCCCCAGTGCTGAGCCTCTGGCGCGAACTCTAAGTACCCCGCTGGTGAACATTGCCGGCCTACCTGCCCAGGTGAGCTTCTCCGGCCTGGCCCCAGGATTTGTGGGGCTCTACCAGGTGAATGTGCAGGTGCCATTCGGCGTCCCTGCGGGTGTGCAGGACGTGGAGATCATCATCGACGGCGTTCCCGGCAACACCGTCACCATCCCCGTCGAATAGCCTGCTTCGCGTCGATCCAAGGCTCTGAGTACAAGAAGCTTGCTTCAGCAGTGGGCGCTTGCTAGGCGGGGACCAGGAAGCGCAGCGACGTGCCGTCGCTCGAGAACTCCATCGGCAGCGGATCGTGGGGCTCGCCGTCCACCTGAACGTACGCCAGCCGATCGGAGGAAATTCGGAGGCTCGTGGCATTGAAATAAAGAAAGTCGCGGCTGCGGGGGAGGCTGCCGGCCAGAGCCAGTCCAGCGAAGTAAAAATACTTCAGCGCGAGGGCAGTGGTACAGACAGCGACCTGGAAGCCGGGCTGGCCGAGGTCGGCCGCCGGCGTCACCGAGAACCAGCCGGCGTAGCCCGGCGAATTACCCACCACGGCAAGGTAGCCGCCCCACTCTCTCCCGTCGCAGGAAACAGTGAGTCGGGGGAAGTCGTAGGCCACGCTATGGCGGATCCCTTCCAGCGCAAACGCCACCCGCCCAAGCCGGCGTTTCAACCAGCTCCGGCCCAGACGCCTGACGATGGAGGCGTCCACGCCGGCGCCGGCCATCAGCGCGAAGTAGCGCTTGCCGGCACGGCCCAAGTACAGGCGGCGGTCTGCACCCTCGCGCAGCAGCGCCGCAGCCCGGCATGCGTCCAGCGGGATGCGGAGGTCGCGCGCCAGCACATTGACCGAGCCTCCCGGCAACACCAGCAGGCGCGCGGTACCGCCGGCCGCCACCACGCCGTTGAGCACTTCGTTCACCGTGCCGTCGCCGCCCAGGACAGCCACAGTCGAGAACCGACGTCCTGCTTCTTCGCCACGCACGAAGCCGTCCTGCGGCCCTCGACTCGGAAACAGTTCGGGATCGCCGCCATAGCGCCGCAGCGCCGCAGCCACTTCCTCCACCTTGCGGGGGCGCAGACGGAACTGACCCCCAGCGGCGGGGTTGTAGATCAACGCCAACGGCTCCGCGTCGGGCACACGTTCAGCCTAACATAGCCCCGAAGCACGTACGGCCGGCCACTCCGGGCCTACGGCGGCTATTCTTTGCGGTCTATCTTGAGGGTGATGTGGACCTCCGCGCGTGTGCTGAAGGAGCTGATGGTCCTGGTGCGGCTGGAGACCCCTTGGTGCTGGGCCCACACCTGATAGTCCACGTTAAAGCTCAGCCCGTGAAAACGAAACGCACCTTCTTTGTCTGCGATGTGGGTGCGCACGCGAAGGTTTCTTGTGTTCTTCAAGTAGACGACTGCCTTCTCCAGCGGCGTGTCACTCTTGTCGACAACAATCCCGTGCAGGGAGCGAGTACGCTCCCCTTTTTTCTTTTTTTGAGCCGGCAACGCTGACGCCAACGTGAGAGCCAGCATTACAAGAGCCGCTGGCATCCAGAATTTCCGCTTCATGGTGCGATCCCCCTTTGGCCCGGCTGCCTGTTTATTTCTCCTGGCGTGATGATGTGCAGCACCACGTCCCGCCGCTCGTCGGCGACAGAGCAGAGTTCCTTGGCGTCGCGAGTGAACCCAGGCGCGGTGGCGTCGATGACATAGACGGCAGAGGCCGCCGGCAGGCGTACAGCGAATCCGCCACTGGCGTCCGCCTTGCCAGATTCCGGGCCGGATTCCCACATGCGTTTTACGTGTCTCACGACTGGTCCTCTTCTTCCTCTTCTTCTTCCTCCTCCTCTTCCTCCTCAATCTGCTCCACCTCGACGGGATTGGTGTTGACCACCTCCAGTTCAACTCCGCACTCGGGGCAGTTGATCACCTCGCCTTGCTCAACCTCGTCCTCTTCCACGTCCAACTTGGCTTCGCAGTCAGGGCAACTTGGCATCGATACCTCCGTTGGAGAAGACGACGACCGGCCAGCGGTTGCAAGCGCCCCAGCCGAACCGGCCCTCGGACTAATATATGACCCGTGGGAGGCGGGTCAAGGGGTCTTTTTCTGATTCCAGTTTCTGCCCGCGCGATTGCCCGGCACCTTAGCTTGCGGATAACATGGGGTTCGCCTGCGGCTCGCCGCCGGACTCCCTCTTTTGCCTGGCCGGGGGCGAGCGTTTGCGAGACCATACGTCAAACCATGCGTCATTCAATTCGGGTGGTCCACCACGTACTGCCCGCGCGCTCCCTTTGTGTGCCGGTCGCCACGCTGCGTGAGGAAATCCACTGCTCCTGGGAGGTGGTTTCGCGCCGAGTCGGGGAGGTCGCTTCGCCGTGAGCCGCGAGTATCCGGAACGGCCGATTGTCGGCGTGGGGGGGGTGGTGGTTGAGCAGGGTCGCGTGCTATTGGTCCGGCGGGGTCGCGCGCCGCTGCTGGGCGAATGGTCCATTCCCGGCGGCGCTCTCAAGGTTGGCGAAACGCTGGAGGAAGCTCTGCGGCGGGAACTTCGAGAGGAAACGGGGCTGGAGGTCACACCGCTGGAACTGTTGGAGGTGCTCGACCGCATCGTGCAGGATGAGGCCGGCCGCACCCGCTACCACTACGTGCTGATTGACTACCTGTGCCGGGTGAAACGCTCGGGACCGCAAGATCCCCGGGCGGCCACCGACGTTAGCGAGTGCCGCTGGGTCGCTCCCTCTGAGCTGGCCGAATACCACCTCCGCCCGGAAACCCTGCAGGTGGTAGGAAAGGCCCTGCAGGCGACAGCCCGCCATCCCCCCAGCTCCTAGCGGTTGCCGGGAACTCGCAAACATTGCGAGGAACTGGAAGCAGCAGGTTGGCCAGAGACTTTTCTTGAATCGGCGCGAGCCGGCTTGTTTGGGGTCTGGCGCGTTCGGATTTTATTGCCGGCGGCCAGTGGAGACTCGATGGCTTGCCGGGGCAGGCCAGTGGTGCGATCCTACGTGCATTGGGATAGGTTGCAAGCGCTTGCGGGCTTTTGCTACAATCGCCCGGCTCCGCTCAGAAACGTCCTTTCCGCGCGGTTCTCCTGGGCGGATGGAAGTTTGGAAGTCGCGTTCGGCGCCAGCTGAGTGAGTACAAGCGTCGGCTCACGCCCTGCGCAAACATGCGAGTACGGATCGTGAAGTCCGAAGGGGCATCCGCCGAAGCAGCGGGAGGGGCGGCATTCTCCGCCTCAACGGCCGAATTCGACGTGGGGGCGCGAACCGACATTGGCCGCCACCGGTCTAACAACGAAGATAACTTCAGCATCGTTCCCGAGCTCGGCCTGTTCGTGCTTTCCGATGGAATGGGCGGCGAGGCGGCGGGCGAGCTAGCCAGCAAGATTGCTGTCGAAGAAATTAGCCGGCACATGAAAGAGTTGGCGCGTAACGGAAGCGCCCCGCTATCGGGCGACCCCAACCCGCAGTTCTCCGAAGACACAAACCAGTTAGCCGCTTCGCTCCGCCGCTCCAATCGGGTCATCTGGGAGGCGGCACAGCAGCATGCCGGCCAGCGAGGGATGGGCGCCACCGTGGACGCCGCCCTGTTACAGGGGCCGGTTCTGAGCATCGCCCACGTGGGCGACAGCCGCATTTACCTGTTGCGCGGCGGCCAACTCCAGCAACTGACCGAGGACCACTCGCTGGTCATGGAGCAAGTGCGGCGCGGCCTGATGACCAGGGAAGAAGCCGAACAAAGCGACATGCAGAATGTCCTGATCCGCGCCTTGGGCACCGAGGAAAACGTGACCGTGGATCTGGATGAGGTGTTCGTTGTGCCGGGGGACCAGGTGCTTCTCTGTTCCGACGGGCTCACTCGAATGATCACCGAGTCGGGTATAGCCCAGGTGATCGGCGAGGCCCAAACTCCCAAGCAGGCCTGCGACCGGCTGGTGGAAATCGCCAACGACAACGGTGGCGCGGACAATATCACCGTGGTCGTGGTGCGGCTCAAAGACGCTTCACGGAAAGGCTTGTGGGGCTGGCTGAAAGGCGTCTTCACGTGAGCGCCGCAGGGGCGGTCGCCTGTATGCCCGGCGGCGAAGCTTGGCGGCGCAACGGGCGCGGCTCAGGAGAAGTGATATGGCAAAACTGATCCTGAAGTACGAGGCGGCGATCCTGAAGGAGATCCCACTCACCCAGGCTTCGTTCACCATCGGCCGGGTTCCCGGCAATGACCTGGTAATTGACAACCTGGCCGTCAGCGGCCAACACGCCAAGATTTTCTTTCAGGCAGACCAGTTCGTCCTGGAAGACCTGAACAGCCTCAATGGGACCTTCGTGAACAACCAGCGGACTCGCAAAATACCCCTCAAGGATGGCGACCAGGTTGTGATCGGAAAGCACACCTTGCTGTTCCAGGATGAGGGTGGGGCTCGGCCCGAGCAACTGGAAGCGGGTGAAGAAAGCGATGACTCAGTAGCCAAACTGGAACAAACGGTGGTGCTGGACACCAGGAAACAGCGCGAAATGATACAGCAAGCAGGCACCGTCACAGGCGGAGGTGTCCCACCCGCGGGTGTAGCGAAGGTGGGCTGCCTGACGGTGCTCTCCGGCAAGACGGACCGAACCGAGTACCTCCTCACCGGCAAGCTTTCGATGATCGGCAAGTCGGCGATGGCCTCGGTGAAGCTAAAGGGGTGGTTCGCTCCCGATGTCGCCGCCGTCATCAATAAGCGCGAGACCAGCTACCAGATCGCTCCCTCGGGCAAAGGCGGGGCCAAGATCAATGGCCAGACCCTTGCCGGCGCGCAGGATCTGCGGGAAGGCGACCTGATCGAAATCGCCGGCGTCAAGATACAGTTTACCTACCGCGAATAATCCGGCCCGTGTTCCGGGATTCTCCGGGTCGGTGCGTCTGTTTCTGGCTCAGGGGTAGGCGCCACCGACATCGGCATGATGGGCGCGGTGTTCGATCGTCTCTACCAACACTCCCCCTGGCGTTACCTGACATCCCACCCAGCCATCGCCCCTGGCTTGCTCGGTGGCGCGGGAGTGTGTCTCCTGCGTGGTCATGCGGATTGGCTCCTGGGTGTTTGCAAGCAGGCTGCGGATTGCCTGAATGTCTGACTGAATGCGTTCTACAGAGTGACACTGCTCTCGGTAGGCCGCCTCCAGCCGGTCCAGGGCGCGTCCCACCTCCTCCCTGGTCACCTCCCGGCTTCTCAACACGCCGAAAGCGGGCTGTAGCCACTGCCTCCACCATGCCCGGTCCTGCGGAGTGAGCTCGGACAGGTCTCCGCACAGCAAGTGCGTCCATTCGGCGCCAAAAACCACCCACTGGAACTTGGTGGGACTCTCGCGGCATTCGACCCCCAGGCTCAAAGCCAAACAAGCGAACTGGCGGGTCAGGGTAGCGAGCATGCGTTCGTTCTCGTTCTTGGAGACGTAGCCGTTGCTCCACCGTCCACCTTGGCCATCGTGCACGACCAGTGTGTAGAGGGAGTAACCGGAAGCCGGGCCGGTCGCGCAGTAGGCGGTGTTGGACTCCACGTAAGTTGGTTGCAACGCCGCACCTGTTCTCAGGTCGACGAGCTTCCCGGCGCGGATGTCGAACTCCTTTTGGCGGGCACCCTCCCTGCCGAAGCGCAGCGTCAGCGACAGCACCATCACGGTTAACAGGGGGCCCACCGGTACAAGGTAGAGGCTGCTCCACCCCAGCCGTCCGGCCGCCAGCAGGACAAGCGCGGTGGACACCAGCACGGACATCGGCCACCAGTTGCAGCCGTTGACCGACGCGGTGTCCAGACACTTCTCCTCCCCAAGCAGCGCCACGGCAAGCGACGCCCCCGGGTGGATGACTAGGACCGACAGCACTACACTAGCCAGAAAACCGGTGGCGATGATGAGCCAGCTCATTGGCTCTCGTCTCCCTCTTTAGGGAATCGTACACCTAGTGTGGCACCGGTCCGGCGGAATGACTCCGATTTGGTGTCAATCCGCCTGAGGTTAAGGCTTTCCCCATGCGCCGCCGCCGGGGGTTTCGATGCGGACCACGTCGCCCGGCTGAGCCAGGAAATTGCACTTGCCTGGCAACTCTTGGACCTGTCCATCGGCGCGCAGCCATGAGTTGCGACCGCGCGCCCCAGACCTGCCTCCGGCCAGGCCGTAGGGAGCGATGCGCCGTCGCTCGGACAGGATCGTAACCTGGGCAGGGCAGAGCAGTTCGATTTCCCGCACCAAACCGTCCCCACCGCGGTATTTTCCCGCTCCGCCAGACTTGGCCCGGTAGGCGTAGCGCCGCACCCGAAACGGGTACGTATACTCCAACGCTTCGGCCGGGGTATTCAGTGAATTCGTCATGTGGGTGTGGACGCCGCTCGCCCCGTTGGCGCCGGGCCGCCCACCCATCCCGCCGGCGATGGTCTCATAGTAGGCGAACGGGAGCCCGGTGCGCGGATCCAGCCCGCCAATGGTCAGATTGTTCATGGTGCCGGCACTGGCGGCCGGAACCATGTCGGGCACGGCCTGCGCAAGAGCTCGGAACAGCACATCCACCACGCGCTGCGAGGTTTCTACATTTCCACCGGCCACCGCCGCCGGCGGCCGCGCATTGACCACGGTGCCCTCCGGGGCCAGCACCGTGATGGGGGCCATCAGGCCCGCGGTGGCCGGCACCTCCTCGGCCAACAGACAGCGAAACACGTAGAACACCGCCGAATAGGTGATGGCGTAGACGGCGTTGACGCTGCCGGCTACCTGCGGCGCGCTGCCGGAAAAATCCACCTGCGCCTGGCCCCGTCGGGGATCGGTTTCGATGGTCACGCGAATCGGCACCCGCTCTGCGGTGATGCCGTCGTCGTCCAGAAAGTCCTCGGCGTGAAACGTGCCTCGCGGCAGCCGTCGCAGGAAGGCGCGCATGATGCGCTCCGAATAAGCCAGCAGATGTCCCATGTAGGCGCACACCTCGGCTGCCCCGTACTTGGCCACCAGCTCACGGAGGCGCCGCGAGCCGATCTGGCAGGCGGCGATCTGCGCCGTCAGGTCGCCTTCCCGCTCAGCGGGCGTGCGCACGTTGTTCAAGATGAGCTGGAGCACGTCGCGTTGGATGCGCCCGCCGCGGGCGATCCTGACAGGGGGAATACGCAGGCCCTCCTGGTAGATTTCGCGGCACAGCCCCATGGAGCCGGGGTAGGCACCACCGACGTCGGCATGATGAGCGCGGCTGGAGATGTAGAAGGTGGGACGTGGGCCGCGGGCGTAGACCGGCATGACCAGGGTCAGGTCGGGCAGGTGGGTCCCGCCGGCGAACGGGTCGTTCAGCAGCGCAATGTCACCTGGCTCCAGCCGCAACGCCTTGACCGCCGCCTGCACCGACATCGGCATAGAGCCCAGGTGCACCGGCATGTGATCGCCCATGGCGATCACCCGCCCGGCTCCGTCGAACACCGCGCAGGAATAATCGCGCCGCTCCTTGATGTTGGGCGAGAAGGCAGTGCGCCGCAAAGCTGCTCCCATCTCTTCGGCGATCGAGTGAAAAGCGCTTTTGTAAATTTCGAGCAATACTGGATCTGCAGATTCCGCGGATTTTGCAGACCCTGAAGGAAAAGTTGTTCCGCGAAGCCCAAGATCTGTGTGATTCTGCGTAATCTGCGGATTAGATCTCCGCTTCATTTTTCTGACCCCGCGGTATCGCGGCCCGTCCAAGTCTGAATCAACAGGTTGCCCCAGGCGTCCACGCGCGCTGTGAACCTCTCGGGCAGGAAAGTGGTGGCACTGTACTCGGCGACGACCGCCGGCCCTTTCACTCGGTCGCCGGGACGCAGGCGGTCCCGCCGATAGACCGGGAAGCGGGCCGCCGGCCGCCCGACGCGGGCCCGCCTCCCGTCCCCAGCGCGCAGGCGAGTGGATCGCATCGGCAATGGCGGACCCGGCAGGGTCAGTCGCACACGGACGTTCACCACCTCGGCCGGGCGCTCCCCGTCAGCATATCCATAGCGGGCCTGGTGCGCGCGGTGGAAGGCTTCCGTCGGCTGGGAGCCGCGTCGCCAAGGCACGTTCAGCTCATAGCCCTGGCCGACGTATCGCAGGTCGGCCGACCGTGACACCCGCAAGGATCGCGACCCGGCGCCTTCATGCCGCATGTCGGCCCGGCCTTGCCGCTCCAGATCGGCGAAGTGCCTGGCCAGGGGCGCCGTCTTGTCAGGCGACAGCATCACTGTGCGTGAGTAGTCCTTGATTGTGTCGGAGAACAGGATGCCCAGCGCCGAGAGTGCGCCGGGGTTCTGGGGCACCAGCACCCGGGGAATGCGCAGAGCAGCGGCCAGCGCGCAGGCATGCAGGCCGCCCGCGCCGCCGAACGCGACCAGAGTGAAGTCGCGGGGATCATGACCGCGTTCGACGGAGATGACCCGAATGGCCTTCTCCATCGAAGCATTGGCCACGCGGACAATGCCGGCCGCCAGTTCTGGCACGCTGCGCAGGTGGCGAGAGTGGCGGCGCACAAAATGTTCAAAGAAGCGCCGGGTGCGATCCTGGTCCAGCCGTACGTCACCTCCCAGGAACAGTTCCGAATCCAGGCGTCCTAGCAGCAGGTTGGCGTCGGTGACCGTGGGCAACTCGCCCCGTCCGTAGCAGATGGGGCCGGGGTCGGCCCCGGCCGACTCCGGCCCCACGCGCAGCGCGCCGCCGGCATCCACTCGGGCCAGCGAGCCACCCCCGGCGCCCACGCTGTGAATGTCCAGCATCGGCACAGCGATGGGCACCCCGGCGACGGCCGACTCGGTGGTGATGTGCGGCGCCCCCTCCACCAAGGCCACGTCGGTCGAGGTGCCGCCCATGTCAAAGCTGATAAGGCGAGTGATTCCGCAGCGGCGCGCCACCGTCTGCGCACCCACCACTCCGCCCACCGGCCCCGAGAGCACGGTGCGCACGGGCTCGCGCGCCGCGACCGCCGCGCGAGTGATACCCCCGCCGGACTGCATGATGCGCACCGAGCCCCCTGCGGGCCGCGCCTTCACCCGGCGCTCCAGCCCGCCCAGGTAGCCGGCCACGCGCGGAGCCAGGTAGGCGTTGACCACCACGGTGGAAGCGCGCTCGTATTCGCGAAACTCTGGCAGTACCTGGTGGGAAACCGAAAGCGGCACACCTAACGGCTTCAGCGCCTCAGCCACCGCGCGCTCGTGGGCCGGGTTGGCAAAGCAAAACAGCAGGGAAATGGCGATTGCTTCCGGCCTGGCGGAGGCCACCGCATGGCGCAGCCGCGCCAGCTCCCGCCGGGTGAGACGCATGAGCGGCGTGCCGTCGGGTGCGGTCCGCTCGGCGATCCCAAACCGCAAATCGGGCGGCGCCAGTGGCGGCGGAGGAGAAGCGAACAGGTCGTAAAGCCGCGGCCGCGCCTGCCGGCCGATGCCTAGCGTGTCCTCGAACCCGGCAGTGGTCAGGAAGGCCACCCGCGCTCCCTTGCGCTCCAGCAGCGTGTTGGTGCCGACGGTCGTGCCGTGCGCGACATCGGCCGGCTCATCGGGGGCGGTCAGTTGCTCGATCGCTCCCAGAATGGCTTGGGCGTGGTCTTGCGGCGTCGAGAACACCTTGAGAACGCGCAGCTCACGACCTTCCAGGTAGATGCAATCGGTGAAGGTACCCCCGGTATCAATTGCCAGGCGCATGGGAAGCTGGCCGAATTTGCTGCAATGTACACGAAAACGGCGGAGAACGAAACTGCTGACATCGTTTGGGAAACAAAACTGGTACAATCCCCGCCCAAGACAGGAAACTGGATCATCCGTAGAAAGGAGACGACAGCAATGGCGTCCTTTGCAGAACGAGTGATTGGCGCGGCCAGGCTGGATGTTCGGATCTACGAGGAAGTTGAGGCTGACACCACCGCCTTCGGACAGGCTATGGGCGTAGTGGTTCTTTCCAGCTTGGCGGCGGGCATCGGCATGATCGGCCGGGCAGGGGCACCCGGGCTGCTGGCCTTCACCATCAGCGCCCTCCTGGGCTGGTTCATCTGGGCAGGGCTCACATACTTTATTGGCACGCGGATTCTTCCTATGCCTCAGACGCACGCCGACTGGGGCCAGCTCTTGCGCACCATCGGGTTCGCGTCGTCGCCCGGAATCCTGCGCATCCTGGGAGTCGTGCCGGTGGTGGGGGGACTCGTCTTTCTGGTTACAGGCATTTGGATGTTGGTCGCCATGGTGATTGCGGTGCGCCAGGCCTTGGACTACACCAGCACCGGCCGCGCCATTGGAGTTTGCCTGATTGGCTTCGTCCCATATGTTGTTATTAACTCAATCCTGTACTCCCTCTTCGGGTAAACAGTGTCCTACTTCAGGGCCTCTCGAAAGTAGCGCAGCCGCCGCGTAACGATTCGGTTCCAGGAATAGCGGACGGCCTTCTGGAAAGCGGCGTGCCGCAGCTCCTGCGCAGCCCGCGGCTGCAAATCGAGCACCTTAAGCAGGGCCCCCGCCAGCGCTTCCACGTCGTCTACCGGCACAGTCTCGCCCACCACGAAACTCTCGGGGCCGCCGGAGCGCGTCGCCACCATGGGCGCTCCGCAGCCCATCGCCTCCAGCGCCGCAATCCCGAAGCCTTCCGTTCGCGAGGGAATCACGCTGACAGTCGCCAGGTTGTGGAGCTTGGCCAGCACCGGCTGCGGGTGGTGGCCGACCACGTGCACATTCTCCAAATGGAACTGAGCCCGTTCCTCGACGCTGAATTCATCTTCCAGGCGCCCGGTACCCAGGATTAACAGCAAGGCTTTCCGTTCCTGCTGCACCAGCCGGTTGGCCCGCAGCAGGATATCCACTCCCTTGGTGCGGGAAATCTTGCCCGAAAAGCTGATGACGGGAAGCCCAGGCGTGTCCGCAACGCCAAGTTTCAGCAGTACCGTTGCCCGGCTGACCTGCTGCGGATGAAAGATGCGCTGGTTGTAGCCGTTCTCTAGAATGACCACCTTTTCCGGGTCCACACCCGGGTAGAGCTCCAGAACCTCTTGGTGCACGAACTGCGAGATGGTGAAGATCCAGCGCGCGCTGCGGGCGGCCTGGTTGGCATAGGGCTGCATGCGTGCGTCATAGCGGTAGCCCATCTGGTCGCTGTGGTGGGCCACCGCCACGTAGGGCAGCCCCATCTCGCCTAGCAGGTGGCCCATGGTCCAGATGTGCTGGCACTCGACGATATCCGGCCGCAACCAGTCGATGACCTGCTCCAGCTCCCGGCGCGCCTGCCGGAAATAGAAGGCCAGCAGCTCTTCGGACAGGTCGCGGAACGTCGAGGCTCCGGGGAAGTTGCGCGGGTTTGGGTCGGTGATCATCAGCGGGAAGGTCGGCAGTACTTTCCCGTCGGCCTCCACGGGGAAGCGCCACACACGGTACAGATCAGGCTTTAAGTAGTAGCGGTTTTTGTCCCCGGTCTGGAATTGGGCGTCCGGAAAGAACAGCACAGCCCGATGGCCACGGTGCCGCAGCTCCCGCAGCACTGCTTCGGCCACCATCGCGCTGCCCGTGCCCCAGGGCCCGGTATTTGTCAACAGAACCTTCACGTTCTCTGGGATTATATAGAAAGGCTGCAAGAAGGCAGACCGTTCTGCGTTCCCAGCATGAGGAACAGATCCAGCGGAGGCCAATGGAGGCCAAGGGAGGGTCGTTATGAACCAGCGGAGGGTCGTTATGAAAAAGACGCGATTTCGCGGAGCAGCCGCCGTAGCGCTGCTCTGGTTGTTGGTGACGCCGCTATGCATGACCAAATTATGGGCGGCCGAAACAGCGCTGCCGGTGCGACGCGTGGTGCTCTACAAACATGGGGTTGCCTACTTTGAGCGGGAGGGAAAGCTGGACGGGCGCGGCGATGTGCTGTTGCAATTCAAAGCGTCGCAAATGAGTGACGTGCTCAAGTCGCTCACGGTGCTGGGGACAGACGGCGCAGTCCGCGGCGTTTCCTACGAAGCCAGCGATCCTGTAAGCAAGCAACTCGAGCAGTTTGCCTTCCGGGTGCCCAAGCAAGCCACCATCGGGCAGTTGCTGGACCAGTTTAAGGGGGCGCGGTTGCACGTGAGGCTGGCCGCGGGCGGGGACTTGCGGGGCAGCATCTTAGGGGCCCGGGCGACCCGTCTGAAGCAGGGCGACACCGAGCTGATCGCGCTGCTGCTCGACAGCGGTGAACTGCGTAACGTCTCACTGCTGGAAGCGTCCGGACTGCGCCTGGAAGACCCAAGTTTGCAGCGCGAACTGGAAACCTACCTGCAACTGGTCCGTTCCTCCCAACGCCGCGATACGCGTCAGCTGCGCATCCGCCCCGGCCGGGCCAAGAAGCTGGCCCTTGGCTACGTGGTCGAAGCCCCGGTCTGGAAGACCAGCTACCGCCTGGTGCTTGATCCGCGAAAGCCCAAGGAGGCGCTGTTGCAGGGTTGGGCCATTGTGGACAACACCACGTCGGAGGACTGGAAAGGTGTCAGCCTGGCGCTGGTCTCCGGCCTGCCGATCTCTTTCACGCAAAACCTTTACCAGGCGCATTACGTGCGGCGCCCGAATGTGCCCCTGTCTGTCGAGACGGCCGCCGGGCCTGTGCGGCACGAGGGCGCGCTGATGGGCAACGAAAGGGAGTTGCGGGCCAAGAGTGCAATGAAATCTCTCTCCGCGGAAGTGAGCCGCCAGGCACTGGTGGCGGAAGACAAAGCGGCCCCGGCCGCTGGGGTGGGGGGTAGATACCGGACGAACCGCGGGATGGTTGACTTCGCCCGCTCGATCTCGGTGGCCGCCGCCGGCCGCGAATTGGGCGAGTTATTCGAGTACCGGATGGAACACCCCGTAGATATTCCCCGCAACCAGTCGGCGATGATTCCGTTTCTGCAAGCAGCGGTGAACGTGGAACGCGTTCTGCTCTACACGCCGGGCGGGTCTGGCGAACACCCGTACGATGCTGTGCTGCTGCGCAACACCAGCGGCAAAACGCTGGACGGCGGCGCGATCACCGTCATCGAAGGGAACCAGTACGCCGGCGAGGCCCTGATCCAGACCCTGAAGACCGGCGACAGCCGCCCGGTTTCGTTTGCTGTCGATCTGGGCACTCGCGTCAGCACCGTCTTTGACTCCCGACAGAACCAGGTGTTCTCGGTGAAGGTGCGGCGCGGCACGGTCTTCACCCGGGCTAAGAACATCGCAGTGAAGACCTACACGGTTCGCAACACCGGCAGCAAGCCAAAGACGTTGGTCGTCGAGCACCCGGTGCGCAAAGAGTGGAAACTCGCCGCGGGAATTAAGCCGGCCGAAACCACGGCCCGGCATTACCGCTTCCGCTTGGAATTGCCAACGGGCGAAACGGCCAAACTTAAGGTCCAAGAGGAACACGAGATTTCCAGCAGCATCGCTCTCACCAACCTGACGCCAGAGCTACTGGCCACCTACGTGCGCAACAAGGCGCTTTCTCCGGCGGCCCAAAGACAACTGAAGCAACTATTCGCCCTGAAGGAGGAGGTGGTAGTAGCAAAGCGGGAAGCAGCCGAGCAGAAGAAAGAGATTGACGAGTTGTTCAACGACCAGAACCGGCTTCGGCAAAACATCTACAACCTGCGGAACGTGCCGGGGCAGCAGCAGCAGGTTCAGGCCTATGCGGCCAAGATGGGGAGGCAGGAGAAACAACTGGAGGCGATGCACGAGGCGCTTCGCGCGGCGCGCACCCAACTCAAACAGCTTCAGGCGCAAGTGGACCGGCTGATGAACACGATGGAGATCAGCTAGCTTGCGGGGTTGGAGCTTGGGGAGAAACCCCGTAGATCTAGCCCCTGTAGATCTAGCTGCTAATGATGCGGCCGTCACGCATGGTGACGGTGCGGTGGGCGTAGGCGGCCGCTTCCGGGTTGTGGGTGATCATTAAGATGGTCTGCCCCAGGCGCTGGTTCAAGCTGCGCAGCAACTGTAGGACGGCCCGGGAATTGTCGGAATCCAGGTTGCCGGTGGGCTCGTCAGCCAGCAGGATGGCAGGCTGGTTCACCAGCGCCCTGGCGATGGCCACCCGCTGCTGCTCGCCTCCGGAAAGCTCGGCCGGCTTGTGGTCGAGGCGCTGCTCGATGCCTAGGATCTCCACAATCTCCTGGAACTGCTGCGGGTTGAAGCCGTTCTGTGTGCCGGCAATGTGGCGGGCAATTTCTATGTTGCCGCCAGCAGTCAGCGTGGGCAGCAGGTTGGAGCGCTGGAAGACGAACCCCACTTTGTTCTTGCGCAGCCGGGTGCGCCCGGCGTCGTCCAGGGAAGCCAGATCCATTCCGGCTAGACGCACCCGACCCTCGCTGGGCGGCGTGAGGCCGCCGATGATGTAGAACAGGGTGGATTTTCCCGAGCCGGACGGCCCCATCACCGCCAAGAATTCGCCGGCTTCGACATACAAATCCACGCCCTGCAAGGCAGGCACCGCCACCCTGCCGGTGCGGTAGACTTTCTTCAGGTTTTCGACTTCGACGATGTGTGTCGCTGCCATCCTCACTCGTAGGCCAGGGCGGCCACCGGATCCTGGCGAGCGGCGCGCAGCGCGGGATAGGCGGAGCCGAGCAACGCCCCGGCGACTGCGATCAATGAGGCGCGCAGCAACCAGTCGGAGGTAATCAGAATGCTCAGGCCGGGGTAGGCCGTGATGACGACATGGCGTAGCAGCAAGCTGGCGGCAATGCCCAAGACGATGCCCACGGCCGCCACCATGGCCGTCTCGCGCAGAATCAGCTTCGTGATGTAGCCCCGGGAAGCACCCAGTGCCTTCAGGATGCCGATTTCGCGGGTGCGCTCCAACACCGTCGTGTACATGGCCAGGAAAGTCACCAGGAAGCCAATGATAACCGCAATGCCGATCATGATGCGTTCGAATGGCTTCAGCCCGGGCAGGTTGCCCGCAGTCAACAAGGAAGTGTACTCCTCCATGGTGCGGATCGTGTAGTTGGGAAGCAGACTCTTGAAGCGCGCCAGCACCGCATCCGCCTGTTCTGGATCGGCCAGCCGCACATAAAAGATGGAGGCCCGGCCCGGTGAGCCCAGCAGTTCCTGCATGGTGGCGAGGGGCATGAACAGGCGGGCGCCCTTGCCGTGCTGAACGATGCCGACTACCTCAAACTCGTGATTGAACAGCTCGCGCGTGTTGCCGACGCGCAGATCGTTCATCTCCCTGTACTTGTTGTCCACAAGCAGTTCCAGGCCGCTACCCATGAGGCGTCCCTCCAGCAGCTGGAAGCCACCGGTGACGGCGCTGAAGCTCTCCAGGTCAATCCCGTAGGCCACGGTAATACCGCCGAAGGTCTGCAGGAACACCGGAGCTACCGCCGCCACGCCGGGCTCCTGGCCCAACCGCTCGGCAATCTTGGCGGGCATCGGTGCGCTACTCATGCCTAGCAAGACCGACCCGCCAGGCGGCTGCACGATGATGTCAGCGCCGATGCCCTTTTGGCGCCGGGCAGCCTCCTCCAGCAACCCGGTCACCAGGCCGATGACGCTGATGATCAGTACCACCTCGATCGCCACCGCAAGCACGCTGAGCCCGGTGCGCACCGGCCGGTGCCGCAGGTTCGACAGCACCATCTTATTGACCACCGGGCCCTCCTCGGGACTTGGGGGACTCCTTACTCTTGTCGACCTGAGTGGCTGAAGGGCTGCCGTCCCGCACTGATAAGTCGTGCAGCTTAGCGCCGGGTGGCCGTGCCAGCACGAATTTGTCGTCCCCCAGCGGCGCATTCAGTTGCAGCTTCTTCACCTTCAGCTTTACGCCGTAGTCGTCCTTGGGGCGCATGATCAAAAAGCTCTTGGGGAAGGCGATGCCTTGGAAGTCCTGGTAGTCGTTATAACGCGTGTCGCTGACAATGTCTCCTTGCTTGTCGAAGATCTGCTGCCGGACCAAGCGCAGATGAACACGGTCGAACCAGATGTTGCGGGTGAGCAGCAGTCGCCCATTTTGTTCCGTCAAGAAATGGAGGATGTAGTTGGCGTGCAGCTCATCGGTGTCATTCTCCAGCACCACCTGCTCCCCGTCACGGGGAGCCCGCACCACCAGCGCCTCGAAGATGTGCTGCGGCCGCAGGTTCTCCAGCCGGCGGGCTGAGGGCTTGTCCAGGCGGTTCTTGCCAACGATGAACTTGTCCTTGGCCGGCACGTACAGCTTGAACTCGTCGCCGTCCGAGACCATGTCGAAGGCCCGGTTGCGGACCACCGGGTACAGACCGATCATCCGAATCATCCGCGGCTTGCGGATCAGCACGAAGCCGCGCACTTCCTGCAATTCCGAGATTTCCCCCTTGAGCACCGAGCCAATGGAAGGCTCCAGATCCACAGTGGCGTTGATGGTGCGGATTTGCTCCTCCCGAACGCGCAGTTGCTCAACAAGCTGTTGGAGCGAAGCCGTCTGCAGCTTCGCCGACGAAGCAATACCAGGCCGTTTCACCTTCAGCTTGCGCACAAGGCAGCCGGGCAACAGCAACAGCACCACTAGCAGAAGAGCAAAGAGTGTCGGGCGCGGAACGTGCATCGGCGCGGCAGGCACCATCATCTTACAGATTAAACCGAAACCGGGCGGAAAGGAAACCCCGCGGCCGGCGGGCAGGTTCGCAGACAGTCAACAGGGACCAAGCGGGAAACGGCCTTGGAGTCAGGACCGCCGCCTACGGTTGCTGCCGGCATCCAAATCGCCGGAGCAACCGTGATAGCGTCCGCATAGCAGTGGAATCTGTTCAACCTTTCCGCAGATAGTTTAGCTCAAGCCTCTCTTGACACCAACGAGCGCTTGCTACTGCAGAGCGCCCAGAGGCTGGCCGCAGCGGCGGCAGTGCGCGCGGCGGCGGGCATTCAACGTGCCGCAGGCGGCGCAGGTAAGGTACATCCAGCGAGTGAACCAATGAGTGACCAGGGCGCTCAACCCCAAGATGCCGACGACGATCAGGCCTTGAAGAAGCGCCTCCATGTCTACCCGGAAGTCTTTCGCAGCGTCCGCCCGGCACACCCCTGGCGACAAAAGCGATGACGGCGACCGGTCGCCTCAAGGCAGATCAGCCCCGGTGGTACTAGTAGTCAACCTCCCGTGTTTGACCCCCTTGATGCTGATCAGCGCGTCGGCTATCCGCTTCACCTCGTTCGCCTTTCCCCTCACCACCAGGACTTCCAGGCAGTGGTCCAGGTCCAGATGGACGTGCAGCGTGGAGAGAATGCGCTTGTGAAAATCGTGCTGGACATCCACCAGTTTCTCATTCAGCAGGTGCACGTGGTGGTCGTAGACGAGTGTGACGGTGCCGACGACCTCCCGCTGACTGGATTCCCAGGCGGTCTCGACCATTTCGCCCCGAATCAGGTCGCGGAACGCCTCGGAGCGATTGGTGTAGCCCCGCCCGGTGATATGACGGTCAAAGCGCCGCAGCAGCTCCCGGTCAATGGCCACGCCGATCCGGCTTAATCGGGTCTTGGGAATGGCTTACCTCCGTCCGCGTGGGATATTAGCACTAGTGGCACGAATTCACAAATCGTGCTACATTTCTCGCCGATGCACGTTCCCGACGGGTTTCTCTCCACGGGCATCTGGCTACCGCTGGATCTGGCGGCGGTGCCCGTGGTGGCCTACTGCGCTAGGCGGAGCCGCGCACAGACTGAAGAGTCGCAGGTGCCGCTGTTGGGAACCATGGGCGCGTTTATCTTTGCCGCCCAGATGATCCAGTTCCCGGTGGCCCCGGGAACCTCCGGGCACCTGACCGGCGCAGCCCTGCTGGCCATCCTGTTTGGCCCCTATACTGCGGCTCTGGTGATGGGTGCGATCCTGCTGGTGCAGGCGCTATTGTTTCAAGATGGCGGCCTGACGGCGTTGGGCGCCAATTTTTGGAATCTAGGCGTGCTGGGTGTGTTTCTCGGCTATCTGCCGTACCGGCTTTCGCTGCAAGCCGGAGGCAGGTTCCGGTCGGCCGCCATCTTTCTCGGAGGGTGGCTGGCGATGGTCGGCGGCGCAGCGGCGGTCGCCCTGGAACTGGCCTGGTCGGAGGTGGCTCCCGCACCATTGCTGTTTGCTTCTCTGGTGGGTATGTACGCCATTGGCGGGCTTGCCGAAGGAGGCCTGACGCTGGCTACGGTACGCATGATCGAAAAGCTGAACCCCGGCCTGCTCCATCGCCCTGCGGAATCGGCATGAGAGGCGGGCGGTGGAGCTTCCGCGCGGTAGCCCTGTTGTTCGCCGCCGCCACCTTATTGTTGTGCGTTGCAGCTACTTATGTTGTCTCCTCTTCCCCGGATGGTTTCGAGTGGATTGCTCTCCGGCTGGGTTTTGCCGGTCGCGCTGAGCCGTCGCTGGCCAGCCCTCTGGCGGATTACGAGTTCCCACTCCTGCAATCTGCCGCCGGCCGGAAGATGGCCGCAGCCGTAGTCGGGGCGGCCGCTTGCTTTCTGGTGGCGCTAGCCATCGGAAAGTATTCCTCGCGAAGAAGGGGCTCCGTTGCACCTCGTTCAGCTCGACCGCTGGAATGAACTCGAGAGTCCGCTGCATCGGCTCGATCCGCGCAGCAAGACTCTGGCAGTGCTGGGGTTGGTGCTCTTCCTGGTTCTTTCTTCCCACGGGCTGGCGCTGAAGCTTCCGGCGGCGGCAGCGTTTCTGGTGGCGATGATCCTGTTCAGCCGCGTGCCCCTGGGGTACTGCCTGAGGCACGCCGGCTTAGTCCTGCCCTTTTCCCTGATGGCGGTGGGCGCCGCCTTGTTGGGGAAGTGGGTCTGGGCCGCTGAGTTTTCCGGCCGCATGTCCACAGTGTCGGCGGCCGCCGCCATCGTAGGCAAATCCTACCTGTCGGCGCTGGCTGTATTGCTGCTGGCGGCCACCACGCGACTGTCGGACCTGCTTCACGCGCTGGAACGGTTCCGGGTGCCAGGCGCGTTCTTGATGATCGTACACTTCCTCTACCGGTACCTTTTCGTCTTGTCCGAAGAGGCCCAGCATATGAGGTATGCCCACCGCAGCCGCGGTGCTGGCCGGGGCTGGCCGCTGCGGTGGCAGGCCGTGGCTGCGGCAATCGCGGTGCTGTTTGTGCGCAGCTACGCCCGGGCGGAACGTATCCACCGCGCCATGCTGGCCCGTGGATTTGCCGGCGTGTTGCCCAGCCGGCGCCGGTTTCAGTGGCAGGCGCGTGATTTCCTGTTTCTCGGCCTTACCGCGGCTTATCTGGCCGCGGTGCAGGTGGCCCTGTGACACCTGCTATGAGTCTGGTAGAGCCAGTCATTGAGGTCCAAGATCTGCGGTTTACATATCCGGACGGCACTCGTGCTCTGGCTGGGATCAATTTGAAAATCTCGGCAGGGGAAGCGGTGGTCCTTTTGGGACCTAACGGCTCTGGCAAGACCACCTTTGTTCTCCATTTGAACGGCTTGCTCAGCGGCAGCGGAGAGGTCCGGATCGGTGGATGCCAGGTGGTGAAGCGAAACTTGAGGAAAGTCCGACAAAAAGTAGGGCTGGTCTTCCAGGAGCCTGACGACCAGTTGTTCATGTCCACCGTGCGCGAGGATGTGGCTTTTGGCCCTTCCAATCTGGGACTGCCGGCCGAAGAAGTGGACCAGGTGGTAGCCAGCGCTCTGGAGCTGGTGGGGCTGAGGGGGTTGGAGAGCCGTGCGCCCTATCATTTGAGCGCCGGAGAGAAACGCCGGGCCGCGCTGGCTGGCGTGCTGGCTATGAACCCGGAGGTCCTGGTCCTGGACGAACCCACCACCTGGCTGGATCCGCCGGGCAGAGCCTCCCTAATCGATTTGCTTCGTCCCCTGAAGCAAACCAAGGTGATCGTGACCCATGATCTGGAACTGGCCCGCCTGCTGTGCACGCGCGCGTTGTTCTTCGAGCAGGGCAGAATTGTTTGTGACGGCTCGGTGGAGCAGGTCATCTCCCAAATGGAGTGGGACTTTCAGAGGGAGCTCAAGATGAAAGAGGCCAGGACTCCTTAGCCTGGCCTCCAGCCGGGCCTCCGGCGGGACTAAGACCAGTGGGACTAGACCGGCGGGACTAAAGATGATGAAAGTGTTCCTCGGTCTGTTCCTCGCTCCGGCTGGCCTGCCGTTCCAACGTGCGGCTGACTATGTCTTTGGAGCCCAGGCCCACGGCCAAAGCGAGCGCCAGCACGATGCCCCCGAACAGGATGCCGAACGACAGCCGAACGATCTGCCCGCCGATTCCCAGGTGCTCCATGGCCATGGCGCCGGCCAGTAGCAGGATCAGCCACTTGACCCCCAGGCCCAACAGGCGCGCCGAGTGGATCTGCATGTTCACAGCGCTGATTAACACGCCCCGCGCCAGGAAGCGCGCCAGAAACGTGCCCACCCCCAGCACTAAGATCGCCGCCAACACGTTGGGCAGGTAGGCGAACAGCCGGTAGGCCAGTTGCGAGGGCAGACCGGCATCCAGGGCGCTGGCGCCGGCCATGGCCCCGAGAAACACGATGGTCCAGAAGGAGAGCCGGGCGATCAGCTGGGTCGGGCTTCGGGAAGGGGTCCAGTTGGCCACCCAGGAGAACCCCCACTGGTCCAGCCGACTGTCGAAGTTAATGCCGCGCAGGGACCGGCGCAACAACATGCGAACCAGCAACGCCAGCAACAGGGAGAGTAGCAACACGGCCAGCAGCGCCAGCAGACCGGGCAGGAAGTTCGCGATCCCGCTCGTCATTCGGCTTAAGGATTGGTTCAGGATCTGATTGATGTGATCCCACATAAGACCTCCTTTGGCGGTTGCCGTCGCTGGCTAGGGCGCGAACTGCTCCCCTCACCTCCAGCGTTGTATCAAATAAGGCTTCTGCGCCTCGTAGGTGAGGCACAGGGTTTCCAACCGGTCCTCCACTTCTTCCGGCCCAGCGTACTCCATTTGTCGCACGAATGACGCTACCCATCCCAGATAAAGGGGCGATAAGGCGCGAAGTAAGTGGTCGAGATCCATCACCCGCAACCGGTGCCCTAGGGCAAAATTGTAGACCGTGCGGGCCCACAGCTCATCGGGAAAGCAGAACTGTTCCGCGGGGCTTTGGTTCAATTTTTTCAGTTCCAGCATGGTGGCAGGCGGCAGGACCAACCCCCAAATCTCCTTCAGAGTCTCGTAGCCCAGCCGAAAGCCCTGGACCATCCGGGTCACGTTGACCGCCACGGGCTCGGTGAAAACTTCTGCCCTTGGACCCAGGATCGGCACCTCCTCGGAGCCTGCGGTTTTCTGCCACACGGCAACATTTCTTTCCATCTCGGTAAACAGCGAGCCCAACACTTGAGCCAGCATGGCGCTGAGGTCGGAGGCCGGGTCCTTAACATCGTGGATCTTGGCTCCCAGGAAGGCCTGACAGGGCTGGAAGTCGCCGCAAAGCGCCTGCGTGGTCACCCAGATGTCAATGCCGAAGCGGGCTACATCGCTGTTCCAGACATCCTGGTTGAGGTAATGGTCAGTCAGCCGACTGGAAAAGGCGAAGTCGCCGCCGATCGGTTGGCGGATGCGCTTTCCGTACAGCGCCCGGGTCAGGGGGTAGACGATGCTGTTGGTAATGGTGCCGTCATACTTGTGGCGCTGGTAATAGGGCGCAACGAAATCGAACCTTCCTTCGAGGATTGGACGAACCAGCAGCTCAATCCACTCCGGGGTAATGCTGCGCAGGTCGGCGTCCACCACCGCGCAGGCCTGGGCTCCGAGCCTTTGCGCCAGCAGAAAAATCATCCGAAAGGCGCTGCCCTTACCCGGGATGCCATGATAGGGCGTGGAGAGCCTGTTCACCGGGTACACCGGATAGGGAACCTGCAGTAACGGTTTCTGCTCCGCCGTGGACCCGAGGACCTGCTTTGGAGTTCCATCCTTAGATCCGCCGTCCGAGTTGATGATGGCGCTCTTGTAGGAGGGGAAGTACCTCTCCAGCCCGGCTTGGGCCATTCGCACCACGTGCCCGATTGTGTCGGCGTTATCGTAACTCGGGATCCCCAGCACAATGTCCGCCGTGCCCAGCTTTTGAATCTCCTGGGCCGTGGCCTGCGGGATGGGGATAGGTTCCACTATTCCGTGGGAGTCCTTATCAGCTTTCGGGTGTGGCTCCTTTGATGGCATGACAGCGAGTTGCCGCAGTGAATAGCCGGATAAATAGCCGGATAAATAGATTGTGCCACAGTTTGCTTGCCTCAGCCGGCCAGCCGGCCGGCAAACAAAACCTGGCCCGTCTCCTACCGCGCATGGGATACTGTGGAGGAAGCAAGTCCGAGGGCTGCCCGAAACACGACGCTGCCCGGAACACAACATTGAATAGCTTCAACAGCTTGGCCGAGCTCCCCATCAACGGGGAGGTATTTCACTTTTACAGCCTGCCAGGGTTGGAGCAGCAAGGTATGGGCTCTATCTCCCGTCTGCCCTATTCGCTGAGGATTCTGCTGGAGAATCTGCTCCGGCATGAGGATGGGACCGTCGTCAAGCAGGACGACATCCTAGCCCTGGCCAAATGGGATCCAGCGAAGATGCGCGACCATGAAATTGCGTTTCTCCCGGCGCGCGTCCTGCTCCAGGACTTCACCGGCGTGCCCTGCGTGGCGGACCTGGCGGCGATGCGCGACGCGGTCCAGCGCATGGGCGGCGACCCGGTGAAAGTAAACCCGCTGCAGCCGGTCGAGCTGGTCATTGACCATTCGGTGCAGGTGGACTACTTCGGCTCGGCGTCTGCCTTTGGGCAAAACGCGCAACTGGAGTTTGAGCGAAACCGCGAGCGCTACTTGTTCCTGCGGTGGGCTCAGAAGGTGTTTCGCAACTTCCGCGTCGTGCCGCCCGACACCGGCATCGTGCACCAGGTGAATCTAGAGAGTCTGGCGCGGGTGGTGTTCTGCTCGCGCCACAACGGCCAGACGCTTCTTTACCCGGATACGCTGGTCGGCACTGATTCGCATACCACCATGATCAACGGCATTGGCGTGCTGGGCTGGGGTGTGGGAGGTATCGAGGCTGAGGCGGCCATGCTGGGCCAGGCCATCTCCATGCTGATCCCGGAAGTGGTTGGCTTCCGCCTGAAGGGCCGGCTGGCCGAGGGCGTGACGGCCACCGACTTGGTCCTGACCATCACACAGATGCTTCGCCGCAAGGGGGTAGTGGGGAAGATTGTGGAGTTTTACGGTCCAGGCCTGGTCCATCTGCCGGCCGCTGACCGCGCCACCATCAGCAACATGGCACCGGAGTACGGGGCTACGGCTGCCATCTTCCCGATTGATGAGCAAACGCTGACCTACCTGCGCCTCACCGGGCGCAGCCCCGAGCACGTCCGCCAGGTGGAAAGCTACAGCAAGGAGCAAGGGTTGTTTGTGACCGCGGAGAGCCCGGAGGCCCGCTACTCCGACACCATGGAGCTAGATCTGGCCGACGTGGAGCCCAGCCTGGCCGGGCCCAAGCGCCCGCAGGATCGCGTGGTTTTGCGCCAGGCGAAGGAGAAATTTCTGGAAGCGCTGGAGCAAATGCTGACAGCAGCGCCACCCCAGACGAAGGCCCGGGGCAACGGAGACGGAAAGCCGCAGTCGCTGCCGGTCAATCCCCTGCAGCGGCACAATGAAATTGACGCCGCTGCCAGTACTGCACATCGTGCCCCGGTCCCGCCGGGAGCCGCGGAGCCCGCGGCCACCACGTTGCAGGCCACCGAAGAGCACGAGAGCCTCCGGCATGGTTCGGTGGTGATTGCCGCCATTACCAGTTGCACCAACACCTCGAACCCCTCAGTCATGGTTGGGGCAGGCTTGATGGCAAAAAAAGCATTGGAGCGCGGCCTCAAGCCGAAACCATGGGTGAAGACCAGCTTGGCTCCGGGTTCCAAGGTGGTCACCGAGTATTTGCGCGAAACGGGCTTGCTGCCCTACCTGGAGAAGCTGGGTTTTTATCTGGTTGGCTACGGCTGCACCACCTGCATCGGTAACAGCGGACCTCTGCCGGAAACGGTCGCTCGGCAGGTCAAGGAGAAGCAGCTTGTGGTCGTTTCCGTCCTGAGCGGGAACCGCAACTTCGAGGGCCGTATCCAGCCGCTGGTGCGCGCCAATTACCTGGCCTCTCCGCCGCTGGTGGTCGCTTACGCCCTCGCCGGCCGCATGGACCTGGATATTCACCGCGAGCCGCTGGCCTACGACCCCCAAGGCCGGCCCGTCTACCTGAGCGAGATCTGGCCCACCCAGGAGGAGATCCAGCAAGCCATCACCTCCACCGTGCGCGCCGAATTGTTCCAGCGGGCCAATGCCGATGCTTTCAATGGAGACGAGAACTGGAATTCGCTGGGCGTTCCCGAGGGCGATCTCTTTACCTGGGACCCGGACTCCACCTACATCAAGCGGCCACCCTTTCTTGAGGACCTTACCCCAGAACCGGCAACGGTTCCGGATGTTCGTGGAGCGCGTGTGTTGGCCCTGCTGGGCGACAGCGTCACCACCGACCACATCTCACCGGCTGGCTCGATTCCCGCCGACGGCCCTGCCGGCAAGTATCTGATTGCTCGAGGAGTCCAGCCGCGGGAGTTCAACAGCTTTGGCGCGCGCCGCGGCAACCATGAAGTGATGATGCGCGGCACGTTCGGCAACATTCGCCTGCGCAACCTGCTGGTGCCCGGCACGGAAGGCAACTGGACACTTCACTTTCCGGACCGAGAGCTGCTCCCCATTTTTGACGCGGCAATGAAGTACGCCAGCGAAGGCGTGCCGCTGCTGGTCCTGGCGGGTAAGGAATACGGCGCGGGTTCCTCGCGGGATTGGGCAGCAAAGGGGGTGCGCCTGCTGGGCGTCCGGGCCGTCATCGCCGAGAGCTTCGAGCGCATCCACCGCAGCAACCTGGTGGGCATGGGGGTGTTGCCGCTGCAATTTCAGGATGGGCAGAGCGCCTCCAGCCTGGGACTGACCGGCCAGGAAGGCTACGACATTGAAGGGGTCTCTTCGGACTTGACGCCTCGGAAGCAACTCACCGTACGCGTTCGCAACTTCGAAGGCGCTGAAAAAACTTTTACTGCGATCACACGGATTGACACGCCGCAGGAACTTGCCTACTTTCAGCACGGCGGCATCCTGCCTTACGTCCTGCGGCACCTGCTGACGACTGGGCCATCCTAAACCTTGATGGGTGTCGGCGCTTCCCGTCGTGCCCCATGGATTGGGCAGCTCTGAACTGGCGGGTTTGACATCCTGCGGGAGTTCCAGTACATTAATAGTTTTGCACCGGGGAAGGGGAGGATTTCGACTGGATGTCAACGTACGTTCCAACTGCGGGCCAGGTAGTGCGGAAGTGGTTTGTGGTGGACGCCGAAGGCCAAGTGCTGGGGCGCTTGGCTGCGCGCGTGGCCGTGATCTTGATGGGCAAGCACAAGCCGCAGTACACCACGTTTTTGGACACCGGCGACCACGTGGTGGTGATTAATGCTTCCAAGGTCCGTCTGACGGGGCAGAAACTTGAGAAAAAGATTTATCGTCATCATACCGGCTATCCGGGAGGACTGGTGGAGCAGCGGGCGCGGCACCTGCTGGCCCGGCGTCCGACCCGCATGGTTGAGAAGGCCGTCAAAGGCATGCTTCCCAAGACCAAGCTGGGCAAAGCTATGGCGCGCAAGTTGCGCGTCTATGTGGGCGACAAGCACCCGCATCAAGCACAGACGCCGGAGGTGCTTGGTTGGTGAACAGAGCAGATGTAGCTCGAAGGTTAGGACATGACTAAGGTTAGGACATGACTGAGGAGAGCGAGCAAACACAGGAGCAGCAACAACTGCAAGACCCGCAGCCGCAACCGCAACTCACTGGGGTGGAGATGCCGGCTGGCGGGAGGCAGTTCTACGGGACGGGCCGTCGTAAGAAGAGCGTAGCGCGTGTGTTCCTTCGGACGGGCCCAGGCGAGATGGTGGTGAACGGGAGACCCCTGGAGCAGTACTTCCCCGGCCGGGCGATGCAGACCATCATCCAACAGCCACTCCAGGCCGTGGAGCTGGTGGGGAAATTGGACATACGGGCAACCGCCGCCGGCGGCGGGCTCACGGGCCAGGCGGACGCGATCCGGCTAGGAATCGCGCGTGCGCTGCTGGAATACGACCTCGACTTGAGAAAAAAGCTCAAGAAGCTTGGTTTCCTCACCCGCGACCCTCGCATCCACGAGCGCAAGAAGTACGGCCAGCCCGGCGCGCGCAAACGCTTCCAGTACTCTAAGCGTTAAGCGTAAGCGGTCTCTGGGCGCTTTTTTGCCGGGGCTTTCGAGCGCGGAAGCGTGCCGGAGAGGAACCTGAATCTTCACCTGACGGAATGATGGTGAAGCTCTGCAGGCTGGCGGCCCGCGGGAGAAATTGGAGTTGTGTCCGTCCACGCAACGTGGGCAAGGTGGGCGGGAGTAGGATTCCATTACGTCCGTTGAGACGGGAGGAGGTGTTTTGCCGGCAATTACCATGAAGGAGCTGCTCGAAGCTGGAGTTCACTTCGGGCATCAAACCAGGCGGTGGAACCCCAAGATGAAGGAGTACATCTTCGGGGAGCGGAACGGCATCTACATCATTGACCTGCAAAAGACCCTGAAATTATTCAAGGAGGCGGCTAGGTTCATTGCCGAGCTGGCTTCCCAGGGCAAGACGGTTCTGTTTGTTGGAACTAAGCGGCAGGCACAGGAAGCCATCGCCGAGGAGGCCCGGCGTTGCGAAATGTTCTTCGTGAACCAGCGCTGGCTGGGCGGGCTGCTGACCAATTACGCCACGGTGCAGAAGTCCATCAAGCGCCTGAAAGAGCTGGAGGCCATGGCCCAGGACGGCCGCTTCGAGATGCTCCTGAAGAAAGAGGTGGTCCGGCTGGAGCGCGAGCGCAAGCACCTGGACCAGAACCTGTCGGGTATTAAGGACATTCCCGGGCTCCCGGACGCGCTCTTTGTGATTGATTCCCAGAACGAACAAATTGCCGTACGAGAGGCGCGCAAGCTGGGGATTCCGGTGGTGGCTATCGTAGACACCAATTGTGACCCGGATGAGGTGGATTTCGTCATCCCGGGCAACGACGACGCGCTTCGGGCCATCCGCTTGTTTACCTCCAAGATTGCTGATTCTGTCGTTGAAGGTCGCGCTCTGGCCAAGGAGGCGGTGCTGGAGGCGGAGAAGGCGACCGAGCAGGAAGAGGGAACCGAGCCAGCCGACACTGACTATTCTCTTGTGAAGACTGCGCCCGAAGTAATCCAGGAGGAAGCAGCGGTGGAAGGCGAAGTCGAGGCACCGGGCAAGGCCCCGGAGGCGCAAGCTGAACCGGAACGAGTGCCGGAAGTGGTGGAGGAAGCGAGCGAGAACTTGGGGCAGGATGAGGATCACTCGTTGGCCACCGCGAAGCCACCTGCGCAACTTCCCTGAGGTCGTTCTGAACAGGATTCGCAAGACCGGAGAGTAGAGCCGGAGAGTAGAGGAAGAATGGCAGAGGAAAGGACGGTTAGCGCGCAGCTGGTGAAACAGCTTCGGGAGAAAACCGGAGCCCCGTTGCTCGAGTGCAGGAAGGCGCTGATCGATGCCAAGGCGGATCTGGCCGAGGCCGAAGTGGTGCTCCGGAAGAGGGGCATCGCCACGGCGCAGAAAAAGGCCGGCCGGACCACCGCCGAAGGCAGCGTGGGCAACTACATCCACGCGGGCGGCAAGATTGGGGTTCTGGTGGAGGTCAATTGCGAAACCGATTTCGTTGCCCGCACCGCTGAATTTCAGGAACTGGTGCATGACCTGGCCATGCACATTGCGGCGACGGACCCGCGATACATCCGCCGCGAAGACGTACCCCCCGAAGTGCTGGAGAAGGAACGCGACATCGCCCGCGCCAAAGCTGAGGCCGGGGGCAAGCCGCCGCAGGTTGCCGAGCGCATCGTAGAAGGCCAGCTCCACAAGTACTACCAAGAATTCTGCCTGTTGGATCAGCATTTCATCAAAGACCCGAGCCTGAACGTGGCCGACTGGATTTCCTCCAAAATTGCCAAGGTAGGAGAGAACATCATCGTGCGGCGCTTCGTGCGCTTCAAGGTAGGCGAGTCGGTGGCGCAGGTTCCGCCACCGGCTGAAACGGTGCCCGAAGCGGTGGCACAGTAGCCCGCCGTGGCGGGCCAGGGAAGCTCGCCCAGCCGATCTTCGAAAGAGCCGGATGCAGCCGATCTTCAAGCGTGTGCTGCTGAAGTTGAGTGGCGAAGCTCTGGCGGGCGGGCAGGGTTTTGGCGTCCATCCGGAAGCGGTACTGGAACTAGCGACCCAGATCGGCGAAGTTCGAAAATTGGGTGTCGAGCTGGCCATCGTGTTGGGCGGCGGTAATTTTTTCCGGGGCGTCTCCGAATCCGCCCGCGAGATGGACCGCGTCGCCGCTGACCAGATGGGCATGCTGGCCACCGTCATCAACGGGCTGGCGTTGCAGGACGCGCTGGAGAAGATTGGACGCTTCACTCGCTTGATGACGGCCATCGAGATGCGCCAGGTGGCCGAGCTGTTCATTCGCCGTCGGGCGATTCGCCACCTGGAAAAAGGCAGGATCGTGATCTTTGCTGCCGGCACCGGCAGCCCCTACTTTTCCACCGACACCGCCGCCGCCCTGCGCGCCATGGAGATCAAGGCGGACGTAATCCTGAAGGGGACCAAGGTGGAAGGGATCTTTGATGCGGACCCGTTCAAGGTGAAAGGCGCCAAGTTGTTCCCGCAGATCTCCTATCTAGAAGTGATTTCGCGCGATCTGGGAGTGATGGATTCCACTGCGATCAGCCTGTGTCGCGATCACAACCTGCCAATTGTAGTGTTCAACCTGCAGCCGTCTGGCAATCTGCGCCGCGTGATGCTGGGGGAAAAGGTCGGCTCGCTGGTCAGCTAAGCCTGGTCTAAGCCTGGTCAGTTAAGCCTGGTCAGTTAAGCCTGGTCAGTTAAGCAAAGCTGCTTCTTGGGGAGGTGGAAGTCATGGCGCACAAGGAGGAAGCCGGCAAAGCCGAAGCGTTGACAGCACGGGACATCCAGGCCCAGAGCCACTCGCGAATGGAGAAGACGCTGCAAGACCTGCGCCTGGAACTGGCGAGCATTCGCACGGGACGGGCCACGGTTGGCTTGCTAGACCATGTCGCAGTGGACTACTACGGCACGCCAACGCCGGTGAACCAGCTGGCCACCCTCACCGTCCCGGAGCCTAACATGCTGCTCGTGCAGCCCTGGGATGTCTCTCAGATTGCCGCTGTAGAGAAAGCCATCCGCGCTTCCGATCTGGGACTCAATCCGGTCAGCGACGGCAAGTTGATTCGGGTGCCCATCCCGCCGCTGACCGAGGAGCGGCGCAAAGAGCTGGTCAAGCGTCTGCACCGCGTCCTGGAGGATCACCGGATCGCGGTCCGCAACATCCGCCGTGACGGTAACGAGCAGATCAAGCGCCTACTCAAGGAAAAAAAGATCGGCGAGGACGAAGAACGCAAGGCTCACGAGGATGTGCAGAAAATGACCGACGAGTACGTCAAGAAGGTTGAGGATTTGGGAGCGGTCAAGGAAAAAGATATCCTGCACGTATAGGATCCGCGTTCCCTGGATTGAGTAAGGTTTATCCAGCTATTGACCGAATTCATAGCCACTGGTATAGTGGCGCTTTGCGGGAGTTTCTAGCTCCCAGTAGGCCACCGCCTTGCAAGGTCAAGGCCATGGCCGGAAGGAGCGGCTGGTCTTTCAGCTTTCCCGGAAAGGGAGATCCTCGCAGGTCCCGTTCTTCAACCGGTGGGTTGCTGGAAAGGGCCACAATTTACCCCCTTGTTTGGGGTACCTTAAGGCACGCCGCCAAGTCCTGAACCCGTTCAGGATCATTATGGCGCGCCTGTCCCCGCCAGGCGGGGGATCACTCGGGTAGACAACTCAAGGTACGGGTAGACCAAAAGTAGCCTCTGAGTGGTTCTGTGCGTGTCGAGCCAGCAGGGGTATAAGGATGTTTCGTGCCGACGTTCAATCAATTAGTTCGCTTGGGGCGCCGCGCCCCCAGGTATAAGACGGCTAGCCCGGCCTTGCAGAAGTGTCCGCAGAAGCGAGGGGTCTGCACGCGCGTGTACACGCAGACTCCCAAGAAGCCGAATTCGGCCTTGCGCAAGGTGGCGCGGGTGCGGTTGACCAACAGCATCGAGGTCACCACTTATATCCCTGGCGTCGGCCACAACCTGCAGGAGCACTCCATCGTCCTCATTCGGGGTGGCCGCGTGAAGGACTTACCGGGTGTGCGCTACCACGTCATCCGGGGAACGTTGGACGCGGCCGGGGTCGGCGACCGCAAACAAGGCCGGAGCAAGTACGGCGCCAAGCGGCCCAAGACTTGATCGGGAAATCGCCCGGGCGAACTTTGGTTTGAGGTGTAACGATGCCACGCAAAGGCATGGTCGATCGCCGTGAGGTCCTGTCGGACCCTTTGTATAGCAGCACACTGGTGCGGAAATTCATCAGTTGCATGATGTGGGATGGCAAGAAATCGGTGGCCGAGAAGATCTTCTACACCTCGATGGACAATATCCGGCAGCGGACCAACGACGACCCGGTCAAGGTGTTCAAGAAGGCGGTGGAAAACTGCAGGCCGCTGCTGGAGGTCAAGACCCGGCGCGTAGGCGGCGCCAACTATCAGGTGCCAGTAGAAGTGAACAGCAACCGCCGCACCAGCCTCAGCATCCGCTGGCTGCTCGCCTACGCGCGCGGTCGCAGCGAGAAGAGTATGGTGGAGAAGCTGACTGGAGAAATCATGGACGCTGCCAGCAACCGGGGCGGCGCCATGAAGAAAAAAGATGAGACGCACCGAATGGCGGACGCCAACAAAGCGTTTGCTCACTATCGCTGGTAAGGGGAAGGGAGAAGGAAGAGGTAAGAGTTCTGAATGAAGTGGTAGATGGGTCCGGTGGGTTCTGGGCTGATGCTTCACTTTTCATTCCTCGCTCTTCATTCTGAAAAGTCATGGCGCGAACGGTCGCCCTGGAGAAGACACGGAATATCGGCATCATGGCGCACATTGATGCCGGAAAGACCACTACGACCGAGCGCATCCTCTACTACACGGGACGGACGCACCGGATTGGGGAGGTGGACGAGGGCACCGCAATTATGGACTGGATGGAACAGGAGCAGGAGCGCGGCATCACCATCACCTCCGCCGCCATTACCTGCTACTGGAAAGATGTGTCCATTAATATCATCGACACGCCGGGCCACGTGGATTTCACGGCCGAGGTGGAACGCTCGCTGCGGGTGCTGGACGGAGCCGTGGCCCTGTTTGATGCGGTGGCCGGCGTCCAGCCGCAGTCAGAGACCGTCTGGCGGCAGGCCGACAAGTACGGTGTTCCGCGCATCTGTTTTGTCAACAAGATGGACCGCGTGGGGGCCGACTTTGACCGATGCCTGTCGATGATCCGTACCCGCCTCAGCGCCCATCCCGTTGCCATTCAATACCCCGTGGGAAGCGAGGAGAAGTTTGAGGGCGTCATTGACCTGATGACCATGAAAGCGATTCTGTACGGCGGAGATACGCTGGGGGACGAGTACGAGGAGCGCGAAATCCCGCCAGAGTACGCCGCCCAGGCCAAGGCCTACCGCGAGAAGATGGTGGAAACCATCTGCGAGCGCGACGATGCCCTGCTCGAGAAGTACCTGCACGGCCAGGAAATTCCGGTGGTAGAGCTGCGGGCGGCGTTGCGGCGCGAAACCATCGCTTTGAAGCTGGTGCCGGTTCTTTGCGGCGCCTCCTTCAAGAATAAGGGCGTGCAACCGCTGCTGGATGCGGTGTTGGACTACCTGCCTTCACCAGCAGACATTCCTCCGGTAGAGGGCCTGCACCCGGAGACCGATGCGCCAATCGAGCGGCCCGCTGACGATGCCGCTCCGTTTGCTGCGCTAGTTTTCAAGCTCGTGACCGATCCCTACGTGGGGCAGCTAGCCTTCCTTCGCGTCTATTCCGGAACCTTGGAGGCTGGCTCCGCCATCTACAACGTGGCCCGCAAGCGCCGGGAGCGCATTGGCCGTCTTCTGCGTATGCACGCCAACAAGCGCGAGGAAGTCAGCGAGGTGTTGGCCGGCGACATTGCCGCGGCCGCGGGTCTGAAAAGAGTCGCCACCGGCGACACCATCTGTGATGAGAAGGCGCCGGTGATACTGGAATCCATCGAATTTCCCACCCCAGTGATCTCGGTGGCCGTGGAACCCAAAACCAAGGCCGATCAGCAAAAGCTGGGTGTGGCGTTGGGCAAGCTGACTTTGGAAGATCCCACCTTCAAGGTCCACACCGATCCCGACAGCGGCCAGACGATCATCTCCGGAATGGGCGAACTGCACCTGGAAATCTTGGTGGACCGCATGATGCGGGAATTCAACGTAGGGGCCAATGTCGGCAAGCCTCAGGTGGCCTATCGCGAGACTCTCCGCAAGCGGGCCGGCGCCGAAGGCAGGTATATCCGGCAGACCGGGGGACGCGGCCAGTACGGCCACGTCAAGCTGGAAGTCGAGCCGGTGGCCGGCGTGGGCTTCGAGTTTGTGAACGAGATCTACGGTGGCGCGATCCCCAGGGAATACTTTTCTGCCATCGAGGCTGGCATCAAGGAAGCCATGGAAGGCGGCATCCTGGCCGGCTATGAATTGGTGGACCTGCGAGTGACACTGCTCGACGGCAGCTATCATGAAGTGGACAGCTCGGAGATAGCCTTCAAGATCGCGGCCTCCATGGGATTCAAGGAGGCGGCCCGCCGGGCCGGACCGCAGTTGTTGGAGCCAGTGATGAGTGTCGAGGTGGTAGTGCCCGAGGAATACATGGGCGATGTGATGGGCGACTTGAACGGGCGCCGTGGTCGCATCGAGGGCATGGAACTGCGCGCAGGCAGCCAGGTAATCAAGGCGGTGGTGCCGCTGGCCGAGATGTTCGGCTATGCGACCGACATGCGCTCCCGCACCCAGGGGCGCGGCAGCCACTCCATGCATTTCCTGCGCTACGACGTGGTGCCGCGGGCCATCGCCGAGGAGATCATTGCCCGGATGCAAGGCAGTCCCGTGCCGCGCTAAGGCCGCAGGAGCGAACCCGGCGGGCGCTGGCCATGTGCGGGCCAACGAGGTTTAAGACAACGCAGAGGAGTCGAGGCGACGATGGGGAAGGAGAAATTTGATCGGTCCAAGACGCATGTAAACGTGGGGACGATAGGGCACATTGACCATGGGAAGACGACGCTGACGGCGGCGATCACCAAGGTCCTGGCCAAGTCGAACACGAAGGTGGAGTTTCGCTCGTTTGACTCGATCGACAACGCGCCAGAGGAGCGGGAGCGAGGGATCACGATTGCGGTGGCGCATGTGGAGTACCAGACGGCGAATCGCCACTATGCGCACGTGGACTGTCCTGGGCACGCCGACTACATCAAGAACATGATCACGGGGGCGGCGCAGATGGACGGGGCGATCCTGGTGGTGGCGGCGACCGACGGGCCGATGCCGCAGACGCGGGAGCACATACTGCTGGCGCGCCAGGTGGGGGTGCCCTCGATCGTGGTGTTTCTGAGCAAGGTGGACCAGGTGGAGGACCCGGAGCTGTTGGACCTGGTGGAGCTGGAGATGCGGGATCTGCTGAAGAGCTACGGCTTCCCCGGCGACGAGATCCCGATGATTCGGGGCAACGCGGTGGGGGCGCTGGCGGGCGAGGCGAAGTGGGAGAAGACGATTCTGGAGTTGTTGGAGGCGGTGGACAGCTACATTCCGGTGCCGCCGCGAGAGGTGGACAAGCCGTTTCTGATGCCGATCGAGGATATCTTTTCCATCTCGGGGCGGGGGACGGTGGTGACCGGACGAGTGGATCGGGGCCGGGTGAAGGTGGGCGAGACGATGGAGATCATCGGGTTCCGACCGACGTTCTCGCGGGTGGTGACGGGGGTGGAGATGTTCCGCAAGCTGCTGGAGGAAGGGGTTGCGGGCGACAATGTGGGGCTGCTGTTGCGGGGCACGGAGAAGGAGGACGTGGAGCGGGGCCAGGTGATCGCCAAGGCGGGCTCGATCACGCCGCACACCAAGTTCCGGGCGCAGGTCTACGTGCTGAAGAAAGAAGAGGGGGGGCGGCACACGCCGTTTTTTAGCGGGTACCGGCCGCAGTTTTACGTGCGGACGACGGACGTGACGGGGGTGGCCAAGCTGCTGCCGGGCACCGAGATGGTGATGCCGGGCGACAACGTGGAGCTGGAAGTGGAGCTGATTACGGCGGTGGCGCTGGAGAAGGAGATGCGCTTCGCCATCCGAGAGGGCGGCCACACCGTCGGCGCCGGCACCGTCACCGAGATCGTTGAGTAACTGAATGGCACAGGAACGGATTCGCATTCGTCTGAAGGCTTACGATCACCGCGTCCTGGACCAGTCCACCAGCGAGATCGTGGACACGGCCAAGCGCACCGGCGCCCAGGTGGCGGGGCCGATCCCGCTGCCCACCCTGAGGAACAAGTATTGCGTGCTGCGCTCCCCGCACGTCGACAAGAAATCGAGGGAGCAGTTCGAAATTCGCACCCACAAGCGGCTGCTGGACATCCTGGAGCCCACGCCGCAAACCGTTGAGGCCCTGATGAAGCTGGACCTGCCAGCCGGGGTGGATGTGGAAATCAAGACGTTCGGCAAGGACCATAAGTAGGAGTTCTACAAGGGAGCCTCGCCGGTAGCCGGAGCGGTCAGGCCGGAGCGATCAGTATGGTCACAGGCATCATTGGCAAGAAGATGGGAATGACGCAGATCTTTGCACCCGACGGACAAGTGGTGCCGGTGACGGTATTGAAGGCTGGCCCCTGCGTGGTGGTTCAAAAGAAGACGGCGGCCAGGGACGGCTATGAGGCGGCGCAGCTTGGGCTGGTGGAATTCGTCAAGCCGCAGCGGGTGAACCGACCGCGCGCGGGCCATTTCCGCAAGGCCGGGGTGGAGCCGGCGCGGATTCTGCGGGAGTTTCCCCTGGCCTCGGATGACCAGCAGACCAAAGTGGGCGACCGCATCACCGTGGAGTTGTTCCAGCTCAGCGACAAGGTGGACGTCATCGGGGTGAGCAAAGGCCGGGGCTTTGCGGGCTTCGTCAAACGGCACCACTTCCGCGGCGGAGATGCCAGCCACGGCTCGATGTTCCATCGCGCGCCGGGTTCCATTGGCGCCTCCTCCTACCCTTCGCGGGTCTGGAAAGGGACGCGCATGGCAGGGCAGATGGGCCACGCCCGAGTGACGGTGCGGAACCTGGAAGTGGTTCAGGTGGACGTGGACGACGATCTGCTTGTGGTGCGGGGCGCCGTTCCGGGACCCGACGGAGGCTACGTCATGGTCCGTCGCAGCAGGGCCGTTTCTACCAAGGAGGCTTCTTCTGGTAGTTAGACAGAGGTCCGGGGATGCCTAGAATAGAGGTACTCAATCTAAAGCGGGAGAAGGTCGGCGAAGTGGATCTGGCCGAGGAAGTGTTCGCGGTACGGCCAAATCCGGCCTTGCTGTACCAGGCGGTCCACCACCATCTGGCCGGCCTGCGGCGCGGCACCCATAAGAGCAAGACGCGAGCCGAGGTTTCCGGCAGCGGCAAGAAACCGTGGCGGCAGAAGGGCACCGGGCGGGCTCGGATCGGGAGCATCCGCTCGCCCTTGTGGCGGCATGGTGGTACGGTGCACGGGCCGAAGCCGCGTGACTACTCTTACCGGCTGCCGAAGAAGATGCTGCTGGGGGCGCTGCGCTCGGCGCTGTCGGTGAAGCTGGCGGCGCGGAAGCTGACCGTGCTCGACGAACTGCGGGTTGATTCTCACAAGACCCGGGACTTCTGCCGCCTGCTGGAACGCTTTGAGGTGGACCGCACGCTGTTGCTGGTGGACACCACGCAGGATCGCAACCTGGATCTTTCCAGCCGGAACCTTGAGAATGTGCAGTTCCGACTGGCGCGAGAGGTGCATCCCTACGACCTGCTGCGCTCGGAGCAGGTTTGGATCTCCCAGCCGGCGGTCAGCCGCCTCCAGGAGGCGCTGAAACCGTGAAAGAGGTCTGGCAGATTCTGAGGCGGCCGCTGATCACCGAAAAGGCGGTGGACCAAAAGCAGGACAAGCGAACGCTGTGTTTCGAGGTGCAGGTGGACGCCACCAAGACAGAAATCAAGCAGGCCGTGCAGAAGATCTTCAAGGTGAAGGTCTCCTCAGTGCAGACAGCGAATTTCCCTGGCAAGCAGCGGCGGCGGGGGCGCTTCGCCGGCTATCGCCGCGACTGGAAAAAGGCGTACGTGCGGCTGAAAGAAGGCGAGAAGATGGTGGACTTCGCCGAAGCCGGCTAAGGTCGGCGCAGGAAGCACGATGGGCATCAAAAAATACAGGCCAACGACTGCCACCCGGCGGTTTCAGACCGCTCTGACCCGAGAGGAGATTACAGCGGAGAGACCGCTGAAGTCACTGACTGAGCCGTTGAGGAAAAGCGGCGGGCGCAACAATCGGGGCCAGATCACGATGTGGTTTCGCGGCGGAGGCCACAAACGGAAGCTGCGCCTGATTGATTTTCGCCGCGAGAAGCTCGGCGTTCCGGCCAAGGTGGCCTCGGTTGAATATGACCCGAATCGCTCCGCGCGCATTGCGCTGCTGCATTATCGCGATGGCGAGAAGCGCTACATTCTGCATCCAGTGGGCCTGACGGTCGGCAGCACGGTGATGAGTGGGCCGGAGGCCGATATTCTGACGGGCAACGCCCTGCCGATGCTCTCGATCCCGCCCGGCACCACGGTGCACAATATCGAGCTGCGGCCGGGAAAGGGCGGGCAGATGGCGCGCAGCGCGGGCGCGTCGGCCCAACTGCTGTCCAAAGAAGGCGACTACGCGCTGCTAAAGCTGCCTTCCGGAGAAATACGCAAGGTGCCGGCCGAATGCTACGCCACCATCGGACAGGTGGGGAACCTGGACCACGAGGGCATCTCGCTGGGCAAGGCCGGGCGGAACCGCTGGCTGGGCCGCCGTCCGCACAACCGCGGCGTGGTCATGAACCCGGTGGACCATCCCCATGGCGGTGGCGAGGGAAAGAGCTCCGGCGGACGCCACCCAGTCACCCCCTGGGGGCAACCGACGCGCGGGTACAAGACGCGTCGCAACAAGCGGACAGGCCGCTGGATCGTGACGCGGCGGAGGAAAAAATAGGCGGGCACAATGAGCCGTTCGTTGAAAAAAGGACCGTTTGTGGATGAGCACCTTCAGCGCAAGATCGAGGTGCTGAACCGGCGCAATGAGAAGAAGGTAGTACGCACTTGGTCGCGGCGTTCCACTGTGATTCCCGAATTCGTGGGGCACACCATCGGCATTCATCAGGGGAGGAAGTTCATTCCGGTGTATGTCACCGAGAACATGGTCGGGCACAAGCTGGGCGAGTTCTCCCCCACCCGCACATTCCGCGGGCACGCAGTGAAGGTAGCCGAAAGGGCGACCGCTCCGGCGCCCAGGGCGTGACGTGGAAGGCGCGTTTGTACCTGTCCAGGAAGTGGATGATGCACCGGAGAGGCCGGAACGGCTCGCCGCCTGGGGCAACAGGAGCAGGTGATGGAAGCCAGGGCTGAAGCAAAGTACATTCGCTGCTCGCCGCAGAAGGCGCGACTGGTGGTGGATCTGATCCGCGGCCTACCGGCGGGCAAAGCCCTCGATGTGCTGCGGTTCACCAAGAAGCGCGTCGCGCATGAGGTGGAAAAAGTGCTGCGCTCGGCCATCCATAACGCCGAGAACAAATCGGAGGACGTGGACGTGGACGTGGATGCGCTCTACGTCAGTCGGGCTTATGTGAACGAGGGGCCCCGCATGAAGCGGATCCGAGCGGCTCCCATGGGGCGGGCCTTCCGCTACCAGCGGCGCTTGGCCCACCTGGTGGTCCACGTCGCCCAGAAGCAGTAGGGAGAGAGGAACAATGGGACAGAAGGTTCACCCTTACGGATTTCGGCTGAGGTTCACCAAGCCGTGGCGCTCGCGGTGGTTCGCCAAGCAGGATTACGCCAACCTGCTGCACGAAGACCTGAAGCTGAAGGAGGTCTTGAAAGATCGTACGAGATCTGCGGGGGTTAGCTCGATTGAGGTGGACCGGCCCGGCAACAAGCTGCGCATCACCATCCGCACCGCGCGGCCCGGCATCATCATTGGACGCAAGGGCGCCGAGATTGACAAGTTGAAGCAGGAAGTTCAGAAGCGCACCCAGCGCGAGATCTACATTGACATCCAGGAGGTTCCCAAGCCGGAGCTGGACGCGCAACTGGTCAGCGGGTCCGTCGCGCTGCAACTGGAGAAACGGGTGGCCTTTCGGCGGGCAATGCGCAAATCAGTGGATTCGGCGCTCCGCTTTGGGTGTAAGGGAATCAAGGTGCGGGTCTCCGGGAGGTTGAACGGCGCAGAGATCGCTCGTACCGAGTGGTACCTGCAGGGACAACTGCCTCTGCACACGCTGCGCGCCGATATCGAGTACGGGTTTGCCCAGGCCTACACCACCTACGGCGTGATCGGAGTCAAGGTCTGGATCTACAAGGGAGAGATTCTGGATGCCCGGGCGCGCCAGGGGCAGCTGGGTGTGCGCGCTTCCTAGCAGAACAGGGAAGAAACGATGTTGATGCCCAAGAAGGTGAAATACCGCAAGCAGCAACGCGGGCGAATGACGGGCAAAGCGTGGCGGGGCGGCGAGCTCTCCTTTGGCGATTACGGTCTGAAGGCGCTGGAGCCAGCATGGATCACCGACCGGCAGATCGAAGCGTCGCGCGTAGCCATGACTCACTTCATCAAACGTGGCGGCAAGATCTGGCCCCGCCTGTTCCCCGATAAGCCGGTCACTCGCAAGCCGGCGGAGACCCGCATGGGCAAGGGCAAAGGCAATCCCGACCACTGGGTGGCCGTAGTGAAGCCAGGCCGAATCCTGTTTGAGATGGAGGGCGTGCCGGAGGCGACCGCGCGCGAAGCGATGCGGCTGGCCGCCCACAAGTTGCCGATCCTGACGAAGTTCGTATCGCGGCCCGACCGCAGCGCCGGAACGGCCGCCGGGGCCGGTCCATGAAGGGGCGCCGATTGCACGAACTTTCCTCCGACGAGTTGCGCTTGCAGGAGCGCGAGATGGCCGAACAGATTTTCCGCCTACGCTTTCAGGCAGCCACCGGCCAGGCCGAGGGACTGCGCAAACTGCGCGCCGTGAAGAAGGACCTGGCCCGGGTCAAGACGCTGCTGCGGCAGCGCGAGTTGCAGGCGCAGGAACGCTGAGTATCAACCATGTCAGAACAGAGGCAACCACCACCTGAGCAGGCAGTTGGGAAAGGCCAGACAGTTGGCAAGAACAAGACGCGACAGGAAAAGATTGGCCGGGTGGTCAGCTCCCGGATGGACAAGACCATTGTGGTTGAAGTCAGCCGCCGCGTGCCACACCCGCTGTACCGGCGCGTCGTTCAGCGTAAGAAGAAGTTTTACGCCCACGATGAGCGAAACCAGTGCCAGGTAGGGGACGTGGTGCGGATCGTCGAATCGCGACCGCTCAGCCGCCTGAAGCGCTGGCGGCTGGCTGAGGTGCTGAGGCGAGCCAGGGGAGTGGGCTTAGTTGAGCCGGCCGAGCTGCCGGTTGGCCCCGAAATCCCGGAGCCGGCCGCAGAGGAATCTGAGCAATGATCGGCATGCGAACCATGCTTCAGGTGGCCGACAATTCCGGCGCACGGAGAATCTCTTGCATCTTGCCCTTGGGAGGATCCGTGGGCAGCCGGGCCGGGCTGGGAGAGGTGATTACGGCATCGGTGAAAGAGGCGGCCCCGGCTAGCAATATCAAGAAGGGCAGCGTCGTTAAAGCTGTGGTGGTGCGCATGCGCAAGGAACATCGCCGCCGGGATGGCACCTACATCCGCTTTGACGAGAACGCAGCGGTGCTGATCAACGATGTTCATGAGCCGATTGGCACGCGCGTTTTCGGGCCGGTGGCCCGCGAGCTCCGCGAGAAGAAGTTTGCCAAGATTGTTTCGCTGGCGCCGGAGGTGCTCTGATGCCGGCCATTATCCGCAGGGAGGACACGGTGAAGGTCATCAGCGGACGCGACAAAGGCAAGGTCGGCCGCGTGCTGCAGATCCTCCCCGATAAGCACCGGGTGCTGGTGGAGCATGTCATGATGGTGAAGAAGCATACGCGGCCCAATCCCGCTAAACAGATCAAGGGCGGGATTGCCGAGCGGGAGGCTTCCATTGCCATCTCCAATGTGCAACTGGTGTGTCCTACCTGCAATGCCCCGCGTCGAGTCGGATTCCGCGAGGAGCGGGACCAGCAGGGGCGGCGGCTGCGCGCCGTACGCATCTGCCGCAAGTGCGCCACCGTCATGGAGAAATAGAGGCTGAGCCCAATGCCCAGCAGACTTAAACAGCGGTTCCAGAAGCAGGTCATCCCGGCGCTGCAAAAGGAGTTCAACTACACGAACTCGATGGCAGTCCCGCGACTGGAAAAGATCGTGGTGAATGTGGGGGTCGGCGAAGCAACTCAGAACATCAAGCTGCTGGACGGTGCGTCGGTAGAACTGAAGCAGATCACGGGCCAGAAACCAATCGTGACAAGGGCCAGAAAGTCCATCGCCACATTCCGCCTGCGAGCCGGCATGCCCATCGGCGCCTCCGTGACGCTGCGCGGCGATCGCATGTACGAGTTCCTCGACCGGCTGGTGAACGTCGCCCTGCCCCGCGTCCGCGACTTTCGAGGCGTGTCCATGCGCTCCTTTGATGGGCGGGGAAACTACACTCTGGGGCTCCAGGACCAGCTTGTCTTCCCCGAAATTGACTACGCCAAGGTGGACAAAATCAGAGGGATGAACGTCACCATTGTGACCACCGCGCGCAGCGACGAAGAAGGACGGGCGCTGCTGCGTCACATGGGCATGCCGTTTCGCAGTAGCTGAATCGAGATGGCCGAGGACACAAAATGGCAACCACCGCCAAGATCTCAAAGGACCTGAGGAAACCGAAGTTCCGGACGCGGCACCGCAACCGGTGCCGCTTGTGCGGCCGCCCCCGCGGCTACCTGCGGAAGTTCCAGATTTGCAGGCTGCACTTTCGCAGTCTCGCCCTCCAGGGCGAGATTCCCGGGGTGGCCAAATCGAGCTGGTAAAAGAGTATGAGCCAAACTGATTCCATTGGGGATTTCCTGACGCGGATCCGCAACGGGCTGCAGTCCAGGCACAAGTCTGTGGAGGTGCCGGCCTCCGGGCTCAAGCTGGAGGTGGCCCGTGTCCTAAAGGAAGAAGGGTACATCACCGGTTATCGGATGATCGAGGAAGGTGTGCACAAGCGACTGGAGGTGCGGTTGAAGTACGGCGCGGAGAACCAACCGGTGATTTCCACCATCCAGCGGGTTTCGCGTCCGGGTCGGCGTGTGTACGTAGGCGGGCGAGAGGTGCCGCGGGTCTTGGGCGGGATGGGGATCAATATTCTGACCACGCCGCGCGGCGTGATGACCGGCCGTGCTGCCCGCCATCAGGGCGTCGGCGGAGAAGTGTTGTGCGAAGTCTGGTAATTGCCAGCCGGGACACGGGACTAAGGAAACGTGCCTGGCCCGGTGGTCGAGGAACAGGGCAATGTCGCGCGTAGGAAACAAACCCATCCCGATCCCCGAGGGCGTGCGGGTTCAGGTGCAGGCCGGCAGCGTCCTAGTCGAAGGACCGAAGGGAGAACTGAACACGGCGCTGCCTCCAGGAATCCGGTTCGAACTCGAAGATTCGACGCTGCTGGCGAAGCGCGAGGACGACTCCTACGCCGCCATGCACGGGTTGGCTCGCAGCCTGTTGGCCAACGCGGTCATCGGGGTGAGCACAGGCTTTCAGAAAGACCTAGAGATTGTCGGCATCGGCTATCGTGCGGAAGTCAAGGACCGGGTGGTCGTCTTCAACCTGGGCTATTCGCGTCCGATCGAGTTTCCCCTGCCGGACGGCGTCCAGCTCACCGTGGAGCGCCAAACCCGGCTGGCTGTCAGCGGGATTGACAAGCAGAAAGTGGGCCAGGTGGCTGCCAACATCCGCCGCCTGCGTCCACCCGATCCTTACAAGCACAAAGGTGTACGGTACGTTGGAGAGAAGCTGAAGAAAAAAGTAGGCAAAGCAGGCGCGAAGTAAAGATGATCGAGCGGGTTTCCAGGAATCTGGCGCGGGAGAGGGTTCACCAGCGGCTGCGGAAGCGCCTGCGCGGCAGCAGCGCGCGCCCGCGGCTGAATGTGTTCCGTTCGCTGAAACACATCTACGCGCAGGTGGTCGACGACAGCCGGGGCCACACCTTGGTGGCTGCCGGCTCGCTCGAGAAGGGCAGCGGCAACGGCGGCAACGTTGCCGGCGCACGGGATGTGGGCAAGCTGGTAGCCGAGCGGGCGCTTGCCAAGGGCATTGCCCGAGTGGTCTTCGATCGCGGCGGCTACAAATACCACGGGCGGGTCAAGGCTCTGGCCGAGGCCGCTCGCGAGGCCGGGCTGACGTTCTGAACGGTGGCACGGCCGTGTCTGGAGGCGCGGGTGCGCCCCAGGCAGGGAGCTGCGGGCTCCTGAGGAAGGAAACGGATTCGATGGTGACTGGCGTGAAACGTATCGACCCGGCGTCGCTGAACCTGAAAGACCAGGTCGTCTCCATCAATCGGGTGACCAAGGTGGTCAAGGGCGGAAAGAATCTGAGTTTTCGCGCTCTGGTGGTGATCGGCGATCCCGAGCAGAACATTGTCGGCTATGGCACCGGTAAAGCCCGCGAGGTGCCGGCAGCAATTCGCAAAGGGATCGAGGCTGCCAAGAAGAACCTGACGAAGGTGCACATGGTGAAGACGACCATTCCCCACGCGGTGTTGGGCCGCTTCGGTGCGGGGCTGGTATTACTGAAACCGGCGTCGGAAGGCACCGGAGTGATTGCCGGTGGTCCCGTGCGCGCGGTCATCCAGGCTGCGGGAATTGCCAACGTGTTAACCAAGTCCATCCGCTCGGCCAACCCGTATAACGTCATCAAGGCCACCATGGATGCGCTAGGCCAACTACGGGACCGCGAGGAAGTGGCACGAGCGCGCGGCAAGGCGGTTGAGGATTTGTAGGGGCGCGGGGTTGGTATGACAGGAAATGGCTAAGAAGAGGGCGAAAACCAACAAGATCCAGATTCGGCAAATCCGCAGCGGCGTTGGTTGTCCGCGGAAGCAGAGGGAAGTTTTGCGGGGTCTGGGGTTCAGGCGCCTACACCAAGTGGTCGAGCGTGCGGATACGCCCGGCGTGCGTGGCATGATCTTCAAGGTGCAGCATCTGGTGGAAGTGCTGGAGCAGGGACATGAATCTTAGTCAGTTGCGGCCGCCCAGGGGGCAGGTTCGAAAACCGAAACGGGTAGGCCGCGGCATGGGATCGGGCCTGGGCAAGACGGCTGGCCGGGGCGAGAAGGGGCAGCGCTCGCGCAGCGGCTACAGCCAGAAGAGGGGTTTCGAGGGCGGCCAGATGCCGCTGCACCGGCGCGTGCCGAAGCGCGGGTTTCACAATCTGTTCAAGAAGCGGTTTGCAGTGATCAACCTGGAGGCTCTGGGCAGGGTGGCAGATGCCGAGACCATTACCCCGGATCTATTGCTGAAGCGCGGCGTCATCCGTCGGCTCCGCGACGGTCTTCGTGTGCTGGGCCAGGGAGAGCTTGGGCGCGCAGTCATCGTCCGCGCGCACCATTTCAGCGCCAGTGCCCAGCAGAAGATTGAAGCCGCAGGCGGCCGGGCGGAGGTGATTCCGGCAGAGTAGGCCCGGGCGGAAGGCATGCTTCGATCAATCCAGAACATCTTCATCATTCCCGAGCTGCGGCGGCGTGTCTTGTTCACCCTGGCGCTGCTGGCCGTCTACCGCATTGGCGCCCACATTCCTACGCCGGGCGTCAATTGGCAGATGCTGGAGCAGTTCTTCGAGCAGAATCGCGGCACCATCTTCGGCTTCCTGGACGTTTTCAGCGGGGGGAACTTCCGCCGGCTCACCATCTTTGCCCTGGGCATCATGCCCTACATCACCTCCTCCATTATCCTGCAGCTGCTGACCGTGGTCTGGCCTTATCTGGAGAAGCTGCAGAAGGAAGGGGAGCTGGGGCGGCGCAAGATCACACAGTATACGCGCTACCTGACGGTGCTGTTGGCGATGGTGCAGTCCTTCGGCATCGCCGTGACGTTGCAGCGCCCCTCGCCCGGCGCCCCGCAGGGCTTTGTCATCGACCCTGGCCCCGGCTTTGTCGTGATGACCGTGATCACGCTGACCACTGGGACGGCGTTCATCATGTGGCTGGGTGAGCAGATCTCCGCCCGCGGCATCGGCAACGGAATGTCGCTGATTATCTTTGCTGGCATCGTCGTTGGCCTGCCGTCCGCAATCCTGGAGCTTTTCGAGAAGGTGGTGGTGACCAAGGAGTGGAGCCTCCTGCAGGCGCTGGTGTTAGTGGGAGTGATGGTAATGATCGTGGCCTTCATCGTTCTGGTGGAGCGCGGTGAGCGGCGCATTCCGGTACAGTACGCCCGGCGAGTGGTCGGGCGCCGCGTCATGGGTGGGCAGTCCACCCACATGCCGCTGAAAGTCAATACTGGCGGCGTGATCCCGGTCATCTTTGCCAGCTCGGTGCTGGCCTTCCCGCAGACTTTGGGGCTCTTGGTCGACCCCCGGGAAATCGAATCCCCGATGGTCAAGCAGATTGTCGGCGGATTCGCGAGGTTGTTTGAGGCCATGCAGTGGAACGAGCCGCTGTATACCCTGCTGTACGGCGTCGGGATTCTCTTCTTTTCTTACTTTTACGTCTCCATCATCTTCAACCCGACCGAAGTGGCCGACAACATGCGCAAATACGGCGGCTTCATTCCCGGCATCCGTCCGGGTAAGCACACCGCCGAGTATCTGAACCGCATCCTGACCCACCTGACCTTTGTGGGGGGTCTGTATCTGGCGCTGATCTCGCTGATCCCGGATTTCATGATCGGGGGCATCCGACTTCACCACCTGCCCTGGATCGGCCCGTGGTTTGACGAGAACTTCCACACGTTAATTCTGCAAGGGCTGGGCGTGACCTTTTACTTTGGAGGAACATCGCTGCTGATTGTGGTCGGGGTGGCCATGGACACGGTCAACCAAGTGGAGGCGCAGTTGATCATGCGCCATTACGAAGGGTTTGCACCCAGGAGCGGGCGGATCCGGGGGCGGCGAGGGTGAGCTCAGCCATGGCGATTCCAGATCCAGGTTTGGGGACCGGCAGCGGGTCGCAACCGAATGCTTGTCGGACAGTGGTTTTCCTGGGTCCGCCGGGGGCGGGCAAGGGAACTCAGGCCGTGGCCGTGGCCCAGCGGGTGGGTGTACCCCACCTCGCCACCGGCGACATGCTGCGCGACGAACTGGAGCGGAACACCAGTAGGGGACAGCAAGCCAGCGCCATTGTGGCAGCCGGGGATCTGGTGTCCGACGAACTGGTGAATGCGATGGTCGCCGAGCGTCTGGCCCAGAAGGATTGCGCAACCGGCTGGGTGCTGGACGGCTTTCCCAGGACAGTGGCTCAGGCACGGGCTTTGGACCAGATGCTGGGTGAGGCGCGCCAGGGACCGATTGTCATTCATATGCTGGTGGAGTACAGTAGATTGATTGAACGACTCACGGGCCGCCGTACCTGCCCTCAGTGCGGCAGAACCTATAACGTGTTTCTGCAACCTCCGGCGCGTGAAGGATCCTGTGACTGGGACGGCACCGCACTGGTCCAGCGGCCTGATGATCAGGAGCATGTGAGGCGTGAGCGCTTGGCGGCCTACGAGGCGATGACCCGGCCGTTGGTGGATTTTTATCGCGGGCGGAGCAGCTTCTTTGAAGTAGACGCCAATCCGGACCCGGCGACCATCAGCGACGCGCTGTTTCGAATCCTGGAACGCGCAGGCTGTACCGGCGCGCGATGATTCTTTGCAAGTCAGCGGCGGAACTGGAAAAGATGCGCCGCAGCGGCTTGTTAGTCGGGCAGATTCTCGGGGAACTGAGGGAGATGGTTCAGCCGGGGGTCTCGACGGCGGAGCTGGAACGTACGGCGGAACGGAGGATCCAGGAGGCCGGCGCACGGGCGGCATTCAAAGGCTACTATGGCTACCCTTGTGTGCTGTGTACCTCGATTAACAACGAGATCGTGCACGGAATCCCATCACGCGACCGCTCATTGCATGAGGGCGATATCCTCAAGGTGGATATCGGAGTGGAACTGGATGGCTATTACGGGGATTCGGCGGTGACTATCCCGGTGGGTCCGATTTCCCCCGACCTGGAACGGTTGCTGAGGGTCACCCGGGAATCTTTGGATCTGGCGATTCACCAGGTCCGTGTGGGAAACCGGCTGGGGGATGTTTGCTCGGCAGTGCAGAAACACGTGGAAGCGCACGGCTATTCGGTGGTGCGTGATTTTGTCGGTCACGGCATCGGCCGGAAGTTGCACGAAGATCCCCAGGTGCCCAACTTCGGCAGCCCGGGCGAGGGGCCGCGCCTACGCGAGGGCATGGTGATGGCCATCGAGCCGATGGTCAATACCGGCTCCGGCGAAGCTCAGGTGTTGCAGGACCGGTGGACGGCGGTGACCGCCGACGGAGGCTATTCCGCCCATTTTGAGCATACCGTGGCGGTGACCGGCAATGGTCCTTGGGTCCTGACGCGCCCCTAGCGAGGAATGCTGCATGAGTCGGCCCAAACTCGCGCAGGAGGTGGCCGCTACAGTGGTGGAGCAACTACCCCGTCTGCTGTTCCGCGTCGCGCTTGAGGACCGCAGGCGACTCCTTTGCCACGTGGCCGGGAAGTTGCGCAAAAACTTTGTTCGTCTGCTTCCGGGGGACCGAGTCCGGGTGGAGCCGTCGCCGCTGGATTCGGCCCGTGGGCGCATCGTATGCAAGGAGATGTAGAGGCGCCGATGGCTGGGGAAAGCCAGCCACAGCGTCGCGCGCGCCTCAGGGCGCTATGAAATCTCCGTTTGTGAGGAAGCATGAAGGTACGCGCTTCGGTACGCAAGATGTGTGACAAGTGCAAGATTATTCGCCGCCATGGGGTGGTGCGGGTGATCTGCGAGAATCCGAAACACAAGCAGCGGCAAGGTTGAAGCTGGCCACTAGGCGCTGTGGCAATCCAGGCGCTGCTCGAGGAAGGAAGGGTGGTATGGCGCGCATTGCGGGAGTGGATCTGCCCCGGGGGAAGCGGGTTCCGTACGGGCTGACCTACATTTACGGAATTGGCCTGTCGAGGGCGCTTTCCATTGTGCATCGCGCGGAAGTGGACCCGGCCAAGAAAGTAGGCGATCTGAATGAGGAGGAGATCAACCGGATCCGCCAGCTCTTGGAGGAGGAAGGCGGTGTGGAAGGCGATTTGCACAAGGAAATCACCATGAACGTCCGGCGCCTTATCGAGGTCGGGGCGTACCGTGGGCAGCGTCACCGTCGGAATCTTCCGGTGCACGGGCAGCGCACCCATACCAACGCGCGGACCCGGAAGGGGCCGCGCCGAGGCGCAATCGCCGCCAAGAGGAAGGCCACTGCCAAGACATAGGCGGGCAGGGAAATCCGCCCGGAGCAATTCGCACTCGGTGCGGTGAGAGGACACGATCAGCATGGCAAAGTCGCCAACAGGGACTCGCAAGAGGAAACAGTTCAAGAAGAGGGAAAAGAAGGTGATTCCCACGGGGGTGGTTCACATCCAGGCCACCTTCAACAACACGAAGGTCACCTTCACCGACAAAGACGGCAACGTAGTGGCCTGGTCCAGCGCCGGCGCGCTAGGTTTCCGGGGGTCGCGCAAGGGCACGCCATTTGCCGCGCAGCAGGCAGCAATCAGAGCGGCCTCTGGCGCCAAGGACGTGGGGATGCGCTCGGTGGATGTGCGCGTCAAGGGACCCGGCTCCGGGCGAGAGTCGGCCGTCCGGGCCCTGTCGACCGCCGGGTTACATGTGAACCATATCAAGGACGTCACCCCGATCCCACACAACGGTTGCCGTCCGCCCAAGCGTCGGCGCGTCTGAGCGGGCCGGGGGAAGCCAGGGAGAGAAGACGAGCCCGTGCAGGGAGGGAGGTAAAGCAAGTTGGCCAGACAACGAGGACCGATGTGCAGGCTGTGCCGTCGAGAAGGAATGAAGCTTTTCCTGAAGGGTACCAAGTGCTACACCGACAAGTGCGAGATTGAGCGGCGTAACTTCGTCCCCGGAGCGCACGGCAAGAGTCGCCGGCCAAAGAAGATTGTCGGCTACGGCCTGCAATTGCGGGAAAAGCAGAAGGTCCGCCGTATGTACGGAATCCTGGAGCGGCAGTTCCGCAACTATTTTGACAAGGCCGCCGACATGAAGGGCGTAACCGGCGAGAATCTGCTCCAGTTACTGGAGCGACGGCTGGACAACGTCGTGCACCGGATAGGATTAGGCAGCTCGCGAGCGCAAGCCCGCCAGGTGGTCCTCCACGGCCACATCCAGGTCAATAGCCGCAAGGTGAACATCCCTTCTTACTTGGTGAAAGCAGGGGATGTGGTGGAGGTTCGGGAAGGGCACCGCGAATTGAAGAACCTCTTGGAGGCTCGTGAACTCACCGCCCACCAGCTGGCGCCGCCCTGGCTGGAAGTCGACCGTGAGAACTTTCGCACCCGCGTGGTTTCGCTGCCGCGCCGGGAGGACATCGCCCTGCCATTGCAGGAACAGTTGATCGTCGAGCTGTATTCCAAATAGCTGGCGGCGGCCAGGGAAGGCTCGCCTGCGCGTTGGGGGCAGCAATGGCCGTGCTGGCGAGGAACAGACTTGCACATTCGCGTAAAGCCGTTGCGTGGCTTTAGGGAAGGAAAAAGAACAAATGCTGTGGAGAGGTTTTCAAAAGCCCAAGCGGCTGGCTTCTAGCCTGGAAACCCTGAGCGACAAGTACGGCATGTTCACCGCCCAGCCGTTCGAGCGCGGCTTCGGCACTACTGTGGGCAATGCCCTGCGTCGTGTCCTGCTCAGCTCGATTGAGGGGGCGGCGGTGACCGCCATCAAGATTGAGGGCGTACTGCACGAGTTCAGCTCCATCCCCGGGGTGGTTGAGGATGCCACAGACATCATCCTCAACTTGAAGCAAATCCCCTTCAAGATGGCCGGCGAAGGGCCTAAGACCGCCCACTTGCGCGTCAACAGCCCCGGTGTGGTGACCTCCGGCGTCATCCAGACCAGTGCAGATTGTGAAGTGCTGGACAAGGAGCTGTATGTGGCCACCGTCGGCGAGGGCGGCGATCTCTCGATCGAGCTGCGCCTGAAGCAGGGTCGTGGCTACCGCAGCGCCGACAAGAACTTTGACGACGACCTCGGTGTCGGCTTCATCCCGGTCGACTCCGTGCACTCTCCGGTGCGCAAGGTCAATTACACCGTCGAAGCGGCCCGGCTGGGCCAGATGACCGATTACGACAAGTTGGTCCTGGAAGTCTGGACCAACGGCGCGATCTTGCCGCAGGATTCCATCGGTTTGGCCGCCAAGCTGCTAAAGGACCACATGTCCATCTTCATCAATTTCGAAGAGATCCCGGAAGCGGTGGAGACGGAAGTGGACACCAGCGTGGAGCGCCTCAACGAGCACCTGAACCGCTCGGTCGAGGAACTGGAGCTTTCGGTCCGCTCCTATAACTGCCTGAAGAATGCGCAGATCCAGACCATCGGCGAACTGGTGATCAAGAGCGAGCAGGAGATGCTCAAGACCAAGAACTTCGGGCGCAAGTCGTTGAACGAAATCAAGGCGATCTTGCACACCATGGGTCTCAGCTTGGGCATGCGCATCAATGAGCGCGGGCAGTTGGTCCCTCCGCCCCCGGGGCAAGAAATTTAAAAGTCGCCAGCGCGAGTCCAAGAACCGCGCGCGAGTCTAAGAGCAATGAGACATCGCCGAGCAAGTTGGAAACTGGGGAGACATACAGCGCATCGCCGCGCTCTCCTCCGCAACCTGGTGACCTCGCTGATTCTTCACGAGCGCGTCACCACCACGGTAGAGAAGGCCAAGTTCTTGAGGCCGTTCGCCGAGCGGATGATTACGCTAGGGAAGCGAGGCGGCGAACCCAAGGATATCCTTCACGCGCGCCGCCAGGCGGCCGCCTTCCTGAAGGGCCCGGCAGCGGTCAAGAAGTTGTTTGACGCCATCGCGGCCCGCTTTGGTGACCGCAATGGTGGATACACCCGCTTGACCCGCCTTGGCTGGCGCAAAGGCGACGGGGCCGAGCTGGCCATGGTGGAGTTGATCGGCAGCGAAGTCAAAAAGCGCGAACCCGAGAAGAAAAAGAAGAAGAAAGCCGAACCCCAGCCCGAACCCGCCAAGTCCCAGTCGTAAACCCAGCCTCCACGTGTTTGTCATTTCGAGCGGAGCGAGGAACCTGCTTTTCGCCCGGTCATGCCGCCGTCTCGCCGGCAAAGCTTCCTTCCGTCTTCGCGATTTTGGGAACTTGCCGGCAAGATGCCGGCGCTACTGGCGGTAACGGTTCGGAGGCTGCACTCCGGCGGTGGACGGCGGATGGCCGTCAGGCGAGCATGCTAGAATTAGCGCCAGTTGCTGGAGGCCCGCATGGCTGAACCCACAGTGCATCTCCCGGCGGTGGTTCCCGCGCTCACCACCCTCTCGGAAGAGGAGCAAATGTTCCGGGACAGCGTGCGGCAGTTTGCTCAGGAGCGGGTAAGGCCGCTGGCCAAGGAGATGGATGAGCAGGGACAGTTCAGCATGGAGCTGATCCGGGAGTTCTTCCAGCTTGGCTGGATGAGCATCGAGGTACCGGAAGAATACAGCGGGGCCGGCGGGTCGTTTTTCCAGTGCATCGTAGCGATCGAGGAGTTGTCGGCAGCCGATCCCTCGGCGGCGGTGGTGGTGGACGTGCAGAACACGCTGGTGAACAACGCCTTGCTCCACTGGGGAAGCCCGGAGCAGAAGCAGCGGTTTTTGCCGCGGCTGGCGACCGAGGTGGTGGGCGCCTACGCGCTGTCGGAGGCCGGCTCCGGCAGCGATGCCTTTGCCATGGCCGCCCGCGCCGAAGACCGCAGCGACCACTTCCTGCTCAATGGCCGCAAACTCTGGACGACCAACGCCAAGGAAGCCGGCTTGTTCCTGCTGTTTGCTAACGCTGATCCGTCGGCCGGCTACCGCGGCGTCACCGCCTTCCTGATCGAGCACGAGGCGCCCGGCTTCCGCGTGGGCAAGAAGGAGGACAAGCTCGGCATCCGCGCTTCCTCCACCTGCGAGTTGCTGCTGGAGGATTGCCGCGTGCCCAAAGAAAACGTGCTGGGCGAGGTCGGCAGGGGGTACAAGATCGCCATCGAAACCCTGAACGAAGGCCGCATCGGTATCGCCGCCCAGATGACCGGGTTGGCCCAGGGGGCGCTGGACTATGCCCTGCAGTACGCGAAGGAACGCAAGCAGTTCGGTCGCACTATCGCCGAATTCCAGGCGGTGCAATTCCAGTTGGCCGAGATGGCCGTGGACGTGGAGGCCGCGAGGGTGATGACTTACAACGCAGCACGCTTGAAGGACTCCGGCCAGCCCTTCCTGAAAGAGGCGGCGATGGCCAAGTATTTTGCCTCGCAGGTCGCCGAGCGGGTCAGCTCGCTGTCCATTGAAGTTCTCGGGGGCTATGGCTTTACCAAGGACTACCCGGTCGAAAAGCTCTGGCGGGACTCCAAGATTGGCAAGATTTACGAAGGCACTTCCAACATGCAGCTCCAGACAATCGCTAAGCTCCTGCTCGGAGGAAAGTAATGGGCAGGTCGCCAGTGCGCGACCTGCCCGCTTAAAGCCAGCCGCTGTTACTGCTCCGGTGGGGAAGGCGGAGGATCTGGCTCCGAAGGTGCCCACGGAGGCCTCCCGGGGCGGTCACCATGCTTCCACTTCCCGGCCTCCCGGCCGGATCTCCGGCCACGGAAACCTTGTTCCCGAAGCTCGCGCATCTTCTCCCGCTGTTCCGGGGTGAGCACGTCCTGGAAGTTCAGGCGCTGGTCAATACCCACCTTCATCCGCGCCGCATGCAAGGCGCCGATCTCCTGGACGGTGCGGTCAATTGCTGCCCGGTCGGGCTCGGCCGCGCCCAGCAACTCTTCCAGTTCAAGCTGTTTAGTTTCCATGTCAGCCCGCCGGCGGATAGCGCTCTTGCGCGCCTCCAGGCCCAGCTGCCGGAGGCGGCTGGACTGCTCTTCGCTCAGACCCAATTGGCGGCGCGCCCTCTCACTGAATAACATCCTGCCCGGGTGGGAACTGCGCCCGCCTACGAAGCTGCCTTGTCCGGGACCAAACCCGCGGCTATAGCCGGGGGGACCACCGTGTCTGCCAGGTCCGGAAGTAAAATCGCGTCCAAACCGGCCGTGTTCGGGACCAAATCCGCGGTTATAGCCGGGGGGACCGCCGTGTCTGCCAGGTCCGAAACTATAGTCACGTCCAAACTGGCGGTATGGGCTGGAGTGGTGGCCCGACCCTCGACCGTGTCTGCATGGCCCAGCCCGCCGTCTGGAGCCGGGAGCTTCAAAGTCGACAGGAGGCGGGGGTGGGGGTGGGGCTGCCGGTCCCGCCTCGAAAGGGTCGCCAGCCGGATCGGGTTCCAGAGCCTCCGCCGAAGCCGGCAGCATTACGCATGCCATAAAAAGCAGTGTTAACAACAGTCCTCTCAACATTCAACCTCCTCTCAGCTTGTCCTTGCCTTCTGTAAGGGATATACCCGCATTCAGTGGAAAAGTTTCGGTCGCTGCGGATAGAATGAACCTCTGAGGCATGGTCTATACCTTCCAGGACATGATTGAAGGTTGCCGGCGCCGCGATCCGCGCGCCTGGCGGGAGTTTGTGACTACCTACCTGCCGCTGGCGCGCCATTTTCTGCCGCAATATTTTCCCCAGCTTTCCGGTGACGCGGATCGCCTGCTGCCCGGCGTCTTTGCCGGAATGCTCGATGATGACGGCCACTTCTTCGGCTCCTTCACTGGGCGGGCGGAGCGGGAATTCATGGTGCACTTCCGCCGGTACATGCTCGAGCGGGGACGGGTTCTGGCTGGACTTCCCGCTCCCACGGCTCCGCCGGTCACCCTGGAGGTACTGGAAGCGGCGCTAAAAGAGTTCAGTGGACTGCAACGCCAGGTGGTCTGGCTGTTCATGCTGGGCTATCCGTTGGACAGAGTTGCCCCGATCCTGAACATGAAAGAAGAGACCGCCGCCAAAATCATGCAGACTACCCAGGAGGGCTTGCGCGCGGCCATGGACTCCTGGAGCCAGGATTCCCTGAGTTCCTCCCGGCCGGTGTTGGTGGAAGCTGTTTTGAGCCGGGAGAGCCAGGACTGCTACCCGTACCTCGCGTTTCACCGCATCGTAGACGGCCAGATCAGCTGGCGGGAACGCGAACTGACTCTCCAACATCTCGGCGCCTGTTTCTTTTGCGTGGACCGCTTCTGTACCTTCCAGGAAGTCGTGTATTTTTCACGGAAGTCGCCCCCGGCGTCAGAGGCGGAGATTGAGACTGTGTTAGGCGCACTGAACCTGCCGGCACCAGAGAAAAAGAAATCACTGATGGCCAGGCTTTTCGGCTAAAGGGAACAGCGGCAGCGATGGGATTTATCGGCTATCTTCGCTATAACGAGGGCCACAACAAGGGCCACAACGAGGGCGTGCGAATTTTCCTGGAGTGTTCCGAGTCGGGCGCCGGTGCTGTCTCCTGCACCTACCCGGTGGACGTGATTTTTACCCAACGGGGAGTGCGCCTGGAAGGCGTCGGCGATATTTTTGCGCTGAAGAAGTTCTACAAGCTGGTTAACAGCCTGGAGGAACGGGCGCGTGAACACAGCCGCGACCGCCAGTTGGTCTTCGGCTCGCCTGAGGACCTGCTGGAGCACCTCCGCCTCACCCGCAATTCCCGCCAATTCGCCGAAGACCCGCCCAGCCGCCTGGCACATTAACAGGCTGTCTTGGGCACCGCGGAAGCTGCCTCCCCGTGCCCGAGCGGGGGCTTGGGTGGCTAGAGTTCTCATTGCGGGAGCCGCAGCACACGGACAGCTCCGGGGCGGGGAAAGGACTCGGAGTAGGCGAAGAACTTCGAGCCGAAGAACGCCACCTGGCTTCGGGAGTACATCGGCAGGTACTTCCGAAGCACCGCGGAACCGTCCGAGGTCCGCAGAACGTAAACCGCGTCCTGAATCTTGCCGATGTTCAGCCCGGTGCTCACGCTCACCGCCAGGTACTGGCCCTCCGGGTCGATGGCCAGCGAGGTGATGTTGCGTCCTTTCAGGACCCGGTGTTGCCCAACGCCCTTCCCCACCGACCAGGAAACCATGTAGCTGCCACGGTCTTTGTAGCTGTCCCACGCCACCCAGCCACCGGCAAGGCGCAGAAGGCTTTCTCCCGAAGCTTTCACTCCCGCGGGCTTCCAGGGCTCCTCAAGAACGCTTCCATCCAGTCCAACGCGCAGGAATTGCCTGTAGTCGTATTCCAGGAACAAGGAAGGCGCCTCCAGATCTGCGCTCAGGAGACGAAAGCGTCCGGAGCGGTACGAAGGGAGCCCAACCGTCAGCTCCTTGCCGCTGAGCGGATTCTGCAAAATGGCCTGCATCTGCGACCTACCGGGACCGCCTCTGATGCGCTGGAGCCATCCGACCCATTGCCCATCTGAGGAAAGAATGGGCTGCTGGCGATCCGTACGCTCCGGCTTCTTTAGTTGTAAAGGCTCCTGATTCGGTCCCCCGACATACCACCAGCTCTCGGCATTCGTAGGCCGTTCGTAGGTGGCATAGACAGCTCGGCCTCCCGGAGCGACCGAGGCAAGCCGAGGATTCACATTGCTCCACTTCAGGTTGACGGGCAAGACCTCGCACTCCGGCATCCGCAGAATCCCCAGCCGTGAGCTTTTTACCTCCGCAACCCAGGCCTCCGACGCGTTGGCCAAAGCCAGATCGGGAGGCGTCTTGATGGCTGCAAGATAATGTCCGGGAACGCTACACTGCTGCACCCACGGCGTTTTTCCCGCTTTTGTGTCTGCTTCCACCAGAAACCAGGTCGGGATGACGATCAGGTAGAGCCATTGCAATGCGGCGAAGAACAACGGGACCGTCGCGAATACCGCGCCTAGGCGCTTCCAGCTCGGCGCGCGGAAATACCAGAACCATAGCAGCCCCGCGGCTGCCTGCAACCCCAAGGCTAGGGCCACATCCGCTGCCACCCAGAGAGCTTCGCGGTCCCCCGGCCCCGGGATATTTCCATCGCCAGGATCATCCCCCAGGGAATCAAGATGTGGACCGTAACGATCGGCAACACGTAGACCAGAAACGATGCCAGTGGAGCTTTCCAGAGCGCGGATCGGTTTGGGGCGCTCATCAAGTCGCTGTTCAACTTTCCGGCTGCATGCTGAGAAAGGAGCGGTCGAAGGGGCGGGGAAGCAGGTCGCGCAGTTGGACCGTCTCGCGCTGCCCGCGGCGGTTGACTAGCAGAATGGGAATGTCGCCGCAGAACTCCCACAGCAGTTGCCGGCAGGCGCCGCAGGGCGGCGTCGGATGGTCCGTATCGGCGGCTACCACCAGGCGGCGGAAGGAGCGCTGCCCCAACGCGGAAGCGGGAGAAATCGGCAACGGCGTTCTCTCGGGCGGCCCAGGCAGCCGCCGTCAATTCCTGTTCGCTGGCCATGGGAGTTGTCGGGCCTAAATCATAAAGTCATGGACTTGCGGGTTCGTTTTCCTGACAGCTTTCAAGGGCACGCCCATGAGCCAGGCCAGCGGCACGGCCAGGTTCCCAAGAATCCACTGAAGGCTAAGATGCTGGCAAAGATGATGGTGGGAAGCACGTGAAAGGCGAAGCTGGCCACCGTGTTCCCGGGGGTTCCCAACTCGCCGAAGACGAAGGAAGAACCTTACTGCCCCGCCGGGGCGCTGCTACTGAATCACTTCGTAGATAAGCGGCCGGGGCTCGGGGGCCACTGAGGCGATGTGGAAAGCGTCTTCTACCATCTGCACGGCTTCTTCCAGGCCTCGCTCGTCGTTGTAGTAGAGGGTGCAGAGGGATTCGCCGGCCTCGACCTGTTCGCCCACCTTGCGCTCGACCACGATTCCGACGGCATGATCAATCGCTGAATCCAGGCGTTCGCGGCCGGCGCCCAGCAGCACGGCTGCCATCCCGATCTCTTCTGCGTTCACCTGGGTCACGTAGCCCGACCGGGGCGTGGTGATGGAGTGGCCAGCCGAGGCGGTGGGGAGGCGCTCGAAGGCGTCGATCACGCCCGCATCTCCTCCCTGCGCCTCAATGATCTGCCGGAACTTGGCCAGCGCCGAGCCGTCGGCCAGCAGCGAGTTGGCCAACTCGCGGGCCTCCTCGCCGCTGCGGTTGGGATCTGCCAGGGCGAGCATGCGAGCCGCCAGTTCCAGCGACAACTCCGTCAGGTCCGGAGGTCCCTTGCCTTGCAGGGTATTGACGGCTTCCATCACTTCCAGCGCGTTGCCCACCGCGTTACCCAGCGGTTGGTCCATATCCGTAATCAGGGCCAGCATCCGTTTGCCCATCCGGCGGCCAATCGTTACCATGGCCTGAGCCAGCCGCCGGGCCTCCGTCTGCTTTTTCATGAAGGCGCCCGACCCGGTTTTCACGTCCAGCAGCAGCGCGTCGATCCCCTCCACCAGTTTCTTGCTCATGATGGAGGCGGCGATTAGGGGAATGCTTTCCACGGTTCCCGTGGCATCGCGCAGCGAGTAGAGTTTGCCGTCTGCCGGAGCCAGCTCCGCCGTCTGAGCAATGATGGCGCATCCGGTGGTGCGCAGTGCTTGTTCGAATTGTTCCATGCTCAGAGCGGTGTTGAACCCGGGAATGGATTCCAGCTTGTCCACCGTTCCCCCGGTGTGGGCCAGGCCGCGGCCGGAAATCATCGGCACCCGGCAGCCGGCGGCGGCCACGATGGGTGCCACCACCAGGCTTGCCTTGTCTCCCACGCCGCCGGTGGAATGCTTGTCCACTTTGACCCCAGGCAGCTCCGAAAGGTCCACCGTCACTCCCGAGCGGACATACAGATCGGTCAGGTCGGCTAGCTCGCTGTCGGAAAGCGACTGGAAATAGACCGCCATGAGGAAGGCGGCGGCCTGATAGTCGGACACTTCGTTGCGACCGTACCCTTCGACCAGCAGAGCCAGTTCCTCGCGGGTGAGTTCTGCTCCATCCCGCTTCTTGCGAATCACATCAACAATGCGCATGTCTCGTTGTGTTCAGTCTGCCCACTGGGGCCACTTCGCGAGCCGGAAGGAAGAATAGCCGGCAGGGAGAGGCAGCCTCATCGCGGGTCCAATCCAACACCGAAGGAACTCCGGGTGTCGTGGAACAACCGCCGACCGTGCGAGCAGACCCGGTTCATTCGAAATGAATTTCCAAGGGCTGCTCGGAATTCAAGTGGCGCGAACAACTGCTCCAAGCTCGGTGGGAGGCGCGCGGCCCATCCTGGCCGCGGAGCAATTTTGTCATCAACTCAGGCGCTAACTCTACTTTCCGTATAGGGATGGCTGCAACGGGCGCAGCCCAACAGGCCGAACTTTACCTTACCTTGGCGAAACAGCGAGCAAGAGTACCATCGCCTCGCGGCCGGTGTAAAGGAAAAGGTGAGTTAGCGGTTGATATCTCTGTGCACCACCTTGGTGTTGAAGCTGGCTTCCGACAGGCGCTTACGGATGGTTTCTGCCAGTGTCACCGAGCGGTGCTGCCCGGCGGTGCAGCCGAAGGCAATGCTCAGATAGCTCTTCCCCTCGCGGATGTAATGGGGAATCAGGTAGATGAGCAGTTCCGAGATGCGCTGGATGAACTCCTCGGTCTGGGGAAAGCTCTTGATGTAGCGGGCCACCCCCGGGTGCTTTCCGGTAAGGTGCCGGAACTGGGGGACATAGTTGGGATTGGGAAGGAAACGGAGGTCAAAAACCAGGTCGCTGTCGGAGGGAATCCCGTGCCGGTAGCCAAAGCTGGTGCAGGAGACCAGCAGCGAGCGAGTTTCTTCGGTCCCCTTGAAGCGGTCATAGATGAAATCGCGCAGTTCGTGGACATTGAACTTGGTGGTGTCCACGGTGACGTCAGCCAGCGCCCGAATTTTCCTCAGGCGCTGGCGCTCGGCCCGGATCGCCTGTGCGACTGGATGCCCGTTGGCGAGCGGGTGAGGACGGCGCGTTTCGCTGTAGCGACGCATCAGCACTTCGTCACTGGCTTCCAGGAATACCAGCTTGGCGCGTGCCCCCGAGCGTAGCTTGCGGAACATGGCGGGAAGCTGCCCCAAGGCTCCTCGCTCCCGGATGTCCACCACCAGGGCCGCGTGGAAGATTTCTCGCGATGTCTGGCAAAGCTGAGCAAAGGTCGAAATCAGGGCCACCGGCAGGTTATCGACACAGTAATAGCCTAGGTCCTCGAAAGCCTTGAGGACCGATCCTTTGCCCGAACCGCTCATGCCGGTGATAACGACCAGATCCAGCAGCGGCCGTTCGTCCGGTTCGGTCGAGCGAGGAGCCCGTCGCAGGTCGGCCCGCGGCGGTTCTTCGGCCTGAATGGAACGACGGACGGACGCCGAAGCACGGCCTTGGCGTGACCGGCGGGCTACACTGCGTCGGCGAGCCGATGGGGCTGCTCGAGACTTGGCCATGTCGCTGTGCGGAACCCTCCAGCGACCATATTACACAGTCCGGCAGCTGGAAGGAAAGCGGCTGTGGGTTGGCGCGGATTTCACGGCGCGGCGCCTCCCTCAACTCGCACGGTGCGGCCTTTCGGATAGACCCGCAGGCCCCTCATGCGCGAGAGGTCCACCACCAGTCCGTCGTCGCAGACCCCCAGGCCTCCCCCGTTGTGGCCTCCACCCCGGATCGCCAGAAGCGCTCTTGACAGCTCAGCGTAGGATGCCGCGCCCCGATCGGGATCAGAAGTGGGTCGAGCGGACGACACCTTTCCTGCAGCGGGCACCCCGATTTGGCTGCTGGTTAGTGGGACCTACAACCGTTCCCGCAGCCCTAGAATTCGGAGGGCAGGCCGCCGCCGCTGGTTCGAAGCGCTTTTTTCAGGGAGGCTACGGGCCGCCGCTTGCGCTCCCTCCCGCGGGTCTTGTACTTGACGGCCTGCTTTTCCAACTTTTCCAACTTTTCCAGCGCCTCCCGCAATGACGCCCGAAAGTCGTGTTTCAATGAGAGTCCCACGAGGGGGTGGTGTTTCAAGTTTAGGGTCACTTCACTGGTGTAGCGGTGGTGTTCCAGCGACAGGATGACGTGAGTTTCCAGGTCTAGGTGGGATCCCAGGATTTTGTGGATTTTCCGCAGCTTCTGTTCCACGCGAAACCGGATCGCGGGAGTGATTTCAACTTGCCTGCCCGTAAAGTGGATTTTCATGCCCTCCTCCTGTCGCTTGCCTGCTGGAGCGCAATCGGCCGCAAAAGGCGTTCGGCAAGGGAGCACAAGGCGGCCCCAGCAGAATAGCCCCTACGAAGGCTTCACCCGACGCTGGTGGGTGGAGAGAATCCTCATGTCCTCCCTGTACTTGGCAACTGTGCGCCGTGTTACCAGAATTCCTTCTGACTGTAGAATCTTGGTGATTTGTTCGTCCGTCAGCGGGTGGGCGGGGTTTTCCTCTTCGATCAATTTCTTGACCCTTCGCTTCAAGACCATCAACGAAGTGGCGCTGCCGGATGGCCCGCTGACCGCCTCGGAGAAGAAGGAACGCAGCTCGCAGACTCCCTGCGGGGTATGAGCGTACTTATTGGCCACGGCCCGGCTGACCGTGGAGGGATGCACGCCGGCTTCCTCGGCCACCTCCTTAATCATCAGGGGCTTGAGGTGATCGGGGCCGTAGCTGAGAAAATCTTTCTGCTGGCGAATGATGCAGTCGCAGACACGGGCGATCGTCTGCTTGCGCTGCTCGATGTTCTTGATCAACTGGATGGCCGAGTTGTAGCGGTCCCGGACGTAGTCGCGCGTCTCCTTGGTGGACGCGCCGCGCTCCAGCAGCCGGCGGTAGGAAGAGTTCATCCGCAACTGTGGCAGGCCATCCTCATTGAACAGGACCTGGTAGTCGTCGCCCACCTTGACAAAGAAGATGTCAGGTTCAATTAACCGCGGCGCGGTCTTGTTGTAGCGCTGGCCGGGCCGCGGATCCAGCTTCCGGATCACCGCCACAGCCGCGTCGATTTCCGGCAGCGGCCGGTTCAGCAGGCGGGCCAGTTCCTTCCAGTGCTTGTTCTGCACCAGCGACAGCTGGTCGTGAACGATCTGCCATGCCAAACGGCCTTCCAGGCGCAGGCCCCGCAACTGGATCAGCAGGCACTCGCGCAGGTCGCGGGCCGCCACGCCGGGCGGGTCGCACTCCTGCACCAGCTGCAAAGCTTCCGTCACCTCGTCCAACGAGTGTCCCCCGCTTTGGGCAATCTCCTCCAGGGTGGCAGTGAGGAAGCCGTCTTCGTTCAGGTTCCCAACAACAGACTCGGCGGCCGCCGCGATGGCCTCTGGAGCTGCCGAGAGGCTGACCTGCCACCTCAGGTGGTCAGTCAGCGTGGTGGGTGCGGCCAGGAAGTTCTCGAAGGAGGGTTTCTCAATGACTTCGGCGGCAGGGCTTTTGTAGCCCGGGTCGAGGTAGTCTTGGAAGAAGGAGCCGAAGTCAATCTCGTCGAACGGGTCGTGGCCGTTGGTCTCCTGAACCTCCCGCTCACCCAACTCCATGCGGCGTTCCTCGGCTGCCGCTAACTCTTCCACCGAAGAAGGACTTTCCTGCTCCGAATCGCCCAGTTCCGCTTCGCTCAGTTCCTCCAGAACGGGGTTCTCCACCATCTCCTGGGTGATCAGGTCTTTCAGTTCCAGCTTGTTCAAAGCCAGAACGCTGACCATCTGGACCAGGCCAGGGGTCAGAATCTGCTTCTGGGTGACTCTCAGGCTGATTCTGGGATGGAACAGCGACATGGGGGCCCCTTAGATGCGGCGCGCTGGAGTCGCTTCAGAGTTCGCTGGTGCGGGTTGGCTGCCATCGCCGGGCAGCGCGGCTGCTTCCTGCTCGGCCTCCGACGAAGAAGCGGAACGACCCGCAAAGGAAAAGCCTTCCCCCAGATAGACCCGTTTCACCTCCGGATCATTGCTCAGTGCCTCAGGGGTGCCACTGCGGAAGATGCACCCGTTGTTGATGATGTAGGCACGATCGGTCACCGTGAGCGTTTCCCGCACATTGTGGTCGGTGACAAGGATGCCAATGCCGGATCGCTTCAGGTTGCCAATGATCCGCTGGATCTCAAGCACCGCCAGCGGGTCAATGCCGGAAAAGGGCTCGTCGAGAAGAATGAAACTGGGTGAAATGACCAGCGCCCGCGCAATCTCCACCCGCCGCCGCTCGCCACCGGAGAGCGCATCGCCCCGATTCTTGCGCACCGTTTGTAGGCCAAACTGGTCCAGCAGGCTCTCCAGCTGTTCGCGCCGCTCGTGCCAGGAAATCGGCAGCGTTTCCAGAATGGCCAGAATGTTTTCCTGAACCGTGAGCTTGCGGAAGATAGACGGTTCCTGAGGCAGGTAACTGATGCCATGACGGGCGCGCTGGTACATGGGGAAGCGGGTAATCTCCTGCCCCCTCAGCAGAACCCGCCCGCTGTCGGGACTGGCTAGTCCGACGATGATGTAAAACGTTGTTGTCTTTCCGGCGCCGTTGGGGCCCAGCAGCCCAACCACTTCTCCCGGATTGACCTGGAGGGAAACGCCATCTACAACGCAACGCCCGCCGTAGGACTTCTTCAGCTCTTCCGCACAGAGCGCGCTCATGGCCGTTGCGGGGGAGGTTTCTGCTGGCGGGTGCGCACGCGGTGTTCCGTTACTGTGCGCGCCTCGCCGTCCCCATCAACAAAAATTCTATCATCGCGAATATAGTAAGTCAATTCAGGGCCTCGCGTGTAACCCCTTTGTGGATCGTAGACATACGGCTGGCCGCCGCGCAAGATCACCTTCTCCTCAGAGGAAAAATATTCGGCCGTATCAGCGGCCGCTCTTCTCTGCTGGCCCGCAGAGAAATCCAGGATCTCCACCCCGCCGCGCGCCACGGCGCGTTGCAATCGTGAGTGTCCGGCCTGCTCCTGGTTCGCCGGCAACAAGTGAGCTTCCAGTGTGGACGCCTTCACGACGCTATCCCCTCGCCGAAGAAGCACCCCGCCCTGGTAATGCGCTCGCCGGTCCTGATCCGTGTACACCAGCCGCTGGGCGCTGATCCGGATGGGGCTCCGGGTCTGCTGCTCCGATTTGGCCCCGGCTTCCGGAAACAGCGTGACCACCTCTTCTTGGGCGGTCAGTCGCCGGCGTTCGCGTTCCAGCACCAGGGTGCGGGCCTCGATCACTTCCCCTTTCTGCCAGAGACGAACGCGCCCCCGGCCCGGCCCTCCCTCGTACCGGATGACTCCGCGGTTGGGCTGGGAGACCATCCGTTCGGCAATCACATGCACGGGGTCGCTGCCGGAAAGTGGGCCAGCACCCGCAGAGCCTGGATTCTGTTGCGGCACGTAGGTGGAACGTACCTGCTGCTTGGCGGTGCCCTGTTTGCTGTCCTCGTCCAGGGTGATTTGCCGGGCTGAGGTGCGGCTTTGTCGGTCCCACACCTCGGGATTGCGGCCTGGGCGTCCGGTGAGCGTGACCACTCGCTCAGCAGGTCGGTAGACGGCCCGTTCAGCGGTAGCCTGCCGTTCGCCATCTGTGTAAAGAAAATTGCCGGTCTGCTCCAGTACCTCCAGTTGCTGCGAAGCTTGTGAGAAGTGGGCCACCAGCAGGTCGCTCGTAGTGATCCGTGGGGTGGGCGTCGGGAGACGCGGACTGCCGCCGGCAGTCTGATTCCGCGGGGCAGGGGCTTCCGATTCCAGCCGCACCGCCTGCTCGGCGCGCAGCACACGCAGCTGGCTCTGCTCCCCAAACTGCATCCAAAACCGGTCGGCAGTCAGAACACGCCAGGTCGGCCGGCCGCGCAGAACTGGGACGGGCCCCTTGGGCGGCAATAATTCCAGCCGGCCTGGAGCCAGCGTACGGGCCACGTCCAGTTCTTGACGGCCCGGCTTCAAGATCATTTCCACCTCTTCGCTGGTGAGCACGCGGACGGGAGCCCCCGCCGCGGTGGGCATAAGTACGATTCTGACCCCGCCTTTCCAGTCCACCTGCGACAGTGTGTTTTGCGGACCGGCGAAAAACAGCTCCAGGCGAGCCGCCTGAAACTCGGCTCGGTTACGGGGAGTCACCACCTCCAGCCGCACTGCTTCGTTGGCGTGGACCTGATCCAAGAGATGCCGTTCGTTGAAAAGCAGGTCCAGGCGCTTGGCCGTTAAGCGGGATTGCCGCCCCCCGGCTGGGGTGGCGCCAGGCACTGATTCATCGATCTGCACCTGGCCGGCGACCTCAGCCGCCTGCAAGCGATTCTGCTCATCGAGCCTCAGCAGCGCCTCTTCACCCAGCAGCTCCCGACTTCCACCTCCGGCCAGTGTCTGGCGTATTCGTGGCTGCCGCAGCAGCACTTGGCTCTGGCGCTGAAGGTGAACCAACTCCTTCGCCAGGATTTCGATTTGGGATGGCTTGTCTTCGGTAGGCTGAGGCGTGTCCGGCTTCTGCACCAAAATCCTCACGGCGGAGGTCAGCCGCAGCGTGCGTTGGTGGGAGTCATAGACGGCCCCCTTGGCCTGGCCCGTCCCGCGAAGAAAGCGAAACTGGACTAGGCGCTCTGTGGAAGCAACTCCGGTCTTCTCGTTAAACGTCAGCCCCGAAGTCCTGGCCTGAATGCGGGCCACCGGCTCGCCGGCTACCGAGCGTGCGGGAGATTCCCCCGACTTGCCGGTGGCTGCGAGAAGCTCCCCTGGCAGGCTGGCTAACTCGATCTCCACCTCTCCCTCGCTGTACACCCGCCCTGTTTTGGCATCGTACTCACAAAGCTTGCTGAAGATGCGGTCGCGGCGATCTCCCTGAGCGCCGAAGGTGATAATTTCCACATCCTCCAGCAGGCTCTTGCCCGTGTCCCGTTGCTCGCGGGCGCGCAATGCCTCAACGGTGAACACGGTGCGGCCTCCCTCCGATTTGGAGAGACGAAAGCCGGCGCTCTGAGTAACGTTGGGAGGGACGCGCGGCAGAGGCAGGGGTTGGCTGGCCGCGCTCCCACGGGTGCGGTGCAGGTACACGCCGCCAGTAACTAGGGCCGTCCCCACCAGCAGACTCAGCACAACCGCCCGGATCTGGGGAATCGTGAGCTTGGCCGCCATCGCGAAAATCCCAGTGTGGTTTCAGTCACCTGCAGACCAGGCGTCGCTTCGCCTATGTGATGCGGCAAGCCCTCGTCCCACAGGGCGTTTTGTGCCTGGCGCAGACCTGTTCGGTTTCCAACAACATCAGTGTAGCATGGCCCTGCCGGACGAGCAGGATGGAGGTCCGCAGTGCAGGAATTGGTACTCCGGACTCCGTAAGTCGCATGAAACCATGAGCCTCACCGCCCTGCTTCTCGTGCTGCTTTCTGCTGTCAACCATGCTTCCTGGAACCTGGTGATGAAGAGCAGCAGGGACAAGTATGCCTTCGTCTGGTGGATGCTGGCGGGCGGGTTCCTGCTGACGCTGCCAGCGCTGTTCTTCCTGCCCGTACGTTTTACTCCTGTTTCGGTGGCCCTGCTGGCCGCCAGCATCGTGGCGGAAGGGCTTTACATGTTGACGCTCTCGGCTTCCTACCAGCGTCTGGATTACACGGTGGTCTACCCGGTGGCCCGCGGCTCAGCCCCGGTCTTCATCGCCCTGGGAGCCGCCGTTCTGTTGGGGGAGAGAGTTTCCCCGGCGGGGGTGGCAGGAATCCTGCTGATCTCGTTGGGGGTTCTTTCCCTGCAGAGGGCAAACCTGCTGCGCGCCCACATGAGACGGCTGGGTCTGCCACTGGCCTGCGGCGCCTGGGTCGCGTCTTTTTCACTGGCGAATAAGGCTGCTGTACACTACTTCTCGCCACTGGCGATGGTCTGCCTGATTTTCGGCGGCACGGCGCTGCTGTTGTGGCCCTACGTTGTCGGGGTCCGACGTGTCGACTTGGTGGGAGAGTTCCGCCGGCAGCGGTTGCGGGTCCTGGTGGTCGCCCTGTTGAGCTCGGCTGGCTTCGCTGCGGTGCTGGCGGCGATGCGGTTGGCACCAGTCAGCTACGTGGGTGCGGCGCGGGAGTCGAGCATCATTCTTGCCGCTTTGCTGGGCTGGCTAGTGCTGCGCGAGGGATTCGGGGCGCGCCGCCTGCTGGCCGCCGCCGTGATTTTCCTGGGAGTCCTCTGCCTGGTGCTCGCCCGGTAGCGCGTCCGCGAGCTCCAGCTTCCGATTGACCGCAGCCGGTGTTGCGCATACGATTTCCTCAGTCCTGCGGACCTGGAAAGGAGACTGGGCAATGAGATTAATGCTTCAAGCGCTGGCGTCTTTGATCGCACTGGGGTGTTCTGCCCTGGCAGTACAGGCAGGTGTGGCTCTTCAGATGAAAGAGAGTAAGCCGGGCAGTGAGAAGCCCGGGCAGCAGATGAACATGTACATAGACGCGGGAAAGTTGCGCTTCGACATCAGAGAACACGGGGGCAAGAAGACCGCCATGATCTTCGACCAGGCCAAGCAGGTGATGTGGATGATTGACCATAGCCGTGGCAGCTACATGGAGATGACTGCTGCCGACCTACAGCGGATGAAGCAACAGATGGATTCTGCCATGAAGCAAATGGAAGCGCAGATGGCCCAGATGCCGCCTAAGCAGCGCCAGATGATCGAGAAGATGATGAAGCAGAAAATGGGCATGGCTAAGCCCCCCAGCATCACCGTCCGGGTCAAGAGCCAGGGAGGAAAAGTGGGGTCTTACGTCTGCACCCGCTACGAGGTGCTGAGCGATGGCGAGCGTATCAACGAGGTCTGGGTTGCTCCGAGCGGGCCGGGGCTCCTCAAGGAGGCGGAGCTCCAAACCTTCCGAGCCATGGCTGAATTCTTCGAACCACTGAGCAAGGGTACCCGCCAGAGCGGCTGGGGGTTGTCGGGAATGGAGCAAATGAAAGGGTTCCCGGTGCGCAGGCTGGACTACGAGGGGGAGCGGGTCGTTTCCGAGTGGGAAACCACTAAGGTGGAACGGAGGACCCTGGAATCGAGCTTATTCACTGTTCCGACGGGCCTGAAGAAGCAGAAAATGCCGACGGGAAGGCCAAGATAAAACTGCGTTCCGTGTGAATGCCCACCAGCCCCGATGGTTGGCCTGGACCACTCAACAAGCACCTCACATCTCACCAGATAACCTCCCTAGAAAATGGGTATATCTACCATCTCGCCCCCTGCCGCATCCCTGCCGGTCCGGGTTCAGTCCTGGCGATAGCCCCAGTTGTGGCCAGTTGTGGTATGTTTGGCTTAAGAGTACTTTGGGAAAGGAGAGCAAGATGGCCAACCCGGGAAGAAAAAAGCCGCGCAACGTGCGTCGAGGGCGACCCGCCCGGCCCCTGTTTCCTGACCTGGCGCAGGTCTTGCCTTCGCGATGTTGCCAGTCTCTGGCCTGGAAGCACTTCCGCAATGCGCAGGTTGAGTTCCTCAGCGGTGTGCAGGTGCTGGGACATGACTGCCTGGAGTGGATGAAGCTCTCGGAGCGGCCGGGCCGGGAAGTGAGCAAAGGCTAGGGCTGGGAGGTCGGATGCGAGTGCGCGTCCTGTTCTTTGGTCAAATCAAGGACATCACGGGAAAATCTGAAGAAGAAGTTCAAGTTTTAGAAGGCAGCGATCTGCAGGGCCTGTTTGAAAGTTACGCTGGACGATTTCCGCGCCTGGGAGCGATGCGCCACGCGGTGGTGCTGGCCCGCAACCACGAATTCGGCGATTCTTCAGCGATGCTGGCCGACGGCGACGAGGTCGCCTTCCTTCCCCCTGTTTCCGGCGGTAGCCAGCCGGCAAAGCCGGAGGCAGAACCAACTGCGGAGCCAGGTGCGGAGCCAAATGTAGAATTAGTAGCGATTGTCCGCGAGCCGATTGATACCCGAGCCCTGGTGACTCGCCTCCAGCGGGCCGAAGACGGAGCGGTGGTAGTCTTTGAAGGCGTGGTCCGGAACCACTCCGGCGGCAAGTCTACCCTCTTCCTGGAATACGAGGCGTACGAACCGATGGCGCTAGAGCAGATGCGTGCGCTGGCCCACGAGGCCCGCCGGCGGTGGCCGATTGACCGCATCGGCATCCTGCATCGCCTGGGTCGCCTGGAAATCGGCGAGACCAGCGTGGCAATCGTGGTGACCTCGCCCCACCGCCATCCGGCCTTTGAAGCCTGCCGGTACACCATCGACCGACTGAAGAAAACGGTGCCCATCTGGAAGAAGGAGTACTTCGCCGACGGCGCCATATGGGCGGACGGGGAATGGGACAAGGCGTTTTTAGCGCAGGTTCCAGGTCGAAGCTCCGAAGCCCCAACTCGGAAGGCCACGGTCGAAGATTCGAGCTCTACAGTCGAACGTGCGCAGTCCGGGTGAATCTGGGGCTAGGCGGAACCTGTTGAGCAGGAGCCGCGTCTTCCTAGTGAACATGCACATTGGCCGGCGCACTCTGTGGCTGGTGTCCGCCTGCTGCCTGCTGCCGACTGCCTACTGCCAGCCGCCCGCTGCGTCCCAAACCACCTCCGTCAAAGTTGCCGTCCGGTTGGTCAACATCCTGGCCACGGTGCGCGACCGAAGCGGGCGGTTGGCCTCGGACTTGGGCAAGGAAGACTTTGAAGTTTACGAGGAGGGCGAGTTGCAGCAGGTTCGGGTGTTCAGCCGCGAAGCGGACCTGCCGCTTTCCATCGCGCTGATGCTCGATGCCAGCCTTTCCACCGCCAAAGACTTGAAGTTCGAGAAGGAATCGGCGATCCGTTTTATCCGCTCCATCCTGCGGCCGCAAGACCGGATCGCGCTGTTTACCTTCACCGAGAGCGTCACCCAGATCGCCCCTTTCACGGCCAGCGCCACGCGGCTGGAGAAGGCCGTGCGTAAGGTGCGCCCCCACGGGGGCACTTCGCTGTTCGACGCCATCTACCTGGCTTCCGACGAATTGCGAACGCAACGGGGCCGCAAGGTGATGATCCTGATTACCGACGGTGGGGACACGACCAGCGACAGCACCTTTCACCCTGCGCTGCGCGCGGCTCAGCAGGCCGATGCTGTCATCTACAGCGTGGTGATCGTGCCCGTCCGCGGCGAGGCCGGGCGGAACATCGGTGGCGAGCACTCTCTCCAGTTGTTTTCCGAGGGCACAGGCGGGCGAGCCTTCACTCCCGATTCACTGGCCCATCTGGACCCCGTGTTTGCCGCCATCGGCGAGGAGTTGCGCACGCACTACCTGCTGGGCTACTACGCTTCACCGCAATTGGAGGCCGGCACCTACCGGCGCCTGGAAGTGCGGGCCAAAGATCCTTCCTTTACCGTGCAGGCGCGCAAAGGGTATTATTTACGTGACGACTGAGGATGGGGCAGAATGGGCTAGGATGGGCCAGGATGAGCCAGAATGAAGAAGAAGGCCAATCGCACACGCCACTGGATTACTCAGGCGCCCAGGCGCGCGAGTCGTCGGCGGAGCGTATCGGACCTGGAAGCCGTTCGACGCGCCGTCTGCGGTACTCTGAACCGTGAGGTGGAAGTCGAAATTGAAAAGCAGTCGGGCGGGCGCCGGGTGGTCACTCTGCTAGTGAAGAAGCGCCGCTCGCCGCCCATCGTCGTGGAACGCTGGGAGATGGACGCTATGCGCAAGGTGCCTCTGGTGCCGGCGCACCTGCGTGGCCATTTTCTGCGCAACTATGCAGTGCTGATCGGCCAGCGTGTGCCCATCGGCAGTGCCTCGGCAGTGGCGGCTGGGGAGCCCCAGATGCCGGCCGGGCTGCCGAAGTGACTATGCGAAAAGATTTCTCGCGCCAGCCGAACGATCGTGCCCCGGCGGAGACTCACCGGGAGGCCGCCTATCTTCGCTACCTGGCACACACTCAGACTCCGGTAGTCGTGAAGCTCATCTCAGGCGAGACGGTGAAGGGTTTCATTGAGTATTACGACCGGCGGTTCATTCGCGTGACCCGGCAAGGGGAACCGAACCTGTTCATCTTCAAGTCCAAGATCAAGTACCTGTATGAGGAGCAGCCGGCCGCGCCGGCACCGGGTGAGCTGGTACAGGACGAGCCGCCGGCTGAGGTCTGAACTCCGCTCCCAAACCTGACCTGGATGCCTGACTTCCTCACTACGGCCATCGAGATTGCGCGCGCTGCGGGCGGCCTGCTGCTGCCCATCTTCGAGCGGCGCGTGCGTGTCGAGTACAAGGACGGAGTGGACATAGTGACCGAGGCCGACCGTGCCTCGGAGCGCCTGATTGTCGAGCGCCTGCGCGCTCATTTCCCTGACCACGCCATCGTCGCTGAGGAAGGGGGTGGTCATGCCAGCGATTCGCCCTACTGCTGGTACGTGGACCCGGTGGACGGCACCACTAACTTTGCCCACAGCTTCCCCTTCTTTTGTGTTTCGATCGGGTTGGAGCGGGCCGGCGAGGGTGTGGTGGGCGTGGTTTACGACCCGATACGCGACGAGCTGTTTACTGCGGAGAAGGGAGCCGGCGCTTGGCTCAACAACCGCCCCATCCGGGTCTCGTCTATAGCCGCTCTTTCACACTCCCTGCTGTCTACCGGCTTCCCCGCGCGCCGCCGGCACGAGAACCCCAACATTCACTTCTACTACCAGCTCAACATGGTCAGCCACGGGGTGCGCCGGGCCGGCTCGGCCGCCCTGGATCTTTGCTACGTGGCCTGCGGCCGCATGGATGCCTTCTGGGAGTTCCACCTCAACCCCTGGGACGTTGCCGCCGGCATGGTGCTGGTGAGCGAAGCTGGCGGGCGCGTCACCGACATGCGCGGCGGTCCCTACAGCTTGAGCAGCGAGACTCTTGTGGCTTCCAACGGCTTGATTCATCCGGCGCTGGTGCGCGCTTTCGGCGAGGTTTTTCAGGGGGTCTACGCGGCGCCACTTCCCACGCCGTGAACCAGAGTAAAATGGGTTCGTCGGCCGGTTCGGTGGTCTATACGGTCGGGCATTCCACGCAGGCGCAGGGACAATTGCTGGCGTTGCTGGCCGAGTTTGGCATCCGCCTGCTGGCCGACATTCGTAGCTTCCCCGCCTCACGCCGCCACCCCTGGTTTTCCCGTGAGGCGCTCGAGGCGGCGGTGACCGCGGCAGGCATTGAATACCACTGGTTTCGCGAGCTGGGAGGCTACCGCCGGGCGCTGCGGCCAGACTCGCCGCACACCGGTCTACGGGTCACGGGCTTCCGCAACTACGCCGACCACATGAGCACTTCCGAATTCCAACTGGCTCCCCGCGAGCTGATGAGCCTGGCCGGGGCCCGCACCACCGCCTACCTGTGCGCGGAGCGCCTCTATTGGCGCTGCCACCGCATGCTGCTCTCCGACTTCCTTACCGTGCGCGGCTGGCAGGTCCTCCACATCCTGGGGTCCGGCCAAACTCGTTCGCATCGGCTCACCGCTGGCGCACAGGTCGATGCCGGCCAACTCGTGTACCACCCCGTGGAAGAAGCGCTGTTTTCCGGCTAAGTGGCCACCTTGGCGGTCTGCTAGAATAGTGGCTAGATGTCGGAGTTGTTCCGCCTGCTGCGGTACGTCCGCCCCTACTGGTTCCGCCTCTTGATCTCGGTGGTGTTGATGGCGGGGGTAGGCGCTTTTGAAGCCCTCACGGCGCTGCTGATCGGTCCTGTCTTTGACCGCGTTCTGAATCCCCGCTCGCCTGATGATGCGGTCATGCTGGTGAAGAGCGTGCCCATCTGGGAGCGTTCGCTGGACCTGCGGATGTTCGTTCCCGACTGGATCCACAACGCCTGGACCGTGGTGGCGGTGGTGATCGTGGTGGTCACCCTGGGCAAGGCCATCTGCGAATACCTGGCCAGCTACCTGGTCAACTACATCGGCTTTGCGGTGGTGACCGATCTGCGGAACCAACTTTACGAGAAGGTCATTCACCAGCCGTTGCGCTTCTTCCAAGGGGAGGCCACAGGCCGGTTGATGTCGGCCATCGTCAACGACATCGAAAAGATCCAGCTGGCGGTGTCGCACGTGCTAGCTGATTTCCTGCGCCAGAGCTTCACCCTGATGGGAATGGTCGCGGTGCTGCTACTGCTGGACGCAAAGCTGGCCTTGGTTGCCTTGCCCCTGCTGGTTGCCGTGGTGTTCTACACCGCGACTAAGATTGGCCGCCGCGTGCGCCGCTCGACCCGCAAGACCCAAGATAACGTGGCCGAGATCAGTCAAATTCTTCAGGAAACCATCAGCGGCATCCGCATTGTGAAGGCCTTCGCCATGGAGAAGTTCGAACTGGGCCGGTTTCGTGAAGCGGCCCGGCGTTTATTCCGGGTGAACCTGCGGTACGTGCGCGCGCAGGCGTTGACTTCGCCGCTGATGGAGTTGCTGGGGGCGTTGATGATCGTGTTGTTGTTGTGGGTAGGGCGCGACCGCATCAAGGCCGACGTGCTGACGCCGGGCGCCTTCCTGGTATTTATCTACGCGCTGCTGAAGATGTACGAGCCGGTGAAGCGCCTCACCGGCATCAGCAATGCTTTCCAGCAGGCGCTGGGCGCTTCGGCCAAGGTCTTCCAGTACCTGGACGTCCGCGAGGGAGTACGCGAGAAAGCGGGAGCCATCCAGCTGCCACCCTTCCGCGAGGCAGTGGTCTTCGATCATGTCTCGTTTCACTATGAGCGGGAACAGCCCCTGTTGGGTCGCATTCACCTGCGGGCCGAGCGGGGTGAGGTGGTGGCCATTGTGGGACCCAGCGGGGTAGGGAAGACCAGCCTGGTCAACCTGATTCCCCGCTTCTACGACACGACCGCCGGGGGGGTGCTCATTGACGGGCACGACGTGCGTGACCTGACGCTGGCCTCGCTGCGGGCCCAGATCGGCATGGTCACCCAGGAGACCTTCCTGTTCGACGAGACGGTTCGGAACAACATCTGCTATGGCCGAGCCGACACGCCTGACGAGCAGGTTTTCGCCGCGGCGCGGGCGGCGATGGCTCACGAGTTCATCCTCCAGCTCCCCCGTGGCTACGACACCGTGATCGGGGAACGCGGCGCCCGGCTCAGTGGCGGGCAGCGTCAACGCCTAGCGATAGCGCGCGCTCTGCTGAAAAACCCCCCGATCCTGATCCTGGACGAAGCCACTTCTGAGCTCGATAGCGAGTCGGAGCTCCTTGTGCAGAAGGCGCTGGGAAACCTGATGATCGGCCGCACTGTGTTCGTCATTGCCCACCGGCTGGCCACTGTCCGGCGCGCCGACAAGATTGTGGTACTCGACCGTGGTACAATTGTAGAGGTGGGCACGCACGCAGAATTGTTGGAGAGCGGGGGTGTCTACCGCCGGCTCCACCAGTTGCAGTTTGTGGACGCCTGAGCCGGATCACGTCCTGGGTCCAAGGTTCAAAGTCTGGCGAGCAACCCGTTTCCGGCCGAACACCTGACCTCGGAAACCTGACACCTGTTCTTGATGCTGCGCAGTATGACCGGCTATGCGGCGGCCTCCCGCCGCACCGACACAGTGGCCGTCACCGTGAGGGTGAAAAGCGTCAATCACCGCTTTCTGGACATGCGTCTGAAGCTGTCCGCGGAGCTGGAGCCGCTGGAGCCCAAGGTGCGGCGCATGATGCGCCAGCATCTGCGGCGCGGCCATTTGGACGTCACGGTGGTGCTGGAACGGGATGGCGGCGTGGAGGTTCACATGGACCGAGCGCTGGTCGGCGCCTACCTGGAAGCCTACAGCCGCCTGCGCAGCGAGTTTGGGCTTTCGGCGGAACCTGATCTGAGCACGATCCTGAAAGTGCCCGGCGCGGTCCGCTACGTTCCGGCACTGCCAGGATCGGCTGAGGAGCAGGGGATGGAGACGCTGGTGCTCGAGACGCTGTTGGAAGCGCTAGGGCGGCTGGACGCCATGCGCGCCGAGGAAGGCCGGAACATTGCCGCAGAGATGAGCGCACGCCTGGAGGAGGTCGGTCGCGTCACCGAAGAGATTGAACGCCTGCGCGCCGACGCTGAGCCCCTCTGCCTGGAGCGCCTCCGCGAACGCCTGGGCGAGCTGCTGGCCGACCACCTGCCTCCCGAGCGGCTGGTCCAGGAGGCCGCACTGCTGGCCGAGCGCAGCGACGTCAGCGAGGAGTTACTGCGCCTGAAAAGTCACCGGCAGCAGTTCCACGACTTGCTCCACTCGCCCGAGGAATCCGGCGAGGCGGGCAAGCGCCTGGACTTCCTGCTGCAGGAGATGAACCGCGAGGCGAACACCGTCCTGGCCAAGACATCCGGGCTGGGCGAGGCAGGCCTGAAGATCACCGGACTGGCACTGCGGTTGAAAGCCGAGATTGAAAAGCTTCGCGAGCAGGTACAAAATCTACAGTAAGAGCCAGGACGGGGCATGTCGCAGATCAGCATCTTTATCGTTTCGGCGCCGTCGGGCTCGGGAAAGTCCACGCTGCTCGACAGGTTGTTGACTGCGGTGCCAAATCTGGTCTTTTCCGTTTCCTACACGACCCGCGAGCCGCGGGGTCTGGAGCAGGACGGGAAGCACTATTATTTCGTGGCGCGTGAGCAATTCCAGCAGATGATCGAGCGCGGGGAATTTATTGAGTGGGCCGAAGTGTTCGGAAAGGACTTCTACGGCACGCCACGCCGTTTTCTGGACGTGGCGCAGCAACTCGACCACGACCTAGTGCTGGATATTGACGTCCAAGGCGCTGGGCAGATCAAACAACGGCTGCCCGAGGCGCAGGCCATCTTCATTTTGCCGCCTTCCCGACAGACGCTGGAGACCCGATTGCGTCGCCGCGGCGAGGATTCCCAGCAGGCAATTGAGTACCGGCTGCGCCGGGCGGTCGCCGAGATCGAGAAGTTCCCCAACTATGATTACCTCATCATCAATGATGCGGTGGATCGATCCACCGAGCAGTTGTGCGCCATCGTGCTGGCCGCCCGCTGGAAGAAGTGCCCAGACGGCCGGCCGGGCGACGCACAGGTCCAGCGCTGGTTCGAGCTGGCCGAGGGCTGCCGGACGCGAAATGTCGCCCCGGCCGTAGGACCCATCCAAAAAACTTTCAGGGAGGCAATCACCGAGTGAAGCGCATCGAGGATTTGGAGAGCAAGTTTCGTTTCGTGCATGCCGCGGCACGCCGCACGCGTCAACTGCAGGGAGGCTCGCAGCCGCACATCCATACAACGTCGAAGAAAGCAATACGGATCGCCATAGAGGAGGTCCTTGGAGGCGCGGTGACCTTTGAGTCTTCGGAGGCTTCGGAAAATCCTGAGCCAGAGAAATCGGAGGAGTAGCGCCTGGTGTCGGCATGAAAGTCTGTCTAGGAGTTTCGGGAGGCATCGCCGCTTATAAAAGCGCCGAGCTGATTCGCCAGCTCCAGCAGAACGGGCTGGAGGTGCAGGTGGTCATGACCCGGCACGCGCGCGAGTTCCTTACGCCTCTGACGCTGGCCTCCCTCTCCGGGCGCAAAGTGATTACCGACCTGTTCGCCGAGCCGGGCGGGGAAGCCAACATCGAGAGCGCCATCGAGCACATTGCCGTGGCACAATCGATCGACCTGCTGGTGGTGGCACCGGCGACGGCGAATATTGTGGGGAAGTTGGCCCATGGGGTCGCCGACGATTTCCTGACCACACTCTATCTGGCCACTCGGGCTCCTGTCCTGGTGGCGCCCGCGATGAACGTCCAGATGTGGGAACACCCGACGGTCGAGGACAATCTGGCGCGGTTGCGCGCGCGTGGGGTACGAGTGGTTGAGCCCGACGAAGGCTACCTGGCCTGCGGCATGACCGGGGCTGGGCGCCTGGCCTCGCCGGCCAGCATCGTGGCCGCCACCCTGGAGATGCTGAGAGTCCAACGCGATCTGGAACTAGAAACGGTGCTGGTAACCGCCGGTCCCACCCAGGAACCGCTGGACCCGGTGCGTTACCTGAGCAACCGGTCAAGCGGCAAGATGGGCTATGCGGTCGCGGAAGCTGCCTTCCGCCGCGGTGCCCGCACCATTCTGGTCAGTGGGCCGACGGCGCTGAGGCCGCCCGACGGGGTCGAGTTCGTGTCGGTGCGCACCGCCGCGGAAATGGAGCAGGCGGTGCTGGCTTGGCTGGACGAGGCCACGGTGGTGATCAAGGCGGCCGCGGTTGCCGACTATCGAGCGGCCCAAGTCAGCCGCCAAAAGATCAAGAAACGGGAGGGCCCGCTCACGCTCCACTTGGAGCGCACCCCGGACGTTCTCAAGGCGGTCTCCGGCCGCAAAGGCACGCGCCTGCTGGTGGGTTTCGCCGCCGAAACCGAGCATCTTCTGGAGCAGGCCCGGCGGAAACTCACGGAGAAAAATCTGGACCTGGTGGTGGCAAACGACGTGACTCAAAGCGTGTTCGCCTCCGACTTCAGCAGTGCAGTGCTGGTGACGCGCGACGGCGTGACCGAATTGCCACGGATGGCGAAGCCTGAACTGGCACACCGCATCCTGGACACCGTACGAGAGTTGAGAGTGAAAACTTTTGACCTAAAAACCAAAGCTTAATTGCATACTTCCCCGTGAAGGCTCGTTCACACTTTGCATGTAATTCTTTATTATGTTGGCCGATGATTGGCAAGAGCGGTTCCGCTTCTATCGGGAGTTGGGGATTCAGACCTTCTATCGCCGGCGGATGGCTCCCTCGGTTCCGCGCTTGGCAGGCGAAGATGCCAGGGTGCCTACCATCTCCGAACCCTCAGGGGGGCAAGTGAGGGCACCGGTCGGTCCTCCTAGAGACCTGTTCGAGGTCGTCACACCTCGGGAGACCCTGGAAGAGGTCCGCGCCGACCTCGGCGAATGCACACGTTGCAAGCTGCATCGCGGTCGGAGCACGATCGTGTTCGGCAGCGGCAACCCGAAGGCTGAGGTGGTGTTTGTGGGCGAAGGGCCCGGCGCCGATGAGGACGCGCAGGGGCTGCCCTTTGTGGGACGCGCCGGGCAACTGTTGACCGAGATGATCAACAATAGCGCGGCGCGGATGAAGGTGCCGCTGCAGCGCGAGCACACCTACATCTGTAACGTCATCAAGTGCCGGCCCCCCAACAACCGGACGCCCGAGAGGGAGGAGGTGGAAACCTGCTCGCCGTTCCTGCTGCGGCAACTGGACGCCATCCGGCCCCGGGCGATCGTAGCCCTGGGCGCCACTGCCGTCCGTTTCCTGTTGAACAATAACGAGTCTATGGCCCGGCTGCGGGGTCGCTGGTTTGAGTATCGCGGCGCTCAGCTGTTGGTCACCTACCACCCCGCCTACCTGTTGCGTGATCCTTCGAAGAAACGTGAGGCCTGGGACGACATGCAGACCTTGCTGCGCTTCCTGTACGGCAAGCGTTGATGCCTGTATGGCAAGCGTTGATGCCGTGTTGATTAATTCTTCATCAATTCGTTCACGCCTTTCCTTCGGCACGGAACGTTGCACAAGCTCAACAAAACCGGAGGTCGGTGACAGTTTTTGTTAGTTTCCTATAAGCTATGAGAATAGCAACCTTGTGTTGTTTGCGTTTTCCCTTCTAAATCATCAATTTGTTCTATGCGGTCCTCCAGAGTGTGCCAGGTCGCCGTCCCGGTCCCATTGGAAGGATCCTTCACCTATCGAGTTCCCGCATCGCTCGAGTCGCAGGTGGTTCCCGGCGTGCGAGTCATTGTGCCGTTGGGCGCTCGCAAGCTCACCGGGGTGGTGACGGAGGCACCCCAGCGTTCACTCGCCGACGGGCGCACGCCGCAGCGACTCAAACCAGCGCGGCTCAAACCAGATCAGCTCAAAGAGATCGAGCGCGTGCTGGACTCCTCGCCCGTGCTCAGCCCGGAGCTACTGCGCTTGGGCAGGTGGGTGGCGGACTACTACCTGGCTCCTGAGGGAGAAGTTTTCCGGGCGATGCTTCCACTTGGTGTGGAGGTGGAGACACGTCGCCTGGTCCGGTTGACGCCCGCAGGCCACAGCTTTGTTTCCCGGGTGGCGGATGCATTGCGCGAGCGGGCGTTGCCGGAAGCCTCCCTGCGCCGTCGCTTTGGCCTGACCGAAGCCGACCTGCGCAAGCTGGAGCGGGATGGGGTGGTTGAGCGTGTTTCGGAAGCGCGCACCCGCTCGGAGCGGCAGAATAAGCTCGTGGAGCTGCCGGCCAGTCCCGAGGCGGCACGCGACCCGGCAACACCTAGCGGCAAACGCGAGCAGCGCGTGGTGCAGCTATTGATCTCGACCGGCGGGCCGGTGCCGGCGGCCGAGCTGGCAGCTCGGGCTCGCGTACCTGCGGTCCTGCTCCGCCGCATGGCCGAACGCGGCTTGCTATCGTTTCTGCCTCCCCCAGGGGCGACTGCTACCTCCACTCCTGTGACCGTTCAGCCCAGTGCCCACGTGCTGAATCCGCGGCAGAAGGCAGCCCTGGAGACTATTCGTGAGCTGTTGGAGCGCCGCCGCTTCGCCGCCACATTGCTCCATGGGGTGACCGGCAGCGGGAAGACCGAAGTTTATCTGGAGGCTATCGGCGATGTGGTCCGCCGTGGAGGCAGGGCGCTCATGCTGGTTCCCGAAATCGCCCTCACCCCGGCGATGGCCGAACAGTTCCGGTCCCGGTTCGGCGACGGAGTAGCCATCCTGCATAGCGCTTTTGGTGGCCGCGAGCGCAGCCAAGAATGGCGCCGTGTCCACCGGGGGGAAGCGCCGGTAGTGGTCGGCACGCGCTCGGCCGTGTTTTCCCCTCTGGAACGGCCCGCGATCATCATCGTGGACGAGGAGCAGGACCCCAGCTACAAGCAGGAGGAGACGCCGCGGTACAACGGGCGGGATGTAGCGCTGGTGCGCGCACGCGACGCGGGGGCGGTCGCGCTGCTGGGCTCAGCCACCCCCAGCCTGGAATCCCGCTACAACGCCGCCAGCGGCAAGTTTCGCCTGTTGGAGCTGAGCGAGCGCGTCGAAGGCCGGCCTCTGGCCGAGGTGCAAGTCGTGGACATGCGCGGCGAGTTCCAGGAGCGCAGGAGGGTCGAAGTGTTCTCGCGCTCGCTCGAGGAGCAAATTCGGCAGCGGCTCGAGGCCCGCCAGCAGGTCATCCTGCTGCTGAACCGGCGCGGCTACGCGGCCGTAGCGCTGTGTCGCTCCTGTGGCCAGACGGCGCAATGCACCCAATGCAGTATTGCGCTTACCTACCACCGTCGGGAAAACCGCCTGCTGTGCCACTACTGCGACTACTGGACGGCGGTGCCCAAAGTTTGCCCACAGTGCTCGAGCGAACATGTCTACTTTTTGGGCGAGGGCTCGGAGAAGATTGAAGCGCTGGTGGCCGAGCGCTTCTCCGGCGCCCGCGTCGTTCGCCTGGACCGCGACACCGCCCGTGGCCGGCGCCAGTCCGAACGCATACTGGCTGAGTTTCGCGACGGCCGGTACGACATCCTGGTGGGCACACAGATGATTGCCAAAGGCCACGACATCCACCGTGTAACGCTAGTGGGGGTGGTCTCGGCCGACGTGGCCCTGGGGTTGCCGGATTTCCGGGCCGCTGAGCGCACCTTCCACTTGCTCACCCAGGTGGCCGGACGGGCCGGACGCGGCGAGCTGCCCGGGGCTGTCGTCATCCAAACCTATTTCCCCGAGCATTACGCCATCCGCTGCGCCGCCGCCCAGGACTACGCCGCCTTCTACCAGAAGGAGCTGCAATTCCGCCGGGTGATGCATTACCCGCCGTTCTCCGCACTGGCCAACATCCTGATACGCAGCCCAAAGCTGGAGCTGGCGGTGAAGTGGAGCGGCGGGCTGGCCAAACGCCTGGGGGAAGGCAAATGGTCTGGCGTGCGCGTGTTGGGACCGGCAGCCGCACCGCTGGCCCGGCTGAAACAGGAGTACCGCTACCAGTTCCTGGTGAAATCCCAGCGCCGCAGCACCCTGCACAGCTTGCTCGAAGATTGCCGCTCGTTTGCCCGCGCCCAGCAGCTTCCCCCGACCGCCATGGTCGTCGACGTGGACCCGCTGACCTTGCTGTAGCGTCCGGCCGCAACCCGCTCGAATCCAAAGTCCGGCGTCAAGAGCGGGGTTCGGACTACGGAAAGAGTTCGATGGTCTTGCAAGAGACTTGGGAAACTGCCTTACCGGGCGACGAGGGGGCTGGGGGTGAAGCACAACAGAAAGACCACCAGGGCAACCGCACAGAGCCAGCGGCGGCGGCGGTCCAGAGGCACCGGGTCGAAGATCGCCGGGTGGCGCGTTCCCAAGAACAATAGAAGCACCGACCACAGCAACCATCCAGACCAGTAGAGGTAGCCGAGCGGGATCAGCGCCAGCACGAACAGGCGCGAATATAAGCGGTGTCTCTCCCCGACCAGAGCATACAGAATGTGGCCGCCGTCCAGTTGGCCGATGGGCAGTAGGTTCAGGGCGGTGGCAAACAAGCCCACCCAGGCAGCGCGTGCCACCGGGTGAAAGTACAGGTGCTGCTCGGCGACGTGCGGGTGGAGCACCTTCTCCAGCAGGGTGACCAGCGGTGGATTGCCGAAGGTCACCGTCCCGGTCGCCTGCACTGCCGGAACCATCTGCGAGGCAGCGATCCCGAAGATCAGCACTGGCAGCGCGACAAAGAAGCCCACCAGCGGCCCGGCGATGCCGATGTCGAACAGGGCGCGGCGGCTCACGATCGGGGAGCGAATGCGAATGAAGGCGCCCATGGTCCCAAAGATGGTCGGCGCGGGAACGAAGTAGGGGTAAGTCGCGGCAATTCCGTAATAGCGGCAGGCAAAGTAGTGCCCCATTTCGTGGGCCAGCAGTATACCGAGCAGAGTCAGCGCGAAGGGGAAGCCGTTCAGCAGACGTTCGGGTTGGCCCCACAAGTCAGTGAAGGGGTTCCAGATGTGTCGGAGATCGAAGGCCGGCTGCCTGTTCGCGTAGCTGGATGCCAGGTGCGCGCCCACGGCCAGTGTGCTCAGCACCGTCAGGCCAAACAACAACAAGTGCAGCCACAACCTCTGCTGCGGTGGCGCTGCGGCCACTTCGCGAAATTGAGGGACTTCATATCCGAGGGGACGCCACTGGTAGGGATGGTCGCTCATGCCGTAACGGGGGGTGCTCAGCTCCTTGGTGCCGGGTGGGGGACGGCGCGCACGAACAGGACTAGAGAGTCTGCAACTCCTTGCCCGGTTTGAAACGAACAGCCTTGCCTGGAGGAATGTTGACCACGTCGCCTGTGCGGGGATTGCGCCCGATGCCTGTTTTGCGCGGCTTCACGTTGAAGACCCCAAAGCCGCGCAACTCGATCCGGTTGCCGCGCTCCAGAGCCTTCTTCATGCTTTCGAATACGGTTTCGACGGCCTGCTCCGCCTTGGTCTTGGTGATGCCGGTGCGGTTTACCACCGCGTTGACGATGTCGAGCTTGATCACGCGTGTCCCTCCTCTCGGGATCTTTCATTATCAAGAGCGCCTGCGGGCTTGTCAATGGCGTCGGCAGACACCGATTCGCGGCCAGTCTGTCACGGCGAAGTTGGGACGCTACTGGCAGTCAATCATCAGCATTCAAGGGGGCTGAGGCAAGTCAGTAGCCGCTCAGTAGCCATTGATGTGCCGGATTGCCGCGTATGCCGTGGCGCGCACCGCGGCATCCTCATCCGGGTTTTTTGCGGCTTCCGCCAGTACCTCATTTACTTGGCGATTGCGAGTGCTGCGAAAGATTCCCCCGAGGCATTGGGCTGACAACTTGCGCACCTCGGGGCTGGGATCCGCCGCCACCATCTCCAGCAACACCTGGGCATCATCGCGCTTTCGGAGATGGCGTCCCAAGAAGACTACAGCTTCCTGACGAACGGCGGCGTCGGGGTGTTGGAGGGATTCGATGGCTTCCTCGTAGAGCCCCTCCGGGTGCCTTTCGGCCGCCTGTTGCCGTGCGCGTGCTAGGCGCCTCACCAGCTCCGCGTCGTAGCGGTCACTGGGAGTTTTTGTGTCGGCCATATAACTATTGTATCTCCAGACTAGTTCGTAGGGCCACTCTGAGGCGCCTGAGCTGAGGGCCGATTCGTTCCGCGCCAACCCGCGTTCGCCGGCCTGGAGTTTTTCGCCGGATGACCAAACGCCATCCGCAGATTACGCAGATTACTAAGATTTCAGGCACCAAAACTCTCGGTGCGCTCCCCAAATCCAGAGTTCTTGTGATATCTGCGAAATCTGCGGATCGATCTTTTCTTATTTTTCCGTTTACTTTTTCTGTTTCCAGTTGCTAGGAGCCGGCGAGCTTGGTGACGGTAACTTCTCGGGCTACCATCAGACCGTTTTGCAGCACATCACCCTCCACGCTGACCTCGTCTCCGACTTTCAACGCGATCAGACTGCTGCGGGTGCCCATCCGGCGCACTGCGGTGCCGCCGGTGAGCAGTACTCTGCGTTCACCTTTTTCGGTGCGGAGCCGGATCTGTTCGTTGCCCGGGGTGGCGTCCAACGCGACAATGACTCCGGAGAGTCGGGCGACCCCGCCCTGGAAAACCTCTTCTGCCTCCCTGGCGGGTCGCCCCTCTAGTTGCGCGGTCTCAGGGGTCTTTGACCTTTGCACCAACACTGCGCGGGCAATCCACTCGCCGGTGTCCAACCGGTCGCCGACGATGGCCACGCGGTCGCCGGGCTCGACCGCGCGCAGAATAGTGTCACTGCCGGCGCGCTTGATGAGGGTGATGCCGGTCAACAGCACCTTCTGCGGTTGGTCTTCGGTGTCGCGCACCTCCAGCGAGTCAGTAAACACCGCGACCACGCTGCCGACCACACCGGGCGCGCCCGCGGGCAGTGTGGGGAACGACGATGCAGGGTCCGCTGAAGCCGGTTCCCCAGTGGCGCCTGTAACAGGCGGTGCTCCCGGCGGCAGTGTAGAACCTTCTGGCGGGATATAGCCGCCGTGCCCGCCCACCGTCGGCAGCTCGGGCGCCTCAGTCTCACCACGCAGCTTGCGCTCTCGCACGTCCGGGTGGGGCAGGATTTCCTTGGCATAGGGGCCGCGCTTCTTGATCTTCTTCAGGCGGACAGCGACCGGATCACCTACCCGAAGGTCCTCCAAGGTCAACCGGAACTTATCCACGCGGACCACTGTGCGCTGGTCCACCCAGAAGAGCACGTCGCCGAAATCCAGCGAGCGGACCAGCATCTGGTCCTTGTCAATGGCAGCGATGTGGCCGGTCAGGGCTTCCTTCTTGCGCAGGCCGGTCGGCCAGGGAAGCTCCGTCTGCTCAGCCACCAGGGGAAGCGCCAGGACAAGGATGAGGCCTACAGCGATTCGTTGCCACCAGGGGTCCATCACTTGCGCTTTTGTCACTTGCGCTCTTGTTCGCAGAATGGTGCAGGTCCTCAATGCGGAGAGTCGCCGCGGAGCAGTTCCAGCACGTGGGGCAGCAGATCGGCCACCGCGTCCAGAGATTCGACGGCCCCGCGCGGGCTGCCGGGCAGGTTCAGAATCAGCATGGCGCCGCGGGTTCCGGCCACGGCGCGGGAGAGGGCCGCGCGGTGGGTGGTCTTCACCCCTTCTGCCCGCATCAGTTCGGCCAGCCCGGGCACCTCGCGCTCGATGACCGTGCGGGTGGCCTCCGGGGTTACATCGCGCGGGGCGACGCCGGTGCCGCCGGCGGTGAAAATGGCATCCAGGTCGTCGCGGGTAGCCCACTGTTGCAGGGCCAGCAGAATGGCGTCGGACTCGTCCGGCACAATGCCCTGCTCCAGCACCTCCCACCCCAGAGCGCGCAGGCGCTCCGACACCTCGGCCCCCGAACGGTCGGGCCGTTCGCCCCGGTAGCAGGAATCGCTGACAGTCAGGACGGCTGCGCGCACCTCACATGCTCTCTTCGTCCATCAGGCGGAGGGCTTCCATCAGCAGGCTTTGCGTGCCGGAAGTTGTGCTCCGCTCGTTGCTGCGCGCGGTGAAGTCCAGTTGGAAGGCGCCGTCGTTCCAATGCACGATGTGATTGATGACGGCATCACCTTTGACGTCATTCATCAGCGCGTGGTGAATTTGTCCATCAGCGAAGTAAATCATCGCCGTCTCCCGGTCGTCGGGGCCGGTGACGGACAGGGCACAGGTCTTCTGACCCATTTCCAGGGTCTGGAACAGGTCCATGATGCCCATTTCGGACAGCCGGCCGGCGAAGCCGCCGCCGGGGGCAGCCGACTCGCGCTGTATCTTTTCCAGATGGATGCGGTCAATAATCCGCTTGGCACGCTTGGTTAGGTCGCGCACGAAGAAGGGCTTGATGAAGAAGTCCTCCACCTGGTCGGAAATCCCTTGCAGTCTTTCATCCACATCCGACTTGGTGGCCAGCAGGACCACAGGCACTTTCTGGGTTTGCGGCTTGGCGCGTAGTTTCTCCAGCAGTTGGCGACCGTCCAGCCCGCCCATGCGGTAGTCGCTGATGACCAGGTCCGGAGGCGACTCCAGCGCCTTCAACAGTGCGTCGGTCCCGTCGCTCAGAGCCTCTACTTGCCCATGGGCTTCCAGCCCTCGGCGCATCAAGTCCAGCACCAGTGCGTTGTCGTCCACCAGTAGGATCTTTACGGCCACCGTTTCCTCCGGCCTTCCCTCCGGCCTTCCCTCCGGCCTTCCCTCCGGCCTTCCCTCCGGTAGGTGCCGCTGCGGCCGCCGCTCTTCTCCAGCAGGCAGACGGAGGTGATTTCCATCGAGCGATCCAGCGCTTTGCACATATCGTAGACGGTCAGGGCAGCGACTGCCACCGCGGTCAGCGCCTCCATCTCCACTCCGGTGCCTCCGGTGGTGCTGACGGCCGACAACAACTCGACGCCATTGTCGCACACGCGCGCCTCCACATCAATGTGGGTCAGCGGCAGCGGGTGGCACAGGGGAATCAGCTCGGCGGTCCGCTTGGCGGCTGTGATTCCCGCAATGCGAGCGACCTCCAGCGGGTGACCCTTGGGGTTCTCCGGCAGGCGGCGCAGCGCCTGCGGGGAGATGCGAAGGAAGGCGCGGGCACGCGCCTGGCGGCGGGTGGCGGGCTTGTTGCTGACGTCTACCATGCGTGCCCGCCCCTGTTTGTCCCAATGCGTCGGTTTGGACATGTTCTGCTTTGCGACGGGCGGCTGCCTACTGGGATCGGGGCAGCACCCCAACCAGCTCTCCTTCGGCTAGCTCTCCGCGGTCTTCCGGAACCACCAGATAACAATTGGCGCGAGCCAGCGCAGCAATGTCGCCCGAGCCCTGCCAGGGCACGACCCGCACAGCGGGCAAGAAATCGCTCCGTACCTCTTCGTTGGGCGCGGCGGGCGCCGCCCGGTCCAGGACCGCTGGCAAGAACGCCGTCAGGCCGGGCTTCTGTCGCACCGGTTGCTCGAGGCGAGCGCGCAGATACACCAGTGGAGGCGGCTCGGCCCCGCACAGTACGTCGAGCGCTGGTCGCGCAAACAGCTCGAAGGTCACCATGGTGGAAAGCGGGTTTCCGGGCAGGCCGAAGAAAAATGCTCCTCCCGCCCGGCCAAACACCAATGGGCGTCCCGGTTTCATGGCAACAGCATCGAAGTAGAACTCGGCCCCCAGATCACGCAGTACCTGCTCCACCAGGTCATATTTGCCCACCGAGACGCCCCCGGAGAGCAGCAGTAGGTCGGCCGCAAGCCCCTGTTCGATCAACTGGCGCAACCGTCCGTATTCATCGGGCGCGATGGGCAGCGGGCACGGGTGGCCGCCGGCGGCGGCAACCTGCACCCGCAACGAGTAGCTGTTGCTGTTGCGAATCTGGAAGGGAAGCGGCTGGCAGTCCAATTCCACCACTTCGTCCCCGGTGGGCAGAATGGCCACCTGGGGCCGGCGAAACACCGGGACGCGGATGCAGCCGACACTGGCAAGCATGGCGATTTCGGCATAGCCCAGTCGCCGTCCGGCGGGCAGCACCATAGCGCCAGAGGACGCTTCCGAGCCGCGTGGCACCAGGTTCTCGCCGACTTGCACGCTGCGCTGGATCTGGATGCGAGCGGCAGCCGGCTCCTGCTCAACAAGTTGCTCGGTGTACTCGATCATCACCACTGCGTCGGCGCCGGCCGGTACCGGCGCCCCGGTCATGATGGAGACGCACTCACCGGGCTGCACGGTGCCGTTCAAGGCGCAGCCGGCGCGCACCTCGCCCGTCAGCTTCAGCTCCGCCGGCGGCGCGGCCACGTCGGCCGCGCGCACGGCGTAGCCATCCCGGGTGGCGCGGTCAAACGGCGGATAATCTCGGTCGGTGATCACCTGCTCAGCGAGAACTCTGCCAGCTGCGGCCGAGAGCTCCACGGTTTCCTGCGCGGGCCTGCTCCTTTCGGGGCGCACCTTGTCCAAAACTGTGTCCAGGACTGTTTGCCGTGCTTCGGAGAACCGCAGCATCATGTGGTTACACAACTACGGGAGGTGGTCACACAACTACCTGATGTAGTCAACAACTACGGGCGGCGTTCCTGCTGCTCCGGACTTCATTCACCTGGGACGGCACCTGCCGCCTGCTGATTCCATTCCTCGGAGAATTTCATCCCTGGCATCCAAACCGTTTGCTCGCGATCCGGCCCTGTGGAGACCAGGGAGACCTCCACGCCGGTGCTGTCGCTGAGGAAGTGCAGGTAGTCCAGGGCGCGCTGCGGCAGCTGTTCGTAGGAATTGAGGCCGAAAGTGGGGCAGTGCCACCCGGGCAGCATGCGATACACCGGCTCTACCTGTTCCAGCACGTGGGCCAGGGCGGGCATCTCGTTCAAGTCGCTTCCGCGGTAGCGGTACCCGACGCAGACCGGAATCTCATCGAGATGGTCGAGCACGTCCAGCTTGGTGATGACCAGCGAGTCCAGCCCGTTGATTATGTGGCTGTAGCGGAGCACCGGCAGGTCCAACCAGCCGCAACGGCGCGGCCGACCGGTAACCGAGCCGAACTCGTCGCCGCGCTGGCGAAGCTTGTCTCCGTCCGGACCGCGGGCCTCGCTGGGGAAGGGCCCGCCGCCGACGCGTGTGGTGTAGGCTTTGGAAACGCCCACCACTCGGCCGATGCGGGTGGGTGGCACGCCCAGCCCGATGCAGGCGCCACCGGCCGTGGCGTTGGAGGAGGTGACGAACGGGTAGGTGCCGTGGTCAATGTCCAGCATGGTGCCCTGGGCGCCTTCGAATAACACCGACCGGCCGCGCTCCATCTCGCGGCCCAGTAACGCAGCAGTATCAGCGGCCAGGGGACGCAACCGCTCCCCATACTGCTGATACTGTTCCACGATCTGGCGGGCATCCACCGAATCCGGTGAGTTCAGCGCCTGGGCAAGCAGGTTTTTCTCGGCCACACATAGCTCCACCAGGCAGGCAAACGACCTCCGCATCCAGCAGGTCGGCCAGCCGGATGCCGCGCCGGCCCATCTTGTCCTCGTAGGTGGGGCCGATACCCCGCGAGGTTGTGCCGATGCGCGCCTTGCCCGGCGCGCTTTCGGCCGCCTTCTCCATCATCCGGTGGTAAGGAAGGACGATCTGGGCGCGGTGGCTGATGTACAGCCGGCCGCTCACCTGGACCCCGGCCTGCTCCAGCGCCTCGATTTCCGCCAGCAGGGCGGCCGGGTCCAGCACCACACCGTTGCCGATCACCGCCAGCTTGTTGGGGCGCAGGATGCCACTGGGATCAACTGGAGGATGAACTTCTGCTCCCCCAGGTGCACCGTGTGGCCGGCGTTATGGCCGCCCTGGTAGCGGGCGACGATATCAAATTTCTCGGCCAGCAGGTCGACCACCTTGCCCTTGCCCTCGTCGCCCCACTGGGTTCCCACAACAATCAGGTTTGTCATGGCAGGTTTATCATGGCAGGTTTGTCATGGCGCACCTGGATTCTATCACGAGGGCGCAGGCAGCGGCCCGGCGCCCCCGGCTCAGGGTGCTTGTAAGGGGATGGTAACGGTGCTGTCGGGGTTGGCGACAATCCCGTTCTGCGTGAGAACCAGCGAGGGGGCGGCGTCCAGCGGAACGCCCGAGGGTACGACGGCGTTCACTTGGTAGAGCCCCACAAAGCCGGGCGCCAGTCCTTGGAAGACCACCGGGGCGTCAATTTCTCCGATGGTCACCGTCACCGGCACCTAGGACGGTGCTGAACGAGGGGCCCGGGGCTCCCGTCTCCACTGCCACGTCCACCGCCCCCAAGCCGGTGCAGAAGATCTGTATCGTGTCGCCGGCCCGCGCCGGGTTCTGGGCTGTCACCAGCTGGAACGAGGCGTCCAGGATGGCGGCGTTCTCGCCGGAAATGAAGATGCCTGGCTGCCCAGCAGCAATCAGGTAGTTCTGCGGCGCGGTCAGCAAGCCGTCCACGGTGATGGCGACTGGAACGCTGTCGCCCGTGCTCACCTCAAACGGCAGCTGCGCGTTAATCTGCCCCGGGCCCACGAAAAACAGCGGCGCGTCCTCGTTTCCTACCCGCACGCTAACCCCGGCCAGCTCCCGCGGGAGCGGGAAGCCGGCGAAGTTGTTCTCGGTGGCAAAGCTCGCACCGAACAGGGAGATGATGCCGCCGCCAGACAGCGGCCGCCGCTTCGTGAAACCGGCCCCTTCCACCACCCCGTCGGCAAACAACAACGGCAAAGTGGCGCCCCCCGGCGCAGCTGCCGTCTCCACCGTAAAAGAGCGCTGCGCCTTGGTCAGGGTGGGATGCAGCGCCGCAAAGGTGACCAGAACCTCGTCCGCCGCGCTCACCGGCGTCCACGTGCCGCTGTAGAAGCCATCACCCAGCGAGAGCAGCGGGATGTTCAGGCCCTCGACGCTGGCCACCAACGTGGCATTGGCCACGTTGCCGCCACAGTTGTCCACCACCAGCGCCGTGAGCACTCGAGGGAAGGAAACTGGCAGGCTCAGCCCGGTGCCGATGGTGGTAGCCAGCAGCTCAAGCCCCATCGGATCGCACTGGGCCGCGCCGGGCAGACCCAGCGCCTGTGCCCGCAGCGCAGCAGCCGGAGGGGTTACGACCAATAAGACCGCTACCTCCTGCTGTGGCCCGGAGGAAAACGTGCCGGTGAGGTTGCCTCGGTAGACACCGGCTGCCAGCGCCGCCGGATTCACCGATACCTGGAGTGTGAACGGACCCGGCGACGTGGTCCCGCCGGACGGTGTCACCATCAGCCACTCCCCGCCGGAACTGGTGGAAGTCACAAAATCAGCCGTGAGTGCTCCCGCTCCCGCGTTGCTGACGGTCAGGTCTTGGGTTGCTGGCATCGTGCCACCCTGCTCGGCTAGAAACAGCAGCCCCTGGGGACTAATGTCCGCGGAGGCGGGTGTAGCCGCCGGCGCCACGAGGAGCGTCACTGAAAACAGTTGAGGATCATTAGCCGCTCCCGGCGCGGATACGGTCACCAGCGCCTGGAAGACGCCAGGAGTCAATCCCGTTGGGTCGGCAGTCAGCGTGGTCGCCGAACTCTGGCCCGCGTTACTTGTTCCCGACAGCGGGAAAACTGTAAGCCAGGATGGAAGCCCGGAAAGAGACCAGTTCAACATTCCTATTCCTGGGTTGTACACTCTCAGCCTCCGCGCCCGCGGAGCCGGCCCATCCTGCACCACCCGGAACAGAAACGCCGTCCGGCTGAGTGACAGCCTGGCACGCGACTCACTCAATGTGACCGCGACCGGGATGGTTGCTTGGTCGGTCAGTCCCGTCTCCGGATCCGGCTCGGAAAAGGAGAGGATGATGAGCGCCTGATAGACTCCGGGCCCCGGCAAGGCCGCGTAACTAACTGTCACGGGGATAGTGTTCGCCTGACCTGGCGCGATCGTGACGGACGGCGGAACGCTGAGCCAGCCTGTTCTGTTTAGGTAAGTGACCGAAATAATAAAGAAGAACGCCTGCTCAACCGCGCAGTCCGGGATTTCCTCGTTAACGCCAATAACATGCTGTGTGGGAGCAGCCCCCACTATGGCGGAAAGATTCAGGGTCCGTGGAGAGACACACTTGCTCATGTCCTGGATCTGCCCGCCCAATGTAACCGTGACCGGAATGGTGAACTGAACGGTCTCCCCCCCCATGTCGGTGTGAATGCCGCTGATGAGAGTGTCGGTGTGAATGCCGCTGATCAGTGCCTGATACACTCCGGCTCCCGGCAAGGCTGCATAATTAACTGTCACGGTGACGCTGTTCACCTCACCCGGCCCTATTAGGAAGGAGTTCGGAGAGCTGAGCCAGCCTGTTCCGTTCAGGTAAGTCACCGAAAGATTAGCGGTGCCCCTATCCACTTCCTCTAGAGGGCAGATGGCCTCGTTGACGCTAACAAAATGGAGTGTGGGTGCAGCTCCCACGACAGCAGAAATATTCAGGGCCCGTGGTGAGAGGCAAAAGCTAGCGTCGTCGAACTGCCCGAACGCGGGCGTGGCAACGATTAATGCCAGCCAGCAAAGCCCCCAACATAGCAACGATCGATTGGACGTCATGCCTATGCCGCTCCTGGGTTCTGAGGGTTTCCCAGCACCCCTTCGGCCCATGGGCCGAGTGTTCTGGTTTTTGGAAGAGTAAGTCTTTTCCGCACTGGCTGCAAGCCTGTGCCGACTCCGTAGCCGGGGTGTCCGTGCTCAGGTTTCAGCGGATAATCAGGACTTCGCGTAGATTGTCGCGCGCCAGGAAAAACTTGATGGAGTGGAACGTCCGGAACAGTTTTTCAATGTTGCGGTTGTTCAGAGGGCGACGCAACGGGGTCTGGCCGCGGGGCAGCAACTCGAGTGTCTCTGCCCCCTGGATCAAGTAGCGGTAGCTAGGAACAGTAGCGCCCGGCTCTGCGGTGTGGAAGAAGCTGAGCAGCACGCCGCCTGGTTTCAGAACCCAATGCAGGCGATCCACCAGAGGCCGCACTGCGCTTCCCTCCACCCGGTCCAGCAGGTCCCAGCACAGCACGGCGTCAAACAGCAGCATCTGATAGTTTAAGTTCTTGTCCAGAAAGGCCTGAGGGTCGAAACGCCACCGGCCTTTCTCTCCGCGCACGCGATAGGCATTGCTGGCCAGCGCCGGGTAAATGTCTTCGGTGTAAATCTTGTGGCCCAGTCCAGTGAAGAAACTGACGTTGGCCTGGCAAGCCGCGCCCACATCGAGCACCCGCAAGCCTCGCTGCCCTTTCAGTTCGCTGCAGAATTCGCGCACCCCGCTGCTGTGGCGCAGCTGAGGCGGTGGGGTAGGAGGAGGCCATGGTTGCTCCACTTCGCCCGGCTTGAACAGCCTCTTCAGGTTTTCGGTAAGCTGGGTCACCGCTTTCCCATAGGGCACATGCTCGGTCTTGCGGGGCCGTCCGGGCCGGTGGCGTCCGGTTCTGGCCGATCGGAAGGATCAAGGAAGCTTCTTTTCCGTGCTGAGACCGGCATAGGACGATGGCGCGGTAGCGGCGGCGGCCGTCTCCGCTTTCCTGGCCTCCGCCCGGGCCACTTCGGCCCGCTGGGTTTCAATGCTTCCCTTGACGTAGGCGCCCTCCTCGATGATGGGCCGGGCTGTGATGATATCGCCGATCAGCGATCCGGACTTCCGGATCTCGACCTTGTCGATGGCGCGCACGTTCCCCTGCACTTTGCCGATGATGGTAATGTCCTTGGCGTGCAGGTTGGCCTTGACCCGGCCATTAGGTCCGACGGTCAGGTTGTGGTCTCGCAGTTCCACCGTGCCTTCGACTTCTCCATCAAGGTACAGGTCCTCCCTTCCTGACAGCTCTCCTTTTACGACGACGGTTTTGCCGATGTAGGCCATGCCACTGCGGGCCGATCCTTCCCGCTCTGGCTCGAAAGGTCTCCGTTCACTGGGTGTAGCCACAGGACTCACCTCCTTTGCCACGTTGGTTGTGGCTTCTTCTTTACGTGTTTTCCACATGCATTGGACTCCTCGTTGGCAGCAAGCGGTCGCTTGTCGCCATCAGGCCGGCCATTTCGATGAAACTATACCACAGGGAGGTCCTGAGCACGGTGCGCAAGCCCGGGTCGCGTGTCTTCCAAGTACTACTTGCGGCACAATGTCTGCGATGGGTCTTCGAGGGAGCTATGTTTGGAGAGACTGGCAGGGCCTGGTCTGCTTGTGGGCAGGATTTATTTTTCGGTGTCTCGCTATTAGGAGTTGGGACTTTAGACCCTGAATTGAGGAGCTAGCATGGCCAAGCGGCAATGGAAGTGCCTTGAGGTCAAACGGATTTTTTCCAGTCCCTGGCTGTGTTTGGAGAATCACCGGGTGCGTTCTCCTGCCGGGCACGAATTCCAGCACGTGGTCGTGGAGGCCGACCCCTCGGTACTGATCGTGCCGGTGACCCGGGAGGGCCGCATCATCATCATCCGGGAGTATCGCTACCCGACACACGGCTGGAATTACGAACTGCCAGGAGGCGGCACCGACGGGCTGCCACTGGCGGCCGCAGCCCGCAAGGAGCTGAAGGAAGAGACGGGCTACGTGGCGCGGCGGCTGGAAAAGATCGGCAAGTTTGTCGTCTACAGCGGCGTGAGCAGCGAATTCTGCCACGTCTTCCTGGCCACCGGCCTGCGCCGGCAGAGGCAGCAACCGGAGCCTACCGAGCACATCCGCGTGCGTTCGGTCGGCTGGGCGGAGCTCGAGCGGCTGATCGCCACCAACCGCTTCCGTGACGGCATGAGCCTGGCCGCCCTGATGATGAGTCGCCACCGCCTCCGCCGCCTGCTTACCACCCGGCCCGGCTGATTTTCTCCAAGCCTGTGGCTGATTTTCCCCCAGAAGGCTCGGTCGGGAAACTAAGGGCGGGGTCCGTTTAGAGCACGCCTTGAATTTTCGGTAGTGTCCTAATTTGACTTGTGCTGCCTGGTGGTGACCTTGGAAGGTAAGGCCGCCAGCGGGTCATGCCTCCGATTCCGCCGAAGGTTCTCCAAGAGGCAACAACAGATTGTGGCCCCGTTTTGGATATGCACGCTCGACCATATGATAGAACTGCCTCCACGTTGACGAAACGCGCATGAACCCGATGAGTGCATAGAGGTGCTGAGCGAGGGCAGGGTGCCCCACGTTTTCGGTTAGCCACTGGTGATGTCTCACCCCGCGCTGGCCACGCGGATTCTTGGGATTCCGAGCTTGGAGTTCCTCCAGTATTCCTGGGGCGAGCCGTTCATAGACCAAGTCGTTTGTATAGCGTCCAACTATCTGCGGACGGTTAACTTTCATGCCCTTCCACTGCCAGTCGCGAAGCCGGAACATTTGCACATAGAACTCATCCGGGAAACGCTTGGCCCAGGCAGCAAGTTCTTTCATAAGGAATTTGTCAAGGATGGCCTGGAGGGCAAGACGATCCCGTATTTCCTGATACCCCGTGGCCTCATCAACCAAGGCGATGATGCCCACCTTGGCGAAGGCGCGGGTCATGATGAAGCAGGCGTCCCCGTAACGCCTCTCTTGCGAGGTTTTCAGTAGCCCTGCTTCCCGTGCATCCAAAAAGGCCTCGCATAGCTGGACCAGAATCTGAGCTTCGTAACCTTGGGTAGGAACAGGGCTCCCGCTGTTGAAAACCAAGGGATTCTGGATGGCCAGGAGCAAGTCACTGGAAACATTGCCTTTCTTCTGCAGGAGGCTTACGATTCGTGCCACTCCCTGGCCACGGCCTCTCATGCCAATCGCCGCCGTCATGCCCCGTCCAGAGATTACACGTGTGCCATCCTCCAGTACGAAACACGGGAGTTCACGTTCACCAATTTCCAGGTTCCCCTTATGAGTGGCTTTCCTGGGATTGGGCGGGCGCCCTCCAGCCTTGGTCTTTCGTAGGGCTTGAATCTGTGCGTAGTACTCAGTGCCACGCTCGGCGGTCTTTTGCCCGCCGAGCTTCCCCAATTCAACAGCCGCCGGGGTTTTCGGTTCTTCAGCCATGCCCCAAATATACAGGATGCGCCTCTAGTTTGTCAAGGGATTTATTTTGTGCTTGACAAACAGCAAGCGAGAGAGTAATGTAGGCCCATGAAAAGCAAAAGCCCCGCCGGTAGCTGTAACTACCAACGGGGCCAATCTCACAGCGGACGAAGCCCGATGCGAGACCCAATCAACATTGTCGGGCTTTCCTGGGCCGCTGTCAAGGAGCCTGACAATGAACGTACTGCCTATCCAAAAGAAGCTGGCCGTTATCTCGGCTTTGGTCGAGGGAAATAGCATCCGCAGCATTGAGCGGATGTTTGGCGTCCATCGGGACACCATCATGCGCCTACTGGTAGCCACTGGCCAGCATTGCCAAGCGATTCTAAACGAGCGGATGCGTGGCCTTATGGTGAACCGCTTGGAGCTTGATGAAATTTGGACTTATTGCCGAAAGAAGCAGAAGCGCGTCCGACCCGAAGAAAATGGGGACTTCGGAAGCCAGTTTGTCTTCGTGGCTTTGGACCCGTACGCTCGTGCCATTGATGATGCCCTCGGCGCAGACGTAGACTACGCCATGCTAATCAAAAGTTTCGGCGCGGCGGAGTCTGAGTCCGGCACGTATCACCCAAGTCGCATCGTGGGCATCTTCCACCAAGTCATGTTCGGAACCCCTGACCGGCAGAGCATCTGTACTAGCTTCGTGGAGCGGCAGAATCTCACCATGAGGATGCAGATGCGCCGGTTTACGCGGCTAACGAACGCGTTCTCGAAGAAGCTGGAGAACCTGAAAGCGGCCCTGGCCCTGCACTTTGCGTGGTATAACTTTGCACGCGTTCATCGGAGTTTGAGGGTGACTCCCGCAATGCAGGCTGGTCTGGTGACCCATGTGTGGGAGTTGGCTTCGTTGATTCCGAACTGAGTCACACCACGGCTCAGGCGTGGTATTCTTGGGCTGCAATGAAGCTATTCGCGGTTATTGCGGAGTCCGAAGAAGGGCTTGAGTCTGCGATAGAGCGGATCTACCCTGGTCGATTCTTCCACTTTGGATCTGGGCAATGGCTCATCTACTCCAAAGGAACCGCCCGTCAGGTTGCCGCTAAACTGAAAATCCAAGGCGGCACTAAAGGCCGCGCTGTAGTTTTGAACGTGGCCGGTTACTTTGGATATCATAAAGCGTCGCTCTGGGAGTGGATTGCGGCCGAGGGAGAGGTCGCAGAATCCGAGGAAGAAGTCGCAGAGTAAAGCATGGCGCTTGAATCCAATCCACGGGAGCGCGACGAAACCCCATCTAGGTTTCCGAGTACGCCTACCCCAGTTCCCTCGTCCGACTACAGTTTTACACTCCAAGCGATTATGGAGATGCAAAAGGCCATCGGCGGCCTAACCCAGTCGGTGTCCACCCTCACGAAGCAATCAGAAGACCAGGGGAGGAAGGTTGAACGCATAAGCCACATCATTTACGCTGCTGGCGCTGTCGGCACGATCTTCGCCGGTACTGCGGTCTGGCTTCTCTCAAAGATTGCCGACCTGATCGTAAGTGTTCTGTCCAGTTCAGGAGCACTCCAGCCAAATTAGGACACTACCTGCAGCGGATAGCGGTGGACGATACCGACCGGTTGTGGTAGGCTGCCGGGGCCTACAAACTAAGGAATCAGGAGCATTCTCATGAAAAAGACAGTGTTTGCCTTGGGCTTGGTTTTGGTGCTGTTGGCAGCCCTACCCGCCGCTGCCGGCGAAAAGGGTAGTTGGAAAGGATGGATTGCCGACGAGAAGTGTGCAGGAGCGAGGGATGACCACGGGGCCAGCGCCGATCACGCCGGCTGCGCCGCGAATTGCATCAAAGGCGGGCAAAAGGCCGTGTTCGTCTCCCACGACGGCACCGTCTACCAGGTCAAGAACCAGGACGCCGTCACTTCCCACGCCGGGCACCATGTGGAGGTTTCCGGGACTGTGCACAAAGATAAGACGTTGACCGTGGACAAAGTCAAAATGCTCTAGGAAGACCGCGGGAAGGCATTGCCATTTCTAGACCCGCGAGGACTTGCTCACTGAGGCGAGTCCTCGGGGGTCTGTTTCCTAGGGGGCTCAGCCAGTCGACCGCAGGGGTCGGAGGCCACCCAAGCAAGCAAAACGGGCCATTCTGTGGGCCTCGCGTCATGCCGGCAACACCTTTCCCCTGCAGTTGACACTTACTCACCATCCGTCGCCGGCGACGTCAAGCCTGTCCGCAGTGCTGAACTAGCGTCACACGACGGGGTAGCAAGTCCAGGAATTCGGTTGGCCAAAGCTTCTTGGCTCGGCTACGAGTGGGGCGCGGCTGGACCCTGTCCCGGGTAGCGCGCGGCTGCGAGAATCTGCTAATATGCTTGGTTTTTGGACGGCGCAATGGAGGAGGAATGCCCAAAGTTACACTCTCAGTGATTAAGGCTGATGTAGGCTCGATCGGTGGACATACCAGACCTTCTAGCAAGATGCTGGAAGTCGTTCAAGCCCGGGTGCGCAGCAGCGTTCAGCAGGGGCTTTTGCTGGACGGCCTGCTCACGCACACCGGTGACGATCTAGCCATCATCATGAGCCATACCCGGGGTGTAGGTGCCAAGGAAATTCATGGCTTCGCCTGGGAGTCCTTCCTCACGGCCACCGAGTCAGCCAAGAGCGCGGGCCTTTACGGCGCGGGGCAAGATCTGCTGGTGGACGCGCCCTCAGGCAACGTCCGCGGAGCAGGTCCGGCAGTCGCAGAGATCGAGTTTGTACGGGATCCAAAGAGCAAGGATCGGCCCGCCGAGGCGTTCGTGGTTCTCGCCGCCGATAAGTGTGGGCCGGGCGCTTATAACTACCCCCTCTACACTGTCTTCTGCGACCCCATGCATAACGGAGGACTGCTGCTCAGTCCCAAATTACGCCAAGGATTTGCGATTACCATCATCGACATGGATCACAAGGGCAAAGACAGGGACCGCGTCATTACCCTCAACGTTCCGGAACGAGTTTGGGACGTCGCCTGCCTGTTGCAAGACCCGGACCGGTTCGCGATCGAGGCCGTTCACTCGCGCTACCGGCCCGAGGAGCAAATTGTCTCTGCCTCGGCCACACGATTGCACAATATCGCCGGCAAATACACCGGCAAGGACGATCCGGTGGCCATTGTCCGCACCCAGGGGATCTTTCCCGCGCCCGAGGAGGTCGTCGAACCGTACACCTTGGGACATTTCATCACCGGCGACTGTCGTGGCTCGCACGTCATGCCGCTGATGCCTGTGGCCATCAACGAGTCGGTCTCCGGACCCTTCTGTCTGCCGTTGGTTTCCTGCCTGGCTTTCTCCATGGACGCCGAGGGCAAGTTTACCGACGACTACGTAGACCTGTTCGGAAACGCAGCCTGGGAGGCGACTCGCCTGAAGGTCCAGCAGAAAGCGGATGAGTGGCGCCGCCAGGGGTTTATCGGTCCCACCATGGCCTCGCGTGCCGAGTTGGCCTATACCGGCATTGTGGACACACTCGGACAGCTCGACAAGGAATTCAGCCTGCGCGAGGAATTGGTCGCGGCTACGAAAAGCTAGCGCCCAGGTACCTTCCGCACCGCGCAAGTCCTCAGTCTAAAGAAGTCATCCGTTTACCCGAGAAGTGTGCAAGTCGCCCCTCGTGTCGGGCGCGGCAGGATATAAGAGCGGAATTTATCGGGCTTCGTCATGGGTCGGAGTTGCAGGTGCCCTTCTCTGGCTGTCCCCAACTACCTGATACGCTGTAACTTCGGCCTGACGGGCTAACGCTAACGGTCAGATGCTGCAACCAAGCGTCTAAAAGCGGTATCATAGATAGAGGTAGCAGTTCGGATGGTCCGACCCATGGCGGAGGCTTCTATGCGCAAGCGTCTTTTTCCACTCCTGATCTTGGTGGTCGTTTTCCTTGGGGGCTGGGCGCTCCAGGCACAGACGGAGGCGCCTCCGCAGGAGCCTGCCGAGGAGAAGTCCCCAGTGAAGGTTGGCGGTCCCAAGCGTCCGGTAGGCGCAACGGTGGCGGTGCCCCGACGGCCCGCCCCCCTGAAGAGCAAGCGGCGCATGCCGGCTGCTGCTGCCAAGCCCGACGAGCAGCCGTTCAATATCGCCGTCAACGTGGACCTGGTGACGGTGGACGTGTTGGTCCGAGACCGCAAGGGGCGCTTCCTGCTCGGGCTGAACAGGAAGAACTTCCGCATCCTCGAGGACGGTGTCCCGCAGCAAGTCCAGACTTTTGAGCACACGGAGGCGCCGATGACGGTGGTTTTGGTGATCGAGTTCACCAACCTTTTCCAGCGGACCTGGTCCCAAACCTGGCACGAGACCCTGACGGCCGCCTACGGCTTCCTGAACACCCTGCGACCCGAGGACTGGGTGGCGGTGGTGGCTTACGACCTGAAGCCCGAGATTCTCCAAGACTTCACACAGAACAAGCAGGCGGCCTACGCCTCCATGAAGCGCCTGCGGTTTCCCGGCTTCCGCGAAGCCAACCTGTTTGACACCCTGGACGAGGTGCTGACTCGCCTGAACGATGTGCCTGGCAAGAAAGGGATCGTGCTGATCTCAACCGGCGTTGACACCTTCAGCAAGATCACCTACCAGGACGCCCTGAAAAAGGTGCGGTCCAGCAAGGTACCCATCTATCCCGTTGGGATAATGCAAGCGATGCGCATCCTGCTGGACAGTTACGGCTACACGAGCCCCATCGACAACGCGACCTTCATGCAGGCCGACGTCGCCCTCCGTTACTTCGCCAAGTATTCGGGTGGCCGCGCGTTTTTTCCGCGCTTCTACGGGGAGTTCCGCAACATCTTCGCCAACATCTCCCACCACATGCGCAACCAGTACACGCTGGGCTACGCCTCCAGTAACCCGGTACGCGACGGGAAATTCCGCAAGCTCAAGATCCAACTGGTGGATGAGAACGGCCAAAAGCTGAAGAGGGTGAACCGGAAAGGCAAGGAAGTAAAGTACAAGATTCAAGCTCGCGCCGGGTACATCGCCCCGAAAGGTGAGATGATCGTCGATTAGCCCGGATTTCCATTTTGAGCTTCCCCTTCACCCGAAAACCTATGCCTCGTACCCTGTCGTGTCAACCGCAAACAGCTCTGGCCTCTTTGAGGTGGTAGTGCGGCACATTTTGGCTGTTCTTCGGAGTCGCTGTGCGGGTTTCGCCTGCCCAGCCTGCCTCGCCGCTGACACTTATCCGGCCCGACCACTCGAGCACCTGAATTACCCTCTCTCCCGGTTCGCTAGCGCGACAGCTTCATGTTTCACCAGCCGTCCGTCGCCCTCCGTTACTTCGCCAAGTATTCGGGTGGCCGCGCGTTTTTTCCGCGCTTCTACGGGGAGTTCCGCAACATCTTCGCCAACATCTCCCACCACATGCGCAACCAGTACACGCTGGGCTACGCCTCCAGTAACCCGGTACGCGACGGGAAATTCCGCAAGCTCAAGATCCAACTGGTGGATGAGAACGGCCAAAAGCTGAAGAGGGTGAACCGGAAAGGCAAGGAAGTAAAGTACAAGATTCAAGCTCGCGCCGGGTACATCGCCCCGAAAGGTGAGATGATCGTCGATTAGCATCTCCCGCCGCGCCGCTGGAACACAACCTCTGCGTGCATCTGCCGCGCCGTTCGCGTTCCGCTGGCGAAACACGGCTGGCGCAACCCGCACTCCAGTTTCCTCAGGTTGACAGCTCTTTTTCCCATCTGTTACCATCCGTTTGCCTCACAACGTAACCCTTATTCATGCCGCGTCTCCTTTGCATCGACGATAATCGTCACGGCTGTTTTGCCCGGCAATCCCTACTGGAGGAGCACGGCTATCAGGTGGTGGTGGCCCATAGCGGGAAAGAGGGCCTGGAAAAGTTCCGGACGGAAAAGATCGACCTGGTCATCGTGGACTACATCATGCCGGAGATGAACGGCGCCGAAGTGATCCGCCGAATTCGCCAGGCGAATCCTCGAGTCCCCATCATTTTGCACTCCGGTTATGCCGAGCGGCTAGCGCTGGACGAAAAAGTGGACCAGGCTGACGCGGTGTTGCAAAAAGGCCCAAGGGAGATCAAAGAGTTGGTGGAAACGGTGAAGGAACTGCTGCGGAAGCGATTTAAGAAGCCTGCCGCCAGCCTCCGCACCAAAGGGCGCAGGAAGCGCGCACCGCGGCGTTAGTATCCCCGTCGGGAGGCGCGTCCCGCTACGGTAACGAGGCGGTCAGGCGCTTCATTGCCGCTTCATCCACTCGCAGCTTTCCCTCGGCTTCCAGGCGCGCCTTCAAGTGGTCGGCGAACAACTGGTAGGCCAGATTACGCTTGGCCTCTAGCAGCTCTCGGCGCAACGCATCGCTGCTGCTGGCCAGTTCTTCGGCCGGGGCCGGCTGCTGTTCCAGGAGGCGGAAGACGACCTGCCCGTCGGCGACCGCCAATGGTCCGCCGATCTCCCCTACGCTCAAAGACGACGCAGCTTCCCACAGACCACCGGGGACACCCAAATCGGGCAGGCCATCTTGGCTGGTGAACGCCTCGCTGGTCTTCACGGTAAGTTTGCGGGAGGCTGCCGCCCTCTTCAGATTCTTTCGCTTGCGAGCCCGCTCGGCCAGATCCTGCATTCGGGAAAGCACCTGCTGCGCAGCTTGTTCAAGGCGCAGATCGTTTTCCACTCGCTCGCGGACTTCTGCCAATTCGGCCGGATGCGCCGGGTTGATGCGCACCAGGAAACCCACCACGAAGCCGTCGCGAACCGGAACCACGGGCGTCATCTTGTTCGGCTGGAGGGTCGCCGAGTACAACGCGTCCTCCAGCGCTGGCGACACGCCGATGTTGGGCAGGGGTTCGCCGCGTTTCAACAGGTTCGTCTCGAGCACCGGTACGCCCAGTTGCTCCGCCACGGCCTGGAAGGTACCGGGATTTTCCCGGAGGTCCCTCTGCGCCTTCTGCACCCGCTCTTCAGCGGCGCGAGCCGCCTTCTCCTGGGTGACTAACGGCAGGATTTCGTCGCGGACCTCCTCGATCGTCTGCTGATGAGCTCGCTGGCGTTCCTGCACCTTCACGATGTGAAAGCCATACTGTGTCTTTATGACACCGCTGAGAGCGCCCGGCTCCAGCGAAAAGGCCTCCTCCTCAAATTCAGGTACGGTCTGGCCGCGTACGATCCAGCCCAGGTCGCCTCCCTTGGGTGTGGTGGCCGCGTCGTCGGAATACTGCCTGGCAAGCTTTGCGAAATCTTCCTTCTTGCGCAACCGGTCCAGGATTTTCTCGGCGCGCTTGCGCACTGCCTCGACTTCGTCCGGCTCTTTGCCCACGGTCTTCAGCAGGATGTGGCTAGCCCGCACCCGGTTTTCGACGCGGTAGCGGTCCCGATTCTGCTTGTAATAGCGGAGTAGTTCCTGCTCGCTGATCGAAACGGTGTCCTCGACCCTGGCGGTTTGCAAGTACAGCAGCTTGAACTGCCGGCGCTCGGGCACCTGGTAGCGGCCCGAGTTCTTTTTGAAGAACTCAGCGACTTCGGCTCCGGTGACGCGCAGCGTGCTTTTCACATCAGCTGTCTTGAGCAGCGCGTACTCGATGCGCAGCTTGTCATTACGGCGGTGGAACTCGTGGGCTACCTCCCGGTCGCTCACCGTGACGCCGGCGGTAACGACGTGGCGCAGCTTTAGCTCCAGCAAGGAGTCGCGCAATCTCTCCTGAAAGCGCTCCAAGCTCATCCTGTACTGGGTCTCAACGACGTCGCGGCCAATGAATTTCCCATCGGGGAAAAGCTGGGGGTTCAGTCGCGCCTGGCCAAGCAGCTCCTCAGTAGAGACCGCCAGGCCCAGCCGCCGCGCTTCCTGTAGAATCGCTTTCTCCGTTACCAGCCGCTCCAAGATCTGTGGCGCATACAGGGGGAGTAGGTCAGAGGGCAGCCGGTTGCCCCTCGTGACCTGCTCGAGCTGGCGAAGCAAATCTGTGCCGGTAACCTTCTCGCCGCCGATCCTGGCCACTACCAGCTCATCGGAAGTCTCGCTCCCGATCCCGGGAATCAAAGTCACCACCAGCATGATGCAGACCAGCAGCAGTAGCGCCGCTAAGAAGACCCGCACCCATGTGTCTCTGCGTCGAAAAAACTGGAACATGCCTCGAGTCGCTCCAAAAAGTGAAACTCGCCTCGCCACACCGCGCGGCCGGCGAGCGCGAAGAGTCTGCACACAGACTACTCCAAATCGTATCGGGCCCTATTGTATAAGGCTCAATTGTATAAGGCATAGAAGCCGTCTGGCAAGCGATGGAGCACATCCGCCGGCCGTTGGACCGGGACACGCACCCAGAGCCGCGTGTCGCACGTCCAAACAAGAAGACGCGCCTTCCACGCAGGGCGCTCACCCACCTGCCCCAAATTCTCCTGGTTCTCGTTGACAGGATTGCACCTCAAGGTTACTATCGCAGAAGGTGCACGGGAGAAGCTGAGGCGGGTACGCGAGACCGCAAGGGGACAATACTACCGAGAGAAGGATTGTCAACTTGGACGAGCAGCTAAAGCAACTGATAAAGGAGCTGGGCGACGCGATCAACGAATCGCTGTCGGAATCCGAGCGGATTGCCGAAGTCATCGGCAACATCAAGCACGCCGGCTACGACGTCTTTCTGGTGCTGGAAGCTACGATCGGATTTAACCGCCGGAAGGAAAGCATCAAGAAAGAGCCGCTGAAGAGCGTGACGAATCCCACGGGACGAGTGCGCTTCACTACCCAGGACGCGAAGTTCCTCAAGGCGTTGAAGATTTCCGTTGACGAAGAGAGGCACTAACCTCACAAGCATCCCAAAGACTCTCCCCGGATTCTCTAGCGTACGTTCCTGATCACAGGCAACCTTTTCCGCAGCTTGGCTCGCCAGTCTCACCGCAGCTGAAGGCGTGCAAGACGCAATCCCCTTCGAGCCGACTAGGACCCGCAGGGCGCTGGCACCCGTGAATTCCATCCGCTAGAATGGGATCTTTGGTGGAGGGAGGCAGGTCATGCTTCGATCGCCCGCGGTGGCCGGACGCTTCTATCCGGCCAACCCGGAAACCCTGGGCCGGGATCTGGACCGCTACATCGTCCCAGCCCCGGAACCCTTGCGGGCACTGGGTTGTGTCGTTCCTCACGCCGGTTACGTGTACTCCGGCCACGTTGCCGGAGCCGTCTACGGCGCTTTGCAGCTTCCACGACTGCTGGTGATCCTCTGCCCCAATCACTCCGGGCGTGGCCGGCCGCTGGCCCTGTATGGGTCCGGAGAGTGGCTGACGCCGTTGGGTCGGGTCGCGGTGGACATAGAAATGGCAGAGCTGCTGAAGCGCGAGTACGCGCTGGTCAGCGAGGATTCCGAAGCCCACGCCACGGAACATGCCCTCGAGGTGCCGTTGCCTTTTGTTCAGCGCCTGGTGCCCAGCTTTACCTTTGTGCCCATCGCGGTCGGCGTGGGCGACTTTACCCGGCTGGAAGAATTGGGACAGGCGCTGGGACGAACGGCGGCCTTAGCTGCCCGGCCGCTACTGATCATCGCTTCCAGCGACATGAACCACTACGAGCCGGATGGCATCACACGCGTCAAGGATCGCCAAGCGATCGAGGCCATCTTGGAGTTGAATCCACGCCGCCTCTTCGAAGTGCTCCGGCGTGAGAATAACACGATGTGCGGCTATGGGCCGGTCATCGCCATGCTGACTGCCGCTCGGCAGCTCGGTGCCAACCGCGCCTCCCTGGTGCGCTACGCGACCAGCGCCGACGCTGGGGCTGGCCGCGACTCGGTGGTGGGTTACGCCGGCATTGTGGTTTATCACGAGGAGGCAGGCCAAGCCTGAATGCGGCCGTTCGCTTCTGAGGGTCGGAATCGCCCGTTGTAAACTTCTGCTGATGGTGTTCGGTGTCCTGCTGTCGTGTCTTCTGCTGGCCCTTTCGCCCGGGGACTCATGGACCCTTCTGGTGGAGCCCAGGCAAATCCGTCAGGGCGGGCTGGTGTTCCTAGAGCTGGAAAGCCCGACGTCGTTGGGCCACCCCACCTGTCAGTGGCTGGGGCGCACGTATCGCCTGTACCCGGTCCCTGGCGGCTATCGTACTCTGCTCCCGGTGGATCGGCTCCAGAAGACAGGGACGGCCGAGCTTGTGATACAGGTTGAGGGCAGCGGTGCACCCCTGGCGCGCCGACGGTTGTCCATCGTCGAGCTGGACACCGGCCCTGTCCAGACCATCCGGCTGAAGCCGGACCGCATGGCGTTACAGAAGGACCCGCGGATCAAGGAACAGTCCAAGCGCATCCGCCGGATCCTTCGCACCAAGTCTGCGATCCAACTGTGGAAAGGCAACTTTCGGCCACCGAGCAGCAAGGCAGGACGCGGTTTCGGCCGGCAGCGGCGTTACGTCGAGGCCCAGAGTAGCCGCCAGCGCGGCTCCAGCTTCCGCGGATACCACCGCGGCCTGGATTTCTCGCTGAAGCCCGGCACTCCGGTCTACGCGGCGAACGCCGGCAGGGTCCTGGCCGCAGAGCCGTTCGTTTTGACGGGGAACTCGGTCTTTCTGGATCACGGCCACGGTGTGATCAGCGCCTACTTTCACCTGAAAGAAATCCGAGTGAAACCCGGTGGCAGGATTGCCCAGGGGCAGGTGGTGGGAACAGTTGGCAATACGGGACGCAGCACCGGCCCGCATTTGCACTGGGCAGTCTACGCGCAGGGGCAGGCGGTGAATCCGGTGGCGATCACCCGCCTTCCCAAACGGTTCTGGGCCGCGCCGCCGTAGCTCCTTCCAGGCGGGGAACCATATCGAAAAGATTGTAATTCGCAGCTCGTGAGATGGCAGAGAGTGGCAACCCGGGCCAGGGGGGAGGAAAAAAACAGCGGATCAGCCCAACGGCGCGCGCCTCAGGCATTTCCCGGTGTAAGGAACTCGGCGATCTGTTCGCTGGGAATAGCACCTTCGCGGATCAGCCGCCAGCCTTCGCGGTTCACCTCGACAATGGTGGAGGGGACCTGTATCTTCGACTCGCCGCCATCCAAAATCAGCGGCAGTCGCTCGCCCAGGCAATGTTGCACTTCCTGAGCATTGCTGCATTCCTTCGTTCCCGCCAGGTTGGCGCTGGTCCCGATGAGCGGCATGTCCATCAGGCGGGTCAGGGAAACCGGGACCTGGGCATCGGGCAATCGCACGGCTACTTTGCCGGTGTTGCCGGTGATCTTCAGCGGTACCCGGCGCGACGCCTCGATCACCAGCGTCAGCGGTCCAGGCCAAAAGCGACGTGCCAAGGCATAAAAGCGATCCGGCAGGTTACCCGAGGAAAGCTCCTCGGCCTGCTCGATCGAGGCAACTAACAACAAGAGGGGCTTGTGGCTTGGGCGGCCTTTGATCTGGAAAATTTCTTCCACTGCGTAGAGATTGAAGGGGTCCGTGGACAGGGCATAGAAGGTCTCGGTGGGGACGGAAATCACCCGACCACCACGCACCAATTCGGCTGCGTACTCGATACGCGGCGGCTCGGGAGATTGAGCGCTAACTTTGACAACTTCAGCCAAGTCCACCTCAACGTAGTGAGCCGCGGCGGTGAAATCGCGTCAACGTAGCACGCGCCTTTGCCAGAAGTCAACTGAGGCAGCGCTTAAAAGCAGACCTGCGCTTCCTGGCAGCCGACCGGTGTCCACTGCCGACGGTGCGCGGCGAGGTGGCACACTACTCCGGCTGCCACGGAGTCGCTTCATGCCCTCCATGCAAACCAAGCCTCCATGCAAACCAAGAAGGATCGACGCGGCAGGTGTGAACTATGCCTCGTTACCTGACGGCGCATTCCATGGCTTGCATGACCCGCCAGGGCGCCCAGCAACTGGCCGCCTCCCTGGCGGGCGCACCCGAGTTGCGCTCCCTTCGGTTTCTGGTCGATAGGACCGAGGGCCGGTTGTTCGGCGAATTCGACGCCCCGGGTCGCGAGCAACTCCCGGCCTGGTTTCAGGTCCGAAAAATCCATTGCGACTGGGTGGCCCGCGTGGACCTGGAGGCAACCGCTGAGGGAGTTCGTGATCTGTAGGGCCGCCCTTTGTGGGCGGCTCGCCCCGGCGATCCGACGCCCAGCGCAAAGCCGGGCACTACATCTGGCGGCGACCGCTAGTTGCGAGAAAAGAAGCCGCGGCTGGCGTCGCCACCTTCTTCTTCCTCTTCCTCTTCACCGATGGGGAGCAAGGTTTCCAGGTCCTCGAGGACAGAACAGAAGTCTTCGTACCAGGATGCGGTGTGCTCATAGGCAAGCCAGCGGCCGCCCTGCTCGAAGGCGAGGCGAACCCAGGCGGTCTGCCCGACGCGTTTCCGCAGCGCCTCAAACTGCTTCATGTAGTAGACCCGGTCTTCCGAGTTCATCTCGCACTCGCCGAGCTTCTCAAAAACCCGCTCCAGCTCAGCATCGGCGAAGGTGTCCGAGCTGAACAACAACAGGCGCGCGCCGCACTCTTTACCCACATCCACAAACTGGCGCCAATCAGGGAAGGCGCGAACGTCCCAGAAGGTGTAGTCCTCCTCGTCGGGGTTCCCCAACCCATAGAAGATGGGAAGCCCCGTTTGGCGCACGTAGTCCATCATCTCTGAGCGGAGGCGATCTAGGTTGACTTCGGTCTGCGGCATGGCAGTCGTCGGCAGGCCTGCTCCTCCAAACCGCGCTCAGGCCTTGCGGCGACGGAACCCGTCCTGGCTCATCACCAGCACGTCGTTTTCCGCGGCCAGATCGCGGGCGGAGGGTGTCACGATCGTGCGCGGCCCAACATGAATCTTTTCGTTCCGGTTCAGAGCCGCGCGCACGTCACTCTCACATACGAAGTCTACCACCTTTACAGGAGCTGGGGCGGTCGATTCCTGCGGGGCCATGGGCGGTGAGATCGACGCCGCGGCGGGAGGCGACGCTGGCGGCGGCTCCGTTCCGCTTCCCCCTATTCCCGTCGAAGCCGGCTGCGCCCGCGTAGAAATCCCCTTCGCCGTGAGAAAACGCTCGACCACCCGCGCGATCGTCTGCCGATCCGGCACCAACGTGCTTGTCGCCGCCGGGGTCGGCGCCAGCCCCGATGCGGGCGGCGCGGCAGCGCGAGCCGATGAGGTTGGCTGCTGCTGATGCGGCTGGGTTTGAGTCACCGGACGGATCTCGTAGGCGATTCGCTTGATGTTGATCAGATGCAGCGGCGAAATGTTGTCCCCGGTCGTATTCCCTCCCAGGGCTCCGCAGCCCAGCGTCATCGAAGGAAACAGGCTGGTGCTGTAGCCGACGGACCCATGCGTAGCCGGCGAGTTCACCACTACCCGGAAGGCTGGCATGCGCAGCCCGAATTGGCGGATCAACCCCTCGTCTCGCGAGTGAGTGGCCACGGTATGGCCCAGACCTCCAAAGCGCAACACGCTCTCGCACAGGCGGCAGCCCTCTTCGAAGTCCCTGACGAAGAAGAGCGCCAGCACCGGCGAGAGCTTCTCGGCCGATAGCGGATACTCTCGGCCGACGCCGCCGAGCGGAGCCACCAGCAGGCGCGTCTCGGGCGGCACCGAAAATCCTGCAATCTGCGCGACCACATGGGCTGGCTTGCCGACGCACTGCGGGCTGACCGTCCACTGTGGTGTCAGCAGGACGCGGGCCAGCGCCTGAATCTCGCTGTCGTTCAGCAGGTAGGCGCCCTGGGCGCGCAGCTCAGCCAGCACCTGCTCCCGCAGCGACTCATCGGCCACCAGCGCCTGCTCGCTGGAGCAGATGGTGCCGTGGTCGAAGCACTTCCCGCGCACGATATCGGCCACCGCCTTGCGAACATCGGCGCTGCGCTCGATGAACGCGGGCACGTTGCCCGGGCCGACACCAAAGGCGGGCTTCCCGCTGGTGTAGGCGGCCCTCACGACACCCGCACCTCCTGTTGAGAGGACCATGCCAGTCCGCCGGTGCCTCATCAGCTCCTGCGTGCCGGCCAGCGTTGGGGTACGCATGCAGCCGATCACGTTCTCCGGCGCCCCTGCTTGCCTCGCCGCCTGGGACAACAGATCGGCCGTATGACAGATGCAACGAATCGCGTTCGGGTGCGGGCTCAACACGATTGCATTACGGCCCTTCAGGGCAATCAGAACTTTGTCGATGGCAGTGGAAGTTGGATTGGTAGTAGGCAGCACGGCAGCTACCACGCCTACCGGAACCGCAACTTCGAGGACCCGCGCCTCCAGATCCTCACGCACGATCCCTACCGTCTTCATCGGACGGATGGCGCGGTAGGTGTCGCGCGAGGCGAACAGGTTCTTCTCGACCTTGTCGGCTACGTTGCCATAGCCGGTCTCTTCCACAGCCAGGCGGGCCAGTTCCTCCGCGGCGCCGATAGCCGCCTGTGCCATTGCATCAATGATGGAGTCTACTTGCTCTGGAGAGTAGGCGAGGAACTTCTGCGAAGCCTCGTAGGCCTTTTCCGCCAGGTCTCGCGCTTCCTGAACAGAAACCAGATCCGCGTCACGCAACATAACGCCAAGTGTCGGATTTCAGGCGCCAGGTTTCAAAGGTGTCCGGTGTCAGCTTTCCGCGGGAGCGGATCCCGGTGCGGGATCGTTCCTCCCCAACACCTGAAACCCGACGGCTGGCACCTACCTATTTGCTCTTGGCTCCGCTGGGCGCTGCCGCCCCGGGAAGGAATTTCTCCACCTCGGCATGGGGTCGCGGGATGACGTGGACGCTGACCAATTCTCCCACCCGACGGGCGGCCGCTGCTCCCGCATCCGTGGCTGCCTTGACCGCGCCGACATCGCCTCGGACCATCACGGTGACGTAGCCCGCCCCGATATACTCGCGCCCGATCAGCACTACGTTGGCCGCTTTCACCATAGCGTCGGCCGCTTCAATGGAACCAACCAAGCCGCGGGTTTCGATCATGCCTAAAGCTTCCATGCTGCTCCTCGCTTGCCTAGGGGGTCGCTCACAGAAGCGTCCACACTAGCATTGTGATGCGGAAAATTCAAACACTACGCTCATGAACTCGGAAGCAGCCCACATCCAGCGTCTGTTAGAAACGCGGGCCTGGCCGCAGTAGAGAGTGCCGGCGCAGCCCAAGCGGCGAGGCGCTGCCAAGAGCCTGAATCTTGCGGAGATTACGCGCGGGCTGTCGCCGCGGCGCCCGTGTGCTTCCGCAACTTGCTGGTGAGCTGATCAACCGCCTGCGCCAACAGCATGTAATCGGCTCCCAGGGCCAAAAAGTTCACTCCCTTGTCAATCAACTGGCTGACCTGCTTAGGATCGCAGCCAGTGCCGATTCCCATCACGCGCCCGGTGTTCCGGACCTTCTGGATGACAGTGTCCATGGCCTGAACCACCTCCGGATGCTGCACTTCGCCCAGTCGCCCCATCGAGCCGGACAAATCGTAGGGGCCGAGGACGACCCCGCTGAGGCCCGGGACGGCGAGAATTTCGTCAATGTTCTGGACCGCCTCGATGTGCTCGACCTGCACCAGCACAATCATTGACTCGTTCGCCAGCCGGCAAAACTCCGGCCCTCCAGCGCGGCCGTAGTTGGTGGGGCGGCGCGGCCCGTAGCCGCGGATCCCCTTGGGTGGATAAAGGCACCCGGCGACGGCCCGGCGTGTCTCCTCGGCGTTGCGAACCATGGGCAAGATCATGCCGGCGGCGCCGAGGTCCAGCACGGGCTTGATCAACACCGGATCATTCCAGGGCACGCGGACCAGCGGTGTCGCCTGGGTTCCCCGGGTCGCCATGACGTGTCCCTGCACCTTTTCCAGCGAAAGGGCGCCGTGTTCCGTGTCGATCCAGATGAAGTCCAGCGCGCCGGCCAGCGTCTCGGTGACAGCTGGGTCGGTGAAGCTGACGCAGGTTCCCAGGCAGGCCTGCCCTTCCCGGATCTTCTGTAAGAGGTTCGGAGTTTCTCCCATATGCTTTCCTTCCTGCGCCTTTCCGGGCAGTGAGCCCGGGCGCACACAAGATCGCTATTGCTTAGGGGCCAGAGACCAGCGCGGCTTGACGCCCGGCGACTCTGTCACCTCTTATCCAGCAGGACGTTCCGCCGCCAGGACGTTCCGCCGCGAACCTGTCAGTACCTGTAAATGCCTGTCAGTAGTAGAAGCGCTGCCACTGGTCTCGCGCTTGCTCGTATTGCTTCCGCAGTTTTTGGGTCACTGGATCCTCGCTCACCTCCGCCGCGGCCACATCCCACCAGACACCGGACCAGGGCACGTAGCGATAGGGTTCCGTCGCAGCCACGATCACGCAGGGGCGGCTTTCCTTCCGGGCCTCCCGTAGCGCCTGGCACACCTCGTCCGGCGTTTTCACATGCCAGGCGCGCGCCCCCATGCTTTCCGCGTTTTGCTTGAAGTCGAGGGGGACGAACTCGCCTGTGAGCCGATTGGTCTTCTTCTCGCGGGCACGGTATTCGTTGCCGAAGTCCCGACCAGTGGTGCCCATCTGGAGCTGGCGAATGCACTGGAATCCGTGATTGTCCGAGAGGACCACGGTGACCTTCAGGTTTTCCTGCGCGGCGGTCACCAGTTCGGTGGGGTTCATCAGGTACGTGCCATCGCCAATATACACGTAGACCTCCCCCTTCGGCTGGGCCATGCGCACGCCCAAGGCGGCTGGAATTTCATACGCCATGCAGGAGTAGCCGAACTCCAGGTGACACTTCCGTCCCCGGCTCGTATCCCAGAGCCGAAGCAGATCCCCTGGCGGGCTGCCCGCTGCAGCAATAACGGTGTCGCCGTCCTGGGCGGACTCATTGAGCGCACCGATCAACTGCCCCTGGCTCATCCCTTCCCCGGGCACCTGCTGGTAGATCTCCTCGTTCACCTGCTTTAGCCAAGTGCGCTTGGCGGCCAATACGTCTTCGGCATACGAAGCGCTGGGTTGGATCCCAGCTTCCCGGGCAGCCGCTAGCAAGGCGCGCAGGCCTTCGCGGGCGTCGGCCAGGATCGGCAGGGCGCCCAGCTTGTAGGCATCGTGGCCGCACACGTTCAGGCTAATGAACTTCACGTCCGGATGCTGGAAGACCGAACGGGAGCCCGTGCTGAAATCGGTGAGCCGGGTGCCGAGGCACAGGACGAGGTCGGCCTCGGCTGCGATCTTGTGTGCCGCTGGGGTCCCGGTGACAGCGAATCCGCCCAGCAGCAGATCGGAGTCCTCTCGAATTGAGCCCTTGCCAGCGAAGGTCTCGACTACGGGAATCCCCACCGCTTGCGAAAACTCCTGCAGCTCTTTCCAGGCCTCCGCATATTGGACGCCGCCTCCGGCGATGATCAGTGGGCGGCGAGCCTGCTTCAGCAGGCCGACCGCCTCCTGGACGCGCTGCGGGCTCGGAAGCCGTCGCTCGATGCTCCACACTCGCTTTTCGAAAAAGTGCGCGGGATAGTCATAGGCGTGCGCCTGGAGATCCTGCGGCAAGGCAAGGGTGACCGTACCGGTCTCGGCGGGGTCCGCCAGGACCCGCATGGCCTCCGGCAGGGCGGTCAGTAGCTGCTCCGGACGGCTGATCCGGTCAAAGAACCGGCTGACGGGGCGAAAACAATCATTGACACTGACGTCGGCCGAAATTGGATGCTCCAGTTGCTGCAGCACCGGCCCCTGATGCCGCGTGACGAAGTAGTCGGAGGGGAACAGGAGAACGGGCAGGCGGTTAATGGTGGCGGTGGCCGCACCGGTGATCATGTTGGTCGCACCCGGCCCAATCGAGGAAGTGCAGGCCATCGCGGCCAGCCGAAGGTTGGCCTTGGCGAAACCAGCGGCCGTGTGCACCATGGACTGCTCATTCTTCGGCTGGTAGTAGGGCAGCTCCTGCCCGTACTCTTCCATGGCCTGTCCCAGGCCGGCCACGTTCCCGTGCCCGAAGATCCCGAAGATGGCCGGTATGAACCGCCGGACCCGATCGTCACGCTCGCTGTACTGGAGGGACAGGTACTTGATCACCGCCTGTCCCATCGTCAGACGAATCGCTTTCCTTCCCTTGCTTCCGCTCATGGTGTCTCCTTCCGCGGTTGTCCGCCCGCGGTTGTCTGCCGCGCTCGGTCAGCCGCGCGGCCATTGGCGCGTTAACTGTCGAGGCCGTGCAAGACGACGGTCTTGATTTCCGTCATCTCGTCGACTGCATAGCGCGGGCCTTCCCTTCCGAACCCGCTCTGCTTGAATCCACCGTAAGGCATCAGGTCAGCGCGCCACAGGCAAGTCCAATTGACCATCACCGTACCGGTGTGCACCTCCTGGGCAAACCGCAACGCGTGGTTGATGTCGCGGGTGAAGACTCCGGCTCCGAGGCCGAAGGAGCTGTCGTTTGCCAGCCCGATTGCCTCGTCGATGTTCTCGACGGGAGTGACGGCCACAGCCGGCCCGAACAGCTCATCGCTGGAGACGCGCATTTTGGGGGCCACGTCGGCGACAATGGTTGGAGCAAACTTGGCCCCGTCCCGCTGGCCTCCGGTTACAACCCGGGCCCCTGCCTGCACAGCCTGGTCAACCCAGGCGCCGACCCGCTCGGCGTCGCCCTCGGAAATCAAGGCGCTCAATCGGGTGTCCTCTTGCATGGGATCGCCCACCTTGATCGCTTCCACCTTTGGTTTCAGTGCGTCGAGAAAGTCCGTATAGGAGGAGCGTTGCACCAGCACGCGCTGCACCGAGATGCAGACCTGGCCGGCATTGATGTAGCCTCCAATGGCAGTCGCCGCTGCCACCGCGTCCATGTCGGCATCCTTGAGAACCACCACCGGGGAGTTGGCTCCGAGCTCAAGCGACAGCTTCTTCGCTCCGGCCGCTTTTGCCAGTTGCTCTCCCACCTCGGCGCTGCCGGTGAAACTGATCTTGCGAACCCGCGGGTCACCGCACAGAGCCGGACCGATTCGGCTACCAGAACCTGTAATGCACTGCAATCCGTGCTCCGGCAGCCCGGCCTTCAGGAACACCTCAGTCAGTTTCAGGGCGATCAAGGGAGTGTAAGTAGCCGGCTTCAGGATCACAGCGTTGCCGGAGGCCAGCGCTGGAGCGATCTTATGAAGTACCAGCAAGAGCGGGAAGTTGAACGGGCTGATGGCAACGACTATCCCGCAGGGCACCCGGACAGTAAAGCCGAACTTGCCCCGGACGCCTGCCTGCGAATCGAGCGGCAGAGTCTCGCCCCGGAGTTGCGCGGCCTCGTAGGCAGAGAGGCGCATGAGGTCCGGCATCCGGCCCACCTCGCCACGCGACTCGACCAGCGGCTTGCCCTCCTCCAGGCTGATGGTTTGCGCGAAGTCCTCGACGGAGGCCTGTAGCAAGTCGGCGGCACGGAGCATGATCTGGCTGCGCTCGTACGCCGTCAACTGAGCCATCGCGGCTGCCCCTTTTTCCGCCGCCGCCAAGGCCTGTTCAATCTGCTTGGAAGTCGCATCGGGAACGCGGTCAACGACCTGCCCCGAATAGGGCGCCTTCACGGACAACATCTGGGGCGAGTCTACCCACTTGCCGGCAATGTACATTTTCATGATTTATCTGGCCTCCGTATTTATCTGGCCTCCGCGCTGTTCCCTCTGACTCCCTGCCACTCTGGCGACAGGTGGCGACAGTTGGCGAGTCAATACATTAGCATGCCCCCACAAACGTTGAACCCCTGTCCAGTAATGGCCCCCGACTCGTCGCTGGCGAGGAGCACGGCCAGGGGAACCATTTCGTCGGGTTCCAAGCGGCGGCCGATGGGGGTCACGCGTGATTCCAGCTCTTCCACGCTCAGGCCGAGGCGGTCCGCATCGTATTGCATGCGAAGGTCGTTCATCTCCGTGCGCACGGGCCCGGGACAAATGGCGTTCACCGTGATGCCCTCGCTGGCCACCTCCAGGGCGAGCACTCGCGTCATGCCCAACAGTCCATGCTTGGAAGCTGTATACGCCACTCCGTGGAGAGAGGGCTTCTTCGAGGCTATCGAGGCCACGTTGATGATCCGGCCTCTCTTTTTCTTCAGCAGAATGGGTAGCACCGCCTTCGTCAACAGGTACGGCGCGGTGAGGTTGAGCGCCAGGGTGCGATGCCAGAAGTCGTCGTTGAACTCGACCATGGGCCGGGGATCGGCGCTGCTGCCCACCCCCGCGTTGTTCACCAGAATGTCAATGGTTCCAAACTTCGCCTCAGTCTGTTCGACGATCTGCTGGGGCACTTCCGTTTGGGCAAGGTCGGCGGAAATCGCAATTGCTTTGCCCCCCATTCCCCGGATCCGCTCCACCAGAGACTTCAAGGCGCTCTCGGTGCGCGCCGTCACCGCGACAGACGCTCCTTCGCAGGCGAAGCCGAGGGCAATTGCCTGGCCAATGCCACGGCTGGCTCCGGTGACTACCGCTACGCGGCTTTCCAGCTTTCGCGCTGGCATAAAAGTATGTTTCGAACCGCGGCGTACTATACTGTATCCCCATTTTGCTGGCAAGAGGACGGGGGTTGTTTGCAGAGCGGAGCAACGTCTTAGGAGGAGGAGCCGATGCAGACGGTTGGATTCATCGGTCTGGGGCGCATGGGCCGCCCGATGGCCAAGAACTTGCTTAAGAAAGGATTCTCTCTGGTGGTGCACAGCCGCAGCCGGCCACCCGTAGAGGACCTTGTGGCGGCGGGAGCCAAGGCGGCCGGCAGCCCGGCCGAGGTGGCGCGGCAGTGCGAGGTGCTCATCACCATGCTGCCCGACTCGTCCGACGTCACTCTGGTGCTGTCCGGACCACAGGGCGTGTTTGAAGGTCTGCGGCCCGGTACGGTGATCGTGGACATGAGCACGATTTCATCCGTGGTCGCGCGGCAACTGGCCGAGCAGGCAGCGGCGCGCGGCGCGAGCATGCTGGACGCGCCGGTCAGTGGCGGCGAGATCGGAGCCATCAATGCGACCCTGGTCACTATGGTGGGCGGCGACCCCGCTGTGCTGGAACGAGTGCGCCCCATCTTTGCTGCCATGGGGAATCCAGAGCGGATTGTTCACATTGGCCCATCCGGGGCGGGGCAATTGTGCAAGACCTGCAACCAACTGGTCATCGGTGGAACCCTGGCGGCCGTAGGCGAGGCTTTTGCCCTGGCGCGAAAAGCTGGAGTGGATGCGGCAAAAGTGCGGGAGGCCCTGCTGGGCGGATTTGCCTCCAGCCGGGTGCTGGAAGTTCACGGTGAGCGCATTCTTCAGCGCAACTATGTCCCCGGCTTTGAGGCGCGGATGTACCAGAAGGACATGCGCATCGTTACGGAGACCGCGCTTTTCTATGACGTCCCCGTACCTGTCTCCGCCATTGTGCAGCAACTGGTCAATGCGTTGATGGCCGCCGGCCGGGAGAAGGAAGACTATTCGACGCTGGGGACGATGGCGATGGCAATGGCCGGCGTGGATTCGTAGGGTGGAGTCGTAAGAGCGAAGCCAAGCCAGTCCGCCATCCGCACAGGGCGGGGAGACCTGGGCACGGCGGTTCCCTTGCAACAGGCAAGAGGTCTGCATTCAGCAGGCGAATTTCGTCAGAGACCCCAGGGAAATCCACGGCGGGGGAGAAAGAGGGACTCTATTGAAGAGCAAGCCCAACGCAGCGCTCTTGTATAGCGCAAGCTGCATAGCGCTGATTGTCACCGCCATGGCGTTCGGCATTCGCGGCGCCATCATGAGCGAGCTGGGCCAGGAATTTCACCTGAGCGGCACGCAGTTGGGATGGATCGCCGGCGCCGCCTTCTGGGGCACCATGTTGTCGCTGTTCTTATCCGGCCCCCTGTGTGACGTGCTGGGGATGGGCCGGCTGATGGCGGGGGCCTGGCTCGGCCACGCCCTGGGCACGGTGCTGACTATCTCCTCGGTCGGATTCTGGTCTCTGGTTTTCTCTACGCTTCTGATCGGTATCGCCAACGGCTTGGTGGAAGGAGCGACCAATCCTCTGGTGGCAACCCTCTATCCGGAGGAGAAGACCAAGAAGCTGAATCAGTACCACGCATGGTGGCCCGGCGGAATCGTCATTGGCGGCTTGGTCGCCTACCTGCTGCAGCGCCTGGGCGCCGGCTGGCAAATCCAGACAGCCATCCTGCTCGTGCCCACTGTGATCTACGGGCTCATGTTTTTCCGCCAGCCGTTCCCCGCGACCGAGCGCGTGGCCTCGGGGATCTCGACGCGCAAAATGTTTGCCGAGTGCGTTCGGCCGCTGTTCCTGTTCATGATCTTGTGCATGGTTCTGGCCGCCGCTACGGAAACTGGCACCAACCAGTGGATCGCGCTGTTGCTGGAAAACTCCGGCGTTCCCGGCATCTTGGTCCTGGTGTGGGTGAGTGGCATCATGATGGTGGGCCGGCTGGTCGTCGGCCCGATGGTGCGGCTGCTAACCACCCCCGGGCTGCTTCTGTTTGCCACGGTGTTCGCGGCTATCGGGCTTTATGCGATGAGTTACGCGCGCGGCCTGACGTCGTTGGCCGCGGCGGCCATTTTCGCTGTGGGAGTCTGCTATTTCTGGCCGACGCTGCTGGGCTTTGTCTCGGAACGTTTGCCCGTCTCGGGCGCTTTGGGCCTTGCGTTCATCGGCGGTGCCGGCATGGCCTCCGCCGGCGCAGGCCTCCCCTTGGTCGGCCGCATCTATGACCGACAACTCGCCGGCGCCCTGCCGCTCGGGACCACGGTGGAAATGCTGCGAGATGCGGTTGCGGGCACGGCCGAGGCGGCCCACTGGACGACGGTGCAGCTTGCGGCGGGCTCGGCCACATTGCGACATCTGGTGGCCCTGCCTGCGGTACTGGCCCTCGCTTTTACGTTGTTAGTGCTGCAGCAACGGGGCAAAGGAGCCGTCAAGCTAGGAGAGGGTAAAGCGCTGACCGAGGAGTCCTGATAGACGTTCGGGCCGGCTGCTGCCGCACACCGAGAACCTCCCGTATCAAAAACTCACAACGCGGTCGTGTTCCGCAACCAGCTGGGCGTAACGTTTAGGATCCATCCAAGAGGCATTGATCCCCTGGAAATCTTCTTCGGAGACCCCACGGGCCTTCCCGCAAAGGCCTCAAACAAATACGGGAATTTTGTTGCCCACAGCAAAGGCGAACAGCTCTTTCAGAGGCGGCAGCCCAACCGGCACGATGCTATCGCGCACGGCAGATTTCATGACAATCACGCCATCGCCCACCAAAGCAATGGCAACTTCATGCCCGGCCTCCTTGGCCCCCTTGGCGACAACGAAGACCAATCCCGCTTTGGTCGGATCTTCGACGCCATGGATACCCGTGACCAGAGTCTTAGGCATTGTAAACCTCCCACGGAGAACAGTGATCGAAACCCCGCTGGCAACCTAGCACCGAATTAATGCAACGGCAACCGCAATCTCATCAGAGCCCCGGGCCTGGGGCAGACTTGGCGACTCATGCCTTGCCGTAAAGTCATGGCTCTACGTAACCTAGTAGAGGGCGAGGGCCCGGCCGGGCGAGCCGTGGGCGTCGCGAACCTTAATCGCGGCAAATAGCAGATACGCTTTCCCAGGAAGCTGTTCAAGATTGGTCAGGTACTCAATGCCAGCCATGTCCTTGCTGCCTAGTGCCCAGTAGGTCATCAGCGCGCGACGGGGCTCCACGCCTCCGAGCGTGGGCGCATCAATGCCAACGGCCCGGATCCCCTTGCCGGCCAAATAGACGATGACTTCCGGCCCAGGCGCTGGCCAGCCCTCGATACGGCCGTTGATGGGATCGTCAAGGCAGCCGGTGGCCTTCGGGTCCTTTTCCGACGGTACGCAACGCTGGCTGTGACCGGTCTGAAAGACCACGATCTCGCCCGGTTGCAGCGCCCCATTCTTTTTCTCATACTCAGCCACGTGTGCGGACCGGATTTCGGGAGACGCAGGCCACTTGCTGCGGTCCGAGGAGCCGGCCAGCCCTCGCACATCAATGACCCGAAGCCACCCGCTGGTCTGCGAGACGGGCACCTTTTCCACGGTCACCTCACTGGTGCCGCGAGGACCAAACTGTTTTTCGTATTCGGCAAGCCAACGTTGCACCTTGGGCGAGTAACTGCTGTTGGAGAAGCCGGGGGGCGGTAAAGAGTAGACCGGCGGCACAAGATGAGTGCCGGTGTGGGCGTCCATGATGTGCACCATGTGGGAGGCCTCCGTTTTCGGATCATAGGCATGCCGCACCGTCAGGAGGCGCTGGCGATGATTGCCGAATCCGGTTCCGGGCCACCACAAGGGCAGGTTGTCGGCAAGCATCACCGAAAGATCCACGACCCTCTTCTTGCGGGCTGACTCAATCAACTGCCCCGCCAGGGGCGAGCCGATGACCGCCAAGGCGCGCGACTCGGTGGCCATGGCGCCCACGTATTTCGGAGAGAGCACGCCATACAAGGCCCCTGTCGGCGGCAGTTGTCCGAATCCAGTTCCCCCTTCGGTCCAGATCATTCCATACTTCAGCCCGGCCGTATGCGTTGGGTCGGCATAGTCGGGAATCGGACCCATGCTCGGGCTGTCGGTGGCCGCCGCCATCACGCCCCGCTTGGCCACGTATTCCATAGCCTCGGGAGTGGGGTCAGGCCAGGCGGGCGTACGCCCTTCCAGCGGATCGGCGATAAACCGCCTGCCCTCGGGCAGGGGAAGGTAGTAGGCATCGCTATATCCGCTGGCGAAGATCACCACGTCGCCTGGTCCCAGCGGACGGTGCTTTTTCTCCCATGCCTGGATGTCGCTGGTTTGGATCAAGGGGCTGTGCCCCTTGGCGGCGCGGTCCCGCAGGTGGGTAACGTTGATCACACAGGCCTCTCCGACAAACTGCCACGGTGGGACGCTTTCCGCGAACAGGAGGCCAGCCGGCCCGGCGTTCGGGAGGCCGGAACCAGGCATGGGAATCGAGTGCGGCGGCGTGTCGAGTTGCGTGCCGACATTCCCCTCGAGGAGCAAAACGTCACTGTTATAAGGGCTTTTGGGGCCAATACGAAGGTAATGAGACATCTGGAAAAGCGGCCAATCGTTCTTAGGCCAAGTGCCCGGGTGGTCTGCCGCCACCAGAAGCGTAAGATCGACGAGGTCGGCTTTTGCTGGCGGTAGAGGCGTGGTGCGCGCGGTCGTAACAAGAAGCACCGCCAGGGCGATTATCGCGACAATAAAGGGACGTGGGGTCATTCTTGCAGGCTCTCCTTCTAATGGATTCGTGTCCGGAACTTCGGTGCCCTCTTGCGGTGGCAAGCAGCGGCAGTCTCGCCCGATGGCCATCACCTCGGCGTCTTCATCGTCGCATAAGAACCGCAAGAACTCGCCCGGTGACTCGATGCTTCAGCGAGGATCGATTGAGCTAACCTCGATGGTTCCGCCCTTCAGCGTTCCGGTAACCTTTACCTCAATCTCCTTCTCATCCTTCTTAGTGCCCTTCAACAGTTCCAGCGCTTCTTTGTTCCCGGACTCGTCAAACTTCAGGAAGTTACCGTTCCGCTGCACCAGTCCGAACCCCGTCTTGGCGCAACCGACCATGCAACTGACTGGATGTGCGCTCACATCCTGGCCTTTGCACGCCACATCGCTGAGCCATCCATCCCAGGTCTCCGCAACGGCCGGTGAAGCGATCAGGCACCCCATTGCCAGAATGGCAGCGCACCTTCCGACGATCTGTAATATTGTGCAACGCATAAACCCTCTTAGTGCCAGACTAGACTTCCAGAACCACCTAGACTGTAAATAGAAAGCACGGACCGGTCAAGCTCGAACCTGCTGATCGCCCTTGCCTGTCGGTCTGCAGCAAGCCCAGTTTCAAGATGCCAGTTCCAGGATAATTGCCACGCCGCCTTCCGAAGGTTCAAGGCGGCCAACTCGACTCCGTGAGGGGGCGAAGAGGTGTTGCCCGCCCAGGCGAATTGGTCTAGTCTAAACGACGGCGATACCGGTAGCTTTTGTGCTCGAACCCGACCCTTGCTCGCACCGGGGAAAGGAGCATAGCTCATGGTGCAGCGAACGCTATTTCCGGTTGGCATTTTCTGTTTGGTGACTTTCTGTTTGGTGACTGGCGCTTGCTCTCCCAGCGGTCCTGCTCGCGGCTCACCGGAGTGGCTGCACCAGGCGGCCCGGGACACCTTCGTTGCCGGTGACCTGGAGAAGACGGTCGAGCACCTGGAGAAACTGGAACGAGTCGAGGGCAGTCCCTACGTGCCAAGTGCGCGCGTTTGGCGAACCATCCTGACGGCCGGACTCGCCCACGGCCACCTGGAAATAGCGGAAGCCTACTCTGCTGGCTCGAAGCGTGCCGGTGCCAACAAGACCGCCTTTCTGCGGCAAAAAGCGGAGCACTTGAAAGAAGCCGGCAGGCACGCCTTCTACATGTTGGAATCCGCCGAGGCGTTCCTCAAGGATTCTTCCGGGCAGCCGGTGGTAGTGGAGTTTCCCTTCCCCAGAGGCAGTGCCGGCCCAGTGCCTGAACTGAATCGCGTCTATGACGGGTTGGACCTGGGAGTGGAGCAACGCAGGCCAGTCGAGGTCAAAACGCTGGATCGTGGAGTGGTGCGAGCGGTCAGCACTGTGTTGACCTCGGCCGATGATGCTGCCGGAGCCCAGAAAGCGCTGCAATCGGGCCGCGCTGAAGTGCCTCCGGCGCGTTTCCTACTGGCTATGGCCACCATGATGGAAAAGCTATCTCCCATCTTCGATCGCACAGGGCTGGGCGAGCCGAGCGTTCTGGAGGTGGTGCGGAAGCGTGCCATCAAGGCCACCGAGCAGGTGCTGGCGCTCGCGCCTGATGAGGAAACCACAACGGCGGCCAAGGAGCTACAGGCCGACTTAGAAAAGGCCCTCAAGGCGATGCTCCGTAGGATGGTTGCCACGCCCCGTTAGCCAAGCCCAGTAACGGCTAGGCGGGTCCCGCCAAACGGCGAATCATTTCCAGGATCTGCTCTCGCTCCTCAGGCGAGAGTACCGGCAGGTGGCGCCGCATCTCCTCCAGGAAGTCCTGCTCGCTGGGTTCTGCGTTGCCGGAAGGGCCGTCGGCCCCCAAGAACATGTCCACCAGTTGCGTTTCCAGGGCCCGCGCAATCCGGGAGAGGGTTTCGATGCTGGGAACCGTGTGCCCGTTTTCTACGCGCGAGATGTAACAGCGCATCAGCCCCGTCCGCTTCTCCAGGTCTCCCTGGGAGAGGCTGCGCTTCTGGCGAAGGTTGCGGATTGCGAGGCCGATATTCATCGCGCAATCTGTGCTTGGCAGAATATAGCGCAGCTCCGTCGCACAGCCAAGCGGGAATTTTTTTCTTCGCCGTTCGACCCGTTCCCGCGGGCCTCGTCAATACCGAGGTCAGGTCTTGACGGAGGTCAGGTCTTGGCAGCGGATGGCGTGGCAGGGTTCAGGATCAAGATGTAGGAACAAAGCTACAGGCGGCGCGCCAGGCGATCCGCGCAGATCCACCCGGGCTGCGGTAGAATCACGGTGACGAATGGAGGGAACTGTTTGTCGGGCGCCGACCGATGGGAGGGAACCGACCGCCAACTGCTGCTAGGTCCCGCTGGCGTCGGAAAAAGCCACCGGCTTCGCGAAAGATTTGTCGAAGCGATGCAGGCCGGGGGCGCGGCCGAAACGCTGCTGCTGGTGCCCACCGCCAGCTACCGCGATCACACTCGCAATTTGGTGCTGCGCGAAGGAGGCCTTCGAGGCTTTTCGGACGCAGCGGTCTGCACCTTTCGCGACCTGCTGGAGCGTCTGTTTTCAGAGAGCCGTTGTGGTACACCGGGAGATTCACTGCTGGCGGGGCAAAGCGACAGCGGACCACCCGCAGAGTTGAGCGCCGCGCGCCGGGAGCTGCTGCTCCGCCGTCTGCTTCGGGAGCTGCCGCTGCCTTACTTGAATGCGGTGCGGGACTTCCCTGGCTTTCGTACAGCGCTGGGAGATGCGCTGGAAGAGGCGCGTCGCGCCGGAGTGGAGCCAGACACACTGGAAGCCGTATTGCGCAATGGGGCACCCTCGGCGCGCCATCATGCCTTTCAGCAACTTTTTCGGGCCTACCTTACCGCCCTGCGCCAGGCGGGCGCCAATGAAGTCCAACACCTCTCCCAGGTTTTCGAAACCCTCGCCAGCGGGGGCCTGCGCCTCAGACTCCTCCTGTTAGATGAATTTGCCGACTTCACCGCAGAGCAGCGGGCCCTGTTGATGGCCTTGTTGCCCCATGCGCCCGTGGCTGTCGTAACGCTGACGCTGGACCCGCAGAAACGCGATCTCTTTTACCAGGCGGAGCGTTCCCGCGCCTGGCTGAAATCGCTTGGCTTTCGCGAGCTGTGGATCGACGGCAACCACCGACCGCGGGCCGAATCGCTGGCCGCGGTCGAACTCGGGCTGCGCGAGAGTCAAGCTGAGGCCCCGGCGCCGCTGTGGACCCAGGAAGGCGCGCTTTCGCTTTGGGCAGCAGCAGACCGCCGGAATGAGGCCGAGCTCATCGGGCGCGAGATTCTGCGCCTGGGACGCAGCAGCTTCCGCTACCGCGAAATCGGCATTATTGCCCGCCGCCCCGGCGAATACTTGCCCCTGCTACGCGGCGTGTTCCGCCACCTGGGGATTCCGCTGCGGGCCTTTGTTCCCGTCTCTGTGGCCGACACGGCCGCCGGGCGCCACCTACGACTCTGCCTGGATCTGTTTCAGCCCGGCAGCCGCCCGCAATCGGTATTTCAATGGCTGAAGTCGCCTTACAGCCCGCTACGCAGCCGAAAGCTAGTGGAAAAGTTTGAGTACCGCGCCATTGCGCGGCTGGCCGAAGTCCGCGAGGGCCGTTGGGAAGGCTGCGTCACCCAGGGAACCCGGCTGGCCGATATTCTGGAGAGGCTGGCGGCGTTTACATCGGAGCTGGCCAGGCTTGATGATGCCAGCGAGCTGGTAGCCTGGACGTTGCGTCTCTGGCGCGAGTTCACACTCCAGGGGGAAATTTCCGACCGTCTGCGCCCGGAGCGCGCGTTGGAATTGAAGGCCGAGGCCGTTGCGTTTCGGCGGATAGAGTCGCTGCTGGGCGAAATCGCGGTCGCCGCCAAGGCGGAACATGCCGGTCCGATGAGCTTTCCCGAATTCCGCGAGCTGTTGTTGTCACTGCTGGCAAGGGACCAGTTCTCGGTCCGCGACCGCCGCCAGGACGCCGTGACCCTGATGAACCCTTTTGAAGCCCGCCAGTGGGAACTGCGCACGGTGTTCATCGTCGGGCTGGTGGAAAACGAGTTCCCGGCGCCGATTCGTGATCCGCTCTTTCTGGATGACGACGACCGGAAGGCGCTGGAGAAGACCGGTGGGCTTGCTCTGCCCACCACCGCCCACCGTCGTCTGGAAGAGCGACTGCTGTTCTACGTTGCTGCCACCCGGCCGCGAGACCGCCTATATTTCACTTACCCGCTGTCGGACGCCAACGGAACTCCACTGCTGCGCTCGTCTCTTCTGCGTGGGTTGGGGCCGTTGCTCGAATCTCCGGCGTGCCGCAAACTCCAGTGGCGCCGTTCGGCAATCGCCTGCCCGGCCGATATGGCCACGGGCACGGACGACTTGCTGGCCCTGACCCACCTGGAACTGGGAGCGCGAGCGTCCCGGCCCCAAGCCCGACCTGAAGCCCGACCTGAAGCTCGGCCCCAAGCCCGGCCCGAAGCCCGGCCCCAAGCAATGAGCCGCGCTCTTGCTTTGTATGAAGAGTTGCGGCCGCTCGGAGCCACCCGTCGCGCCGCCTCCGCCCTAGCCCCCAGGCCCGGCAAGTTGCAGCTGGAAGCGGTGCGGACGCGGCTGCGCGAGCGCGCTACTCTGTTCAGCGCCTCTGGCTTCCGCACCTTTGCCGAGTGCGCCTTCAAGTACTTCGCCCAGGAGTCGCTCAAGCTTCAGGGTCCCGCCGTTCCAAAGGAAATTGACCCGCAGATAGCTGGCCAAATCGCCCATGCCACCATCGAGGCATGGGAACGCAGTGGCCGCAGTCGGCCCATTGGCGAAGTGTTGGAGGAATGTTTCCGCAAGAAGACCAGGGACATTCCCCCCAGTCACCTGGGTGCCAAGGTGCGCGAAGAGCTGCGCCAGTGCCTTGAGCGCTTCGCCGCGTTCGAGCAGCAGCACGGCGACAAATACCGCACCGCGATACGCCCGGAGTACATCGAGCTGAAATTCGGCTACGCAGACGGCGCGGCGGCACTGGAAGTGACGCTCGCAGACCACACCATCATTCGCGTCCGCGGGCGGTTGGATCGGGTGGAGGTGGTTCCTGCCGGGGATAAGAAGCTGGGTCTTGTCGTGGATTTCAAGTACAACGCAAATGCATTCAAGAAAGAAAGCTGGGACCACATCCAGGAAGGGTTGGAGCTCCAATTCCCCGTTTATCTGCTGGCACTTCAGGAGCGATTCGGCCTGGTGCCCGCCGGCGCGGAACTTTACCCGCTGAAAACCGAGACTCTCTCCCGGTGTGGCGTCTACGATGCCGCCCTGCTGGACCAGACCTTCCAGCAAGGCCCACCGGCTAGAGCCATTCTCTTGGACTCACCACAGTTCCGGGAAATGATGGAGCACGGCCGCCAATGGATGAAGCAATACGCGGAGAGAATCCGCGATGGGGAGATTGCCGTTCTTCCGAAGTTTCCCCATCGCTGTAAGAGCTGCGCCTTTTTCGACGTCTGCCGGGTAAACCAATGGGAGTTTCCAGGACAACGCGCGCGGGCATGGACTCGCTGACCGGGTCGCAACTCGCTGCCATCACCAGCGACGCCTGGCGTCTCTGCGTGCAGGCTGGGCCGGGCTCAGGCAAGACGCGCGTGCTGGTGGGACGAATCGCCCATGGAGTGCTCGACGGCCGGTTGGACTTGGCCCGCACACTCGCCATCACCTTTACGGAAAACGCTGCTGCTGAGGTGAAGGGCCGCCTCGCCGAACTGTTAGAGCGGCTGGGCCTGGAGGAGGAGCGCCGGCGCCTGGAGCGGGCCTACATCTCCACCATCCACGGCTTCTGCGCACGGCTCCTCCGGGAATACGCCATTGAGGCTGGCGTGGATCCCCGCTTCCAGGTGCTGGACGAGATCCGCTCGGCAGTGCTGAAGCAGGCAACACTCGACAGCGTTTTGGAGGAGTGGCGCCGGAGCAGGCCAGAACAGTTTCTGGAATTTGTCCGCCACTTCAAGAAAGACAAGTACGACCGGCTGCTCTTGCGCGTCTATGACACGATCCGCCAGCTCGGGGGCGACCCGCAGGACAAGGCCAGCTTGCTTTCTTCGGATTTCCCGCTGACCGAGGAGGACACTGAGGCGGAGCATCACACCTCCCACCAGCGCGAGAGGGTGGCCGATTTGTTAGGCGAACTGCACCGCGCCTACAACCAGCGCAAGCGGCGTCTTTCCGCCCTGGATTTCGAAGATCTGGAACAGTCGACGCGTCGCATGCTGGGCGCCTGGCCCGATGTGGCCGGGCGGATTAGCCGGCGCTTTCAGGAAATTCTGGTGGATGAGTATCAAGACACCAGCCCGGTGCAGAGCCAGATCATCCAGTCCGTGGCTCTCCACTGCCGGCTGTTCGTAGTAGGCGACCCGGCACAGTCCATCTATGGCTTCCGCAACGCCGATCCGGCTGGGTTCGAAGCAGCCTGGAATGAGGCGGGCAGATTCAAAGGACAGGTGGACCTGCGAGATGATTTCCGCAGCCGTCCCGAGATCATTCATGCCGTAAACCGCCATTTCGAGGAGACGTTTCGCAGAGCCAGCACACCCTTTGTGACGCTCGCGGTAGGCTCCCCGTTTGCGCCAAAGCAGCAGCCCTCGGTGGAAATCCTGCTGGTGGGCGTCGAAAGCGGCAAGAAGCCCGACATCCAGCCCCTCGAGGCCCGGCACCTGGCGCGGCGCATTCGCCAGTTGATCGAGTCCGAGTCACTGCGCATCACCAACCGGAAACGCGACGACTACGGCCGGCCACTAGGCTACGGTGATGTGGCGATGCTGTTTCGCAGCGCCACCGACATCAAGACCTACGAGCGCGCCCTGGAAGATGCGGGAATCCGCTATTTCTCCGAAACGGGCCGCGGCTTCTACGAAGCCCGCGAAGTGCGCGACGTTGTGAGTTTCCTGCGGGTGCTCGACAATTCTCGCCATGAAATTGCCCTGGCGGCCACCCTGCGCTCGCCTATGTTTGGGTTGAGTGACGATGCGCTCTACTTGCTCGCCGAGCACGCCCACGCGCGGGAGGGGCAGGTTCTGGCTGACATCGTTCTTGATGACATCGTTCCTGATGACATCTTGGAGGAAACCGATTCGCTCGCCAACCTGCCCGCCCTCGCCAACCTGCCCGCAGAAGATGCCGAGCGCCTGCGCGAGTTCCGAAACCTGCTGCAGCGATTGCGCGGCGAGGGTCCCTGGCGCCCCCTGGCCGAACTGGTGCGCGACATTGTCCAAGCCACCAGCTACGACACCACGCTGTTGCTCGAACCCAATGGGCGCCGCAAGGTGGCCAACCTGAAGAAACTTTCTACGGTGGCGGAGGCGCTGGAAAAGGCCGGCTTCGGTTCGCTCCAAGAATTCTCAGAGGCCGTGGACCGCTTCCATGTCGAAGGCGTGCGCGAAGGGGAAGCGCAACTGGATTCGGCTGCCGAGGATGCCGTTCGCCTGATGACCATGCACGCTGCCAAGGGGCTGGAATTCCCCCTGGTGGTACTGCCAGATTTGACCCGACGGCCGCCCCCGGGGAGCAGCGCACTGGAGTTCTTGCCAGGATTCGGTCTGGGCGTGAAGCTTGACCAGGGGGCCGGGACTGTGAAATCCCCTAGCCTGGAGAGGATCGAGAGGGAGTTGGAACGCCGCGAGCAGGCGGAAAGAAATCGGGTTTTCTACGTTGCCGTGACCCGCGCCCAGGAACACCTAGTCCTGAGCGGCTGCTTGAACAAGACGCGGAAGGGTTTCCAGCTGGGACATGCCCTGAAACAGATTTGCGAGAGTTACGGGATTGTTAAGGATCGCGTTGAAGTGGATAGCCAATGGCACACACTTCCTGTGAACGGCAAGCCCGAGGGGTTCTCCGTGGCACTGCTGGCTACTGAGGAAGAACTTGGAGCAGCATCTCAACAAGACCTGACCGTAGCGGAGCGTTACCACATGGCTCTCGCTGCCGGTAGCCCGCTGGACATACCACTGGATCACGAAGCGGAAGCCGACGCCCGCCGACTGGCCAAGGAGGCGCTCGCGGCACCGCCGCAAGCTGAGCGCAGCGATTTTCTCGCCGCCGTCACCGACGTCGTAGAATTCCACCGCTGCCCGCGGCGCTACTACCTGAGCCGCTACCTCGGATATGAGAGTGCTGCCAAAGGCGGTCTTCCCGACCCAGCGCCAAGCGCGGAGGCAGGCGATGAAGCTACGGAGCGCATGGACGACGAGTTTCCGCGTACGGAAGTTGGGCGGGCGGTCCATCGGGTGCTGGCCCTCGGTTCGGGCGCGCTGGCCGCTCTGCCTTCGTCGCTGCGGGCCGAAGCTGAGCGCCTGGCTCAGCGTTTCTGGCAAAGCGCATACGGGCAACGCACCATGGCGGCGGGTGATGTCCGGCGCGAGTTGCCGGTGATGGGGGCCGGGATCGTTCTTCAGGAACCGGAGGCTCAGGAGTCGGGTGGTTTTCTGCGGGGCACGCTGGACCTGCTCACCTTCGCCAACGGGCGCCCCGACCTGCTCCTGGACTACAAGGCGAACGACATCTCTGCCGACCAAGTGGAGACCGAGGCGGCCCACTACCGGGTCCAGATGCTCCTCTACGCGCTGCTGGTGGAAGCCGCCTTCGGCGACTTGCCTCGCGAAGCGGTCCTGTTTTTCCTGGCGCCTGGGGTAGCGCATCGCGTAGAACTGACGCCCGAAGCGCTCGAGGAAGCGCGCCGGTTGGTGGGGGAGCTTTTTGCCGCGCAGCGGGAGGCCCATTTCCCGCCGGAGGTAGCAGCGCATTGTTCTCATTGCGCCTTTTCCGGCACCTTGTGCCTAGCTCCCACGCGAGCCACTGCTGCCGGGACGCGTGTAGGCATCTCCCCGCCCTCCTAGCGCTTTTCTGGCGTGGATTGTCTCTTTGATTCGGCGGTTATCCCAGAGAAGGACTTGTGCAGGGCCTTGCTCCCGCTGGCTAGCGATCCCAGCCTTCTTCCTGTTAGACTGGCTAGACTGGCTGTTAAACTGGCGCGGCGTCCTGCCGTCCCTCGGGCACCGGGCGGCAGATCGCAGCGTGGTTGTCCTCCAGAGTTCCACTCATGTGAAGATGGGTTGTTGGCTCGACAGAACAGGAGGTGGTTATGCCGGACGTGGAACAGATTGCGAAGACTATGCTCGCAGAGATCGAGCGTCTCTTAGACACCAAGAAAGTGGTAGGCGAGCCCATTGTCGCCGGTGAGAACACGCTGATTCCCTTGGTCAGTCTTGGCTTCGGCCTGGGCGCGGGAAGCGGCCAAGGAAAAGACTCCGAAAAGCGAGAGGGCGGCGGCGGCGGGACGGCCGTCGGAGGTGGGATCAAGCCCGTGGCCGTCATTGTAATCACCAAGGAAGGCGTGCGCGTGGAGCCGATCAAGCGCCGCGCCTCTCCGGTGCTGGAGAAGCTGGTCGAGACCATCGGCAAGGCCACCCAGAAGCGAGCCAAAGAGACCTCCGAATAGAAGGGAGGACTCCCGTGCTCGTATGGGCTCTCATAGGCCTGCTGGGTGTGGTTCTGCTGTCGGCCATCCCGGTGGATCTTGTCTTCCGGGTTCAGCGGCGCGAATCATTCCATGCCGAGGTGTTCGTCGGTTGGATGTACGGCCTGTTCCGGTTCCGGATGCCTTCCCGGCGGCCGCGGCGGCCGCGGCCGCCTAAGAAGCGTGTAGGCCGGGCTCGCTTTGCTCGCCGTCTGATGATTCCCTTTCGCAGCTCTGCCTTCCGACATCGCTCGTTGCGGTTTGGCGGAGACCTTCTCAAGTCGGTGCGTGTCCGCGCTTGCGACCTGCGACTCCGAATAGGGATGGATGATCCGGCTGAGACCGGATACCTGTGGGCCATTGCGGGACCGTTGACCGGCCTTCTGACAATCAGCCCTAGGGTGACCGTCAGGTTGGACCCCACCTTTACGGACGAATGTTTTGAAGCCGATGCTCGGGGGACGATCCGGTTAATCCCGATCCAGCTCGCTTACCTCAGTGTCCTTTTCCTGCTCTCACCCGCCACTTTGGGTGCGGCGTGGATGCTGGTTCGATCGAGGCGAAAATGAGCGGCCTGCACGCCGGTCGAGCCGTAACCGTCTCAGGGGTAACCATTATCCCCATCGAGAAGGTCTACTCCGGCAGGCATGAGCTGCGCTCCCGGATTTGGACCTGGGGCTTCAAGGAACCGATGGCAGTCGTCGTCTGCGATGCAGGTGCCCGGAGAGCCCTCGACTGCCTTGGAGGCGAACTGCCGCTAACCGAGCTGATGCGGGAGGTCCCTGGGCTGGAAGCCATCATAGCGCAACACACCGGTAGCTAAATGGTGGCAGGTGTTCTTCGACCGTTGCTCAATTTCTATCTAGAGCTACGACACCCCTTTGCCAATGGCCAACAAAGACAGAAGCTTGTGTGCTCACCGCTGATCCCGGCATTCCGATCAAGAAACCCGCACGCTGAAGAATCCTCACCCGGCTGGACGCAGATGGGTTTAATATTTGCGCTGATGTTGTTTCTGCTCTTGTTGCTCTTCTGCTCCTCTGCCCTGGCGTCGGACGACCAACCGGCGTCAGACCTGGCGTCAGACAAGGAGAAGCAGCCCACGCGGCATGAGTCCGTCATTGTGACCGGCAGCTACGAGCCAATCCCACTGGAAGACCGGGACCGGTCGGTGAGCACGTTCGATGTCAGCGAACTGGAGCTGATGACCAATACTCTGGCGGACCTTTTGCGGCTGGATCCGTCGCTGGATCTGCGCAGCCGCGCCCCGGACGGCGTGCAGTCGGATTTGTCGATCCGGGGAGGAACGTTCGGCCAGACGCTGGTTCTGCTGGACGGCGTGCGGATCAACGACGCGCAATCGGGGCACCACAACATGGACATCCCAGTGCCGCTGTCTGCGGTCAGCCGCCTTGAGATCCTGCGCGGGTCTGGCTCGACGCTCTATGGGTCGGACGCGGTCGGTGGGGTGTTGAACATCATCACAAAGACGCCGGAATTTTCCGAGTTCCGCCTCCGCAGCTCGGTAGGCAACTTCGGCGTGAACCAACAGCGCGGCACGCTGGCCCTGGTCCGGGGACGGGTTGCCGAACAAATCAGTTTCTCCCGGGATTTTTCCTCCGGGTTCAGTCCCAACCGGGACTACCGCAACCTTTCGATCAGCTCGACGACGGACCTGTCATCCCGGCTGGGCGAGACCGATCTGACCCTGGCGCACAATGACCGCCCCTTCGGGGCCGACCAGTTCTACGGAAATTTCAACTCCTGGGAACGCACCAAGACCTGGTACGCCGCCGTGCGACAGCAATTTGGGCCGCGCACAGTGGCGTCGTTCGCGTTCCGTCGGCACACGGACCTGTTTGTCCTGTTCCGGGACCGCCCGGAAGTTTTCACCAACCGACACGCAGCCAGGAGCTTTCAGGCCAGCTTGCGTCGGCAAGAACCCCTGCGGCAGAACATCAAGCTTCATTACGGAGTGGAAGGCTATCGCGATTCGATTGATAGCAACAACCTGGGCCAACATGCCCGCTCGCGCGGGGCCGGTTACCTGGCGCTGGATGTCCGGGCGGTGCGTCGGTTCTCCTTCACGCTGGGAGTCAGGGAGGAGGTCTACAGCACCTTGGCCAGCCAGTTCAGCCCCACTTTCAGCACTGGGGTCTGGCTCTCGCCGCACTTCAAGCTTCGGGGAAGTGTCAGCCGCGCTTTCCGCCTTCCCTCCTATACTGACCTCTACTATCACGACCCCGCCAATCAGGGTTCACCCGACTTGCGGCCGGAGAAGGCCTGGAGTTATGAGGGAGGCCTGGACTGGAACGCCGGGAGAAAATTGCGTGGGGAGGTTGTGGTGTTTCAGCGGCGGGAGCGCGACGGGATTGACTGGGTTCGGCGCTCTCCCGACGACATCTGGCGGGCGACCAATTTTCAGCGTCTCCGCTTCACGGGACTGGAAGCCTCCGTCAGCACAGTTGTGGCTCGTTCCCACTGGCTTGATTTCCGCTACTCGGCCCTGCACGGTGCCCAGTCGGACTTGCTCGGATTCCCTTCGCGCTATGTCTTCAACTACCCATCCCAAGCTGCGGTGGTTTCCTGGCGGGCGTTGCTGCCGCACGGACTGCTCGCCCGCACGCGGGTAGGTGCCACAAAAAGGTTCGCCCGCGACCCCTATGCTCTGTGGGACCTATATCTGGCCCGAGCCGGCGGCCGGTTCCGTCCGTTCTTGCAATTCAGCAACCTGACTAACACAGCCTACCAAGAGATTGCCGGAATTCCCATGCCGGGCCGCGGCGTCATCGTCGGACTTGAGCTGGTGGTATTCTCCAGGGCAAAGTAAGACACGCAGACCGCAAAGATACGGCCGGCTACCCCTCTTCTGAAACTTGCTACCCTGTTAAGAATCCGTGACGCGCTTCAGCACTCCAGGTCGACCTAGCGCCAATTCAAGAAGCATCTCATCACTAGCACCGGGGGGACCGAAGATCAGGTTGTCGATCAATCGCGCCGGTCCAACCCATACTGCTACTAGCGCCACGCAGCCGGGCGTGACGCGCTCGACAGGCTGCAACCGGACCGGATCGACGATGGCAAGATAATCAAGGCGGGCCCGTGGCTGGCCAGAGAAGACCTTCCGCATTTCTTCCAGCAGCTTCTGGACCTCGGTTTGTCCCGCCTCGACGAGTTCCTTGGCCCGACGAAGGCTGCGGTTGAGCACGAGCGCCGTCTGGCGGTCTTCAGGGCTCAGGTAAGTATGCCGCGAGCTTTTCGCCAGCCCGTCAGGGTCCCGGACGATGGGGCAGATGATCAAACGAACGACCAGGTTTAAATCTTCTAACATATGGCGTATCACCACTGCCTGCTGAAAATCCTTCTGGCCAAAGCAGGCCACGTCCGGACTCACGATGTGGAACAGTTTCTGGACCACGGTGACAACGCCTCGAAAATGACCGGGACGAGACGCGCCTTCAAGAGGAGCGGCGAGGGCGCCCGGTTCCACCAAGGTCTGGAATCCTTCCGGGTACATTTCCGCCGTGCTGGGGGCGAAAGTCGCGTCAACGTTGTAGGGACGGAGGAGTTCCAGGTCTTCTTCCAGATTGTGCGGATAGCGGGTGAAATCCTCGCTGGGTCCGAACTGTGTGGGGTTCACGAACATCGAGACTACCACTGCGTCGCAGTGCCGCTTGGCCTCGCGCACCAGGCTGAAGTGGCCTTCGTGCAGCGCCCCCATAGTGGGAACGAGCGCCAGCGACTTGCCAGCACCCCGAGTCTGGCTGACGAACTCCTGCATTTCCGTGATGGAGGTGAAAAGCCGCATCGCCATACGCCTCAGGCAACTGTGTGGGGAGCTGACCGGATAACCAAGCTCGGAATAACCAAGGTCCGACTCAAGCGGCATGGAGCGGGAAGCTGCGGTAAGGCCGGGTTGAACGCCTTGCGGAACCTATATTTTGTTTACGTCCACTTTCTCGAACTGTTCGCGCAAGCCCGCTGGCCAGTGGTATGACTCTCGGTCGCTCGGGTAGCGGCCCACCAGGACGTCGTCGCGGAATCGCACCAACGCGTCCCGCGCTGTTTGTGTGAGGTCGGCGTAGGCCCGCACAAACTTTGCTTGTGACTGAAAACTCAAGCCCAGAAGGTCGTGAATCACTAGGACTTGGCCGTCGCACTCGGGCCCGGCGCCGATGCCGATCGTGGGGATGCGCAGCCGGCGGGTGATTATGGCCGCGAGTTCCCTCGGGATACCTTCCAGTACGATGGAAAATGCACCAGCGTCCTCCACAGCCTGGGCGTCGGCCAGCGCGTCGTTGGCCGATTCGGTGGTCTTGCCTTGCACGCGATAACCGCCGAAGGCGCGAACCGATTGGGGGGTCAAGCCAATGTGGCCCATCACCGGAATTTCGGCCTCGACCAGGCGGCGAATGAGGCCCATCCGCTTCTTGCCTCCCTCGATTTTCACCGCCTCGGCGCCTCCTTCCTTGAAAAAGCGAATGGCGGTCCGCAGGCCCTCTTCTTCACTCGGGTGGTAGGAGCCATAGGGGAGATCAACGATCAATAGGGCGCGCTGCGTCCCTCGCCGCGCCGCCCGCAGATGGTGGAGCATTTCCTCCACCGTCACCGGGATCGTCGATTCGTAGCCCAGAACCACTTGGCCCAGGGAATCCCCCACAAGAATCATGTCGATCCCCGCCTCGTCCACCAACCGGGCTGTGGGATAGTCATACGCAGTCAGGCAGGTGATCTTTTCCCCACGCAGCTTGCGATCGAGAATCAGCGGGGCAGAAATCTTGCTTGCGGCCTCGGGCTTGCGGTCCATGGCTTCACCTCGCCGGGAGAAAACAAGAAGCCAAACTCAAAGGTACAACCCTCTCCATCAAAGGTCTTCCCACACCAGCTTACCATTCTCGCCGCGCGGACGCACTAGTCGGGAAAAAACAGGCAGGGGCCAGACCGAGGGTTCAGGTCTGCGGGTCAGGACGCAGTCGGACAAGCGATGCCGTGGCGCCGGCAGACTGCTGACAGCAACGCCCACAGCGCGTCAAGTACTTCGCCCGCCGATTCGGTGGCCGAGGTCGCCGTAGTTTCGTTCAGGTAGGACTCCAGCAACCCGCGCTCGACCTCAGCGTGCTCGCGATCCGCCTCCACATGGACGCGAAAGTAAGCCAGGCCGCGCTCGTTCCGGAAACTGTAGAATTTCCTCAGTCCGTCAATCTTGGATTCTGCCACAGCGGGAATTTGGCTCTCATATGCATAAAGAGCCGCCACGCCATCGGCCGGGCTGCGGTCACGGCAGATTCTGCGAAAGGTATGAATCAGGCTTTTGGTCTCGTCCCACAGTTTCGCCTGCTGCACCTGTTCCCGATTCAGGCCTAACGCTTCGGCAAAGCGAAGCCACAGCTCCGGGTGGTTCGGGGTGCCTGCTTCTTCGTCCATCAGATTGGCCAGGATGTGCCGTCGGACGACGGCGTCCTCCGTGTGGGAGTGCAGGGCGGATAGGTAGGTGGGGAAGGCCGCAACGTGATGGTAATACTGCTCAGCATAGTCGCCGAGAGCCTCGCGACTGAGCTTCCCCTGGGTCCAGCTCTGGTAGAAGGGATGTAGCAAAAGGCTGCGCGTGGCAACCTGCTGGTCAATGGCGTCAAGGTAGGTATTGGCAGTCACGTTCATGAACTAGGTTCCTTCTCCATCTGGAATTCCCGCGCAGATGATGCGGCATCCAAAGATAGCTGAAGACTACGCAAAAAGCAACGGTTCCGCGCTGCTTGCCTCGGGACGCCAGATACCGCTCGAGTACCGGGGGCTCGACCCGTTCTGAGCCACACCCAAGGCCAGTGGCTGGCAGCAGCGCGCTCTAGCTGCTCAGAAGCCGTCCAGGGGACAAGCCGGGCTGATGCCCGCGTTGACCGCCAGTGTTGATCCCAAGGGTTGCTTGAACCCCCGAGGACGAGAATGTACAATAGCACTAGCGGAGGAGTGTATCAGCGGGCAGTACGCGAGTCTCTCAGGTTGAGGTCCATGCGTAACAATCATCGAATCTGGCTTCGAATCTGGGGTTTGGGTTGCTGCCTAGTGGCCGTCTCAGCATGGGCAGCCTTGCAGCCGGCCGTCGAGACTGATGAGGGGGCGCTGCCTCCGCCGGCCAAGAGCCGGGTGGATTTTGGGCGCGACGTCGGTCCCCTCTTCAAAGAGAAGTGTGAGTCCTGCCACGGGCCAGAGAAGCAGATGGGAGGTCTGCGGCTGGACAGTCGAGAGGCTGCCCTCGCGGGTGGATACTCGGGCGCCGTTATCCTGCTGGGAAAGAGTGCCGAGAGCAAGCTGATCCAGATGGTAGCGGGGGTAAAGAAAGACAAAGACAATGAAGCTTTGGTGATGCCTCTGGTGGGCGAAAAGCTCACCCCCGAACAAGTGGGGCTCCTGCGGGCATGGATTGATCAAGGAGCCGAGTGGCCTGAGCAGCGGACGGCCCCCAGTCCTGAAGCAGCTCAGAGCGAGAGGCCCCAGACGACCCATTGGGCCTTCATACCGCCGCAACGGGTTGCGGTGCCCCAGGTCAGGAATCGGGCCCGGAATCGAACTTGGATAAGAAATCCCATCGATGCGTTTGTGCTGGCTAAGCTAGAGGCGGAAGGGATTGAACCTTCGCCGGAAGCTGACCGCACTACGCTGATCCGGCGGGTGAGTCTGGATCTGATTGGCCTGCCGCCTACCCCCCGGGAAGTCGATGAATTTCTGGCCGACAACCAGCCTGATGCTTATGAGCGTTTGGTGGACCGGCTGCTCGCCTCGCCCCACTACGGGGAGAAATGGGCCCGTCAGTGGCTCGATCTGGCGCACTATGGCGAGAGCGACGGTTACGAAAACGATAGGGCCCGATCCCATGCCTGGCGCTGGCGTCATTGGGTGATCGACGCGCTGAACCGCAATATGCCCTTTGATCAGTTCACCATTGAGCAGCTGGCGGGTAACCTGCTGCCCAACGCCACGGTGGAACAGAAGGTCGCGACCGGATTTCTGCGCCATACCCTGACCAACCGGGAAGGCGGCATGCCTTTGGAACAGAGGCGCAATGAGCAGGTGCTGGATCGCACCAATACTCTGGGCACCGTGTGGCTGGGCCTGACGGTGGGTTGTGCGCAGTGTCACGACCATAAGTTCGATCCCGTTACCCAGAAAGACTATTACCAACTGTACGCCTTCTTTGATACCGGCCAGGAAGTCAACATTGAAGCCCCTTTGCCCGGGGAGTTGGGGCCCTACCTTCTGCGGAAGCCGGAGTATGACAAGAAGAGACGGGAGCTATTGGCCGACTACGGTGTGCCGAAACTCTATCCAGAGTGGGAGAAGAAGATGCTGGAAACCGGCGACAATCTCGAGTCCGCCAGTCTCCCGTGGCAAGTCGAATGGCACTACCTAGCTGTTGACCCCGACCACGGGACCGACGGCGCGCAAGACCTCATCCGGATTCCCCCCTCTCAACGCTCCCAGAAGGTACAGGACTTGCTCGTAGATCACTTGGTCAAGTGGCCCCCACCTGAATTTGGACCAAAAGAGAAGAAAAAGTTTAAGGAGCTTCGGAAAAAGCTGGAGTATTTAAAGGGGGAATATCCGGCCCTGAGCGAAGCGCTGACCCTGAACGAGAACCCTACTCCTCCTAAGACGCATTTACTCATTCGGGGTGTTTGGGATCGTCCGGGCATAGAGGTTCAACCCAATACGCCGGCGTTCCTACCGCCCCTGCGTTCCCCCAATGGTCACGCCGACCGCCTCAGCCTGGCGCGATGGCTGGTATCGACGGAGAACCCGCTGACGGCGCGGGTAACGGTGAACCGGATGTGGCAGGAGTTGTTTGGCCGGGGCTTGGTGGAAACCTCCGAGGACTTTGGCACGCGTGGCAAACCGCCCGCGCATCGGAAGCTGCTGGACTGGCTGGCGGTGGGGTTCATGGACAACGGCTGGAACGTGAAGAAGGTTCACAAGCTGTTGGTGACCTCGGCCACCTACCGGCAGTCGTCGAAGATCCGCCCGGAGCTGGAAGAGCGCGATCCCTCCAACCAGTTGCTGGCGCGTCAACTGCGGCTTCGCTTGTCGGCGGAGCTGGTCCGGGACGTGACGCTGGCGGCCAGTGGCCTGTTGAACCCGGCCATCGGGGGCAAGAGCGTGCGCCCGCCGTTACCTACCAGTGTCCTGGAACTCGGCTTTGGCATGAATGAGTGGATCTTCTGGGACGAGAGCCAGGGAGCGGACCGCTATCGCCGGGGCCTCTATACCTTCTTCCAACGGATGGTGCCCTATCCGCAAATGACGACGTTTGACGCGCCGGATTCGCTGAGTTCCTGTAGCCGGCGGGAGCGCTCCACCACTCCCTTGCAGGCTTTAAACTTGCTGAACGACCCGGTCTTTTTCGAGGCGGCGCAGGGCCTGGCTGCCAGGGTGCTGCGAGAGAAGCCCGGGAGCTTAAGTGACCGGATTGAATATGCCTTCCGCCTGTGTCTGGCCCGCAAGCCCCGTCCGGCGGAGAAAGATCCCCTCATCCGGTATTACCAGCAGCAAAAGGAAGTTCTCGAGCGCGATCCCCAGTCCATCGAGAAGGTATTCCCCGCTCAGGGGGTGGACGGGGTGGAGCCTGCCGAAGCCGCTGCGTGGGTGGGTCTCAGCAGCGTGCTGCTGAATCTGGATGAATTCATTACCAGGGAATAACCCATGGACTTTCAAGAGTTCCAGCGCATACAAAACCGTCGGAGTTTTCTACAGGAGTGTGCTGGCGGCATAGGGATGATCGCCTTCTGGCATCTGTTGGCGCTGGAAGGATCAGCCGGAACACTGAGCGAAGGATTGCCCGATGTGAATCCGCTGCAACCCAAGCTGCCCCATTTCACCCCCAAGGCCAAGAATGTGATTTTCCTGTTCATGGCCGGGGCGCCAAGCCAGATCGATCTGCTTGACCCCAAGCCGGAATTGAAGAAGTGGGAAGGGCAGAGCTTACCTGAGTCGATGAGGAAGCAAGTCGGCAACCTGGCCTTCATCCAGCCTACGGCTAAGATCTGGGCCAGCCCGCGGGTTTTTAAGCCCCACGGAGAATCCGGGATCGAGATTTCCGATTGGCTGCCCCACTTGGCCACCCGTGCCGACGACATCTGCCTGATTCGCTCGATGCAGACCAACCAGATCAACCACCACCCAGGTCAGTTGATGATCAACTGTGGGAGCCCGCTCCCGGGTCGTCCCTCGATGGGGGCCTGGGTGACCTACGGTTTGGGAAGCGAGTCGCAGAACTTGCCGGGTTTCGTAGTGCTCAGTTCCGGGGCGGGCGCCAGCGCGGGTACGCAGAACTTTAGCAGCGGGTTTCTGCCCTCCGTCTATCAAGGGGTGCCCTTCCGCAGCAAGGGGGATCCGGTGCTGTATCTTTCCAATCCTCCGGGCATCAGCCAGGAAAGCCAGCGGGCTCGGCTGGATACGATCCGGCAGCTCAACGAGCAGCACTACGTAGATACGGGGGATTTAGAGATCGCCTCCCGGATTGCTTCCTACGAGTTGGCGTTTCGCATGCAGGCGGCCGGTCCGGAACTGCTGGACTTCTCCAAGGAATCGCGCAGCACCTTGGAGATGTACGGGATCAACAAGGAGCCCACTCGACCTTTCGCCACCAACTGCCTGTTGGCGCGGCGGATGATCGAACGGGGCGTGCGGTTTGTACAACTGCTTCATGCCACTTGGGACGATCATAGAGAGCTGAACAAGAAGCTGAAGAAAAACTGCGCCATTACCGACCAGCCCACTGCTGCCCTGTTGAAAGATCTCAAACAACGGGGGTTACTGGAGAATACCCTGGTCATCTGGGGAGGCGAGTTCGGGCGGACGCCGATGGTGGAGGCTCGCAAGCCGGATAAAGATTATTGGGGTAGGGATCACCACCGTCACGCTTTCAGCATGTGGATGGCCGGGGGAGGAATCAAGCGCGGACAAGTAATCGGCAAGACCGATGAACTGGGGTTCACCGTTGTCGAAGATCCGATCTTTGTCCACGACCTGCATGCCACCATCCTGCACTGCCTGGGTTTCAATCATAAGAAGCTCACCCATCGCCACCAGGGCCGCGATTTTCGGCTTACCGATGTGGCCGGCGAAGTGGCGCACAAGTTGTTGGCATAGGAGGCCCAGGTTTTCTTTTGGATTTCATTCTCATGTCCCGAAAGATCTTCACAGCAAGCGTAGCGGTACTTTTCCTTCTAGGAATCCCTTACATTCCCCAGTTGGCCCAGGAAATAGACATCCAGGCCCTGCCTCCTGCAGCAAAGACCCAGGTTGATTTTTCACGGGACGTCGAGCCCCTGTTTAAAGAGACGTGCTACGCCTGCCATGGCCCGAAGCAACAGATGGGTGGTCTACGCCTGGATGAAAAGGTTGCCGCGATGGCCGGAGGCTACGCGGGGCCGGTGATCAAGCCGGGCAACAGCGCCGAAAGCAAGCTGATTCACCTGGTTGCTGGGCTGAAAAAAGATCTGATCATGCCGATGGTGGGGAAACGGCTCACCCCGGAGCAGGTAGGTTTGCTACGCGCGTGGATCGACCAGGGTGCTGAGTGGCCCGAACAGGTCGCATCCGTCCCAGAGGAGGGCTCGGGGGCGGGCGCACCTGCGAAGGAAGTGCCGGAGGCGAGGAGCAAGCACTGGGCGTTCCTCCCAACCCAGCGACCTCCCCTTCCCAAGGTGCGTAGCCAGGCCTCGGTTCGCAACCCAATTGACGCGTTTGTCCTGGCCAGGCTCGATGCCGAGGGGATCGCGCCGTCCCAGGAAGCAGACCGGGTGACTTTGATCCGGCGTGTCAGTTTCGATCTCGTCGGCTTGCCTCCAACCCCGAAGGAAATTGCCCAGTTTCTAGCGGACCAGCGCCCGGATGCGTATGAACGGCTGGTCGAGCGCCTGTTGGCCTCCCCGCACTATGGAGAGAAATGGGCGCGGCAGTGGCTCGACTTAGCGCATTACGCCGACAGTGACGGGTATGAAACGGACCGCGTACGACCCCATGCCTGGCAATGGCGTGATTGGGTGATTCAGGCGCTGAATCGAAATAAGCCGTTCGACGAATTTACCGTCGAGCAAATCGCCGGAGACTTGTTGCCCAATGCCACGATCCAGCAAAAGATTGCCACCGGGTTTCTTCGCAACACCCTGACCAACCGCGAAGGGGGGATTGACCTGGAGGAATATCGCGTGGAACAGGTGGTGGATCGGACCTCGACGCTAGGCACCGTCTGGCTTGCCATGACGGTCGGCTGTGCGCGCTGTCACGATCACAAATACGATCCTCTTAGCCAGAAAGAATTTTATCAGTTGTTTGCGTTTTTTGACCGCGCCAGCGAGCAAAATATCGAGGCTCCCCTCCCGTCGGAATTGGGTGCGTACTTGCAAAGCAGAACAGAGTATGCCGAGAAAAGAAAGGCATTGTTGGAGGAATACAAAGTTCCAGAATTACAACCCGACTGGGAACAGAAAACGTTGGAAGCCGGGGCCGATCCAGGCGTGGATCCTTCCTATGACATTGCCTGGGACCTTTTAGGAACCGAACTCGACGGCGGGCGGCAGATACTGAAGCTCGACCCCGGCTTACGAACGCCGAAGCAAAGGGATAAGCTGACGGACCAATTCGTTGGGACTGTTGGAGAAACGTTTGGCAGCAAGAAGTACAAGGAATTGAAATTCAAGGAACTCAAGGGCAAATTGGATACACTGAAGAATCAGTATCCGGGGCTGAGTGAAGCTCAAATTCTCGTCGAAAATCCTGATCCTCCCAAGACTCGCATTTTGATCCGGGGTGATCATCGGAATCCCGGGATTGAGGTCCAACCCGCCACGCCGGCAGTATTGAATTCCCCTCCCCAGGATGCCAGTCCTTCCCGACTCGCCCTCGGCCGGTGGCTGCTTTCGAAGGACAACCCTCTCACCGCACGTGTCTGGGTCAACCGCGCCTGGCAGGAGTTCTTTGGTCGCGGGCTGGTAGGAACTTCCGGGGACTTTGGCACCCGGGGAGATCGGCCCACACACCCGGAACTGCTGGATTGGCTGGCTGTGGAATTCATGGCAAGCGGCTGGGACATGAAGCGGATGCACAAGCTCATCGTGGAGTCGGCCACCTACCGCCAATCCTCGAACGTGAGAGACGATTTGCGGGAGCGCGACGCTTATAACAGGCTGCTCGCCCGCCAGGTACGCCTCAGCCTACCAGCAGAATTGGTCCGCGATTCGACATTGGTCGCCAGCGGGCTGCTGAATCGCGCGATCGGGGGTAAGAGCGTGCGCCCGCCCCAACCCTCGGGGGTGATCGAGTTGGGTTTTGGTGGCGGTCCGGAAAAATGGATAGAGAGCAAAGGAGCGGAACGCTACCGCCGGGGACTTTACACGATGTTCCTGCGCACCACTCCCTACCCGCAATTGCTCAATTTTGATGCGCCAGATGCTCTGTTGTCCTGCACCCGGCGAGAACGGTCTACCACGCCCTTGCAGGCACTGAACCTTCTCAACGATCCGGTATTTGTAGAAGCGGCCCAGGTGATGGCCGTCAGAATCTTGCGGGAGGAACGCGGCAGTTGGAATGACCGGCTGAATTACGCCTTCCGACTCTCCCTGGGACGAGAACCCCGACCGCAGGAAAAAGATCGCTTGGTTAGCTATTACCAGCAGCAGAAAGACATTCTGGAGAAAAAGAGCGAATTGGTGGACAGCCTATTCCCCGCGATCGAGCTGGAAGGGATCGACCCTGCAGAGGCAGCGGCCTGGCTCGGGGTTTGCCGACTCCTCCTGAATTTGGATGAATTCATTACCAGAAGTTAATTCCGCCTGGTGCCCACTTAACTAAAAGATTTTTGAAGAGGTACATCCCTTTTTGTGGTTAACCAACCGGGTTTCGTGGTTAATCCATCGGGCGTCTGCGCCTGTGTCCCACGCGATTGTTTCCAGCAGCCTGGCGTTGTCCACGAGTACGCTTGCTCCCTCGCGAAGCTCTAGCCGCCACCACTAATTCACAGGGCAAGGTTTGGGAAGGCGACGGAGCAGGGCCGGAACCTACTGGATCACCAGGGTCACCGTGTTGCTTCGGATCTGGTTTTGTTCCAGAAAGAGTTCCACTCCGTCGCCCAACGGCGCGTTGTCGGGGATACGGACGTTCACCTGGTAGAGCCCAACAAAACCTGGGGTCAGCCCTGCAGAGTCCACAGCTGCCGGAACACCCCCGACGGTTACGGTCAGGCCGTCCACGACCCGCGCCAGCGTGCCGAATGGGGTAGCCTCTCCGGTGGGCACCGTCGGGTTGGTGGGCCCCAGGCCGGTGGCGTAGACGATCACGACCTGGCCGAGCCGGGCGGGATTCGCGGTGGCGATCAGGGTGCCCGGCGCGTCGGTGATGACTCCAGGACCGCTCCCGCTTTGGGCAACCGTAAAGATACCCGGCTGCGTGTTGGTCAAGGTGATCAGCTCGGGCGAGCTGCCCAGCCCGCCCATGGTAACCACCAGCGGGAAGGTGCCGCCGGACGGCAGTTCAAAGGGGATCTGCGCGTTTAACTGCCCGGTGTCGGAGAAGAACAAAGGCACGTCGGTGCCGGCCAGCTTGGCGGTAACCCCCGCCAGTGAACGTGGCAACGGGACTTGGTCGGCGAAGCTGCGCCCGATGGCCAGCCGGTTGCCGAACACCGAAAAGATCTGGCCTCTCGCTAGCGGGGCAACCTGCTTGACCCCGCCGATGAGATTGAAATGGGCACCATGCACCGCGCCGTTGGTGAAAATCTCCGGGCTCGACAGGGCGGCGCCCTGCTCGGAAATCACAACCTGCAGATCCGTCTGACCCGGCGCCAAGCCGCTGCCGGTGGCTTGCACAGTGACTTCGGTGGCGCCTTGTTGCCCCGGTTTCCACGTTCCCGAATAGAGGCCGGGACCAACCCTCTTCTTGGGGTCCAGGACCAAGGCCGGGTCACCGTTGCCGAATTGGATAACCACCACCGAGTTATCCACCGCAATGCCGCAGTCATCCAGGACGCTCACCTGCACCACCGTGCCAAATCCCGTGGGCACGCTGCTGCCATTGGTCAGGGCGACCTGGAGCGGGAATTGCTGTGTGGGGGTGCAGGCGGACTGTGCCAGTCCAGCCCCCGTGTACGACCCCCCGCTGGCCACGGCGGTACCCTGCGGTGTCACCACCAGCAACACGCTGACGTCCTGAGTGACGCCCGTGCTGAAGGCCACCGCCACTTTGCCCCGGTAGACGCCAGGAGACAGTTGGGCTGGGTTAGCCTGGACGTTGACCGTGCCGCGGTCGGCGGAACCTTGCAGGCTGCCCCCGGGTGGGGAGACCGAAAGCCAGAGGGCGCCGTCTGAGGTGCTGGCCGAAGTCGCATAGCTCAGCGTTGCCCCGCCGGTAGTGCTGACCGTGAGCGAACCCTGTTGTATCGCCCCGCCGGACTCACCGACCAGCGCAATGCCACCGGGATTGATACTGCCCACCGGCGCAGTCCCGCTGGGCTGCACCTGGAGCCGGGCCAACAGCAACTGCGGGGAGTTGGTGGCGCCGGAGGCGGAGACCTGCAGCAGTGCATCGTAGACGCCGGGACTCAGCCCGGCCGGGCTCGGCGACAATTGCAGCGTCGTAGCCAGATCCGGAGCGCTGGTTCCGGAAGCCGCGGATAGCCCCAGCCAGTTTCCGCCAGAAAGGGGCAGGACTTCGGCCTGCCAGATCATGCTCCCCTGGCCTGCGTTCACCACCAGCACGTCCCCCGGCGGGACAAACGAACCGCCTTCGTTCACCGTGAACAAGGCCCCGGTCTGGCTCAGCAGCAGCGAAGAGACCGGTTCGCTCACAATGAACGCCACCGAGACTGCCACGCTTTCACCCGCGCTGAGATTGGTCACCAACAGCAGACCCTGGTAGACGCCGGCGGGCAACGAACCCAGCGTGGTCGATAGGGTTAACGTGGCCGCGCCGGTGCCGCTGCTGGGGGAAACCGAGAGCCAGTTGCCGCCACTGGCTTGGACGGTGCCGGACCACTGCAACACGCCGCCGCCGGCATTGGTTAACGTTACCGTTTGCGGCGGAGGGTCGGCCCCACCCTGCGTCGCCCGGAAGGTGAGGAATTGCGGGTCCAACGCCAGCTTTGGATTGCCGCCTGGCTCGACGGTCAGAGTGACCGAGACCGTCTGAGGTGAGTTGGTTGCGCCAGCCGCGGTGATTGTGATGCTTCCGGTAAACGTGCCAGCGGGGAGCCCCGAAGAGTTCACCGCGATCTGTACGACAGCAGGCGTCATGCCGGAGATCGGTTGGACAGTCAACCAGCCCGAGCCGCTCGCCAGTTGCACCGAAGCCGTCCAGGAGGTGCTGGCCAGGTTGCTGGTACTCACCTGGAGGCTCTGTCCGGCCGGCGACTGCCCTCCTTCCAGGGCCCCGAAGGAGAGTGCAGTAGGACTCACTGCAAGCAGTGGAATCACCGCGACCGACGAGATGCGCCGGATGCGGTTGTTCACTGAGTCGGCAAATATCGCATTCCCCGCGCTGTCTACCACGATGCCCTGCACGCCGCTAAGACGAGCCAGCGTCGCCAGCCCGCCATCTCCTCGGAACCCCGGGTCGCCGGCGCCGGCGACGGTGCTGATGATACCGGTGGCCGCATCCACTCGGCGCACGGTGTTGACGCTCGTGATCAGCACATTACCCTGCCCGTCCATGGCTAGGCCTCGGGGTCTAGAGATACCGGCGTCAGTCGCTGGGCCGCCGTCGCCGCTATAGGCGAAAAATCCATTGCCGGCAAAGGTGGTGATGATCCCTGTGGACAAATCCATGCGCCACACGCGATTGTTGAAGTGGTCGGCGATCAGCAGGCTTCCGTCGCCGTCTAGCAGCAGATCGTACGGCCCATTGAGCTGGGCCCGCGTGGCCTGCCCGCCATCGCCGGAAAAGCCGAATTCGCCAGTTCCGGCAATCGTCTGGATGATCCCGTTGAGATCAATCTTTCGCACCCTATCGTTGAACGTGTCGGCAATGTACAGATTGCTGGCGCCGTCCATCGTTATGCCGCGGGGAGTGTTCAGTTCAGCCTCGGTCGCTGGGCCACCGTCTCCAGAAAAGCCGATGGTGCTGAGGCCAGCCACCGTCTGGAGCATCCCGTCGCCATCAACCATCCGGACGCGCCGGAAATTGTCGGTGAAATACACTCGGTTGCTCGCATCAACAAAGGTTCCCTCCGGGAAGGTGATGGAGGTGCTGGCCGCCGGACCGCTGGTTTCACCAAACGCGGGAAACCCGTCTCCCACCACGGTGGTGATGGTTCCGGTTCCCGCCCCACCGGTGCCCGGCAAGATGCGGCGTACCCGGTGATGGAACTTGTCGGCAATGTAGAGGTTGCCCGTGGCATCCAGGGCCAGTAGGTGTGGCTGGGAGACAGCCGCCGTCTCCGCCAGCCCGCTGTCACCCACTCGCAGGGGGTCTCCGGCCAGAATACTGAAGATGCCGGTCGTCAGGTTGAGCTGCCCGATCAGGTTGTCCCCGGTGAGCGCAATGAGAAGGACATTTGCCGGAGTCAGGAACATGTGCCGGATCGAACTCGGTATGAAGACGTCCGTTCCCGGACGTCCCTCGCTCAGGATGAAATTACCGCCGCCCAGGACGGTTGTGATCACTCCGGTGGCTGCATCCACTTTGCGCACCTGACCGCTGTGACCAATGTAGAGGTCGCCGTTGGGCGCCACCGCCACCCCGGCGGGATTCCGCAGGTTGGCTGCAGTCGCCGGCCCGCCGTCGCCGCTGGTCCCCGAAAAACCGGTACCCGCCACGGTGCGGATCAGGCCGGTGGCCGCCTCAATCTTGCGCACCAAGTGGTCGTCTTCGTCGGCAAAGAAAACATTGCCGGCCCCGTCCACGGCGATCCCGTATGGGCTGAAAAGCCTGGCCGCGGTGGCCGGGATGCCGTCGCTAAAACTGTTGGCGAAGGGGCCGCCAGCAATCGTGGTGATCACGGCGCTGGCGGCGTCCACCTTGCGGATGGCCTCATTCCCGCGGTCGGTGATGTAGAGGTTCCCAGCCGAATCCGTTGCGACTCCTGTGGGCAGGAACAACTGCGCGCGCGTGGCAGGCCCTCCGTCCCCGGAAAAGCCAGAACTGCCGTTGCCGACTACGGTCGTCAGAAACCCATCGGGGGTCAATAGCCGGACGCGATTGTTGCCGTCATCGGCAATGTAGAGGTTCCGACCTGCGCCAATACCCACCCCCACAGGGCTGTTCAGAAAGGCTGACTTGCCGGGGACCGGGATCAGGTCATCCACCACAGTCCCGCCGCCAGCAATGACGGTGGCAATGCCGGTGATCGGGTCAATGCGGCGTACCGTGCCGCTGCCGTCATCAGCAATGTAAATAAAGCCGTCCTGGTCCACAGTCACGGCGCGGGGAATGACCAGAGGAGTCTCGCGCGCCTGGAGGCCGTCGGCTGCGGAAATGTTGCCGACAACAGTCGAGATCACCTGCGCACCGGCGGCGGTGGCGAACGCTGCCGCCCACAGCGCGACGAACAGAATCCGATGAGAATGCCGGGTCATTGGCCGCATGCAGAATCGGGGAGATTGATTCTATCGCCGTCGCTTTCTGTCTGCAAGCGAAAGGGAGTTAGGGTAGTGCCCAAAAAGGAGGAAAGGAAAAAAACAGAAGCCCCAGGCCCATGGTAAACCTTCTCGCTTACCGCAAGCCTAGGGCCACGAAGAAGTTGTGACCGCGAAGCGTTTGCCGGACTGGCTAAACGCTGAACGAGCTACCGCAGCCGCAAGTGCTCTTGACGTTCGGGTTGTTGAACTTGAACCCGGCGCCTTCCAAGCTTTCCACGTAATCGACTTCGGTCCCGTCCACGTAAAGCAGGCTGGCCTGGTCCACGAAGATCTTCAGTCCCTCATAATCCAGCACCTTGTCGGTCCCGTTGGACTGGTTGTCGAAGGCCATATGGTAAGAGAACCCCGAGCAGCCACCGCCCACTACGGCGATGCGCAGTCCCGCCGGACGAGGCGACTGTTGGTCCAGGATTTCCCTTACTTTGGAGACCGCCATATCACTCAGTTGAATCATTGGTTCTTCCCCTCTCGTAACGGCAAACAAATTAATTATACCACGAACTTATAGCAGAATTCCCCGTTCCAGGTCAACGGCCTTGAGGCAAAAAGTGTCCCAGGACCTTGGCGCATTGGACCGGGCTGGCACAGGCGTGCCAGTCTGCTAGATCTGGCGTACCCGGCTGCCACCGGCTTCCGGGCTTCGTTGGCCTCCGGGCTTGGCTGGGTAGTTTGCCTCACTAGGGGCCGCAGGCATACAATAGGCCTATGGATATGGCACTGAAGATCGCCGACCGCCAGTTCCGTTCGCGGCTCATCATCGGCTCGGGCAAGTACGCCAGCTTCCACCAGATGGCTCGCTGCCTGGAAGCCACCGGCGCCGAAATGGTCACTGTAGCGATTCGCCGGGTGAACCTGACCGACCGCTCTCGCGAGTCCTTGCTGGACTACATCGATCCCAAGAAGTACTTCATCTTGCCGAACACGGCAGGCTGCTACACCGCCGACGAGGCCATCCGGACCGCCCGCCTGGCACGGGAAGTGGGCCTCTCGCACTGGATCAAGCTGGAAGTGATTGGCGATGAAAAGACCCTGTTCCCCGACAATTTTGGTCTACTGGAAGCCACCCGCGTGTTGGTGAAGGAAGGCTTCGTCGCGCTGCCCTATACCAACGACGACCTGGTGGCAGCACGGCGGTTGATTGACGCCGGAGCCGCTGCTGTAATGCCCTTGGGAGCACCCATCGGCTCCGGCATGGGGATCCAGAACGTTTCCAACCTCCGCATTCTGCGCGAGATGATTACCGAAGTGCCGCTGATCGTGGACGCCGGCGTGGGCACGGCCTCCGACGCTGCCGTGGCCATGGAACTGGGAGCCGACGCCGTTCTGATGAACAGCGGTGTGGCCCTGGCCCAGGAGCCAGAAGTGATGGCTCATGCAATGAAGCTGGCCGTCGAGGCGGGCCGGCTGGCTTACTCGGCAGGGCGCATGCCGCGGCGTCTCTATGCCTCCGCCAGCAGTCCTCTGGAGGGTGTTTTGCGGTAGGACGTAAGATATCTACCCGTCGTCGCTTCCCTCTCCTCTGGCCTATACCCTGCCTATATCCTGCTTATACCTGTTTGTTAATCTCCCTCCTGCAAGGCCGACTGTTCGTCGGGGAACACGAGCGAGGGCTCGAAGATATGCACTCGCCGCACCGCTTCCCCCGCCAATCCCGTTGGCATGACCAACCGCAGTTCAATCTGGTGCTTGGAGCAGTCGATCAGAATTTTGACCAGAGAAGAGATGCCGAGGGTATCCAGGTGGTCCACACCGGTTAGGCTCAGCACGAGTCGGCCCGGCGGGTCCTCCAAAACGGAGCGGAACGCCTTCACGATGTTCTCTCCTCGGTCCGGTTTACCCCACAGGCGCAAGTCGCCTTTCAATCGCAAAAGAAAAGTCCCTGCGTGACGCTCCAGTTCCGTTTGCAATAGGCTGCTCCCGTGGTACTGCTCATCCGGGGTGGCAGCAAAATAACCCTGCCCTGCGCAAGAAGTCAAACTCCACGTCCGGTTTTGGACTAGGCGGGGGAGATTTCCGTATAACGTAATTCCAGCAACGCTGAGCAGGTCAGGCACACGCAGCCGTCGCCCACCTGGTAGACGGTGAGGCTGTGGCAACGGGCGCATTCGGTGGTGGGATCGCAAGCCTCCAGGGCGCGTTCCGGCGGCTCCAGTCCGGCCAGCTCTCGCCCTGTGTCAGACGTCTCCAGTTCGAAGCTCGTGTGACAATCACTGCAAATGTGATTGAAGCAACACTTAGGCTCGCAGCTATAGATCACGGCCTGAGAGCCACAGCTAGGACATCCCAGCACCGGAATGGTTGCCTGCATCGCCTCACCGTAGCACGAAAGTTGGGCAGTCCGTCCCCTCCTGTGGCAGATTAGGGTGGCCACAGCGACGTACTTGGTGGGCGCGCTGTTCTGGCTGCGGATTGATCCGACAGAGACGCTCGGTAAGTGATCGTCCGAAACCTGCTACCGCCGGTAGAGGTAGAGCACATGCCGGCGGCTGTTCTCGTCCTCAATCACGTTTTGGACTTGGTCCGGCTCCCAGCCAGGCACTTCAAAGTCGTGGCAAACGACCCGAGCGCCTTTCCTCAAGTACTTCTCCATTCTCGGCCGCAGTTTATCGTTGGCGCTGGTCAGCAGGTAGAGGGTAACCACGGTGGCCGGGCTCAAATCCACCTGCAGCATGTCGCCCTGAATGATCGTCACCTTGTCCTGAAGGTTCAGCTGGTTAACGCGGGCCTGGCTCTGCTTGGACAAGCTTTCGTCCAGCTCCACGCCGACTGCATTGGCGCCGAATTTCCGCGCGGCCGTGATGGGAATGCGGCCGTCGCCGGAACCCATGTCATAGACGGTATCCCTGGGCCCGACTTCGGCTAGCTGAAGCATCCGATCGACCAACATTTGTGGCGAAGGGACGAAGGGCGCCAACGACTCGCCTGGCTTCGCCTCGACCGTCTCGGCCTGCTGAACCTGACTTTTCGCTTCCGTGCCGGTGGTACTCAGGCCGCCGCCGCCGGGCAGATCCTCGTTGGTATAGACGCGAGTGGCTTTGGGCCGGGTTCTTTTCTCGGCGCGGTTGCGACGTGCTACCTCACCTAACGACTGCGCCCAGCCCGCCGCGCCCAACAGCACAACCGCCACCCCCAGGCTGAGGAAGCGACGGACAAGACGCGGCTGCGTATCCATAAAGGACATCTTACACGGCCTACGAACTCAGATCTTGAACAGGTTGTCGAGTTTCTTGCGGACTTCCTCAGCGGAGGAGCTGGCTTTGCCCGCTGCCCCGCGACCCTCCGCCAGCAGCGGCCGGAAGTAGTCGCAGTAGTTGGCCTCTTCCTTGTAGCGCACCCATTCCGCCTGCGTTTCGCGGCACTGGTTGTGCGCATGAGGATCGTAGAAGGTGCAGTTCAGGCAACAATGCAGGTCGGCCGAGCACCTAGGGCAGGCTTCCCGGCGCCCCACCTTGCTGCCCGATCCTAGAGGCACAACCTCCCCGCACTTGAAGCAGGAAAAGACAGGCGACGCCACCCCGCGATTCTACCACCGGCACGCTGCATCCCTGGCCGGGAGCCGCAATCCTGGACGAGGCCTGAACAAGGCCTGCACAAAGGCTTGAACAGGGGCGGCAGTCCAGCGCCCGCAGACCGTTTCATCGCCTGTCGAAACGCATGCCGAAACTCGACGCCAAAATCCGACACCGAAATCCGATATGGGGGGCGGTATAATTCGCCCGTGCGCCTGATCGTCGGAATCTCGGGGGCTAGCGGCGCCATCTACGGGGTGCGCCTGCTGGAGGTGCTGCGCGGCGAGCGCAGTGTGGAAACCCACCTGCTGATTTCACGGGCCTCCGAACGCACCATCGCCTGGGAGACTTCCTACACGGTGGAGCGCGTCCGGGCCTTGGCCGACCGCTCCTACCCGGTGCAGGACATCGCCGCCGAGCTGTCCAGTGGCTCGTTCCAAACCGAGGGCATGGTCATCGCGCCCTGCTCGGTGAAGACCCTGGCTTCGGTGGCCACCGGCGTCTGCGACAACCTGCTGGCGCGGGCGGCCGATGTGACACTGAAAGAACGGCGACGCCTGGTCTTGCTGGTGCGCGAGGCGCCGTTGACTTTGGCGCACATCCGCAACCTTGAGATGGTGACCCAGATGGGCGCTATCGTCGCTCCTCCGGTACCCGCCTTCTACAACCACCCGCAGTCGGTGGACGACATCGTCAACCACACCGTGGGGCGCGTGCTCGATCTGTTTGGTCTCGACGTAGGGATCGTGAAGCGCTGGGAGGGAATGCGGCAGCCCACCGCCCCATGATTTGATCCGCTTCACGCAACCTTAGGTAGCGTGGCCAGCCACCCTGCTCACTAGCGACGGCTCCGAATCGTTTCCTTCCTCAGGGAAGACAAGGCCGTCGCTTCTATCATTGTGCTTGCCCCAACCGGAGTGCTGACCTAGACTAGCTGAGCTTTGGCTCGGTTACTTCCCCTGCTTCTGGTGTTGGTAGGGTTCCCGCACTTTTCCCTTGCGCAAACTGCGTCGGGGCTGGTTTCCGCGCTGGAACGAGCCCTGGAACAAAAACGGCTGCTGGAGCCGGCTGGATCGAGCGCCTGGGAAATCCACGCGCGGCTGCAACGGTCAAACCTGCCGGAAGCGGAGAAGAACGCCGCCCGCCAGGCGTTGGTGGCGGCGCTGAGCGAAGCCGGGGAGGAAACCCTGCGCGCGTACTTGCAGACGCGGGACCCGCGTCCCTCCGGGCCCACCGATTTGCTGGAAGGAAATCTCACAGCCGAGGAGTTTGACCGCGCTGCACTCTTCTTTGAACGGGCTGCGGAATCGGAGCCGCAGCAGGGAGTATGGCGCGCGAGCTATCAGTTTTGCCGTGGCCGGGCCTTGCTGGCGAAGGGGCTGTGGCGGGAAGCCCGGCCGCTTCTGCGGCAATCCATTGCGCTGGATCCCGATGTCGCTTACGGCTACAACGGCCTGGGCATCACCTACTTGATGGAACACCGGCCTGGGGACGCTGTGCCCTATTTTCAGATGGCCATCCAGCGCACACCCCAGTGGGTCTACGTCCGCCACAACCTGGCCCTGGCGTACTTCGCCCTCCGCGAGTATGAATCCGCCGAACGGGAGTGGGTGGTCGCCACCGTGTATGCGCCGAGCCTGGCTTTCCTGCACGTGAACCTGGGAGTGCTTTACCTGCAAGTCGGCCGGGCCCTCGAGGCCCAGCGGGAATTGCAGCACGCGCAGGAGCTGGATCCCGACGGGCCGGTCACCAACCACAACCTGGCGGTCCTTTACGAAATGGGACGGCGCCCGAAGGAAGCCGAGAAGCACTACCGCAAAGCAGTCCGCGCCGACCCGCGCCAGGTGGCCCCGCGCCTGAACCTGGCCCGACTCTACCGGCGCAGCGGCCGGAAGTCGAAGGCCAAAAAGGAATTGCACGCCGCCCTGGCGGTTGATCCGCGCAATTCGGCCGTCCGCGAAGAGTTGGGCACGCTGTTGCTGGAGGAGGGGCGAGAGGCCGAAGCGGAGAGTGAACTGCTGGCCGCCGTCTCCACCGACCCCGCGCTACCGGGAGCCTTGGAGGCGCTGGGCGACCTTTACGCCGGCCGGCGCAACTTCACCGAAGCTCTGGACCACTACCGGCGGGCGCTGGCTCGCACCACTGATCCGCGCACGCGCCAGCAGTTGCAACTCAAGATTTCCGCTCTCGGTGCGCCCCGCTGAACTCACAGCTGGCCCTACCTCAGCCCCACACGACTGCGCGTCTATGTGACTCTTCCACTGACCTACTGAGGTGGGGCAGGGGCCTTCTCGGCTTCGCAGATGTAGCCGAGGGTGAAGTCGCGCTGGCGGTCCAGCGGGTCACAGAAATAGAGCAGCAGGGGAATCAAGAAGCCGAAGAGCGGTGCCAGCAGCACGAACAGCGGCCACTTTAGCCCGCCCTGAAAGAAACTGAGCAGGTTCACCGAGCGACGGGCCATCAGCCAGAAGAAACCGCCCACCGCTTCCAATTTTCGCACCCGCAAGCCCGCGCACTCCAGCAGGTACTCCACCCCGTAGCGTGTGAAGCGGAAGTAGTCGTGGGGAGCCTGGTGCACTTCCCATTCCTGGGGGACCACCAACAGAAGCCGCCCGCCCGAGCGCAATACGCGCCCTGTTTCGCGCAGCACGCGCTGCGGCTCCCGTGTGTGTTCGAGCACGACCACGCTGATGGCGGCATCGAAGGCTGCCGTCGCAAGCGGCAACTGCTCCAGATCTCCAAGCAGGTGGAGGCACGAATAGTCCCAGGAAGGGTCTCCAACGGCATTGTCCATTGCCAGGTAACGGTGGCGGGTAAACAGAGGGGCGTAGCGGCACTGGCCGGCGCCTGCATCCAGCACCCGGGAATTTTCCGGAAGCGACGCCGCGAAGGCGGCCAGCGCCTCCTCGGCGCGGCTCTCAAAGGGATCCAGGGCGCGCAGCAAGAAGCGGGGTAGGAGGCGCTCAGCGGCTCGACGGACGCGCGGGTCTAGCACTTCTGGGCCTCCAACATAATGGTAGCGCCGCGCCCGACCACGGCCTCGGCAATGGCCCAGGGAAGGGCCGCCAGCACCAACGCGAAGTAGGCCAGATCCAGCGCCAGCCGCTGTCCTACCCCTTCCCTGCACCGCACCAACCGCCCCATCGGATCCAGGCCCGGCGCCAGGCTGGTGGCCAGCGCGGCAGGATTGTCCCGCAGGGAGAAGTGTTTTACCCGACCGATTCGGAATCCAGTTTGCTCCACTAACCGTTCCAGGTCGCAGCGGCGGAAGTCCACCAGGTGTCGCGGCACGTCCAGCCCGCTCCAGCGTGCTCCCAGCGCGGCGGCTTGCCAACTTGCCGCGTTGGGCACCTGCACAATGAGCCGTCCGGACGATCGCAGGAGTCGATGAGCAAACCGAAACGCGCAGCCCGGGTCGGGCACGTGCTCCAGGAAGTGGAACATGGTCACCGCGTCAAAGCTTTCCGGCGCCAGCGGGGCGGCATGGTAGTCGCCGAGCAGCGCAGGCACGCCCTGGGTCTGCGCTGCCGCCAGCGCTGCCAGAGAATGATCCATCCCCATGCAAGAATACCCGTGCTGCCGCAGCGCGGCCATCAGATCTCCGGTACCGCAGCCGACATCGAGGATGCGCGCCGGGGGCGGCCCGACGGCGCGGGTGACAAAGGCCACATGGTCGCGCAGCACCGTGCGGCGGTAGAGGCCCTCGAGCCGCCGGGCGATGCCTCCTTGCCGGCTCGCGCCCCACCAGTAGCCCTCAGGGTAGTACCGCGCCAGTTCCTCGCTGGATGGCTGCGGCGAAAGGTAAAGAACACGGCAGGCACCGCACTCGACCACATGGAATTGCTCGCTGGTGGTACGAAACAAGCGGTCCGAACACCGGTAGCGCAGGCGCGGCTGCTCGGCCCCACACAAGGGGCAGGAGGCGGCCTTGTTCATGCCGCCTCCGCCGATCCGGGAAAGTGTCTCGCCTGGAAGGCGAGTTCGCGCGCGCTTATGCGGAAGCGCCGAAGCAGCCGCAGGAACTCGCGGTCCGAGAGCTTGCGGGCGCGGCGGACCTGGCGGCGCTTGCGCCACACGCCGGGCAGCCCGGCCAGCGCCTGCCAATAGGCCCGCAACAGGCAACGCACCAGCAGCCACCAGCCGCGCTCACCAGCGAACTGGCCCGCTTCCCCGCGGCCTCGCGCGGCGGCCATGGCGTTGGCCGCCAGTCGGGCGACAGTGTAAAAAAGGTTCAGCAGGAGCAAGCGCCAGGGAAACAGCTTTGCCGCCAGCCACACCCGATTCCGTTCCACCAGCACCAGCCGCCGCTCCGAGAAACGGCCCAGCGTGGACGAGTGATGGTGGTAGACCACCGCCGTAGGCACGTACATACAGCGCCAGCCGGCCAGCCGCGCGCGCAAACCCAACTCGGCGTCGTCACCGTAGGCAAAAAAGTCTTCGTCGAACAGGCCGGCGCTCTCGAACACTCGCCGGTCGTAGAGGGCGGCGCAGCCATCGGGCAGCAGCACCTCTTCGGGGCGCTCGTACTGGCCGCGATCCGGCTCCCCACAACCCCGCCCCCGATTCTGCCCGTCCGGGTAGATCAGGTGGCCGACCTTGTCAATGACACCGCGGGCTTCGTAGAACAAAATTTTGGAGGCGCACATACCTACGTCCGGCCCGGCGCGCAAGCCGCTAAGCAGCTCTTCCAGCCAGCGGGGCTCGGCCTCAGCATCGTTGTTCAGCAGCGCGACGTAACGCCCGCGCGCCTGGCGGATGCCCTGGTTGTTGGCGGCGCAGAAGCCGCGGTTCTCGGCGTTGCGGATGAGCACGACCTCGGGGAATTCCTCCAGCACCATGGCCGGCGAGCCGTCCTCGGAGCCGTTGTCCACGACGATCAGCTCGAAGCTGCCGAAGGTCTGCGCACGTAGCGAGAGCAGGCATGCACGCAGCAGGTCGCGCCGGTTCCAGTTCGCCACCACTACGGAAACTTCTGGGGCTGATCCTGTGATCATTGAATTGGCTAATTCCGTGATTGTACAGTGTGAGGGTTGGATGTGGCCAAGTGAGAATGGCTAGCCAGCCTGCGAGAAACAATGCGGTTGCCGCGCCAGTCCGCTGTCTGGTGGTTTTGTGGTAGGCCGACCGCGACCGGTCTTATCCAGTCCAGCAGAAACCTGGAGCTAGGTAGTTCGAGTGAGCAATCAGACAACGGGAAAGAAGCCGGGAAGGATCCGCAAAATTCTGTTCATCGCCCTTGCAGTTCCTCTTATGCTTTACGTCCTACTTTTCGTGGTGGTCGTCCTTCCGTTTTACTTGGCATATCGGCTACTTCTACGGCTCGTTGTCGAGTTACTCTGGGTCGGTCGCGGCCGGCGTATCCTTCTGGTTTACTCTCGCAGTCCGGTATGGCAGGCGTACATTGAGACGAACTGGCTGCCGCTGCTAACAGACCACGCGGTGGTCTTGGACTGGTCCGACCGCGCCACATGGAGGCGCACGCAACCGTTTGCAGCGCGGGTGTTTCGCCACTGGGCTCCGGATGTGAACTTCAACCCCATGGCCATTCTGTTCGGGCGCTTCCCGCGCACGCGCCACATCGGTTTCTATTACGCCTTCCGAGACTGGAAGCACGGGAATGAAGGCGCGCTTCGCGACGCCGAATCCCAGCTCTTCGGGTTTGTCGAAGGCTTAAATAGGACGAATGCCTGACAAGGGATGTACCCGAGCTGCGGAGTAATGGGAACCACCTTTGAACTCACCTATCAGGGAGTCCGGGATCGGAATCGCAGCCAAAGCAAGTTTCTGAAACTTGCAGGATTGGCCTCAGATAGCCGGACCTGGGGGCCAATGCTTATCTTGCTCGTCTTGTCGGTCCTGCCCTAGCTATTGAGCAATTCCTGGAACAACTGCTCGTAGGCGGTCGTCACATCCTCCCAATCATACAGGCGCCGGGCGCGCTCACACGCCAGCGCGCCCAGGCGTTGCCGCTCGTCCTGGCGCGCCAGCAGAAAGCCTATCTTCTCGACCAGGTCTTCAGGTGAATGGGTGAACGGGAGGCCTGCTTCGCCCGCAACCTCGCGGTTTTCCGGCGTGTCGAGGTAGAGCACAGGCCGGGCGGCCGCCATCGCCTCCAGCAGCGCGGGGTGCGTGCCACCGACCTCGGTGGCGTGGACGTACAACAGGGCGTGGGCGCGCAACTGCCGGTAACCTTCGCCGTAGATGGCACCCGGGAACACGATGCGCGGATCGCGCGTCTGGCGGACCTGGCGGATGTAGTCAGCAGCATACGGGGCGTCGCCGACCACAGCCAGCCGCGCGGAGGTCGCGACTTTTTCGAAGGCCTGCACCACCAGCAAGGCGTTATTTTCCGGCTCCAGCCGGCTGACGTAGAGCAGATAGTTGCCCGGCTCAAGTCCTAACCGGGTTAACTGATCGGTCCCGGCTTCCCCCGGCGAGGTTGCTCCATAGGGGATGTACCGCGAGGTCTTTCCATAGCGGTCCAGGTAATAGCGTTGGATGCTGTGGGCATCGGTGACCACGGCGGTGGGCAACCAGGTGGCCAGCCATTCGGAGACCTGGTAGTAGGCGCGGCCCGCCACGTTCCACTTCCGGCGCAGCCGCTCCAGGCCATCCACGTTGAGCACCGTTTTGACGCCGACCAGGCGGGGTTGCCACGAAAAGACGCTGTTTGCGGCGTTGCAAACCAGTGCCACATCCACTGCACGCAAGCGCCACAACAGGTGCAGCACGGAGAGAAAGGTATGGCTAACCGTCTCCAGGTACTTGTGAGGGATGGAAGGCAGCAGGACCAGGTGGGCGCCGCGATATTGGGTCGCCCCCGGCAGTCGGAAGCCAACCCGATGCGGCCGCCCATAGACCCAGACCCGGTGGCCTCGCGCCGCCAAGCGAGCAGCCAGCTCTTCCGCGAACGTCTCAAATCCGCCGTAGGCGGCCGGGATGCCCCGGGTTCCCAAAATGGCAATGTTCATCAAGCCATGTCGGCCATGCACCCCGACAGGGGCTAATCACCCCCGACAGGAGCCGGTCAGCCCCGACAGGAGCTAATCAGGATGAGACGCCTAGTCGTGAGCTGGAACTGGCGGGGACCGAAACGACCTGTTCCCGCATGGGAAAGGACACCGGACGAAAGCGGAACCAGCGGGCCAGCTCGCGGTCGGCCACGCGCCGGCGTTGCTGGATCCAGCGCCGCTTGCGCCAGGCGCGAGACCAGGCGCGCCCGAGCAGCCAGAAGGCCGGCAACGAGGAGCGTTCCACCAGCAGGCAGTAGCCCAGCACTCCCAAATCCCGCACGGTGACGGGAAGCAGGTTGCGCAGGTAGAGGGAGGCACCTACGTTCTTCAGGCGCATCAAGAACCGGTTCTTCACCGAGTGCATGTTGATTTGCGGCGGCACCTGGGCCCGGTTCCAGTGCTGCACCCTTCGCGCATGGTAGCCCAGGGCGTCCGGCACGTAGAGGCACTTCCAATCCAGGAGCTGGGCGCGCCAGGCCACATCGGCGTCCTCGCGGTAGGAGAAAAAGTCCGGATCGAAGAATTCCCCCTCCTGGCTGACGTCTTCGATCATTTCGCGCCGGTAGAGGGCAGCCGCCGCCGAGGCCCCGAAAACGTACTCGGCTCTCTCGTAGTTGCCATTGTCCGGCTTGCCAGAGCCCCGGTCAAAGTGGCGCAGCGTTGGAGTGAAGAAGATGCCTGCCGAGTCCACCCGCGGATTGGTGGGAAGGCTCAGGCCCGGCTCCATGGCCAGCAGCTTGCCGCACAGAACGCCCAGACGGGGGTCGGCGTGTCCTTCGGCAGCTTTGACCAGCATAGCCACAAAGCTTGGGATCAACACCACGTCGGGGTTGAGCACCAGCACCCACCTGCCCGTACTGGCGGCAATCGCCTGGTTCTGGGCGGCAGCAAAGCCAATGTTTTGCGGGTTCCAGATGATCTGAATACGATTGGCGTAACGCGCCAGCACCTCGCGGGTGGTGTCTTGCGAAGCGTTGTCCACCACGAGCACTTCCAGGTGGCAGTGCTGCTGGGTGAAGATGGATTCCAGACAGGGGCCGATGTAGCGCCCGCTGTTATAAGTAACGAGGGTAACGCTAACCAGTGAAGACATTCAAACCACGTGGGGCGGCGGCTGTTTTGCCGGTCTGCTAAGCGCCAACTTCATCACCGCCCAATAGGCGTTCAACCGGTGCTGCCCGCTCGGAACAACCAAGGTAGCCATCCAACGAGCGGCAGCGCCAGCACATACCAGCAGTCTCATGGCCAGCGCGGCGGCGGAACCCATGTGCTTGTGCACGTAATAGAGTAGATTACGGTACCAAGAAAGTTGCTTTCGGGCAAATGAGATACTGTCCAGCGAGTGCCCTCCGTGGTGGCGCCAGCGACAGGTCGGGCAAAACAGGATACGGTATCCGTCCCGGCGCAACCTCAGGCACAGGTCAACGTCTTCGAACCAAAGCGGGTAAAAATGCTCGTCCCAGTAGCCCACCTGCTCCAGGGCGCGCCGGCGAACCAACAGGCAAGCCCCGGCCGGTTGCTCAATTTCGCCCGGCCGGTCCAGCGGCACGTCCAGGCAGCGGTACCGCCGGTTGACAGGATTGCGCGGCCAAAGCCGGTTCATCAGAAGCGCCTCGCAGGCGAGCATCACAAAACTAGGAAGGCTACGGACATTGAAACCGACCTGCGGCCGCCCGGCCTCATCCAGCAACAGGCCGGCAACCGCTCCGGCCTGCGGCTCTTCAATCACAGCACGCAGCAAGTCCGCGAATCCATCCAACAACACTGTGTCCGGATTGAGGAACAGCAGAAACTCCGCAGCGGAGGCACCCGCACCCTGGTTAGCCGCTGCAGCCAGACCTCGGTTCTCGGAGTTGGCGATCACTCTGGCCCCGTGCCGGCGGGCCACGGCAGCCGAATCGTCGGTCGACGCGTTATCCACGACGATGATTTCGACGCCCACCCCGCGCAGTGAATCCAGGCACAGCGGGAGGTATTTGGAAGAATTGTAGCTGACAACGACGACGACGACAGAGACCGCCAAGGGCGTTCCAGTGCTCAAGGCTCGGCATAGCGGCGACTCGCGTCGCCTGGCTCGGCCTTGCTACTCGAGGTGCTGCTTTCTCCGGCAGCCAAGAAGCTGGCCTGGACGGCGGGTGGGAACAGTCGGAAGTACAGGCGCCAGAAAGTGTCTCGGCGGGCGCGGTCGGCGTAGATCTGGGTTTCCGAGGCGCGCAGCAGTTCCAGTAGCCGCTGCGGCCCGGCTCCCGGAGGGAAGGTCCAACGCCGGAGGCGCCGCCAGCGGGTAGCAGCCAACGCCAAGCCGCGGAGCCAAGCGCCAAGCCGTCCGACCCGCACTAGGCGAGCCGCCCACAGCACCTGTACCAAAAGGACCCGCGGCAGCAGGACACGCAGCGTCCCCCATCGGCAGTATCGCGTAGCCAACAAGAGCTGGTGTCCAGTTAGCCAGGTAGCCACCTGCGGGTGCAGGTCCGGGGCAACGCGGAGAGGCAGGCCTGCCTGGCCCGCCGTGGTAGCACTGCCTTCGTGCCAGGCAACAGCTTCCGGGACATACCGCGCCCGGAAACCGGCCAACTGCGCCCGCAGACAAAAGTCCACGTCCTCCAGGTAAGCAAAAAAGGCTTCGTCGAACCCGCCGATGCTCCGGAAGACCTCGCGACGAATCAGCGAAGCGGCGCCAGAAACGGCCAGCACCGAGCGCTCTTGCCGGTACGCAGGGCCATCGGGGAAGCCGAACCCCAAACGCGCGGCGGCCAGACCCAGCGCGAGCGCGTCGCCGGCCCCGTCCAGCGTGCTGTCGCTATCGCGTTGCAGCGTCCGACCGGTGACCATGCCGCACTCCGGGTGACGTTTCAGGACACCCAGGAGCCGGTGGAGCCATTCCGGCTCGAGTTCAACATCGTTATTGACCAGCGCCACAAATTCCGAGTCGCTCTCGGCCACGCCGCGATTGACTGCGGCCGCAAACCCGCGGTTTTCCGGAAAGCGAATTACCCGAGCGCCGGCACGGGCGGCCACTTCGGCTGAGCCATCGCTAGAAGCGTTGTCTATCACGACCACTTCCGGCACGACCACTTCCAGGGCAGCGCCTCGCTGTGCCAACAGCGTAGCCAGGCAGCGCTCCAGGCGACCGGCTCCGTCCCGGTTGGGAATGATCGCCACCGTGCGCTCGCCGCTCACCGGAGGAACCTCTTCTTGAACAACCACAGCAGGTTGCTCATCCCGTCCCGCCACGGCCGCAGCTTCTTCTCGCCCACCCGGGACGAATAGTTGATGATGATTTCCCGGAATCGGATCCTCGGGTTGCGGATAGCCTCGATCTTAATCTCTTCACTGAACGCCATCCCGTCGCTTTCCAGCCTTATCAGAGGAAGGATGTGGCGGGAGAAGACCCACATTCCGGACTGCGAGTCGCGCACCAAGCGAAAAAACAGCAGCGAGGTGACTGCCGAAAGCACCAGGTTGCCCAGCCGGTGCTTGAAGCTCATGACCTTCGGGTCCTGAACGGGGAAACGAGAAGCGTTCAGAAAATCGGCGTTCAGATGATGAAAGGCCTCCAGCAAGTAGGAGAGGGCATCCACCGGATAGGAATGGTCGCCATCCAGGGTGATGATGATGTCCCCGGTGGCGTGCTGAAAGCCGTGCTTGTAGGCCCGCCCATAACCGCGGATGTCTTCCCGGAGCACCGTGGCGCCCAGCGATCGGGCAACTTCCGCGGTTCGGTCGCTGGAACCGTTGTCCACCACGATCATCTCGTCCACCAGCGGCGGGATCGCTTCCATCACCTGGGCAATGCCTTTTTCCTCGTCCAGGCAGGGGATGATGATCGTAATGCGCTTGCCTTTGTACATGCCATCGCGGGTCGGGCCCTCTTCTCTACTTCGGCTCAAGCGGCTTTCGCCCGGCCGCTTTCCGCTCCCGGACGCGCGCCTGTCTCACGGGTGTCTGATGCGCGGCGAGCAGGCGGCGCACCGTTGCTTCCAGGTTCTGGTCCATTTCGGCAAACCAGTCGCGGTCAGCTGCCCGTCCTGACTTGCGCTCCCCTAGAAGTTGTCCGTCGGGACCCACGAAGAAGAAGACGGGAACATCGAAACTCGGCCTGCGCGGCGTGATGCCCAGGTAATTCACCGCCACCGTGAGATCGCCGAGCACGACCGGGTAGGTCAGGCCGTGCTGCTGGATGTACTCGCGAATGGCCGTCATCCCCCGCGCATCATGGGAAATGCCGATGATCAGCAGGTCCTTCTGGTTCTCGGAGAACAGCTTCTGCAAAGTGCGGCCAGCACGTTGACAGGCGGGGCACCCGGTCTGGAGGAATTCCAGCACCACGAGTTTGCCGCGCTGCTCGGAAAGCCGAATCTTTTTGCCGTTGGGGTCCGGCAGGGAGAAATCCGGAGCCTTGCGCGCCCAGCCGGCCGCGGCTGCCAAGCAGACGACCAGAATCCCAGCCAGAAACAAAAAAAGCCTGCTCCTCATGAGGACCTCGAAGAAGTTGTGACCAGCGAAGCCCCGGCGGGTGTCACCGATCGTCGTTCGCGCAAGATTTCCCAATAGGCGTATTCCAGTCTCTCCAGGACGACGCCGGCATCCCACTGCTGTTCGACCCTGCGGCGGGCGCGGCGCGCCAGGGCTTCAGCACGTGCGGGATGTTCCAGCAGTTCTATAATAGCAGAGACGAACTGGCGAGCATTGCTGACCAGCCGCAATTCCTGTCCGTCGACGACGTCCAGTCCCTCCACGCCCAGTGGCGTGGAGATCACCGGCATGCCGGCGGCGAACGCCTCCAGAATTTTTACTCGCACCCCCGAACCGCTAAAAATGGGGCACAGAAACAGCGAGTAGCGGGCCATCACCTCGCGGATTTCCGGCACCATCCCCAGAAGGTTCACCCCCGGCTGGTGGCACATTGTTTCTACCTCCATCGAAGGATAGGCGCCCACGACCAACAATTCGGCGTTCGGACGGTCTGCGCGCAACACTGGCACGACCTGCTGCACCAGGAATCGCAAGCCGTCTATGTTAGGTGCATGGCGGAAGTTGCCAACGAACAACAGCGTCTCCGGCTGGCGTCCCGTGAAGACCGGAACGTAGTCGCCGGTGTCCAGCGCCGCCCGTAGGGTGCCATTGACAGGTGGCGCCTCCCTCCCCAGGAAGGATTCCAGCAAGCGGCGCTCCGCCTCGCTGCAGGTCTGGACCAGGTCAACGCGGCGCAGCAGGTGGAGTTCGTAGCGCAGGGCCCGCAGCCATTCCAGACAGGTTTGCAGCCACTCTGCCACCGACCGCGCCTGTCTCAACGCGCGCCGTACAGATTGGAAATACACGTCGTGCTCGAACAAGGCCGTGGGAGTGTGGCGCCAGCCGCCTGCAAAGTGTCCCATCTGCGTGTACTCCACCTGGACCAGGTCAACCTGGTGTTCCCAGATCAGGCGGTGGACCCGACGGCGGAATTCCGGACTCAGGAAGCAGCGTACGGCGTAGGGTAAAAGGCCGAGCGAATCACGGTGGGGCGGGAAATCGCGTACCAGGCATTGGACCGAGCTCAGGCAGCGTTCCAGCGCTCGGTTCGTTTCCACCTCCTCCGGACGATCCACAAAGGCCAGAAGGTGAACCTCGTGGCGGCGGGCCAGCGCCCGCACTGCTTGTTGCATGAAGACAGCGCCGCCGTGCGTAGGCGGATGCAACGAGTAGGGGGAAAGAAACAGAATGCGCAACGGCCGCCCTTCCTCCAGCGGCCGCGGCGGAACAAAACGGTCCCGGTAATAGGCGGGCAGCGGGCGCAGCAGCGCTTCGTCGTCACCAATCGTGCTCAGGCTCCGGGCTTGCCAGCGCCGCTGGAGCACCTTGCCCCAGAAGCGCAGCACGCCGGCGTAACCCGCCATCGTAGGGCGCGTAGGACCGGACCCGACAAATGTGGAGAACACTAGGCCCGCGTAGAGGCAACAGAAATGCTCCGCCAGCCGGCTCCAGCCCTGCACGTTCTTCCACACCATCAGGATGTGGTTCTTTTTGAGGATGGCGTCTATGCGTTTAGCTGAGAAATGCCTTCCGATGGTGCTGCGGTGTTCGTGATAGACCACCGCTGCGGGCTGGTAGAGCACCTTCCAGCCTCGTTTCCAGGCATTGTAAGAAAGGTCGGCGTCTTCCACGTAGAAGGGATGGAACAGCGAGTCAAAGCCGCCGAGTTCAAGGAACTTTGCGCGGTCATAGGCGGTCGAGCCGCCCCCGGCGTAGAACGTGGGGTACAAGGTGGAAATGTCCTCAGCCAGATGGCCCAGACGGAAGAATCCCCGCTCGAAGCGTCCTTCGGTCAGGCCGGTTTCTTCGCGCCGCCGGCCCTGATCCAGGAAAAAGACTTGCGCGCTGATGGCGAACACGCCCGGGTCCGTGAAGCCCTCCACCAGTCGCTGGAAGCAATCCGGCTCCACCCGCATGTCATTGTTCAGGACCACCACGATGGGGTTGCACGCCGCTCGCACCCCTAGGTTGTTGCCGGCCCCGAAGCCCAGGTTGCGCTCCAACCGAAGCAGGCGGACCAACTTTGGTTCTCTTCCATCCGAGTCTGTCCCGGGAAACTGCCTGCGAACCCATTCCGCGGTCCCGTCATCGCTGCCGTTATCGACCACGATGACTTCGTTGTCGGGATGAAAGGAGGCGGCGCGGACGACCGAAGGCAGGAATTTTTCCAGCAACTCCCGGCCATTCCAACTGGGAATTACCACGCTTACAGAGGTGGGTCGCTCGTTCGGTTCAGAGGCTCCTTCTGAGGTGGCTCTGCGGCGCTGGCCGCCGAGAATCCAGGCCAGGTCCACTAGAGCTAGGCTGATACCGTTCAGCAGCAGTAGTGGCGGGAGCAGCACTGCCGTTACCAGCATCAGCAGCAGACGAAGCAGAATCAAGCGCCGCCCCCTTGTCCTTGATCCGAGGGCGGTACGGGACTCAGCCGGAGCTTCTTCCCCAGGCGGTACCACCGGGAGCCGAACAGGAGGCTCAAATCGGCGCGCGCCACTTCCAGTTCTGCTTGCGAGCGCAGGACCCAGGCCGTGCGTTCCTCAAACTCGCCCTGCGGCTTGGCGAGTGCCTCGCGGGCGTTCGCTTCCAACCCGCGGGCCCAGGCGACCGCTTCCTGGTGTTGCCTTTGCAGGCGTCGAAAGGTAACCGCAGCCGGGTCCTCCCCTCGCTGCTCCGCTTCACTCGGGGCATAAATCCCCAGGGCGCGAACACGCGGGAGAACGCTTCTCTCCGGCGGGTGGAATTCCAGCGTAAGCACGGCCCGAGAGTCGGTGACCGCACCGGCTGGAACAGTCCACTCAAGATAGGGGTCTCCGGCACGTCCGAGAGACGCCGACCCCAGTGGAACCTCGTCCAAGCTCGCCTTCAGGGTCAGGGTTGCGAAGGGCTCGACCGGCGGTAGATAGAGAGACAGGAACACACGCAACTGCGGCGCTGCAGGGACCGCCAAAATGGCCCGGGAAAAGGGCTCGATGGGCCAGCCGCCACCCGCGTCCATTTCGTTCCATCCTTCGAGCAACTGTCCGCGCGCCCAACCCTGGCCCGCAAAGATGTGGGGCACAAGAGGCCTGTCCTCTTCCGGAATTTTACGAGCGTTGAGCATAAAGTACTGCGTGCCCGCGCCAGTGGCGTCTAGCGGCGAAAACCCGGCAGCGGCCAGCATCTGGGTGGCCTCGGCCAGAGAAAAACTTTCCCCCAGCCAGGTGTCCTTCTCCTGCCGCCGGTACTCAGGCGACAGGTGTCCCTGTAGCTGGAACCGAAATGCTCCCTCCGGCTTCAAGACGCGCGCCGCCTCCCGGATGTAGCTTTCGACGACCTCGCGAGAGGGAATGTGCTGGAACACCAGGTAGGAAAACGCCAGGTCGAAGTAGTTGTCGGGCAGGCTGGCCAGGTCCTGCCCCGAGCCTACATGGAGTATGACATTGGGGTAATCCCGCAAGCGGGACCGGGCTTGCTCGATCATCCTGGCGGAAACGTCAATGCCATGCACCTCCAGGAACTCCTCGGCAAAACTACGGGTTATGCGCCCCAGGCCGCAGCCGATTTCCGCGACCCGGGAGCAGCTGGGGGAACGGCCGTTGAGCAGCACGGGAAGATACGGGCGCACCAACTGGTCGTAGTTAACCCGACCTGAGGCTTCGAAGTCGCTCTCGTCGCTGTTTGAGTCGCGCGTGTAGACGTAATGCTCCCCGTCTTGCGCGGCGCGCTCGTCCCAGTCGCGACGCATTCTTTCGAGCAGCCGTTCGAAATGTTCTTTGTTGCTCAGAGGCGACTCCACCGATGTTTAGCACAGGGGCGCGGGCCGCAGGCGGCACCCCGCGAACAGCTCGTCGGCATATAGTTCCCACGCTTGACGGGCCAACGCGGCAGGCAGTTTCCGCATCGCAGCCGCTTCGAGCATCGGGTGGGGCAGCATCATGGGCCGCCCCCTCGCCCTTGATCCGAGGGCGGCACGGGACTCAGCCGGAGCTTCTTCCCCGTACGGTACCAGCGGGAGCCGAAGAGAAGGCGCAGGTCGGCGCCTGCAGCTTTCAGTTCAGCGTCGAGTTTCAAGGCCCAGGCCGTACGTTCTTCAAATTCTCGCTGCAGCTCGCCCAGCGCCTCGCGAGCCCGTTCCAAGTCTGCCTCCAGCGAACGCGCCCAGGAAACCTTTTTCAAGGCCCAGGCCGTACGTTCTTCAAATTCTCGCTGCAGCTCGCCCAGCGCCTCGCGAGCCCGTTCCAAGTCTGCCTCCAGCGAACGCGCCCAGGAAACCTTGTTCTCTAGGTCGGCCTGCAATTCCCGCACGATCCCTGCCAGGCGTTCTCGCTCCTGGTCCAGATCTCGAGCCCAGGCGGCGCGTCCCTCCAGTTCCTGCGCCAGCCTGTGCAGGTGCAGTTCTCGCTCGCGCAACACGTTACCGGCCGAAGGCACAAAGACAAACGGCTCGGGGACGGGTCCTGGTTTCCGGGCGCAGACAGCCACCAGGAAATGGGCTTGGTCGGCGGCCTCAGGCGGAGCAGCGAATCGGGCAACTGCTCCGCTGTCTCCCTCGGTCGAGCATGGCAGCGTTCCATCGCTGGGAAAGAAAGCAATGGCGGGGGCGTGATTTTGCGTAAAAATCACGCGCTCAGAGAAAAACTCTTCTAGCAGCGAGTCAAATTCCGACGCATCGTACTCCCGGGTGTGGAAGGGGTTGACGTAGCGGCGCTCCTCAGAATAGTAGCGGCGGTTCGGCGTGGAAACCACCAGGTGGCCGGAAGGACGGAGCACGCGGCGTGCTTGCTGCAAGAACGCCGCCGGCTCGGTCAAATGCTCGAGGACTTCGAAGGCCACCACCAGGTCGAATTCTCCGTCGGCAAACTCCAGGGCCAGACAGTCGCCGTGGGCAAAATGCAGGTTGGGCCCACCATAGCGCGGGCGGGCGTATGCCAGGGCCTCCTCGCTGAGATCTATGCCGACCACCTGCAGCGCAGGATCCAGGCTCGCCAGCTGGGCTGCACCGTAGCCGGAGCCGCAACCGGCGTCCAGCACCCGAAAGACGGCGGTGGCCGGATCAGCGCCCGCAGCCGCAGCACCGGAAACCGCCGTGGACTGCAATCTGCCGTCGGGCACCACCCCCCGGCCGCTCAGCAGCCGTTGAGCAAAAAGGGCCGCGAAGGCGTAGCGCGACTGATGCTCGTTCCACAGATCGGGATCTACCTCTCCCGGGATTACGCGCTCGCCAGTGAACTCCACTTATTGCTACCCTCTCCCCTGGACTCCCACTCCAGCCACCAGCCGAACGCCGTGGACTTCGACCCGGCAGGCCGGGCGGAAGTAGCCGTACATCTCCCGCCGCTTCTCCATCTGGAGCGTGACGGCATTGTCAATCCAGTCGCACATCTCGTAGCCTTCCAGTGCGCCGTTGGCAATCGCCGGCGAGAAGGAGAAATGCCCCGGATACAGTTCCGGCAGGCTCAGGTGGAAATCCACGGTCAGCGTGTCGCCTGGATTGAGTGGGGGCAACTCGGTGTCTTCGAGGGCCGTGTTGGTGCCGGAAAAATCCACGCCCAGGTGGTTCCGCAGCATGAAGCCGACGATGGGCAGCGGCACCTCCTGCGCAGCCTGCACGCTGACGCGCACCACGACGGTTTCCGCCGGCGGCAACAGGCCCAGTTCCTCGCCTCTCTGGTTCAGGAGTGCAATGCCCAACACGTGAGCGCGGCCGGTTCCGTAGCGAAAATCCACATTGGGAATTTTCTCGACGACCTCAGGGGCACGCAGCGCGTAGGTCTGCCCGGTGGCTTTGGCCTCTGCCACCGCGCGATGCCGCAGGTATTCGGCGTCCTTGTTGACCATCGCCGCCTGGTAGTGGCTGACGACACGGTCCGGATCGCCGATCTCGACGACGCGCCCCCCGGCGATCCACAGCGCTCGGGTGGCCAGGCTCTTGACGTCGGCCACGCTGTGGGTGACGAAGATGACCGTGACGCCGGAGCGTTGCAGTTGGTGGATCTTACGCATGCACCGCTGCCGGAAGTAGATGTCGCCCACCGCCAGGGCCTCGTCCACCAGCAGAATCTCCGGGTCCACGTTGATAGCCACAGCGAACGCCAGCCGCACCACCATGCCGCTGGAATAGGTCTTGACCGGCTGGCGGACGAAGTCGCCGATTTCAGCAAAATCCACGATCGCCGGGTAGCGCCGCTCGATCTCCTTGTTGCTCAGGCCTAGGATCGCGCCGTTCAGAAATACGTTCTCGCGCCCGGTGAATTCGGGGTTGAACCCGGAGCCCAGTTCCAGCAGCGCCGAAACGCGCCCGTTGACTTCAATCCGGCCGGCGGTCGGCCGCAGGATGCCAGCGACCAGTTGCAGCAGAGTGCTCTTCCCGGCGCCGTTCTCGCCCAGGATACTGAAGGTGGTGCCGCGCTCGATCTCGAAACTGACGTCCCGCAGTGCCCAGAAGTCTTGATGGTAGCTGCGGCGCCCCAGGGTCAACAGCTCCTTCAACCGGTGGGCGGGCGCCGAATAGACCGGGTAGCTCTTGCTGACGTTCTCCAACGCCACGGCCGCGCCCATCAGAGCACATCTCCGAAGGCGCGCTTTGTGTAGCGGAAGAACAGGCCGCCGGCCACGAAAGCGGTGACAGCAAAGACGGCGGTAATCGCCAGGTCGCCAAGCGCCGGCGCCTGGCCGGCCAGCAGGCACTTCCGGTAGGCGTCCACCACGTAGGCCAACGGATTGATCCAGGCGATAAACCGCGCGTTTTCCGGCAGGCGGTCGGCGGCGTAGAAAATCGGCGTGAACCAGAACCAGAAGATCAGCCCGACCGAGAGTGCCTGCGCCGTATCCCGCAGAAACACGTTCAGACTGGCCACCAGCCAGCTCACGCCGATGGTGAACACTGCCAGCAAAAGGGTGTAGACCGGCACCAGCAGCGCAAACACCGTCAGCTTTTTGACCAGCAGGCCCAGAATTCCCAAGAGCACCAGCAGACCCAGCAGGTGATTCAGCATGCCGGAAAGCAACAGCGAGATGGGGAGCACCTCGGAGGGGAACATGGTCTTGGTTATCAGGTTCGAGTAGTCCATCACGGCAGTAGCCGAGCGCTGCACGGTGTCCTGGAACAACAGCCAGGGCAGAATGCCCACGAACAGGTAGAGAGCAAAGCTGTCGGTGCCCGACTCGGGGCGCAGAGGGACCTTGAACACCTTCGAGAAGACGAACCAGTAGCTGAGCAGCAGAACCGCCGGGTGCACCGCTCCCCACAGCCAGCCGATCGAGGAACCCACGTAGCGCTGCTTGAAATCGCGGACGACTAGGTTGCCGACCAGTGCACGCCGCTGCACCAGGTTGGACACAAACGCGCGCCCGACTGTCCAGAAAAACCCCACATTCATCGCGGCTTCCGGCCCGTCGGCTTATTGTCGGTGCCCGCGCCAGCCCCTGTCAAGGAACGCCGGCAGCTGCCAGCAGGGTGAGGTATCGGATCCAGACTGCCCATCTCAGAAGCGCTGCCCCCGGTAGGGGCTTCCAGCGGCGGGACCCCTAGACCCCAACCCCGGTCCCTCGCGCATCACGGCCAGCGCTTCTTTCAACAGCAGACCATTCGTGGCCAGGCCACAGTCGCCGTGGATGGTTGGCTTACCGGTCCAATCGGTGAACGTCCCCCCCGCCTCCTCCAAAATTGGCTGCATCGGGGCAGCGTCCCAAAGGTTGAACGTGCTATCCAGCATCAGTTCGGCGCGCCCGGTGGCCACTAGGACGTAGCCGTAGCAATCGGCCCAGGTTCGCTGGAGGCGAGTTCTGCCCGCCAGCCGGGCCAGCTCCTGGCGCCGTCCTTCGAGCGGTACGTTCCAAAAGTCGGAGGCCAGCAGCACGGCGTTGTCCAGGTTGTCCACGCGCGACACCCGCGCCGGGATGGCCAGCCGCTTCCCTCCAACCCAGCGTTCCCAATGGCAACCGTGGCCACGCTGGGCATACACCGTTTCCCCGAGCGACGGCAGGTGGATCACTCCCAGGACGCTTCGCCGAACTTCCAGGTCCTCCAGCGCAACCAGCACCCCGTACAGCGGCACGCCCTGGACGAAGCTGATCGTGCCGTCAATGGGATCCAGGATCCAGCGATAGCGCGTCTGGCCCGGCTTTTCGTGGAACTCCTCGCCCAGGACGGCGTCGTAGGGAAACGCTCTTTCGATGGTCCTGCGCAGCTGCTGCTCGCTCTGACGGTCGGCAATGGTGACCACCGAACCATCGGCCTTCGTCTGCCGCTCGAAATCGGTTTGAAAATGCTTCAGCGTGATTCTGCCGGCGCGTTTCGCTGCCTGACGGGCCACTTGGAGACGCTCGGCCAGCTCGTTGTCATGCACCCCGGTCGCCATCCCCGCTCCTCCCTATTTCGCAGAACTTCAACAGACCTCCGAGCACTGACTGGAAGGCCTGTTCCCTGGCTCGGAGCAACAATTCACTACCCCGCCTTCACCGCCTGGCCGCCGCGTAGACCACAGGCGAACATATGACATGAATCCGACATTGTCCACAGCTTCAAGGTGAACCCGGTCTTGTCGTCCCGCCCAGTTTGCGCAGCGCATCGGCTGCCGAGCAGCGAGCGAGTTCGAGGGCAGTCACCCAGTTGGTCAAGGCGGGCGGGCCATGCTAGAATGACACTGTTGAAGCGCATGAAGGGGCTGGAACGCCTGGTGCCTAACCGTGTGCAGATTGCGCCGTCCATTCTCTCGGCTGACTTTGCCCATCTGGCCGAGCAAATCCAGGCAGTGGAGCGCGGCGGAGCCAGCCTGCTGCACCTGGACGTGATGGACGGCCACTTCGTCCCGAATATCACCATCGGCCCGCCGGTGGTGGCCGCGGTGCGCAAGGTCACTGTGTTGCCTCTGGATTGTCATCTGATGATCTCCGACCCGGACCGCTACGTTTCCGCCTTCTGCGAGGCGGGAGCGGAAATGATCTCCGTGCACCAGGAAGCCTGCCTCCATCTAGACCGCACTCTCAGCTACATCCGCAATTGTGGGGCAGCGGCCGGGGCGGTGATCAATCCGGCCACGCCGGTGGAGACGCTTGGCGAGGTGCTGGAGTGCGTAGACTACGTCCTGGTAATGAGCGTCAACCCAGGATTTGGCGGCCAGCAGTTTATCCCCCGCTCTCTGGACAAGATTGGCCGACTGGCCCGGATGCGGGAAGAGCGCGGTCTAGAATTTCTCATCGAGATTGACGGAGGTATCAGCTCCGACAACGTCCTGGAGGCGGTGCAGGCGGGAGCTGACATTATTGTGGCCGGCTCCAGTGTGTTTCACAGCGCCGATCCGGCGGCTGCGGTCGAGTTGCTCTTGAAACGGGCCGAGACGGCCATGCTGTCGAAAATTTGAACACGCCAAGGGTGATGTGATGAATAAACCTGCTCCGATGGTAGCTCGCGCACTGGTGCTGTTGCTCTCGGCGGCTCTGTGGACCGGCTGTAGCTTGCGCCGTGACAAATACGAGACGCCGATCGTCGGCGATTCGCAGCAGCCGGACAAGACGCTGTTTGACCAGTCGGTGCGCGACCTTGAAAGGGGTCGCTACGAGATAGCCCGGCTCACGTTACAAACCCTCTTGAACACCTATCCCGACAGCGAATATTTGGCCAAGGCCAAGCTTGCTATCGCCGACTCCTGGTACCGCCACGGAGGCACCAGCGGTCTGGCTCAAGCGGAGGCGGAGTACAAGGATTTCATCACCTTCTTCCCCACGATGCCGGAAGCCTCCGAGGCCCAGTTGAAAGTGGCCATGATCCATTACCAGCAGATGGAAAAGCCGGACCGCGATCGGACTCACTCGCTCCGCGCCGAGGAGGAGTTCCGTCAAGTGCTGCTGCAGTTCCCAAACAGCCCCTTCCGCGAGGAAGCCGAGCAGCGCCTGCGCGAAGTCCAGGAGGTAATTGCTGAGAGCGATTTTCGCGTGAGTCGCCACTACTTCATCAAGGGGAATCCCCGCGCGACCATCTCCCGGCTGAAGGAACTCACCGACAATTACCCCAACTACAGCCGGGGCGACCGGGCGTTGTGGATGATGGGCGAATCTTGGGAGATGGGGGGGGAGAACTATCGGCCTCAGGCGGCCGCGGCTTACTCCAAGATCATCTCCGACTACCCCCTCAGTGACCTGGTAAGCGACGCTAAGGACAAGCTGGTGGACTGGGAGCTGCCCATCCCAGACCCCAACCCGGAAGCCTATGCGCGGATGAAATACGATCTGGAACATCGCGAGACGAAGGGAATCATGGGGAAGACGATGGGCGTGTTCCGCACGCGGCCCGACGTCAGCATGGCCAGCAAGGCGGGTAAACCGGTGCTGTTTCCCAAGAAGCCAGAAACCGAATCAGTCAGCATCACGGCCGCCGAACCCGGCCGTACAGGTACCTCAGGTATCCGTCTGGAAGCGGTCCGGCCGGCGTCCGAACCGGTTACCACTTCGGACCCGACTCCGCCGCCAACCTCAGGCAACGCGCCGGAGTCCTCGACACCGTAGCCTCCGCCTGAGGGCAGCTCGCACACTCGGGAAAGTAAGAGCAGGAAAAATAAAGCCAACTCTTACCCGCACGGGAACGCAAGAGTCGACAGCCACGGCAGCTGCACGCTTTCCATGCCTAAATGGAACCATCGAAGCCGTTTCCCTATCTTCCGGCGGAAACCGTTTCGCGCTTGTCAGGCCGCTACCCTCGTGGTTAGAATTCCTAAAGGTCACCTGCAAAGGTAGGGAGAAGTTCTGTGCCTAAGGTTTTGTTAGCAGACGATAGTACGCACGCCCAGCGCATGGCCACCAAGATCCTTGCCGGCGAGGACATCCAAGTAGTGACGGTCAGTAATGGCGAAGCAGCCGTGAAGAAGCTTCCCGAAGGCGGATTTGACGTGGTTCTGGCGGACGTGTTCATGCCCGGCCGCACCGGCTACGAAGTCTGCAGCTTCGTCAGAAGCTCCCCGAAACTTGCCCACATTCCGGTGGTGCTGGTCGTGGGCCAACTGGAGCCCTACAACCAGGAACAAGGCAGAAAGGTGCAGGCGGATGCGGTCCTGAAAAAACCTTTCGAAGCTAGTGACGTGGTGACGACGGTGCGCGAGATGCTGCAACTGTCGCAGGAGCGGAAGCCGGCGCCTCCCCCACCTCCCCCATCCCCAGAAGAGCTCCAGGCACAGAAGGCTGAGGAAAGTCAGCTGCTGGAAGAAATCCCCACGACCTCCACGGCGCGTGTGGAAGTGCCGGCAGACTTGCAGCAGCAGGCTGCATTTGACTTGTTTGAGGAATCTCCATCTGCAGAGACTGCTCCGGCCGCCCCTGCCTCAGCCGCAGTGGAAGCGCCAGCACCTGCTGTTTCCGCGGCAGAGGTGGAATTGCAGGCTGCTGCGGCCCACGGCGCCGAGCCCGCAGTGGCTCAGGAAATCGCTCAGGCCGAAGAGCCGCTGGCCGCGCCGGTGGGCGAATATGCGGAAGCGGCAGAAAGCCAGGTAGCCACGGAGGATGTTGTCATCCCCGAGCTGACGGTGCCGGAACTCGAAGAGCAGCCCGCGCCAGCGGCCATGGCCGCCGTAGCACCCGAGCCGGCCCAGCACTGGGTGGCCGAACCTGAACGCGTTACGGACATGGACCGCGCCGTGTTTGGCGCTGCTCCACCTCCGGAAGCTGAAGAGGCACGTCCGGCGGAGGCTGAAAAGGCACCTCCGGAGCCGGTAGCAGCGGCCACGCCAGAACCAGCGCCCGCTGTGGATTGGGCGGACCTATTAGAGCGCGTTGAGGAACCCGCACCAGTGCCCCCCCAGGAAGCAACAGCGCCTGCGGATTCCGTCCCGGAGGCCGCTCCGTTGGCTGCCCCTGAGCCCACAACACCGCCAGCCCCGGCGGAAGAGGCCGCGCCACCACCAGCCCCAGAGCCTGTTGCGCCGCCGCAGCCACTGGTCACTGCACCTCCGCAAGGGGCAGGGCCTGTTCCAGACGAGGCGGGTGTGCGAGCCGCAGTAGAAGGCGCCCTGGACAAGGCCATGCCGAACTTGAAGGCGGTCCCGGGCTTGGTGGACACCATTGTTGGGGAGATCTTGCGCCGCCTGGGCGGGGCGTCTTAACCACGGTTTAACCAGGGTCGCGGCCTTCCAAGTTCGACTCCCATGAAGTTTGCAGCGCTGGTGCTGAAAAGTGCGGTGCGGAACAAACGCCGCACCCTTCTGACGGTGCTCAGCCTGGGGGCATCCCTATTCCTGCTGGTCACCCTGCACACCGTGCTGTACGAGCTTCAAGCCACCACCACCACGCCGGAAAGCGATCTGCGCCTGTGGACGCGCCACTCGGTTTCCATCGCCAACACGCTGCCGCTGGCCTACCGCGAGCAAATCGCTCAAGTGCCTGGCGTTAAGGACATCATGGTCGCCAACTGGTTCGGGGGCATTTACATTGACGAGAGGAACTTCTTTGCCCAATTCGCCGTGGACGCCGAAAAGGAATTCAAGATTTATTCGGAGATGGAAATCGACCCGCAGCAACGGGAAAACTTCATCAAAGAACGTACGGCGGCAGTGGCGGGCATCCGCCTGTTCGAACGGTTTGGCTGGAAAATTGGCGATCGCATCACATTGAGGGGCACCATTTATCCCGTTGACGCGGAACTGAAACTGGTGGGTAGCTTCACCTCCCCCAACCCGCCCGACGAAGCCACGCTGCTGTTTCACTACGACTATTTCGACGAGATGATGGACGGCCGGGGCGTGGCCGGGTCCTTTTGCATCCTGGCCGAGTCGGCCGAAGCAGTTCCCTTAGTCGCGCGGGCCGTCGACGACATGTTCCGCAACAGCACCGCTCCCACTAAGACCGAAACCGAAAAGGCGTTCCAGCTTAGCTTCAGCAACATGCTGGGCAACGTGAAGTTGTTCATCGGCAGCATTTCGGCGGTGGTGGTCTTCACCATTCTGCTGGTCACGGCCGCAACCATGGCCATGTCTATTCGCGAGCGCACGTCGGAAGTGGCGGTGATGAAAACCTTGGGGTACACCCGCAACCTGATCCTGGGGCTGCTGCTCAGCGAGGCGCTGCTGATTGGTTTCCTGAGCGGACTGCTGGGTTGCGGAGGCGCCAAGCTGCTGTATTCCACCCTGGACATGCAGAGCGCCACCGGCGGTTTTCTGATCCAGCTCCGGGTCCAGCCAGAGGCAATGGTGCTGGGCATGAGCCTGGCGTTGGCCATCGGGCTGGTGGCGGCGGCCGTGCCCGCCCTGCGCGCTGCCGGACTACCTATTGCGCAGGCCCTCCGGCACGTGGGCTGAGCCATATGGCCATTCCACTGAAGTACAGCCTTCGCAGCCTGCTAGTGCGGCGCACCGGCACTGCCATGGCCATCATCAGCGTCGCCGCCACCGTGGCTATCTTTATCTCCGTGATGGCCCTGGTGCAGGGCCTGGAAAGCGTCTTTGCCGAAACCGGGCACCCACTGAACCTGGTGGTGATCCGGCAGGGTTCGCAAGTGGAAACCAACAGCAGCCTGCCCGTGCCCACCCTGCAAACTCTAAAGTACCTCCCAGGAATACAGAAAGACGGCTCGGGTGAACCGCTGGTCTCACCTGAAGTGCTGGTGTTGATTTTCATCCCGCGGGCCGGGGGCGACGAAACCCACGTCATCCTGCGCGGGACCACCCCGGCCGGATTCCTGCTGCGCGAGCAGGTGCGTCTGGTGGAAGGCCGCAACTATCGAAGCGGCCTGCGGGAATTGGTGTGCAGCCGCCGAATGGCGCGCCGATTCGGGCTGGGGCTGGGTTCCACAATCCGGCTTGGGCCCAGTGAATGGCGTGTGGTCGGCCTCATCGAAGCCGGCGGGAGCGCTTACGACTCGGAGCTGTGGACCGACGTCAGCGCTGTCGCCGACGACTTCAACCGGAGCGGGATGTACTCCTCGGTTCTGCTGCGGGCCGAGAACGCCGCTGCGGTGGGTGAACTTTCCCGTCGCATCAGCGAGGACCGCCAGCTCCACCTCCAGGCACGTCCCGAGCCGGCCTACTACCGCGATCAGACACGTTCCTCGACGCCGATCAAGGTGCTGGGCACCTTCATCGCCCTGGTGATGGCCGTCGGATCGTGCTTTGCGGCTATGAACGCGATGTACGCCACGGTGGCCTACCGGGCGCGGGAAGTCGCCACGCTTCGAGTGCTGGGGTTCTCGCGGGCCTTGGTGATGCTGGCACTCTTGGTCGAATCGGTGCTGCTGGCCACGGCCGGGGGCGTGCTGGGCTGTCTGCTGGCACTTCCCGTTCACGGCCTGTCCACCGGCACCGTGAATTTTTCCACCTTCGCCGAACTGGCGTTTCAATTTCGCATTACGCCGCCATTGATGGGGCAGGGCCTGATGTTTGCGGCGGTGGTGGGCGTCGTAGGCGGCCTGCTACCAGCGCGACTGGCGGCGCAGAAACCGCCAGTGCTGGGACTGCGCGAGTAAGAACGTGCCTGGTAGGGAAGACAGAAAGGCAGACACTACCGAGCCGCGACCGTGAGCGAGTGGCCATGCCAGATGTTCTTCAACAACTTGATGAACTAGCGAGGGGAGATGGGTACCAATGAAGGATCGCCTCTCGCAGGAACTGGAGACGCTACGGATTGACCGGGAGTCGAAGCCGTCCCCAGGCCCACGTCTGTCCCGCAGCGTACTTGTTCCGCTCACAGTCGGTGCCGTGGGGCTGTTGGCGTTGGCAGTCTGGTTCGGCGCCCGCCCCCCGCTGGTGCAGGTGGCCCGCGTGACCGGGATGGAAATGAGCCAACCCGTGGCCGTGCTGGTGGCTGGCGGCTACGTCGTGCCCCATCACAAGATCCAGCTCGGCACCAAGGTGATGGGACGGGTCACCTGGATTGGAGTGGAGAAGGGCGACCCCGTGCAGAAGAATCAGATGGTGGTGCGGCTCGACGACCGGGAGTACCGGGCTCAGGTAGGAGAGGCACGCGGGACGCTGCAAGCTGCGGAGGCGCGCATGCGCCAGATGGAGGCTGGGTCGCGGCCACAGGAAATCGAACGTGCCCGGGCCCAGCTCGAAGAAGCGCAGGCAAACCTGCGGAACGCCAAACTCAACCTAGAACGTGCCGAGAGCCTGTCGCAAGAGGGCGTGGTTTCCCGCGAAGCTCTGGACAACGCGCGCGCCCAATCCGACATGGTGAAGGCCCAGGTAGAAGCGGCCGAAAAGCAGTACGAGCTGGTCCGCCTGGGACCCCGCCAGGAAGAAATTGACCAGGCGCGCGCTCAGGTGCAGCAGGCCCGCGGCACCCTGCAGTTCGCCGAAGCGCAACTGGAGGCCACCCGGATCCGGTCCCCTGTCAGCGGCACTGTTCTGGAGCGCCTTGTGGAGCAGGGGGAAATGGTGACCACCATGTTCGTGGGCGAGCGCGGCGCCAAATCGTCAGTGGTGACGCTGGCCGACTTGAACGACCTGCAAGTGGAGTTAGACATTAGTCAGAGCGAGTTCGCCCGCGTCTCGCTGGGCCAGTCCTGTCGGGTCGTGCCCGATGCGTTCCCCGACCGGCGCTACAGCGGCGTGGTCGCTGAGATCGCCCCGGAAGCGGACCGGCAGAAGGCCACCGTGCAGGTGAAGGTGCAGGTTGAGGGTCCGGACGAGTACCTGCGCCCGGAAATGAACGCCAAAGTGTTCTTTGAAGATCCCGAGGGCGGCCAGGTCCGCGAAAGGGAATTGATGGTGCCGCGCGCCGCAGTATTTCAGGCCGAAGGCCAGCCTACGGTGCTGGCAGTGGAAAATTCACGCACGGCGCGCAAGACGGTCCGCTTGGGCTCCCAGACCGGCGGTTCCATCCGCATTCTCTCCGGGCTGAACGGAGACGAAGTTGTCGTGGTGAGCAATCCCGAAGCTTTAAAGGACGGCCAGCGCGTCCGGACGCCCAGTAGGCAGTAGGCGCAGGCAAGCCAAGCCAAGAACTTGCAATCCCGGAGCTGCGCTCGGAAATCTAATCCACATGGCATCTAAGCTCATCGAAGTGCACCAGTTGAAAAAAATATTCCGGCGCGATTCCATCGAGGTGCGCGCGCTGGACGGGATTACCTTGGACGTGGCCCAGGGGGATTTCCTGGTGCTGATGGGGCCGTCCGGTTCGGGAAAATCCACGCTGTTGAATCTGATCGCCGGCATCGACCAACCCAGTTCCGGCGGTCTGACAGTCCTGAATGCCGAGCCTACCCGCATGTCCGAGAGCGAGCTGGCGAGCTGGCGCAACCACCATATCGGATTCGTGTTCCAAACCTTCAACCTGATCCCGGTGCTAACGGCGTTTGAAAACGTGGAGCTGCCGCTGTTGCTGACCCGACTGTCGCGGGCCGAGCGCCGCCAGCACGTGCTGACCGCACTGAAGCTGGTTGGCCTCTCCGACCGCGCCGAGCACTATCCGCGGCAGCTTTCCGGCGGACAGGAGCAGCGAGTGGCCATCGCACGTGCCTTCGTCACTGACCCCACCCTGCTGCTGGCCGACGAGCCTACCGGCGACCTGGACGCACAGTCCGCCTCGGAAGTGCTGGAAATTTTCGGACGACTGAATCGAGATTTCGGCAAAACCATTGTGCTGGTTACGCACGATGTTCGCGCCACACGCTACGCCCGCACCGTACGCCACCTGGACAAGGGCGTGCTGGTTGAAGAGTGAAGAGTCATCCGTCATGAACTCATAATTCTCCTCTCAGCCTCAAACTCATGTCCGCCGTCTCCCCCGAAGAACTCCGCGATCGCATCCTCTCCTTTGTCACCGGGTGCAAGAATCAGCGTCCAGTGCTGAAGGAAGTGGGCGGCGAGACGATGCCGCTGGAGCCGGGCCGCTTCAGTGTGGAGGCTCAGCGCGGCAAAGTGTTGCTTGAGGTTTGGGATGAATCGCGCAGCATCGTTCGCCGCATCCTCGAGGTACGTCGTCAAAAACCTGGGGAACTGGTGCTGGCCTACCAGCGCTTCGGCGCCGGGCAGGGACTGGTGCGACTGGTGGCCTCCGCCAAGGGTGCGCCGGAACTCGAGCGGGAGGCGGTGCGCAGCCGCTTCGCCGCGCGCTTGCGCAAGCTGCTGGCGCACACCTTCCCCGGCTGGAAGCTGAAACAACTGACCGCGGAGCGAGACCTGGAGCGCTCCCTTTCTTCGCAGACGGCACGAGCCGTCCTCTCGCGCGGCAAGAGCGACTGGGCGGTGGTCGGCTGCGCGGAGGAGGAGGGCGAAGCCGCGGCTGCCACCGCGCTCACCCAAGGGCTGGCCTGGCTGGACTCTCTGCGGCACAGCGCGGCGCGGTCAAAGCGCTTGGTGGCCGGATTAAAGCTTTTCCTGCCAGAGCGCTTTGTCGAGAGGACCGCGCTCCGCTGGCGCTATCTCAACCAGGAATTAGCTGGATTCGAGCTGTTCGCTTTCTCGCCCGAAGATACCGTCCGTCGCGCCGAAGAGGGTGAGTACGCCAATCTGCGTACCGAACTGCCCATGCCCTGCCCAGCGGCAACGGCACCCGCGGAAGCGCTGGGACTCTTGCGGCGCCTGGGCGGAAGATCGGGAGTGGAGATGGCGGTGCGGCCCGGCGCCGGCCTCACCTGCCGTATCAACGGCTTGGAATTTGCCCGCGCCGGACCCGATGGCGCGACGTTCGGCCGCGGTAGTCACTGGCAGCCACTTGTTTCGGAATCGCTGTCCCAGGCCGAGCGCTTGGCCCAGGACATCGGGCGGATCCGCGCGGCCGATTCCACCAACCGCCGCCATCCTTTTTACACGACGCAGGCGGAGCGGTGGTTGGAATCGCTGCTAGTCCGCGACATCGGCGTGCTTTCGAGCGACCTCGACCCGCGCTTCGTCTACTCCCAGGTGCCGGCGGTGGCGGGGCGGCAGCGTGGCATCATTGACCTGCTGGCCCTCACCCGGACGGGCCGCTTGGTGGTGATTGAGCTGAAAGCCTCCGCCGACCCCAACCTGCCCCTTCAGGCTCTCGACTATTGGATGCGTGTCAAGTGGCACCAGGAACGCGGCGAGTTTCGCAGCCTGGGCTATTTCTCTGGCGTCGAATTGCGCGCCGAGCCACCCCTGCTGTGGTTGGTGGCGCCGGTGTTTGAATTTCACTCCCTGACCGACTTGCTGCTGCGCTACCTGTCGCCGGAAATTCCGGCGCGGCGCATCGGCCTCAACCACACCTGGCGCCAATCTCTTCAGGTGGTCCTCCGCAGCTGAGGATCGGTTCAGAGTGCAAGATGAGAACGAAAACCAGAATCGTCATACCTGAAAGCAGGAGGGGTATACTCGTGGTGGGAGGAGAGGCACAATCGGAAATCCTCCTCTGAGTTAGTCGGCCTGACCACTTAATCGGGAATTCGCACAAGACCCGGATCGTTAATATGTCTAGACGGGCTCCCAGCGCTATCGCCGCCCGTACTGCGCCTGCTTGAGCAGGTTCAGGCGGTAGCGGGCTTCAGGGGCACGGGGATCGTCCGGAGCCAAAGCTAGGAAAGTTTCAAACGCGGCCAAACTCTTGCGGTATGCCTTCTTTTCCATGGAGCGCCGGCGGCCGCCGTCTGGCTTGTGTAAGGACTGGTGCCAGTAGGCGTGAGCCAGGTACCAGTACACACGCGGCACCAAGGGAAACCGTTGCTGTGCTTTCTCAAGCACCGCCACCGTCTGTCGATAATCTCCGGCACCCAGGAGCGCATCCGCGTAGCGGAGGCGCAACTGGATGTCATCAGGATCCTGGCGGATCCGGACTTCCCAGCCACCCGGGTCGGCGGCGGTGGGAAGGGGAGAGGAGGCTTGCTTCGCTGACGAGCGCCCGGTCGTTGCCGTCTCCGACCCGGCTGCCGACTTCCGGGCCTCCCCTTCCTCGGCTTCCACCTCTTCGGGAAGTGGCCTGCCGGCCACAGTGGGTGCAGGTTCGGGAGGGGGCTGCACTTCGACCTTTGCTGCCGGAACCGAAGCGGAAACCCCAGCCAGTGGCCGCTCGATTGGTTCCAGGACTGTTTTAGGCAGCTCCGACTCTCCTTCCGCCTTTGGCTCCGGGGCCGGCGCTACCGCGTTACTCGTTGAGACTGGTGGCACCGCGGCGGATTGCGAAGCCCGAGCCGGTGGCGGCGCTGGCTCTCCTTCCACCTTTGGCTCCGCGGCCGGCCTTGCCGCGCTACTCGCCGAGGCTGGCGGCACTGCCGCGGATTGCGAAGCCCGCGCCGGTGGCTGCGCCGGCGCCGCCACCGTCGCACTCGACCGCCGCACCGCCAAATCAGGAACCAAGTCCCTAAGTTCCGATACCGGAATTCCCACCACAGAAGTGCTCTCGGGTTCCTCAACGGCGATGCCCAACAGCCTGCCTGCGGAATCCAGAATGGGTGCGCCCCGGAAGGCGAGCGGAATGGCTGGCACGATCTCCCAGCGCCGGCCGCCGGCCAACGGCTTCAGAAACACTGAGAGCTTGCCGGTCTCAAAGGCGGTCGGCGCACCAACGATGGTAGCCCGGAGTTCGCCGGACGGTAGCTCGGCCACTGCTGCGAACTCGGCTCTCACCGGCCTGGGTAGCCGGAGCACGGCGATATTCAACCGGCCGTCGAAGCGCTCCAGAACCGGGTCCAAGACGTCCGTATTCGTGAAGGCCACGGCGGTGTCGTAGGCCCCATGCAGGATGCTCGCTTGGGTAAGGACGAAGCGGCCGCCACCGACCAGAAAGCCGCTGATCATCGTGCTCTTGCCGGGCGCATAGTTCACGGCGACCTGAACAACAGGCGCCAGCGTCTCCGTCGTCGCCGCAGCCGCTACCCCAAATGCGACCGCTACCAGCAGGGTGGACAGTAGGAAACTCCGCGCGGCCAGTCGGTCCCGTCCCATTGCTTTGTTCGGATTATATACCGGTTGCACACTGTTGCTGGCCTTCCTAAAGGCGGCAGTTGCCAACGCCCCAGCTCAAGAATGGCATCTAAGGCCGCCGATGGTAGTGGCCGGCAGGCGGTCCTAGCTTTCGACTGGCGACGCATGGCATACATATAGAGTAGGGGTGGAAGGCGCCTCTTTCGCGTTCCTTGGCGATCTAACATGAATCGACTCTTCACGCGTCTTCACCGCAAATCGCGCGAGAAAAAGTATCAGCTATTCCGGCAGTTGCTGCGCCCCACACCGGAAAGCCGGGTCCTCAACATTGGTGCCACTGGAAGTCAGATTGGCTTGCCCGATCAGCTTGAAACTTTCTATCCCCATTGCGAGCGCGTGATCGGCGGAAGCCTCTCTCTCGCCGACATTCAGGATTATGCCGGGAGTTTTCCCACTGTAAAGGCGGTGGCATTAGATGGGTGCGCGCTGCCCTTTGCCGATCAGTCGTTTGACATCGTCTATTGCAACGCCGTCTTGGAACATTTGCCGACGTGGGAAGAGCAGCAGCGATTTGCCAGCGAAGTGTCTCGGGTGGGACGAAGCTGGTTCGTGACCACTCCCAACTTCTGGTATCCCATCGAGCCTCATTACCACTTGCCCTTCATCCAGTTTGCGCCTGAACCTTGGCAGCGGCGTCTCGTTCGGATACTGGGGAAAACGCCGTATCCGAGCTTGCGGGCACTCAGTAGGCGCGATCTGCGCCGGCTGTTTCCCAAGGGCCGCGTCATTGGCTGCCGGGTGACCTTCTTTCCGGAGACACTCATCGCCTATCACTCCTCTGAGTCAAGAAAGGAAATGACTGATTCCTCATGAACCTCCACAAGAGCCGCATGGCTGTTTTCGTTTTCGGCCTGATCCTGGCAGTTGGCGTGGCGTGCCGGGCAGACGTGGTGAAGCTGAAAAATGCAGACCGTCTCAGCGGGCAGATCCAAAAGCTGGAACAGCGCAGCCTCTCGCTGGAAACCAGCTATGCCGGTGTTGTGAAGATTGATTGGAGAATGATCGAGGGTATTTCGACCGATCAGCCTGTCGAAGTGGAACTGGACAGCGGACTGCGTGTGCGCGGGCGCATTGAGGAATCCGACCAGGGGCTTCGGATCGTTTCTGCAGAGAAAGCGGTCACGGTGGCGCGGCCCGCCATTGTCGGCATGAAGTCGGCTAAAGAAGCGCGTCCGGAAACCTTTTGGGACCAGGTTCAGGGCACCGTGGACCTCGGCTACAGCATCGCGAGAGGGAATTCTAATAACAGCCAGTCCTCACTCAGGATCAACACCCGGTACCGTAAGCCAAAATACGAAGTGCAGGCCAACGCCTCCTCTCTCTTCAGTAGCCAGTCGGGCGCTCCCACCAACAGCCAACAGCAGGCCAGCCTCCGCTACGACCGGTTTCTTAACGACGATACGTTCGTCTTCGGCCTCTCGCGCTTCGAGCGCGATGACCGCAGGCGCCTAAACCTGCGCAGCAATCTTGGAGGGGGATTGGGCCGGAAAATCATCCACTCGGGCCGAACCACTTTGTCGCTTCTCGGAGGATTCACTTTCGAAAACGAACAGTTTCGCCTACAGCCGGGTGATCCGGTTCCCCCCCATACAAGCGTTGAAGGCCTGGCCGGTCTCGAATGGGAGACTACGGTCGCGAGCGGCGTCAAACTCGAAGCCGAGCTATCGGTGCTGCCTAACTTTACCCAGTCCGGCCGCTACCGGGTCACACTGGACAGCGGAGTGCGAATCCCTATGGTGAGCCGGCTGAGCTGGAACCTCAGCCTGTTCAACCACTACGACAGCCAGCCACCGCTCCAGGTGCGGCGCAACGACTACGGCTTGGTCACCGGGCTTGGCATCGCGTTCTGAGAGTCGGACTCGTTTTGGATCCAGGGGTGTTCTTCCAACCTCTGTCATTGGATAATAGTGGGCTCTGTCTAGCGCCTGCAGCCGCTCGTCCAGGTTGATAGACTCTAGGTTGACAGACCAAGGAGAAGCGTTATGGATTCGGGTGAACAAAAGAAATCTAAAATCACGACCGCTCCAAACGGACCCTACGTCGTGAACAGCCTTGAGAAGCTTCGCAACTCTAGCGGCGAGCAGATCCAAACCAAGCCAGTATTCGCACTCTGCCGCTGTGGCGGTTCGGCGAAAAAACCGTTCTGCGACGGGACCCATGCCAAGATCGGTTTTTCCGACGGCAAGCTCGAAGGCACGGCTGAAGACAAGCGAGACAACTACGTCGGAGCCGAAATCGCCATCCACGACAACCGGGGAATCTGCGCGCATGCCGGGCTCTGCACGGAGGGGTTGCCAAAGGTTTTCCTGTACGGAAAAGAACCGTGGATTGACCCGGATGGCGCGACTTCGGAAGAGATCGTCAAGACGATAAAGAAATGTCCGTCAGGGGCTCTTAGTTACTCCCTTGAAGGAGTCGAACACCGGGACCAGGACCGTGAGCCAGCAATCACCGTCGCCAAGAACGGCCCCTACGTTGTCACCGGCGGACCTGAACTCGCAGGTGTGATCCGTGGTGAGGGAGCCTCGGAGGAGCAGTACACCCTCTGCCGATGCGGAGGATCCAAGAACAAACCTTTCTGTGACGGCACGCACTGGCATGTCAAATTCCAAGACGACCAGAACTAATTCGGGAGGGCCGTTCCAAACTAGGCCCAGTAGGTGCGGTCGAGCGAGCGGTACTGAACGGCTTCACCGATGTGGCGGGACTGGATCGCGGAAGAGCCTTCCAGGTCGGCAATGGTGCGGGCCACCTTCAGGATGCGGTCGTGGGCGCGGGCGGAAAGCCCCATGCGGCTAATGGCGGTCTCCAGCAGCTTCTCGGAAGCCTCGTCAATCGGGCAATGGCGGCGCATGAGCCGGGTGCTCATCTGGGCATTGGCGTAGATGCCGTCGTTGCGGAAGCGCTCCAGTTGCGTGGCGCGGGCGCGTTCCACCCGGGCGCGAATCGCCGCCGAATCTTCCGCGCTCTGCTCGGAGCGCAGCTCGCGGTACTTCACTGCCGGGACATCAACGTGGATGTCAATGCGGTCCAGCAGCGGGCCGGAAATCTTTGAAACGTAACGCTGGATCACGCCCGGAGTGCAGTGGCACTCGCGGGTAGAATCGTTGAAGAAACCACAGGGCTGCGGGTTATCTCATTACGGCGCCCCGCAACTTATACCTGCGGCTGGACTTTGCGGCGTAGGCAGGTTGGCGTTTGAGAGCGACCTGAAGTGGTTGCATCGCCAACCATTCGACTACGGCTGGCCTTGTAACCACCACTGCTAACGTATTCCTACCGCTTGAATTAAACCATTAAGTAAAGAGGAAGCACGAGTCCCGGAGTGAGGTCGCCTAGGATCACCCTCCCCGACCTCTAATAAAGGCCACACTGGCCCGTTCTTGACTAGCTCCTGAGGGGAGCGTAGGTTATCGGCAAGGGGGATTGATTTCTCTACTTACCATCCGCGTTCTCAGTTCTCCTTGAGGGGCACAGGTGGCAAAGGAAGAGGGTTTGGACCGTTCGTCCGCACACGGTACTACTTTGGCTCGCCGACGGGTCGCGCGAAAGGAGGCAAGTGATGATTCAACTCAGTGCGCGTCGTGAAGGTACGAAGAAGCTGATCGTGACACTTTTTTGTGTATCTTTGATACTCCCTTCGGCCTATGGAGAAAATTTCCCGAAGGGCATCAAGTACCTTGGAGGTGCCGGTTTTGCGGATGAGGATATAAAGAAAGTCCGCAAATCTTGGGACAACAGACTCTACGTCACCGAAAAGGAAGTCACCTTTGGCTTCAAGAAGGATGTGATTCCGCCGGTGACAATTCCGGTCGACAGAGTAACAAGGCTGACGTATGGACAGGCCACGACCAGGAGGGTCGCCAAATGGGTTGCGGTTGGTGTCTTGCTAGCACCAATTGCGTTAGTCGGAATCCTCCACAAATCGCGTCAGCACCTCATTCTCGTTGAATGGACCGACGACCAAAATCGGGAGCGTGGCTTGCAGATGAAAGCGCATAAGAAGCAATTCAAGGGTATCCTAGCTGAGTTTCGCAAGATGAAGGAGTCGTTCAAGAACCTCAGCGCCTGACACGGCCGCGGGCAGAAACCCTCAGCTCCTGCTAGTGCGTCTCCAGCAATCGCATGAGGGTGCGATAGGCGGAGCTTGCAGCCTCGTCCACCTCGGCAACAGGAGGCCAGCCCCGGTCGTCGAACTCGATCTCCACGCTCAGCGCACCTCGATAGCCTCCGTCGTCCAAGATGTTGAGCACCCTTTCGAAGTCAATTTCACCCATTCCTATGGGCGGAAAGTTCCATACTCCCTTGCCGCCGATCTTATCCTTCAGATGGATGTGCGCCATTTCGGGGACAGCAACCGGCAGGTCTTCGTAGGGCAAGGTATCGCCGAAATAGATGCAGTTGGCGGTATCGTAGTTGATCTTAACGTTTGGGTCATTGACCGCGCGAACCGTGGCCAAAGCGAGTTTGCCGTTGGCAGTGTGCTTGCCGTGCACTTCCAGGCCAATCGTGACACCGTTTTTTCGGGCATGGTCCGCCACCTCCCCGACGTTGGCCAGAAACGGGGGTAAGTCCTCTTCCAGGCCGGCTCCGCCGAGTGTATTCACCACAACCCCGGCGCCAAGCTTTGGAGCAAGGCTGATGAGTTTCTTGGATCGCTCGACGTCGCCTTTCCTCATCATGCCGATGTTGCCGTTTAGAGCCACGACCTTGAGACGGTACTGCTGAAGCTTGGCCAGCAGGGCCTCGACTGCGGCGTCGTCCATGTCGAGGGAAACGTGTTCTGCATGTGGTGGGTTGGCTGCCATCTCCACATAGCCGCACCCGGCCCGATGAATCCCTTTCAGTGCAGCTTCCAGGCCGTAGTGATGGTAAATCCCGGTGCCCAGAGCAACGATCTTCGACAAACTCATGGTTCACCCCTTCTGGCTTGCGGACTTAGTCCGTCAAGTGAAACAGGGTCTAATCTCTTACCCGGAATTTCCATTTTGAGCTTCCCCTTCACCCGAAAACCTATGCCTCTTACCCTGTCGTGTCAATCGCAAATCGCCCGGGCCTCTTTGAGGTCGTAGTGCGGCACATTTTGGCTGTTCTTCGGAGTCGCTGTGCGGGTTTCGCCTGCCCAGCCTGCCTCGCCGCTGACACTTGTCCGGCCCGACCACTTCTGAGCACCTAAAATTACCCTCTCTCCTGGGTCGCTAGCCGTCTGGCAGCGGCAGTGCCGAGATCGTTCGCAGCATGCTGCTGAACAGCCTCCGGCTCAAGTGCCCTTCGGCCAGCAAAAGCCAGTAATATCGCGCATGTTTCACCAGCCGTCCTCCCGTTTTCACCAGCCGCTGCTGCAAACTCGTCAGCGACCAGTTGTTGATCCTCTTCGGTAGCACCAGCCGCCGCCACAGGTTTCCCAAGTTGTAGGCGATCAGGCTCAGCCATAGGCGCACCTCGTTCGACCGAAACCGATGGCAACTCAGCCGGGTCATCTTTACCGCCTGCTTGCCTTCCTTGATCCATTGCTCTGCGGTGCCCCGCTTGTTGTAGAACCGGACCACCGCCCGGCTGTCGGTCTCCAGATTGGTGACGATGAACCCCACGCGAGGGAACAGTTCGCCAAAGTGGAACTCCACCTTCGCCACCACCCGCCGCGCCTTTTTCCAACTGGCTGCCTGGTAGAGAAAGCTCTTGTACCAGACCACCGGCTTGTGGCTCGGTCGCCCCACTGGCCGCGTCAACAACTCCGCGATGTCCCTCTCCAGACTGTCGTTGGCCGGGATGCGAATCGCATACTTCACGTCCCGCTCCTCCAGTGCGTCGTAGATCTCCGGCTTGGCGAAGGCGGCGTCGGCGCGAAACACCACTTCCTTGCCCAGCTTCTGCTGCCGTTCGATCTCTGGCAGGAGAAGTTCTTCCCAATCCTCGGCGCTGTGCACGTTGCCGGGTCGCAGCTTGGCCGCCAGACAGTCACCCTCGCGACTGAACAGCAACAACGGGTGATAGCAACTCGACTCGAAATGCCCGTTGTAGGCGCTCTGCTCCTGTTCGCCGTAGACCGGGATCTCGGTGCTGTCCATGTCCAGCACCACCCGGCGCGGCGCATCCATAGCTTCCGCCCTGGCGATCAAATCCCGGTTGATCGCTGCCAAACCAGCAAGGTTCTCGTCTTGCGTCAGCAGTTCTGTCTCGAACGACTGTAACCGGGAAGTCAGGGCTGCGCCACGTTCCCAGATCTTCTCCGAACCGATCAGCCGGAACGTCGGATCTTGGGAAAGCCGCTCGGCGTCGTTGACGTCTTCGTATCCTGCCAAGCGGCTGTAGATGGACTGCCGCAGCAAGTCAGCGAGGGGCAACCGAGTGTTCTTCCCCCGAGAGTCGATCAAGTGCTGTTCGATAAGTTCGCCGAACCCCAAACGTTCGTCCAACTCGCGCACCAGAATCAGACCGCCGTCGGAAGTGATTCGCGATCCCTGAAATGTGACCCGCAGAAACCGGTTGAATGACAGTTGAAACGCCTGTTTTTGGCTCTCACCCATTCGGTGTACACCTCCGGAAGGCAATGTTGATGCTGGAACCCGCATCAATACTGACGTTGGAGTCATTCAGAAGGTTGCCGCCGATAGTTCATAAAGGAAATCCGGGCCTAGATGCCCTCACATTCCATACAGGCAAGCCTATTTATGCTGATGAAAAGGACCGGAAGTGGCTGTTTAAGAAAGGTGTAAAGGCCGAACTAGACGTTCCACCGAGCGAAGAGCAGAAAGGTGCCGTGAAGATAACTTCCGATCCTGCGTGGGCTGAAGTCGAAATCGACGGAGCTTACGCTGGAGTCAGTCCACAGTCCCAAACGTTGGCGCCGGGAAAGTACAACGCCAAGCTGCGAAAGCAGGGTTTCAAGGATTGGGAGCGCAAGATTTCGATTGCGGCAGGACAGACGTTGGAAGTGCACGCGGAGATGGAAAGAAAATAGTCCGTTTCGGCGCCCGTGCGCGATGGTGACTGTAGGGGGTCACGGCACACTGCTGCAAATAGGCTAGACGGTTTAGTCGCTCCCGGCGGCTCACGAAGAACCATGGAGTTCAGGGCCGACCTGATCGCCAACCACATAGGAACCCCGCAAGCCGAGAAATGCCAGGATAAGGCAGTGCGCCCACAGAACACTGCCAAATAGAGCTTTTCCACGAAAAGGCCCCCCGGTTTCTTTGCGAGAAATCACTTTCGTAAAGGTGGGGCGTCTGGTTCGGCTGGATTCGGAAGTTGTGTGTACCTGGCTCGCGGAAAGAGTCCATCCAGCAGAACCACCGGGCGGGATGGGAAATGACGTGCGTCGCCCAGCGAGGGCTAGCAAGCGCGTCACCCTGGAGGCGACGAGGTGAACGCAGGATTCCAGGTCAGGGACCGCAGGCGAAAGGGATACTTCGTGGTAGACGACTTGTACCTGAATGGCTACGCGAAGGTGCTGGGACCCATTGGCACAGCTATCTACTTGAGCCTATGTCGGCACGTTGACCGGAATGAGTCCTGCTTTCCTTCCGAACAAAGAATCGCCGAACAACATGGCATCAGTGCCCGTAGCGTTCGTAAATACCTCCACCTTTTGGAGCGCCTCCGCCTGATAGCGGTGGAGCGCCGACGTGCCGAAAGCGGCGGGTTTTTGAATAACGTCTACCATTTGCTTGACAAGTCCGAATGGCTCCCGCCAGCGGAATTAGATTCCGGTGCCAGCGGAACCACGTTCCGCCACCAGCGGAAAACAAGCGCAGAGCCAGCGGAAAATGACAGCAGAAACCAGCGGAACCACCTTCCGCTTAAGGGTACACATGTTAAGGGAACCCAGGAGAAGGGCCTTGTGGCACGTCCAAAAGCACCGGCCACGGGCGAAGTTGACACCCGGCACCCTGAAGTCAGAAATGCAATCCAGCAAGGTTGGCGCGAACGCAACCCTGGGGTGCCGACGGCCCCCTGGGGACCGACAGAAGGACGAAACCTCGCCCTGTTCCTCCGCGAAAACCCTTCCTGGACCACGGAGCAGATTTTGGTGTGCCTCCAACACCGATTCGCAAGCGAAGCAAATCACAGCGAGCCGCCACACTTCTGGCTCAGAAATTTAGCGAAATACGCTGGCGGACCACTAGACCGCTTCGGAAAACCACTAAAGGGAACCCTGTCTTATGAACAGCAAAAAATCATCCGAACTGCTACCGCGCTCGAACGAGCAATTCCTGGCGGCACTCAAACACTGGCTGTTCCAGTTCAGCGCCTCCTGGAACCGGGAGATTACTGAACCGCACGCTGCCGTCTACGCTGAGGGCCTGGCCCATTTGTCGCCAGAACTATTGTCCGAGGCTTGTGCGTGGTGCTTGAGGAACTACGACTACTTCCCCAGTGTGGCCGCCATCAGCAAGGCCGCACAAACGACACAGCGCCAGAAAAGTTACGACCCGGAGGACACCGGTAGATTTTGTGAGAACTGTGCCGACACGAGCGGCTGGATTCAGGTTAATGAAAACACCGTGCGGCGCTGCGATTGCCTCCTGCCGGGCATCGAGGCGGCACGGGTCCAGCGGAAGAAACGGCAGGAGCAACATGCCCGCCGGTGTGGCGTAGATGCCGGTAGCAAAGCCATGCTGCGAAAGTTGCGGAGTACATCGTTCTGAACCACGAATGAGCCGCGACCCACAGCCCGGAACGCCGCCCATGAGCCTGATCCGATTCAGTGGACGGTTTAGTTACGTTGGTTGAGTCTCTCTCTTTTTTCTTCCTTTCATGAACGCGATAATGGGTGTGGACGCTGTGGGAAACCGCGTTCTGTGCGGTTTTCCAAGTCACTCGTGGACGCGTTTTCCGCGTCCACAGGGACGGCAGCGTCCATGCCCTACGCCGCCACGCGTCGCTCGAAGGCGGCCGGACTGATCTGGCCGAGCGTCGAGTGGCGCCGCCGCTGGTTATAGAACACTTCGATGTAGTCGAATAACTCCATCTTGGCCTCGCCGTTGCTGTCGAAGTGCTCGCGGAGTTCGCTCTTGACCGTCGAGAAGAAGCTTTCCATCACGGCATTGTCGTAGCAATTGCCCCGGCGGCTCATGCTACAGATGATACCGTGTGTGTCGAGCACGTCTTGGTAGTCCTCGCTCGCATAGGTGCCGCCCTGGTCGGAATGGTGCAGCAGACCGGCGTCGGGGCAGCGGCGCTTCAGCGCCATCTGGAGCGCCTTGATGGTCAGATGGCGGTCGTTGACGGCGCTCACGGCCCATCCCACGATGAACCGGGAGAACAGATCCAAGATCGCCGCAAGGTAGAGCTTCCCGCTGCCGCCGATGACGAACTCCGTCGTGTCGCCGACCCACCGTTGATTCGGCGCGGCCGCCTCAAAGTGTCGGTCCAGGAGATTGGCCGCCACCGGTTGATCGTGATCACTCATCGTGGTGAGCTTGTACCGCTTGCGCCGCCGCGCCTTCAGCCCGTCTTTCTGCATCAGGCGCACGACCCGTTTGCGGCTGACGTGCTCCTCCTGCTCAAGGAGATCCTCGTGAACGCGCGGGCTGCCGTAGCGCTGCTTGCTCGCCTCAAACGACGCCCGCACCAGCACGGCCAGCCGGCGATCCTCGCGTGCATGCGTTGATTCTGGACGCGCGCGCCAGGCGTAAAAGCCACTCCGCGTGACGTCGAGCCAGCGGCAGAGCTTCGTGAGCGGGTAGGTGGCCTTCTCCGCCTGGATCCACGCGAACTTCACAGGTGGTCCTTCGCGAAGAAGGCCGTGGCTTTTTTTAGGACGTCGCGCTCCATCCGCAGCTCGCGATTGTCTTTGCGTAGGCGCGCCAGCTCGGCGCGCTCCTCGGTCGTCAGCCCCGTCTTGCCCTTCGTCCGATCGGCACGTGCCTGCTTCACCCACTGCGCCAGGGCCGATGGCGTCAGATCCAACTCGCGCGCGACGGCGCCGACCGTCTTGCCCGCATCCAAGACCAGCCGAACGGCTCCGATCCGGAACTCCTCACTGAACTGTCGTCGCGCCCGTCTCCCTGCCTTCGTTGATCCCATTCTGGACATCGTATCCGCCTTTCGGAACGTGTCCACGAAACCGGATCAAGCCCACCAATTCCAAAGGAATCCTGGAGGCGGCGCTTGAAATCTCGCGCAAAAGGCGCGAAACTCTCGCCAGCCTTCGGGCAGCGCTCGAAAGCGGGGACCAATCAACAGTATTGCGGCTGGCAAGAAAACTCTGCGGGTTGGACGATGAACAAAAAGGTGATCGAACTCATCCGCGTGTCAACTGAGGGGCAAGCGGCCGAGGGTCGCGCCGGCGTCCCGGCCCAACGTGCGGCGAACAGGCGCACAGCCCAGCAGTACGGCCTTGAGATTGTTCGCACTATTGAGATGGCCGACGTTTCGGGAGCAGCGGTTCTGATGGCGCCGGAGATGAAAGAACTACTTCGGCTGATGGAGTCACCGCAGATTCATGGTGTTGTGGCGAAGGAATTCTCGCGCCTGATGCGGCCAGAAAATTTTACAGATTACGCTCTGCTGCAAGCCTTCGTTGACACGCGCACGGTGCTATACCTCCCGGACGGACTGATTGATATGTCTTCAAAGGCCGGTCGGCTTATGGGACCGATCCGGGCAGCCATCGCCGGCTTAGAGCGCACCGAGATTTTGGAGCGCGTGTGGGCGGCAAAGGAAGAGAACCGGCGCGCTGGCAAGCACCCGCAATCTTGGATAACTCTCCCGTTCGGGGTCGCGTATGACGAGCATCGTGGCTGGTACTACAAAGCGGAAGCCGAGAAGGTGCGAGAAGCGGTGCGCCTTTTTCTTGGGGGAGAAACCAGTTACCGAGCTGTGGGGGAGAAGCTTGGCATTGACCCCTTTAACCTACGGGTGATCCTGCGCAACCCGATCTACGCGGGTTGGCGAGTGTACTCTCAGCGGCGGGACCCTTCGCCCGCAGCCAAACGTACCAAACAAGACGGTCGGCAGGCGGATCGGCCCAAGGTGGCCCGGACGCCGGAAGAAGTTATTCGCGTCAAGGTAATGGACGGTATTCTGAGCGAAGACGAATTTTCTCATCTGCAGAGATTGCTTGACCTGAAGCGGGAGCGGCATTGGCGGTCGCGTCTGGATTATGAGCATCGCTTTGTCTACAACGGGTTTCTTAACTGCTCCGCCTGCAATGAAATCATTTACACACACCATCGAGGGCGTGATTACTACATCTGCAAGAACCGTCGGCTAAGCGGGAAGTGCGAAAGCCGCTATATGCGTCGCGAGCGTCTGGAAGCGTCACTGGATTCGCTCTTTGCGCAACGGTTGACTGACGGTGATTTCCTCGAAGACTTGATGGAACAGTACCGACATGGTCGTGATGGCGAGAATAATCAGGTGGTGCGGTTGCAGTCTGAACTGCGGGCACTCGCCGGAAAGCGGGAGCGGGTTCTCGGGACCTACTTCGATGGAGTGATCACGCAGGAAGAGCGGGATCGCCGCCTGGCCGCCGTCGAGCGGGACCAGGCGCTGTACCGGCAAATGCTGATGCGGGAGTCCCCAGAAATGTCCTTTTCTGCGGCGGAACTGGCGCAGGTGTTTGCACCCTTCCACGAGTGGGAGTTTTTATCGAGGGACCACAAACGGAGGCTTCTGCAAGCGATTGTCCCCGGAATCCACGTACACAACTACCGCGTGGCAGGCCTTTCGATTCTTACAGATAGGTGTCGCAATGAAATAAGCCCTACGGGCAAGGGTTCATGGCGGCGGCGAGCATGAAGGAGGAGGGGAAGGCCACGGTCATGGTGGCCCGGGCGATCGTCACCGCGCCATCCTCCAAAGGCTGGCGCATCACCTCCAGCACATTGCGCCGGAATTCCGGCAACTCGTCCAGAAACAGCACCCCGTTGTGCGCCAGGCTCACCTCGCCAGGATGAGGAATGGTCCCGCCGCCTACCAGGCCGGCGTCCGAGATGGTATGGTGCGGTGAGCGGAAGGGTCGAGTGCAGAGCAGGCCCTGCGCCGGGTCCAGCACTCCAGCCACGCTGTGAATCTTGGTTGTCTGGATGGCCTCGTCAAAGCTCAGGCCGGGCAGGACGGTGGGCAGGCGCCGGGCCAGCATCGTCTTGCCCGAACCCGGCGGCCCAATCATCAGGATGTTGTGGGCGCCGGCGGCGGCCACTTCCAGAGCGCGTTTGGTAGCCTTCTGCCCGCGCACTTCGCTGAAGTCCACGTTATAAACGCTGCTTTGCTCCAAGGCCTGCTGGCGGTCCACCTGGGTTGCGGTGAAACCGGGCGCATCGTTCACCAGGGCCAGCGCCTCCCCCAGCGAGTTCACCGCAAAGACGCAGACCCCCTCGACGACCGCCGCCTCTCGCGCGTTGGCAGATGGAACCACGAGGTGCCGGATGCCGGATGCCCGGGCCAGCACGGCCACCGGCAGCGTGCCGCGGATAGGGCGCAGCGAGCCGTCCAGCGACAGCTCGCCGAGGAACAGGAACTCGGCCAGCCGCTCAGAGGAAACCACCTCTAAAGCCCCGAGAATTCCCATGGCCATGGGAAGGTCAAAGCCGGAGCCTTCCTTCCTCTTGTCGGCTGGGGCAAGGTTGACGGTGACGCTCTGGCCGAAGTAGTAACCGCAGTTTTTCAGCGCGCCGCGGACGCGATGGTGGCTTTCCTTGACCGCTGCGTCCGGCAGGCCTACCACCAGGAAATCGTGCATGCCCCGGCTGGACAGGTCCACTTCCACGTCCACCAGGTAGGCGTCAATGCCGAAGACCGCGGCGCTGCGCGTCTTGACCAGCATGGGAAGGTCAGCCGCCGCCGGCGCCTTTGCGGATGCCCGTTCGGGTCATGGCGGTCAGATCCAGCAGGGCGTCCAGTTCCTGCTCCGGGATGAGCTTTTTCTCCAGGACAACCTCGCGCACGGTCTTGCCGGTTTTGTGCGCTTCTTGGGCGATGTTGGCGGCTTCCTTGTAACCGAGCCGCGGCACCAGTGCGGTCACCGGCATCAGGCTGTTCACCACAAGGCTGCGGCAGCGCTCGCGATTGGCCACGATGCCCTTCACGTTGTCCGGATTGTCTGGCATCTCCGGCCCGCTGGACACGCAGCGCTCTTTGAACACTCGCGCGCCGGTGCTCAGCAACGCGGTGGACTGGAGCAGGTTATGGGTCATCAGCGGCATCATCACGTTCAGGTCCAACTGGCCAAAGACGCCGCCCAGAGTCACCGCCGCGTCATTGCCGATCACCTGCGCCCCCACCTGAATCAGCATTTCGGGGATCACCGGGTTCACCTTGCCCGGCATGATGGAGCTGCCTGGCTGCATCTCGGGGATAGCGATCTCGGCAATGCCGGTACGTGGCCCGCAGGAAAGCAGGCGGATGTCGGAGGCGATCTTGACCAGGCTCACCGCCACCACTTTCAACGCCCCGGACGCCTCAACCAATGCGTCGCGGGAACCCATAGCTTCAAACGTGTTCTCCGCTTCCCGCAGCTGGATGCCGGTGGTGTTGGCCAGCAGCACGCACATCCGGTTGCCGAAATCGACCGGCGCATTCAGCCCGGTGCCAAGTGCCGTGCCGCCGATGGGCACCTCTTCCAGGTGCGTCATCGCCGACCGGACCCGCGTCACGGCGTGCCGCACCTGCGACGCGTAGCCGGAAAACTCCTGCCCCAACGTGATGGGCACCGCGTCCTGCAGGTGCGTCCGGCCTGTCTTAAGCACGTCCTTGAACTCGGCGGCCTTCGCTTCCAACCCAGCGGCCAGCACCTCCAGAGCCGGCCGCAGGTCGTGCTCGAGCGCCTCCAGCACGGCCAGGTGGATGGCCGTAGGGATGACGTCGTTCGACGACTGGCACTTGTTGACCTCGTCGTTGGGCCGCACTGGCTTGCGATCGCCCTTCTTGCCCCCCAGCAACTCGTTGGCCCGGCTGGAGATCACCTCGTTGGCATTCATGTTGGTCGAGGTCCCTGAGCCTGTCTGGAATATATCCAGGACAAACTCGTCGTCCCACTTGCCCTCGGTCACCTCCTGCGCCGCCTGGAGGATAGCGGCCGAGTACTGCGGCTCCAGTAAGCCCAGATCTTTGTTCACCCGGGCGGCCGCGCCTTTGATCAGTCCCAGGGCGCGGATGAAGCGGCGAGGAAAGCGGATACCGGAGATGGGGAAGTTCTCCACCGCGCGCTGGGTTTGCGCGCCGTAGTGTGCCTCGGCGGGCACGTGCACCGGACCCATGGTATCGGTCTCAACGCGAACCTCACTGGCAGGCAAAACAGCCTCCCTTCTCTGGCTTTCGGCAGCGCCAGCCACCCTGGCCTTTGCGCCTTTGGCAGAAGCGCGCGGCGCTTGCTGGTCATTCTTTGGCATGGGGCTGTTATACACGAACGCCTGGATTTTGCCTATATAGGGACCCACGAACGAAAGCTGCACGGCGAGCGAGCACGGTGGTACGCCCGGGCGGGCACCAAAAAAATTGCGGGCCCCGAAAGCCTCGGGGCCCGCGCCACACTCAAGCTGAGTTTTGTTGGCGATCGGTTAAAGTTGGACCACCTGTACGGCCTGCCAGCCCTTGGGGCCGCGGGTCACCTCGAACTCCACCTCAGCGCCTTCGTCCAGCGTCCGATAGCCTTCGTTTTGAATGGCCGTGTAATGGACGAAGACGTCCTCCCCTGACGAACGCTGGATAAAGCCGTAGCCTTTCGAAGCGTTAAACCACTTGACGATACCTTTCTCTTTCACTACTTCAACTCCTGATCTAAGTTTTGCGCTGCCAGGCCATCCCCAACCGCCAAAAAGAAAAGAGCCACAAAGCTGCTTGTAGCCCCTCACCCCTGTGCGACTTCAGGATGAGTACAACCTAAACAGCAGCCCGATTATGCCAGGAGACGGTGGTTTCGCCAAGAGAAAACCGCAATGCAGGCCGGCGGTGCAGTATGTTCCCAACGTACTGAAAAGTCGTGGCTTAGGACCCTCCTGGCCCGCTTACTTAGGCCCGCGGCCCTGTAGCTTGAACAACTTACCGAGCCGCCGACCGTTGGCCAGCGGTGGTTCTGTGCGTTTTTCAGCAACCTCCCCGAGTGCTCCCCAACGACTCCCCAAGGGCTCATGAGGAGCCCTGCCGTGGTTTGCCGAAGTAGACCACCATCGCTCCCCGGTAGCGATTGAATCCTGCAAGAAACAGTAGCTAATTCCGTTCAAGCGGATAGAGGGCATCTGGCTGATCGGTCCTCCCGGCGGTGCAGCCGAAGTCACTCTAATGTCTACCTGCCAAAGGAGAGAAAAAACTGATGTGGCGCACTCTGTCTTTAATTCTTGCCGTAAGTCTCGTTCTGGGCACCGTAAGCCTGGTTCTGGTGGCCGGCGCCAATAAGCCAACCACGTTGCACTCTACCGACTTGAAGATCCATGATCCCATCCAGCAGGGCAACCTCACCATCTTCCCGGTTTCCAACGGGAGCCGGGCCAAGACTTCCCTCTACCTGACGCTGGACGAAGGTCTGGCGAAAGGGGTGGTGAAGGTGGCTGAACTGGGTACCCTGCGCGGGGCTGGCATGGTGCGCCCCCTGGAGCGCCGGCACCAGCGTCAGCGTCCAGTCCCGCAGGACCGCGCACGGGTGAGTGGGCTGGCCATCCAGAACCTGTCCGACCGGCCTCTGCTGCTGCTGGCCGGAGAGGTGGTTCGCGGCGGCAAGCAGGACCGCGTGGTGGGACGGGACCGCATCGTGCCGCCCCACAGCGAGCCGATCCCACTCAGTGTCTTTTGCGTGGAGCCGGGCCGTTGGCATGGCTTGTCGGCTCAGTTTGCCGCCTCCAAGGCGATGGCGCACCCGAAGCTGCGGCGCGAGGTGACCGAGGCGCGCGATCAGCAGAAGGTCTGGAACGAGGTCGCTCAGGCCAACAAGTCGGTTGCAGATACACTGGCCGCGGCGCCCACAACCGGACGTGCGGGAGCCGCGGGTGCCCTTCGTGCCCAATCCTCCTACGCCAGAACCATGGAGGCTCGGCCAGTGCAGGACCACCTGGTCGGGGGTAGCCGCGCGATCCTTCCGCAGATCCCACGGGAGGCGGTTGGGGTAGTGGTCGCGGTGAATGGGCAGGCCGTGTGGGCCGACCTGTTCGCCTCCCCTGCGCTGTTTGAACGCTACCGCGCCAAGTTGCTGCAGTCCTACCTGGTCGAAGCGATTCGCGCCGGCCGGGTGCCAGACAAGGTGCCGACTGCAAAGGAAGTGCGGGCCTTTCTGCGCCACCTCAGTGGCCGGCAGACCATTGAGGTCGAGCCCGGGATCTACCGACTGGTGCGCACCGAGGCGGCTGGCACGGTCACCTATCAACTGGAGACGCTCAAGCCGCGCCCGCTCACGTTGCACATGGCCCGCATGGCGCGCCCTAGGTCTAATGCCGCGTGATATTCCTTGGGCCGACAAAGGACGTCGGCCCTGAGGAATCCGCTTGCCAGAAAGCAACCAAGGTTGAGAGCAGATTCCTTGCTTCGCCCGGAATGACAAGGTAGCCGATTCTCCAGCGGCCTGTTAGGCTCTACTTGCCGACCAAACGTTCCAAACCGGAGTCGCAATGCTCAAGGTTGCCAGAAGGAGAATCGCTCCAGCTTGCTCGCTCGGCATCGAGCTTTGGCTATTGCCGCTTGTGGCGGTGCTGCTCGCTTACATGGCCTGGGGGCAGCAGACTGACCTCAAGAAGCCGCCCAAGACCCGCCGGGATAACGTCCGGGAGGTGCTCCACGGAATCGAGCTGGTGGACCCCTACCGCTGGCTGGAAAACCAAAACAGCCCGGAGACGCGCGCCTGGATTGCGGCGCAGAATGAGTACTCTCGACCCACCTTGCGTTCGCTGCCGGGCAGGCAGCAGCGCATGCAACGGCTCACCGAACTGCTGAAGGTCGACGTCTTTCGCACGCCCCGGGAGCGAAACGGGCGCTATTTCTTCTCCAAACGGCTGGCCGATCAGGAGCTGTTTGTCATTTACATGAGGAAAGGGCTCAAGGGCGAAGACCAGGTGCTGATTGACCCACACCCGATGAGCCCGGATCGTACAACCAGCGTGAATCTGGAGGCGGTCTCTCGCGATGGCACCCTGCTGGCATACGGAGTCCGGCAGGGCGGCGAGGATGAGATCGCCATCAAGCTGCTCGATGTAGAGACGCGAAAAGACTTACGGGACCGGCTGCCGAAGGCACGCTATTTCGGCGTTGCACTAAAGCCCGACAACAGCGGCTTTTATTACACGCGCTTCGGCGCCGAGGGTCCGCGGGTCTACTACCACGCAATGGGGAAAGATCCGGCCGACGACCGGGAAATTTTCGGCAAGGGGTACGGGCCGGAAAAGATCAGTTTCGCCACTCTCTCCGAAGATGGGCGCCATCTGCTCATTCACGTGGTGCACGGCTCCTCAGCGCTCCGGACAGAAATTTACTACCAGGACTTGGTCCAACAGGGGCAGGACACGGCCCAACAGGGGCCCATCGTGCCGGTAGTCAATGATATTGACGCCAAGTTTTGGGGGGAGCTCGGTGGCGAACAGCTCTTCCTGCACACCAACTGGAAGGCACCCAAGGGGCGGATTCTAGCGGTTGAGCTGAAAAATCCCGCGCGGGAGAGATGGCGCGAGATCATCCCGGAAAGTGATGCGGTCATTGAGGATGTTTCTCTCGCCGGGGGAAAGGTATTTGTCAACTACCTGGAGAACGTCAAGTCACGTGTGAAAGTTTTTGAGCCCGATGGCGAGCACACCGCCGACATTGCGTTCCCCGCCGTCGGTTCCGTTAGCGAGGTTGGCGGCCGATGGGAAAGCCGGGAAGCCTTCTTTGCTTTCAGCTCCTTCCATATCCCTTCGACCATTTACCGCTACGACGTCAGGAAACTACGGCGCGAGGTCTGGGCGCGCCTCGAGATTCCGGTGGAAAGCGACAAACTGGAACTCCGCCAGGTCTGGTACCAGTCCAAGGATAAGACCTGGGTGCCGATGTTTATGTTGCACGCCAAGGGGCTCAAGCCCGACGGGTCGAATCCAACATTGCTGACCGGCTACGGGGGGTTCAACATCAGCCGTACCCCGAGGTTCTCCGCCAGCGCCGTCCTGTGGGCCGAGAATGGCGGCGTCTACGCATTGCCCAACCTGCGCGGGGGCGGCGAATTTGGCGAGCAGTGGCACAAGGCGGGGATGCTCGAGAAGAAGCAGAACGTGTTCGACGACTTCATCTCTGCCGCCGAGTGGCTGATCCGCAACGGCTACACGCGGCCCTCAAAGTTGGCCATCGGCGGCCGCAGCAACGGCGGGCTGCTGGTGGGCGCGGCGCTCACCCAGCGCCCAGAGCTGTTCCAGGCCGTGGTGTGCGGCTATCCGCTGCTGGACATGGTGCGCTACCAAAACTTCCTGGTGGCCCGCTTCTGGGTTTCTGAGTATGGCTCCTCAGACAAGTCGGAGCAATTCAAGTACCTGCACGCCTACTCGCCTTACCACCGGGTTAAGCCGGGCGTGAAGTACCCGGCCGTGCTGTTCGTTACCGGGGATGGAGACACGCGCGTGGATCCGCTGCACGCCCGCAAAATGACGGCGCTGCTTCAGGCGGCGACTGGCTCGGAGCGGCCCGTGCTGCTGCGCTACGAGACCACGGCCGGCCATTCCGGCGGGCGCCCGGTGAGCAAGACCATTGAAGACGTCGCCGATGAGCTGGGCTTTCTCCTCTGGCAACTTAGTCCCGGCAAGCAAACCATGGTGACCACACGTAAGAAGGGTAAAGGCACGAACTGAATCTGAATCCCAGTCCCTGTGTTCCCCACGGCTTGAATTAGCGGCAGACGCGCTCGTAGAATAAATCGAGGAAGCGCGGAACGTCGGCGTCCATAGCTACGTGGGCATTCGGAGGCCCGTAGGGTCCGCCCTGAGCCGCCTCGCCGCCGAAGCGCGCCAGCACCTCCGGCCCCGGTTTGTGCCCGCGCAAGTCGGCCACCGTCATGCCCGCGGTGAACTCGCCAGCCGTCTCCACGCTGACGCGAGTGTGGACGGTACGGAGCAGGTCAGGGAGAGCGGCAGCAGCCACCGCCAGAGGGTCGTGCAGGTAGCCACCCTCCATGCCGGCGACTTCCCGATGGTAGTCAAACCACAGCACGGTGAATTCGCGGACAAACTGGAATACCGAAGAGTCGCGTTGCTGACTGAGCGCGCGCAGAGTGGCGCGCGGCAACACGGCGCGTTCGCTGACGTCCAGGGGAACGAGGGTTACTTGCAGCCCCACTTGAAACACCGCTCGGGCCGCTTCCGGATCGCAGAAGAAGTTGAACTCGGCTGCCGGACCAGTGTTGCCTGCGGTGCGGAAGGCCCCACCCATCACCACTAGTCTTCCCAGCAAGCGAAAGGTGGCCGGGTCGGCCTCCAGGGCGCGTGCCAGGTTGGTAAGCGGCCCGGTGGCCACCAGGGTGAGCTGCTCGCGTTCGGCAGCGATGGTGGAGAGGATCAATTCGGTCGCGTCTTGGTTACACGGGCCGCGGCGCGGCGGCGGATAGACCGTAGTGGCGTTGCCCAACCCGTCGGCGCCATGCACGTCCTCGGCGGTGACCAGGGGTCGAACCAGCGGCTGATCGGCACCTCGCGCCACGGGGATGGGCGGGGCCTGGAGCACGTCCAGCAGCAGCAGCGTGTTGCGCAGCACGCTGTCCACCTCGATGTTGCCGGCCACTGTGGTGATCGCTCGCACGTCCAACTCCGGTGAGCGTAGCGCGAAGATTAACGCCAGCGCGTCGTCAACCCCTGTGTCCACGTCCAGCAGGACTTTCCGCACGGGCCCATCTTATCCTGCAAAGTCTGGATGGCTTGGCAAAGTCCGGATGGCCTGGCGAAGCTTGGAGTCTTTCAGAAGCCTATTAGAGCGACTCGACCGACTTGATCACGATGCCTCGAAAACCTCCTTTGATGAGCACGCGTCCTTTGACGCGGACCTTCCTGCCAGCGTAAGGCAGCAGAGGCTTGTTATAGGCATCCTTGTGGGTCATGGCAATCGGGAGGTAGATGGTTCCGGAAGAGGTCAGCAGCCCCAACGGTACGCCCTGCCTAGCGCATTCCAATGCGCAGGCGCGATGCGGTTCGCCGGTACTGTTGCCGTGCTGGAGGTAGCAGGAGGTATCAATGACCTCGCCGGTGATCGTCTGCTCCGCCGCGGCGTTTTTCTTTGCATGTTTTTCGTGGGCCGCAGCTCCGGCAGCCAGCACCAGCAGCAGCATACCCAGCGTCGAAGCGAATTTGAGTCCCATGTCTCCATATTACCACCCGAAGCGCGCCTCGCGCCCGAGCTTACGATAGACAGGAACACGGCCTTATCGGGAAGTCAGGCCACCACCTCATCCAAGTTCTCAAAGACTTTGCGGAAAGCAGCTACGTAGTGCTCCATTAACTCCATATCTTGGACAAAGATGGGATTCCGCTCATCATTCACGACAAGAGACATGTTCAAGAGTTCGGTTGCCCGTGGATATTCTTCCGGCTTGTAGCTGATCTTCCTTCCGTAGAGAGGAGAGCTCCAAGGATAACCGTCACCCAGTCCCACATCGAGTTTTTGGAAGATGGGATAGCTGGGCAGCGGCTTGTAGTGCCAGAGGTTGGCAGCCATTCCCTCCGCACGCAGGGCGTCCACCAGCTTGTCTCGAAATTCGGTAGCCGGGATGCTCAGACCCAGAACCTTGGGGTCGAAGCGGATCCGATACTTGTGGTACACGGTGGTGCGGTCGGCGGGGACGTGAGGCGGGATCAGCCCCTTGATCTTGCTCAGTTCTTTGTCCAGATACTGCGCGTTGCGCTGGCCTATGGCGTTATAGTGTGGCAACCGCTTCAACTGGCTGCGAGTTAGGGCGGCCGGCAACTCCTGGCAGCGGTAGTTCCAACCGATGCTGTGGCAGTAGTAGGGACGAAATTTTTCCTTTTCCCGCCCCACTATCTCGCCAAACGTGCGGAGCAACTTTGCCCGCTGGACGAATTCCTCTTTCTGTGTAGTGAACAGTCCACCCTCACCTGCGGGGAGGTTCTTACTTGCGTTGAGGCTGAAGCAGCCAATATCGCCAATAGTCCCGGCCATCCGCCCTTTGTAGGTAGCCCCGTGAGCCTGGCAGGCGTCCTCGACCACGATGAGGTTGTGTTTCTTGGCCAGCGCCAGGATTTCGTCCATATCCGCGGGGAGCCCGTGCATGTGGACCGGCAGTAGCACCTTAGTCTTGTCGGTAATCTTGCTCTCTATCTGGCTCGCGTCGATGTTGTAGGTGCGGGGGTCGATATCCACAAAGATGGGGATGGCATGTTGCTGGAGAATGGGCTGGAATGTTCCGCCGAAAGAGAAGGCGGTGGTGATGACCTCATCGCCTGGGCGTACGCCAGCGGCGAACAACGCCGTATGGATAGATGCCGTGCCGGTATTGAAAGCCATGGCATGTTTACTTCCGGTGAACTCGGCCCATTCCCGCTCCAGAGCCGCCGTCTCAGGGCCATGCTCCTCGCCGGTGAAGACGTTGCGTTCCAGGACACCCAGAACAGCGTCCTTGTCCTCCTGGGTGATATGGGGCCATCTTTTCTTCAGCGCTTCTGGGACGGTAGGCTTGCCGCCATGGATTGCCAATTTGCCTTTCGCCAATTTGCTTTTCATGGTTAAGTTTTCTCCAGTCGTCTAACTATTTTGCGGTCTGCCGAAGACCTCAGTATTTCTCAGCTTAAAGTTCCGATCTCCTCTAGCTGGTGCCGGTATTGTTTGAGCCCCTCGCCGAACCCCAGGTTCGTGCGTCGGAGCCGGGCCTCGGTGCTCTCTACGGCTACCCTGCTGTCTCGCGGAGCCGGAGGCCCCGCTATGTTTCTGATGTCCATTTCTTCGGATGAGGCTGCTCGCACCATTTCCTGATCAAAACCAAAAACGTCGGCAACCGCCTTCGCCAGCTCTAGCCGGCTAGCTCCCTCCCGACCACAACAATGGAAAGTACCGCGTTGGTCCTGGTGCGCGATCGTCAAGAAAGTATCCGCAACGTCGCTTGCCAAGGACGGGTTCGCCCACACGTTGATGTGGTCGGTCCAGGCCGCAACCGGTTTGCCTCGCTTCAAGCGAGAGACATAGTAGTTGGGCAGCCAGCCGAAACCGGATCCCTCTTCTTCGGGCTCGTAGTTGGGATAGGACCACATCGGTCCGTAGACCCCCGAGGTGCGCGCAACGGCGTGGTTCGGGCAGACGGTCGAAACAACGGTCTCGCCGACCATCTTCAACAGGCCAAAGTAGGAGGCCGGGCAGGGTGCGCTTTCCTCGCGGTAGGGCGGCTTGCCGCCATTTCCAAAGATCCAATCGCTCGAGACAAATATGAGCTTGGCGTCCACATCGCGGCAGACCTCGGCCAAGACACGAGTGGCTGTGACCAACAGGGCCCAGTTCCACTCATGGTCAACCTCCATTCCGGCCTCATCTCGGGGTTGGGCGCAGTGGATCACAGCATCCGGTTTGTGAGCCTCGACGGCTTTGCGGATTGAGGTGAAGTCCTCGAGGTCCAGCTGGACCGTCTCGCAACCCCAGTCGACTTCCGGCCGCCGCTGGAACAGAGACGCGACCATCTCCACATCGTATTTTTCGCGCGCTACTTTGAGGACGTTGCTACCCACGAGACCGGTTCCGCCAGTGAGAAAGATTTTCAAATTGTTTTCCTGCGAAGAAATCGGAGCGAGTGTACACCACCAGCTACTGGAATCTCCATGATTTCGAGGCATGAAGCAGACATGGGCCGGAGTCGGGGCGCGCCAACCGCTGCGCTGCACGCGCAGGGAGCGTGCAGCGCAGGAAATCAGTGTGGTTCTTCCAGGCTGATATATCGGTTGACCTGCAGATCGGTGAGCACCTGGACTTGACCCCGCGGCCAGGTCACGGCCACCTTGCCAATCTTGGTGCAGTCGCCGAGGCCAAACCGGGGCCGTGGGTCGTCGCGGGAAAGGTAGCCGGTTGCATTGCGGATCGAGTCGTACTGGATCTGCCCGCATGCTTCCAGGCGAATGCGCGCACCGATGGCTTCCCCGTTGCTTTGCCTGCCTTTGAGCGTGAAGCCGATCCAGGACGATCCGCCGGCGGTGCGATTTGTCAGCAGGACCGGTGAGCCGCTGACTGGCAGCAGCGCGATATCAGTCTTCCCATCGTTATCGAAGTCCCCGGCACTGGCGCCGCGGAGGGAGTGCTCGAGCTTGGAGGGAAAACTGAACACCTGGACAAACTTGCCCGCGCGGTTCTCAAACACGAGAAATGGCTGGGAGTAGCTGGTATGGGAGACACGCTCGATCCCGGGATAGATATGCCCACTAGCCAACCACAGATCCTTGTCTCCATCGTTATCCAGGTCCGAAAAGCCGCATCCCCAGCCGAGAAGGGGAGTCGTCGGTATGGTGAGTCCCACCCGGTAGGAAACGTCCAGGAAAAAGCCGGCCGGGCCTTGTTTGAACAGCGGGAAGTAACCGTCCTCGAAGGTGGTCGTCAGCAGGTCCACTTTGCCGTCGCTATCGTAGTCGCCAACGGCGACACCCATGTCCGCTTGGGATGCGCCATCTCCATCCACCGCGACACCGGCCGCCAGGGCCGATTCCCGGAAAGTGCCGTTTTCCTGGTTCAAATACAGATAATTCGGGACCGAGTCATTGGCCACAAAAATGTCCAATCGCCCGTCCTGGTTAAAGTCCTCAAAAACCGCCGTGAAGCCCTGAAACGCGCCCGAGTCTTCAACGCCGGCTCGCCGGGTGACATCGGTGAAGGTTCCGTCGCCGTTGTTGCGGTAGAGGATATCGCGCTCGCCTTTCAGGCCCATGGGCCCGCAAAACACCGGCAGGCCTTTCCACTGGCAGACCGGTGGCGCGTCAGCTTTGAGAAGCGCCGCGATATCCACATAGCCAACCACGTACAGGTCCAGGTGGCCATCATTGTCGTAATCGCCGAAGGCACTGCCGGTGTGCCAAGCCACGGCCCGGCTCAGGCCAGCGGCCTTGCCCACCTCGGTGAAGGTGCCGTCGCCATTGTTCCGGAACAGCAGGTCCAACCCGATCGTGGTGACCAGGATGTCGGGATCGCCATCGTTGTCATAATCGGCGGCGTTGGCGCCGGTGCCCCAGTAGGGATTGGCCAGCCCGGATCGTGCTGTGACGTCTTCAAAGCGGCCCTCGCCGAGGTTGCGGTACAGATAAACCCCGTGCTTTGCAGGCGGAGGCGCTTTCCCCGAGACAACTTTCCGCAGTCGCTCCATGCTGGACCCGTTGACAATCAACAGATCCATCCACCCGTCTCGATCGTAGTCCAGCCACGCGGCGCCACTGCCGTTGGCCTCCGGAATCCATTTCTTCTCCGGCCCACCGCACACCATCTGGGCCCGAATGCCGGCCTGCTGGGCGGTATCGGCGAAATGAATCCCGCAGGAGCTGCCTTCCGAGAGCCCGCCCGGGATGCCTTCCGAGAGAAAGACGAGAGGCCAGAGGAGAATCAGCAGCGCGATGATTGCTGCCAGGGCGACGCGCATCACGGTGTTTCCAACTCTCGAAAAGGTTGTAAGGGTGCTCCCGGAAGCCGGCACGTGAACTTCAATGGAAGTTTCCTGGGGGGATTCAAGAGCTTTGCTGGCAGCGCACAGAAGCTTCCTTATCGTTCGATGAGGGCGGCAATGCCCTGGCCGCCGCCGATGCACAGGGCAGCCAGGCCACGGCGGGCCGCCCGGCGGCGCATCTCATACAGCAGTGTGGTCAGGATGCGGGCGCCGCTGGCGCCGATGGGATGGCCCAGGGCGATGGCGCCCCCGTTGACGTTCACCCGATCGCTCGCCAGTTCCAGCTCCTGCAGCACGGCCAGCGACTGAACGGCAAAGGCCTCGTTCAGCTCGAACAGCTCCACCTCGTCCTTGTTCCAGCCCGCCCGCGCTAGCGCTTGGCGCACCGCCGGGATGGGCCCCAGCCCCATCACCTCCGGCGGCACTCCAGCGGCCGCGTAGGCCCGCAGGGTGCCCAACGGCTCGCTGCCCAACTGGGCCGCACGCTTCTCCGAGACCAGCACCAGCGCCGCCGCTCCGTCGTTGATCCCCGAGGCGTTGCCGGCCGTCACCGTGCCCTGCTTCTGAAACGCCGGCCGCAGCTTCGCCAGTCCTTCTGCCGTCGTACCCGCGCGAGGAAACTCGTCGGTGGCGAACTGCCGCACCTCCCCCTTCTTCTTGCCCGGCACTGGCACTGGCACAATCTCCTCGGTGAACCTGCCGGCAGCAATGGCTTGCTCGGCTCGCTGCTGGCTGCAGGCCGCAAAGGCATCCTGGGCCTCGCGCCCGATGCTGTAACGGGCGGCGATATTCTCCGCCGTCACCCCCATGTGGCAGGAGTCAGTCATCGCGCAGGTCAGCCCGTCCACCAGCAACGCATCCTGCAGCTCACCGTGGCCCAGCCGGTAGCCCCATCGGCCCCCTTGCAGCAGATAGGGCGCCCCGCTCATAGACTCCGCGCCGCCGGCTACCACCACCTCGGCGTCGCCGCAGGCAATCGCCTGCGCCGCCAGCGTTACCGCCTTCAGTCCTGAGCCGCACACCTTGTTCACCGTGTAGGAGGGCACCTCGATGGGGATGCCTGCCTTCACCGCCGCCTGGCGCGCCAGATTCATTCCCACGCCCGCCTGCAGCACGTGGCCCATGATGACTTCATTCACCTGGCCCGGCTCCAACCCTGCCCGGCGCAGCGCTTCTTCCACGACCCGCGCCGCCAGCTCCACCGCCGGGACTTCCTTCAACGCCCCGCCAAAATTGCCGATCGCGGTGCGCGCCGCCCCGACAATCACTGCCCGTTCCATGCTCCCTCCCTCACCCCTCCATTTTCTTGAGATTCGGGCTGACTTGCAAAGGCGCTTCTGTCGCCTGCTTCACCTGCTCGGGCGTAACTCCTTCGGCCACCTCTTCGAGCACCAGTCCCTCCTTGGTAACTTGAATGAGGCCCAGCTCGGTGACAATCGTGTCCACGACTCCCACCCCGGTCAGCGGCAGCGTACACTTGCGCAGAATCTTTGGCGCGCCGTCCTTGGTGGTGTGCTCCATGGCCACAATGACGCGCCGCGCCCCGGCCACCAGGTCCATCGCACCGCCCATGCCCTTGACCACTTTGCCGGGAATCATCCAGTTGGCCAGGTTGCCCTGCTGGTCCACTTCCATGGAACCCAGCACCGTCAGATCCACATGCCCGCCGCGGATCATGCCAAACGAGTCGGCGCTGGAAAAATAGCTGGCTCCGGCCCGCTCGGTGACCGTCTCCTTTCCCGCGTTGATCAGGTCCGGGTCTTCGCGCCCCTCCTCCGGATAGGGCCCCACCCCCAGCATCCCATTCTCCGACTGCAGAATCACGTCCATGCCCGCGGGAATGAAGTTCGCCACCAGCGTGGGCACGCCAATGCCCAGGTTGACGGAGTACCCGTCGCGCAGTTCCCGGGCAATGCGGCGCACGATCCGCTCCCGCCTGCGGGCCGCTTCTCGCTTCGCGTCTGCCGCCGCCTCAGCCGGCCCGCCGGACCGTCCGCTTCTCGATTCGCTTTTCATAGTTCTCCCCTTGAAAGATCCGATGCACGAAAACCCCAGGGGTGTGGACCTGATCCGGGTCCAGCCGCCCCACCTCCGTTAACTCCTCCACCTCCGCAATGGTCACCCGGGCCGCTGTTGCCATCACCGGGTTGAAGTTGCGCGCCGTCTTCCGATACACGAGGTTACCCCAGGGGTCGCCCTTCCAGGCCTTGATGAAGGTAAAGTCGGCGCGCAGGGCGCGCTCCATCACGCAGGTCCGACCGTTGAACTCGCGCACTTCCTTGCCTTCACCGATCACGGTGCCGTAGCCGGTGGGCGTATAGAAGGCAGGGATGCCGGCGCCACCGGCCCGGATGCGCTCGGCCAGTGTGCCTTGCGGGTTCAGCTCCGCTTCCAACTCTCCCTTCAGCATCAGCGCCTCAAACAATTTGTTCTCGCCCACATAGGTGGCGATCATCTTCTTCACCTGCCGGGTCTCGAGCAGCAGGCCGATGCCGAAATTGTCCACGCCTGCGTTGTTGCTGACCACGGTCAGGTTGCGGGTGCCCTTGCGGCGCAGTGCGGCAATCAGATTCTCCGGGATGCCGCACAGCCCGAAGCCTCCCATCATGATGAGCGCTCCATCGGAGACATCGGCTACCGCTTCGTCTGCGTTGCGAACCGTCTTGTCCACGTTGCCTCCAACCTCCCGTGCCGCCGACTCCCGCGGCTACTGTTTTCCTGATGCGATATTTTCTGGTTCAGTGCCAGGTACCTATTCAGGTCCGCCTACTATTATCTTCCAATCTTGCGTGGGGTGGTAGCGAAGGGCCATAGCGCGAGGATTTCGTCCTCGCGGATTGCTGCCATCCGGGCGGACGTTGTCATCCGGGACCGCTGACTGCCTTGCATCTGACTATCTCGCGTCTGACTATCTCGCATCTGGGGGTTCCGGCTGCGCCGTTTCCGATCCGCGAGCCGGGACATAACGCCGCAAACCTAACGCCATCATGCCGGACGCGATGAAGCCCAGCGACAGGAGGCGGGTAGTGTCGTCAAAAGAGTAGCCTGCCGTGAGCATGACCCCAACCAAAGTGGGCCCGAAGAAGCCTCCCACTTGTCCAACGGTGTTGATAAAGCCAATCGCGGCTGCCGCCGGCGCCTCTCCAAGGACTACAGTGGGCAGGGTCCAGAAGGGCGGACCTTGCGCCCAGATGGCTGCACTCGACATGCAAAGCCAGAACAGCAGCCAGCCGAAGGACATGCCGGGAAGAGTCGTGATCGGGAAGATGATGCCGGCCAGAAAAAGAGGGATGGCGGTGTGAAAGACGCGCTCCCGCCTGCGGTCCGAGGACCAGCTACTGGTCAGTTGGCCTATCACAGCCGTCACGAAGGGAAGCGCCGACACTGCTGCTGCAAGATGGGGCGGCAGGCCAGAGGCTCGCTGAATCATTGTGGGCAGCCATAGACCAAACGCTATATTCCCCATGTTGGCCAGGACCTCGAGCGCAGCCAAAATGAGCACGGCGGGGTGCCGAAAGGCCTGCCAAACCGTGACCTTGCCGGAGGTGGCCTTTCTCTGTTTTTCTGCTTCCAGTTCGTTGATGACCCATTCGCGCTCATCAGGCCGCAACCAGTTCGCCTTCGCGGGCCGGTCTGTCATAATGAACAGAACAAGAACGCCCATAGTGACTGCCGGAACCCCTTCCAGAATAAACACCCACCGCCAGCCTTCAAGCCCCAGCCACCCCACCCTCAGAATGGCACCAGCAATCGGCCCTCCAATGACCAATGCAAAAGTGCCGCCTATGAGCAATCTGGCCATGGCTCGGGCCCGATACTGGCTGGGAAACCATTGGTTCAAGTAAACGATGACTCCCGGGATAAATCCTGCCTCGGCAACACCCAGTAAAAACCGCGCAATATAAAAGTCGTTCGCATTACGGACGAAGCCGGTCATGACCGTGACAAAGCCCCAGGAAATGAGAATGCGCGACATCCACAGCCGCGCACCCCACCTGTGCACAATCAACGCACCGGGGATTTCCAGCAGCAAATAGCCCACAAAAAATAATCCGGCACCGAAGCCATAAACAGCTTCAGAAAAACCAAGATCCACCGTCATGGTCAACTTGGCATACGCCACATTCGCGCGATCGAGGTAGGCCACCGCGTAAAGGGTAAAGACAAGGGGGAGAAGGCGTCTGCCGATCTTTTTCATGGTACGGGCTTCGACAGAATCGGCAGCAGGAATTGCAGGCGGCGGTTGAGAGGCTGCGTTCATAAACTATTCAAACTCCAATGAGCGCTGATGACGTGCACGAATCGCAGGCGATTTTACATGGAACTATCGTACAAAGCTAACGGGGAAATATCTGCTCCTTGGGCCACTCCCCCCTATCCGATCCCGGATTGCCGTTTGCTCTTTACTATCGGGCAGCCGGAGAGCTAGCATGGGCCGATGCAATTGTCAACAAACTAAACAAATCCGAGGCCCGCGCAGCCTCTTGCAACGGCGGCTGCCGCGCGATCAGCAGGAGACCGAATTCAGGACCCGGAGCCGCAACCAAACATGATGGATAGCTGAAATGGCGAGGATCAGACCGGAGGATTTAACGTTAGGGGCACGGCGAGGTACTCGTGTGCCCATGCGGCTTGCCGTGCGGCTGGTCAAAGACGCCAGCGGCAGTTTTCAGGGGATGGAGGGCTGGACGGTCGTGCTGAGTCAGTACGGGGCCAGGATCGAGTGCAAGCAGCCCTGCGATGCGGGTGAGGAGGTTGTTGTTACGAACCTCGCAAACGAGCGAAGTGCGATGGGTAAAGTCGTCTGGTGCGACGACAAGAAGAACGAGAGCGGCAATTTCGAATTCGGTGTGGAACTAAGGGACGCGAAAGATCTGTGGGGAATTAGGTTTCCATCCGCAGAAGCTACGGCCTCCCAGCGAATCGTCGCCACCGCACCCATCGACACGACTGCCATTGAAATCCTCCAGCAAGTGGCGCCGGTCGAGATCGCTCCCTCGACTGACGAAGAAACGCTGATGGGTTTGCTGAAAGGCACCATCGCTCTGGTCTGCCGGGGCGAGGGCCGGGTGACCGGCGGAATGATTGACGCCTGCCCGACACTGCGCGTGATCGGGCGTACCGGCGCCGGGTTCGATAGCGTGGATGTTGACGCGGCATCGGCGCGCAAGATTGCCGTAATCAACGCGCCGGTCAGCGGCTTCGCCGTAGCAGAGGGGGCTCTGGCGCTTCTGCTGGCGCTTGTGAAGCAAATCCCTCTCTGCGACAGCATCGTGAAAACTGGCCAGTGGCAGAAGCGATATGATTTCAAAACCGGCGATTTGGCCGAGCATGCTCTAGGGATTATCGGCCTGGGGAAGATCGGAGCGCATCTGGCGAAGCTCGCACAACCTTTCGGCATGACCATCCTCGGCTACGATCCATTCCTCAGCAGTGACAAAGCAGGGGTGCCCTGGGTTCAAATGGTGGAGCTTCCGGAGCTTCTCCGCCGCTCCGACTTTGTCTCCCTGCACGTGCCCTTGATGGAGCAAACTCAGGGGTTAATCAACAAGGAACGGCTTGAGCTGATGAAGCCGGGAGCGATCCTAATCAACACGTCCCGGGGCAGGGTCGTCGAAAGCCTCGACGTGTTGGCCGAGGCCCTGGACACGGGGCAGTTAAGCGCCGTGGGCCTGGACGTGTTCCCGACTGAGCCACCTGATTCCTCCCACCGGATTTTCAAAGACCCTCGGGTGCTTTGCGCGCCTCACGTGCTCGGGGTCAGCGACCTGGCTATGGATCGCATCTACCGCTCCATGGCCACCGACATGGTGGCGGTGCTCGAGAACCGCCCTCCCCAGTATTGCGTCAATCCGGAAGTGCTCCGCTAGCCCACGGCGGACAAAGATCCCGCGCGCTCATTTCTTGACGCTCGCGGGTTGCCGCATCCGAAGTATTTGACCTGACCCCAAGAATCGATCCCGGCCTAATGTTAGGCTTGGTAGTGGTTGAAGGACGTCAGCATGACGCTGCGGTCAAGCAATGATTCGCACCCGCTGGTGTTTGCTGTGTTTAGGCCCTGAGGAGACGAGGCTTGAAGCTTCCACTGAGGACGGCTGAGCTCGCACACATCCTCCTCGCTGCTGCGGTAGGCTTGGCCGTCGGAGTGGGCTTTTACACCTTCTCATACGCAAAGGGAGGCTCCTATTTTACGGACGATCCCTCGGCGTGCGCCAACTGTCACATCATGCGCGAGTACTACGACGCCTGGATCAGGTCCACTCACCGCGCCGTGGCTGTCTGCAATGACTGTCATACCCCTTCAGGCTTTGCGGCGAAGTACGCCACCAAAGCCTCCAACGGGCTGTGGCACTCGGTCGCCTTCACCTCCGGGCAATTCCCGGAGCCATTGCGCATCAAACCGCACAACCTGAAGATTAGCGAGGAGGCCTGCCGGAAATGCCACCAGGACATCGTGGACGACATGGCGGCTCACAATCTTGGGAGAGCCGCGCTGTCGTGTGCTGGTTGTCACGGTTCGGTGGGACATCCTCGGTGATTGCCGTGCCGGGCAAACGATCAGGGAGGCAACGCAATGACTGAGACTCCTGAGGGTCGCTCGACTAACAGGAATGATGGCCGGAATGGTGGGGCAGGAAGCAACCGGGCTTTGCTCATTGTGATGACGGCGGTCATTGCCGCGCTGGCAGCAACGGGAGGCGCCGCGCTGCTGGTAAGTATCTTCGAGCGCAAGCAGGAGGCCCGCAACCCGTTCTACCGGGTCGTGGAACTCAACGATGATACGGAGGACCCTGCCGTGTGGGGCAAGAACTTCCCCATGCAATACGACGGCTATCGCCGGACGGTGGACCAGGTCCGGACTAGGTTTGGGGGAAGCGAGGCTGTGCCGCGAACGCCAACCAGGGCCGATCCCCGCTCTCTCGTCGCGCAGTCGAAGCTAGAAGAAGACCCACGCCTAAAAGCGATGTGGGCTGGCTACGCCTTTGCCACCGACTTCCGTGAGGAGCGCGGCCACGCCTTCATGCTGGAGGACCAGACCTACACCGAGCGCCAGATTGTGGCCAAACAGCCCGGGACTTGCCTGCACTGCCATGCCTCCGTCTATGTTTCCTACAAGAAACTGGGTGACGGGGATCTGTTCAAGGGCTTTGAACGGATCAATCAGTTGCCCTACAGTGAAGCGCGCAAGCTGGTCACTCATCCGGTAGCCTGCATCGATTGCCATGTCCCCGACACGATGCAGCTACGGGTGACACGGCCAGCGTTTGTCGAAGGTATCCGTGCCCTGAAAGCGTCCCAGGGCGAGAAAGATTACGACGTCAATACCATGGCGACGCACCAGGAAATGCGCGGCTTTGTCTGCGGCCAGTGTCACGTTGAGTACTATTTCAAGGGCCGGGATAAACGCCTGGTTTACCCATGGGCCAACGGGCTCAAGGTGGAGAACATTCTTGCCTACTATGACGCTTCCGGCTTCCGGGACTGGATCCACGCCGACAGCGGCGCTCCCGTTCTGAAGGCCCAACATCCTGAGTTTGAGCTCTGGAACCAGGGGATTCATGCGCGCTCGGGTGTGGCCTGCGTGGACTGTCACATGCCCTACAAACGAGAGGGGGCAATGAAGATCAGCGACCACCACGTCCGCAGCCCGCTGTTGAACATCAATCGGGCCTGCCAGACCTGCCACAAGTGGCCGGAAGACGAACTGAAAGCCCGCGTCGAGACCATCCAGCAGAGGACCCACAGGCTACGCAACCTGGCCATGGATGCTCTGGTCGAGCTGATCCAGGACATCAAGGTAGCCCGCCAGGCTGGCAGAACAGAGCCCGAACTGGCTACGGCACGCGACTTTCAGCGCAAGGCGCAGTTTCTGCTGGACTTCATCGAGGCGGAAAATTCGACGGGCTTTCACGCTCCCCAGGAATCGGCGCGGATTCTTGGCGAGTCCATCAACTTCACCCGCAAAGGACAGATCGAGCTTCGAAGGCAATAAAGCTATACCCTCGAGCCATGAAGCCAGGCTCTCTGGGCAAGAAGCTTTGCAGGGCCGGTTCGCTTTACAAGGGTAGTAGGTTTCGGTACGATAGCGCACTCGGCCAAACGACCCGCGCCGGCTGGGTCAGCCTCGAGTGGGCAGGGCCGGTCGAGACAGCCACCCAGCGCCGACTGCCGTGATCAAGACCGAGAACGAGTACCGCCACGACATTTGCGAAATCGGGAGGCTGCTTCATCAGAAGAACTTTGTGGCGGCCACCGACGGCAACGTGAGCGTGCGCCTGCCCAGCGGCGACATCCTGGCTACACCCACCATGATCAGCAAGGGCATGATGCGCCCCGACGACTTGGTCGTTGTGGACCAGGAGGGAAACAAGTTGTTGGGACGGCGCAACGTTTCCTCCGAGCTGGCCATGCACCTGTTGATCTACCGCCGGCGGCCCGACGTCCAGGCCGTGGTGCACGCCCATCCCGCCACCGCCACAGGCTATGCGGCCGCCGGGCTTTCGTTGAACAAGGCGTTGATCTCCGAGATCGTGCTGTCGCTGGGATGCGTGCCCCTGGCGCGTTACGGCACACCGGGAACGCCGGAGCTGACTGACGCCTTGAAAGACTTGGTGCCCAGCTACGACGCCATCCTGATGGCCAATCATGGCGTGGTCACCTACGGCGGGGACCTGCTGGGCGCTTACTTCAAGATGGAGACCGTGGAGCACTTTGCACGGATATCGCTGGTGACCGAGATGTTGGGACGGCAGGTGCTGCTCACCAGCGCTGAGGTCGAGAAATTGATGCAGGCCCGCCAGCGCTATTTCGGGCTGGAGTCGGCCCCGTCGGCCGGCCCCAGCTGCCCGGTGGTGTCCGACGCGCCGCCGGCGGAGCTACCTCAGGCAAACCAATCCGGCCAGCGGTTCTACGTCACGCGGGAGGAATTGCTTGCCCTGGTGGACGACTTGCTCAAGTCGCGGGCCTTGGCCAGCCGCTAGGTCAGTTGGGGCCGCACGACCCAAGAGGAGCGGAAACAAGGAGGATCTATGGGTGATGCCCTTGGAATGATCGAGACGCGCGGATTGGTGGCGATGATCGAGGCCGCCGACGCCATGGTGAAGGCGGCCAAGGTGACGATAGTTGGCTACGAAAAGATCGGTTCCGGCTACGTCACGGTGCTGGTGCGCGGCGATGTAGCGGCCGTCAAGTCGGCCACCGACGCCGGTGCAGCCTCCGCCCGGCGTGTCGGCGAATTGCTCAGCGTGCACGTGATCCCTCGCCCGCATCCCAGCCTGGAAGACGTGCTGCCCATCGGCAAGTCGCAGCCGGCCGCCACTGCCAGGTAGGCGCGCATGATCCTGGCCCGGATTGTCGGCACCGTCGTGGCCACCCGCAAGGACCCCCGCCTGGAGGGGAAGAAGCTGCTGGTGGCCAAACTCATTTCCCCACAGGGCAAGGACGAAGCCGGCTATGTGGTGGCCGTGGACACGGTCGGCGCCGGATTTCGCGAGACGGTGCTGATCGTCTCCGGCAGTTCGGCCCGCATGGCCAGCGGCCTCAAGGACACTCCTGTGGACTCGGCCATTGTCGGCATCGTGGATACGGTCGAGATGGACGAAGAGGAAGCGACCGGGAGAAAGCAATGACGCTGGCGCGTGTGGTGGGCCGCGTCTGGGCCACCATGAAGAACGATACCCTGGAAGGCAAGAAGATGCTGGTCCTCCAGCCGGTGGACCCGCACGGCCGCGCGAGCGGCAAGCCGCTGGTGGCCCTGGACGCCGTCGGCGCTGGCGCCGCCGAACTGGTCTACTTCTGCCGCGGCCGCGAAGCTTCCTTCCCCTGGCTGCCTGCCGAGGTGCCGGTGGAGGCCGCCGTGGTAGGCATTGTGGACGAGGTTCACACGTGATTCTCGCCCGGGTCCTCGGTAATGTGGTTGCCACGCAGAAGCATGCATCCCACAAAGGACAGAAGATTCTTGTGGTACAGCCGCTCCAGTTAGACGGCAGCGCCCACGGTGATCCTGCGCTGGCGTTGGACGCGGTGGATGCCGGCGTGGGCGACCGGGTGCTTGTCGTGCAGGAGGGCTGGTCAGCAGGGGCCAGTGTCGAGCGCCCGCAGTCGCCGGTGGACATGGCCGTGGTTGGCGTCGTGGATGTCGTTACCCTAGATGAGGGAGGATGAGGGAGCATGAAGCCAGTCCGAGCCAGCCGTGGCCAGTCCGAGCCAGTCGAGGCCAGTCCGAGCCAATCCAAGAGATGAAGCGCAGTGTCAGGTAACGGAACTGCCTCCGACCGGGCCCGGGTGGAAGCCGTCGTCGCCGAATTGTGCGCGCGCGGCGCCGGGCTGGTTACGCTGGACGCCGACGGCGTGCTGTGGCGCGAGGACGCGGGCAACCGGTTCCTCCTGTGGCAGATCGAGAACAGCCGCCTGCCGGCCAGGGCGGAGCGCGAAGCCCGCGATGGCTGGGATGCGCACTGCCGCGGCGAGTTGAATGACCTGGCGCTGGCTATCCTCTGCGCCACTTGCCTGCGGGGATTGCCCGAAGAGCTGGTGGAGGCCGACGCTCGCAACTTCTTCGAGCGCCACATTCGCCACCTGATTGTGCCGGAAACCCAGGCCTGGGCCCGCCGCCTGCAGGAAGCCGGCGTCGAGGTGTGGCTGGTGTCGGGCAGCCACCGCTGGATTGTATCCGCCGGAGCCCGCGCGGTCGGCATCCCCGAACAACGCCTGATGGCGGTGGAAACCGTAATCCGCGATGGGCTGCTGAGCCCTGAGGTTCTGCTCCCGGTACCCTTCGGCGCGGGCAAAGCCGAAGCCATTCGCCAGCGGCTCGGCCGCTACCCCGACCTGGCCGCGGGCAACATGCTTTCCGACTCGGCCATGCTGGAGCTGGCCCAGCTGCCCGTGGCCGTCGAACCCGAGCCGGCGCTGGCCGAGTTGGCCGCCGAGCGCGGCTGGCCCGTTGTTCGTTTCCCCGCCTCGACCGAAAACTGACTCCGCTTCCCGCGGTGCAGGGACACCAGTCAAAAAGGGCTTGACAAGAGTACGATGATAGATTACTTTGTACTGCAAAGTATATTACAGCGCAATGGAGGTACCTATGACCCGGCGCATCGCCGCCATCGTTTTCATCTTCGCCTGCACCGCGGTCGCCTGGGCGATTCTAGGCGCCACCATCTTCTCCCGGACCCACGCTTCTCGCTCCGAGCTGCGCGGCCGGGTGGTTTCCAATTGGGGCGCGCCGCAGCAGCAGGCCCCGCCGGCGGCCTCCTATGAACGGGTCTTCTCCAGGAAGGTCGAGCGCGTGGAGCAGGGTAAGACGGTCCTTCGCACCGAACAGGAGCGAGTGGTGACCCCGCTGGCACTTTTGAGCAGCCGGGTGGACGTGCAATTGGACCTGGAACATCGGCGAAAGGGATTGCTCTGGCACAGCACGTACAAGGTTGTCTTCGCCGGCGCCTATACCTTCCAGAACACCAGTAGCCGGGACGAGCAAGTCGCCTTCTCGCTAGATTTTCCCGCCGCCCAGGCCATCTACGATGACCTGTCGTTCCTGGTGGATGGCGTTCCGCTGGTGGTGAGGAACCGGAAAGGCGCGGCCAGAGCTACCACTCGCGTCCCCGCTGGGAAGACGGTGGTGCTTCAGGTTGGCTACCGTTCCCAGGGGCTCGACACCTGGCAGTACAGCTTCGGCGGCGAGGTGGCTCAGGTGCGTGACTTCCAGCTGAAGATGGCCACCAACTTCAAGGAGATTGATTTCCCGCCGGACACGCTCTCACCCTCGGAGAAGCGCGAAACGGCCGACGGCTGGGAGCTCACCTGGGCGTACAAGAACCTCGTCTCGGGCCTTCAGATAGGCATGGCGATGCCGGAGAAGCTGCAGCCGGGGCCGCTGGCGGGGCGTATCAGCTTTTTCGCGCCGGTGTCGCTCTTCTTCTTTTTTTTCCTGCTGTTCATCATCACCACCCTGCGGGCCATTGACCTGCATCCGATGAACTACTTCTTTCTGGCGTGCGCCTTCTTCTCGTTTCACCTGTTGCTGGCTTACCTGGTGGACCACATCTCGATCCACGCGGCATTCGTCATCTGCTCGGCGGTCTCCATTCTTCTGGTCGTGAGCTACCTGCGCCTGGTAGTGGGGATGCGTTTCGCGGCCGTGGAAGCAGGAACGGCACAGTTGATCTACCTGATCCTGTTCTCCTACGCCTTCTTCTTCAAAGGCTTTACGGGGTTGGCGATCACCATCGGCTCGATCCTGACTCTGTTCGTAGTGATGCAACTGACGGGGCGCATCCGCTGGGCCGACAAGTTTGCCCGCAAGCCCGCCTAGGCGGGCTGCTCAGGGTCGGAGCGCTTCCAGGACCTTGGCCGTGTCGGTGTACTGGGCAAAGTGCGACAGCCGTCCATCACAAGCTGCCCACAAATGCGCAAAGGGCGAAGACATAGAATGCCCTGTCTGCTTGTACGTTCCAGAGTAAGTTCCGAATGCCACGACGCGGTTATCTTGGGCTATAAAATCGTCGACTTTGGCTGAAAAGCCCTCCCAGTCGCGACCAAGCGGGACCAGTAAATTATCGATGACGGCCTGGGGACTGTGCCAGGTTCCGCCGTAGTAGGGGAATCTCTCAGCCTCGGTCCACTTCAGGTCGGGATCAAGGACTGCCAAAATGGTCGGTATGTCGCCGCTGCTGAGTGCTGCATAGAACTTCTGGACAAGCTTAACTGGAGTGGTCATGGCGCGCTCTCTCCTTGTAGGCTGAAAGCCCGAGATGCGCCGGGCCGGCTGTGTCGCCGGCCCGGCGCGTGCAACCATGCGCTTTTCGTGAGCACGCTCGGTGCCGTCGCAAGATGGCCGAGGCCGAGTGCCTTGACTGCGCTCGACTGAACTGGTTCTGTCGCGTCGTTCAGGGTATCCGCGCCATAGCTGGCGCCCACTACGGTGCGCGCTGGTCGGTCACCCCTTGGGGTGACGATCAGTTTGGCGATTGCTTCGGCGATATCGTGAGGGTTCGGCGCGTCTGGCGCTGACAACATGGTGGTGAAATGCTGGAACATGGCGCCGGGGATCTCCCCCACGGCACCGTACTCCGCCACTCGGGTGCTGTCAGCCGGTTGAATCGCGCTGGCATACATCTGTGTGGGGTAGGCGCTGGGTTGCACAAGAGCGACGTCGACTCCGAGCTGTGAGACCTCGTAGCGGAAACTGTCGGTCAGAGCCTCGACCGCGAACTTGCTCGCGCTATAGAGCCCGAAAAAGGGGAAGGTGACGCGACCGAGGACCGAGCTGATGTTGATGATCAGGCCGTCATTGCGGCGACGGAGGTGTGGCAGCACCGCACGGGTTACCCGATGTAGGCCGATGACGTTGACGTCGAACAGCGCGGTCGCCTGCTCGGGCGTGAACGCTTCCGACACGCCGGCCGCTGCGACGCCGGCATTGTTAATCAGGACATCGATGCGACCTGCCTTCGCGACAACCGCGGCGACAGCTCGATCGACCGATTGGGAATCAGTGACATCGAGCTCGACGACTTCGATGTTCTGGCCTCGGAGTGCGTCCGCGTGGGCACGGTTCTTGGCTTCCGGATCGCGCATCGAGGCAAACACTTTGTGGCCAGCGCGGGCTAGAGTTTCGGCAGTGTCGCGGCCAAAGCCAGTCGATGCGCCGGTGATCAGGACAGTTTTAGTCATGCTTGCTCCTTCTCTTTGTTGATGCCTCATTCGAATCATCATCGGATTCACTGCATGAGATGTGGCGTATAGATAGAACGATTCATATTTCTTTTAAGAATATGTGCTGGTCTCAGAATTGACCCTTCTTTCCGCCATGAAGTAACATTGCTGGGTTAGGCAGTCGCCGAAATTCCTACCTGTGGCGACATGCCTGCTGCAAGGTCTGGCTGAGGGGCATGATCGAAAAAATTACCGTCCGCGGCGCGCGGCAGCACAACCTGAAGAATATTGACATCGAGATTCCGCGCCACACCCTGACGGTGATTACCGGCCTGAGCGGCTCCGGCAAATCCAGCCTGGCCTTCGACACCATCTACGCCGAGGGCCAGCGCCGCTATGTCGAGACGCTCTCAGCCTACGCCCGGCAGTTCCTGGACCAGATGGAGCGGCCGGAGGTGGACTCGATCGACGGGCTCAGCCCGGCCATCTCCATCGAGCAGCGGACCACCAGCCGCAGCCCGCGGTCCACCGTGGGCACCATCACGGAAATCTACGACTACCTGCGCCTGCTCTACTCCTCCATCGGCGCGCCCCACTGCCCTAATTGCGGCAAGCCTATCGCGCGGCAGTCCACCGAGCAAATCGTGCAGCGCATCCTGGCGATCAAGCCAGATGAGCGGATCATGATTCTGGCGCCCATCGTGAGGGGCCGCAAGGGTGAGTTCAAGAAGGAGCTGGAGAAGCTGGCGCAGGAAGGCTTCCTGCGAGCGCGCATTGACGGCCAACTGCACTCGCTGGACGAACCCATCAAGCTGGACAGGCGCAAGAACCACACCGTTGAGGTGGTGGTGGACCGTCTGGCGGTCAAGCCGGGCATCGCCAAGCGCCTGGAAGGTTCGTTGGAAACGGCCATGAAGCTGGCCAAAGGCATCGTGCTGGTGGCGGTGGTGGGCGGGGAGGAGCAGCTTTACTCACAGACACTGGCCTGCGTGGACTGCGGCATCAGCGTGCCCGCGCTGGAACCGCGCTCTTTCTCCTTCAACAGTGTATACGGCGCCTGCCCGGCCTGTCATGGCCTGGGCAGCAAGTGGGATTTCGATCCGGCCAAGGTCATCGTGGACTGGAACCGCCCGCTACTGGAAGGCGGGCTGGGGCCCGGGGCGGGCTCCTATTCCATGCAGCGGCAAATCCAGCACGCGGCCGCCACGTTCCGCATTAACCTGCGCACGCCCTTCGGCGACCTGCCGCGTAAGGCGCAACAGTCGCTGCTCTACGGCGGCTCGGTCGGCGCGCCGAGCGACCGGCGCGTCCGGCTCCGAGCTCGCCGTTCCCACTTCAACGGGATCATCCCCATCCTGCGCGACTGGTACGAGGAGAGCACTTCCGAAGCCCATCGCGAGCGGTACATGGATTTCATGTCGCCGATTCCCTGCACCGCCTGCCAGGGCCAGCGACTCCGGTCGGAGAGCCTGGCGGTGAAGGTGAACAAGCTTTCCATCTCCGACTTCACGGCTCTGCCCATCTCGCGGGCGGTGCGGTCGCTGAGCGGCCTGCGACTGAGCCGGCGCGAGGAGCAGATTGCAGGACGCATTGTCGGCGAGATCGCCGAGCGGCTGGAGTTTCTGCAGGCGGTGGGGTTGGACTACCTGAGCCTGGAGCGGCCGGCTAGCACGCTGTCAGGTGGCGAAGGGCAGCGCATCCGCCTGGCCACCCAGATCGGCTCTCGGCTGCGCGGCGTGCTTTACGTGCTGGATGAGCCCTCGATCGGCCTGCACCATCGCGACAACGACCGCCTGCTGCGTACCCTGGAGCGGCTACGGGACCTGGGCAACACCGTGCTGATCGTCGAGCACGATGAAGAAACCATTCGCCGCGCCGACTACGTCGTGGACCTTGGCCCCGGCGCCGGGCGCAAGGGCGGCTTCCTGGTGGCCTACGGTGCGCCCGCCCGGATCGCGGCCCACCCGGACTCGCTCACCGGCCAGTACCTGGCCGGACGGCTCAGCATTCCCGTGCCTGCCCGCCGCCTGTTGAATGGCAAAACGCTCACCGTGGTTGGAGCGCGCCAGCACAACCTGAAGAACATTGATGCTAGCTTCCCGCTGGGCCTGCTGACGGTGGTCACCGGCGTTTCCGGCTCAGGCAAGTCCACTCTGGTCAACGACATTCTTTACCGTGCGCTGGCGCGCCAGCTCTACCGCGCCATGGAGGAGCCCGGGGGGCACCGCGTCATCGTGGGGGCCGACCAGATTGACAAGGTGGTCCGCATTGATCAGTCGCCCATTGGCCGCACCCCGCGCTCGAACCCGGCCACCTATACCGGCGTATTTACGCCCATCCGCGAACTCTACGCGCTGCTGCCCGACTCGCGCGAGCGCGGCTACAAGGCCGGACGGTTCAGCTTCAACGTCAAGGGCGGGCGTTGCGAAACCTGCCAGGGCGACGGGCAGCGCCGCATCGAAATGAATTTCTTGCCCGACGTCTTCGTCACCTGCGACATCTGCAGCGGCCGCCGCTACAACCACGAGACGCTCCAGGTCAAGTACAAGGGCTACTCGATCGCCGACCTGCTGGAGACGACCGTGCAGGAAGCGCTGCCGGTGCTGGAGAACATCCCGCAGATTCGGCAGAAACTTCAGACCCTGGCCGACGTAGGCCTGGGCTATATTCACCTGGGCCAGTCGGCCACCACGCTGTCAGGTGGGGAGGCGCAGCGCATCAAGCTGGCCCGCGAACTGAGCCGCCGCCAGACCGGCCGCACTCTGTACCTGCTTGATGAGCCAACGACCGGCCTCCACTTCGACGATGTCAAGAAGCTGCTGGACGTGCTGGCGCGGCTGACTAACTTGGGCAACACCGTCATTATCATCGAGCACCATCCGGACGTGATCAAGAGCGCCGACTGGCTCCTGGACCTCGGCCCAGGAGGCGGAGAGTCTGGCGGGCGCATCGTGGCCCAGGGCACGCCTGAGCAGGTGCTCCGCTGCCGGCGCTCGTTTACAGCCGAGGTGCTGCGTAAAGCGCTGGGCAACGGAGCTTAGAGTGGCAGGGCGGGGCGGCAACAAGACCTTGGCCGCTTCGCCAGCCTGGTTAAACCAGACGAGAGGCAATGGCTGATAGCAGCAATTCGAAACTGGAACCGCAATCTGCCCCGGCCCGGCCGCCGCCCGGTGGTCCCCCCGCTACGGCAGCCGGTGTGGCCGAGCCGGCGCCTGCAGGAGCACAGCCCGCCTGGAGTTTGCTAGAGGCCCTGCCCGTCGTGCTGTTCCTGCTGTTCCTGGCCGCCTTGGGCATGCTGCCCGCTCCGGAGGAGCCTGCACCAAAGGCCAATGTGCTGGTCGTGTTACTGCTGCAGAGCTTCCTTTATCTGCTGCTGATGCTCTACATCTATTCGGTGATCCGGTTCAAGCACCGATTTCCGTTCTGGGCCGGACTGCGCTGGCCGCGTGCTCCCGGCACCGGCGTGGCCAACTTCGTTCTTGCCGGGGCAGCTCTGGCTGTGCTGGTGCAGATCCTCTCGCTTCCCAACGAAACCAGACTCCCGATCGAGCGACTGTTCCACAACCAGGAGGCGGCCTACCTGCTGGCTGCCTTCGGCATTCTGGTGGCGCCGCTGGTGGAGGAGGTGCTTTTCCGCGGCTTCCTGTTCGCCGCGTTCGAACGGGCCGGGGGGCTGCGCGTGGCAATCTGGAGCACCTCGCTGCTGTTTGCTGTCATCCACGTCCCCCAACTCCGTGGCGGGGCACTGCAGGTGGCGGCCATCTTCGGAATCGGCCTGGTGCTCGCCTGGACTCGCGGACGGACCGGCTCGTTGGCCCCGCCCTATTTCATGCACTTGGCGTACAACACCACCTTGTTCATACTGCTATATTTCGCCACGCAGGGTTTTCGACAGTTCGGCTGAAGGAAATGGTGAATTCGGCGGTTTTCGCATGGTGAAGACGGTTGAGTGGACCGAGGCCGGGGTGGTGATGATTGACCAGACCCGGCTGCCGCGAGAGGAGGTCTACGTCACCTGCAGGAACTACCGGGAAGTGGCCGAGGCCATCCGCACGATGGTGATCCGCGGGGCTCCGGCCATTGGCGTCGCGGCGGTCATGGGCCTGGCTCTGGCCGTACGTCAGGCGCCGGCCGCCCAGGTCGTCGACCTGGAGCGTGCGTTGGAAGAAGCCGCAGTGACAATTGGCGCCACCCGTCCCACTGCCGTCAATCTCTTCTGGGCGATTCGGCGGATGAAGGAGCGCTTCGCGCAGTTGAAGCAGACCGGCTGCGAGGTGGAGCACATTCGCCAGCAGATGGTTGCCGAGGCGCAGCAGGTGCTGCGGGATGACATCGCGGTCAACGAAGCGATCGGGAGAAACGGCTTGTCGCTGCTGGCCGGCGGCAGCAGCGTGCTGACCCACTGCAACGCCGGAGCCCTGGCCACCGGGGGCTACGGGACAGCCCTGGGCGTGGTCCGCGCGGCAGCAGCAACTGGAAGGCCCTCGCTGCACGTTTTCAGTTGCGAAACTCGCCCCTTCCTTCAGGGCGCGCGACTCACCGTTTGGGAGCTCCAGAGGGACGGCATTCCCGCAACGCTGATCACCGACAGCATGGCCGGGTACATTTTGAAAAGTGGCCGCGTGGACTGCGTAATCGTCGGCGCCGACCGGATCGCCGCCAACGGCGACGTGGCCAACAAGATCGGAACCTACTCGCTGGCCGTGCTGGCCAAAGAGAACAAGGTGCCCTTCTACGTGGCTGCGCCGCTTTCCACCGTGGACCTGAGCCTGGCTTCCGGTGATCAGATTCCCATCGAGCAGCGGGCGGCGCAGGAAGTCACGCATGTCGGCGGCGTGCCGGTGGCGCCGGAAGGTACATCGGTGGAAAACCCGGCGTTCGATGTGACGCCGAACCGCTACGTCACCGCCATCATTACCGAAAGAGGCGTCGCCCGCTCTCCCTATTCCGAAAGCCTGACCCGCCTGGCCACGACATGACTTCAATTAACCAGTGTGGACTTCACTGCCCCTGTCAGCGATAGCGTTTGCTGTCGTTGAAAAGCATCTCCCTTGCTGCGCTCGGGATGACATGGCAGGGCTAGGATCATCTAATGCCGGAGGAGTGGAGGCATGCCGCTAGGCCGGAGGGCGGCGCTGGCGCAGGGCTTCGAACAAAGCGACCCCCGCAGCCACCGAGACGTTCAGCGTAGCCAGGCGGCCGACGACGGGAATCGAGGCCAGGAAATCGCACTTCTGGCGCGTCTGCTGGTGTAGGCCATGTCCCTCGGCGCCCAGCACAAGCACGGTCGGGACAGTCAGGTCTATCTGGAGCAGGCTCTTCTGACTGTGCTCGTCCAGGCCGACGATCCAGAAGCCGCGACGTTTCAAATCCTCAAGCGCACGTCCCACGTTGGTGACCCGCGCCACCGGAAGATACTCCAGGGCGCCGGCAGCAGCCTTGGCCGCCGCCGGAGTCAGGCCCGCAGCGCGTCGCTCGGGAATCACCACGGCATCGGCGCCGACGGCGTGGGCGCTGCGGATGATCGCGCCCAGGTTGTGCGGGTCTTCTATGCCATCCAGCACCACCAGGAGGCCGCGATGGCTGGCCCCGGCATGCTCCAGCCGTTCCAGGACTGCCTCGAGTTCCGCGTAGGGGTGCGCCCCGGCCATTGCCAGCACGCCCTGGTGCACGGCTCCCGGCGCCAAGCGGTCCAATTGCGCGCGCGTTCCCCGACGCACGGGAACCCCGTCACGGCGACACAGCTCCAGAATCTCGCGCAGCCGCGCAGACGGCTTGTGCTGCTCCTGCACGTGCACGCGCTCGAGCGGGCGCCCGGCGCGCAACGCTTCACGAACGGCGTGGATACCGGCGATGGTGGTCATAAGCGGTGGTCATAGGCGTGCCCGGCCAAGTGGCACCCTAAAGGGTGCCGCTACCGGCGATACTCGCGAGCGAACTCCTCCAGGCGCTCCCTCGCACTCTTCACATGGCGAGGCAGAGGAAGGCGGCTGCCCGCTTCCAGCAGCGGAATCAGCTTGTCCAGCTCGGGCCCCGAAGGATGGCCGGTGATCGCCACCCGCACCGGGTGGAACAGGCGTTTGCCTTTCTGCTGCGTCTCTCGCTTCACGGCGTCCATGATCTGGCGAAAGCGTTCCACGGTCAGCTCGCCGGTCAACTCTCCGTCGGGCAGCACGTGGCTCAGGAAACTGGTCAGCACTTCGGCGGCTCCCGGCGCGGCCAGCACTTCCTGGTTGGGCGGCAAGTGCAGTGCGGTGCGCGCCTCATAGGCAAAGATCAACTCGGTGCGCTCGGGTAACTGGCTCAGGTGGTCTACCGAGGACAGAACCGTTTCCAGCACATTGCCCAGCCAGCCGTGCGTCGACTGGTCTGGCGTTTCGCCGACCAGCCCAGCCTGCTGGAAGACGCCGATGGCCAGCTGCAGCACTCGCTCCGCGTCAGCCTGTTTCAAGTAATGACGATTCAGCCAGTAGAGTTTCTCCGGATTGAACATTGCCGGGCCCTTCGTCACCTGGTCCAGGCGGAAGGCTTCCACCAGCTCCGACGGCGAGAAGATTTCCCGATTGCTTTCGCCAGACGACCAGCCCAGTAACGACAGGTAGTTCATCAGCGCCTCCGGCAGGATGCCGAGCTGGTGAAAGTGGCTGACCGAGGTGGCGCCGTGGCGCTTGCTCAGCCGGGTGTGGTCGCTGCCCAGAATGGTGGAGAGGTGCGCAAACTGCGGTGCTCCCCAGCCCAGCGCCTGGTAAACGGCCACCTGGCGCGGCGTGTTGGACAGGTGGTCGTCGCCCCGGATCACATGGGTAATCGCCATCAGCGCGTCATCCACCACGACGGCGTAGTTGTAGGCCGGCGTGGCGTCGGAGCGCAGCAGGATGGGGTCGCCAATCACTTCGTGGGAAAATTCCACCTCCCCGTGAACCAGGTCGTGGAAGCGGATGGGACGCGGGGGAATCTTCAGCCGGATGGAGGCGGGCTCGCCCCGGCTTCGCCGCGCCCGGGCCTCGGTCGGGGCGATGTCGCGGCAGCGTCCGGCATACATCGGCTGGCGGCCCGCAGCCAGCGCCGCCCGCCGGTCCGCCTCCAGTTGCTCCGGGCTGCAGAAGCAGTAGTAGGCCGAGCCGGTATCAATCAGCTGACCGCCGTATTTCCGGTAAAGGGGAAGGCGCTCGGACTGCCGGTAGGGGCCGTGCGGGCCACCGACGTCGGGGCCTTCGTCCCAATCCAGGCCCAGCCAGCGAAGCTCGCCGATTAACTGTGCCTCGGAGCCCGGCTCGGAGCGCTCGACATCAGTGTCTTCAATGCGTACAATAACCGCACCGCCCTGTTGCCGAGCAAACAACCAATTGAACAGCGCCGTACGCGCGTTGCCCACGTGCAGTTGCCCGGTCGGGCTGGGTGCAAAGCGCACGCGCACCAACATCCCCCCATTATGACACGTGGCAGATTTGGTGTTGCTCCTTGGGGTTTGGAGCAAAGGCACGGCAGGGTGCAGGCAGCAAAGACGACCCAGCTTCAGGACGAAGCTGTAGGCCGTTCCAAGTGTTGATCCACTACCTTGAGAAGCGCTTCGGCGGAGTGGGCTTGATCCGGTTTCGTGGACACGTTCCGAAAGGCGGATACGATGTCCAGAATGGGATCAACGAAGGCAGGGAGACGGGCGCGACGACAGTTCAGTGAGGAGTTCCGGATCGGAGCCGTTCGGCTGGTCTTGGATGCGGGCAAGACGGTCGGCGCCGTCGCGCGCGAGTTGGATCTGACGCCATCGGCCCTGGCGCAGTGGGTGAAGCAGGCACGTGCCGATCGGACGAAGGGCAAGACGGGGCTGACGACCGAGGAGCGCGCCGAGCTGGCGCGCCTACGCAAAGACAATCGCGAGCTGCGGATGGAGCGCGACGTCCTAAAAAAAGCCACGGCCTTCTTCGCGAAGGACCACCTGTGAAGTTCGCGTGGATCCAGGCGGAGAAGGCCACCTACCCGCTCACGAAGCTCTGCCGCTGGCTCGACGTCACGCGGAGTGGCTTTTACGCCTGGCGCGCGCGTCCAGAATCAACGCATGCACGCGAGGATCGCCGGCTGACCGTGCTGGTGCGGGCGTCGTTTGAGGCGAGCAAGCAGCGCTACGGCAGCCCGCGCGTTCACGAGGATCTCCTTGAGCAGGAGGAGCACGTCAGCCGCAAACGGGTCGTGCGCCTGATGCAGAAAGACGGGCTGAAGGCGCGGCGGCGCAAGCGGTACAAGCTCACCACGATGAGTGATCACGATCAACCGGTGGCGGCCAATCTCCTGGACCGACACTTTGAGGCGGCCGCGCCGAATCAACGGTGGGTCGGCGACACGACGGAGTTCGTCATCGGCGGCAGCGGGAAGCTCTACCTTGCGGCGATCTTGGATCTGTTCTCCCGGTTCATCGTGGGATGGGCCGTGAGCGCCGTCAACGACCGCCATCTGACCATCAAGGCGCTCCAGATGGCGCTGAAGCGCCGCTGCCCCGACGCCGGTCTGCTGCACCATTCCGACCAGGGCGGCACCTATGCGAGCGAGGACTACCAAGACGTGCTCGACACACACGGTATCATCTGTAGCATGAGCCGCCGGGGCAATTGCTACGACAATGCCGTGATGGAAAGCTTCTTCTCGACGGTCAAGAGCGAACTCCGCGAGCACTTCGACAGCAACGGCGAGGCCAAGATGGAGTTATTCGACTACATCGAAGTGTTCTATAACCAGCGGCGGCGCCACTCGACGCTCGGCCAGATCAGTCCGGCCGCCTTCGAGCGACGCGTGGCGGCGTAGGGCATGGACGCTGCCGTCCCTGTGGACGCGGAAAACGCGTCCACGAGTGACTTGGAAAACCGCACAGAACGCGGTTTCCCACAGCGTCCACACCCATTATCGCGTTCATGAAAGGAAGAAAAAAGAGAGAGACTCAACCAACGTAACTAAACCGTCCACTGAATCGGATCAGGCTCAGAGGGCAGATCGCCGGGATGAGAGCCACGATGCAGCCACAGGATGTTGCCGCCCCGGGCGACGAGCGCAGCGCCGGGCAATTGCAGCACGGCACTGTACTTCTGCAACGCCCCGGTTAGGCTGTTGCGGCAGCCGGCTTGGCCGGCCTCGGCCCTGCGCCGGCGATAGTCCGGAGAGGCGAAGAGGATGTTCCGCCAGGAGGCCCGTCCCAGGTTCATGGCCCGATAGCTCTCTTTGGAGGGGTCGGCGATGCAGATCTCAGCCAGCTCGTGTCTTCCACAGAATCGGGCGGCTTCTTCCGCGGTGCCCTGGACCACACAGCTCACCCGCACGCCACGGCTTTCGAATTCAGCCAACTTCTCGCGCAACTGCGCCAGTATCTCGACAAAGAACTGTCAGCCGAAGTGGCGAAGCCAGACAAGCATCGCCGGTCCCTTGGCCCACAGCTCAGCCAGGTGCATGGTCTTGCCTTGCAGGTTGGAGTAGACAAGGTCGGGAGCCGGGCTACCCACCGTCGCCCAAGAGCTCGTCTTCATTGATTTCTCCAGATCTGGTTAGTGGTGAACCGGCCAATGGCTGCATACGAGGATATCGGCCGTTCACTTTTTCAGACCCAGCGTTGTTTCCAGCGCTTGGCGAGCCTCGGTGGCCAATTCTTGCGGGTCACGCTTCCAGTATTCTGGGCGGGGCACCTCGACCGAGGCCAAGCGGTCATAGCCGATCGCATTCAGTTCCTGCCAGATCTTGCCGAGGGGAAGACCGCCGGCGCCGGGAAGCAGCCGGTGCTGGTCCTGCAGTTGGGCTCGCGGCAGGCTTTCACAGTCGCTCACCTGGAAGATGAACAGCTTGGCTGCTTGCATTCGGCGCAGGGAAGCCCAGTTGGAACCGCCGGCATGGAAATGGAATGTGTCCAGCACCAGGCCTACATCGGGACGGTCGAGTTCAGAGATGATTTCCGAGGCCTGCTCCAGGGTACGGACCGAACAGGAGCGGTGAGAGAGAAACTCGACGCCGAGCTTGACGCCGTCGGCCGATGCAATGTCAGCCAGCGCTTCCAGGACGCTGACCGATTCCTCCTTCACTTCCCCATCGGTGACGCCGGCAGGGCGTGCCCCCGGACTGGCGACCAGCACTTCGCAGCCGATCTCACCAGCCAGCCGAGCCAGCTGGCGGTATTCGTGCTCCACACGTTCCCACTGGTCTCCCGCGTAGGTGATGCCCTCCACCGAGACAATGCTCAGCGGGCGCACCTGGGCGGCTTCCAGCATTTCCACAACCTGGACCGCGGTGCCCGATTGCAGAAATTTCCGCAGCTTGGGGGCGCTCAACTCCAGCAGAGAAAATCCGGCCTGTCGAGCCACCTGAATATCGGTCGGCAGGTCGGCCTGCATGGTGGTTGCGCCACTTAAAGCCCGTAGCATGATTCTCCTTCTGGCTTAACGATTTCGGATTCTTTCACCTCGGTCCGCCGAATTCCTCAAGGCTCTTCAGCAAGGGTCGTTCCCCAGACGGCCACTCACGGAGAAATGCCCATCTTCCGGAGGACAAGGTCACAACGATCATCTTAGGGAACTTAGGCAACTTAGGCAGAACTGTTGTCCAGAACGCCAGACTGCGGACCAATGTCAACCAACTCATTTGGGAACAGTCAGGTCCTTGGTGAAGAAGCGCTGCCCACCTTGTTCAATGAAAGCGATGCGCAGGCGGGATAAATTGGGAGAGACGCCGGACAGGGTCACCGTGGTGGTGCCCCGCCCCGGGGCGATGGGCGAAGCACTGTAGCCGAAGTTCCGGGCCGAACCTCCGCCAAGTGCCCACGCCCCAACAAGGACCGGGCGCTGGTGGCGGCTGACTAGATGATACTGGACTAACAGCACCACCTTCCCTGGCTGGCGCGTTGCGGAGATCAGTCGCACGTCGTTCCGGGCAGCGGCGCTAGCGCCTTGGACTGGGCGTGCCTGGGCGGCTCGTAGAGAAGGAGGAATTGAAGTCTGCTTCCGGCGCCGGGTAGTCCGCGCCCCACTTCGGCCTTCGAGCAGGTCATCTGTAGTAATGACGGAACGCTTACCCTCGCTGGCGCTCTCGCTTGGGTCAACGACAGGCCCGGGTGCTTGGCGTCGAGTGCGTGCAGAGGGACGAGTCGCTCGGGCCACCACGGTTGGTCTGTTCGCCGGCGCAGGCCGCGGCTTGGGTATCCGCTGCAGCAGATCGCGGGCATCCTCGGCAAAACGGTTGTTAGGATACTTCCGAATGATCTCCTGGAGCATCCGGCGCGCTTGGGTAGTCTGTCCCTTACTCAGGGAATTCACGGCTCTCTGATAGCGTGCCTCTGCAGCCTTATCCTCCGGGGAGACCGCCGGGACGGTCTCGGTGGACAGCGGGGGGGACGGTGGCTGCTCGGCCTCCGGCTCGCCCAGCGCGTCGGTGGCGGGGTCGGTGGGCGCGACTTCCGTCGGCGATGCCGGCGCAGCGGGTTCGCTGGGCTGCGCTGCCTCTGGCTTGCTCGAGATTCCCAAACGTTCGCTCAACAGTTGCGACGACCCCAGCCGTGACCTCATCAACCACAAACCACCCAGCGCGCCCAGCACAACCAGCCCAATAATGACGGCGGTTGCAGCCCTTGGGACGTGTGGCGAAAGGGCTGGCACTCGGCTCGGTTCAGCAAGGGTGGCAGGGGCCGGCTGCTCCTCCATGTCGCTGGGACTGGCGGGTGGTGGGACCTCAGAAGGTGGGAGCGGCGAACCTGGCTCCGGTTCCGTGGCGGCTTCGGCAGCGGGCTGCGTGTCCATTAGGGGAGCTACCGACGCGTCAGCCAAGTCTCCCAGGCAGCATTCGCAGCGAGTGGCTACGGGTTTGTTGGTAAATCCGCAGTGAGGACAAATCATCTCCGCCCTCCCCTTTAGGCCGAGTGGTTACCCGCTACAACTCCTACTGCTGATCGCCAGTATACCTCAAAGGAAGAGACAAGAGACCGCCAGGAAAGGCTAAAGATCAGAAGGGTCTGGTACCCGCTTGCAGTTCCTCCAAGACTCTGTTCGCTGCTTCCTCTGGATCGGGGGCGGAGGTGATCGGGCGGCCGACCACGATCAAGTCGGCGCCGGCAGCCAGTGCGGCGGCGGGGGTCGCCACGCGCCGCTGGTCCTCTGCGACCGTCGCAGGTGGAGTTGCCCAGGTTGGACGAATCCCGGGCGTGACCAAGAGAAACGGTCGGGGAAAGTGCCGACGTAACACGGCAACTTCCTCAGGAGAAGCCACCACGCCGTCCAGCCCCGCCTGGACGGCCATCTCCGCCAGGCGCAACACATGGTCCTGGGGCTCACCAACCACGCCTCCGCGCACCAGGTCCTCCTGGGCCAGGCTGGTCAGCAGAGTCACGGCCAGCAGGCGGGTTTCTGGAGAAACCTCGCGGACCGCGCCGGCGGCGGCACGCATCATGGCTAGGCCGCCCGCTGCGTGCACCGTAAGCAGCGATACGCCCAGGCGGGCAGCGGCACGCGCAGCGCCCGCTACCGTGTTGGGAATGTCGTGGAATTTCAGGTCGAGAAATACGGCCCGGTTTTTCTGTCGCAAGGTCTCGGACACAAATTGAGGACCGGCGGCCGTAAACAGCTCATTGCCTACCTTGAACAACCCCACCGGAACAGCCCGCAAGCACTCGACGAGCTGGACGGCCGGCTCGGCCGAGGGAAAATCCAGCGCAACAATCAGAGGAGATGGCAGAGGAGATGCCAGGGGCGATGCCAGAGGCGATGCAGCCCGTTCCATTACCAGCCGTCTTGCTCGATAATTATAACCGGATAACACCCTGTAGGAGGCTGCAATCCGGATGCTTGGCCGGTCATTGGAAAGAGGAGGAAAAATCATGTTGACATCTTCCCCACCCTCTGGTTACAATTTTGCTCGACAATTGAATAGTTGATTCAGTCCCTGAATCATCCAGAGTGGCTGAGGGAACAGGCCCGTAGACGCCACGGCAACCGCCCCCGCTGGGTTTTCAAGAGCGGGGGGTCGAGGTGCCAACTCCTGCTCCGTGAAGGCACGGGGGAAGATGTTAGGGGGCGAGGTCGTGAAATGACCTCTTCCAGCCCCGGAAGGGGTTTTTTGTTGCCCGCCGAGTAAGGCGACCTCCTAGCAAGTACGGATCAGGGACAGTAAGGAAGGAACGATGAGCTACTTGCTGGGGCTCACCTGCCGCGGATGCGGGCGTTTAGTCGCCGCAGAGCCCGCCTCGATTTGTGAAGAGTGCTTCGCTCCTCTGGAGCCGACCTACGACTACGCGATACTGCGGAAGCAGCTTTCGCCGCGTGCCTTCGAGTCACGACCCCACAGTCTCTGGCGCTACCAAGAGTTGCTACCCCTGAGCAGCCCACCCGCCGCCCCCCTACCGGTGGGTTTCACCCCCCTGCTGCCGGCCAAGCATCTGGGCCAGGCGTTGGGGCACCGCGCGCTCTACCTCAAGAATGACGCGGTGAACTTTCCCACCCTCTCCTTCAAAGACCGGGTGGTCGCGGTGGCGCTGAACAAGGCCATCGAATTCGGCTTTGATACCGTTGCGTGCTCCTCTACGGGAAATCTGGCCAATGCCGTGGCCGCGCAGGCGGCTTTTGCCGGTTTGAAAGCGGTGGTGTTTGTGCCGGCCGAGCTGGAAGAGGCCAAGCTGGTGAACACCCGGATCTACGGGGCCACGCTCGTGCGCGTCAACGGCAACTACGATGCTGTCAACCGGCTGTGCACGCAGGTGTCGCAGCATAGGCGCTGGGCGTTCGTCAACGTGAACCTGCGCCCGTTTTACGCCGAGGGTTCCAAGTCCGTGGGCTACGAGATCGCCGAGCAGCTGGGCTGGCGACTGCCCCAGGCTGTCGTCATTCCCATGGCCGGAGGCTCTCTGATTGGGCGAGTTTACAAGGCCTTTGGTGAACTGGGGCAGTTGGGCCTGGTTGAGCCGGGCCGGGTGAAAATTTTTGGAGCGCAGGCCAGCGGCTGTGCCCCGATCTCGCGAGCTGTGGAGGAGCACCGGGAGCAGATCTTGCCGGAGAAACCGAACACCATCGCCCGCTCGCTGGCCATCGGCAACCCGGCCGACGGCTTCTTCGCCGCCCGGACGATGCGCGAATCGGGAGGTTGGGGCGCGCACGTTTCCGATGAGGAAATCGTCGAAGGAATCCACCTGCTCGCTTCCACCGAAGGCATCTTCGCCGAAACGGCCGGTGGAGTGACTGTGGCCTGTTTTCAGAAGCTGCTCCGGGAAGGTCGCATTGCGCCCGACGAGACCACGGTGCTCTGCATCACTGGGAACGGATTGAAGACTACCGAAGCGGTCTCGGGTGTGGGCGGGCGGGAATTTACCATTGCCCCCAAACTGGCCGAGTTTGACCGCGTGGTACTCGGTAGCGCTTCGGAAGCTGCTCTACCGGTTGGCCAGGCCGTCGTGGCGAACTGAGCGACAACCTGGTCGGGCGCGCTGGAGAGCGGGAGACTTCGAGTTCAGGCCCCTTCGTGGGCCGAGGAGTAAAGATGGCAGTGACAGTTCGACTGGGTTCTCCCTTTCGCCGCCACACCCAGGGCGTCGAGGAGGTAAATTGTACGGCGGCGAACCTGCCGCAATTGTTCCAGGAGCTGGAGGGCCGGTTCCCCGGGCTTACGAAGAACCTGTGCGACGAGCAGGGCCAGCCACGCCCGTTCCTCAACGTCTACGTGAATGACGAGGACATCCGCTTCCTCGGCGGCACCAACTACACCTTCGCCGAGGGGGATGAAGTCCTGTTGATCCCCTCCATTGCCGGCGGCTGCCAGCCGCCGCGGAAAGGAATTCGCCCGTGACCATCTGCGACCTGTGCTTCCAGCAAGGAAAGATCAGCGAAGCTCCGGAAACCTGCGTGGAGTGCAGCGCCGACATGTGCCCCGAGCATGGCGAGGGCGAGTTTTGTTCGGTGTGTCTGGAGCAGGAGCGTTTTCTGGCGCCGGATGCGCCCGAATCCAAGCCGGTGGCGGTGTCTACCTAGGTCCGAAAAACCGCGTGCACAACCATAGTTGCCGGCACGATCTCATCTAACTTTCCACCCGGCTTTCCACCCGGTGCGCGACCTTACTGCCCACGGGCGTGCGCGGCTGTGCCTACTCGAAGCGCACGTCGAAGTCTCGCCCCATCTGAAACGAGGGCCGCCGGCGATTCTCGAACAGCTCCGGGTGCTGGGACAGGGCCGTGACCAACAGAGGCATGCCGATGGTGGCATCGCAATGACAACTGACCATCCGCGCATCCTTGGCAATCTTGCCCCAACTCTGAGCCTCCTCGAAGGTGCAGCCGGACAACCCCCCCCAGTGCGGCGCGTCCGTCACCACCTGCAGGGCGTACTTGTGCCCGCTCACATCGCTCTGGATCATGATGGCGGTGACCTCCGCCTGCTGGATGAAGTTCTTGGGGGTGCCGCCTCCGAAATAGACCACCCCGGTGTTGGGCGAGCGCGCGGTAATCAGTGAGGTTTCCACCACGTCCTGGATCACGTCAAACATAAAGGAGTTTCGGCCGAAGTAGCGATTCTGGGCGATCCCAATGCCGATCGAGGAGTCGGCGATCGCCGGGCAGTACAATGGGATGCCCGCTCTGTAGGCGGCAGTCACCATTCCTTCCGTTTTGGCGTGCTTGGCAACCTCTTCTCCCAGCAGATAGAGAAACTCCCGCGTCGTATAGGCGCGAGACTGATCCAGCCGTGAAGCGAACTGGCCCACCCACTCATCTTCCTCACGGAACTCGGCCTCATCGGCCAGTGTGTCGTACATGCGGTCCACCAGGTTTTCGGCCAGCAGCACGTCGTCTACCACCGGAGAGGACTGGTAGTGCAACCGTCCCAGAGACTCGTGAATGTCGTGGAAAAACTGCGCGCCGGTCGAGACTAAGCAGTCAATGGCCCGGTTCTGAATCAACCAGACCAGCAGGCGACGCATCCCGGCCGGGATCATGGCGCCACTCATGCCCATCATGATGGTGCATTCGTCCTGGAGCATGCTCTTCCAGATCTGAAACGCGTCGGCCAGGTTTCTCCCCTGGAAGGAAGAGCCCCGCATCTTCTCCAGGAGCCCGGCCACCGTCTTGTCTTCATCAACCGTCACCGGCCGGGTGGGATGGGACAAAATCTCCTTCTTGCTGGGACGGGCCTGGGCGCCCCTCAGAGCGGTTGAGTGGTGCATGCTCGAGCCCTTTCTATGGTCCTTGGGAACAGAATCAGTCATCCCCTAGCAGAATCGCGCAGGAGATCACCGTGGACCAGCGGCCATGCTTATCGCCCACAGCCGACTGGGTGTTGTTCATGGTCCGCACGATCTTATTGGAAATGCGGTAAATCTCTTTCTTCTCGTCCCAACTGCGGTCCGGGTCAAACTCGACGTTCAGCGTGGTGGCCAGCATTTCTGCCGCCAACTCCTCGGCGTACTCGCCCGCCACCTCCTCGGTTTCCCCAAAGGAGTGGTGTTCGGCCAGGTAGCCGTAGGCATTGCGGTCCGTGGGCAGCGCCAGGCCGATAGTGGCGGCGACTAACCGGTGGGCTTCGCGGGTAGCATTCTCCGCAACCACGGCAAACACCACCTGTCCGGGACGCAGTAACTTCAGCCCGCTGGGGCGGGAGATCAGCTTGCATCGTGGCGGAAAAATGCTGGATACGCGGACAAGATTACAGGCGGCAATGCCGGCATTGCGGAGGGCCAATTCAAAGCTGGTCAGCCGTTCCCGGTGTTTGCCGACCCCCTTGGTGAGGAAGATCTTTTTGGCGACGAACATCTATCCCCTAGGTTTCCTCCTTGTGCAAAGCTCGGCTTCCTGCCGGTTCACACACACCACTGGCCGCGGGAATTTTTTCGCGACTGACCGTAACAGAAACGCTTAGGAGCGTCAACGGAATTTGCTGGACGGCCAGCGCTGGCCCCGGCGGCACAGCCCAGCGACACAGGAAGGAGCCAGGGCGACCAGTAACGTTGGTTCCGAACGAGGAATCTTCACATTTCTCCCCGCCGCCTCACAGAGCTATTTCATTGAAGGAAATGCCCGGTTTGCTTTTGCCCCTTGTCCAATTGTCCAATCGGTTTTCTTGATATCCGTCATCGAATCGTTCAATTTCCCCACGACTTGACCTGAACTATTAGGTGAACTACCGTGACGGGTGGACTACTGTGGCTTCACTCGCCCGTGCGGTGCAGGGGGCGACGACTCGGTCCCAGGCCAGGCGACCGGCCAGGCTGGCTGGCAGGCCGCGGACGTAAGACACCTTGGAGGTTCCCATGACTGTCGAGCGAAAAGACCCCAGCGAGATCTTGCAATTCGCCCGCAAAAACGAGGTCAAGTTTGTGGACATCCGCTTTACCGACCTGCCGGGCCTGTGGCACCACGTCTCGTTCCCCATCCGGCAACTGAGTGAGCGCAGTTTTGAAGACGGCTTCGGGATTGACGGCTCGAGCATCCGCGGCTGGGCCGCCATCCATGAAAGCGACATGCTGCTGATCCCGGATCCAAGCTGGTACATGCTGGACTCGTTTACCGACGTGCCGACGCTGGTGATGATCGGAGACATTATTGACCCGATCACCAAGCAGCATTACGAGCGCGACCCACGCTACATCGCCAATAAAGCCGAAGCCTACCTGCGCTACACCGGGATCGCCGACGCAGTTTACTTCGGCGCCGAGGCCCAGTTCTTTGTCTTTGACAGTATTCGCTTCGACCAGCGTGAGAACTGCGGCTTCTATTTCATTGACGCCGAAGAAGGCCGCTGGAATTCCGGCCGCGAAGCTGACAACCTCGGCTACCGCCCGCGCTACAAGGAAGGATATTTCCCGGTGGCGCCCACCGACCACTACCAGGACCTGCGCAGCGAGATGGCCCTCACCATGGAGAAATGCGGTCTGGAAGTGGAATGCCACCACCACGAGGTGGCTACCGGAGGCCAGGCGGAGATTGACCAGAAATTCAATACCCTGGTGCGGGCGGCTGACTTCATGATGCTCTACAAGTACATCGTGCGGCAGGTGGCAAACCAGTATGGGAAGACCGCCACGTTTATGCCCAAGCCGCTGTTTCAGGACAACGGAAGCGGCATGCACACCCACCAGAGCCTATGGAAAGACGGCAAGCCGTTGTTTGCCGGAGATTGCTACGCCGGGCTCAGTCAGATGGCGCTATGGTACATCGGCGGGGTGCTGAAGCACGCGCCGGCCGTGGCGGCCTTTGCCGCCCCCACCACCAATTCCTACAAGCGGTTGGGGGTGCCCGGATTCGAAGCGCCGGTGAATCTGGCCTACTCCCGACGGAACCGCAGCGCGGCCGTCCGGATCCCGATGTACTCGGTCAACCCGGAGAGCAAGCGAATTGAGTTCCGTCCGCCGGACCCCTCCGCGAATCCCTACCTGGCCTTTGTGGCCATGCTCATGGCCGGCCTGGACGGGATCGAGAACAAGATCCATCCGGGCGAACCCCTGGACAAAGATATTTACGATCTTTCCCCCGAGGAGCTGCGCGATGTCCCCGCGCTACCCGGCTCCTTGGAGGAGGCGTTGAAGGCACTGGAGAACGACCACCAGTTCCTGCTGAAGGGCGACGTCTTCACCGAGGAATTGATCCAGACCTGGGTGGACTACAAGATGAGGAACGAAGCCCAGGCTGTCCGGCTGCGCCCGCACCCCTATGAATTCGCCCTCTACTACGACATCTAGCCCTCTTACTATGACACCTAAATGAGCCGTTGCAGACTTGTGTTCAAGGGGTCGTCGCTCCTTACTTTGTAACCGACCTTCTCTTCTGATCCCTCGTTGCCCTGTTTAGCGACGTTGCGCAACCGGCCGGGTCGCCACGTTGACTTGCCTGTGGGTGGGGCGTAGCATGGCTGCACAGACGGGGCTCTTTCTCCATGAGTGAGCAGAGGCTGCTGGGCCAGCAAATCAGTTCCTACCAGATCCTTTCCTTGCTGGGCGCCGGCGGGATGGGAGAAGTGTACCGGGCACATGACCGCAAGTTGGGTCGCGACGTGGCCCTCAAGGTCCTGCCAGAGGTGTTTTCGCATGACTCGGAGCGGCTGGCGCGCCTGGAGCGGGAAGCGCGGCTGCTGGCCTCGCTGAACCACCCTCACATTGGGGCCATCCACACGCTGGAGGAGTCCGACGGGGTGCGCTTCCTGGTGCTGGAGCTGGTGCCGGGGGAGACCCTGGCCGAGCGGCTGAAGGCCGGGCCGCTGGAGGTGCCGGAGGCGCTGCGGGTCTGTGCCCAGATTGCCGAGGCTCTGGAGGCCGCCCATGAGCGGGGAGTGATCCACCGGGACTTGAAGCCGGCCAACGTCAAGGTGACGCCGGAGGGCCAGGTGAAGGTGTTGGACTTTGGCCTGGCCAAGGCGCAGCCAGTGGGCACCGATCTTTCCAAGGCCGGAACGGTGAGCGCCGCCGGCATGGAGACGGGAGCGATCCTGGGCACTGTCGGCTACATGAGCCCGGATCAGGCCAGGGGCAAGGACGTAGACAAGCGCACTGACATCTGGGCGTTCGGCTGCGTGCTGTATGAACTGCTCACCGGCCAGAGGGCCTTCGCCGGAGCCACGGTGTCGGACACCATTGCCGCCATCCTGGAGCGCGAGCCAGATTGGCAGGCGCTGCCTCAGACTACGCCTGCCCAAATTCGGAACCTGCTGCGGCGTTGTTTCCAGAAGGATGCGCGACGCCGCCTGCGCGACATGGGAGACGCCCGGATCGAGATCGAGGAGGCGCTCAGCGAACCGCCGGAGGCATTGGCGGCTGCCGAACTGGCGGCCGAAGTGACGATCGGTGCAGCACAGCCTGCGCCGTGGCGGCGAGCAATTCCGTGGATGCTGGGCGGCTTGTTGGCGATCATGGCCGCGGTCACTGTTTGGAGTCTGTGGCGAGCTAGTCCACCCGTGCAGCGGCCCGTCAGCCGACTGGTCATTAACCTCTCGCAAGGTCAAACCTTTTGGGAGATCAATCCGGCGGTGGAGATTTCACTCGACGGCACACAGATCGCTTACGTCGCCCTCACAGGAGACAGCCGGCAGCTCTACGTGCGGCGCTTAAACGAACTGGAGAGCAGGCTGATTCCGGGCACTGCGGGAGTGTTCCATGGTGCTTTTTCTCCCGATGGGAAGTGGCTCGCCTTCGGCGGAGAGGACGGACTGCTAAAGAAGGTATTGCTTTCCGGGGGAGCCCTCCGGACCCTGTGCAACTACAGAGAAATAGCAGGCTATGGGCCTCTCGGTCTAAGCTGGACTCCGAACGGGAATGCTCTCATTTTCGGAGGTTCCTACGGTCTTATTCGAGTTTCGGCCGACGGGGGTACCCCTGAGGTGATCACCAGTGCGGTCAAAGATGTGGAACACTATTATGCTTGGCCTCAGGTCCTCCCGGGAGGCAAGGCGGTGCTATTTACTGTTGGGAAAGAAAGTGGTCTCTCAGTCGGTTTGCTTTCACTGGAAACTGGCGAGCGGCGGACCCTGATCGCGCGGGGCGGGCGTGCTCGGTATGTACCAACCGGCCACTTGGTCTATGGATGGGAAGACAAGCTGTTGGCGGCGCCCTTTGATCTCGACCAGCTCCAGTTAACAGGACCGCCGGCCGTCGTCCTCGAGGGTCTCGCGATATACACTAAAGAAGTTGGACAGGCACAGTTCGGCGTGTCTGAGAGCGGATCGCTCGTCTATATCCCGGGCGGTCTCGGCCAGCGAACGCTGGTCTGGGTCGATCGCCAAGGAGTGGTCGAGCCCCTAGCGACGCCCCCACGCGTCTATGATGACCCCAGCCTCTCACCCGACGGAAATCGGCTGGCCGTCCAGATTGGAAACTCTGACATCTGGATTTACCACATCCCCCGGAAAACATTGACCCGGCTGACGTTTGAAGGGGGAAATATTCCCCGCTGGATGCCGGATGGAAAGCGGTTGGCGTTTGGTTCGCGCCGGGCTGGCGGACCCGCGAATCTGTTTTGGAAACCTGCCGACGGCAGCGGCCCGGTAGAGCAGCTAACGGAAAGCGAACGCGTCCAGTTGCCTTCGTCCTGGTCGCCGGACGGGCAAGTGCTGGCCTTTGAAGAATCTCATCCCACCACGGAAATGGACATCTGGGTTCTCCCGTTGCAGGGGGAGCGCAAGCCGCGCCCGTTCCTCCAAACCCAATTTGTTGAACGCGCGCCGGTGTTCTCCCCGGACGGGCATTGGCTCGCCTATACGTCCAATGAGTCCGGCCGGAACGAAGTCTATGTGCAGCCGTATCCCGGCCCCGGCGGCAAGTGGCAGATTTCCACCGAAGGCGGCAATGAGCCGCTCTGGGCGAAGAACGGGAGGGAACTGTTCTACCGCGACGGCAACAAGATGATGGCCGTTCCGGTTACAACGCAGCCAACCTTTCGTGCGGGCACCCCCACGCTACTGTTTGAGGGACGGTACCACAACGACTTCAACTGGTCTCCCCCAAACTACGACGTCACGCCCGACGGCCAGCGATTCTTGATGATCCAGCCAGGCGAGCAGGAGGAAGCGACGCGAATCAACGTGGTGCTCAACTGGTTTGAAGAGCTGAAGCGCCTCGTCCCCACCGACCAAAACTGATCTCGCCTCCGGACTCCAACCCGCGCTTTCAAACTGGCCTCGATTCCCGAGTGCTCATGACATGGCGGCACAGGTCTGCCAGTCTGTGTGGCTGCTTATCCTCTTCTAAGATGGGGTGCTAAGATTCGGAGGATAGCGAGGCTTGGGAAGGGGCCGGAGCCTGCGAGCCCAGCGAAGGATTCCAGCGCAGGCAACGGTGACACAGCAGCTCGTGGGACCGCGTCAACAGCCCGCGAAGAAGCACCTCGGAAGCTCCGCAGCAGCGGCAGCGGCAATCCGCCAGGCGGTCCCCGGTGCTCCAGAGCGCAAGCCCAGCCAGCAAGCTGACCTGCCAGCGAGACCAGGCTAACTCGCCCAGACGGGGCAACAAATCCAGCTCAGCCGCAATGGCCCAGCCGAAAATTGCCCAACAAATCAGCGATGCCGTTTGCAAGTGCTTGACCATTTGTTGCCTTCGCGTTTGCTTGTAACTTGTTGCCCGCGTGATTGAGTATAGCACCCACGCCGGCGGCTCCTAACAATCTTTGGGGTCACGTCCCCGCCTGAAGCCTCATAACCAACATTGAAATGCCTTCGGGCAGTGAAATGCCTTCGGACAAGGACTTTGGACCCTCGGCATTCAACTTTGGACTAGAATGACGGCATGTCCCGAGAACAGCGTCTGGAACAATTGCACCGGCGCCACGCGGCGGCGGAAGCCAGCGGCGGCCCCGAACGCATCGAGCGGCAGCACCGCGAGGGCAAGCTGTCGGCCCGCGAGCGGGTCGAACTGCTGCTGGACGAGGGGAGCTTTGAAGAACTGGACAAGCAGGTTACCCACCGCTGCACCGACTTCGGCATGGAATCGCAAAAGCTGCTGGGCGACGGGGTCGTCTCCGGTTACGGCCGCGTTGAGGGGCGACTGGTGTACGTCTTTGCCCAGGACTTCACCGTCTTCGGCGGCTCGTTGTCGGAAACCAATGCGGCCAAGATTTGCAAGCTGATGGACCTGGCTGTGAAGAACGGGGCGCCGGTGGTGGGCCTGAACGATTCCGGCGGCGCCCGCATCCAGGAAGGTGTGGCGTCGCTGGCCGGCTACGCCGACATCTTCTTGCGCAACACCCTGTCCAGCGGCGTAGTCCCTCAGATTTCCGCCATTCTGGGCCCGTGCGCAGGCGGCGCCGTCTATTCGCCCGCCATCACCGACTTCACGGTCATGGTGAAGAACACCAGCTACATGTTCGTCACCGGGCCCGACGTGATCCGCACCGTCACTCACGAGCAGGTCACCAAGGAGGAGCTCGGCGGCTCCATGACCCACAATGCCGTCAGCGGCGTCGCTCACTTCATTGCGCGCGACGATCCCGAGTGCCTGTCGATGATCCGCGAGCTGCTCAGCTTCCTGCCTTCCAACAACCTGGAGGACCCGCCGCGGCGCGCCACCACCGACCCGGCGGACCGAGCCGATCCTGCGCTGGATGGCATTGTGCCGGACGAGTCCAACGTGCCTTACGACATCAAGGAAATCATCCACCGGGTGGTGGACGAGGGCTACTTCTTCGAGGTGCAGGAGCACTTCGCGCAAAATATCGTCGTGGGCTTCGCGCGGCTGGACGGACGCCCGGTGGGCGTCGTGGCGAACCAGCCGGCGATGATGGCCGGCACGCTGGACATCAGCTCCTCGGTCAAAGCCGCGCGGTTCGTGCGCTTCTGCGACGCCTTCAACATTCCCCTCCTCACCTTTGTGGACGTCCCCGGATTCCTGCCGGGCACGCAGCAGGAGTTCGGCGGAATCATCCGACACGGGGCCAAGCTGCTCTACGCGTTCGCCGAGGCTACGGTGCCCAAGCTGACTGTTATTACACGCAAAGCCTACGGCGGGGCTTACTGCGTGATGGGCTCTAAGCACATTCGCACCGACATCAACTACGCCTACCCGACGGCGGAAATCGCCGTCATGGGCCCGGAAGGCGCGGTGAACATCGTCTACCGCCGCGACCTCCAGGCAGCCCAGGACGCAGACGCCATGCGGGGCGAGAAAACCCGGGATTTCCGTGAGCGCTTTGCCAATCCTTACATCGCCGCTGAGCGCGGCTACATTGATGCCGTCATCGAGCCACGCTTCACCCGCCCCAAGCTGATCACGGGCCTGAGGATGCTCGAGAACAAGCGCGACACCATGCCGCGGAAGAAGCACGGCAACATTCCCCTGTAAAATTTCGGCCTCTGTAGCATTCCGGCCTCCATAGCATCGTCCAACACTCTCCTTTCGCTCCGTGCGCTACAATTAGAGCAATCGGATGACGCGCACTCTGGTCCTGCACTTTCACGAGTTGTGGCTGAAGGGAGGGAACCGCAACTTCTTCCTGGGCAAGTTATTGATCGCCGTCCGGCAGAGCCTGGATCCGCTTCCGCATCACGCGCGGATCGCCCACAGCCGCATCCTGGTTGACCTTCTGGAAGATGCATCGGTGGAAATTGCCGTCGCGCGGCTCGGGCGCGTGTTTGGCCTGGTCTATTTCGCGGTCGCCCGGCGCGTGGAGGCCGACCCGGAACCAATCTGCGCCGCGGCCTGGGAAGAGGTTGGCGGGCGTGGGTTTGAAAGCTTTGCCGTACGCGTCAAGCGCGCCGACAAGTCCTTCCCCCTTGGCACCTCGGAGATGGAGCGTCTGGCGGGGCAGTACCTGCTGGATCGCCTGCGGGCCGCCGGCCATCCCGGCGCTCGCGTCAACCTGAGCCGCCCAGGGCTCACCTGCTTTGTGGAGATCACCGCCGGTTCGGCGCTCATCTATAGCGAGAAGCTGCCCGGCCCAGGAGGCATGCCGGCCAACACCGCGGGCCGGCTGGTGTGCCTGCTTTCGGGTGGCTACGACTCCGCGGTGGCCGCCTACAAAATGATGAAGCGGGGCGTGCACGTGGTGTTTACTCACTTTCACGCGCTCCCCTCGCGGCCGGGTGAATCCTCCGCCCCCGTCGTGCAGGAGCTGGTACGGCTTCTGGCCCCCTACCAGTTCACGGCGCGCCTCTACCTGGTGCCCTTCGAGCCCATCCAGCGGCAGATCGTGACCGCCGCGCCGGAGCCCTATCGCATTCTGCTCTACCGCCGCATGATGCTGCGGATCGCCGAGCGTCTGGCCCGCCGCGAGCACGCCCTGGGCCTGATCACCGGCGACAGCGTCGCCCAGGTGGCGTCACAAACCCTGCACAACTTGCAGGCTGTTGACCGGGCAGCCACGCTGCCCGTCTACCGCCCGCTGATAGGCGAGGACAAGCTGGAAATCTTGCAAGTGGCCGAGCGCCTGGGCAGCTTCGCCATCTCCTCCGAGCCGTTCCAGGACTGCTGCCCACTGTTTCAGCCGCGCGCTCCGGCCCTGCACGCCCGCCCGGAAGAACTGGACCGCGCCGAAGCGGCGCTGGACGTACCCGCGCTGGTGGAGCAGGGGGTCAACACCACCCGCCTGGAGAAATACGAATTTCGCAGCGGCGAAGTCCGTGCCCTTCAGGCCATTGCTCTCAGCGGATAGCTCCTGTTAACTCCGCCTGTTAACTCCGTATGATGACTTCCTCCAGCCCCGACAGGTCTGGAACTCCTGCGTCGACGGGTGTGGCCAACGCCTTGCCTTGGCGGTTCACGCAAACTACTTGCATCCCGCAGGCCCGGGCGGTGGCCAGGTCGTAGCGGTCGCCAAAGGCCACGTGGGTCACCTGACGGGCGGGAAGACCAATCCGCGACAGCGCCAGCCGAAATCCGGCGTGGGCCGGTTTGTAGGCGCCCGCCTGCTGGGCGGTCACTAGCAGGTCAAAGCGAACGGTGAACTGTTCTACTGTCTGGGCCAGCAGGTCATCGTCAATGTTGGAGATGATGCCGAGCTTAAGCCCCCTGGCCCGCAAAGCCTCAAGCGCAGAATTCGTCTCCAAAAATGGCTTCCACCTGGGGAGCGAGCGAATGAAAGCCTCGCTTAGTTCCGGCCGAAATTCTAGCCCGTGCGCCTGAAGCGTCTCACGAAGGCTGTCAGCCAGGACCTGCTTGTAGGGCCGGTAAGGACCCTGGATCATGCGGACCTGGATCTCTTCCCATTCCGCCAGCAGGTCATCCCGACCTGGGTGGGTGCGCAGGAACTGCTGAATGCCTGACTCCCAGTCAATCAGGGTGCCGTAGCAGTCGAAGGTCACCCAGGCGGTTCGGAGCTCAGGCATGGCTGCTGGCTGGCACAGTCGCTGGCACTGACCTGGCTCTGAGTTAAGACGCGCTGGGCCTCGAAAGCCAGTTCGAGAAGGACAGCATCATGCGTCCTCGGACACGATTATAATTGGCTTGCAAAGCCCGGTCTCTCGGATAGACTGCCGCTCTTAGTGCTTTTTCACCTGTCGTGACACGCATCGTCCCCCGGGAAGATGGAACCGGAACTCGAGCAGGCGACGGCAGAAGGGGAAGTCCAGCGAGGCTTGCCTCAGTTCGCTGCCATTTGGCGTGGAGAGGGCTCGCTGCCCGCGGAGGTGGCCCCGGTTGCGGAGGTCCGCGCCGGCAACCTGGTGGTCGAAGGGACGTTGAGCGGCGTTCTGCGGTATGTCATCCGGCCGACTCCGGCAGCGGGAGCCGCCGCCCAACGGCTTCGCGCGCGCTCGTTCCGCACGGCAGCGCTCGGCGAGCTCTTGGCACGGCGCTTGACCGAGCGGTTGGGTCTGGTTTGCCTACTCCGTGCCGCGAGCAGATTCTTATTGGTGGGGCCCGCCAAGGCAGGATGGGAAGAGACTCTTCAATCGCTCCAGCGCGAATTTGACATTTGGTTGTTCCAACAGTGGGTCCCGGCAGGGGAGCTCGAACTTCACTTGGCTGGCGCGATCTGCGAAGGCGACCGGTTGCCTTGGGACCAGCTGGCAGAGCGCCTTAGGCAACGCCGCCGGCAACCGCTGGAAGGGGCCCTGCGCATCGGTTTGCGTTGGAACGGACGGGCATTTGTTGAGCCTGCCGGTGCAGACACCGGGCTATGTTCCGGCTGCGCCACCGTGACTTCTGTGCAGGTTAGGGATGAAGAAACTTTATGTAAGGCCTGCGCCGCCGACCACGAGCTTGCCGCTCGCCTGCCTGACATCGAAAGCTCCTGGTTTTGCCCGGAGCCGGAAGCCGACCTGCCCGGCCCAGGCTTGGGTCTGAAGTTTTCGCCCCCGGCAGATGCGTTTGCAGTTCAATTGCGCCTCGATAGTGAATCCTGGCCGCTGCTGCGCCGCCTGCCCGCGCCAAATGGGCATCCGGCCAGTCTCGAGGAATTGGCGCATCGGACCGGAGGCAGCAAGAACGTGCTGGGTTATCTTTGCGCTGACGTGGACCGTGCTGCCCTGGCGTTCGCCGCCCTGGCAGGGGATCCGGAGCGGAGTGTGGCGCTCAGCCGCCTGCTGGATGGTTTCTTCGGCGAACATCTCCACCACCTGCTGCAAAGCGACTTCCCACTGGTCTTCCCGGTCTTTGGCGGCGGCGATGACCTGCTGCTGATCGGGCCCTGGAAAGACACGCTCGAGCTTGCGCTGCGTCTCGAGCAGGATTTCCAGGCACTCGTGGGCGACGGGTTAACGTTTTCGGCCGGCCTGAGCTTGTTGCCGCCACACGCGACCCTGCGCGCCGGCGTCGAGCTGGCCACCGAAGCAATGCGGCAAGCCAAGGACGCGGGCGGGAACCGTCTGTACGCCTTCGGAACCGCGATTGAGTGGGGGCGGGTGGCCTCGTTGCTCAAGACCGCAAGAGCGCTGGCCGATTGGCTTCAGCGGCGGGCCGTCACCCGGGCCTGGCTGCGCCGCCTGGCCGAAGGCTGCGTCTCCAGCCGAAGCGGGGAAGCTCGCGGGCGCCCGCTGCTGGCCGCGGCGGTCCGGGACCCTCGCGTGAAGCATCGCCCGGCGCGGGCCTGGGCTAGCCGCCTGCTAAAGGATGATGAAAATTCCGACCGGACGTGGATAGAATTTCTTGTGGCGTACGCATCCTTGGACGCCGGCACTTGATCTTGGATTGCGATTATGGGGAGTATGGAAGATGCCCTTCGTAAGGCGGGCGTGAAGTCCGAACCGCCGGAGCCCCCGGCGGAAAAAGCCTGCGCTCGCTGCGCCAAGATGTTCCGCCCGGCGCGGCCACAACACAAGCTCTGCGTCGAATGCATTGCCGCGGTGCGCACCGAGCGCACCGCCGAAGCGGCGACCGAAGCAGGGGAAGTCGCTGAGAAGCCCAGCTCCACAAAACCGGCCGAGACTGCAGCCGCGGCTCCGGAGACGGTCGAGCGCCGCGCAGAGCCCGCGCGAGCGCGCGCGCCCCGCCGCGATCGGCTGCCCGCGACCCGGACCCGCGCTCGCGGCCCCGGTCGCGGAATTGCTCCGGAGACGGTTCACGGCTTGCCGGCCGGCTACCTGGAAGGCGGCTACTTCACGCCGGCGGGCTCGCTGCGTTCTGAACTGATCACCCGTTGGGCCGAGCAGATTGCCCAGGGGGTTGCCTGGCCTCCAACGGACTCTACGGCACACCAGCTGCGCGCCTTTCACAACCACGTCAAACGCGCGGTTGCCTCTTGCAGGTTCGGCGGTCAGCCGATCGAGCTGGTGTTGAACGAGATTCAGAAGTTGAAGCCGTTTGCCGCCGAGCGCGCGGCGCGCCGCAAGATCCCTGAGTTGTTCCGCCAGTTCCTGGAGGCCAACGTGGACCGAGTCACCGACGAAAAGACCCTGCTCGCCTTCGCCCAGCACTTCCAGGCCGTAGTTGCCTACGCCGGGGGCCTGCTGCATCAGAGAAAGGAGCGCCGATGAAGAAACTGGTTGGCTGCTTGCGCCTGCGCGGGTTGATCCGCGTCCCCAATGGAGGGTTGCGCATCGGGGGGCCCCCCAGCTGGCTGGAAGAGGGAGGTTTGGTTGACTTCACTATCATCCGCAATCCCATTAACGGCGAGCCCTACATTCCCGGCTCCACGCTCAAAGGCCGACTGCGCGCCATGCTGGAGAAGGTGGAGGGAAAGGGCCGCAACGGCGACCCCTGCAATTGCGGACAGAAGGATTGCCTGGTGTGCCTTCTCTTCGGCGCCCACAGGCGGCCTCAGGCCGAAACCTCTCCCACCCGCACCGTGGTGCGCGACGCGCCGTTGACGGCCGAGTCCGGCCGCAAGCTGCACGAGTTGGAGGCTGCCGGCCGCTCGCTCGTCGAGGAGAAAGCGGAGAACCTGGTGGATCGCGACCGAGGGACCGCCGATCATCCCCGCTGGCAGGAGCGCGTTTGGGACGCTGAGTTCCAGATGGAAATCCTGATTCACGTCTATGACGGCGATGAGCCGGTCAAGATGCTGGAGTTTGTCCGAAAAGGGTTGGGGCTGATTCAAGAGATTGGAGCGCTGGGCGCCGGCGCCAGCCGGGGCTCCGGCCAAGTGCGCTTTGAAAACATCAGCGTGGACCCGATGACGCTGGAGAGCGTGACAGTATGAAGCGGCGTCCTCTGCCCGCCAGCCAAGCTCTACGGCACAGCGGTCAGTTTGCCCGGGCCCAGCCGCCTGCCTCACTCGCATGAAATCGGCGCGCTTCTGCCTTCGGCCCCTGGCCCCTTGGGCGACGCCCTGGCAGGCCGACACGGTGTTCGGCGCGCTGTGTTGGGAAATCGCCCACAGCGCCGGAGAAAACGCCCTCAGCCGCTTGCTCAGACGGTTCCGCCAGGGGCCCCCGCCCTTCTTGCTCTCCGACGCCGCTCCCGCCGACCTGCTGCCGCGCCCGCTGTGTGCGGTTCCCGACGGTAACGCCGGCGCGCCCGAGGAAGGCAAAACATGGGAGGCGGCGCGCTGGGTCACGCGCCAGCAGTTCGTTACCATCCGGGAGGGGCAGAGCTACGCGCTGCCGTTGCCGCGGCAGCATTGGTGGATTACCCTGCGCCCCACGCACGCGTCGATTCCGCGTGACGGCGCTGATCCCGTCCCGTTTGCAGTCGAAGAGTACACCTGGCTCCCTGAGGTCCCGCAGGAGGAGCGCTTCCTGTCACTTTACATCCGCGCCGAGGAGGAGTGGCTGGAGCGGCTGGCTGTGCTGTTGCGCTCTCTGGGGCGCTCCGGGTTCGGAAAGCGCCGCGCGATCGGTCGCGGCGCTTTCGAACTGCTGGGGCCGGCCGAAACCTGTGACTGGCTGGAACCGCTCCCGTTCGAAAACGCCTTCGTCAGCCTCAGCCACTTCGTCCCGGACGAGAGCGATCCGACCGACGGCTGGTGGAACACACTGGTCAAGTATCCGAGGCTGGGATCCGCTCGCGCCGCCGACTCGATGCCCTTCAAGGGCCGGCTAGTGATGCTGCAGCCTGGCTCTTGCTTTCGCTCTCCTGGCCGACCTCGTCGGTGGTACGGCCGCGTACTTACCGACCTGTCGCCCGCATTCCATGACACGCTCCACTATGCGATGGCTTATGCGGTCGGCCTCCGCTGGGACTCGCCTCACTGATCCGATCCAGCTGACGATCCTCAGCGTGCGCCCGTGGACAGCCGTTGCGGCGCGCTGCTATGATGACTTCAGTGCCGATGTAGCTCAATGGTAGAGCACCTGATTCGTAATCGAGCTAAACCCCTCCTCTCTCATTTCTGTTGATTTTGCGCCCTTCCCATGAACATCTTTGTGTTCCTGGATGTCCTGTCAGGGGCTCAATAGCCAATAGCTCCCAAGAGTACTTGAAGAACTCTGACCGCTCAAGAAGACTCCTCGTGGCAGTCTGCGCCTCATTGCTTCCTTCCTTTCTTGCCACTCCCCCGTGGTCTGCCACCAAGCTTGCCATTCTTGCGAGCAATTTCCTGTATGCGTTCAAGGCCCAGCCGCTTCACGCGCACCTTGTAGCTGCGCTTGCCCAGCCAGCTTGTGAACCGCCTCAGTTCAGTCTGGGTCATTTCACATTTATCCTAATCTGTTTGGGATAGAGTTTCAAGAGAAATTGGTGCGAAGAAGACCAGGCCACCAGTCAGGAAGCAAGGTGACGGGGGCGTTCCTGGTGGTCAGTCTTGAAGCAGCAGATTCAGCATTCGCTTGCTTCGAGCACTGAGCTTAGGAAGTGTCTTGGATGTAACCAAGTCCATGACTCTGCTTGAAGGTTTCGCGACGTACAACGACACTGTTTCCACGGCTGGTTCCTGCCCCGAGCAGAAAGCTGAAGGAGCTTGCCAGCGAAACCAACATGAAGACTCTAGCAGGGTGCTGAAAAAGGGCCAAAAAATTCAGTAGCGTTTATCCTGTGGGAATTTTCTTTGAGCCGTTCGGTTCGTAGTGAACCTCGCTATTGGCCCTTTGGGGCCTTGTCTTTTGCCTTTCCCAGCCCTTTTTCGTCCTTTGGACACACTCCTCCTCAGGCGGCCCCTGGGCCCACTACCCGCGGCGGGACGGCCCCGATCACCAAGTTGCGAATCCGGACCAGGTTGAAGGCGGCAGCCGTAAAGGTGAAGATCCAGCCGACGCGCTCCAGGCCCCGATGCCGCAGCTTCCGCAGCAACCCGACCGTCTTCATCCATCCGAAACTCTCTTCCACCTTCTTCCGCGCTCTCTGGCTGATCTGGTAACCCGGGTGCCGTGTGGTCCGGCTGTCGATGGCACTGCGCCGCCGTTCCTGGTTCTGCGCCACGTGCGGCGTGGCCTTCCGTTCCCGCAACTGCTGCACCATCGCTTCGGCGTCGTAGTTCTTGTCGGCACCCACCGTCACCTGCTTCGGGCCCGGAATGTCGTCCACCATCTCCACGGCCGCTTCCCGCTCGGCGGTGCCGGTGGCCTGGGTCAGCCGCACATTCACCACCAGCCCGTTGCGGTTCTCCATCAGCACGTGCCCGACGTAGCTCAGCTTGGCCTCCTTGCCTTTGCCCTTCCGGGCCAGCCGAGCGTCCGGGTCTGTCGTCGACTGGTGCGTTTCGTTGGTCCGCTTCTCTTTGTGGAAGTCCACCGTGGGATTGCCCGGATCCTCCGGCGGCGGCCCCTCCGGCGCGTCCTTCCTCTGAAAGCTCTTCTGGCTCGCCCACGCCTCCAGCAGCGTCCCGTCCACCGTGAAGTGCTCCTCCGACAGCAACTCCTGCTCGCCCGCCTCGCGCAACACCTCGTCAAAGAATGCCTCGGCGACGGCCCCCTCCAGCAGCCGGTCCCGGTTCTTGCTGAACACCGTCGGCACCCACACCGCGTCATCCATGTTCAGTCCCACAAACCACCGGAACAGGAGGTTGTAATCGAGTTGCTCCAGCAGCATCCGTTCGCTGCGGATGGTGTAGAGCACCTGCAGCAGCAAGGCCCGCAGCAGCTTCTCCGGGGCGATCGAGGGGCGACCGATGTCAGCATACATCCGCTCGAACCGCGGCGAAAGCCGTTGCAGTGCTTGGTCGGTCATGCGGCGTATCGGCCGCAACGGATGATCCTGGGGCACCCGTTGCTCGGGGCTCAGGTAGCTGAACATCGCGTCTTGGTGCAGATCGTGTCCTCGCATAATGAGAACAATTATACTCATTTATATTTTGTTCGTAAGAGGTCGCCCAGGGACTTTTTCAGCATCCTGCTAGAAGGAAAAGCTTCTGACTTCCAGTTTTGGGTGCTGGTGACTGCGGAATTCGTAGCTGGGTCGAGCCTTGCTTACCTATTTGGCTTATTTTCTTTGGTTTTTTCCTTCCACTGGTCTGCTCTCGCGGCTGTACTGCTTGGTCTTCTATGCCTCTCTTTTACAACTGCCGCCATTGGTCATGATTTCTTATCTGAGCTAGATTTGCTGCAATTCTGGGGGGTTCTTGCGAGCACTACAGCTACCCTTGTTTGCCTCTTCGTTCTTTTCGGCTGGCATGTTTCCCCCTCTCAGAGCACTACTGGTATAGTCTTCTCCAAGTTCGGAGACACACGGCCTCCCGTAATAGGTGCTGCACGCTATTATTTAACATTTCGATTTGATGGATTCACTAAGGACGTTGAAGTGAGCGCGGAAGAGTACTTTTCTCAGCTCTGGTGGAGTGAAGTGCATATCCGCTATCACACGGAACAAATGGGCGGTTTCATGCAGCATGTTGTAGTCGAAAGCTTTAATCACCGAAAAGTATCTGATGGAGGGGGAAAGAATCTCTTGACACCCGGCACCCCTCCTTGGGCTTGGTTCATGGTGATAGTTTCAGGAATTCCGCCGATCCTAATGCTCACAAGTTTGTATTACTCAACCAAGAGCAAAGGTGTGGCTGTACGCGTGGCAGCGCCCTCTTTCGAGGTGTCTACGGCTGAAGAAGGGTTGGACACCGAGCTAGTAGGCACAAAGGAGCATCGCAGGTACCGCCGGATGGCTATGAAAACGCGAGTTCGCATCCGCCGAGAGTCCGGCTCAGAGATGGAAGTGCTGGAACCAGTGAATGTCTCTCAGGGTGGTATCGGCTTTGAAAGCACTCGGCAATACGACCCTCGCGAAGTCGTCTGGGTGAAGATGCCCTACGATCCAAGCCTTCCCGATAGCGGTGGGATCGAAACGCGCTCCTTGATTGTGCGTGCTGTTCCTCTGCCGGGATGGAATGCGTTTTCCTGCGGCGTCCAATTCCTGACCGCCTGATTCGAGCCGCACTCCCAGTTCTGCCTGCCAGGTGAAATCCGTCACCGTCGAAGAAAAGGCCAGTATGGAAGCCCCTTCTGGGTATTCTTAGCCGGTCACAGAGCTTGTAGAGGTCCCTTGTAGCGTTGCGCCTGGTCAACCTGGTTCCATGCCTCGTGGCGAACACCAAGTCAAACGGATGCTTCTGAAGATACCGGAAGAGTATCTTCCGCAACTCAAATGACATTGGCACCTGCCGATGCTTCCCGCCCTTGCCCTTCACCTTGATAAGCAGGTCATCGAGGTTCAGGTCCGCCCTCCGCAGATCAATGGCTTCTGAAATCCTCATCCCTGTGTCGAGGAGAAGGCAAACCAAGACAAATGTCCGGCGCTGTGAACCGTGGACAGGTTTCCATTTGAGAAACCGCTGGACGTGCTCGGGAGTCAAGGGTAAGACGAGCTTCTGTTCACACCTGGGAACTGGAATCACAAGCAGTTCCTTAAAGTGTCCGTCGGTGTGGCCCCACCTGAGGAAGGCGTTCAGGCCCCGGATGTAGCCGGCGATGGTAACCGGGTCCAGGCCCTTCTCCCGCATCCGAATGATGGCTTCCTTCAAGACCTCTTTGGAAGTCCCATCAGACGCACAGAACTTGCCCACGTAAGGCGAGAAAGCCTTCTCCACCCATCCGTACCACTCGGCGGTTCTAGGGCTGACGTTGTTGAGATATACTCTTTCCTGTACGAACTGCCGCCATAGGTTCTCCATATGTTAGGTAAAGGGGTCAGAACCAGGCTAGCTCTTCGTAACCGCAAGGAAACAAAGGCCGATGTAGCTCAATGGTAGAGCACCTGATTCGTAATCAGGGGGTTGGGGGTTCAAGTCCCCCCGTCGGCTCCATTATTCTCAACTATTTAGTGTTGGTTGGTCGCACAGCATCCTCTGTTTGACAGCCAAATTGACAGCCCCAAATGGAAATCGGGCTGAACGAACGCTCTGGAAGCTAGATCATCCCTCAAAGGCGCGGGAAGCGATAACTCCGACTGTCAGGTTCAGGATCCGTTGAGTCTGGCCACACCATCATCGGACACAGACAGAATCTCGTCCATCTTATCCATCGCTTCTCGGTGCGTAATAGGCAGCACGTGAGCGTACGTGTCGAAGGTCACTTGGATTTGGCTGTGGCCAAGTATCTCCATAACCGTTCTCGGGCTGACGCCCTGGACCAGCAGCAGCGGTTCAGACCTGACCCCAAGAATGTGGGTTAGGGAACCTCCAGCAGTATTACCTGTCGGTCCTCGAAGTAGCGGATCAGGGCCTCGTTGCTGGCCGGGTCCACCAGGCAGGCACTTGTCCGGTAAGCCGACTATACGTCCACTGGACGAGTTCGGTAAACAAAGGGGCGGTAGGAAGGACCATCCGGCATTGCTGGTGAAAAGGCGGTAACTCGCCGGCACCCATGGTGCGAACAGTTCGGCAAGGTGCTTTGGCTTTTCGCTAAGAATAGATCACAATAGGGCGTACTCAGGGTAACTACTTTGCCAAACCTAACCGTCCGTCGACGCCGACAGGCAGCCTTGGTGCTGGCGGCGCTGGTTGCGACCGCCGGGGGGATCGGGGGCATCCACGACACGCTCTTGCTGATGAGCTTGGTTGGCGCCGCCGGCCTGATCTGGTCCAGCCGCGGGTGGAAAGCCTGGGCGCTGGCGGCGGTGATGCTGGCCACAGGGCTGATGTGGTCCAGCCTCGATGCCTGCTCGGTATGGTGGAGGGGGAGGATTGTCTACGGAAAGCTCGCCGGGCATCTTTCTTACGTGGGATGGAAGGATATCAATCGGAGTGTTTATGCTCCCTGTGTCACCCTGGAGAAGCCGGACCCAAGGGTCGCGGGGAGGACCAAACTGCTTAGAGAAAAAGGAGTGGAGGGCCGAGACTGGGAGCTTTATGAGACCGAACTGGGCAGGTTCTGGTTGACTGCCCCGGGAAAGAATCTCCTGATGGGGCTTGTATGGGAGATGAAGGTCCAGAGGGTCTACGAGAGCAGAGAGGTGGTGATCCGCCCCGGCGATACCGTGATTGACTGTGGAGCACACGTGGGGGTGTTTGCCAGGTATGCTTTGCAGCGTGGGGCGGGCCGAGTCATTGCCATTGAGCCCGATCCCACCAACCGAGCCTGCCTGGGATCCAACTTGGCTCAGGAGATTGCCGATGCTAGAGTGACGGTGGTCAAGGCCGGGGTCTGGGACAGGAAAACGCATCTCACGCTTCGGGAGTCCGACGAGTGGAATTCTGGCATGAAGAGTTTCTTGAGGGAATCGACAAAGGCTAGGAGGATTGAGGGCTTGCCGGTGCTGCCTTTGGACGAAATCGTCAAGGAGCTCGAATTGGATCGTGTGGACTTCATCAAGATGGATATCGAAGGCTCGGAACGCCGTGCGCTTCGAGGGGCCGGCAGTACAATCGCGCGATTCAAGCCGAGGATGGCAATCTGCTCTTACCACTTGGCCGATGACGCGAAGGTGATTCCCGCGATCGTCAAAGGGATCGAGCCGAGTTACCAGATTCACGCCAAGGACGTCGAAAGGTTCAATATGCATGTTAGTGCAGTACACACCAAGGTGCTGTTTTTCCACTAGTTCCCAATATTGAACCTGCGGCAGGGGGCGATTGGCGCAAGGGACAAACCGGCAGTTTCCTTGGGTCAACCTGCTTCGATAAAAATCTTGGAGCAGTCCAACTGCTGGCCGTGCCAGCATTCTGGCAGGACAACCCTCCGGGGACCAGCATGGCATCTTGTGCACGATCCCGACGGGTTCTGATCCTAGGCGTGGTCTGCTTGGCGGGAGTCCTGATGGCTGAGCTGGCGCTGTCCGTAAAGGGGCAGTCCCAGACCTACGACGAGGCCTACCATCTCCTGGCAGGTTACCGCTTCTGGCGAGCACAAGATTTCGGAATCAATCCCGAGCACCCGCCTCTGGCCAAATGGGTGGCAAGCTTGCCACTGCTTTACCTTTCTCTGCAAGCGCCGACGATAGCTGCTGGGGACGAATACCTCGGCGGGCGCAAATTTCTCTACACCACCGATGCCGATGCACTGCTTTTCAGAGCGCGTATGGCAGGGAGCGCGTTTACGCTCCTCGTAGCCGTTCTGGTGTTTGAGGCCACCTACCTGATGTTCGGGCGCGGGCCAGCGTTCCTGGCCTTGGCCCTCGTCGTCTTTGATCCCAATATTCTTGCGCATGGTGCTCTAGTCACCACGGACATGGCTCAAACCTTCTGTCTGTTTGCCGCAGTTTATGCGTTTTATCGCTATATCAAGAGCCCCACGACGGGAGAGTGTCTCACCTTTAGTTGAAAGTCGAGCGGCGGTTCGCTGACCTGGTTCCGTAGAATCGGGTTGGGAAACTTTCTGGAAAGGGGAACCGCCGTGCAGAGAAGCTACCACATCCTAGGCCGGAGCGATAGCCGAAGCTCCCGCAAACTGGCTGCCTACCTGGCTCGCCACGGGCAGTTTCTGCTGCCCTGGGTGGAGTTGATCGAACAATCGCGGTTAGCCGTCGACGAGCTGATCGACGTGGTGGGTAGGGCGGCGATTGAAGCGGTGCTGGAGTTGTCGGCCGCGCAGGTGGCCGGTCCACGCCGTCAGGGCCGGCGGCGCCGTGGGGTAGGCTGGTATGGGCGCCAGCGGGGACGGGTGCGCCTGAAGGAGAGAAAGCTGGCCGTGCACAGGCCACGGCTCCGGCGGCCAGGCCGGGGAGCGGGGAAAGAAGTTCCCCTCCCGGCCTACGAAGCCATGCAGGAGGGCGAGGGTCTGGGGGCCCGGATGTTGGATATCTTGCTGCGGGGCGTCTCGACCCGGCAGTACCAGCGGGTGTTGCCGGAGATGGCGGACACCGTGGGTGTGTCGCGCTCCACGGTCAGCCGGGAAACGATGGAGGCTGCCGCAGCCGAGTTAGAACGTCTGTTGAACTGTCAAGGACTGATTTCTTTAGACACTGATTCTGAGAGTTTTTTACGCGACTAACGCATACCGTTTGGCGAATACCACAGGCGGCATGTTGAGCGCGGAGTGAATCCGCGTGTTGTTGTAGTCCCACAGAGTGCGGTAGATCTCCGCCACTAGCTCCCCCAGTGTTTTGAAGCGGTTCGGATCTCCCAGGTCAACCTTGAATTTGTCGTAGAACGATTCCTGGTATCCGTTCTCCCAAGGGCACCCCGGGCGGCTCCGTGAAATCACGATGCCGCATCCATCAAGGATTTCAGTGAACGCCATCGAGTCATACTCCCTCCCGTTGTCGGAGTGGAATAGACGGGCGCGGATGATGGAGCAGGGCGTTGGAAAGCGCCTGAATGGTGAGCGCGGCTCCCTTTCTCACCGCAACCTGGATTCCCAGGATCCGGCGGGTGTAGAGATCGATCACGGTCGCCACATAGACCTTCTTTCCGTGCTGCACGAACTCGGTGAAGTCCGTTGCCCAGATGTGGTTTGCATATGCGGGCATGACCGCGAGCAGGAGGTTGGGATAGGTCCGGGAAACCTTGGATTTTCTCCATTTTCTGCCTCTCCTGCGGTAGGGCTTGATGCCAAACAGACGCATGACCCTCTGCGCCCGCTGGCGGCAGAGTCCCAGTGCCGTAGCAATTCGCCGGGAGCCGTAGGAGGGATGGATCTGCAGCTCTTCTTCCAGGCGGACCTTGAGGCGCCAGTCCTTCTCCTTCATTCTTGGGACGTAATACAGGCTCGCGCGGGATATGCCAAGGGCTCGGGCAAGCGCTGATTTGTTTCTTCCTTCGCTCAATTGTTTTTTTGAGTCATGGAGAGCTTGAGCGTGATCTCGCCCACGAGTTCCAGGAGTTCTCTGTTCGCTTCTGAAGTCGGGAGAACTCCGCCCCGGCGGGGCACCGGTTGCTCCTTTTACCATCCAACCATAGATGGTCCCTTCAGAAATACCGTGATCCTTGGCGGCCTGGGCCACCGAGATGCCTTCTTCCTTGACGCGGCGTAGGATATCGGCTTTTACGTCAGCTGCAATACGATGATGTTTTTTGTTCATATGACACCAGGGTAGTTAATTCCCAACCTCAGTGTCTAAATTACCCAGTCCAGGGCAAAGGATCAAAGTCGGCCACTCGACGGGAGGTGGCGTAGTATGATGGCTCCGAACCGCCGCTACGAACTTTCAACTGAGTTCAGGACACCCTCCCACGACGCGGCGACTGGCAGAGTGTGGGCTTGTTGCCGGTCTGGCCTTGGCGGCGAAGCATTCCGGGATTCTGGTGTTTCCTATCCTCGGTTCACTGGCCCTCGCGGAGTTGCTGATGGGTCGTTCCTCCAACTCAGTTCCGGAACCAGGGGCGCTGATTAGAGTGGAAAGCATCAAGCGACAGACAGTGCACTTGGCCCTTGCCCTGATGCTCATCACGGCAATCGCCGTGACCGTGCTGTGGGGATTGTACGCCTTTCGCTTCCAAGCAAGACCACACGGGCTGACGACCCCTCCCGTACAATATTTGAAGAGTCCAGCGAAGTCTCAGGTGATTCTGGCACTGTGGCGTTGGCGGGCCCTTCCCGAGTCATATCTTCACGGGCTGGCCAAGGTAATGATAGAAGAAGAGCGCCCTACGTTCCTGTTCGGAGAGATCTATCCCCGAGGCCAATGGTTCTATTTCCCGGCTGCGTTCCTCATCAAGTCAACTTTGGGATTGCTGTTGCTGCTTTTCTTGACGCTGACCGCAAAAGCGCTCCGCCGCAAAGATATCCGGAGGGAAGTGCTGTTCGTCACAATTCCTCCCACGCTGTTCTTCGCGGTGAGCCTGACCTCAGGCCTTAATATTGGCTTGCGACATGTCCTACCCGTCTACCCCTTCCTTCTGGTTTTCGCCGCCGTGGGGGCGTGGAGCCTAACCAAGCAGCACCGACGTTGGGCGTACATTGTGGCGGCGCTCATCCTATTTCACGCCATCTCGTCGGTCCGCTCATTCCCCAACTACCTGGCTTATTCGAACGAGGTTTGGGGCGGGCCAGCGAATACGTACAAGGTTCTTGCCGACTCCAACGTGGATTGGGGTCAGGGGCTGAAGGCCGCGAAACGGTATCTCGACCGGCACCACATCACCCAGTGTTGGTTCGCTTATTTCGGGACGGTAGACCCAGCTTACTACGATATCCCCTGCAAGCTTCTTCCTGCCTTCGGGACAGTGCGGGAGAGAGAGCAGGACGTGATACCAGAAATCATACAAGGAACCGTCCTCATTAGCGGAACCGAATTGTCAGGTCAATACTGGGGTCCGGGGGAACTGAATCCTTATGAGCCGTTCCGGAGGGCGCAGCCGCTAGATACCATCGGGGGCTCTATCCTGGTCTTCGAGGGACGCTTTGACGTGGCGCTCGCGTCAGCCAGGAGCCGTATCAATAAGACATGGGAACTGGTGCGAAGCAAACGCCTCGACCAGGCGCTTACGGAGGCTCGAACGGCAGTCGCCATGGCTCCCCGAAACGTTCAGAGTCACTATGCGCTGGGCTATGTGCTGGCACAAAAGAAACGGAAGATGGAAGCGCGTCTGGAGTATCAGACCGCTCTTTCTCTGGCCCAGACGATTCATCCCGAGTATCAGGCTGGCTGGGCGCAGTGTCTGCAGAAAGAGCTTAACGAGTTGTAAGCTGTGTTGCAGTGTGATGGCGGATCGCGGCGTTCCGGGGTAAAGAACACGGGGTACACGGAATAACCCACTTGATCTGGCACAGAGAGGCGGTGGTGCCGCTGGGAGACGCTCCCGGAACTCCCGCTTTCTCTCCATGCTTGCCTAGGGGGTCGACCGTCAGGCAGCAAGGCAGCAGTGCAGCCCAGCCAAGAGAGCGGCCTAACGGTTCAGACCTGAACCCCAAGAATGTGGGTTAGGGAACCTCCAGCCGTATTACCTGTCGGTCTTCGAAGTAGCGGATCAGGGCCTCGTTGCTGGCCGGGTCCATCTCCCGCGCCCAAACCACTTTGGCCCGGTCAATGTCTGCCTCGTTGTAGACCCACTCCTCATGCGGGTTGTGGTCGGGCCAGTAGTGCACTATCACCAGGTGACGTCCTCCGGAGCGAGTCAGACGCTCTAGCATGCGGGCGCGGGGCAAGTTGCCGGGGACGGGGCAGCACCAGGAGGGCGGCCACAGGAGCACCGGCAAGGTGTAGACGGGCGGCGCGATGATACGAACTACGAACATGGCCGCGCACACCACAAGGCCCCCCCCACCAGGAAGGACCCCACGGGCCGGCGGTGCCAACGCAAAACGCGCAGGTGCCGCATTGACTGCAGCAGCAACGCGTAGATTAAGGCAGTGGCAGGGGCCACATAGTGGGGGAAGGTCCAGGACTGTAACGCCAGCCCCAAAATCATCACGCCACCAGTGAGCAGCAGGAAGCGCACGCGGCGGTCCCACAGTACCCAGGGGAGCATCAACAGAGGTAGAGTTAGCGCGGCCCCCAGGAAGAAGGCACGGAACGTGCCGATTTTTTCCAAGGCGGTGCTGAGGAAGCCACCGAGCGAGCCGGTCGGCACATACCACTCGCGTCTCCAGCTTCCATAGTAGTCTCGGATCTGGGCGTGGCGATATTCCGGCTCAGGCCGCGGAGATTGCCACACGAAATGCGGCGCCATGCCGTACGCCTCCAGGCTTACTTGATAGGGCATGCGGAGGGGATTGCCGGTGACGCGGTAAAAGTAGTAGCCCATAGCGGCGGCCGTCAGCACCAGCATCACGAACAGCGGCAGGAAGACGCGGGAGACGAAGACCTTTCTTGGTGGTCGCTTCTTGCCCACTACCCAGGCCAGAAGGGCAGCGGCCACCGGCAAGGCCAGGATAAAACCCTCGTAGGGGCGGCTGTTGGCCAGAATCGCCAACCCCAATCCCAGCAGCAGGGCGTACCGCAAGCGCGGGCGGCGCTTCAGCCGCGGCAAGGCCCCCAGAACTAGCGCCCCGCCGACGGCCGCCGCCGCCCCGCCCCAGTAGCTATTCATCCAGTAGCTGAACAGGCCCAGCCGGATCACGGCCAGCAGGCCACCCAGCAGAGCCCAACCAGCAGGCAGCCAGCCTTGCAGCATCCAGCAGATGGCGGCGCACATGGCAGCGGCACTCAGCCAGATGCCCACCCAGGGATGCCCAATCAGCTTGCCGGCAGCCAGCACCAGCCCCTGGGCCACCGGGTACATGGACTGGTAGGTGGGCTGGTGGATGATGTGCATGCTCTCGAAGTGCATCCACATGGGGTGGGTCGGATTGGTCAGCCGCCCGGAGGCGAAGGTGTCGGCGGCCAGCAAGTAGCTGAACTCGTCGTGGATGCCGGGCACGGGGATGCCCAGCACCGGCAGCAGAGCGGCACGACCAGCCAGGGCCAGCAGCCCCACCAGCAGGACGGAAAGGTAGGGCCTGCGGGTGAGGCGGCCCAATTTGCGCTTCACGGCGCGGAAGCGCGGCCCGCGGCCCGGCGGAACAGCCAGCGTGACCACCACGACAACGGCCACTACCAGCGTTTCAATGAGCAGGACGATGTTCACCGCTGTAGCTCCAAAGGAAGCCGTCTCTGCCGACCCTGGACTTCAGCCTTAACACCTGAACGCCGCATTGCCACTGGAAACGGCATTAATATTGGCGTCGGAGCCCTGCTGAACTGAACAGCAACAGCTACCACCCATGCTTCATAAGATTCTCACTTCCTGTAGCTGGAAGAAGCGGAGCCGCGCGGCATTTCCAGAACTCGGAATTCATCGAGAGAATCCCGGTTCTGGTCGTTGAGGATGTCACGGATCAGTTGGGCCGGGTGTGGGTCCGTGAAGCCCGTATGCACGGATGCCGCTCCCGCGCGGACGTAGAACCCCCTCCTTCGTCGGGCCACAACCCATACTTTCTCTCCCGGACGCTCCCACATGGCCAGAACTGCAGGGAAGTGTAACACCAGAATTTCCGATTTGAGATTTCCCTCCGCCCGAAAACTTAAGGCCAGCCGTTTTGTCGAGTCAAGCTCACATCGCCATGGTTTCTTCTGGGTAGTATCTCCGCTCGATTTGGCCGTTCCGTTGACTTGTCTGGTCTGCCTCCTGCCCCCAATCTGCCTCGCTGCTAATACTTTCTCAGGCGGCAGTAATTCTCAAGGCCGAGCATGCGGTGGACATGGAGACCGATTGTGGCGCTGCGGCGCACGGGGGATACTTCGGTTCAGCAGACCCTGCAGGCGGCCGGCGCGGCGGTCTGAAGAGTTTGCGGCAGTTTTTGCAGATTGGGCTGGATGAACAGACGCCGGATGGCCCGAGTTGGCTCAGACTTGGCAGATAAATCCTCACTAGCTTCCGACTGACAGAGGCCAGCCAGCACCAGGAGGAACGGGGCTAGTTCCTCAGGAGTCGGTTAGCGTTTACTTAGCCTTGCGGGAAGAAACTCCGTGAGCTATACGGTTGTCAGGACCTGGATAACACCGTGCCGCAGTGTGTTGCTTAGGTTGCAGCAGTCCGCGTTTACACGGCTGTGCAACATTTCCGCGGCTAAGGGCAATCATGAAATCCGGTCTGCCTGAGGTGAGCGTTCTTCGGCGGCGAAAAGCGGCACGAAGGCCCCTGCGCGGCTATGCTGAGGCTGGGCCAATACCCCCGAGTAGCCTAGCCGCCGGCCCCTCGGCTTTTTCATATATACCTCCCCAAAATTCCGCCCGCCGAAACGCCCCCTACTGCGGCCAGTTGACAACGGGATGATAATGCAACTACCTATTGACCGGCGGCGGTCGGTCGACCGGGAGGTGTAGGGATAAATGTCACCTAAGACGCGGATTGGCTACGCGGTAGTTGGCCTTGGACATATCTCGGAGGTCGCCGTTTTGCCGGCCTTTCGCCACAGCAAAAAAGCCAAGCTCGTGGCGCTGGTAAGCGGGGACGCGCGGAAAGCCCGTCGACTGGCGCGGAAGTTCGGGGCCAGCGATTACTACACGTACGACGACTATGCCCTTGCTCTCAACCACCCCAAGGTGAGCGCTGTTTTCATTGCCACGTCCAACGGGACGCATGCAGAATACTCGATACGAGCCGCCCAATCTGGCAAACACGTCCTTTGCGAAAAGCCCATGGCGAACTCGGCCGGGGAATGCCGGCAAATCATCGAAGCCTGCCGCGCCCGCAACGTCCGGCTTATGATCGCATACCGCAAATATTTCGATCCCGCGACGCTCCTGCTGAAGAAACTGTTTACGAGCGGCAAACTCGGCCGGCTGAAATTATTGCACTCGGCGTTTACGATCAATTTCTCTCCAGGCACACCTGGCGCCCTGCCATGGCACTTCGAAAAGAAACAGGCGGGCGGCGGCTCTCTCTTCGACCTGGGGATCTATTGCATCAACACATCACGCTGGCTCTTGGGGCGGGATCCGGTGGAGGCCCTCGCCTATACATGGACCCACGACCCAGCAGGCTTTCGCGAGGTTGAGGAACATATCGCATTCCAGCTCAAGTTTCCCGGGGGAGTCATCCTTCAGGCTAGCTCGAGTTTCGGCGGCGCGGCGTCATCATTTTTCCACGTTATCGGCGACAAAGGCTGGGCCACTGTCAACCCGGTATTCCATGTCGGCATAGAGCGCCGGATGTTCGGAGAGATCGGTGGGCGGTGGTTTGAAAAGAAGTTTAGACCACTGGATGAGTTCGCTCTCGAGCTCGACGCCTTTGCGGATGCCATCCGCCGCCGCCGCGACCCCGAACCCAGCGGCGCCGATGGCTTGAGGGACGTCACCATCATGCAGGCCATCTATCGATCTGCAAACGAGAGTCGGGTCGTACCTTTTCACATCGTGTAAACCTGCCGATATTACCTTCTTGAGGCCAGGCGCGGTGCGGACTCATGGCACCAACAGGCCATTGCTTTGACCCATCGCGACCGCTCTTCTCCACACCACTCTTACGGACGTAGGGACGGGCTGGTTTAACGCTTCACCGTCAGGGTGGACGGTGCTAGGATGTTCGGCGTCATGAAACGCATCCCTGCCCTTCTTTACATCTTGTCGGTGGCCGCCGCTGCTCAGACGCCTTACGATGCTCCCATACCACGGGATCAGCCCGTTCCCGACCAGGTCAGAACCAACCGTCAGTTCTACTCCGCCATCAAAGAAGTCCTCGACCGCGACCGTGTCACCGTTAGCGAAGCTCAGATCCAAGAGCTCAAGAAGCACCAGCTCGAAGGCTTCTATGTGCGAAACGAAAACACCCTCGTGTGTCTCGATCTCCGCCGCTGACGCGAAGGCCAAAATGTCGGCCGTCATCCGGTCGTCGACCCCGGCCCGGATGCGCCAAATTCTCACCCTGTCGGCGATGTTCGCGTTCGCCGCCGCGGCCAACGCACAGTCGGCGGCGGAACGTGCCCTCGATCGTGCCATTGCCCATTTCCAGGGCGGCCGCGTAGCGGAGTCGGTCGCCGAGTTCGACAATGTGGCCAAGCTTGTGCCTGATAAGGCGCCCTATCTCTGGCAGCGCGGCATCGCTCTGTACTACGCAGGTCGCTACCGTGACTGTCGCGCGCAGTTTGAATCCCACCGCGCCGTGAACCCGAACGACGTGGAAAACGCGGCCTGGCACTTTCTCTGCGTGACGCGTGCGGAATCGGTCGAGAAGGCGAGGGCGGCCCTTCTGCCAGTGGGACCCGACGCGCGCGTTCCGATGCGCGAGGTCTACCAGATGTTCCAAGGCGCGATCAGCCCCGACAAGGTGTTGGCCATGGCCGGCGCCGGCGGCCAATCGAAGTTCTACGCCCACCTGTATGTCGGTTTGCATTTCGATGCGCTCGGGCGAAAAGCCGACGCGCTCGCTCACATCAGGGCCGCTGCCGCAGATCGGTACGCGACGGCAGGGGGCTACATGCACATCGTCGCTCGCGTTCATTTGACGATCCTTCAGCGCGGGCACTCCCAGGCTGCTCTTCGAAGTAACAATTCCAAATGGCCACCTTGTCCCTCGCAAACTACGACATCACGCCCGACGGTCAGCGGTTCCTGATGATCAAGGAAAGCGAGCAGGAGGCACTGAGGCAAATCAACGTCGTGCTCAACTGGTTTGAAGAGATAAAGCGCCTCGTCCCCACTGAACAAAACTGATCCTCAACCCCCGCTTCCAGGACCTGCTGCGCCGCATGAACCTCCCAGACTAAGCGGACCGGCCAAACTTGCCCTTCAGGTGGCACGGTGGTAGCGTCTTCCTATGAAGGGAGGTGGTCATGAGGAGACTTTATTCTGTCGCCTTTTGGGTAGCCCTTGGGCTGCTGCCGTTCGCAGCTGACGCTCAGGGGACGCCCAAAATTGTCGTCGTGGGTCTGTCGGCTGCTCAGGTTTCAGAACTGAAGGCTGCTGCCCGCGCCAGCTTCGTCAGCGTTTTGAGTCCTGGTGAAGCCTTGCAGCAAATCGGCAATGCCGATGGGCTGATGGGCATTTGCAATCGGGATCTAGTCCGGGCTGGAAAGAAGCTCAGATGGATCCAGGTTTACAGTGCAGGAGTTGAGCGATATCTATTTCCCGAACTTCTCAACAGCAACATCACGCTTACCAACGCTAAGATCATCCAGGGTCCGGAGATTGCCGACCATGCCATGGCCATGTTGCTAGCGCTCACGCGCAGGCTGAATGAGTTTATCCCTCTGCGAATGAAGCAGGAGTGGCAGCAGGGTGAGGGGCGTGCGATCGAATTGAATGGCAAGACGGCGCTGATCATCGGGCTGGGGGGCATCGGTACGCAGATTGCCCAACGGGCCGCCGCATTTGGCATGAAAGTGCTGGCAGTTGACCCCAAAGATATTCCGTATATGTTTTTCGTGGACAAAGTGGTATTGCCCGACCGATTGCACGAGGTACTGCCTCAGGCCGATGTCGTCTTCATGGCGGCGCCGCACACTTCGGAGACGGAACGTATGATGGGGCCGGAGGAGTTCGGCATGATGAAGAAAGGTTCCTATTTCATTGCCGTTTCTCGTGGCAAGACTTATGACGGAAACGCCTTGGTGAAGGCACTGGATGAAAAACGCCTGGCTGGTGCCGGCTTAGACGTCACCGATCCTGAGCCTCTCCCCAAGGGAGACCCCTTGTGGCAATTCGGAAACGTGATCATTACTCCCCATATTGCCGGCCAATCGGATAAGATTTGGGATCGGCGGATGTCCCTGCTAAAGGAAAACGCCCGGCGGTTTACGGAGGGCTTACCCCTGATCAACATTGTGGATAAGCAGAAGGGCTACTGAGCGAAGACCTTCCACGGATTTTGCCGCTCTAGTCCAGGAGCGACGGGAGGTGGTCGCTTTTCGAGCTCCCGGATGTAAACCGGAAGGCTTCGCGGGCCTTCTCATGGGAGTGCCGGTCGATGAAGAAGGTCGTGTACCAAAACCCGCCCCAGGCCAAGCTACCAACGGAGCCCACTTCGACGAGATCGCCTGCGTCACGAACCACACTGAACCCGAGGCCAAATCCCGCCGGCGCGTCGAATCCCGGAGTGTCTCGTATATGATCAGTTGTGATCAGCTCAACGGTTTTTGGGCTGAGCAGCCGAACTCCATTGAACTCGCCCCCGCAGGCAAGTCAACGCGAGCGGCCTACTCCGAGAAGTCTAGGCGGTGCAGGAGGGAGTGGAAGCGAGGGTGGGGGTACGCGCGGTCGAATCAGGCGTCCACTTTAAGTTTGACTGAGCCGCGGTCTCGCTCCTTAGAGGCGTGATCCTGCCAAGCAGACGCCCGGTCCTTCTCGCCTAAGGCACCTTCCGGCTGCTGCCACGGCCCCCGCGGCACTTTCAACTCCGGCATGGGGGCCGCCTGAAACAATCGTCGGCAGGGTTTCGCCAGCCACCGCGCCCACCTAGCGGCGCGATTCACCTGGGCGCTGTCGGCGGCGATGCCGGTGTTGGCGTACATCTGTCGGTAGAGTTTTGAAATCAACACAAAAGTAAGCCGGGCACGTAAGGACCTTATGAAGAGGGATCGCTTCCAAATCGATCGCAAGCGATAAAAACAGTCCCAAACATCCTGGGTGCGCCGACGGATCTCGTTGGCGGACATGACCGGATGGGACATGTACATCTTCGGTCGAAGAGCCTGGGGAATCAGCCAGTAGCGCGTCAGCGGAATGCCGGCAATCCGGGTGGTATCGCTCTCCATCCTTTTCTCCCAGCGCTGGAAATCCACCGTTCCGGGGAAGGGCGTCAGCAGCACGAACTGCGCAAAGGTCAAGTCGGCCTCCTGGGCCAGCGTGACCGTAGCCTCGAAGGTTTCCGGCCGGTCGGTGGGGAGCCCAAAGATGAATGAGCCCAGGACGTGTACACCGTGTTCCCGAAAAGTGCCGAGCTGACGAACCAGGCTGTCGCCCGCGGAGTTGAACTCCTTGTGGACAGCCTTCAGTCCTTCCGGGGTGACCGATTCAACTCCCACCAGCGCTCCCTTGATCTTGGCTCTGCGCATTGCCTCTAGGAATTCGGGATCGTCTGCCGCCTCCATGGTGATTTGCGTGAAGAACACCATGTCCTTGGGCAGCTCGGCCAGGCGCGACATCAATTCGAACCGTTCTTCGCGCAGGGCCAGCAGCTCGCTCAGCCGTTGTTGGTTGTTCTGACGCTCGGCCAGTCTCAGGTCCTCAAGTGTAACCGGATAAAAGTTGTCGTCGGCGAGCGCAATGAACCGAAATCCCTTGCGGCGCAGTTCGACAATTTCCTGAATGATCACGTCCGAAACACGCTGGCGTGGGCGCTGGCCGTCCGTGCGCCAGACTGAACAAAACGAGCAGTGCTTCGGGCATCCGCGTACGGTTTGGACCGAGGCCCACATGTATCTATCGGGCGGCAGCAACTCCCAACGCGCTGGCAGGAACTGGTCGGCCTCGATGCGCCCGCCCTCGTAGAGGTGCTGGGGCCCTCCGTTCGTGCAATCGGCCAGCACCCTCGCCCAAACCACGTCTCCATCGCCCTTCACTACTGCGTGTGCACCTCCTAACTCGTACGCTTCCTCCGGGTAGAGGCTGGTGTGAATGCCACCGAAGATCACGTAAGCTCCGCGCTCACGAGCCATCTGCCCTACTTCGTAGCCGCGCAGAGCATTGCCGCTATGGATCCCGATTCCAACCACGTCGCCCGGTTTGATCTCTGTGAAGTCGGTTGGCTCGAGCGATTCGTCGACAAGTAGGGGGTCTCCGAAGGCGTATGGGGTAGCAGCGGCAATTACGTAGAGCCATCGTGGCGTAATAACGCCTATACCAAACGATAAGTGATTTGGATTGACCAAGTGCACACGCACGGAGCTATTCTTCTCCCCTGAAATCCGATTGCTGAACCGGAATTTCCGATTTCAACTTTAGCTTTGCGCACTCTTTAGCTTTGCGCACTTAATGATACGCCAGTCGCCCTCTTGTGCCAAGCTCACATCGCCATGGCCACGATGGAGGGGAATCCCGGCTCGTTTTGGCAGTTCGAATGCTGCGATCATCCCGGCGGTCGACCGTTGTCCACACGAACGTCCACACGGAAAAGGCGGAAGCCCCTCCTTAAGCTTGCCCCTCGGCTCTTCGTTGAAAAAAATCCTTCTCGAACTCCTCGCTGGGTGTTACCTTCCTCTGCATCCGGTGTGTCCCTCCTTCTCGATAAGTGTTTTTGCAGGACAACTTCATTGAAAAGAGGTTATACACCAGGCTCCTTTTACAGGAAGATTAAGACATCAGCGTTGATCCAACAGGAGGAGGAGCTATGAAATTGATGAAAACCTCCCGAATGATGGATTGGGGTATAAGAATCTTTCTGCTCCTTTTGCTTCTCTTCAGTACCCTTCTCGCCCATAAATCCCCCTTTCTGGAAGGGACAAGCGAATCCCGGCAGCTCGCCCTGCATTTTCAGGAAGTCGCTCTCGATTCCATGAAGGACAGCACCTCCGACCGGGCCCGAGCGATTGAACTCTATTGGCAAGCCCATCGGATGGGGGGTCGAGACGTAGCGCCAGACCAGATGCAACGGCTGCTCACGAAACTCTACTCGCAGTTGCCAGGCAGCCGCATTGCCCGCGTAACTCTGAGCCGCTCCGGTTGGCAGACCCAGGGCCCTGCCGAACCGGTTATTCTTACCCAGGGTAAGCTCTCCCATCATCTGCTGCTGATTCTCGCCAACCAGACCCGAGAGCCGCACCGCTTCTCGGTGTCAGGAGCCGACGCGGCGGTGGACGTGCTGGGAGAATCTCGATCGCTGGTGGCCGGAGGCTCGACGGGTCTTTTTGTGCGCCTGGCGAGCCAACGCCTGGGCCGTTTCCGCTCCTCGCTGCGCCTCGAATCCGCCGGCCAAACCGTGGCGGTGCCCATTCATTACGAAGTACGCCGGTCGGGACGCCTGGTAGCTCGTCTGTGGGATGCTGAAGGACGCCCCACGGCGGCGCGCATCTTTCAAGAAGTCATCAAGACCTTCCTGCGGGCCCGAAGGATCTACGAAGTAATGAGAGAATAAAACGACGGATTGGAGAGATAAGTTGAGAGAGGGGCATTATGCATTCGATGTCATGGCGTTCGGTGTTGCAGGGGTTGGCAGCGTGAGAACGGGACTCAGCCGGCGGCAATTGTTAATAGGAATAGGGGCGCTGGCGGTGCGCGACGCCTACGGTCAGGCCCGCGTGCACCGACGGCCGAAACCGTTGCCGAAAGGCGCGGTGACCCACGATTGGCCGGCGTTTCTGGGGCCGTCGCACAATGCGGTGTCGACGGAGACCATGCTGAGTCGAAAGCTGCCGCCTCCGCTGGTGTGGGAGTTTGCTAAGGGGACCGGATACGCGTCGCCGGCCATCGCGGGTGAACGCCTCCTGCTCCTGCATCGCTTGAAGAACGAGGAAATCGTCGAGTGTCTGCACCCGGATACGGGGTCGAGGCACTGGCAGTTTCGATATGCCACCGCGTACAAGGACCGGTACGGGTATAACAACGGTCCGCGGTCGAGCCCGGTCATCGATGGCGAGCGAGTGTACACGATGGGGGCCGAAGGGAAGCTGCATTGCCTGGAGCTTGAATCGGGGAAGCTGGTTTGGAAACGGAACCTGCCCGCCGACTACAAGGTGCGGCAGGATTTCTTCGGGACCGCATCGACTCCGTTGGTGGAAGGCAAGCTGCTGATTGTCAACGTGGGCGCGCCGGGCGGACCGTGCGTGGCGGGGCTGGACAAGGCAACGGGTCGCGAAGTCTGGCGCGCCGGGAAGCAGTGGGGTCCCAGTTACGCGTCACCAGTGCCGGCGGTGATCCACGGAAAGCGGCGGGTGTTTGTGTTTGCGGGAGGCGAGTCGAAGCCGCCAACGGGCGGGCTGCTGTCGATTGACCCGGCGACCGGGAAGTTGGATTTTGTGTTCCCATGGCGGAGCCGCAGCTATGAGTCGGTCAATGCGTCGTGCCCCGTGGCATTCGACAACAAGGTGTTCGTTTCGGCGAGTTATCGCAAAGGAAGCGCGCTTTTGGAGCTGCGGCCGGACTTCACGCCCAGGGTGGTGTGGACGAGGAAGGATTTCGGGCTGCACTTCAACACAGCGATTCACCAGGAAGGTTACCTGTACGGATTTGACGGGCGGAACCGGCCGGACGCATCGCTGGGGTGCCTGGATGCGGCGAGCGGGAAAGTGCTGTGGAAAGAAACTCCGGAATGGACGGAGACGTTTGAGGTGGGAGGCAAGCGGCGGAAGGAACTCCTCGGAACGTACCGGGGATCGCTGCTGGCGGCGGACGGGCAATTCCTGTGCCTGGGGGAGTTGGGACATCTGCTGTGGATGGACCTGACACCTAAGGGGTACAAGATGGTATCGAGGACATGGCTGTTTGGGGCGCGCGAGTCGTGGACGTTCCCGGTGCTCAGCCGGGGCCTGCTATATGTGGCGCAGAACACTCGGGACATACTGTCGGGGGCAGGTCCGCGGCTGCTGTGTTACGACCTGAGGGCGTAGAACTAGGCTTTCCAAAGGCAACCTCCGAACAGACCAGTGACCGAGCCCGAGCCGATGGGGAAAGTCCAGAAACTCGTTGCCACCCCGAGCCGGTAGGAAAAGTCCAGTAAACCTTCCACAATTTGGCATGCATGAACGACCCAATGGCAATCAACTGAGGCGCTCGCGCAAGAAAGAGCATTGACGATGGAGATGTTCCAAGCCTTGGACTGGGCGGTCGTCGCGCTCTACTTTGCGGTTGTCATGGGCATTGCCGTCCGGGTGATGCGCAAGCGGGCATGTGGGCTGGTACGTGATCGGCTCCTCCATCCTTGCCTCCAACGTCGGCTCCGAGCACATCGTGGGCTTGGCCGGCACCGGAGCAAGCAGCGGCGTGCCGCTCGGCCAATACGAGCTCCACTCTTGGTGCGTCTTGCTGTTGGGGTGGGTCTTTGTGCCGTTCTACTTGCGCAGCCGGGTCTTCACGATGCCTGAGTTCCTGGAGCTCCGCTACACGCCGAAGGCGCGCTGGTTTCTGTCCGTGATCTCGCTCATCGCTTACGTGCTCACGAAGGTATCGGTCACTGTGTACGCCGGCGCGATTGTCTTCCAATCGCTCATGGGGGTGGAGTTTTGGACCAGCGCGCTCGTGGTCGTGCTCCTCACGGGCCTGTACACCATGCTCGGCGGGCTTCGGGCTATCGTGTACACAGATGCGGTGCACGTAGTCGTCCTGATTTTGGGATCGATTACAGTGACGATCGTGGGAATCGTGGAGGTCGGGGGATGGGACAACGTGCTGTCGACGGTGGGCAAGGATCACCTCAACATGTGGCCGCCACTCGACTCCAGTTTTCCGTGGCTCGGCCTCCTGCTCACTGGCTCCATTGTCGGCATTTGGTATTGGTGCACCGATCAGTGCATCGTCCAGCGGACACTAGCGGCCAAGGACGAAGCAAACGCGCGCAGGGGAACGATCTTTGCGGGCTACCTGAAACTTCTCCCATTTTTTATTTTTCTCGTCCCCGGGATCATCGCCTTTGCCCTGAACAAGCAGGGCAAGCTCCACTATGAGACGGCGGACCAGGTCTTCCCTACAATGGTCAGGACTCTGATCCCGGTGGGCGTGCGGGGACTCATTGCCGGCGGCTTGATCGCGGCGCTTATGAGCTCGCTGGCTGCGGTGTTTAACGGCTGCTCGACCCTGTTCACCATGGACATCTACAAGAAGCTCCGACCCGAAGCCACCGAGGCGACGCTGGTGCGCGTGGGACGCATCGCCACGACGGTCGTCGTCGCCCTGGGGATCGCCTGGATTCCGGTTCTGAAGGGGATGTCGGAGGAGAGTTCGCTCTATAAGTACCTCCAAAACGTACAGGCTTACATTGCTCCGCCGATCACGGCGGTCTTCCTGCTCGGCGTCTTCTTCAAGCGGATCAACGGCAAGGGTGCCCTCTCGGCGCTGATCGCCGGCTTCCTTCTGGGCATGAGCAAGCTCGCCGTCGAGGTCTTCCCCGTGGAAGGGGTACCGCTGCTCCATGCCTATGCCAGGATTAACTTCCTATACTTTGCGCCAGTTTTGTTCCTCATCGCCGTCGCCATCATGACCATCGTGAGCCTCCTGACAGAGAACCCATCGGAACAGAGGCTGAGGGGACTGACCTACGCCACAACCTTGGCACAAGACAGGGCGCTCTCCAGAGCGAGCTGGAGCTACAAGGAGGTGATCCACACGGCGATTATCATTTCGGTCATCGTCCTCATAATGATCTATTTCTCCCCGCTCGGAGTGGCGGGATGACATCTCTAGTGAATCCGCGGTGCATTTGCGCATGGGACGGCATCAATTCACCTCGACAGGCTGACGCTGTCGGTTCCGGCGGGTCCTGACACCTGAAGCCTCTCAGTTCGTTCTGAAGCACAAGTAAACGCTAACCGCCTAGAGGGACTAGTCCACTGAACCTGAGGCAAGCGTCTTGTACTCAGAGACTTGGACCGAGGCGAAGCAGACTACTGCACGGCGATGGTGACGGTGTTGCTTTGGGGGCCCTCCTGGGTCTACTCTACCTACCTCGGCGGCATCGGCTTCGAGGTTGGCAGATGTAGAATTTTCGCTGGGGCAAATCCAAATCGGAAATCGCGAGTAAACTGTCGGAGGAGGCGAACGATGTCCTTACGCATAAATGACGAAGCACCCAATTTCACCACCGAAACGACCCAGGGCATGATCAACTTTCACGAATGGATTGGCGACGGCTGGGCGATTTTGTTTTCACACCCGAAAGACTTTACTCCGGTGTGCACTACAGAACTGGGCTATATGGCAGGCCTCCAACCCGAATTCGAGAAGCGAAACTGCAAGATCATCGGGTTGAGCGTGGACCCGGTGAACAATCACAGCAAGTGGGCAGCGGACATTGAGGAGACTCAGGGCCACAAGGTGACCTACCCGATGATCGGCGACCCGGGGCTCAAAGTCGCCAAGCTTTATGGGATGCTGCCGGCCCAAACCGGGAATACCTCTGAGGGCCGTACCGCGGCGGACAATGCCACCGTGCGCACGGTGTTCGTGATCGGTCCAGACAGGAAGATCAAGCTGATGCTCAGCTACCCAATGAGCACCGGCCGCAACTTTGACGAAGTACTGCGGGTCCTTGATTCGATGCAGCTCACGGCCAAGCACAAAGTTGCTACACCGGTGAACTGGAAGCAGGGCGATGATGTCATCATCCTGCCGTCGGTGTCGGACGCGGACGCGAAACAGAAATTCGCCGGCGGCTGGAAGGCGCCCAAGCCTTATCTTCGCATCGTCGCCCAGCCGAAGTAGCTTAAGTTTTGGCGCCGCGACTGCTCGACCTTGAGAGCCGATTCCACTCGTCTGAGTTCCCGAGGAGGTTACCCTAACCCGGCGTGCTTCGTGGTCATGCGTCGGCTGGCTGTGGGTGTCTTATCGTGCACGCAGTAGGCCGAAATCGGAAATTCCCCTTCTAATCGGAAGGAGAGGTCATGATCCTCAAGCAGTATTATCTCGGCTGTCTCGCCCATGCTTCTTATTTAGTAGGCGATGAGGGGAGCCGGACGGCGGTCATCGTTGATCCTCAGCGTGATATTGACCAATATCTGGCAGAGGCCGCGGAGCAACAGCTGAAGATCAGTCACGTTATCCTTACCCATCTGCACGCCGACTTCCTCGCGGGGCATGTGGAGCTGAGGGAACGTGCCGGAGCCAAAATCTGCCTGGGAACCCAAGCGAAGGCCGAATACGAGTTCATCGGTTTCAAAGATGGCGACAGTTTGGAATTTGGAACGCTAAGGCTGAGTATCCTCGAGACACCCGGTCACTCACCAGAATCTATCTCGATAGTTGTTTACGATCTGGCCTCAGACTCTCAGAAACCGTACTCGGTCCTCACCGGTGACACACTCTTTATCGGCGATGTGGGTCGCCCGGATTTGAGGGCGTCCATTGGGTTTTCGGCACAACAGCTCGCTGGCCTGCTCTACGATTCGCTGCACCAGAAACTGATGAAACTGCCGGATGAAACACTGGTTTATCCGGCGCACGGGGCGGGATCTTTATGTGGAAGGCAATTGAGCACCGAAACCGTATCCACGATTGGCGCCCAGCGCCAGTACAACTACGCGCTACAACCCATGAGTAAGAAGGAGTTCGTACAACTGGTCACCGCTGAACAGCCTGACGCTCCGTCCTACTTCACTTATGACGCGATCCTCAACGCGAAAGAGCGGCCAACTCTGGAGGAGAGTCTAGAACAGCATTTGAGACCGATCAAGTTGCCCCAATTCCTCGAAATGGCCAACTCCGGAGCACAAATTGTAGATGTGCGCGATCCGACAGAATTCTCAGGCGGCCACCTTGCCGGCAGCATAAACATCGGCTTGGCCGGGCAGTTTGCGAGCTGGGCCGGCACGTTGCTCGATATGCAAAAGGCAATCATGATCATTGCTTCGCCCGGATCCGAAAAGGAGGCAGCGATGCGCCTCGGCCGCATCGGCTTCGACCACTTGGCTGGCTATCTGAAGGGCGGCATGGAGGCCGCTCGCTCGTATCCCGAACTCGTTCAACGTGTCACCCGGTTGACGGCAACGACACTCGCCGAACAACTGGCCTGTGAGACTCCGCCTCTGGTTGTGGACGTTCGCAACGACAAGGAGAGACAGGAAAAGCGGATCGAAGGGAGCTTTCACATTCCTTTGACCCGTCTGAGAGAACGAATCGGGGAGCTGCCCCGTGACAAGAATCTGGTTGTCCACTGTGCAGGAGGCTACCGTTCCTCCATGGCTGCGAGCTTGCTTCGACAGTTTGGGATCAAGGATGTGTGTGACCTGCTTGGCGGGATTACTGCATGGGAGAAATCAGGGTTCGAGATCCTAGGAGGTGAGACAGCCCAAGCGAGCAAGCTCATGAGACCTACCGAATATTCCGAAAGGACTCTCGAATTGGCAGGCTGGCCAGCAAGGCTTACCTCTTACAAGCTAGGAGACAGGTACTATTGCAAGGCCGACAATGTGGACCCAGGAGCATGTTTAACGCGGACTGATGGTTCCACCAAAGAAGAGGCCGAGAAACGAGCTATTGAAAGGGCTGAAAAGTATCTTTCCCGAACCAAGAGGTTGTCGGCCTAGATTGCTTTGCTGAATTGCCAAAGCCCTCTTGACCAACGCAAACACCCCTCTCCACAAGCCAGCGCGCGGTGGCTTGTCTTCAGGTACGGGCTAGGAAAGCTTAGACGCCTAGAAGATCACCTGCATCCGGCTCAGAAAGCTGAAGTGGTCCCGCTTGCCAGGGGTCGGCGCCCGGCTGGGGTCCTTGAACCGCTCCAGAATGAAATTCGACTGGTAGCGCACAAATTTGGTCAGCCACCAGTTGAGGCCGAAGGTGTAGGCCTCGTGTCGGTTGGGATTGAACGCATCGTGCATTTGCAGGTTCTCATAGCGGAAGGCCAGTTCCCAGGCGCCGAGACCGCCTTTGTCTCCCAGAAAGGCCGACCGGGGGCCGATTCCTCGCCGCCCTTTTTCCTCACCGGTCAGTAGATAACTCGCCTGCAGCAGATACCCCTTACCAACCACACCAGGCAGGTTTCCGCTGCCGGCGTCGAGCCCTTCCCGGAACTGGTTTGTCTGGACGTACTCGCCCCGCAAGGAGAAGTTGCGATGATTCCACCAGAATTCCCCGTTAGCGCGCTGGACCTTGCCGTTCACCGGCACTCGGTCGAAGAAGGTGATGCTGCGGCTGGCTGTGCGTCCGCCGAAGTTAAGTCCGCCCCGGTTGCGCCCTTGCGACACGGCACCGCCAAAACTGAAGTTCTTCGGGATTGGCCCCCCCCCCTTCTTGAAGGGGGTGAAGCGCAAGCGCAAGAACGTCTCGGGCGTCGTGGCCGTCGCCCTCAACAGCACGCCGCGCCCGTTGAAGGCACCGAGGTCGTACTGGAAAACACCATCGGTCACTTCCCCGTGGATCATCAGACCTTGACTGCGACCCGGCGCCAGGTTGTTGACGCTGGAGCGCTCGACAAAATCCATGTATTTCGACGATTGCGATTGCTCCTGGCTGAAGGGGGCCTTGAACTGCCCAAACTTGACCTGGAAAGGCTTGATGTAGTTGATGTTCAGGAACCCATCGCGCAGCAGCGTGGTGCCGACCTCTGCGAAGTCGGCCTGCACCTTGTACTCATAGTGTTTAAACAATTGCCCCTCCGCCTCCAGCCGCGCTCGGCGGATTAAGAACGTCCCTGCCGGGGTGACCTCTCCAGTGTGGCTGCGCCAATCAAACTGCATGCGGCCTCCAAACTGCATGGTGAAATCACCGTCGGCACTGCGGATGTAGGGGTGGCTGCCGGTCCATCCAGCGGTGAGCGGCGATGCCTTCTCTTGCTCGTGTTGAGCTTCCGCAGGCTTTTGCACGTCGGACCGTACTGGCGCGAGCGACTTAGCCGGGGCATTCACCTCCCCGGATGTGCGGTTCACCTCTTCCTGGGCGGTTACGCCGTGCCCGAGTGGTTCTGAGGCCGAGGCCGAGCGCGGCCCCGACGCCGAGTGGGTTCGCTGCTCGGCCAATTGTTGTTGCAGGGCTCGCAGCAGACGTTCTTGTTCCTTCAGCAGGCGTTCCAGTTCCCGGATACGGACCTGATGTTCTTCCAGCTTCCTCCGCACGTCATTGTAGGGAAATGTTTGAGCCTCCGAGTCGGGCTCCCCGGCGCGTGCTGTCCCCGCCAAAAGAAAAGCCGCGAGCAGGCAAGTTGCCGCACGACGGGCGAATGCAATCGTCATAAAGCTCCCTCCAGCAATCTTTTATACCAGGACGTAATTGTAGACTTGAAGACTTGAAGAGTTGAAAATTTACCTATGCTCCTGGCCGGGAGGCCCGAAGCTCGAACCCGGGAAGGAACCGCCTCTGGATGCTCGGGGACAATCCCTCTACGAATCAATGCCAGCCCTTTGCCTCAACCGGACGCCAGTGCGACCACAGAAGCAAACAACCACGGGCAGACAGGCCATTCTCGTCACCATGATGATGACGCGGAGACCTTCGGTCGATCCACCGGTTCCTTTACCCCGACCGCTGGTACGCCGAGGGGTCGAGCACGACGATCGTGGGTCGGCCCTCCTTCGGTGTCGGCAGTGGCAACTCGACCGTGTGGTGGCGCACGAAGAAAACAGGATCATCGGCTCGGTGCTCGATGAAGTCGTCGATCTTGGACATCTCGAACGACACCGGCGGGATGTTGTAGTGCATCGGCACGAGCCACTTCGGTTTGAGGAGATCGATCCAGGAGTCCAGCTCTTCGTGTTTCGGCGTGAGTTGCTCGCCCGTGAGCGCGAAAAGGACATCGCAGTGCCCCGTGAAAGGCGCCAGCTGGTCGTGCGGCAGTTGGTGGGGACCGACGTCGCCCATGTGGACAAACCACAGGTCGCCAAACTTGAACGCGTACAGGGCGTTGTCCATGGGCTCGTGTTCGGGGTGCTTGGGATCTTCGCGGGCCTGAGCCGTGAGAACCGGTTGCCCGCTGATCTTCGCCTTGGTCTTGCCCTGGGCCACATCGAGCGCGTTAATCACGCGGGGACTGCCTTTCACGAGCCCGATGTTAGAATGCGCCTCGTCCGTCAATGAACTGGCAATCACGGTGTCGGCTTCGAACCGCGTTCCCGGATCGGACAAACCCAACTGTTCGTAGCGGAGCGGATCGGTGACAAGGACGGGACGGCCATTTTCCCACAGCCGGAAGCAAGCGTGGCCGACGAACTCAAGTTGCACACTCATCATTTACTCTCCTGGGGCGATGCTAACTTCCAGCCTATATTATATGCCCTGGCGCAGGAACCAGCATGAATTTGGGTTTCCATCGGCCGGCGATCCGACGAAGAGCTGCTTGACGGGCGGCTGAGAGGAGCCTAAGATGCGTTTGCCCCGAGATCGTCGATGTTTTGGTCGTACGAGTCGAGGCGATAACGGGTAAATTGAACTGCGAATAGGCTGGTTGACCAAATGGACGTGAATCCTCTCAAAAAGATATGGCAGGCTGGTGGCGTGGCCGTCGGCACCATGATCTTGTACAGCACCGACATTGCAACGATCGAGATCGCCGCCGCCGCCGGTCTTGATTTTGTCATGCTTGACGTGGAGCACCGCCCCCATAATCCGGAAACCATTCACGACCTCGCGCAGGTCGCGCGGCTCACCGGCATGGCGCCGCTGGTCACCACAAAGGACATCAGCTACCACGCAATCGATCATGCCTTGGATTCCGGCGCGTCCGGCATCGTGCTCCCTCACGTCGAAACGACCGACGACGTGGCACGGGCGATCGCTGCGGTGCGCCATCCTCCCAAAGGCAAGCGGGGCCGGTGTGGTACGGCCGGTCACAATCTATACGCGGCTCGGCCCATTGCCGAGGAGGTCGCCGACTACGATAAGCAAATCTCTCTGATTCTGAAGGTCGAGTCGGAGGTGGCCATCCGCAGATTGGATGAACTCGTATCTTTGGGCGACGTCGATGGGGGCGACGTCGATGGTGTGATGATCGGGCCAACCGACCTGTCGCTTGATTTGGGGATTCCTGGGCAGACCCACCATGAGCGATTCCGGGAGTTGGTTGAGCACGTTCGCAAGGTCTGTCGCCAACGAGGTGTCCATTATGGCGCTCTGGTCTCCTCGCCTGACGGCGTGCCGGACGCCATCAAGCAAGGCGCGTCCTGGGTGATCGTGGGAAGCGAAATCGAACCACTCGCCGCCACCTGGAAAAGAGCCAGCCAGGCCAAGCACACGACGTGATGTAGGGGCACGACGAACTCGGTTCGCCTTAACGGGTGACAGCACCCTCCTCATGGTAGGAGGCCGGTCGGCGCGACGCAATTAACATCATGAAAGTCAGAATCGGCTCATCACCCTGCTCGTGGGGCGTTAACTTTGCCAGCGATCCTAAACAAATCCCTTGGCAGCGATTTCTGGATGAACTCATCCAGGCAGATTATGAGTGGATCGAACTTGCCCCGTACGGCTATCTGCCCACGGATCCGAAGATTCTTCGCCCGGAACTGGAACGGCGAAATCTGAAGGCAGTCGCATGCGACGTGATGCTACCGCTGGAAGATCCGGCGTTGTGGCCAGTCATAAAAGAAGAGGCGCTCAAAGTGGGTGCAATGATGGCGGGTGTGGACGGAAAATATGTGATGCTCCTCGACGACGTCTACATCGATCTGCACACCGGCAAGCCGACGGGCCCGAGCCGTCTTGACGAAGACGGATGGAAGAGGTTGATCCATACGACACAGACACTGGCCGATCTGGTCCACGAGCGCTTTGGGCTGGACCTCGTTTTTCATCCCCATGTCGAGACCCATGTCCAGCATGAGCACCAGATCGAAGCCCTTTTGGAACAGACTGACCCGCAGCGCGTTTCCCTTTGCTTGGACCCTGGTCACCATGCCTATGGCGGGGGAGACCCTGTTGCTTTTCTGAGGAAACATCACGCTAGGATCCGGTACATGCACCTGAAGAACATTGACCCCCAGATCCGCGCGAAAGTGGCGGCAGAACGCATACCCTTGAACAAGGCCACCGAAATGGGCATCTTTTGCGAACCGGCCCAAGGGATGGTAGATTTTGTCGCTTATCGCGATGCACTGCAGGAGATTGCTTACGACGGCTGGGCGATTGTGGAACAGGACATGTATCCGACGGCGTTCGATAAACCGCTACCCATCGCCAAGCGGACACGTGCTTACCTGCGCGAAATCGGCATCGGGTGAGAAATGAAGAAGCGGCAAAGGGTGCCACCACCCATCAACCTGGCCATCAACCTGGCCATCAACCCGGCCCATCAGCCTGGCGACCCTTTCGGAGGGAAGTTCGTATGAAACTTGGCGTCAATACCTTTTTTCTTTTGTGCTTTGAGTTCGAGGAGGCGCTGGATTTCCTCCAGAAGCGTGGCGTGCAGACGATTGAGGTTGGGGTTTTGGAAGAGCCCGCACGCAAGTTTTGCGACACCGAAAAGCTTCTCAAGGACAAAGGCGAGCTGAACCGATGGCTGGATAAGCTCAAACAGCACGGGCTGGAAATAAGCGCGTTCTGTGCGCATGGTGAGCCCTTGTCGCCCAACAAGAAGGTGGCGGAGGCGTACTCCCGGGGGTTCCGTGAGATTTGCCGACTGGCGGAAGCGGCTGGTGTCGACCGGTTGGTGGTATTGTCCGGTCTTCCAGAGGCTGGTCCCGGGGAGACGACCCCTTATTGGGTCGCCGACTCTACCAAGACCTTCAGCCACGACATTACGCGTTGGCAGTGGGAACAGCGCCTGATCCCCTATTGGCGTGAACACGGAAAGATTGCTGAGGACCACGGCTGCAAGGTGGCGGTCGAGCCCCAGCTCTGTGATCTCGTCTACTCCCCGCAGACGCTGATGAGGCTGCGCGAGGCGGTTGGACCGGTGATCGGTTGCAACTTGGATCCGTCGCACCTGTTTGTGCAGGGCATGGACTTGATCGAGGTGGTCAAGTTCTTGTCCGATGCAATCCTTCACGTTCACGTCAAAGATATTCGCTTTGATCGTGGCCGAATGGCAGTACAAGGCCTCCTTGACCCCGCGTCCCATATGACACCTGGTGGGCGTTCCTGGGTGTTCGCGCTGGTCGGGTGGGGCCACGACCAGCTGTTCTGGCGCGACTTCCTATCGGCTTTGCAGTTCGTCGGCTACGAAGGGGCCCTCTCGATCGAGATGGAGTGCGATTATTTTGATGTCAAAGAGGGACTTGAAAAGTCGATTGAGTTTCTAAAGCCACTTATTCCGAAAAAGCTGCCCGGCAAACGGTGGTGGGGATATGCCGGGTGGGAGATGCCCTGAGAGCTTGTGGGAATATTGAAGAAAGGCAAGAGCCACTCAGGAGGAACAAGCCGCTCCAGATGCATCCGTAGATCCGCCGAGAGAAGTCTAAGTCCCACTTGGTAGGATGCGTTCATCCAGCCGAAGCCTTCCTTCGTAATATAGGCAAACTCCACTCCCACGTTGCCATACTCCGCAAAGACCTTATGCGATCTTGTGATCACATCCAGTTTCTCTGGAACTGTCCCGTTATAATCTGCCGCATTTCTGGTAATTGTGTATAACCAGCGGTAAATTACACGTTGCGCAGTTTGATTAAAGCCGTAATTTAACAACGCACGCCAGGCCAACATCTGATGTGGTGCCCATCCGTTGGGATAGTCCCATTGGCGCGCCGGTCGAGACTCCGAGAGTGGACCGCGCGATTCCTTGGTTGAACCTACGATGCCCCCCGCCTGTTCCAGCATCGGCAAGGCGTTTTCCACAACCTTTTTCGCCTGGTCCGGAGATGCCAAGCCGGCCCAGAGAGGATACAACGTGGTGGCGTTCACAAAGAGATGCTGCTTTTTCTTATTTCTGAAGTCATAGTCGAAAAACATGCCTCGCTCATTATTCCAGAGGTACTTGTTGATGAGAACCTTACGTTTTGCTGCTCGTCTACCCCAAATCGAACTGGTCTCGACAGAACCGTCGGCTCGCCTCAGCGTCCCACCGAACTCCTTTTCTATCGTGTTTGCTATATCTACCTCAATCTTATAGAGGAGCGAATTGAGGTCGATTGTGACAAAATCAGCACAGCGATCTCCGTCCCAACTCCAGCGGTAGGTTGTGTCGTGTCCCGATTCCCTGACGCATCGGTCGTGAACAAAGAACTCGTCCAGTTCCGGGACTCTGATTTCACCGGCGTTATACTTCTTCTCGAATGCTCGCACGTCCAACTTGCGTTGATCTGCATGTGGTTTGTAGATCGCATCAAAGTGGTCCTCTTCGACTTCCGGAGGTGGTCCGAGGCCACTCCCGTAGTAACGGCTGAGCCCAGTCTCGGTTAATCGTGGTTTGCTCATCCACACCGTGTAGTAGTCCTTGATTGCCGCTCGAAGAACGTTCTTGAGCCAGGTCTTGGTTTCGGTCCTCTTTGGCAGGCGATCGTAGACCGCTAACGCCATCGAGGTAAGAAAAGGAGGCTGGGAACGCGTGAGGTAATAGGTGCGGTTGGCATTCAGGATCTTGCCATAATGAGTAATCTGGTAAACGAAATTGTCCACCATGGCTTTCGCTAGATCGACGCGGCCATCTTCCAGCAAACCTAGCGCTTCAAAGTAGCTATCCCAGCCGTACATTTCATTAAAACGCCCTCCCGGCACCACAAACGGAACTCCGCGGTGCTCACCTTTTGATGTCCTTTCCAGCGCCAGGCACAAAAGCCCATGTCTGCCTTCAAGATTTTGTCTGACGTATTGTGGTGTGATCCGCCTCGGCAGGCGCTCCACCCGCAGCCGACGGTCTGGTTGCTGCTCGGCCACCTTCGAAAAGTACTCATAGGCCTCCGGATCCCCAGCAGGCACATATAGGTAGTGCAACCCGCTACCTGTAACTTTCTCGTCCCTTAAGGCCTGCTCAAGGTTCTTCTCATCGACGCGCCTCGTCAGGCCATCCCAGTAAAGTTCACGAATGGAGCGGGAAACTCGCCGGACAGGACTCTCAAAGAGTTTCTGAAACTCAATTTGTGCGTGCTGAGATCCAGCCTCCTGGGCCAGCTTCAGTTCCTGGAGCAAGTTGGACAAATAATATGTTCCGATCACTTCGTAGCATTTCTCGGTTGTCGACAAGAGCCAAAAACGCTTATCTCCACGTTCCTCTTCTTTTACATAAGTATCTTCAACTGTAATTTTCTTGTCGCCATCTGTGTCCTCTTCGGCGATCAACCGGTCCAGATTCTTCGCGACATCTACGGAGATAGACTGTCCCAGGTGTGGGCCTGAACCAGCTTGACCGGAAATTCCTGCTTCGCTATTGACGAGAAGTAAACTGAAAAATAGAAAGACTCTTCTTGCCTTCATCGCGCCCTCCGGGCAAAGGTAAAGTTAGCCCACGGTGGACATCTTGAGGTCGGCCGAGCGCACCACGGCAATGTTTTTCTCGCGGAAGGAGGCGCGCATCTTGTCGACGCTTCCGGTGGGAAACCTGACCGCTCGCGTCGCATCCTCAACGACCACCGCTTCAAAGCCCTCGGATACCGCCCCTTCAGCCGACCAGCCCACGCAGTAGTCGAACGCCAACCCCACGAAGAAGCAACGTCGGATGCCGCTCTGCCGGAGCTGGTCGGCCAGGCTCTTGGGACGCCGGAGGTTGTCGAAAAAGCCGCTGTAGGAGTCGCACTTCGGGTCCATACCCTTCACCTGGACAAAGGCGAATTCCGATTCCGAAAGCGCCGGGTGCAGTTCCGCTTCCGCCGTGCCGGCAAGGGCATGATCGGGCCAAAGCATCTGCACCTGCACCTGGCTGAGGTATTGTTTCAAATCGGCGAGCGTGAACTGGGCGTTCGGGGCAAGGCAATGCCGAGCGTCGGTCCAGGTGGCGACCGTGGCCCCCGTCAGCAGCGCCATTGGGGCAGAGCCGACATAGGAGCTGGCCAGAGAAATATGCCCCCGAGGGTGCTGTTCCTTGGTGGCGAAGCGGCTCGCCGTCGGGAAGCGCTGCATCAGTTTCCGCACCACTGGCACGACCTGATCGCCCTCCGCCACAGGCAAGCCGCCACCGGGCATGAAAGTAGGCTGCACGTCTACGACGAGCAATGCATCTGTCTCCAAGTTCAGCAGCATGTTCTCCTACCTTCGAGCACTGAGGGAACCGTGCCGCAATGACGCGCGATTAGACGGTGGGTGAGGAGACCACCTGAAACGATTTCCGCGAGGGCTGAGGAGAGCGAGTCTGTTCCGCTTTCGTGTGATCGGAGTTGCGGTAGCGGAAGGCGAGCAAGAGGATGCCGACCATGATGGCCACAGGAGGAATCAGCAAGACCAGGATACCCAGGTTCAGTGCCTTTATAGCCTCCGAGTCCTGGGCCGCGGCCGTGCTGTAGCACATGGCGCACTGCGCGGCGGCCGGGGCAGCAGTGACCGCCAGAAGCAGGACAGCGAGCGCGAGGGCACGAGGAAAGGTCACGGCTGGCCCAACTCCAGGATGCGGAGGCTATCGGGGTAAAACACGAACAGCAGGCAGATGGTGATCACCAGCGCGGGCACCAACGTCAGCACCAACCGCAGCCGCTCGAAGCGCAGGTGCATGAAGTAGGCCATGATCAGGGCAGCCTTGACGATGGAGAGGCCCATCAGCAGGGTGAGCATCGGTACCGGCGGCATCTGCAGGTAGGCGAGGAATATCTCCACCGCGGTGAGGCCGAGTAGCCAGCCCCAGACGAACAAATACAGCTTGTTCCCGGCTCCAGCGTGCTCCTCGCTATGCGCGCTCATATTCCTCCTTCCCTGCCCGCTAGATCTTGGTCGACATCAAGTAGACGAGCGGGAAAATGAACATCCAGACCAAATCCACAAAATGCCAGTACAGCCCGCTGACCTCCACGTCCGTTCCACTCCAGCGACCGGCGCGGAACCCCAGGGCCACGATCGTCAGGTAAATCACACCGATGGCGACGTGGGTCATGTGCAGGCCGGTCAGGGCAAAGAAGGTGGCTCCGAATAAGGGCGTACCCCACGGGTTGCTGAACGGGGTCATCCCCTCATGGATCAGACCGAGCCACTCATTCACGTGCAGAACAATAAACGCCAGGCCGCCCGCGATGGTGGCGAAAAGCCACCGCGCGGCCTGCTTGCGACGGTCCTGATGGGCAGCGGCAACCGCCATCACCATGGTCAAGCTGCTGGACAGCAGGCAAAAGGTCATGACACTGGCCAGCGCGATACTGGAGCCATGAAACGGGGTGGGCCAGTCAACGCTGGCCAGGCGCACGTAGCTGTAGGTAACCAATAACGCGGAGAAGGTGAGTGAGTCAGAGATGATGAACAGCCACATGCCCAGCTTCTTGGAGGGCACGGCATAGGGGCGTACTCCGCCGCCCCAAATCTCCGCCCGAGCTTGTGCTATTGCGTCAGACAATTTTCCCTACCTCCAAACCAGAAGCAGCAAAAAGATGAAGACCCACAAGCCGCCCAGGAAATGCCAGTAGACGGCGCTCACGTCCACCGCGGTGCGCGGGGCCGGACCCACTCCCGAGCGCGCCGCCTGGAAGGCCACATACAACAGCGCCACTTCCCCGCCCAGTAGGTGCAGGCCGTGAGTGGCCGTCAACAAGTAAAAGAACGAGCTGCTGGGATTACTGGCCAGATAGACGCCACGATCCGTCAGTTGCCACCATGCACCCAGTTGGCCGAGCAGGAACGCCACGCCTAGGGCTGTGGTCGCCGACCACCAGCGGCTAAACCCGTCTCGCAGCCCGCGGTTCAAGCAATCGCGAGCGCGCTCCAGGGCCAGGCTGCTGGCTGCCAGCAGCGCCGTATTCAGCCACAGGATGGCAGGCAGCTCCAGAGGTTGCCAGTCCCTGCCGAGGCCGCGGCGCACGATGTAGGCGCTGGAAAAGGCGACAAACATCATCATGATGGGCGCCAGGGCAATCCAGATACCCGTGCGGTAGACGCGCCGGTTGGGTTGGGGACCGGCACGGCCTCCTTCATCACCGAAGCCGCCGTCGCGCGGGCCACGTCCCCCGACGCCCGGAACTTTCTCCACAGTTTCAGAAGCAACCGGCATCAGGTTTTTACAGCCTCCGGCGGAGCGTCTTGCATGATGTAGTCCTGCGGCGCGCCGGGCACACCGTACTCATACGGCCCATGGTTAACGACGGGCACCCGCCCCGCGAAATTGTCGTGGGGCGGCGGCGAGGGAATGGTCCACTCCAGCGTGGTCGCTTCCCAAGGATTCTCGCTCGCCTTCTTGCCCTTGAACATGCTCCAGAACAGGTTGAACAGGAAGACCAGTTGAGCGGCCGCTGTGACGAAAGCGGCAATGGTGATGAAGACATGTACTGGCTCCAGCGGCGCCAGGAAATTCACCCCGCTAATCTCCGAGTAGCGCCGCGGGTGCCCAACCATGCCCAGGAAATGCATGGGCATGAAGATGGCGTAGACACCCACGAAGGTGAACCAGAAGTGGATCCGGCCCAAGGTCTCGTTCATCATGCGGCCGAACATCTTGGGGAACCAGTAGTAGGTGCCGGCAAAGATGCCGAAGATGGCAGCCACGCCCATAATCATATGGAAGTGGGCGACCACGAAGTAGGTGTCGTGGAAATAAATGTCCACCGAGGGCTGGCCGAGGAAGATGCCGCTGAGCCCGCCGGTGACAAACAAGGACACGAAACCCAGCGCGTAAAGCATCGGCGTGGCAAAGCGGATGTTGGCTCCCCACAGGGTGCCCAGCCAGTTGAAGGTCTTGATGGCGGAGGGCACGGCGATGGCCATGGTCAGCACCGAGAAGGCCAGGCTGGAGTAAGGGCTCATCCCGCTGATGAACATGTGATGGCCCCACACGAAGAAGCCCAGGATGCCGATGCCCAGGAGGGCGTACACCATCGCCCGGTAGCCAAAAATGGGCTTGCGGGCGAAGGTGGACAGGATCTGGGAGGTGGCGCCCATGCCGGGCAGAATGGCGATATAGACCTCCGGGTGGCCAAAAAACCAGAACAGGTGCTGCCAAAGCAGTGGTGAGCCGCCCTTGTGATCAACAAGTGGCACGTCATTGAGGATTAACCCGCCGGGGATGAAAAAACTGGTTCCCGCCGAGCGATCCAGGATCAGCAGGATGCCGGCGGCGGCCAGCACCGCAAAGGCCAGCAGGGCCAGAATCGCGGTGGTGAACCAGGCCCAGACCGTCAGGGGGAGGCGCATCAGCGACAGCCCCCGGGCCCGCAAGTCCAGTGTGGTCACGATGAAATTCAGCGCCCCGAGCAGCGAACCAGCACAGAAAAAGACCAGGCTGACGATCCATAGGGTTTGTCCCATCCCCTGACCGGGGGCGGCTCCGGGCAGCGCACTCAGCGGCGGGTAGGCGGTCCAGCCGCCGCTGGCAGGCCCGCCAACGACAAAAAAGGAAGCCACCAGGACGCACAGCCCGACGAAGGTCACCCAGAAGGAAAGCATGTTCAGCACCGGGAAGGCCATGTCGTCGGCGCCAATCTGGATGGGCAACACGTAATTGCCAAAGCCGCCCTGCGGCGCGGTGGTCAGCACGAAAAACACCATCAGCGTTCCGTGCATGGTCATCAGTGCCAGGTAGGTCTCCGGCTTCATGATGCCCATCCCGGGCAATTCAGCCGATGGCCACACCAGGTGGAACCGCATCAGCACCGACAGGCCCATTCCCAGGAACACCGAGAACAGGGCCAGCATGTAATACTGAATGCCAATGACCTTGTGGTCGGTGCTGAAGATGTACCTGCGGATGAAGCTCTTAGGAGCTTCGTGGGCAACGGCATGTGCATGCGCCATCTCTGCCATCGCTGGTCCTCCTTAGCCCCGCCGGCCCCTCCGGCCGTTACTCAACTGCTCGTTCTTCCAACCACTTCTCATAGTCTTGCTCCGAAAGCACATCCAGGAAACTGCGCATCTTGTAGTGCCCCAGGCCGCAGAGCTCGGCGCAGACGATCTCGTATTGGCCGACCCGGGTGGCAGTGAAATGCGCGCGGATCACCATGCCCGGCACGGTGTCTTGCTTGAGCCGCAACTCGCGCACAAAGAAGCTGTGGGTCACGTCTTTGGAGCGCAGGATCAGCTCCACCGGGCGGTTGATGGGCACCGCCATAGTCGGCACCACAATGTCATCGCCGGCAGCGGCATCCGTGTCATCCAGGCCCAAGGGGTTGCCGGCCGCATCGTTCACCAGGTGGATGTCGGTGCGGCCGAACTTGCCGTCCGGGCCCGGGTAGCGAATGTTCCAGACAAACTGCTGGCCCACCACCTCAATCTGCATAGCCCCGCGCGGCGCACTGGCGAAGTAGCGCTCGGCCCAAACCTTCTGCCCCAGCAGATTGATCCCGATGAACATGATGGCGGTGGCTATCGTCCAGGCCACTTCCATCCGGTTGCTGCCGTGCGAGTATTGGGTCTGCTGGCCCCGCGCGCGGTAGCGGAAGATCACCCATCCCAGCCCGATTTGTGCCGCGAAGAAAATGACGCCGCAAAGCACGAACGTCCAGACGATCTGCTGGTCAATGGCGCCCCCGTGTTCGGAGGCCAGCACGGGAAACCACCAGTACTGCCCGGCGAACACAAGCATGCTGGAAATGGTGATCAGGGCCAACACTAGGGCCAACGCTAGCGCCATGGTAAGATATCCTCGCTCGAGTCGGGAAACATCAGGCCTTGAGTTCCATCCAACCTGGCAACCTTGGAACCGAATACTTTAACCTAATACAAGGCAAACCGGTCAAGTGTATCTTTACTTTTCGCGCCTTTGGACTGTTCGCGCCTTTGGGGGCGTTGGCCGGGGAGCCTGTCCGGGAGCGCAGACCGAGGTGGAATCCCCGAAGCACAAGGAGTCTCGATGGAAACCGAACGACTTTCCAGTTTTCAAACGACGCCGGCAGACGCCAATTACAAGTGCGGCGAGTGCGGCAACGTCTTAAGCTTGAAGAAGGGACAACTGCTGCCGCCCTGCCCCAAGTGCAGCTTCCGCCAGTTTGATCAAACCGAGGCCAGCGCGGAGTGTTGAGCTATTCCAGCAGGCCCGCCACGCTCACGGGGGCGGTGCGCCCACTGCCTGCAAGGCTGCCGTTTCGTTGGGAAATGAAGGCCATGGCGCGAAGATGCGCACGTAGCGCATCGGCTCGGCGGCCACCCCGGAGGGCATCACGATTTTCAGTTCAATCTTCCGCTTGGAACATTCCTCCAGCACCGAAGCCAGCGCCATGATCCCCCGCGTGTCTACTTGAGTCACACCGCCCAGGCTCAGCACCAGTTGTGCCGGAGGATTGCCCAGCCCCGAGCGAAACTTCTCCAGCAGGCTCTCTGCCTGCTCGGGACGGCTCCATAGGCGCATGTCTCCTTTGACGCGAAAGACCAAGCATTCCCCACGACGCTCCAGTTCCGCTTCCACAGCCTGTTCCAGCCGCCCAGCCAGCGGCGAGCCCGAGCACAATATCCTTGCCCCCGGGCTAATGTCAAACAGTGCACGGAGTCAGGCCTTTGCAAATGGCTGTGTGTGAGTTGAGGGAGGATGCAGGGCTGGTTTGAAACGGAAGCTTCGGCCAAGCTATCCGGATTCCAAAATACAGGCTATCCGCGGATTTCCAAATAGTTGTATCATCGTCTGAGGGGAGCTGAAGACCGGCCCTCGTACAGTTAAGGAGACTAGAGACCAGTATGACAAGAACAAGAATTTCATGGCTGCTGCTGGCAATCTTGTGTTTGGCTGCCTTTGCTGTGGCCCAAGGCGACGCATGGCAGAAGTACATCATGGCCGGCGCCAAGGCTTACCGAAGTGGTCAGTACGCCAAAGCTGAGAAACAATGGGTGGCTGCACTCAAGGAGGCGGAAAAGTTCGGCCAGGAAGACCCCCGCCTGGCCACAACCCTGAACAACCTGGCGGCGCTCTACCAAGCGCAGAGAAAGTACGCGAAGGCCGAGCCGCACTACCTACGTGCGTTGGCGATCAAAGGAAAAGCCCTGGGAGAGGAGCATCCGGACCTGGTCCGAAGCCTCAACAACCTGGCGGCGCTCTATCGTGCCCAGGACAAGTACAAAGAAGCCGAGCCGCTTTACCAACGAGCGTTGGCGATCCGGGAGAAGGCCCTGGGGGAGCAACATCCAGACGTGGCCAAGAGCATCGACAACCTGGCGGAGCTGTATCACGATATGGGCGGGCGCGCGCGGGATCAGACCAGTCGCGCGACGTTATACCGCAAGGCCGGGGGGCTCTACCGACGCGCGCTGGCCATCCGAGAGAAGGCCCTTGGGCCGCAGCATCTGGACGTGGGTCAGAGCCTCCACAACCTGGCGTTCCTCTACTACAACGACAACGCGCACGAAGAGGCTAAGCCGCTTTATAAGCGGTCACTGGCGATTTCTGAGAACGCCTTAGGACCGCAGCATCCCAAGGTGGCCACCATCTTGGAGAACTACGCCAAGATGCTACGCAAGACGAAGCGCGATGATGGTGAGGCGGCCAAGCTGGAAGCCCGCGCCAAGGCCATCCGCACCAAGCACCCCAAATAGAACCTGCCGAGGTAGGCCCTTGGAGTGAGCACTCTGGCGTTCTCAGTATCCCGTCTGGGCTGACCATTTCCCTTGCAATTCAGGACTGGGGGGCGTAATAAATGGGGTCCGCGCCAGGGTTCACGCATTCTTTATCTGGCTGGAGGCGCCCCTGTGAGCGTTTCAACATAAAGGAGGAAAGGCAATGGCCACTGCCACGCAAACCCATAAGTTGGATGACAAGGTAACCCGCTTTGTTTCAACAACTCAAAAGATGCTCATCAATGGAAAGTGGGTGCAATCTGCGTCGGGAAAGACATTTGCAACCTATAATCCGGCGACCGGAGAAGTTCTTTCCCAGGTTGCCGAGGGAGACCGAGAGGATATCGATCGCGCAGTTAACTCGGCCCGGGCTGCATTTGACACCGGGCCGTGGTCAAGGCTCACTGCCTCGGAGCGCGGCTGTCTCATTTGGAAGCTCGCTGATCTCCTAGAAAAGAATCTGGAAGAGTTCGCTCAACTCGAGTCTCTGGACAATGGCAAGCCGCTCAAAGTTGCCCGCGCCGCCGACGTACCACTTGCGGTCGACCTATTTCGCTATATGGCCGGGTGGGCGACAAAGATCGAAGGAAATACGATTCCAATTTCTGTCCCCTACACCCCCGGCGTGAAATACCTCGCATATACCCTGCGCGAGCCGGTGGGGGTTGTTGGACAGATCATCCCATGGAATTTCCCGCTCTTGATGGCCGCCTGGAAGCTTGGCCCGGCGCTGGCGGCTGGCTGCACGGTGGTCTTGAAGCCGGCCGAGCAGACGCCTCTCACCTCTATTCGACTCGGCGAACTGATTCAGGAAGCAGGATTCCCTGACGGAGTTGTCAATATCGTTCCAGGATACGGAGAAACGGCTGGCGCAGCGATAGCCGCTCATCCGAAAGTGGATAAAGTTGCGTTCACTGGATCCACCGAGGTAGGAAAGCTGATCATTCAAGCGGCCACCGGAAATCTCAAGAAGGTCTCTCTGGAACTTGGCGGCAAATCGCCGAACGTTGTGTTGCACGATGCTGATATGCAAACCGCGATTCCTGGCGCGGCGAGCGCAATATTCTTCAACCACGGTCAGTGCTGCTCTGCCGGGTCCCGGCTGTACATCGAGAAAGGATCATTTGACAAGGTGGTGGAAGGCATCGCCGAACAAGCCCAAAAAATCCATGTCGGCCCTGGTTTGGAGTCCTCCACTGATATGGGCCCCCTGGTTTCCGAGGAACAATTGAATCGGGTCTGCGGTTACCTGGAATCCGGATTTTCAGAAGGAGCCAAGGCAGTCGTTGGAGGCAGCAGGCTCGGCGAGAAGGGATATTTTGTAAAGCCGACAGTGTTGGTGAATACCAACGAAAGAATGAAGGTAGTCCAAGAGGAAATCTTCGGCCCGGTAGTAACTGCCATTCCGTTTCGTGACGCAAATGAACTCATTGCGCAAGCAAACGACACGATCTACGGATTAGCGGCAGGCATATGGACCCGCGATATTCAAAAGGCAAACCGCATTGCTTCTCAACTCCGTGCGGGCACCGTTTGGATCAACTGCTACAACATCTTTGATGCGGCGCTGCCTTTCGGCGGATACAAACAATCCGGATGGGGGCGCGAGATGGGACATGAAGTGCTCGAGGCGTACACCGAAGTGAAGTCGGTCTGCACTCCGATCTGACGCTGCGGCTGTTGGGGGCAATGGTGCGGGGGATCGAGGCGCATCGATTGCCTGCGGGGTAGCTGAACCGCTCGGTAAGAGGAGAAGCGTTCGCTTCGAGCGGAGGAAGTGCCGGGCTGGAGGTCTCCTGACGGCTTGAGCGACCCATCGCGCCCAGGGCTGACCCTGCCGGGCCTATCCCTGTCTCTCGAAATTATCCTTCCTCTCGAACCTATCCCTGCCTCTCGAAGTGGATAAAATCGATCAAGAAGACTGCGCCCAGGAGCACACTTTTAGCCTCTACACTTTTGCCAGGAGGCATTTCGATGGCGAAGTTGTCCGCAGCGGTGAAGACCTCCTTCAGGGCGCCGCTCCATCTCTTGGTGATCTTGCCCGACTCTTGCTCAATGTCACCGAACCGCTCACGGATCTGAAACGTCCACGGGTGAAGGATGGGTCCGTACAGCTGGCAGGTCACGTTTCCGGTGGCGTCGGAGACCCGGTAGAGCCGCCGCACCACAGAAAATTCGCGGTCCACAGTCCCTAACAACCTTCCCTGGGCGTCACGCACGTCGATCTTGTGGAAGTAGAAGCGGAAGGGCCGTTCCAGTCGAAGGACAACGCTGCCGTCGGTGCGCGTCACGATGATGGTGAAGGGCCTCAAGGCTTTAAGAAACAAACGGAGCAACAGGGAGCCCTTCTCTTCTGCCGCAAAGTAGAGCTCGTCCCCCAGCTCCGAGAGAATCACGTAGCGGTTTCTCGTCTCAAAACCACTGAGAATTTCTCCCCATTCCTTTTTCTGGCTCACCACCAGGGTGTGAACAGAGGCTAGTGCGTTCATTCAAACCTCCAGAGCTTCATCGGAGATCGGCAGTTTTCTCCTAATGATAGAACAGCTTGCAAGGAATTGGAATGCGCTACACTTCCGGCTACCACAGGTAGCCGACGGCAACATCCCGTAGCCTCGGGTGCTATAATGGCCGCGATCGCTCGGGGATGGAAGCGCTAAATCAGAGGCAGTGGTTGCTGTGGCTGATCCGCGTCCGGATCGTCATTATTACGTTCCTGCTCGGCATCCAACTGGCGGTGGCGCAGTTAACCCAGGCTCAGATGCATCCAACTGGCGGTGGCGCAGTTAACCCAGGCTCAGATCCCGGTCCGATGGTTCGTCTTCACTGTCCTGTTCTGGTATGCGCTGACCATCTTCTTCAGCTTGCTGCTGAAACTCTCCACCGACTACACCATGCAGTCCTACCTGCAGATCATCTGCGACATCTGCATGATTACGGCGGTCATCCATTTCAGCGGGGGGGTGGGCAGCCCCTACTTTTTCCTCTACCCGCTGGTGATCATCCTGGCGGCTATCTCGCTGTCGAGGGCGGGGACGTACCTGGTCGCCAGCCTCAGCTTCATTCTGGCCGGGGCCACGCTGGAACTCTCCTTGTATAACGAGTTGAAGGATTTTCTCCTTGCGCTTTCAGAAATGACGCCGGAGCTGCAGGACTTGCAGGTGCGAATCTTTACCAACCTGTTTGCCTTCCTGGCGATGGCCTACCTTTCCAGCAGTCTGGTGGAGAACCTGCGCAAGACTGGCACCCGGCTTCAGGCCGCCAGCGGCGAGCTGGAGAACCTGCAGGCGTTCAACGAGAACGTGATTGACAGCATGGCCGGCGGGCTGGTGACCACCGGCCTGGGGGGACGCGTACTGCTGTTGAACCGGGCCGCCGCGCTGACCCTGGAGCGCTCGCCTGCTGCCGCCGTGGGTCGGCCGCTGGCGGAGGTGCTGCCGGAATTCGCTCGCCTATCGCTGAATGCCCCGGCACAGGAGGTCGAGATCTTCACTCCCGGCGGGCAGGAGAAATACCTGCGCGTGAGCGTGTCGGAGCTCACCTGGCCTGACAGCAGCGGACAGGGACATGCCTCGCAGGGGCACGTCTACTTTTTTCAGGACTTGACCGAACTGAAGCGGTTGGAGCGAGAGGTCCGGCTGAAGGAGCGCATGGCGGCACTGGGCCGCATGGCTTCCGCCATCGCCCACGAGATTCGCAACCCGTTGACCTCGATCGCCGGCTCCATCAAGGTCTTTTCCACCCTGGGCTCGCTCCCCAGTGAACAGCAGCGACTGGTGGGGATCGTCGTGAAGGAGTCACAGCGCCTGGATCGCATCGTCTCCGATTTTCTGAGCTATTCCCGGGAACGCCGCTATGAGTTTCGCCCGGCTGACCTGCATGGGCTGCTGGAAGAAACACTGGTCCTGCTGGAGAACCATCCCGACGCGGGCCGCATCCGCTTCGAGCGCGTCTTTGTGGCCGAGCCGCTGGTGGCCCAGGTGGATCTCGACGCCATCAAGCAGGTCTTCTGGAATATCTGCGACAACGCGCTGAAGGCCATGCCCGAGGGCGGCAAGCTGAAGGTGGAAACGGTCCGCGCCGACGGGCATGGCGTGATCCGCTTCCACGACACCGGTGTCGGGCTGAGCCCGGCCCTTCCGGGAAAAATCTTCGAGCCGTTCCAGTCCGCCTTCACCAATGGCACCGGCCTGGGGTTGGCGATTGTGTATGAAATCATCACGGCGCACCAGGGAACGGTCGGGGTCGAATCGGTACCCGAAGGAGGTTCGGTGTTCCAGCTGGAGCTTCCGCTGACCCTGGGGAAACCGAACCTTCCTCGTGCCTCCGAGCCCGGATCCATTCCGTTCGCGCATACGCGGAGCGCCGCAACCGAGTGAGCCATGGCCCACCTGCTGGTGGTGGATGACGAGAAATCCATCTGCGAAATGCTGGATATCGCCCTGCGCAAGCAGGGGCACCGGGTGGAAACGGTCACCTCGCTGGAGATGGCGCATCGCCGACTGCTCTCCAACATATACGACATCGTCATCACCGACATCAAACTGCCGCAGGGCAGCGGCCTGGATGTCCTGCAACACGTCCGCGAGACCCAGCCTGAGACCCTGGTCATCCTGGTGACCGCCTATGCCTCGGTGGATTCGGCAGTGCAAGCCCTGAACCTGGGCGCCTTCCGCTACATCATCAAGACTCCCAACTTGGTGGACGAAGTGCGGGTCACTGTGGCCCGGGGAGTCGAGGATCGCAGCCTGCGGCAGGAAAATCGTGCGCTCAAGCGCGAGTTGCGCAAGAGCCTGGACAGCCTGCTGGGGGTGAGCCCGCCCATCAAGGCGTTGAAAGGAGTTGGTGGCCACCGTCGCCCCCACCAACAGCACCATCCTGATCACCGGCGAGAGCGGCACCGGCAAGGAACTGGTGGCCCGCGCCATTCACGCCGCCAGCGGCCGCTGGGACCGCCCGTTTGTCTCGGTCAACTGCGGCGCCTTCCCCGAAACACTGCTCGAGAGCGAGATGTTCGGCTACGTCAAAGGCGCCTTCACCGGAGCCACCACCAATAAGAAGGGGCTGTTTGAGTACGCTGACACCGGCACCCTGTTTCTGGACGAGATCGCCGAGACGAGCCTGGCGATGCAAGTGAGGCTGCTGCGTGTGTTGCAGGAGCGGCTGGTGCGTCCGATCGGGGCCAGCGAGGAGGTGCCGATAGACGTGCGCCTGATCGTGGCCACCAACAAGGACCTTCACCAACGCGTCCAGGAAGGCTCCTTTCGTGAGGACCTCTACTACCGCATCAGTGTCATCCCGGTGGAGTTGCCGCCGCTCCGAGAGCGCCGCGAGGACATCCGCCTGCTGGCCGTCCACTTCCTGAAGAAGTTTGCTCGGGCGATGAACAAACCGGTCCACAAGATTGACGAGCCGGCCATGAAGTGCCTGGAACGGTACGACTGGCCGGGCAATGTGCGGGAACTGGAAAACGCCCTGGAGCGTGCCGTCGCCCTGGAGAAACACGAGGAGGTTGCGGTGTGGACGCTGCCCGAACGCGTCTCCGGGGTCGCGCCGCAAGGGGTGGCGGCCGCCGCCAGCGGCGACGGCTCCGCCGTCCCCTCCCCGCTGCCTTCTCTGCCTGATGCAGGTCTGGACCTGGAACAGCACATCACCCAACTGGAGCGCCGTTACATTGAAGCGGCGATCGAGCGCGCCGGTGGCGTTCGCACGCGCGCCGCTGAACTGCTCCACATGAGCTACCGCTCCTTCCGCCACTACGCCAAGAAATACCGCCTCTGAGGCTCCCCCCACCGCTCCCTTTGTCATCCCGAGCGCAGCGAGGGGCCCGCTTTTCCCCGCCATGTCTGCGGCCGCCGCGCTAGAATCCTGGAGTGGCAGCTGTGGATGAGCAATTCATGCGCCTGGCGCTGGAGGAAGCCGAAGCCGCCCTGCGGGAAGGAGAGGTCCCGGTCGGAGCGGTGGTGGTCTCGGAAAACCAGGTGGTGGGACGCGGCCACAACCGCAACATCACCGATCGCGATCCCACGGCGCACGCCGAAATCCTGGCACTGCGCGAAGCCGCTCGGCGGCTGGGCAACCACCGCCTGCCCCTATGTACGCTGTATGTTACAATCGAACCGTGTGTTATGTGCGCCGGGGCGGCCGTGCAGGCGCGCTTGGCACGGTTGGTGTACGGCTGCGACGACCCCAAGGCCGGGGCGGTTCGGTCGCTCTACCAGGTGGCCGATGATACCCGACTGAACCACCGGGTGGAGGTCGCCGGTGGGGTTCTTAGCGCTGAATGCGCGGAGTTGATCCGCAGCTTTTTTCAGCAGAAACGCCTTTCCTGAACCGGACTGCCCGTTCCCGCCTTGCGGTGAGGTGCGAGAGTGGTTTAATCGGGCCGCCTCGAAAGCGGCTGTCCTGGTAGCCCCGGGACCGGGGGTTCGAATCCCTCCCTCACCGCCACTGCCTAACAAACACGATGAGGAGGAAAGCCTGTCAGTGACAACTCCACAAGCATTGCTCGACGCATTCTTTCGCGCCTTCAACGCGGGCGATCTCGATGCCACGTTGGCCCTCTACGAGCCCAATGCCGCGCTTGTCGCCGAGCCTGGCAAGACGGCGCACGGCATGGCCGCCCTGCGCGAGGCACTGGGCGCCTTCCTGGGAATGAAGCCAAAGTTGACGCAGGAGAAAAGCGAAATGATCACGGCCGGTGACCTCGCGCTGTCACTGGTCAAGTGGACCCTGAACGGTACCGGGCCGGACGGCAAACCCTTGACCATGACGGGGACGAGCTCCGACGTTGCACGACGGCAACCGGATGGGACGTGGCGATTGGTGATCGACAACCCCTGGGGCACGGCAATCCTCGACTAGCAGTTTGCTGGATGCAGTTGGATGAAGCACCCTGCTAGATCAACAGTGTCAGGCAGCCGGTCGCCATCAGTGAGAAGGCCCATATCAGGTCGAGATTCAGCCAGGCTTTCCGCAACAGAGCCAGCCCGAGCTTCTCATAGACCAGCCAGGCCACCAGTCCTGTGACAAGCAAATAGCCCAGGGTGTGAACCAGCGTCGCCAGCAGGCTTGTCAACGGTCCCTGGAAGGCGCTCGCCCCGAGATGATGGCCCCCGAGGGAGTGTCCGGCGGCCTCTCCGGAAGGCATCGCGAGCAGAACCGGCAGCACCATGAAGCCGGCGCCGTGAGCCGAGGCCATCAGAAAGGACCAGATGGTGAGGTCGCGGAACCCGACCTGCATTCCGCCCCACCGGGGGTGACGACCGCGCAAAAAGCGATACAGGCCGAAAGCAAACAAGAGCAGGGCGACTGGAATTTTCAGGTAAGCCAGCGGCACGACCACCTGGACCAGCCCGGCGACCAGCAGCACCAGACCGATCGCCACACCGTGACCCAGGGCAATGGGGGGCAAAGCCCGCCAGACGGCTCCACGGCTCTTCTCCTGCATCCCGAGTGCGACGGCGAACAGCCAGCCCATGCCCGGATTAATGCCGTGGTAGGCGCCCAACAGGAGCAAGGCGGGCCAGGCCCACGACGCCCCCTCGCTCATGGGTAGCAGTAAGAGTCCGAGGAAGCGTCGCCGCCTTCCAGGCGGACCTGATGGCTGCGCAACTCCTTGAACTCCAGGAAGAAGCGCGGGTCAATCTCCATGCCACCCTCCGGCTTGGCATTCAGCTTCACCATCCAGCTTCGGATGCCTTCCGGATAGAACTGCTCGTCCCATGAAGCATAGAGAGAGTTGGTGAAGTAGATCCGCCGGCCATCGCGACTCACTTCGACCATCTGCGGCCCGCCATTCAGCGCCTGCTTGGGCTTCTTGGGGTGCGCTGCGTGCCGCACGATGCCACCCAGATGCACCGAGCCGGTCTTCTTGGGGTTGAACGGATCCGTCACGTCGTACTGGATGAACTCACCCGTCCCCCAGCAGGAAACGTAGAGAAAGCGATCGTCCAGAGAGAGATCGATGTCGGTCACCAACGGCGGCACCGCCTTGAAGTCTTTCAGCATCGGCGGCAGCTTGTCCGGATCGGCTGGCTCGGCCGGGATCTCGATGACCTTGCGCACGCCCCAATTGCCGTTCTCCAGGTTCCACAACCAGATTGACGCTGAAAGATCCTTGAGCGAGACCACCACGCCCAGAAAACCGTAAGCTTTGGTGGGGTCGTGGGCCGGTCGAAGCTCCAAGGCCATCTGATACTCGGCGCCCAAATCCAGCTCCTGCAGATGACGCCGCTTGTTTAAGTCAAAGATGTGGAGCTTGTGGCCATAACCACCTTTGAGCAAGATCTCTGGGTTCACACCCTGTTCGATCATGTTCGGCGTGCCCCACTCACTGGTGACCATGGCGTCGTAGCCCAGATGCCACCAGAAATCATAGGCCAGGTACTGGGGGCCACGGTCCAACTCCCACTTTCCCAGCACCTCGAAGTTGTCCTGGTCCATCATGAAGACACCGCCGGGCCCTTCGCCGGTCGGTGAGCCGAGCGCGCTGACGTAGATACCCCACGGACCACAGTGAACCGTGTGCGGCCGGCTGTAGCCCGTGCGCTTCGCCAATGTCTCCGGCTCAATCACTTTGACGATCTTCGGCTTCCGGGGGTTAGGCTTCGTGTCAATGACGTGAATCCGGGAGGAGCGAAGGCCCGGAACGACGAGGTAGCGCCGTTCCAGATGGGCATGCGGCGCGTAGGGGGACAGGCAGGCGCTGCAGGCGTTCCAGCCGAAGTGGTGAAGCTCATCGCCTGCTTTGGGCATCTCCACCTGGCCAACTACCTGACTATAGCTAGATGATTTAGGGTCGACATCCACCACCGCGATAGCGTCGTGCTGGCCTTTGTGCTTCGGATTGAGCAGGGCCAGATAGGCCAGCTTTTCAGCTGGCGCCTGCATCGCCATCTTGGGGGAAGGGTAAAACGTTGGGTCAGGTTTCAAGAGTGCCATGGTTCGCTCTCCTTTTCCGGGATTTGCATTCGCTTTGCGCGACGATCAGAAGCCCCTGGCGTGCCCTGCGCGGCTGGAAGCTGCCCGCAGGCACGCCGGCAAAGGGAGTATAGTCTAAGCGCTCGTCCTGACGTTTCAAGCAGGAAAAATCCCTGTCGCAGCTGGCGCAGAGGCAGCGCAATGAGCTCCCAGGGCCGGCGACGCCCCCGCCTGGCCGATCAATCCCACCGCAACTAGGTGCACCCCACTCGAAATGAATGTAGAATAGTCGGGATGAAGTGCTTCTGGCGGCTACCCTCCCTGCTGTGCCTCTGCGTAGCATTGGCTGCGGCGGCTGCGGCGCAAACACCGCCCACAGAAGCGAAGCCGCCAACCGCGGCGCCACCACCAGACAGCCAACAGCGGATCCCCACCTTCCGCGTCGGAGTAACCGAGGTAATGGCTCCGGTCACCGTCACCGACGGGTACGACGAATTCGTACTGAACCTGAGGCCGGAAGACTTTCTGCTGTTCGACAACACGATTCGCCAGCAGATCAAAGTGCAGTTGACCGAGATGCCGCTTTCAGTGGCCATCCTGCTTAGCGTTAGCTCCCGGGTGGAACCTTTGCTTCCCCAGGTGAAGAAGGCGGCACCGCTGTTCACCAATCTGCTGCTCGGAGAAAATGACGAGGCCGCCCTGATTAGGTTTGATCACCGGGTAGAGGTGGTTCAGAACTTTACTCGCGACCCGGAACGGGTGGAGAAAGTGTTCAAGGATCTGAAGCCGGGCAGCTCGCAGTCGCGGCTGACCGATGCGATGGTTCGTGCCCTGTCCATGCTCAGCACTCGTCCCCTGGGACGGCGCAAAGTGGTTCTGGCTATTGCGGAAAGCCGCGACATGGGCAGTGAGGCGAACTTAGGGTTCGTGATGCAGGAGGCACAACGGGCCAATATCTCTATTTATGCTGTGGGACTCAGCACGGTCCGCGCCCAATTGACCCGGAAACCACCCCCACCTCCTCCCTCGCGCTTCCCGCCAGGGGCCACCGGCACCATTCCCGGGATCCCGCCGACGCCCTCTATGGAACTGGCGACCGGCCCCACCGTCAACATTGGCAACCTGCTGGTGGAAGCCTTCCATGGCGTGAAGAACATCTTCTGGGATCACCCGTTGGAAGCATTTGCCAAATCGACTGGCGCGGTGCTCCTGGACGGGTTCTCCAGTCGTGCGGTGGAGCGAGCGGTGAGCGAGATTTCTCGAGAACTGCGCAGCCAGTACCTGATTACCTACCGCCCGAACAATCTCAACCAGGCCGGCTTTCACCGCATCAGGGTGGTCGTGGATCGGCCTGAAGTTAAGGTGCGCACCCGCCCGGGCTATTATTTTCCTGGCAGCAGCCTTCCCGCAGCACCTCCAGCCAAGACTTCCGCGCAGTTTAGCCCGTAGCTTGTGGCCTGTGGTTCGTAGCTTGCACGCCGTGGGCGGCAGCTTGTGGCTCGTAGCTCTCCAGCAGGCGTTCCGCGCGGGTGACTGCAAGCTATGAGCGGGCCGCTAGTTAGCTGTCCAGCCGCCGTCAATCACGATGTCGGTGCCGGTGATGAAGCCGGAGGCCTCGGAGGCCATGTACACGACTAGAGGGCCGATGTCGCCTCCCCGGCCCCAGCGCCCCAGCGGAATCTTGCTGACAAACTCCTGGTTCTTAACTGCGTCCTCCCGCAGCGGCTGGGTCATTTCAGTGACAAACGGGCCTGGGCTGATGCTGTTCACGGTGATGCCGTGTGGGGCTAACTCAAGAGCGAGCGACCGCGCCATCGCCACCAACCCACCTTTACTGGCGCAGTAGGCGGTGCGTCCAGGCATTGCGATGTGAGCCATGATGGAGGCAATGTTCAGGATGCGCCCATAAGACTGCCGGACCATTGGCGCCAGGAAGGCTTTCGAGCAAAGCATGGGGCCGAACAGGTTTGTGGTGATGACCGACCGCCACTCCTCGAAAGGAGATTCTTCGAGCGTCTTGCGACTAACGGTCCCGGCGTTGTTAATCAAGATGTCGGCGCGGCCAAATTCGTTCAGCACGCGGGAGGCCAGCGTGTCCACACCGGCCGGGTCCCCGACGTCGGCCGCGCAGCAGAGGTGGCGCGCGCCGCCGGCCAGTTCGCCCGCCACTCTTTCCAGCGTCTGGAGGTCTCGGCTGACCAGCACCACCGAGGCGTTGGCTTCGGCCAGCGCTGCAGCCATAGCTTTGCCCAGCCCGCGGCTGGCTCCGGTCACCACCGCCACCCGCCCCTTCAGAGAAGAACTTTCAGGAGCCATAGAGAGAAACCGACGACGGAGCTTTACTTGCGCGATCTGAAAACCGGGATGCGCATGAGCTCATGTCGGCCTTGTTGCCTCCAGGCGCTCGTCCGCGACCCCGAATCCCGCTGTGACGTATTCCCTTGCCCTTGCCCATTCCCGCGACTGTTGCGCCCGGCGGCATAGAGCGCGGCACCGATCAGGGCGATATCGGCAAGGTCCGCAGTCCTGCCTGGATCGGAGGTCGGCGCGGCCGCCTGCAGCCGGTCCAGCAGGCCGGTATCCAACTCGCCAGCCACGAACTCCCGATTTTCCAGCAGGCGCTTGAAAAACGGAATGGTGGTCTTGATGCCCGCGATGAAATATTCGTCCAGGGCGCGGCGCATGCGCTGGATGGCTTCACCGCGGTCACGGCCCCAGGTGATGAGCTTGGCGATGAGTGAGTCGTACTCGACCGGTACCGTCCAGCCGGGGTAGACGCCGCTATCCTCGCGCACCCCCGGCCCGCCCGGAGCGACCAGCTCGGTGATCATGCCGGGAGAAGGAAAGAACTGATTGTCGGGGTCTTCGGCGTAAATCCGGCATTCGAGCGCCGCGCCATGCCGTCCGGCCAGCACCTGTTTCTGGGTAAACGGGAGCGGCTCGCCGGCCGCTACCGCCAGTTGCAGCTTCACCAGGTCCAGTCCGGTAACCATCTCTGTGACCGGGTGCTCCACCTGGAGCCGGGTGTTCATCTCAAGAAAATAAAAATTGCGATTGCGGTCCACCAGGAATTCCACCGTGCCGGCGTTCCAGTAGTCGGCGGCACGCGCCGCCCGGACTGCCGCTTCCCCCATTCGCCTGCGCAGCGGCTCGTCCACGAGCGGGGAAGGGGATTCCTCCACCAGCTTCTGGTGGCGGCGCTGGATGGAGCACTCGCGCTCGCCCAAATACACGAGATTGCTGTGCAGGTCGCCCAGCACCTGAATTTCAATGTGGCGCGGCCGTTCCAGGTACTTCTCCAGGTACACTTCCGCATCATTGAAGGCGTTCAACGCTTCCGAGCGCGCATCACGGAAGGCCGCGGGCAATCCGGCAGCGTCTTGAACCAGACGCATGCCCTTGCCGCCGCCGCCGCCCGCCGCTTTCACCATCACCGGGTAGCCCAGCTCAGCAGCCACGGACGCCGCCTGCTCGGTGGATTCCACGCTCGAGTGGGTGCCGGGCACCACCGGGACGCCAGCGGCCTTCATCGCTTGGCGGGAGCGCGTCTTGGAGCCCATCAGATCCATGGCCGCCGAGCTAGGGCCAACCAGCGCGATGTCGCTCGCTTCGCAAGCTCGCGCCAGCTCCGGATTCTCGGCCAGGAACCCGTAGCCGGGATGGACGGCCTCGGCGCCGGACCGCTTGGCTACCTCCAGGATGCGGTCAATTCGCAGATAGCTTTCCGGGGCCGCCGCCGGGCCGATGGAGTAGGCCTCGTCGGCGCGCAGCACGTGAAGCGACGCGCGGTCCACTTCCGAGTAGACGGCTACGGTTGCGATACCCATCTCCCGGCAGGCGCGGAGGATGCGCACCGCGATCTCGCCACGATTAGCAATCAACACTTTCCGAAACATAGAACGCTCAGGCCGGCAACGTGGAGCTTATATCATACCTGGCCAATGCCGATCGGAAGCGCCGGCGGCGGGTGCCTCCTACTTCGCATGCCAGGCGATCTTTGATACCTTAAGGGGCTTACGCGCATTCAGACGAATCGGACATGGCGACGATCAAGGTTACTCTCCCCGACGGCAGTGGGCAGGATTGCGAAAAGGGCACTACCCCTCTGGAGGTAGCCCGCTCGCTGGGCCCACGGCTGGCTCAGGCCGCGCTGGTGGCCCAGGTCAACGGGAATCTGGTAGAGCTGAAGCGCCCGCTGGAGCAGGATACCCGGCTTCGAATCCTGACCGAGAAAGACCCAGAGGCACTGGAAGTCTACCGCCATTCGAGCGCCCACCTGCTGGCCGCCGCCGTGCTGGAATTGTTCCCGGAAACCAAACTGGGCATCGGCCCGCCCACCGACACCGGATTCTTCTATGATTTCCAGCGTTCCGAGCGCTTCACCGAGCAGGACCTGGAGCGGATCGAGAAGAAGATGCAGGAACTGGTCGAGAAGGATCTCCCCTACGACCGGTTGCTATTCCCCAAGCAAGAGGGTCTGAAGAAATTTGCAGGGATGGGCGAGCAGATGAAGTGCGAGCTGATCAATGAGAAGGCCGAAGATGTGTTTTCTTGCTACACGTTGGGGCCGAACTTCATTGATTTCTGCCGCGGGCCGCACATTCCCTCGACCGGCAAGATCAAGGCCTTCAAGCTGCTGTCCGTTGCCGGCGCCTACTGGAAGGGCGACGAGCACAACCCTCAGATGCAGCGCATCTACGGGACCAGCTTCTACACCCGCAAGGAGCTGGAACAGTATCTGGCCAGGCTGGAGGAGGCCCGCCGGCGAGACCACCGCAAGCTGGGACGCGAGCTGGACCTGTTCAGCGTCCAGGAGGCCGCCGGGCCAGGACTGATCTTCTGGCATCCCAAGGGCAGCCTGGTCCGCAAGATCATGGAAGATTGGATGCGGGACGAGTATCTGAAGCATGGCTATGACCTGGTGTACACGCCGCACGTGGCCCGGCTGGACCTGTGGAAGAAGAGCGGGCACACCAACTTCTACGCCCAGAACATGTTCATCCCGATGGAGCTGGAGGACGCCCAGTACCAGCTCCGGCCGATGAACTGCCCCTTCCACATCCTCATCTACCAGGATCGACTGCGCAGTTACCGCGAGTTGCCGGTCCGGTTCGGCGAGTTGGGAACGGTCTACCGCTACGAGCGCAGCGGAGTGATGCACGGGCTGCTCCGCGTCCGCGGCTTCACCCAGGACGACGCGCACATCTTTTGCACTCCGGAGCAGATCAAAGACGAAGTGGTGGGTTGCCTGGATTTCGCGCTCCACGTGCTCGATACCTTCGGCTTCGAACGCTACCAGGTGGAGCTGTCCACCTGGGATGACGGCGCCTCGGGTAAGTACGACGGCACCCCCGAGCAGTGGCGTCTGGCGGAAACCGCGTTGCGCCAGGCACTAGAGGAGCGTGGCATCTCCGTCCAGATCATGCACGACGAGGCTGCCTTTTACGGCCCCAAGATTGACCTGAAGCTGCTGGACGCGCTGGGCCGCCCGTGGCAGCTCAGCACCATCCAGTTTGACTTTACGCTGCCCCACCGCTTCGGGCTCGAGTACATCGCTGAGGATGGCAAGCCGCACCAGCCGCTGATGGTGCACCGTGCCCTGTACGGGGCGGTGGAGCGCTTCTTCGGCGTGCTACTGGAACACTACGCCGGGGCGTTCCCGCTGTGGCTGGCCCCGGTGCAGGCTGTGGTGCTGCCCATCAGCGACCGGCACCACGACTACGGCCGGCGGGTGGCGGCCCGCCTGAAGGAGGCCGGGCTACGCGCCCGTCCCGATGAGCGAAACGAGAAGGTGAGCTTCAAGATTCGGGAGGCGCAGCTGCAGAAGGTCCCCTATATGCTGGTGGTGGGCGACCGGGAGGCGCGGGAGGGCACCGTCAGCGTCCGGAACCGGCGGCACGGCGACCTGGGCAGCCGCAGCCTGGAGCAGTTCATCGCCGAGACACAGGAGCTGGTCGAGCGCAAGGTTCCAGCAGAATGAGAACGCCCGCCGGATGAAAACAGTGGAAGAAAACAACTGTTTCCATCCCCGCCCAGCGAAGTCGCGCTGTGCTATACTGTCGGCTTCCCTGGGGGCGGCCGCGGCCGGCCAGCGCAGGAATCCCTGTTTCCACGGTTAGTAAAGGAGGATTTTTATCGCCCAACGCCCGAACCGTATCAACGAGCGCATCCGTGCCCGTGAGGTACGCGTCATTTCCGATTCCGGGGAGCAATTGGGCATCATGCCTCCCAGCGAGGCAATCAAGATCGCCCGCCAGCAGCGCCTGGATCTGGTAGAGATTTCGGCCACTGCACAGCCGCCCGTGTGCAGGATCATGGACCACGGCAAGTTCCTCTACCAGGAGAGCAAGCGCGCACACGAGGCTCGCAAGCGCCAGCATCATGTGGTGGTCAAGGAAGTCAAGTTCCGGCCCAACGTGGATGAGCACGATTACCAGTTCAAGAAGAACCATGTCGCGCGCTTTCTCACGGAAGGGGACAAGGTCAAGGTGGTCATCGTGTTTCGCGGTCGCGAGATCACCCACTCCAACATCGGACGGCAGGTGTTGGAGCGCTTGATTCAGGACATCTCGGGCCTGGGTATGGTCGAGAGTCGCGGGCGCATGGAAGGGCATACCATCATCGCGATTCTGGCCCCGAAAAAGCAGGCGCAGCAGTCCCGGCCGCAATCCTCCGAGTCTGCCGGGCAGGTTAAGAGTTAAACAGTTTGAGTGAAGAGTCATGAGTTAAGGCAGGCTCGGCACGCCATCGGGTTTCACTCATTGCTCGTTGAACTCATCACCCTAACCGATTGAGGTGTGTAGGTGCCGAAATTGAAATCGCATCGGGGCGCTCGTAAGCGCTTCAAGAAGACTGCAACCGGCAAGGTGGTGCGGCGCCACGCCTTTGCGCGTCATATCTTGAGCAAGAAATCGCGCAAGCGGAAGCGCAAGCTGGGAACGGCAGTGCTGGTCGAGGGAGCTGAGGCCAAACGCGTGGCGCGCATGCTTGGGCAGTAGACAGTCAAAAGGAGCAACCCAGTGCCCAGAGTAAAAAGAGGAAGCAAGCGCCGGCAGAGGCGCAAGAAGATCCTCGAGCGGGCCTCCGGATATTTCCTCACGAAGTCCAAACTCTTCAGGGCGGCCCGGCTGCAGGTGGAAAAGGGACTGCGGTATGCGTACCGGGACCGCCGCCAGCGGAAGAGGCAATTCCGCTCCTTGTGGATCGTCCGCATTGGAGCCGCTGCCCGCCAGCATCAACTTACGTATAACCAGTTCATCCACGGCCTGAAACTGGCCGGGGTGGAACTGGATCGCAAGATTCTGGCCGACCTGGCAGTTCGGGATGCTCCCGGCTTTGCCACGCTTGCCGAGCAAGCCCGCACTGCTCTGGCAGCACCGCGAAAAGCACCGCCTACTGGCGAAGCCGTGGCAGCCGAGCAAAAACCCGCGCCGGCTGGCCAAGCTCCGGCAGCCAAGCGAAAACCCACGCCGGCTGGCCAAGCTCCGGCAGCCAAGCGAAAACCCTCGTCGGTTGGCGAAGTTCCGGCGGCCAAGCGAAAACCCGCGCCGCCTCGCAAACGTAGCACCAAGGATTAGCCGCGGCACGCCTGCTTTCCCCGCGCCTCAGCTTGGCAGGGGCCACAGCAAATTCCTGGTCTGATTCTCCATGCCACCTGAGCTGATTTTCCATGCCAATTGACGAGCAAGTCCGCCGCAAGCTCGACCAGCTAGGAGTGCACGAGGAAGCCGAAGTCGCTCGGCTCTTCCAGAAGTTGCGCGAGCAGATGGACCGCGAACTGCGCGACCTCGCCGCCTCGGACGACGGTGAGCAGTTTCGCGTGCGCTGGCTGGGACGCAAACGGGGCATTCTGACTGCGGCCAACGACAACTGGCTTAAGCCGGTGGTCCCGAAGCTGAAGCGCTCCGTCGGCCGGCTGCTCAACGAGCTGAAGCAGTACGCTGGGGAGGCGCTGGAAACCCGCCGCAGGGAACTGGAAGCGGCGCAGGAGGCGGCCCTGCCGGCCGCCCAGCGCCTGGACATCACCCTGCCGGGCGTGCGCCGCACGCCCGGTGCGCGGCATCCTGTCCAGGTGGCGTTGGAGGAAATCCAGGAGATTTTCTTCTCCATGGGTTACTCGGTGGAAGTGGGGCCGGAGATCGAGAGCGACTACTACAACTTCGAAGCTCTCAACATCCCGCGCGGCCATCCGGCCCGCGATGTACAAGACACACTCTACGTCAGCGGCGACTACCTGCTGCGCACGCATACCTCCCCCGTGCAGATTCGAACCATGGAGCGGCAGCCACCCCCGCTGCGAGTGATTGTCCCGGGCAAGGTCTATCGCCGCGATACTCCCGACGCCACGCACTCCTTCATGTTTCACCAGGTGGAAGGGCTGGCCGTGGATACTCACATCACCTTCTGCGACCTAAAAGGCACGCTCGACCATTTCTTGAAGTGCTATTTCGGCGAGCACGTGCGGACTCGCTTCCGCCCCAGCTTCTTCCCCTTCACCGAGCCCAGCGCCGAGGTGGACATCTCCTGCATCGGCTGCGACGGCCGCGGTTGCCGCCTCTGCAAGCACTCGGGCTGGATTGAGCTACTCGGTTGCGGCATGGTGGACCCGGCACTGTATCCCTTCGTCCACTATGACGCCGAGAAATATTCCGGCTTTGCCTTCGGCATGGGGGTCGAACGGTGTGCCATGCTCCGCTATGGCATTGACGACCTGCAACTGTTCTTCCAGGGGGATTTGAGATTCTTGCGACAGTTCCGCTAAACAGGGTCCAACGTCTAAAGTCCAAGGCCCAAGGTTGAGCGGCTTGCGGCTTTGGACCTTGGACTCTAGGCCCCGGACTAACGATCCATGCTCTTGGTCTCCAGCTGGCTGCGCGAGTTCATGAACATTCCGGTCGAGGACCGGCAACTGGCAGAAGACCTGACGATGGCCGGCATCGCCATTGATTCCCTCGCCAGCACGGACAACGGTGAGACGGTGCTGGAGACCGATATCACCACCAACCGCCCCGATGCCATGAATCACTACGGGGTGGCGCGGGAAGCCTCAGCCATCTACGATCGCGACCTCAAGCCCTACCAGGCCGTGCCGAAGGAGGGCGAGCGGTCCGCGGCTTCGTTCGCTTCGGTGGAAATCGCCGACGCCGACTTGTGCGCGCGCTACTCGGCGAGGGTCATCCTGGACGTGAAGGTGGGTCCATCCCCCGGATGGTTGGCTCGAAGACTGGAAGCAGCCGGGTTGCGCCCGATCAACAACGTCACCGACGTCACTAATTACCTGCTGCTGGAGCTGGGGCATCCGCTCCACGCCTTCGATCTGGATCGGCTGGCCGGGCGCAAGATTATCGTTCGGCGCGCGAGGGTCGGCGAAACCGTGACTACGCTGGATGAAGTGACACGCGAGCTGGCGCCCCACAACTTGGTCATCGCCGACGCTGAGCGTCCGGTGGCCATTGCGGGGGTCATGGGCGGATTGGAGAGCGGCATCCGTGAGGGCACCAGCAATGTGCTGCTGGAGAGCGCCTGGCTTGAGCCGCGTTCGATCCGCAAGACAGCCAAACAGTTCGGGATGCACACCGAGGCCAGTCACCGCTTTGAGCGTGGCGCCGACCCGGCCATTCCCGGCCTGGCCGCAGACCGCGCCGCCGAGTTGATCTCGGCCGTGTCGGGTGGGGAGATCCTGCGGGGGCTGCTCGACGTCTACCCGGCGCGGCAACCACGCTCCCCGATCACTCTGCGCCGGCGCGAACTGGACCGCATCCTGGGCGAAGCGGTCCCTTCCGAACAGGTGGAGCGCATCCTGCGCCGTCTCGGCTTCCAAGTGGCGCCAGCCGACGGCACCGAGGGATGGACGGCGCTGCCGCCCAGTTTCCGGCTGGACGTAGAGCGCGAAATTGACCTGATCGAAGAAGTGGCGCGTCACTTCGGCTACCAACGCTTTTCCAACCGCCTGCCCGTCTGGACCGGGGTGTCCTGTCGCGCGCCCCACTGGGATGCAGAATGCACCATGCGGGAAACCGCACGCGCGTTGGGCTATAGTGAAACCATCTGCTTCAGCCTGATCTCGCTGCGCGAGGCCGGGCAATTCTCCGGGCAACGGCCTGTACGCCTGGCGAATCCGCTCAGCGAGGAAGCCAGCGTGCTGCGCACCTCCAGTGTCCCCGGAGCCCTGAACGCCGTGGAGTGGAACCTGAATCGCGGCCAGCGGCGGATCCGGCTGTTCGAAATCGGCAAGATCTACCGGGAAACCGACGAGGGTTACCAGGAGCCGCCGGTGCTGTGCCTGGCCGCGTCCGGGCCGGCCGACGAGCCGTCGGTCCACGCGCCGGCGCGCGAGCTCGGCTTCTATGACCTGAAAGGGGACGTCGAAACTTTGCTGGAGCGGTTTGAGCAGCGCGGGCTTTCTTTTGATTCCGGCGCGGGCGTGGACTATTATCATCCGGGACGGGCAGCGCAGGCGATCATGGATGGCGAAACTGTGGCGCGTTTCGGAGAAATCCACCCCAAGATCGCCGCTGCGCGTAAGTGGCGGCAGCCGGTGCTGGTGGCGGAACTATTCCTGGACCGTCTCTGGGGACGCCCGTTGCGCCGGCCGCGCTACGAAGCCTTGCCCCGCGTGCCGTCAGTGGATCGGGACTTTTCCTTGCTGCTTCCTGACGGTGTTACATTCGAGCAAGTAGCGCAGGCTGCGCGAAGGCCGGGCATCCCGGAGTTGGCCGAGATTCGGCCGGTGGAGATCTTCCGCGGCGAGGCGGTGCCGGAAGGCAAGTACAGCCTGCTCTTGCGGCTGGTGTTCCAGCGCCTCGAGCAAACGCTGTCGGATTCTGAGGTTAACCAGTGGAGCCGGGCAATTGGCGCCGCCCTGGAACAAGAATTGGGCGCCACCCTGCGGACCGAGCAACTGAAACCTAAACTGGACAGATGAGAAATGGCCCAAACGACCCCTGGCGGCGAGCGGCAGACTCTAGAGCAGCTCCAGGAGCTCGAGGAACGGATCGTCCATACCATCCGGCTGCTGACTCAGATGCGGCAGGCGCGCCAAGCGGCGGAAACCACGACGGCACAAGTGCGCGCCGAGATGGCCGGGCACGATGCGGAAGTTGCAACCCTGCGCCGGCAGCTGGCCGAAGCCCACAAGGAGCGCGAAGAGGTCCGTCGGCGAGTTGAAAAATTGCTGCGGCAGATAGACTCATTGACCAAGGAGCTAACTGGCGGATAATAGCGCGACCCGCGCTTTCGGCCGCCTGCCTTGAACGGGCTGAGCAGGGGAAGCGAACCAGGCAGCAAAGAAGGCGAATCCGTGGCTGAAACTTCTGGAATTCGCGTTGTCATCTACGATCAGGTTTACCACATTCGTCCGGGCACCGACTTTGACCCGGAACAGGTGGAACGGCTGGCCCGGTACGTGGACACCCGCATGCGGGCGATCGCCGGAAAAACTCGGGACGTGGACTCGCTTCGGGTGGCCGTGCTCACTGCGCTCCACATTGCCGACGAGTATCACTCCCTGAAAAACCTGCATGAAGCGCTGCTGGCGGCAGTGAGCGAGAAAAGCGCCGAGTTCAGCCGCTTGCTGGACACCGAACTCCGCAAAACCGCCGTCTGAGACAGGTGTCCGTGGTCTGGCGCCGACGCCTTCGTTCCCGGCTGACACCTGGCATCTGAAACCTAAGGCCTGACACCTTCCCATCATGCGAATCCTGTTCATCGGTGACATTTACGGCAGTCCCGGCCGCAAGGCGGTGGCTGATTACCTGGCCGACATCGTTTCCAACAAGAAAATTGACCTGGTCGTGGCCAACGGCGAGAATGCCGCTGCCGGCTTTGGCATCACGCCGCGGCTGGCCGAAGAACTGTTTCAACTAGGCATTGAGGTAATGACCACCGGCAACCATGTCTGGGATAAGAAGGAAATCCTGGACTATTTGGGTCAGCAGCCGCGGCTGCTGCGGGGTGCCAACTACCCGTGCCAGGCGCCGGGGCGCGGACTCTTTTGTGGCCAGACGCAGGCCGGTGTTCCTTATGCCGTGCTGCACCTGATCGGGCGCGTTTTCATGGAGCCGCTCGATTCCCCTTTCCGAACCGCCGAAGCGGAGCTGGCCCGGTTGCCGGCCGAGTGCCGCATTCGTATCGTGGACTTCCATGGCGAAGCCAGCTCGGAGAAGCAGGCGTTTGGCTGGTTCCTCGACGGGCGGGTCACCGCAGTCATCGGCACGCACACGCACGTGCCGACCGCCGACGAGCGCGTACTGCCCGGCGGCACTGCCTACATCACCGACGTGGGGATGACCGGCCCCTACGAGTCAGTGATCGGCGTAGACCACCAGATCGCTCTGCAAAAATTCCTCACCCACATGCCGGTCCGCTTTGAGCCGGCCCGGGGCGATGTGCGCCTTGCTGCAGTGATCCTTGACGCCGATGAAGCCACCGGCCGCGCCCGTTCCATTGAACGCTACATGCTTTCGGTTTCTTGAATTCTTCCTTCTGTGCTTGAGTTGGAACTGCTGGACAGGAGGAACGTCGACCGCTGCCCTCTCACTCCGGAGCCGGTTTCTTGCGGCGCAGGAACGCGGGCACATCCAGGTCGTCTTCGGCAAACTCTCCATCGAGCTGGTGCACTAATTCCTCCCGGCGCGCGTCCTGGCCCTTGGACACCGGGGCCGCGGGCATCGGAGAGGCCGTGCGAATCGGAGGCGGCGAAGGAGGCGAGGCCTCCTCGGGCGCTCGAGTGGCCTTCGCCGCGGTGGTAGCAACCGCTGCGGCGCTCCGTCCACCGACGGTTTCCGAGCGAAACCCAGTGGCGATCACGGTAATCTTGACCGCGTCTTTCATCTGATCATTCAGCACCGCGCCGAAGATGATGTTGGCGTCTTCGTGCGCCGCCTGGTGGATGATGGAGGAGGCTTCATGGACCTCGTGCAGCATTAGGTCGCTGGAGCCGGTGATGTTGATCAGGATGCCTTTGGCTCCCTGGATCGAGGCATCTTCCAGCAGCGGGCTGGAAATGGCGCGGTTGGCCGCCTCCACTGCCCGGTTCTCCCCCGAGGCCACCGCCGTTCCCATTAACGCGTAGCCCATTCCCTGCATCACCGCCTTTACGTCGGCAAAATCGCGGTTGATGATGCCGGGAATGGTGATGATGTCGCTAATGCCCTGCACAGCCTGGCGCAGGATGTCGTCGGCGATGTGGAAAGCTTCAAAGAAACTGGTTCCGTGGTCCAGCAACAGTAGGCGTTCGTTGGGGATGGTGATGACGGTATCCACAGTTTCGGCCAGCGCGCCCAGTCCTTCCTCGGCCTGCTGCATGCGGCGCTTGCCTTCAAAGGGAAAGGGCTTGGTGATGACGGCGACTACCAGCGCGCCCAGTTCGCCGGCCAGCGAAGCGACAATGGGCGCAGCGCCGGTACCCGTGCCGCCGCCCAAGCCGGTGGTCACGAAGATCATGTCGGCGCCTTCCAGCGCTTCGATCAGTTTATCGGTATCCTCCAGCGCGGCCCGGCGGCCAAGGTCCGGGTTGGCGCCGGCTCCCAGTCCTTTGGTGAGCTTGGAGCCAATCTGCAACTTCACCGGGGCCTGCGACTGGCGGAGAGCCTGGGCGTCGGTGTTGGTCACCAAAAATTCCACGCCTTCCATGCCCACCGAGATCATGCGGTTGACGGCGTTGGCGCCTCCCCCGCCGACCCCGATCACCTTGATTCGCGCGCCGCCACGCGGTTCGTCGCCAAAACTGAATTTGATGGTTTCGTCCATAGAGCCAACTCGGGGCCCGAAGTCAAGAAACAACACAAAGAGCACAGGAACACAAACAAAATCTTCATGCACTTGCGTCTCTTTGTGTCTTTGTCTTGTCAGCTGACTGTCCGCAATCTCCGCTCTCCTATCCTTTGCCCGCGAAAAAGGTCCGAATCCGGGGTCCCAGGCCCGTCCGCTGGAATTCTTGGCGCTGGCGCACGCGTTGGGCGAAGAACAACAAGCCGACCAGTGCGGCGTAGGCCGGGTGCTCCAGTGTTTCTGGTCCGCCATCCAGTTTAGCCGGTAGGCCGATGCGGGCTGGAACGTCCAGAATCTCCTCGGCGACGTCGCACATCCCCGCCAGTCGGGCGCCGCCGCCGGTCAAGACTACCCCCGCACCCACTTGTCGCTCCAGACCCACGCGACGCAACTCGTCCCGTACCAGGGTGAGCACTTCCTGGGCGCGCGGCTCCAGGATATCGGCCAGAGCGCGCTGGGGCATCAGCCGAGACGGCCGGTCGCCCACGCTGGGCACCTCAATGGAAGTGTTTTCTCCGGCCAGCAGGTGAGTTGCCACGCCAAAGCTGCGTTTGATCTTCTCCGCATCGGGGATGGGGGTACGAAGGCCGACTGCGATGTCATTGGTGAAATGATCACCTCCGATCATAATGGTGACGCAGTGCTGGAGTGCCCCCTGGCGGAAGACTACTACATCCGTCGAACCGGCCCCGATGTCCACCAGCACCACCCCAAGCTCCCGCTCATCACTGTTTAGCACGGCCTCCGAGGCGGCCAGCGGTTCCAGCACGGTCTTCTCCACAACTAAGCCGGCCCGGTTCGCGGCAGTCACCAGGTTGGTAACAGCGCCGGAGGCGGCCGTTACGATGTGCACGTTGACCTCCAGCCGCCCCCCGATCATCCCCACCGGGTCGCGGATGCCATCCTGGGAATCCAGCAAGAATTCCTGGGGCACGACGTGTAACACGGTGCAATCCGACGGCAGCGGGATCGTGCGGGCTACCTCCACCGCTTTGCGCACATCCTCGCGCTGTATCTCTCGATGGCGGGAAGAAATGTTGATGCCCCCCCGGCTGTTGACCCCCTTCAGCTGGGAGGCCCCCAAACCCATGACCGCGCTTTCCACTGGTGCGCCGATGGCGTGCTCGGCTTGTTCAACAGCTCTGCGGATGGAAGAGACAACCGCGTCCAGATTGATGATCAGGCCCTTGCGCCAGCCCCTGGATTCGACCCGTCCCAGCGCCAGGCATCTGAGCTTGCCGGTGGCCGTGACCTCGGCCACCAGCGCGCACGTCTTGACGCTGCCTGCGTCCAGCGCCACCAGGTGCTTCTGCTTGCTGGCCAATGCGCCCGTTGAGTGCTCCTTCCGACTACTTATTGCAATTTAGCAGAAGTGGCGACAAGCGTCCACGCCTGTGCCAATCTTCAGTTTCGGGCCAGCTTCGGGAAAGCTTCGGCAAAGACGCGCGCGGCTTTGGGAAAGATGGACAGCTGCGGGAAACGGGAACCGGGGCCGGGGCCTCTGAGCCTTGGGGGTCAGGCCGCCGCGCCGCAGCACTTCTTGTACTTCTTGCCGGAGCCGCAGGGACAGGGCTCGTTGCGGCCGATTTTTTCCCCGCGCCGAATGGGCTGGGGGGCAGCCGAGCCCTCGCCGCCAGAGAAGCGCATGTCGGCCAGTTCGCGCTGCTTTTTCCGCTCGATGTCGCGGACGAACTCGTTCATCTGGCTGCCGCGCCCGCTCCGGGCGGAGGCCAGCTTCGCCTCTTCCTGCAGGTGGGCTTCTTCTTCCCGGCGGTGGGCTTCTTCGCCCGGGCTGAGGACCTGCATCAGCCATAGGTACTTGACCGTCTCGCTCTCGATGCGGTCCATCATTGCCTGGAACATCTGAAAGGATTCCTTCTTGTACTCAACCAGCGGATCCTTCTGGCCGTAGCCCCGCAGGCTGATGCCTTCCTTCAGGTGGTCCATCCCCAGCAGGTGGTCTTTCCATTGCGAGTCCACCACTTGAAGCGTGATCATGCGCTCATGCCAGCGCAGACTTTCCGACCCCAGCAGTTTCTCTTTCTCCTCGTATTTGCGATGCGCGTGCTCCTGCAAGGCCTCGCGCAGCTCGTCCCGGTTCAGGCGCTGAGGTTCCAGGCCCTCGGCCGCAAGGTCAATTCCGAACTGGCCCTTCACGTCGGTCTCGAGCGCGCCCCAGTCCCACTCCTCCGGATGCACGTCGGTGCGGCAGTAGGTCTCCAGCATGGCTTCGATGATGCCGTCGGAGATGCTCAGGATGTACTCGCGCTGATCCATCCCCTCCAGCAACTGGCGGCGAAGGCTGTAGATGGCCTCGCGCTGCTTGTTCATCACGTCGTCGTATTCCAGCAGGTGCTTGCGGGCCTCGAAGTTCTGCGCCTCCACCGCTTTTTGGGCGGCTTCGATGCGCCGGGTGATCAGCTTGGACTCAATCGGCACACCCTCTTCCATGCCGAACTTGTGCATGATGGAAGAGATTCGCTCGCCGGCGAAAATGCGGAGCAGGTCGTCTTCCAGCGAAAGGTAGAAGCGGGATGAGCCCGGATCGCCCTGGCGGCCGGCGCGGCCGCGCAACTGGTTGTCAATGCGCCGCGCCTCGTGGCGCTCGGTGCCCAGAATGTGCAGGCCGTCTCGCTCGACCACCTCGTGGTGTTCGGCATTGCTCTCCGCTGTGAACCGGCCAATCACCTCGTTCCACTTTGCTCGCGGCACCCGGTAGAACTGGTCCTGGTGGTGGAAGTAGAAGAAGTGCGGGTCGCCGAAGCCCAAGGTGGCCTGCTCTTTGGGCAGGCGCTCGGCCAGCTTCTCCTTCAGGCACAACTCCTTGGTCATGAATTCCGGATTGCCCCCCAGCAGGATGTCGGTGCCCCGGCCGGCCATATTGGTGGCCACCGTGACGGCGGCCTTCCGCCCGGCTTGCGCAACGATCACCGCTTCCTTCTCGTGGAACTTGGCGTTCAACACCACGTGAGGGATGCCCGCCTTTTTCAACATCGCTGCGAGCCGCTCGGACTTCTCGATGGTGATTGTGCCCACCAGCACCGGCTGCCCCTTCTGGTGCAGCTCGCGAATCTCCTCCACCACTGCGTCGAACTTCTCGCGCTCGGTGCGATAGACCATGTCGGGACGCTCGTGGCGAATCAGCGTCCGATTGGTGGGGATGACCAACACCTCCAGCTTGTAGATCTTGTCAAACTCGGGCGCCTCGGTCTCCGCCGTGCCAGTCATCCCGGCCAGCTTTTTGTACATGCGGAAGTAATTCTGGAAGGTGATGGTGGCCAGCGTCTGGTTTTCGCGCTCGATCTTGACGCCCTCCTTGGCCTCCACCGCCTGGTGCAGCCCGTCGGACCACCGCCGGCCGGGCATGAGCCGCCCGGTGAACTCGTCGACGATCATCACTTCCAGCTCGCGCCCCCTGCCGTCCTTGGGCTTGACCACATAGTCCTTGTCGCGCTGGAACAGGGCATGCGCCTTCAGCGCCTGGTACACATGGTGGATGAGGTCCATGTGGATGGGGTCGTACAGGTTCTCGACCCCCAGCAGGTGTTCGCACTTGGCGACGCCCTCTTCGGTCAGAGAGGCAGTGCGGTGCTTCTCGTCCAGGGTGTAGTCGGCGTCGCGAACCAGTTTGGGGACGATGCGGTCAATCTTGTAATACTTGTCGGTGGATTCCTCGCTGGGTCCGGAAATGATCAGCGGCGTGCGGGCCTCGTCAACCAAGATGGAGTCCACTTCATCCACGATGGCATAGTGGTGCTCTCGTTGAGCGCAGTCCTCCTGCCGGAATTTCATGTTGTCGCGGAGGTAGTCGAAGCCGAACTCGTTGTTGGTGCCGTAGGTGACGTCGCAGCGATAGGCCTGGTACCGCTCCTCGTCGTCCAGCTCGTGCACAATGACGCCCACAGTCAGACCGAGAAATTTGTAGATGCTGCCCATCCACTCGGCATCGCGCTTGGCCAGGTAATCGTTCACCGTCACCACGTGCACGCCCTTGCCGAGCAGCGCGTTCAGGTAGACGGGCAGGGTCGCCACCAGCGTCTTGCCCTCACCGGTCTTCATCTCCGCAATCTTGCCCTGGTGCAGCACAATGCCGCCGACCAACTGCACGTCGAAGTGGCGCATGTTGAGGGTGCGGCGGGCGGCTTCGCGCACCGCGGCGAAGGCGCGTGGCAACAGCCGCTCCAGCACCTCGGCCTCGGCCCGCTTGCGCTCTTCCCCCCCCAGGCCTTCCAGCGCCTGCGCGACTTCCGTCTTGAACTCCGGGGTCTTGGCGCCCAGCTGCTCGTCGCTGAGCGCCTGCATCTGCGGTTCCAGACCGTTCATCTCAACGAGCTGCGGCTGGAGCCGCTTCAATTCACGCTCGTTCTTGGTGCCGATAACCTTGGCTAGCAGCGTGCTGATCATCTCTTCTTTCTATTTTATCACGGCAGGCCGCGCGACGCTTTTCGCCGCCGGCGTGGATGGAGCAACGGAAGCTGCTTTGCTACAGTCAGCTTTCGTAGGTGGTCATGGGCGAAGGGGTGGCGTTGAACATATGGATTCGGCCGGAGGGACCACCGCACGGGTCGGAAACGTATTGTGCTGAGGCTCGGGGGCGAGGCCGAGCGGCGCAGGCAATCATGTGCAAGGGGCGCGAAGCGCCGCCTGCACTCGGCAGCCGACTACCCCGCGAGGTTCCGGCCACGAAGGCGGGAAGACCCTTCCCCACGCGCGGCATCGGGAGATTGACGCCTGCCCTGCGCGGTGGCAGTAACGGGCCGTCAGGGATTGCCCGGTCCGGCCTCGTCGAACACCTGCTTGGCCACCTGAACCGCATTGGCCGCTGTGGGCCACCCTCCGTAGAAAGCCATGTGGGTGATGACCTCGCCGATCTCTTCTTTCGTGACCCCATTTGCCAGAGCCCTCCGGACATGGCTGCGCAGTTGATCGGTGCGGTAAAGGGCCGTTAGCGCCGCCACGGTAATCAGGCTGCGCTCGCGCTTGGACAGGCCCGGACGTTCCCAAATGTCGCCGAACAATACCTGGGTGCTCAGCTCCGCCAGGCGTGGAGCAATCTCCTGCATCACGGTTCGTTGTTGACTCATCTTTGCCTCCGGCGCCCAAGTGTAACGTGCATTTCGCCACGGTGTCGTAGTTGGCTTGCCTTGCTTGCTGAAAGCTTTTCGCGTTGGACGCGGGAGGGACCAGCGACGTCCATGTAAGTCCTGGCAAACGCCTGCTCGCACGCTCTGCCTGACCTGGCTGAGCGACAGCCCGCAGGCTGCTTTGGATTGACCCACGAGCCAGGCTCCGGTAGCCTCCTGGTCGGAGGCCTCAGATGCGCAAGTCCTTTCTCGTCTTCGTGCTGTTCGGGCTCTTTATTGGCTGTCAATCCGACGGCTCGCCGCAGGGCTCGCAATACGCGCGCCCGTCCGCGAGCGCCAGCTCCCCGCCGCCCGCCCAGCGATCATCCACGTACTTCGAGGTCGCAGGCGACGTGACTGTGGCTGTGGATGACGCAACGGCTACTCTGATCAAGAACCGGCGCAATATTTGGGCGTTGAACATGGTTTCCTCGCCCGCGGCGGTCAAGCGGCTGAAGAGGACGTACGGCGTCAACCTGTTCTTCTCGCGAAAGTTTGACCCCAAGCCGGGCAAGTATCCCGTGCAATTTAGCTATCTGAACAGGAAGAACACGCTGGGGGGATCGTTTACCGGACCGAGAATGCTTTTCTCCCATGACACGCAAGGAGAGGCGGAGTTTCTCGAGTTCGGCGACCAGGTCAAGGTCCGGTTCGAGTTCACGGCGTACGACAAGAGTGAAGGCAAAGAAGATCGAGCGCAGGTGACGGTCAAAGGCGAGGCCGTTTGCGATCGTGGCGACGCCTTCAAATAAGAATTCCAGGGACGAGGCGGCGCTATTTCTTGCTCTGGTGGGTCACAGCGACGGCCGTGCCCTCGTCGGTGACGGTAACCACGATGGTGGCGGTTCGCTTTCTGGCGTCATCGGCGCCGTGCAGACTGATGAGTTTGACCCCTCCACCCTGGTCCATGACGTTCTTGGTCGTCTTCATCCCGGCTTGTTTGAGCTGCTGCTCGTAGAACGCGGCAACCTGCTCGGGGGAGTCGCCGGTCTTGAACCCTGCCGTTCCACCCTCGCCCTCCGGACCTTGCATGGTCGCGCCACCGGTCGCCTCAGCTCCCGGATAAGCGGCCAACCAGGCTGGAAGCTTGCCGGCACCGGCGCCGAAAACCATGGAGCCCTCAGCGGAGTCTACACGAAGCGACTCGGAGGAGCCCTGGCCTTGCCCTTGGATCTCGACTTTCTCGCCGCCTTTTCCTTCGAAGACAATCCTGCCCTTCTTAACGTCCTCGAAATTCATCGTCACGGTCTCGCCGCTTTTCTTATCCCGCAAGGTGACGGTGCCGCTGTCCTCGTCGGTAGAGATCACTTCCACGTTAGGGTTCATTGCGGCGATCATCTTGGCCGCCGCCAGCCCCGGGTTCTTCTCTGCCAGCTCCGGATCGAAGCCGGCTTGCTTGATCTTCTGAGCAACGAACAACCCGCCGCCAATGACAGCGATGCTGGTAAGCACGAAAAGTGCCGCCACCACCACCAGGATCCAGAACAGAGGTCCCTTTTTCTTTTGCGGCGCCCCCGGGCCGGACGTGGTGGTCATGGGGGTCGCTGCCGGGGGCGGGCTGCCCGCCGTGGCGGTCGACCCCGTGCGCGTCCCGCACTTGGCGCAGAAGTTTCCTTCCATCGGCGAACCACAGTTAGAGCAGAATGGCATGTCTCGCTCCTTTGAGGGCTTAAGCCAGGATTTCCGTTTTCGGCTTCTGGTGGCCGCAAGTATACATCCGACCAGTCATGTTTTGGACGAACTCGGCCATAGGGCGAAATGAACATAGGCCAACTCCCCCGGCAATGGGACGATCTTCTAGCGTTCGATTTCTTCCAGGACAGCGGTGATGGTGCCCACCCATAAGCGGGCCCGTATCTGAACTGGGAGGCGTTGGGGATCGTCACTGAACCAGATGTGCAAGCGGCCTCTTCCTTGGAACAAGTATCCACCCACAATTGTGGGTTCGACACGGATGGCGGGAAAGTCCCCCGCGCCGGTCCTCACTTCTTCCTCGGCCTGTACTTCCACCTGGATGGGCAGGGTCTTAGACCCATCGTTGACGGGTACCTGGAAGGTCCGGCCGACCACCAGCGGCAGCGAACGCACGTAGAACAGTGCGGAGACTAGGTCGTAAGCGCATTTGGGGATGGAGTTCTCGGCCTGACGAACCAGGCGGCCGTGGTTCGGGTCGGTTTCCTCCAGCACTGCCATCTGGCGCTCCTTTTGGAAGTCAATGCGGATGGAGCGGTGCCGGCGGCCTTCGTGCAGGGTCTTGAGGAGGAATTGAGAACACATCGCCCCGTTATCAAAGCGGGAAATCAACGTGTCGTTGACCGGGAACAACTTGGAGACAAAGCCATTGGAGGCGGCTTTGACCGTGGCTTCCCAGTAAGGTAGCCCGTCGGTTGGGCTATGGCCCTCAACCTGGATGCGACCTTCCCCAGCTGGGGACAACCGCCACGAAATGCGGTATCGCAGGACCTCCCCCGAAGGGAACGGAACGGTAGTGTCGGAGGTAAGGCCGGAGGCCTGAGGCCAGGCCGCAAGCGCCCCCAGTAGCGCTGCTGCAAGTGTCGCTCCAACGAGTTTCGCCCAGTTGCCGTGGGTCATCGAGTGAGCCTTTGCCACAAGTGCCGCGGCTGCACCATGGCAGCACAGCGGAATGAGCCAGTCAGGCGACTAGAGCAGCTTCCAAAGCAGCAACGCAATGCCAAGCAGATAGCCCAGCAACGCATTGTACTCCTGGTTCTTCGAATACAAGGCCCAGCGGAAGCTGCTTGAGGCGGACCTTTCGACCCGGACAGGCCGCCTGGGCCAGAATCGCGGCACTGCCGCTGCGTACTCACGGAACTCGGGAAACAGCTTGGCCAAATGCGCTTCTTCTTCGCTCACCACTGGCAGGTACAGCGTCACCAGGAACAACGTCAACAACAGTCCCAACCACCAGACTCCTCCGGCCAGGGCGAACCCCAGCGCCACGAGAGCGGAGCCCAGGTAGAGGGGGTTGCGTGAGTAGGCATAGGGTCCCGAAGTTGCCAGCCGAAGATTCTTCTCCAGGTGCCCGGCAGCGTACGCCCGCAGAGCAATCCCCGCCAGCGCCACGGCCGCGCCTAGAGTCAGCAGTTTTGGACTGGGCTGCGTAAAGAACGCATAGACGGCCACCAGCAGGAATCCGCAGGGGACACGGATGCGGGCAGCCAATTCGGCGTAGCGCTTCCAACTCATCGGGCCTGCAGCAGCTCGTCCGCGGCACGAAACACCTGCTCGACCGTGACACTGCGAATGGCTTGCCGGTCGGCGGCCCGCGAGTAGGTGGTCGACGCGTCCTCGGCCCGGACCACGCGGCTGGCTGTAGAAAAGGGGCCGTTGCGCGCCGGGTCAGTGGGGCCGAAGACCGCCACCACTGGCGTGCCGCAGGCAGCGGCCAGATGCAACGGACCGGTGTCGCCCGCCACCAGCAGCGCCGCCTCGCGCACCAAAGCCATCAATTCGCCCAGCGAAGGGCGCAGCAGCAGGGGTCGGGCGTCGGCGGCAAGTTCCGCCACTCGTTCGGCGATCAGCTCGTCGCCGGGGCCACAATGAATCACTACCCGCAAGCTCAGCTCCCGGCGGAGGCGTAACACCAGGCCTGCATAGGCTTCCTCCGGCCAGCGCTTGGCGGCCCAACCGGCCGAAGGGCTCACGATCGCGTAGCGTGGCACGTGGGATAGGCTGGGCAGGCCGGCGGAGCCGGCCGTCGCCGCCCGCATGCTTGCCACGGCTTCCGGGGCGGGCGTACAGCAAAACTCCATCACCGGTTCTTTGGCTCCCACCGCGGCAGCCAGCGCCAGGTTCCGCTCCACCACGTGGGCAGCACGCCCGTCTGCGGGGGGACTCGCCTGCGCTGTGTAGAACAGGGCGGCGGCCCGTTCGCGCAATTCAGCACGGCCGAACCCCACCACCGACACCGCGCCGCTCAGGCGCCCCACTACGGCCGACTTGACAAGGCCCTGAAAGTCCAGCGCGCAATCGTAGCCCCGGCGCCGGAGCCGGCTGACGCTCCCCAGCAAGGCGCGCCAAGTGCCGGCTGCGGCCAGCCGCCGCCTCCAGGAGCGTGTTTCCAGCCGGTGCAGTTGGGCCAGATACGGATTGCGCTCAAGCAGCGGCGCCCAGTGCCCTTCCACCACCCAATCAATCTCCGCATCGGGGAAGCCGCGCTTCAGCGTGGCCACTGCCGGCAGCGTGTGAATAATGTCGCCCATCGAGCCCAGGCGCAGAATCAAGATCCTTTGCATCGAACCAAGCCAGGTGTCAGGTTCCAGGTTTCAGGTACCAGCCGCACAGTTAGCCTCCCACCTGCCTACCGCCTACTGCGTACTGTCTTGCGCCTTCACGATGCGGCTGATCAGGTCGCGGGTCGAGTGGTGCTTGGCGTCGCCGACAATGGCGACCTCGCCGCCCAGAGCGCGCATCGTCTCCCGCTCGGGCACGGTCTCGGAGGTGTAGTCGGTGCCTTTGGCGTGGACCTGCGGGCGCAGTTCCCTCAGCAGCGCGGTCACGTCTGGCTCGTCGAAGATGACGACCCAGTCCACCGCCGACAGGGCGGCCACCATGCGAGCGCGCGCTTGCTGGTCCATCAGCGGGCGCCCGTCGCCCTTCAGAGCGCGCACGCTTCGGTCGGAGTTAATGCCCACTACCAGCAGGTCGCCGCAGGCTCGCGCGCCCTGCAGGTAACGCACATGGCCCGCGTGCAGCAGGTCAAAGCAGCCGTTGGCCAGCACCAGGCGGCGCCCGTCGCCCCGCGCCTGGTCCGCAAGCTCGCGCGCTCGCACGCGGCCCACGAATTTGTCAGCTGTGTTCATCTCCCCTTGCCCGGCCCTTGCCCCGCCCTTGCCCGGCCCCTGTCCGGCCCCTGTCCGGCACTGCCGGGCCGAGCGCTTCCCTGCTCGTGACTGCCTCTCGAAGTTCCTCCAAGGTTGCGGTGGCCGTGCCGCGCTTCATGACCACAATGCCGCCCGCAAAGTTCGCCAGCCGCGCCGCCTGCTCAAAGCTGGCGCCGGCGGCCAGGGCCAGGGTGAAGGTGGCAATCACCGTGTCGCCGGCCCCGGTCACGTCCGCAACCTCATCAGAGCCCCAGACGGGGATGTACACCGGGCGGCGGCGCGGCTCAAACAGCACCATTCCGTGCCGCCCGCGAGTAACCAGCAGGGCCTCGAGCCGCATCCGGCGCAGCACGCTTCGCGCCGTGTGCTCCAGCTTGTGCGTGTCGGCGCCGATGCGCGCGTGAAACGCCTCTTCCAGTTCCGGCTCATTCGGCGTGGCCGCGGTGGCTCCGGCGTACTTCAGCAGGTCGAAGCGCGAATCAATCGTCACCGGACGGCCATTGAGGGCAGCGCCCAGCGCACCGGCCAGTTCCGGAGAGGTGGCGCCGTAGCCGTAGTCGGAGACCAGAGCGGCGTCTGCCCGGCGCCCCAGGCGCAGTGCGCGCCGCTGGACCTCCGCCCGCCGGGCCGGGGAGGCCGGCTGCGCGGGCTCGCGGTCAATCCTCACTACCTGCTGGCGGCTGCCGTGCACTGTACCAGCTAGAACGCGGCTCTTGGTGGTGGTGGTCAATTCGCGCGCCACCACGACGCCGCGTGTTTCCACGCGGCGCTTGCGAAAACACTCCAGCAACGCCCGCCCGGCGTCGTCGTCGCCAACCACCCCCACTGGAATCACCTTGGCCCCGAGATCGGCCAGGTTATACGCCGCGTTGGCGCCGCCACCAGGCAGAATCTGCGTCTGCCGGTGCTTCAAAATGAGCACTGCGGCTTCCCGCGAAACCCGGGAAATCTCGCCCAGCACGAACTCGTCGGCCACCAGATCGCCAACCACCAACACCGTCTGTGCGGGGAAGCGCTCGAGAATCTCCAGATACGTACTTGGCTTTTCCTGGCTCAACGGTTCGCTGCTCCTTTTGAACCCGGACAAGGCAAGGGTGAATTAGGCATGGCCTCGACGAAGACTGGGTTCTCCCAGCATCTGCTGCGCGGCAGCCAGCACCTCCTCGGTCTCCACGCCGCTCATGCAGCGATGGTCAATGGGACAATCGCGCAGCTTGCAGGGGCTGCACGGCACTGGCTTCTTGATGATCCGGACACAAGGGCCGAGCGGGGCGGTGGCCACTTCGTCCGTGGCTCCGAAGATCGCCAGCACCGGAACGCCGGCCGCTGCGGCCAGATGCATGGTGCCGGTGTCGTTGGTCAGAAACAGATCGCAGCCTGCCACCAGCTCGAGAAATTCGCTCAGGCTCGTGCGGCCAGCGGTGGAAACTGCCGCCGGGCCAACGGTGGCGGCCACTTCCTCAGCCAGCTTGCGTTCCGAGGCAGCGCCGAACAGGACCACGGCCGCGCCTTGCGCGGCCAGGGCCTGTCCCACCGCGGCGAACCGCGACGGGAACCAACGCTTCGCCGTACCAAACATGGCTCCCGGATTGATCCCGATCACTGGACCGCGAAAGGCGTCAGGCAGACCAAAGCTCACCAGCTTGTCGCGGCCAATTTCTCGCGAGGGCAGTCGGGCCAGCAGGATCTGGGAGACCTGCGGCAGTTCCGGCAGCACGTTCAGGCGCCGCAGCAACTCCAGGTAGTAGTAGCACTCGTGCGCAGGAATCTCGTCCTGGCGCGGGACCGGGACCGCGTGGGTCAGCAGCCAGGACCGGCCGTCGCGGGCGTAGCCGCAGCGGACCGGAACCCGCGCCCAGCGGGCCAGCAGAGCGGCTTCGAAAGCGTTCTGGAACAGCACCGCCGCGTCGAAGCGCTCCGTGCGCAGCGCGACGGCGGTCTGGCGCCAGCCCATGCTTCCATTGCTGGGATACAGCAGCAGGCGGTCAGCGACAGCTTCTCGCTCGAAGACGGTGCTGACCCAGGGCCGGGCCAGCAGGGTGATGTGGGCAGCCGGCAACGCTCGGCGCAGCTCGCGCAGTGCCGGCAGAGTCATCACCGCATCGCCCACCCAGTTGGTGGCCCGCACCAGGATTCTCCGCGCTTCGACCAGCCGGCTCATTTACGCACCAACCCCGCGACGCGATCTACCAGCGCGGCCCCCTGTTCCACCTCCAGCTCCATTCCCACGACCCGCAGTGGCAGCTCCAGCCCGTTTCGGCAGGAGTCGGACAGATTGGCGGCGTCCTTCTCGGTGGTGACGAGCGCTTCGGCGCCCACCTGGCGGGCGCGCTGCTCGAGTCGCCGCAGGTCGCGCGCCGTGTAGCGATGGTGGTCGCGAAACGGCTGCGTGCCCACGACCCGAAACCCCGCCAAGCAAAGGTCGGCGAAGAAGGCCCTCGGATTGCCTACACCCGCAAACGCCAGAGCAGGCTGCGAGGACGCAGATGAGAGGCTTGGAACCGAAGGCTCGGCTGCGCCAACGTCGGCCGTCAGGCGCGTGCGCGCCCCGTAAATCTCGGCCTGCGGCGCCACGCCTCTTAGGCGCGTTTCCAGCTGCCCTCTCGCCGTCCAATCCTGCACCCGGGTTAACACGATAACTCCAGCACGTCCCAAGGCCGAAGGTGACTCTCGCAGCCGCCCAGCCGGTAGCAGGTCATCCTCCCACGGTGGGCGGGTGCTGTCCACCAGCACAATGTCTAGGTCCCGGCCCAGTGCCAGATGTTGAAACCCGTCATCGAGCAGGTGTACGTCCACTGCGCCCTGGGCTTCCAGTGCTCGTCCGGCCCGGAGGCGGTTCCCGTCAACGCCAACAGGTGCCAGCCCATGCCGCAGCATCACCTGTACTTCGTCGCCCGCGCTCACAGCGTCCGGCGGCCATGCGGCACCGTGGCCTGCGCGAGTGAACAGTAGCGTTTCCCCTCCGGCCGGACGCCGATAGCCGCGCGTCAGCACCGCCGGTCTCAGACCGCGCTCCACCAGTGCGGAGAAGAGCCAGATGACGAACGGGGTCTTCCCCGCTCCGCCTGCCGAGAGGTTGCCGACGCTGACTACCGGGCGGTCCAGCCGTTGCTGGCGCCAGGTGCCCGAAGCGTACAGGCGGACACGTGTGCGCGCGGCGAGCGACCACAGACGTGCCGCCGGCCACAGCACTACACTCATAGCCACAGCAGCACGCTCATAAGGTCCGCCCCACGGCCACCTTAGCCGGCGCTGGCAGCAGCGCGGCCACAGCCTCGAGCACCCGTTCGGTGGCGCCGCGATTGGCCTCCAGCAACCGGCGGCCGGCCTGACCCATCGCCGCCGCGGCAACGGGATCGGCGAAAAGCTGCTCGATTGCGGGGGACAATTCGGCGCCCGAAGCGACCTGCCGCAACGCGCCTGCCGCGCGAAATGCGTGCGTAATGTCCCGGAAATTCTGCATGTATGGACCCACTACCACCGGACGGGCAAACTGCGCCGCTTCCAGGATATTCTGCCCGCCGTGGGGCACCAAACTGCCGCCCACAAACGCGACGGTGGCGTACCGATAGGCGGCGCCCAACTCGCCCACGCTGTCCAAAAGCAGCACGGCTGCCTCCGGGTCAATCTCCACATCTGGCTCCGCGTCTGGCTCTGCGGCCGGCGCCGAGGTGAGCCGCGAGCGGCGTGCCAAACGGAAGCCGCGGGCCTCGATCAACTCCGCCACCTCCTCGAACCGCTCCGGGCGACGCGGGGCCAGCAGAAGGCGCAACGCGGGCCGCTGCGCGCGAAGTCGCTGGAACGCCGCCAGAACAATTTCCTCTTCACCAACGGCGGTGCTGCCGGCTACCAGAGCCCCCGGCGCAGTCCAGCGGCTGAGCTGCCGGTCCAGCCAAGGCGGCAGCGGAGCGGCAGCTTCCCGATCAAATTTCAAGTTTCCGGCAACCCGGACGCGCGGCGGATCCGCACCCAGCTGCCGCAGGCGTTCGGCATCTACCTCCGACTGCGCCAGCAGCAGCGTCGTCTGGTTCAACACCTTCTGGACAAAAAGGCGGAAGAGGCGGTATCCAGGAAATGAGTGATCGGAGATCCGCGCATTCACCACAACCACTCGAGCTCCGCTCCTGGAGGCTTCCCGGAACAGGTTTGGCCAGAACTCGGTTTCCGCCACCAAGAGCAACGCCGGCCGCACGCGCCGCAGCACCCGCCGCACGGAAAAGCGAAAATCGAAGGGGCAGTAGAAAATGCCATCGGCTTCAAGCGCCCCAGTTTCCCGTCGCTGCTGCGCCGTGCGAAACCCCGTCTCAGTGGTGGTGGAAACCAGCAGGGGCCGCTGCGGGAAACGCCGCCTGAGCCCGGCCAGCAGGCTCTGGCAGGCCAGCACTTCTCCCACGGAAACCGCATGGAGCCACAGCGCGTCTCCTGGGGTGCGGGCCGTCTCCGGCACCCAGCCCAGCCGCGCGCGGAGGCTGCCCAGATACTTTCCGTGGCGCAGGCCCTGCACCAGAAAGTAAGGGAACATCACCAGGGCAGCCAGGGCCAGCAGGAAACTGTAGAGAAGATACATCTGTTCCGAGCGAAGGGTAAAACGGAAACTGGCGAAAATGGTTGTTCTACCGGTCCGGTCCCCATTATATCTTGCCGAGCAACTCTATCTTGCTGAACTAACGTCCCGTTCCCATAATTGGTTGATGACTCGACACCGGCGGCCCAGGCTAAGGATTCGCGGTTGGGTTGCCTTGCTGGGAGTGGCGCTGTGGGCCTGTGGCGCTGTGGCCGGCGAGAAGGAGCGCTTGGCGTTCCGTGCCAAGCCCGCGGAGGCCTATCCGGCACGCGACGCGCACGAGGGGTTAATCGCGGCCGCCGAACCGTTCGAGACCCGCCAGAAAGCCAAGCCGGTTTTCGGAAAGCACAATCTGGCGAAAGCGGGCATCCTGCCGGTGCTGGTGGTGATTGCCAACACGACGGACAAGACGGTGCGCCTGGATGACCTTTTGGTGCAATTGCTGACGAGGGACCGGCAGAAGATCGAGCCCACCCCGGCGGGGGTTGTGGTTCAACGGCTGACGGGGAAAGGGAAACAGCCGCGCCGAACGGTGCCCTACCCACTGCCGCGCTTACCCGGCGGGTCACGGGCAAACATAGTCATGGAAGTGCTGGTTCACGAGTTCAACATGCGCCTGCTGCCGCCGGAGTCCACGGCCAGCGGCTTCTTCTACTTCGAGATCGGGAGTGGTAGGGACTGGCTGTCCGGTTCCAAGCTCTACCTCACCCAGCTTGTCTGGGCCCACAACTCACAGCCGCTGATGTATTTCGAAGTCAGCCTGGACGACGCCCTTCGCGGCCGGCCGCCCTCCATCTCCGGCCGCAAGCCGTAACAATGCGCTGATTGCTCTTGAACCCTCTTGGCTGCAAGCAGGCGCTGGCCTGATGGCAGCGATCGCGCCACCGATTTCTTTGGTTGACAAGGTGCGGGGTGGGTGCTATAAACTCGCCGCAATCTGCTCTACCGCTGCAACAAACCAGGAGGATGTCTTCATGAATAAGGGAGACTTGATTGAGCGGGTTTCGAACGATGCTGGCATCAGCAAGGTGCAGGCCAACCGCGCCCTGGACGCGCTGGTAGAAGGTGTGACCGGCGCTCTCAAGAAGGGAGGCCGGGTAACCCTGGTCGGGTTTGGCACCTTTTCCACTTCTCACCGCAAGGCGCGCACCGGACGCAATCCACAGAACGGACGGCCACTGAAAATCGCCGCCCGGCGCGTGGCCAAGTTCGCGCCCGGCGCCGAACTGAAAGCCGCAGTCAACAGGAGCAGGAAGTAGCTTCTCACCGTTGGGTCGCGGAAGGACGCGCAGAGTCATGCTCTGAAGCGTCGTGCTGCGACCTCTCGCTGGGGAAAATCCCCCTTTCCCCTCCCTGGCCGCGAGCCATTGGAACAGCGGGTCACCATTGCGGTTCCCGGGGCCGAGCGCGTCTCGGCGGCCTTGGCCGGAGAGCCCGCCTCACGCACCGTCGCCGTGCTTGCCCACGGCGCGGGCAGCGGCATAGATTCCGAGTTCATGCGGGTGTTCCACGACGGCCTGGCTGAGCGCGGCTGCTTGGCGGTGCGCTTCAATTTCCCTTACAAGGAAGCCAAACGGAACCTGCCAGACCGCCGGCCACTGTTGGAAACCTGCTATCGTGCCGCGGCCGACTTCGCGCGCGGGCAAGCGAAGGTGCCTGCCCCTCGAGAGCCGAAAATTGTGCTAGGCGGCAAGTCCATGGGCGGGCGCATCGCCTCCCATCTGGTCGCCGCCGGCTACCCCGCCCACGCGCTGGTGTTTCTAGGTTATCCGCTCCACCCGCTCGGCAGGCCGCAGCAGATCCGGGACCAGCACCTGTACTCCATTCGCTGCCCGATGCTATTCCTGTCCGGGACCCGAGATGCCTTTGCCCAAAGGGATTTGTTGGTCCCGGTCGTCGAACGGCTCGCCGGCAGTGGGCCCGGACGCCGTGCCACGTTGGTCTGGATTGAGGACGGCGACCACTCCTTCCGCGTCCGCGGCCGGCCGCAGACACAGGTCTACACCGAAGCGCTGGACACCATCGTTGGCTGGCTGACGCAGGTACTGAAACCTGAGAGCTGAGACCTGAGAGGTGGGACCGACTACTTGGCGCCTTTGAAAGCCTTCGCCAGTACCCCGGCCACGGAAATCATAGTGGTAAGGTCTTTGATGGTGAAATCAGGACCCGATGCCGGGGCGGTCTTGCCCTTGCGAGAGACCTGGATCACCCCTACCGCCTTGCCATCCACCACCAAGGGGGCGCTCATAATCTTCTGAATGGGGCTGCCCTTGGTCTCGGCGCTCAGTGCGATGGCCTCAAAAATTGTCGGGTGTTTTTGGGCGGGGAAATTGTTGATCATTTCCGGCCGCTTCTCGCGCACGGTCCGCACCGCTAGTGAGGAGGTGCTGGTCATCGGGATGTTGCCCACTTTTTGCAGCTTTAACGGATAAATAAAGGAAAGCAAGGAGCCGCCGTGGGTCAGGTGCAAAACGGCCACTTCGTCCAATTTTACATGGAAGGCCTTGGCGAGTTCGGCGACAATTTTTTCCAGAACCTGCCCGGACAGACCCCCTCCGGACTTGCCGGCTTCATCAACCAGCCTGGACAATCCTGCAGTCAGTGCGGCACCCATAATGTCCTCCCCGGGGAGCGCCCTATTTTATAGCGGAAGGAAGCTACCAAACAAGGCGTAACTGATCATCCGCAGCCGTGCGTTAAGGAGGGTGGTAGGCCCCGGGGCTTAGTCGAAAACAACGGTCTTGTTCCCGTAAGTCAACACCCGATGAGCCAGGTGCAGGCGCACTGCGCGGGCCAGAACCACTCGTTCCAGATCCTTCCCCTTGCGAATCAGATCCTGGACTGAGTCACGATGGCTCACGCGCACGACCTCCTGGTCAATGATCGGACCTTCATCCAGATCCATTGTCACGTAGTGAGAGGTGGCTCCGATCAGCTTCACCCCACGTTGGAAAGCCTGGTGGTAGGCTTGGCCCCTCGCAAAGGCCGGAAGAAAGGAATGGTGGATATTGATGATCCGGTTGTGAAAGGCGGCGACAAAATCCTCGCTCAGAATCTGCATATAGCGGGCCAGCACGATCAGGTCAATTCCTCTGGCCCGCAGCTCGTCGATCTCCCTGGCCTCCTGCTCCTTCTTGCTGGCCGCGGTAATGGGGAAGTGAAGGAACGGGATTCCGAACTCCTGCGCCACCGCATTGGCCTCCAGATGATTGCTGAGGACCATTGCGATCTCGGCCTGGAACTCGCCGGCCCGGTGCCGGAGCAGCAGATCCTGGAGGCAATGCAGCATCCCGGAGGCGAAGATCGCGAGTTTCGGAGCGTCATCGCTGAAGTGGACCTCGAACTGTATCTGGTGTTCTTGGGCCAGCGGCTGAAAACGCGCGGCGATTTGCGCGCGCGGGATCTCGAACCCCTCCAGATCCCATTCCATCCGCGCCAGAAACACCCCGGTCTCGAGATCCGTGTGCTGGTCGGCGTCCAGAATGTTACCGCCGTGGCGAAAGATGAACCCGGAAATCCTGGCCACGAGCCCCTTCTGGTCGGGGCAGAAGACTAACAACGTCGCGGTCTCGCGCATGGGGACGGTTCGACAGATGCTTCCTCAGATCGTCTCGCGAGGAAACGATGTGCTCGGTCATGGCCCGCCGCGCTTCCTCGGGGTCACCTTTCTTGAGGGCTCGCAAGATTTTCTTGTGCTCGGCGAGGGAAACAGCGGCTCGCCGGGTCGAGTCGCTGGCCGGGGAAGACGCCAGGGTCTCCCGGATAAAGGCCTGCAGATAGCCCCGGATGGTGGTCAGCAGGTTGTGTAGGATCGAGTTCTGCGTCGCCCGGGCGATGCCCAGGTGGAACCGCAGGTCACTTTCCAGGTATTTCTCCGGATCGGCCAGCGATTTCTCCATGCCCTGAAGGGCCACTTCGATGTCGCTCAGGTCTTTCTTCGTTGCCTTCTGGGCAGCCAGATCGGCCGTTTGCGACTCCAGCATCAACCGGGTTTCCACCAGGTCCTCGACTACCTTGCGGTCCAGCAGCAGGCCCCACTGAAAGGCCCGCTCCAGATAGCGGCCCGGGTTGAGGCAAACGAAGGTTCCTTCGCCCGCGTGCGATTCCAGGATCCCCATCACCGAGAGCGACCGCAGTGCTTCCCGAACCGAGGTCCGGCCCACCCGGAACTGCCGGCAGAGCTCCTTCTCGGAGGGGAGGCGGTCGCCCGGCTGGAACACGTTGCGCGCAATCATAGCGGTGATCTGCTCGACGATACCCTCGCTGAGCAACCTGCGAGCGACTGGCTGGAGAGACTCAACCATCGGCTTGACACCTTCCTGGGGCTTTACAGCTTGCTGCCAACTGGGGTATACTGAAGTGTCAGCTTAGCAGACAAGCAGGCAGGATGTCAAACCTGATTCCCTTCCGGCTTGACTCCCTGCCGGCCGGCACTCTCTGCCAGGAGGATCCTGACTATGGGCCTAACGCTGGATCTGGGTAAACGCGTCGAACTGGTCCCGATGGATCCCCATTGCCAGGACATCACCGTTGCTCTCTATCGCCAGGATGGCGGTCACCAGCCGGAATACTTGGTGCACAGCTACAGCCGGCTGGAAGGCGTTCGCGAACGAATCGAATTTGTGGCCCGGGCGCTCGAGAACCTGGCGGGGGCGGAGCGGACGGACGTTCGGCTCCGCTTCTCCTGTGGCTCGGCGCACCAGGCTGGGGCCAAGCGTGGTTTTCTGGAGGCATGCAAGCTGCCCTCCACCCCGGCGCTCGAACCGAAGCCGCTCCGCGCCTTTGACAAACGATCGGGCCGAAACATCGTCGTGGCGAGCCTGGGGGCGGGGGTCTACCAGGTAACGGCAGACGGGCCCGAGGAAGACAAGTCTAAGCGGGTGGAAGCCATCGCAGCCGGATTCCGGAAGCTGGCCGAGATGTCGCCGGTGGAAGGCAGCGCCGACCGGGTGGCATTCCCCTGCGGGCAGACCCACGATGCGCTGGTCGGGTTGTTGCTGGTTCGCACCTTGAACCTGCGCGCGGTGTTGCGCGAAGAAGAGGCGGCTGCCTCCCGCGGCCAGTTGGTCGCGCCGAGCCAGCAAAAAGCGTAGAGGGAAAGAGAGGAGAAGGAGATGGTCGGACCAATGACGAGTCGCCAGCGCGTGCTGGCCGCCTTGCGCCGCGAGCCGGTGGACCGCACGCCGGTCTGCAACCCCACCTCGGTGGCCACGGTGGAGATGATGGATCTGGTGGACGCACCCTTCCCGGACGCCAACCGCAAGCCGGAACTGATGGCGCGGCTGGCCGCCACCGGACACACCGAGTTCGGCTTCGACACCATCATGCCGGTCTTCAGCATCATTCAGGAGTCTTCCGCACTGGGCTGCAAGATCCAGTGGGAGCAGAAAGACAACTGGCCGACGGTGAAAATGCGCGAGCCGATCTTCGAGAAGCCGGAAGACATCCGGATTCCCGCGGACGTGCTGAAGCATCCCGACATGCAGTGCGTGATCCAGGCCATCAAGATTCTGCGCCGAGAGTTCGGCGACGAGGTGGCGATCGTCGGCAAGACGATGGGACCCTGGTCGCTGGCCTACCACTGCTTCGGCGTGGAGCCGTTTCTGCTGCTGTCGCTGGATGATCCGGGCAAGACCATGCAGTGCCTGGAGGCACTCAAGCAGGTCACCATTGACTTTGGCCTGGCCCAGATCGAAGCGGGCGCCGATGCCCTGACTCTGCCCGACCACGCCACCGGCGACCTGGTCAGCGGCGAGTACTACCGGCGCTACCTGCGCGACATGCACATCGAGTTTGCCGAGCGGATTCCGATTCCGCTGATTATGCACATCTGTGGCCGCACGCTGGACCGCATGGAGTACATTGCGCAGACCGGATTCGCGGCGTTTCACTACGATTCCAAGAACGACCCCGCCGAATCGATGGCGATCATGAAGAACCGCATCTCGCTGGTGGGAAACATCAACAATCCGGAGATCCTGTATTCGAGGGGCCCTGAGGAAGTCCGGCAAGAGGTTTGGAAGAACCTGGACGCGGGCGTGCAGTTGGTGGGCCCGGAGTGCGCCATCCCGCTGCAGACTACGGTCGAGAACCTTAAGGAGATTCCCGGGGCCGTGCGCGAGTGGCACCGGCAGCACGCCTCGGCCAACTAGGAACGGGCTTAGGAACACACTATGGCGGAGCTCAGCGACATTTCCAACGACTTCATCCGGCAGGAGATCGAAGAGTACATCGAGCGTCCCGAAGAGCGGCAGCGCATGATTGACACCTTCGCGAAGGTCAGGCCGAAAATGCAGACCATCGCGGCGGCGCTGATTGACGGTGACAACGGCACGGTGGATCAACTGACCAAAGAGGAGCTGGAGGCAGGGACCGTGGCGCTGGAGGTGATGGACGACGGCTTGATTGCCGGCATGGGGATTGTCGGCATCAAGTTCCGGGAGAACTTCATCTTTGTGCCGGAAGTTCTGGCCTGCGCTCGGGCAATGAAGGCGGGCATGGCCTACATTGAGCCCATCCTGTCGGCCTCCGGCGTTAAGCCCATTGCCAAGGTGGTCATGGGCACCGTCAAAGGAGACCTGCACGACATCGGCAAGAACCTGTGCATCATGATGTTGCGAGGCACCGGCTTTGTGGTGATTGACCTGGGAGTGGACACCTCGGCGGACCGGTTCATTGAGGCCGTCGAGGAGCACGAGGCCCCCCTGATGGGGATGTCCGCGCTGCTGACCACCACCATGCCCAACATGGGCAAGACGATCGAAGCCTTTATTGACGCCGACCTGCGGGACAACGTGAAAATCATGGTCGGCGGCGCGCCTGTCACACAGGACTTTGCCGACGACATGGGAGCCGACGGTTACGGCAAGGACGCGATGGCCTGCGTCGCGCTAGCCAAGCGGCTGATGGGGGTGCCGGTCTAGACTCTAGGGCGACGGCATGGAGAAAATCGACCAACACGAGTACCAAAAACGCCTGGACCGGCTCACCGAAATCCTGACGGGGATCGCGGCGCACGCCGACGAGCTGTCTCTCCGGCGTTGCCCTTACAAGAACCGCCTGGACCAATGCACGGCGCAGTTTGGCTGCCGCAACAAGCGCAAGCCCAAGCAGGCTGGGGAGCTGCCCGTGTGCGCCAGCGACGACAAGCTGGATTACCGAAAGGCGTGGGAAACTGCCTGACCCCGGGAACCTCCTGAGCCCCGGGAACCTCCTGAGCAAAGATGGCCCACATCTCCTATGACAGCAGCCGCTGCAGCCTGGAGCGGGGCCGCACCGTTTTCGACTATGCCGACGATCTCGCCGTGCAGGTGCCCACCTCCTGCGGCCGCAGCGGCATCTGTCACGAATGCATCGTGGAAATCAAGCGCGGCGTGGAGGCCTTATGTCCGCGCACCGAGGCGGAAGAGTTCCTGCGGGAGAACTACCGGCTGGCCTGCCAGGCGGTGGTCGAAGATCCCGACATTGACGTTGCGTTCGAACTGCTCCGCCGCCGCCCGCAGATTCTGACCAGTTCCGCCGCCACCGCAGTTGAACTGGATCCGTTGGTCACCCGCGCCGGCGACAAAGTCCTCTACGACGGCGAGGTGGTTGACCACTACCGCGGCCACCTTTACGGCCTGGCCATTGACCTGGGTACCACCACCATTGTTGTCGAGCTCGTGGACCTGGAGACGGGCGCGGTCGCCTGCCTGGGCTCGCTGGAGAACCCTCAGCGCTTCGGCGGCAGCGACATCATGCACCGCATCTCCTACGATTCCGGCCCATTCCAGGGTGAACTCCACAAGAGTGTGATCACGGCAGTCAACTACGAGCTGCGGGCGATGTGTCAGACACTGGGAATCGTGCGCCATGAGATTTACGAGGCCATTCTGGTCGGCAACTCTACGATGCGCGACCTGTTCTTCAATCTGGACGTGCAGTCCATCGGCCAGAAACCCTACAAGTCGCTGGTCGAGCACGAATACCTGGCCGGGCAGCGCACAACGACGGCGCTGACCGAGCTGGCTCACCGCCTGGGCCTGCTGACGCATCCCAAGGCCCGTGTCGTGGGGGCTCCCCTGGTGGCCAGCCACGTGGGGGCGGACACCCTCGCCGACCTGGTCGCGATCGATATCGCCTCCCAACGCGACCCGGTCATGTTGGTGGATGTGGGCACCAATACAGAGGTAGTGGTGGGCCATGCCGGCCGGCTTTTGGCCACTTCCTGCCCGGCGGGTCCAGCCTTTGAGGGTGGGCTCATCAAGTACGGCATGACCGCCGGCGACGGAGCCATCGAGGCGCTGCGGCTGAGCGGCAATACCTGGGACTACCAGACCATCGGCAACGCCGCGCCGAAGGGAATCTGCGGCTCGGGTCTGATCGATCTACTCGCCGAGCTGCGCCGGCATGGGCTGATGACGCCGAAAGGCGTCTTTGCCAAGAAGCAGTACGAGCTCCCCATCGTGCCCGAGCAGGGCATCACCTTCTCGCGGCAAGACGCCAGCAACCTGGCGCAGGCCAAAGCCGCCAATTACTGCGGCCAGTACATCGCCTTGCGCCGGTTCGGTGTGCGTCCGGCTGACATCAGCCGGCTGTACCTGGCCGGTGGTTTCGCGAATTACGTCAACGTGGGCCATGCCGTCGAGATCGGGTTCCTGGCGCCGGTGCCCGAGGATCGCGTCGTCAAGGTAGGCAACGCCGCGGTGGCCGGAGCGCGGCAGATCCTGCTGTCGCGGCGCAAGCGCCGCGCCATCGAGGAACTGGTCAAAGGCATCGAGCACATTGAGCTGGAAACGACCCCCGACTTTTTTGACGTCTTTGTCGAGGGCTGCCAGTTTAAGCCCATGCCTGCGGCGTTCGGAGGGAAGCCGTGAGCGCATCTCCCGGGCCCACGCGGCCAACTTCCGGTGCCTGGAGCAAGCGAACGTTCCGCTACCAGATGGAGGAAACCTCCAGCTTCCTCATTGTGGTCGAGCTGGTGACTTCCCGCGGTCTGATCATCGAGCGCAGCGGCCGCCGCGTTCTGGAAATGGCGCGGTTGCTGGCCGAGCATCCGCGCTTCCATGCCCTCAGCATCACGGACAACCCGGGCGGGAGCGCGATGCTTAGCGCTGACACCTTGGGCACCGACCTGATCTCCCGCGGCCAGGAGGTCATCATTCACCTCTCTTGCAAGGATTGGAACCGCAACGCGCTGGAGAGCCGCGGCTGGAAGTTGGCGAGCGAAGGCTTCCACAATGTGCTGACGCTGTCCGGTGACTACCCGGTGACCGGCTACCAGGGCCAGGCCGCCCCTGTCTTTGACACGGATTCGGTCGGTTTGCTGCAAATGTACTCCCACATGGAGGGGACCAAATTTTTCCTCGGCGCGGTGGTGAACAACCACAAGCGCTATGAGGGCGAGGTGATGCCGCAGTACTTTAAGCTGGCCAAGAAGGTCGAGGCCGGCGCCCGCTTCATCATCAACCAGATCGGCTACGACGCGCGAAAGCAGGATGAGTTACTGCGCTACATGGCGCTGAAGGGACTCCAGGTGCCCGTTCTGTGCAATGTCTACGTCCTCAGCACCCCCGCCTCACGCTTCTTTCACGCTGGCCGGATTCCCGGCGCCGTGATCACCGATGAACTGCTGGGGCTGGCCGAGGAGCAGGGAGCCTCGCCCGACAAGGGCAAGGCATTCTTCCTGGAGTTCGCCGCCAAGCAGTGCGCCATCGCCCGGGGACTCGGCTATCGGGGGGTCTACCTGGGGGGGCATCTGCGGTTCGAAGACTACGAGCGGATCCTCCAGATCTGGGACAGCTTCGGCGACAATGACTGGAAGGAGTTTGCCCGCCAGATTCGTTTCGCCCAGCCTGACGAGTTCTACTACTTTGAGCCCGATCCAAAGACGGGCCTCAGTTCCTCGGAGGTCAACCGCGAGTACTTACGCTCGAAAGCCTCGCCGGCCGGCGCGCCGCTCTCCTACCGGCTCAACCGCCTGGTGCACGGGGAGCTATTCGAGCAGGGCTCCTCGGGGTTCCGGGCGGGAAAGGCGCTCTACCAGTCGGTGGAGGGATCGCCGCGGATACGCAAGGCGCTGCACACGGCCGAGCACGCATTCAAAATCCTAGCCTTCGACTGTCAGGACTGCGGCGACTGCTCCCTCCCGGACATCGCCTACCTCTGTCCCGAGTCGCAATGCGTGAAGAACCAACGCAACGGTCCCTGCGGAGGAACGCGGCAGGGCCTGTGCGAAGTCGGGGAGAAGGAGTGCATCTGGAGCCGCGCCTACCAGCGTCTGAAGGCCTATGGCGAGGAGGAGCAGATGCTCGACCGGCCCGTGGTCTTCCGCAATGGAGCGCTGCGAGGCACCAGCGCCTGGGCCAATGCCTTCCTCGAGCGGGACCATAACGCCCCTAAGAAACCAAAGGAACAATGAAACCTCAAGACTTGAACAAGGAATTCGTTGTCATCGGGGAAAACATCCACACGACCCGCGTCTTGCGCCGCGCTGGCAAGCTAGTCACCACCACTCCCAGCGGTGAGGAGGCGGTCCGCTACACCAGCGCGAGCGGAGAAACCCGCTACCTGATCATCCCGGAACAGGTCAAGAGCCAGCAGGACTATGAGGAGGGGCGCGTCAAGCACGTGGCCATCGCGGTGAGGGCGGCCATGTCGGGCGGCGAGCCCGCCGCCACCGAAGGAATGGAGTACCTGCGCGCGCTGATGACGCGGCAGCTCAAAGGCGGCGCGGACTTCCTGGACTTGAACGTGGACGAGGTCTCCCTCTACCCGGACAAACAGTTCGAAGCGATGCGCTGGCTGGTGCGCGCCATCGAACCGCTGGCGCCGGTGCCGCTCTCGATTGATTCCTCCAATCTGGACACCATTCGCGCCGGCATTCAGGCCTGCTCGGGGAGCACAGGCCGGGCCATGCTGAACTCCGCCTCGCTGGAACGGCTGGAGGCACTGGACCTGGCCCGGGAGCGCAACCTGTCGGTGATCGTCACGGCCTCTGGCTCCAGCGGCATGCCCCAAAACACCGAGGAGCGAGTGGCCAACGCTTCCCAGGTGATCGATACCGCCCTGGCTAAGAGCCTCCCCATTGAGGACCTTTATGTGGACGGCCTGGTCTTCCCCATCTCGGTGGACGGTCAGTTCGGAAACCATTACCTGGAGGCGATCCGCCAGCTGCGTGAGAAGTACGGCGAGAAGATTCACCTGACGGGCGGCTTGAGCAACGTGTCGTTCGGCCTCCCTTGCCGCCGGTTGATCAACGAGGCGTTCATCAATCTCTCCGTGGAAGCAGGCGCCGACAGCGGCATCGTGGACCCCGTGGGCAACGATCTGAACCGGGTGTTCTCGGCAGACAAGAGTTCCCGGCCCTATCAGCTGGCCCAGGACATGCTGACAGGGCACGACCGGAACTGTAAGAACTTCCTCCGCGCCTACCGCAAGGGGGAACTGGAGCCCGTCACCGCTGGGTAGGGAAACATATGGCGAAATACCAGATCCTCTACTGGAAGCATATCCCGGCGCAGGTGAAGGTGTCCGCCGAGGGCCAGAGAACTCTGTCGCGGCCCATGCCCGGCCGGTTCCAGGAAGAGATTGACAAGATCGCCATGAGGGAAGGCTTGGCCGGCACCGACGACTATCTGAATCAGTGGAACTGGACGCCGAAACAGGAACGGCCGGGCACCGCCGAAGAAGTGGCCGACGCCCTGATCCAGGAGCTCGGGCAGCAGGTGGAGTTCACCGAATGATTCGGTCCGTTGTCCTTTTATTCCTCCTGGCGCTCATTGTTCTGGCCTGCCGCCCAGCAGATCCGGAATCCGAAACGCGAAATTCGAAACCTGAAGTCCGCAATCCGCAACCGAGGGACAGCCTGAGCCAGGCGCGACAGATTCACCGCCGCGCAATCGTCATTGACACCCACGCCGACACCACGAAGCGCCTGGTGGAAGAGAACCTGGACCTGAGCCTCCGCGACCCGGACGGCCATCTGGACCTGCCCCGCATGCGCGAGGGTGGCCTGGATGCCGTCTTTTTTTCCATCTGGGTGCGCCCCAGCTACAAGCCGCATTACTTGCGGCAGGCCCTGACGCAAATTGACGCCGTGCTGGACCAGGTGGAGCGCCACTCGAGCGAGCTGGAGCTGGCGCGCACGGCGGACGACATCCGCCGCGTTCATGCCGCCGGCAAGCTGGCCGCGTTGATGGGTGTTGAAGGCGGACACGCCATCGAAGACAAGCCGCGCGTGCTCGACGTTTTCTACCGGCTGGGTGTCCGCTACATGACCCTCACCTGGTCCATTTCCACCTCCTGGGCCGGCTCCTCCGGCGATGCCGGCCGCAAGCGCGGGTTGAACGAGAAGGGCCGCGCCATCGTCGCTCGCATGAACCGGCTGGGCATGATGGTGGACATATCCCACGTCTCGGACCGAACCTTCTACGACGCCTTGGAGGTGACGCAGGCCCCGGTCATCGCCAGCCACAGCTCCTGCAGGGCGCTGGCGAATGTGCCGCGCAACATGACCGACGCAATGATCCGAGCGCTGGCCGAAAACGGCGGCCTCATCCAGATCAATTTTTACTCCGCGTTTCTGGACGCCAACTACACGACAGCCTGGAATAAGGTGAGCGCGGAGTTTCGGCAGCAGGAGCGCCGGCTGGAGCAGAAGTGGAAGGCTGACCCAGCCCGGCTGGCCCGCGAGAAGCTCCGACTGGAGCTGACCTTCGACGCCCGCCTGCCCCGGCCGGGTGTGGAGCGCATCGCCGACCACATTGACCACGTGGTGAAGCTGGTGGGCGTGGACCACGTGGGGCTCGGCTCGGACTTCGACGGTGCGACCATGCCGCGCGGCATGGAGGACGTCTCCCAGTTGCCGCACCTCACCGCCGAACTGCTGCGGCGCGGCTACTCGGAGCCGGACCTAGTAAAAATTCTCGGCGGCAACCTGCTGCGCGTCATGGAGCGCGTCGAACAGGTTAGATTGCATGACCGGCCACCGGATGATTGACCAGCTGTCAGGCAGTTCTTTCCTTATTCCATCGTCGATGGTTTAATTGTCATGGTTTAATTGTCAGTGCCGCAATTCAAATCTGGAGGAACTATGAAAAGAGGGCTGATCTTTGCAATTGCGCTTGCAATTGCGCTGGGGCTGGCAACCACGGCGCTGGCGCAGAAGAAGCGCTCCCCCGGCGTCTACGCCACCTTCCACACCTCGATGGGTGAGATCGTCTGCGAGCTTTACGAGAAGCAGGCCCCGAAAACGGTGGCCAACTTCATCGGCCTGGCGACCGGCACCAAGGGATGGACCCACCCGGTGACCAGGGCCAAGAAAAAGACGCCGCTCTACACCCGCACCATCTTCCATCGGGTCATGCCCAGATTCATGATCCAGGGCGGCGACCCGGCGGGCACAGGCTTCGGCGGGCCCGGCTACAAGTTTGAAGATGAGTTCGTGTCGAGCTTGAAGTTCAACCGCCGCGGCAGGCTGGCAATGGCCAACAGCGGTCCGAACACCAATGGCAGCCAGTTCTTCATCACCGAGGTTCCCACCCCAGGCCTGAACGGAAAGCACACGATCTTTGGCCAGGTAGTCAGCGGCCAAAGCCTGGTGAACAAGATTGCGCGAGTACCGCGCGACGGCAGAGACAAACCCCTCACTCGGGTGACGCTGAAAAAAGTCACCATCGAGCGGGTCGGCAAATAGCCGGCCCTCAGCCGGTAGCTCGCTAAGCCTGATCCAGAGGTTTGCGGGCGAACAGATAGAGGACGAGAGCCAGCAGCAGGAACATGACCAGCGCCATCGGGTTGCTGGTGGCAAAGTCGCCCAAAATCCCAGGCCCGATCGCAAACTTTTCCTCCAACTTATTGGCGCGGATGGGGGCGATGACCAGCAGACCCACCAGCGCACCGGCGGCAATCAGGCCCGAGCCGAACAGCTCCCCGCTGCCCACCTCGCTTTCGCCGTGTGCCCCGGCCGCGGCAGCCGGTTTGCGGTTGCGGTCCACAAGCCAGCGCACCGCGCCGCCGCCAAAAATAGCGGCGCTGGTGGAGATCGGCAGGTAGGTGCCCACTGCAAACGCCAGCGAGCGCACCCCGAGCAATTCGACCACGATCACCAGGAACACGCCCAACAGCACCAGGCGCCACGGCAAGTTTTGGTTGAGGATGCCGTTGATCACCGTGGACATCAACAGCGCCTGCGGCGCCGGCAGCCGCTCGGAGCCGATGCCGTGCACCAGTTGATACTGGACCTGGCCGGTGGCCGGATCGGCGTAGTAGGTGCCGTCGGGAACCTGGTGGGAGCCGATCACCGTCAGCCGTTGATACTGCCGGCCCTGGTATTCCACCGTGCCCTCGGATTTGGCTTCCGCCAGCGCGGGCGCATCCACGGCAAGAGTAGTTTCGCGCACCCGGGTTTCCGATTGGTTCAGGTAGGTGATCGTGTAGCCGATCACCATCACCGAAACCACCGTCCCTACGATCAAGGCGAGCTGCATGCGCCACGGTGTGCCGCCCACCAGGAAGCCGGTCTTCAGATCCTGCGAAGTAGCTCCGCCGTTGGCAGCGGCAATGCACACGACTGCCCCAATAGATAGCGCCACGGCGGGGAAGACGCCCCCGGTCCAGCCCACCAGTAGAAACAGCAGCGAGGTGGCCATCAGCGTCGCAATGGTCATGCCGGAAATCGGGTTGGCCGAGCTGCCGATGATGCCCACCACCCGTGAGGACACGGTGACGAAGAGAAACCCGAAGACCACCATCAGGACGGCGGCGATCAGGTTGCCGAGCGGAGCGCCAGGATTGATGTTGAACTGCAGCAGCCCCCAGATCACGACCAGCATCACCAGTGAGCCGCCCAACACCAGTGTCAGGGGCAGGTCCTGGTCGGTGCGCAGGCGGGCTTCGCGTTCCTCCCGTCCTTCACGGCCCGCCAGCAGATCGCGCACGCCGGCGCGGAACGACTCCACAATGGTGGGGATAGTGCGCCACACTGTGAACAGTCCCGCCATGGCCACCGCGCCCGCGCCGATCGGGCGGATGTAGTTGTGCCAGATCTGGGCGGCACTCATCTCGGCGATGGGAATGGTGCCGGGGAAGATGGGCGTCGTGAGGTTTCCGCCGAAAAACTTGATGGCCGGAATCAGCACCAGCCAGGACAGCACGCCTCCGGCAATGATCGTGCCCGCGATTCGCGGCCCAATGATGTAGCCCACCCCCAGGTATTCCGGAGTGATGTTGCCAGCCACCGTGCCACCCGGATACCAGCGCGGCTGATAGATGGGCGTGTCTTTCCACAACTGCAAGCCCTCCATCAGGAACTTGTAGACCGCTCCGATGCCCAGCCCCCAGAAGACCCTGCCGGCGAAGGAGCCACCGCGCTCGCCGGCCACCAGCACGTCGGCGCAGGCGGTTCCTTCCGGATAGGTGAGATTGCCGTGCTCCTTCACGATCAGGTAGCGCCGCAGCGGGATCATGAACAGCACGCCCAGGCAGCCGCCTACCAGCGCGACCAGGAAGATGCGCGAGGGCGTGAAGTATTCGGCGAACCCCAGGAAAATCAGTGCCGGCAGGGTAAAGACGACGCCGGCGGCAATGGACTCGCCCGCCGAGCCCGCCGTTTGCACAATGTTGTTTTCCAGGATGGTGGCTCGCCCCAGGCGCTTGAACAGAGCGATGGCCAGCACGGCGATGGGGACCGAGGCGCTCACCGTCAGCCCCGCCCGCAAGGCCAGGTAGACGGTGACCGCCCCGAAAACGAGCCCAAAGAAGGCGCCTAAGATCACCGCCTTGACCGTGAACTCCGCAGGCGACTCCTGGGGCGACACATAGGGCTTGAAAGCGGCCGCCGCCGATTCCGCCGACGCCGGTGTCACCTGGACCTTCTCAGCCATGGCATGCTCCTTCGGGGCTGCCGCGCGGGCCGTGGCAGCGTGCGCAAGCGTGGCACGTTACCATTGGCGCAGGGGAGGGTCAAGCTGGCAAACGTCCCATCAGCGACCCCCTTTTTGGCTTTCAGTAGGCAGTAAGGAGCAGGAATAGGCACTCGGTTTGCCGACTGCCTGCTGCGTACTGCCTATTGCCTACTGGCTGCTCAGCCGGGCGCGCACCTTCTCATTGACCTGCTTGCCGTCCGCCCGACGGCCCGCCAGCCGGGCCATCGCGGCTTTCATGACCGCACCCACCTGTTTCGCGGAGGTCGCGCCGGTTTCCGCAACCGCAGCCTCGATGGCCGCTTCCAACTCCGACTCGCTGACCGGGGCGGGCAGATACTCTTCCAGGATGCGGATTTCAGCTTCTTCCTTTTCGGCAAGCTCCTCGCGCCCGCCTTTGCGGTACTGCTCGACGGAATCGCGGCGTTGCTTGATCAGCATGGAGAACGCCTGCTGGCATTCGGTCTCGTCCAGCGGTTTGCGCTTCTCCACCTCCCGGTTGCGAACTGCGGTTTTCATCATGCGCAGGACACTCAGACGCAGTTCGTCCTTTCGACGCATGGCGTCGGCCAGTTCTGCTTGAACGCGCTCCTGAATCGTCATGGTGTCGACCGGTGTGTTATTCTAACTTGTCTACGGCTCTTCTTGGCGTTCCTCAGGTGAATCTTCATGATTCGTAAGCCACGGCTTTTCACTCCCGGGCCGACACCCCTGTTGCCGGAGGCCCGGCAGGCGCTGGCGGCAGCCGATCTGCACCACCGCAGCGCCGAATTCCGCCGCATTTTCCGCAACGTTCTGGAGGACTTGAAGTATTTCTACGGGACCGAGAACCAGGTGATCCTGTTCACCAGTTCCGGGACCGGCGCCATGGAGGCAGCCATTTCCAACCTGTTCTCCGCCGGCGAGCGCGTCCTGGTCGCTACCTCGGGCAAGTTCGGTGAGCGCTGGGTGGAACTGGCGAATGCCTTCGGGCTGGAGGTGGAATGCGTGGCCGCGCCCTACGGCCAGGCGGTGCCGGCAGCCGCGGTGGCTGAGAAGATGCGCGCCGGTGAATTCCGCGGCGTCTTCATCCAGGCCACGGAAAGCTCCACTGGGGTCCGCCAGGATGTGCGTGGCATCGCCGAGGCGGCACGCCGGGCCCCGGGCGACCCTCTGATGGTGGTGGACGCCGTCACCGGCCTGGGCACCACTGCGCTCGACGTCGACGGCTGGGGCCTGGACGTGGTGATCAGCGGTTCGCAGAAGGCACTGATGATTCCACCCGGGCTGGCCTTTGCCAGCGTCAGCGAGCGCGCCTGGCGACGCATGGAGACTGCCCGGCTGCCGCGTTACTACTTTGACTTTCGCAAGGAACGCAGCGCTGCGCAGAACGGCGAAGCCGCCTTCACCCCGGCTACCGCTCTGGTGCTGGGTCTGGCGGAAGTCTTGCGCTACGTGCGCGAGCTGGGCCGCGAGCGCCTGATAGCCAACGCGCACTTGCTGGCCGAAGCCACCCGGGCGGCGGTAAGAGCGCTCGGCCTGAAGTTGTTTGCTCCGGACTCTCCTTCGGACGCCATCACGGCCGTCTGCGCGCCCGAGGGCCTGGACTCGGGCGCCATCCTCCAGCAGGTGCGGTCGCAATTCGGCCTGGCGCTAGCCAACGGACAAAGCAGCCTCAAAGGCTGCATCTTTCGCATCGCTCACCTGGGCTACGTCGATCTTTCCGAAACGCTAGGCCTGCTGGCCTCCCTGGAGATCGCGCTCCAGACGCTGCACGTGCCGGTGTCGTTGGGAGCGGGGGTGCGCGCCGCCCAAGAAATTTACTTGCGCGAGGCCGAGAAAACCGAATGAAGGTCGTCGTCGCCGATAAGATTTCCCGTCGCGGCATCGAGTTGCTGAAATCGGAGCGCTGGAAGGTCGTAGAAACTCCCAGCACCGAGGAGCTGCCGCGGGCGCTGAAGGATGCCGACGCGCTCATCTTGCGCGGGGGCGTCCAGGTTACAACCGAAGTGCTGGAACGGGCGCCAAGCCTGCGGGTGGTGGGACGAGCCGGCGTGGGCGTGGACAATGTGGACCTGGAGGCGGCCACCAAACGGGGTGTGCTGGTGCTGAACACGCCGGGCGGCAACGCCGTCAGCGTCGCCGAGCACACCTTGGCCCTGATGTTCACGCTGGCGCGCGCGATCCCTCAGGCCAACCAGTCGGTCAAGCAAGGCCGCTGGGAAAAGAAGCAGTTCATGGGCCGCGAACTGCGCGAGAAGACGCTGGGCATCGTGGGCCTGGGCCGCACAGGGGTGGAGGTCGCCAAACGGGCGCGCGCCTTGGAGATGAAGGTGCTAGCCCACGACCCCTATGTCACCCCGGTGGTGGCCTCGGAGGCCAACGCGGAGCTGGTCAGCCTGAAGCGGCTGCTGGCGGGGAGCGACTACATCAGCCTCCACGTGACGCTCACCCCGGAAACGGCCGGCCTGATTAACGCCGCCACTCTGGCCCGCATGAAGCCAGGCGTGCGGATCATCAACTGCGCCCGGGGCGAGGTGATCAACGAGCGCGACCTGGCCGAGGCGATCCGAGCCGGTAAGGTGGCCGGCGCGGCCCTCGACGTCTTCAACCAGGAGCCGCCGTTGCCCAATCACCCCCTGGCGTCGTTGCCGCAAGTGATTGCCACGCCGCACATCGCCGGTTCCACTGAGGAGGCCCAGGAGGTGGTCGGCTATCGCATCGCGGAGCAGGTGCGCGAGTATCTCAAGCACGGGGTCATCATCAACGCGGTGAACGTGCCAGCGCCTTCGCCCGACGAATACCGTAAGCTGCAGCCGCACCTGCAACTGGCCGAACGCCTGGGAGCGCTTCTGGCCCAAATCGCCGAGGGAAACCAGCTCGCAGTCCGCATCGCCTACTTTGGCAAACTGGCGGAGATGAACACCAGCCTGCTCCGCAACGCGGTGCTGAAAGGCATGCTGAACCGGGTGCTGGCGGAAAAGGCCAACCTCGTGAATGCCGCCTCCATCGCGGCCGATCGGGGTATGCGGTTGGAAGAGAGCCGCAGCAGCAGTCGAGCTGAATTCACCGACTCCGTGCGGATCAGTCTGCAAACAGATCGCGCCGAAGCGGTAGCCGAGGGGACGGTGCTGCTGCACAATCCCTTCCCGCGCTTGCTGGCGGTGGACGGCATCCACATCGAGGCGCCGCTCACTGGCAATCTGCTGTTCTTCAAGAACACCGACGTCCCCGGAGTCATCGGGCGCATCGGGACGCTGCTGGGCCGGCGCCGGGTCAACATCGCCAACTTCTCTCTGGGACGCCGTGAGAATAGCAGCCGCCGCAAGGGCCCGGTTGAGGCCGTGGCCGTGATCCATTACGACGGCCCCCGCGTGCCCAACTCGGTGTTGGCGGAGCTGCGTAGAATCCCTGCGGTCCGTTTCGTGCGCGCCGTCGAAATCGGCTAGAAATCAGTCGTTACGGGGATGACGGGGCTCTCGGAGCTTTTTGGTCATCCCGCGGCGAATGGCGTGCTTTGACCTCGATTTTCGACAAATTGCTTGCACTCCGACCGCGACAGCTCTCGGAATTGCTCTGCAGCTTCCGGTTTCGTAAAAGCCCTCTTGGGAATGTAGACGGGCCGTTTCCCGGTGATCAGGAACCCATCCCGACCCTCATGAATCTCTCCGCACTGGTCCCATCGCGACGACCACTCCGACGCACCTTTGGAAAACCGGAATCCTTCCTGATTGGCTCGTAGGCGGACCGGTGTATCGGCGGCTCGCTTGGGAGTCAGCAGTGGCCGCCGTCGGGAAAACACCAAGTCCAACGTCCACGCGATCACGATGACCGTCAACAGGGCGGTTACCCAAGTCCAACCTGAGAAAACGAGTTGATAAATGAGTACGGGCAGGGCTACTAGAATGGCTTTTCTTCTGAGCGGCCCGCTGTCGCGTCGTGGCACGATCGCCCAGATGTGCTTGAGGTCCTCATCCGTGTAGGAGAACTCCAGCTCGATGGGCTCTGTCATGAGGGTCGGTCGCGATTCAGCTTATTGGGGGGGAGTCGTTCCGCTGAGCCGTCGGGGGTCTCGATTAGACCTCGGTTCGACGCTCAAGTCAACTGCCCCGACAGGATCCGCCTGCGTCGCTCCCCGTTTGATTCCATTCGCTGTAAGAAGCTTGGGGAGCCCGCTCGCTGTACCCCGAATCGGCTAAACTTCGGGCTGCATGCACAATGGGAAAACCCAGCGCTTGGGCATCACCCTGCTGCGAGGCCTGGTGCGCCATGCTCCGTTTGCACTGAAGAATTTCCGGCACTACTTCCAGAACCTGTACCGCCGTAAGATACTGCGCACGAACGTCATTGCCCCCTATGCCGCGGTGCTCTACGTGACCCACAAGTGCAACCTGGCCTGCACCTACTGCACGCAGAAGGAACCGGACGTATTTAGCGACGAGCTGTCCACCGCAGACACGATCCGGCTGCTCGGCATCATGCGCCGAGAAACCGATTCGATTCTGTTCACCGGCGGCGAGCCCCTGCTGCGCAACGACATGGAAGATCTGGCCGACGCCGCCAGGCACGACATCCGGTTTCGTTCGGTCCTGCTGGTCACCAACGGCACGTTGCTGCACCGCCGCCAAAAGCTGTTCGACTCGCTCACCGGCCTGGTGGTCAGCCTGGACGCGCTCGCCATGGACACCCGCCTGCCCATGTCGAAGTCGGCGGTGGTGCCCAAGGTGCTGGAGAATCTGCAACTGGCCCGCTCGCGTATGCCTTCGCCGGGCACCATCACCGTCAGTACCGTGATCGAGGAGTGGAACATCGCGGAGATCGAGCGCATCCTGGACTACTGTGGCGAGCACGGGTTCGTCTTCGCCACCCAGACCGCGCTGAAAGACAAGATGCCGAACCTGCGGCTGCTCGCCAGCCCACGCTACCGGCAACTAGTGGACAGGATCATCGAGCGCCGCCGCCAGAAACTCCAGACCATCAACGGCACCCCCAAGCTGATCCGCACTCTGCTCGAGTTCGGAGACTTTCAGTGCTTCCCCACCATGTTCCCCCGCGTGTATCCCAACGGCGATGTGTTTTATCCCTGCGAACCGCTGAAGAAAATCGGCGGGAACCTGCTCCGGGAGGGATCCTTCACGAAAGTCTTTGCACGTGGCAAGAAAATGTACGGCGACATTCCCGCCTGCCACGCGATCTGCTACCTGTTCGGCAACGTCCTCTCTTCCTATTACGCCAAAGACTTCTGGGGCCTGTCCGGCGACTACGTCCGCTGAAAGCTGCAGGTCGTATTCCAGCGCCAGGTTTGTGTTTCCAGCACCAGATGTGTTTCCAGAGATGGACGTCCGTTGGCGAACCTCGTCACTCGCCTTCTTGGCGCTGGCGTGCCGCGCTCCACGGCGGCACAATGCTATTCATCCGCGCGTAGGCGATCGCCTGGCCCAGATGCTCGTGCTGGTGCAAGGCCAGTAGTAGGAACACGCCCCGCACGGTGGTCTGACGGCCAAACATCTTCACCGGCTTGTCCATCTCAGCGTCGGGGGTCTTCAGCGCCGCCTGACGGACATGCTCAAATGACTGTTTCAGCAACTCCAGGACCTTGGCCTTGTCGGTGATTTTCTCCAGGTCGCGACCCACGTCGGCCGGGGGATCGACGCCAATCATCCCCGTCAGGAAGAAGTTCGCCCCAGCCACGTGCATGTAGGCCTCGCTCACCGACCGGACTCCCTCCCCCGGCCGCCAGGTGTATTTCTCCTCGGGCATGGCCTCAGCAAGGTCTAGGAGCTTCTTTTCCACCCCGTCGAGTTGGTTAAGGAACTCGGCGCGGAACCCGGTGGCCTTCGGTGGCGAATGAGACTCGCCAGCGCTGGCGAACTCCCCAACCGCACCGGAGCCCAACAGACAAACCAGGACTAGAGCACTCAAGGCTGCTCGCTTCATGTTCCGTTCTCCTCCTTCACAAAGGGGTCGAATATCGCTTTGCGCCTGCGCGCTCTGACCGCTTGAGCGCAGGTGGACTAACATCGGGTCGACGTTTCAATCGGCCGCCGCTGCTTTGCGCGATTGCTGCATGTATTGCCGCATCGTCTCCAGCGAACCGGGGGCCCGCCGCTCGGACCATTTCTTGTAGCGTTGTGCCGCCTTCTCCAGGTTCGAGAACATGTGAGGGTTGCGGAATCCTTGCCGCATAGCACCCACCAGCGGCTCCATGCGCTCCCACACCCGAAAGAACTCGCCGCCGGTTTGAAAGAACAGCTCTTCATGCAGCAGGCCGTTGTTCAGCAACAGGCAAGCCTGGTCCCAATAGCTGACTACCATGCGCATAGAGACGTTTTCCTGAGAGAACGGCGGGGCCAGCCGCTGTAGGTCTTCCATGGTCTCGGGAAAGAAGTTTTCGAGGTACCACTCTCGGGCTTGGCGAATCCTGGCCTCCCGCCGCAAATCGTACAGTTGCAGTTGCAGTTGCCCCTGGGCATGAGTGGGTTTTCCTTTAGCCATTGTCTCCTCCTCCAGACCTACTCCAGAGCTACTCCAAAATTGATGGGCCTCTATCCTACCTCACAACGGCCTCCCAACGGCCTCACAACTGGCCTCAGAACCGGCTCACAACTTATCTCACAACTGGCAGCTCGCGGTGGAGCTGGCTGCGCAGGGTGGTTTCTGCGGTCCGGGCCAGGTGTTCGGCGAAGAAATCATCATAGTGGAATTCCACGCGGGATTCCCCGAAGCAGATGACCAACCGCCAGCCCGGCGTGGTCGGTTCCGCCCGAACTGAGGAAACCGAGCCAACGGGGACTTCGAGAAGGGGCTGGTGCTCCAGGTCGAGCACATGCAAGGCCTCCGGGGCCAGGAACAGCCGCACCGGGCGCGGCCGCTTGCCAGTCCGGCTGAATCTCCCACCATTGAGCACAACCAAGGCTCCCAGCTCGCGCGCCTGCTCGTCCACGGATCTTTTTCCCCGCGCCGGGCGCACGAATAGGGCCAGCAACAGCAGCGATATCCCAAGCAGGAGCTGGCTCGTGGATGCTCCCTGGTCCGCGAGCAGGAAGATTCCGATCAGGGCCACAACAAAACGGAGGAGGTTCCACCAGCGGTGGCGCCGGCGCAGGGCCAGGCCCTTGGGGATCAGCAAAACCAGGGAAAACAGGATAAACAGGGCTGCCCGCCGCAGCCGCTGGGCCAAGCTCGCCTGTACCTGTCCGGATCGTTCCTGCGCCATGTCCTGGTGCTAGCCGCGGGTTTGGGCTGCGGAGCTGAACATCTCCCGCAGACGGAATTTCTGGACCTTGCCGCTGGCGGTCTGAGGAAAACCCTCCACGAAATGGATGTAGCGGGGGACCTTGAAAGCAGCAATGCGGGCGCGGACAAAATCGCGAATTTCCTCGGCATCCACCGCACCAACCTTCAGGCGCACGGCCGCCGCCACTTCCTCGCCGAGCCGGTCGTTCGGCACGCCGAATACGGCCACGTCGCTGACCTTCGGATGCGTGCGCAATAGCTCCTCGATTTCCTTCGGGTAAATGTTCTCGCCGCCGCGGATGATCATCTCCTTCAGGCGCCCGGTAATGGTGAAATAACCCTCCGCGTCCCGGGTGGCCAGGTCGCCACTGTGCAGCCAGCCATCGTGCGTAATCGCCTCCTCGGTGGCCTTCGGATTGTTGTAGTAGCCCTTCATCACCAGGTAGCCCCGGGCAACCAACTCCCCTTGCCGGCCGGAAGGAAGCTCCTCCATCGTGGCCGGATCGACAATTTTGGCCTCGACATGCGGCAGCGCGCGGCCGACCGTAACGAGCCGCTTTTCCAGAGGGTCCTGAGGCCGGGTCTGCGTGATGACGGGCGAGGCTTCGGTGAGACCGTAGGCGATTGTTAGCTCAGGGATATGCATCTGTTCCATCACCCGGCGCACCATGGTCGCCGGACAGACCGAGCCGGCCATCACCCCGGTGCGGAGGCACGTCAAATCGAACTGGGGAAAATCCGGGTGGTCCATCTCCGCCAGAAACATGGTCGGCACGCCCAGCACGGCCGTGCAGCGCTCGCGGTGAATCGTCTGCAGCACTCGAACGGGATCAAACTTTTCCACCAGGGCCAGGCCGGCCGAATGCGTGTAGCCGCCCAGAACGCCGATCACGCAACCGAAGCAGTGGAACAGAGGCACGGGGACGCAGACGCGGTCGTCCGAGGTCAGCCCGAGCGCGACGCCGACCCAGTGGCCGTTGTTCACTATGTTGCGATGCGTAAGCATCACGCCCTTCGGGAAGCCGGTCGTTCCGGAGGTGTACTGCATGTTGATCAAATCGTCGAGCTCGAGCGACTGTTCGCGCCGACGAAGTTCAGCAGCGGATACGCGCCCGGCGAGCTGCTCCAGATGGCGAAACGACAGAGCCCCGTTGGGCGCCGCCGGCCCTAAAAAATATTTCTGACGCAGCTCGGGCAGAGGCGGCAGGGACGCCAGAACCTGCGGGTAGCTCACGTCGCGGAAACCTGGGCCGAAGAACAACGCGTTCGATTCCGATTGCCGCAGCAAATACTCGACCTCAGCCTCCTTGAACGCGGTGTTCACCGTGACCAGCACTACGCCGGCGCGGGCCAGGGCAAACTCCAGCAGCACCCACTCGGCGATGTTGGTGACCCAGACTGCGGCACAGTCGCCCTTCTCCAGTCCGGCGGCCATCGCCCCGCGGGCGTAGACGTCGGCCCATTGGTCGAGTTCGCTAAATGTCCAGCGGAGATTCGTTTTCGAGGCGCCAAAAGGCGAGTGGGCCACCAGCGCCAGCCGGTCGGGATGATCACGTGCCGCCCGCCGCAAAACCTCGCCCACAGGCAGGTCGGGATGTTGCATGGATAGCTTTCAGCCGGTACTGGTTTAGCCCGACAAATGAGCCTGAGGGACCAAAGTATACTACGGCGTAAAAGCCGCCCGGAATGAGTTCTCCGCCAAGCGGCGTAGTTCGTCGCGGCTGAAGCCGAGCGCGTCATGGGCGAGCGCATACTCGCGTACCAGTTCGGTCTCAAACATGCTCGGATCGTCGGTGGAAAGCGAAACTAACATTCCTGCGTCGAAGAAGCGGCGTAGCGGGTGCTGTGGGAGGCTCTCCAGGACGCCGGTGCGCAGGTTGCTGGACAGGCACACGTCTACGGGGACTTGCCTCTCGGCCAGGTAGGTTACCAATTGGGGGTCGCGGATGGCGCTCAGGCCGTGGCCGATGCGCTCTGATCCCAGGGCGCGCAAAGCTCCCCAGACAGATTCCGGGCCCGTGGTTTCGCCGGCATGTGCAGTCAGCCGCAGTCCTTCACTCCGCGCGTAATCGTAGACTTCGCGGAACAGCTCGGGTGGAGCCTGGGCCTCGTCGCCGCCGATGCCGATGGCAACCACGCCGCGGTCGCGTAGCTGCACCGCCCGGCGGGCCATCTGCATGGCCGCCTCCGGGCCGAACTGGCGGGTCGCGTCGAAAATCCACCGCACTTCGATTTCGCCTTCCTGTTGGCCCCGGCGCCAGCCGGCACGCGCCCCTTCGAATAGCTCTTCGAGCGGCCTGTTCTGCCACAGCAGCACACCAGCGGCCAGATAGATTTCCGTGTAGCTTACTCCCGCAGCCTGCAGGCGCCGCATCAGCCGGCAGGTGATAAGCTCGTAGTCTTCGGGACTGCGCAAGTACTGGCAGACCGTTTTAAATGCCGCCAGGAAACCTGGGAAGTCCCTGAACTCATAAAGATCAACCGGCGGAGGCGGGAGGCCGTGCCGCACGGCCAACTCTCGCAGCGTTTCCAGGTCCACCGAGCCCTCCAGGTGCAAGTGGACTTCGGCTTTGGGCAGTGAGACGATGAACTTTTCGAGATCCGTCAAGGGGATGCCATCATATCGGAACCAGCCGACGCCTCGCCCCGTCTTTCACTTGGGTATGCCCGTGCTCCGAAGCTTTGTGCTGGCCCTGGCGGTGAGCCTCCTCGCTCTGGCTGCCGGGCAGAAGCTGGTGCTGAAAGACGGCAGCGACCAACTCGTGCGCAGCTACCAGCTTCAGGGTGACCGCGTCCGCTACTTCAGCCTGGAGCGCAATCAATGGGAAGAGATGCCGACTTCCCTGGTGGATTGGAAAGCTACCGAAGAACGAAACCGGAAGGAACAGGCGGAGGTTCTCCAGAAGGCCGAAGAAGCCGCCACGCCGGACCGCTCGCCGTCGGCTGACGAACCGGGTTTCGAGATCGCGCCCGGTCTGCATCTTCCCGACAAAGACGGCCTGTTCGTGGTGGAAAACGGAAAGGTGCGGGAGCTGCCGCAGCACCAGGCGTCGGTGCGCACCGACAAGGGACGGATGTTGACCAACATCCTGCTGCCTGTGCCGCTACTGAAACATCGCACCCTTGTCGAGATCCCTGGCGCCCGCGCGACACTGCAGCTGGAGAAGTCGCCTGAGGGGCTGTTTGCCAACGGGCGGGCGCGCGGCGACTCGCGCTACGCGCTCCTGCGCCTGAAGCCCAAGGGCGACAAGCGCCGCGTGGAAGCGATTCTGTTGCGGGTCTTCAGCGGTAAACCGACCCACGCGGGCGACTCTATTCCCCTGACGGTGGAGACCGTAACCCTCAACGTCTTCCGGCTCGTTCCGCAAGAACCCCTCCGCTCCGGCGAATACGCCGTAGTGGAATTCCTCGGCAATGACCTGAACCTCCTCCTCTGGGACTTCGGCGTGCGCAAGTAATATGCACCACGGGGAACACATCAAGAAGCAGGCAGTTGGATGCCGTCCTTCCGTTGCGTCCCGGGGTTCACCGAGCGGAGCTCGACGGATTTGGTGCGAAGCAGTTGCGAAGCCAATCCTCGCTAACGCCTCCGCGCCAGACCCGGGCCTCTCTTCCTCGGCTTCCGCTTCCGGGAGCCGCGCTCGGCAGAAGATTTCGGTTTGGGAGACTTGATCTTGCGCGCCTTGCGCCCTGCGCGCTTGGCTTTCTTGCGCTCTTCGCGTGCGAGTTGTTTTGTGTCCATAAGTTTGTCGATTGTAGCCTGTAGTCTCTACTAACCGCGAGCTACCAGTTACTCCCCTAGGCCTTCTCCAGGCCGGCGTACTTTTGCACCAGTTTCCTCAACCCGTAGTCCGGGAACGAGACGGTCACCTTCGCTTCTGCGCCATCGCCCTCGCGGTGCACCACAGTGCCTACGCCGAACTTGGAATGGCGGACCCGCTGGCCCAGTCGAATCGCCGAGTCGCCCCGTGTTGGCTCGACCGGCAGCCCTTTTGAGCTTGATCGGGAGCGGATCCCGCGGGCCTCAAGGAACCTTGCGACGTCCTGTACCGAATTGTAAGCGGGACCGCTGTAGGTTGCTGTCACCTTCCGCCGCCGCGGCCCGCCCAGGTTCTCCAGTAGTTCGCGCGGGATCTCTTCCAGGAACCGGGAAGGCTCGGTCTCATCCTGCAGTGCGGTGCCGTAGTGGCGACGGAACTCGGCGCGGGTCAGGATCAGCCGCTGCTGAGCCCGCGTCATTCCCACATAGCAGAGCCGCCGCTCCTCTTCTACGCCAGCCGGGCCCTGCACGGAGCGGCTGTGGGGAAACAGTCCCTCCTCCAGACCCACCAGGAAGACCACGGGGAACTCCAGGCCCTTGGCGGCATGCAGCGTCATCAGCGTGATGGCCGCGCGCTCGTCGTAGTCGTCGACTTCCGCGACCAGGGCGGAGTGATCCAGGAATTCGGCCAGTGTTTCGCCACGCTCCACGCTGTCCTGGGCCGCATTCAGCAATTCCTGGATGTTCTCCACGCGGCTGCTGGCCTCGGGCGTGCCCTCCTCTTCCAGTCGGGTCACATAGCCGGTGCGGTCGAGCACGGCGCGCAGCAATTCAGTGGCCGGGGCCTCTGCCTGAACCAGCGCTATCAAGTCTTCGGCCAGCCTGCGGAATTCGGCCAAGGTCTCATGCTTAGGCCCCCGCAACAGCTTTGCCTTCAGCACTCCTTCCAGCGCCAGCCACAGCGCCAAGCTGTGCTCCAGCGCGTAACCCTCCAATTGCTCCACCGTTTTCTTGCCGATGCCCCGAGGAGGAATATTGATAATACGCAGCAGGCTGAGGGAATCGTCGGGATTTCGCGCGAACTTCAGGTAAGACAGCAGATCCTTGATCTCGGCCCGCTCGTAAAAACTGGTACCAGCGACCACGCGGTACTTTAGGCCGTAGCGCCGCATGGCTTCTTCCAGGGGGCGTAGCCGCGCGCTGGAGCGGAAGAGCACCGCGGCACGTCCCTCGGGATTTGTCGCAAGGTAGCGCGCTACCCAATCCGCCACGAACAGCGCTTCGTTTTCGGCGTCGGGAGCCTCATACAGGCCCACTCCTTCGCCCTGCTGGTTTTCTGTCCACAATGTCTTGCCAATGCGGGATTCGTTGTGAGCCACCACGGCGCTGGCCGCCGCCAGGATGGTTTTTGACGAGCGGTAGTTCTGCTCCAGGCGAATCATGCGCGCCTCTGGAAAATCCTGCTCAAACTCTAAGATGTTGCGCAGCTCAGCCCCGCGCCAGCCGTAAATGGACTGGTCCTCGTCGCCCACCACGCACAGGTTGCGGTGCAGCCGAGTGAGCAGCCGGACTAGTTCGTACTGGGGGCGGTTGATATCTTGATACTCGTCCACCAGCACGTGTTGGAAACGCTGGTTGTACTTGGCCGCGCTCTCCTGGCTGGTGGCCAGCAAGCGCACGGCTTCGAGCAGCAGGTCGTCGAAATCGAGGGCGTTGGAGCGTCGCAGCACGGCCTGGTAATGCTCGTAGATCGTCGCCAACTGCTCGCTGCGCGGGTCGGAGGCCGTGTCGCGGAAAACCTGCGGGCTGATCCCGTGGTTCTTGCCATGGCTGATGCGAGTCAGCACCGCGCGCGCCCGCATAAACTGCTCGTCCAGGGACAGCTCCTTCATCGCCTTGCGGACGATCGCCAATTGCTCGTCCTCATCGTAGATGGTGAACTCGCGCGAAATGCCGGCGGCGGGACCGTCCCGGCGCAGCACCCGCACGCAGAAGGAATGGAAGGTGGAAATCCAGGGCATGCGCGCCACTTGGCATCCCACGAGCGACTGCACGCGCAGCCGCATCTCGTCGGCCGCCTTGTTGGTGAAGGTGACGGCCAGGATGTTTTCCGGCTGCACAGCCAGATCATCCATCAAGTAAGCGATGCGGTAGGCGATGACACGGGTTTTTCCGGAGCCTGCTCCCGCCAGCACGAGCAACGGCCCTTCGGTGGCCGTCACCGCCTCGCGTTGTTGCTGGTTGAGCTGCTCCAACAAGGACATCGAATTTTGATTGTACTCCAGCGTGCCGCCGGCCATGGCGCGCTTTTCCCGGGTACAGCGCGCGGAAGTTTCTACTGTAGGGATACAATGTGCCGGTGCCTTCCGAGCTGATCTTCGAATCCGCCACGCGCATGGCCGAGCTGGTCAGAAGCGGTCAGGTTTCCCCGGTGGAACTGGTGGAAGCCCACCTGGCGCGGATTCGGGATGTGAACCAGGAGCTGCGGGCCTTTGCCACCGTGCTGAACGAAGAAGCCCAGCGGGAGGCGAGGCAGGCCGAATCGGCCGTCCGGCGCGGCTACAATCTAGGGCCGTTGCACGGCGTGCCGGTCACGGTCAAGGACTGCATCGAGACCGCCGGCATCCCGACCCAGAGTGGCTGCCGACTGCGAACCGGGTTTCTGCCCGCGCGCGATGCCCCGGTGGTGGCACGCCTGCGGGCTTCGGGCGCCATTCTTCTAGGCAAGACCAACGTTCCGGACCTGCTTGTTGCCTACGAAACCGACAACCTGATTACGGGGCGCGCCGCCAACCCCTGGGACCTGGCCCGTACGCCCGGCGGTTCCAGCGGAGGCGAAGCCGCCGCAATCGCGTCGGGCTGCTCGGCCGGGGGCTTGGGCACCGATGGCGGCGGCTCGGTTCGCGTCCCCGCCCACTTTTGCGGCATTGTGGGCCTAAAGCCCACGCCGGGGCGCATTCCCGGCTCCGGACTTTTTCCGGCGCTGGTGGGGCCGTTTGCCCTGCTGGGGGTGGTGGGACCCATGGCGCGCGCGGTGGCGGACGTCCGCCTGCTGTTCGAGGTTCTGGCCGGTCCGGATCCTGACGATGCCATGTCGGTCCCGCTGCCGGTTCCCTCTCCGGAGGAAACAACTCGCCGGGTTACCCGCAACCTGCGCATCGGCTTTTACGAGGATGACGGTGTGGCGCCGGTGACGCCGGAAACTCGGGTCGCCGTGCAAACAGCCGCTGAAGCCCTACGCCGACAGGGATTCAACCTCCAGCCTTTCCGGGCAGCCCCACTGGAGCGCGCTCCCCAGCTCTGGTGGACGTTTTTTGGCAGAGCCAGCCTGCCGCTATTTCGTTCCTTTGTGGCTGGACGAGAAAGCCAGTTGCACGCCATCACGAGAGAATTTTTGGCCGCGGCCGAAGACGAGGGTCCGATCACTTACGACGAGTTCCTCAACGCCTGGTCCGAACGCGACCAGATGCGCGCTTGGCTGTTGCGGCAGATGGAGGACGTGCCGGTGCTGCTGACGCCGGTCGGTTCCATACCCGCGTTCCGCCACGGCGAGCGATCCTGGACCATCGAAGGCCAGACACTGAGCGGGATGTGGAGCACCATGGGGCCGGCTCAGACCTTTAACCTGCTGGGCAATCCTGCCGTCGTGCTGCCGGTGAGCCGTCCGCCCGAAGGCCTGCCCATCGGGGTCCAACTGGTGGGTCGCCCCTACGAGGAAGAATTGCTGCTGGCTGTGGCCGCGCGTCTGGAGGAGAGCTTGGGCGCCTGGCAGGCGCCACCCTTACGCGCCACCACAACTTCCGGCACTTCCGGAGCGTGATCTGCCCATGGACCGGCGGCCCGTAGATGCCAGGGTCGGGTTCCGGTCCCACGCCAAGGCAATTTCGTGACACCTGGCACCCGGCTGGCACCTGAAACCTGATACCCGCCGCTTTAGCTGAGCAGTTCGCGGATTTGTCCGGTGAGTCGGGGCCGGCCTGAGTCCAGTTCGCGCCGCACCAGGTTCAGGCCGTAGACGCACATCTCAAATTTGTCGGAAAGCTGCCGAAACAGCGGCGCGACCTTGCGGTACTCGAACTGGTCGAATGCCGCCACAATGTGATAGGACTCCTTGCCAGCCTTGACGTAGTCCACGAAGGAATCCAGGCGCTCGTGCCGCAGCCGCCAGTTGCGGATGGATTCGGGAAACATGCCGGTGAAGAACAAGGTGAAGTCCCCAATGTGCTTCCGAACCTGCCGTTCCCGGTCAAAGGAAGGAGCGTTCATCAGGGGATTGGACTCAATCATCATCTCCCCCACGTCTTCCAGCGGCCGGCCTTGCGTGTCACGGACCTTGTAGAGATTTTCGATTCGGACAAAATCGGTGAGCAAGCCGATGATATAGGAAGTGACCTCGGGATCGTCCAACGCCAGAGTTCCGTGGAAGTTGTGTTCCACCAATCCGGTGAACAGCGAACTGAGTTCCGATCCCGGTTGCACGTACACTGGACTCCCTCCGAGACGCAGGCCAAGACTCCAGCCAAATGGACACGCGCAGATCCCCTCTGGTTGCTGCCATTGCTATCTAGTACTGTTATCCTCGTGGTTGTCAAGTTACGAGACCGTACGGCTGCTGTCGGAAATAGAACCTCGGCACGGGTGATTCTGGCGCCGCACCGCTTCCGGGGAGGGCGGCGCTGCGGACCCGTGGAACTGTCCCCGCAACTTTCAGCCAAGCAGCGGGCGGCACTGGCGCGCTGGCTGGAAGCGCTGCCCGCAGGATTCAGCATGCGGCTGCCGCGCATCAAAGTTGCCGCGGCGGCCAGCCTGCAAACGCAGGCACGCAGTCCGGCCCATGCGGCAAGCTTTATCCCACAGCGCTACCTGCTGCTGGGGCAATCGCTGTTTTCGCGGCCCGGAGAACTAGGCCGCATCCTGTACCACGAACTCTGCCACTTCCTCTGGCCACGATTGCGATCTGGCCGCCGCCTCTATGAAGCTGCCATCGCGCGGGAAACGGAAGCCGGCATCCGTGGCGAACTGGGCTACTCCGCCGAGGAGGCCAAAGAGGCCCTGCGCGGTGCCCAGGGTCAGGCGACGACCGCAGCCTCTCCCGGACCCGCCCGCGCCCGGCAGACACGCTGGCGCTACTACCTGTGTGAGAGCTTCTGTGACACCGGCGCCTGGCTGCTACTGCGCCAGGCAGGCCATCGCCGCAGCTGTCACTCGGAGTGGACGTTGGAACGGCGCGCCCGGACCAAGCGATGGCAGGCTTGGCGCGCGGCGGCTGGTTTCCCGTAAAATCGCATTTGGGGGCCGGAGTGCGGTAATATGAACACAGGCACCGTGGGTCGCGGGCAACCGTTTTGTGCACCAAAGGCTGCGCGCATAGCGTCTAAATAACGTATGGACGTTTCGTTAACCGCAGCGTTTCTCGCAGGGATCGTTTCTTTCCTTTCCCCGTGTGTTCTTCCGCTTGTGCCCGGCTACGTTTCGATCATTTCCGGGGCCAGCGTGGAGGAGTTGAAAGCGGCTGGCCGGGATGACCACCTGTTGCGCCGCGTGCTGTTCCATTCCCTGTTCTTCATCGCTGGCTTCTCCATCGTGTTCATCTCGCTAGGGGCCTCGGCCACCTGGCTGGGTGGGACGCTGCGCTCCCACCTGCCCTTACTGTTGCAGGTTGGCGGCGTGGTGGTGATCCTGTTCGGCCTGCACATGACCGGCATTCTGAAAATCGGCCTGTTGTACCGCGATGCCCGCATCCGCACCAACCCAGCCAGTCGATCTGTGTCGGCGCCGGGTTCCCTGCTGTTGGGCCTGGCATTCGCCTTTGGATGGACGCCCTGTATCGGCCCCATCCTGGCAGCCATCCTGGCTTTGGCGTCCACCAAGCAAACAATTGCCCAGGGCATCCTGCTGCTGGCAGTCTATTCGCTGGGTCTCGCGGTGCCGTTCCTGCTGACCAGTCTGGGGCTGAGCCAGTTCTTCAACTTCTACCGTGGTTTCCGCAGGCATCTGCACACGGTGGAGGTGTTTTCCGGCGCGGTGCTGATTTTGGTCGGCGCTCTGCTCGTGACGAACCAATTCACCAGGCTTTCCGGCTATCTTTCCTTTTTGAACCGTTTTGCGCTTTAATTCCATATATGAGTGACAAGACACCTCCTTTCGATTCCAGTCCGCCGCCTGAGCCAGAAGGTGGCAGCCTCCCTCCCCCCGAGAAATCGAGGCGCGGCCGCCCGTTGCGGAACTTCGGACTGATTCTGGTCGGTACCGCTCTGCTGCTGTTTGGCGCGCACCGCTTCGCCTCACGGCAGCCGCTGCCGACTCCTCCGGGGGACAAGGAGGGTCCGCTTGTCCCCGACTTCGCCCTCAAGGACATTCACGGCAACAACTTCCGGATGGCTGACCTGAAGGGCAAGGTTGTCATCCTAGATTTCTGGGCCACCTGGTGCCACCCGTGCACCATCGAAATCCCCTGGTTCGTTGACCTGTACGACCGCTATGGTGCCGAGGGCTTGGAAATCGTCGGCGTCGCCATGGACGACGAAGGCCTGGAAGTGGTCAAGCCCTTCGCCAAGGAATACAAGATGAACTACCGGGTCCTGCTCGGCAACGATGCGGTGGCCGAACTGTTTGGGGGCATCTGGGGGCTGCCGACCACGTTTATTATCGACCGAGAGGGGCGTATTCGCGACAAGCACGAGGGGTTGGTGAGCCGCAGCGTGTTTGAGGAGGCGGTCGAGAAGCTGCTGTGAGGGAGCCGATTCCCTTCGTAGGGCGATTCAGCAGAGGCGGGGAGCGAGTCTGAGCAAACAACCGGGACTATGAGCCAAGCTCCAAGAATCTCCGCAACGCTGCTCTTGATCCTTTGCCTGAGTTGGACAGCGGCGGCTAGGGAGCGATCCAAGCGGGCTGAGGTAGTCAAGGTCTTTCCCCCTTCCACGCCGGTGATGGCGGCGGCTGCGGACACAGTGGAGCTGCCCCTGCGCCTGGAGATTGCCGCCGGGTTCCACATCAATGCCAGAAAGCCCACCCTGGATTATCTGATTCCCACAAAGTTGAATTGGACGTCGAAGGAATTCAAGCTGCTTGATGTGGAGTATCCGCCAGCGGAGCGCTACACGTTCAGCTTTGCGCCTGGCAAGCCGCTGAAGGTTTACCAGGGAACAGTCAGTATCCGCAGCCGCTTTCGGGTACCGGGCCGGATGCCGACGGGGAAAGTGATCCTGCGCGGGGTACTGCGCTACCAAGCCTGCGATGACAGCGCCTGCTATCCCCCAGCAAAGATCGCCGTGGAAGCGCCGGTCCATGTGGTGAAGTGGCGCCAGGGCCGCTGAGTCTCTCCCTCCTACTTGACCCCTGAGACCTGACACCTGCTTTTCAGGCGACTGACTGTGCGGTCCCTGCCCAGCAGGGCTATCACTTCGAAAATGCCGGGAGCCACGGCCTGCCCGGTCAGCGCCACGCGAGCGGCATTGATCAGCAGCCCGGCCTTTACTCCGCGCTGCTCGGCAAAGCCGCGCAGCGCCGCTTCGGTCCGGGGAGGGTCGAAGGGCTCCACCTGCTCAAGCACGGCGGCCAGCGTCGGCAGCAACTCAGCCAATGCCGGGTCTTTCCAGAATTTCTTGGCTGCCTGCGGGTCCACCGGATAGTCGTCGGTGAAGAAGGCTCGGGCGCTGCCCGTGAAATCCTTCAGGGTGCGCATGCGCGCCTTCAGCAGGCCGATGGCGTCTAGCAACCAGGCACGATCCGCACGGCCGAGTTCATCACGCCAGAGTTCGGCCCGCTCCAGTTGCTCACGGACAAACGGGAGCAACTGCTCGGCGCTGGACTGCTGGATGTATTGTTGGTTGAACCACTCCAGTTTTCCCGGGTTGAATACGGCGTTGCCCTTGCCGATGCCTTCCAGGGAAAAGGCAGCGACCAGCTCCGATGTAGAAAACAGCTCACGATCGTCACCGGGTGACCAGCCGAGCAGGGCCAGGAAATTTCGCATGGCTGCCGGAAGCATGCCCTGGTCTTGGTAGGCGACCACCGAGGTGGCGCCGTGACGCTTGCTGAGCCGTGTGCGATCGGGACCCAGGATCAGCGGCAAATGGGCAAACAGGGGAGGGGAAACCTCAAGTGCCTCATAGAGCAGCACCTGTTTGGGCGTGTTCGACAGATGGTCGGCGCCGCGCAGCACGTGGGTAACGCGCATGTCCAGATCATCGGCCACCACGCTCAGGTGGTAGGTGGGCAGGCCGTCGGAACGCAGCAGCACAAAATCTTCCAGTTCGGCATTGGGGAACTCGACGGGCCCGAAAACTGCATCTTCGAACGCGGTCACACCTTCGTTGGGAGTTAGAAAGCGGATGGCAAACGCGCGGCCGGCCGGGTCCTCTTGGCGACGAGTGCGGCAAGGATCACGCAGCGCTCGAGGTCGGCGTTCGCTGCCTTTGTCCACGACGGGTGGAACGGTGGGCGCGCAATAGCAGCGGAATGCACAGCCCTTGGCCAGGACCCGTTCCGCCACGGAGCGGTAGAGTTCCCGGCGCTGGGACTGAAAAAATGGCCCCTCGTCCCAGTCCAGCCCCAGCCAGCGCATCGCTTCCAGGATGCCCTCGCTCATCTCCGGACTGGAGCGCTCCACGTCGGTGTCTTCAATGCGGAGAATGAACTTGCCTCGACGGCCGTGGCGGCGGGCAAACAGCCAGCTGAACAAGGCCGTCCGCGCCCCGCCTACATGCAGGTAACCGGTCGGCGACGGCGCAAATCGGACGCGGATCTCCTCTGGTTGGCTCATTGACAATTGGCCGATTGAGAATTGTTGATTGGGCCGCTTCAATCGTCAATGACCCAATCGGCATGGCCCAATCTTTAATGGTTCGATCGGTTAACAGCCGCGGGAGAAAAGGAAGGCCAGCAACAAGGCTGCCGCCATGAACGCCACCATGATCCCCACTGCCCGCAGGGAAGGAAGCCCGCTGGCCCGAGGCGGTTCCATTCCCTCCGGGGGACCCATCAAGCCTAGCGGCGTGGGACGTCGCGACCGGCGCTCCGGCTCCGGGCGCTCTTCCGGCGGCTTCTCAGCCATCTGCTCGGTACCTCCCCTGCCTCCTCTCCTATCTCCTCCCCTATCCCCTATGATACGCGTCGGCGGCCGCCCAAAGCTCCCGGGGCGTGACTCAGCTTCTCATCCAAAGGATCCAGGTTCGCCGGTACGGATTTCCGAAAGCTGCTTCAGCCAGAGAAAGCCGAGAAAAAAAGCCAGCCCGGGGAACAGCCACACCGCAATTTCCGCAACCAGCATAAGTTGTGGAAAGGGACGCTCCGCCACTCGGGTTGAATAATGAAGAAACATCAGCAGCGGGAAATAGCAGGCATGCACAGCGGCAGCCAGAACGAAGGCGGTTGCCACACGCTCGACTTCCTCCCACAAGGCCCAGGCAAGGAAAGCGAAGCCGACTCCGGCAAAGAACACATAGAGCCAGCTGAATAGGTGCTGGAACAGCAAGTTGTGGTGCATGAACACCACCATCGCCTGCCGGGCAGCCTCGTCAGGGGAGGCGACGAACAGGATTCCCGCTGAGGGTTCCACGGCGGCCATCCAGATGCCGCGGACGGCCTGCACCAGGAACCCCAAAGCCGCGAAGCCGCCCCCAAACAAGGCTCGCGTCGGACGCAGGGAGCGCGCAGCCAGGGCCACCACTGCCACTATCCCGGCCACCCCTTGCCCGAATTTCATCACCCCCAGGATCACGCCTAGCGCGAACAAACTCACAACCTCCTCCAACTGGCGCTCCGGCTCGACCAGCGTGAAGGGCGCTGCCCGCTGCTGGGCTACGGGTGTGGCCGCAGCAGCAGCCAGATAGGCGATCGCTACCAGCAACGCAGCCAGAGAGGCCCAGTGCAGTGCGCGCGCCGTGGTGAACACGGGCGCATTGTAGCGCGATTCCTGCCCTGCCGGGCAGGCTAGTCGGCCTCGCGCGAACGGCTTCGCGGTTGAATTGACGGTGTTTCTCTACTCTGTGTATAGTCGAGGGAAGGGGCGCGCTCGATGAACCAGGCTCACCACGGCATTCTGGCGCTTGCGCTGTCGCTGGTGGCCTGTGGCGTGCTTTACTCGGTTCGTCGTCGCGGCGGTCAGAGTTTCTTGCTGGCCTGGGCTGCTACTTGGGCGCTGCTGGCCGGGTACTACAGCTTGCCACTGCTGCCTCTACATTCGGGCCAACGTCTGGCCCAAGCCGCACAGGAGACCCTGATGGTGCTGGCTGCGCTGTCGCTACTGGCGATGGCGCTGGGAACGCCAGTGCGGCCTCGATTCGGGGAGTGGTACGCGTTGGGGGCGGGCCTCGGACTCATCTGGAGCGCAACCCATGCTTACGGGTGGCTTCAGCCTCTGGCCGCGCTTTCGCCGGCTGCCGCCAGCTCGCTCCTGCTGCTGTACGCTGCCGCTCGCTTCTGGCACCAGAGCCGGGCCGGCAAGGCGCTGGGGCTGCGCCTTCTGAGTCTGGCGTCCTTGCTGCTGGGTTGCACGCTAGCTGCTGAGATCGCGGGCACGTTGTTTAGCGCCGGACTGGGAGTCGCCAATTCTGGCGCTGCGACCTACAGTCTGCTGGTGCTGGCGGTAGCCATGGCTGTGGTGCTCCATGACGAACAGCAGCACAAAGTAGAAGACCACCTGCTTGGCCTCTCAGACCTCAATCTGCACACCAGCGGCTATCAGACTGCCCGGAATCTTCAGCAGACCCTGGGGCAGGTGCTGGAGCGCATTCTCAATCTGTACGGACTTTCCCAAGGGATGATCACCCTGCAAGGGTCGGAGCGCTACTCGGAGACGCACCTGTTCCGCGGGTTCAGCGCCGAGGCGGTTGCCGAATGGGAGCGACGCAACCTAGACGCCGCCGCGACAGCTCTGGTGGACCGCATGGGCGGCCCGGTGCTGGTGGACGATCTGCAAGATCGCCCGGCGGCCGCCGGCCCGGAATCCGATGCAGCGCTCCGGGAATTCCGCCAGGTGTTGCGGGAGGCGGGATTTCAGGCCTTGGTCGCCATCGGGCTCAAGACTAACGCAGTACGATACGGGGCGGTCGTGCTGGCCTATCCGGCACAGCGGGTCTGGATCCCGGCGGAATTGCGACTGCTGGCCACGGTCGCCGAGCAGATTGCGATGGCAGTGGAGAATTTCTTGCTGTCCCTTGACTCCCACCGTCGCGCTGAGGAACTGCGCCTGTTGAACCACACCGGCCACGCCTTCAGTTCTACGCTCAATCGGGATGAACTGCTGCGCCGCATTCACCGGGAAATCGAGAAGCTGATGGACGCCAGGAATTTCTACATTGCCTTGTGGGACGAACCCGACCGGCAAATTCACTTTGAGCTGGAGGCGGAAAACAGCGTCTATCTGCCGAAGCGCCGGCGCAAAATGCGAAACTCCATCACCGAGTATGTCCTGTGCACCCGGGAACCGCTCTTGCTCAGGGAACGCCCGGATGAATTCCGTGCCACCCATGGCATCGAACCGAGCAGCCGTCCGGCGCGCTGCTGGCTGGGCGTGCCCCTGCTACTGCACGAGCGCGCGACCGGCGTGATGGCCGTGCAGAATCTTGAGCGCGAAAACGCCTACGACGGGGGGCACCTGGAAATCATGAAGACTTTGGCTGGCCAGGCGGCCATCGCACTGGAGAACGCGCGGCTGTTCAGCGAAGAACAGCGGCGTTTGCGCCAGTTGAGTTTTCTGAACAACATCACCCTGATAGCCGTCTCCACCCTAAACGCCGACGAGATGCTGGCCGAAATCGCCCGCGAGATCCAGCGCAACTTCGCCTACGACCACATCGGCATCGGCCTGCTCGATTATCAGACCAAGGAGATCGAAATCAAGGCTGAAGCCGGGCTTCGGGCCCAGGCACTGGGCCGCCGCATTCCGCTGGACGTGGGAGTAATCGGGGGCGTGGCCCGCACTGGCGAAATGGTGCTGATGAACGACCTGCTCGCGGAAAAGCGCGCCCAGGGCATCCTGACCAACGCCCGCTCCGAACTGTGCCTGCCCATCCTCTACGCCGACCAGATGCTGGGCGTGCTGAACGTGGAGAGCGTCCAGGAGGGTGCCTTCCAGCAAGAAGACGTGATGATCCTGCGCACTCTGGCCGACCATCTCTCCGCCGCCCTGCACAACGCCTTCATCTTCCAGCGTACCCGACAGCAGGCTATTACCGACGGCCTGACCGGGGTCAAGACCCATCACTTCTTCATGGAATCCCTGCAAGCCGAGTGGAAACGTGCCACGCGCGCCGGGCGTGTCTTTTCGCTCGTGCTGCTTGACCTGGACAGTTTCAAGCAGGTGAACGACACTCTGGGCCACCTGGAAGGGGATCTGGTGCTGGCCCGGCTGGGAAAGATCTTGGATCAGAGAAGCCGCCAGTCCAATGTGGTGGCCCGCTATGGTGGCGACGAATTCATAATATTGATGCCGGAAGCTGGCGCCGAACAGGCCCAGATTCTGGCTGAGCGCCTGCGCTTGTGGATCGCCTCCGATTCAGTCTTCTCAACCCGGAAGCTGACCGCCAGCTTCGGCTTGGCCACCTTCCCCAGCCACGGCGATTCGCCCGAGGAGTTAATCCGCGCCGCCGACGCCGGCCTTTACCTGGCCAAACACCGGGGAGGAAACATGGTGGAGGTGGCAGAACAGTTCCGGCGCCAGGAGGAGAGGCTGTGGCGTGGGCACGTGCTTTCCACCTACCTGGAGAACCTAAGCCGGCGGCTGGAAAGCACGGGGCCAGAGACCTTCCATTACCTGCTGCAGCGACTGGAAGAAGCCTGGCCGGCCTTCCCCGGCGACCCGTTGGAGTTGGAGCGCGCGGTGCTGGAAGGCATGGCGGCCCTGGCGGAGGCCGTCGATCGGCGCGCTTACCTTGGGGGCAGCCACCTGCAGACGATGACCCGCTACTCCATGTTGCTGGCCGGCGCCATGCGCCTGCCGGAACGAGAGCAAGACGATCTCCGGGCCGCGGCCCGTGTGCACGATATTGGTTACCTGTCTGTGCCCGCTGGCATTTTGGAGAAAACCGGAAAACTTACTCCCGCCGATTTTGCCGCCTTGCAGACGCACGCCAGCGCCGGAGCGCGCCTGCTCGAAACCGTTCATGTGAACGCCTCCATCGCGGCCTCAGTTCGCTATCACCACGAGTTCTACAGCGGCAACGGCTATCCAGAAGGGTTGACGGGCGAAGACATTCCCCTTGGAGCGCGCATCTTGGCGGTGGCCGACGCCTTCGATGCCCTCACCTCGGAGCGCCCGTATCGCCGCACTCGCAGTCTCAACGAAGCGCTTGAGGAGCTGGAGCGCTTCTCCGGCGTTCAGTTTGACCCTATGGTTGTGCAAACGCTCGCGCGTCTGATCCGGGCGGAAACCACCGAAGCGGCCGAGGAAATCCCCACCGGCTAACACAATCGAAAAGGCCTGGCGGTTGCGGAAGGAGTCGGGCTGTTCCCACTCACTGACAGTTGTCGTAGCTGGCTTTGTTGCGGTTGCCGCAGCCGCGCGTGATCGGGGTCTCTCTCGGCAAACCGCTAGGCCGTGCGCTCCCGACGGACCCCCAGGGCGCGTTCGTACCCCACCGCTGTGTAGTAGATGGCGTCGTTGAAGAACTGGTCCACCTTGTTGACGAGCTCCTGCTCGCCGTAAATTTCCAATGCTGTTCCGCCGGGTGGAAAGCATCGGGCCACCTCCTGCTACTGGGGCTCCCATTGTACACTGTCCGGTTTGATTGGGAAGCGCCGAGCGCGCTACTTGACCGTCAGCCGCCAGAGTTCCTTCTCGCGGAAGATGCGGAACAGCTCCTCGTCCAACATCTTGTCTTTGACCTCGAATCCGATGATTTTGAGAGCCTTCTCGACCGGCACCGCCTTCTTATAGGGTCGGTCCGAAGCCGACAGCGCGTCGTAGATGTCCGAGATGGTCATCATTTTCGACTGGATGGGGATGTCCGGAGCGGTGATCTTGCGCGGATACCCGCTGCCGTTCAGCTTCTCATGGTGGGCTTGGGCGATCAACGGGATGTTGCGAATCTCTTTGGTCCACGGAATCTCGTTGAGGAAATTGACGGTGTGCTTAACGTGGGATTGGATCTCGTCGCGCTCGGCCGCGTCCAGACTGCCCTTGGGGATGGAGAGCAGCCGTACCTCGCCGGGCTGCAGCAGGGCGCGCTCCTCGCCGGCCCAATCGTCCAGGAAGCGCCGGGAGGCCAGGTCGGCCAGCCGTTCGAAGTTGCCTTCGGGAAGCACGGTTGGTTCGTTGCACTGCAACAGGAACTCGAAAAATCCGTCCATCTCCTTCACGCGTTCGGCCAGCTCGGCGTCGAATTCCGGTAGCTTCTTCAGGTATTCGTCGCGGCCCTTTTCTAGCAGGTACTGGAGCCGGTGGCCGGCGTGCTCTTCTCTGATGGACTTGCGAACATAGTTGAACCGTTCCCGCACAACTTCTAGCTGCGCCGGATACAGCTTTTTGGCTTTGACCAGCACCTCCTCGCGCACCCCAACCTTGCCGAAGTCGTGCAGCACCGCGGCGTAGCGGAGCTCACGCATCTGGTCGGGAGTGAAGCTGACGTTGCGATAAAGACCGTCGTCCACGCGGTCCACCGCCTCGGCCAGCGCGCTGGTGAGCTTCTCGACGCGGAACGAGTGGCCGAAGGTAGTGGGGTCGCGTGATTCGATGGCGACCACCGAAGCCTTCACCATCCCCTCGAACAGATTCTAAACCGGCCTTTGGGCCGGCCTCTTTTTCAGGCGGGGCAAGTGAAGAGCAAAGCCGTGAATGCTCTCGTAAAGCCGGGCATTTTCCAGGGCCACCGCTGCCTGGCTGGCCAGGGATTCCACCAACTGCTGCACTCGCCCCGGGTAGGGCATCACCAGCAGGTCAGCGTTCTCCGGGGTGACCTTGGCCTAGGGGTCCCTCTTGCAATTGATCAGTTGCAGGACGCCTACCACTTCGCCCTCGGGGTTTTTCATGGGCACCGTCAGCATGGACTTCGTGCGGTAGCCGATCTGAGCGTCAAAGTCGCGGTTGAAGCCGAACGGCATGCCCGGCGGCAGGTAGTAGGCGTCAATGAGAGCCAGCGTCTCCCCTTTGAGCGCCACATAGGGAGCGATCCGGCTGGTATCAATGGGGATGGTGAACTGATTGAACGGGACCTGCACGCTCTCATTCTGGGTCAGCGTGAAGCGCAGCACCTTTTCTCCCGTAGCCTCGTTCTCTTCCACCAGGTAGAGGGAACCGGCGTCGCTGCCAGTGATCTCGCGGCTCTTGCCCAGGATCAGCTCCAGCAAGGGTTGCACATCGCGCTCGCCCGAAAGGGCAATGCCGATCTTGTTTAAGTCGTCAATTTCATCGTGAGCCCGCTTGAGCGACTCCGTTAGCTCGCGATTGGCCGACGCCAGGCGCAGATTCTCCAACGCGCCGCGCACCGTGCTTTCCAGCACGCCCTGGTGAAACGGCCGGGTCAGGAAGAAATAGATTGGGAAGCCCGTAGATTCGGCGGGCAGGGTGCCGTCTCCTTCCAGCACGTAAACCAGCCGCGCCTGCTCCTCTAGCACCGCCTCGCGCAGTTCGGTCGAAAACACTGCCGGCGTGTCGGAGATAATGACGGTCGGCGGCTGCAGGCCAAGGATCGAGACCTCTTTCACCGCTCGCGCGCCGGGCAGCCACTGACGCAATTGCTCCAACCCCTCGTCCTGGGTCACCAGAAGTACTTTTTCTCCCAGTCCGGGCCGTGGAGCAGCTTGGGTGGACATGACTTCGAACCCCGCGGAATGCAAAGAGTTGCAAGCCGATGTTACCTGATTGCCTACTGGGTTTGCAACTGCCAGACCCGGCCCACTTGGCACTTGCGGCGGAAAGCATCTGCCGCAAGGCGTATCGGACCCACGGCCCGACAGTCACCCTAAGTCTTCAGCACAAAGTAGACTTCTTCCTTGACGGACTCCTTGGGAAACCCGGCACGGCGGAGCATGCCGTGGGCGTTCGCGATCATCGTCGGGTGCCCGCACAGGTAGGCGGTAGTGGTTTCAGGGGTGAGACCCAGCTGGTCGGTATACTTGCGCAGCACGTCGTCTACGCGCCCGCGCTCGCCCCGCCACTCGGGATCTTCCCAGCTACGGCTGACGGTGGGAACAAATTTCAGCCACGGGTGGTTGCGGGCGGTCTCCTCCAGTTCGTGGGCGTAAGCGAATTCCCAAGAGCGGCTGGCACCCTCCAGGACGAACAGTTGGTGGCCCTCTTCCGGCTGGTGGACCATGGTGCGGACCATGCTGACGAAAGGGGCCACGCCGGTCACAGTGGCCACCATCAGGTGCCGGGTGCGGCCGCTTTTGCGGTCCAGCGTGAACAAGCCCTTGCAGGCCGGGCGCACCAGCAGCTCGGCGCCGGTTCCGAGCGGGTACAGGAGCGGGGTCAGCGCTCCCTCCGGTACCAGCTCGAAAAAGAACTCCACTTCCGGTTCGGCCGGGCTGGAGACGATCGAATAGGGCCGCTCAATGACCTTGCCGGCCTTTGGCACGCCCAGAGTGGCGTACTGGCCGGGCTTGAACGAAAGGGGCTGTTCCGGCGCGATGCGGATGCTCCACAAATCGGGAGCGTAGTCCTGGCGGGAAACGATCTGGGCACGCAAGTGTTTCGCGGCAGCCATGGCGCCATTCTACTTCACCATCCTTGGCTTGGCCTAGAGCCGCACTCGCTGGCACCTGCCGGCGATCCGGTGGAAAAATTCGTCGAGGAACGACCGGCCGCAGCGGCCCAGCCGGTCCTCATAATACAAAAATGAAGGATTAACCGCGCCGGCGCGACCGGCGGAACAGCAGGTAGAACGGCACCCCGGCGGCCACGGTCAGCAGCCCTAGCAAGGATTCCCGGGGACGCCCGTACAGGGTGAAGACGGCGATCCATCCCGACACCAGCACAAACAATACGGGCACCGCGGGATAGCCAGGAACGCGATAGGGGCGGGGTAAATCGGGACGGCGAAGGCGCAACACTGGCACGGCCAGCACCGCAAGCGCTGAGAACACCACCAGGGTGAAGCCAGTGTAGACGATCAGCCGTTCGAAGCTTCCCCAGAAATAGATCAATACTGAACTCCAAGCGCTCTGCAGGAAGATAGCCCGCGCCGGGGTATGGAAACGGGGGTGCACGGTGGCAATCGCCCGGGGGAAGACGCCATCGCGCCCCATGGCAAAATAGACGCGCGGCCCAGCCAGGACCATGGCACTGGCGGAACCGGCCAACGCCAGCAGCAGCGTCGCCGTCACCAGATGCGTGGCCACCGGCCCGAAAGCGGCCACGCTGGCCTTCTCGGCGATGGCCTCCACACCGGCCATCTCCGGGATCGGCAGCGCATACAGATAGAAAGTGTTCAGTGCCAGGTAGAGACCGGTGACCAGCATCGTCCCTCCCAGCAGAGCTAGAGGCAGGTTGCGGCCCGGCTCTGGGATTTCCCCCGCGAGGTAGGCCGCGGCATTCCACCCGCTATAGGCAAACATTACAAAGACGAGCGCGACCGGAAAATTACTCCATATCGCCGGTTCGACGGGGCGAAAATGGGCTATGTCGCCGGTTCCCAGCCAGAAGCCAGCCACGACCAAGACCAGAATGGCTGACACATTGGCAGCAGTGATGATCCGTTGGAACAGACCGCCCGGTCCCACGCCCAGCGAATGGACCGCGGTCAGTCCCCAGACTAACGCAATGGCCAGGGCGATCCCTGCCGCCCGCGGGGGTCTCACGGCAGGGAAAAAGTGCGCCGCGTACTGCGCAAACGCCAGGGACAGCGCCGCGATGCCACCAGTGAACGCGATGAAAAATGAGACCCATCCGCTCAGAAACCCGACCAGCGGTCCGTAGGCTTCACGCAGGTAGACGTACTCGCCACCCGCCTCTGGCATAGCCGCTCCCAATTCGCTATAGGAGAGCGCCCCGGCCAGCGCGAGCATGCCTCCGACCAGCCAGACTGTCAGCAGGGCCACCGGATCGGCCAGATCCCGGGCAATAAAGCCTGAGGTGGTGAATATGCCCGCTCCAATCATGTTGGCCACCACTACGGACGTAGCGGTGAGCGGTCCAAGACGGCGATCCAGCGTAGTTCGCGCGCCGGGTTCCACGAAGCTAGCTTATACGAATAAGGCCCTTTCCCAGACCGGCACATCGCCGGTTCCGAAGGCACTCGCCAAACTAGCAAACAGCTTCCGCGCCGGGAATCGGCTCCCAAGTGTGCCTTGTTGTAACCTGCTGCCGGATCGTTGTAACCTGCTGCGGATCAGCTAGTCTGGCGGAGTTTCTCCATATGAGGAATCGCTGCGTCCCCAGAATTTTCGCTGTTTCCCTGATGTTGCTCGGCGGTGCCGGCTGGGGACAGAAGCCGGAACCAGTCCAGGTCCCCAACGAGCATTACCACACGCCGGAGCAGCGCGCCGGGGTCGTCGCGTACCTGGAAAATCCAGATCGAATCGAGCGGTTGAAGCCGCGCGAACTGATCGCTGCACTTGACGTCCAGCCGGGCGACCGCGTCGCCGACATCGGCACCGGCGCCGGAGTTCTACTGCCCTACCTGAGTAAGGCGGTGGACCCCGGCGGGCTGGTCTACGCCGAAGACATCTACCCGGATTTCCTGGAACGTGCTCGCGAAAAGGTCCAGACATTCGGACTGGAGAACGTCCTGTTGCTTCTGGGCGACGAGCTGAACCCGCGCTTGCCCCCCGGCGAGATGGATCTGGCAGTGATGCTGGATTGCTATCACCACTTCGCATTTCCCAAAGCCATGTTGGACCACCTGCGAAGGGCGCTCAAATCCGAGGGGCGCATTGCCATTGTGGATTTCTTCAAGCGGGACGAGATGCGAGACCACGTCCGCCTGGACCGGGATGGAGTGGTGAAGGAGGTCCAGCGTTTCGGCTGGAAGCTTGAAGCCTCGCCGACGGTACTACCCAACCAGTACATCTTGATCTTCAAGTCGGCTCCACACTAGCCGAGACTGAGGACTGGGGCATTCCGATGTTGCCGCACGAGGGAAGAGGGCGTATGCTGTGGCTCAGCAGCCCCCCCCCAACGGCGAGGTTTCTTATGGGAATCCGAAACGTAGTTCTGGCTCGAAACCTGGGTTTAGTATTGCTACTTTCTGTTTCTGTGCTCTGGGCCCAGCAGCCGACCCCAGGACAGGGGCAGACGCCACCGACGCGCCCTTCCCAACCCTCCCCCGGAAGGGAGCCACAGCCCGGCAGGCCGCAGCCGGGAATAGAGCGGCCCGGGCCCCCCGGGCAAGACCCCTTCGGACGCGACCCGTTTGGCCGCTTCGGAGGCGGCATCTCCGGCAGAATCGTGGATCCTCCACTTTTGCACATGCGCGTGGATCTTTACCGGGACATGATGCGCGTGGACAGCACCGTAACCCAATCGGATGGCACCTTCCGGTTTCAGCAGCAACAGCAGCAGCAGTCCGGGCGCCGGTATGAGGTCCACGTGCATCTGGGCAACGGGTGGGAATATGTAGAAGATGTGGATTTCTTCGGTAACGTCCCTGCCACAATCATCATCCAGGAACGTGGCGTCCGAAGAGGGCTATTTGCGGACAGCGAAACGACCGGGAGCGGGACCATCGTCAGCCTGGCTAGCCTCAAAGTTCCCAAGAAAGCCAGGAAGGAATTTAACAAAGCTCGAAAGGCTGGCCGAAAGAAGAAGTACGACGAGGCTCTCCGGCGGCTTCAGAAAGCCACCGAGATTTATCCTGAATACGCGGAAGCCTTCAACGAGATGGGAGCGATTTACATACGGAAAAAACAGAAGACGGAGGCGCTCAAAGCCTTCGAGCACGCCATTGCCGCCGACCCCAACTGGGTGAGCGCTTACGTTAACTTGGCTTGGATGCAAATCCCTGAGCCTCAGCGGTTGCTGGAAACGTCGGGCAAGATCTTGCAGCTCTATCCCACCCTGGGCCCGGGGCATTTCTTCCGCTCCTACGCCAACCTGTCGCTGGGCCGTGTGGAGGAGGCCGAAAAGAGCGCTCTGCAAGCGGACCGGCATGAGCACCGCCAGGTGCCTCAGATCCACCTGTTGCTAGCCCAAATCTACTGGCAGAAAGGAAAGCTGGAGGAAGCGGAAAAGCAACTACGCACCTTTTTGCAAGAGAGCCCCAAGGCGCCCAACGCCGATCAAGTCCGGGCTGGAATCGCGGAGCTACAGCAGGCCAAAGCGCAAAGCGGGCAGCCAGAGCGGTAACTGGCGGGTCTCAGGTCAACCACCTAAGTACTCATTCGACGCACGCAGCATTCGGATCTCCTTGTCAGGCCTTCGGGTCTCCTTGTCAGGCCCTAGGATCTCCTTGTCAGGCCTTCGGGTCTCCTTGTCGGGTATGATGAGAGACAACGATGGGTCTGTCGCTTCTCATTCCGCTGCTGCTGAGCCTTTTTTTGCTCCAAGACACTGCGCCCCCGCTCGATTCTGTCCAGGCGCACAAGAAAGCAGTTGAGGCCGGGCGTCTGATTGGCCAAGGGGAATGGCAGCAGGCCCTGGCACTGGCCAAAGAGGCCGTGGAGGCTGACCCGACCAGCGCCGAAGCCCACTACGCGCTGGCACTGGCCTACGAGGCTGCCGGTGACCTCGAGGCAGCCGAAGCCGAATACAAGAAGATGGGCCTTCTGGCCCCTGATTCGCTGCTGGAAGTGTCTCTGGCCCGGCTCTACCTGCGGCAGGGACGGCTGGCCGAAGCTGAACAGCAGGCGCACCGTGCGGTGGAAAAGAACCGTTGGGTACCCCAGCCCCACTTGGCTCTGGGCGCCGTGGCTATGAAAAAGAAAGATTATCCGAGGGCCATTGCCGCCTTTTCAAAAGCCGTCGAGGTGGCGCCCCGGGACTGGAACGCGCGGCTTTCCCTGGCTGACGCCCGCCGCCGCGCTGAAGACTGGGATGAGGCGCTCGCCCAGTACGCGCAGGCCCTCGTCCTCAAGCCGAACCATCCTGAGGGCCTGCTGGGCAAAGCCCAAACTTGGGAACAGATGGGACGACCGGCAGAGGCCATCGCCGCCTACGAAAAAGCGCTGGAAGCAGCTCCCAACCTGCTGATGGCACAGTACAACCTGGCACGCCTGTTTCTGACCGTCACCGACCCCCTCCTGGCAAACCCACAACGCGCGGTCGAGCTGGCCACGGCGGCCGCAGAGGCCACCGGGTGGAAGAACGCCGACATCTTGAAGACGCTGGCCGATGCCTTCGCCCGCGCCGGCAAACCGGCTCGGGCACAGCAAGTCCGCGAGAAAGCCAAAGCCCTGACCAGCTTTTGAATGCGCGCAGCCGCAAAGATTCTTAGTTTGTGCCGGTCTCAGCAGCCTGCTGGTTCTCCTGCGTGGAGTTGGGCCAGGTGATGGTGTTCAGGAGCCGCCCTGACCCGAAGTGGCATCTTGGGTGAAGCTGCCGAGCCCCTGCAACGGCCTCGCCAACCGGGCAAGCATTGGCTTGACCCATCCCTGCTCAGCCAGACTTTGTGCTACTCTCGGGCTACTATGAAAGCCAAGCAACTGACCGTTTATGTGCCGGACGCTGTTGGGACATTGGCCCATGTGGTCCGCACGCTGGCCGACAGCAAGGTGAACATCACGGGGCTGATCTGTGTGGGAAGCGGTGACCGAAGTCCGATCCGCCTGCTGGTGAATAGCCCTGTCCGCGCCAAGAAGGCTTTGCAGGCCCAGGGCTTGGACCCCACGGAAGAGGACGTGCTGGTGGTCGCATTGCCGGACAAACCTGGGGCGTTGGCCGCAGTCGCCGAGAAGTTGGCCGTCGCCGGCATCAATATTGATTACGCCTACGCCAGCGGCGGAACCGGTAGGAAGGTGAACACTGTGTTGTGCGTTTCCGATGTTGCTCGGGCCTCCCGCCTGGCCCGCTGACTCAGTCGGTGGCCGGTATTTCTCTGAACCGCCCCGAAATGGAATCAGAGGGTGCGCGGAGAGCAAGGCTGTGCGATGTTAGCGCGTTTCCTCGCTCTTCGTGTCATCCCCACTTCTTGTCATTCGCCCGGAAAAGCCTCCACCGCGTAGGAAGCGCCATAGCCTGACAACGGCTCACGCTCACAGTTCGGAACTGTGGTGCAAAAGGAGCCGATGGCCGAGCTGAGCATTCATCGGAGGTCGCGGCGCAACGTAAGGCCGCCGTCCACCGTCAGCACCTGCCCGGTGACGTAGTTGTCCGGCTCCAGCAGGAACCGGACGGCACGGGCAATGTCCTCGGGACGGCCAAACCGCGGGACGATTCCTCTCTCCACGTAAACATCGTATTTGCCGCTGCGGATGCTGCCCTCCGCCATACCAGCGATCGTAGCGCCGGGCGCCACGACGTTCACCCGGATGTTGGCCTCCCCGCCCCATTCCTTACCCAGGATCTTGGCTGCGTGAATCAGCGCGGACTTGGGAGCCGCGTAAGAGACACTGCCCTCGAAGACACCTACCGCTTGCATGGTAGAAAACAGCACGATGCTGCCTGGCGTGCCGGCCGACAGCATCCGTTCGCCCGCCAAGCGGGCCAGCAAGATCGGGGCGAGAAAATTCAGGCCCCACGAGGCTTCCAGAGATTGCTGCAAAGCTTCCTGCCCTTGTTCGCCGGCGGGCGCACCAGGGGGCAGCCGTGCGGGATCTCCTACAAAACTGACCAGGCCGTAGAGCTCCCCCTGGTCGGCAGCCGCCAGATAGCGCTGGCGGGCAGAGGCTTCCCTTAGGTCGCCCTCCACCAGGTGTACGCACCCGCTGCCGTAGGTTGCCAGCGCTGTGGCCAGCGCCTCGGAGCGCGCACGGTTAGTGCGGTAGCCGAGCACGACCGTGGCCCCTTCCTTCACCAGCATCGCAGCGGTAGCGCTGCCGAGCCCGCCCGAGCCGCCGGCGACCAGCACGACCTTGCCGGCCAGAGTGCGCTCAGGAAAATCGAAGTGGAATTGACGGTAGCGCACCACCTGCTTTTCGTCGAGAAAACGGGACGCCATCTGGAACCTACCTTCCTAACCTCTCGCGCCGCGGTTGCGCTGCGGCGGCGTTGAACGGTGGTGTTGAACAGGCAGCACCGAACGCACCGCCATGCTGTTTTCTTCAAGTCCGTTGTCTATGCCCTCGGGACTCCGTCACTAGCCATCCCGCAACGCAGCCACTTCAGCCGGCTGTGGCGGCTCGCTGGCCTGTTCCAACCCGCGACGCACCGTGTACCCATGGCTCAGGTAAAACAGCAGCAGCATAGCTACTTCCGAATCGCCAAAGTTGTACTCGAAGGCGCCCGCCACCAGCACCGCCACCACGGCGGCCCCGATCCCGTGCGCGATGTAGCGGTATTGGGGGGCCAGACGCGGGGCGAGCTGTCGCTGGTCGCGGAGAGCTGCCAGCAGCAGCCAAAGGAAAAAGGCCAGGCACGGTAACCCGCGCTCGGCGGCGATCTGCAGGTAATTGCTGTGGAGGTGCCCGTAATAGGCTTCTGGCTTCGGGCCGAGGGGAGGTGGCCGATACTCATCGAAACAGTACTGCACCCGGTTGGGACCGATGCCAAACAGCGGATGCTGCCGGATCATATTCAGGCCTGTGTGGGTCATTAGAACGCGCGCACGGATGGGGTCTTCCGACTGCGTGCTGAACAATGAACGCACCCGCAACTGGACCAGGGGCGGCGAAACCAGGTAGAGCAACACCAGCGCCACCGGGATCGCTGGCAACCAGCGCCGGCGCAGGTCCCACAGCAGGTAGACCAGCGCCGCTAGGCAGCCCAGCCAGACGCCGCGGGTGAACGCCAGCAGAAGCGACAGGCTGATGAGGGTCGCGGCTGCCCAAGTCCACCACGGCCGCACGCTGGAGGCCAGCAGGAACGCCAGCAGCACCGCCAGCACCAGCATCTGCTCGCCGCTGAAGGTCTGCCAGTGACTCATGAAGCCGGTGATGCGGGACTGCGCATAATATATGTAAAAATCGCGATTTGAGTGCAGGCTCTGGTAGTAAAGACCGAACTCGGCGATGGCCAGCACGGCCGCCGCCGAAGCCGCGACAAACAGCGCCCGGAAGACGCGGTGGACCTGCACCACATTGCGAAATGCGCTGTAGGCCCCCACCAGGACCAGGAAGATGTAAAACTTCTTTATCTGAGGGAGGCCCAATACCGGCTGCGGGGAAAGAGCCAGCGAGGCGAGCGTCCAAAGAACGAACAGCCCCAGCGGGAGCATCGCTGGCGGGGCTTGGAGTTTCTGGCGTCCCAGCACCAGGGCGATCAAGCCCAGCCCCAGCAGGGTTTGGCTGAGGAAAATCGAGAACAGCACGGCCACGTTCGCCAACGCCAGCAGGTAGAAGGAAGCCGCGGCGGCGTAGAGAGGGTAGCGATCCCGCCAACTGACAGCCAAGCCACCGACCTTGCCTGAAGGGAGGGTCACCGGAGCACGCGTTCAGCGAGGGTAGGAACTGTCGGATAAGCCATGGATTCGGTCCCGGTTCAATTCCCAACAAAGTGTACTATAGGAACCGGCTGTTGTTTCTCGATGGCGGCCGTGGACGGTTGCATTGCGCCGGACAGCTCATGCTGACGCTGGCCACCGAGTTGAAATACATCAAAGGGGTGGGGCCGGAGCGGGCCCGCATCCTGGAAACCAAGAGAATTGTCACCGTCGAGGACTTGCTGTATTACATTCCACGGCGGTACGAAGATCGCACCCATCCGCGGGCCCTCCATCAGGTCCAACCGGGCGAAACGGCAACTGTGGTGGCTGCGGTGCGCGGGGCGCGCGCCTATGAGCCCCGACGCCGCCGCCAGAGCATTTTTGAAGCGGTGCTGGCAGAAGGGTCCCACCGCCTCCGCTGCCGCTGGTTCAACTCCGACTATTTGAAGAAAATTATCACGGCCGGCCAGGTGCTGGCCGTGCACGGTCGCGTAGAGGCAGACCGCCACGGCCGCCAACTCCAGATGATGCACCCGCAGTACGAGGTGGTGGCCGGCGACGGCGAGGGCGAGCCGGCCGGTCCCTCTCTGGAGGTAGGACGCATCGTCCCCATCTACGAAACCGCTGGCAGCGGACGGTTGAATTCCCGCTTCTTTCGTCGCCTGATCTACACTGTGATGGACCAGCTGGGCACGGTGGAGGATCCGCTGCCGGCGGCGGTACGCGAGCCGCTGGGCCTTCCCCGCCGCTGGGAGGCACTGGCCAAGGCGCACTTCCCCGACCCTGATGCCGACCTGGTGGCGCTGGCGCGCTTCCGCTCCCCCTGGCAGTTCCGCCTGATCTTCGAGGAATTTTTCTTCCTGGAAACCGGCATGGCGCTCAAGCGGCGGAAGGCGCGCCAGGCGTCCGGCGTACAGTTCCAGTTGAACGACACCGTCCGCGAAAAGATCAAGGCAGTGCTGCCCTTCCACCCGACCGCGGCACAGAAGCGCGTGTTAAAGGAGATCGCAGCCGACATGGCTGCGCCCCAGCCGATGAACCGGATGCTGCAGGGGGATGTCGGCAGCGGCAAGACCATCGTGGGGCTGCAAGCCGCCGTGGTCGCCATCGAAAACGGCTACCAGGTAGCGGTGATGGCGCCCACCGAAATCCTGGCAGCCCAGCACTACCTCTACTTCCGCAGCCTGCTGCGCGCTGCCGGCTACCAGGTGGCGCTGCTGACCAGCGCCGCCACTCCGGGAGAAAAGGCCAAACTGAAGCACCTGATCCGCGAGAAGCTGATCCACATCGTCGTCGGAACCCACGCCCTGCTGGAGCAGGACGTGGAGTTTGCGGCTCTGGGCCTGGTGATTGTGGACGAGCAGCACCGCTTCGGAGTGTTGCAGCGGCTGCGCCTGATGCAGAAAGGGTCCTGGCCCGACACGCTGGTGATGACCGCCACCCCGATTCCGCGCACTCTGGCTCTGACGCTCTACGGCGAACTGGACGTTTCCGTGATTGACGAGCTGCCGCCAGGGCGGCGGGCGATCGTGACCCGGCACGCTCGGGACAGCCGCGCCGCCGAGGTCTACGAGTTCGTCCGAAAGGAGGCAGCCGCCGGGCGTCAGGCTTACATCGTCTACCCACTAGTGGAGGAGTCGGAGAAAACCGACCTCAAGAGCGCGCTGGAAATGTACGACCGCTTGTCCCGCCAAGTCTTCCCGGAGTTGCGGCTGGGCCTGCTGCACGGTCGCCTCTCGGCCGAGGAGAAGGAACGCGCGATGACCGGCTTCAAGGCCGGCCGAATCCAGGTGCTGGTCTGCACCACCGTGGTGGAGGTCGGCGTGGACGTGCCCAACGCCACCGTAATGGTGATCGAGCACGCCGAGCGCTTCGGTCTGGCGCAACTGCATCAGTTGCGCGGGCGAGTGGGCCGCGGCCGGGAAAAGTCCTACTGCATCCTGCTGAGCTCCGGACCGCTGACCGAGGAGGCCCGGGAGCGCATCGGGGTGCTGGTACGCACGCAGGATGGCTTTGAGATTGCCGAGACCGATTTGGCGCTCCGCGGTCCGGGCGAGTTTGTCGGCACACGCCAGTCGGGCCTGCCGGCCTTCCGTGTTGCCGATCTGCTGCGCGACCGCGAAATCCTGGAACTGGCTCGCCGCCACGCTGTGCAATTCATCGAGCAACCACCCTCGCGCGAGCAAGCTGTGGCCCTGGTAAACTACGTCCGAGAGCACTGGTGGCGCCGCTATGGCCTCATCCAAGTGGGCTGAGCAATCGGGGTGGGCTGAGCAATCGGGGCCGGAAACTGAAGACCCGAGGTATTGGGGGAGACCTTAGAGTCCGCCCATGCGGATTATTGCCGGAGAATTTCGCAGCCGTCGGCTGAAAACCATTGCCGGGCAGGCAACCCGGCCCACCAGCGACAAGCTCCGCGGGACTCTTTTTAATGTGCTCGGGACCAACGTCGTGGGCTCGGTCTGGTACGACTGCTTTGCCGGCAGCGGGGCGGTCGGCCTGGAAGCACTGAGCCGCGGAGCGGCCTTTGCCGTGTTCCTGGAGGGCCGCCGGGAGGCGGCACGCGTGCTGCGCCTCAATATTGCTGCCTTGGGACTAAAGCAACGCTCAGCCGTAATGGAGCGGGACGTGTTGCGGGCGCTCAAGGGCGCCACGCATCCGGCTGACTTCGTATTCCTCGATCCCCCCTATGCGGCCCTGCCGGAGTACCATCGTGTCTTGAGGTACCTGGGCCGCAGCCCGTTGCTTCGTCCCGGTGCCGTGGTGATTGCCGAGCACGCCCGTCGCTGGTCGCTCGAGCCGTGCTACGCCGGCCTGGCCTGCTTTCGCGTCCTCGAGCAAGGCTCCAGTACCCTCAGCCTTTACCGCCTCAGCGACATGGAATCACCGGTCTGAGCACTCGCCTCCGCTCATCGCTAGGGTCGTGCCCCTTGCTCCGCGGCGGTTTCGGCCAGCGCGAGCGGGCATCAGCTCCCGTTGGCCTGTTCTTCTGCTCCCGTTGGCCTGTTCTTCTGCTAAGGTGAAACAATGGCGGGGAACGCGCGAACCCGGGCGAAGGTGGCGGCGGCCGCTTTTGGCGTTGCCGTCCTGCTGCTAATCCTCTACGCCAGCATGGGTTTGAGCCAGTACACCTGCGAGGTTTGCATCGAGTTCGACAGGCAGACCAAGTGCCGCAGCGCGGCCGGGGCCACACGCGAAGAGGCGCAGCGGACCGCTACTGACAACGCCTGCGCGTTCCTGGCCTCCGGGATGACAGACAGCATCCGCTGCTCCCAGACGCCTCCCACCAGCGTGCGCTGCGAGCCTTAAGTAAGCGCCTGAAACGCTCACGCAGCGACCACTCCCTGAAAATCGCGGCTCTGTGCGTTGTGCTGACGGCAGAGCTGGCTTTCCAAAGTGCTCAAGGCACGTCGAAGGGCACCTGGCGGTCTTCATTCAGCCGGCGCGAAGGCTCCAGGTCCAGGGCATCCAGCGCGGCCTGGTTTTGCGCGCCATAGTTCGTCGTGTAGTGGATGGAACGCCCTTCGATGCGGTAGCTGCGGACCGCGAGAATGCTTCCATTTCTGAACGCCAGCAGGGTTTCCGGTGGCAGCTGTCTGGGCGGCAGATTCGCTAGCGGCAGGTGCGCCGGCGGCAGCGGAAGGGGAGGGGACACGCCGGGCGTGAGCTGGGGTCGTCGGCTCCGCCACGAGCCGGACCCGAACCAGAAGAAGCCCGATTGGAAAAAGCGGGAGCGCCCGCCCGGTGCGGGCTGAGCCTTCAGGCTCAGCGGCTGTATGCCGGACATCGGCTGTAACCCGCCGCCCAGCCCGGCAGCCCCGCCCAGCAGGAGGCAAAGACTGAAGGTCAGCAGCATCTCGTTTCTTTCCTTAGATGCGGAATCTGTCCGGCTCCTCAGGCTTCGGCGACCACCGGGTTGCGCAAGGTGCCCGCTTGCTCGACTTCCACCTCCACCATATCCCCCGATTTCAGATACACCGGTGGCTTGCGCACATAGCCCACCCCTTGCGGGGTACCGGTAGAAATGATGTCGCCCGGCGCAAAGGTGAAGATGTCAGAGAGGTAGGCGATCAACTGCGGGATCGTGAAGATGAAGTCGCGCGTGCTGGAATCCTGCATCAGTTGGCCATTCAGGCGCAGGCGCACTGCCAGAGCGTGTGGGTCAAGCACTTCGTCAGCCGTCACCAGGAACGGCCCGCAGGGTGCAAAGGTGTCGAAGGTCTTGCCCTGGAGAAACTGGGACGTGCGGCGCTGAAAGTCGCGGGCGCTGACGTCGTTTAAAGCCATGTAGCCGGCCACATACTCCAATGCACGCTCCTCGGGGATGTGCTTGCCGGTCTTGCCCATCACCACCGCCAGCTCCGCCTCATAGTCCACCTTGTTGGTGACGCGCGGCAGCACGATCGGATCATAGGGACCGGCCAGCGCATTGCGGTACTTAGCGAAGAACATCGGATACTTGGGAGCTTCCAATCCCGCCTCGCGGGCGTGCTCGCGGTAGTTCAGGCCGATGCAGATAATCTTCTCCGGATCTGGCACCGGCGCCAGCAGCTGCACCTCCTCCAGCGCCGCCGACGGCAGCGAGCCGAGGTCAGGAAGCTGCGGGGGCTGCGCGCCCCGGAGGAATTCGGCGATTCGGCTCCCCAGACGGTACAGCCGCCCGTCGGAGAAAACTCCGCAGTGCGTTTCGTCTTTCCACCTGTAGCTGGCCAGTTTCATTGTGTCGGGATCCTTTTCCCGTTCAGGCTTCTCATTCTTTCTTTCCCTTGACGGACAAGCCCTTGACGAGCAAGTGCGATATGCTAACCCACCTGAAGGTGGAAAGGAAGCGACGGGGAAAACCGTGAGCGGTCCAATGGCATTGCTGGTGGCGGTGGCTACCCTGGCCTTCTCCGCGGCCCTTTCCACATCAGCGGCAGGGCAAGAAAAATCGCAGGAAAAGATTCCCGTCATACTTGATACCGATATCGGCGGCGGCATCGATGACGCGCTGGCCCTGGTCTACGCCGTCAAACACCCCCTGATCGAAGTACAGGGCGTTACCACCGTCATGGGCGGCTCCCATCGCGCACCGATAGCGCTGAAGCTCCTGGAACTGCTGGGCCGCCAAGACGTGCCGGTGCTGCGCGGAGCGCGAAACCGGCTGCTGAAAGGAAACCAACCGATGGAGGGGGCCGACAGGAGGCCGCAAATGCAGGCGCTTCAGTCCTGGCCGGCGCCGCGGGGCGCCGTTGCGGCCGAATTTGCCCCCGATTGGATCGCGCGGCAGGTGCTGGCACAGCCGGGAAAGCTGACCCTGGTCGCCTACGGTCAACTGACCAACATTGCCCTGGCCCTGATGCGTGAGCCCCGGCTGAAAGAGTCGGTGAAGCAGATTGTAGTGATGGGGGGCACGCTCGACCGGCCACAGCCCGAGTACAACCTGCGCATGGACCCGGAGGCGGCCCGGGTGGTGTTCGAATCGGGCCTGCCTATCACTATGGTCGGCCTGAACGTCACCATGAAATGCCGCATGAAGCCCGAGCAGGTGGAGGCGCTGGCCAACCGCGACACCCCCGTGCTGAAGCTGCTCAGCGCGCTTCTCCGCGCCTGGCAGAAAGGCGACCGGCAGCAGATGCCCGTGCTGCACGATCCACTAGCGGTCGCCGTCGTGGCCGACCGTTCCCTGGTCCAGCTCAAGAGCATGGTGCTCGAGTTAGAAACGCAGGGCGAATTTACCGCCGGCGCCACCGTCCCCGGGCGCGATAGCCCGGAAGAGCTGGCGCAGCACGGCATCCAGGTCGCCGTCGAGGTGGACGCCGACCGCTTCCTCCGCCACTTCTTGGAAACCCTCCTCAACAAGTAACCGCTAAAGTAACTGCTCCCCGCACGGCGATCAGCTTCCGAAGTCTCCGTCGCGCCAGAAAAAAAAGGGCCGCCCGAAGGCGGCCCGTGAGGAATTTGAGGCTAGGTCCTGTTTAGAAATCGCCACCCATGCCGCCGTGCGGCATGGCGGGCGGAGCTTTCTCCTTCTCCGGCAGCTCAGCCACCAGCGCTTCGGTGGTCAGCAGCAGCGCGGAGATCGAGCTGGCGTTCTGCAAGGCGAAGCGAACGACCTTGGTCGGGTCAATCACGCCTGCCTTCACCAGGTCTGAGTACTCAGCCGTCTCCGCGTTAAAACCGAAGTTGGGACTCTTGTCAGCCCTCACTCGCTCGGCAACGATGGCGCCCTCGTGACCGGCGTTCTGCGCGATCTGCCGCAGGGGGTCCTCCAGGGCACGTTTCACGATGTTCACGCCGGTCTGCTCGTCGCCGCCCAGCTTGAGCTTATCTAGCGCTGAACCAGCGCGCAGCAGGGCTACCCCACCCCCGGGCACGATCCCTTCTTCCACAGCCGCCCTGGTGGCGTGCATGGCGTCTTCGACGCGCGCCTTCTTTTCTTTCATCTCGGTCTCGGTGGCCGCGCCGACCTTGATCACTGCCACGCCGCCGATCAGCTTGGCCAGCCGCTCCTGCAGCTTTTCCCGGTCGTAGTCCGAGGTGGTCTCCTCGATCTGGGTGCGGAGTTGCTTGACCCGGCCTTCAATGGCTTTGGTGGAGCCGGCGCCCTCGATGATGGTGGTGTTGTCCTTGTCAATGGTGACCCGCTTGGCCCGGCCCGTGTCCTCCAGGCGGATGTTCTCCAGCTTAATCCCGGTCTCCTCCATGATGGGCTTGCCGTTGGTCAGGACGGCGATGTCCTCCAGCATGGCTTTGCGGCGGTCGCCGAAGCCTGGCGCCTTGACGGCGGCGCAGGCCAGCGTGCCCCGCAGCTTGTTGACGACCAGGGTGGCCAGCGCCTCGCCCTCCACGTCCTCGGATACAATCAGCAGCGGCTTGCCGGCTCGGGCGATTTGCTCCAGCAGCGGCAGCAGGTCCTTCATCACGGAAATCTTTTTCTCGTGGATCAGGATGTAGGGATCTTCCAAGACCACCTCCATCCGTTCGGGATCGGTGACGAAGTACGGGGACAGATAGCCGCGGTCAAACTGCATTCCTTCGACCACGTCCAGTTGGGTCTCCATGGTCTTGGCTTCCTCGACGGTGATGACCCCGTCCTTGCCCACCTTCTTCATGGCCTCGGCGATGATGTTGCCGATAGTCGAGTCATTGTTAGCCGAGATGATGCCCACCTGGGCGATGGCGCTGCCCGAGACCGGCTGCGACAGCTTCTGGATGGCTTCCACGGTCACCTCTACAGCTTTCTCAATGCCGCGCCTCAGAGCCATCGGGTTGGCGCCGGCGGCCACCGTCTTGACCCCCTCGCGGAAGATGGACTGAGCCAGAACGGTGGCGGTGGTGGTCCCGTCGCCGGCCACGTCGCTGGTCTTGGAGGCCACTTCGCGCACCATCTGCGCGCCCATGTTATCCAGCTTGTCTTCCAGTTCGATTTCCTTGGCCACCGTCACCCCGTCCTTGGTGATGCTCGGGGAGCCGAACTTCTTCTCCAGAATAACGTTGCGCCCCTTGGGGCCTAGCGTAATCTTTACCGCGTCGGCCAGGATGTTGATGCCATGCAGCACCGCCTGCCTTGACGCTTCCCCATGTACGACTTGCTTTGCCATAACCTGTCTTCTCCTCGCTCAGATGAAATTTTCACTTCCGCTTGCCCGCCGGCTTTGCCGCGGCGGCCAGTATGCCGAGAACCTCGTCTTCCCGCAGGATCAGGTATTCCTGTTCTTCGATCTTGATGTCCGATCCCGCGTACTTGCCGAACAGAATTCGGTCCCCTTCCTTCACATCCAGCGCCACGCGCTGGCCGTTTTCCAGAATCTTGCCATTGCCGACGGCGATCACCTCTCCCTCCTGCGGCTTCTCCTTGGCCGAGTCAGGAATGATGATGCCACCGCGCACCGTTTCCTCCTCCGCAACTCTCTTGATGAGAATGCGGTCATGCAACGGACGAATCTTCATACCGGAAACTCCTTTCCTCCCATGTTTTGTTTGGCTGGCTCTCACGCCGGTGAGCCCTGCCGCACTCAGGTCCGGCCAGGGCCCTGGAAACCAGAGTAAAGTGGAACGTCGGTTTGGCACTCGGCGCGCCAAGAGTGCTAATACTAGAAAAGTGGAATCCGCTTGTCAAGAGGTTCGGTGAGGGTTTCGTTAGGATTCTACGCTAAATCCTAACCGATTGAATTTACATGACTTATGAAAGGCCGCTGTGCCTTTCCAGCGAGATTCGACGACTTCCCCTGAGAAAATTGCAGCCGGCTGCAGTCCGCAAAGAGTAGGAGCCAGGCAGCTTGTGTTCCACCCTGCCCCTTGGATTGCCGAGGATTGTGTTCAAGAATGAGGATTGTGATTAAGAATGGGGATGGCCAAGCAAGCAGGGTCACCACCACCTGAGTTGAGCGAGCGGCCAGGCCAGCAAATCGATGCAGGAAAGCACACCCCACTACATCGAGTTCCGCCAGGTCTCGAAAACCTTCGACACCCAGCCCGTGCTGGAGCAGGTCAGCTTTCAGGTCGATCCGGGCGAGACCCTGGTGATCTTGGGCCGCAGCGGCGTCGGCAAATCCGTTGCCCTGTCGCACATCATGGGTTTCCTGAGGCCGGACGCGGGCCGGGTGTTTGTGGCCCACCAGGACATCACGGAGGCCACCGAGCCGGAACTGCTGGAGATCCACAAGCGGGTGACGCTGGTGTTCCAATCCGGGGCCCTGTTCGACTCGCTGAGCGTGGCTGAGAATGTGGCCTTCCCGCTGCGCGAGCGCGCCGAACTGACCGAGCAGGACATTGAGACGATCGTGGAGGGCATGTTGGACCTAGTGAACATCGGCGAACTGCGCGAGCGCATGCCTGCGGAGCTCAGCACCGGAATGAAGCGCGCGGTGGCCATCGCCCGCGCCCTGGCCGCCAAGCCTGAAGCCATCCTTTACGACGAACCTACCACGATGGTGGATCCTCTGATGTCCATCCATATCGCCGACCTCATCCAGCGCCTGAAGGGTCAACTCCGGCTAACCTCGGTGGTGGTGACCCACGATACCCAACTGGCCCGCAAGCTGGCCGACCGGGTGGTGTTTCTGCACGAAGGCCAGGTGGCTTTTTTCGGTCCGATGGAGCAGATACACCATAGTGAGCACGCTTTCATTCGTGACTTCCTGGCGTCTGACCAACCCCTGCGAGTCCCCGAATAAGCACCTCCCCAGCCTGCACCAACGGCTAGGCGTGGGATGGAAGGTCAAATTGGGACTTTCTTTCCCGAAATGGGATACTGCCGGCCCCTGTCCCGCTGGCTATAGTAGCTAACTGCTTTTTTTTCAGCCAATCCAAAAGCGGCAAGCGGCTTGCTTTGCCTGGGGAAAATGTTTATATAGCTAGGGGGAGGCGTGAGTACCTCAGTTGCCGTTGTGGACGTACCCAAGGAGAGTTCGGAGCTTCCGGTTCACGTCCTGATCGTAGATGACCAGGAAGTGGTTCGCGAACTATGCAGCGAAATTGCCGATGCTCTAGGCTACCGCGTTTCGGTGGCAACCAACGGCGAGAAAGCACTGGAAGTGCTGGAGCGTGAGCACGTGGACGTGCTCATGGCCGACCTGAAGATGCCCGGCATGAACGGGATGGAGCTGCTGGAGAAGGTCAAGAGCCGCTCACAGCAAACTGAGGTGCTAATCATGACCGCCTACGGCAGTGTTCCCTCCGCCGTACAGGCCATGAAGCTGGGCGCCTGCGACTATCTCACCAAGCCCTTCAATATTGAGGAAGTCAAGCTGTTGCTGGAGCGGATTGTGCACAAGGCGGACCTGATCAGTGAGAACCGGCTGCTGCGGGAACAGGTGCGCTTCCGCAACGGCTACGGCGAGTTGTTGGGCACGGCTCCCTCGATGCAGAAGCTGTTCAAGATGATCGTCAAGGTCAGCCAGAGCCACTATCCAGTGCTGATTGTGGGCGAGAGTGGCACAGGCAAGGAGCTGGTGGCGAGAGCCATTCATCAGAGCGGGCCGCTGCGCGAAAAGCCCTTCTTGCCGGTGGATTGCAGCGCCCTCGTGCCCACGCTGATCGAAAGTGAGCTGTTCGGCTACGTGCGCGGAGCCTTCACCGGAGCCTTGCGCACCAAGCAGGGATTGCTGGAAGCAGCCCAGGGAGGCACTGTCTTTCTGGACGAGATCGCCGAAATGCCGGTGGACCTGCAGTCCAGGCTTCTGCGGGCCCTGCAGGAACGAGAAGTCAAGCCAGTGGGCAGCACGCGCGCAGTGAAGTTCGATGCCCGCATCATCGCCGCCAGCAACCGCGATCTGGAATCGGCTATTCAAGAGGGCGTCTTTCGTAAGGACCTGTACTTTCGTCTGAATGTGGTCATGCTGCGGCTACCGCCGCTGCACGAGCGCAAGTCGGACATCCCGCTGCTGGCGCATCAGTTTTTGGACAGATTTTCTGGCAGCCAACGGCGCCGCCCGGCGCTGTCGGAAGAGGCATTGAACTGCTTGCTGGCCTACGACTGGCCCGGCAACGTCCGGGAGCTTGAGAACTGCATCGAACGGGCCGTGGCCCTGGGCTCCGGCCCTGTGTTGCACGTCGCCGACCTGCCCACCAACTTGCAGAATCCGCGGCGGGCCGCGCCGCCGGTGCCTGCGGGCGGCGAGCCGGTGCTTCAGTTGAGCGAACTGGAACGGCAGACCATCCTGCGGGCCGTTACCGAGGCGAGGGGGGACAAGCTGTTGGCCGCACGGATGCTCGGCATCGGCAAAACCACCTTGTACCGGAAGCTAAAGGAGTACGGGGTGCGTTGATTCCGAAACGGGATTCCGTTTCCGGTTTGGGAGTCACTGGCCTCCTAACTCCTTCTGCTCCTAACACCTAGTTTGGCCCTTCGCCTGCTCTCCTGACAGCTAATCCGAGCAAAGCTCGGGGCCATCTGGAGCGGTTGTGTCGATGTGCCTGCATGAAAAGGTACGCCAAGGTTCTTGCGGCAGCTTCCTCGGCGAACAATGTTGGAAAGGGCCGCTATGAAGCGTTTGGAAGGGGGAGCCATGCGCCCCGTGCTGGCGATGAGCGATTTTCGCCAGGGCATGACGATTGAGGATGCCCTCAGGGAACGCTGGCATGTGCAGCAGGCCCACCGAGCCGAGGAAGTGCTCTGGCGGCTGCGCTCGGGGCGCTATGCAGCCTTGATTCTGGCCCTGCGGCCATCGGATGGCTACGGTTTGGAAACCCTGGAAGAGGTGTTGCGCGCCCATCCCGAAGCTGCGGTCGTTGTGCTGGTGGAACCGGGAGCCGAGCTCCAGGCCGCCCGGGCCCTGTCGCTGGGGGCCGCCGGATATGTGCCCACCGGTCCGACCTTGTCGGTGTTTTTGGAACCGGTGTTGGAACAGGCCCTGTTGTCCGCGCGTTTGTGGAAGACGCAATCGCAGGCGCTGCACCTGGAGTCCCAGGACCAGTTGCGCGCCCTGGCCCTTTCCATCCGACACGAACTCAACAACCCGCTGACCGGCATCTTGGGCAGCGCGGAAATGGCCTTGAAGTCACCTGAACTCCCCCCGTCGCTGGCACGCCGCTTCACCAATATCGTACGGCTCACCGAGGAAATTCGGGCGCTGCTACAGGAATTGGAGACCATCCCGGAGAAGCCCTCCCGCCTGTGGCAGCCGACCTAGCGTGCCTTGGCTGACGCGCCCGGCATGATTCCGGATGCTACAAGGCCCGCAGCACCGCGATGGAAGATCGCGATGTAAGATGAGGCGTGCGCCTGGCGTTGGATGCCACCTATGCGCTGGACCCCCATCCATCGGGAGTGGCTCGCTATTCCGACCGGCTCATCCGGGAACTCTCCGGAGTCCCCGAACTCCGGCTCACCCTATGCGCGCGCTGGCCGCGCGTCTTGCGCCTGGGCCGCCACTTTGACGGGCTGCCGTTCCGCTCCTGCTGGCTCCAGGAACCGCTGAACTGGCGCCTGCCTGGGCAGGTGGACCTGTTTCACGGGCTGAATCAGCGCCTGCCTCGTTACCAGTTCCAGCACCAAGTCGTGACGGTCCACGATGTGTTCGCGCTTTCGGCAGAAGACTACTCCACTCCGGCGTTTCGGGCGCGGTTCTCGGCCTCAATCAGGGATGCAGTCACGCGCGCCGACCGCGTCATTTGCGTTTCTGCCTATACTCGCGACAAGCTCTGCCGGCTACTGGGGCTGCGGAAAGAATCCTGCGCGGTTGTGCACCATGGGGTTGAGCAGGCACTCCGGCCGCCTTCCGTTGATGCCCGGCAGCGGGCGCGCCGACTGGCTGGTGAGGGACCGTTTTTCCTCTCGGTGGGCGCTATTCAGGTGCGGAAGAACACGCTGGCGGCGGTCGAGTCCATCAACCGCCTTTTGCCTAGCACATCGGCGCGCCTGGTTGTCGTCGGCAGCGCCGGCCACGGCGCTCAGAAGGTGCTGAATTTCATCCACGACCGCGGCCTGAGGGACCGCATCCGTCTGCTGGGCTACACCGACGAGCCAACGCTTGATGCACTGTACGCGGAAGCCACAGCGCTGCTGTTCCCCTCGCTGGAAGAAGGCTTTGGACTGCCCGTTCTGGAAGCCATGGCGCGTGGTCTGCCCGTGATCGCCTCCAACACCTCTTCGCTTCCGGAAATCACGGGCGACGCGGCGGTGCTGGTGGATCCCACCGACGTTGAAGCGATGACGGAGGCGGCGCGGCGAATGGTGGAAGATGAGCCCTGGCGGGCGCAATGGTGCGAGCTCGGCCGCGCTCGCGCCAGCCAGTTCACCTGGCAACGTACCGCCCAGTCCACTCTAAACGTCTATCGCTCTCTGCTTACGGGCTAGGCCCTCCATTGCAGTGGGTCTCTGTCTCTCTGTGGCTGTGCGGCTTTCTCTCGGGATTGAAACAGAAGGGCCGCTTCAGTTACCTGGGAGCTCGGACGGAAACGCTGCGGGTGCGGGCCGGCCTTCGTGGTGATGCTGAGTCGCAGGTGACAGCCGGCGGGGTGGCCAGCAATTCCACCATTTTGCCTGTTGAGTGAGGGGATCATGTCTCACCAGCATCGTGCGCTACGACCCGTTTGAATACTGGAAAGCCGACGACAGTTGAAATCCCGACTGGCTCGCTCCTGGAGTATCTCGTTGCTCTCCTTGGCTCCGACTCCGACTTCTGCCCAGTGGAGAAACCTGCCTCGAGCAGGTCCGGCTTCACTTGTTGCCCACACAGGAAAACGGTCCGCGGTGCAATTCTTGACCAGTCTTCGAATCGCATGCTATAAATCCTGATTCGCCCCCACGGAAACCGCGCCTCCTGTAGGTCCACCGCGTGGGTGACGACGGCCAGCGCGGAGTGATCGCGCTCGAAGCCTGCAGCCGGAGCGGTTGCGACTCATGCCGTTGTTGTACTCGGAGGAAATTGAATGTTGGCTGCTTGCAACCTGGCTGGCCTTGCTTTGTTCTGGCAAGGCGCTGCCGGCACCGATGGCCAGGGTTGGCTGCTGCGTGTGGTCGTGCTCAGTGCACTGTCGCTGGGCGTGGCCGTCCTGTTAACGGTCTACGTGCTGCGGCAGGACACCGGCACCGCCCAGATGCGGGATATTTCCAACGCCATTAAGGAAGGCGCGGAAGCGTTCCTGCGGCGGCAATACACCACCATTGGCGGCTTGACCGTAGTGTTGGCCGTCATCATTTTCCTCGGGTATTGGCAAGGTAAAGGAGACCTCACCATCGCCTGGCGAACCACGGTGGCCTTCATTGTGGGCGCCCTGTGTTCCGCCATTGCCGGCTTCAGCGGCATGTTCGTCTCCATCCGGGCCAACATCCGCGCCGCCAGCGCGGCGCGCACGAGCCTCAACCGAGCCCTGCAAATCGCCCTGCGCGGGGGGGCGGTGACCGGCCTGTCGGTGGTCGCCATGTCCCTGCTGGGGGTGGGCGGTCTGTTCTACTTCTTTGGCGGACTGGAGGAGCCGAAGGCCGTTCCCTTGCAGATTGTCGGCTTCGGCTTTGGCGCCAGCTTCGTGGCCCTGTTCGCCCAGTTGGGCGGCGGCATCTTCACCAAGGGCGCCGATGTGGGCGCCGACCTGGTGGGCAAGGTGGAGGCGGGCATCCCCGAGGACGACCCGCGGAACCCGGCGGTGATTGCCGACCTGGTGGGAGATAACGTGGGCGACTGCGCCGGTCGCGGTGCGGACTTGTTTGAGTCCACCGCCGCGGAAAACGTGGGCGCCATGATCCTCGGCGTCGCTCTGTACCCCCAATTTGGCCTGAAAGCTATCCTGTTCCCGCTGGTCGCTCGCGCCTTCGGTCTGCTGGCCTCCATTGCCGGAATCCTGGTGGTGCGCACGCGGGAGGACGCTGACCCCATGCAGGCCCTCAACCGCGGCTACTACGTGACGACGATCCTGGCCATTGTTGGCTTCTACATCGCCGTGCACCAACTGCTGGAGAACAACCTGTGGTTCTTCGCAGCCGGAGTGGTAGGCATCCTGACCAGCTTCGTGTTCGTCTACATCACGCAGTACTACACCGAGTACCGCTACCGTCCGGTGCAATCCATCGCGCTCGCCTCCCGCACCGGCCCGGCCACCAACATCATCACTGGCTTTGCGGTGGCGCTGGAGTGCACGGCGCTGCCAGTGTTGGCGATCTGCGCCGCCCTGCTGCTCTCCTACTGGATGGGAACGCGCGCTGTGCCTGGCGGAGGACTCTATGGCACGGCGGTGGCCACGATGGGTATGCTGTCCACCGCCGCCTACATCCTGGCCATGGATACCTTTGGGCCCATCACCGACAACGCCGGCGGGATCATCGAAATGTCCGGGCAGTCTGAGGAGGTGCGGGCGAAGACCGACCGGCTGGACTCGGTGGGCAACACCACCAAGGCCCTCACTAAGGGCTACGCGATCGGCAGTGCCGCCCTGGCCGCCTTCCTACTGTTCTCGGCCTACCTGGATGAAGTCAGCCTGCTGACCGGGCGCCCCTTCCACACAGTGGACATCGGCAAGGTGCCGGTGTTTTGTGGAGCGCTGCTGGGCGCCATGCTAGTGTTCCTATTCAGTGCCTTCGCCATCAAGGCGGTGGGCAAAGCGGCCTACTACGTTATCGAGGAAGTGCGCCGCCAGTTCCGCGAAAATCCGGGCATCATGGCCGGTACCGCCCGGCCGGACTATGGGCGGTGCGTGGACATTGTCACTGTGGGCGCGCTGAAGGCCATGGTGGTACCCGGACTGCTGGCGGTGGGCATGCCGGTAGCCGTGGGCTTGGCGTTCAGGCACCTCGGTGTCGGCAGCCGGGGCCCAGACGATCTGATTGGCGCCGAGTCGGTGGCCGCGCTGTTGATGGTGGCCACCATTACTGGCATCCTACTGGCCACGCTGATGAACAACGGCGGCGGCGCCTGGGATAACGCCAAGAAGTTCATCGAGACCGGCGAGTACGGCGGCAAGCGCTCGGAAGCGCATATGGCCGCCGTAGTCGGCGACACGGTGGGCGACCCCTTTAAGGACACCGCCGGCCCTTCCATCCACGTGCTGATCAAGTTGCTCGCCACCATTACCCTGGTCGCCGCCCCCCTGTTTATCTGACCAGCAACGAAGATTCCCTGGTCCCAGCAAGCAAGGCTGTCGGCAGCCGCTGGGTCAACGCGAGAGCACGCCTTTGGGCAGCGGCTTGGATGACGGGTACCCGTGATTCAAGTCCCGCGCTTGAGCAGGCGGGCAAATATCATGAAGTGCGTCACCAGGAGTAGTGGAACGAAGAATGTCGGAATGTACCAGGCCGCTCCCAAGTCCGGTACCACATTCGCTTGGCGCAGTGCATTTAGAAGGTCGACCGTGCCGACAATGTTAAACAGCCAGACCAGCGCCAACGCCCTGGCCCAGCCAGTTCGCAGAGCGATGAGCGCCAGCAACGCCAGCACACCCGTCACCAAGTCTCCGTAGGCGGCAGGATTAGCGAAAGCGCCTGGCAGCGGTCGCGCAACGACTCCGGGAACAAGGAATACCATTCCCATATAGCGAAATGCATGCGGCAGGGTCAGCCAATAGAGAGCCTCGTGTGAAGACTTTTTCTCTAGCCAGGGACCCAACGACCACTTTGCAATCACGCCCCACACGACAAGGCCCAAGAAGAACTGCAGACCAAAAATCGCTAGAGTATCCATAGACCACCTCCGGAGAGTTCAGGACCTTCGAATCTCCCGTTGAGTCTGCTGCGAGAGTGCAGACTACCAGTGAATTCAGCTACGTGCACCTCGACCATCTCCGCGATCCTCATGTTCTTAGGGCCGGCCTGACCGGGTCGATGGTGACCCACTCCAGCCGGGGCTGATATAATACCAACCTTACCAGAGGCGGAATACGAGGCGCGATCGTGCACAACCGCATGCATTCCACGACGGTGCTGTGTGTCCACCGGGACGGCGGTGTGGTAATGGCTGGCGACGGCCAGGTCACTCTGGGCGACACCGTCATCAAGCACACCGCACGGAAAATTCGGCGGTTGTTCAACGACAAGGTGCTGGCCGGCTTTGCCGGCTCCACCGCCGACGCCTTTTCATTGTTTGCGCGCTTTGAGACCAAGCTGGAGCAGCACCAGGGCAACCTGCCGCGCGCCGCAGTGGAACTGGCCAAGGAGTGGCGCACCGACCGCGTGCTGCGGCACCTGGAGGCGCTGCTGATCGTCGCCGACGCTAAGAACATGTTCCTGCTCAGCGGGCAGGGCGACGTCATTGAGCCCGACGAGGGCATCGCCGCTATCGGATCCGGCGGGTCAGTGGCCCTGGCCGCGGCGCGTGCCCTGGCCAAGCATAGCGACTTGCCGGCGCGCCGGATCGCTGAAGAAGCGCTGGACATCGCCGGCAAGACCTGTATCTATACCAATAGCAACATCACCATCGAGGAGTTGTAATGGCAATCTATCTGCCTGGAGCCGTGGACGAGACGCCGGCGCTGGACGAGCTGACGCCTCGCGAGATCGTCTCCGAGCTGGACAAACACGTGGTCGGGCAGACGGCGGCCAAACGCGCGGTGGCCATCGCTCTGCGTAACCGCATCCGCCGACAGAAACTCGCGCCCGAACTGGCCGAAGAAATCTTGCCCAAGAACATCTTGATGATCGGTCCCACAGGGGTGGGCAAAACTGAAATCGCGCGCCGCCTGGCGCGCCTGTCGAACTCCCCGTTCCTGAAGGTGGAAGCCAGCAAGTTTACCGAGGTGGGCTATGTCGGCCGCGACGTGGAGTCTATGATCCGCGACTTGGTGGAGATCGCCATTGAGATGGTGCGGCAGGAGAAATTGGAGGAGGTGGCCGACAAGTCCGAGGCGGCCGCCGAGGAGCGCCTGCTGGACCTGCTGGTGCCGCCTCCCCCGCCGACCGACGGCGACTCCGGCGAGAGCTACCAGCGCACCCGGGAAAAGTTCCGCCAGCAACTGCGCGACGGCAAGCTAGACGACCGAATCGTGGAGATCGAAGTCCGCGAGCGCAACTTTCCTTCCTTCGAGATCGTCACCAACACCGGCGTGGAGGAGATGGGCGTCAACATCCGGGACATGCTGCCGGGCATGTTCGGCCAGAAGACCAAGAAGCGTAAGGTGCGGGTGGGCGAGGCCGTGGACCACCTGATTCAGGAAGAGGAACAGCGGCTCATTGATATGGACCAGGTGACGCGCACCGCAGTGGAGCGCGTCGAGCAGTCCGGGATCATTTTCCTGGACGAGGTGGACAAGATCGCCGGGCGCGAGAGCGGGCACGGCCCCGACGTCAGCCGCGAAGGGGTGCAGCGCGACATTTTGCCCATCGTCGAAGGAACCACGGTGAACACCCGCTACGGCATGGTGCGCACTGACTACATCCTGTTCATGGCCGCCGGCGCATTCCACGTCTCCAAGCCTTCGGACCTGATCCCGGAACTGCAGGGGCGCTTTCCCATTCGCGTGGAATTGCATTCGTTGACACTGGGGGACTTCGTCCGAATCTTGAAGGAGCCGAAAAGCGCCTTGATCAAACAGTACGCAGCACTGCTGGAAACCGAGGGCATCCGGCTGCACTTCGCCGAGGATGCGCTGGAGGAGATCGCCCGCAGCGCGGCTCAGGTCAACGAGCAGACCGAGAATATCGGGGCCCGGCGGCTGCACACCATCATGGAGCGGATCCTGGATGAGATCAGCTTCGAGGGGCCCAACCTGAAGAAGAAGAGCGTCAAGATCGACGCTGCCTACGTGCAGAAGCAACTGGCCGACATTGTCAAGGACCAGGATCTCTCGCGGTACATCCTCTAGACCTTGCCTCTCACCGCGGTGCTGAAAACCACACGGGGAGACCGAAACGCGTGGGCCGCCCGGCTCTGCCTGCTTTGCGGCTGCGCAGGTGCTCTGGCCGGCTGCGGAGTGCGGGGCGCACCGCTCCCGCCACTGCTGGACATTCCCCAGCCGGCCGAGATTCGCGGCATGCAGCGAGGGGACCGCGTGTGGCTGGCCTGGAGGACGCCCGCCCGCACCACCGAAGGCGCGACCGTGCGCCCGAAGAAGCTCGGCCAGGTGGAAGTATACCGGGCGGTGCTGCCGGGCTTGCGCGCCGAGGTTAGTCCGCAGGAGTTCCAAGCGGCGGCCTCGCGTGTCGCGTCGCTCCCCGCTCTCCAGGAGCAGTACAACGAGCCAGTGCCGGACGGCCGGGTGGGCAGCACCGCCGCCTACGCCGTGCGACTGCTGAACCGGCGCAGCGACAGCGCCGGCTTCTCCAATATTGCCGCTGTTCCCTTGCTGGCGGCCCTTCCGGCCCCGGCCAAGATTCGCCTGCGGGTCACCGAGCGGGAAATCCTGCTGGAGTGGCCACCGGTGCCTGGCGCCGCGGCTTATCACCTGTATCGCGCCAAGGGCGAAGGCCCATGGGAGCCGGCCGCCCAACCCGCGCAGCCCGCCCACGCCGATGCGCCGTTCGACTATGGCCGCGACTACCGCTATCTGGTCCGAGCGGTTACGATCCAGGGTACGTTCCGCGCCGAGAGTCTCGATTCTCCGATCGCTTTCATTCGTCCGGAAGACGTGTTTCCGCCGCAAGTGCCGGCGGACCTGACGACCTTGCTGGAGCCGACAACCCCGCCGGTGGTGCAATTGTCCTGGAAGCCCAATCTGGAGCCTGACCTGGCCGGCTACAACCTGTTTCGCAGCGAAAATGGTGGACCACCCCGTCAGCTCAACAAGGACCTGCTCGTTTCACCGACCTTCCAGGACGCCACCACCCGGTCAGGCACCACCTACTCCTACGCGGTGAGTGCAGTGGACCGGAAGGGAAACGAGAGTGCCCGTTCCCGGACGGTTCTCGTCCAACCCTGAACGAGGCCCTGAACGGGGCCCCGGCCGGGTGCCGTTGGAGATATTGGGAGGTCCACAGACGGGACGCAGAGGAAACGCACATGGGGCCAGGCCAACTCTTCGGCTTGGGGTTGATGGCAGGGGGGCTGCTGGCGGGCGCGCTCGCGCTGGGGCTTTCCTTGCGCTCCAGGAAGAGCCCTGCCGAGAGAGAACGGGAACGGCGCCTGCGGATTAACGCCATCGGGCGTATCTGCGACGGTACGATCGTGGACGTAACCGAAGTGGAGCAGAGCGGCCGCCGCCTCCGGCTCCTCCATTACGACTATTCAGTCGCCGGAGTGACCTATTCTGCCGCCCAGGACATTTCCGCGTTGCGCCACATGGCCGAGGGCGAGAAGTTCAGCGAAGGCCTTCTAGCCAGCGTCAAGTACGACCCGCAGAACCCGTTGGACGCCATCGTGGTGTGCGAATTGTGGACCGGACTGCCCTAGCCGGGTACTGAAGAACTGCGGCGTGACCGCCTCCTGAGGGTCGCGGCTCGGCATCTGGTTCCGCCTGCAGAGCCGCGCGCGTCAAAAGACGGCTCCCCGTCCCTGAAGGGATCGCCTTACGGCGCCCGCTAGCGGGCCTTCCCCAGTTTCAATTTTGCGGAGTATTTGCCGTTGCGGATGCGTTTCAACAGGTGAGCAGCGAGCTCCTGTGCGATGTTGAGGAAGCGCGAGTCCTGAACGATCTCTTCCAGCAGGGGAACAAACTGGACCGGGGCCACCAGGTCCCGCCTGTTCATGGCGATCTCGATCCACAGGAGCTGCCGCATCACTCCCAGACGGTCGAAACGCACCACCCGCTCCAGGCCGAGCAGGTACTCTTCGGTGAGGGAAATCTTCTCGAACAGTCTGGTTAGAGCGGCAGCGTCCGGGTTCTCGGTAAAGTTATACGACGTCTCGAAGCGCTGCGCGCCGGCCTCGTAGCGCAAGGTCTTCTTGCCCATTGAGGCAACCCTCGTCTTCTTGCGCGTTTCCAACGGCGTGCGGAAGTGGTTGAGGCGGGCGGCAATCTGGAACACCCGGCCGGTCAAAGGTGCCGAGAGGCGGAAGCCCACTGGCTCGGGATCATCCGGTTCGGTGGCGTAGACCGCTTCGCCGTTCTGGACGACCGTGATCGAGTAGTAGGAGGGTGAGCTGCCGGGAAATTCCTTGATGAAAACCACTCGGGGCAAGGCCGGCTTGTCTTGCTGGAATGCGGCGGCACCGCCACTGACTCCCACGGCGAGCAGGGCGAGAACCGCGGCACCAATCTTGAGGCGGAACCTCACCGCAAACTCATCCCCTGGAGCTGGCGGCTCGGGCCAGTTTCTGTTGGGTCAATCCCACGTTGATATGACAGATGGCGACGGCTAGCGCGTCGGCGGCGTCCGCAGACTCCAGCGGCTCCGCCGTTCCAAGGATCGCTTGGACCATCTGCTGCACTTGCGCCTTCTCGGCGCGCCCGTACCCCACCACGCCGGACTTCACCTCCAATGGGGAATACTCCCGGACCGGGATACCGGCGCGAGCCGCCTCCAGCAGGGCCACGCCGCGCACCTGAGCCAGCTTCAGCGCGCTCTTCACGTTGATTGCCGCGAAAACCGTTTCGACCGCTGCTTCCTGCGGGGCATACTCCTGAATCAGCCGTCGCAGCTCTTCGGCAATTTGAAGCAGCCGTTCGGGCAGGCTCAGCCCCTGGGTGGGTCGGATATCGCCCACGGCCACCAGACGATAGCCCTGGCCGTCGCTCTCCACGATTCCGTAGCCAGTGCACTCGGAACCGCAGTCAATCCCCAGAACTCGCATTGTCATTGACTAAAAGGCTGCTGAAAAAACGTGCCCGCGTGTCCGCCTCATTTACTCACCGCCACTCACCGCCTGCAGCTCACGCTCTTCCACGTCAAAGTTGGAATAGACGTGCTGCACGTCGTCGTGGTCCTCCAGCGCCTCCAGCAGGCGCATCAGTTGTTGCGCGTTCCTTCCCTCCAGCTTGACGTAGTTCTGCGGGATCATGGAAATCTCGGCCAAGGTTGTTTCCACCTGGCTGGCCTTCAAAGCGTTCAAGACCGCCTCGAAGGCCTCCACCGCCGTCAGCACCTCCCACTGCGAGCCGTCATCCCGCAGGTCCTCCCCGCCCGCATCCAGTACAATGCTCAGCAACTGGTCTTCGCTGGCCTTCGCTTTGGGAATAACAATGTAGCCGCGTTTCTTGAACATCCAGGCCACGCTGCCGGCTTCCCCCAGGTTCCCGCCTTGCTTGGAAAAGGTGTGGCGGATTTCGCTGACCGTTCGGTTGCGGTTGTCAGTGGCCACCTCCACCAGCACGGCCACTCCGCCGGGGCCATAACCCTCAAACGTCACCTCATCCACCACGAGACCGGGAATCTCCCCGGTGCCCCGCTGGATGGCCCGCTTGATGTTGTCGGCCGGCATGCTGGCCGCCTTGGCGGCGGTCACCGCTGTGCGCAGGCGCGGATTGGAGTCCGCGTCGCCGCCGGCGGCCCGCGCGGCCACCGTGATCTCTTTGATCAACTGCGAGAACAGCCGGCCACGGCGCGCATCCGTCTGCGCCTTCTTGTGCTTAATGCTGGCCCACTTGGAATGCCCCGACATACCGCTCGACTCCTTCGGCTACACGGAAAGCCCCTGCAGAAGAAAAAGATAACACCGCTTCCGGCCCCGCTGCAAGTCATCGCACTGGGAGGCAATGGGTCAGTTTCCGGTAGGCCGATTATTCGCCCAACTGAAACCGGGATTGGTAAACACTAGCCCGTTAGTGGAAAACTCCCATAACCCCAGGTGTCAGGACCCGCCCGAACCGACCCCACTACGGGATAGACACTCAGAAGCGCTGCGCCACCGGGGGATCAGTGGCGCAGCCAAAGGGGGTTAATGTACAGATGCTGCAGAGTCTACGTCGCGCCAGCCTGGGTTGTCAACGGCGGCAGCGCTGATGCCGGCTGAACTCTACCAATGCGGCGACCGTCGAGCCATCCCGCCAAGAGTAGTGAAGCCCTGCTATACTCCGCCCACTGGAGTCGATGGGGAACTCTCGCCCTGTTTCTGGAGAGGATAAGCCTCTTTGTGAGAGGATGCCAATTATCAGGGGGCCGAGGTTAACAGGTATGGGCGGCAAGATGCCGTGATGCAGTCCTTAGCGTGCTGAGCGCGTGAAATAGTCCTTAGCCACTCTCCATCAGAACCGGTGCTTGGCAGGTAAGGGGCCGGCGTGTGTGCTACAATTCCTCCCCGAAAGATAAAGTTGAGGAGGAACACCCAGTGGAAATGGTAGGCGCGACGCCTGCAGTGGCGCCCGGGTGGACCGGCGACCCCAAAAGGGACGTTGCTATCATCGACTGCGACATTCATCAAAGCATATCGAGGCCTGAAGACCTCCTGCCGTACTTATCGAAGCCCTATCAGGAACATTTTCTCGATCAAGGTCTGATCACTCCCACTGCTGGTTTCTTTAACGTCCCTTTCCGGTCCGTGCGCAGAGACCTATCCGACGGGGACGATTCCAAGGTCTTCGACCCTCGCGATCCGTGCTCAACTTACGAGTTTCTGCGCCGCCGAAGTATCCGAAGCTGCAGGTTGCGTTCATCGAGGTGCAGCAGTCCTGGCTGATCGGATTGCTCTGGCACATGGATGCCGATTGGAAGATGCTGCGGGATCAGACGCCTTGGCTGAAGAAGCTGCCGAGCGAATACATTCGTCGGCACGTGAAGGTCGGATCTCAGCCCCTGCACCAGCCGCCTAGGGAGGAGCAGTTGCTGGAGATGTTCGACGCCATTTACGCCGAAGAGACCTTGATCTATTGCTCAGACTTTCCGCACTACGACTGGGACGATCCCCATACGACATTTCCAAAGCTGCCCGAGCGGTTGCGCCGGCAAGTCTTTGAAGACAACGCTCGCGAGTTGTTCGGCTTGAAGGCGAGTTGAGCTGAGTGCCTCGCGTTGTCGTAGCGAAGGTGGGCGAGATTCCGCCGGGGGGAAGAAAGCTTGTCGTGCCGTTCCGGGGCAAGGCAGGTATCGGCGTGTTCAACGTCAATGGCTCGTTCCACGCATTGCATAATCTTTGTCCTCATAAACTCGGGCCTTTGTGTACAGGAAGCATCGGGGGCACCGTGGTCACGGAGGCTCCGGTCACGGTCAGGAACCACGGATTGCGGTTTGAACGAGAGGGTGAGATCCTGCGGTGCCCTTGGCATCAATGGCCGTTTGACATCAAGACCGGCCGCTGTCTGACCCTGCCTGAGGTGTCCGTTCGGACCTACACCGTGACGATCGAGAGCGATCAAGTCGTCGTGGAGTATGACGACTAAGTAGGTAGGGTTCGCCAGGTAGCGGAATGCCGAAGATGACCGGGGGGAGATTCATCGCCGAAACATTCAAGGGCTACGGTGTGAGCCATGTGTTCTTCATGCCGGTCGTCGCGATCCGGGCGTTGGCCGAGATGGAAAAGCTCGGCATCAAACGCATCATGACGCACGGCGAAAAAGCCGCGGCCTACATGGCCGACGGCTACGCCCGGGTCAGCCGAAGTACCGGCATCTGTATGTCGCAATCGGTTGGGGCCGCGAATCTCGCAGCAGGGTTGCAGGACGCTTTCCTAGCGTGCTCGCCTGTCATGGCATTGACCGGCCGCCAGAGCCAAATTAGCCAGCATCGGCACCAATATCAGGAAGTTGACCACGTCAAATTCTTCGATGGCGTTACGAAATACAACGTGCTCGTGAGTCAGGCGACACAACTATCCTACTTCTTGCGCCAGGCCTTTCGAGAAGCGGTCTCGGGGACGCCGGGGCCAGTGCACTTGGACCTGGAAGGATTTATTGGGCAACTCGCGGATGAAGAGGCCAATCTCGAGATCGTGATCGAAGATGCCTTCACACAGATCCCGCCGTTCCGGCCCGAACCTGATGTAGCCACGGTTCGCAAGGCCGTACAACTACTGGCGCAGGCCGAACGCCCATTGATCGTTGCCGGCGGCGGGGTTACCTATTCCGACGCCGGAGCGGAACTTGTCCAACTTGCCGAAAAGTTGTCGATCCCCGTCGCAACCTCCCTCAACGCCAAAGAAACCTTTCCCTACGACCATCCTCTAGGTGTCGGAGTGTGCGGACTGTACTCACGGAGCTGCGCGAATCAAGCGGTCGCTGAAGCAGACTTGGTCTTTTTTGTCGGGAGCCATACCGGCGGCCAGGTGACAAACGAATGGCGCATCCCGCGGGAGGGCACACGGGTCGTTCAACTCGATATCAACCCGTCTGAGCTAGGGCGGTCGTTCCCGATCACGGTCGGGCTCCAGGCGGACGCCAAAGCCTCGCTGCGCAAAATGATTGATCATGCCGAGCCCGCCGACCATCCCGAATGGACTCGCCGCGTGCAAGGCTTCGTCAAGAAGTGGAAGCAGGAGGTCGCTCCGCTGGTCAACTCAGATGAGATTCCTTTGAGGCCCGAACGGCTCTGTCGGGAAATGACGGACTCGTTGCCTGCGGATGCAATTCTTGTTTCCGACACCGGCCACGCGGGCATCTGGACCGGCACGATGATCGATCTCAAGCACCCGTCGCAACGCTACATCCGCTGCGCGGGCTCGCTGGGCTGGGGCTTGCCCGCCGCGATCGGCGCCAAGTGCGCCGCGCCCGACCGGCCGGTCATTTGCTTCTCGGGCGACGGGGGCATCTGGTACCACCTCACCGAGTTGGAGACGGCCCTTCGCTGCGGCATCCATACGGTCACTGTGGTCAACAACAACCACTCGCTGAACCAAGAGCAAGAAATTAACGAAATGATCTACGGTGGTCGGAGTGCGGGGTCCGACGAGTTGTGGATCTTCCCAGAATCTGACTTTGCGAAGGTCGCGAAATCGATGGGATGTTTCGGAATTCACGTCAACAAGCCAAGTGAATTCTCAGGGGCGCTCGATCAGGCGTTAGGGTCAGGCAGACCGGCGGTCATCGACGTGAAAACGCACATTGAGGGGATCGCACCTCCAGCTTGGGCGCCGAAGGTTTAGCAGGATGCTGAAAAACCCCTGCACAGACTGAAGTCTGTGCCACCGAGCAGCGCTTCGACATCACAGCTCAGCACAGACGTTGAAAGCCTGCCCGTTGAACACGCGGGCCGAATCGCTTTCCAGATCTGAGCTTGAGTCGGCAGGGCGGCTGGCGTACGGGTCTGGGGAAGCCCGATCCTGATGTAGTGTGAGGTTGAGAGGCCACCCTTGCGTCACGCGCTGAAAGGACGAAGCGAAGTGAAAATATTTCCTAGCAGCACCCAACGTGCTCGGTTCGTAGCATTGACGGGTATCCTGCTTGCAGGAGTAGTGTTGTGGGGCAGTCATCGCACTCGGGCGACCGAGGCAACAGATCAGCCTGAGATCATCTCCGTCCGAAAAATTTGGGACCGTGCACCGCACAGTGCCTTCACCGACCTGATTCGATTTCAGGACCGCTGGTACTGTATATTCCGCGAGGCAGAGTCGCACGGCAGGTCAATTGGAAAGTTGCGGGTCCTAACGTCGAGAGATGGGGAAAAGTGGGAATCCGCAGCGCTTCTCGTGGAAGAAGGGATTGACCTGAGAGACCCAAAACTCTCCGTCATGCCGGACGGCCGGCTCATGACGGTTGCCGGCGGCACCGTTTACGACAGAACTGTGTATCAGACACGTGCTCCACGGGTGGCTTTTTCGCGAGACGGACGGGAATGGACACGTCCTCAGCGGGTGCTGGCGGAAGACCACTGGTTGTGGCGGGTGACGTGGCATAAAGGTGTCGCCTACAGCGTCTCGAGACTCAACGAAGGGAGCAAACCAAGGCGAGGATTCTTGTATTCCAGTACCGATGGTCTTCGCTGGCAGTGGATCACGGAGCTTGAGGTCGATCGGATCAGTGAAACGACTCTCCGGTTTCTGCCTAACGGAGAGCTGATTGCTCTTGTTCGCCCCTCGTGGATCGGAACCAGTCAGCCGCCGTATAAGCAGTGGACATTCCACAAGATGAAGCTCCGCATCGGAGGCCCCAACTTCATACGGCTTCCCGACGGCAGTCTTTGGGCCGCGGGTCGGAGGTATCACCCGGACGGCACAACAAACACCGTCTTGGCGAGAATGACTCGCAACAGTTATGAGCCGGTGCTCACGTTGCCGAGCGGTGGAGACACCAGCTACCCGGGACTGGTGTGGCACAAGAATCTGCTGTGGATGAGCTACTATTCCTCCCACGAAGCCAAGACCAGCATCTATCTGGCTAAGATCCGGATTCCACTTGGCGAAGCACGCTAAATAAGTCCGACAGACGCACAACATTTCACATGAAGGAGAAACGATGAAATCCAGGCAGGTTTTTGCTCTTGGAATTTTGATCTGGCTTTTAGCCGGGACAGTCTTGCTGCAAGCTCAGACCGTTGAGCGCCGCTACATTAATTTTCCCGACCGTACGGACCAATTGCCATTTAGCAACGGCGTCCTGGTAGGAAACGTCCTCTACCTTGCCGGCACCCTCGGTGTCGACCCTAAGACTGGCAAGGTCCCCGATGACCTGGAACAAGAGGTCCGCCTCGCCCTTGATGAAATGAAAGCGACGCTGGCTAAAGCTGACATGACGATGGAGAATCTCGTCTCCGTGCAGGTCTACTGCACTGACCTCTCCCTTTACGCCAGGTTCAACGCTGTGTATCGCACATATTTCAACAAGAATTTCCCATCGCGAGCTTTCATCGGAGTGGCGTCATTGCTGCTTGGAGGCCATTTCGAAGTCCAGGGGACTGCAGTCAAACAGTAGGTGAAGTTCGGGGCACCACACCGGAGCCCGGCCGCGGCGCCGCGTTGACTTGTCCGCAGGCGGGGCGTAGCATGCGTGTCCCCGGCAAGACCACCTCTGAGCGAGAGAAAACTCAAATTTAAGGAGGCGCTATGCGTCTGGAAATTTCTAAATTCCTATTGGGAAAACGGTTGAGACCAGCTTTATTGATGGTTTCAACCCTGCTGATTATGGTTCCAGTTGTTTGGGTTGCGGCGGAGAAACAAGGAAACGCCCAAAACCCGCCGACGACCAAGAAGCCGTTCCGGTACAGCCTCCGGTGGCCTTCACCGGATGAAAAGCTTCCTTCCTACACGATTCTCCCTAAAGAAGGCAGCATGCCGCTTTACCGGGCCCCTCAGGGCAATAGCAAGCTTGGTCCGCCGCAGGAAGTAGAAGTGTTCGAGACAGAACATCATTTATATAGATCCCCCTTCCATTACCGGAACGTCACAATAGATCATTGGTCAGAGTATAGTCAAAAAGGGGTAGAGATCTTCGGAGATGTTGGAAGCATCACGATTGTAGAAGAGAAGCCAATCGTGTCCGTTACGGTGGTGGGCTCGGCTTGCTCCACTCCAGGCTACAACATCCTCGAGTGGTGGGCTGATGGGGAAGACCTCAAAAATACGCGCGGGCAATTAATCAAGCGACAGATGATTGAGGGTCTCAAGGGACAGCATAATGCCTGGCCCCAGAAAGCACTTTCCGAGAAGCAAAAGTTCGAATCCGTCGAGGAAGCTGAAGCATTTGTCGAACAATTGCAGAGCATTGTCTATGGGATGAGCAATGGATACTACAGGCCGGGCCCCATAATGGGAGGATTGTATGAGAACACAGCCTACTTTCGGATCGGAGAGGCTGACCCGGTCGCTCGCAAGATAATCATCCGAGGCGGCAGCTGGGACTACGAAGACCCGGGCACCGATCGAGAGCGCTATCCGGGTGACTATGCCGTGCGGTTGATCGACGTGCTGGTCAAGAAATAAGGTCAAGAAGTAAGCGATAGCTCCGTTTCCCATCAGGGCATCGGCGTGGGCCAGGGATCCCCACGGACGCGCCAGCTTCTCTCTTCTTCTTCACCCCGGCTATGGGTCACGGGGGGTTACGGGGCACTTGGACAGGGAATGCTTATGGCCTACATACGAACCATTGCGCCAGAGGAAGCCACCGGCTCACTGAAGCAGCAGTACGATGTTGCCGTCAAACGCGCCGGGCGGGTGTTCAACATCGTGCGCATCTCCAGTCTGAACCCGCGCGCAATGGAGGCCTCCCTTCGCCTCTACCAGACGCTCATGCTGGGGCCGGGGCCGCTTCCCCGCGCAACGCGGGAGATGATCGCCACGGTGACCTCGCGTGCGCTCAACTGCTTCTATTGAACGGAAGCTCACGGAGAGGATCTCCGTGCAGTCACCGGCGATGAGGAGCTGGCCGCCCAGGTCAAGCGCGACTATCGTCGGGCGACGCTCGATGTTAAGACGCGCGCCCTGCTCGATTTCGTCGTCGAGGTCACGCAGGCGCCGCAGAAGCTGAGCGGGCAGAATGTCGCCCGCCTGCGCGAGGCTGGCTGGACGGATGAGGAGATACTCACCGCCGTCCACATCATCGGCTTCTTCAACTACTACGCCCGGCTGGCCGACGCGTTGGGCGTCGAGCCGGAGGATTTCATGAAGAAGAGTCCCGCGCCCGAGGTAATCTCGTAGGAGAGCCTAGAGCCCGTCGTAGTGGAACCATGTGTCCCACAGCAACCACGTCGCTCTCCGGTTTTGATCCACTGATTGCGGAATGGTTCAATAACCGGTTTGCCGGCCCCACCGAGCCGCAGCGGCTGGGCTGGCCGCAAATTCGCAGTGGCCAGGACGTGCTGATTTCGGCGCCAACCGGCTCCGGTAAAACGCTGGCTGCCTTCTTGATCAGCCTGGACGGGCTGGTGCGGGTAGCCCGCGGCGGGGCCCTGCCGGACCGAACTGAGGTGGTCTACGTCTCGCCGCTCAAGGCGCTCAGCAACGATATCCGCAAGAACCTGGAAGTACCGCTGGCTGAAATTGCCGCGCTGGCCGCCGGCAAAGGAATCCGGCTGGCGCCCATCCGCACCGCGGTCCGCACCGGCGACACACCGGCTTGGGAGCGCCAGCAGATGAGCAAGCGGCCGCCGCACATCCTGGTCACTACACCCGAGTCGCTCTACATCCTGCTGACAGCCGAGAAAAGCCGCCAGATGCTGCGCACGGCGCGCACGGTGATTGTGGACGAGATTCACGCGGTGGCCGACGACAAGCGAGGCTCGCACCTGGCCTTGTCGCTGGCCCGGCTGGACGCGCTGGCCCAGGGCAGCGGCGGAGCCCGGCTGCAACGGATTGGCCTTTCGGCGACGGTCAATCCAATCGAGGAAGTCGCGCGCTTCCTGGGCGAGTCAACCCGCATTGTGCAGGTGGGCCATCGCCGCCAGATGGAGCTGGCGGTAGAGGTGCCCCGCGACGAGCTGGGCCCCGTAGCCAGCAACGAGATGTGGGGCGAGATTTACGACCGGCTGGCCGAGTTGATCCGTGCGAACAGGACGACGCTCGTATTTGTCAACACGCGCCGCCTCGCTGAGCGCGTTGCGCATCACCTGAGCGAGCGACTGGGCGAACAAGCCGTGCTGGCCCACCACGGCAGCCTCTCCCGGCGTCTGCGGTTGACCGCCGAAGAACGCCTCAAGCAGGGGCAGCTGTGCGCCGTGGTGGCGACCGCGTCGTTGGAGCTGGGCATTGACATCGGCTCGGTGGACCTGGTCTGCCAGGTGGGCTCGCCGCGCTCGATCGGGGTGGCCATACAGCGCATTGGGCGCTCCGGGCACTGGGTGGGCGCGCTGCCCAAAGGGTGCCTGTTCGCCACTACGCGGGACGAGCTGCTGGAGTGCGCGGCCCTGGTGCGCGCCATCCGCAGCGATCAGCTCGACCGGATCGAGATTCCCCCCAGCCCGCTGGATGTGCTGGGGCAACAGATCGTCGCCGCCGTCGCCTGTGAGGAATGGCTCGAGGAGGAGTTGTTTGCGTTGGTGCGCCGTTGCTACCCGTATCGGGCGCTGGAGCGCGCCGACTTTGACGCCGTGGTGGACATGCTGGCCGAGGGCATCGCCACTGCGCGCGGCCGCAGTGGCACCTTCCTGCACCGGGACCGCGTCCACGGCCGCCTGCGCGGGCGCCGGGGCGCCCGGCTGGCGGCAATCACTTCGGGCGGAGCAATTCCCGATACGGCGGACTACCTCGTTGTGGCCGAGCCCGAAGGCATTGTGGTCGGCACACTGGATGAGGACTTTGCGGTGGAGAGCCTGGCAGGAGACATCTTCCTGCTGGGCACGACCTCCTGGCGCATCCGGCGCGTAGAGCCCGGCCGGGTCCGGGTTGAAGACGCCCACGGCGCCCCGCCGTCGGTTCCCTTCTGGAGAGGGGAGGCGCCGGCGCGAACCGCGGAGCTTTCCCGCGAGGTGTCGCAGGTGCGCGAAGAAATCGCCGCGCAGGTTGCGAGGGATGAGGCGCAGGCGCGCGAGTTTCTCATGCAGAAGTGCGGGCTGGACCGCCGGGGAGCCGAGCAGGCGCTGGATTACGTTCGTGCGGGCCTGCAGGGTCTGGGCGCGCTGCCGACCGAGCGCACCATCGTGGCCGAGCGCTTCTTCGATGAAGCCGGGGGCATGCAGTTGGTGCTGCACGCGCCCTTCGGAGCGCGCATCAACCGCGCCTGGGGCCTGGCGCTGCGCAAGCGCTTCTGCCGCAGCTTCAACCTGGAGCTGCAGGCGGCCGCCACCGACAACGGCATTGTGATCTCGCTCAGCGAGCAGCACGCTTTCCCGCTGGAAATCGTCTTTGAAATGCTTCGGCCCGAGACGGTAGAAGACGTGCTGACCCAGGCCTTGCTCGATGCCCCCATGTTCGGAGCGCGTTGGCGCTGGAATGCCTCGCGCGCCCTGGCGATTCTGCGATTTGCCGGAGGCCGCAAGGTGCCTCCCCCCATCCAGCGGATGCGCGCCGACGATCTTCTAGCTGCGGTGTTCCCCGACCAGGCCGCTTGCGCGGAGAACCTGACGGGGCCGGTGCGCATCCCCGAGCATCCTCTGGTGAAGGAAACAATTGCCAACTGCCTGCACGAGGCGATGGACCTGGAGGGCTTGAAGAGCGTCATGGAGGGCATTCGCCGGCGCGAGATTCGAACCGTGGCTCTAGACGTGGCCCAGCCGTCGCTGTTTTCCCACGAAATCCTCAACGCCAACCCCTATGCGTACTTGGACGATGCACCGCTAGAAGAGCGCCGCGCGCGGGCGGTGCAGTTGCGAAGCACTCTGCGAGCGGACGTGGTCGAGGCCGGCAGCGTGTTGGACCCGGAGGCCATCGCTCAGGTGGCCGCCGAGTCCTGGCCGGTGGTGCGTGATGCCGACGAGCTGCACGACGCGTTGCTGACCTTGCTCGTCCTGCCCCCCGCGGCTGAATGGGAGCCCTTCTTTGAGCCATTGCAGGACCTGAGGCGTGCGACCACGCTGCAAGCGGGTCTGCACTCGGAAGAGAGCCGCTTCTGGGCGGCGGCGGAGCGAATGGACCTGCTGCGCGTGGTGTACCCGGACGCAGTCTCTACTCCTGCCATTGCCGGCCCTCCTCCTTTGCGGGCCCTCCCGGAGGGCCGGGAAGCCTGCGCAGCCGAGGTGCTGCGCGGCTGGCTGGAGTCCACCGGCCCCGCCACCCCTTCCCAACTTGCCAGCCGCTTGGCGTTGCCGCTCGAGCTGGTAGAGGCCGGCTTGCTGCGGCTGGAAGCCGAAGGTCAGGTCCTGCGGGGGAGATTTACCTCCGAGGCGGGTGCCGGGGAGACGGAATGGTGCAACCGGAGGCTGCTGGCGCGAATTCACCGGCTTACCCTGGGGCGGCTGCGGCGCGAGATCGAGCCGGTCACCACCGCCCAATTCCTCCGGTTCCTTTGCCGCTGGCAACACGTGACGCCGGGCAGCCGGCTGCACGGCGTGGAAGGCACGTTTCAGGTGCTCCAGCAGCTCCAGGGTTACGAGATTGCCGCGGCGGCCTGGGAGTCGCACATCCTGCCACGGCGCATCGTGCGCTACAGCCCGGAATTGCTGGACCGGCTGTGCCTGTCCGGTGAGGTGATGTGGGGGAGGCTCTCGCATCACCCGCTACTGGAAAGGGGCGAGCTGGTGTCGGCCGGCAATGGCGGGCAAACGAGGAGCCGCCGGGTGCGTCCAAGCCGAGTCGCTCCGGTCGCCATCTTTCTTCGGAACGATGCTGAATGGCTGCTGGCAGCCGCCAACCGGAACGGGTCATCTGAGCTGTCCCGGTTGCAGCTTTCGGCGGCCGATTCCTCCCTCTCTCACGCGGCGCGCGAAGTGCTGGCCGGGCTGGAGCAACGCGGCGCTTCGTTTTTTGCCGAGCTGGTGCGAGGCACAGGCCGGCTGGCCAGCGAGGTGGAAGACGGGCTGTGGGAACTGGTCACGGCCGGGCTGGTGACTGCTGACGGCTTCGAAAACCTCCGCTCGCTCGTGGACCCCAAGCGGCGCCGCGGCGAGGGGCGGGGACGACTGGCGCGCCCCAGGCATGCCGTGGGTCGCTGGGCGCGTCTGCGGCCGGCGCCGCAGCCGTGTGAACAGGAGTCTCAGGCTTGGGTAGAAGCCTTCGCTCGCCAGCTCTTGTGCCGCTGGGGGGTTGTATTTCGCGACCTGCTGGCGCGAGAAACGCTGGCCCCGTCCTGGCGGGATTTGCTAGTAACGCTGCGGCGCATGGAGGCGCGTGGCGAGATCCGGGGCGGCCGCTTTTTGGCCGGTTTGGTAGGCGAGCAATTTGCGCGACCCGAGGCCATTGAGCTTCTCCGCGCCGTGCGCCGCGCCGAAGAGCCGGGCGAAGAAGTTGAACTTTCAGTTGCTGACCCGCTGAATCTGGTGGGAATCATCCTGCCCGGGCAGCGGATTAGCGCGTTAGCGGGCGGTACGCTGCACCTGCGAGACGGCGTGCCGGTTGCACCCGAGTCACCCACCTCTGTGCTTTCCTTGATTGGCTCAGGCTCTCGCTGAGAACTTCTCAAGTTGCTCTCAGAACCCAGCACTGAAAAAGAGCCCTAGGACTGAACCACACCCTGTTCGTGTTCCACCACCTCCACGCCCTGGACCGCAAATCTGCTTCAAGCCTGACGCTTTGAGGCAACGCAAGAGTAACCCTTGACAGACCAATTGTCAGAACGTAGCCTGAGCCCCATCTTTGGAGGCGGGGGTGTTGGATTGTCGCGACACAGATCAGTCATGTTGATTTTCTTCCTGGCGCCATTTCTCGCGTCTGCCCAGAATTTTATTTCCACCGTCGCCGGCAATGGCACCGCAGCTTTTTCCGGCGATGAGGGGCCTGCGACTGCCGCTTCCCTATATCTCCCGTCCGACGTAGCCGTCGACCCATCCGGCAACGTATATATCGCCGACACAGCCAATCACCGCATCCGGAAGGTGAGCCCTGACGGGATGATTACGACAGTGGCAGGGACGGGCACCCCGGGCGGGCGATTTAATCCGCTCGAAGATGGCCCGGCCATTACCGCTCTGTTGCAATCGCCGAGTGGCGTTGCCGTTGACGCCTCTGGGAATCTCTACATCGCTGACAGCGAGAATTACAGAATACGCAAGGTTACGCCGGAGGGAATCATCAGCACTGTGGCCGGCAATGCGATCGTTGGTTCCACCGGAGACGGTGGACCGGCGGACCAAGCTTCCATAGGGTTCGTCTCTGGTTTGGCGGTAGACGCAGACGGAAACCTGTACATTGCCGACCAGAGTCACGCCAAAATCCGCAAGGTAACCCCGGATGGTCTCATCACGACGGTAGCCGGTACTGGGCAGAGAGGTTTTTCCGGCGATGGGGGTCAGGCAACCTCAGCGAAGTTGTGGCTTTGGGGATTTACCTTTACCGATGGGGAGCGTGAGGCAACACAAGGCTCAGGCATTGCTGTGGACTCGTCGGGGAACCTCTTCATCGCTGATACCTTTAACAACCGTGTGCGGATGGTCATTCCTGATGGGACCATCACTACGATCGCCGGCAATGGGGAGGTGGATAACGTTGGCAATGGCACACTCGCCGTTATCGCGTCGGTGAGACTGCCGGTGGACGTGGCCGTCGACGGCTCGGGCAATCTATACATTTCGCAACACCTATCCCACATCATTCGCCGTGTGAACCCGGACGGATTCATTTCCACAGTGGCTGGCATAGCTGATGATCCTGGGTTCTCTGAGGATTTGGGGAATCCGTTCGCGGCAAAACTAAATCGCCCGGCCGGCATCGCGATCGAAGGAGAAGGGGCTTTCCTGCTCGCGGACCACCTGAATCACCTCGTCCGGCGTTTCCAGCCAAAGCCGCAGCTTTCCGTTGGGCCATCGTCTCTCGACCTTGAAGCTACAGCCGGGGCGGCAGATCCGATGCTGGAGATGTTGACCATAGACAATACAGTCAGCGGAATTGCGAGCTGGACGGCGAGGACCACAACGCCAGGCGGACTAGGGTGGCTGTCAGTTTCCCCGGAATCAGGCTTTACTCCGGGCACTGTAACGGTGAGTGTGGACGCGTCGGGCCTGGTACCGGGTGATTACCTGGGTACCGTCATAATTACACCTGTGCTCGATCCCGCTAACCTCGCACTTGTCCCTGTTCGCCTCACGGTTGCCGAGGCCGTACCGACCGGACCCGTGATTGGCGAAGGCGGGATTGTCAACGGTGCCAGTTTCTCGGACGAGGCGCTTGTCAGCCCTGGTTCCATTGCATCGCTGTTCGGGATGAACCTTGCAGCGGCCACGGACGTAGCGGCCGGGTTGCCACTCCCCACCACGCTGGCCGGCACCGAGGTTCTGGTCAATGACACGCCCGCGCCGTTGTTCTTTGTTTCGCCTTTGCAGATCAACTTCCAAATGCCGTTCGAGGTAACTGGCACTACCGTCCCGATAGTCGTGGCCTCCGACGGAGTTCATGGTCCCGAAGTGATGGTGCAAATTGCGCCTGCGGCTCCGGGCATCTTCACCGCTGTACCAGGCGGGAGCGGGCCGGGTGCCATCTTAAACGAAGACTTTTCGCCTAACTCAGCGGAAAACCCGGCAGTAGCGGGCTCAGTGGTTCAGATTTTTGCCACTGGCCTGGGCGTGACGGATCCGCCGCTGGCTACGGGCCAGACTGGAGCTAGCTCACCTCCGCTCAATTTAACAGTAGTGACGCCAGTCGTTATGATCGGGGGCGCCTCGGCAGAAGTGCTTTTCTCGGGCATGGCGCCGGGCTTTGTGGGTCTCTACCAAGTGAACGCCCGCGTACCGGCGGCGGCGCCAGCCGGTGATGAGGTACCACTAGAAATCGAGATCGGTGGAAAGACTAGCGACACCGTCACGCTGGCTGTGCAGTGAACCGCGGGGCGATCATCGTTTGACGCTAGTACCGCTCTGAGCATGCAATCAGGATGCTATTGCCGACACCGGACGGATACAGAATTGTGGGAGCCAATGCTTATAGCATCTGGCAGCCATCGTTGGGCAAGCGCGCATGACCGCAACCATCTGTGTCGGCTTGATTAGGCCATCGCTAATCTGCCGGTCGTTCAATGCTCCAATACGATCAATAAAGTCAGTATCTTCCGGATTTGCAACATCGAAATTGTGGCCAAACCCGCGGTCCACGAAAATGTCTGGCAAGTTTCCATACGCTACAAACGCCTCAAAGTGAAACTTCTTTACCAACAGAGGAAGAATATCTTGAGATCGAATACCTTCAAACCCTTCCGTGGAACAGTCCCAATTGTCTAACATCGTCTCAAAACGCCGCAACTGATGGTTGTATTTATATCGGTCCGGCATGGTCCGCCAGATCTCGTGGATGACGGTTAGGGCCTCTGGCCAGCGCATGTGGCCGTTGCGGCCGATCATGTCGCATGTAAGGAAATAGCCGCTGTTGCCGATTGCCTCCTGGATGTTTTGGAAAACTTCTTCCAGTGTTACGATGTGGTGCAGACTGTGGTGTGCAATCACCACTGCCATAGGGCACTCTGCACGCCAGCGGGCAAGGTCGACCTCGAGAAATTCAAATCGATCCGCAAGGTGCGATTGCAATGCAAGTTCCCGTCCGCGGCCCAGCATGCTTGGATTAATGTCCAGACAGCGGATGCGGAAGTTCATAAGGCCACGGTTTCGCAGGGCCTGCGCTATTCCGACTTCCATGTCAGCATTACCTGCTCCGAGGCTAGCGATCTCGATGGGTTCACCCGGATGATCGGATGCATACTGGGAGATGTATTTCGCATAAAATTCTTCAAAGCCAGACACACCAATAACTTCCTCTATTTTCGGTCGGATATACTTGTTCGACCAGAAGTGAAAGATTTCTGGCAGGTCGTGAACGTTTTCGTCTGCCTTGTAGCGCTCGATTTCCCTGTGAAGGCGCTTCCTGTAGGTGGAGTCGTTTTCCGGAAGGGCGAGTTTATCTGACACGGAGACAGTTAGGCCCCGGCCAAGCCGAGCCACTCGGGTTCTCAAGGAACCTGCGGCCCGACGCAAAGCTGCTAGCAGCATAAGAGCAGGTCAAATATCAACTAAAAGCCGGGGCTCTTTTCCAGGACGATGTTTCCCAGGTCTCGGATGCGGCCGGGAGCGGCAAGGCGGATGGGAAGCTTCCGAGTGCGGAAGCCCTCCTTTTCCAGGATCAGCTCCGCCTGCCCCTCCGGCACGCCACGCAGCACGAACTTCCCGCACTTGTTGGAGCGTTTTCGGATTTCGCCGGCATCGATGTTGACGCCAGCCACGCCCTCTCCGGCTTCGTCCACCACCTGGCCGGATACCAGCCGCAGCAAAGGGGCCTTGAAGACGGAGGCGGCGTGGAAAACGGCGGTGCCGGCGAAATTCGCGTGCCTGTCCAGGCGCTGGTGTACAGTTCCCACTGTTCTCTCCAGGTCGGCCGCCGAGGGAAACTCGTAACTGGCCAGGGCGATGTACATGCGCCCGGTGCCGGAGAAAAATTCCGGGGCGTCCACGCGCCGCAGCACTCGGTTAGCCGTACCGCCCACCACCGGTCCCCCTTTGTCCCCGTAGGTCATTAGATAAATCTCGTCCGCTACGCTGAATAGGGCTTCGGGAGCGGCTTCGGGAACCTCGTCGCTGATCCGCGGGAACCACCAAGGGACGGCCGCGCCCAGCGGCAGCCCGCGGAGTTGCTGGCGAACCAGGTTCAACAACTGAAGCAGCTCCTGCACCAGGCGCCCGCGCTCCTCGGCATCACCGCATTTCCAGTCTTCGGTGGTGTAGGGCTCCACGTCTATGTGCGCGCCTGCCAGCTGGCCGGGATGCCGCTTCACGAACTGCCCGAGCCGCGCGGCGCGCCTCACGGCCTCCCCGGTGCGCTCGGTAAACGAGGGGTCCTGCAGCAGCATCGCCTTCACCGTGCGGTCGGAGCCGCGCAGATGGTCCAGGACGCAGGCCAGCAGCTGATCGCCCGCGGGATCGTCCAGCAAGAATCGCTTTCCTTGCTCGACACTCAGGATGAGCGTGGGCCGCAGGGGAAGTTGCTTCAAGCGAGCCAGCACGGTTCCGCAATTGGCTCCCTCGACGAACAAGTCATAGACATACACCTCGTCCTCAGCCCGCGCGGCCGGCGCGCCAGCCGCCCATTCGACGGGCAACAGAAGCAAGAACAACAAGAGCACTCCAGGCAAGCCGCTTGCCCTTTCTGGTCCGTCAAGCCGAACTTTGTCGAACGCCATAGGGTCGAAGGCCATAGGAAGAGGTAGCAGGATAGCAGGAAGCGCCAGGGGAGTCACACCCCCGTTCCGGCTAGAGTCTGGCTAGAGTCCGACGGACAAGTCGCGGTCCATCCCTGGCGGCAAAGCAGCATTCGCGGCCGCCAAGTGGAACCATTCCCGGGGACCAACCTGCTGAACAACTGCACGAAAGCGGGGAAACAGCGGTGCCTGGGTGTGGTGGCACTGGAAGGCTTCGAGCTTGCGCTGGAACGTTTCCGAAATATCGATCTCGACAGTCACCGGAGAAAAACAGACCTGGGGATAGCCGGCGAGGGATTTGGGCCCAGTGGCGTAGTAAAGACGCTGAGGCTGGTGCGGCCGGCCTGTTTCCGGGAAAAGCTCCTGGCGTCCGGCTGCATGGAAGGCGAAGATGGCAAAGTGGGAAATCGCCGCGTGGTCCCGATGGCCGGTGAAACCGCCTTCCGGCCCCAGAGTTAACACCACAGCAGGCCTTCGCTGGCGGATCACCTGGCACAGCCGCAGACCCAGATCGAGGAAGCCGACGCGGTTCAGCCCCCCATCGGGGTAGTCCCAGATCTCGTGCCAGGAAACGCCCAGCAGTTCGCAGGCCTGATGGAACTCCCGGATTCGCATCTCGGCAAGTTCTTCGCGCGTACGGGCCGAGCCTCGGTTGCGCCCGGCTTCGCCGCGAGTGGCGCACACCACCTCTATAGCAACCCCGCGAGCGGCATAGAGAGCCAGCGTGCCGCCGAACGAGCCGGTTTCATCGTCGGGATGCGCAGTAATCGCCAGGAATCTGAGCTTCGTCGGGTTCATTCGACCGCCAGGGTCACGGAGTTGCTGCTGAGGCCGCTGGTAATCACCATCGGCTGCGCGCCGGCCTCGAGGCCAGCGGGAACGCGGGCGTTCACTTGGTAGAGCCCGGCAAAGCCCGGCGCCAACCCGGAAAACACGACTTCAGCCAGCTCGCCTCCAATGGTGATCTGCGGCGTGGTTAAGGTAGTGGCTGCTGGGAAGAGTGGGGCCGGCTGCCCGCTTTCCACCGCTGGCGTCACACTCCCCAGGCCACTACAAAAGATCGCCACCACTTCGTCCACCTTGGCAGGTGAAGTTACGCTGACCAGCGAGCCGTCCGGATGCAGCACTGCGCCTGGCCCGGTGCCGTCTTGCGACAGTGTAAAAATGCCCGGTGCAGCCGGAGCGATGCCAAGCGTAATCGAGGCGCTGGGCAAGGTGCCATTGTCCACCGTAACGGTGGCGGTACTTCCGGAAATCGCAAAGGGTACCTGTGCGTTCACCTGTCCCGGCGAGACAAAAAACAGGGGCGCCGAAATCTCATTGATCCGCACGGTGACGTTTCCCAGCGTTGTGGGCAGGGGCAGTGAGGTGGCTTGCTGCGTTTCCGGCGCAAGGCTGGTGCCGAAAATAGAGATGACGGAGCCCGGGCTGACCGGAGTGGGTGTTTGGGCAAAGCTGGCGCCGTTCACCGCCGAGCCTTCCGGCACCTGCGGCTGAGTGAGAGCGGTCGCGGTGAACGTAGCCCGCACTTCGTCGAGGCCAACCAAGGAAGCGGTGACCGTCAGGGTTCCCACCGAGGGTCCTAAAGTCACACTGGTCTGCACCCGCCCGCCGACATCGGTGGTGACCACGGCGGGTGTAACGATGGCGCCGCCGGTGGCCGAGAAACCCACCTCGGCTCCGGCCACCGGCAGCGCGTTGGACTCGCGCGCCTCAACCACCAGCGGTTGTGCCAGGATTGCCCTCGGGGGTCCCACCTGCCCGCCACCGGAAATGGCGGCCAACTCCACCGCGGCTGGCTCGGCCACCGAGAGGGCGCCCTCAGCGGTTTCGAAGCCCGGCGCCGCGGCAGTGATACGCGCCACCCCGGCCGCGGCAGCGATTGCCTGGAACTCGACTTCGCGCATGCCTGCGGGAATAGTGACCGACGCAGGCACGGAAGCCACGCCGGGAGCCAAGCTGGCTAGGGTGAAGGTCCGCAACTCATCCGCCGGACTGCCGGTCCGCAGGCTTAGGGTGGCCTGCGCCCCGGGTGCGACAGCGGCTGGCAGCCCGCCGAAGGAAAGTGCTTGCACCAGCCGCGTGTTGGCCTGCGACCGCCCGCCGGTGGCTTCGGCCCAGAACTGTTCCCACTGTTGCCGATGGGTCTCCAGCCTGGCGATCTGCTCAGCGGTGGCCGTGCTGCCTCGGGCGTTGATCAGGATGAAAGCAAAACTAAAATTCTTCTGATCCACAACAGCGGTCGGCAGGCGGCTGCCGTTGGCCTCGATCAGCTTTTCTACGGTCACATCCAGCCGCGTGCCACCGAAGGTGACCCCAATCTCGGGACGATGGCCAAAAGCGGGCCGGTCCGGATCCGGCACCACGAAGCTTGGCGGGACTTCCCCTGCAGCAAGCAGTCCCATCGCATACTGGTCAAAGGAGCCGTAGCGGCGGACAGCATCGGCGGTCGTGAAGGTACCGTCGCCATTATCCCGGATTTCGTTACCTTCCACCACCGACGCTTCTGAATTAAAGAAGAAGCTCCAGTGCGCCAAGTCGTGACCCAACAGGATGGTGCTGCCCGGGTCCGTGAGGAAAGGGTAGCGGAAGTGGACCAGCCAGCGATGCCCCGCCTCCTGCCCCAGCACGCTCAGAGTGTTGTTCGGCGGTACACTCTGAATCACCTGCGTTGGATCGGCCGGATACTTGTCCAGGTCACCCATCATGACCAGGGTGGAGAGGCGTCCTTCGCTGCCCAGGGCTTCGGCAAAGTCAAAATTGGGCCGGCCAATGCCGGACGTGCCGTTGACAATGTTCAGGGCAAAAGCAAACACGTTCTGGCCGAGGTCCGAGGGGAAGTTAGTCCACATGACCAGGAAGTCGTAAGCGTCTTCGTGGGTGGTATAGAAGCGGTGGGCCACCGCCACCTCGCTGAGCAGGGTCCGGGACGAAAACACTTCGGCAATTGGCAGCTCAATCGTCTCGGTGCCGTCGGTGGCGGAAAGGTCCACGATCTCGGCGGCGCCCGTGAAGGCTCCCGGTGAGATGCCCACCACCGCATCGTTGGCGCTCACAGTCCCATAAGCAAACTCCACACCGCCGTCCGGGAACAGCGACACTTGGAACGTGGACTTCGGTGTGATCGCCGGCAGGCAACACTCCGGGACATCGGTCCAGCTCACCACGAACCGGCCCGCTTCGGCGCTATAGGTCACTTGGCCGCCCTCGGCCGGATTCAGGTCATCAAAGAATGGCGCGATACGCGGGACTCCCGTCAGGAAACGGCTCAGGTCGCGCGGCGTGGTCGCCACGTCACCTCCGGTAAAGGTCAGGTTGCCGTCCGAGTTGACGAAGACCGACGCATAAGTGTTTCCGTAGAAGGTGAAGGGAAAGCCCAGGGGGATCTCGCGAGTATCATCGTCGGCCAGCGTGAGCACCGTGCCGGCTGCGGCTGCCGCCGTATCCAGCGCTGCGTCCCCAGCGGCGACCAGGAAGCCGGCACCGGCAGGGGTGAACCGCATGCTGCGGTTCGCCAGGTCAAACGAATTCGCCTGCACCAGCAATGTGCCATCGTCGTCGAGGACTGCGATGTCGCCTACATCGGCGGAAGCCGTCTGCTGCCGAGCGAGGGTCTGAAAGTGCCCCTGGCGCCGCAGTTGCAGTTTTCGAAGCGCTTCGCGGCCCAGGGAGTTCAGCACGCCCCAGTCGCTGGTGCCACAACGATACCCTCGCTCTCCCGCAGCGTCGCTACCGTTTGCAGTGAAAGCCGCCGGGCCCCCAGCCAAGACGTGGAACAGGACCAGAACAGAGCACGTGACCCAGCGTAGGACAACCGTCATATGTGGATGGGAAATTCTATCATGCTGCCATGGAGGCCTTTCGGGACGGCCGCTCTAGGGCATCGTTTTATCCTGTGGGAATTTTCTTTGAGCCGTTCGGTTCGTAGTGAACCTCGCTATTGGCCCTTTGGGGCCTTGTCTTTTGCCTTTCCCAGAGGCGGCGCAACCCGCGGCGGGCCGGCCCCGATCGTAGAGGTTCGCGTTAAGATAGTAATGCTTGGTAGTTTTTGCAACTCGTTCCAGGAGCACGGTCAGTCTAGTGTCCCGCGTACTTGCCCTGGTTGGCCTAGTAGTCGGCTTGTCGGCTCTCAGCTTGGCCTCCTTGCCTTTGCCGGCTCTGCCGGCCCCGACCGTGCTGGCGCAAGAGACCACCGACAGCAGCCGCTACGTTACCGGTCAAGCTGCCGTCGCCGTCATCGGCCAGAGGAATTTCAGCTCGAGCACTCCCGGCACTGCCGCCGATTCGGCATACATCCGCTCGAACCGCGGCGAAAGCCGTTGCAGTGCGGTCGGTCACTGGCCGCAACGGATGATCCTGGGGCACCCGTTGCTCGGGGCTCAGGTAGCTGAACATCGCGTCTTGGTGCAGATCGTGTCCTCGCATAATGAGAACAATTATACTCATTTATATTTTGTTCGTAAGAGGTCGCCCAGGGACTTTTTCAGTGCCGGCTCGGTCACTGGCCTGGCGGTAGCCGGCGACCGACTGATTGTGTGCGATGGCAGCCTACCGTTTACCGCGCCCACCAGACCACCGACAGCAGCCGCTACGTTACCGGTCAAGCTGCCGTCGCCGTCATCGGCCAGAGGAATTTCAGCTCGAGCACTCCCGGCACTGCCGCCGATTCGGCCGGCTCGGTCACTGGCCTGGCGGTAGCCGGCGACCGACTGATTGTGTGCGATGGCAGCCTACCGTTTACCGCGCCCACCAACAATCGAATCCTGGTCTTCGACAACCTTTCACAACTGACGCTGGGAGCTTCGGCCAGCGTTGTCATCGGACAGCCGGACTTCGGCCAGACCGACCCGGGGCTTTCCCAGAGTTCCCTGAACCGGCCGGTGGGGATCAGCAGCGACGGGCAGCACCTAGCCGTCGCTGACTGGGGAAACAACCGTGTGCTGTTGTTCAACAACATCCCCACGGCCAACGGGGCCGTCGCCGATGTGGTCGTCGGCCAGAGCGATTTCGAAAGCGCAGCCGCCAATACCGATGAGACCAGCATGCGCGGGCCCAACGGCGTGTTCCTGGACGGGCAGCAAATGTTCGTGGCGGATACGTTTAACCACCGCGTGCTGATCTATAACTCTGTCCCCACTTTGAGTGGGGTCCCAGCCGACGTAGTGCTGGGGCAAGCCGACTTCAACTCCGCTGAAGATCAGCCGGCCAACAACACCAGTCTGCGCGACCCCACCGCGGTATTCTCCGACGGAGTGCGCCTGATCGTCACCGACCTGGGACACAACCGCGTGCTGATCTACAATCAAATTCCCACCAGCAACAACGCACCAGCCGACGTGGTGGTAGGGCAGCCGGACTTCACCACCGACACGGCCGGCACCGGCCCGGCCTCGCTGAATTTCCCGCGCTACGCATTAACCGATGGGACCAGGCTGTTCATTGCCGACACGGGCAACAACCGGGTCCTGGTCTTCAACCAGATTCCCACCAGCGACGGCACGCCGGCCGATTTGGTGCTTGGACAAAAGGATTTCTTCAGTGTTTTAGACCCGGAGGATCTTCCCAATCAGGTTACCGCCGGCGTGCTGGCTTTGCCCGTCGCGCTGGCGGCCACCGAGTCGGGCGTGCTGGTAGCGGACAGCATTAACCGACGCGTCGTGAAATTCGAGCCGGGAGTGCCGCTGTTCGACCAGGGCTCTGTCTTGAGCGCAGCGGGCTTTTCCGGCAACGGCCTGGGCCGCCCCACCGGCGTCACCGTCGAGGTCGAGCCCGACGGGTTCCTTGGCGCGGGCGACTACTACATCAAGGTGACCGCGGAAAACAGCGACCTCCTTTTCGAGAGCATACCCTCCGAAGAGGTCATGGTGACGGTGCCGGAGAACAGCAAGCTGATCGTGACCTTCGATGAAGTGCCTAACGCGACCAACTATCGCGCTTATGTTGGCGGCTCGCCCGGCGGTCAGGTCGTCTACTTCCAACCCATAGGGCTCGGTGGGCCCGAGGGAGACGAGGAAGGTGAGGAAGGCGAAACACCCGAGAACGGTGAGCCTACCGACCTTCTAGTGGAAATCAGCAGCTTGCTTCCGGACATTTCCCGCATCAACTTCGGCGGGCCCCGCCTGGAGGTGACGCCCGGCAACATCGCCGCCCTGTTCGGGCGCGACCTTGCCCCACAGACGGCCGTAGCTGAGCAGATTCCCCTCCCGCGCGAATTGGCAGGCACTAGTGTGCTGGTCAACAGCGTGCCCGCCCCGTTGTTCTTTGTCTCCCAAACCCAGATCAACTTCCAGGTCCCTTGGGAGACGGAGGGCAGAAACGCCAGCGTGGTCATCCGCAAGCGCACCGAGTCAGGAGAAGTGATCCTGTCCAACGCCATGCCCGTCGGCCTCAACCAACTGACCACCGGCTTGTTCACTGTTTCCGGAAATGGAATAGGCCGGCTGCTCGCCTTCCACCCGGATTTCACCCCCGTGGACGACGAGCATCCGCTTGTGCCCGGCGGGATAATCGTCTTCTATGGCACTGGCGTACAAGTATTGGGCTTGCCGGGCGACGCGTTAGCTACTGCCATCCTGGATACCCGCGACCGAGGCGAGCTCCGGGTAAGCGCCGACGGAGCGGTGACCTGGTCCATTTCCTTCAGCGAAAGCGCCCAGGTGTTCGCTACAACCGATGGGGGCGAGGAAGTGTTCTTCGCCGAGGGCGCCGAGGGTACGGAAACAGCCGACTTCATCACGCCCGAGCACATCTACCGCTTCATCCTCAGGCCGTTCGACGGCGGCGGCGTGGGCGACATCGTCGCCATCTCGGTGCTGGACACGCGCGGGCAAGCCACGGACGGAGGTTCCGGGCAGATTGAGGTGACCCCGGAGGGCCTGGTTACCTGGTCCGCCGCTGGTGTCCCGGACGCCCGCGTCCTGGTCTCGGTGGACGGCGCGCCGCCCGAGTCATTCGCCACGGGCCTCTCCGGCACCAAGCAGGCAGACTTCATCACGCCCGGCCACCACTACAACTTCACGCTGTGGATGTTCATCGAAGGCCTGCAGGGCGATCTGCTCGGCAGCGCCTCCCTGGATACATTTGTAACGGTGTCCAACGGAGCCTCCGGGGACATTTCGGTGGACTCCGAGGGCACGGTGACTTGGTCCACCACCGACGTGACGGCCGCGCGCGTCCACATTTCCGTAGGTGGCGGGCAGGAATCCGTGTTTGAGGATGGCACGGAGGGGGAAGAAACGGGGTTCTACCAGGCAGGGCGTCTGTATCGTTTCGTTCTGCGAACCATCTCGGACCTGCCGGTGGCAGTCACTGGCGAAGCTTCTCCCGCGGATGCACTGATTAGCACCATCGCCAGCGTCGCGATCCAGGAAAAAGACGCTGCCATCCAATTTGCCGGACTAGCTCCGGGCTTCGTCGGCGTGCTGCAGTTTAATGTGCAGGTGGCTGCGAACCTGTTTGAGGACGGCGATGACGCTCAGGTAATAGTGTTCGTCGGCTCGCTTTCGGCCAACCAAACTTTCCTGCCCGTCCGCGATTTGTCTACGGGGGAGATTAGCGTGACTCCCGAGGGCCTGGTGACCTGGTCAACCACCAACACGAGCGCCGCGCAGGTTTTCGTCACCGAAGATGGCGGCGAAGAGGTGCTCTTCGCGGGATTCGTCTTTGGCGAACAGCAGGCCGATTTCATCGAGCCCGGGCACGTCTATCGCTTCATTCTGCGCAAGGTTTCGAACGGCGTGGTCGGCAGAATCCTCGCCGAGGCGACCCTCGACACGCGACCCTGAGTGATTCCCGTCCCGCTGCGCCCGTCTCCTAAGCCCGCTTCTCCAGTGTCACCGCTTCGGCTTTGACTCTTGGGCCTGGAACCTTGGGTTTTGGACCTTGGACTTTAAACCTTCCGGTCTGGGCCAGCGGGCCACGACAGAGCTGCGCATGCCGCCCCGCGCCGTGAATTCGCCGATGACGGTGGCCGAAACCGGCCGGCAGGCTGCCACCAGATCCGCCAGAATCCGGTTCACCGCGTTCTCGTAGAAGATGCCCAGATTCCGGTAGGCCAGCAGGTACATCTTCAGCGATTTCAACTCCACGCACCGCTCGGCGGGCGCGTATTCGATGGTGATCGTGGCGTAATCCGGCAGGCCGGTCTTGGGGCAGATCGAGGTGTACTCCGGGTATTCGATGGTGATCGTGTAGCCGCCGTACTGGTTGGGCCAGGTTTCCAGCGCCGGCAGCTTGGTCCGGATGCCCGCGCGCGCGTGTTCTTCGGTGTAACCGCTCATAGGGAAATTCTATCAGGCCGCCCGGCAACGAGTACCTCAGTCCTGGCTTTAAGAAACTTTTTGGGTATGCAGTAGATGCGAGCGAAATGCGGCCCATCCCGCAGAACATTTTCTCGGCGAAGTGGACATGCGACCCCGCTGCGTGTAGCCTTGGTCGTTCGCTTCCGAGGAGGAGAACAACCGTGCGTAGGACCTTGATCCGTAACGTAGGACCGGGAATGGCGCTGCTAGCGCTCGGGCTGCTAGCTGTCGGCCTGATGAGGTTGGATCCGGGCCCACTCCTTACTCCTAAGCCATACTCCGCAGCGAAATATCCAGCGGCCAACAAGCCGCAGGTTGTGGAGAACTACGGCAAGCTGCCTCTGAGCTTTGAAGCCAATCAGGGCCAGACTGACGGCCGGGTGAACTTCCTGTCGCGCGGCAGCGGCTACTCTCTGTTTTTAACCCCAACTGAGGCCGTGTTGGCCTTACGCAAGCCCGTCGTGTCCAACAGAGGGCGCACAAGGCACGCCAATGCAGAAGCGGAGCAGGTTCCTGCTGCCCCGCCCAGTGTGGTACGCATGAAGCTGGTCGGCGCCAACCCATCGCCACGGGTGAGTGGGCTGGAGGAGCTGCCTGGCAAGAACAACTATTTCATCGGCAACGATCCCTCCAAGTGGCGCACAAGAGTGCCTCACTACGCCAAAGTGCAATACGACGAGGTCTACCCGGGTGTGGACCTGGTTTACTACGGCAACCAGCGCCGACTGGAGTATGACCTGGTGGTTGAGCCGGGGGCCGATCCGCGCGGCATCACGCTCAGCTTTGAGGGCGTCGAGCGGCTTCGCATTGATGCTCAGGGCGACCTCGTGCTTGATACCCCTGGCGGAGAGATTCGCCAGCACAAGCCGCTGGTCTATCAGGAAGTGGACGGCGTCCGGCGGGAAATCGCGGGGGCCTACGTGCTCAACGGCGGGCGCGAGGTCGGCTTCCAGGTGGCTGCGTATGATCGCAGCAAGCCCCTCATCATTGATCCGGTGCTGAGCTATTCCACCTACCTGGGCGACGGCGGCAGCGACATTGGCTGGGGCATAGCCGTAGACGCCTCGGGCAACGCCTATGTGAGGGGTCAAACGTCTAGCGTCTTCCCCACTGCCAGCCCCATCCAGCCCGCCCACAGCGGCGGCACCTGGGACGCGTTTGTGACGAAATTGAATGCCGCCGGCAATGCTCTGGTTTATTCCACCTACCTTGGCGGCAGCGGCGATGAATCTTCGCTTGGCGAGGTAGGGATCGCCGTAGACAGCTCCGGCAACGCTTACGTGACGGGCCGGACGGATTCGACCGACTTCCCCACTGCCAGTCCCATCCAGGCCGCTAACGGTGGCGGCTCGCGCGACGCGTTTGTGACGAAGTTGAATGCCGCCGGCAACTCTCTCGTTTACTCCACCTACCTGGGCGGCACTAACAGGGACGAGGGCTACGGCATCGCCGTAGACGCCTCGGGCAACGCCTATGTGGCGGGCAGCACAAATTCGGACGACTTCCCCACTGCCAGTCCTATGCAGCCCGATAAGAACCTCCAATTTGACGTATTTGTGGCGAAACTCAATGCCGCCGGCTCCGCTCTGGTTTACTCTACCTACCTCGGCGGCAGCGCAGCAGATGAGGGCTTTGATATTGCCGTAGACACCTCCGGCAGCGCCTATGTGATGGGTTCAACACTTTCTCCCGACTTCCCCACTGCCAGCCCCATCCAGCCCGCCCACGGCGGCGGCATCTGGGACGCGTTTGTGGCGAAATTGAATGCCGCCGGTAGCGCTCTCGTTTACTCCACCTATCTCGGCGGCAGCGGAGCTGAATCTTCGCTTGGCGCGGTAGGCATCGCCGTGGACAGCTCCGGCAACGCTTACGTGACGGGCCGGACGGATTCGACCGACTTCCCCACTGCCAGTCCCATCCAGGCCGCTCACGGCGGCGGCAACCGCGACGCGTTTGTGACGAAGTTGAACGCCGCCGGCAATGTGTTGGTTTACTCCACGTATCTTGGCGGCAGCGGCGGGGATGAGCCCTTCGGCATCGCCGTAGACGCCTCCGGCAACGCCTACGTGATGGGCCTGACGCGATCGACCAACTTCCCCACGGCCAATCCACTGCAGGCGACCTTGGACGGCATCTCGGACGTCTTTGTGACGAAATTGAATTCCCCCGGCAACGCTCTGGTTTACTCCACCTACCTGGGCGGCAACGGTAGCGACATTGGCTATGCCATCGCCGTAGACGCCTCTGGCAACGCTTACGTGACAGGTCAGACGGGTTCGGGCGACTTCCCGACGGTGAATCCCTTTCAGGCCGATCACGCCGGAGCCACGGACGTTTTTATCGCCAAGATCAGCGATGTGGCCGTGGGCTGCACTTTCTCCATTGCCCCGATCAGTGAATCTTTCGCGGCCAGTGGAGGAACCGGCAGCGTGGCAGTGATGGCGCCGGAAGGGTGCATGTGGACCGCCGCGAGCAACGACAGTTGGATCAGCATCACCTCAGGCGAGAGCGGCAGCGGCAATGGCACCGTAGAGTACTCGGTGGCGGTCAACACCGGCAGCAGTTCACGCACCGGGACGATGACCATTGCCGGCCAAACTTTCACGGCAACTCAGGCGGGAACGCCGGAGCCTTCCGCCCTGACCGTGTTGCCCTTGACGCTGAGCTTCTCCGGGGCCGTCGGTGATCCCGCTGCACAACAGGCCTTGCAGGTCGGCAGCGACGCCGGCACGGTGAACTGGAGCGTAGCGGCGACGCTATTGAATGGAAGCGGCTGGCTCACTGTTTCTCCTGCCTCCGGCACCGCCACCCTGGCGCAACCGGCGACCGTCACCGCCGAGGTCGACTTTGCAGCGCTGGCCGCTGGAGTATTCCAGGCGGTAATCACCGTGACCGATACGGAAACTGGCTTTTCCGCTGCAGTCCCCTTGCAGGCGGTGGTGACCTCGCCGGGAGGCCAGCTGCTGTTGGACCAGACGGCGTTTCTGTTCCGGGTGGCGGAAGGCGGATTCGCGCCGCCGGCGCAGACGCTGCGGGTGTTGAACAACGGGACCGCAGCGGTGAACTGGTCCCTCTCCAGCCTGCCTTCCTGGCTGACGGCCTCCCCGGCGTCGGGGACGGCGGGCGTGGGCGCGGCCCAGGCTTCGGCGATCACCCTGGCGGCCAACCCGTCGGGGCTGGCGGCCGGGGTCTTGCAGGTGCTGGTGACGGTATCGGCGCCGGGGGCCAGCAACAATCCGCAATTGTTCTCGGCGACGCTGCAGGTGGCGCCGACGGCCACACCCGCGACGGCCGACATTAGCCCCAACGGGATGCTGTTCGTCGCCGAGCAGGATGGCGCGCTGCTGGCGGAGCAAGACCTGACCGTGAGCAACGCAGGAGGAGGAACACTCACGGCAGACTTTGTGGCTGCGACCAGTTCCGGCGGGGACTGGCTGATGGTGAGTCCGTCGAGCGGGACCGCGTCGGGCGGTCCGTTCACGACGCAAGTTTCGGTGAACCCGTCGGGGCTGGCGGCCGGCGTCTACGAGGGCACCATCACCGGCACCTTCTCCTCCGGCGGGCCGCAGCAGGTAGACGTGTTGCTGATCGTGACGCCGCCGGGCAGTGCGCTGCGGACCCGGGCAGTGGGTCCGCCACGCACGGCCCAGTGCGCTCCATCGGGGCTACAACTGCTGGCCACCACGATTGGCAACGGCCTCAGCCTGCCGGTATCTTTCCCCAGGGTGCTGGCGGCGGTGACGGTAGACACCTGCGGCACAGTCGTTAGCGATGCCACTGTGCTGGCCAGCATCGAAGGGTTGAATATCTCGCTGCGGTCGCTGGGCGACGGTTTCTACACTGGCACCTGGACGCCGGTGAGCGAGGCGACCGAGGTGACGGTGACGTTTGTGGCGCTGCATCCCTCGTTTGCTACGGCGCGTCGCTCCTTCACGGTTTCCACGGCGGCGGCGCCCGGAGCCGTGGAGTTGCCGGTGCTGTTTCCCGACGGGGTGGTGGAAGGAGCCGGCTTCGCGCCGCGACGGCCGCTGGCGCCCGGTGGCATCATCTCCTTGTTCGGCGCGCGCTTCGCGACCGAGAACAACTTCGCCACCCAGCTGCCGCTGGAGCGGGATCTGGCCGGGGACAGCGTACGGATTGGCGACCGAGATGCGCCGTTGTATTTCGCCGGCCCGGGGCAGATCAACGCGCAGGTGCCGTTTGAGACCCGCCCCGGCGATGACGTTGGGGTCACCGTCAACGTGGGTGACCTGCTGACTTCACCGCAGAACTACCGGATTGCTCCGGTGCAGCCGGGCATCTTCATTGCGGGTGAAAACGCCGCCATCCTGGACGCCTCGTTCCTGCTGGTGACGGCGCAGAACCCGGTAGGCCCTGGAGACACGATACAGATCTTCTGCACCGGCCTGGGCGCCGTGCAGGAGCAGGTGGAAACGGGAGCTCCCGCGCCCTCGTTCAGCACCGTGCAACTGCCGGTGACGGTGACCATCGGAGGGCTCGAAGCCGCGGTAGCCTACCAGGGTCTGGCGCCGGGCTTCGTGGGACTCTACCAAGTGAACGTGGTGGTGCCGGCCGGCGTTGCGCCGGGCGGTGCGGTCCCGCTGGTCCTCACGCAGAACGGGATCCCCAGCAACACTGTGATTCTCGCCGTGGAGTAGCCGTCTGGCCAGCTTCTTTGGCGGTGGAGTCAGCAAAGGCAACTAGACTTCAGGCGCGAGCCTAAAGCAGCTAGTCCTGGACTCTGAATCCTCAGGGTGCAGGTCCGACTCCTGCCGAGCTCACCAAAATGTTCCGCTTCAAGCTCACGTACTCTCTCTTGCCGCCGCGCGCGGCGTAAGCTGGCAGCGCTGCCGCGGTCGAGATCCAACCGAGGCAATGCGCTGTCGGATTTTCGCATTGACCGGCGATCCGGGCTCTGGTATAAATATACATGGCAGTGAATAATTATTCGTAAGGGACCCTCTGGTGTCGAACGTCGCAGTTCTGGGAGTGTCGGGCTACAGCGGGCAGGAGCTGATGAGCTTGCTCGCCTGGCACGGTGGTGTGCGCCCGGTGGCTCTGGAAAATACGACCAAGATGGGCGCGGCGGTGCGCCAACACGGCCTCGTGCTGGTGTTCTTGGCCACGCCTCACGAAGTGTCGCTGGAAGCGGCGCCCCAGGCTCTGGGGGCGGGCGCGAAAGTGGTGGACCTGAGCGGGGCATTCCGCCTCAAAGACGCCAGGATGTTCGCCGACTGGTACGGGATGGAGCATCCTGCGCCGGAACTGCTGCCTGAAGCCGTCTACGGCCTCACCGAGCTGAATGGCGAGGCAGTGCCGGGCGCGCGCCTGGTCGCCAACCCCGGCTGTTACCCCACGGCGGTGATCTGCGGGCTGCACCCGCTGGTCTGCTGCGGCGCACTGGACACCTCGGTGGGCGTCATCTGCGATGCCAAGTCGGGGGTGAGCGGCGCCGGGCACCGGCCCGCGGCAGCAACACATTTTGTGGAAGTCAACGAGAACTTCAAGGCCTACGCCGTGCTGCGGCACCGGCATGTGCCGGAAATGGTTCAGGCGTTGGGCGTAACACTGGAAGATTTCTTTTTCACGGCACACCTGCTACCAGTGACCCGCGGTATCCTCTCCACCATGTATGTCAAGCTGCGCCGGCCGTGGACGCGCCTGGAGCTGCTGGCGCTCTACCGCGGGCGCTACCCCGAGGGCGGTTTTATCCGGGTGCGCGATCAGGGCACGCCCAATCTGCACGATGTGCGCGGCACGAACTTCTGCGACCTGTACCTGACGCTGGACGAGAGGGGGACGCGCGCGGTCATTGTCTCCTGCATTGATAACCTGGGAAAAGGGGCAGCCGGACAGGCGGTACAGAACATGAACCTGATGCTGGGGTTCGACCCATCACGAGGGCTGCGATGAGAGTGGTGGTCAAGATCGGCGGCACGCTGGTCCAGGACGAAGAGGCACCGCGCCTGCTGGCGCTGCAGATTGGCAGCGCGATGGCGGCAGGCCACCGCCTGCTGGTAGTGCATGGTGGCGGCGCACAACTGACGGCATTCCTGAAGGGAGTCGGCATCGAGGCGACGTTCGTCGAAGGGCGCCGCGTCACCTCTCCGGAAGTGCTGGATGCGGCGGTGAAGGTAATGGCTGGGTCCGTGAACCACCAGCTGCTGGCGGCTTTTTCCGCAGAGGGCGTGCCCGCCTGCGGGATTTCCGGAGTGGACGCCGGGTGCCTGATGGCCACCCCGGCCAACAACCAACGCGTGGATCTGGGCTTGGTCGGACGCATCGAGCATGTCCATACGCAACTGTTCGATACCCTAGCGGCTGGTGGCTTTGTGCCGCTGCTGGCTCCGTTAGCAGTCAGTCGAAGCGGCCAGATCCTGAACGTCAACGCCGACGAAGTCGCGGTGGCCTGCGCTGCTGGCTGGATGGCCGACCGGCTGGTGTTTCTGACGGACGTGGACGGCGTCTACGGCGCCAGCGGTGAGGTCTTTCCGGAACTCTCCCCAGCGCGCGTTCGGGAGCTGATTGACACTGGCGTGGTCAGCGGTGGCATGCTGGCCAAGCTGCGCTCGGCCGTGACGGCAGTGGAGAAGGGTGTGCCGGAGGTGGAAATTGCTGGAGGCCGTCAGCCGGGCATCCTGCGCCGGCTGCTGGCCGGGGAGGCGTCGGGTACCGCAGTGCGGGCCAATCCCGCCCTGGCCAGAGTGGACGCTCCGGGAGCGACACATGCCTGACGTGCACATCCGCAAGGCCCGCCCCTCCGACGCGTCGGCGATGCTGGAACTGATCAATAGCTATGCCCAGGGAGGACTGATGTTGCCTCGCACCGAATTCGAGATGTGCGAGAACATCCGCGACTTCTCGGTAGCCTACGTGGGACAAGCCCTTGGCGTGTCCGGGCAGGCAGGAATGCTTTCCCCACCTGACGGGGCACCCAATCCGGCGAGGGAACTGGCCGGCTGCGGCGCGCTCCACTTCTACACCCCGCAGATGGCTGAATTGCGCTCGCTGGCCGTCGTCGAAACGGCAAAGGCGTCCGGCATCGGACGCAAGATTGTCGCGGCGCTTCTCCGGGAGGCGCGCGAATACGACCTGGACGTGGTTTTTGCCTTTACCTACGTGGCGCCGTTCTTCGAAAAGTGCGGCTTCCGGGTGGTGGATCGCGGCTCACTTCCGCTGAAGGTCTGGAAGGACTGTCTGCGCTGCCCACACCTTAATTGCTGCGACGAAGTGGCCATGGTCTACCCGCTCTCACCAGAGGCATGCGTCCATGACAGTGGCGCCTCCGCGAACGGACTGGTTCATCTTTCCAGCCACTTCTCCCGTTGGCCCGACGCCGCTGACGAACCTATCCAGATCCCGCGGGTAGCCAGCCCGGGCTTCCAGGCGCGTTAGTGCCACTCTCTCCTATCATGCCGAGCGAAGCGATGAATCTGGTTGCGGGCCGACGTGTCCGTAACAAGTCACGAACTCAGATCCGGGGAGCCCACAGCGACCCAGGGTAAAGTTTCCAAGGCATCCGTCAGCCCCTCACCTCGCAAGTACTCGAACGGCTGGCTGGGATCGGAACGAAACAGGACGGCTGGCTGATCTGCGACGATGACTCGCAGATAGATTCCGTCCTCTCGCTCACATCGCCCGGTGAGCCGTGGCCCCCAGGGTCCAGCATCCAAGTGCAAGTCCGTGCAGTCAGGGCACACATAGAGGCTGTGGCTCCTGCACAGATTGGGGGTCTGCGATCCACAGTACGCACAAGGCTGTGGCGGCCCTTGTGGGTCGAGAATGCATTGCACCATGTGCCCCATGCCAGGACTCCTAATCTAGGTTTCTGGTGAAGAATAACACGGAATTAGGGCACTGCCGTTCGAACCCACGAGGTAAATTGAAGCGGCGGGTTTGGTAAAAAGGTAACGTCCTAGGGAAACAATTATCCAGCCCAATGCCGCATTCGCATTCTAGGGAGCTCCCAGCTTTAGCACCTTTGGTGCGGCTTTGGGTAGAATAGCTGCGAGATGCCGCTCAGCTTCTCGCTCTCGGGCCTCCTTCTCGATTTGGCGCCGGCACCCACCTGGTCTGCCTGGGTCACCCTAATGGTATTAATGGCCGGCTCGTCCCCGCTGTCCGGCCGTCGGCGTTCCTCTTTAGGGGACCTGGTCCAGGAACTGCGTCGTATGCGGCTGGGCGACGAGCCCCGGCAGTTGCTGGGCCGAGTCCTGCGCGCCGCTAGCGAAATCCTGCGCGTGCGTCACACCATTCTGCTGTTTTACGACAGCGAAGAAGAGCAGCTCTACCGCTGGGATTACCGGCAGGGCGAGGCCGAACCCACACCGCTCGAGGTGCCCCCGCACGAGGTGGATTCCTGGATCACCCTGGACCGCCGGGAATTGGCCGAAGCATTGCCTGCCGAGTCGCCCCTTTGCCAGCGTCTGGAAGCTCAGCGCATTCTGAGCGTCCGCTTTGCCCGCGGTTCGCACTGCGGCCGCCTATTGGTGCTGGATCCAAAGCAGATGAGCGCGGCCACGCTGCGCGGCCTGCAGGCGCTCGCTGTCGAATTGGCTCCGCTGACCCAGCAATTTTTCTTGTTGCGCCGCGCTCGGGCACTGGCCATCGACGAAGAGCGCAGCCGAATCGCGCACGATTTCCACGACGGGCCGCTTCAAACCTTCCTCAGCATTGACGTCCATCTCGAGTTCATCCGGAAGCTGCTGGAGCGCGACCCGGCCGGTGCCGTCCAGCAACTGGAGCAGCTCCAGTTGCTGGTGCGCAACCAGGCCCAGGAAATGCGTGATCTGGTCGAGCAGATGGCACGCAGCGGGGACATCAGCGTCCAGCTGTTGGCCGACAGCCACCGGGTCCAAGTGCCTCGCCGGGTTTCCCGCGAGGTGTTCCAGATCACCCGCGAGGCCGTCGCCAACACCCGGAAGCATGCTCGCGCCAGCCACATCGTGATCGCCGTGGACGCACAGGCGGAGGAGCTGAAGCTCACTATTGACGACGACGGCCAGGGCTTCAATTTCTCCGGCAGCTACACATTGGAAGAGCTGGACCGCTTACGCGTCGGGCCGGTCAGCATCAAGCAGCGCGCCCGCCAGCTTGGCGCTTCCCTGCGGCTCGAGTCCCACCCGGGACACGGCTCCCGCCTGCTGCTCCGCGTTCCTCTCGCGTCGCCAAAATCCTCCGGCGTCTCCGAGCCGGGCAAGACCACCTAAAAAGACTCCGCAGGGAGGGCACACCGACCAGGGAGCTGCCAGGGTGCTTAAGGACGCGGGTTGGTCACTCAAGTTTGGGAGGAAATCGAACGAGACTGGAACTCGCAATCTTGCCGAGCTTCTCTTCCGCGCAGCACTCTTTCTTGCCTCAGTACATTCCGGCGCTGGTGGGCGCCGCAGCCCCCGCGCCACGGACGGCCTCGATCCCCTCTTTCAGCGACTTCATCATCAGCGCCAAGTCGGTGGAGTAGGCCAGCAAGCGATAGCCATCCCCGCGCAGCTCGTTGAGGCGAGCAGCGTCACCCATGTGGATGCCGGCGGCGACGGGGCTGCGCTGGCACGCCTCCACCACGCGCTTGTAGGCTGCCTTCAGCTTGGCGTGTGCCAGCTGGCCGGGCACGCCCAGCGAGATGGAGAGGTCCTGTGGCCCGATCATGGTGGCGTCAATGCCAGGCACTGCCACGATCTTGTCCAGGTTCTCCAGAGCCTCGCCGCTCTCCACCTGGATCACCACAATGGTTTCACGATTGCTGGCCTCGACGGTTTCGGCTGTGCTGGCGCCCCGGAAATCGGTAACGATTCCGCGTAGGCCGAAGCCGCGGCGCCCCTGCGGCGGATACTTCACCGCGTCGACGATGCGTCGTGCCTCTTCGGCCGAGTCAACGCGTGGCGCAACCACGCCGGCCGCTCCACAGTCCAACACGCGGGTAATCAAGTACGATACGTTGTCAGTGATGCGTACCAGCGGGGCGATGCCGAACTGACGGCTCGCCCGCACCAGCGCTTCGATCTCGTGCAGGTCGCCTGGCGAGTGCTCGGTGTCGATGATGAAAAAGTCTACGCCGGAGGCGGCCAGCGCGGTCACCATTTCCGGCCGCAAGCACTCGGTCAACATCGTTCCGCAAACTATTTTCCCATCGGCGAGCTTCTGCTTGGCAGGGTACAAAGCCATATTCTCCTCTTTTCCCAGTCGTCTGTTTAGTTTTCTTCCGTTCGGATGTCTGTCCGGCCGACACAATCGCGCGCCGGTTGACGCACGAGCCGCTCAATTTCCCCGCGGATTATACCAGCATCCCGTCCCCGAAGTCCGGCAACAGCTTCTCAGGTCTGATGACCATCCGGCGGGACAGGCTATAATGGAGGCTCGCACTGCTTATGAGCACGGCCACAGGTCCGACGACAGTGTCCCCGGCGCTGCTGGCTCAATATGAGCCGGTGATCGGCCTGGAAGTGCACTTGCAGTTGAACAGTCACTCCAAGATCTTCTGTGCCTGTTCAACGCGCTTCGGCGATCCGCCCAACAGCAACGTCTGCCCGGTGTGTCTGGGACTGCCCGGCGCTCTGCCGGTGTTGAACCGGGCGGCTGTGGAGATGGCCATGAAAGCAGCACTGGCACTCCACTGCCGCATCAACAGCTTTTCCCGCTTCGCGCGAAAGAACTACTTCTATCCCGATCTGCCCAAGGGCTACCAGATCTCCCAGTATGAACAACCGCTGGCTGAGCACGGCCATCTGATGATCCGCGCCACCGGAGAACCCAAGCGCATCGACATCACCCGTGTCCACCTGGAGGAGGATGCCGGCAAGAGCATCCACGACGGCTTCTCGGATTCGGACCGACGAAGCTACGTGGACCTGAATCGCTCCGGCGTACCGCTGATTGAGATTGTCAGCGAGCCGGACCTTCGCAGCTCAGACGAAGCTCACGAATATCTGGTCCGCCTCAAGGAAATCTTGCAGTATCTGGAAGTCAGCGACTGCAACATGGAGGAGGGCAGCCTGCGCTGCGACGCCAACGTCTCGGTGCGGCGCCGGGGCAGCCCAGAGTTCGGCGTCAAGACTGAAGTGAAGAACCTGAACTCATTCCGTTTCCTCCAGAGAGCACTGGACTACGAAATCAACCGGCAGGTGGCCGTCTTGGAGGCGGGCGGCACGATCTCGCAGGAAACCCGGCTGTGGAACCTGGACGAGCAGAAAACGGTGGGCATGCGCAGCAAGGAATACGCACACGACTACCGCTATTTTGCTGAGCCTGACCTGCTGCCGCTGGTGATCAACGACGAGTGGCGGGAACAGGTTCGCGCCACGCTCCCTGAACTGCCCGAAGCGCTCCGGCAGCGGTTCCTCACACAGTACGAGCTGCGCGAGTACGACGCCGGGGTGCTGGCGGCCAGCCGGGCCCTGGCCGACTACTATGAGCAGGCCGCCCAGGCTGCCGGCGACCCTCGCGCCGCCGCCCACTGGGTCCAGGGGGAGCTGCTCGGCGCCCTAAATGCTGCCGGAAAGGAAATCTCGGAAGCTCCCGTTTCCGCACAGCAGTTGGGCGAACTGGTGCGCTTAATCGGCGACGGTACGATCTCGGGGAAAATCGCCAAGAATATCTTTGAGAAAATGTTCGCCAGCGGTAAGGCGGCGCACCAACTGATTGCCGAAGAGGGCCTGGTTCAGATCAGCGACCCGGCGGCGCTGGAGCCGCTGATCCAGAAACTGATCGCAGCGAACCCGAAACAGCTGGCGCAGTACCGCGGGGGGAAAACCGGTGTCTTTGGCTACTTTGTCGGTCAGGTGATGAAGGCCACGCGAGGACAGGCCAATCCGGCACTGGTAAATGAACTGCTAAAACGACATTTGGAATCCTCCGAGGTTCCTTGAACAAATAGCGGGCCCGGTTTTCATCCCTCTCAAATTCAGCCGAGTCAAACGCAGCAGAAATTCCCAGCTAGACCGGCAGTGTCCCAGTGGGTGCTCCGGCATCATCACGACCTTGCGCCAGCGGGACTGTTCGAGCGGCCGGCACCGGCCGCGTTGCCGGAAAGCAGCGCCCGCCGTGGGTTTCGTTTTTCTTTCCATTGACATTTGTATGCTTTCATGTGTAAAACTGGTTGTTAAATCCAGCCCAGGAAGACAGACCTAGTTTCCCCGAGACGGGTCTGCAGCGGGGTATAACTCATTATGGTGAATTTCCGTGTTGGAGATAAAGTTGTCTATCCCAATCATGGGGTTGGAACCATCGAACAAATCAGCAACCGCAGCATCTCCGGAGAAAGCGAAAAGTTTTATCTTTTGCGGATCAATTCCAGCAGTCTGACGGTAATGGTCCCCGTTGCCGGTGTCGTGACCGTCGGCCTTCGCAGGATCGTGAAAGAGGCCGAAGTGGGGCGCGTCCTCGCTTATTTATCCAACGGCAATTGCCGGAGCCATTCCGACTGGAAGTGGCGGTTCAAGGAGAACTCGGAAAAAATGCGCGACGGGTCCTTGTCGCATGTAGCCGAGGTGATGAAAAGCCTTCTGATGCTGGGCCGTTCCAAACCGCTTTCGTTTCGGGAAAAGAAGATGCTCGACCGGGCGCGCCACCTGGTGATCAGCGAACTGGCCGTTGTGAAACGCTTGCAGGATCGGCAGGCCGAGGCGCTCGTGGAGCGGGCTCTGTCCAAAGCGAACCTGAAGCTGCCCGAACTGGAGTAGGCTCAACCCCCCGGATGTATCCACAAGGAAGGTATCGGCCCTGCCCGGCCATCGGGCAGGGATTTGTTTCGGAGGAGAACAACGGTAGCCCGTTGCGCCCCGGCCCTGACCTCCAGTGACCGCTTCATAGCTGCCAGAGCTCAAGCAGCCTGGACGGGACGTCCGGCTAGTCCTGAGGAGCCAAGGCAAAGTAGACCTGCCGGGCCACGGGATCTACACGATCCACCAGGACCCGAACACGGTCGCCCAGCCGGAAGCGGCGCTTGCTTCGCTCTCCGGCCCACTCGTGAGTGGACTCGCGGAAAACGTAGCGGTCGTCGCTGAGGTTGTCGGCGTGAACCAAGCCTTCCACAAACATCTCGGTGAGTTCGACGAAGAAGCCGAACCGGGTCACATTTACCACCAACCCCTCGAATTCCTCGCCCATTCGCTCCGCCAGGAAGGCCACTTTTTTCCATTCCAGCAGCTCGCGCTCGGCGTCTTGGGCGCGTCGTTCAGAATCGGACGTCTCCTCGGCCACTAGTTTCAGCTCTGCTTCCGAGATCGGTCCTTCACTGGCTGAGCCCTCATTTGCTGGGCCTTCACTGGCTGAGAATGTGGGGCCGGGACGCGCCGCCGGCTTCCTGCGGCGTCCCCGGGGGCCTGCGCCGGTCGGTTTCCAATCGTGCAGCACCGCTTTCAAGATGCGGTGGACGATCAAATCCGGGTAGCGACGGATGGGAGAAGTGAAATGGGTGTAGTCAGGGCAGGCGAGTGCAAAGTGTCCGCTGTTCTGCTCCGAATACCGCGCCTGCTTGAGAGAGCGTAGCATCAGATAGGACAGGATTCGCTCTTCCGGTTTGCCAGCAATGGCATCGGTGAGCCGTTGATAGTGGCGCGGAGTAACAGGAATTTCGGCAGGCAGCTCCCACTGTTGCGCGAACCGTGGGCCGCGCGGACGCCCAAAGCGGCTACGCCGCCCGGCTCCCTCTCCCGAGCTGATTCGAAAGCGTTCGACCGACAGGCCCGCCACTCCCAGGCTGTAGCCGAAGCTGCCGGCAAGCTGTTCAAACTCCATCACCTTCTTCGGGTCCGGCTTCTCGTGAATGCGGTAAAGCGAAGCCAGCGCCAGCCCGGCCAGGTGGTTGGCCACCGTCTCGTTGGCCGCCAGCATGAACTCCTCAATCATCCGGTGAGCGACGTTGCGTTCTGAGCGGGTAATGGCGCGCATCTGCCCGAGCTCGTCGAACTGGATTTCCGCTTCCGGCAGGTCGAAATCAATCGAGCCGCGGCGGCGGCGCTTTTCGTTCAGGATCAAGGCCAGATCCTTCATCCGTTCAAACGGGGGGATAAGGGGCGCGTAGCGGGCGCTCAGGCCCGGGTCGCCTTCCAACACCAGGTTGACGTTGGTGTAGGTCATGCGCTCGGCGCTGCGGATCACTCCTTCCCGCAGCTGGTGCCCAACCACTTCTCCCCGCCCGTCAATCTCCATCAGGCAAGAGACGACCAGCCGGTCCACATGAGGATTCAGCGAGCAGATGCCGCTGGAAAGCTCGGCCGGCAGCATCGGGAGGGCGCGGTCAGGGAAATAGACGGAAGTACCGCGCAGCCGCGCCTCGCGGTCCAGCGGGCGCGCCGGGCGCACGTAATGGCTGACGTCGGCGATGTGCACCTGGAGCACGTAGGTGCCGTTCGCCAACCGCTCGACGTAGACCGCGTCATCGAAATCCCGCGCCGTCTCCCCGTCAATGGTCACCACCGGCAGAGCGCGGAAATCCAGCCGTTCCTCCAGATGGCGCGAAGAAAGAAACTGGGGCACCGACTCGGCCTCCTCCAGGACTTCGGTCGGGAATCGATGGGGCAAGTGGTGCTTGCGGATGATGATCTCGACGTCAAGGCCAAAGTCGCCGGGCCGCCCCAGCACTTCCAGTACACGGCCTTGCGCTGGATTACTGGCCGTGGGGAAGCGGGTCAATTCCACGTTGACAATGGCGTTGTCCAACTCCTGGGGTCTTGCGTCGCCGGGCAGCGGCTCGCTGCGGGGAATCCGGATCGCCTCGCGGAGACGCTCGTCGTGGGGAAGGACGAAATTGCCCCGCCGCTCGCAGCGGAACTGCCCGACCACGGTTTCGTGGGCGCGTTTCAGCACCTGGTGAATGCGACCTTCAGCGCGCCCGCGCTCGTCCAGCCGGCCCAGCCGCACCAGTACCCGGTCCCCGTGCATGGCGTCGCCCAGGCTGTGCTGGCCGACGAACACATCGCCCACCATGCCGGGCACAAGTTCATCCAGGATCACGAACCCGTATCCGTCGCGGTGGCGAACCAGCCGGCCGGAAAGAAATTGGGTCCCTTTCTCCGGCCGCGAGCCCGCCGCGCGGCCGGTCGCCCCGGTAGCCAATGTGAAGTACTGTCCGCGCGATTTCACCAAGGCCTTTTGGCGCACCAGGCGTGCAAGCTCGTCCTTCAGCGCGCGGCGGGCCACTCCTCCGCCGCCTAGCTCCCGCAGCAGTTGCTTGAGGCTGGCCTGGCGGTCTGGCTGCCGCGCAATGTACTCCAGGATTTCCCTTTCGCTGACCATAGGCAAGATTATGGCGATCGCTCGCCACTCCGAGCGCGTTCCCCATTCGTGATGAGGCGATTGGACAGCATCTCCAGTAGCTTCAGCATCTCCAGGCTCCCACTCCGCATCTGGCATTGTCCAGGCTTCAGGAACTAACTATAATCTGCGCGCGGCATTTCCTTCTACACCGAGCGACAGTCCTATGCTGCTCCGAGCGGTGGTTTTTTCCTGCTTGTGGTTGTTGGTAGTGAATGCCGGAAAGCTCTTCGCCCAGGCTCCCGTGGTGTTTGAGGGCGGCGTGGTGAATGGTGCCAGCTTTCGTCCCAGCAGTGCCCCGGGAAGTGCGATTGCTCAGGGGTCGATCATCTCGATCTTCGGCTCCGATTTAGGGTCGGCGACCGGCGGCTCGGTGAGCTTGCCGCTGCCGACCGTTATTGTTGGCACCCGGGTGATCATCGGTGGGCAGCCGGCGCCGCTTTTTTTCGTGTCCGCCGGGCAGATCAACGCCCAGGTGCCCTGGGGCACGCCGACGGGCACGGTCCAGGTGACCGTGCAAACGCCAGGGGGAACCAGCGCCCCAGTGAACGTATCCGTTGTGGAAACGGCTCCTGGCTTGTTTTCCCAGGCCGCCAACGGGCGCGGCCCGGGGGCCGTGCTGAATTTTGTCGCCCAGGGGAATACTCCCACAAACACAGCAGATTTCACCACCATCCCCGGCGGCATTGTTCTCATCTTTGGCACTGGTCTTGGGCCGGTCAAGGAAACTCCTGCCGACGGATCCGCTGGCGCCGGGCAACCTACGACCACAACTCCGGTCGTGATGATCGGCGGACGGCAGGCGGTGGTAGAGTTCTCCGGGCTGGCTCCCGGCTTCGTAGGCCTGTACCAGATCAACGCCCGGGTGCCGGGCGACACGCCCGAGGGCTGCTACCTGCCGGTGCAGGTGGCGTTCGAAAATGGGAGCAGCAACACGGTGACCATCGGGGTCACTAAACCCAGGGGCTTCAGGGGCAATTGCAACCAGGCTAGCAGCGGCTCGCCCGGCTTCTTCTTCAACGGATCGTTCGGCGTGGCCAGCGTGAACCGGTTTACGACGCAGCTCCCTGTCCCAGTGCCTGGGTTCCAGCCCCCGGACACCTTCAGCGCGAGCTTCCGCCGCTTTGAGGCCGTCATCCCAACGGCTGAGTTCGGGTTCCCACCGGTGGATGGTGGCTGCAATGTGGCCGTGTACCGCTTCGACCCCAACGACCCGCCGGGCGTCTCCAATTTCATCAACTTCATCAACAAGGATCAGCCGCTGGACGCCGGGACCTTAACCTTGAATGGTCCCTTTGCCGGTTCCCCCCGAGTAATTGGCCCGAGCCAGCCGGGCGGGTACGAATCGGAACTGGGTAACGGCGCGCTGGGGCCTGGCATCTGGACTTTGAGCGGATCTGGCGGTTCCGATGTGGGTCCGTTCAACACGGTGCTCGGGGCCTTCGGGCTCCTGTCCAGTGTGACCGACTTCGGGGTCCAGGGCACTTCCTTCAGCCAGGCGCAACCGCTGACCATGACCTGGAGCTGCCTCGACCTCAATGGACAGGTCGGTGTGCTCGTGGCTTCGGTCAACGATGCTGACTTGCTTTTCGGCGTCGTCATGTGCTCAGCCTCGTGCTTCGACGGCCAGATCACGATCAACAGCAGCGTGCTCAGCCAGCTCCCAGTCAGCAGCGAAGGCGCTACGTTTCTGACTGCCAACTTTTTCTCCGACCTGCAAAGCGGCCGGATCGAGGCGTCCGGACTGGACTTCGGTCTGTTTGGCTACAACGTCGGGGAGAGCCTTATCGGAGTCACCCTGACCGAGTAGCGTGCTCCACCTGATTTTCTCCTGCTCCCAAGCCGTGCGCCCTGCAGCTTGAGCGGTATACTCTAGGTGTGCCAGAAACACCGAGACTGACTGCGGCGGTGAAGGCGTCCGGCTGAGCCTCCAAGCTCAGTCCAAAGGTTTTGGACGCCGTCCTGAGGAAGCTGCCGCGGATTAGCAACGCGAAGGTGCTGGTCGGCTTCGACAACGCCGACGACGCAGGTGTGTATCAAGTCGCGCCGGACCTGGCCCTGGTCCAGACGGTGGACTTCTTTACCCCCATCGTGGACGATCCCTACGTCTACGGCCAGATCGCCGCAGCGAATTCGCTCAGCGACATCTATGCGATGGGCGGCCGCGCGGTCTCAGCGCTTTCGCTAGTGGCCTTTCCCCAGAAAGGCGACACGGAAATCCTGGGGAAGATATTGCTGGGGGGCCACGGGAAGATGGAAGAAGCCGGCTGCGCGGTATTGGGCGGGCATTCGATCAGCGACGACGAGATCAAGTTTGGCTATGCAGTCACGGGGCTGATTTCCCCCAGCCGTATCCTGGTCAATTCCGGGGCGCGCACCGGCGATGTACTGGTGCTGACCAAACGCCTGGGCACGGGCGTCATCTCCACAGCGCTGAAGCGGGAAGCCGCCGAGCCGGCCAGCGTCACGGCTGCGGTCGAGTCCATGCTGGCTCTGAATCGCGCTACCTGCGAGATCATGCTGCGCTTCCGGGTGCACTCGGCCACCGATGTCACCGGCTTTGGCCTGCTGGGCCACGGCCGCGAGATGGCCGCCGCTAGCGGCGTTGGTCTGGAGATTGACCATACCCGCCTGCAATTTCTACCGGGAGCGTTGGAAGCGGCGCGCGCCGGACACCAGCCGGGCGGGTTGAAGAACAATCGCGAGTTTGTTTCCTCTGCGGTGGAGTTTGGTGGCGCGGTGGCCGCGGAAATCGAAGCCCTGCTTTACGACCCGCAAACCTCAGGAGGCCTGCTGATCTCGGTGGAAGCAGCCGATGCGCCAGCCCTGGAGCAGGCGCTGCGGGAGGCGGCAATCCCCGCTGCCATCATCGGGCGAGTCCGAGCCGACGCCCACCCGTCTATTCTCGTCATCTAGCCTCGTCCTCTTGCCTCGTCCCCTAGCAGCAGCCCCTATATCGCCGCAGCGGGCATCGCCGCAGCGGGTGGTCAGTCCGGCACGTTGGGCAACTGTTTCTAGAATCTCAGTCGGTCCAGGTTGGCTGGGCCGTCAGAATGCCTCCATCCACAGCGTAAGTGACACCCGTGACGGCGGAGGCTTTGGGGCTGGCCAGGAACAGCATCACCTCCACCACCTCTTCCGGCTTTGCCAACCTCTGCATCGGGATGCGGCGGCTCCACTTCTTCATGGTCCCCTCCGGATCGCCGCTCGCCTCTGCAAAGCCCCGCAAGAGGGGAGTATCGATGTACCCGGGAGCTACGGCGTTAACTCGGATACCCCGCGCCGCGAAATCCAGTGCCGTGCACCTGGTCAAAGAAACGATCCCACCTTTCGCGGCCGCATAAGCCGAGGACCCGGGAACATTGAAGTAGCTTTGCATGGAAGCCACGTTGACAATGGCCCCTCCTCCGTTCTGGAGCATCGCCGGAATACAGTGCTTCGAGCAGAGGTAGGTGCCGGTGAGATTCGTGGCGATGACGCGATCCCATTCCTCCTCAGGGAGATCCACCACACTGGCAACCGCGCCCTGAATACCGGCTACGTTGACCAGGACGTCAATCCGCCGAAACTGGGCGACTGCTTGCTGAGCCATCCGTTTTACGTCGGCTGAGACCTTGACGTCGGTCTTCACGAAGAACGCCCGTCCTCCGCTGCTCTCGATCGCCTGGGCGGTTTTGCGACCCCCAACTTCTTCAATGTCAGCAACGACAACGGCTGCGCCTTCCCGAGCAAAGCCGAGACAGGTCGCCTCGCCGATTCCTCTGCCACCTCCGGTGACAATGGCTACTTTGCCTTTAAACTCCATAGATTAGAGACTCCTTCGCGGGACTGGATCGGCCAGAGTAACACAATCCTGATTCGCCCGCGTGGACTGCTCTCTTCGGTGAAGCCGTCTGCGAGAAACGGCGATCCCGGACGCCAGCATTGGTCGCGGCCGCGCTTTCGACTTTGCGCCCTAAGCCCGTGCCAGCAAATGTTTGCCGGTGGAAGATAGCTGGGAGCCTGGTTTGTGGTATTCTAAGGAATTAGCTTTGCGATAGAGAGTGGACCGGTGCGGGTAGGCACAATCGAATGGCCGGCGCCCCAGAGCGCCGAAGAAGCAGAGTTGTTGGCCCAGGTGGATCCCCGACGGTTGCCCCGCCACGTGGCGATCATCATGGATGGCAACGGCCGCTGGGCGCGGCAGCGGCGGCTGCCCCGCGTGGCCGGCCATCGGGCCGGGGCGCGGGCGGTCCGCGAGGTAGTGGAATATTCGGCCCGCCTGGGGCTGCAAGCGCTGACCCTCTACGCTTTCTCGGTTGAAAACTGGAAGCGGCCCAGGCAGGAGCGGGACACGTTGTGGAAGCTGTTACGAGAATACCTGCGGCGCGAACTGCCTACAATGGAGCGCAACAATATCCGTTTCCAGGTCATCGGGCGCCTGCATCAGTTGCCCCGAGCCGTTCGGGACGATATCCAGGAGGCAGTGGCCGAAACCGCCAAAAACACGGGCACGCTGCTGAGCGTGGCGCTCAACTACGGGGCCCGGGCGGAGCTGGTGGACGCCTTTAACGCTATCCTGGAGCGCGTGCGACACAACGGGATCAACGGACTTCGGGTGGATGAAGAAACTATTGCTGCACACTTGTACACGCATCCTCTGCCGGACCCCGATCTGCTAGTCCGCACCAGCGGCGAACTCCGGGTCAGCAATTTCCTGTTGTGGCAGATCGCCTATGCGGAAATCTGGGTCACCGACACGCTATGGCCCGATTTCACGCGCAAGCACCTGCTGCAGGCGATCATTGACTACCAGAGGCGCGAGCGCCGTTACGGCGGGCTCTCCTCCCCCACTGGCGGCTAGTGCTGTGATCGGCTGAAGAAGTGCCTCCCCAGCGTAGCGGTGGCGCTGCGCTCGGGACCGGTGGCGCTGCCGGGGAGTAGAACGAAAATTAGCCGATCACGAACCTGGCGAACAGCACGCCCGAGAAACGGCAACTCGGGTATCCTAGTTGCAACACCGCTGTCGCAACACGTTGGATGCAGTTCGCTTTCTTTGCGACCGTCTGTGGACAGAACGCCAAAACCTGGAAATGCTTCTGGTAACACCTGGGCGCGGGTGTGCACGGCCGCAATCCTGATCCCCATCATTCTGGCATTGGTGTTAGCAGCGCCGCGGGTGCTGTTCGAGATGGTGGTGGTCCTGGTCGCTCTGCTGGCGTTGCGCGAATATCTGGACCTGGCGGAAAAAGCAGGACAGGCGCCGTTGCGGGCTTTCTCACTTGTCGCCGTAGTGGCTCTGGTACTCTGGCCGCCGGGGGTAGGGACCGTCGTTCCCCTGCTGGTGATGCTCGCGTTGGCGCTGGTTCTGCGGCCGCCGCGATCTTTGGACAAGGTTCTGCCGGGCGCTGCTGCCACCGTCCTCGGCATCCTTTACATCGGACTGCCCATGGCACTGCTAGCCGATTTGCGCAGGCTGCCGGATGGTCCCAAGTGGGTGCTCTACGTGCTGTTGCTGACCTGGATCAGCGACACGGCTGCCTATTTCGGTGGGCGCCTGGTGGGGCGGCACCGGATGTCGCCGCGAATCAGCCCAGGCAAGACCTGGGAGGGCGCCCTGGCCTCGCTGGCCGTGGGCGTCGCTTTTGGCATCCTCTACCCGGCCTATCTGCTAGCCGGGGTATCGCTCATGTGGAGCGCGACCGCGGCGGTGGCGGTCAACTTGGCCGGCCAGGCGGGCGACCTGGCCGAGTCGGCGCTGAAGCGCAGCGCCGGAGTCAAAGATTCCTCCACCATCCTGCCCGGACATGGCGGATTGCTGGATCGCGTGGACGCGCTGCTCTTTGCGGTGCCCACCTTGTGGTACATTCTTTCCCTGCGCAGCCCTCGTTTGCTTGCTGCCTTGCAATGAAACCGAGGAATCTGGCTATTCTGGGAAGCACCGGCTCCATCGGCCGGAACACTCTTGAGGTGGTCAACTGCTTCCCCGACCGGTTTCGGGTCCAGGGGCTGACAGCCGGCGGCAACTTGGAAGTGCTGGCAGAACAAATCGCCCGGTTCCGCCCCAGGCTGGTGTCCATTAAAGAAGAGGCGAATCGGGACGCCCTCGGCCGACGTCTTACAAACGAGGGGGTGCCGGTGCCGGAGTTGCTGAGCGGACCTGCGGGCATGGTTGCGGTGGCTTCGGACCCTGAAGTGGACCTTGTGGTTTCGGCCACCGTGGGAGTGGCGGGCCTGCCGGCGACTTACGAGGCCGCCCGTCTTGGCAAGCGCGTGGCACTGGCCAACAAGGAGGTGCTGGTGGCTGCCGGGGAACTGATGACCGGCGCCGCCGCGCGTTCCGGCATGGAGATTCTGCCGGTGGACAGCGAGCACAACGGCCTGCACCAGTGCTTGCGAGGAGGGCGGCGCGAAGAGGTGCGCCGGTTGATTCTGACTGCCTCCGGCGGACCGTTCCGCAGCACCCCGGACACCGAATTAGGGGGGGTTACGGCTGAAGAGGCGTTGCGCCACCCCACCTGGCACATGGGAGACCGCGTCACCATAGATTCGGCCACACTAATGAACAAAGGCTTTGAGGTGATCGAAGCGCACTGGCTGTTCGGCTTCCGGCCGGAGCAGGTGGATGTGTTGATCCATCCCCAATCGATTGTGCACTCCCTGGTGGAGTTCGTAGACGGCTCGATCCTGGCCCAGCTTTCCGCGACCGATATGCGGATTCCTATTCAATACGCCCTGACCTACCCGGAGAGAGTGGCTGCCAATCATCACTACCTGGAGCCCGAGGCTTTGGGAAAACTGGAATTCCAGTTGCCGGACCGCCAACGGTTTCGCTGCCTGGATCTGGCCTACCAAGCCCTGGCGGCCGGCGGAACCGGTACCTGCGTGCTCAACGCCGCTGACGAGGTGGCGGTGGAGGCCTTCCTGGGCGGTCAGATTCCTTTTCTGACCATCCCTGACGTGATCGAACAAACCCTGGAACAGGTGGCTCCTCGCCCGGCCACCACGCTGGAGCAGATTCTGGACTGCGACCGGGAAGCGCGGCGGGTGGCGCGCCAAACCACCCAGCAACGGAGCAACGCGTAAATGACCTACATTATCTTAACCAATGTAGTTGCCGTGGTGCTGGTCCTGGGCGTGATGATCCTGATCCACGAGTTGGGCCATTTCCTGGCTGCCAAGTGGTTTGGAGTACGAGTAGACGTGTTCTCCATCGGATTCGGCAAGCGCCTGTGGGGTTGGCGGCGCGGCGACACCGACTATCGGATCAGCCTGCTACCGCTTGGCGGATACGTCAAGATGGCCGGGGAAAACCCGGGCGAGGCACGCACCGGCGACCCCGGCGAGTTCATGGCCAAGCCCAGGTGGCAGCGCTTCATCATCGCCCTGATGGGTCCGGCGATGAACATCGTGTTGGCCATCGTGCTGCTGACCGGTCTGTACATGGTCAAGTACCAGAAGGCAGCCTACCAGGAGCGGCCGGCCGAAATCGGGCATGTGGAGGAAGGTTCTGCTGCCGACAAAGCGGGCCTTCGACCGGGGGACCTGATCGTTCAGCTCGGCAAGCTGGAGAACCCCACTTGGGAGGTAGTCGAACTCGAGGCGATTTCCAGTCCTGCCCAGCCGCTGGAGGTCGTCGCCCGTCGCGAAGGAGCAATATTCAAGACCACGATTACTCCGGAGGTCGAGCCGCGCCACCGCATCGGCATCGCCGGCTGGGGCCCCTACCTTCCGGCCATCATCAAGCGCGTCGAGCCGACCTACCCTGCCGAAAAAGCCGGACTGCTGCCCGAGGACCGGGTGGTGGCCGTCAACGGCGAGCCACTGAAGTTTTGGCCACGTCTACCGGATTTGGTGCAGGAGAGCGAGGGGCAACCGATAGAACTGATGATCCAAAGGCAGGGGCACACCCTGCCGGTGCGGGTGGCGCCGGTGTTCACCCAGGTCCCGGGCGGCAAACAAATGTGGCGCATCGGCATCGAGCTGAAGAACGAGTTGATTGAGCGTCGTCTTTCCTTTCCCGCTGCGCTGAGCCAGTCCCTCACCACGAACAAGAAGTACGTTCTGCTGATCCGTGATTTATTAGGAAAGATGCTGGTGGGCAAGATGTCGCCGCGCACTTTGGAGGGGCCCATTGGCATCGCGCGGCTCTCCGGGGAAGCGGCGCGCCGGGGGTACCCGCAACTCATCAACCTGATGGCAGCCATCAGCCTCAACCTGGGGATTCTGAACCTGTTGCCAATTCCGATCCTGGACGGGGGAATGATCGTGCTGCTGATTATTGAAGGCTTGCTACGCCGTGACCTCAGCATGGCGGTGAAGGAGCGGATGGTGCAGGTAGGATTCGTGTGCCTGGTGCTGCTCGCGACCTTTGTGATCTACAGCGACATAGTGAAGTTACTTCCCCAAGGCTGGGAGGAGGTTCTGCCGTAATCATGCCGCAGGACCACCCAGGCGAAAACGGCTTGCAGCCGTGGTCACGTGGGGAGGTGACTCTGGAGTTGTGCTAGCCTGATGGAGCATGGAGCTAGAGGAGCGATTGCGACGCGCAAGCGGGAGCGCCAAGGAGCTGAGCACGGTCCTCTACGACTCGTCCGAAGAGGTGCTGCTCGTGCTGCTGGACAACCTGCGGTTAACCGAAGAGCACCTGCAGGTGCTGCTGTCGCGGAAGAACCTGCACCAAACGTTTCTAGGCGAGCTGGCAGCGCGCGCCTGGTTGTGGCGTTCGTATCCGGTGAAGCTGGCGCTGGTTCGACACCCGCACACCCCCCGGAGCACGTCACTGGCGCTGGTGCGGCACCTTTACCTGTTCGACCTGTTGAAGGTGGCCACCACGCCGGGGGCGCCCATGGAGGTGCGGCGGGGTGCGGAAGAAGCAGTCGCGGCTCGGGTCACCGCTCTGTCGGTTGGCGAGCGCTTGTCCCTGGCCCGCCAGGGGACCTCTCGTATCGCCTGCGCCTTGCTCGCCGATTCGAAAAGACGAGTCTTCCGCACGGCGCTGGAGAACTCGCGGCTGACCGAGGAAGGCGTGGTGAAGAGTCTGGCGAATGAGAGGTTGACACCGGAGGTGGTCGAGTGCATCGCCGCGCACCCACGCTGGTCTCTTCGCTACGAGGTGCGCTTGGCGCTGATCCGGCATCCAGCCACCTCGCTGGGACGTGTGCTGGCGCTGGTCGAGCAGGTTCGGAGGAACGACTTGGCCAACCTGACCGCAGACCGCCGCATGCCGGCCAACCGCCGACACTACTTAACGCGCCTGGTACACTCCCGCAAAGCCCGGCGTGCCAAGCGCCAGCGAGAGCCGTCCAGAGTTGCGAGTCCAGGTGAGTAAGGAGTTTGACGTTGTTGCGCAGTCGAGTATAATCCGGCGGTGGAGCACGCCGGGAATGTTGATCCAATCACCAGGAGTGGAGTGGCTATGAAACCGAATCATGTGTGCTTGCTTTGGGTCACCTTGCTGATGGCACTGTTGGTCGTGGCGCCGGTTACTGGCCAGCAGATTACCAATGTGGCCGAATACAACGATTACATGGCGTCGTTGAACGAGAAGACTCCCGCCACAAAACTCCAGTTGCTGGACCAATTCCTGACCAAATATCCGGACACTGTGGTGAAGGAAGATGCTCTGACGTTGAAGATGTTCACACTCCAACAGCTGGGAAAGAGCCCCGAACCAGCCGCACGCCAGGTGCTCGAGGTGAACCCCAACAACCTGCGTGCTCTCTTCTGGGTCAGTTACTTCTTCCATCAGGGGCCGCCCGGTCCGAACGACCCGGAGATGGAGAAGAAGCTGTCCGAAGGTGGGGAATTTGCCCAGCGCGGCGTCAAGCAACTATCCTCATTCCAGGTGCCTAACGTCAGCGCCGAGGATTTGGAGAAACAGAAGAATGCCTTCGAAGCGACCTTCCGGCAGGCGCTGGGTGTGGTTGCCGACATACGCAAGAAGTACGACGAGGCTCAATCCGAGTACCGAAGGGCAGCCGAACTATCGCCCCAAGACGCCGGACTGTTCTACCGGCTAGGCAACGCCTATATCGCCCAACGCCCTGACCCCAAGTACAACGAGGCGTTCTGGGCCTTTGCGCGAGCCGCCAGCCTGGATGGCGCCGGCGCCTTACAGCCTGCGGGACGCCAGCAGGTGGATGCCTACCTCCAGAAGATCTACGAGCAGTACCACGGCCCGGACGAAGAAGGACTCACGCAGTTAAAGCAACAGGCCAAGGCCCAGCCGTTTGCACCCGCCGGCTTCAAAGTCCTTTCCAAGGCGGAAGTCGCTGCAGCCGCCCCGGTAGTCCCCGAAGAGTTGAGCTTTGACGAGATCCGCGACATGCTGCTTAAAATGGAAGCCAAGGGGGAAGAACTCTGGGAAAAAATGAAAGGCATGTCGCTGGAGTTTCGGGGCGGCATTATTTCCGCTACGGGGCCTCGCCGAGCACGCACCGTGCGCATTGTCGTGTTGGCGGAAACTGCCCAGAGGGACCCTAAAGCCTACGACGTAGAACTGGCCTTAGCCGAGCCCACCCGCAAGGTCCCCGTCGGGCAAATCGTGCGCTTCACGGGTATGGCCAACTTGTTCCAGCCGGATCCCTTCGTGCTTTCTATGGTGGACGGAAAAATCCCCCCCCTCGAGGAAGAGTAACCTGGGGCCTTCCGCCAAAGCGACGAACTGAAGAAGCGTCGGGATCGCCAGTGCCATCTCATACAAGGGAAATCGAAGGCGCTCCTCGTTCCGGGGCTCACTCAAGGAGTCCCAGTCTGCCGTAGAATCTGAAATAGAGTAAGGCTACGGCCCGGCCGGCCCTTTCCTTCGCCGAGATCCGTATCCCGGATGGCAATCTTGCTCCGAATTTCCCGTTAGCGAGAGCGGTTCCCGTTTCGCCCGTGCAGTTGGTGGGCTTCCATCTTGCGGCTGAGCGTGTTGCGGTGCATGCCCAGCAGGCGAGCCGCACGCGACTGATTGCCCCGCGTGTGTGCCATCACCTGACGGATGTATTTCTCTTCGAATTCCCGCAAGGCAGCCGGGAATGGGACTCCCCGGTCTACCAATTGCCCGATTAATGATTCCAATTGGTCTTTCACCGAACGATCTCCTTCTGGGTCAATAGCTTGCCCGGCCGGGCCTTGTCCATTGCTACCCGACCGCAGTCAACAGCGAAGTCAGCGCTCCGTCTGGCCTCGCCAAATTTCCTGGGCCCGCTCCCACCCGCTGTGGAAGCGGTCCCGCAATTCAGAGGGAGCTACGGAAACCAACACGCGTGCCCCGTGAATCAGGTACGGCGCTAGCCGCGACCTCACCAACGGTCGCGCCTCCGGGGCGAAGACTGTCAAGATCACCACCACGACAATGCAAAACAAGCAGCCGCGGACCAAGCCCACGCTGACACCCAGGACGCGGTCGAACCAGCGCAGCCCCGCTCGGTCTACCATCCTCCCCGCCCAGCGGGAGAGGAACGCGCCGGCAATCAGCGCCACCAGCAAAATGCCCAGGAAGGCAGTCAACGCTGCCAGGTTTGGTGCGCGCCCCTGGGGGAGCTGTGCCGCCACGGTGGGGTAGAGCCAGCAGGCCAGCAGAAAGCCCCAGGCCAGCGCCAACAGCGAAACCAACTCCCGGGTAAATCCCTTGACGGCGCTGAACGCCACCGAGAACACCACAATGCCGACCAGCACCGAATCCAGTATGGTCCAGGCGCTCAATTCGGCAGGTCACGTCCCGTCAGGAGTCGAAGCGCCTCCCGATATTTTGCTCCAGTGCGCTCGGCGATCTCCGCCGGCAGCGGCGGCGCCGGAGGCTGCTTGTTCCAGCCAATTTGCTCCAGGTAGTCGCGCACGTACTGCTTGTCAAACGAGACTTGGGCGCCGCCCGGGCGATACTGCGCCTGCGGCCAAAACCGGGAGGAGTCTGGCGTCAGCACCTCGTCCCCCAGGACCAACTGGTCGCCCACGTAGCCGAACTCGAACTTGGTATCGGCAAGCAGAATGCCGCGCTGCTCGGCGTAGCTGGCGGCGCGGCGGTAGATTTCCAGGGTCAGCTCACGCAACCGCTCGGTGGCCTGCTTGCCTACCCGCTCCACCATCTCCTCGATCGAAATATTTATGTCATGACCCGTTTCCGCCTTGGTGGCCGGAGTGAAGATGGGCTCCGGCAGCCGCTCCGATTCCCGCAACCCGGCGGGCAGCCGGATGCCGCATACACTCCCGCTCTGCCGGTACTCTTTCCAGCCCGAGCCGGAGAGGTAGCCGCGGGCCACGCACTCGACCGGAACCATCCGCGCCCGGCGAACCAGCATAGAGCGGCCCTCCAGTTGCTCATGAAATGGATGAAACGCCGCCGGGTACTTCGCCGGGTCGGCGGTAACCAGGTGATTGGGCACCACTTCGGCCAGGAACTCAAACCAGAACAGGGAAAGTTGAGTCAGAACCCGTCCCTTGTCGGGAATCCCGGTAGGCAGCACGCAGTCGAAGGCCGAGATGCGGTCGGTGGCCACCAGCAGCAGCGCGTCGTTGCCCGCGGAATCGCTGGCCTCGTACAGGTCCCTGACTTTGCCCCGCGAGAAGGAAGCTAGGCCCGGGAACTTCGTTTCGAGCAAGACGGTTGTGGTTCCAGTTTTCTCCATGAACATTTCTGAGGAGCCTGCATTCTGCGCCATCGGCAAAATTTCTGTCAAGCACCGCGCAAGCCAGCATTGACGCACTCTGCGTGCATGTCACCTGCGGAACCTCACATAGCATGCGGGTCTTCGGAGGGAAAACTTTTTTGTATATACTTTCCCGTAGCGGAAAGGAGTGAGAGATGGGAGATTTGATTCACACGTCGCGCGCGCGCATCTACAAGGACAAGGGACCGGTGCGTCGTGCCTACATTGAAGACTTCCCCGAGCCGGTTCACTACGGGGTTCACGGCGGAATCAAGAAATTTTACGGGCTCGAGCCGGAGGAAGATCTGCCAGCCACACTGGACCACATTGTGGCCGCCGTCGCCGGTTGAATGACCGGCACCTTAGCCGGCGCGCTGGCAGCGCGCCACATCCGGGTCCCCAAGGACGGGTTGTGGGCCGACGCCGAGGGCAAGATTGAGAACGTGGAGGGCAAGCCCTTCATTACCTCTATCCACGTGCACTATCACCTGACCGTGGCTGAAGGAAAGCGGGCCGAAGCGGAGCGTGTGGTGGGCATCCACGAGAAAGGTTGCCCCGCAGCCCAGAGCGTGAAGCGTGGCATTGGGATTTCCTGGGACGCCGAGATCGAGGAGACCGCGGCCACCGAGTGAAAGCGTCAGCACGGAGACCGCGCCCGCGACAGTTCAGTTGCTCCAGCTGGATGCTGAAAGGCCCCGCCAATCTAGCAGCAGGCACACCTTTCTAGGGGGTGTTAGGCGATGGCGCCTACGGCTTGTCCCCGTGGAGTGGCTCGCTGATGGCTCACTGCGTCTAGTTCGGTCTGGCCCAATTTCACCGAGACCAGCTTGGAAACCCCCGGCTCCTCCATCGTCACCCCGTACAGCGCCGGAGACGCCTCCATGGTCTTCTTGCTGTGGGTGATGATAATAAACTGAGTGCTGGGAGTCATCTGCTCGACAAGCCTGGTGAAGCGCCCGATGTTAGCGTCATCCAATGGCGCGTCTACTTCGTCCAGGACACAGAAGGGGCTGGGTTGGTATTGAAAAATTGACAACACCAGAGCCATCGCGGCCAGCGCTTTCTCCCCGCCGGAAAGCAGCAGGACATTCTGCAAACGCTTTCCCGGCGGTTGCGCGATCAGGTCCACGCCGCTCTCGCTGAGATTCTCTTCCTCGCTCAGTTTCATCATCCCTGTGCCGCCGCCAAACAAGGTCCGGAAGGTTTCCTGGAAGTTGGCGTTGATGGCCTGGAAGGCCTCCAGGAACTGCCGGCGCGACACGGCCTCGATTTCCTGAATCGTCTGCTGGGTGTCGCGGATGGCGTCCAGCAGATCCTGGCGCTGGGTGTCGAGGAATTCCTGCCGCTGCCGGGCCTCCTGATACTCTTCCAGGGCCATCATGTTGACCGGACCCATCGCTTCGATCCGGGCGCGCAGTTGGCGGGTCTCTTCTTCGGCCTGCGCCAGGGCTTCGTCTGCCAGCAGTTCGGCCGGATCAGCAGCGAGTTCCTCAAGGGCGAGGCCAAGGTCGTTCCGGCAGAGTTCGCCCAGGTGCCCCAGAGCGCTTTGTTGCCGGGCCAGGGCAACTTCTGCGGCCGACTTGCGCTCGCGCTGCTCGTCCAGTTCTGCACGGGCCATGCGGGTCTGCTCTTCCAGCCCCGCCAGCCGTTGCCGGCCTTCCTCCAGCGCCTTCTGAAGCTCGTCAGCGGCCTGTTCGGCAGCTGCGCGCCCGGCAACCGCTTCGGCCGCCCGGCGCTCCAGCTCCGCCTGTTCGTGCGCCAGGCGTTTCAGTTCCTGCCGGCCGGAGTCGAGTTGGCGTTCCAGCTCTTCCGCTTGGGAGCGTTCTTGGACCACCAAGTCGTCGAGGCGCACGGTGGTTGCGGCGGCCGCGCTCCGGCGCTCTCGCAAGGCCGCAGCCCGGGCTCGTGCCTCGGCCAGTGCGGCTGACGCGGCAATCCGGGCCTCCCCCAGTTCGGCGGCGGCCACTGTGGCTTCCGACAAGCGCGCTTCCAGCTCCTGGCGGGCGCGTTCCCGGCCTTCGGCTTCTGACCGCAAGCGTTCAGCATGCTCGGCCGCGCGCGCGCGCTCCTGCTCGAGCCGCTGAAGCTCCAGCCGCGCTACCGAAAGTTGCTCGGCGGCACGCGCCAGTTGCCCTGCAAGCTGGCGCAGTTCCTGATCCAGGCCGACTCCCAGCTTTTCCCGCTCCACCTCGTCTCCGCGCAGCTTCTCCAGCGAAGCCGCAATCCTGGCCGCTTCCTCTTCGCTGGCACGCAAACCGGCGGCAGAGGCGTCAATGTGCCGCGCGAGTTCGCCTGCCTGCTGGGTCACCTGACGCAGCTCACGCTTCAACCCGAGCGGACCGGCACCGGCACGCTTGCCGCCGGTCAGCGTTGAGCCGTGGAAACACTCACCTTCCGGAGCCAGGAAGTAACATTGCGGGTGAGCCAGAGCCAACTCGCGGGCTGCGGCGGCCGAATCTGCGACGTAACTAAGCGCTAGCCTAGGCAACAGCGTCTCGGCTGCCCGCGGCAATCCGTTCGTCAACCGGACAAAGTCCTTCAGCGGAGTCAGCCCCGGCGGGAGGGAGCCCAAGCCATTGCCCGCGAGAGGCAGAGGCGCTTCCGGGTGCACCAGGAAGGTAGCGCGCCCCTCGCCCTCGGAACGCAGCAGGTGCACGCCTTCCTGCGCGGCATCCCAGCTCTTCACCACCACGTACTCCAGCTCCTCGACCAGAAAATCCTCCACCACAGTCTCAAAACGCGGCTCGGCCTCCAAGAAATCGGCCAGGATGCCCAGGGGGCGGAACCCCTCGGGCAGGCGCATGTTTCCTTCTCCGTTCGACGCGAATAGTTTCTTGACCGCTTCGGCCGTATAGGCGCGGTGGGAAAGGATTTGCTCCAGCGAGTCGCGGCGTGCGCGCACGTCGGCGTAGTCGCCGCGGAGCTGCTCCAGTTCCCCGCTGACACGGCGCACCTCGACTTTCAGTTCACCGAGCCTCGATTCCACCGTGGCCCGCTCGGCATTCACGTATTGCAAGTCGAGCTGCTGCTGTGCCTGCTTGGCCAGAAGCGCTCCTTGCTGCTTGCGGAGTCCGGCCTGCTCTTCGGCAGCGGCCGTCAGCTCGCGTTCGCCGCGTTCACCCTGACGCTGGAGGCCGGCCAGGTACTCTTCGACTTGGGTCAGCTGGTTGCGGAGTTCGGCCAGCTCACCCATCCGGGCAAGCACGGAATCGCGAAGGTTGTCCAGCTCACTCTCGCGCGAGTGCAGTTGTTGCTCGGTGCGCGACAACTCAGTGGCCCGCCCCTCGACCTCCGCCTGCGCCATTTTCTCTTCGGCCTCAGCGGCGGCCAGCACCGCTCGGCACTCCACCAATTCGCGCTCGAGCGACTCCAGCCGGGTCCCGAGTTGGGTCTGTCTCGCCTCCTGCTCGCGAAGACGGGTCTCCAGTTCCTTCGCCTGCTGCTGCTGATACGAAATACGATTGCGCGCCCGGTCCGCTTCCATGTCGAGTGAGGCGATGCGGTCGCGCTGGTGGCGCAGCGCCTCCTCCTGCTGATAGCCGGCGCGGTTCAGCCCGATGTGCTCCTGCTCCAAGGCCTCCACCCGCGCCCCCATCTCTTGCGAGCGGTTGGAAGCCAGGCTCAGCTCCAGGGCCGATTGCACCGCCTGACGCTCCATCTCGGCGTGCCGGCTGGACAGCACGGCGCGCAGCCGCCCACGGAATTCCTCTCGCAACTCCGCGTACCGCCGCGCTTTGGAGGCCTGGCGCTTCAGCGAGTTCACCTGTCTGGTCACTTCCTCCAGGATGTCGTTCACGCGATTCAGGTTCTGCTTGGAGCTTTCCAGCTTGGCTTCGGCCAGCCGGCGCTTGTTCTTGTACTTGGTGATTCCCGCCGCCTCCTCAATCAGAGCGCGCCGCTCGTAGGGTTTGGCGTTGAGGATTTGCCCGATTTTTCCTTGCTCGATAATGGCGTAGGAGCCGTGCCCCAGGCCGGTACCCCAGAACAGCTCCTGGATATCCCGCAGCCGGCTTGGCCTGCCGTCGAGCAGGTATTCACTTTCTCCCGAGCGGAACAGACGGCGGCAGATGACGACCTCCGGTCCGACCTTCGGTGCGACCTTTGGTGCCGAGGGGCGGAACGAGGGCTCCTCGGCCGGGCGGCTTTGGAGCACATAGCTTGGCGTGCCCGGGGTTTCTGCCGCAGTTGACGGAGCTACGGCCATCGCCGCCAGCTCTGTTCCCGGCAGCTCTGTTCCCGGCAGCGGGGGGCAGTCCTCGGCGTGGTAATCGGTATCGGCCAGCGTCAGGGAAACTTCGGCAAAACCTGTCGGCCTGCGGTCTCGCGTGCCGTTGAAGATCACATCCTGCATGGTGCCGCCCCGCAGGCTCTTGGCCGACTGCTCCCCCAGCACCCAACTGATGGCGTCGCTGATATTCGACTTGCCGCACCCATTGGGACCCACCACGGCGGTGATTCCCGCTCCGTTAAAGACCATCTCGGTGCGGTCGCAAAAGGATTTGAACCCGATGAGCTCGACCTTCTTTAGCTTGAGCAAGGCAAACCTTCCTTTGTTGGTCCCCAACTCAGAATGGCGCAACTCAGCCTGGCCCAGGGGCGCCGCGGAAAGTTATCCCTTCGGGGCACTGGGTGGATAGTAGCGCTGGAGTAGGGGTTTGTAAAGCCAAAACCTACTCCATTTTGAGTCCTCTAGGAATGGGCCACAACATTTTGTGCCTACTGGGAAGGTCGGGAAGTCGCCAGCGCAGCCGGAACCCGGGATAAATGTTCAGGCAGAAGACCGCTCTCGAAGCACCTTCTTGGATTTTATCGCAAGAGGTTCGCCGCGTAAATAGGATTGTGTTGGTCGTGGCCCCAGTGCCGTCTCAAACAAAAGCGAGGGTAGTGGGTCAGTTTCCGATAAGCCGACTATACGTCCAACTGAAACCGGGATTGATAAACGCTAGCCCGTTAGGGGCGATCTATCCGGCACTGCTACTGACAAAGAGGTAGCTGAGCGCTTACTGTACCGCGATGGTGGCGGTGTGGCTTTGGAAGCCGCCCTGGGTCTACTCTACCTACCCCGCGGTTCATGCAGGAGTGTCACGCCCTGGATGCCGCCTCCGGCGATGAGGATATCCGGGTCGTTCCGTTGTCCGTCAGGTCCGCACCTACTTCTCTTTTGAGACCTTGACCATGATGTGGGCGTACGGAGTGCCCTTCCACATCACGTAGACAGGATCCTTCGGATCCGTGGAAAGCCCCTCAAGAGTGGCCGGATCTGGCACCAAGATCATGAGGTGTGGTCCTTCTTTGACCCAGTCGTCCTTGGCGGTTGGGTCGGTGGCGAACGGATCTGAATTACTGACGCCGATGGCCTCTCCCTCGCCGGCCAGCATGTAGGACACGCTGAACTCCTTGACGTCGATCGCCTCACGCTTCTGCAAGGCACCGAGCAGCGCATCCCACTGAGTTCGGTTACACATCGGCCCGATGGCTGCGGAGCCTGGGTAGCAGGTCCAGCCATTCGTCCCCTGTCTCAGCACCTTGCCGTCCGGCGCTTTGATCGTGGCATCCTTGGTAATGGCCTTGGGAGCCGCGCTCTCCGCCTCGGCGATGCGCTCCGCCTCATGCTTGTCTGCCTGTGCCGCCCCCCCCACGAAGAAGCAGAGCGCCACGGAAACTGCGAAAGACTTCAGGTGCGTTTTCATCAGGTACCCCTCATTCGATTCCTCTTTCGGAATAGCTTGTGAGGAACCGTGGACCGGAAGTAAACCACACTCGTCCCCCCCCCCTTCAAGACCCCACTCGCCGAGCCGCTCTACTTACCAAAGGGAGCCACCGGCGATTTCCAGCAGTTGCTTGGCGGTCATCAGGATCTTCGTCCGCCCCCTGGCGCATGTAGAGTGAACTGCAGCTTGACGCCGGCGATTTCGATTAGGTCGCCTTCCCGCAGATCCTGCGGACCGGCTAGCGTCTGGCCATTGAGCCTGACCCTGCGCCTGCCCCTGCCAGAGGGAGCGATCTGGTAGCTGGCCTCACGCTTGTTGATGACTGCGGCGACATCGGGAGCGAACCAGCCCTTCAGCTTGACCGAGGCCAGGGGCGATTTGCCGATCAAAGTCAGTTTGCTAGTCAGGTTGTATTCCATCTGGCCGGTGTTGCCCCCCACGACAATGAGGGTGCCCACCTTCGCGGGGCCTGGCGAGAACCAACCGTTGGCCATCCTGGCCTTTTGGAGCAGCTCCCGTTGTTTCTGTGTGTCGAGTACGACGGTCTCTTCCAGCTTGGGAAGGGCCTTGGGCTGTTCAGTGCGGATCTGCATGGTAGGCATTGCCCCACCCTCGTCCTGGTAGGCCAGAGTATGCTTGCCGATCGAGACCTCATCCCCGTTCTTGAGGAACGCGTTGCGGACGGGCTGTTGATTGACAAAGGTGCCATTCAGGCTGTTCAGATCTTCCAACTTGAATTTTTCGTCATCGAAAAAGATGCGGGCGTGGTGGGTGCTGACCGCCGGGTTGTCAATGACCACATCGTTGTCGGGGGTTCGACCGATGGTGATAATGGGCCGCGTTAGCGGGATTTCTTGGAGCACCTTGGTCTCGTACTTCAGAATCAGCTTTGCCATGCCCTTCGGCTGCACCACAAACTCGCCCGTGGGAATCCGGAGCCGTTCTACGCTTCCAAACCCTGCCCGCCCCTATTTTTTCTCATCTCTCACTCCAGCGCAACCCACCTCTGTGTCGTAGACGTCAACAGGGGAACACCGACGGGCCGCCCCTCACAGTTCCAATTTGCGAGAATTTTCGATTTCAATCTTCGCTCGACTCAAGATCCTACGCCAGCTACTCTCTCGCGACTCAAGCTTAGGTCTCCACTAGTCAGTTAGTGTTTACCCATGCTGCTACCCAGCCCACTTGCATGTACAACGTGCTGTCCGGAAACTGACCTACTACCAAAGCGAGTCCCGCCAGCGCAGCACGACTGCTCCCGCCAATAACTCCTCGCCGCCCCCGGCTTTCCCCTCCGGCCCGTCCTCCGGCATCGCCTCGTCCTTCGGACCCGAGCTTCCGATTTCGGATATAATAACTGGAGGCGCGAGGCTGGCATGAAAGTTCGGCAGACCCTGGGGTTGGCAGCGGTGGCGTGGTTTCTGCTGGCCGTGGCAGCGCACAGCACCACCTGCATGATCCTCCCCTTCGAGAACCAGACCGGCGACGCCCACCTGGAGTGGATCAGCGAGAGCTTCGCCGAAGGGCTGGCTGAGCGCTTGGATGGGCCGTCTTTTTACGTTGTCAGCCGCGAAGAACGCGCTGCGGCCTTCGATCTGCTGGGCATCCCCGCGGCCAGAATCCTGAGCCGGGCTACTATCCTCAAGCTGGCTGAAACCATCGATGCCGACTATGTCATCCTGGGCCAGTACTCTTTGGCGGCCCCCAGCCAGCTTCAGGCCCGGGCGCGGCTGCTGGAAATGCACCCGCCCCGGCTCCAGTCCAAATTCACTCAGGCCAGACCGCTGTCGGAGCTGCTGGTGCTGCAGGACCGTCTGGCAGTGGCGATTTCCCGCGCGCTGGAAGTCGGTCCCGGCAGCTTGCCGGGCGGCCTGGCGCCGATGCCCGAGCCGCGCGTCCGTCTCGACGCCTGGGAAAATTACATCCGAGGCTTGCTGGCATCCTCGCGCTCCGAGCAGGTGAAACTTTTTCGCGAAGCCGCGCGAAAAGACCGGGGCTTCGGTAGCGCCGCTCTGGAGTTGGGCAAGTTCTATTTCCAGAATCGCGACTGTCCGACTGCCATCCCCTGGCTCACTAAGCTGAAGAGCGGGAAAGCCGGCTTTGGGGAGGCCCGGTTTCTATTGGGAATCTGTTACTTCTCCCTCGAAAAGTACGAGAAGGCGGAAGCCGCCTTCCGGACAGTGGCCGAGCGTCTTCCCCTGAATGAGGCCTACAACAACCTGGGGGCGGCGCAGTCGCGGCGCAATCAGCCGGCGGCGCTGGAGAGCTTTCGCAAAGCGGCCGAAGGGGACCCGGCTGACCCCGTCTACAGCTTCAATCTGGGTTATCGGCATTGGAAGTCGGGCCAGTACGCCAGCGCCGCATGGCAATTTCGCTTGGCGCTGGAGAGAAATCCAGAGGACGGGCAGGTCCGTGCTTTGCTGGTGAAATCTCTTGAACGCGCCGGTAACGTTGCGGAAGCTGCCAGGGAACGCCAGTTGCTGGTTGATGACCCCGCCGCCGTCCGGATCACCGACCTCGACGACCTCGACGACCGGGCCTTCCAGGGTCTGGAGCGCCTCAAAGAAAACTATCATGGCCGCAGGTTTCGCCAGCTTCAGTTGGTGTTGGAAATATTGAGGGAAGAAAGCCTGTCCCGCCTGCCGAAGGAGCAGCACGCCGAGTCGCACCTGGAGCGAGGTCGCGAATTGTTGGGTGAGCGAAGGGACGCTGAGGCACTCGGCGAACTGCGCGAAGCCGTGCGGCTGAATCCGAATCGGGCGGAGGCCCATCTCCTGCTGGGGTGGCTGCACGAACGAGGTGGCCGTCATGAAGAAGCGGTTCGAGAAGCGCGCCTGGCTTTGACCTCGGAAAATTCCTTGGAAGCCCACCTGCTACTGGCCAAGATCTATCTGGAACAGGAGCGGGTGGCCGAGGCGGAACAGCAAGCCCTGCAGGCGCTCGAAGTGGAGCCGGAGAATGTCGCCGCCCGCTCCGTGCTGGAAACGATCCAGATGCGAACGCCGTGACAGAGAGAATGACACAGAGTGCGCAGTGCGGAGCGGGAAATCCTCAGGCTTGGCGCCAGTGGCATCGCAGGCTGTTTTTTTTGCTGCCGGTCATGGTGGTGGTGCTGCTGCGGCTGCCAGCCGGCTCAGCCCCAGCCACCTCAGCCCCGGCAGGCTCTGGCAATGCTACCGTCCTGAAGCTGGAACTGGACACGATCGTCCACCCGCTCACCGCCGAGTATATCGAGCGTGGCTTGCAGGCTGCCGCAGCGCAACGGGCCGACGCGGTGTTGCTGCGGTTGAACACCCCCGGCGGCCTGGACACCGCCATGCGGCGAATCATTGAGAAAATTCTTGCCTCGCCGGTGCCGGTGCTGGCATGGGTTGGTCCGGGAGGAAGCCGGGCGGCATCGGCCGGTTTTCTGATTCTGCTTTCGGCCGACGTGGCCGCCATGGCCCCTGGCACGAATACCGGTGCGGCCCACCCGGTGCTCATCGGCGGCCAGAAGATGGACGAGTTGCTGCGCCAGAAGGTGGAGCAGGATGCCGCCGCCTACATCCGTTCCATCGCCGGCAAGCGCGGGCGCAACGCGGAACTGGCCGAGAAGGGGGTGCTGGAAAGCAAGTCCTTCACCGAAACCGAAGCGCTCGAGAATCGCCTGATTGAGGTGATTGCCGCTTCGCCGCAGGAGTTGATGAACAAGATGGATGGGAAGACCATCCAGCGTTTTGGAGGCGAGTCGGTCACGCTCAACCTGGCCGGCGCCCAGCTGGTCGCCTACGAGCCCAGCGCCCGCTACCGCTTTCTGCGGCGGATCATTGATCCCAATATCGCCTTCATTCTGCTGGCACTGGGAGCTTTGGGCTTGTATGTTGAGTTTTCCAACCCCGGCCTGATCGTCCCCGGCGTCGCAGGCGGCATTCTGCTGTTACTGGGCATGTTTGCTTTGTCGCTGCTACCCATCAACTGGACGGGCGCCTTCCTGATCATTCTGGCTTTTGCCTTTTTCCTCTTGGAGGCCAAACTTATGAGCCATGGGGTGCTGGCCGCAGGTGGTATTCTGTCCATGATCCTGGGCGCACTCATCCTGGTGGATACTCCGATTCCGGAGATGAGGATCAAGTTGGTCACCGCTCTCTCCGTTGCCCTGCCCCTGGGCCTGATTACGGTATTCTTGCTCCGTCTGGCGTTCAAGGCATGGAAAAGCAAAGTCGTGACCGGAGAGGCTGGGCTGCTGGACGACGTGGGGACCGCGCAGACCGACCTGTCGCCGGAGGGCAGGATTTTCATCCAGGGAGAAATCTGGAAGGCGGTCAGTAGCGCACCGGTGCCGCGCGGCTGCCGGGTGCGGGTGCGGGCCATTGAGGGCCTGCTTCTGCGGGTGGAACCGGACGGCAGCGTGCCCCTGGTCCCGGCCAAGGAAACTCGGCCCCGAATCTAATCCTACTATTTTGCACGGAGGTGCATATGCCATTAGGACTCGGCCCACTAGGGGTTGTAGCGGTCATTCTTGCTATCTACTTCTTCAACTCGATCAACATCTTGAGGGAGTACGAGCGGGGGGTCATCTTCCGCCTGGGGCGGCTGCTGGAGAAGTCTAAAGGCCCCGGCTGGATCTTTGTCTTTTGGCCGCTTGATCAAATAGTGCGCGTCCCGCTGCGCGTGGAAACCATGGACATCCCGCCGCAGGACGTCATCACCCGCGACAACGTCACTCTCAAGGTGAACGCCGTGCTGTACTTCCGGGTGATGAATGCGTCGGACGCGGTGGTGAAGGTGACCAACTACCTCTACGCCACCTCGCAGCTGGCGCAGACCACCTTGCGCAGCGTCTTGGGTGAGGTGGAATTGGACGAGCTGCTCGCCCAGCGTGAAAAGCTGAACACCCGGCTGCAAACCATTCTCGACGAGGACACCGAACCGTGGGGGATCAAGGTGACCAAGGTCGAAGTGAAGCAGGTGGACCTGCCCGACGAGATGAAGCGCGCCATCGCCAAGCAGGCCGAAGCGGAACGGGAACGCCGCGCCAAGATTATTCACGCCGAAGGTGAATTTCAGGCTGCCTCGCGCCTCACAGCGGCCGCGGCCATCATCGCCGAGCAGCCAGCGGCCGTCACCCTGCGCTACTTGCAGACGCTCACCGAAATCGGCGTGGAGCAAAACACCACGATTGTTTTCCCCCTGCCGGTAGATATTCTGGCCGCTTTCCAGGGGAAGAACAAGGAGAGCAGCGGCACCTAGCAGGTGCGCACGGTGGAATGCGGGGGTTGGAATTCCCGCTCTGCATTCCAAGAAGCCCGCCAAGAAGCACGTTGCAATGTGCCTTTCTGGTGACCGGGCCACCCAGGTCTCTCTCGCAGGATTACGAGTAGAATACGGTCATGCGTACAGGAGCGCAGGGGCAATACGACGTCTTACTGGAAAACCGCCAAATCACAATCATCTTCTTCGCCGTGGTCGTCTTGTGCGCGGTATTCTTCGCTCTCGGCTACATCGTGGGGAAGAACACGACAGGCTATATTGGGCCTGCTGGAGCAGGCGTGACGCCCGTTCCAGGAGAGAGCAGCGCCCTCGCTCCGGCTGGCGCTGCTGACCCGACGAATGTCCAGGCGGCTTCTGCCCTTCCGGCCTCTGAGTTGAATTTCCAGCAGGCGCTGGAGCAGAAGGGATCCCCGGCCAGGTTGCAGACCCGGTCGAGCACTCGTCCCGCTGCTGCAGTTACGACAGGGCCGGCTGTCCACCTCCAGGTGGCTGCCCTCAGCAAGAAGCAGGACGCAGAAGCGCTGCTCAGCCTGTTGATGGGCAAGGGGTTCTCGGTGGTTCTGGTCACCTCGCAAGCCGACCGCCTGTATCGCGTGCAAGTGGGTCCGTTCACTTCAGACAGCGGGGTCGAGCGGGCGAAGCAGCGTTTGCAACGGGAAGGCTTCAAGACCATCACGAAGAAATGATGGCATCAAGAGAATGATGGCCGGGCGACTCCCGGATTGGGTCCGAAATCCTCAAACCAACTGGATAGCTCTACACCAGCTTAAAGCTGGACTCCGCCGGCACCGCCTGCACACGGTCTGCGAGTCGGCTCGGTGTCCCAACCTCCATGAATGCTTTGCCCGCGGCTCGGCTACCTTCATGATTCTGGGCAACACCTGCACGCGCAGTTGCGGCTTCTGCGCGGTGCCACGAGGGCGGCCGGAGGCGCTGGACCCCGAGGAACCGGAAAACGTGGCGCGCATGGCGGCCAGCATGGGCCTGCGCTACGTGGTCATCACCAGCGTCAACCGCGACGAGCTGCCCGATGGCGGCGCCACCCATTGGGCCGCCACCATCTGCGCCTTGCGCCGGCGGCTGACGTCGGCGCGAGTGGAAGTGCTGACGCCGGATTTCTGCGGCAACCCGGAGGCACTGGCGAGGGTGGTGGCCGCCGGCCCCCATGTTTACAACCACAACATGGAAACGGTGGCGCGCCTCTATTGCCGGGTTCGGCCGCAGGCCGACTACCAGCGCTCCCTGCAGCTACTGGCCGCCGTCCGACGGCTGGCGCCTGAGATGCTGACCAAGTCCGGCTTCATGCTGGGGCTGGGAGAGTCGCATGAGGAAGTGAAGCAACTGCTCGATGACCTGCGCGCCGTGGATTGCGACGTGGTCACCATTGGCCAGTACCTTCAGCCGACCCGCCGGAACCTGCCGGTGGTCGAATACTTGCCTCCGGAAACGTTCACCGACTACCGCGACTACGGTCTTTCACTGGGCTTCCGGGCCGTCTTCAGCGGCCCGCTGGTGCGCAGTTCTTACATGGCCGACCAGGTTCTTGATTCCTTTGAAGCAAGAGCACCACTGGGCGGGTCTGACAATTAACCAGATCCTAGTGGTGAATTGAGCAAGCTGTCCCTTGCTGATCCAGATAAAATCAAAACTCGCGGGACTGCTTCCGAGCATGTCAGAATCCGCAAGATCCGCCTAGTCCACCGATCCTGAGGAGGCCACCGGTGCCGATCCGTCTGCGTCCCTGGTTCCTGAGCGTTGCCAGCGGCTTGCTGCTGGTGGCAGCGTTCCCGAAATGGAATCTGGGGTTCCTGGCGTGGGTTGCGCTGGTGCCGCTGCTGCTCGTCCTCGAGCGCGCCACCGGTGTGCGCACGGCTTTTGGCCTGGGCTACCTCTGCGGCGCCGTGTTCTTCGGTGGCACGATCTACTGGGTTCGCTTGGTGATGCTCGAGTACGGGGGACTGGGCCAGGCGGCCGCCGCCGGAGTTTTGCTGGTGTTTGTGGCCGTGCTGGCCTGCTTCTTCGGTGCGTTCGCTGCGCTGGCCCGTCTGCTGCTGGCTCTGCCGGAGAGGTATATCCTGTGGGGCCTGCCGGCACTGTGGGTGGGCATAGAACTTCTGCGGGCGCACCTGTTCACAGGTTTCCCCTGGTTGCTGCTGGGCTACGCGCTGGCCGAACACTTGTTGCCTGCACAACTGGCGCGGCTGGGCGGCGTCTACCTGCTGTCGTTTGTGGTGGTGCTCTTCAATACCGGCATCCTTCTGCTGATACGCAAGCCAACCCGGCGGCGAGGCATGGCGCTGGCGGCAGCCTTTTTTGTGCTGGCCGGCGCATCTTTAGGAGGCACCCTGCTGCCCACGCCAGAGGCGCCGGAGACGGCCTACCTGGTCCAGGCCCAGGCCTCGCTGGCCGAAGAATGGACTGTGGCGTCGGTTTACAAACTGTTCGCGGACCTGGAAGTCCGCGTCCTGGCGGCCTACGCGCGCAACCAATCGCGCTCCGGCCTGGTGATCTGGCCAGAAATTCCGGCCTCGTTTTACTACCACGATGACCCGTTGCTTCGGGCGCGCCTGCATCACCTGGCCCGCCTCACACAGAGCCATCATCTGGTTAACGTCGTTGCTTTTGCCGACGCCGAACGGAAAGAACCGCTGAATTCCGCCGCGCTGATCAGCCCGGCCGGCGAGTTCCTCGGCCGGTATGATAAAATTCATCTGGTCCCTTTCGGCGAGTACGTTCCGCTGAGGAATCTGTTCTTCTTTGCGGGCAAGCTCACCGCCGAGGTGGGGGACTTTGTGCCGGGCACGCGGCCAGTGCCGCTGGGCGACCGACACCCGGTGGCCGCGCTGATTTGCTACGAGGGCATTTTCCCGGACTTGGTGCGGCAGTTCAGCGCCGGCGGCGCCGAACTGCTGGTGAATCTCTCGAACGACAGCTGGTACGGGGATTCGGCGGCGCGCCACCAGTTGCTGTTGATGTCGCGGCTGCGGGCAATTGAGAACGGCCGCTGGTTGCTGCGGGCCACCAACACGGGGATTACGGCGATCGTAGATCCCTACGGCCGGCTGCAGACCTTTCCCCTGGACCAGCGGGCTGCCTTCACCGGTAAGTTTGGTTATTTGGGGGGCCGGACGCCCTACGTGGCCTTTGGCCACTGGTTCCCGGTGCTGGCGGCTGCGGCTGCCCTGGTCCTGCTGGTGAGGGCCGGGCGGTTGCGGAAGGGCCGTGCGCCTGAGAAAGCTGGAGGTGCTTCATGATGATGGAAGAATTGCAACGCAACTACGACACGCTGAAGGAGAAAATCCGCGACGTGCGGAGCTTTCTTTGACACTCCGGCGCGCAGCAAAGAGTTAGCCGAAATCGAGCAGCGGATTTCCCGCCCTGAGTTCTGGCAGAACCCGGAACAATCCCAGAAAGTCATGCAGGTGCGGAAGCGCCTGACCGACGTAGTGGAAACGGACCGCGAGCTGGCCCGCCGCCTCTCCGACCTGGACACGTTCTTCGAGCTGGCGCGCGAGGGTGAGGATGTCTCTGGCGAGTTGCATCGGGAACTTGAGCGGCTGCAGGGGGAAGTGGACCGCCTGGAGACGCGTGTCCTGCTGGGCGGGGAGCACGACGCCCGCAACGCCATCGTCACCATCCATCCCGGGGCGGGCGGCACCGAGTCGCAGGATTGGGCCCAGATGCTGCTCCGCATGTACCTGCGCTGGGCCGAGCGGCAGGGCTTCCAGACCGCCGTGAACGACCTGCAGGCCGGTGAGGAAGCTGGGATCAAGTCGGCCACCTTCACTGTCACAGGTGACTACGCCTACGGGCTGTTGCAGTCCGAGATCGGCGTGCATCGCCTGGTCCGCATCTCTCCCTTTGACCAGGCAGCGCGACGTCACACCTCCTTTGCGTCGGTGTTTGTCTCGCCGGAAATTGACGACACCATTCAGGTGAACATCCGCGAAGAGGAGTTGCGCATTGACACCTTTTGCTCCTCCGGCCCCGGTGGCCAGGGAGTGAACACCACCTACTCGGCGGTGCGCATCACCCACCTGCCCACGAGCACCGTCGTGCAGTGCCAGAATGAACGCTCCCAGCACAAAAACCGCGACGTGGCCATGAAGATTCTACGCTCGCGCCTCTATGAACTGGAACTGGAGAAGAAGCGCGAGGAAGCGCGGCGAGTGGAGGATTCCAAGCTGGATATTAACTTCGGCAGCCAGATCCGCTCCTATGTGCTGGCGCCTTACCGGATGGTCAAGGATCTCCGCACCAGGGTGGAGATTGGCGACGTGGATCGTGTCCTGGACGGGGGCCTGGAGCCGTTAGTCCGCGCCTACCTGCTGGCCCGCCGCCCCGGCACCAGCAGCAAGCCCGCATAAGTCGTCACAGAGTGAACACTAGGTTTCGCCTTCCAGCACAGCGGCCAATCGATTTTCCAGAATGAGCTGAGGGTCGAAATTGGCAATTTTCAGGGACGCCGCAGCGGCCGGCTGCAGGGCCTTCTTGGGGATGAGGCCGACAATCTCGCTGTCGACCACCGCCGCGCCGCAACGTGCTGCCTCGCTCTCCACGGCCTGGAAGACGCGGTGAATGGGCGTTTGCTCAAAATCGGTGAGATTCATGGAAACCTGTGCGAGAGTGCGCGACTTGAGTTCCACTCCCATGGCCTTTACGGAGGGCAGGCCGCCGCTGGAGGCGCGAACTGCCCGGGCCACTTTCTTAGCCACCTGGACATCGGCAGTGTTCAAGACAATGTTGTAGGCGATCAGGAACTTTCGCGCGCCGACGACGGTGGCGCCGGCGGTGGGATGCATGCGCGGCTCGCCGAAATCCGGACGGCGTTCTTCGCTGGCGGCGATCTCCTGGCGAAGACATTCGAACTCCCCGCGCCGGATGTTCTCCAGGTTGCGGCGCTCAGGGCGCGTGGCTGCCGCCTCGTAGAGGTACACGGGGACGCCGAGTTGCTCCCAGATTTGTTGGCCCACCCGGTGGGCCAGCGCCACGCAGTCCGCGAGCGTGACGCTCTCGACCGGCACGAAGGGCACCACATCGGCCGCACCCAGGCGCGGGTGTGCGCCGCGGTGCTGGTTTAGGTCAATCACCTCGACGGCCCGGGCCACGCCTCGCACCGCAGCTTCCCCCACGCTCTCCGGGCTGCCCACAAAGGTGATCACCGAGCGGTTGTGGTCTGCATCCATTTCGCATCGCAAGACGTAGACGCCGTCCACGCTGCGGATTGCCTCCGCGATGGCCTGCACCTTGGCCACCTCACGCCCCTCGCTGAAATTAGGCACGCATTCCACGAGCGTTCGCATGGGTACGACCGGCAGCGCAAGAGTCGCGCAACAGCTCTCCAGTTTCTTTGTGGCTACTCCGGCGGTCACTTCGAAGAAGAGCTGAAAGGGATGCGCAACCCCGCCTTTTGCGCAAAGTCTCGTGCCTTCTCGTAGCCGGCGTCGCCGTGCCGGGCGATGCCGAGGCCGGGGTCGTTGGCGAGGACGCGCTCCAAGCGTTGGGCGCCTTCCGCGGTGCCCTCCGCCACCGCAACTTGCCCAGCGTGAAGCGAGTATCCGATGCCCACCCCTCCTCCATTTTGCAGGGAAACCCAGCTGGCCCCGGAGGCGGTGTTCAGCAGGGCACTCAGCACAGGCCAGTCGGCCACCGCGTCGCTGCCATCTTTCATGCCTTCGGTTTCGCAGTAGGGGGAAGCCACCGAGCCACAGTCCAGATGGTCGCGCCCGATCACCACCGGCGCCTTCAACTTTCCCGTCCGGACCAGATCGTTGACGGCCAGCCCAAAGGTGGCGCGCTGGCCATATCCCAGCCAGCAGATGCGCGCTGGCAGGCCCTGGAAGCGGACCCGGCGGCGGGCTAGCTCGATCCATCGCCCGAGGACGCGGTCCTCCGGGAATAGCTGGCACACCAGGTCGTCGGTGACGGCGATGTCAGCTGCTTCGCCCGACAGCGCCACCCAGCGAAACGGTCCTCGTCCTTCACAGAAGAGTGGCCGGATGTAGGCCTGCACAAATCCGGGAAAGCCATAGGCCTCCGTGACGCCCGCCTTGTTGGCCAGGGTGCGGATGTTATTGCCGTAGTCGAAGGCCACAGCGCCGAGCTTCTGCAAGGCAAGGATGCCCTCGACATGGCGCGCGATCGAGTCCATGCTGCGCTTCCGGTACCCGGCGGGATCGCGCTGGCGCAGGTCGGCGGCCTGCCCGAGCGAGCAGCCGGCCGGGATGTAGCCGTTGAGGGGATCGTGGGCGCTGGTCTGGTCGGTGAGCAGGTCGGGAACGATGCCGCGGCGGGCCAGTTCCGGGATGACCTCGGCGCAATTGCCCACCAGCACCACCGAAGTGGCCTCCTTTTTGCGCACCGCCCTCTTTAGGATCCGGACCGCCTCGTCCAGGTCGTGGACCATGATGTCGCAGTAGCCGACGCGCAGGCGGCGCTTCACCCGCTCCGGGTCCACCTCCACGCCCAGGAAGGTAGCGCCATTCAAGGTGGCGGCCAGCGGCTGGGCGCCGCCCATGCCGCCCATGCCCCCGCTCACCACCAGCTTTCCGGCCAGGTCACCACTGAAATGCTTGTTGGCAGCCGCCGCAAGTGTCTCGTAGGTGCCTTGCAGGATTCCCTGCGCGCCGACGTGGATCCAGCTTCCGGCGCTCATCTGGCCGTACATGATCAGCCCGGCGCGTTCCAGCTCGTGGAAATGCTCCCAGTTGGACCAGTGCCCGACCAGATTGGCGTTGGCGATGAGAACGCGGGGAGCAAACTCGTGCGTGCGGAACACGCCCACCGGTTTGCCGGACTGCACCAGCAGGGTTTCGTCGTTGCCGAGCTGTTGCAGCTCGCGCACGATGGCTTCGAAACAGGCCCAGTTCCGCGCCGCCCGACCCGAGCCGCCGTAGACAATCAGTTCCTCCGGCTTCTCGGCCACCTCCGGGTCCAGGCTGTTCATCAGCATGCGCAGCGCGGCTTCTTGGTGCCAGCCGCGGCAGGAGAGCTGGGTCCCACGAGGCGCGCGAACCGTGGGTGGGGGCTTCAGGGTCCCGGTGGTCATTGCGGTTCCTCTCGACGATGGTAGCACGACCGCTTTGCGTCGGCTTTTCTCATCGAGCTTTGGCTGTCCGTTTGGCTTCTGCTCCGGCGTGACTAGCTGCCTGGCGGCTCTTGTTCGGAGGGTGGCTCCTGAGGCGGCTTGGGCGGGCGGGCCGTTTTCTTCCTGGCTCGGCGGAGCAGCTCTTCCACGCGGGAAGTGTGGGCGAAGCCGCGGTCCAGTTCGAACGTCAGGTCCGGGGTGAAACGGAGCGCCAGATGGTGGGCCAGCTCGTGGCGGAGGTAACGACGGGCCGCCTGCAGGCAGTGAAGGCTTTGCTGCTGGGCCTCTTCGCTGCCGAGCACGCTGACCTGGACGCGGGCGTGCCGGAGGTCGGGCGCCAGACGCACCGCGGTGACGGTGGCGAAGCCAACGCGTGGGTCCCGCATGCGGCTGATAAGCTGGCCCAACTCCATGCGCAACTCGTCCGCCAACCGCTCGGCTCGGTGGGATGGCTTCATCAGCATGGGATGGTTGAGTCATTGAACCATTGCCGAGGGGGTCAATGGCCAATGAGCCGGTCAATCGAGGGTTACAGGATTTCGATGGCGGCGTCCACCAGGTCGCCCCCCAGCAGGTGTTCACTTTCCGCCTGGGCCCCGCGCAGCACCTGGCGGAGATTGGCTTCGCTGCTGGAAATGGAGGCCACCCCCAGCACCGCACGTTGCCAGAGGTCCTGGTGATCCAGTTCCGCCACGGCCACGTTGAACTTGCGGCGCAGCCGGTCCCTGAGCCGCTGGACAACCATTCGCTTCTCTTTCAGCGAATGCGCATAAGGCAAGTGGATTTCCAGGGTGAGCAGCCCAACGGGCACGGCATCAGGCCAGCGCTTCGGCGGCGATCTTTTCGATGACGAAGGCTTCCACAACGTCACCCTGTTTGATGTCGGAGTAGTTTTCCAGGGCGACGCCGCACTCGAAGCCGGACTTCACTTCGCTGGCATCATCCTTGAAGCGGCGCAGCGAAGCGACCTTGCCGGTGTAGACCACCACGTTATCCCGCAGCAGGCGCACTTCGGCGCCGCGCGTGAACCGGCCGTTCTGCACGTAGCAGCCGGCGATCGTGCCGACCCCCGTGACGCGGAAGGTCTCCCGGACTTCGGCCCGTCCCAGCGCCACTTCCCGAGTGGTGGGCTCCAGCAGCCCAGTCATCGCCTTCTTAATTTCATCCACTACTTCGTAGATGACGGTGTGCAGGCGGATATCCACTTTTTCCTGCTCGGCCGTTTCCTGCGCCTTCCGTTCCGGGCGCACACTGAAGCCGATGATGACGGCGTTGGAGGCGGAAGCCAGCAGCACGTCGGACTCGGTGATGGCGCCGACCCCGGAGTGGATGATCTTCACCTTGACTTTCTCGGTGGCCAGCTTGGTCAGCGTCTCGGCCAGCACTTCGGCCGAGCCCCCCACGTCGCCCTTCAGGATCAGGTTCAACTCCTTGACCACGCCGGCCTTCATCTGCTCGTGGAGCTGGCTCAGGGTCAGGCGAGAGTATCTGGCCAGGGCGGCCTCGCGCGCTTTCTGCTCGCGGTAAAGGGCTGTCTGCTTGGCCTTGAGCAGATCAGGGACCACCTGGAGCTGCTCTCCCACCTGCGGCACGCTGCTGAGCCCCAGCACTTCCACCGGAGTGGCAGGCAGCGCTTCCTCCAGCGCACGACCCCGATCGTCCACTAGGGCCCGCACCCTGCCGAACACGGAACCGACGATGAAGGGGTCGCCCGCGCGCAGGGTACCATTTTGCACCAGCACTGTGGCCACCGGGCCGCGGCCGCGGTCCAGCTCGGCTTCCAGAACCGTAGCCATCCCCGGACGGCTGGGACTCGCCTTCAGTTCCTGCACGTCGGCCACCAGCAGGATCATCTCCAGTAGCAGGTCCAGGTTCTTGTTCTGCTTGGCAGAGACCTCCACGGTCACTGTCTTGCCGCCCCATTCCTCGGGCGTCAAATCGCGGTCCGACAACTGTCGCTTCACCCGCTCAGTGTTGGCCTCGGGCTTGTCCACCTTGTTGATGGCCACCACTATGGGCACGCCGGCCGCGCGGGCGTGGTCCACCGCTTCCAATGTCTGGGGCATCACCCCGTCATCGGCCGCCACCACCAGCACGACGATGTCGGTGACCTTCGAACCACGCGCTCGCATGCGCGTGAATGCCTCGTGACCAGGAGTGTCAATGAAGGTGATCCGGCGGTTGTTGATTTCCACCTGATAGGCACCGATGTGCTGGGTAATACCGCCAGCCTCCTGCTCGCTGACGCGGGTCTGCCGGATCCCGTCCAACAGCGAGGTCTTCCCATGGTCCACGTGGCCCATGATGGTAACCACCGGCGGGCGCGGCACCTGCTCGCCGGCTTCTGCCTCGCTTTCCGGCTTGACTGCCTCCAGGGTCTCTTCCTCGAAGCTGATGACGCGAGCCTCGGCTCCGAAATCCCGGGCCACCTCAGTGGCCACCTGCGCGTCCAGCGTCTGGTTAATGGTCGCGAAAATTCCGCGGCTGATCAGCCGTTGCATCAAGTCCTTAGCCTTGATCTCCAGTTTCTCCGTTAGGTCTTTGACCGTGATGCCTTCGACGATGGCGATTTCGCGGCTGATGGGCAGCGGCTTGAACATCGCCGGCGCCTGGCGCGGCGGGCCGCCGCGTTGCCGCCCTTCTCGATCCCGGACAGGAATGGGAGACCGGGTGGGACGCGGCCGTTGGCCAATAGCGGGCGCAGCGCCCGGACCGCCGGGACGCGTTCGCGTCGGGTGCATCGGACGCCGCTCATAGCGACCCGGAGGCACCGGGAGCCCCGGCACGGTCCGAGGCATCCCGCCTGGACGCCCCACCCCACCAGCGGCCGACCCGCTCACACCCTCGCGCGGCGGCCCAGCCCGCCTCCGAACTCCTGGAGGCGGTTGATAGATCGGCTGCCCTGGAGCCAGCGCCCGGGGCGACACAGGACGCACCGGGGGTGACACCACGGCTGGGGGCGGCAGACCACCGGGGCGACTCACCGGGCCCGGCACGCCGGGACGCGGCGTGCCCATCGGACCCTGCACCCCCAACCGCGGGACGTGTGGGGCAGGCGTTTGAGCCTGAGGCCCGGCTTCGGCCGGAGCAGCGAGAGGCGAACTCGGGGCGGCTGGCATGACCTCTACCACGGGAGGTGCCTCCGTCGATGGTGGAGGGGAAGCGGCAGTACCTATTTCCGGCGCTCCCGCGGGTGGGGGTGGCTGGGCCGCCGTCCGGCGAATCGGAGGGCGCAAAACGGTGCGCGCTCCTCCCGCCGAAAACTGTCTGGGCACCAGCGGGGTTCCCAACTGAGGCCGAGGTTCGCCGCGGACAGATGGGCTCGCCACCGGTCCAGAAATGTGCCCCGCTGCTGTTGGAGCGGGCCGCGATTCCGGAGGCGGCGCGGAAACAGGACTCTCGCCGCGCACTGCAACGGCTTCGGGCGCAGCCGGTTTGGAAGGCAATGCGGCAGGCGGCGCGGGAGCAGATACCGCCGTTTCGCCGGTCACTACTTCCTTCTCCCCGCCGGACGCTGCAGCGGGTGTGCCAGCAAAGTGCTGGCGCACCTTCTCCGCAATCTCTTCGCTGATAGAACTGGAGTGGGACTGTTTGTCGGTGATCCCGAGGGTGGGTAGGAAGTCGAGGATCGCCTTCGCCTTCACCTCTAGTTTTCGGGCTAATTCGTTAATTCGCATGCGAGCCCATTACCTAATTTGCCGCGATCCGTCTCTGCGCCACCGCGATGCCTTTCTTCATCCGCTCCCTTCTGACTTCACTTTTCGGGCGATCCCGCCTCATCGTCGCTGTTGCTCGTGCCGGAACCTTCCAGCCCGGGTTGTTCGAGTGATTCAGCTGCCGGGTGGTCGTCCTCCTGAGCTACACGCTCAGGCGACTCTTGCGCCGCCTCTCCGCCCTGGGCAGGGACCGCGTGCTCCTCAGCGGTTAGGTCCGGCATTGCCCGCGCCTCAGAATCAGGCTGGGCGGGTTCGGCCTGCGTTTCGACAAGTTCTTCCGCAGTCGCTTCGGCCGGCTCGGTGTCCCCGTTGGCTTCCGCCAACTCGACGCTTTCCGCGACTTCTGTCGCCTCCTCGGTTCCTTCCCAGTAATTCTGCACGGCAGCACGGATTTTTTCTACCATTTTCGGACCGATGCCGGGAATCTCCTGCAACTGCTCGGGCGTCATAGAACCGAGCCGCTCGATGGTCGGGATCTCGTGCTGGATGAGCTTTTCGCGGAGGCGCTCACTGAGCGCAACGAGCTGGGCCAGCGGCGTGCCGCCGACCAATTGTCCCATCTGCCACTCCACTTCCTGGCGCTTCTCCTCCTCGCTCTTGATGTCAATCCTACAGCCCATCAGCTTGGCCGCGAGACGCACGTTCTGGCCTTTCCTGCCGATGGCCAACGAGAGCTGCGTGTCGTCCACGATCACTTCCAGATGCTTCGCGACCGGGTCCAGGACCGTCACTCGGCTGACTTTGGCAGGCTGCAAGGCTTTGGTGGCGAAGACCACCTGGTCCTCGGAATGCTCCACGATGTCAATCTTCTCCCCCCGTAACTCGCGGCGGACCGACTCCACCCGCATCCCTTTCATCCCCACGCAGGCGCCGGTGGGGTCCACGTTGCGGTCGTGGCTGATCACCGCGATCTTCGTGCGCTCCCCAGCCTCCCGCGCGCAGGCTTTGATCACCACCGTGTTGTCGTAAATTTCCGGCACTTCCTGCGCGAACAGTCGGGTCACGAGTTCGGGTGCGCCGCGGGAAACGATCACCTGCGGGCCCTTCAAGGATTTCTCCACCTTGACGATGATCGCTCGCAAGCGATCGCTGGGCGAGAACTGCTCCAGGCGCGACTGCTCGCGGCGCGGCAGCCGGGCTTCGGCCTTACCAATGTCCACGATCAAGTCCGGCCCCTCGATCCGCTTGACGCTGCAGTTGACCAGCTCACCCACGCGCCCGCTGTACTCGTTGTAGACGGTGTCACGTTCCGCCTCTCGCACTTTCTGGCAAATGACCTGCTTGGCCGTCTGGGCGGCGATCCGACCCAGCACGTCGGTGGGCTTCTTGATCCGCACCTCGCCGTCCAGTTCCACATTGGGGTCTATGGACCGGCCCTCCTCCAGGGAGATTTCCTTCAGTGGAGTGGTCACCGTCTCGACAGCCTTGCGGATGGCGAAAACTTCGACCTCTCCAGTTTCCTTGTTGAACTCAGCCTTCAGGTCCTCGCCGGACTTGTAATACTTGCGAGTCGCCACTGCCATGGCGTCCTCGATGGCGTCGACGATGATCTTCGGATCAATCCCCTTCTCCCGGCTGAGCTGGTCAATGGTCTGGTACAGTAGCGATGCCATAAGGCATTCCCGTTGTCGTGCGCCGAATCAAGACTTCCATTCAAAGACTAAGTTCGCTCGCTCGACGCTGTCGTATTCCACCGAAACGCACTCGCCCTGGGCCAGCGTAAGGGTGAGGACCCCGTTTTCCAGCCCGTTCAACCGCCCCACCAACTGCCGCTGCGTCCCCAGGGGCTCCTTCAACCGGAGTCGCACTTTGCTCCCGGCAAAGCGCGCGTAATCGGACGGACGATTCAGCCGCCGCTCCACTCCGGGCGAGGAGACTTCCAGGGTGTAGCTGGTGGGGATTAAATCCTCCACGTCCAGGATGGCTCCTACTTGCTTGCTGATCAGTTCACAGTCGCGATGGGTGACGCCCCCGGGCTTGTCAATGAAGATACGCAACAGACTCCGTGGCCCTTTGCCGCGTAGCTCAACGTCTACCACCTCCATCCTCTCGGAGGTAGCCACTCGCTCCACAATTCCCCGAATTCGCACAAGTACCACCTGGTCCGGCATTTCCCAGCGCAACCAAAAAAACCAACAAAAAAGTGGGCTCGCGCCCACTCTCTCTTGCGACCCACTACCTACCAGGGCTAGCCCTTAGAATACCGCGGATTCTGCGGGAAATCAAGCCACGGTTCCGCTTGCCGCGGCGGCACCGGGGTTCAATAGAGCACTCCGGCTGGGATGGCCTGGATCCGGTATTCTAAAAGCTAGCCCTGGCTTCTGCCGGTTGATTAGAAGCGCCGATTGGAAGCGCCGAGGGGAGGGATCCGCTTACACATTTACCTTGAAAGCGATCACCAGGATTGCCGCCACGATCAAAGCCATGCCGATGATGAACCCTCGAATCGTGTTGGCGCTGGCGCCTTTCCATTCTCCCACCAGCCAACCAAACAGGTTGCCAAAAAACACGGTCCCGCCAGCGAAGAGCGCGAAGGATATGGACGGTCCCATAGCGCTGCCCAGTTTGACCGCACTCGAGTTGTACAGCAAAAGCCCGCCATACCACAGGACGGCCATCGCCACCGCCAGTGAGAAATTCCGAAACAAGACGCGCCTGTTCCGAAAGGCGCCCCAAGTCCGGTTCCGGTTCAGTTTATAAATCGAATACACAATCCCAGGGAACATCCCGGCATTGAAGGTGACCAGAAGGGCAGCAAACTCGGCGAAGGTTTGCGAAGAAGCGCCCGCCTGCAAGGCATTTTCCACCAGTCCACTGCTCGACTTCGAGCCGTAGATGAATGCCGTGCCGAGCGGCCCGCTGGAAAGGCAGATCACCAAGCCGGTTCGAAAGCTCCCTCTAACCACTTGCCCACCCGCCTCTTTTCCTGCCGTTTTTCCTGCGGTCTCCCGTTCTTTGCGCACTCCGAATTTTCCGTACAGGAAAATCCCGGCCAGGATCAGTGCCACCGCGAGGAGAAAATAAAAGACAGCATCATCGGAAACTTTGCCGCGAGCGTAGACGATCATCGGTCCGAGAGTTCCTGCCGTGACAGAAGTACTGGCCGTCACAGCAGCCCCGATGGCTATGCCCACCATGCCAAGCCCCAACCCATACAAGACCTGGGCCACACCCCAAGCAACGCCCGCAATCAGGCCGGGAAGCAGGTAGCTGAAAGGGCTCTCCCACAAAACTCCGATCAGGTTCGGCACTGCCAGAAGCGCTGCCACCCACGGCAGAACACCAGTGGAAAGGAATGTGAAAATGATCCAGGTGTTCTCCCACTCCCACTCCCGCGTGTAGCGCATCGGGAGAAAGAAGACACCATTTGCCAGACCAGCCAGCAGGCCTAAGACTAAACCAGCTAGAAATTGTTCTTCCATAGCTGCGACCGTGAGCTACGAGCCTGAGCTGCGAGCCCGCCTCACTGCACCGCCCGGCACCTCAGGTTACTGGCGTTGCTCTTGGCTCGCCCGGAACCTGTCGTTGCACCCAATTCGTTGCACCAATTTGCCGCACCCAATGGTACAACCCAACGCGGCGGAGGTTCCAATCAGCTGCCGGAGCTTGAAATTGCCTCCACAATTGTCACAACAGCAGTTCACGCTTCATAATACAGTGTGTCAGGAAAGAGGTGAGAGGGAACGATGTCGATCTGGAAGTTTCTCGGACTGGAAAAGCAAGAACTGGAGAAGGAGGACCCGCGGGAACCTTCTTCCCCAGAGACGGAAACCGTGCGCAAGATCGTCGACGCTCTGGACCATATGGAGCAGGAGCGGGCCAGGTACGTTGCTGCCTTTGCGTACCTGCTAAGCCGTGTGGCCCACGCGGACATGCACATCAGCCAGGAGGAGACGCGCCAAATGGAGCGGATCGTCATGGAACGGAGCGGCCTCCCCGAGGAGCAGGCGATCCTGGTGGTGCAAATGGCCAAGACCCAGAGCCGGTTATTTGGGGGCACGGAGAATTTCCTGGTCACGCGGGAGTTCCACAAGATCGCCACCCACCAGCAGAAGATCGGTTTGCTACATTGTCTCTACGCCGTTTCTTCCTCGGACAAGTCCATTTCCACAAAGGAAGATCACGAGATCCGCAACATCTCAAGCGAGCTTAAGCTCAGGCACCGGGACTTCATTGGCGTGCGCTTGGCCTACCGGGACCATCTGGCCGTGCTGAAGAAGCCGTCACCCCGGCGTCGGAGCTAAGACAACCCACACACAAGCCGCGCCGGCATCCAGAATCCTGATCCGGACGACCGAGCAATCTTCTAGGCCTTGCGTGGCGAGACCATTTTCGAGTTGGGCCCGGTCGTCAGTAGCGAGACCCCAGTGGCGAGAGTGAGGAGGCCATGCTCTTTTACACACCGGGCCCAGGCTGGGACCGCGGTTGGGTCTTTACAGTTCTCGTTGACCAATATCATGGTGCTCTACTACGATTGGCAGGTTTTGCGTCGGGAATCGAAGGAAACCTGGGTGGCAGCCCTGCAAGGAACGGACCGCTTCAGGACGCGGCCCGTGGAGAGCGAGAATGGAACAATCTCAAGGTGTCTGCGCCAGCCTGGAGGATCTGCTTCGCTCGATTGCCGAGGCTCGTTCTCTGACTGACAAGCTGTTCTCTATGGTCAGACCCGAGAGCCTGTACGAGCGAACGATCTCCGAGCGCCATCGCATCATCTTTTACCTCGGGCACCTGGAGGTCTTCGACTGGAACCTGCTGGGGATCCGCGCTCTGGGTCTCAGTTCCTTTCACAAGGACTTTGACAAGCTCTTCGCCTTCGGAATCGATCCGGTGGACCGCGGCTTGCCAACCGATCTCCCCTCGGACTGGCCATCAGCGGAGCAGGTCCGCGCCTATAACCAGCAGGCCCGTCGAACACTGGACGCTGCCTTGGAGAAGATCTCCGTCTCGGGGAGCGACCAGCCCTTGCTCCGGGACGGCCTGGGCCTTCACGTGGCCCATGAACACCGCCTGATGCACACCGAGACGTTGGCGTATATGTTCCATCAGTTGCCGGCTGAGCACAAAGTGCGGCAGCAAACTCCGCCGGCGCCAGCGGCGCTTCCGATGACGCCGCGCATGGCGGAGATTCCCGCCGGCACCGCCACCTTGGGGCTGCTGCGCGGCGGCGGCGTCTTTGGTTGGGATAACGAGTTCGAAGAGCACCCGGCCAGCGTCGCCGAATTTGCCATGGATGTCCACAAGGTGACCAACGGGCAGTACCTGGAGTTCATGGCCGCCGGTGGATACCAGGAGCGAACCCTGTGGAGCGAGCCTGATTGGGAATGGAAGGAAAAACAGGGCATCCACCATCCGACCTTTTGGGCCCGCCGCGGCGAGCAGTGGTTCTACCGTGGCATGTTCGAGGAGATTCCCCTGCCGCTCGATTGGCCGGTGTATGTTAGCCATGCCGAAGCCAGCGCCTACGCCCGTTGGATGGGTAAGTCGCTACCGACCGAGGCACAGTGGCATCGGGCGGCAACGGGTGCCCCGGATGGGTCCGAGCGCGCCTATCCCTGGGGCGATCGGCCTCCCGAGACTCGCCATGGCAACTTCAATTCTGATCGCGGGGAGTCGGCCCCGGTAGGTGCCTATCCCTCGGGGACCAGTGCATTCGGCGTCGCCGACTTGCTCGGCAACGGGTGGGAGTGGACCTCGACTCTGTTCAGCCCCTTTCCGGGCTTCCAACCCTTTCCCTTCTACCCAGGTTACTCGGCCAACTTCTTTGACGGCAAGCACTACGTCCTGAAAGGAGGATCGCCTCGGACGGCACCCTGTCTGTTGCGCCGATCCTTCCGAAACTGGTTCCAGCCCCACTACCAATACATGTATGCGGGCTTTCGCTGCGCCCGGGATGGCGCCTGAGAGGTTGGAAAATGTTGACCGAAGCGATCAGCTCCCACCCGGTACCCAATCTGGCGCAAGACGTGGTGGCGGGCCTGTCGAAACCGGGCCAGAAAGAGCTTCCCTCCAAGTACCTGTACGACGATGTAGGCAGCGCGCTGTTTGAGGTGATCTGCCTGCTGCCGGAATATGGCGTCACGCGCGCCGATGAGCGCGTGCTCCGCGCCCACGCCGAGGCGATTGTTGAGCGGCTCCCTTCACCAGTGGTGGCAGCGGAATTGGGCAGCGGCAGCGGCAAGAAAACGCGCTGGATCCTGGAAGCGCTCGCCCGAAGGAGCCATACCGCTTATTATCCCATCGAGATCTCCGCCGCCGCCCTGGCCATGTGTCAGCGCGAATTGGGCCAGGTTGAGTCCGTGAGCATTGTGGGCCTCGAACGGGAGTATCTCGACGGCCTGCTGGAGGTGGCCGCGCGCCGCGCCGACGGACACCATCTGTTGGTGTTGTTCTTGGGAAGCACGATCGGCAACTTCGATCGTGCGGCGGCGCTCGAGTTCCTGCAGCAGGTTCGTCGGACCCTGTTGCCCGGGGATTCGTTGTTGATGGGAACGGATCTAGAAAAGCCCGTGCCGCAACTGGAGCTGGCCTATGCCGACCCACTCGGCGTCACAGCGGCCTTCAACCTGAACCTGCTCGTCCGCCTGAACCGCGAGTTGGACGCGGACTTTGACCTGAACCGGTTTGAGCACGTGGTCCGCTACGACGCCCGGCAACGTCGGATTGAAATGCATCTCCGCTCGCGGGTGCGCCAGAGGGTCACCATCCCCAAGGCTGCCTTCCAGGTCACATTTCAAAGCGGTGAAACCATCTGGACCGAAAGCAGCATCAAATTCGGTGCCCAGGAAGTGACCGAGATCGCCAAGCAAACCGGTTTCCGCTGCGTGGACCAGTGGATGGACCACGAGTGGCCCTTTGCGGAAAACCTCCTGATTGCAGAGTAAGGGTCCCTGCCTGGCTTGATCAAACCCTTCCTCGATCCCTACGGCACTCGTTCCCCTACGGCACCCGTTCAATGCTGACGGATTCCAAAACAACCGGGGTGCGAGGTCTGTCCTGGGCGTCACGGGAGGCCTCGGAAATCCGTTTGGCGATTTCTTGTCCTTCCACCACGCAGCCGAAAACAGTGTGGCGGCTGTCAAGCCAGGGAGTCGGCACCACGGTGATGAAGAACTGGCTTCCGTTCGTATTCGGGCCAGAATTGGCCATGGAAAGGATTCCCGGACGGTCATGTCGCAGGTCGGGATGGAATTCATCTTCAAACTTATAGCCCGGTCCGCCCGTGCCGTCGCCCCGGGGGCAGCCACCCTGGATCATGAATTCGGGGAGGACGCGATGAAACCTCAGCTTGTTATAAAAAGGCCGCGTGACCTTGCCCCCGGTGGAGTCATCCAGGAACTCCCGCCGCCCTTCGGCAAGCGCGATGAAGTTTTCCACCGTCTTGGGCGCATGCTCCTCGAAAAGTCGGCAGATGATGCGTCCCGTCGTAGTCTCAAACGTTGCGTAAACACCCGGTTCTCGGTCAGCCATGGCTCCTCCGTTAGGGAAATGTGCTTATCGAGTGCGATTTCATACTAGCGGACAGGATGGCGGGCGCCTCAGTGGCACGATAGACCTCGCCTCTCCCGCTCTCTCCAGGCTTCTCGACAATGCTGTATTGCGCGGTATTGCTCAATCGTCCGGCCAATCATGCGCCGCCCGATCATGCGAATGCTACGCCCCGTTCGCAGGCAAGTCAACTTGCAGCAGGGTTGGTAGAGCTGGAGAGCTTTCATCCGGAGTTCGGCGGGTGTAACATTTTGCGGATTCAGAGACGGTATTCGAACGAGGACCAAGTAGAACTGAATTGTTAGGCTCCAAGGGGGACTGATGACTCTCCTCGATATCTCGGCGATCTTGCTGTTCTTATCGGCAGTATTCGGCTACATCAATCATCGCTACCTGCACCTTCCACATACGATTGGGCTCCTTGTCATCGCCATGGCCTCGTCTCTCACGATTGTTGTTGTCGATCTGATCGTTCCGACCATTCACGTGGGACCAACAATATCGGGTGCATTGGTTCAGATCGATTTCCACGAAGCCCTCATGCGTGGGATGTTGAGCTTCCTATTATTCGCCGGAGCCCTTCATGTCGATTTCTCCGAATTGGCTAGTCGCAAATGGGCCATCTCTCTGATGGCAACTGTCGGCGTGCTGATGTCAACGTTCATCATTGGCGCCTCCATGTGGTATGTCCTTCAATTCTTCGGCATTCCCATTCCGTTCATCTGGGCCTTGGTGTTCGGTTCGCTCATCAGCCCCACCGATCCGGTCGCTGTGTTGGGAATTCTCAAGACGATCAAGATACCAAAATCGTTGGAAGCGAAAATTGCCGGTGAATCGCTGTTCAATGATGGGGTCGGTGTCGTTGTGTTTACGATTGTGCTTGCCATTGCCGTTCGCGGTGAACACGGAACTGTTGGGCCCATCGATGTCGTTGAATTGTTTGTCGTCGAGGCCCTTGGCGGAGTCGTGTTGGGCATTGTGGCCGGGTACCTTGCCTACCGTGCTCTGAGAGCGATCGACGAATACGTCCTGGAAGTCGTCATGAGCCTAGCTTTGGTGATGGCTACCTATGCCATCGCCCTTCGCCTGCACGTCAGTGGTCCCATTGCGGTTGTCGTCGCCGGTCTTTTCATTGGTAACCACGGCGCCAGTTTTGCGATGAGTGAGACGACCCGTAACCGCCTTTTCGACTTCTGGGAACTGATTGACGAGATCCTCAATTCCGTCCTGTTTCTCCTGATTGGCTTGGAAGTCTTGCTGCTGCGCTTTGACGCTGACTATCTTGGAGCTGCCTTACTGGCCATCCCCATCGCATTAGGAGCTCGGCTGATCAGTGTCTCGATACCCATTCTGTTGCTCTCTATACGAGGCAAGTTTACAAAAGGAGCCGTGCCGGTGTTGGTTTGGGGTGGCCTGAGGGGTGGCATATCCGTCGCACTGGCTTTTTCGCTGCCAGAGAACGATATGAAGGCGTTAATTCTCGCCATTACCTATAGCGTCGTCGTCTTTTCTATCGTCGTACAGGGCCTGACCGTCAAGGCTGTCGTCGCAAAAGTGGTTCCTCCGGTACCGAACACGTAACCGGAACACAAAACCAGTTCCATGCAAAAGGAATTGGGACGATCGTTACTCCGCAAAGTTCATGCAGCGCAGCGGGTCTCGGAAGGGGAGGTCGGACCGGGGACGTAAGCAGTTCTGGCCAGGGGTAAGGCGGGGTGACTTCAAACCCGTTGCCTCGCCTCCTGTACCATCTCAACCAGAACCGTTCTCGTTTCCTGTGGGTTTCTCACTTCCCGGGTGAACGGGATCCGGACCGCATGCACGCGGTCTTCCGTTTTCAACCGCAAGTGAAAGCCTAGGCGATCGACGGATATCATCCTAGCTTCCTCCGCTTCTAGCCCGGCAAAGCCTCGCGCCAGGACAACCAAGGCGTCCGCGTGGTCAGTGTTCATGTGCCGGATGATTCCCGGGGCGGCGTCGGCCAGCGGATCAGCTTCCCCTCGGGCGTATTCATCAGCTCCCACCCAACCCATTACGCCGAAACCTCCCACGTAGTAGACATCGACCACCTCCATTCGGTAGAAGGCGAAGTCCTTGAAGTCCACCCAATACCTGGCGTTTTCGTACCGCGCCAGATAGAGGTCCCGCACCTGTTGCAGCTCTTCCTCCGGAACCGTTGCAGTCTTTCCCATAAGCGTGACCCGGGCGGCCCCCAGCGGATCCCCGCTCGCGTCGGGCTGGGTGACCAGCAGACTGGCGCGGGAGTCACCCAGAATATTCTGGGTGTGCATGGCCATGGTGCTTATGAGAAAGGAAGGACGCCCGAGTTGATCCAACCCGTAGGGCATCACCGAGCCGAACGGCCAGCCCGCCCGTTTCTGGGAGAGAGTCGACAGGCTGCCAATGCGACCGAGGTACACCAGGGTGCGTGCGCGTTCAGCGTAGGAGGGCTCTGGAACCGGGGCTTCGTTGGTTGACGGTCCGCCGCCGGCGTGTTGTTGGGATGAGGGATTGGACACTCGGCATTCCTCCTGTTACCCCTGCCCTAGCCGTCTCGGTTGACTATTCTACCCTCGGCTCGACCCGCTGTCAGGGGACCTGCGCGCCCTGAGTTTCGACGTAGAGGGAGTAGAGAGATTGGCTGCCGGTCATGAACAGCCGGTTCCGCTTCGCACCCCCGAAGCACAGGTTCGAGCAGACCTCGGGAAGGTGGATCTTGCCAATCAGCTTGCCGTCCGGCGCGAAGACATGGACGCCGTCATAGCCCTCGCCAGCCCAGGCCGCGCTGGACCAGAGGTTCCCCTCAGTGTCACACCGGATGCCGTCGGCCAAACCCGGCGCCATATCACAAAACACTCGGCCGTTGGCGAGGCTCTTCCCATCCACAACATCATAGACCAGAACATGGCGCGGATGATCGGGCTTGTGCGTCGCTCCGGTTTCGGCGACGTAGAGCTTGGATTCATCGGGCGAGAAGCAGAGGCCGTTCGGTTTTTCGATTTCTTCGGTCACGACTTTCGCTTTACCGGTGTCCGGATCGATGTGATAGACGCATGTCGGCAATTCGAATTCCGCCTTGTGCCCCTCGTAATGCAAGAGACTGCCGTAGCCGGGGTCGGTGAACCAGACTCCGCCGTTCGAATGAACCACGGCATCATTTGGCGCGTTCAACCGTTTCCCCTCAAAGCTCTCGAGCAGCACCGTGATGGCGCCAGAAGGCTCGGTGCGCGTGACGCGCCGCGCTCCATGCTCGCAGGTGATGAGCCGTCCTCGCTTGTCGCGAGTGTTGCCGTTACTGAAGTTCGAGGGTTTGCGGAAAACGCTGACCTCGCCGGTCTCCTCGACCCAGCGCATAATCCGATTGTTGGGAATATCACTCCAGAGCAGGAACCGCCCGTCGCCGAACCAAACAGGACCCTCCGCCCACCGCGTTCCGGTGTACAAGCGCTCGACGGCGGCGTTGCCGAGTTTGTATTTCGCGAAGCGCGGGTCGATTACCTCCACGGCGGGGTCGGGATAGCGAACCGAAGCAGGATCGTCCCAATCTCGCGCTAAGGCCGAGGACTGGACCGCCAAACTCGAAGCCGCGGCCCCAGCTACCTTCATGAATGTCCGTCTATGCATCGCTGAATCCTCCTGTCGCCTCAAGATGTAAGTCTGTATCAAAACTTGAATGGAACGATCGCAGAATTTTCCTCCTCCGTCAGCAGCGCAGTCAAGGAAAAGCTTGAAACCCCGGTTTGCATACAGCTTCGACTCCCGCAGCCCAGAAGTGTTGACACGCCTTCGGGTGCGGCTTAGGATGGGATTCCACCTAATCAGAGATGGGAGTATTCCATGAGACGGATAGCTGCGATCCCGATTTTGTGTCTGATTTCCGGATTGGCGATGGGCTGGTGGCCGGGTGCTTCCACGGAGCCGGAACGCTTCTGGCCGCAGTGGCGGGGGCCACACGCAACCGGCGTGGCGCCGTTCGGTGATCCGCCTGTCGAATGGAGCGAAGACCGAAACGTGAAGTGGAAGGTCGCGATTCCCGGCAAGGGTTCTTCCTCGCCCATCGTTTGGGGCGACCGTGTCTTTGTGACCACGGCCGTCTCAACGGGGAAAAAGGCCGTGCCGCCGAAAAAAGGCTCCCAGACCGCCCGGGGGCGTCGCTTCCATATGCGCGGCATTGAGCCGACCGAAGTGCAAAAGTTCGCAATCTTCGCCATTGACCGGAAGAGTGGCAAGGTTCTCTGGCAGCGGACCCTGCGCGAGGAACTCCCGCACGAGGGCACGCATCCCACGGGAACCTGGGCCTCGAACTCTCCCGTCACCGACGGTGAACACGTTTACGCCTATTTCGGCTCCCGCGGCCTTTATTGCCTGGACTGGGAGGGCAACCTGATCTGGGAAAAAGACCTGGGTGACATGACCATCAAGCTCGGCTTCGGTGAAGGCAGTTCCCCGTTCCTCTACGGCGACAAAATTGTTCTGAACTGGGATCACGAAGGACCGTCCTTCACGATTGCCCTGGACAAGAAGACGGGCAAGGAACTGTGGAGAGCCCGCCGGGAGGAAGAAACGTCGTGGGCCACCCCCGTTGTGGTGGAGCACGGAGGGAAGCCGCAAGTCGTCACCAGCGCCACGAACCGGGTGCGCAGCTATGACCTGGCGACGGGGAAGTTGATCTGGGAGACCACGGGCATGACGATGAACGCCATTCCCTCGCCCGTGGCCTCCGGCGGCGTAGTCTTCGTCACCAGCGGGTTCCGAGGGAACGCGCTGCTTGCCATTCGTCTGGACGGGGCGGCCGGAGACATCACCGATTCAAAGAACATCGCCTGGAAACTGGACCAGGATACACCCTACGCCCCCTCCCCGCTTCTGTACAAAGATACGCTCTATTTGCTGAAGCGGAATTCCGGGATTCTCTCCTGTTTCAACGCTCGGACGGGACAGGAATACTATCGACAGAAGCGGCTGGAGGGGATCGGGGATGTTTATTCTTCACCCGTCGGCGCCGACGGGCGCGTGTACGTGACCGACCGGGAGGGTGCGACCGTCGTTCTCGAGCGCGGCCCCGAGTTCAAAGTGCTGGGGACGAACAAGCTCGATGATGGCTTTGACGCCTCCCCTGCTATCGTGGATAAGGAAATCTACCTCCGCGGCCGCCACCACCTCTATCGCATCTCAGAAAACTAAACACGCGCGTCACGCGACTTGACTTGGGAGGCTCACGTCGATGGAAATGAGTTCCATGTCAGCAGACGAAAGATCACTTTCTCCTCAGCGTTTTGTCAAGCAGCTGGCATCTAACCCATTGGCGAGCTCCTGACGATGGGAACATGGATCAGGGTAGGTTGCTTCCGGGCGAGGCCCTCTCGCAGTGCCGGTTGAATTTGCTCTCGACTTGAAATGCGCACACCGTGGCACCCGAAGCCTTCCGCCACCAGGTCGAAACGGATGGGGCCGAGTTCACTGGCCATACCGCGGCCGAACGCACGCTGCTGTTCGCTGAGGGTGATCCCCCAAGCGGCGTCATCCGCCAGCAGGACAACGAAGTTCAAACCCTGCCGCGCAGCTGTTTCCGATTCAGCAATCGTGAACGTGAGTGCTCCATCACCCGAGAGCAGAATAACGGGACGGTCCGGAAAAAACAGCCGTGCCGCCATGGCGGCCGGGAGCCCATAGCCGACCACGCCGCTTGCCCCGCACGTGAGCCAGTGGCCCGGATACCGATCGCATAGAATCTGGTGCGCCCATTGTCCGATGCTGCCGCCGTCCACGAGTAGGACAGTGTCTTCGGTTAGCACGGTTTGGAGTGCGCGAAGGATATCGAGAGCATGCAAACCCTCTTTGTCTCGTTCGCGGGCAGCGACACACCGGGTTTGAAATTCTCGTCTGCGCGACTGAGCTTCTTTCAGCCAGGCTGAGTGGGGGGGGATTTGCCGTCGCCGGCATTCTTCGTGCAGTTGCTCTAGTACAGTACGTGCGTCCCCCTGGATGGGCAGGTGAACTCCTACCCCCCTGTGAAGCTCATTCGGATCAACATCAATTCGAATGACCCGAACATTTTCCAGCACGGCTGGAGGCTGGAGGTAGCCGATCCGATAGTCGAATCCCACTCCCGCAAGAATGACCAGGTCCGCTTCGGGGAGAAGCACTGCCTCTCCGGTTGGTGCACCCAGAACTCCCAGAAATTCCTTGAGGGGTTTGGGAATGGCTCCTCGATCCCAAATGGGAGTTACCACCGGGATGGCGTGGCTTTCCACAAATTCGGCCAGTGCTGCTTCCCCCTCCGCATAGAAAACACCGCTGCCCGCAATCAGGAGCGGGCGCGCCGCTTCGCCCAACCAATTCGCGGCTTCTGCAATTAGCCGCGGGTCGCCCGGGGCGTTCAGGCTCACTGCGACTGAGCGTTTCGGTGAGCGAACCACCCGAGTGAGGTCAACGTCCGCGGTCTGGACATCGAGCGGCAGTGTGAGATGAACAGGACCGGGCCGACCGGATGTGGCAGCCGCGAAGCCTTCTTCGATCATCTGGGGGATACGCTCTGGTATTTCGACCGTCCGGGCCCATTTGCAAACCGGTGCCGCGAGCGCCACTTGGTCGAGATCCTGAAAGTGACCCATGCCTCGAGTTCGAAGAGGGCCACTTCCACTGATGAGGAGCATGGGCGCTCCGTCCATATGGGCATTGACGACGCCCGTCAGCGCGTTCGCATGTGCCACGCCGCTGGTCACAGCGCACACCCCCACTCGTCGGCTCAAACGCCCATGAGCCTCGGCGATGTACGCGGCGGCCTGTTCATTGCGGGTATCTACCAACCTGAGGCCGGCCTGTTCCAAAGCCGCATAAAACGGGCTAAGCACGTGGCCGCATAAGGTGGCTACAAACCTCACCTCTCGCCTTCGCAGCTCATCCGCGAGCAATTGGGCACCGTTCATACGTGTCTCCTCCTGCGGCAAGAGAATTGCAAGGGCTTCGTGAGCCTTACTTCATTTCATCAACCCCGATGGTGCCGGAGGCAGCAGCCCAAGGACTCTCTCAATGCGTGCAGCCAGACGAAGTAGGACTTCATCCTGCTGCCAACAGCCAACAACTTGAAGGCCAAGCGGCAGGCCGTTTCCGCTCAATCCGGAAGGCAGACTGATTACCGGGAGCCCACAGTGGGTCCAAGGGAGGTTCATGATGGGGTCGCCGGTGCTCTCGAGCCCCTCGGGGGCGGGGCCCACTGCCGAGGGAGCCACTAGCGCCGTCAAGCCATGCTGCTCCATCAGGCGCAGGATTTCTGAGCGTAATTTCTCACGGCCGGCAAGTCCGGCCCTGAAATCCTCCGGCAAGACCTTTTGCCCTTTCTCGATTATCGCGGCGGTTTTGGGATGATACAGATGCCGGTAGCGTGGGAACCATTCCCGGTGCACCTCGGCCATCTCGGCGGCCATAAGTTTGATGTGCCGGGCGGCAATGTCGTCGAGATCCTGCATAGCATGGAAATCTTTGATCTCCGCTCCGGACTTTGCAAGCCGCCGGCAGGTCTCGTGAAAGTGTTTCAGGCCCTCCTGGCTCGTTCGTTCCAGATACGGACCCTGGGGCACTCCCAGGACCGGCGTGCTGGTTGAAGAACCAGGCGACCATCCATCCACAAGGCCATCCACAAGGATGGATGCCGCCACCTCCGCGCTTTCCACATCCGAGGTGAAGAAACCGACAGTGTCGAACGATGAGGACACGGGAAGGACTCCATCGGTCGAAATCCGTCCATAGCTCGGCTTGAAACCCACCACCCCGCAAAAAGCAGCAGGCCGAATGACAGAGCCGATGGTTTGCGAACCCAAGGCCAGCGGGCACATTCCGGCCGCGACCGCCGCTGCCGAGCCGCTCGACGAGCCGCCCGGCGTGTGGTTCACCTGATATGGGTTTCGCGTCAGCCCGGCGGCAAAATAGGCGAATTCAGTGGTGACGGTCTTTCCCAAAATCAGCGCGCCAGCGTTTTTGAGAGCCGTCACACAGGCGGCTTCCGGCCCGGCAAACAACTCCGGCGGGAGCTTGCTCCCCGCCCGGGTAGGCATCCCTGCCACCCCGAAAATGTCCTTCACCCCGATCGCAATGCCGTAGAGCGGCGGGCGCGACGCGAGGTCGTGAAAACGCGCCTCCAATTCCCGTGCCTCCCTACCTAGACGGTCGAAACGGTCGGACGGCTCTTCAAGAAATGCGAAGACCCTGGGATTTTGTTTCTCAAAGATCTCCCGCAGTTGCTTCCGGTAGTCCGCATGAGAGAGCGCCCCGGATCGTAGTGCCTCGGCTAGTGAGCGTATTTTTTCTTTAAGCGGATCCATGAGATTTGTGGACTTTGGTGGCAACATTCTATAGTAGCAATCTGACCCCTGCGAATTTCCGGTCTCCTTGTTCCGGCGGGGTCGCGCGTTCTCGCGCGAGCACCCAAGAAATTCAATGAGGGTTCGAGCTCAGGGCTATCGTCTAGACCGTGGGATGGCCTGGCGGCGCCTCCGAGAACAGATCAGTACCCCGACCCCTTTTGGAGGATCCCTTCGGTCCGAAAAGCCCAACTGCGCTACACTGTCGCCGCTTCGAGGATCTGAAACGATCTAGGACGGAAGAGAAACTGGACGATGTTGCCCTCGTGAGGTTGGAACCAGTCCAGCTTGGTGGAGGGGATGGGGCCGAGGTTCAGTCGATCAATCTGGGGCGCATCGATCAGCTTGCGCTGCCAGTCCTTCTCCTGAGTGATGGCACTGCAGACCAGCGTGGAGCCGATCCGGCCGAGCATCTGTTCCTGTGGGCAACGCACGACGCTCGCGAAGGGAAACATGAACTCTGTATTGGCCAGTTCCCGATCAGGGGAGTCACAATGAATAACCATGGGCCGCAGATAACCGCAGCGCTCTCGTTCCACGAGCCGCGGACCGAATCCGGCGGTGATGTCTTCGACGCCCGGTTCCTGGAGCTGTCCCCTGATGGTGTTCCAAATCGCGCTCGCCGCCCCGGGCACGGTAAAGGCGGCGAGGCTGGACTCAGGGTCTTCGGGCGGCTGGGGCTCCACCGGCCCCAGCCGCTCGGCCAACGCTGCGGCGATTTCGCGGGTGTGGCGGGAAGCCCAAATGCCGGAGCAGTTGATGCAGCCGCGCCCGCTGTTGAGGAACACACTGTCCACCATGAGATCGAAGTAGTCCTCCCAGTGGTCCACCACGTCGTCGCCAAGCAGGATCTTGCTGAAGCCGGGGCCATGGACCTGGACGCGTGGGTCGCCTTTGTATCGCTCGACGGTCGCGGTTCCCCCGAAGATCAGGCAGCGGGTCGTCCTCTGGACCACTTCGGCCCCGATGTCTCCACCGCCGGGATAAATCGAGATCGCCTCTCTGGGCACGCCCGCCTGGAAGAAGGCCGCGGCCGTGCGGTAGGGGGTCCAGGGCTCTTGCGGACCGGGCTTTAAGACCAGCCCGACCTGCATGGGGATCACCGGCAGCCACAGCGTATGCACGCCGGGCGAATTGGAGGGCAGCACCAACCCCACGGCTGGCGCCTGTACCTGGTAGCTGACGGTGACCCCGCCGGACTCCCATCCGTAGCCTCGGGTCAGGATGCTCGAATCCAGTCGCCGCGTCAGCGCGTCCAGGATCTTGTCGATGTTCGACAACACGAAGTGGTTCTTCTCCATGTTGGCCTTGCACATTCGCTCGGGCAGACCGGTGCTGGCCGACTGCTGCCGGGCGAAGTCCTCCGGCGTCTGCTCGCCGTCGCCCACGGGGAGAACACCGTTGAGGAATAAATCCGCTGCCTTCCTCATCATGCCGATCAGCTCCGGGATGGGGATCTTGATGAGGGCTTCGCGGGCGCGCCACGCCTGTTTCATGTCACGGGCCACAAGGCCGGTATTGGACTGGCTGACCCGGGCCAGCGTCTCGCCCGTCAGGAAGTGAACTACGGTGTCCTGATCGAGGCTTGTATACGGCTGCCCCCAGCGCAGGATCGGCAAGTTCAGCATGGCTGTTCAGCTCCCAACAAACGCTCAGTAAACTCCCACGGTTGTCGCGGCAGCAAGCTGGCGGAATGGCCGGACCCCGCTGACGCCGTCCCACGGATAGGCCTCACAGGGGGGCTCACGCTCGCCTTCGTCCCTTTCCAGAAACCCGGGAATGAAGGTCTCGCGGGTTAGAGTGGTCAACCGCACCTGTCCGGTTTCTCCGTAGCCAACGACCTGATTGTTGTCGTCGAAGGAGACGACTTCGATCACGGCCCGCGGTTGCGGCGCGTAGTAGGTGATCTTGTAGCCGTCCTCGGAGGTCACGGGCTTCGAACAGGCTAGGCCCATGAGGGTGTTGCCGTAGGTTGGCGTCATATAGACTCCATCGCCCAGCAGCTCCTCCATGGCGAAGCGAGTGAACTGCGGCGTAAACTCCGTTCCTCCTGCGAAGATGCCGGTGATGCCGATCTCACGGATGCTCGTGCCCCGCTCTTCCATCTCCTCCGCCAGGGCCTCCAACAACTTCGGAGTGGTGAACAGACACCGGATCTCATGTCCCGCGTTCAGCAAGGTAATTGCCTGCTCCACGACATGGGCCCTGTATCTTGCTAACTCCTCCGCGCGCCCCTGCTTGATGAGCTTGATCACCCAGCGAGGGTCGAGATCCACAAAGAAGCAAATGCCGCCCCGATGCTGGCAAAGGTGCTCGACCGCGAGCCGGATCCGACGAGGACCGGAGGGTCCCAGCATCAGCCAGTTCGCCCCGTGCGGAAAGTGTTCCTCCGGCAGGCTTTCGCTGAACATCTCGTAATCGATGCGGAAATCCTCAATGGCAACACGGCTCTTCGGTACCCCGGTTGTGCCGCCGGTTTCGAAAACGTAAACCGGCCGACCGGCGAGGCCCTTGGGCACCCAACGGCGAAGCGGGCCTCCTCGGAGCCACTCGTCCTGGAAAGGCGGTAATTTTCTCAGGTCCTGAAAGCAGCGGATTTGCTGCCTGGGATCCCAGCTCAGCTTAGAGGCGAACTCCAGCCAGAACGGGCATCCGGTTTCGGGATTGAAATGCCAGTCGATGATCTCTCGCACGTGCGCATCCAGCTTCGCCTTCGCTTGTTGGATTCTGGCGCCCAGTTCCATTCCAGGCATGGCTCAGTATGGCGTAGGTTCCGTCAAGCGCTTTCTGCGGTCGCCATTCTAGGAACCGGAACTGCTGTACTGCTAGCGGCAACATAGCACAACGAGAGCCGAGCCACTAGTCGGCGAGTGAGACCTTATGCTTTCAGGAAGTAGCTGTGAAAAATGCCGGTGTCAGGATCCGCCCGAACCCCCCAACTTCGTTTTGGCGCAAGGGGGAGCGTCCGACGCGGAACAGCGCACGCACCGCTACTCTGATTTCCCTATGAGCCGCGCGCTGAGTTCTGCTTTCGCCAGGAAGCTTACAGCGCTCGACGGAGTGTCGGCGACTCGCGCAGGTCAAAGTGGGGATTGATCTCGACTGCGCGCTGCAGGTATTCCTTACCGCTCTCAGTTTCTCCGGCTTTCTGGAAAATCTTACCTGCGTGGTAGTAGAGGCGGGCGTCCTGGGTGTCTAACCGCAGTGCCTGGCCGATGGCCGCCGTGGCTTCCTCGATGAGCCCGGCCTTGTAGGCAGCCCAGGCCAGAGTGTCGAAGGCGGCGATGTCGCGGGCGGTGCGCAGGTCCTGGCGCATCCAGTCAAGCGCCAGGGCGAGGTTTCGGTCGTGGTCCGCGTAGAAAGTAGCCAACTCATGCCGTGCCATGTCACCCTGGTCCAGCAATAACCGCTCGGCGCGGCGGTACTCGCGCTCGGCCGTGCGCGCCCCACCAAGGCCGCATTGCCGCACTAGCGGAACGGCCTGGATTCCAGCTGGTCCCAACCGAGCTTGTTCATTAGCTCGGTCAGGCGAGCCCGAATCCACTCTTGAGGGTCCCTCTGGTCGGTCAGTTCGCGGTAGGTCCAAGCTGCCTCGTCTAGCATTCCGTTCTCTTCGTAAAGAAACGCCAGCAGGAAGCGCGGCCCGTTGTCGGCGGGATTTCCCTGCAAAGCGCGGCGCAAGTTGCTTTCGGTGGCGCGGACCCGCTCGGCCTCCTCCCTCAGCAGCACCCGGAAGTAAGAGCCGGCTTCGGTCAGCGGTTCTTCGCCCTTCCGAGCAGTCACCTGCCACCAATATTTCTCGCCCCAGGCTAGGGCTTGGGCATCGGACGGGTACTGTACCTCCGTCGAGGAAACGCTCTGGCGCCAGAGAATGCGCTCTTCGCCGTCCATCAACTTGACCTCGTAAGTGTCGGCGTTGTTCACCGGAACCCAGCGGAACCTGGGCTGGAGGCTGGCAATGTTGGTGCGCGAAGGAGAGCGCAGCGGCGAGATCGGTGCCCGCAGACGCATCATGGCGGACTCCATCTGGCTGGCCCCAGCCAGCGTCAGATTGGCGGGCAGGCGGCAGGAGGGCACCTCGCGCGCGTTCCCAAGCTTGCCTTTGCGCACCTTCACCGAAGTCGCCTCGAACTGGACGTCAGCGTTGGCCAGAATCTTGGCAGCGCTCGATTCGGGACAGAACAGGAAGGCGGCCTCAGAACTCTTGCCGGTCAGGACGCGGTCGCCGGCCGCAATCAAGTCGGCAATTCGCGCTGGAACTGGGCTCTTCTGCCCCGCCCTCACGATTTGTACGTTGCCTGACACCGTGGAAAGTATCCCCACCGGGGCTGCGGCCTGCGCGGCAGCGCAAAGACACAGAAGCGCGGTTACAGTCCGACAGATCATCACTCACCACCTTTTAACCGGAATTTCCGGCTTCAATCTTTACCTTTGTGCAAGATCATAGGCCAGCCGTCTTCTTGCTTCAAGTTCAGCTCGCCAGATTTCCCTTTTCCTCTTTGCTTGGTGTAGCGTCCGGTTCAGCCTTTGTCGAGAAAGTCCCGAATCGGGATGAGCTGGAGCAGCGCAAGCAGTTAAGTCGTAGTTTCCTAAGGAATTCCCAGGTGCCCCAGAATTACTCCTCCAACCAACATAACAACCATCGTCGGGCTCCAATGTGAGATATTGCCGCACAAGCACTCGCCTTCCTTGTTCATCAAAGATCCAAATGCGTTATGGTAACCACTATGAAGCGCTTGGGGGCGGTTCTGCTTCTGGCGGCGGCGCTTTTGGCCGGGCAGCTCCCGGACAACCTCTTTTCGCCGCCCGGTTCCGAGAAAGCCTGGGCGGTGGTAATCGGGATTTCCCGCTACCAGGTCCTGCCCAAAAAGCAGTGGCTGGAGTACGCCGACGCCGATGCCGAAAGCTTTGCCAAGTATGTTACCAGCGGGCAAGGACTGAACTTTCTCCCCGACCACGTGCTCACCATCACCAATGAGCAGGCCACACGCGCCCAAGTGAAGCGCGCCATAGGCTCCTGGCTGCTGCGCAAGGTAAAGCCGGGCGATTCGGTATATATCTTTCTAGCCACGCACGGAGTGGTTGAGCCTATAGGGCCGAGGGACGCCTACCTTGTAGCTTATGACAGTACTCTGGAAGACCTGCTGGTAACGGGTATCAGTTTCCCAGAGCTCCAGGATCTCGTCCAGCGCCGCCTGGGGCGTGCGGCGCGGGTCATCCTGCTGGTCGACACGTGCCGCGCAGGTAAGCTGGCTGAATCGAACGCTTTTCAAGCAAAGATGGCTGAAATAAAGGGCGTTGACATCTTCGGTCTACTGGCCAGTGCGCCGAACGAATCTTCGGCAGAAGGTCGGATGTTTGGTGGCGGACACGGTGCCTTTACCTACTACCTGCTGCGGGGCTTACAAGGCGAAGCCGACCGAGACAAGAACGGGTCTGTGGGATTCAGCGAAGCAGCAAGATACGTCAAAACCGAAGTACCCAAGGCCACGCAGGAATTGCAACACCCCCGAGAACTGGGCACCCCACCCACCGACGTTGTGCTTGCCCTGACGGGGGAACAACGCGTCGATCTTGGTTTTGCCACCGAGTCCCGCCCCATGTTGGCCACCCTACTGTTTAGTGGTCTTCCCAATACGGAAGTATACGTGGACGGCGTTCCCCGAGGCTTGGTTCCGCCAACAGGGCAGTTGGCTGTAGACCAACTAACTGCGGACAATCACAAGCTAATGGCGGTTACCCCGCGCGGCCTGCGGGTGGTGCAGGAAGTCCAGGTCTCGGCCGATCCCACGGAGGTGCAGTTCAACGGCACGGGCCTGTGGGTGCGTCCTACAAAGACGAGGGGACTAGCCGTTCCCGGAACTTTTGAACTGATGAAGCAGTTTCGGGACGCGCTGGCTCGCCGTCGCCTGCTGGAACCACCCGGGGACGCGCTCGGGCTCTTGCGACGCATGAAGGATACCGAAGTTCCTCCCGATCAACTTCGGGATGCTGCCGAACTACTCCAGGCCGCGCTGGAAGACGAAGGCCAGCAGGTCCTGCTGGCTTACTTGAAGGGTGACGCAGTCCCGTTAGGTGCAGAAGACTTCAACCGTTGCGCCAAACTGTATGCAGCCGCCGCAGAATTGAGCCCAGCGCCTGACCCACTACGAGCCCGCCGGGCGTTTTGCGCAGGTCGAGCGCACATTTATCGGCGAGATTATGCACAAGGACGAACGTTACTGGAGGAAGCCATCAAGTTAGAATCCCGCGGCGCCTATTCTTACAACGCCCTGGGTATTGGCTGGCTTCAACAGCGCCAGTATCGCGAAGCGCTACGACAGTTCGAGGCGGCTGGCGAGCGGGCGCCGCGCTGGGCCTATCCGCACTTCAATATGGCCCTGGCGTACACGGCCATGGGGCAGTTTTCTCGGGCCGAGCAAGCCTATTGGCGCGCCATTGAACTCGGGCCGCGCTACGCTTACCTGCACTACAGCCTGGCCGGGTTGTATATGAAGATCAATCAGCCGGCGCGCGCCGAGCAGGAATACCGCAAAGCGCTAGAACTTGATTTGGACGCTGCGGCGGGGCACAACATGCTGGGGAACTTCTTTCGCAGCCGGGAGCGCGACCGCGAGGCCGAAACCGAGTACCGCCGCGCCTTGGGCTTTCACCCACGTGATGTCCCGGCCCGCTTAAACCTGGCACGCCTCTACCGCGACCAGGGTCGCCCGCGGCGGGCAGAGCGTGAGTTGCTGGAAGCTTTGAGAAAGGCGGACCTCGCCCTCATCCGAGTCGCGTTGGGCGACCTGTACCTGGAAATGCAGCGCTCACGAGATGCCGTCGCTCAATACCGCCACGCTGCCGCGCTGGCGACCGACGCCTCCTCGCGCGCTGCCCTGGAGGAAAAGGCTCGCAAGGCGGCGGCAAAGGAGTAGAGCCACATCGTAGCCCGGGTCACTGAGTCGGCCCACGCTGGTTCATTTTGTAGAGGGGAGAGGGCCCAGTACCAAAGGCTAAAACTGAAGATATGCTTGGGGTAACAGGAGCGTTCTCCTTTCCGGAGACCTGGGCGTTGCGCAAGTATAGCAACTATCAATGGTTACCGGTCATTGTGTGGTGTGTCGCCTGGCTCACGGCACTGCCCGCCGCGGCTCAGACGGCGCAGGCCACGCTGGGCGGCGAAGTCCGAAACGCGCAGGGTCAGCCATTGGATGGGGTGCGCGTCTTTGCGGAGAACCAAGAGACTGGTGCGGTCACCTCGGCCGTCACCAATACCCAAGGACAGTATGTCCTGCAATTCCTACCGCGCGGGCGCTATCTGCTGCGCGTTCAGGCTGTGGGTTACCGGCCCGTCGAGCGGCGCGATGTCGAGCTGCATGTGGCGCAACGTGCGGTAGCCGACTTCCAGCTCGAAACCCTGGCGCCCGACCTGGAGAAGACGCTCTCGGCGGTCGAACCAGAGGCCCTCGCACGCGGCGGCGTGGCGCTGATCTACGGTCCCGATGCGCAGGCCAAGCTGGGCGTGGTCGATGACCGGCCTCCACCGCTCACTGATGCTACATCAACGACTGTCTCGTGGGTGATTGACAGGCGGCGCATCCGCGACCTGCCGCTGGCGGGGCGGGATATCTATACGCTGTTCGTGCTGCTGCCCGGCGTCACTTCCGACAACGCTACCCAACGAGGCCTGGGCTTCTCGGTGAACGGGTTTCGCGTCTCCTCCTCCAACTATCTGCTGGACGGTGTGGACAACAACAACGTGCAGAACACATTCCCGCCCACGCTGCTCTCGCCCGACGCCATTGACGAGTACCGCCTGGCCACGAACAACTTCTCGGCGGAGTACGGTCGGGGCGCGTTTGTGGCCAACGTGATTACCCGCGCCGGGGCCAACAGTTGGCACGGCAGTCTGTTTGAGTTTCTGATCAACGAGAAGCTCAACGCCAACAGCTTCCAGGACAATGCGAACTCCCGGGAGCGGCCTCCATTTAAGGAACACCAATTTGGCTACACGCTGGGCGGGCCGCTGGTGCGCGACCGCGTTTTTCTGTTTACGGCCTTGGAGGCGCTGCGAGCTAGCACGGTGGCTGCTCCGCAGACGGTGACCGTGCCCCAGCCGGCATTCCTTGCAGGCGTGACTGGTCCCATTGCCCGTGACCTGCTGGAACGTTACCCGCTGCTGCCGCTCTCGCAGATCCAAACGGTCGATAGCGACCGAATCGAAGGTGTCATTTTTCCCCACATTCCGATCAACACGATTTCGGGCTCCGCACGCGCGGACTTCGATCTTCGGCCGGACCGCGACCGCCTGTTTGTCCGTTTCGGTTCCTTTGACCAAACTTTCAACAATGTCACCTTCAGCCCCTACCAGGACCTCGGTGTGCCCTTCACCACCGCCTCGCGGAACCTGGCCGTGGGATACGTCCACCGGCTTGGGCCGGGAGTGGTCAACGAGGCCAAGTTTGGGCTGAACCGCAACCGCAATGAGTTTGTGCCTCCGGCGCCCGGTGTTCCAGAATTGTCTTCCGACGACGGGACACACCTTCCCGGAAATGTTGCTGCTCAGACTGAACAAAGCTACACGGACAACGTGCTGCACTTCGTGGAGAACTTCAGCGTGCTGCTGGCCCGGCACCACCTGGTAGCTGGGGGCGAATACCGGCGAACCATCAGTTCCAGCCTGCTAGCCCCGTTGCGCATTGGCCTCTTCGGATTTCCCGACTTAGCAGCGTTTGCCGCCGACCGCCCGGATAGACTCATCACCACCGTGGACCGCTTCTCCACGGACCGCTACCGTGCCCCCGACTACATGCGCCACTACCGCCAGACTGAGTTCGCCGTGTTCCTCCAGGACAACTGGCGTGTGTCACGCCGGCTCACCTTGAACCTGGGCCTGCGCTACGAATATTTCGGGGTGCCGCACAACACGCGCCAGTCCGAAGATGTGAATTTTTACCTGGGTGACGGAGCGACGCCCTTCGAACGCGTCGCCGCCGGCTCACTGCGGCGCACGCCCGACAACCCAGGTGATCTTCGCGGCCTCCTCTACCGCAAGGACCACAACAACTTTGCCCCCCGCTTCGGCTTCGCCTTCGATGTGTTCGGCAACAGCCGAACAGTGTTTCGCGGTGGCTACGGGATTTACTACGACCGCATCTTCAACCTGGTATGGGATCCTTTGCGTCAGAACAACTTCCGGCAGGTCTTCCTTGACTCAGGCTTTCGCTACACCTCGCCGGCCTCGGAGGCCCTGCCCGGCGGGCCGGCCAGCATTCCCCGCGGGAAGGCCTTTGCCGTGGAGGACGGCCTGCGCACTCCCTATGTGCAGACTTGGTTTGCAGGCGTACAACACGCCCTCACCCGCAACATGCTTCTTGAGGTAAATGGTACCGGCTCGCTGGGGCGCAAACTAATTGCGGGCGACATCCTCAACCGAGGGTTGGAAAATCCGAGCGTGTTCGAGGTGCAGGCATTCACCAACCAGGGAAATTCGAATTTCCTGGCCCTCGAAACGAGCGTACTGCGGCGCTTCAGCCGCGGCTTGCAGTTCCAGGTATCCCATACCTGGAGCCATGCGATCGACAACCAGGGAGATCCACTGCTGGGGTCACGTCCAGAGCGCGGCTTTCAGCGCCAGTTCGACGCCTCCGGCGACCGCGGCGACGCCGACTTTGACCAGCGTCACAACCTGGTTGTCAACCTGCTGTGGCAGATTCCCCGGCTACACCGGACCGGCTGGGCTAAAGCGGTGCTCTCCGGTTGGCAGTTGGCCGGCATTGCCGGTTTCCGCACCGGCTTTCCACTGACGGTGGTAGCGCGGTCGCGGGGGTTCACCCCGGACGCCGGTCCACTGCTCCTGCCACGGGCGGATTTCCTGGGTGGCCAGGCCCGACTGGCCCAACCTCAGCCAGCCCCTGGCGGCGTGATCCTGCTGGACACCACGCGCTTTGTTGACCCGCTTGCTCCTGACCCAGGCCCCGTGCGGCTGGGGAATTCAGGCCGCGGCCCGGCACTTATAACAGCGGCATCGTGATCACGCCTTCGCGGTTCTGCACCAGTACGATTTTCGGACCGACGACGACAGTGCCGGTGACGCTGACGATCACCTCGAAAACCGCGGTCCCAACACTGCCAGCCAACTCTGTAGTCAACGGCTCCAGCTTTCGGCCGGCGACGGACCCCAACGGAGCCATCGCCCCGGGCGCAATTGTGGCCCTTTTTGGCGCGGACTTGGCCGGCGATACGCAGGGGGCGACGGTTGTACCTCTTCCCACCACCCTGGGGGATACCAGCGTAACGTTCAACAACATTGCCGCCCCGCTGTACTTCGTGGGTCCGGGACAGATCAATGCGCAGGTCCCGTTTGAGTTGATGGCCGGACCGGGTATGGTCTCGGTGCAGGTGACGCGGGGCACAGTATCGAGCGAGACGCGGTCGATCGGGATCGCAACCGTTTCACCAGGGATTTTTACGCTGAACCAGCAGGGCACCGGCGTTGGCGCGATCCTCCACGCGGCAGATTTCCAGCCGGTCAGCGAGAGCGCCCCGGCACTGCCGGGAGAGTTCCTGCTGATCTTTTGCACTGGACTCGGTCTGGTCCAGCCCGAAGTCCAGTCCGGCCAGATTGCACCTACCGCTGAGCCGCTGGCGCGAACGGTCAGCACACCGCTGGTGAACATTGCCGGCCTACCTGCCCAGGTGAGCTTCTCCGGCCTAGCCCCAGGATTTGTGGGGCTCTACCAGGTGAATGTACAGGTGCCGTTGGGCGTGCCGCCGGGCACGCAGGAGGTCGAAATCATCATCAACAACGTGCCGGCTAACACCGTCACCATCCCCGTGCAGTAGACTGCCGCGTGTCGCGGCAGTCCGGCATTCCGCCCGGCCGTGTTGGCGCAACGCCTCAATGTCCTTCCCGTCCGTTTCGGGCAGCCGCTCGGTCAGTTTGAGCGCGAAATCCAGCAGGGCCTTGTCCGCTTCGGAAATATCAGCGTAGTGATGATCCACCGCCACCTGCTCCAGCTCCGGGTCGGTCACACCCATCGTTCGCATCATCTCGCAATGAATGGTCACGCAATAGGTGCTCAGGCGAGCCGCCGAACAAACCAGGGCGATGGACTCCTTCTGTTGCCGTGACAAAGCGCCTTCCTTGAGTCGGCTCACGCCAACCCTTTGCTAACACAACTAGAAAACTGGCGCCCCTGGGGAGACTCGAACTCCCGACCAACGGTTTAGGAAACCGCTGCTCTGTCCATCTGAGCTACAGGGGCGGCGGTTATCTTTCATTGGTTTAGCCCTAAACAGGCATTGGTTTAGCCCTAAACAGGCATTAGTTTAGCCCTAAACAGGCATTAGTAAACAGGCATTAGCCCTAAACAGGTCGCGCTGCACGGTGCATACTGGTGCTTACCGAACTCGAGTGTAAGAATCCACAACCGAATCGACAACGATTCGATCAGGTCCCTTGAATTGCAGTACACTTTTGGTTAGAAGACTCGGACTGCATTTTGAGTCGGAGGAGGTTATGGCGAGACGCACGGTTTTGGAGAGTAACCCATGTTATTTCGCCCGCTGATTCTGCTCCTGTTCCTTACCTTGCCAGCCGACTGGGCGGTGGCCGCTCAGGACGTCTGGAAGGGAGTGGAGAGGATCGTGGCGATCGGAGACGTCCATGGGGACTATGAGCAATTTGTCGCTCTCCTTGACGCAACCGGCCTCATCAATGCAAAGGAGGAATGGACCGGAGGAAAGACCCATCTGGTACAGACCGGCGACGTCGTAGATCGGGGACCAGAGTCGCGCAAGGTGATGGACTTGCTGATGCGGCTGGAACGGGAGGCCCGCAAAGCCGGGGGCGATGTGCACGCCCTGATCGGCAATCACGAGGCGATGAATATGTACGGCGATCTTCGCTATGTTTCGCCTGAGGAGTATGCCGCATTTCGCGATGACAAATCGGAAAAGAGGCGCGATCTCTTCTATAACCAGCATATCAAAAAGATGAAGGAATCCCCTCCGCCGGAAGGACTACCTGCTCTCGATGGAGCTTACCGCAAACAGTGGGAGTCCCGGCATCCACTCGGATATTTCCAGCACCGTTACCATTTCGGGTCCAACGGGAAATACGGAAAGTGGATTCGGCGTCACAACACTGCGATTCAGATTAACGACACGATCTTTTTGCATGGCGGGGTCAGCCCGAAATACGCAAACCATTCCATCCGCCGAATCAATGAGCGGGTTCGGGAGGAACTCCGAGAATGGAGCCAGCTTCGAGGTGGAGTCGTGATGGATGAAGAAGGGCCCCTGTGGTACAGAGGACTGGCGGGAAGCGATGAGGGGGCGCTGGAGTTCCATCTGGAGACGGTGTTGAGTAACTACGGTTGCGATAGAATCGTCGTAGCCCACTCGGCTACCCCCGGAGCGGTCATGCCCCGATTCGGAGGTCGTGTCATCTTGATCGATGTAGGCATGGCGATATTCTACGGCGGGCGACTGGCTTGTTTGCTGATTGAGAAGAACCGTGCCTACGCCTTGCACCGCGGGAAGAAGCTCGAGCTGCCAACGGACTCCCGCACTGGCTTGCTCAACTACCTAAAACGGGCCGCCGCCCTGGACCCGGCACCCTCGCCGCTGGAAGCCAAGATTCGGCAGCTCGAAGCCCAGCTGGCCCTCCCCGCCGTTAACCAGTAGCCAATCCACCCTGTCTCCCCCGGCCGGTCGCTGGGCTAGCCCCCCAGGTCCAGAGCCACGATGCTCTTTCTGTCGCGGACGTAGAGGGTCCTGCCGACCAGGGAGGGGGCTGTCCAGCAGTTGCTCTCCAGCAAATCCACCTGGGAGAGAACCTTCAGGCCTTCGGGGGAGACTGTGGCGAGAGCGAGGCGGCCGTCCTCATCCAAAATGATGAGTTTTCCATCGGCATAAACCAGGTTGGCCTTGGCAAAGCTGCGATCCCGCCAGGCGACCTTGCCGGTGCGCACATTGAGGGCGGTGATGAAGGCTGGCCCGAAGTCGCCACTGGAACCGTACACGTAGTCGCCCAGCCGCAGAATGCTCCCGATGTGCACACGCATCTGGTTGGTGTGCCACATATTGCTTGCCACAGTTCTGCCGGCCACCTTGATCAGCTTGATGAGACGGCTCCCTCCGTCATATGCCGAGGAGCAAAACAACAGGTTGCCTTCCCCCCACACGGGCATGCTGATGTTCAGGCCATTTCTGATCCGGTGGGGGATCGTCCAAATCAGGTCGCCGTTGCCGGGGTCCAGGCCAGCGACCTGCTTCGCCATGAACACCACCAGCTGTTCCTGGCCTGCGAAGTGAATCAGCAGGGGAGAGGAAGCAGAGCTGGAGAAACTCTGCTTTTTCCAGGCCACGGCACCGTCCGTCTGCCGGAAGGCCATGATGGCGTTGCCCACGCCCCCGGTTTGCAGGATCACCGTGTTCCGGTAAGCAATGGGGCTGCAGGAGAAACCGCGGTTCCTTTGGTCGATATTGAAATCCCGGTAGAGGTCGTGGAACCAATCCACCTTTCCGGTTTTCTTGTCGAGTGCGAAGAACTTCCCGGTGACTCCCACGGTGAACACACGCGCGCCTGCCACCAGCGGGGTGGAGTGAGGGCCTGGACCGTGCTTCATATCCATCCAGCTGAGAAAGGGTGCCGCGTAGGCGTGCTCCCAGAGCGTCTTGCCCGTCCCGGCGTCCAAGGCGATGACGACCTCCTGTTCCCCCTTGCGATACATGGTAAACAGGGTGCCGTCATCCGCAGTGATGCCGGAGTAACCGTCCCCCAACTGGCGGCTCCAGACGTGGCGCGGGCCCTCCGGCGGCCAGGATGAGGCTAAGCCCTGGGAATCTGTCGTGAAGTTGCGGTGGGGCCCGCCGAACTGCGGCCAGTCGGCAGCGACGCCACATAGGGTCAGAGCAGCCCAGATCAAGGCGACTTCAACGCATAGACACAGATTGCGTGGAGGTACACGCCGGAACCATGCAACTCGTCTCATCAACCACCTCTCCTGCGAGCAGAATTTTCGCGCTTGACCTGATGTTTACGCGAGATCATGTGACGGCAGCACTCCCGCACCGCAGAGACTTGTGACTGTAGAAGGCGTCTCGCTCTGTGGCCTCCTCGCCGGGCGCCGTCGTCCATGACGACCCAGAGGTCCGGACACGGGGGCTTACGGGCTGTTGGCTGCACCTGTGGGAGAGCTCCCCAGCCCAAATCGGTCGGCCGTCCGTACCTTGGAGCGGTAGCCGCTGCGAGTGCGGATACGGTACTTCTTGGCCTGTTCGTCGGCCAGTTCCACGGTGATGCTGCGCCAGCCCCGCTTGGCATTGAGCGCTGGATAGTAGCTCAACAGGTAGAGGTGCCTGACATCTTGGCCGATCGCCTTGAAGGCCTCTGTCTGCTCCCCCCAGGTGTTGGCCATGTAGGCTTGGCCGCCCGTGCGCCCTGACAGACGCCGGAAGACAGTAGTCGAGACCTTGTCCCTGTTGGCATCCTGGGTGCTGATGATGTAGATGGGGATGCCTTCATTCTCGGCCAGTTCGCGCACCGCCTCGGGCGACACGATGCTGCCGACGTCAGGTCCGTTGGAGAACACCACCACCACCTTGCGGCCCGACACCCGAGCTGCATCTTGAAGAGTAAGTAGCAGGGCGTTGTAGAGGGCGGTGTCAGCACCGGCGACGAGCTGGCGCAGCGCCAGCAGGGCACGGCGCCGATCCAGCGTCGGTGGGCAGGCCCGCAGCAAGTTGCGGCTGAAAGCGTACACTGCGATGGAATCGTGTATGTTCAGGCTGCGGATGAATTGAGTAACGGCGTCTTGGGCGTGGACAAAAAAGCCCCGATACATGAAGTTGCTGGTGTCGAACAGGATAAAGACGTGGGATCCGGCGACCACCGCAGGCACCGGGCGGCCTGTCTCCCGCTCGCGCTCTTCGATTTCCCATACCGACTCGGGCAAGGCGCCACCCTCGCTGAACATGGCCAGCTTCTGCAGGACGCCATCCTCATAAATGTGGAAATCGCCGGGACGCAAGCCCCGCATGTAGCGTCCGCCGGGATCGGTGACGGCCACCGTAACTTGGACCAGGTCCACTTCCACGCGGTAGACCGCCTGGCGGGGCTGTTCCTGGGGGTCAGGCCAGGCGAGCGACGCCAGCAGCAGAATCGGGAGGCAAACGCTTTTGAGGGCACGTCGCATGTTACATCTTGATCATGCTACACCTTGATAGCGCTCTCATGGCCCGGCCGCGGCCAGCGCGGGCGAGGCCGCTTCGGCTAGAGCCTTGCGCCGAAACTCCTCACCGGTCGCGCGCATGGCGGTCAACATTGCCGGCCAGTCTTCCAGGTGATTAGCAAAAATGCGTTCCAGCATTCGCCGGGTCAGTTGCGGCACAATCCGATTCAGCTCGGCCGGAGGCAAACCCAGCTCGTCGGCCAGTTGCGCCCAATACAGATTGCTGGATTCCCAGGATTCAGCCAGCAACCGGCTGGAGTAACCCATCAGAGCGGGAAAGAGAGGGAGATGCAAAAGCTCCGGCCGGTAGGAACGGGCGATTTTGGGATGCGGCACGCCGAAGGCAGAGCTGGCAGCTGCCTCTGAAGCCTCCTGGGGAAACTGCCGGGACATCTGCTCTAAGGCGGCGGCCGCCGGTCCCACCCGCCGCGCCAACTTCGCACCGGCTGCGGAGCTGGCCGCTGCAAGCAGATTCCGGGAGAACTGGTAGAGTTCGGCGGGGTTCACCAGGCGCAGGGCATGGGCGGCGCGGCCCCGCGCCAGTTCGGCTTCGATGCGCTCCCGCCGCTGCGCCTCCATGGGCGGCAAAGCATTCAGCACTATTTGCCGAGCCTCAACGGAAGCGGCCGCCTCGGCCAAAAGGTCCTGACCCAGACGGAGGTGCAGTGCCACCCAGTGCTGAGTGCGAGCCGAGACACGCCACCAACGCGGCACGACTGAGGAAAGCAGCATCTGCGGAGCCAGGTCTCCCCAGATCAGCGACTGGGTTTGCTGCGGCACCAGGAAATCCTTTTCGGCATCTGCCAACGCATAGGCCACGCCGGAAAGCGAGCCGATGAAGCGACCGCCGCCGCTCCAGGGCCAGCCCAGGCCGTAGATGTGACCGGGGCCCCGGACCTCGTTTCCCGTGCCCCGCCCCGAGTCCCCCAGAAAATCGTGAGAACGGACAAACAACGGGTTGTGGTGAAGCACCATCGAGCCCGGTGGCGCGTAATAGGCATAGACCAGCCCGACCAGTGTATCGCGTAGATGCGGGGCCAGCAGGCCGAGGGCCCGAGCCAGCTTCTCGGGATTTTCGAGCTTGGCTACCCCTGCCAAGTCGGCTTCGCGTTCGGCGTTGATGTGCCGCTCAGCCCAATAGCCGAAGAAGGCTGCCCTCCTTTCCACAGCCGTAGGAAAGGGGTTGGGCAAATTCAGTTCCTTGAGGCGCGAGGCCAACTGGGTGAACTCCGGGCCGGGACGGGACTGGGTCGTGGCCGCATGCTCCAGTTGCTCGGCCAGAGTAAACAGGGTGTCCAGCGGGACGAGGTGTTGGGCATCCAAAGCAACCCGGATGCGCCCCGCTACCTCGTCGCGCGCCCGCTGCGCCGTTCCATCCAGGCCAGAGGGAGCGGCCAGCAAGCCAATCATCTTCTCCTGCAGGGAGCTGGGTTCGGGCGGAGCGAAGGAGAGAAGCGTCTGTACAGCCTTGCGTGCGGCATCCAGCACCTCCTCGGCTTTGTCGGCATCGGCAAAGGGCTCAATCAGTCGCTGCAACGTCGGCTCGAGCTTCGATTCCGGGATTTCCTCCTGCCGGGCCAGGATCTCCCATAAGGCGACCACTGCCTGCAGGGAGCCGAGGCCATCGGCGCGCACCAGCGGCTCCTTGATCTGGGTCAGCGATTCCAGGACTTCCAGGAAGCGCTCGATGGTGGAATCCGACAGGTGGGGCCATTCGGCGAACAAAAAGTAATGCTGGCTGAAGCGCGGGTATTGCGTCATCAGCAGCAGGACCGTGTCTGGGGCGAGCGGCTTGGCGCGCAGCCGGTCGATTTCGTTGATCGCCAGGAAGACATTGAGCAGGCCATTCTCATCGGCTTCACGCACGTGGCCGAACAGGGCTTCAACCACGTCATCCGGATCGCGCAGGCGGGCGCGGCCTCTCTTGCCACCGGACTTGGCCGGCCGCAGGCGGAAGATAGAATTCCACGTCTCGACTCCGCCGGGCAGGAATGGGCGGCCATCGGCCTGCACGCGCAAGCGTGTGACCAGAAACAGCAGTGGGGCGCTATTCCGGAAGACCGGCCTGGCCGGACCGGGTGTGGCGTCCTTGCCCCGAAGGGCGCTGTAGAAGCGCGCCAGCCGTTTGTCGGCGGTGAAGTAACTCTGCGAGGCGGGGCCAGTGCGAGACAGCGCATCTAAATAAGCGGCCAGCCAGCCGCTGTCCTTTTCCAGAAGCTTGAGCAGAAACGCGCCCGGGCGGTCAGGCCGAGAGTCCGTCAACCCTTTCCAGCCCTGATTGGCGGCGGCACCCCCGGGTACTACCACGCTCCCGCCTTGCACTCGCAACATCCTGCCGTAGAAATCCAGCACCGGACTGAGCGGCTTCAGCTGTTCCATGGTGGCATCCTGTCGAAGCGCTTCCAGAGTGGACGCCGGAAGACGCGACAGTGCGACGTAGAATCGGGCCAGCAGCCGGTCTTCCAGGAGAGCGTCAATCCAGGGCGTGCCGGGTTTCATCCACGCCTCGGGTCCCAGCAGCACAGGCACCTGAGTGGAGCTCACTGAATGCTCGAAAGGACGTTTGCCCTGGATGGCTTCTTCCAGTTGCACCAGGGGAAAAGCAGAGTCGGAGGTAAGGAAGGCGCGAACCGGGTCGTCCACTTCCAGGCCGGCTTTCGGCCCGGCGGCACAGCCAGCTCCACGCAGCCGGTATCCCAGAATTTGCAGCAGCGGTCCGGCCTGTTCGCATTCGTTCAAGCGTAGAAGCCCGTCGCTGTCTGCCAGCGCTTGCAGCTGGCGCGCCTGTGCCAGATAGCCCAGCAGCAACCTGAGATACTCCGTGGGCGCGATCTTCATGTACAGGTGCGAATATTGGTGGCCGATGGAGACCAAGTTGCGCGCCAGTGCCGGCAGCAGCTCCTCTGGCGGAGTTTGGGGGCGAACTGCGGCCATGCGCTGGAAGGGAAGTAGCGGGCCAGGGATCTCAATGTACCCCACAGGCAGGCGCGGGGCAGTCGCCGCATCCGACCAGCCCGGTAGGTCCGATCCGCCCGCGCGGCGGTAGACCTCTAATTCGTGCTGGGCTTGCGGATACTTGCCTGCCTGCAGATAAAGCAGAATCAATCGGCGCCGGGCAGCCTTCACCTCCGGGCTTTCCGGAGACGGGGCCACCTCCAGCACGCGTCGATAGGCTTGGGCGCGGTCGGGCGACCCGGACAAATCCAGCAATTCGGCGGCGGCCAGCAGAACTTCCGGATCTTGCGGGCTCTGGCGAAGCACTTCGGCGACAGCCGCCCTCAGTTGCGCCGTCTGGCCGGCCTGCTGACGGGCGCGCGCCCTTTCAAGCCCCGATTGCGCTACCGCCACCGTGGCCATGCAGAAGCTCACCGCCAGCCAGAGGCCCAAAGGGGTAGGAAGCTTCTGTGATTGCTTCATGACCCGGCTCCTTCGCCGACCATACCACCCACCGCCGAACCTCCCGCTTAGTGCCCGCTTAGTGTTGGATGGAGCGCGAGAGAACTCCCAGGGAAGCTGCCGAGATTATAGGACAAGGTAGAGCAAGGAAAAAGCAGAAAGCTACGGCCGAGGCCCACCCAGAAGCCATCCAACCTGCGGCCCCATGGAACGGAAGTGTCGGCAAGAAAACATTCTGTTCCCTACGCAGTGGGCTATGCAAGTGATGAAGCTGATGGGATGGCAGCAGGATGCCTGGCTTTCATCCAGCGACTCCACCAAGCGACCTGAACAGCAGGCTGACCACCCCGGCTTGAGCATTACAAGCAGTGCCGCCGGCCTCGGCCAGGCCTGCAGTTCTATGCTATACAACGGACGTGGAACTTATTCCGAGCCAGCAGGAGGTGCTGGACATTTTGCGGGAGACTGGCGCCATGCGGGAAGGCCACTTTGAACTGACCTCCGGGCGGCACACCGACCAATATCTGCAGATGCCGCTGGCCATGCGCTACTACCAGGAAGCCAAGACGCTCAGCGTAGCGCTCAGCCGGCTGCTGCGCAGCGACCCGGAAATCGCGCGCCACCTGCCGCAGGTCAGCATCGTCTCACCAGCCACTGGCGGGATCCCGGTGGCTTACGGCCTGGGCGAGGCGCTGCGAGCCAGCCAGATCTATTGGGCGGAAAAGGTGGAGGACCGGATGGAGTTCCGCCAGTTCATGGAGACGCACAAGAACGAGCAGTGCATTGTGGTGGATGACATTCTGCGTTCGGGCAAGAAGCTCAGCAAGTTGCGTAACCTGCTTCTCACGCACAGGGCGCGAGTGCTGGCCCTGGCTGTGATCGTGCACCAGCCTACGCTGGACACAGTGGATTTTGGCCCGTTGCCGATCTACTCGTTGGCTCGCCTGCAGCTCACGTATTGGGAAAGTGCGGAATCCTGCCCGCTGTGCCGGGACGGGATACCGCTGGTCAAAATTCGTATCTGACCCTGGTTAAAGTTCGTATCTGAACAAAGCGGCCCGGCATAGGGTCTTCGCACCCGGGGCCGACGGCCTCAGGGCACCACAGGGATGGTGACGGGCCGGTCGGGGTTAGCGACAATCCCGTTCTGCTCCAGGACCAGCGGGACCGCGTCGCCCGGCGCAACGCCGGCGGGCACCACCGCGTTCACCTGGTAGAGCCCCACAAAGTTCGGTGCCAGTCCCTGGAAGGCTACCGCAGCGTTAATCCCCCCGATCGTCACCGTCACCGGCACCTCGACGGTGCTGAACGAAGGGCCCGGTGCTCCTGTCTCCACTGCCACGTCCACCGCCCCCAAGCCAGTGCAGAAGATCTGAATCGTGTCTCCGGCGCGGACTGGGTTCTGCGACGTCACCAGCTGGAACGAGGCGTTCAGGATGGCGGCGTTTTCGCCGGAAATGAAAATGCCTGGCTGGGCAGGAGCAATCGAATAGTTCTGCGGTGCGGTCAGTAAGCCATCTACACTGGTCGCGACCGGAACGCTGTCGCCCGTGCTCACCTCAAACGGCACCTGCGCGTTAATCTGCCCCGGGCCGACGAAATAAAGCGGCGCATCCTGGCCGCCAATGCGCACGCTCACCCCTGCCAGTTCCCGCTCCAGAGGTAGCTGGCTGGCGAAGTTGTTCTCGGTGGCAAAGCTCGCACCGAACAGGGAAATGATGCCACCGGGAGACAGCGGCCGCCGCTTCGTGAAGCCGGCTCCTTCCACCACCCCGTCGGCAAACAACAGCGGCAAACTCACATCGCCCGGTGCGGTGGCCGTTTCCACGGTAAAGGAGCGCTCCGCCTTCCGAAGGGTGGGATGCAGCGCCGCAAAGGCGACCGTCACCTCGGCCGTCGCGCTCACCGGCGTCCACGTACCGCTGTAAAAGCCGGTGCCCAGCGAGCGCAGCGGGATGTTTAAGCCTTCTACGGCGGCCACCAACGTGGCATTGTTCACCGCCGCACCGCAGTCGTCCACTACCAACGCGGTCAACACCCGGGGAAAGGAAACCGGCAGGCTCAGGCCACTTCCGATGGTGGTGGCGAACAACTCCAGCTGTTCCGGAGCGCACTGGGCCGCGCCGGGCAGACCCAGCGCCTGCGCCCGCAGCGCACTCCCCGCTTGCACCACAAACAACACCACCTCCACCACCCGTTGCCCTCCGCCAGTGAAGGTGCCTGTCAGTGTTGCGCGATACACGCCGGGAAGCAGGCCGGAAGGATTCGCTAAGACGGCGACCTGCCCCGGAGCGACCCCAGCCACCGTCGTCAGGATGAGCCAACTGCCGCCCGGAGGGGAGTGATCGTAGCGCTGAAGTTAAAGGAGAGCGACCCCCCGCCGACGTTGCTGACCGCGACGGTTCGAGTCGGCGGTGTCGGCTGGCCCTGCTCGACCACAAACACCAGTGCGTTGGGGCTGACCTCGGCTGTTGCCGGGGTAGCGCCCGGCACCGTCAGCAGCACGGCCGCCACTACTTGCGGGTTGTTGCTGGCCTCTGGAGCCGATACCGTCAGCAGCGCGCTGTTGATGCCGGAACCGAAGCTCGATGGATCGGCCGTCAGCACGACGTCTTCACCCGCGGGCCCACTAGTAACGCTCCCAGAGTCAGGCTCAGCCGTCAGCCAGGAAGGCAGCCCGGAAAGCGACCAGTTCAGCGTTCCGTCTCCTTCATTGGAAATCGTCACCGTCTCCGATATCGTAAAAGGTCCGCTACTTACGCTTTGAAACAGGATTGCGGTCTGGCTCACAGATAACCTGGGGCCAGGTGGCCGGACGACCACCGTCACTGGAAGAGTCACCGTCGGGTTACTGGTGACCGCAATCTCGGCCTGATACGTACCCGGGCCGGGCAGTTACTGGTGACCGCAATCTCGGCCTGATACGTACCCGGGCCGGGCATGGCGGCATCCACCGTGCCCGTCACTTGCGAGGGATTGTCCGGTGTGGCTGTACCAGAGGTGGGACTGATAGTGAGCCAATCGCTCCCGGGCTCACTCAGTAATTTCACACTCGCGGTCCAATTTACCTCGCCTATGGCGCTCGGGCCGGTCCCGATACCCTCGCTGCTAGTGCTTTGCAGGAGCAACGCGGACAGGACGTTGAAGACGAAGGTGCCGATCTGATTGGCTGCAACGGTCAGGGAAGAGACTTCGGGCGAGACACCTGCGGTGCGAGGCAGCGCCGCAGTTACTGTCAGGTCAATGTCTAAAGTTCCCAGGACAGAACTGAACGCGACGAACTGAAGTGTGGCCCCCGGGATCGACCCCTCGCTTAGGCCCGCTGTGTCAACCCATATCAAGACCTCCGCGGGCGTAGTAAACTTAGTCGCAGGAGGCACCGGGGCGACCGTCAACCAGCTGGGGAGACCGGAAATTGTGAAATCTTCCATCACAGTACCACCCACCACTTCATAGAACACCGTCACCGAATCGTGAGCTGACTCCCCGGCCGGGACGCTGAACACCAACTTGGTTACCACCTGGCCATCTTGAGTCGGAATCAAGCTGGCTACGGCATTGATCGAAAACAAAACCCCGCACGCTGCGATCACAAGAAGTCTTTTCATGGCATCCCCCCTAAGGAACACAGAAGCCTTCGATCCGCGCAGGCGGAAAAAGCAGCCTGCGCCCGTCAAACATTAGAACCTGAGGAAGTGGTGTGTCAACTGGAACCTGCCGTAGAACCCGTAGTACCACAGGTGAGGGAGGCTCGCTGCACCGACCGCCAAACTACCAGCGGGCTGACACCCCTGTGGTATCCTTGGCTGGTTTAGTTGTGCGATTCGCGCATTGGGGAGGGCAGCAGTGAAGCTGCTTTCGGTGGCTCAAAGCCGGCCGCAATCTCGCGCTGAGAGCGCGGCGTTGGTATTCGGATTCAGCATCTTGATGGGGTTGCTGGCGCAGGTCTCGGTACCGCTTCCCTTTACGCCCGTTCCGGTGACCGGGCAGACGCTCGGCGTGCTGCTGGCAGGGGTAGTCTTGGGCGGTCCACGGGCCGCCACTGCCATGGTGCTCTATCTAGGGCAGGGGCTTGCCGGACTGCCGGTGTTTGCTCTTGGTTCCTGGGGCCTGGCCCCTCTACTGGGTCCCACCGGGGGCTACCTGCTCAGCTATCCACTTGCGGCGTTCGTGGTGGGCTATCTGACAACGCGCCGGAAAGGAACACCGGAGGGTGGTGTGCCGGGCAAAGCACGGTTGCTGCTGGCTCTGCTGTGCGGAGAAGCCGTTATCTTCCTGTTCGGCACCGCATGGCTGGGAACGGTGTTGCCGCAACCGCGAAGCGCGTTGCTGCTGGCTGCGGTGTGGCCTTTCCTCCCAGGGGAAGTTCTGAAAGTCGCGCTCGTGCTCTGGCTGGCTTCGGTTCTGGGAGGACGCCGCGGCGGTGAGCAACAGGATCATCCGAGCCGCGACAACGAAGGAGCGGCTTCGCTGCCCCCATCCGTATGAAGCGCGTCGGCGAATTGGTGGAAAACCGGCCCGTCTACTCAGTACCGCTCCGAGCCACGGTGGCCGAGGCGGTGGGGTACATGGCCGAGCGCAAGGTAGGGGCTGTTTCGGTGCTGGAACAAGAGCGGCTGGTAGGCATCTTCTCCGAGCGCGACCTGATGAAGCGGGTGGTGGTAGCGGCCCGCGACCCCCGCCAGACCCCCCTGGCCGAGGTCATCACGCGCGATCCACTGGTGGCCGATGCCAACGAGGCACCCAGCGCGTGCCTGGAGCGCATGCGCCAAGCCGGCATCCGCCACCTTCCCGTCTTCCTGGCCGGCCGCCTGCTCGGTCTGGTGACGATGCGCGACCTGTTGCTGGCAGACTTGCAACAGAAGGGCGATGAAGTACGCCTGATGCGCGCCTACATCTCCCTGACCTCTCCGGAACAATAGGAAACTTCGTCGGGCGCCGGGGATTCCCTACCCCACGGCATTCTTAAGGATTCCGACAAGGCGACAACCAGCGGAAAGCGCCGCTGACAGCCGAGTCAGTCCTGGGCGTCAGGGCTTCTTTTTCGGGCGTACGAATTCGGGGGACTTCAGCGCCGGAGCACGGAGCAGATCTTCAACGGGACGGATGCGCAGCTCGCGGCCTCGCCGTTTCACCTCCACGCCCGTGAATTCACCGAAGAAGCGTTTCGTCCGCAAGACCAAACGAGCAGGTCCCGTGCCGGGGCTGCGCGCGTAGCTCTCCAAGGCCTTGGTAATCGCCTCCCGCGGCAGCACGAACCACAGCACTTCGCGCTCTTGCTCGTAAACGGCTGGCAGCCCGCGGAACTCCAGGCGCATCCACAGCCCCGGTTCCGCGCCGAGGTCCAGCAGGAGTAAGGTGTGCACCACCAGCCCGGGTCCCACCACTGCCGTGCCATTGGCATTGAAACCACGCAGGCTCACTTGCTCTTTGGCGGCGCCGACCTCCACCACCACGCGGTCGCCCGCCTCGGCCATCAGCGCCGCCAGGCGTTGCGTGCCCTGCTCGCGCCGCCGGGCCACCGCCTGCTCCTGCTCCTTCAACACGCTCCGGAAACGCAAGCGCTTCATCAAGCGCGCGGTCTCTGCGGGCGAGGCCGAGGGGACCGAGGCGGCCAGCAGTTGGTCCAGAAGCTGCGGACCAGTCTCGAATTCTTTCTTCCAGCCGGGCCGGAAGCGATCCAGCAGTAGGGCCTGCGCCATACCCAAGGCATAAAAGCGTTCTCGGTCGCCCCCCACCCGGTGAATGTGAAGCAACGGCTCTAGCCATTTCTCGGCAACCTGAGGGGCCTGCTTGCTCGCGGCCTCGTCCAGGGCGGCTGGCAGCGGGGATTCGGATACCTGGCTGGCACCGGCCGCGTCGGCCGCGACCAGCCGGGGCAGAAATTGGAACAGGCGCAACTGGATGTAGACGGCCAGCCCTTCGCTGGATTCTTCCCCGCTTTCGTAACGCGCCACCTCCGGAGTCAGTTTCTTGCGCCGCGCAGCCCTCATGCCCAGGAAGCCAGCCGCGCTGCGTCGTGCCTCCTGTGGGTTGGCGGCGGTGGCCGCCTCGTGGAGCAACTGGGCTTCCAGCGCCATCAACGCGCGGTTTTGCGCGGAAAATTCCGGGTACTCGCCTAAGAGCACCACCCGGATGTCGCCGAGCTTACCCGGCACAATGCGCTGCTGGTACGCGTGGAATAGTTCGTGGAGGGTCGTGGCCAGGGCTTCCACCGCGGGCTTGCCCGCAAAATCCTGGTAGGAGACGAACGTCGTCAGCGCACCGGCGAAGGGCCGGGTGGTGTTGACCAGCACCATGCCTGCCGTGGAATCGGCGACAAATACCGGAGCCGACACCATCGGGGCGTCCAGCCGGCGGAAGTGAGACGGCGGCGAGGGATGCCCTACTAGCAGGCCTAGCTCATTCTTCTTGAAGATGGCCAGCGAAGTCGCCGTAGGATCCCACCCTGGCCAGACCGCCTCGCCCGCTTGCCTCCCCACCTGACTAAACTGTTTGAGGCGCTCCAGCAGCGCGGCCTCCGGCTGGGCCGGCGGTGGGGAGGCAGTTGCTGCTACAATCGTGGGGAGCGGCGCTAGCGCCACTGCCGCAAACAGGAACAAGCACGCCGTGCGGCTGGTCCGCCTTGTCTTCTTTGAAGGCGAATTCCGCCCTCCGCTTCCAGCCCCTCCAAGTCCGAAACCCATACTGGCAGTCTACCGGAGGCTTGCGAAATGGGCTAGATGAGGCGGCGGGCTAGACCGGGTGACAAAGTTGGGGAGGTGCCTCACCATTGTCGGCGGCCAGCCGCCCCCAAGCGCGACCGCGACCCGAGGCGCGGCCCGCTCCCTGAATTTGGTTGCATCGGGCTGCAGAACTGCGACGAGGCCTAAATGGTCTACTACGCGGTGGTCTACTACTAAGGAAGTCAGCGTTCGGCCGCTAAGATCAAGGCAGGGCCGCCGCCGAGCTAGGATTTCCGGGTGAGTTTCTGAAAAGCTTTGCGCAGCTGGGCAGCCTGCTGGCTCATTTCCTTTGCCGACTTTCTTGTAGGTGCATCCAGTGACTTGTTCATGGCGAGCAAGTCGCAATTCGCCGCCAAATTGGTCAGCGGCCCTACGCCCCCGCCCTGGAATTCCTGGATGCGCGCCCGCATCCCTTTGAGGTCCTCGCGCAGCCGGGCTGCGTCGCCCTTCTGTTCTTTGGTTGGCGAAGCCTGTCCCCGGGTGGCGCGCTCACTGGAAGCTGCCGTCTGCTGCTGCCGGCGGCTTTCGGCACGCCACTTCTCTGCCTCGCCGCGGGCGGTTCGCGCTTCCTTCTGTCCCCGATCGCGTTCGGCTTCGACGCCAGCGACGTGTTTTTCCAAACCCTGTATCTTCTTCCGAAATTCTCCAACCAGCCGGTTCATGGTGTCCCGGGTGGAGGTCAGTTCACGGAGCTTCAAGCTGAGGTCGTATTCCTGGCTGGCCAGCCGGTCGCGTTCCTGAACCGCGCGTTCGTGCAGGTCCTTCAAGTCAGCCAGCTCTTGCGTCAAGCGGCGGGCCGCTTTCCGCTCCTGATCCAGTTCGGTTTTCAGATCGGCCGCCTTGGCGGCTTTTTGCTGGGTGTCGTGCGCCCGTTCGGCCTGCTGTGCCTGCTCACGCTCGGACGCGGCCAGCTTCTCCTGCAAGTCCTGCACCTGCTGCTTCAACTCCTCGGTGAGCCGGCTCATGGCGTCCCGGGTGGAGGTGAGTTCACGGAACTTTAAGCTGCGGTCGGATTCCTGGCTGGTGAGCCGGTCGCGTTCCTGAACCGCGCGTTGGTGCACACCCTTCAGGTCAGCCAGCTCTTGCGTCAAGCGGCGGGCCGCTTTCCGCTCCTAATCCAGTTCTGTTTTCAGGTCGGCCGCCTTGGTCGCTTCTTTCTGGGCGTCATGCGCCCGTTCGGTCTGTTGTGCCCGCCCGCGCTCGGCCGCGGCCAGCTTCTCCTGCAAGTCCTGTACTTGCTGCTTCAACTCTTCGGCGAGCCGGCCCATGGCGTCCCGAGTTGAAGTGAGTTCGCGCGCCCTAAAGTCGCGGTCGGACTCCTCGGAAGCCAGCCGGTCGCGCTCGCTGGCAGCCCGCTTGTAACTTCCCTTCAGGTCGGCCAGCTCGTCTGTCAGGCGACGCGCCTCCTTCCGCTCACGGTCCAGTTGCATCTTTAGGTCGGCAACTTCGGCCGCCGGTTCAACCCCGCTGATCTGGGGCAGGGTCATGGGGCCGCGGGCATCCACGGCAGCCTTTCCCAACGCGATGGCCACTCCCCGCCGGCCATCCGAACGCTCATCCACCCGCACCACGCAGCCTTCCTGCTCGATGTCGCCTTGTCCGGTATAGGGGAAGGAAACCAGCACCTCGGTCCCGACGCCGTATTGTCGATCGGTCAGGAAGTAGACGCCTTCCTTGCTGGCGTTGCCGACTAAAGTAATCTCAGGACCCGCGGCGGCCCATCTCTTCTTGCGGACCCGGAGGTTGGCCTTCATTGCGAGCCGCCGATGACGCCGTTGCTCAGCACCCTTCTTCGTAGCTGCTTTCGGCCGCTCGCCCATCACCTCGCGCAGTTTGCGCTTCAACTCTGGAGCGCTGACCGGCTTCAGTATGTAGGGCAGTCGCTTTTGCTCGATGAACTCCCAGGTCGTTTCCGAGGCAATATCGCCGGTCAGAAAAATAATCCGGTTCTGGTACTCGGGGAATTCCTTTTTCACCTGGTTGTAGAAGTCCTTGCCGGTCATCCCCGGCATCCACATGTCGCAGAGGATGGCGTCATAGCTGGTTTTCGGCAAACGGCCCAGAGCCTCGCGGGCCGACTCCGAGACATCCACGGAAAACAGCTCCGCATCCAGCATTTTGCGGATGATAGCTAGCACCAGGTCGTCGTCATCAATGACTAAGACCCGGCTGGATTCTTTCCCACTCATCGGCCCAACCCACGCTTCGGGAATGATGTAGATGGAGCATGCTAATCATACAATTCTCTCCCCCAGCTATCCAGAGGTTCGGAGTGCGAGACCAGTTCACTAAAGGACACCCGATCGGCGTCAGGGCTCGCCAGTTCGGGGTCCTTCACTTCAGCGCGCGAGTGATTTCGTCACACTCTGGGAAGTCGAAGGGGAGGCCGTCCAGCCGCAGCCCCGTCTCAGGCTGCGTAACCCGGCCGATGCGCGCTATGGGCGTGCCCCGCACTACCAGAGCCCGTTGGACCCGGTCCACATCCGGCTCGGCGACGACAATCAGCAAGGAACCGGATGCAATCAGGCGCAATGGATCGAGTCCAAGTGCCGCGCACAGCTCTGCGGTCTCAGGCAACACCGGAATGCGCGCTCGTTCTACACTCAGGCCTACACCGGCCACCTGGGCCAGTTCGTATAGGCCACCTAACAGGCCACCCTCGGTGGGATCGTGCATGCCGTGAACGGGGGCAGCGTCCGCTGCGGCCAGCGCGTCGGCGACCACGCTGATGCCAGGGCGGAAAAGTAGATCACGAGCGCGGCCCAGCACGGTGGCATCCAGGCGGCCCGCCAGTTGCTCGGCTTTCTCGCGTGCCAGGATGGCCGTGCCTTCCAGAGCTACCCCGCGGGTCAGCAGCACCGCGTCGCCGGGGCGAATTCGCTGCTTCCGCACCAGCCGTTCCTTCTCGACCTCACCCAACATCTGTCCCGCTGCAATGGGCCGGTCCAACCCTGGGGTAGTCTCGGTGTGCCCACCGCACAGCGCCACCCCCAGTTCGGCGCAGGCGGCCAGCACGTCGGCAAAGATGGCCTCCACCATCGCCGCGTCGTTGTTGGGCAGCAGCAAGGTCAGCAGAAACCAGCGTGGCCGCGCGCCCAGAGTCGCCAGGTCGTTGGCGTTCACCTGCACGGCGTACCAGCCGATCCGTTCAGCAGTAAAGGTGATGGGATCGGACTTGGCCACCAGGTAGCGGTCGCCAAAATCCAGCACAGCGGCGTCCTCGCCTACCCGCGGGCCCAGCACCACCCGCGGGTCCCCGGCCGGAATGCGCTCCAGCAGCCGGGCCAGCACGTGGGGAGGAAGCTTTCCGAATTGAGTCATGGATTCATCGAATCAGCCGCCTCATTCGTCCGAGCTGCCAATCGATCTCGCCTGCCAGGCTGCGCGACGCCTCGACCCGTTGTAGAATAGCACCTCTGCCGGACCGCCTTGTGAACGCGGTTCAGGAAAGGCGTTGAACTTCGTGATCAGGATAAACGCAAAGCCGATCGTTGGTCGGGCCCCGGAAGACCTCAGCATTCCCGAGCGGCTCCAATACGCCGGCAAGTGGATGGCGCTGGAGTTGTACACGCCCCCCAGGTTGGAGGAGGAGCAGGGGACGCCGGTGATCCAGTTCAAGCTGCGGCGCATTCGCGCCGTTGCCGACACGGTCCAGGAATGCATCCAGCAACTCCAGCAGGCCAACCTGGAGCCGCGCGACTTCGAGTTCACCCAGATTACTCCAGCTTACAAGGCTTAGCCCCACAGGCCTAGCCCCGGCCCTTCTCGTGGTGTTAGGAAAGGCACCATTTCGAGAGCCATGCAAAAAGCGAACATTCGTCGCGGAGAAAAACAGATTCGTCGTGGAGAAAAAATGATGCGCCGGATGCTCGGCGCGGAATTTACTGACGAGCTGCGCCGGGCCTGGCGGGCGCTGGAGCCGGACTTTGAACGCTACGTGGTGGGGTTTCTAGCGGGAGAGATCTGGACCCGGCCCCGCCTGCCTCTGAAACTGCGCTCGCTGGTGACAGTGGCCGCGCTGGGGGCCTTGGGAAGGAAAGATGGGCTAGCGCTGAACATCCGCATGGCGCTGAACAACGGCGCCTCCCGCGAAGAAGTGCTGGAAACCTTGCTGCAACTGGCGCCCTACGCCGGCTTTCCCGCAGCCTGGGAAGCGTTGGTGGTGGCGGGTCAAGTATTCGGGAAAATGCCCAGGCGGTCCAAGGTCCAACGCCCAAGGTCCAAAGTGCGAAGGTCAAGATCTGGCCGCTGACTCGGTGCTGGGGACAGATATCTTCTCCATCCACTAGGCCTGTCCATTAGGCCGGTCCATTGGATCACGGGGAAAAACAAGCGGCACCCGGTGCGGCAGACAGGCCGGGAGGCCTGTCGTCACACCAAGGGCGCCTTGTCTTACGTCCGCGCCTTAATCGGTACTAATAGCGGCGTTCCAGCCGAGGGCGGCCCTCGTAGCCCGTCGGGCGAGCTCGATCCGCGTCCAACGTCACCGTGATCGGGGCGCGGAGCCGGAAGGTGAGCCGACTCTCCGGGGGGAACTCCACCGGTTTGCCCCGCGTCGCCAGCACCGTCCCGGTGCCGGCGGCGCCGCCTGCGGCGGCTCCGACACCAGCGCCTTTACGACCTCCGGCAATTGCCCCAATGGCCGCGCCGATGCCGGCCATGATGCCTACCTTCGCAGCGTCCTTGCCTTTGCTGGCATCCGCGCGCCGGATCATGGTATCGCTGGCGATGCGGACCTCGCCGCCAACTGTCTGCAGGCGGTCCAGTTCCAGCGCCATCTCCGCCCGCCCGGAAACGCGCCCGGACTTCTGGGTGTCCACGACGCGCCCAAAAACGTTAGCGTTCCGCTCAGCAACCACCAGACCCTCAGCCGCCAGCGGCTCCTCCAGTGTCCCCTGGAAGGTATCCCCTGGGCGATTGTGCTTCGAGCTGACTCCATCCACCAGGCGAACCGTGATGACGGTCCCCGCCGGCACGGTCACGACCCGCGTCGCCGGCGGTGGCGGTGGGGCCGGCTGGGCTACGCGGGCGACCGGAGGACGGAAGACTGGAGCAGGTGCAGGGTCCTGATCCGGATATGGCTCGGGCGGCGCCGGTACCGGCCAGCGCGGGGCCGGAGTCGCGGTGCGCCTGCGTGCCGGAGCCCGTCGCGGCGGCGTGGGCGCGACCGCCCGTGTTACGGCCCGTCTTACAGCGGGCTGCGCCACGGCGGGCTGGACCCCTATCAACTCCTCGGTGGCCAGCCCCTGCGGCGCTGGCACGGTTTGCGCGACCTCGACCGTCGGGGCGGGCGGCGTCATCTGAGTTCGGATCGAATAGAGCAGCCCCGTAACCGCTACCAGGGCAACCAGGATGGCTCCTTGAATGATTCGCATACCGGGAATGATTCGCATACCTGTCTCCCTACTTCAGGGGGATTCCGACACACACTACTGTGTCGAACGTGGGACGTGCCCCACCCCGCCGCGGTTACCTCGAATGTGGTTACCTCGTATAATGATGGCGTGGGGAAGTGGAAACCGCCCCGGGCCCGCAAGAAAGAGGTCACCACCGGCAGCAAAGGCCGACTGATCGGCTGCCTGGTCCTGCTGGTAGGAGGACTCCTCCTGTTTTTCCTGCTGTTCTCCGCGATTCTCGAACGATAGGCCCCCGGCTCGCGGGCGGTTGGCTTAGCCGGTTGCGCGTGGCGCTGTGCTATCATCGCGGTTGCCTTTTTGCCATGCCAGCGAACGACTATGACGTTGTGGTCATTGGAAGCGGACCCGGAGGGTACGTGGCCGCCATCCGCGCCACCCAGCTCGGGCTGAAGGCGGCGCTCGTCGAGAAGGACGACAAGTTCGGTGGCACCTGCCTGCACGTCGGTTGCATCCCCACCAAGGCGCTGCTACACAACGCCGAAGTTTTCCAGCACGTCCTGGAGGCCAAGGAATACGGCATCCAGTGCGGAGAGCCGAAACTGGAGTGGAGCGCCGTGCAGGCACGCAGGGACCGCGTGGTCAAGAAACACGCCCAGGGAGTGAAGTTTCTGCTGCAGAAGAACAAGGTGGAGACCTTCCGGGGGTGGGGCCGGCTGGCGGGATCCGGACGAGTGGTGGTGGAAAGCGAGGGTCGCGGCGGTGCCAAGGAACTCAGCGCCCGCGCCATCGTGCTGGCCACCGGCTCGGGAGCGCGCCTGCTGCCGGGACTGACAGCGGACCCCGAGCGCATCCTCACGAACCGCGAGGTCCTGGAGCTGAAGCACATTCCAGCAAGCATGATCATCATCGGAGCCGGGGCGGTGGGCGTCGAGTTCGCCTCCATCTACCGCGTCTTTGGAACCGAGGTTACCCTGCTGGAGATGCTGCCGCGGGTGGTCCCCGTAGAAGACGAGGAGATTTCTCGCGAACTCGAGCGCCTGTTCAAGAAGCAAAAGATCCGGGTGCACACTGGGGCCCGGGTGGAGAAAGTCACCACCTCACCGCAGGTGCGTGTGGAGTTCACTGCGAACGGCAAGAGCCAAGCGGTCGAGGCCGAGACCGTGCTGGTGGCGGTGGGCCGCAGGCCCAACACGGAAAACATGGGCCTCGACCAGACGCGGGCCCGCGTGGAACGCGGCTTCATCCACATCAACCAATACCAGCAGACCGAGGAGCCGGGGCTCTACGCCATCGGCGACATCGTTGCCGGAATGCCGCAACTGGCGCACGTGGCATCCATGCAGGGCATCGTGGCAGTAACCCACTCAGCCGGCAAGCCGGTCAAGGCGGTGAACCGGGAGCGCATTCCTGGTTGCACCTACTGCCACCCGGAAATCGCCAGCGTCGGACTCACCGAAGCCCAGGCACGGGAGCGTGGCTACAAGGTGAAAACGGGCAAGTTCAGCTTTGGGGCCAACAGCCGCGCTTCCATCCTCGGCCAACACGACGGCTTTGTGAAAATTGTGGCCGATGAGAAGTACGGCGAGCTGCTCGGGGTCCACATCATCGGGCCGCTGGCCACCGAGATGATTGCCGAAGCGGTGATGGCGCTGGAGCTGGAAGCCACCGTGGAAGAGTTCATGTACACGATTCACGCCCACCCCACGCTGGCCGAAGCCATGTTCGACGCCGGCAACGCCGTCTATCGGATGGCCATCAATTCCTGACCATGCTCATCAATTCCTTACCATGACCGTCGAGGACCTCGGAACCGTCGGCTACGCCGAGGCGGCCGAACTGCAGCGCCGACTGGTGGAGCGCCGGCGAGCGGGCGAAATCTCCGACACGTTGCTGCTGCTGGAGCACCCGCACGTCTTCACGCTAGGTCGTACCGCCAGGCGCGAGCACCTGCTGGCCTTGCCGCCGGAGGTGGAGCTGCACACGACCAACCGGGGCGGCGACATCACCTACCACGGGCCGGGCCAGTTGGTCGGCTACCCGATTCTGGACCTGGGAGTCATCCGCAAAGACGTCGTTTGGTATGTCCGCTCTCTGGAGGGGGCCCTGATCGCCGCGCTGGCCGAATTCGGCATCGCGGCCGGGCGCCGCACGGGGTTCACCGGGGTGTGGGTGGGCGAGCGGAAGATTGCCGCCATCGGCGTGCACATCAGCCGCTGGATTACCTCGCACGGCTTCGCGCTCAACGTGGACCCCGACCTGCGCTATTTCCAATTTATTGTGCCCTGTGGGATTCACGATTACGGCGTCACGTCGATTGATCAGATTCTGATCGCGCCTCCCACAATGCAGGCCGTCAAGCAGGTGGTAGTGCGCGAATTCCAGCGGCAGTATGCTCCACCGAGGCCGGCGGCCCTTAGCCCAACCCCACGGCCCGCGGCCAGGGCCGAAGCTCTGTCTGCCGATCGGTGAGGGGGATCGTTGCTGGTGCCGTTCCAACTTGTTTGTCTATGTATTCCACCTAGCTGCAGAGCGCCAAGGAAAGTTGGAACGGTACTGGCTTTCAACTGTCGCTACGATATACTGACGCCATACTGACGCCAAATCCAAAGCAGGAAACATTGCCATGCCGACCAACGTGATCATGCCCCAGATGGGGGAGAGCATCTTCGAGGGAACCATTACCCGGTGGTTGAAGAAGCCCGGAGAGACGGTGCAGCGGGATGAAGCGTTGTTTGAAATCTCCACCGATAAGGTGGACGCCGAAATTCCCTCCCCCGCCGCAGGCGTGCTGTCTCGGGTGCTGGTGCCTGAGGGAGAGACGGTGCAGATCAACACCGTGGTGGCCGAGATCGAGGAAGAAGGTGCGGCAGCGGCGCAACCCGCCAAGGCCGCCGAACCCAAAGCTGCGCCTCCGCCGCCGACGGCGGCGCCTGCGCCCCCAGCGGCCGCACCCCCGTCGGCGCCACCCGCTCCCGTCGAGCGAGAGGCAGTGGTCGAAATGCCGCGTCGGACCCAGCCGTCGGCCGGGGCCGCCGAAGTGCGCAGCTCCCCGCTGGTGCGCCGGATGGCCGCTGAGCACGCCGTGGATCTCAGCCAAGTGTCTGGAAGCGGCCTTGGCGGGCGCATCACCAAGGCAGACATCCTGGCCTACATCGAGGCAGGAAAGGGTGGCGTGGCTCCTGCTGCCCCAACTCCTCCTCCACCTGCGGCCGCTCCAACCGCAGCTCGGCCTGCGGCTCCGGGGACTCCCGGTGCGCAGGTGGGAGTGGTGCCCATGTCCGCCATGCGGCAGAAGATCGCCCAACACATGGTGGAGAGCAAGCGCACTTCCCCGCACGTGCACACCGTCTTCGATGTGGACATGAGCCGCGTTGCTCGGCTGCGCGCGCGGACCAAGGCGGAGTTCGAGCAGCGTAACGGCGTCAGGCTGACCTACCTGCCCTTCATTGCCCGCGCTGCGGTGACTGCCCTGAAGGCCTTTCCCTACGTGAACTCCTCGCTGGAGGGCACCAACATCGTCCTCAAGAAGGAGATCAACCTGGGCATCGCCGTGGTGCTCGAGTGGGGCCTGATTGTCCCTGTCATTAAGAACGCCGAAGAGAAGAACTTTCTCGGGTTAGCCAAAGCCATCCGCGATCTGGCCGACCGCGCCCGCGCCAAGAAACTCTCACCAGACGAGGTGCAGAACGGCACCTTTACCATCACCAACCCCGGCCAGGGCGCCTTGTTCGGCACACCCATCATCAGCCAGCCTCAGGTCGCCATCCTGGGCGTGGGCCACATCCACAAGGCGCCGGTGGTGATTGACGACGCCATCGCGATTCGCTCCATCGTGTACCTTTCGCTCGGCTACGACCATCGGGTGGTTGACGGAGTGTTGGCCGACCAGTTCATGGCCTACGTGAAGAAGACCCTGGAGAACTGGGAAGAGCCGATTCTGTAGCTGAACGGCCTAGCGGACAGCAAACAGGAGAGCAAACTCCATCGAAGAAGTCGTCGGCTCCGGCGAGCGGCCCTAGTACACGGGCCTCAGGCCGCGCGCGTCGGAGCTTCGGCTATTCTACGATTTCGTCCAACGAGGCAGGCGGCCGGAGCCGCAGATAAATCCAGCGCAGAGACCTCCAGAGGGACTTCGGCAACCACACCCGGGCCCAGCGCTTTTCTGCTTCCAGAACCACGGCTACCGTTGCATAGAAGGCCCCGCGACTGCCTGGCCTCGCACAGCGCAGGTTGCAATAGACGCGCCGTTGCGCGCCGAGCCGAAGTTTGTAGTGCTCGTCGCCGCCCAGAAAGTCATAGCAACGGATGCCCCGCCGGATCAGTTCTTGCAATATCAATGCCTGCGACGCAATACCCACCCGGTAGGCAGAGTACGCAGGGTCAAAGCCGCCTTGCAGGTAGGAGTAGACACGGCGGTAGCAAAATCCAAATTCTGCAGCCACCACCTGTCCGTTCAAGCTCAGGAGCCAAAAATCGAGCCACCCGCGGGCCAGAAATCGGCTGGCCATTTCCGCAAAAAAACTGCGTCTTGCCGGCCCCTGAAAAGCGCCTTGCTCGCCCTTGGCCTTGAATCGCTTCGGGTGTAGATCGAATAGACGATCCAGGAATCGAGGCAGCTCTGTTTGTGTTTCACACCGCTCAAGGCAAACCCGAAATTGCTTTTCAATCCCTCGGATCGAGCTCAATACCGAGTACCGTCCCTTCTTCGACAGAGATCCTAAATAGCTCTGCCATGAGTCCGGCAAAGCAAGAACCAAATGCGGGTTCGCTCGCTGCCAGAAGCGCCAGCCACGCTGGCGGAATTCCTCTTGTAAAATCTGGGCGACGGGGGATTCGGCGGGTAGGGTGTTCAGCTCGGTAGGCCGATACCAGAGCCGGGATGCGGCGCAGCAATCGTTTCATAGACGCCTGCGTAGAAACGCCAGGACACCGGACAGGCAGCCTCGAAATCCGCGCAGTGCCGAGCGGCTTACGATGGCCGGCACACCCAGGGCTTCGCGAGCCAATAGTCGTTCTTCCTCTCGTGCTCCAAAACGGTAGAGGGTGAGCGCATAGGCGCACCCTGCGCCAGCTGCAGCCAAAATCACGCCGGGCCACCGGCCAGCCGGCGCCAGGTAAACCATAGTCGAAGCCATCGCCACGCACGTCATCACCGGGAGCGGAAGTCCCCGGGCAACATCCAGCAGCAGTTTTCCTGGAGCAACCGCACAAAGGCGCGAGGCCGCGCGCAGCAAAGTAGCGGAACTGAAGACCATCGAAACAAGAAATGCCCAGGCAGGTCCGGCCACGCCGATGCGAATCAAGAGAACCAGAGCCAGGGCTAGGTTGATCGCGGCGGCCTTGGCCGCCACGGCCAGAACGATTCGCGCAGCACCCCGATCCCACAGGACTTGCAGGGCGCTCACCCCCAGCGCGTCGGCGAGAACCCCCACGCTGGTGACGCGCAGGATCAAGGTTGCACCCGGAGGCACCTCCCCCAGCCAGGCCTGCAACAGGTTAGGAGCCAGAATCGCCAAAGTTAGACAAAGGGGAAGCGCCAGAACAACGGTCCAGCGGGTCCCGATCTGGATGAGATTCCAGGTACCGGCCAAGCCCTGCTTTCGGGACCGTTCGCTGGCTGAGGGAAAGAAAACTTCCGCCACCCGCCAGGTGATTCCCGTTACGGTTGCGGGAAACTTCAGCCCGACGTGATAGGGAACGATCGAGGCGGAGCCCCGCACCAGTCCGATCAACACCGGCGCAGCATCCCAAAGGACCCACTGGGCACCGGTGGTGAGCTGGCTGGTGAGACTGAAGGGCAGATGGGCGCGCAGCACAGGCCAGTGGAGGCGAGTCGGGCGCATCTGGAGCCCGGGGCGAAGATGGCCGATTGTCGCCAGCGCTGCCAGCGCGGTCACCGAACTCACGAGAACCTGCCACCCCACCACCCAAACCAGACCCTGGCCCCATCGGAGCAGCGCGATGATCCCTGCCGCACGCAACAAGTCAGAGCTGACCTGAATCAGGCTGATGGCATCGAATCGGCGTAGGCCACCCAGCACGCACTGAGCAAAGACAACTAACTGAGTGAACAAGAAGCTCAGGCCAGTCAGGCCGAAAACCGCCAGCGCAATCTTCTGGCTCTCCGGCGAGAGGTGGAGTCGGTCGCGCATCACCAGACCAAGGCAGCCGACCACCAGGGCGCCGAGGGCTCCGATCAGCAAATAGGCGGTCGCCGAAGTTCGTACGAACCGCGCCGTTTCCTCGGGGACTTCCCCGTTGCCGACCGCTCCCACCTCGCGGGTTACGCTCCAGTTTAGGCCGGGATCGAAGATCGCCGCGAGGCCGGCCACGGCCTGCGCCGCAATCAACTCTGCTCCCAAGCTCCCAAGCAGTATGGGGATCAAGATCAGGCCGACAACCCCGGAGACGACGAAGCCCAGGTTATTCACGACACCGTCGCGCAACAGACGGACCCGCTCCCGCAACTCGGGCCCCGTGTCCGGTTGTTGGGATAACGATGTGATCAAATCCGCCATGCTCGCGGGGAACACTTCAGTGTGAACAACCAAAGGTGCATGGAAGCAATCCCGCCGGGGACGACATGATGAGAGCCTAGGGGGCCAGATGGAACCGGACGAGTGTAGCACGGGGTATCTTCCTCGCGCGTGCGCGGAAGGCTAGTGTTGAAGGTGTGTTGAGGCGCAAGCAATGGGCTTGGGATTCCTTCAAGCACCCAAGCAATGCGGGGGCTGTGGGTGTATGCTGCCGGGTGCCGGTCTAAAACATCCGTTCCCGCTTCTTCAAGTTGCCGAAGCTGCCAATGTTGGCAAAGGTGATCGCCACCCGGAACTGCCGTTCATCACGCACCGTCTGCCCGAACTGGAAGCGCCGGAATTCGAAGCTGAGGCCGCAGCAGTCGAAATTATAGTTGGCCTGCACGCTGAAATACGGCATCAGCTCCTGTCGCAGGTCATAGACGAAGGTGCCGCCCACGTTGAAGCCGCGCCGGTTGGGAAAGCCGTAGCCGAGCATTCCCCGGAGCTGGTTGGAAGACATCAGCAGTGACTCAGGGCAGTCATCACCAGTTGGCGGTCCAGAGCCAAGATCCAGTTGGCCTGTTGCGCCAGGGCAGCCTCGTAATTCGGGGGTGCTATTCACGAAGAAGTCACTGAGGGAAGCGAAAGCGTTCCCCTTGCGCAAGTTCACGGTGACGCCCGTATTTACGAAGCGGCCCCGGTCGGGATCAAAGTCGGCACGCAGTTCCGTACCGAAATTCCATGCCGGCATGAACCGCACCAGTGAAGTAATGGGAGAGAAACGGCGACGGCCGTCCAGGAAGGCGTAACCGGTCAAGTCCAGCGTGGATCTGAACACGTTGCGCTTGCCGGGAACCAAGGCGCCGCCAAAGGTGGGGTCGAAGAAATAGCGCTGCTTCAGCTCCCAGGCGAACACCTCTCGCACTCGCCCGTCGGAGTGCTTGCTGAATAGGCGGTGGGTCAGGCCGTACTCCATCTCGCGTGTGTCGACAACGAGATCGCGCTCATCAAAGCGGAGGATGTCGTTGAACTGGTTGACGCCCTCCACCAGGCGGAAGCGGACCTGCGGCTCCACGACGTGCTTGATCCGCTCCCCCAAGAAGCTCCAGGGCGAAGCGAACACCCGCTGGAGCGAAGGAGGGCGCAGGTCCAAGTCGAGCTCCTGGGTGGTGCGTTGAAAATCCTCGTGGGACACCTGGCCCTGGCGCAGGCGGGCGCCGTAGTGGGTTGCCCGAACGCCGTAAGAGGCCAGCAGGTGGAACCCTTTCCAGTTGAGCGGAGCGGAAATCCGCGGGTAAAAATCGAAGCGGCTCACCGCGCCTGTCGTAATCCTGCTATCTGCACTCTCCGAGCGCGGCTCGACCCGGCTGAGAGCTTCGGCTGCCGCGTCAAAGGAAAAATAAAGCGGCCAGCGACGCCCTCGTGATTTCGGCCCGAACAGTGGTTGCTCCCGGCTGTTGAATTCCACCCCGGGCAGGCTTCGAATTTCCATACGGTCTCCGGGCTGACGCCCCGTGAAACTCTGGAAATTCTGGAACCGAAACGATCGAGCATTGAAGCTGAACCCCCCGAAATTGTTGGAAATGAATGCGGTGCTGTGCACATCGGTATTGACCGCATCCAGGTAGGCTTCCGTGAAGGCCTGCCGGAACTTGAATGAACTGAGGTAATTGAAATCCGCCACCGCTCGGAATCCTCGCGGCAACTCGCTGGTGCCGGTGACCAGCAGCGTGCGGCCGCCCTGCTGAAGACGACTCCCATCAGGCAACTTCAGCCCGCGGTCCACCACCCCGAAATAGCTGGCGGTGAGGTTGGTGCCCACATGGGGGCGCATCCGCAAAGTGCCCCGTTGCGCCCAGCCGCGCTTACTGTAATATTCCGCACCCAACTCCGCGTCGGCGCTCCGGTTGATGGCCCAGTAGAATGATTCACCCACTACTTTCCCTTTGCGCGAGGAGTTACCGATATTCGGCGTTAAGAAACCGGAACGGCGTGGAATGCGCTTCAGGGAATGATAAAAAATGGGAGAAAAGAAGAACGGAATTTTGTTCCTCACCTTGACGAAGCCGTTGTAGATGACGACATCTTCGCCAGGCCGGATCTTGGCCCGACTGCCGGTGAAGTTCCAGATGGGGGCGGGCGGCAGGCAGGAAGTCAGTAAGCCGTCGTAGAGGATGTAGGTGTTGTCGCCGACCTTCTCGACGCGGCGCGCCTCGAAGTAGTAGGGGTTGGTGGTGGTCAGCACCCGAGTCTGCGGGCCGGTCGGGGGTGCGCCGCTGGTGCCACGGACCTTGTGAAACTCCCCCCGTTCCGTCGTGAGGTTGTAGCGCGCCGTGCTGGCGTGAATGTCTTCCTGGTTGGCCTCCCGCTGGAACCGCACGTTGCCCCGGGCGTCGAGGTCCCCGCTGGATTCTTCGTAGTCCACTTCATCGGCAGTCAGACGCATATCCCGGAGCCGGATCTCAACATTTCCCCGTAGGTGGTACAGATGTCCGGATTTCTCCTGCCGGTCCGCAGTGATGCGCACCAACTCGTCACCGTCGGGGCGGGCGCCAAATTCTTCCGGCGGTGGCGGAGGGGTCTTCTGCGTCGCCCTTGTTGGCACGGCCGGGACCGGTGACTGCGCAAGCACACCCGTCCAACTTCCGGCCAAAAGCAACTGACACGCAACAATCGCTGTGCTACACCATAGGCGGGATTGCGTAGCGGCCTCGCCTGGCCTCCCTTGGGCCCTCATGACGTGAAAGACACCTTAGCATCGCCCATGTGAGAGGCGCAAGTTGCAGCTTTTTTCTCGCTCAGAGGGCGATAAGCGAAAGTGATTTTTCCAAAGTGATTCTTTGTTCCTGCTGCGGGTATCCGAGCGATGAGAGTGAATACCGCTGCGAACGATGTGGCCGGCGGTTTGCCGCCGAGAACCAACGGCCCGTTAGTGTAAACGAGGCCCCAATGGATGAGGCGGCGCGGGCCGGAGCGTCTGCTGCGCCGCCGCCTCGCTCATCAGCCGTCGGAACTGCCTCGTGCTCATCCCAGGGCGCGTTGGCTGCGACTCCAAACCCGTGGCAGGAAGAAGTCTCCTACCGCCTAGAACGCTTTCGCGAGCGTCGCCGGGCCCAGCAAAGCCTTCCGCTAAATTTCGACAGCCGGGAACCCGCGCCGGGCGCCGCAGGCTCACCTGCCCGCCGGTTCCCTCCCGAGCAGCTGCGCAGGGTCATTCCGTTTGAGACCAGATCCGGCGGCCCCCGGACTTCACTCCCGCAGTCCAGAGAACCATTGCCGACGAAGGGGGCGCCCTCCGAAGGGCGGTCCAAATCACAGGCTTCCTCGAGGCCGGGCGCCCCGCCAATCCACCGTTCCCAAGCGCCAGTTCCTTCTTTATCCCAGGGGTCACTGAGATTTCCCGAACCACTCCCATCACCGTCGAAACCGGCCAGTTTCCCGGTGGCACCGCTAGTTGCCCGGATGCTGGCCGGGGTGGCCGATGCTAGTGTGCTGGTCGGCGGCTACGCCTTGTTTATTGCTGTCTACGCCCTACTGGGTGGAAAATTCCCGCTCCAGCATATCGCCTTGTTCGCCCTTGGGGCCGGTCTGGCCTTTCTGGCGCTCAGCTACATGGCCCTGTTCTTGTATTTTTCCGGCGCGACTCCGGGCATGCGCTGGATAGGTCTTCGGCTGGTAGACCTGGATGGGCTTCCGGCCCACCGCGAGCTGCGCCTTGCGCGACTCCTGGGCCTGCTGGCCAGCACAGCTAGCCTGGGCGTTGGGTTCTTGTGGGCGGCCGTTGACGAAGACGGGCTTAGCTGGCATGACCGCATCTCCCAGACCTGCCTCACGCTGAGCGATACAGCTGCTCGCCGAAATCCTCACCGCGCCTAGCAGGCGTGTTATACTACGAGGCTCCGGAGACTGCTCATCGCATCCAGAGGAGACGTTTCCACATCATGAATCGTCGAGGCAGAGCGGTTGTAGTGTGGTCGAGCACCGTACTAGCGGCGCTGATCGTGATTGGAGGAGTGCTCGGGAAGACCCTTCCTTCAGAAGGCGCGTACCGTCAGCTGGCAGTTTACAGCGAGGTATTGTCAAAAATTCGCAACGATTATGTGGAAGAGCCGGATCTGAACAACGTAACCAAGGGAGCCCTGCATGGCTTGCTGGAATCGCTGGATCCGTTCAGCAGTTACTTGAGCCCCAACGAATACCTGGAGTATCAGAGGCGCCAGGCGAGCAGCAAAGGCAACCTGGGTCTCGTCGTTTCCAAGAAATTCGGTTACGCATCTGTTGTCAGCGTCATCCGCGACGGGCCGGCCGCGCAGGCCGGGCTCCAGTCCGGGGACATTGTTGAAGGGCTGAACGGTACTTCCACTCGGGAAATGTCACTAGAAGAAATTAAAAGAACCCTCGCCGGGGAACCGGGCACGGTGGTCAACCTTTCCGTAGTGCGTGTCCGCCGAGGGGAACCGCAAAAACTGGCGCTCCAGCGTGAGGAAGTGACATTTCCGTCGGTCACTTTCAAGACTCTGGAACCGGGCATCGGCTATCTCCAGGTAGAAGGCTTCCCCGAGGGGAAAGCCAGCGAGCTTGCTTCCCACGCGCTCCGGCTCATTAGCAGCGGGGCTCAGCGCTTGGTCCTGGACCTGCGGGGCGCGGCCGAAGGAGAGATCAGCGAAGGAATCGCTGCGGCCAACCTGTTTCTGGACCACGGGGTGATCACCTACCTGGAAGGCCAGAAGTATCCTCGTCGGACCTTTGCTGCGGAACCCTCCAAATTCCTTCTGAAGCTCCCCATGGTGGTCCTTGTGAACCGAGGCACCGCGGGCGCCGCGGAGGTGGTGGCCTCGGCGATTCTGGAAAACGGGCGCGGAGATGTGGTCGGGGAAAAAACCTACGGGCTGGGCTCGGTGCAGCAGGTAATCCCGCTGGACGATGGAGCTGCCTTGATCCTCTCGGTGGCCAAGTACTATACGCCCGGCGGCAAGGCCATTCAGGGCCTCGGCATCACCCCCAACGTAGCGGTCACCGACGCGCTGCTGGAGGAGGGCCCCTGGGTGGATGAGGAGCGGGAACCCGGACGAGAACCCACGCCGGAAGATACTGTGCTCAAGCGGGCGCTGGAGGTTCTCAAAAACCAGGCCCAGAAGAAAGCCGCCTAGACTAAAGTTGTGACTGAAAAGCGTGAAGAATTAGAAATTAAAATTAATTCTTACCTGCGCTTTATTCTCTATTAATTCCTCATTTTATATACCACACCTGAATTGTGACCCGAGTGAATCCGCTGCGCCGCTTGCCACTGGGACTCCCCCAGTTACTGGGATTGGTGGTGGTGCTGATTTCTCTTCCCTGGCTGCTGTTGACCGGCAAGAGCGAGCGCGAGATTCGGCAGGCGATCGAAAGCTTTGAGCCGTTTCGCGTGCCGGAATTCCCGCTCCGGTTCTCGCGCACGATCGAATATGACCCGCTGGGGTTTTTGGGACGAGGTGTGCGGGCTGGATTTTGGAAATGGACTCCCGAGGGAATGGTGCTGGAGGGAAAAGGACGCGCCTATTTCGCCGAAACTCGCGGTGAGATTGCCTCGGTGGTTGGTGCCGGCCGCCGGGTGATCAGCAACCTGGAAGGCTTTCAGGACCGTGAAGGGCGGCGCGGCGTACGTTTCCGCTACCACTGGACCGAGGTCACTTCCCCTGCACAGGCCTTGCTTTCCAAATCCCCCGTGCCGAATGAAGAATACGAGGGGCGTGCCGTATTGGTCAAACGCGCCGGCCTGTGGCGCGTCGAAGTGCTGGAGACTCCTGACTTCGACCACCCCATCGCTCTGCTGATGGATACCTCCACGGGGAATCCGGCGCTGAACAGCAGCCCGAACCGATTGGCACAGGAAGAAGCGCGTCTACCCAAAACCAGGCTCGGAACTCGCCATAGCGTAGAACCTAACAGGCTGTCAGGAAACACAAATCATAACGCCATGATCCGAAGATGCCATGACCGTTCCTGGCTATAGAACGATCGAGGGGTGATAGAAGCCGGCCGTGCCGCGCTCGGCGATGGCCAGCAGGCGGCCGTCGGGGGCCAGCACCTTGATGCGCTGCCAGGTAACCGGTGGGAACGTGCGGAAGTCGTGGCCATGCAGCACGGTGGCCACCGCCGCCGGCGGCAGCTTGTAGACGGGGAATTCCGGCAGCAGCGATGCGGTGGGCAGAAGCGCCTCAGCAACCCGCTGCTCGGCCTGCAACCGGCGCAGCCGCTCCAGCGTCAGTGCCTCCCTGTCCGTGAACTCGCCCGAGGCCAGGCGGCGCAGCTCGGCCACGTGCGCCCCGCAGCTCAGCCGTCGCCCGAGGTCGTGCACCAGAGAGCGCACGTAGGCTCCGCCTGAGCACAGAACACGGAAGTGCAGCCGCGGCGGCTCCCAGGCAAGCAGTGTTAACTCCTTCACGTGCACGCGCACCGATGGCAGCTCCACCTGTTGGCGCCGGCGCGCCAGCTCATAGGCCTTCACACCCCCCACCTTCTTGGCCGAGACGGGCGGCGGCTGCTGGTCGTACTCGCCTCTGAGTTCGCGAAGCACGACCTCCAGGTCCTCAGTGGAAACCTCCGGAGTCATCTCTGGGGTCGTTGGGGTGCCGGTGCGGTCGTACGTATCCGTGGCAAAACCTAGCCGCATCGAGCCTTCGTAGAGCTTGTCTCGGTCGCGGTAGAACTGCGCCAGGCGGGTGGCGCGGCCCACCACCAGCGGCAGAACGCCGGTGGCTATCGGGTCCAGTGTCCCCAGGTGCCCGACGCGTTTGATCGAAAGGATACGTCGGGCCTGATGCACCACATCGTGCGAAGTAATGCCCGCCGGTTTGTCCAGCACCAGCACGCCGTCCATACGCCTTCAGCTTACCTGCCGCGCCCGAGCCACGTCAAAGCCCTGAACGGAGCGCAGCTCGTCCGCGCTCAGCAAATCCGGGTGCAAGTGGACGGGCTGGGTCTTACGGGCGTGCCACTGGAGTACGAAAGCGCTCCCGTCGCGCCACGAGTGCGCGAACGCCGTGACACCCGCCCGGCTAGAAATGGCCGGTGAAGCGCCCTAGGCGGCACTCCGTGAAGGCCAGAGAGTCTGCTGGATCTTACGGCGATCGACCCGGAAGCTGGCGCGCTTGAGCTCCACCAGGCCACGGCGCTCGAAATCGTTGAGGATTTCCGAAACCGTAGTGCGGGTGGCACCCACCAGATAGGCCAAGTCCTCCTGGCGCAGGCGCACCGGAACGGCGGCCATGCCGGGCCCATCCGGGACGTGGCGCAACAGTTCCAGCAGGCGGCGAGCCACCCGCTGCGGCACATCCTCGCTCACCCCGCTGCACCAGAGATAGCGGGCCTGGGCGGCGCGCCGGCAGTACAGGCCCAGCAGCCGCTGGCCCAGCGTGGGCTGGGTGCCATTGGGGCTGCCGGCGAGTAGCCGCGCAAAAGGAAAGGCGCGCACCACTGACGGCTCCAGTGCTTCCGCCTCCTCCGCACCACGGCCCTGGCCATCCTGGCAGAAGTCGCCGAACGACTCTCCGGGCAGCACGATCTCCAGGATGAGCGGGCGCGGTTGGGGAACCCAGACCTTGACTGCCCCCTGTAGAAGCAGCAGCAAGGCCGTCTGGGGTTCGCCCGCCTCGTAGACCGTCTCGCCAGCGGTATATCTACGCAGCCGGGAACCCTGCAACAAGCGCTTGGCTTCCTCCGGCGACAATCCTGCGAAAACAAAAAGATGGTTCTCGATCCGCTCAGCCATGTACCCACCTCGCTGCTGAACTGGAAGCTTTGTGACTAATTATATCAGCATCCACCAAAAAGGGGAACGACCACTTTCTCCGCCGGGTAGGTTCTTGCTGCGAATGCGCGCGCACCGGCCCGGCAGTACAGTCGCCACCCCTGGGTGCTGAGATGCGAGTTTCGTGATCGAGGATTCAGGTTAATTTCTGCGGCGGCGAAGCGCACGCCCTTGATACGAAACGTGGTTGTTTCACTCGGAGGCGGGTTTTCGGGCGGGGAACTGATGGGTCATCCGGGTAGCGGCGTGTGCCTCCTGCATGATGGTGCGGGCCGCAGCACGGGCTCGTTCGCCGCCTTCCTCAAGCACCTGCCAGGCGCGATGCGGCTCCTCTTCGTAAGCACGCCGGCGCTGCTGGATGGGGTTCAGGAGTTTGACCAGCCCATCGGCCATGGCCTGCTTGCAATCGAGGCAGCCGATCCCAGCGGTCCGGCAGCCTTGGTCGGCCCACCCGATCACCTCGGGTGGCGAGACCACCTTATGGTAGTCGAATACCGGACAAACCTCGGGATTACCTGGGTCGCTGCGCCGCTTCCGGGCCGGGTCGGTCATCATGGTAGCGATCTTTTTGCGCATCTCGCCTTCCGGCTCGCTGAGCAGGATGGCATTGCCGTAACTTTTCGACATTTTGCGGCCGTCCAGGCCAGGTATGCGCGGCGAGGGTGTCAGATAGGCTTGTGGCTCGGGGAACACGACGCCACCTTCGGGCAACGGGAAAAAGCTGTTGAAACGCCGCACAATCTCGCGCGTCAACTCCACGTGCGCCACCTGGTCCTCGCCCACCGGAACCAGGTCGGCCTTGTACATCAGGATATCGGCCGACTGCAGCACGGGGTAGCCCAGGAACCCATAGGTGTCCAGGTCCTTGTCTCGGATCTGCTCGCGCTGCTCCTTGTAAGTGGGCACGCGATAGAGCCAGCCCAGTGGGGTAATCATGGACAATAGCAGATGCAGCTCGGCGTGCTGGGGCACGTGCGACTGCACGAACAGGGTGGCGCGGGCCGGGTCCAGGCCGCAAGCCAGCCAGTCGATGATCACCTCCAGAGTGTTCTCCTTCAATTGGTGGGTGTCGGCGTAGTCGGTGGTCAGCGCGTGCCAGTCGGCAATGAAGAAGAAGCAGTCGAACTCCTCCTGCATCTTCACCCAGTTCACCAGCGCCCCCAGGTAGTTGCCCACGTGGAGCTTGCCGGAGGGCCGCATTCCGCTCAGCACTCTTTTCTGGCGTTCCTGGCGTTTCCGGGGCACTCGCGTTTACAACCTCAGCAGGGAATGAAACAGCCCGAGCACGGGCGAGAAGAGTCGGTAGGGAACACCGGTCCACAGCAGGAGCAACAGCAGCAAGAAGCCGAAGCGGCCTACCTCAGAATAAAGCGAGCGCAGCCGGTCGGGCAGCAGTCCGGACAGGATATGACTGCCGTCGAGCGGGGGAATCGGGATCAGGTTGAACACCCCCAGCAGGAGGTTAATAAACAAAAAGTGGTAGAACAGCAGCGCGATCGGCGTCAGCAACGAGTCGCCCCGAACCAAGCCGGCGGTCAGGCCGTTGACCACGGCCGCCCCTTGAGGAGACATCAGGCGCATGCCGAGGAGCAGGAGGACCGCCACCAGCGCCACCAGGAAGTTGCTGGCCGGGCCGGCCGCCGAGACCAGTATGTCGTCACGCCGCGGGTGGCGCAAGTGCCGCAGGTCCACCGGAGTGGGCTTAGCCCAGCCGAAGATGGGCAGGCCGGCAAACGCCAGCATCAGGGGGAACAGCACCGTGCCGATAGGGTCAATGTGGCGCAGCGGGTTCAGTGTGATGCGCCCCAGCAGGCGCGCCGTGGGATCGCCCAGGCGATTGGCCGACCAGGCGTGCGCGGACTCGTGGATGCTGATGGCAAACAATAGGGCAACAACGTCGAAGATGATGTAGGGACTCAAGCAGGCTCTGCCCGCCTTTGGGTCGGGCACTTGGCGCCGATGGACGCGGGCGACAAACTACTATTTTATCACGGGCTGCTGCGGGGCATGCGCAAAATGGCCTTCCAGCGCAGCCAACAGCCCTTCCACCGTGTACTCCTGCGCCTCCGCCACCACCTGGAAGCCCAGGCGCCTGGCGGTTTCGGTAGTGATGGGCCCGATCGAAGCCGCCGGAATCGTCCGCAGCTCGGCCGGGCAGTTCTCCGCGGTGGAAGAACTGGTGAAAGTGATTAAGTCAGCCCCCTCTTCCACCAGCCCGCGCAAAACCGGAGTAGGAATTTCGGCCCCCACCGTCCGATAGGCTTCCACCACGTCCACGCGGGCGCCACGGGCCTGAAGTTCGCGTGGCAGCAGGTCGCGGGCCACTGCCGCGCGTGGGATCAAGATGCGCTGCCCGGCTAGGGTCTGGCTGGGCGAAGCGGCTTCGGGCGTTGCTGTCGCTGCCAGTGCCGCCAGCACGCCCTCGGCGCGGTACTCGGCGGCCATGCGGTCGGCCCGCACGCCGTGGCCCCGGAGCCGGTCGGCGGTTGCCGGGCCGATGGCGCAAACGCGACCGCGGATGGCGCGCGCATCCCGCCCCGCAGCTTCCAGCCGGGCGAAGAATTTCTCCACGCCGTTGGCGCTGGTAAACACCAGCCAGTCATACGCCTCCAGCTCGCGTACCGCTTGGTCCAGCGGGGCGAAGCTCTTCGGGTCCTGCAGCTCAATGGTGGGCAGCTCAATCGCGAGGGCGCCACGCTCGCGCAGGCCGCTGGCCAGTGCGGCAGCCTGATTCCGCGCGCGAGTCACCACAATGCGCCGGCCGAACAGCGGCAGGCGCTCGAACCAAGCCAGCGTGTCGCGCAGCGAAACCACCTCCCCCACCACGGTGATGGTGGGCGGCTTCAGGCCGCGCTCAGCCACGCGCGCCGCAATATCGGCCAGCGTTCCGGTGACGGTTTGCTGCAACGGAGTCGTTCCCCGGCAGGTCACAGCCACCGGCGTTTCCGGCGGGCGGCCACACTGGATGAGCTTGCGCGCGATGGCTGCCAGGTTCGCCCACGCCATGTACAGCACCAGCGTGCTGGCGGCTGTGGCCAGTTGGTCCCAGCGCACCGTGCTTTCCTCTGTCTCCGGGTCCGCGTGTCCGGTGACGAAGGCCACGGCAGAGGTGACTTCGCGCTGGGTGATGGGGATGCCGGCGTAGGCCGGGACCGCATAGCCGGCCGTGACGCCAGGCACCACCTCGTAAGAGATGCCGGCAGCGCGGAGCGCTTCGGCTTCCTCGCCACCGCGCCCGAAAATGAACGGGTCGCCGCCCTTCAGCCGCACCACGCGCCTTCCCGCTCGGGCCTTCTCCAGCAGCAGGGCGTTGATGTTTTCCTGGTACTGTGGGTCCTGGCGCGATCGTTTGCCAACGTAAAGACGCTCGGCCTCCGGGAGCGCGTAGTCCAGCAGGACCGGATTGGCCAGATGGTCGTAGATTACCACCTCGGCGCGCTCCAGCAGCTCGCGACCGCGCACCGTGAGCAGGCCGGGGTCGCCAGGGCCAGCACCTACCAGAGCAACTTTGGGAAGCATAGACATCAGATCGCAGGTTGTAATGCCCTGATGGGGCCGCCCCCGCCACGACCAGCCCGCGCCGGAACGCCGCGCAGGGGTAGCATACGCGAGCCAGGCAGGCAAACCGACAGGTTAGTTGAACTACCTAGCTGCCCGCCGACTGCTGAGTATCGCGAGCCGCTTAGAGCGTGGCTGGCTCCATCCCGGCATCTATGCTGTATCCCGGCATCTGTGCTGTAATGAAGAGCGATGGGAGGGCCGATCGAGCGCGAGCTTTCGCCTTGGTTTCTACAGGCGGTCGAACAAGCGGCCATTGCGGCGGCTCACACCATGGGCATGGGCGACCGGAAGCATTCTGACCGGGTAGCCGTTGAGGCCATGCGGCGCGCGATGGACACCGTGCCGATGAGGGGCACCGTCACCATCGGCGAAGAAGAGCGGGGCAAAGCTCCCATGCTGTACGTGGGTGAGAAGGTCGGGCGCGGCGAGAGCACCAAGCTGCCCCAGGTGGAGGTCGCCGCCGACCCGCTCGAGGGCGCCAGCCTCTGCTCCACCGGTGCCCCGAACGCCCTGGTGGTGCTTGCGGCCAGCGAGCCTGGAGGCCTGCTGCACGTTCCCCGGTGCTACATGGACAAGATCATCGTCGGGCCGGAGGGCCGGGGCGCCATGGAGCTGGATGCCCCGGTGGCGCTGAACTTAAAGCGCCTGGCGCGCCACCTGGACCGCGAGGTGGAGGACCTGGTGGTGGTGGTGCTGGATCGTCCCCGGCACAAAAAGCTCATTAGCGAAATTCGCGCGGCGGGCGCGCGAATTCATTTGATTAACGAGGGAGACCTGTCGGCTGGTATTTCCGCTGCGGTCCGGGGCACCGCAGTCCATGCTCTGATGGGAGTGGGCGGAGCAGCGCAGGGCGTGCTAACCGCCGCCGCCCTGCGCTGCTTGAACGGGGAAATCCTGGCCCGGCTGGTGGTGGACAGGCCGGAGCTGCGCGAGCGCATCCAAAGCGTTGGCATTAAGGATCCCAAAGCCATCTTCACCACCGACGATCTGGCTCCCGGCAACAACATTCTATTTGCGGCCACCGGCGTGACCGACGGCAACCTGCTGCGCGGCGTCCGCTTTTTTGGCGACGGGACGCGGACCCACTCCCTGGTGCTCACCCGGAGCGCCGGCAAGGTGCGCTTCGTGGATAGCATCCATCTCGAGCGGCGGCCCCACGTCTCGATACGGTTGTGACCGGTGCGAACGCGTGGTTTGGCCGGGAGGGTTCCCCCTGAACGACAACGCTGCCGGACTAAGACGGCGACCCGGAAATTTGCGCTGGCGCTAGGATTCCTGCTTTGCACGCTCCCCGCTATGCCTGCCATCGGTTTGGCCCAGGAGAGCCGGTTTCGGCTGGCTCTGCCCGGCTACCGCTTTGAGTTTCCCCGCGACCACTTCTCGCACCCCGACTTCCGGACCGAATGGTGGTACTACACGGGCAATGTGAAGACGCCCGATGGGCGATCGTTTGGGTTTGAGCTGACTTTCTTCCGGGAAGGTATTGCCAACCCGTATCCAAACTCTTCCCGCTGGCGCATCAAGCACCTGTACCTGGCGCATGTGGCGGTGACCGATATTCGGGAGGACACCTTCCGCTACACGCAGCGCATGCATCGCGGGGCGCTGGGACTGGCGGGCGCCACCACTGCCGACACGGGGCAGCCACTGTCGGGACCCCTGTCGGAGGTTGCAGCGCGCGTCTGGGTGGGCGATTGGAGTACCACCATCAGCCCGAAGCACCACCGGCTGGAGGCAGCGGCCAGGGATTTCGCACTGCGACTGGAGTTGCGGCCGGCGAAGCCGCCGGTCATCCACGGCCGCGACGGAATCAGCCGCAAAGGCCCGGGTGTCGGGCACGCGTCTCACTACTATTCCTTCTCCCGCTTGCAAGCTACGGGAGCGATACGTTTGGGCGGGCAAGAGTTCGCGGTCTCCGGTCTGGCGTGGATGGATCATGAATTTTCCACCAGCCAACTCGCCCCGGAGCAATCCGGGTGGGACTGGTTCAGCCTGCAATTTGAGGATGGTTCGGAGCTGATGCTATTTCAACTCCGGCGGCGAGACGGCCGTGCTTCGCACTCTGGTGGCACCTACATTCCTCCGCGGGGGCCACCACGGGTGCTGGGAGCCACCCAGTTGCGGCTGCTGCCTCAGCCAAGGGCGCGGTGGCGAAGTCCTCGCAGCGGTGCCCAATACCCGCTCGACTGGCGGGTCCAGGTTCCGGAGCTGGACCTGGACCTGGAGGTCCACGCCGCGGTTCGCGCTCAGGAACTGGTCACCCGAGAAACAACTGGGGTTACCTATTGGGAAGGAGCTACCCGCGCCACGGGAAACAAGCAGGGCCGTCGCGCTGTGGCTCACGGGTATCTGGAAATGACCGGCTACGCCCCGGGGCGGGGCTTGCACACTCTGCGGTATCTCAGCAAGTAGCCCCTTGCGCCGGGAGTCGGCCAACCATACAATCGGGCGTGCCGGCTAAGGGCGGAGTGTCATGGGCGAAAATGAATCTCGTTTTGCTTCCTTGCGGGTCTAAGGATTACATGAGTTCGGCTCAGGAGACGCTGACGCCGGAGGATCACCTTCTAAATGCGGATTTGCGGATCCGGCGAGCCGGTGTCCGCCATCTGCCGGTGGTCAGCGACGGACGCCTGGTTGGGCTATTGACCGAGCGTGACGTTCGCCGTCATGGGGCTTCCATTCTCTACAGCACACCAGAGGAGTACAACAAGACCTTTGAGCAGACGTTGGTGGGGACGGTGATGACCAGGGATGTAACCACCATCGGCCCGGATGCGGCGTTGGCCGAAGCCACGTCCCTACTCCATTCTCAGCGGCTGGGCTGCCTGCCGGTGATGGACGGCCAGCAACTGGTGGGCATCATCACTCGTGCCGATCTGTTGCGGTTTGCCAACGACGTGCTGAGCGGCGCGCGCTAGTCTTACGGGGCCCTTGCTTCTCGGGCACGGTGACAATACAATCGCGTTAACAATTTTAGGGGGGTCCACAATGAGCGAGGCGGCCGCCAAACGCGCTGAGTTGCATGTGAAGGATTACATGACTTCCAACCCGGAAACCCTGAGCCCGGAGGACCGGCTGCTCGATGCGGAGTTATTGGTCCGCCGAGCCGGCGTCCGGCATATGCCGGTGGTCAGCGAAGATCGCATGGTCGGGCTGCTGACCGAGCGCGACATACGCCGCTATGCTCCTTCCATCCTTCACAGCACACCCGAGCAGTACAACGAGATCTTTGAGAATACCCTGGTGGGCAAAGTGATGACCAAGGAGGTCACGACGATCAGTCCGGAAGCCCCCCTGACCGAAGCCGGCGCTCAACTCTACGCCCAGCACAGAGGTTGCCTGCCGGTGATGGACGGCGAGCGGGTCATAGGCATCATCACCCGGCGCGATCTTTTGCGGTTCGCCAACGACGTGCTGACCGGTGTCCGTTAGCCGCGCCCGACAGGAAACTCCGTAGCCCGCACCGCGCAACTCTGCCTACTGCACGGAAATCATCGCCTGGTTGCTGGACCCGGCCGAAGTGCTGATCACCACCGGCACGCGGCCGGGGGGCAAACCACCGGGCACCCTGGCATTCGCCTGGTAGAGCCCCACGAAGGACGGAGCCAGTCCGGAGAAATCCACTACCGCCGCCTGCCCGCCAATGGTCACGGTGGGAACCTCGATGGTCGTGGAGAGGGGATTTCCAGAGGCGGCCACTCCGCTTGCGGGTGGGTTGGTGACCGCTCCTAAACCGGTCCCGAAGATCACCAGCACGTCGCCCGCCTGGGCTGGATTGGCGGCATCCACCAGCACATTGTTGCGGGACCCGTTCTGGATGGCGCCTTGGTCCGTATTGGGCACCATGAAGATGCGTGGTGCCGACGAACCTAGTTGCAACGTGACGGGTGTGCTCTGCGAGTTGGCGCCAGCAATTGCGGAAACGTTCACGCTGTTGCCGACGGTCTCAAACGGAATCATCGCGTTGATTTGCCCGGTGCTCACGAAGAACAAGGGCGCCAGCCGGTTCCCCACCAGCACCGAGACCCCGGCCAGCTGGGTCGGCAGCGGCGTGCGGTCTGGCCCCCCAAGCTGCTCGGCCAGGTCATTGCCGAACAGGGAGATGATGCTGCCCGGCGCGTAGTGTGGCGCTGACGTGTTCTGGTTGAACGCGGCGCCATCTACGATGCCGCCAGCCGGCACCTGCGGGTTCAGTGTCACCACCACCCCCGAAGTATACGAGGCGGAGCCGAAATAGACGTCCGTCGGGCCTAGCGCCGCGTCCGCGGCCACACTGGTGTCCACAAACTGACGAGTGGCCCCGGTTGAATCGGTGAACGTCCCCGAGCTGACAATCGTAATGCCGGGGGAAGAAAAGCTGGCCTGCCCGGAGAGGTTTTGGCCGTCCAGGACGATGGAGGAGTCGGCGCCCCGGCGAACCGAAACGGGTACTCCGCCGAGGAAGAACGAATTGCCCATCAGTAGGCCTATGCGGGCGAGGTCCGCTGGAGCCATGGATGCGGCCACCTCGATGTCCACCCCGCTGACTGCGGACGTGCCGACCGTCACCGGATTCGTCAGAAAGGTGGTTTCGAACTGAGTGTTGCCGTCCTGGAAAATCCCGGCAGGTCGGAAAGCGTGACCGGACCATCATACGGTTCTACGAAGACCCTGTAGCTGCCCGCGGGCAGCCCCAAGATGCGGTAGCCGTCCTGGTCGCTGGTGGCTGAGGCCGTGGTCACTCCCGTGGTGGAGTTGGTGGCGACCACGTGCGCGGCTTTCACGTTGCCGCCAGCAATAGTGATGCGGCCGGAGATGGACCCTCCCGAGAGTCCGTAGATGGCTGTCAGGCCGGCCGTGTCATCGCTGTGCAGGCGTCGTACAGGAGATTCGCCACCTTCGCCAAAAGGCGGCATGACCGCCGCAACGATCCCGGTGTGGTTCAGGCCAAGCCAGTGCCCGCCTTCGTGTAATGCCAGGCCCTGAATGTCAAACACATCCTCCTGGACCAGCGAGGTCGTCAACGCCTTGGTGGTGTTGTACAACATGTCGGCGTCTAAGATCTGCCCGGCGCTTACACTCAGCGTTTCACCGCAAACATCGAAGGTCCCGGCGGTCGTGCTGGCAATTAGGCGGGCCTGGGCCAGAACGCCGTCGGGGAGCTGGTCCCCGGGGTCGGGGGCGGTGAAGGTGATCAGGTTGATGCAGTCAAAGCCGGCCTTGTTCAGCGCGGTAGTACCAGCGTCCTCGAAGCGCACCCCTGAACTCCCGGAGATGGACGCCTCCAGCGTTCGCAGCGCGTCTCCGACCGCCGCGCGCGCGAGTGCGTTGTCGTTGTTCGGAGCGAAGTTTTCGTTGAAGACGTACTGGATCACCGTCCCGTTGGCCCAGCGCAGCAGGATCCCTTGGTCGGTGGCGGACGGGGTGTAAGCACTCCCAGGTATGGACTGCAACGCCAGGAGCACCAGCAGAGAGAAGGCAAAGCAGACGCGCGTTCGCATTAGCGTGCCTCCTTTCCGTCAGCAGCTGCCTCGGCCAGGGCCAGGACCGCGGCCACTTCCCCCAGTAGGGCCCCGAGCTCCCGGCTGGTGCCGGAGACCGGCCCCAAGCGCGACCGCAGCGGGGAGCGCGCCTGGACTGCTTGCTCCGGGAGGACCGGGATGCTGCGATTGACCAACTTTACGGTCCCCTCCTGGCGCACTCTTAAGGCCCCTTGCTCGAACCCGATGCACTGATAGCGCCCGCTCCGCCCGTCCGTCCACAGAAACAAGACCACTTCCTCGGCTGCAAGAAATTTCGGCGCGCCGGCAACATACATTCTCACGTTGCCCACCGTGCCCCCGGGCTCACGAAACTCAAAGGTTTCCCCCAGGAAACCCTTCAGGTATTGGTGCGCGCGCACTGTGTAGACCGTCCAGATGGAACTGTGGCTGGCGTTCCAATCGGCGCGAGAACTGATCACGGTGGCATGAACGACTACGGCGGATTTCCCCGCCATGTCATCTAGGAAAAGCCTCTGGAGAACAGTCGCGGGGGCCACCGGGACGGCCACGATCAAGATTAGAACCCCAAAAATCCAACTGCAGCGTTTCTTACGCATACGACCTCGCGGATTGCTGGCCGCCTCCCCACCGGCTTGCCGGCGGCGTCCGAGACGGCAGTGACGTTGGAGAGCGGGCAGCAATCTAACATGTAGCCCCCCAAAATGCTACTTCTCAGACGGGCGAGTGGCTGTATCCATGTTCAGCAACCGACGAACTTCGCTTTCGGTGAGCAACAGCACGGCGCTACTTCTTCAGGAAATCTTCAGGGTATTCTTGTCTTTGCGGAAGGAAAGCTTATCTTCTCGGGGGCTTGGCGCGGCGCCACCGCGCTGCACTCGGGTGCCCGGGGCAGCAGTTTTGCTGGGTGGCGTGGGCGGACAGTTGACGGGCCGTTCGTACCGCGATAGGATAAAGCTGCGGGGTGGAGCAGTCAGGTAGCTCGTTGGGCTCATAACCCAAAGGTCGTTGGTTCAAATCCAACCCCCGCAACCAAAAAATCAAGGGGTTAGGGCCGGATGCTCTAACCCCTTAGTTGTCTCATCTAACAGCCATCTAACAGCCATCTAACAATTCCACACCGTCAGAAGCGAGTCGGCGGCGGGCTCCACCGTCGAGAGATAGCCCAAGTCGCTCGTAGTCCCGTCCCCAGAGATGATCATCGCGTGGGACCCTCTCAGCAGCGTGGTCGTGAGGTGAGCTTCACTCGATATACAGAAACTCGTTGCTGGCTAGAAGCATGTGGCACAGGTTGGCGAGCGCAGCTTTGGCGGCTTTATCAGGAGTCATGTTCGCCCTACGGTGCAATTCTTCTTGATCCTGCAAAAGGGCTTGCGCCAGCTCTTTCTCTGCAACCGTTGGCGGGCGCGACAGCGTGAGCAGATAGGCCGCCTCGATCAACCGGGCGGCCCTTCCTTCGCGCGCCACACCGGACACCTGGTCAGCTAGATAACCTGCGCTCTCAACCATGAAGTTGTCATTCAGCAAGGTGAGTGATTGAAGCGGAGAGACCGAGTTGAGGCGCCGCGTGCAATTGGTCTGCATGATCGGCGAATCAAACATCTCAAGAAAAGTGTGCGGATAGTTGCGTCTGGCAAACAGGTACAGGCTTCGGCGCCATTCACCTTCAGTGGGGATGGGCAAGCTCTTTCTGAAACCGTCCTCTAGCTTGGACAACCCGTCAGCAATGGCTGGCGCAAAGATGGGCGCTCCTCCCATTGTCCGGTCCAGCTTTCCGGACGCCGCCAGCACAGCATCCCGGATAGCCTCTGCCTCGAGGCGCCTAAGATTCATCCGCCAGAGAAGCTTGTTTCCCGGGTCCACGGCCAGCGCCGCCGACTGCTTCCCCTCTGCAGGCTGGCGTGATGCCTGCCGGTACACGGTAGAGGTCATGATCAACTTGTTCAGACGCTTGAGGCTCCATCCGTGTTCCATGAAGTCGACAGCGAGCCAGTCCAGAAGCTTTGGGTGTGTGGGAGGAGAACCGTTGCGGCCAAAGTTGTCCGGCGTCGCCACGATCCCTCTTCCGAAGTGATGTTGCCAAACCCGGTTTACTATCACCCGTGCCGTGAGCGGGTGGTCGCGGCTGGTCAGCCAGCGCGCCAGGGCCAGACGATACCCACTGGAGTCGCCCTTCAAGTCGGGCGGCTGCACCAAATCGGACTTGCCCGGCGGGGACAAGACTGAAAGAAAGCCAGGTTGCACGGGAGGCCCTGGTGCTTCCACCTCCCCGCGCTGCAACAGCCGCATCTTGGGAGGGGGGCCAACGTCCCAGAGGGCCTGAATCTTCTCCGTCGGGCGGCGGTAGCTCTCAAGGAGTTTCATCCGCTCCTCCAGCTTTGTAGCGGCTGCCTTGTCCTCGGGACTCAAGGCCGCGCTCACCTCCTCGGGCTTCACTTCCAGCGTCTTCTGGAATTTCATCACCAGGAATTTCTGCACCGCGTCCCTTTTGTCCTCCGGAGTGGCCAACGCCTCCTTTGCTTCCGCCCGGATTTCGGCCGGAAGTTTCTCCAGTTTGACTTCCAGCAGACGCTCCTTGTATGGCCGACGCAGCCGCTCCAGCTTCTGCTTGGGCGCGCTTGCCCGTTGATCAATCTCCGCGTTGTGCTTCTTGATCTCCTCCAGCTCCAGGTTCGAGACGTTTGGCAGATGCCGGTTCTTTGGCTGCAGCCAGTTCGCCGGGTTGTAGGCCGGCGCGAAGACCGAAAGGAACCGGTAGTAGTCTCGCTGTGGAATCGGGTCGAATTTGTGGCTGTGGCAGCGGGCACAGTTCAGCGTAAGCCCCATGACGCCGGTTCCGAACTTATCCAGAAGGTGGAACAGCACGTCGTAACGCTCGCCCGGCAGGCTGACGACGTCCTGGTCCGTGCGGTCGTACACGCTCCGCAGGAAGCCGGTTGCGACGAGAGAGTCTAAGATTTCCGGAGTGTATTTCTTGGCGGAACGCCAGTCTACCAGCTCGTCTCCGGCGATCTGCTCCATGAGGAAGCGGTCGTACGGCTTGCCGGCGTTGAGCGACCGAACGACGTAATCCCGATAGCGCCAGATCCCGTCGAACAGTCGGGTCGAGGTCGGAGTGTTGTCGAAAAGCTGGACATCTGTGTAGCCAGCCACGTCCAACCAGTGGCGCGCCCAACGCTCGCCATAGTGGGGTGATGCGAGCAGATCGTCGATCAACCTTTCGTAAGTCCCGGGCTTGCTGCCACTCTGGAATGCCGCGATCTCTTCCGGGGCCGGAGGCAGTCCGACCAAGTCAAAATGCGCCCTCCGCATCAATACCAACTCAGGTGCATCGGCAGAAAACGTCAACCCCTTCGCTTCCAGCTCGGCCAGCACAAACGCGTCAATCGGGGTCCGCACTCGTTTCTGGTTCTTGACCTTGGGAACTGGCGGCTTGACTGGCTTGCGAAATGCCCACAATTCCCGGTCTTTCGCCGTGACTTCGCGAGCTTCAACCTTCGTGAAGGTCACTCTTTCATTGACTCCCAGCATCCGCGGGCTCACTTGCAAGGTATCCACCCATTGACGCAACTTTTCCAGCTCCGACTCGCTGAGGGGCTCAGCGGTGCCGGGAGGCGGCATGCTCTTCGTCGAGATCATCCGGACCAGGATGCTTTTGTCCGAACCGCCTTCCGAGATGACGGGACCATTGGCGCTCCCCTTGAGCACCGATACCACCGTCCGCAGGTCAAGGCCCGCCATTGGGTTGTCGATCCCGTGGCAAGCAAAACAGCGGGAGCGGAGGATCGGCAGGATCTCTCTCTCAAAGCGAATCTGCTCGGCTTGCAGCTTCTTCTGGTTGGTGTCGCCCTCCTCAGAAGGCACACCAGCCTCGATCCATTTTCGGATTGTCTCGATCTCCGCATCAGTGAGCTTTAGCGCAAACGCCGGAGGTGGCATGGCCCGGCTGGCCACCTTCTGGTAAAGCAGGCTCTTCTGTGGCGACCCGGGGACGACAACCGGGCCCTGATGGCTGCCCTGAAGTATGGAAGATGCCGTGCGGAGGTCCAGGCCGATCATCGCTGTTCCTCCGTGGCAGCTAAAACAGTTGGCCTGCAAGATCGGCTTCACACCCCGCTCAAATTGCGGTTCGTGCGCCGCGGCGCAGCCAACTCCCACGAGCACCGCAAGTAGGGGGCCCAGTCCTTTACGGATGTGGAAACGCATCTTTGCTCGAATCCCGCCTCGAATCCCGCTCAGCCCCATCCCACCTTACGCTTGTGACGGTTTCATCAGAATGTCGCCGACCATCTTGGCCCCCGTGACGCTCACATCAGTGGGGGTTTCAACGCGGCCGCCATGTCGGTAGGTGAGCCGCGCGTGATCGATGCCCAGCGCGTGCAGGATGGTGGCATGCAGGCTTGGGACGCTGACCCGGTTCGCCACCGCCTTGTAGCCGAACTCGTCGGTGGCCCCATAGATCAGGCCCTTCTTGAATCCGCCACCAGTCAGCAGCAGTGTGAAGGCGTTACGATTGTGGTCGCGACCGTCGGAGTTCTGTGTCGTCGGCAACCGCCCAAACTCCCCGCACCACATCACAATCGTCGTGTCCAACAGGCCCCGGCTCTTTAGGTCTTTGATCAGGGCCATCGCCGGCCGGTCCGTCTTGGCGCAGATCTCGATCATGTTCTTCTTCAGCTTCTTGTGGTGGTCCCACGGCATGCCCTTCTGGGGGAAGATCTGCACGAAGCGCACGCCGGCTTCGACCAGCCTTCGAGCCATCAGACAACGCGTCCCAAGGTCGGCAGTCACCGGATTGTCCAGCCCGTACATCTTCCTGGTGGTTTCCGATTCCTTGGAGATATCGAGCGCCCCGGCGGCGGCCAACTGCATCCGGGCGGCTAACTCGTAGTTACGAATGCGCGCGTCCAATTCCGACTCCCTCGGGTGGTCCCGCTGGTGCAGGGCGTTGATCTTGCTCAGAAACTGCAGGCTCCTCTGCTGTACGCCCGGAGGCAGCGGTTCGTTCCGGTCCAGGTTGCGCACAGGCGCGCCCGAAGAGCTGAACTCCACGCCCTGGAACAACGCGGGCAGCCAGCCGCTCCTCCATCCCTGCTTGCCGCCGTCGGGGTAACCTTCGGGGTCCCGCAGCACCACGTAGGCAGGCAGATTCTGGTTCTCCGTGCCGAGGGCATAACTGATCCAGGCGCCCATCACCGGCCGGCCCGGAAAGATCCGGCACGAGTAAAGCAGGTTGGTCCCCTCCGGGTGGTTGTTGTGCTCCGAGTACATCGAGCGGACCATGCACAGGTCGTCGGCCAACGTCGCCAGGTTGGGCAGCATTTCGGAGAAATCCATACCGCTCGCCCCATACTTGGAGAATGCAAACGGGCTGGGGAAGAGCACATTCTTGTTGTTTGGCTGGTGGATCTCAACGCCATCTGGATGCGGTTGTCCACCCCGCTTTTGAAGCTCGGGTTTGGGGTCGAAAAGGTCGGCCTGGCTCGGGCCCCCGCTCTGCATTAAGTGAATCACCGCCTTGGCCGTTCCGGGGAAGTGTCCTGGCCTTGGCCTGAGGTCTTGGTAGGAGACCTCCGGCACTGCTGCAAGCAAGGATTCCGAATGGAGGATCCCTGCAAGCGCCACGCTTCCGAATCCGAGCCCGGTCTTAACGAGAAGCTCCCGACGCGAGAAAGTTGGACGATAGGCCAGTCCGTCGGAGGGGTCCATAAGCCACTCTCCTAGCGGTGTTCAGGATCTGCCATGTATTTTACACCATGATTCGTGTCAATGGGGATAACTGATGAACCGGGCAGGCCGGTCGAATTTGTCAACTGGATTGACCATAAACTCTCAGCCCCCTTCGAAAACCTCTTAGCTAAATGTCGTAACCGTCTTCCAATAGATGGGTCGCTTCGGTACGGCGGCTGTAGTGTCGGGTGCGCAGGGCGTCTACCACGCGTCGTAGAGCCTCGCTGTGGGCTGACCTGGGAATAACCCCAGTGGCGAGCGATGATTCGCAGCGGCTCATGACACCCGGCCCCAGGAAACACCCCTCCGACATCCCCGTGGTATCTGGGTACACACGGTATTTCGATGCTCGCGACCAAGCTGGTTCATGGCAAGATCTGGGTGGAGGAAGGAGTACAACATGACTGTATTGCTGCTGGTGGTGGCGAGCACGGTGATGGTGTCCACGTTCTGTTCGCTGCTGGAAGCGGTGCTGTACTCGACCCGGCTCGCTACTCTCGAAGCCGCAGCAAAGGAGGGCGAGCGCGAATCCGCCGCGCGGAGGTTTCTCGAGTTGAAGCACAACATATCCGCACCAACTTCCGCGATTCTCATCCTGAATACCCTCGCGCACACGGTAGGGGCTTCGCTGGGAGGCATGTTCGCCGCGCGGGAACTGGGCGCCGCTTGGGTGCCTACGTTCGCCATCGCCTTCAGTGTGGCTATACTTTTTATCTCGGAGATCCTACCGAAGGTCTACGGAGCAGTTCACTGGCGCCAGCTCTGGTCGGCGGTGGTCTGGCCGATGGCAGTATTGGAGAAATCGCTGCACCCTCTCGTACGCATAACAGAGAGATTCACCCAGTTGTTTGTCCCGAGTCAGAGGCCCCAAGAGGTGACCGAGGCTGAGATCCTGGCAATGATCCACGCGGGCGGTAAGACCGGCGAGCTGACCGCCGCCGAGCTGCGCATGCTCGACGCGGTACTTCACTTCGACAAGCTGCTCTGCCGCCAGGTGATGGTCCCGCGCGGCGAGGTGGCCTGGATGGATGCCGGCTGGTCGCTGGCCAAACGCCTCGAAGAGGCGCACCGTAGCCGGCACACGCGCTACCCCGTCTGTATGAGCAGCCTGGACGAGGTGCTTGGGATCCTCCACATCAAGGACCTGCTCGGTCTGGAGTCCGGCGGCGACTTCACCTCGCTGCTGAGACCGGTACGCGCGGTGCCGGAAACCAAGCGCATCCACGAACTGCTCACCGAGATGCAGCGAACCCGGCAGCACATGGCTATCGTTGTGGACGAACACGGCAGCACCGCGGGCATCATCACGCTAGAGAACCTCATTGAGGAGATCGTCGGCGCGATCCCGGACGAGTTTGACGCCGAGACGCCGGAGATTGTCCGTCAGGGGGATGGACGCTATGTCGTTCGGGGTGCGACCCCGCTTGAAAAGGTGAACCGGGCCCTGGAACTCGACCTGCATGCCACGAACGTCAACACACTTTCCGGCTACCTAGTGGCCCAGGTGGGACGTTTCTTGGAAAAAGGCGATCGTATCGACGCGCCCGGCGTTTTGGCCGAGGTACTCAAGGTAGAAGGCAATCGTGCGACTTGGATTCGGATGACCGTAACGGAAAAGCGCGCTTGACCGAGGCTTGCGCCCGACCTTTCCCACAGTACGCCGAGACGGAGGTCCTCAACGGAGCCTTGTTAAGATGCCTAAGCAGGTAGTTCAACTTCCGAAACTGGACTAGGAGCGGGGGAGTTCTTGGGTTCGATTAGGGTTCGATAAGGGTTTCCAAGCCTTCCTGAAGCTTCCTCAACATTGCTATGCGTACCGCGAAATGAATAACTTAGCCAAAAGGGGTTAAACTCATAACCCAAAGGTCGTTGGTTCAAATCCAACCCCCGCAACCACTCCTTCCATAATGTTCCCCGGCATCTGAAAGGTGATCTCAACTTCCAGGCTTTCGGGGCTCAGCCTTGCTTCCTGGATCCAGGTTCGAAGGAAACGCTTCCGCTCAAGGGGCTCCCCGTAGCGTAGGAGCTTCCCTAGATCCCGGCGGTATTCTAGGGCAGTCTCGACGTCGATCTGTGGAGGCGAGCCGATTGCCGTTCGCGCAGCCGTCAACGCCTTCCTTTCCGCCACCAACTCGCAAAGCCTCTCGTTGGCCCAGTCAGCATCTTGTAGTCCTTCTTCGATGGCTCGGTGGATATTGGCGATCTTCGAGTCAATAGCAACCACCTTGCATTCGGCATGGGGGTCAAAGCCGGTTGAGGCTTGCCAGATCCGTCGAAGTTCTTGGTTCACTTTGCGAGTAAACCCCTGGGGGTTGGTACATACGCTGAGAAGGCGCTGCAAGCCTCCGATGGCTTCTGACTCCACCTGCTGCTTCGGAACATAAACGCCTGGCCCGCAACCGATTCCCCGCCGATATGGCTCGCTTCCGCAAACATAGTAGTAACGTCCGTCCCTGTGGAGACCAATCATGTTCCCGCCACAACGTCCGCACTTGAACAGGCCACCGCTGAGCAAATAGGTTGTAATCCGGCTCTTGCCGTAACCAGCATCGAACCGTTTCTCCCGTTGCTTCTTACGGGCGGAGCCAATCGCTAGGACCTCCTCCTGGCTCAAGAGCGCCGGATGCGCATTATCAACGATCACCCATTCCGACGACGGTTTCTCCTGGCCATTCTTCTTGCGGACGTTCCAGACGCCGTAGCCGAGGTACTGAAGCAAAACGCTGGGTTGCAGGATCGCATTCCAAGTGAATGTAGACCAGTAGGGCTTTCGTCGGCCAGGAATCCCACTTTTGTTGCAGAAGTCACGCAGCTCGCTCAGAGAAGCACCCTTTGCGGCTAGTTCCACAAGACAGTATCGTGCCCATGCATGCACCGGGCGACCGTTCACAACGGTGTCATCCAAGACCCAGATGCTCTTGTGAATCTCACCCTTCTTGCTGTTCCCGCGAACCAATCGCTCATACCGGTACCCCCAAAGTGGCTGACCGCCGTTCTTGTAGCACCAGCCGGTCTCTGGATCTCGAGTCTGAACGTTCGCCCTGCAGCCCTTCCTGGTGTGAAAAGCTACCTCTCGCGAATACGCCTCGTTCTTCGCAAAGGTGATGGCCTCCATGTAGACGCCAACCACGGATTCAGGATCGAACTCAGGATCATTCAAGGAAACAACTCGGATTCCCGATTCACGAAGTTCTCGAACTAAGGACTTCGCTTGAAGGCTATCGCGGGAGAACCGGGAAAAGTCATGCACCAGAATCAAAGACACCTGGGGATCGGCCTTCGCCTGGGCAAGCATCCGGTAGAATTCGGTCCGCTTACCGTTTTTTTGAAAGGCACTCGCGGCCTCCAAGTACTCAGCAACGATCTGAATGTCCTGTTTCTCAGCATAAAGACGAATCTCCCGCAATTGCTCAGGGATGGATAACCTGCCCTGGACTGGGTAATTTAGACACTGAGGTTGGGAATTAACTACCCTGGTGTCATATGAACAAAAAACATCATCGTATTGCAGCTGACGTAAAAGCCGATATCCTACGCCGCGTCAAGGAAGAAGGCATCTCGGTGGCCCAGGCCGCCAAGGATCACGGTATTTCTGAAGGGACCATCTATGGTTGGATGGTAAAAGGAGCAACCGGTGCCCCGTCCGGGGCGGAGTTCTCCCGACTTCAGAAGCAGAACAGAGAACTCCTGGAACTCGTGGGCGAGATCACGCTCAAGCTCTCCATGACTCAAAAAAACAATTGAGCGAAGGAAGAAACAAATCAGCGCTTGCCCGAGCCCTTGGCATATCCCGCGCGAGCCTGTATTACGTCCCAAGAATGAAGGAGAAGGACTGGCGCCTCAAGGTCCGCCTGGAAGAAGAGCTGCAGATCCATCCCTCCTACGGCTCCCGGCGAATTGCTACGGCACTGGGACTCTGCCGCCAGCGGGCGCAGAGGGTCATGCGTCTGTTTGGCATCAAGCCCTACCGCAGGAGAGGCAGAAAATGGAGAAAATCCAAGGTTTCCCGGACCTATCCCAACCTCCTGCTCGCGGTCATGCCCGCATATGCAAACCACATCTGGGCAACGGACTTCACCGAGTTCGTGCAGCACGGAAAGAAGGTCTATGTGGCGACCGTGATCGATCTCTACACCCGCCGGATCCTGGGAATCCAGGTTGCGGTGAGAAAGGGAGCCGCGCTCACCATTCAGGCGCTTTCCAACGCCCTGCTCCATCATCCGCGCCCGGGTCTATTCCACTCCGACAACGGGAGGGAGTATGACTCGATGGCGTTCACTGAAATCCTTGATGGATGCGGCATCGTGATTTCACGGAGCCGCCCGGGGTGCCCTTGGGAGAACGGATACCAGGAATCGTTCTACGACAAATTCAAGGTTGACCTGGGAGATCCGAACCGCTTCAAAACACTGGGGGAGCTAGTGGCGGAGATCTACCGCACTCTGTGGGACTACAACAACACGCGGATTCACTCCGCGCTCAACATGCCGCCTGTGGTATTCGCCAAACGGTATGCGTTAGTCGCGTAAAAAACTCTCAGAATCAGTGTCTAAAGAAATCAGTCCTTGACACTCCGACCCCCGCTTTGAAGAGATGTTGCAGCGCATGAACTTCCAAGATCCGAGCCATGCACTGGCTGGCGCCGGGCTGGCCGAGGGCCACGCCTCGATTTTGCAGCTTTGGGTAAAGACTTCACCACGAATACAACAGTCGAACTGCATGGAGGATGCCGCGCAGGAGCTGGCTACGGCGCTGCATACCCAGTTTTATAAATCGATCGTTCTCGCCCGTGTATTTGTTACAGTGCCCTTCCTCGCGTTGCCATTGAGGAACGAACAGTTTGTCCGTAGTCTGGCTGGGTCGGCTGGCGCCGCCACTGAGTTAAAAGCCACGACTCCTGTTCTCTCACTCGCGGGGACTCACGGCCAAGAATCAGACTGGAACGATCGAGGCCTGTCCAAAAGGCGTATGGGAATACCGCTGATTTCATCAGCTTTCGTGGACGGTATTCAAATGATCTCCCGCCTGCTCAAGGACCTTGGAGTACCCTTGCAGTGGGTTGACAGCCACGACTCAGCAATCATAACAGCGACAGTGGGGCGTTCGTTTGGTTTGTTCTTCGTGGAGGACGCTGCCCGTGCAAGCGATCACAAAGGCCGAAAGATCATTCCAGAACAGGACTTTGTGTCCACCTACAAAGTGAAAACTGTCTTTGGCACTGGCGGCGCCTACGCGAGTGGTCAGATCGTCGTCATGATTGTATTCTGCCGCGACGTTTTATCACGCGCTGCGGTCGAACCTTTCTTAGTGCTGACGGACTTGTTCCAGCAGCAGACCAGATCCCTCGTGGAAACCTCAAGGATTTTCGCTGATTGATAAAAGCTCAAGCTTTGTAGGCCGGATCTGAGCTTGAGGCACAGGGCGACCGGAGAGGATGTATCCTTTCTTTGGTCGCAGGCAAGAGCGGGCGCCTGACACCTCGCCGGAGCAAACAGCCGCACGGCCGAATCTCGCATGAAGGATTTGAGCGTCTTCTCACGCCCTCTATTCCCAAAGATCAGTGCCCGCGCGTTCCAAGCTTTGCTGCTTCTATGCGTTCTTCTACTCCCCGCGTGTAAGACACGTGAGCAACCACTGTACGCAGTCATACCTAAGGGCCAGTCCCATGTCTTCTGGCAATCTGTGCACGCTGGGGCGGTGGCCGCGTCACGAGAGTCAGGTGTGGATATCGCCTGGAATGGGCCAGCATTGGAAACAGACTTCACAAAACAAATCGCCATCATAGATGCCTTTATCAACCGTCGGGTCGACGGCATCCTGCTCGCTCCGAGCGAACAGGAGGCTCTTGTACCGGCCATCCAGCGTGCTCACCGAGCTGGCATCCCTCTCACCATCTTCGATTCGCGAGCCCAAACAGAGGACTATGTTTCTTTTATCGCCACAGACAACTATGCCGGTGGAGTGATGGGGGCACGTCGTCTGGCTAAGATCCTTGGTGGGCGGGGCAGAGTGGCGATGATCGCAGTCATGCCCGGCGCAGCTTCTACCCTGGAACGCGAGAAGGGATTCCAGGATACGCTCCAGAAGGAGTCTCCGGACATCAAGCTTGTAGCTTGGCAATACGGCATGGCGGAATACGCACGCTCCCTCACTGTGACCGAAGATATCCTGACAGCCCATCCCGCACTCGAGGGCATTTTCGCTTCAAACGAGTCGAGTACGGTTGGAGCAGCCCAGGCTGTTAAGGGACGGGGATTGGCCGGTAAGGTAAAGATTGTGGGCTTCGACTCTTCTCCCAGCTTGCTAGACGATCTGCGAGCCGGAACCATCGACTCGCTCGTCTTGCAGGACCCCTTTCAAATGGGATACCTGGGCTTGAAGACGCTTATCGACTACCGCGCCGGCCGCGAGCCACCGAAACGAACCGACCTACCCCCCACGCTGGTTACCCGCGAGAATCTTGATGATTCCAAAATTCAACGTTTGGTCAATCCTGACATTGAGCGTTACCTGAAGGAATAGATTTTCACATGCCGCTCGATGGGGTCCCCAGCATCGTCTCCCAACCTTCGTCGTCCCTTGTGGAGCTCCGAGGAATCGACAAGTCCTACGGAGGAGTTCCAGTCCTGAAACAGGCCGGTCTCCATGTCGCATTGGGAGAGATTCACGGGCTAGTCGGTGAAAACGGTGCCGGCAAGTCCACACTGGTCAAGATCCTCGGGGGCGAAGTGCCACGGGACAGCGGCGAAATTCGCTGGCTAGAGGAGCTGACCCCACTCGCCTCTCGAGGCGATGCGGAGCGCCTGGGCATCACAATGATCCACCAAGAACTGAACCTGGCGCCCCATCTGACCGTGGCCGAGAACTTATTCCTCGGCCACGAACCGACCCGATTCGGCCGGCCATTCAGAATCATTGATCGTACACGAGAACTCTCCGAAACCCGGGACTCGCTCAAGCGGATTGGGTTCGACTTGGATCCGCAAATACAGGTTCGTCGCTTGCGCCCGGCCCAAAGGCAATTGGTCGAAATTGCCCGAGCCGTCATCCGGGCTACACGCCTCGTAATCATGGACGAACCGACCTCATCGCTTTCATCCCGAGAGGTAGAAGAGTTATTTCGCGTCGTCCAGAGGTTGAAAGAGCACGGGACTGCTGTCATTTTCGTGACACACCGTTTGGAGGAACTCGCACAGATCGCTGATCGCACCACAGTCCTGCGTGACGGTGAAACAGTTCACGAAGGCGCCATGCCACGCCAGGATTTCGGGGAGCTGATTCGCGCTTTAGTTGGACGTGAATTAAAGGATTTCTTTCCACCTCGTAGCTCCCAGCGAGGGAAGCTCGCACTGGAAGTTCACAACCTGACCTGCCCAAGGAGTTTCGTAAATGTCAGTTTTGGCGTCCGCGAGGGAGAAATTGTTGGTCTCGCCGGACTGACTGGGGCAGGTCGAACCGAGCTGGCGGAAGCAATATTTGGGGTGGCGCCACCGGTCGACGGCCAAATCTTCATCCATGGTGAGCAAGCCACCATCCGCTCCCCGCAGGACGCGATCCGTTACGGCCTGGCGCTCATTACAGAGGATCGGAAACGGACGGGCCTCACACTAAACCTCGGCGTCGCGAAAAATATTACCCTCGCGAATATGTCCGGCATAACTCGCAAGGGGCTCATTAATCTCAAGAAGGAAGAGCAGGTAGCGCGGCAATTGTTAGACCGTTTGCGGATTCGCGCAGCTTCCCTAGCCCAGAAGGTCAACCGGTTGAGCGGCGGCAACCAGCAAAAAATTGTCCTGGCCAAGTGGCTCTTTCGGCAGGGTCGAATTTTTCTTTTCGACGAGCCTACTCGCGGAGTGGATGTTGGCGCCAAGACGGAAATCTATCGCATCATGAACCAGCTGGCTGGAGCTGGCGCTGCGATTCTGATCATTTCCTCGGAGTTGCCAGAGATCCTGGGCATGACAGACCGAGTTCTTGTCATGCGTAACGGTCGTTTGGTCAAAGAGCTAGCAACAGCCCAGACGACACAGGAAGAGATCATGCGCTACGCAGCGCTGGGGCAAGAGTAGCTGGCAACGGAATTAGTAAGGTAACTCGCAGGCACAAAGACCGATCCAACTGTGAGTTTCTAGCACATGGACAACCTACCGGTCGAGACCGCAGTGACATCTGTTGGGCCTAAGCTTCGTAAACACGCCACGCAGCGCGGATGGCTGGAGCGCATGCTTCCGTTCGCTAGCGTGGCGGTCCTGTTCATCACTCTTTCGATTCTGTCGCCCTATTTCCTCACAATTCAAAACCTATCGACGGTCTGCCGCCAGACTGCCGTCATCAATATCATGGCGTTGGGCATGACGTTGATCATCATCTCGGGTGGCATCGATCTCTCCGTCGGATCGGTCATGGCTTTCGCAGGAATTTGCGGCACAATGCTGCTCCAGATGGGGGTCCCCTTTCTACCCTCCATCTTGGGCGCAATGCTGGCTGGCGCCGCGTGGGGCCTGGTAAATTCCCTGCTCATCACGGTGCTTAAAGTCAGTCCATTCATTGCCACATTGGGCACGATGGGTGTCGCGCGAGGCCTCACCCTGGTGATCACGGGTAGTTTGCCTGTGGTGAATCTGCCGGCGTCTTTCGGCCGGCTTGGAGATGGCAATTTTCTGGGGGTCGTTCCGGTGCCTCTAGTGATCCTGGCTGCCCTCGCATTGTTAACCGGGTTCATTCTGAAGTACACCCGCCTGGGGCGCTACGCTTACGCAATCGGCAGCAATGTCGAGGCAGCACGTTATGCTGGTATTCCCGTCCGTCGGTTTCTGATCGCTATCTACATCTTTGCTGGCGCGGCGACAGGGCTGGCCGGAATGATTGAGTTCTCGCGGCTGATGACCGGTCAACCTACAGCCGGGCAAGGTTACGAGCTGTCTGTCATTGCCGCCGTGATCATCGGCGGAGCAAGCTTATCGGGAGGTGAAGGGTCTGTTGCTGGCACCATCGCGGGAGCGTTCTTGATGAGCCTCATGTCCAACGGTAGCAATCTGCTCGGCGTCTCACCATTTTGGCAGCAGGTGCTCATTGGAGTCGTTATCGTCGCGGCCGTGGCCATGGACGAACTTCGCAGGCGCCGACAGATAACGTAGGGGTTCCGGACAGCGAGAAGTTATCCGAACGATTTCCTAAACAAGGAGAGACAGCATGGCACATGTGAGTGAAATCGGGCCAGATCTGTATCGCATCTCAGCTTTTGTGGAGCAGTTCAACCTTCAGTTCAACCACTTCCTTGTCCTCGACGATGAGCCGCTGCTGTTCCACGCGGGCTTCAAGGGGATGTTCCCGGATTTACGCGAGGCAGTGGCAAGCGTTATGGATCCGTCAGAGATTCGTTGGATAGGGTTCAGCCACTTTGAATCGGATGAATGCGGCGCCTTGAACCAATGGCTGGAGCTAGCCCCCAAGGCCCAACCCGTCTGCAGCGATCTGGGGGCAGCGGTAAGTCTGACTGACTTCTCGATCCGGCCACCCCGGGGGATGACCGAGGGAGAAGTGTTGCCCACCGGAAAGCGCCGCTTTCGCCTATGCCGGACGCCGCACCTGCCCCACGGCTGGGACGCCGCCTTGCTGTTTGAGGAAACAACGAAGACGTTGCTATGCTCGGACCTGTTCCATCAGGTGGGCAAAGTCGAGCCTCTGACGAGGTCCGACGTGGTGGGGCGATCGCGCGAGGCGATGAAGGAGTACCAGGCGGGCTTTCTCGCCGACTACGCCCCCTACACTCACTACACCGACAAGATATTTCAAAAGCTGGCCGCCCTGAAGCCCACGAAACTCGCCATCATGCACGGGTCCAGCTTTGAAGGCGATGGGGAGAGCGCGCTTCGCGACTTGGCGGAAGCGTTCCGGGAAATCTTTGGCGGCAAGTAGGGTCCGGCGCTACATCTGCGGGTACCGGGGCTGAGTGCCGGGTAACGGCACCGGATTCACTTCGATTTGAAGCGGGGCGCGTCCGGATAGAAGGCTCGCGCGTTGGCCAGAAATGCCACGTAGGACGGCACTAGGGAGCCGCTCGCGTCCCGGGCGCGGGCTGTCTTGTCTTTGGCATCGAATTCGACAGTGATGGTCCTCCCGGCGAACTGGTCGGTTACCGGGGAGCCGGTCTTCTTCACCTGCTTCTTGAGCTGCGAAAAGGGATAGATTTTCGTTTTCCCGTTCAGGGTGATGACCAGAGCTGGCCTCCGGTCCAAAGAAGCTTCTGCAAACGGATCCCAGGAATAGTCCCGCCGGTGACCGGTGTCGAACGACAGCACCAGGGTTCGGGGATGCTGTTTCTTCCAGCTCCCCCAAGTGGTCTGTACCGAAGGCAACAGGCGGAGGAGGGTTCCGGTGAGAGTACCGGTGGCCGCCCGAGCCAGCAGCTGCGACCACAGGCTTTCCGTCTGCCTGTCGTACATCAGCACATTGCGCTTGTAGAGCAGGCCGGAGACGCCGAAGGTGTGCCGTCGGCCCTGGATCAGCGGATCGTACACGACGCCCGCGCCGGCCAGCGGTCACCAGGTGACCAGCGCCGGCTGCCGGCCCACCTGGTCGTTCACGATTTCATGCCAGTTGAGGATGCGAATCGGGTAGGCCTTGGCCACGCCCTGGAATTCGACCCCCAGCACCAGGTCGGAATCCCTCAGCACCCGGTCCGCCTGTGCCACCGTGACAAACTTCGGAGAGTCCAGCGCAGGAATGCCGTCCCTCGGGGGCCCCCCGCCCTGAATATCCCGGAGGGGAATCAGATGGCGTGTGACGTCAAAGGGTTTTGAGCCGTAACCGGGCGAGATTTGTTTGGGCTTCTTTTCAACTTTGATGGACAGCTTTCGTTGCGACGCCGGGGCGCCAGGCACAAGCCCGGCCAGCAGCAGCGCGGCGAGCCAGACGCCTGCTCCCAGGCGAAGGCTTCTATGTCTCAGGGTAGCGTTTGGATCCATTGGTGCGATCACCTCCTGCGGCCATCCTTGTGTGGGGCCTAGCCAGTCTCTCAAAGGGGAGGTATCTGCGGATAGCACAGGTTGAAGGGGCGACGAAAAAATCTGTGCAATCTGCGCCCTCCGCGGACACCTCTTCGTAAGATGCCGGAACGCTGCCTTTGGATGCGCCCTCGCCGGGACTCATAGGATCAGTCGTCTGCTCCGGCAGGGTTGTTCGCTGATCCCACGGGTACTGATCGCAGAGCAGCGTCCAAGACTACCTGAGGCACCGACACGTTCTCGGCCAAATACTCCTTGGCCAGCTCACGCTGCCGCTGAAGCTCCGGGAGTTCGCGCCCATCGATGTCTCCTCCGGCCCAGACCTGGGTGAGGAAATACTGATCCGCATACCGGTTGAAGATGAACCTCGGAGAATAATCCTCTCTCGATTTGGCTGGCACGGTGTTGGACCAGAGCAGCAAGCTTCGGCTTTCATCTTCTCCAATATGAATTACGAACACACCCTGCGGGTTGGTGTACTGAATAGCGTAGCTGCCGGCCGAATACGCTGTATTCCCGACTATGAAATCAAACGGGATGTCCGCCCAGACCTCCCCGCCGCTATCTGCGCGGAGAGAGGCCACTGACCCCATGGCCAAGAGAGCCGCCATCGCCAGAACCGTCAGAGCTTGCTTTTTCATAGTGACCTCCTTGAGGTCTTGTGAAGAAGCGGGCCACCCCGCCACTTCCAATTTCACCGTTTTTTTCAGGCAATGAGTACGATGCAAATAGTAGGCGATTAGATTCACGCTCGAATCGGCACCTGCGGCAAAGGCTCCCGACAGGGCTCACGGCAAATGCACTAGAATGGCACTGTGGCCGACGCGGTGGAACTGCTGGGAGTGAGGCGGGTGTATACCGCCAACGGCCGCGAAGTTGTCGCGGTGTCGGACGTTACCGCCTCGTTCCCCGCCGGCAGCTTCACCGCCCTGGTGGGGCGCAGCGGCTGCGGTAAGAGCACGCTGTTAAACCTGGCCGGGGCGATGGACCGGCCCACCGGCGGCGAAGTGCATCTCCTGGGACAGCCCACACGCGCGCTGTCCGACGATGCGCTCACCCGCTTGCGCCGCCGCCAGGTAGGCTTCGTCTTCCAGTTCTTCAACCTGCTGCCGACGCTGAGCGTTCAGGAGAACGTCGAGTTGCCCCTGCTGCTGGACGGGCGACGCGATGGCGCCGGGCGCGTCCGCCGGGTGCTGGAACAGGTGGAGTTGTGGGACCGGTGGCGCGACTATCCGCACCAGCTCTCGGGAGGCGAGATGCAGCGGGTGGCCATTGCCCGGGCTCTGGCGCACGGGCCCGCCGTGCTGCTTGCCGACGAACCCACCGGCAACCTGGACAGCGCCACCGCCCTGACGGTCCTGGAGCTAATGGCTCGCGCCTGCCGCGAGTTGGGAGTCACCGTGATCCTGGCCACTCACAGCCGCGAGGCCGCGGCCTTCGCCGATCGCTTGCTGTTGATGCGCGACGGACGCATCGAGAGTGAGAAGTCCAATGCCTAAGGTCCAAAGTCCAGAGTCGGAACGCACGCACTGTCCGGCTACGACTTTGGACCTTGGACTTTGGACTTCAGACTGAGACTCTTCCGCAGCTTCATCCTCCGCCCGCTGTGGAACGACATCCTGCGCACCCTGCTGAGCGTGGTCGCGGTGGCGCTGGGTATCGGCGCGGTGGTGGCCATTCAGTTGGCCAACCGCGGCGCTGTCGCCTCCTTTCAGGAGTCGGTCATCGAGATTAGCGGCCGGGCCAACCTCAGCATCACAGCTCTGGTTCCCTTCAACGAGCAACTGCTGCCCGTTGTTTACAACGCGTTTGCGGGACAGCAGGCGGAAGTCGAGATCGCGCCGGTGGTGGAAGGCATCGCGGTTGAGCCACGCTCGGGCGTGGCCCTGGAGATACTGGCCGTGGACCTGGCCACCGATCGGGCGGTCCGCGACATTCTTGTCACCGAAGGGGCCACCGAAGGGGCCGCTGAAGAGCGGGCCACCACCCGCGACCTGCTGTTGCTGTTGACCGACCCGAATTCGCTGTTGCTGGGCCGCGGGTTCGCCACTCGCCACCACCTCCGGTCAGGCAGTGAGCTGACCCTGGTGGCCAACGACCGACCGCAGAAGTTCACCGTGCGCGGCGTCCTTGCCGATTCGGGGCCGGGCCGGGCGCTGGCTGGCAATATCGCCGTGATGGACATCGCCGCCGGCCAGCTGCTGTTCGGCCGCCAGGGCAAGCTGGATCGCATTGACCTGGTGGTGCCTCCTGAACGGTTAGCGAAAACGCGCGCTCGGCTGGCGACGTTACTGCCACCCGGTGTCTCCCTGGAACGACCGCAGGCGCGCGGGGAGCAGGTGGAGAAGATGCTGCGCGCCTTTCGCTTGAACCTTTCGGCCTTGAGCCTGGTTTCGCTGATCGTGGGGGCGTTTCTTATCTACAACACAATTGCGATCTCGGTAGTGCGCCGTCGGCCGGAAGTGGGGGCGTTGCGGGCAGTGGGGGCCACGCGCTCCGCCGTTGTGGGCCTGTTTCTGGCCGAAGCCGTGCTGCTCGGCTTGGCGGGCTCGGTCGTTGGAATTCTGTTGGGGTGGCTGATGGCCGGCCAGGCCCTGAAGTTGGTCGCCGCCACAGTAAATGCCCTGTGGGTGAGCGTCGTTGCTGCCCCGGTTGCTCTCGGCTGGCATCTGGCGGGGTTCGCACTGACGGTAGGTGTCACCCTTGCTTTGCTGTCGGCACTCGGGCCCGCACTGGAGGCTGCCCGTGTGGAAGCCGCCGACGCGCTCCGCCGCGGAGCCCACGAGCGCGCTCGGCGCCTGCGCCTGCGACGCAGCGCCGCTGCCGGCCTGCTGGTGTTGGCGGCTGCCTACGGCGCGGCTCGCCTGCCGGCGGTCGAAGCCGGGCCGGTGTTTGGCTACGTCGCGGCGGTGCTGCTGGTAGCGGCGTTCGCGTTGCTGATGCCTGCGCTGATGGCCGGGTACTCCGGCATTTGCTCGACGCTGTTGGGTCGAGCGGGAACGATAACCGGGACGCTGGCCGCTCGCAGCCTGGGCGCTGCGCTGGGGCGCGCCTCCGTGCTGGCCATGGCACTGACAACTGCGATCGCCATGATGGCCAGCGTGGCCATCATGGTCACCAGCTTTCGCCGCACCGTCGAGCTTTGGACCGAGCAGACACTGCGCGCCGACCTCTTCATTCGCGCGCCGGGCAGCCGCAGCGGGCGGCTGCGCTCGGCCACTATTGCGCCGGAAACCGTCCAGGCCATCCGCCAGACGCCGGGCGTGGCCGCCGTGGATCCGTTTCGCTCGGTGGAGATCACGTTCCGCGGTGCGCCTGCGTTTCTTGCATCCGGCGACTGGGAAGTGCTCGGCCACTACGGCAATCTGATGTTCCTCGACGGGCGGCCGGCGGCGGAAGTGCTCCGCCCCGAACCCGATGCCGTCATCGTCAGCGAACCGTTCTCGCTGCGGCACGGCGTGCGGAGGGGTGACACGATCGTGCTGCCCACTCCCGCAGGAGACCAACCATTCCGGGTGCAGGGCGTTTACTACGACTACTCGAGTGACCAGGGTTATGCGGCGATGAACCGGCGCGACTGGCTGCGCTGGGGCGGGGGCCCCGGAGCCACCAGCCTGGCCGTGTACCTGGCGCCGAGTGCCGATGGCGCTCAGGTGCGGGCTGAAATTGCGCGGCGCACGGCGGGGCGCGCCCTGCTCCTCACCTCCAACCGCGAGCTGAAAGCCAGAGTGTTGCGCATTTTTGATCGCACCTTTGCCATCACCTGGGTGCTGGAGGCGATCGCCATTTGCATCGCGGTCCTGGGCATCGCCAACGCGCTGCTCGCCCTGGTGCTGGAGAGACGCCGCGAGCTCGGCATCCTGCGCTACCTGGGCGCCAGCCGCGGCCAGCTGCGCGACCTGGTATTGTTCGAATCCGGGTTGCTGGGCCTGCTGGCATCGGCCGCCGGCCTGGTGCTGGGCCTGGTACTTTCGTTGGTGCTCATCTACGTGATCAACCGCCAGTCGTTCGGCTGGACGATTCAGTTCTCCCTGCCCGCTGGCTTGTTGAGCGCGGCGACGCTGGCGGTTTTTCTGGTCACCTGTCTGAGCGCGCTCCACCCGGCGCGCCAGGCAGCCCGGATTGATCCCGTCGAGGCGGTCCTGATTGAGTAAAAGGAGTTGAGTAAGAGGGGTTGAGTGAGATGGGCTGAGTGAAAGGGTCGAGTCCCTAGGCCGAATCCTGCCAGCCCGGGCATTGCGGCAATGGATTGTGATCGCGGGGGCGAACGGGTCTACAATGGCATCTCGCAAGTCCAGTTGGGAGGAAGCGGTGCGGAAGCTGGGGTTGGTTGCGGGTATTGTGGTTGGGCTGGTGGTGCTGGCGGGGTTGGTTCTGCCCTATTTCCTTTTTGACGCCGAGACCCAGCGCGGCATCATCTCCTCCCGCCTGGAAACTGCGCTCGGCCGCAAGGTGACGCTGGGGAAAGTGCGGCTGGGCCTGCTGCCGCCCGCGTTGCATCTCTACGACCCCGAGATTGCCGAACGGCTCGGCTTCCCCGGCACAGCCTTTTCCACCGCCGAGGGCATGCGGGCGCGCGTGCGCCTGTTCCCTCTGCTGCGCGGCCGCCTGGAAGTGCCGTCCGTCGAGTTGGACGAACCGACAGTGCACTTGGTGAAAAACAGGCGAGGTGAATGGAACTTCGCCACCCTGGGCCAGACCGAGGGTCAGCGCAAGGGAAAGAAGAAGCCCTCAGACGCCGCCTCATCGCCGCCGCTCGAGATTGATGAACTCCGGATTCGCAACGGCACGCTCACCGTAACCGACCTACAAAAGCGCCAACCCAAAGTCACCTTCGACCGCATTTTTGTCACGCTGACGAACTTCTCGCCCGAGCGGCCTTTTGACTGGAAAGTTTCCGTGCGCCCGCCCGGCCACAAGAAAGCCGCCATCGAGACGGAGGGGCGCGGCGGACCTGTGGACCGCAACAATCTGGCCGCATCGCCGGCGAAGGGCGTGGTGGAGTTCGAGAATGTGGAGCTGGCGGGGTTGGCCCCGTTCACCGGCCAGCCTGGCCTGTCCGGCTTGTTCGGTGGCCAGGCCAGCTTCTCCAGTGACGGCAAGGCGGCACAGGTCGAAGGCAAGTACCGCATCGCGCGCCTGCGGCTCAGTCCCAAGGCTGGCGTGGCGCAGGCGCCTGTCTCCGGGCGCTTCCAGTTGCAGTACGACAGCAAGCGAAACCGGTTGCGCGTGCAGAAATTCCAAATGGGCACTGGCAAGGCGGTGGCTCACACCACCGGCCAGGTGCGGCTCGGAAGGCGGGCAACGGCGAATCTGAAAACCAGTCTGTCCAACGCGCCCCTGGCGGACCTTGCCCGGCTGCTGCCTGCATTGGGAGTGAAGCTACCGCCTGGCAGTTCATTGACCGGCGGCACGCTCACTGGCGAGATGCAGGTGCGCGGACCATTGCAAAGCCCCTCCCGAAGCGGCCATGTGGAGGCCACCAATGCGCGGCTGGCCAACTACAACGTCGCCGGGAAAATGGGAGGCGTCATCCGCCTGGCCGGCGTGGATACCGGCGGCAAAGACACCGTCATCGAACAGTTCAAGACCAAGTTTGCCAGCAAGAAGGGCTACACCAAGCTCACCGACCTGCTGCTGGTGATTCCCGGCCTGCAGATCGCCGGCAACGGCGGCTTCGCCGATGACGGCCCGCTGGACTTCCGGGGAACGGCGACGCTGACGGGCGCCAAGGGAGCCGCTGTGGGCGGACTGCTTCAGGCGGTCACCGGTGCCTCTGGCACCATTCCCTTCCGCGTCACCGGCACCCTGGAAAAGCCCATCTTCCGGCCCGACGTGGGCGGCCTGGTGAAGCAGCGAGCCGCCGAGCAGCAGCCCGCCGACGCCGAGCAGCTCCTCAAAGGCCTCGGCTCCCTCTTCCAGAAGGAGTAGCGCTCAATTTCCGACTCGCCCGCCGCGCATTCTTGAATGGGCTTATTTGCCGATACAGAAAGTGGAGAAGATTTGGTCGAGGATGTCTTCGACGGTGGTTTGGCCGGTGATGGCGTCCAGAGGGCGAAGGGCGTTGTAAAGATCGAGCAGCAGCATTTCATGGGGCACGTTCTGCTCTACCGCCCCGCGTGCCGCGCCCAGAGCTTCCAGCGAGTCGCGGAGCAGACGCTCGTGGCGGATATTGGTGAGGAAGCCGGTTTCGCGGGAGCCATCTAGACCAGGCAGCGCACCCTCGACAATGGCGCGGCGCAGTTCCGGGACGCCCTGGCCAGTGAGCGCCGAAACCAGCCAGGGGCCTGCAGGTCGGGAAGCTCCATCATCGCCTGGCATAAGTTCCAGATTGCCCAGATCCAACTCAACCGGCGGCGGCCGCAGGTCCACCTTGTTCCAAACCACCAGCGCGGTGCCGGCGGCCCGGCTCCGCTCCAGCAGCTCGTCGTCTTCGGCCGCCAGGCCAGCGCTTGAGTCGAGCACCACCAGCGCCAGATCCGAGTCGGCCAGCGCCTCATAGGATTTTTTCACACCAATGGATTCTGCTTCGTCGCGGGCGCGGCGGATGCCGGCTGTATCCACCAGTTTCACCGGGATACCTTCCAGATTGACCACCTCGGTCACTAGATCGCGCGTGGTACCGGGCACGGCAGTGACAATGGCCCGGTCGTGCTCAACCAGGCGGTTAAACAGGCTGGACTTGCCGACGTTCGGGCGGCCAAGAATGGCCAGCGTCAGCCCCTCCTGCACGACACGCCCGAAGCGGAAGGTTTCCGCGTAGGCTTCCAGGCCCGCTCGGACGCGCCGGATGCGCTCCAGAATTTCTGGCGAAGGCAAAACGGAGACATCGTCCTCAGCAAAATCAATCCCCGCCTCGAGTAGCGAAATCAGGTCCACCAGTTCCTTCTTGACGGGGGCCAAGCGGCGGGCGACCGCCCCGCCCATCTGCTGGGCAGCCACGCGGGCCTGGTAGAGGGTCTGAGCCTCGATCAGATCGCGCACTGCCTCGGCCTGGGCCAAGTCCAGGCGGCCGTTGAGGAAGGCGCGCATGGTGAATTCGCCCGGCTCGGCCAGCCGGGCGCCCTGTGCGGTAGCGCGCTCCAGCAGGAAGCGCAGCAGGACCGGGGCACCGTGGCAGCTCACCTCAACGACATCCTCGGCGGTGTAGGAATGGGGCTTGCGAAAATAGGTAATCACCACCTGGTCAACTGCCTCGCCCGGCATCCCGCCCTCGGGCCCCAGCAGCTCACCCAAGGTGGCGTGACGCGGCTGCGGCTCCGCTTGCGTTTCCCCTTTGAAGCGCACCAACTGGCAGACGATCCGCAGCGCCTGCGGCCCGGAAAAGCGCACCACTCCGATGCCGCCACGTCCGGGTGGAGTAGAAATGGCCACGATGGTGTCATCGGTGTGCATGCCAACCCAGACAGGCCAGGAAGCCTGTCGCTTCAGATAGGAGCTAGGCGGAATAGCACCGGTCAGCGCGAGGGGCGCCGGCCCCTGAGCGGCTGCCGTGCCGGCGAGGGCTCTGCGGAGTGAATCACCACATGGCGGTGGGGTCCCACGCCCTCGCTTTGCGTACGCACCTCAGCCTCGCCGCGCAGCGTCATGTGGATGACCCGGCGCTCGCGGGAGCTCATGGGGTTGAACTTGTGAGCCACTCCGGTGCGGCGCACGCGGTCGGCGGCCGCCTGAGCAGCCAGTTGCAGCTCATCCATGCGCATCATGCGGGACTCATTGCAGTCGAACACGATGCGCTCCCGGTACCCGGGAGGCAGGCCGATCGCCTCGAAGACCACGTGCTCCAGCGCCTGCAGCAGCTCACCCTTGTTCTCCATGAGCAGACCGGTGTCCTGGCCCTCGAAACTCACCATCAAGTCCGGGTTTTCAAACGGACGGTTGTACCAGCCCGTTGTGCGCTGCACCTGGAAGGTCAACTCGAGCCCCATTCGTTGCACAATGGCGGCCAGCAGCGGCTGGACTCGATCCGCGATCTGCTCCGGCTGGAACTGGAACTCGCTCATGGCTGTTTCTACCTGGCTTTCACGGTGCGTGTCGCCGCCGGTTTGCGCCCGACGTCCGCCTTCAACCCTGTCCGGTTGATGTACCACTGCTGTCCTATACCGACCACATTGCCCACCAGCCAGTAGAGCACCAGGCCGCTGGAGAAACTGAGAAACATCACGCCGAAGAACAGCGGCATCAGGGTGAACATCTTCCGTTGCATCGGGTCGGCGGTCGTCATCGGCGTCATCTTCTGCAAGATGAACATGGTCGCCGTCATCACGATCGGCAGCACGTAATAGGGGTCCTTGGCCGAAAGGTCCTGAATCCAGCCAAACCAAGGGGCATGTCGCATCTCGATGGAGACGATCAGGACGTTATAGAAGCCGATGAAGAAGGGAATCTGGAGCAGCATCGGGAAGCAGCCACCGATGGGGTTGACCCCATGCTTGCGGTACATATCCATGACTTCCTTGTTCATCTCCTGCTTCTTGGGATCGTTGAACTTCAGCTTCTTGTATTTCTCCTGGATGGCTTTCACCTGCGGAGCGATCTTTTGCATCTTCAGCGCCGACTTCATGCTTTTCAGTTTGAGCGGAAACAGCACGAAATTGATCGCGATGGTGAGCAGGACGATGGCCCAGCCATAATTGGTAACTACGTGGCTGTAAATCCACTTCAGGGCCAGCAACATCGGCTTGGCAATGAAAGTGAACCAACCGTAATCCACCAATTCCGCCAGGGTCATGACCGGCTCGCCGCGGCTTTGCCTCTGCTTGGCGCCCGGTTCGGGAAAGACTTCCTGCAGCACCTCCACGGCCTTGGGCCCCACGAACACGCGCATCTCGTTCTGGGCCGAGCCGCCGACGCTGACCCCGAGCTGCCCCGTGGCGGCCTCTGCCCCTTCCGGCTGGTACTCGGAGCGGAAGGTTCGCAGACGAGTGATCGTGGCACCCTCGTTCCCTTCCGACGACGGCATGAACACCGCTGCGAAAAATCGGTCTTCAATCCCGGCGTAGAGCCAAGGGCCGCCGCTGGACTTGCTTTCCGGATCTTTGATTTCCGCGTAGGGCCGTCGCTGCACCTCGCTGGGCAGCGCGCTGATCACTCCGGTACTTAGATGGCCGTCCGTCAAGGTATGGTCGCCAAAGCTGCCGCGCCAGGCCAGTTCGTGTTCCACCGGGTTTCCATTTTGATGGACCTGAGAAGACACCTCCACCACGTAGCTGTTGCGGCGGAAGCGGAACTCCTTACGGGCGGAAACGACGCCGTCGCTGTACTCGAAGGTGACCGTGACGGGCGGGCGGCGGCCACTTGCCTTTACCTCAAACAGCCCGTCATTCAGCTGCTGGCGCAGCTCTTCCTGCTCTTGCTCAGTCCAGACGATGAAGGGATAACCCAACGCGTCGGCGGCCGGCTGGTTCACCAGTTCCAGCGGTCGACCCCTGCCGTCCTGGTAGTGCTTTAGCTTCCAACTCTTGACTACGCCGCCGCGGTTGGAGAGTTCGACTCGGTACAGATCGTCCTCCACGACGAATTTCTTCTCCTCCGAGGCCTGCTTCGGGGGACCAACCGGGGCGGGTTCGGAGGCCGGCGATGGCCCCGGTTCAGAAGGGGGAGCCGCCGGTTCAGCAGCCGATTCAGAAGGAGTCGCGCGCTGCGCTGGAGGTGGCGTCGGCGGCCGTGTCGGCGGCGGGTTCCGCGGGGCTAACAACAGCAACACCACTGCAGAGAGCGCGAACGCCAGCAATACGCGCAACTGCAACGACGACTCGCCGTTCGAACTTGGCATCAGATTCCTATCCGTAGCTTCCTATCCCCAACCACCTATCCACGCAGGCTATCCACAGCCGGGCCTACTGCCCAGGAGCCTATTCGACCGGGTCATAGCCACCGGAATGAAACGGGCGGCATCGCCACAGCCGCCGAGCTGACATCCAACTGCCCCTCGCTGTGCCGTAGCGACCAACGGCCTGGATGGCGTATTCCGAGCAGGTTGGGTAGAACTTGCACGCAGAAGGCAACACCGGCGAAATCACGCTTTTGTAAAAATGCAGCAGCGCCAGCAGCAATGAGCGACCCATCAGCGCCTGCCTCCCCTGCCCGACACGGACTCGAATAAGCGAGACACTTCCTTCTCCAGCCGGGAAAACTCCACGTCAAAAACGCTTCGGCGGGGATGGAAAACGACGTTCCATCCCGGACCAATCTCTCGCAGGTGCAGGCGGACCGCCTCCCGCATCCGGCGCTTGATCCGATTGCGCCGTACTGCTCTGCCCAGCCCGCGTCCGACGGTGAAGCCTACCTTGCTGGTAGCCGCCCCGGTTTGAAGCAGGAACGCTGAGAAGAGTGGAAAACTGTACCTGCGGCCTGCCGAATATATCTGATCAAACTCGCTGCGTTTACGCAATCGCGCTGTGCGCGGCCACCTGCGAGGCCTTCCCACGCTGCCAGCAGGCGGTACCATCACCTGTGAGGGATCAGACGGCGAGCCGGCTGCGGCCTTTCCTCCGTCTTGCGGCCAGGGTTTTGCGACCACCTTTGGTCTTCATCCGCGACCGGAATCCGTGCGTCTTGGCGCGCCGACGCGTGTTGGGCTGGAAGGTTCGTTTGGGCATGAACGTTTAGACTCCTGAGATGGAAAGCACACCGGCCGCAAAAGAACAATTGTAAGAACGGATGTCGAAAAGGTCAAGGACGACGACCCGGAGTTTACTGCTAAGCGGCAAGAAACAAAGCAGATTTTGAGTTTGGTTCAAGCCGACTCGTTATGTTATCTTCGACCGCCTCTCAATCTACTTCGCCGAAGGCGGCAGAAAACACCATGGCCAGTGTCCCATCGCCCGGCTCAACCGGCTTGCCCTCGAGCGCAGCCAACGATGCCTGGCAGCAGATCCTTCGGCTGGTGAAGGAGACGGTGGACCCGCAGAACTTCGCGACCTGGTTGCAGCCTGTCCGAGCTAGCCTGATTCGCGACGCCACGCTCTACGTCCGTGTCCCCAACCACACTTTCAAGGACTGGATTGAAGCCCACTACCGCAACTGCATCGAGGAAGCGATCCGGGCGCTAGGCTTGCCTGTCCGCCGAGTGGAGTTTGCACCCGAGAGCGCGCAGGAGGAGCAGTGGACGGCACCGCCGCGCCGCCCCGCCGCAACCACAGAAGACAGATGGTTCTCCTCTGCGCTAAACCCCAGGTACAGCTTTTCCGCGTTCGTGGTGGGCGCCTCAAACCAGTTCGCACACGCTGCCGCCTCGCGTGTCGCTCACGACCCCGGCTGCTCCTACAACCCGCTCTTCCTGTACGGCGGTGTGGGACTGGGCAAGACCCACTTAATGCATGCCATCGGGCACGAACTGCGCCAGCGCTTTCCACATTGGAGGGTGGTGTACGTTTCAGCAGAGCGGTTTACCAACGAGATGGTGCAGTCGCTGAAGAACGACCGGATGGTCACCTTCCACGAGCGCTTCCGGCACATTGACACGCTACTGGTGGATGACGTGCAGTTCCTTAGCGGAAAAGAGGGAACTCAGGAGGAGTTCTTCCACACCTTCAACACGCTTTACGAGCGCCAGAAACAGATCGTGCTCTCCAGCGACCGGCCTCCGAAGGAGATCCCGCGGGTTGAGGAGCGGCTGCGTTCGCGCTTTGAGTCGGGACTGATCGCCGACATCCAGCCCCCCGACCTGGAGACACGGCTGGCCATCCTCATGAAGAAGGCGGAAGCAGAGGCCTTCTTGCTACCAGAAAATGTTGCTCTGTTTGTCGCCAGGCACGTGAAGTCTAACATCCGGGAGCTAGAGGGTTCGCTCATCCGCCTGATGGCCTATTCCTCCCTGACCGGGGAGGAGGTTACCGAGTCAATGGCTCATCAAATTCTGAAGGACCTGGTGGAAACCCAAGGCAAGCAGGTAACGATCGAGCTAATTCAAAGGAGTGTATGTGAGCACTACAATCTCCGCCTGAATGAGTTAAAGGCCAAGGATAACTCCCAGCGCGTTGTAGTCCCTCGTCAGGTTGCCATGTGGATGGCTCGTCGACTAACACAGGCATCGCTGCCGGAAATAGCTAGAGCCTTCGGTGACAGGCATCACACAACGGTACTGCACTCCATCGCCAAGATTTCGAAACACCGCCTAGTTGACAAAGATTTGAACAGGACATTGAATCGACTCATGGCCTATTTTCAATAAGTTAACATGGCGCGTGAAATGCGCTTGTGTGAAACTTGTGAACGCTTGTACACCTTGACTAATAAGCACATCCCTGGCAGGGCTCTCCGTGAGATCTCCACAGGCTACGTTGCTAGCAAGCCTTTGCCACACAGAAAGATGCCTGGTTTTCCACAATTTCTGCTGCTCTACTACTACTATTGATTTTTATAAGTAGTTTTAGATAGCAATAACAGTAGACTTCAGGTTGCAAGTAGCGGGGCGCTCTCCAAGTGGGATAGGAAGGTGAGCTAAATGGAGTTCACGGTTAGCAAATCAGACCTCGTAAAAGAACTAAGTTTGGCCCAGGGTGTTGTCGAAAAAAAGACCACAATCCCGATCCTATCGAACATGCTGGTCGAGGCTAGTGGGGAAGCCATTGAACTGACGGCGACAGACCTGGAGATCGGCCTGCGTAGTTCTTGCCCAGCCAAGGTGACTACACCTGGTTCAGTGACAGTGCCGGCTAAGAAGCTGCTGGACTACGTCCGGTTACTGGATGAGGGAACAGTGGCAATGCGGCTGCTGGAGAATTTCTGGGTCCAGATCAAGGCCAGGCGCTCAGTGACTCGCATGGTAGGGATGTCACGAGAAAACTTCCCAGCGCTACCTCCTTTGCCCAGTGCCCTGACTAGCATTCCGGCTGGCACGTTGCTAGACCTAATTGGCAAGACTATTTTTGCGATCTCAAGCGAGGAGTCCCGCTACACGCTGAACGGGGCCCTGCTGCTAATTGGGGCCGATTCGCTGTGCATGATCGCGACGGATGGCCACCGCTTGGCGCACATCGAAAACTCTTACTCTTCAGGGGTGTCCGCTGAGGCGCGTGCGCTGGTGCCGAAAAAAGCTCTGGGGGAGATTCAGCGCTTAGTAGGCGAGGTAGCGCCAGACACTCAGGTGGAATTTGGCCGAGATGAGAGCCATCTGTTCTTCCGCGTCGGGAGCCGGCTGCTAATCTCGCGGATGCTCACCGGGCAGTTTCCTAATTACGAGGCCGTCCTGCCGAAGGAGAACAACCGGGCGGTAGTGTTGGACCGCGAGCAGGTAACGGCTGCCCTGCGGCGCGTTTCCCAGTTTGCCGACGAGCGTTCCCACGCTGTCCGCATGCAACTCGGGCCCAATGAAGTGAAGCTCTCCTCCTCAAGTTCGGAGGCCGGGGAGTCCGAGGAGACACTGGAAACGGAGTACTCGGCTGAGCCTCTACAGATCGGCTTCAACTCCCAATACCTGCTGGACTTTCTGGCGGCTGCGAACAGCGGCCCGGTGTGCTTTGAGTTCAAGGACGAACAGTCGGCGGGCCAGTTGCGCCCGGCGGGCGAGGACGGCGGGCGCTACCGCTACGTCGTCATGCCCATGCGGATTTGATCTGGCGCGCGCGAGCCGCCTAGTCCACGTCGCAGCCTAGTCGAGGTCAATGTCGCGCGGCGGGGGAGGGGCGACGGGTTCCTCCTTGGCTTTCTCCAGGGCTTCCTCAAACTTCCGGTCCAGCAGCTTGCCGCGATCGCGCTCGGCTTTGAAGGATTTTTGGAACTGCTCCTCGCGGCGGCTTTCCTTTTCCTGCAGGGTGCGCGCCGCCTCGGCCAGGTCGGAGACCTGGCGAGGTTTGGGGGGTGGCTCGTGGGAAACAACCGCGCGGACATCCGGGTCAAGCCGAAGGCGTGCACCGCAGCAAGGGCAGGTAGTGTCGAACGTCCTCAGCTTAACCTCCTCTTAACCCCCTCAGCCTAACCAAGGCTGTTCTCCGGTAGCGGTGGCTCCTGGTCCGCGGGCAGGAGTCGAGCAGGCTGCCTTCAGTGCCAGCACGGTGTTGCTGTGAATCAGCACGGTGTCGGTCACTTGGCGGGCGTAGCCCCCGGCTAGAGTGGCCATGACGGGTAGTCCTCTGCGCCGCGAGGTCGCTAACACCAGTTCATCCCTCCGCTGGAGCCCCCGCACGGTCAATCCCAGCCCGCCGAGTTGGTCCTCCTCATACGGGTCAGCGCCGGCCAGGTAGCAGACCAGCTCTGGTGTGAGCGATGCCAGCGCCTGCTCTAGCCCACCGTTCAACAGCTCCAGGTACTCTTCGTCGCCAATGCCGTCCGGCAAGTTAATATCGAGGGTGCTAGGGGGCTTGGGCGTCGGATAGTTGTTTTCCTGATGCATGGAGAAGGTGAAGACGTCGGGATCGCCGGCAAAGATGGCGGCCGTGCCGTTGCCCTGATGGACATCGCAGTCCACGATCAGCGCCCGCTCGAGCCGCCCGTCTTTTTGCAGGCGGCGCACGGCGATGGCGACGTCGTTGATGGCGCAGAAGCCCTCCCCATGGTCCGCGAAGGCGTGGTGGAAGCCGCCGCACAGGTTCATGGCCGCGCCCTGCTCCAGCGCCTGACGGCAAGCCAGAATCGAGCCGCCGGCCGAGCGCCAGAAGGCTCGCACTAACTGCTCGGAATAGGGCACTTCCAGGCGCAGAAGTTCCGCGTAGCTGAGCGTGCCGCTGCGCAGCTTCCTCACCCAGTCCTCGGTGTGGACCAGCAGTACGTCCTCGTCGTCAGCCTCGGGCGGCGCCAGGAAATCTCTGGGCTCCGCCAGACCCTCGGCTAGCAGGCGCTCGTAGATGAGGCGATACTTTTGGGCCGGGAAGACATGCGCGCCCAGGTTGAGCTGGTAGGCTTCGGAATAGACAATCGGGAACGGCAGCATGATTCCTTGGGGGCTGATTGTAGCAGGGAACCTTGTTTAGCAACCTGGGTTCAGCAAGCTGCCAACTGTCTGTGGAGAGTGGCGGAGGCGAAGTGGTGCCTCCGGAGAAGTGTGGCGGAGAGTGTGAAGCCTGCCCTGCCGGCCCCGTTTCCCATCGGACTCCGGTCTAGCCCTCCTGCGACGGAAGTCGCCCGGATTGACTATCGTTTTGCGCCCAAGGTACTCTTGGGGTATTCTCCAGGGGGGCAGCAGGCCCTGAGCTGCGGAGTCTTCATGGCATTCAGTCTGGGCTTCAACAAGACAAAGGTCATCGAGGCGGCGCAGAAGCACGTCCAGAAGGGGAAGATCCCGGCTGCCATCCAGGAATACCAGAAAGTTCTAGCCAAGGAGCCGCGCAACCTCGACATCTTGACCATCGTCGCCGGCCTGCACGAGAGCGTTGGCAGCAAGGAAGAGGCCTTGAAGTGCTTGTACAAATTGGGCCAGGTTAACCTGCAGGCCGGTTTTGCCCGAAATGCAATCGCGTTCTACCGTCGGATCACCCGGATGGACCCCAACGCGATTGACGCCATCCTCCAGCTGGCTGAGTTGTACACACTTCAGGGGCAACTGAACGACGCCAAGGCTCAGTACAAGCAGGCCAGCGACCACTTCTCCCAGCGCAATCAAGCCGACAAATGCGTGGAAGTCATGGAGAAGATTCTGCTGCTGGATCCAGAGAACGTGGCTAGCAAGCAGCGCCTGGCCCAGATGTACCAAGAGGTCAACCGGAAGGACGATGCGGCTGGCATGTATCTGTCGGCCGCGCAGGGGTTAGCCGACATTGGCAATCGAGCCGATGCCAGCAGCATCCTCCAGCGGGTGCGCAGCCTGGGCCTGTCCACCCCCGAGGTGCTGGTTCTGGAGGCGCGGATCCAGTTGGAGGACGACCGCCCCGCAGATGCCGTCGCAACCTTGGAGCAAGTGCCCGAAGAGAGCGTCGACAGGGAGGCACTGAACCTCTTGTTCCAAGCTTGTACCTCGGTGGGAGACAACGGACGCGCTGCCACCGTGGCCCGGCGGTTGCTGGAAGAACACGGGGACGGCACTGGGCTGACCGCGGTCTGCGACCGCCTGCTAGAGGCCGGACAGCATGCCGAAGCGCTGGAGAACTACCGGCAACTCGGCGACGGCCTGATTGCCCAGGGGGAAACCGCGCCTCTGATCGAAGGCCTGAAGAAAATCGTCAGCTCGCTGCCTTCCAACGTGGAAGCGTTGAGCCTGCTCCGCAGCGTCTACCAGCAAACCGAGCAGACCTCAGAGATCTCTGAGGTGAACGAACAACTTGCACACGCCTATGTCAATCAAGGCGACCATGCGCAGGCCCGCGACCTGTTCGAGGAACTGGCCCGCCTGGAGCCGGAAAATCCACACCACCGGCAGAACCTGGAACAGATGGACGCCAAGCTGGGCCGAGCTCCAGCGGCCGCCGCCCCCTCGCCCGAAGCGGGTTTCGCCGAACAGGTAATGGGCGAGCCGACCCTGGCGGAGGAGCCGCTCACCGAAGAGGAACGGGAGGCTTTGAACACCGCGGTCAACGAAAGCGACCTCTACCTGACGTATCGCCAGGTGGACAAGGCGATTCAACCGCTGGAAGCGATTTTGGATCGCATGCCCCGGAATGCCACGTTGAACGAGCGCCTGCTGGACTTGTATGAACGCGCAGAACAGTACGAAAAGGCGGCGCAGCGCTGCGAGGTGCTGGCCGAAATCCATGTGTTGGCCGGGGCGGCGGAGACAGCCACTACTTATAGCGATAGGAAGGCGAAGTTCCAAGAGCGGGCCGGCACCGCGGTCCCAACTTCAGAGGCGCCGCCGGTCATCCCAGAGGTTCCCGAGTTCCCGGTAACCCCTCCCAGCGTCGATGTTTCCGAGGCCGCGGCCCCCGCGGCGGACACCGCGGCTAGCGTGCGGGAAGTGGACTTGTCGAACTGGGAACAGATGATGGGCACCCCCGTAGAGGCGCCGCCTCCGGCAGAAGTACCGCCTCCTGAGGAGCCGGCACCTACCGCTGCGGCGCCTGCGCTTGCGAGCGCCGCTGAAGAGGTCGAGTTCTACTTGCAGGCCGGCCTGGTCTCCGAGGCGACCACCGCACTGGCGAGCCTCCAGGAGCTTTATCCTGGCTCGCCGGAGGTGGAGCAGCTGGCCGAAAAGGTGGCCATCGCGGCCATGAGCGCGCCGGCGGCCGAGGAGGCTGCGACGCCAGCCGCCCCGCCCGTCGAGGAAGCAGCCCCGGTTCCCCCGCCTCAACCAAAGCCTGTGGCGGCGCCGCCGGAGCCTGCTCCCCCGCCGCCTTCCCCACCAAAGCCAACTCCTCCGGCGGCTGCTCCGCGTGAGCAAGAATTCGTTCTCTCGCTGGAGGAGCAGCCGGCCGAAGATGGCTTCCAGTTGTCGCTGGATGAAGAATCGGCACCACCCCCGACCGCTGCCGCGCCACCCCCGGCTGCGCCACCTCCCCCGGCGGCCGCGGCGCCCACCGGCTTTGACGGCTTAGTGGGCGCGCTCGAGGAGGAGCTTTCCGATGTTGCGCAACCGCCGCCCAAGGCCGCTGCTCCCTCCTCAACGCCGCCTCCGGCTGTTCCTCCTACTGTACCCGCACCGGCTTCGGGAACTCCAGAAGGAGCTGGGGCGCTGGCCGAAGTGTTTGATGAGTTTAAGTCGGGCATGGAAGACGCTACCGCGGAGGCCGACATCGAAACGCATTTCAACATGGGTGTGGCCTTCAAGGAAATGAGCCTGCTGGATGAGGCCATTGGGGAATTTCAAAAGGCCTACCAGGCGGCCGAGCACGCCAAGAGCTATTCCAACTACGTCCGCTGCTGCACTCTTCTAGCCCACTGCTTCCTGGAAAAGAACCTGCCACCCCTGGCCGTGCGTTGGCTGGAGAATGCGCTGAAGGCACCGGGCCTGGACCAGGAGGACATCGTGGCGGTACGCTACGAGATCGGCGCCGCCTACGAAATGGCAGGCGACAAGAAAGCGGCGCTGAGCAGCTTCATGGACGTCTACTCCCATAACATCGACTACAGGGACGTGGCCGAACGCATCCGCGAGCTGCAGGGAAAGTAGTGCTCCTCTATGGGGAAACAGATCTTGTTCGTGATTTTGTGCCTGGAACTGGGTCTGTTCCTGCTGTTGCTTCCCTGGTCGGAGATGTGGGAGCACAACCTGATCTTCTGGCTTGTTCCCGGACTGCGCCCTTTCCTGTTGAGTTACTACGTCCGCGGCGCGCTGAACGGGTTGGGCTTGGTGAACCTGTGGGTTGGGTTTTCTGAAGCCTGGCATCTCAGGCTGAGCCGAGCGCGGCAGGAGACGAAACAGAAGTCCGCGAGAGAAACTGCTCCCCTGGACGCCGATGCGGTTGCACTGCCTCCCTCGCGCAGCCGCGGGCAATGAGTCGCCGCCCCATCCTCTACTACATCACCGACAGCAGCCAACTTGGGCAACCCCAGGAGGTATTGGGCAGGATCCGTGCCGCCTACGCCGCCGGCGTGGATTGGATCCAAATCCGTGAGAAGAAGATGCCCACCCGGGACCTTTGTCGGCTGGTAGAGCAGGCCCTGGCGCTGCCAGAAAGGGGGCGCGGGCGACTGCTGGTCAACGAACGATTGGATGTGGCGCTGGCCTGCGGTGCAGACGGCGTGCATCTGCCGGCCGACTCACTCCCAGTGGCCGTGGTCCGAAACGCAGTGCCAGTTGGAGGGCCTGCTGAGTGGCCTACTGAGTGGCTGGTCGGGGCCTCCTGCCATTCCCCGGCCCAGGTGGAAGCCGTCGCCCGCGAAGGCGCCAGCTTCGCGGTGCTGGGCCCGATCTTTGAGACGCCCGGCAAGGGCCCGCCGCTGGGACTGGAGCCGCTTCGCCAAGCCTGCCGCGCTGTCGCTGAACGTGAATTCCCGGTGCTGGCTCTGGGCGGCGTGAATTTGGAGAATGCCGGCACCTGCCTGGAGGCCGGCGCCGCCGGCCTGGCCGCCATCCGCCTGTTTCAATCAACAGACGTGGCCGAGGATGTGGCCACGGCGGCAGCAAACCTTCACAGCTTTGAGATGGCACCTGAGAGAAGTGATACCTGAGACGGGCTAGTCGGCCATGAGGCGGCCGTTGGGGCGCCAGTCGGGGACGTTGTCGCAGACGGCCTTGATGCCGGCGGTGATGGGCACCGCCAGCAGCAGCCCCATCCCACCCCACAGCCAGCCCCAGAACATCAGGGCGATGGTCACCACTACCGGGTTCAGGTGCACTCGCGAGCCGACCAGCTTGGGGTAGAGCACGTTGAGAGCTATGATGTGGAAACCCACCACCCCGGCGACAATCCCCACCAGCGGTGTCAGCGTGTCGTACTTAGCCATGCCGGCCCACAAGGGTGGCAGGCTCCCCAGCAGTACCCCCAGGTAAGGCACCACGCTCAAGAATCCGCTCACCGGCCCCATGACCGCCGCGTAGGGCAGCCCCATCGCCCAGAAGAAAAGCCCGCTGGCTACGGATAGAATCGCCGCGATGATCAGGTTGCCGATGACGAAGCCGCGAATCATGGTGGTGATGCCGTCCAGCGTCTTTTCCGCTGCCATTCGGTTTCCCGTGCCGAACAGAGCGACGGAGTTGCGCCGTATGTGGTCCCGCCAAGTGAGCAGAAAATAGACCAGGAAGGGAATGAAGCTCACCATGAACAGCACCTCGGTCATCGAGCGGAGGCCGGCGCCCAGGTAGGCGGTGTAGTTTGGGCCGGAAGAAGCGGGCGAGGTCGCTGGCGCGGGCTGGCCGTCTGCGATGACGGTCCGTGTCTGCTTCTGAAACTCCTGTGCCCTTTCCCGGAATCGCAGCACGTGACCGCGGAACTTGGTGGAATACTTCGGGAAATCGTTGACGAAGGTCGCGGCCTGCGCGTAAAACATGTAGAACAGCAGGTAGAAGACGCCCACCATCAGCAGGACCATCAGCGAGGCGCCCACCCCCCGTGGCAGGCCCCTGCGGCTGAGCCAGGTTACGCCCGGGTCACAGACCAGAGCCAGCAACAGCGACACCACTATCGTCATCACCAGCGAGCTGGCCAGGTAGAGGCAGGCCAGCAGCACGGCCGCGGCCACCAGCCGCTGCCCGTAGCCGCGTTGCTTTTCCAAAGCTTGCTGAACGGGCATGGCGTCGGTCTGCCGAAGGTATCACAGTGGTGGGGATTCCCCTATACAATGGGGCCGTGGAGCGCAAACCTCATGGCCGTGTACTCGCGCTCGATCTGGGCCAGCGGCGCATCGGGCTGGCCGTCTCCGATCCGCTGGGACTAACCGCGCAGGGCCTACCCACGCTGGAGCGCAAGAACAAGCGTGCCGATCTGGAGGCCCTACGGCAGCTGGCCGAGCAGCACCAGGCCGTGCTGCTGCTGGTGGGGCATCCGGTGCATCTGAGCGGGAGAGCCGGGACGCAGGCGGAGAAGGCGGCTGCCTTCGCCGAGGACCTGCGGCGGCACCTGAGCTGCCGGGTCTTGCTTTGGGATGAACGCCTGACCACCGCCGAAGCCCAGCGCGTCCTCCAGCAAAGCGGGATTGGCCGGGCGAAGCAATCGGCCGCCATTGACCGGATGGCGGCCGTGCTGCTGCTGCAAAGCTATCTGGATCAGCAGAGGATGGCAAATTGTTTCCCAGAGCAGAGCGCGTCTTTCGGGGCGTGACACGGCGACCCCTTATTCTGCTGCTGGGCGTCGTCGCGCTGGCGGGGGCCAGCGCGTTCGCCCTGGCTGCCTATTACGTCACGCGCCCCTTCCGGGGTTGGGAGCAGCCAGCCGTAGTGGATGTGGCGCCCGGCACTTCATCCCTGGCCATCGCCGTGCGCTTGCGCGGGGCCGGGGTGCTCCGCCGTGAATGGCCTTTCCTGCTGTCTTACTACCTCGGGCCCTGGCAAACCCTGAAGGCGGGGGAGTACCACTTCGACCGTGCACTCAGCCCATGGGAGGTACTGAGGAAACTCAGCCGCGGTGACGTCTACCAGCACAGTATTACCATTCCGGAAGGGCACAACATCTTCGAGGTGGCCGAGGCGGTTTCCGCCAGCGGTCTGGTTTCTCGAGAGCAAATCCGGGGGGTTCTCCGGAACAGCGCGCTGATTGGCGATTTGGACCCATCGGCGGAGAACCTGGAAGGCTACCTGTTCCCGGACACCTATTACTTCACCCGGCACACCTCAGCCGCAGAGATGGTGAAAAGGATGGTGGCTCGGTTCCGCAAGGTGTACGGGGAACTGGAGAGCAGGCACTCTCCCGACCGCCCCGTGCAGGAGGTCGTCATCCTGGCTTCGCTGGTGGAGAAGGAAACTGGGGTGCCGGGGGAGCGCCGGCTGGTGGCCGGCGTCTTCTACAACCGTTTGAAAGCTGGCCTCCCGTTGCAGTGCGATCCGACGGTGGTCTATGCGGCGCTGGTGGCCGGGCGCTACCGCGGCGCGATTTTCCAGAGCGACCTAAAGTTCAATTCGCCTTACAACACGTACCGGCGACGCGGGCTGCCACCGGGGCCGATTGCCAATCCGGGGCGGGCGGCGCTGGAGGCGGCCATGGCGCCGGCTGCGACCGACTACATGTACTTCGTCAGCAACGCCGAGAGCGGCCACGTCTTCTCCACCAACCTGCGCGACCACTCCCGTGCGGTCGCCGAGTACCGCCGTAAGGCCAACGCCTCGCGCCGGTCCCGACCTGCACCACGCCGTGACAAGCAACCCTGAGAAAAAAACATCTCGGGGAGAGTCCCCAGCCATCCGCTAATCGTTTGGCTGCCGCTCCTCACGGTCAACTAATTGGCCTTCTGGCTCAGCCGCGGGTTTTGTAGGTGCGGGACTGGCCGGTGCGGCCGTTGGTGACGGTATAACTTGTTCCGTCGGGGGCCACTGCGACCTTGATCACGTGCCCCTGGCAATCCTCCTCAGTGCCCAAATTGGCGATCAACTCCGGCGCCGTGTTTCCCTTGTCGCCGTAGTCCAGGTTCCGATGCCCCTGGTAGATGTCCTCCAGGCTGGGGAGCGCGCGCAACGTTTCCATTACCTCGGGGAAGATGCCCTTGTGAGGACCATTATTTGCCACCGCAACCTGAGGCTTTATGCTGCGCAGTAACACCGGGTTGCTGCTGCTGTCCAGCCCGTGATGCGTTACCTGGTAAAGATCCACCCGGCCGATCACGTCCACCGGGCAGGCCAGCTTGTGCTCGATGTTCCAGGTCAGATCGCCCAGGTCCAGGAAGCGGAATTTGCCTAAAGTGAGCACAAAGCCCAGACTGCGCGCGTTGTCGCTGGTGTCCTTGGGCTTGGGCTTGGCGTGTTTGCACTCAGGGTTTTCCTTGGCAGTCTTGAGCTGGATCACGTCGCCACCCGAGGCTACCACCAGCAGCCCGATCCGCGCCGCGCCCGCAGCCTGATTCAGCCGGATTTCGTCGCCGGGACGTAGCGTTTGCCTCTGGCCCTTGGCCGCCTCCGTATAGGCTTCGTACAGCTTGGGGTCTTCGAGGAGGTCGGTCTTCCCGTGGTCGTAGAACTTGCCGATGGGGATCAGCTCGCTGAGCTCGGCCACTCCTCCGTAGTGGTCACCGTGGAAGTGGCTGGTTAGCAGGTGGTCGATTCGCTTCGACCCTGCCTGTTGCGCCGCCTGGTACATGCGTTTGGAATCCCGGCCGTCCTCCTCCCGTTTGTTGCCGGTATCCACCAGCAGCGATTCCCCGGCGGGCGTGACGATCAGGGTGGCCGCTCCACCTTCCACGTCCACAAAGTGAATTTCCAGGGGCTTGGCGGCGGCGGGAGGCTCGGCAGGGGGTTCCCGTTCAACGGCCGGCTGGCAGGCTGCCAGGAAGGTCAGTAGAAGTAATAAGCTGATAAGTGGTCGCATAGGGCCTAAAGTATCACAAAGCAGGCCGCTAAGCTTGGGGGCATCCCCGACCGGAAGTACTGGGCTTCCTAGCCCCCTACCCAAGCGGAAAAACGGTATCCACCTGGACCAGAACGTTGTACAATGCTGCCTCAATGCCGTTGTGCGTAGCGCACGACGGTCCCCCCTGGAAGCCCGAGTGACCCGGGCGGATGGCTGATTGGCGGGGTGGTCGTTCGGCTGCGTCAAGAAGGGGAAATTACTCATGGCAAGGCAGATAAAGCGGCTGGCGTTGCTTGCAATCCCAGTAATGGTAGCGATGGCAGTCCTCTCCTTAGGCGCCGGTACCGCAGCCGCCCAGGGCTGGGAAGACTACTTCGAGGGGATTGAGCTCGATAGTCGTTGGACTGTCGAGGACAAGGACAGACAGGGCCAGCCGAAATTTGGGGCCCCGGGATACCTAGCCAACAAGCACGTTGGGTACTACGATAAAGGATAACGTAACGCTTAATCAGGGAGCCCTTAGCCTGCGTCTGACCCAAGTGGAGGGTAACGGAGACGAGGTGATTTCCTGGGGTGCCCTAATCTTCACCCAGGAGAAGTACGGTTACGGCACCTATGAGTGGAGACTGAAGATGTCTTCCAAGGCGGCCGGTCCGTTTGATCCACCAGACTCTCCCACACCAGGGGGTGTCTCTGCCGGTTTCATCTATGTAAATAACTCGGAAACAGAAATCGACTTTGAATATTCGGGCCATGTTTTACACGACGCGGACTCTTCAAACGACGAAAGAATTTACATGGGAAACTGGCACAATCAGGACACGTCTACTGATCCTGGGAGCACGGAGTCCACTTTCTCTAAGCCGACGGTCCCCGGTGCCAACAGTGACTTTCACGACTACAAGTTCGTTTGGGAGGAGGGGAAGATAACCTTCTACGTGGACGGAGGCGTGAAAGCGACCCACACAACGAATGTGCCGAGCGCCCCCGCACACTTCATGATCAACCACTGGGGAACGAATAACCCGAATGGGTTTGGGGGTGGGGCAACCGTCGGAGTAGACCGTTACTTCCACGTGGACTGGGTAAAGTTTACGCCGCAGGAAGGCGCGCCGCCCCCGCCGCCAGGCCCGCCGGCGGCCCCGAGTAATTTGACGGCCACCGTAAGAAGTTCAGGCAAAGGCAAGAACAAGATAGTCCAAGAAGTACGTCTGGCCTGGCAGGACAATTCCACCAATGAAGACAGCTTCATCATTGATCGCTGCACGATCGTTGGGAAGGGAAAGAATAAGACCTGCAATTTCGCCCAGTATGCATCTGAAAACGGCACCACCTACGCCGATACTAGCGTTGCAGGCAGGACGACGTACCGATACCGAGTGAAGGCGACGAGCAACGCCGACGGCGATTCGCCGTACTCGAACACCGCGCAGGCCAAAACACCCTAGGCCGCGACCTTGGCACTCCGAACTCTTACGGGACTGAAAACACTTCTGTCACTTATATAATTCCTACATTTGTAGTGACCCTCTCCTATGGGGCCGCCGCAGACTTTCATCGGCAGACGGAAGGATTTCCTTGCCACTAGCCTGGACCTTGAGATAGAAGGACGCGGCGAGAGACCATGCATCTGGTTGGCGCACGCTGGGCGGTGATCTGGCTGTTGGTGGTGAGCTCCTGTGGCTCGGCTTTGGCACAGGGTTTTCCCCAGCAAGCCAGCCAGGTGGCCGCGGGCACCACGCAGCAACTGGAGGACGCCCGCTCCGGCGCAGGCGATGCCCGCTGGCGTCGTGGCGCCACCGAGTGGGGGATTTTCTCCGGCGGCGGCCCGGCGATTGTGGGTGGTGTGCGCGACCGAGGCTTTTGGTTTGTGGCCGGGCGCTGGGGGCGCCAGATCACTGCTGACAGCGGCGACTCCTGGGCGCGGGGCCATCTCCAGTACGCCGTCGAGGCTATGCCGCTTTACCTGCATTTCCAGTCCGAGACCGTCTACGGCGCGGGCGTCACCCCCTTCCTGCTCCGCTACCACTTCACCCGCAGTCGAAAGCTTGTGCCGTTCCTGGAGGCGGGCGCCGGAATCCTGGCGACCACCGAGCAGGTGCCGGAGGGCACCTCGCGCTTCAACTTTACTCCGCAGGCCGGAGTAGGGCTCCAGTTCGTGACCGCATCCGGACCGGCCTGGATCCTGGGCGTACGCTACCACCACACGTCGAACGCCGGGATCGCCCAACGAAACCCCGGCGTCAACGCGATCGTCTTCCACGCCGGTATCTCCTGGTGGAAGTGATCGGATCGTCCCGTGGCGCTCCCCTCTTGCGCCCCATCTGGTATGGTGTGTGGGCCGGCAGGTGAGTCCCCATGGGCGAGACACAGTCGCACACGCTAACCGCTGAGCGTTCGCAGCCCCCCTGGTTGTATCGCTGGGCCGTGCTGGTCTTCCTCAGCCTCGCCATGGCGGGGAACTACTACGTCTATGACAGCATCAGCCCGCTGGCCGACGTTCTGAAACAGCAGTTGGGCTTTTCCGATTTCAACATCGGCCTGCTCAACGCCATCTACAGCATTCCCAATGTCTTCATGGTGCTGCTCGGCGGATTCCTGATTGACCGCATCGGTACCAGGAAGGCCACGTTCATCTTTGGCGTGCTCTGCCTGCTGGGGGCGGCGCTGACAGCCGCCACCGAGCAACTGGCCATGATGGCTGCCGGACGACTGGTGTTTGGCATCGGCGCAGAGTCGTTGATCGTCTCGGTCACAACGGCTCTGGCCAGATGGTTCCGCGGCAGGGAACTGGGTTTTGCCTTCGGCCTGAACCTCAGCCTTGCGCGGCTGGGTTCCTTTGTCGCTTTGAATTCACCCACCTGGGCGGGCCGCTATTACGAGCACTGGCAAGGGCCCTTGCTTGTCGCCGTAGGCTTCAGCGGCTTTTGTGTGGCCGGCGCCGTCATTTATTGGCTCCTGGAGAGCCGTGCGGAGAAGACCTACGAGCTGGGGCAGGCCGGGGCCACCGACAAGGTGGTGTGGCGCGACATCTTTAAGTTCAGCAAATCCTACTGGTACATTGTGGCCCTCTGCGTCACCTTCTATTCGGCGATCTTTCCCTTCCAGACCTTCGCGATAAAATTTTTCATCGAGGCGCACGGAACCTCGCGCGGGACCGGGGGCTTCATTGCCAGCAGGCTGATTCTTTACGCTATCTGTGTTACGCCTCTATTCGGCCTGCTGGTGGACCGGGTGGGCAAGCGCTCGCTGTTCATGATGTTTGGTTCGATGTTGCTCATCCCGGTATACCTGATCATGGCCTACACGGGCCTGTCGCTCTACGTCCCGATGGCAATGATGGGCGTAGCCTTCTCGCTGATCCCGGCGGTGATGTGGCCTTCGGTGGCCTACATCGTGGATCAGCGCCGGTTGGGCACCGCCTACGGGCTGATGACCATGATCCAGAACATCGGCCTGGCGGGATTCAACCTGCTGGTCGGATGGGCGAACGACTATGGGAGCGCCAGCGCCGCCAACCCCGGCGGCTATGCCCTAGGGATGTGGATTTTCTCCGTCCTGGGTGTTTGCGGCGTCTTGTTCTCCTGGCTGTTGCGGCGTAGGGAGACCGGCCCCCACGCCCACGGCCTGGAAACGATTACGACCGCTTCCGGCACGACGGCTTCGGCCGGATAGGGCTGATCAAGAAACTTACTGCAGGGCACACTGAGACCCTAGATGGAGAACTCCTTCTTCACCTTCGCGGACTTTTCGGCGACGGTGCGGGCTAGCCGCTGCTTGTGCTGGCGCAGGCGCTCGGCCAACTTGCCGTCCGCGGTGGCGATGATCTCGGCCGCGTAGATGGCGGCGTTCACCGCGCCGGCCTTTCCCACAGCCATCACCCCCACCGGCACCCCGCCCGGCATCTGCACCGCGGCCAGCAGCGAGTCCATGCCCGACAGCGCCGTGTTGGCGATGGGAACGGCGATCACCGGCAGGGTGGTCTCCGCAGCAATGGCTCCCCCCAGGTGAAACGCGCCGCCGGCACCCACCACGATGGCCTTCAGGCCACGCTTCACCGCGGTACGCGCGTATTCAGATGCGCGCGCCGGCGAGCGGTGCGCGCTGGCGATCTCCACTTCAAAGGGAACGCCGAACTCCTTCAATGTTCGGGCGGTTTCCGTCATCAGCGGCAGGTCCGAATCACTGCCCATCACGATCCCCACGAGGGGCCGGGGCCTGGAGCTTGCTTTGGGGTTGCTCATGTGGGTTTCCTGTTCAGTCCCTTTCTGCCGATGTCGCGGCGGTAATGCATCCCTTCAAAGTGAATTTTCTCGACAGCGTCATAGGCCCGGGAGATGGCCTCGCGCAGGTCGCCTCCGCCGGCGGTGACACCCAGCACGCGCCCGCCGGCAGTGACGTACTGGCCGTCACGGAGCCGCGTGCCGGCGTGGAACACTTTTACGCCAGGCAGCGCTTCGGCTTCGCCCAGGCCGGCGATGGGTTTGTCGCGCGCGAACTCACCCGGATAGCCGCCCGAAGCCGCCACCACGCAAACGGTCGCGCCATCCGACCACTCCGGCCGAATGGCCGCCAGGCCGCCGCCTGCAGCGGCCTGGAGCATCGGCACCAGGTCCGACGTGAGCCGCATCATCAGCGGCTGGGTTTCCGGGTCGCCGAAACGTGCATTGTATTCCAGCAGCCGTGGGCCCTCGACGGTGATCATCAGCCCGAAATACAGGATGCCCCGGTAGGGAGTGCCTTCGGCGGCCATACCGGCCAGCGTCGGCTGCACGATCTTGTCCATGATCCGCTGCCGCAACGCCTCCGACAGGATGCCATCGTCGCAGTAGGCGCCCATGCCGCCCGTGTTGGGTCCCTGGTCGTTGTCGAAGACCGGCTTGTGGTCCTGCGTGGGGGCCAGCGCCAGCGCCGCTTCCCCGTCGGTCACAACCGTGAAGGTGACTTCTTCACCGGCCAGGAAGCGCTCCAGGATCAGGCGGCGGCCAGCCTCACCGACCAGCTCGCCGGCGAGCATTTTTTCCAGGGTCACCTCCGCCTGGCGGGAGTCAGCGGCTACCACCACGCCCTTTCCGGCGGCCAGGCCGTCAGCCTTCAGCACAACGGGGAAGCCGAAACGCGCCAGCTGCTGGCGAGCATCCTGGGGATGCTCGCACACCACGGACTCCGCCGTGGGGATATTGTGGCGTTGGGCGAACTGTTTCGCAAAAATCTTGCTGCCTTCCAGGCGGGCGGCTGCCTGCGTGGCGCCTACGATTCGCAGGGCCCGGGCCTGAAACTCGTCCACCACGCCCGCCACCAGCGGCGCTTCCGGCCCAACCACAGTCAGGTCTGCCCCCAGGCGCTGGGCCAGCTCAGCCATCTCCGCCGGACGAAGGATGTCGCCGCGCTCCAGCGTCGTCTCCTGCGCGATGCCGGCATTGCCGGGCACACAGTAAACCTGCTCGAGGAGCGGGCTTTGCCGCAGCTTCCACACCAACGCATGCTCGCGACCGCCGGAGCCCAACACGAGAACCTTCATCGGCGCCATGATCGGGAAGCTGCCATTATCTCCCGGCCGTGCCTTCTGTCAATCACGCTCCCCTTTGTCAGCACTCTAGTCGAAGCGCGGGGTAGTGGGTCAGTTCCCAAGAAGCCACCACTACCTGCGGTCGTGTGGCCTTGACTCGTAGGTCGAACGGATGCCGTTCTGTTCTGTGGTCACCCTCTACCCCGAAACCGATCGAGTTCACGGCGATCGCGTTTCGATGGTTTGCCTTTCCGCGACCCCTCGAAATGCGGCATTGCTTTAAGCCCCTCTGTCAACTTTAGCCGCAACTCCCGACTCGTTTCTGTCTCACGGTAGAGCGTCTGCGCAACCGCTGCCGGGCCGCGCGTCTCACTGAGAAGCACGACCTCCACCTGAAACTCGCCTGCGCCGCTCTTCACTTGCAAGAGATCGCCGACGCGGACCTCGCGCGAAGCCTTGGCTTTTTGTCCGTTGGACGCAATCCTGCCGAGTTCGCATGCCCGTGCAGCGAGCGACCGGGTCTTAAAGAACCGGGCGGCCCAAAGCCACTTGTCCATCCTCACGCCGGCCATATCCCATTCTCGCATGACGGCGCACGCGGAAATGATCACACGCCCACCCGCTCAGCGGTGCGCCACTTGGATGTATAACGCCCACCGTAAATTGACCCACTACCGAGACGTGAGAACAGTTGGGTGTTTTCCTCGGGCAGGATAAGATAAACGGAATGCCTCCTGAGTTCAGCGAAAGCTATGACGTGGTGGTGATTGGCGCCGGGCATGCCGGATGCGAGGCGGCCATGGCCACCGCGCGCATGGGCCTGAAAACGGCGCTGTGCACGATCAACCTGGATCTGATCGCTCAGATGTCGTGTAACCCTGCCGTGGGCGGCATTGCCAAAGGCCACCTGGTTCGCGAGGTGGACGCGCTGGGCGGCATCATGGGTGAGGTGACCGATGCGGTAGGCATCCAGTTTCGCCTGCTCAATACCAGCCGCGGTCCGGCCGTGTGGTCGCCGCGCGCGCAGTGCGACAAGAAGCAGTACCGGATCAAGATGCGGCAGGTGCTGGAGTCGGAGCCCAACCTGAAGATTAAGCAGGCCGAGGTAGCCGACCTGGTGCTCGATGAGCCCGGGAGATTATCTACTAACTCAGTAGTAAATAAGCTGCGTGGCGTCCGGCTCCGCGACGGGCGCCTGTTCCGCGCCGATGCCGTGGTCATTACGACAGGCACGTTCTTGAACGGGCTGATCCATGTGGGCGAAACGACCTACCCGGCAGGGCGCGGCGGCGAGGCCCCGTCACAGTTGCTAGGCGAGGCACTTAAGTTGCTGGGATTCCGCACGGCGCGGTTGAAGACGGGCACGCCGCCGCGGCTCGATGGCCGCTCCATTGACTGGAGCCGCTTCCAGCCGCAGCACGGAGACCCGGAGCCGGTGCCGTTCTCGTTTCGCACGTCGGCCATCGAGCGGGAGCAGCTCCCCTGCTACATTGCCTTCACCAGCGAGGAGACGCGCCGGGTGATCCAGGCAAATATCCATCGTTCGCCGCTGTACAGCGGCCAGATCCGTGGGATTGGCCCCCGCTACTGTCCTTCGATGGAAGACAAGATCGTGAAGTTCCCCGACAAGGAGCGCCACCAGATTTTCCTGGAACCCGAGGGTCTGGACACGCATGAGATCTACGTCAACGGCATGTCCACCAGCATGCCGATTGACGTGCAGTCAGCGATGGTGGCCTCCGTGCCGGGTCTGGAGAATGCCGAAATGATCCGGCCCGGCTACGCCATCGAGTACGACTCGGTGGATCCTACGGAACTCTATCCGACGCTGGAGACCAAGAAAATCTCGGGGCTGTTTCTAGCCGGCCAGATCAACGGCACCTCTGGCTACGAGGAAGCCGCCTGCCAGGGCATCATGGCCGGCATCAACGCCGGACTGAAAGTGAAGGGCTGCGAGCCGCTGGTGCTGGACCGCGCGCAGGGCTATACCGGCATCCTGATTGATGACCTGGTGACCAAAGGGACCAACGAGCCCTACCGCATGTTCACCTCGCGGGCCGAGTTTCGCCTGCACCTGCGGATTGACAACGCCGACTACCGCTTGACCCCGCTGGGCTACCGCGCCGGGCTGGTGAGCGAGCCGCACTACCGCGAGTTTCTGGCCAAGCAGAAGCGCATCGCGCGTGCCATCGGTTTGCTCAGCGAGCTGCGGGCCGACCCGCGCGATGCTCTCTGCGCCCGGCTACTGGCCAAGCTGGACGGCGCTGCGGCCTGGGCCGAGCGGCCCACGCTGGCGCAGTTGCTGCGGCGCCCCGAGGTCTCGATCGAAGACATGGCCGAGATGCTGCGCCGCGCCCTGGGCGAGCCCGTCGCCCAACTGGAATTGAAGTGCGCCGAGATTGATGTGAAGTACGAGGGATACCTGAACCAGCAACAGCGGCAGATGGAGCGCCTGAAGAGAGGCGAGGGACGGCGCATCCCGGAAAGCTTCGACTACGGCGGGATTCCCGGCATCTCTCGCGAGGTGTCCGAGAAGCTGACGCGCGTCCGACCGCTGACGCTGGGACAGGCTGGTCGCATTCCTGGCATCACCCCAGCCGCCCTCGCCATCCTCAACGTGTGCCTGGAAGGCGCGGCGCGCGGCAAGCCCGATGGCACGCACTCAGCCGCCTGAGGGCTCCGAAGGCGCCGCGCTGCGAGAGCTTCCCACCATGTTGGCCGAGGTTGGCGTCACCCTCGACGAGCCTGCGCTTCGAGTTCTTCGCACTCACTTTGAACTACTGATTCGCTGGAACCGCAGGGTCAACCTGACCGGCGTTCGTGACCCCAGGCAAATTCTGCGCCGACACTTTGTCGAATCACTATTCCTCACCACAGTGATGCCACTGGGACGCGGGCTACTCTACGACGTTGGCTCGGGAGCCGGGTTTCCCGGGCTGCCACTGAAGGCCGCTCATCCCGAGATGCAAGTGGTCCTGATGGAATCGGTGCAGAAAAAGGCGGCGTTCTTGAAGGAGGTAGTTCGCACGGCTGACTTGCAGGAGGTCCGCGTCGAAGCGGCGCGCGCCGAGGAGCTGGCGCGCCGCCCGGACCGCGAATTGGGCCGCTGGCTTACCATGCGGGCCGTGGGGCGTCTTGACCGGTTGCTGCCACTGCTGCGACAGCTTCTTCTCCCCAAGGGTCAGGTGGCGTTGTTTTTGGGAGCAGCCGATGCGGAGCGGGCCAGCAAGGTAAGCAGCTTTGCGTGGAGGGAGCCTGTGACAGTACCCGGTTCGCAGCGTCGGGTGATTCTGGTGGGCCAGGCTCAGGCCCAGGCCCGATAAGTTCCACGTGGAACATTATTGAGGTTGCGGCAGGGTTGCTGCTTGCAATCGGCATGGCAAGGTGCTACATTAGTTAATGAATTTGTTTTAAACATTCAATCCTGAGATTGGCCTAGTCCGAGATTCCATGGCCCGCGTGATCGCGATTGCTAACCAGAAGGGCGGCGTTGGCAAGACCACCACCGCCATCAACCTAGCCGCTTCGCTGGCCGCGGCCGAGTGCCGCGTCCTGCTGGTGGACTGTGACCCCCAGGCCAACACGACGGGCGGGCTGGGCTTTCGCAAGAATCAGAAGCGCCTCACCCTCTACGACGCGCTGCTGGGCAAGGCTTCGCTCGACGAGGTGGTGCTCGAGACCGAGCTGCAGGGCCTTTGGCTGGTGCCGTCCGACAAGAACCTGATCGGGGCCAATCTGGAGCTGATCGACGAGGAAGCCCGTGAGCACCAGATGGCCCGTCTGCTGGGCCCGCTCCGCTCCGAATACCACTACATTGTGATTGACTGCCCGCCGGCCCTGGATCTGCTGACCCTGAACGCCCTGGTGGCAGCCGATGCGGTGCTGGCTCCCATCCAATGCGAGTACTTCGCGCTCGAAGGAGTCGCGGAGCTGTTGGATACGGTGGAGCGCATCCGGCAGGCCTTCAACCCCGCGCTGGCGCTCGAGGGGGTGCTGCTCACCATGTACGACGAGCGCACCAACCTCTCGCGGCAGGTAGCTGAGGATCTGCGCGGATACTTCGGCGACAAGATATTCACGACCACCATCCCGCGAAATGTGCGTTTGGCCGAAGCCCCCAGCTTCGGCAAGCCGATCTTGCTTTACGACGTGCGCTCGCGCGGAGCCGAAAGCTACATCCGCCTGGCAAAGGAGATCATCGCTCATGGCCAACCTGGAATTGACGGTCAGCGATCGGCAACGGCGTAAGGTTTTGGGGCGCGGGCTGGGCGCGCTGCTGGAGTCGCGCACGACGACCGGCGGGCCGCCTACGCCTCCGGGGATCGTTCCCGGCCCAGCCGCAGGTGCGGGACCCAACCTGCGCCAGATTCCGCTGGAAGCCATCGAGCCCAACCCCAACCAGCCGCGCAAGAAGTTTCCAAAAAGCAGCCTGGAGGAGCTGGCGGAATCCATCCGCGCTCACGGTCTGCTCCAACCCATCATTGTCACTCCCACCGGCACTTCCACCTCGGGGCGGGGCAAGTTTCAACTGGTGGCCGGGGAGCGGCGCTGGCGCGCGGCACAACTGGCGGGACTGCACATGGTACCGGCGCTGGTCGAGGAAGTCCGGAAGGAGCAGTCGCTGGAGCTGGCCCTCGTCGAGAACCTGCAGCGCGAAGACCTGAACCCGCTTGAGGCCGCCACTGCTTTCGAGCGCCTGACCCGCGAGTTCGGCCTGAAGCACGAGGAAGTGGCCCGGCGCACCGGCAAGGATCGCGCCACCATCACCAATCATATTCGCCTGCTGAAGCTTCCCGCCGAGGTGCAGGAACTGCTGGCCGAAGGTAAGCTGTCGGTGGGCCATGCCAAGGCGCTGCTCGGGCTAGCGTCGGCTGATACCCAGTGCTGGCTGGCGGATCAGATCGCCTCCCGCGACCTCTCGGTTCGGATGGCGGAAAAACTAGTCGCGAAGTTCTCGAAACGCGGAGGTGTTGCTCCACCCAAGCCGCCCAAAGCAAAGCAGTGGGACGCCAACACCCGCGCCGCGCTGCTGGAACTGGAGCGCGCCCTGGGCACCCGCGTCCGCCTCTCTGGCACACCCAACAAGGGGGCCCTGCTGATTGAGTACCACTCCGCGAAAGAATTGATGCATCTCTACGACGTTATACTACGTTCGTAGTAGTTGTGCCTCGCCCCCTGTAAACACTTAGCAGCTTCAGCTGGCACCCCCCTGCGAGTCAAAAGCAACCCCTCTTTATTACCGCATGCAGAGTCTTGACAGGTGGAGGAAGCATGCTATAGTTAACCATATGGTTAAGCATTTGGCCTCCCTCGATCAAACCTTCGGTGCCCTTGCCGACTCGACCCGACGCGCGATCCTGCTTCGTCTGGCCGGGGGCGACTGCTACGTGAGCGAGCTTGCCGAGCCGTTCCCGATCTCGCTTCCCGCAATCTCCAAACACATTCGCGTGCTGGAAAGGGCGGGACTCGTCGTGCGGCGAAAGGAGGGCCGGAACCAACGGTGCCAGTTTGTGGCCGACCCCCTCAAGGAAGCCGCCGAATGGACCGGCCGCCACAAGCGCTTTTGGGAGGGACAGCTTGACCGGCTGGCGGCACACTTGGAAGAGAAGCATAAGGAAGTCCCATCGAAACAGGAGGAGCAAAGATGACGAAAGCGACAGCACAGCAGCAAGCCGAAGAAACGAGTCTGCGCCTGAACCGAAGATTCTCTGCACCGCGCGATGTGGTGTTCCGGTCCTGGACGGAGCCGGAAGAACTGAAGAAGTGGTTTGGGCCGGTGGGGCACGTGGCGGTCATCGCCGAAGTGGACCTGCGCGTCGGCGGCCACTATCGCATCGGCATGAAGAAGGTTCCGGACGGTGAAGTCTTCCACGTGGGCGGAACCTACCGGGAAGTCGCTGCGCCGGAAAGGCTGGTATTTACCTGGGCGTGGGAGGGCAAGGAGATGGATCCCACCGAGACCCTGGTGACGGTGGAGTTCCGCGATCTTGGCGGCGCGACCGAGGTGGTGCTCACGCACACGCGATTCGCAAGCGCCGAGCAGCGCGACCGGCACGTCGAGGGCTGGACCAGCACGTTCGACAAATATGCGGCGCTGGAAGGGTGCTGAACGGTGGAAGCGGCGCGCCGCGCTGCTTCCTCCTCAAGAAGCGCCCTGCTGGCGGTATCCGACTTTTCGCGCCTTGTTCTGTTGGTCGAGCCAGCGTTTCAGCGGGGCGAAGTAATCAAGGATGGCCGTGGCGTCCATCTGGCGTTGGCCGGTGAGCGCTTCGAGGGCGTCGGGCCAGCGACGGCTCTGGCCCAGGGCGAGCATGTTGCGGAGCTTCTGGCCCGCTGCCTTGTTGTTGTAGATGGAGCAGCGGTGCAGGGGCCCCTCGTAGCCGGCCTCGCGGCACAGTGCGCGATGGAACTGGAACTGAAGGATGGTGGCCAGAAAGTAGCGGGTGTAGGGAACGTTGGCGGGAATGTGATACTTGGCTCCGGGGTCAAAGTTGGCCTCGCTGCGTGGTACCGGGGGCGCGATGCCCTGGTAGCGTTTCCTTAGCTCCCACCAGGCAGTGTTGTAGTCAGCGGGGCGGATGTCGCCCGAGAAAACCTTCCAGCGCCACTGGTCTATCAGCAGGCCGAAGGGGAGGAAGGCAATCTTCTCCAGGGCCAGCTTCGTTAGCAGTCCAAGGTCAGCGCGCTGGTCTGGCACCTTATCCAGCAACCCAATCTGTTTCAGGTACGACGGTGTGATGGACAGGGAGATGGCGTCGCCGACGGCTTCGTGGAAGCCGTCGTGGGCGCCGTCGCGGTAGAGCATCGGCAGCTGCCGGTAGGCGCGCTGGTAGAAGTTGTGTCCCAGCTCGTGATGGATGGTGTAGAAATCCTCGGCGACAATCTCGATGCACATCTTGATGCGCAGGTCCTGGTCGAAGTCAATGTCCCAGGCGCTGGCATGGCAGACCACGTCGCGGTCGGCCGGCTTGGTGAACAGCGAGCGCTGCCAGAAGGTCTCGGGCAGCGGCTCAAAGCCCAGCGAAAGGAAGAAACGCTCGCCGTAGCGGACCATCTCCCGCTCGTCCACTTTCTTGGCGCGCAGCAGGGCCGTGAGGTCGAAGCCAGGGTCACTCTGCTTGGGGGCCACCAGCGGGTAGATGTTGCTCCATTCCTGGCTCCACATGTTGCCGAGCAGGTGCGCCGGGATCAGGCCATCCTCGGGAACCAGGTCACTGCCATACTGGCTAGCCAGCGAGGCGCGGACGTGGGCATGCAGCGCTTCATAGAGGGGCCGGACCTGCTGCCAAAGCCGCTCAACCTCCGCGGTAAACTCGTCCGGGGGCATGTCGTACTTGGAGCGCCAGAGCACGCCCAGGTCGGCGAAGCCCAGTTCACGCGCGCCCTGGTTGGCCAGTTCCGCCAGGCGCTGGTAGCGGGGACGCATCGGCGGTGAGACGGTCCGCCAGCCGACCCAGACCTTGCGCAGCTTCTCCGCGTCGCGGCTGTTGGCCAGGATGCGTCGCATCTGGCTCAGGTCGAGGCACTCGCCTTGTTTCCCATCCGGGCAATAGCGCCCTTTTCCGTAATCGCTCTCCAGCGAGGCAGCGATGTCAGTCAGCTCCTTCTGCTGGGCCGGGACGTTGGGGGCCATCAGCGTCAGTGACAGCTTGAGCAGTTTCAACCTGCGGGCCACGTCGTCGGCCACACTTTGAGAATGCGCCAATCCGTCGAAGCGAGTGGCGGCATGGGCCAGTTCAGTGGTGGCGGCGAGGACGTCCTTGTGAGCGGCGGCGGCCAACCGCTCGGTGTCCTCGGTGATGAAGTTGGCCTGCACCCAGGAGGCTCGCGAGGCTTTGACCCAGAGCTCGAGTAGGCGACCTTCCGCCTGCTCGAGGAACGCCTGGGCCTCGCTGGCCGTGGGCTTTTCCTCGGCATGCGACATGCGCGCGAGCCAGGCTGCCGTCAGCAAGCCCAGGAAGGCAAGGACCGCTATCGTCAGGAAACGATATCGCCGCCGTTTATCGGGCATGGGTTTATCAGGCATGGATGACTCTCTTCATAAACTCAGTCGAACACCCGCGAAGCTAGGAAACCCTTAGGCGGAACGGAGGAGCGAGGCAAGCCAGGAGCCTACGGTGGCAGGCCTATGCGTCGCAGCAGGTCCTGGAAGCGCGGGTCGGAGCGCAGGCTGTCGAAAAGTGGGTCCACATTGAGAAAGGGGAGGGAGTTATTATGCTCCTCACGGGCCTTTTCCAGCCAGTCTAGCGCCTGATTCTTCTCGCCGAGGCCAATATAAACAACGGCAATGAGAAACGCGGAGACATGCCTCCGCTTTGATTGCTCGTTCAGCTCTTCCAATACCTTCAACGCCTCGGTTCTTCTGCCTGCCAGGCCATACGCGAATCCGAGCGCCGGTAAAATTTCTATGGTACTCCCTGAAATGTTTATCGCACTTTGAAACTCGGCAAAGGCCTCGTCATACCTGCCGCTTTCCGCGTACATTAATCCCAGGTCAAAACGCGCACGGACGAAATTTGGGTCCATCTCGATCGTCTTTTGGAGTTGCTCTATGGCTCTGTCGTACTGGCGCGCAACGCCCAAAAGCCGTCCCACACCCGCGCTAATGGTAAGGGAGAGAGGATCGAGTTCTTGCGCCCGTTTAATCTCTGCGAAGGCTTCCTCCGAGCGCCCCATCGCCATCAAGTACGTGGCATACCAGTGGCGGGCGGTCGGATACTTTGGGTTGAGCTCAATGGCTCGCTTGAACTCTCTTTCGGCTTCCGGCCAGTCCCATTCGAAACGAAACTTCACAAAGGCCACCGAAGTGTGGGCTTCGGCGAGCGTGTCATCTATTTCACGCGCCGTCCCCGCGGCGGCGCTGGCTTTTGACATTGCCTCCTTTTCAGCTAGTCCGGCGTACCCGCCGCATCCAAACAAGGCATTGCAGTCGGCCAACCCCGCGTAGGCCAAAGCGTAACCCGGGTCTTTGGCAATTGCTTGCTCGAAGTACTGAATACCTTTCTTTAAGCCTTCTTCGGTCCTCCGATTCCAGTGGTAGCGACCCTTCAGGTAGAACTGGTAGGCCTCGGCGTTTTGCGTGTAGCGTTTTGTGAGTCGCTTCCTCTCGTGGCTGGTCAATCGGAGCCGCAATTTCTCAGAGATTTCTTTCGCAATCTCTTCCTGCACGGAAAAGATGTCGGAGAGTTTTCGGTTGTATTGCGCGCCCCAGATCTGCGACTCGTTCGCCACGTCCACCAGCTCCGCGCGGATGATCAGGGTATCGCCCCGCTGAAGCACCCTGCCGGCGACCACCGCCCGGGTGTCGAGTTCGCGGCCAACAGCTTGTAGGTCCACCTCCCGGCCCTTGTAGCGAAAGACCGTGGGCCGCGGCACCACGCGCAGCTTGGGAAGTTGCGAGAGACTGTTGATGATGGTTTCTGTGATGCCATCACTGAGATATTCGGTGTCTGGATCGCCACTTGCATTCTGGAAGGGCAAGATCGCCAGAGAATCGATCGCCCGGCCACGCCGTCGCGGCCGCGCGCGTGCTGCGGCCGGCGGTCCGCCGGACGTGGATAGCCGTCCCGAGTCCGTATCGCGTTTCAAGCGCCTCAGGTCAGCTAGCAGGTCAGAGGCAGTTTGGTACCGCAGCTTGCGGTCTTTTTCCAGCGCCTTTTGGAGGATCCGTTCCAGCTCTGGGGGCAACTCCGGGTTCAAGCGGGCGGCAGAGCTTGGGGCCCGGCTCAGAACTGCCTCCAACAGGGCCCCGGAAGTGTTGCCGGGAAAGGCTTGCCGGCCGGTGGTCATTTCGTAGAGCACGGCGCCGAAGGAGAACAGGTCGGTGCGGGCGTCGAGTTCCTCTCCCCGCGCCTGCTCCGGCGACATGTAGGCGAGCGTCCCGATGGCCACGCCTGGCATGGTGACTAGTTCATCGACCGAGGCTGTCGGGAGACTCGAGAGCCCAGGTAGCTCCGCGTCGGGCTGTTCCGGCGCGAGCTTGGCCAAGCCGAAGTCGAGGACCTTGGCCTGGCCGCGCCAGGTCACGTACAAGTTTGCCGGCTTGATGTCCCGATGCACGATTCTTTTGGAGTGCGCCGCCTCCAGGGCATCGACGATCTGGATAGCTAGTTCCAGCACCTGCTCCGTCTCCATCGGCTTGCCCGCAATGCGATGCTTCAGCGTCCACCCCTCCAGCAGCTCCATAACAATGAACTGCTGACCTTCGGACTCATCAATGTCGTGGATGGTGCAGATATTGGGGTGGTTCAGGGCGGAGGCGGCTCGGGCTTCACGCCGGAAGCGCTCCAGGGCCTGAGGGTCGCGGGAAAGCTCCGGGGGTAGGAACTTGAGGGCGACCATACGGCCCAGGCGGGTATCCTCGGCCTTGTACACCACCCCCATGCCGCCGCCGCCGAGCTTTTCCAGAATCCGGTAGTGCGAAACTGTTCTGCTGTCCATCGGGAAAGGAGTTGCCCTCGGGAGGCCATCTTAATCCGGATCTGCGATGTAAGCCACCTCATTGTCCGGGCGACCTGCGAACCACTCCGGAAGCTGACGGCGGGATTGGCTAGTTCAGCACTCCGATCGATGGGCCAAAGCTGTCCTGGTATGGGCCCGGATCAACCCTTGCGTCGATCAAAGTGGTCCGCCCAGCCTTCATGGCCCGACGCAACTCCTTGCGGAATGCCTCGGGAGTTTCTACCTTTACACCCAGCAAGCCACACGCGTCGGCGACACCTCCCAGGTCCACCCCGTGGAGATCAAGGCCAAAATCAGGAAGTCCGCGAGAGCGCTGCCTCGACTTCATTGTGCCCAGCGCCCTGTCGTTGATCACAACAAGCGGTGCTGCCGCGCCTGTTCTGGCAAAAACCTCCAACTCGCCCAGCCGCATTAACGCGCTCCCATCCGCGCCAAGTCCGATCATGGGCCGCTCGGGGTCAGACAGGCACGCTCCGAGAACTGCGGGGATCATGAGCCCCATGGTTCGTCCACCGGATGTTCCATAGTAGGTCCCCAACCGCTCCACGGGCCAAAGATGCTCGAGCATGGGGAGGAAGGCCCCGGTCTCAGACAACAGAACCCCATCCTGCGGCAGGACCTCCCGGGTGATCTCAATGACGTCTTGTGCCGCAAAGCGGGCCTGGGAAGGTCTTTTAAAGTACTCCAGGATTCCTCGCCGCAGCGCTTGCACTTCATCTTCCGAAAACCCAGCTTGTGGGGACAGTGACAGTCCCCGGAGACTGGATTTCAGATCGCCGTTGACACGGAGGACCGGGGAGTCCGACAGCGTCGAGTATTCGGGTCGAGCCACCAGCTCACAGGTTGGCAGACCACTCTTCCAGAGCCCATGGGTCATCATGGCGTCCACGCCGGCGAGCAGGACGACATCTGCCTGATCCAGGACTCGGGTCTCGATCACGTTGGGGTTGGGGGATCCCACAAAGACTCCGGCCCAGCGAGGATGGGATTCCGGAAACACTCCCCGCGCGTCCATAGTGACCAGGACAGCCGCACCGATGGTCTGAACCAGATCCAGCAATTCCGCACTCGCTCCGGCTCGTGCAACGTCGGCCCCAGCCATGACCACGGACCGACGCTTCTTTCCGAGCAATTCTCCCAGCCTGGCCAAGTCAGCCGAGTTCGGCGCTGCCACCGGCTCCGCACTGCTCACCGCAGGCTCTGCCTCAACCAAGTGTCCAGCGAGGTCTGAGGGAAGGTGGAGAATGGCAGCGCCCGGCCTTCCCTCTCCAGCTTGAAAGAAAGCTTGCCGAATCGCTCCCCGAGCGGTCTCGGGAGTCAGGGCAGACTGATATTTCCCAATTCCATCGAACAGCATTTTCTGGTCACAATGCTGTACGCTTTCACGCCGCGCCATCGATCTCGGTGCAGCCTCGCAAACGGCGACGACGGGTAATCGTTCAAAATAAACGTTGGCCACCCCGCCAGCTAGATTCGCGGCTCCCACCCCTCGAATGGTCATTGCCAGACCGGCACTGTTTTTCAGCGAACCGTTGTACGCTGCTGCAATTGCAGCAGACGATTCGTGGCTGACATTGACAAACTTCACGCCCTTCTTTCGCCCAGCCTCGATCAAATCCAAAGGCGCGCCACCTCCGGGGATGCCGAAGAAGTGACGTAACCCTCGGTCATATGCTTCAACCATGATTGCTTCTGCTACCGTCATTAGGAAATCTCCTCTGCCGTTTGTGGCCGGGGGGCTGCTGGCAAGCTTACACGCGCTCACCCTACCGGTAAAGATCTCGCACCCGCATGGTAGAATTGAAGAATGCCGCTGTACGAATATGAATGCCACCAGTGCAAGCGGCGGTTTGAGCTGATGCAAAAGTTCAGCGACCCGCCGGCTGAGACCTGCCGGTCTTGCGGTGGAACGGTCAGCCGTCTGATCTCCGCGTCTGCCTTTCAGTTCAAGGGCACCGGGTGGTACGTCACCGATTACGCTCGCAAGTCGAGCGGAAAGGAGGCCTCCTCCTCGGGCGACGGCGACGCCAAGGAGGGCAAGAAGAGCAAGGACGACAAGAGCAGCAAGAGCGAGGCCGCGGACAGCAAGACGACCCCTAAATCGGAGAGCAAAACGAAGGACTCTTCAGGAACCCCTCCTAAGTAGCGTCGCGTCCCAGAAATTCGCTACAAAAGTTCATGACCACTCGCTCACGCTCGTGGCTCGGGAAGCGCGTTGAAAATACAGAGCCGTGCGCGTCAGCAAGCGGTCCTCCCCGGCCGGGCCCCCAGCCCTGCTGTATCTGCAACGAATGAGAAACAGGAAGTCCAAGGCAGCGACTGCCGCGTTGCTCGGGATGCTTGCTTGCGGCTCAGGAGCTGCAGCAGCACGTAGCTTCTCGCCAGAGGAACTTGTCAAACAAGCTGACGAGATCGTCACGGTGGAGATTGTTTCAACTGACTACACTGCAACGGCTGCGGATGGTCCCATGTACGCCGAGGCCAAGGTGCTCAAGTCTGTGAAAGGGAGCCTCAACCTCGGACGGGTCATCCGCTTTGGAGCGAGCGCGTGGGTGGGGCCTTCCTATCGAGCGGGCGAGCGCAGAATCGTCCTGCTGCAGCGACTGCCCGCGGGACACGAATATTTCCAGAAAGCTCGCTGGAGTAGTCTGGACGCGGGCAGATTGAATCTCTTTATCGAGGAACGCACTCTGGACGACTTCTCCCTGTCATCCTTTTCGGACTTTCTTCGCCGGCTCAGCGAGGAGAGCAGGAAAGGGCTGACGATTAAGGTGATGAGGACTGGCACGTTGACAAACTTGACTTTCTCGGTCGTCCTACACAACAGAAGCGATCGGACCTTGTGGCTGAACCGTTCTGACTTACGGTTCAGTTTTCAGGCGGGCGAAGTGAGACGCGAGGGTGCAATCGAGTGGAACGCTACCAGTGAAGGTCAGTGGATTTCTTTTCGTCCTGGCTCGACGCTGTCCGGTGTGCTCTCGGTAAAGTCCAGGGATGCGGCAGGAGAAAGTGAAGGAACCGTCAGTGTTGTTCACTGGAGCGCGCTGTTCCCCTATGTCTCATGGGTGGGTGTTCAGTCTGCCAAATTACAATGGATGCCGCCTGGAACGTAGCTTAGGCTGGTTTCTGTAACTCCTCGACAATCTCCTGGGCCGCCTGGCGCGCACGCTCCAGAGCCCCCGGCTCGAAGCTGATGGCTCCCACCCGGGCATGGCCACCGCCTCCGTAGCGCTCACAGATCGTGGCCAGGTTGTGCATCCGCGGCGGGGTGTTCCAGGGATTGGAACCCACCGAGATTTTCGTGCGGAACGAGGAGGGGCTGATACTGACGCTGTAAACCGCCTCGGGGAACAGGTGGTAGGGAATGAACTTGCTGTAGCCTTCCATCTTCAGGCCGCTGACATCGAAAAACACCACGCCGCGATCGCAACGAGCGTGCTGCCGAATCACTTCCATGGAATCCAGGTGGCGACGGTACAGGGGCCGGAACAGGTTGGCAATCTCCGGGTTCTGTATGATGTCTTGCAAGCTGTGGGAGGCCATCATGGGGATCAGGCGGGAGGGCAGAGCGTTGTCCGGGCTGTTTTCGATGACCAACGACAATTGCATGGCTGGTGTTTCCAGCTTCACAGCCGCGGCAGAATCCGAATATTGTGCTCCATCAATGACGTCGGCCCACTGGATCAGCTCAGCCAGCTCGGGCGCCTGGAAACCGAACCGCTCCTCGGCCACCGCGGCGACAAACTTCGTGCAGGACTTGTAGCTGGGGTCATAGAATTTCTTTCCGCTGCGGTCCTGCTGGAAGTGCTGGGCGTCTTCGGGAGTCAGGAAGGCGCTTTGATGGTGGTCAAACCACCAGGTGAGCCGGGGTGAGCTGCAATACTTGAAGTCCACAATGGCGTTCTCGTCCCCATTAAACTTGGCTTCGTCGAACAGCTGCGAAGCCCGGTGTGCCAGGCCGGTATAGACAAATTCCGCGTCGGGGTGAATCTTGGTGGCGTAGAAGCGACTGAACACAGCGGCTGACGCCGCTCCATCAAAACAGCGATCGTGAAAGAAAACCCGCAGCCTCATGGCCGACAGGCGCTCGGGCGGCGCCCCCAGCTCCGCGCGCACGACATGCGGAGCGAAAAGCACCTAGTCATAACTGATCCGCGGCTGGCGTGCAAGCACAAAACTGGCTGGCGGCACAGAGTGAAGGATGTTCTAGCGGCTCAGACCTGCTTTTCGGCCAGGTCACCGACCACGGGAAGCTTCCACTTCTTGTTTTGATATGCCTGGACCATCAGCACCACCCACAGGACCATAAGCCCCAACGGAAGAACCAAGAACAGGACCAACCCCAGAATCCACCCTAAAACGGGAATTACGGACAACACAGCGCTCAGCACTCCAGCTGCAATGATCAGAACTATGATTGCAGCTAAGAAGAAGAGGGATTGGAAGGCATGGAAGCGGACAAAGGGGTCCCGATTGTAAGGTTCGAGGACCAGGAACAGGATTCCGGTGATCGGTGACAACACGTAGCACAACAGGCCAGCGACGTTGCTCGTGAGCTGGCCACCGCCCGCACCTGCTTGCGCCGTCGGCTGGGTCGTGCTCGGGGTACCCGGTTGGGCTGCCTGCTGGGTCGTGCCGGACGGTCCGGGTTGGGCTGCTGGTTGGGTGGTGCCGGGCGCGCTCGCGCTCACCTGCTGCCCGCACTTCGGACAAAAGCCTCCGGCGGCAGTAACCTCGTTTCCACAATTGCTGCAAAACGCCATGGCGTCCTCCTCGCCTCTCCTGCCCTACGGTTGCAACCACGACCTGCCGCTGGAGCAGGCCGCTGGAGCAGAGAGTAGCACAGAAGCACGCAGACAAAAATTGAAACCGCAACTCATTTCGCCGCTATAAGGCTCGGGCTGCAGTGCTTGGAAAGGGTGGAGTGCAGACCGCCAATAAAGTTGTCGCCCCATTACTACAAGGACTTTCGTACCCCCCCCCAAATGGTCCTTCCCGGCTCTTGCGCCAGTCCGAGAAAGCCGATATGCTCGGGCTTCCCCTGTCGCCAGTGGGGCACTCAAGAGCAGTTTCCGCAGGACTAGGCGGATTTCCCCTCGGGAGGAGAGGATGGACAAAAGGCGAGCGAACCGATATTCATTCCGGATGAAAGCCCAGGTGGACTCCATGGGCGCTGACGAGCTACCCGGCCCAATTGAGACCTGGACACGCGATGTCAGCTCCAAAGGGCTCTTCCTGGAGCTGGACCAGCCGCTGGATGAGGGAACGCGGATGAATCTGACGCTGCAGTTACCCTCCGAAGTCACCGGCAAGCCGGTGCTGCTGCGTTGCCTTTCCAGAGTAGTGCGAGTGATCGAGGAAGGAGAGAACAGGGTCGGCGTGGGCGCGGTCATCGAAAATTACGAATTCGTCCGGACCCCGGAAGAAGGCTCACCCTCCTAGTCGGCTCCCCACCTCGTTACCCGCAGGTCGTTGCCGTACAATCCTGCCCCCTGAGAGACCCTCTCATCTTTGTTCGAATTTGTTCGAAACCCCTGATCCAGCGAAGGCGCTCTTTTTCCAGAGAGCAGTTCTGATCTTTCACTGCGGGCTAATGGGGGGCTTTGCCTGAGGCCGGCTCCCCCATCTCAAGGTGAACGCTGTTTCCGCCCGCCTGCTGAGCTTTCTCCAGAGCGCTCATGGCCAGCCCGGTCAGAGTGCCGATGGAAATGAAGGTTTTCGTGTGGGAGACGCCGATGCCGGCGGTAACGGAAAGTTTCTTCCCGCCAAAGGCGAAGGAGTGGTTTTCCACGGCCCGGCGTACCTTTTCGGCGGCCGCCAGTACGGTGCTTTTCTCAGTCTCGGGGAGGGCCATGATGAACTCATTGCCGCCATAGCGGCCCAGCTTGTCGGTGCCGCGGCTGATGCGGGAAAGCAGCCGGGCAACCTCGGAAACGACGTAATCGGCGCACTGCGGCCCGCGGTCTCGCCGTAGCTCATCAAAGTGGTCAATGGCAATCAGCATGCACCCGATCGGGCGCAAGTAGCGCTTGGTTCGCAGGAACTCATGTGACAGCCAGTCGAAGAAGTGGCGCCGATTGCTCAGCCCGGTCAGAGTGTCGGTATTGCTCATCTGCTCCAGGCCGTGGGCCAGTTCCTTGAGGTTGTAGGCCAGCCGCCGCTTTTCCACCGCCCGATCTACCGAAGCCAGCAAGTCCTGGATATTGCGCATGGGTTTCATCAGGAAGTCGTGAGCGCCCATGCGAAGCGCCGCCAGCGCCGTTTCAAAGCGCTCCTTCTCGGCCCCGGCTAAAATGATCACCTGGATGGTTTCATCATGGGCTTTGATGCGCTCCAACACCTTCAGCCCGCTGATGCGCTCCAGCTTGACGTCCAAAATGGCGGCGTCAAAGCTGGTTTCATCGAGCCTCTGCAGCGCCTGAAAGGGGTCGGTGGTGGTGAAAGTCTCGTAGCCGCTCTTCCGCAAGGCCTTGTCCAGCATCTGGAGGATCAGTTCGTCTTCGTCCACCACCAGGATATTTGCGGGCATCGCTGGCTCCTTGGCTGCGCGGTCTGGGAAACCGAGATGGTATGCGGAAACAGGCAGTGAGTCAAATACGCGTCCCCTCGGCCCTTGCTGCCGACATGACCGGTGTCTGGCGCGAGGGCAGGGCGCTACTTCTTGGTAGGGATAACCTTTGGGGAGCTGACCCGCACCAGGGCGTTCTTGAGACGCTGCTCGTTCTCGGCGCCGCGGTCGAACCATTCGCGGCGCACAAACTCGACGAACTCCTGGGTCTGTCGCTGCATCTCCATCATCTTCTCCCGCATGTCCAGGATGATCTCCACTCCGGCCAGATTCACTCCCAGGTCACGAGTCAGCGCCAGGATGGTTTCCAGCTGCTCCAGATCCTCATTCGTGTACAGGCGGGTGTTGCCCTCAGTGCGGGAGGGTTTCAAGAGCCCTTCGCGCTCGTACAGGCGCAGGGTTTGTGGGTGGATGTCGTACTGCTTAGCCACTGCCGAAATCATGTAGGCCGCTCGGTCGCGTCGTGCTCGGGGCATCGCCTATTCCTGAGTGAAGAGGCTGGCGCGCGGGTCCTCCGGATTCAACCGGGACAGTTCGCGCAGAATCTCCTTGGAGCGCTCGTCGCGGATGCGAGGGACCTGGACTCGCACCTCCACGTATTGATCGCCACGCCGGCGGGTGCGCGCCGACAGCACACCGCGCTCGCGGAGGCGGAACTTCTGCCCGCTCTGGGTGCCGGGCGCGACCCGCAACAGCGCCCGTCCGTCAATGGTGGGCACCTCGATCTTGGCGCCCAGCGCCGCCTCGCTGACCGTGATGGGGACGGTGATATGGATGTCGTCTCCCTCGCGGCGAAAGTAGGAATGCGGCTCGATGCGCACGACGATGAACAAGTCGCCTGGCGGACCGCCTCCAACGCCAGCATTCCCCTTGGCGCCGACGCGCAGTCGGCTGCCGCTCTGGGTGCCGGCCGCGATGCGCACCTCCAGGGAGTCGGATTGGGGAGTGCGACCTTCCCCGTGACAGGCTGGGCAGGTGTCCGGCAGTTTGCCTGTTCCCCGGCAGCGAGGGCAGCCCAACTGAAAGCGCATGGCGCCGGCGGCCTGGGTGACCTGGCCGCTACCCCGGCATTCCGGGCAGATGGCCGCCGCGGTCCCCCCCCCGGGGGTCCCGCTCCCGCCACACGCCTGGCAGGTCTGGTGGCGAGGCACGTACAGTCGCGTTACGGTACCGCGGATCGCCTCCCAGAAGCCCACCGGAACTTCGTATTCCAGATCTTCCCCGCGAGCCGGGGCAGGTTCCGGGACGCCGGCGGCACGGGGCGAGAAAAACTGCGAAAACAAATCCCGCAGGCCTTCGCCGACGCCTGCCGTGCCGGCCGAGCGCCCCCCTCGCGCCGCGCCTCCCCTGAAGATGTTGGAAAAATCGTAGCCGGAGAAATCGAAGTCGGGTGGCGCCTGTCCCGGGCGAGAACCCCACCGGGGCGGCATGCCTTGCTCGGAGTAGAAGCCGACCTGGTCGTACATTCGCCGCTTCTTGGGGTCGCTCAGCACATCGTAGGCTTCCTGGATACGCTTAAAGCGCTCCTCGGCCACCTTGTCACCAGGGTTCAGGTCAGGATGGTGTTTCCGGGCCAGCCGCTTGTAAGCCTTGCGAAGCTCTTGAACGCTGGCTTTCCGCCCGACGCCGAGCGTCTCGTAGTAATCCTGTTTGGTCGTGGTAGCCATTTCCAACAAACGGTCCTAGGCTAGGTGGCCTGGCCGCGGGCCCAGTGTCCGAGGGTGCCTATAGGCTAAGCCACTCTAGGGTTCCTATCGCCGCAAGAGGCTCTTCAGGGCGAACGTCTGGAAGCTGACGCCGGATGGTTATTTTTTCTCATCGTCTACATCGACAAACTCGGCGTCAATGACTTCACCGTCCTTTTTCTTGTCTTGGCCCTCGGTCTTTTCCTCGGAGCCGCCGGGCGCGGTCTCGGTTGGTGTTTGCTGCACGTACAAAGCTTCCGCTAGCTTGTGAGTAGCGGTTGTCAGCCCGTCCACAGCCCGATGGATTTCGTCCACGCTGCCGGATTGCATCACTTTCTTGGTCTCAGCCAGCGCGGCCTCAATGTTGCGGGCGTCGGCTTCGCTGATCTTGTCGCGGTTCTCGTTCATCACCTTCTCAGTGGAATAGACGAGCGCGTCAGCGCGGTTGCGGGCTTCGACCTCCTCACGGTGCTGGGCGTCCTCTGCGGTGTGCGCTTCGGCTTCGCGCGCCATCTTCGCGACTTCCTCTTTACTCAAGCCGCTCGAGGAGGTGATGGTGATCTTCTGCTCCTTGCCCGTACCCAGGTCTTTCGCCTGCACGTTGAGAATGCCGTTGACGTCAATATCGAAGGTCACTTCGATTTGCGGAATGCCGCGCGGGGCTGCCGGAATTCCCACTAGCTGGAATACGCCCAGCAGGCGGTTGTCGCGGGACATAGCTCGCTCGCCTTGGTGGACGCGGATTTCCACCGAACCCTGGTTGTCCGAGGCGGTGGAGAAGATTTCGGTCTTGCGGGTGGGGATGGTGGTGTTGCGCTCAATCATCTTGGTCATGACCCCACCCAGCGTCTCGACGCCCAGGGTCAGTGGAGTCACGTCGAGCAACAGCACGTCCTTGACCTCGCCGCCCAGCACGCCTCCCTGCACGGCGGCTCCCACTGCGACGACTTCGTCGGGATTGACCCCCTTGTGCGGCTCTCGTCCGAAAACTTCCTTCACCAGCTGCTGGACGCGGGGCATGCGGGTCTGGCCACCCACCAGCACCACTTGGTCAATCTTGTCGGGCGTCAAGCCGGCGTCGTCGAGCGCGGTTTTGCAGGGCTCCATCGAGCGCTGGATCAGGGGCTCGACCATCTGCTCCAGCCGAGCCCGGGTCAGTTTCAGCACCAGGTGCTTTGGCCCGCTGGCGTCAGCAGTGATGAAGGGCAGATTGACCTCGGTCTCCAGCACCGAACTCAGCTCGACCTTGGCCTTCTCGGCTGCTTCCTTCAGCCGCTGCAGAGCCATCTTGTCCTTGGAAAGGTCAATTCCCTGGTCCCGGCGGAACTCGTCGACGATCCAATCAATGACCACCTGGTCAATGTTGTCGCCGCCCAGGTGCGTGTCGCCGTTGGTGGACTTCACTTCCACCACACCTTCGCCCACCTCCAGGATGGAGATGTCGAAGGTGCCACCACCGAAGTCGTAGACGGCGATGATCTGGTCTTGCTTTTTATCCAGCCCGTAGGCCAAGGCGGCCGCCGTCGGCTCGTTGATGATGCGCTTCACGTCGAGGCCCGCGATCTGCCCCGCATCTTTGGTGGCCTGACGTTGCGAGTCGTTGAAATAGGCGGGAACGGTGATGACGGCGTCGGTCACCTTGGTGCCCAGATGAGCCTCGGCGGCCTCCTTCAGCTTGCGCAAGATCATGGCCGAGATTTCCGGTGGGGTCCATTCTTTGCCGCCGGCCGAAACCCGGGCGGCGCCGTTTGGGCTCTGCTCCACCTTGTAAGGCACCATCTTCATTTCTTCGGTCACCTCTTCGAGGCGGCGGCCCATGAAGCGCTTGATGGAATAGACCGTGTTCTCCGGGTTGGTAATGGATTGCCGCTTAGCCACTTGACCCGCCAACTGCTCTCCGGTCTTGGCGAAGGCGACCACCGAAGGGGTTGTGCGGGTCCCTTCCTGGTTAGCGATCACAGCTGGCTCGCCACCTTCTGTAACCGCCACTGCCGAGTTGGTCGTACCCAAGTCAATTCCGATGATCTTGCTCATTGGTTTCTCCTGTGTTTCAAATCTAGCCTAGCCTTGTTTCAAATCTAGCAGTGGTACTGGCCGCCAAGCTAAGGGCTGGGCTACTTAGCAACGCCACAGTATAATATATGCGTAAACCACTGTCAAGTGCTTGATTAAATATTTTTTTACAATAACTTACATATATATTAGTTACTTGTATAAAGTCACTGTCAGATATGTCCTCGCAATACGACTTTTTCCCGAGGTAGCAAACCCCGGCCGAAGTGGCAAGCCCGGTTTGGAAACACCCTCAAGACGTGCCTTGCCGCCCCCACTCAAGATCTGCTTGACCGGCGTAAGTGCTCCCAACCCTGCGGTGACAATTTTTCCCTGCGACCGTCTGGGTGCAAAAGCGAGATTCCAGTTGTTTTAGTAATGCGGCCGATATGGGTCAGGGGAATGCCCGCCAAAGTGCGAGGTACCTTAGCCGCCCGGTGGGGGGCCATAGAGAACAGAAGCTCGTAGTCTTCACCACCGTGGAGAGCCTGCTTTACGGATCCGGAACGTGGCAGACGTATCAACTCAACTTCCGCTCCCGTGCCGCTTTCCTTGGCCAAGTGGCTCAGGTCGGTCGAGAGGCCATCGCTGAGGTCAATCATGGCAGAAGCCAAGCGGCGGCGGCGAAGGTACTCGCCCAACAAGAGGCGTGGACGGATGGGTGGCAACGGCAGCCCCGAGTCGATCGCGCGTGCTGTGGCTCCCAGCCGCCCGGAAACAAACAGGACATCGCCGGGCCGTGCGCCGGAGCGCAAGACCGCCGTGCCTCGCGGCACGCTTCCGCAGAGGATCGCGTCTGCCAGGAAGACTGGCGAGCCGGAGGAACCGGTATCTCCCCCGACCAAAAGCACCCGATACTGGCGCGCCGCCGCGGCAAACCCTCGCAGGAACTTGCGTGCCCAGGCCGAATCAAATTCTTGGGGCAGCCCCAAAGAGAGAAAAGCCCAATGAGGTCGGCCACCCATGGCCGAGATGTCACTGAGCGCACGCCCTAGCGCCCGCCGACCCGCTGCATACGCCGATAGCCAATCGCTTTGGAAATGCACTCCCTCGACGAACAGATCTGTGGTCACAATCAGATCCCGGTCGCGGGAAAGACGCAACACGGCGGCATCGTCACCAATACCCACGATGGTATTTCCCACTGCGGGGCTCCCGGTTCTGAGGCGTCGCAGAAGGGCAATGATTTGTTGCTCAGTCCGCATCTGAACTGCCAACTTAATTGGCGGCCACACGTCCCGTTGTGAAAATTCCGTGTTGACACACTTCTGGGCGCTTTGCTAGATTGGCGCCACTTTTAGCGGAAGAAGGCCTGGGTTCGAGAGCACGTGCGCTATTAAGGAGCATCTGCGCGACTTCCCCCAGGAGCGCTGATTTGCGAAATACTTATTATATCTTTGTAGTAGCGCACAGCATTCGTGGTCGGATCCGGCGCATCCATATCCCACATTACTTCGCGTACTTCTGCGGCCTGCTTGCGCTGGTCGGCCTGTTCACCGTGCTGGCTGCCGTCGGCTCTTACACACGAATGCTGCTGAAGGTGGTCAGCTACAACCACATGCGTATGGAGATGGAGGCGCTTAGACAGAAATTCAACAACCTCCAGGCCAAGATGGACCAGACTCAAGTTCAGCTAACCTCCCTCCAAGACCTTGCCGGCGAAGTCTCGGTTGCCTATGGCATCCGGCGAGCGGGCAATGGAAGTCTACCGGGTGCCGCTGAGGCAGAGAAGACTTTTGGAGCGACGGCAAAGCACTACCAGTTCCTGTTACGTGCCTCCTACTTTGTACTCCCCTACCGACATGAGTTTTTACAAGGGCGCACCGTGACTACCGGCTTGCCGCTGGACTGGCCTTTGAAGGGCAGGCTAACGGGAAGCTTCGGGGATCGGTTGGATCCCTTCAATGGAGAAGGGTCGTTCCACGCCGGGGTAGACATAGCCACCTCTTATGGGGCGCCGGTCCAGGCCGCCGCCGACGGTGTCGTACTGAAGACCTCTTGGGAATCTGGGTACGGCAGGGCAGTCATGCTAGCTCACGGCCGCGGCGTACGCACTATGTATGCGCACTTGGCGGGGTTCAATGTCGCCTCGGGACAGGTGGTGCTAGCGGGCGATACCATTGGCTTTGTGGGACGTAGCGGTCGTTCCACCGGCCCCCACCTCCATTACGAAGTGCGGATTCAGGATACTCCGGTGAATCCCACGCGGTTCCTTGGGGACTAGACTCGGTCCCAGCTTTTCTGACCGTTCGACCAGCAGCGCCAACTCCCCTGGAATCCTCCTTCGAAGGTGACCTCCCCGTAGGTCTATCTTGCAGGAACGGCATGGGAGGCCGGCCGCGGCGAACCCGACTCCCGCAGCAGCCGCTCCAGCGATTCCGCCTCCAAGTCCCAGCGCACCACGGCCGCATTTTTCTCCACCGCAATGGAGATGCGCTCAAGGGCGCTTGCTAGTTCCGCTCCCCGCCCACTTTCATCTTCGCGTCCAGCGAGCGCCACCAGCAGGCTCCGCAGACCCAAAAGGGACCTGGCCACCTCCTGTGCGCACTCGCCGGAATCACATTCGGCCACCATATGGAAATTCACCTGTTGCTCTCCAACGCGCACAGCCAGCAAGCCCATCCGGCTGCCACGAAGCAACTCGATGCCTAGACTGGTCCCGGGGGAGCCAACTCCGACGGGCATCCTCCACTGCCCGAACCGTTTCAAATCCGCGGCCACCCACACCTGGGTTCCCGCCGGCAGGTGGTCCAGCACCCGGAGTTCTTGAAGGCGATCTTCCAGGTCTGGCGCCTTCCGTTCGGCCAGCTCGACCATCTTCCTAATGGGCCACTGGTCGGGGGCATTGGAAAAAGCAAGTCGTCCCGGAGCCAGGAAGGCCAAGCGAAATGTTCTTCCCGAGGGGCCAGTGAACAAGTTTATGCTGTGCCCCAGGTGGGCGATGGTGCTCTGCCGGCGTTTGCGGCTGTAGTGCTCCACCTTTTGCCGGTTGAAGCGGCCCTGCAGGATGGCATGAACTACGCGCGCCCCCTCTGGGCCGGAAATTCCTAGCGAGACCGAGTCCAGATCACGCTCGAAGTCAAACCCGGTAGCTCGCACGAATTCCGAGTATTCCCGTTCCAGTTGTGGCGGCTCTTGGCCCTCAAGCAGCCGGCGGACCAACGGGTTGTTCCGGAGCCCGGCTAGGTCCAGGTTGATGGCGATTGTCGAACCCGGTGGAAGATAGCGGAAGGAACTCAAGGCTTTCTGGCTACCCGCCTCTATGTACCACCAGACCAGGGCCGCGGCTGCGGCACCGGCTACGACAATGGCTGCGGGCAACAGGCCCACCAACGCTCTGCGGGGCAGCGGCAAAAAAAAGCTTCCCTCTTTCCGGAATCTTGCGGTAGAATTCTACCTGAACCCGATGGACCAGGCTACCCCGCCTGGGAGGGTTTCGTGCCAAAGGGGGCCTACGGCTTCCAGCACAAAGGTAAGCAATCCGGGCGCCACAGAAGTGTGGCTGCGGCAATGGAAAGCCGTTTTGGTAACGTATCGAGTTTCCACGGGCTGGCGTAGCTCAGTTGGTAGAGCATCTGATTTGTAATCAGAGGGTCGGGGGTTCGAATCCCTTCGCCAGCTCCATGCGCCAGGCCGTGGAGGCCAGCAGACCGCAGCAGGCTTGTTGCTCGGCGGAGGCAGGGCTGTCGATTGGCTGTGGGAGCATTGAGCGGAGAGAGCAAAGAGGGGTAGCTGGGCGGGAGTAACTCAGTGGTAGAGTCACAGCCTTCCAAGCTGTTGGTCGCGGGTTCGATCCCCGTCTCCCGCTCCAACGATTCCCGTTTGTGCCGGAAGGTGGGGTCGGCCGATGTAGCTCAGTTGGCAGAGCGCGTCCTTGGTAAGGACGAGGTCACCGGTTCGATCCCGGTCATCGGCTCCAGGTTCTAACGAGAGGGGCGAACCACGACAGCAATCTTAGTACACGGACAGGTGGCCGAGTGGTTAAAGGCAGCAGGCTGTAAATCTGCCGCCCCTTGCGGGCTACGGAGGTTCGAATCCTCCCCTGTCCACCAGCTTGCTGACTCAGGTGCCAAGCTGATTCCTTTGTGGCTGCTACCGATGTCGGTGCAGTGCCGAGGCAAACCTACTGGTGGTGTGCAAGTTCGTGGAGTGCGAGTTCGCGGAGTGCAAGTTTTTTGATGCGGTTCTTTCTGCGGTTCGGGCGCAGGGTTAACCCCTGAAACTTTATTGTTCCAGGCGGCAAGTCCTAGGAACGAGGAGTCGAGGCGACGATGGGGAAGGAGAAATTTGATCGGTCCAAGACGCATGTAAACGTGGGGACGATAGGGCACATTGACCATGGGAAGACGACGCTGACGGCGGCGATCACCAAGGTCCTGGCCAAGTCGAACACGAAGGTGGAGTTTCGCTCGTTTGACTCGATCGACAACGCGCCAGAGGAGCGGGAGCGAGGGATCACGATTGCGGTGGCGCATGTGGAGTACCAGACGGCGAATCGCCACTATGCGCACGTGGACTGTCCTGGGCACGCCGACTACATCAAGAACATGATCACGGGGGCGGCGCAGATGGACGGGGCGATCCTGGTGGTGGCGGCGACCGACGGGCCGATGCCGCAGACGCGGGAGCACATACTGCTGGCGCGCCAGGTGGGGGTGCCCTCGATCGTGGTGTTTCTGAGCAAGGTGGACCAGGTGGAGGACCCGGAGCTGTTGGACCTGGTGGAGCTGGAGATGCGGGATCTGCTGAAGAGCTACGGCTTCCCCGGCGACGAGATCCCGATGATTCGGGGCAACGCGGTGGGGGCGCTGGCGGGCGAGGCGAAGTGGGAGAAGACGATTCTGGAGTTGTTGGAGGCGGTGGACAGCTACATTCCGGTGCCGCCGCGAGAGGTGGACAAGCCGTTTCTGATGCCGATCGAGGATATCTTTTCCATCTCGGGGCGGGGGACGGTGGTGACCGGACGAGTGGATCGGGGCCGGGTGAAGGTGGGCGAGACGATGGAGATCATCGGGTTCCGACCGACGTTCTCGCGGGTGGTGACGGGGGTGGAGATGTTCCGCAAGCTGCTGGAGGAAGGGGTTGCGGGCGACAATGTGGGGCTGCTGTTGCGGGGCACGGAGAAGGAGGACGTGGAGCGGGGCCAGGTGATCGCCAAGGCGGGCTCGATCACGCCGCACACCAAGTTCCGGGCGCAGGTCTACGTGCTGAAGAAAGAAGAGGGGGGGCGGCACACGCCGTTTTTTAGCGGGTACCGGCCGCAGTTTTACGTGCGGACGACGGACGTGACGGGGGTGGCCAAGCTGCTGCCGGGCACCGAGATGGTGATGCCGGGCGACAACGTGGAGCTGGAGGTGGAGCTGATCACGGCGGTGGCGCTGGAGAAGGAGATGCGCTTCGCCATCCGAGAGGGCGGCCACACCGTCGGCGCCGGCACCGTCACCGAGATCGTCGAGTAAGGAGCTGCCATGCCGCGCGACATTGTCACCTTGCAGTGCATGGATTGCAAGAATCGCAACTACACGACAACCAAGAATAAGAAGAAGACCCCTGATCGGTTGCAGTTCAAGAAGTTCTGTCGCACGTGCCGGCACCACACGGCGCACAGGGAAGTCAAATAGGTTTCGGGTTTCGGATTGCAGATCGAGGAAGCGCGCGAATAGATCCGCGATGGAAACAGGGGCGTAGGTTCAACGGTAGACCGCCGGTCTCCAAAACCGGTTGTGGGGGTTCGAATCCCTCCGCCCCTGCCAGTTTTGCAGGGGGCTTGATGTAATCCACCAGCGTCGGTTTCGGGCGCGCTGACGCGGAAGGCAGATGAAGCAAACCAAGATGCGTACGGGGACCGGGGTCGTCCGGGAAGTCCGCCACGAGGGAGGCATTATGGGCGTCTTGGACACCGTGCAGTCCTGGCCTGGTCGGATTTCGAGTTTCATCCATGACACGCGCCTGGAGTTGAAACGAGTCACCTGGCCGGAGCGCAAGCAGGTGCAGGCCACCACCATTGTGGTGATCGTGACCGTGTTTTTCTTCGGCTTTTATCTGTTTTTGGCTGACATTGTTTTTGATCGCTTGATTAGGCAGGTATTCCAGAGGTTCCAAGGGTAGACGTGGGCGAGCCAGAGCAAGAGCAGGTACAGTCGCAGGAACCGCAAGAGGAGCAGGCGCGCCAGCCGGTCTCGGCTGTGCCGACCGGCAACAAGCAGTGGTTCATCATCCACAGCTACTCGGGCTTTGAGCGCAAGGTGGCCGAGAGCCTGCGCAGTCGCGTGCAGGCCTTCGGGTTGGATGAGCAGATCGGGCGGATCGAGATTCCGATGGAAACAGTGGCCGAGCGCCGCGCGGGAAAAACGGTGCAGACGCAGCGCTTGTTTTACCCGGGCTACGTGCTGGTGGAAATGGAAATGAGCGACGACCTCTGGCACCTGGTGAAGGCGACCCCCCGGGTGACCGGGTTTGTCGGCACGGGCCAGACGCCGACTCCGCTGTCCCCGGAGGAAGTGGACCAGATTCTGAACCGGGCCGCTATCTCGGCTGAGAAGCCGCAGCCGAAACTTAGCTTTGAGAAGAACGAAACGGTGAGGATCACGGAGGGGCCGTTTTCCAACTTCACCGGGGTGGTGGATGAGATCAACGCGGACCGCAACACGGTGCGGGTGCTGGTCACCATCTTTGGCCGCGCGACGCCCGTCGAGCTGGAATTCTTGCACGTGGAGAAACTATAGAAGCGGGACTGGTGGTGAGACATGGCAGTGGCGACACCCAGAGGTAAGAGGGTTGCGGCGCGAATAAAAGTCCTGATTCCGGCCGGCAAAGCGACGCCGGCCCCGCCGGTGGGGCCGGCCCTGGGCCAGCACGGGGTCAACATTATGGATTTCTGCAAGGCGTTCAACGCCAAGACTTCGGCCAAGGAGATGGAGGGTCTGATCATCCCCGTGGTCATGACGGTGTACGGGGACCGCTCGTACACGTTTGTGACCAAAACGCCGCCGGCCTCGGTGTTGTTGAAGCGCGCAGCCGGAATCGCCAAGGGCTCCGGCGAACCCAACCGGAACAAGGTGGGCCAGGTGACGGAGAAGGACGTAGAGGAGATTGCGCGCGCTAAGCTCCCGGACCTGAACGCGGCTTCGTTGGAAGCAGCCATTCGCAGCGTCAAAGGGACCGCGCGCAGCATGGGCATCGAGATCGAGTAGCGCTGAGTAAAGAATCGCTTATGCCCAACCATCGCCAAGGCAAGAACTACGTGAAGGCCCGCCAGCAGGTGGAAGCTCGAACGTACAAGCTGGAAGAAGCTGTTCCGTTGCTGAAGAAGATCCGGTACGCCAAGTTCGACGAAACCGTGGAGGTGGCGTTGCGGCTGGGAGTCGATCCCAAGCACGCCGACCAGATGGTGCGGGGAACGGTGGTATTGCCGCACGGGCTGGGAAAGTCCAAGCGCGTGCTGGCGATCGCCTCCGGCGAGAAAGTACGCGAAGCTGAGGAAGCCGGCGCCGACTGGGTGGGGGGCGATGATGTGGTCACCAAGATCCAGCAAGGCTGGCTAGGGTTTGAGGCGGTCGTCGCCACCCCGGACATGATGAAGTCGGTCGGCAAGCTGGGCAAGCTGCTCGGACCCCGCGGCCTGATGCCCAACCCGAAGACCGGCACGGTGACCTTCGAGGTGGCGCGCGCCGTTCGTGAGATCAAGGCCGGCAAGGTGGAATTCCGCACCGACAAAACCGGTGTCATCCACGCGCCGGTCGGCAAGATCTCGTTCGAGACAGACAAACTGGTAGAAAATGCTGGCACCCTGATTAGCAGCGTCATCAAAGCCAAGCCGGCTGCGGCCAAAGGTAAGTACGTGCGCAGCGTCACCCTGTCGGCGACGATGACTCCTGGGATTTCGCTTGACGTAGCGGTACTGGAAGCTGGGCCTTAGCGCTGCGCGGTCTCGCAACCCGGTGGGTTTCCAGAGGCCTTGCAGAAGACCGGTCGTGGATGAAGGTGGGGCGAGTGGCCCTGAAGAGTCGGAGTTGATCGAGCAGCCTCAACAATGAAGAACCGCGAGCAGAAACGGAAGGAAGTGGAAGGGCTGAGGGCGGATCTGGAACACGTGCCCAACGTCCTGGTCTCTGAGTTTTCCAAGATCACCGTTGCTCAGGAGTACGAATTGCGCAAGCAGGTGCGCACGGCGGGGGGCAGATACCGGGTGGTCAAGAACACAGTGGCCGAGCTGGCGGCGCGCGGGACTTCTGCCGAAAGCGCTCTGAAGAACCTGGTGGGCCCCACCGCTGTGGCATACACCGAGAAGGATCCGGTGGCGCTGGCCAAAATCCTGGTCGCCTACGCCAAAGCGAATCCCTCATTCGTCTTCAAGGCCGGTGTGGTAGAGGGCCGTGCGATCTCGATTCAGGAAATTGCCGAGCTGGCCGCTCTTCCGGGCAGGGAAGAGCTAATCCTACGAGTGCTCTACATGTTGAACGCACCGGCCCGGGGAGTGGCGTCTGCAGTCACAGCGGTCGCCCGCAGTCTGGCGTCGGTGGTTAATCAGGCTGTCGAGGCCAACAAGTTTGCCGAATAACTAGGCAGTTCCAACGCAGTGATTTGGTCGCACTTGCGACCATGCACCTTTTGAGGAGAAGAGATGCCGGAGAAGATTGAAAACGAGAAGATTGACAACATCGTAGAACAGGTCAAAGCCCTTTCCTTGCTGGAGGCCTCGCAGTTGGTGAAGCATTTGGAAGAGACGTTTGGCGTCTCGGCCGCCGCCGCTCAGGTTGTAGTACCCGGGGTCGGCCCGGGAGGTCCCTCGGCGACGCCTGCGGTCGAAGAGCAGACCGAGTTCAACGTCATCCTGACCGCGGTGGGAGCCAACAAGATCGGCGTCATTAAAGCGGTGCGCGAAGTCACCAGCCTGGGTCTGAAGGAAGCCAAGGACCTGGTGGACAATGCTCCCAAGCCCATCAAGGAAGAGGTTACGAAAGAAGAGGCTGAGGGCCTGAAGAAGAAGTTCACCGAAGCTGGGGCCACTGTTGAAGTCAAGTAAGCTGAGGTCAAGTAAAAGGTTTCGTCCACGGTTGCGGTCGACTGTGTGACCGCAGCGCTGGGAGGTGCCCGGCGCTGCAGAGGCGACAGGGTTCGACTAATAGTTGACTGGTAGTTGGCTGGCAATTTGCTGTGGCGTATTTCCCATTTGCGCGACGAGCATATCCGGGGGAGGAGTGTTCCCTTCCCTTGCCCGGTTCCGGTCGTGGTGGCGCCCCAGCTTCGGCGGCGGAGGAGATTTGAACTATGCAAACTAGCTTGCACGGCCCGCACGAGCGGATTGAGTTTTCCAAGATCGGCACCACGGTTCCCATCCCGAACCTGATCGAGGTCCAGAAGAAGTCCTACGACCGCTTCCTGCAGATGGACCGACTTCCCAGCGAGCGGGAGGACCTCGGGTTGCAGTCGGTGTTCAATTCCGTCTTTCCCATCACCGATTTCCGCGGCATCTCGTCGCTGGAGTTCGTGGAATACTCGATCGGCAACTGGGAGTGCAAGTGCGGCAACCTCAAGGGCCTTCACCACCTGCGCTCCACCTGCCAGAACTGCGCGGCCACCATCATCACCAATCCGTTTGCCATTGGGCAAGAAGTGCTGTGCTCTCGCTGTGGCACCTTCAACACCAACGTGGTCGCCTTCTGCAACAAGTGCGGGGATCCGGTCGGGTTGCAGTTGAAATACGACGTGGCCGAATGCCAGGAACGGGGCATGACTTACTCGGCACCGCTCAAGGTCACCATCCGGCTCACCATTTATGAAAAGGCCCCTGATACCGGCGCGAAGAGCATCCGCGACATCAAAGAGCAGGAAGTGTTTTTCGGCGAGGTCCCGCTGATGACCGAAAACGGGACCTTCATCATCACCGGAACCGAGCGCGTCATCGTCAACCAGCTGCACCGCTCTCCCGGAGTCTTTTTTGATGTTGCCAACCAACGCACCTACTTTCTGGGCAAGATTATTCCTTACCGGGGCTCATGGGTGGAATTTGAATACGACGCCAAGAACCTGCTCTACGTACGCATTGACCGCAAGCGTAAGTTCCTGGGAACGATCTTCCTGCGCGCCCTGGGCCTGAAGAACGACGAGGAGATCCTGCGCTGCTTCTACCAGGTGGAGCGGATCCGGCTCGAGGACAAGAAGCTATACTGGCAGGTTTCGGAAGGTCTGTTGGGTATGAAGCTTTCTCATCAGGTCCTGCAGCCCCGCAGCGGGGAAGTCCTGATGCACGCTGGCAAGAAAATCACGCCGCAGGTACTCAAGGAACTGCAGAAGGGCCGAGTGCAGCAGGTGGAGATTTCCCTCCACGATCTGGAAGGGGCGTTCACGGTGGCCGACGTCGTGAACCAGGAGTCGGGCGAAGTCCTGGCGGAAGCCAACAGCGAGCTGACTTCCAATTTGCTCTCCATTCTGCAAGATGCCAAGATTTCGGAGTTCAGCGTCTTGTTCCCTGAACGCGACGAGGTGGGTCCGGTCATCAGCCAGACCCTGAGGCGGGACAGCATCAAGACTTCGCAGGAGGCTCTGATCGAGATCTACCGGAAGCTGCGCCCGGGAGATCCGCCCACTCTGGAAACAGCCACCTCGCTGTTCCAAGGGATGTTCTTTGACCCGCGCAAGTATGACTTTTCGCGGGTCGGGCGGTTGAAGTTGAACATCAAGTTGGGTGCAGATAGCTCCCTGGACAACCGCACCCTGGAGCAGGAGGACTTCTTCGCCACCATCCGCTACCAGCTCAAGCTGCGCCGCAATATCGGTAGTGTGGATGACATTGACCATCTGGGCAACCGACGCGTGCGGGCGGTGGGTGAACTGCTGGAAAACCAGTTCCGCATCGGGCTGGTGCGCATGGAGCGGGCCATCAAGGAAAAGATGTCCGTCTACCAGGAGATCTCCACCGCGATGCCTCACGACCTGGTCAACGCCAAGCCGGTGATGGCCGCCATCCGGGAGTTCTTTGGCTCCAGCCAGCTCTCTCAGTTCATGGACCAGACGAACCCGCTGTCGGAAATCACCCACAAGAGGCGCCTGTCAGCGCTGGGCCCGGGGGGCTTGAGTCGCGAGCGCGCGGGCTTCGAGGTGCGGGACGTGCATCCCACCCACTACGGCCGCATTTGCCCCATCGAAACCCCGGAAGGCCCCAACATTGGATTGATCTCCTCGCTGTCCTGCTATGCGCAGATCAACGAGTTTGGTTTTATTGAGAGCCCCTACCGCAAGGTGGAGAAGGGGCGAGCAGTGGATTACGTCACCATCATCAACGGGGGCGATACCGGCTTGAAGGTGGCTGAGCACGTCGAGAAGCGCAGGCTTGAAGAGAGCAACCGCGAGACGAAGGCGCGGCACAAGCGGGTGGCCGAGTATGAGCCGTACTGCTTCTACCTCTCCGCCTGGGAGGAGGACAAGTATGTGATCGCCCAGGCCAACGTGGAGTTGGACGAGAACGGACGCATCGTGCCCGAACTGGTGAACGCGCGCCAAGCGGGCAATTTCGTGCTGAAGAGCCGCGACGAAATCGACTTCATTGACATCAGCCCGAAGCAACTGGTTTCGGTGGCGGCCTCGCTGGTCCCCTTCCTGGAGAACGACGACGCCAACCGTGCCCTGATGGGTTCCAACATGCAGCGCCAGGCCGTGCCACTGCTGCGGGCCGATGCGCCGCTGGTGGGTACGGGGATGGAATACGTCACCGCCCGCGATTCCGGCGCAGTGGTGCTGTGCCGGCGCGACGGGACCGTGGAGACGGTGGACAGCGAACGGATCATCGTGCGCGCCGAAGGGGAAGGGGAACCGGGCACCATGTCGGCCGCCATCCACGCCGACGTCTACCGACTCACCAAGTTCAGGCGCTCCAACCAGAACACCTGCATCAACCAGAAGCCCGTGGTGCGCCGGGGCGAGCGCGTCGGCAGGGGACAGGTGCTGGCCGACGGCCCCTGCACGCACCGCGGCGAGCTGGCCCTGGGCCGCAACATCCTGGTGGCCTTCATGCCCTGGCGCGGCTACAACTTCGAAGACGCGATCGTGGTCAGCGAGAGGCTGGTCAAGGAAGACAGCTTCACCTCGATCCACATCGAGGAGTACGAGATCGAGGCGCGGGATACCAAGCTGGGCCCCGAAGATATCACCCGCGACATCCCCAACATCGCGGAGACCTTTCTGCGCGACCTGGACGAGAGCGGGATCATTCGCACCGGCGCCACCATCAGGCCAGGCGACATCTTCGTGGGCAAGGTAACCCCCAAGGGGGAAACCCAGCTGACCCCCGAGGAGAAACTGCTGCGCGCCATCTTCGGCGAGAAGGCTGGCGACGTGCGCGACGCCTCGCTCTACTGTCCCCCGGGCATTGAGGGCATTGTCGTGGATGTGAAAATTTTCTCCCGCAAGGGCCAGGAGAAAGACGAGCGCGCCAAGGCCATTGAAGCCGCCGAGGTCACGCTCCTGGAAAAGAACTTGGCTGACCAGATCAAGATCCTTACCGACGAGCGGCGGAACCGCTTGATGGCCCTGCTGGGTGCGAAGAGGCTGCTGGCCGACCTGCATGATGAGCGCACCAATAAGCGCCTGCTGAGCAAGGGCACGGTGCTGACGCCAGATTTGATTGCCCACATCAAGTCGCGAGACCTCAAGCGCATGAAGTTTGCCGACCGCGACCCGCGGCTCAACGAAGAGGTCGACGAGATTGAAGAGATGACGTCGCGGCAGATTGACGTGCTGCAGAAGATCACCAAGGAGAAGGAGGAAAAGCTGAAGAAGGGCGATGAGCTGCCGCCGGGCGTGATCAAGCTGGTGAAGGTCTACATCGCCATGAAGCGGAAGCTCTCGGTGGGCGACAAAATGGCCGGCCGGCACGGCAACAAGGGCGTCATCGCCCGGATCGTGCCCGAAGAGGACATGCCCCACCTGCCCGACGGCAAACCGGTGGAGATTGTGCTGAACCCGCTCGGGGTGCCTTCGCGCATGAACGTGGGCCAGATCCTGGAGACGCACCTGGGCTGGGCGGGCCAGGTGCTGGGGTTGCATTTCGCTTCCCCTGTCTTCGACGGCGCCACCGAGACCGAGATCAAGAAGATGCTGAAACAGGCAAACCTACCCCTGTCCGGCAAGACCGTGCTGTACGACGGGATGAACGGTGAGCCGTTCGAGCAGCCGGTGACGGTGGGCTACATCTACATGTTCAAGCTCTCGCACCTGGTGGACGACAAGATCCACGCCCGCTCGATCGGTCCCTACTCGCTGATCACCCAGCAGCCACTGGGGGGCAAGGCCCAGTTTGGCGGGCAGCGCTTCGGCGAAATGGAGGTGTGGGCTCTGGAGGCCTATGGCGCCGCCCACATCCTGCAGGAGCTGCTCACCGCCAAGTCCGACGACGTCTATGGCCGCGCCAAGATCTACGAAGCCATCGTCAAGGGCGAAGCGGCAATGGAGCCGGGAGTGCCGGAATCCTTCAACGTTTTGATTCGCGAACTTCAGTCGCTGTGCCTGGACGTGGAACTGATGAAGCGCAAGAAAGAGCTATTGGACACAGCGGCGGCTGCAGCCGATTAGCGCTGTGGCGGTTGACAAGAGGAATCTGGATGCACGCAAAGGACACCAACAGACCCGCTGCGCGAGCAGTTGGCGTCTGGATGGGTAAATTCTGGTTTCTTAGCCTTGGGGCGAATGCCCAGTGGAGGATGCCTTGTATCGAAGCAGTCCCTACGACCGAGCGAATCTGATTGCCGACTTCGACTCCATCCGGATCAGCCTGGCTTCGCCGGAGAAGATCCGCAGCTGGTCACACGGGGAGGTGACCAAGCCGGAGACGATCAACTATCGCACCTTTAAGCCGGAACGCGACGGCCTGTTCTGCGCCCGCATCTTTGGCCCGACACAGGACTGGGAGTGCCTCTGTGGCAAGTACAAGCGGATGAAACACCGGGGAGTCGTCTGCGACAAGTGCGGAGTGGAAGTCACCCTGTCGCGTGTGCGGCGAGAGCGGTTGGGGCACATCGAGCTGGCCTCCCCCTGCTCTCACGTCTGGTTCTTCAAGGGCCTGCCCAGCCGCATCGGCTACCTGCTGGACATCACCCTGCGGGATCTGGAGCGGGTGCTCTACTTTGAGGCCTACGTCGTGGTGGATCCGGGTGAGGCTCCGGTGAAAGAGCGTCAGATCCTGAGCGAAGAGGAGTTCCGGCAACCGCAGCAGGAATACCCGGGCAAGTTCGTGGCCATGATGGGCGGCGAGGCCATCAAGGAGCTGCTGAAGCGGGTGGACGTGGAAGCGATGGCCGAAGAGTTGCGCGACAAGATGAAGAACGAGCCCAGCACACAGAAGCGGATCAAGTATGCCAAGCGGCTGAAGGTGGTGGACGCCTTCCGCAAGTCGGGCAACCGGCCGGAGTGGATGATCCTGAATGTGCTCCCGGTGATTCCCCCGGAACTGCGTCCGCTAGTGCCACTCGACGGTGGCCGCTTTGCCACTTCCGACCTGAACGATCTCTATCGCCGGGTCATCAACCGCAATAACCGGCTGAAGAAGCTCATGGAGCTGCACGCCCCGGACGTGATCGTGAGGAATGAAAAGAGAATGTTGCAGGAAGCGGTAGATGCGTTGTTTGACAACGGGCGCCGCGGCCGCATCCTGCGCGGCGCGAATAACCGACCGCTGAAATCTCTCTCCGACACCCTGAAGGGAAAACAAGGCCGCTTCCGCCAGAACCTGTTAGGGAAACGCGTGGATTATTCCGGGCGCTCGGTCATCGTCGTTGGCCCGGAGCTGAAATTGCACCAGTGCGGCCTCCCCAAACAGATGGCCCTGGAACTGTTCAAGCCCTTTATCTATCACCGCCTGGAACAGAGGGGCTACTGCACCACCATCAAGCAGGCCAAGGAACTGGTCGAACAGAAGGAACCCCTGGTCTGGGACATCCTGGAGGAGGTCATCCGCGACCATCCGGTGCTGCTCAACCGGGCCCCCACCTTGCACCGCCTGGGCATCCAGGCGTTTGAGCCGGTCCTGGTGGAAGGCAAAGCCATTCAGATTCACCCGCTGGTCTGCACCGCGTTCAACGCCGACTTCGACGGAGACCAGATGGCGGTGCACATCCCGCTGTCGCCGGAGGCGCAGATCGAGGCCAGCGTGCTGATGCTGAGCTCCAACAACATCCTGTCGCCGGCCAATGGGCAGCCCCTGGCCGTGCCTACCCAGGATATGGTGCTCGGCCTCTACTATCTGACCAAGGCACGCCATACCACGAAGGGAGAAGGTCGCACGTTCGCCAACGCGGAGGAAGTGCTGCTAGCCCTGGAAATGGGCGAGGTGGAGACTCTGACGCCGATCCGCCTCCGTTATTCTGGCAAGGTGATCGACCTGACCCGCGCCTACGACAACCAGGATATCCTGCACACCGAGCCCGTCAACTTCCAGAACCAATATCTGGAAACCACGGTTGGACGAGTCATCCTGAACGACCACCTGTCCAAAACGATGCCCTTCATCAACGGCCTACTCAAGAAGAAGGGCGTCGGCCAACTGGTCCAGTACTGCTACCTGCAGTTTGGCCTGGAAGCCACGGTGAAGATACTGGACGAGATCAAGACCCTGGGCTTTCTTTACGCCACGAAAGCCGGCATCTCGATCGGCATCGACGACATGGTCATCCCGATCAACAAGCAGGCGCTGGTGAGGCAAGCCGAGAAGGAAGTGATCGCCGTGCAGCAGCAGTACATGGACGGAGCCATCACCAACGGCGAGCGCTACAACAAAGTGATCGCCATCTGGTCGAACATCACCGAGCGGGTGGCCGACGAGATGTTCAACGCCATGGAGGCGGAGGACCAGAAAGGGGAGCACTTCAACCCCATCTACATCATGGCTGACTCCGGGGCCCGCGGATCCAAGCAGCAGATCCGGCAGCTTTCGGGCATGCGCGGTCTGATGGCCAAACCCTCGGGGGAAATCATTGAAACGCCCATCACCGCCAACTTCCGCGAGGGTCTCACCGTGCTGCAATACTTCATCTCCACGCACGGGGCCCGCAAGGGACTGGCCGACACGGCGCTAAAGACGGCTGACTCCGGCTACCTGACGCGCCGCCTGGTGGATGTGGCCCAGGACGCCACCATCAGCATGGAGGACTGCGGCACCGCCGACGGGATTTATGCCGAGCCCATCGTGGAGTCGGGCGAGATCATCGAGCCGTTGCGGGACCGCATCGTAGGGCGCATCTCGCTGGAGAAGGTCAAGGACTACGAGGGCAACGTCATCGCCGATGTCAACCAACAGATCGACGAGGAGCTAGCCAACGCGATCCAGGCGGCCGGCATCGAGCGGGTCAAGATTCGTTCGGTGCTGACATGCGAGGCCCGGCGCGGTGTTTGTATCATGTGCTACGGACGGAACCTGGCCAGCGGTCGGCTGGCAGAATTGGGCGAAGCGGTGGGCATTATTGCCGCCCAGTCCATCGGCGAGCCCGGCACCCAGCTCACCATGCGCACCTTCCACATCGGGGGCACGGCTACCCGGATCAGCGAGCAGTCCACCCTGGAGGCCAAGAACAACGGCTTCGTGCGCTTCACGAACCTGACCACCGTGCGCTCCAAGGAAAAACGGCTGGTGGCGATGAACCGCAGCGGCGCTATCACCATCGTGGACGAGAAGGGGCGGGAGAAGGAACACTACTTGGTGGTCTACGGCGCCAAGTTGCTGGTTGAGGACGGCCAGCCGGTCACTCTCGGCCAGACCCTGGTGGAGTGGGATCCCTATACCTTCTCCATCCTCACCGAGGTGGGGGGCACGATCCAGTTTAAGGACCTGTTGGAAGGCGTCACTCTGCACGAGGAAGTGGATGAGATCACCGGGCTGTCGCGCTCGGTGGTGACCGATGCGGCGGACGAGAAGTTGCAGCCCACCGTGATCATCCGCAGCGACAAACACAAGTCCATCAAGCAGTACCTGATGCCCACCCGGGCCCACCTGATGGTGAGCGACCGCGACGAGGTGCATCCCGGCGATGTGCTGGCCAAGATCCCGCGCGAAACCACAAAGACCAAGGACATTACCGGGGGTCTGCCGCGGGTCGTGGAACTGTTCGAGGCTCGGAACCCGAAAGACCCGGCCGTGATCAGTGAAGTGGACGGCGTGGTGAAGCATGGCGACATTTCCAAAGGCCTGCGCAAGATCTTGGTGGCCGCCGACGACGGCATCGAGCATGAGTATTCCCTCCCGCGAGGTGTGCACGTCCGGGTTCAGGAGGGGGAGCGTGTCCGGGCCGGCGAGCCCTTGATGGACGGGCCGTTGAACCCCCATGACATCCTAGCGGTGTTGGGCGAGAGAAAAACCCAGGACTATCTGGTCAAAGAAATCCAGGAGGTGTACCGCCTTCAGGGGGTCACCGTCAACGACAAGCACATTGAGGTCATCGTCCGGCAGATGATGCGTTGGGTGAAGTTGGAGGAGGTAGGCGACACTGAGTTCCTGCTGGAAGAAGTGGTGGACCGCTTCCGGTTTGCCGAGGAAAATGAACTGGTTCTCGCCCGTGGAAGCAAGCCGGCGGTCGGGCGGCCCTTGCTGATGGGCATCACCAAAGCCTCGCTCTCCACAGATTCCTTTATCTCGGCGGCCTCCTTCCAGGAGACCACCCGCGTGCTGACCGAGGCGGCCATCTCCGGGAAGGTGGACTACCTGCGCGGCCTGAAGGAAAACGTGATCATGGGCAGGCTGATTCCGGCCGGCACCGGTTTGGACTATTACCGCCGGGTCCGGCTCTCCACCGACGCCGAAGCTGAACTGCTGCCGGTGGAAGAGGTCGTGGCTGAGGAAGCGCGGCCCACTCCGGCGGAGTTTTTCATTGACGAAGCGGACGAGGAGCGTCCGCGCATATAACTGCTCGTTCTGGGCTCTGGCTTCGGCCGCCCCGAGCCCGACAAGCGGCCAGGCAGGGCGCTACTTCCCATTACTAGACGGGCCGTTTCACTTGGGGAAGCGTCCTTTGCTGAGAATGCGCTCTAGGACCCCCAGGGCCCGGTCCACATGCTCTTCGCCGATGATGTAGGGCGGAAGGAAGCGGAGCACGGTGTCGTGTGTGCTGTTCACGAGCAGTCCGGCCTGCATCGCTTCGTGGACAATGGGGCGGGCGTCGAAATCCAGGTCAGCGGCTAGCATCAGCCCGCGGCCGCGCACAGCTTTGATAAAGGGAAACCGGCGCTGGAGTTGGCGCAGGCGACGCTGGAAGTAGGCGCCCACGCGCCGGACGTTCTTAAGCAACTTCTCCTGCTCCAGGATATCCAGGAATTCCAGGGCCACGCGGCAGGCCAGCGGCCCGCCTCCAAAGGTGCTTCCATGCATGCCGGTGCCGAGCGCTGCCGCCACCGGCTCGCGGGCGATGATGGCGCCCAGCGGTAAGCCCGCGGCCAGTGGCTTGGCCGCCACCACGATGTCCGGTTTCACCCCAAGGCGGCGAAAAGCGAAGTAGTCGCCCGTCCGCCCCAACCCGCACTGAATCTCGTCCAGGATGAGCAGGGCGTCATACTGGCGCGCCAGTTGCGCGGCCGCGCGCAGGAATTCCAGGTCCAACTCGAAGATGCCGCCCTCCCCCTGGATGGGTTCCAGCAGAATCGCCGCCGTATGCTCGTTGACTCGGGCCCGCAGGTCGGCCACGTCATTGAACCTGACGAACTCCACACCGGGCAGCAAGGGGCGGAACGGCAGGCGGTACTTCTTTTGCCCGGTAGCGGCCAGGGCGCCCAACGTGCGTCCGTGGAAAGAGTTATCCAGCGCCACCAGGTGAAACTTGTTCTGCGTCTTGGCGCAGTGGGCCCGGGCCAATTTGAGCGCACCCTCGACCGCCTCGGTCCCGCTGTTGCACAGAAAGACGCGGTCCAGGCCGGAGAGCTTGGCCAGGCGCGCCGCCAGGGGCGCTTGGTAGGCGTGGTAGTACAGGTTGGATACGTGGATGGCCCGGCCCGCCTGCTCCCGCATCACCTTCACGATGCGGGGGTGCGCGTGACCCAGCGCGTTCACCCCCAGGCCGCTGAGAAAATCCAGGTATTTGCGCCCTTCGGTGTCGTACACCCAGCAGCCGCGCCCGCGCTCAATCACCAGCGGGTAGCGGGCATAGGTCTGAATCAGGTGCTTCTTTTCCAGCTCTTCGATCGACGGCAAACGCCGCTTTTGCCTCGCGCCCATGGTCGAGAACTATATCGCAAACGACACTCTTGCATCAGCGGTTTCGGCCTGGAGCGCGACTCTACGAAGGCGCCACCACTTTGAGCGCGCCGGGGAATAGTTCCACTTCGGCCGGGGTGTGGCCGACAAATTCCCCATCAGCAAAAATGTCCAGCGGGCGATCGGCTTCCACCCGAACGCGCGAGGCTTGCAAGTAGGTCACTTCGGGGTAGCGCAGGTGGGTGCCGGAAAACACCCCAGGGAAGCGAAAAAGCAGCTTCAGCCGGGACATGTCGCGGACCAAACACAGGTCGAGCCGCCCATCGGCCATGTCGGCGCGGGGGGCAATCCGCATGCCTCCGCCGTAGCTGGAGGCATTACCGACGGCAAACAGCATCATGGGTCCTCGAAGTTCGCCGCTGTCGCTTTGAATGCGGACCACCGGGACGCGCCACTCCACCAAGGTGCGCAGCAGGGCGTAGACGTAGATGGCGGTGCCCCTCAGGCGGCGGTGGCGGTTAGCGATGCGGTTGGCGTGGGAGTCCAGCCCGAAGCTGGCGATGCAGCCGAACCAGCGGCCCGCCACCCGCGCCAGGTCTACCCGACGCAGCGGGCCGGTGAGGGCCAGGCGCGTCGCTGCCTCCGTATCCCGCGGCAGGCCAAGGTTTCGCGCCAGGTCGTTTGCGCTGCCCAGCGGAACAATGCCCAGGGCCGCGCTGTTTTCTGAGGGGACTGTGCCCGCCCCGGCCAGGCCGTTCAGCACGTGATGGGCGGTGCCGTCGCCACCCACGGCGACTACGCGCCCGTAGCCCGCATCGGCAGCGGCGCGGGCTCGCTCGAAAGCTTCCTCGGGCGATCTGGTCTCGGCCACTTCGGCGCCCAACTCACGGCACAGTCGACGCACCCGCTCCAGGCTTTTTCGATAGTGACCGCGTCCGGCCGCGGTATTCACCAACACCAGGGTTTTCATTTCACAGAAAAACGAATCCGCGGATTACACAGATTTTCGCAGAATGGAACAATCTAAACAGTGGATGACGAAATCTGCCTAATCTGCGGAGGAATTATTTCAGAGTTCGATAACGACCCGCCTAGATCGCTTGCCGACTTGAATAATAAGCTCATGGTGCCGCTGGCTTCCACGAAGACCGAAAACTGGGTTCTGCTCAACGTTCCCGTTAACGTAGACGCTTCCAGCCTTGCGTTTGCGCCCTGCGTCAGTGACCGAATCGGCCAGCCCGATTGTCACCAGCAACTTGTCTAGCTTAACGGCCTCTATGTCTTTAACGGCCACGGTTTCCAGGTCGGTGGGCAGCTCCTTTCGGCGGAAGACACGGTCGAACTCTTCCTGCGCGGCAGCGGCGGCGTCTGCTGAGTGGAAGTCGGTGACGATTTGTCCCGCCAGCTCCATCTTGACCTGCATGGGGTGGCGCTCACCTCGCTCTACCGCCGCGCGCAGGCTGGCGATTTCGGTCAGGCTCAGGTCGGTGAGCAGCTCGTAGTAGCGCCACATCATCAGATCGGAGATGGACATGATCTTGCCGAACATCTCTCCCGGAGGCTCGTTGATGCCGATAGCGTTGTTCAGCGACTTGGACATTTTCTGCACGCCGTCCAGCCCCTCCAGGATGGACACCGTCAGCACCACCTGGGACGGCTGGCCGTACTCCCGCTGGATGTCCCGGCCCACCAGCAGGTTGAAGGTCTGGTCGGTGCCGCCCAGCTCCACATCGGCCTCCAGGGCCACCGAATCATAGGCCTGCGCAAGCGGGTAGAGCAGCTCGTGCACCGAGATGGGTTGGCCGGACTTGTAGCGCTTGGCGAAATCGTCGCGCTCCAGCATGCGCGCCACGGTGTAGCGGGAGCTGAGCCGAACCCAGTCCTGGCTGCTGAGCGCAGCCAGCCAACGGCTGTTGAAATCCACGATCGTGTTCTTCGAGTCGAGGATCTTGAACACCTGCGCCTTATACGTTTCGGCGTTGCGGTCCACCTCGTCACGGGTCATAGGCGGGCGAGTGGCGTTGCGGCCGCTGGGATCGCCGATCAGTCCGGTGAAATCGCCGATCAGAAAAATCACCCTGTGCCCCAGGTCCTGAAAATGCTTCATCTTCCGGAGCAGCACGGTGTGGCCCAGGTGCAGGTCTGGTGCCGTCGGGTCGAATCCGGCTTTGACCCGTAGCGGCCGGCCCTCGCGCGTGCTGCGCTCCAGTCGCGCCCGCAGTTCCTCCTCGCGAATAATCTCGCTGGCGCCCTTCTTCAGGTACGCCAGTTGCTCGTCCGTGGACTTTAGGCGAGGTGGCTGTTGGCCTGTAGGCACGACTACCAGTCTATTTCCTCCGGCGCCTCGAAGACCACCTGAGGGCCGGGCTGAAGAACGTCTCCCTGCTCCTCGACGGTGAGGAACAGGTGAAACTTGCGCAGCGGGGTCACGGTTTCGAGTTCACCCTTCCCATTTTCCACCCGGATTTGACCGACGTTGATCACCTGCGCTCGGTCGGGCGTGGCAACCCAGGCTACGTAGCGGGTGTAGTTGGGGCCATACGCCGAAGGGTTAGGCGCTTTCACCTTGATCTTCAGTTTGTCGTTGCGATTGTAAGTAAGCTCCACGCGCACAGTGGCCTCGCCGCCCTTAGTCACCGGCAACGAGCGCAGCTTCACCGTCTTCCCGCAGCCGGCCAGCAACAGGGTTCCGGCGAGGATGCCGGCAATCGCCAAGGAGCCGAGCCTGGAGGCCGGCTTCCGAGGTTGTCCCCACCGGGTGAGGCGACCCGCTGGATTTCGGCGCACGGCTTTACTTGGCCACGACACGGCGGCCCTCAACACGGATGCGGTCATTCAGTACCAGGTTAATGGCCTCTGAGTAGATCCGGTGCTCTTCACTCAGGATGCGTGCAGACAGCGTTTCCGGCGTATCATCATTGAGCACTGGGACGCAGGCCTGCAGGATGATCGGTCCGTGGTCCACGAACTCGTCCACAAAGTGCACCGTGCAGCCGCTCACCTTAACACCGTATTCTAAGGCCTGGCGCTGCGCTTCCAGGCCTGAGAAGGCAGGCAACAGCCCGGGATGAATGTTCAAGATTCGGTCGCGAAATTCCCGGACAAGATGGGGGCTGAGCACGCGCATGAACCCAGCCAGGCACACCAGGTCCACCTGTTTTTCTCGGAGCGCCGCCACCACCTGGCGGTCGTAGGCCTCCCGCTCCAGACCCTTGGAAGGGAGAACGACGGTGGGCAGGCCGCGCTGCCGGGCCCGCTCCAGGCCCAAAGCGTCGGGGCGGTTACTGAGCACGACAGCGATCTCGGCGTTGATGCGGCCGGCGGCGACATTGTCGGCGATCGCTTCAAAATTCGAGCCGCGGCCGCTGAGCAGGACCGCGATTCGCTTCTTCATCCCGACAACCCTCCTGCAGTTGCTTATCGCTCCGACCGGAGGCCTTGGCCTTACACGTACTCTACCCGGCCCTTGCCAGGGACGACCCGGCCGATCAGGTAATGTTGTTCCTTCAGCCGGTCCAGCAGCGCGGCCGCCCGACGATGGCGCGTCGGGGGAACGATCAGGACCAGGCCGACGCCCATATTGAAAGTGCGGAGCATTTCGGCGGCGGCAATCGCTCCCAACTTCTGAAGATAGCGGAAAACTGGCGGAACGGGCCAGGAATCCAGTCGAATTCGCGCGCGCAGCTTGTGGGGCAAGACGCGCGGGACATTTTCGGTGAGGCCGCCGCCGGTGATGTGGGCGGCAGCGGCCAGCGCGCCTTCCTGCTGGAGACTCCGCAGCACCTGGAGGTAGCTGCGGTGCACCCGCAGCAGCTCCTCACCCACGGTTCCCTTCAGCTCCGAAACACGCGAGTCCACCCGTAACCCCGCTTGCTCGAACAGCAGCTTGCGGGCCAGCGAGTAGCCGTTGGTGTGCAGCCCGGTCGATGGAATGCCGAGCAGCAGATGACCCGCGCGCACGCGGCTGGGGTCCAGAATCTTGCGACGTTCGACCGCACCCACGATGAAGCCGGCCAGGTCGTACTCCCCGTCGGCGTAAAACCCGGGCATCTCGGCGGTCTCCCCACCTACCAGGGCACAGCCGTTGGCGCGGCACGCTTCGGCCACGCCGGAGATGATCTGCTCGGCGACGGTCTGCTCCAGGCGCCCGGTGGCCAGATAGTCGAGGAAGAACAGCGGCTCTGCACCCCCGACGGCGATGTCGTTGACGCAGTGATTGACCAGGTCAGTGCCCACGGTCCGATGGTTGCCCGTCAGGAACGCCAACTTAAGTTTCGTGCCAACGCCGTCACAACTGGACACCAGGACCGGGTCTCGCCACCGGTGCTTGGGCATGCGGAACAGCCCCCCAAAGCCTCCAATTTCCGTCAGAACATCTCGGGTAAAAGTCTTGCGGGCCAGCAAACGGATTTGGGAGCGGGTGCTGCGGGCCGTCGCACGGTCTACACCGGCGTCGGCGTAGCTGACGGGCTTCAAAGCAGCAGCCCTGTGCGTGCCCAGCGGGTTTTGGAAAAGAAGTTCATGGCCACGGTGGCGTAGAAGCGAGCCCGATTCAGGACGCCTTCCTGAAGCCAGTCATCCGTGGGTGCTTCGTAGGACCAGTACACCAGCAGCGGTTTGCCGACCACGTTCTCCAACGGCACCGAACCCCAGAAGCGGCTATCGTTGGAATTGTCACGATTGTCGCCCATGACAAACAGGTGCCCGGCCGGGACCGTGGTCGGCCCGTAGTTCTCGCGCCGTCTTGGGTGGGTGTGCACGACGTAGGGCTCCTTCAACCTTTGCCCGTTGATCAAGACCTGGTGGCCGAGCACTTCCACCCGGTCGCCCGGCACCCCGATGACGCGCTTCACGTAGATCAAGGAGGGGTCGCGGGGATAGCGGAAGGCCACAATGTCCTGACCCTTCACGTGGCGCACAGCCGGCAGCCTCCAGTCGGTGAACGGGATGCGTGGCCCGTAGAGGAGCTTGGTCAAGAATACATGGTCCCCCACCAGGATCGTGTTTTCCATGGAGGCGGTGGGGATGATCGTTGCCTCACCGACGAAGGTGCGAATCAGGAACACAAGGACCACGATGCTGGCCAGCCAGCGGATATGGGCTAACACCGCCGAGCGACCAAACCGGGTGGCCCCGGGCGGAGCTGCCGGAGCAGCGCCCTCCGTTGTCTCCTCGGAAATGGTCTCGACCGGCTCTGCAGCCACCCCTTGGCCGCACGAGCCTTCTCCAGCGGTATGCAGGAGAGCCGCGCCGGTCTGTTCACGTGCCTCGTCCTGCAAGGCCAGCCTCCAGCTCGGCGTTCGGCAACTCGGTAGGATACTTACGAGTGTAGCAGGCAGTACAATAGCGGCTGTCCTGATCCTCCACCGCCCGCCGCAGGCTCTCCAAGGAGAGGTAGGCCAGCGAGTCGGCGTTGGTGTACTCGCGGATCTGCTCGATCGAGCAGTTGGCGGCGATCAGTTCCTTTTCGTTGGGAGTGTCCACGCCGTAGTAGCAGGGAGAAATGGTGGGGGGGCAGGAGATGCGCATGTGGACTTCGCGGGCCCCGGCCTCACGGATCATGCGTACGATTTTTCGACTGGTGGTGCCGCGCACGATGGAATCGTCCACCAATACCACCCGCTGCCCTTCCAGCAGGGTACGCACCGGATTCAGCTTCAGCTTGACGCCAAAATCGCGGATGGTCTGTTCTGGCTCGATAAAAGTACGGCCCACGTAGTGGTTGCGGATCAAGCCAAGTTTCAGCGGAAGGCCGGATTCGTTGGCGTAGCCGGCCGCGGCAGGGACGCCGGAATCGGGCACGGGAACCACAATGTCGGCGTCGGCCGGAGCCTCGCGCGCCAGCAACCGTCCCAGCATCTCGCGGGACTCGTGCACGGGGCGCCCGAAGACGATGCTGTCCGGACGGGAGAAATAAACGTGCTCAAAAATGCAATAGTGGTGCGGCATCGGCGCGCTGAACCGCGTCCGGGTAGAGCTTCCGGCCTCGGCCACCACCAACTCGCCCGGCTCGATTTCCCCATCGTAGCGAGCGCCTAGCAGATCGAAGGCGCAGGTTTCTGAGGCAACGACCACGGCGCCATCCAGCTGGCCCAGGCAGAGGGGCCGGAAGCCGCGCGGGTCCCGCACGGCGATGAGCCGGTCGCGAGTCAGCAGCACCAGGGAATAAGCACCTTCCACCTGGTGCAGTGCCTCCGCAAGGGCGTCGATCAGCAGCTTCTGGCGCGAGTGGGCGATAAGGTGCAGGATGACTTCGCTGTCGCTAGTGGTCTGGAAGATGGAGCCCCGCTGTTCCAGGCGCCGGCGGACTTGCCGCGCGTTCACCAGGTTGCCGTTGTGCGCCAGAGCCAGCAAGCCTTTATTGCAGTCCACGGTTAACGGCTGGGCGTTGTTCAGCGAGGTGTCGCCGGCCGTCGAGTAGCGCGTATGGCCGACCGCGAACTGTCCGTGGAGTGACGCCAGTGCGGGCTCGCTGAAGACTTCCGACACCTCTCCCATACCCTTGTGCGCGCGCAACTGGAGGCCGTCGCTGGCCACGATCCCCGCGCTTTCTTGGCCACGGTGCTGGAGCGCATGCAGCCCCAGGTAAACCAGCTTGGCCGCTTCCGGGTGGCCACAGACTCCCATCACACCACATTCGTCGCGGAACTTGTCCGGCCTGATCACTGCGGCCATTATTGCTCCCGGTGCTTCCCTTCGCGGACTTCAGTTTTTCAGCTTTAGGTTGTTTGGCAAGGCCTGTTCCCAGATCACTTGCAATTCTTCGACGGTACTCTGGACCGCTGGGTTTCCGTTCACACTTAACGAGAAACGTCCCGGTCGGGTCACGCCTAGCTCGTCGGTGCTGACCTCATATTGTGCCGCAATCGAATCCAGCGCGGCAAGGCGATTCTCCGCCACCGACACCACAATGCGGGAGGAAAATTCAGCGAACAGGGCCAGTTGCGGACCGAGCGCGGAATCCAGGTCGGCCTCCAGCCCCATGCCGGAAAGGCAAGATTCGGCCAGCGTCACGACCAGACCCCCATCGCTGACGTCGTGGGCCGATTCAATCACGCCCTGGCGGGCCAGCTCACGGCAGCAGGCCTGAACCCGGGCTTCATACTCCAGATCCAGCGTGGGCGGCAACCCCCAGACACACCCCAGCACGCTGCGGGCATATTCGGTGGAACCGAAGCGCACCGCCGCCTCGTTGACGTCGCCGTCGGGGATGCCTCCTAGCAACACGACGCGGCGGCTGGCTGCGCGGAAACAGTACCCGAGTGGCGTGGCGTCCTTTTCCAGCAGGCCCACGATGCCGACCACAGGTGTGGGGTAAATACTCTGGCCCAGTGTCTCATTGTAGAAGCTGACGTTGCCGCCGGTGACCGGGGTCTGGAGGGCGCGGCAGGCTTCCGCCACGCCTTCCACGGCCTCAGCGAACTGCCACATGACTTCGGGTTTTTCCGGATTGCCGAAGTTCAGGCAGTTCGTGGCGGCGATGGGCCGCGCCCCAGTGCAACTCACGTTGCGACTGGCTTCGGCGACCGCCAGGCGCGCGCCCAGGCGCGGTTCCAGCCAGGCGTAACGTCCGTTGCCGTCCAGGCTGATGGCCAGACCCTGGCCTGTTTCTTTCAGGCGGAGGACTGCCGCATCGCTGCCCGGCCCCGCGACCGTGTTGGTGCGCACCATCGAGTCGTACTGCTCCCAGATCCAGCGCTTGCCGGCGATGGTGGGCGAGGCCAGCAGCTGTTTGCAGTCGGCGGTCAAGTTGCGCGCCCCGAAGCCGTGGGCGAATTCCAAGGGGGGCTCCAGCGGAACGGGCCGGGGAGCTGGCTTGCGCGGGCGCAGGTAAGCCGGGGCCTCCCGCGCCAGGGCGGCGTTGGGAATGTCAGCCACCACCCGGCCGTCGTGGCGCACGCGCAGCCGTTGGTCGTCGGTGACTACGCCGATGGCCACCGCGTCCAGGCCCCACTTGTGGAAGACCGCAGAAATTTCTTGCTCCCGCCCGCGTTCGGCCACCAGCAGCATCCGCTCCTGCGACTCGCTGAGCATGATTTCGTAGGGAGACATTCCCGTCTCGCGCTGCGGGACCCGGTCCAGTTCGATCTCGATTCCCGTGCCGGCCCGCGCGCCCATTTCGCAGTTGGAGCAAGTGAGTCCGGCGGCGCCCATGTCCTGGATGCCCACCACCGCCCCGGTCTGCATTGCTTCCAGGCACGCCTCCAGCAGCAGTTTCTCCAGGAAAGGGTCGCCCACCTGGACGTTGGGGCGTTTCTGCCGGGATTCCTCCGTAAACTCGGCCGAGGCCAGCAAGGACGCCCCGTGAATGCCGTCCCGGCCGGTCTTGGCCCCCACGTAGATGACTGTGTTTCCCGGCCCGCCGGCACGCGCAAAGAACAGCTGCTCAGCGGGAGCCACGCCCAGGGCAAATACGTTGACCAGCGGGTTGGAGCTGTAGCACGGCTCGAAGACGGCCTCCCCTCCCACCGTCGGCACCCCGAAACAGTTGCCGTAGTGGGCGATGCCCCGGACCACCCCGTCCAGGATGCGCCGGTTCCGCGCCGCTTGGGCGTCTGTCTGCACGGGCCCAAATCGCAGCGAATCCAGCACCGCAATGGGCCGGGCGCCCATGGTGAAGATGTCGCGCAGGATGCCGCCTACCCCGGTGGCTGCGCCCTGGAAGGGCTCGACAAAACTGGGGTGGTTATGCGATTCGATCTTGAAGACGCAAGCCCAGCCGTCGCCAATGTCAATGACGCCGGCGTTCTCGCCGGGGCCCTGCAGCACGCACGGGCCCTCGGTGGGCAGGTTCTTTAGCAGCAGTCGCGAACTCTTGTAGCTGCAGTGCTCGCTCCACATCACGCTGAAGATGCCCAGCTCGGTCAGGTTCGGCTCTCGCCCCAGCAGTTCGAGGATCCGGGCGTATTCTGCGGCGGTGATCTGGTGTTGCGTGACTACGTCGGGAGTAATCGTGCTCACACGGGTCAGCGCAAAGCTTGGACTGCGAAGGAAGCGCGCCGGGCGGTCCACTCCACCATCGAGCGGAACAGGAACAGCCCATCAGTGGAACCCAGGCGCGCATCGCTGGCGCGTTCCGGGTGGGGCATCACCCCCAGGACATTGCCGGCTTCGTTGACGATCCCGGCGATATTGTGCAACGAGCCGTTCGGATTCGCTTCCGGCGTGACGGCGCCCTCCGCGGTCGAGTAGCGGAACGCTACCCGGCCGTTGCGCTCCAGTTCGGCCAGCGCCTCAGGCTCGGCGAAATAATTGCCCTCGGCGTGGGCGATAGGAACGCGCAGGACCTGCCAGGGCTCGCAAGCAAGCGTAAAGGGCAACGAAGTGTTCTCCACACGGAGGTGAACGGGTCGACAAATGAACCGCAGGCTGCGGTTACGCAGCATGGCTCCGGGTAGCAGGCCAGTCTCGAGAAGAATCTGGAAGCCGTTGCAGATGCCCAGCACCAACCCCCCTCCGTCCGCAAAGAGCTTCACCGCCGCCAGCACCGGAGAGAAGCGCGCGATGGCGCCCGTCCGAAGGTAGTCGCCGTAGGAAAAGCCACCGGGCAGGATCACCGCATCGGCGTTTTCCAGATCCTGCGACCGGTGCCAGATGAAGCTCACGGGCTGGCGCAACTGCACTCGGATCGCCTGGTAGGCGTCGTCGTCACAGTTGCTGCCTGGAAAGACGACTACCGCGAATTTCATGTCCTGTCTCTATGATACCACAGCGGGCGACGCCGATCGCGAGCGAAACTGGCCCGGAAAAGGCGCGCGGACACATAACGTTTGGAGGAGGTGATTACGAAAGGAAAAAGACGCAGTGTTGAGATTTGTCCCTCTTCAGAAGGGAAATCAAGATAGCACAACTCGGAGATAGCGGAAAAATGCGCGGGACGAGCTTGACCCACACTACGACTCCCCCAAGAAATTCTCTGGTAGGCTACTGAGTAAACCTTCGGAGCGACCGCTGGCTCCCGCTGACATCTCTGCAGATTGGCCGAATTTGCAGAGCCAAACTCCAGCAAGCGGTTCTCGCCGCCTGAAGCGGTGCGTGGCTGCGCAGCCTGCTAGCTCGGTTGCTCCGTCACGGGAGGTCGGCCCGGTCCGCGGCGCTTCCGCGGCCTCCCCGGACCGCGACGTTTGGGCGGTCGTCCCGGACCGCGACGTTTGGGCGGTCGTCCCGGACCGCGACGTTTGGGCGTCCCGGACCGCGACGCTTGGGTGGTCGTCCCGGACCGCGACGCTTGGGTGGTCGTCCCGGACCGCGACGTTTGGGCGGCCTCCCTGGGCCGCGACGCCCCGGCGGGCGGCCGCGGCGGCCCAGCGCCGCCAGACGTTCCAGCGCGGAAATCGCTTCCTCCAGTTGTCCTTGTTCCCGACGAAGTGATTGTAGGATTCTCTGAACATTCATAGGCGGTGGAATTTAAAAGGAAAATTACTGATTGTCAACGAAAATGATTGGGTTTCTTGAAAAAGATTTACGTTCTTGGATATCAGCAACATATCTCAGCTCAGCGACCTGCAACCCGCAGGCGACAGCAGGCAGAAATGAGGGTGTGACGAAGCCAGTTGTGCAGGAAAATTCAACTGCGAGCATGCGCGCGTTCGGGCGTAGCCACTTCCTCCCGTTCCCGCGCGTGCGAGTTGCGACTTTTCCGCTTGATCTCGATGTTCAGCCGCTTGATTTTCTGATTTAGCGTTGAGAGGGGAATCTGAAAGCGCTCGGCGGCTTCGGTCTGGCTCCAGTTCGTTTTCTCCAGCATGTCCACAATGACTCTGCGCTCGCACTCGTCCAGGATCTCGAACAAGGAGGCGCCGGGGCGCTCCTCCACAACCGACAGCAGGCCCGAACCCTTGCCGGCTCGCTCCCGCAGGGATTCCGGCAACAGCAAAGGATCCACCAGGGGCTCCCGGGAAAGCACGACCGCCCGTTCGACGGCGTTCTCCAGTTCGCGCACGTTGCCCGGCCAGTGGTAATCCATCAGGTGCCGCATGGCTGGCGTCGAAAAACGGCGCAGCGGTTTCTGATTTTCCTCGCAATACTTCTTCAGAAAATGGTCCACCAGCAGCGGGATATCCTCTTTTCGTTCGCGCAGGGGCGGCAACGGCAGCGAGATCACGTTCAGACGGTAGTATAGGTCCTCGCGGAACTTGGCTTCGGCCATCAGACGGTGCAAGTCCACGTTGGTGGCGGCAATAATACGGACGTCCACCTTGACCAGCTCAGTCGAGCCAAGCGGTGTGAACTCGCGCTCCTGAATCACCCGCAACAGCTTGGCCTGCGTTTCCAGGCCGATGGTGCCGATTTCATCGAAGAACAGGGTGCCTCGGTCGGCTACCTCGAAGAAGCCCTTCTTAGAAGCGACCGCGCTCGTGAAGGCTCCCTTGACATGGCCGAACAGCAGGCTTTCCAGCAGATCCACCGGCATGCTGCCGGTATTGACCGGCACGAAGGGGCGGTCGGCGCGCGGCGAGTGGGCGTGGATGGCTTTGGCGATCAGCTCCTTGCCGGTCCCGCTTTCCCCGCTCAGCAAGACCGTCGAACGGCTGGGCGCAATCTGCTCCACCAGGTCGAGAATCTTCAGCATGGGCTCGCCTTTGCCCACGATATTGGGGAGGCAGTAGCGCTGCTTCAATGCCCGCCGAAGCTGCACGTTTTCCGCTTCCAATCGGCGGGTGCTCACCGTGTTGCGGATTTCCAGCACGAGCTTCTCGTTATCCCAGGGCTTGGTCAGGTAGTTGCGGGCTCCGGCGTGCATGGCGGCCACCGCGTTCTCCACCGAGGCGTAAGCGGTGATCATCAGCACTGGCAGGTTCGGGTCCAGACGACGAATCTCTTCGAGCGCCTCGAGGCCGCTGCGGCCGGGCAGAGCCACATCCAGCAGCACCAGGTCGAAGACCCGGCGCCCCAGCAGTTGCAGGCCAGCTTCGGCGCTCTCGGCCGAGAGCGCCTCGAAACCTTCCAGGCCAAGCAAGGTCTCCAGGCTTTCCCGGACTTCTGCCTCATCATCAACAATCAGAATTCTTCCTTCAGCCATGATCAGACGCTCACGGTTTCTGGCAACGTCGCTCTCAACTTGTCTGGCAACCGGGGAAACTCCAGCAAGAAGGCGGTCCCCTGGCTCTGAGAGCTTTCCACTCGGATGGTGCCGGCATGCTCTTTGACGATCCCGTAGGTGACCGAGAGGCCCAGGCCAACGCCGGAGCGCAAAATATCCCCGTTGCCGGGGCGGGCGGCCTTGGTGGTGAAGAAGGGATCGTAGATGCGGTGGATGTGCTTCTGGGATATGCCCTGGCCGCTATCCGACACCTGCACCTGAACTGCACCTTCACTGGTTTCCGTATGGACCCGCAGACGGCCTCCTTCTGGCATGGCGTCTCGGGCGTTCAGGAACAGATTGAGAAACACCTGCTGGAGCTTGCCGGCGTTGCCCTGCACGAGGGGCGGCTGCTGGGCGAAGCGGGTTTCCACCTCCACGTGGCTGGTTCTCAGTGGGTGCTCCAACAAGGCTAGTGTGTCGCGCACCACGCGGTGCAAGTCCACTGGCGCCATCTGGGCGCTGCCGGTTCGGGAAAAGTTCAGAAGGTTATTGACGATTTCCGAGGCCCGGAAGGTGGACTTGATGATCTTCTCCAGCAGCTTTCCGCGCGCGTCCTCGTTTGGGAGCTGCTTGGAAAGCATTTGGGCGTAGCTGGAGATGACCGTCAGCGGCGTGTTCACCTCGTGGGCCACGCCGGCGGCCAGCAGTCCGACCGAGCTCAGCTTTTCCGCCTCGGCCAGTTGCTGCTCCAGCTCCACCCGCTCGCTGACGTCGTCGAAGATGAGCAGCCGGCCAATCGGTTCAAACCTCTTGCTCACCAAGGGGGCCACCGCGATGTTCAGAGCCCGCTCGCTGCCCGACGGCGTGCGCACCCGGTGCTGATACAGGTTATGAATCCCGCTGTCGCTGCGGAAGCGCAGCAACTCGGCCACCAGTTCCGCGGGGAGGACTTTGTCCACTGGCTGACCGCGAGTTCGCTCGCGCGACAGACCGTACATCAGCTCCAGTTGCGTGTTCCAGCTTTCGACCCGGTCGTCCAGATCCAGCACCAGGATGCCTACGCTGAGCGACTCGACAATGTTCTCGTTGAACTCCTTCAGGCGTTCGTACTCGGCTGCCTTTCGCTCGAGGCGCCGGTAGAGCCTTGCGTTCTCGACCGCCGCACCCAGATGCCCCGACAGCGCCTCCAACAACGCCACGTCCTCACTGGACAGGAAGTTGTTCTCACTGGTCTGGCCCAACCCCAGGAATCCCACGATGCGCCCCTGGGCCCGGCAAGCGAGGTAATACTGCAGGTCCAGGGTGGCGATCGCGCGGCGCGCCGGCTCCGCCTCGCCTGGCGCCAGCCTCGTGTTCTCAAAGAACAGATAGCCTCGCGCGGATTCAGCCCGAGCGGCATCCAAGAAGCCCAGATCAGGTTCCTCGTCTAGTGACAGTCCCCGTGAGTGCGCCAGCCGCATTTGGCCCTGCTCATCGTCCTGCTCATTGGGCTTTTCATCTGGCAGGAAGACGGCTACCCGCTCCACGTTGAGCGTGTGAGACAACCGCTCGGACACCGCTCCCAGCAGGCGCGCAAGGTCAGTTTCGGTGCTCAGCTCGCGGCCGAAATCCACCAACGTTTTTCTGTAGTCGTAGCGCTCACGGTAGAAGTAGCGGTCCAGGCGCTCCTGAATGCGGGCGCGCAGCGGATGGAACAGAAGGGCGCTGACCACCACCGCGATCACAAGCCCCGCTGTCCCGGTAGCCGGCAGGCTGGAGTGAAACACCAGTCCAGCCACCGCCACCACCGTGAAGTACAGCGCTACCAGCGTCAGGGTGGCCAGCGTATAGGCGGCGCCGCGGCGGAACAGAATGTCCACATCCATGAGCCGGTAGCGCAGAATCGCGTAGCCGAAGGTCAGGGGGATCAACACCAGGGAAAGCGCCGACAGCTGCATCCAAACGGCTGGCACCGCGCCCGACAGGAAAGGCAGGATGTAGAAAGCGGCAAAGGGGACAATGCCGAGGGTCACGCCGCGAGTAATCCACTTCATCTGCTGGCGCAGCAGCGGTGTCTGCGCTCGACGATAAGCCTGGTACAGGACAGCCGTGCCCCCCAGAAACCACGCCGCCAGGTGGGCGTAGGCGATGCGATCCAGCCACCAGCTCACGGTCCCGATCGGCAGGCCGATTTCCAGCACGCGAGATACGACCCCTAGATGGACCAGCAGCAACACCGCCGCCGGGGCGTAGGCCAGCGGGAGTAGGAACGAGCGGCGCCTCAGCCATTCCCGCGGCTCTGGAAACGCCAGGGCAAAATGGAGAAACAGGGCCGGCTGCAGGAGGGTGGCCACAACATTCGACCAGTAAACAGTCCAGTCCAAACCGTCCAGCTTGCCGGTGTAGCGGTAGAAATACAGGACAAACGAAGCCAGGCAGAACAGATAAAAGTGGAGGGCTCGCGCGGCTTGCCCGCGCCGCAGCACGACATACAAGCCTATGGCCAAATACAGCAGCGCCACCACCTGCAGGTAGCGTTGGAGGGGACTGCTGGTCTGTCGCGGCTCCGGAATGACGGAGGCGACGACGGGGCGCCCGCTGCGGCTCAGCTCATATTCCGCACTGCCCCAGTTGCCCAGCTGGTAGAGCAGCCTTGTAACGCGGGCGGCCCGGGGAATGGGGCCGCTATTGATGCTGCGCAGTAGGTCGCCTTCCTGAATTCCGGCCCGCGCTGCCGGCCCGCCGGGCTCCACGTACCGGGCAACGACACCTGCCGCGCTGTCCTGCCAGGTCGCCCCGTCATGGGGAGGGTGGAATTTGCGCTGCTGGTCGAGGTTGATCCATGCCAACACGCCCAGGGAGATCGTGAGTAATCCCACGAGTATGGACGTGAACCGTAACCGGAATTCCCCTATCAAGGCTTCCTCACCAAGCTTTCTTCTAACTTGCCCATTGGGCGCAGGCCCCTGGGGCCATCTCCACTGTAACCGGCATCAAGGTGGATAGACACCTCAACACCCAGCACTGACTCTCTCACCTTAGCAACTCTGTTTCCAATAACCAACGCCCTTTCCAGAATACAATTGATTGAGTATCAACTACTTGCATTTTAGCGTAAGCAGGCCCTGGCTGAAATACCAAATATAGTATAATGACTACTATTTTCCACATGGCCCTGCCTGTTTCTTGTACCTGCTTCATATCACAATGGGATCGGGCTAGCTAGTCCGTGTTGAGGCGAGGCGCTGGGTTTCGAGGACAGGCCACGCGGCCAGCCTGAAGTGGTGTTTAGCCGAAGAGGGGATTACTGATCAGAAGATGAAGCTAAAGCCGCCGCGGAAGCTGCGGTAGTTCTGGACCAGCAGGAGGCGTTTCCCATCGGCGGTAATGATGGGCACGTAGCCTTGAGCCAGCAGGTTGCGGAAATCGGCCAACGCCTCCACGCGGCCGGGTAGAACAACCAAAGAAGGCAGCGGCTGTCGCACCAGGATGTTCAGGTGGGGCTCGGCATACCCCAGGCTTTCGTCGTAAAAGTCGCCGGGAGTCACCGAGGGGCCCAACACCCACTTATACCCGGCCAGGACCCGTGTTCGGGTCGCCGGGACATCGGCCTTCAGCTTGACGGCAAGCGCATGCCGGCGTTGCATTCTCAGAATGCTCCGCAACTCCTCCGGGTCTTGCGTGTGCAGGAACATCCGCTCCGGCGCCAGCACGCCGACGTAGCTGTAGGCGAAAGTGCTTTGCAGTCGCTCGGAGAAGGTTTGCCGCACCGAGGCGCGCACGCCGCTGGTGTGATAATTGCCGCTGTTGAAGGAATACTGCTGGGTGAACACATCCGGAAACAAATCGGCCCAGAAGGGCTCGCCGTTAACAATAGCGTTCAAGGTCAGATCGCTGATTTCGTCCCGGTAGGCGCCGACTTCCGCCGCTGTGCGGGCACCCAGCTTTCGTTGGAAGCTGGCTTCTATGTGCCGGCTGCGTTGCACCGTAGGAGAGCCATTGCGCACCGACAAACGCGGGAACACAGCCAATTGCGAGGCCACTTGGCGCAACGGATCCGCGCCCGGACGGTGCACCCGGGGCGTCGCTTCGGTGTAGTAGACCTGAATCGAGGAAGACTCGCTGGACTGGTAAATCACTCGCCCGTAGGGGCTAAAAGTGTTCAGCCGGTTCAGGAAACGGACCGAGTCATAGAGGAAGCCATACTCGAGGCGGAGACTGTCAGCAAACTGCAACTGATTGCTGGCAGCCAGCGTCATGCTCTGTAAATTCTCCGCGCTTCCATGTCCCGAAGACGCGCCGGGCAGGAAAATTTGACGCAGCGTCAGTGAGACTTCAGGGGTCGAACCGCTGGCCAACTCCCGCCGCAACGCGCCGCGGAAAGCCGCCGCCGGCGTGTGCCGCTCAAAGCCCAGATTGCCACTCAACAACACACTGGTGTTCTGGAACGGGTTGTTGGCAACGGTGAACGAGGTATTGAAGTCGGCCTCACTGCCGGCGATCGAGGAGCGCCCCATGCCTCCGCTGAACTGCAGCAGCGTTCGGTTCTCGAGGTCGCGCAGGGTGGGCAACCTGTCGCCGTTTTGCTCGGGCAGGTAGCGCAGCACTGGACGGAAGACACCTGAACTGCGCAACACCCAAGCCCAGTCCTCGTCACTGTCCGGGCGGCTGCGTCGGCCCCGCAAAATGTCTACGGTTTCCAGCAATGAGGCCAAGTTGACCGAAAGAAAGAAGCGGACGCCGGGTTGGATTCGGATCTCCTGTTTCAGAAAAGGCAGGAAGCTGGTCAAGGTGACGCGGAGGGAATACAGCCCAGGCTTGACCCGTTCCAGCAGGAACGCTCCCTTCTCGTTGGTGTAGGCGTGCTGGAGGATGCGGCCGTCTCCGCTGATGAGGGCGATGGCGGCTCCCATCTGCGGGATGCCCCGGCGGTTCGTGACCACCCCGGCGAGCGTTCCCAAAGGCGAGACACTGCGGGGGGCGGCCCACAGAGAAGATAGGCAAAATGCCGCGAGCAGCCATACTCCCAAAGCGGCAACGAGTTTGCCTCTTCTATCCCTGCCCAATCTGACCTCCTCGTGCAACTCGGCCTGTTCCCAGGCCGAGTTAGGTACCGCTGACACTATTGTATCGTAAACGTCGCGGTAGGGGTGATGGATTGCTTTTTGATCCGATCCGTCACTTTTACCTGCAACTTGTACCGGCCCGGTTCCAGGCTCTCCAGCGGGAGCAACTTCTCCACCGTTATCTGCTGGAAGGCGCCCTTGATCTGGTCGCTGTTCTCGGTGAGCTGGAACAGGGTCTGGCCATTCTTCTGCAAAGCGTACTCGACGGTGGCCGAAGGCTTGCGAGTCTTCTCGTCGGTGGCCAGATTGTAGACTTGGAGGTAGATGCCCAAGCGCTGGTTGCGGCTAAACTTTTCCTCGACGCTGGGCCGCACTTTCGTAGAACCAATGACAAACTGTCCCTTGCCGATCTGCCTGGTGGAAACCCTTTCCAGCCGATCGGCCAGAATCAGGCTGGAGGCGGCCAGCGTATCCTCATAGTAGCGGGGCACGCGCAGGGCCATCCGGCTGGTTCCCATGTTGCCGCTATGAATGTCCTTCAGCACCAGATCCAGCCGGTACAAGCCGGACCGCAGCGGCATCCCCTGCCAGTAGACGCGCTTCTGGTTTAGATACAGCTCCAACTGCTCGGCCGGCACATCTACATGTATGACATCCTCAAAGGTTTGTACGACGCGCCCGGTCAGCGTGGTGACCCGCCCGAAGACGTTCACCAGCCCCCGCTGGATCCCCTCCATGTCCTCGAAGGTCATGTCCTTGACATTGACTTGCACGGTCAGCGCCGCCAGCACCGTGCTGGAGGTAACACGAACGAAATCGGTGCGGACCTCGAAAGGGAACAGGTTGTAGCTGATCCTGGTTCCGACCACTTCCTCCAGGTCCTTAAACTTGACCGGCGGGGGTCTCTGCAACTTGACGAACTGGTCCATGCGCTCGAACCTGCTTTTGCTGGGGCTGTAGGGCCTCATGGTCGAGCCCTGGCCGATTTGTTGGTGTTCGATGCCCAAAACGCGATCGACCTTGCTGGCCATGCCCATCGCCTCCAGATGGGTCAGCCCGGCGCCAGGTATATTTATAAGCGCGTCCTTCTCCGAGGGATCCATCGCCATGCGGAACTCCCCGGTCAAGCTCTTATCCACAAACTCGATCTCTATGTTGGTGCCGATTTCCTCGAGGTAGCGATACCGCCATCTCTCGAACGGGTAGGTTTGGGTAAAGCCTCCGCCTTCGTCCATAGGCCTTTGGTACATGCCGCCCCCGACGTTCTCTTCTCTTTCGTCGGGCGGGCCGAAGGTGATGTAGATGCGGCCCCGGTCGCTTCTCCAGCCCGCAAATCCCGAGCCGAAGTATTGATTGGCATACGCAATACGCCGGTACATCTCTTCTTTGTACTCGTTCTCTACGCTGTCCGGCGTCGGATCACGGCGCAGCCAGAACTGCTCGATAAACTGCTCCCGTTCTTCCGCGTTCTGAAGGCGCTTGAAAGTTTTCCGCTCCTCTTCGGTGATGATATAGGCGACGTCTTCTTTGAGCCACCTTTGAAAGGGCCGATTTAGCTCCTTTTCCAGGGAGCGCCGCCGGCGCTCGCGCTCTTTGTTGCTGAGCCGTGACCGGCCGTCCTTGTCCTTGTCTTTAGCCGCAACGGGCCCGGCCAGCAAAAAGAGGAAAACGGCAAACAATAGGAAGGGGACCCAAGCCTTGAGTTTCATAGCAAACCTCGCCTTCGGCAACACACAGCCGACACTACAACACCCTCAATTCTAAGAGCCTTGCCTCCCGTTCGTCAAGCAATCTGTCGCTGTCAAGGAGTCTTTGCGCTCCTGGGCTGCCTCCGGTTGAGGAAGTGGCCCGGAAGTGTCTGGTAGGCGGCATTCAATACTGCCTGGCAATATTGCCTGGCTTGGCTCGGTGGGCCCTCGGCCAATGCGATAGTTGACCGCTCCGGCAGACCTGCTGAGGTGCTTGGGCTTAGTGTCTTGTGAGTACCCGCCATCCAGGACACCCTTCGGATTCTTGGCAACCTTGCCCGGCTCTGATCGTCTAATCTGAAAAGGACTACTGGAACCTTGGGTGGGGTTTTGCGTATTATCGAATTGGGACCTTAAGATCGCCAGCGGCTCGTCCGGCGTAAAGGGGAAACAAGGGGGACCGTGTGGATTTGCGCCCGGTGCGGCACTGACGGGAAGGCCTTGTGACTAAGCGGAAAAAGATCGCGTTAACTACCGGGGCTGCGTTGCTGGTGGCCATCCTCGTCGTCGTCGGCATTAAAATCAACCGCAGGGAAGTGGTGACCGTACAGACTGGCAGAGTCGTCCGCCAGGACTTGGTCTCCGTGGTGACCGCCTCCGGCGAGATCAAGCCGCTGAACTACGTCAACATTAACGCTACCGCCTTCGGCCGGATTACCGAAATTCTGATCCGGGAGGGAGATGCGGTCCAAAAGGGCCAGTTGCTGGCGCGTCTGGAATCGGTCCAACCCTCAGCCGACGTCGAGGCCCAGCGGGCTGCGCTGCGGGCTTCTGAGGCGGACGCCGCCGCTGCCGGAGCTTCTGTCGGCTCAGCGAAGGCCGCCCAGCGCACGGCGGAGGCCGACCTGTTGCGGAGCCAGGCAGAACTGGAGAAGGCCCGGTTGGAGTTCCAACGCGCCGAGGCGTTGTTCGGCGACGAGCTGATCAGCAAGGCGCAATATGATGCGGCCAGCGCGGCCTATGAGGTGGCGTTGGCGGTTGTGGCCCAGACGGAGGCCCGCGTGGCGCAGACTCGTGCCCTGTTGGAGCAGGCCCGATCACAGCGGCAGACGGCAAGGACTCGCATTGGGCAGTCCAGGGCTGGCCTGACACGCGCCTCCGACGTCCTACACCAACACAGCTTTTACGCCCCACTGGACGGGGTGGTGACCGACCTGCCCGTACACGTCGGTGAGAGTGTCGTCAGGGGTATCCAGAACTCGCCGGGGAGCCTGCTGATGACCATCGCCGAGCTGTCGGTGATCACCGCTGAGGTGAAGGTGGATGAGACCGACATCGTCAACGTGCACCTGGGTCAGTCCGGCGAGGTCTCCGTGGACGCCTTCCCCAACCAGACCTTCCAGGGGAAAGTGACCGAGATTGGTACCACCGCCATCATCCGTTCCACAGGCATGGCCGCCGCTCAGTCCAATGTTGCCAGCCAGGAAGCCAAGGACTTTAGGGTGGTGGTGACCCTGGAGTCGCCTCCCGACAACCTGCGCCCGGGGCTCTCCACCACGGCGAGAATCCGGACGGCGAGCAAGAAGGGCGTCCTGGCGATTCCCATCCAGGCGCTCACCATCCGCCAGAAGTCAGACTTGGAAGAAGATGAGGAAGAGGACTCGAAGGCCGGGGCCGCCCTGGCCGCCGGTCCCGAGGCCCGGCGGAGGGAGAAAGACGGGAAGAAGGAGATTCAGGGTGTCTTTGTGGCGCGCGACAAACGAGTGGAGTTTGTGCCGGTCGAGACTGGCATCATCGGCACAACCGACATTGAGGTCACTAGCGGCCTAAGCGACGGCGAGGAAATCGTCACCGGCAGCTACAAGGTGTTGCGCACCATCCGCAGCCATGCCAGGGTCCGGGTGGACAACAAAGCGCCCAAAAAGGAAGAATAACCCTAGGACACAACAAGACCGGATCACCGCATTGCCAGCCACCGAAGCAACGGAGCAAGCGAGGAATGGCGTCTTCTAGAGCGGAACTAGACTCCGCTGGCCAGCAGCCCAACCCACCCCCCGACAGCGTATTGATCAAAACCGAGGATTTGTACAAGACCTACCTGATGGGCTCGGTCGAAATCCAGGCGGTCTGCGCCGTGACCTTGGAAATCCAGCGCAACGAATACGTGGCGGTCATGGGGCCCTCCGGTTCGGGCAAATCCACCCTGATGAACCTGATCGGGTGCCTGGATACGGCTTCCGGCGGCCGCTACTGGCTCAACGGGCGGCTGGTTAGCGACCTGAGTGACGACCAGCTGGCCTTCATCCGCAACAAGGAAATCGGCTTCGTCTTCCAAACCTTCAACCTGCTGGGGCGAGCCTCCGCGCTGCACAATGTGGAGCTGCCCCTGATTTACAACGGGACGCCGGCTCAGGAGCGGCTGCTCCGAGCCCAGGAGACTCTGCGGCTGGTGGACCTGGAGGACCGCATGCGCCACAGGCCCAGCGAGCTGTCGGGCGGCGAGCGTCAGCGAGTGGCCATCGCCCGGGCCCTGGTCAACCATCCCTCGATCCTGCTGGCTGATGAGCCCACCGGCAACCTGGACTCGGCCACCAGCCGGGAAATCATGGAACTGTTCGACCGTCTGCATGCCCAGGGAAACACCATCGTGTTGGTGACGCACGAGCACGACATCGGTGCCTGCGCACATCGAGTCATTCACATTCGAGACGGCAGAGTCGCCAGCGACGAACGAACCAGATAGTTTCTCGCGCAGCGACCCGCCCACCCACATTGTGCTGGCGTTGTTCTGGAGCCCGCACTGGTTTACTATTACGCGCGGCATGGCCCAGCCCGGGGACTTCGCCTACCAGGTCAAGCAGTCGACCGAAATTGTGCGGCTGGTCGGCGAGCACGTGCGGCTGAAGCGGAGCGGCGGGGCGCGCTATATGGGCCTATGCCCCTTCCATCAGGAGAAGACCCCCTCATTTTCCGTCCACGGCGGGCTGCAGTTTTACCACTGCTTCGGCTGCGGCGCTTCCGGCGACGTCTTTAAATTCGTCATGGAGACAGAACGACTCACCTTCCCGGAAGCCGTGCGCCGGCTGGCCGAGCGGGCTGGCATCCCGCTGCCTCGGGCGCGGGGTCCGGAGGCCGACGCCGAAGTTCGCCTGCGGGCTGCGCTGCTGGAGATGCACGAGACAGCGGCTGCCTTCTTCCAACGGCGGCTCCAATCGGCTGAAGGGGCAGCCGTCCGGCAATACCTGGAGCGGCGCGGGGTGTCCCCCGAGATGGCGGCCGAGTTCCGACTGGGTTATGCGCCCGCTTCCGGCAGCGCTCTGCTCCGCCAGCTTGGTCCGAGCTGTGGCACGGAGGTGCTGGAGGCCAGCGGGCTGGTTCTGAAGCGCGACTCTGGCGGCCACTTCGACCGCTTTCGCGGGCGCCTCATGTTTCCTATCGGCAACGAAGCAGGCAAGGTGATCGCATTCGGTGGCCGCGCGCTGCGCAAGGAAGATCAACCGAAGTATCTGAATTCTCCGGAAACCCTCATCTATCGCAAGAGTCGCGTGCTGTTCAACTTCCACCGCGCCCGGGAAGGGATGCGCCGCCAGGAGCTGGTGGTGCTGGTGGAGGGGTACATGGACGCCCTGGCCGTCTTCTCCGCCGGGGTTAGCAATGTGGTTGCCAGTTGCGGCACCAGCCTGACGCTGCTCCAGGTCAAGGCGCTGGCGCCGCTGGTCAAGACGGTAGTGGTCAACTACGACCCGGACGCGGCTGGGTCGGCGGCCACCGAGCGGTCATTGTCCACGCTGCTGGAAGAGGGCCTGAAAGTCAGCGTGCTGGCGCTGCCCACCGGCCAGGACCCCGACCAGTTCATCCGTTCCCAGGGGCCGGAAGCCTACCGCGCGCAACTGGAGGCTGCCCCTTCTTTCTTCGCCTTTCTGGTGGAGCGGGCGCGTACGCTGTTCGATCTGGGCAGCGCCGCGGGACGGGCCGCCGCCGCACGTCATATTCTGCAGTACATCAATAAATTGCCGGACTCCATGGAGCGAGCCGAGCTGGCCAAAGACCTGGCGGATCGGCTGGGTCTGGACCGGCAAGTGGTCGGCCGCGAGTTGTCTGCCGCTGCCGCCGATCGGCGTCCCTGGTCCGGAGCTGCGGCGCCCAATGCTTCCCAGTACGAGAAGGAATTGCTGCGAGTGATTCTGGAGAACCCGGCGGCGCGGTCAAGCCTGTTGCAGGTTTTATCCGAGGCCGACCTGTGGGCCGATTGGGTCACCCGGCCCATCTTTGCCGCCCTCTCGGCCCTGGACTTGCCCTCGGGAGAAGCTTTGGACGTGACAGCCCTGTTCGACCGGCTGGAGCCGCCGGATCGCGCGCGTCTGGCCGGGATCGTCCATCAGGAGGCAGTGGAACTGATCGCGCCGGACAAGGCGCAGCAGTATGTTGAGGAACTTCGCCGGTTAGGTCAATTGCGGCGGGTCCGGGAGCAGAAGCGTCGACAGCTGGCGACTGCTGGTTCCCCGCGCAGTGCGGAGGAGGCGCGGGCTCAAGCCCAAATTGCGTTGGAAATTAGCCAGATTGACGCCGAATTGAATGCTCCTCACCATTTGCTTCGCCAAGGCTAAGGCTGGCCAAGGCTAAGCTTTGGTTGCTCCCCCAAGGCCAAGCCTGGCCCAACAGGCTGGCGTGTCCCTCCTGAACCGCCCGCCAGAGCATGATGTTTTCCCGGAATCTGTTGACAAAATGGTTCCTTTGTGATTATTATAGGGGATTCTCTTCCTTTTTGAAACTCTGATGGGGGTTAAGTCGTCTAATCTAAAGGGCTGAAGTGTGTCTGTGCCAGCCCACCCCTGGCCGGCGGCGTTCTGGAGAGGAGTTGGCAGGTTTTGGCCATCGAAGACAAACTCGACCATATTAAACAGTTGCTTCACATAGGCGGGAAGCAGAAGGGCTATCTGCTCTACGACGACAACGGCGAGGCGGCTCCCCCGGAGTCCCCCACGGCGCTGGACGACGTCGAGGACCTTCTGACCACCTTTGGCGGCGGCGGCATGGAGGTCATTGAAGGCGGGACTAAGGCGGGCGAGGACAAGCTGGATTTCGACAAGAAGCTGGACGAAGCCGGCGAGGAACTCGAGCTGGACCTGACGCCCGGCTCGCTGGACAAAACCAACGATCCAGTTCGCATGTACCTGCGGGAGATGGGCACGGTGCCCCTGCTTACCCGGGAGGGCGAGGTCGAGATCGCCAAACGGATCGAGCGCGGCCAAAACAACGTCCTGAAGGCCATGTCTCGCTGCCCGATCGTCATCCGGGAAGTCCAGAAGCTGGGAGAGGAGTTGAAGTCGGGGGCTAGGTCCATCAAAGGAGTCGTGGTCTTCAATGACGACGAACTCACCGACGAGCGGATCCAGGAGAGGCTGGAAGGGGTCGTCGGGACCGTGGACGAGAGCAACAAGCTGTACAGGAAGAGTGGCCAGTTGCGGCAGAAGCTGGCCCTGGTTTCCAAGAGCAAGCGGCCGCGCGATTTCCGTCGTTACCGCTTCTCGCTGGCCAGGGTGCTGATCCATATCTCCCGCAAAATCCGTTTCATAGAGTTCACCCACCTGGAACGTAAGCACTTGGTTGATCGCATCGACCTGGTGGTGGATTACCTCCGCCCGCTGGAGCGCGACATCGGCCGGATTGAAAAGAAGCTCGAAGTGGTCGCGAAGGAAGACGAGAGTAAGGACCTGCGTCGGAAGATGCGCCACCTGAAGACCAAGGTCGCCCACATCGAGGAAGAAGCTGGTGCCTCGGCGCTGGAACTGCGCCGCACCTTGCAGATCGTCCGGCGCGGCGAACAGGAGGCCGAAGCGGCCAAGCGGGAGCTGATCGAAGCCAACCTGCGCCTGGTGGTCTCCATCGCCAAGAAGTACACCAACCGCGGCCTCCAGTTCCTGGACCTGATCCAGGAAGGCAACATCGGCTTGATGAAAGCAGTGGACAAATTCGAATACCGCCGCGGCTACAAGTTCTCCACCTACGCCACCTGGTGGATTCGCCAGGCGATCACGCGCGCCATCGCCGATCAGGCCCGGACCATCCGCATCCCGGTGCATATGATCGAGACGATCAACAAGCTCATCCGCACCTCGCGCCAGTTGGTGCAGGAGTACGGTCGCGAACCCACCAGCGAGGAGATCGCCAAGCGCATGGAGATCCCGGTGGTTAAGGTTCGCAAGGTGCTCAAGATCGCTCAGGAGCCCATCTCGCTGGAAACGCCCATCGGTGAGGAGGAGGATTCTCACCTGGGCGACTTCATCGAGGATCGCGGCGTGGTCTCCCCGGCCGAGGCGGTCATCAACCTCAACCTGAAGGAGCAGACCGACCACGTGCTCAAGTCGCTGACCCCACGCGAGGAGAAGGTGGTCAAGATGCGCTTCGGATTGGAGGACGGCAGCGAGCACACCCTGGAGGAGGTCGGCCAGAACTTCGCAGTCACGCGCGAGCGCATCCGCCAGATCGAGGCCAAGGCCCTCCGGAAGCTGCGTCACCCCAGCCGCAGCCGCAAGCTCCGGGCATTCATGGACGCTGAGGACAACGAGTAGCCCTGTCCAGTCTGGTAGTCCCCTTCACCCGCTCTTGCTTGTGCCAGGCGCGCGGCAGGCCATCCCGCGGCAGGGGCCGACTTCCTCATTGCAACTGTAAACCTTGGAGTGGGCGTTCTCTGGGAGAGGATGGATTGCGTCCAACGCGCGTCTTCACCTGTCAGCTGTCAGCTGCCTGAGCCGTCCGCGCGTTGGAAACAATCCAAAGTCAGTACAACACATTCCCGGCAAGTTCAGTCCCCTCTTCTTCGGGCACTATTATACCCTCAGCGCGGCCTTGCGTTGAGTTTCCGGCTGGGCTTCGGTCGAGAATTCTCTACCCTGTATTTCGTACCAGCCGTTGCCCCACACCGCATGTTTGCCCACGTGGAGGTACTGGCCGAGGTGGAGCAGAGGAAGGAATTCGGCAAAGGCGTCGGCGGTCGGGGCGCCGAAGAGGGATTCGCCGAGGAAGCCGCCGATTGAGTGGCGGCGGCCGGTGCGGGCCGAGCGGCGCTGGCGCTCCTCCCAGTGCAAGTCCCGGCGAAGGCAGCCCACATCCCGGGCGCGCTTAGCCAGACCCTGGAAGTCCAACTGCAACGGACCGCCGCAGTAAAAAGTAGCCAGCGCGTTCAACCGGTCCCGCAGGCGACGCACGAGGTGATGGAACTCGGGCTCGCGCACCTGCTTCTCCTCGAAAACCAGATCGGTCGGGGTGAGGAACCTTACCAGGACTTGCGATTGCGGATTCTGAATTGCGAATTGGCTAAGTCGGAATCCTCCACAAATCGCGTCAGCACCTCATTCTCGTTGAATGGACCGACGACCAAAATCGGGAGCGTGGCTTGCAGATGAAAGCGCATAAGAAGCAATTCAAGGGTATCCTAGCTGAGTTTCGCAAGATGAAGGAGTCGTTCAAGAACCTCAGCGCCTGACACGGCCGCGGGCAGAAACCCTCAGCTCCTGCTAGTGCGTCTCCAGCAATCGCATGAGGGTGCGATAGGCGGAGCTTGCAGCCTCGTCCACCTCGGCAACAGGAGGCCAGCCCCGGTCGTCGAACTCGATCTCCACGCTCAGCGCACCTCGATAGCCTCCGTCGTCCAAGATGTTGAGCACCCTTTCGAAGTCAATTTCACCCATTCCTATGGGCGGAAAGTTCCATACTCCCTTGCCGCCGATCTTATCCTTCAGATGGATGTGCGCCATTTCGGGGACAGCAACCGGCAGGTCTTCGTAGGGCAAGGTATCGCCGAAATAGATGCAGTTGGCGGTATCGTAGTTGATCTTAACGTTTGGGTCATTGACCGCGCGAACCGTGGCCAAAGCGAGTTTGCCGTTGGCAGTGTGCTTGCCGTGCACTTCCAGGCCAATCGTGACACCGTTTTTTCGGGCATGGTCCGCCACCTCCCCGACGTTGGCCAGAAACGGGGGTAAGTCCTCTTCCAGGCCGGCTCCGCCGAGTGTATTCACCACAACCCCGGCGCCAAGCTTTGGAGCAAGGCTGATGAGTTTCTTGGATCGCTCGACGTCGCCTTTCCTCATCATGCCGATGTTGCCGTTTAGAGCCACGACCTTGAGACGGTACTGCTGAAGCTTGGCCAGCAGGGCCTCGACTGCGGCGTCGTCCATGTCGAGGGAAACGTGTTCTGCATGTGGTGGGTTGGCTGCCATCTCCACATAGCCGCACCCGGCCCGATGAATCCCTTTCAGTGCAGCTTCCAGGCCGTAGTGATGGTAAATCCCGGTGCCCAGAGCAACGATCTTCGACAAACTCATGGTTCACCCCTTCTGGCTTGCGGACTTAGTCCGTCAAGTGAAACAGGGTCTAATCTCTTACCCGGAATTTCCATTTTGAGCTTCCCCTTCACCCGAAAACCTATGCCTCTTACCCTGTCGTGTCAATCGCAAATCGCCCGGGCCTCTTTGAGGTCGTAGTGCGGCACATTTTGGCTGTTCTTCGGAGTCGCTGTGCGGGTTTCGCCTGCCCAGCCTGCCTCGCCGCTGACACTTGTCCGGCCCGACCACTTCTGAGCACCTAAAATTACCCTCTCTCCTGGGTCGCTAGCCGTCTGGCAGCGGCAGTGCCGAGATCGTTCGCAGCATGCTGCTGAACAGCCTCCGGCTCAAGTGCCCTTCGGCCAGCAAAAGCCAGTAATATCGCGCATGTTTCACCAGCCGTCCTCCCGTTTTCACCAGCCGCTGCTGCAAACTCGTCAGCGACCAGTTGTTGATCCTCTTCGGTAGCACCAGCCGCCGCCACAGGTTTCCCAAGTTGTAGGCGATCAGGCTCAGCCATAGGCGCACCTCGTTCGACCGAAACCGATGGCAACTCAGCCGGGTCATCTTTACCGCCTGCTTGCCTTCCTTGATCCATTGCTCTGCGGTGCCCCGCTTGTTGTAGAACCGGACCACCGCCCGGCTGTCGGTCTCCAGATTGGTGACGATGAACCCCACGCGAGGGAACAGTTCGCCAAAGTGGAACTCCACCTTCGCCACCACCCGCCGCGCCTTTTTCCAACTGGCTGCCTGGTAGAGAAAGCTCTTGTACCAGACCACCGGCTTGTGGCTCGGTCGCCCCACTGGCCGCGTCAACAACTCCGCGATGTCCCTCTCCAGACTGTCGTTGGCCGGGATGCGAATCGCATACTTCACGTCCCGCTCCTCCAGTGCGTCGTAGATCTCCGGCTTGGCGAAGGCGGCGTCGGCGCGAAACACCACTTCCTTGCCCAGCTTCTGCTGCCGTTCGATCTCTGGCAGGAGAAGTTCTTCCCAATCCTCGGCGCTGTGCACGTTGCCGGGTCGCAGCTTGGCCGCCAGACAGTCACCCTCGCGACTGAACAGCAACAACGGGTGATAGCAACTCGACTCGAAATGCCCGTTGTAGGCGCTCTGCTCCTGTTCGCCGTAGACCGGGATCTCGGTGCTGTCCATGTCCAGCACCACCCGGCGCGGCGCATCCATAGCTTCCGCCCTGGCGATCAAATCCCGGTTGATCGCTGCCAAACCAGCAAGGTTCTCGTCTTGCGTCAGCAGTTCTGTCTCGAACGACTGTAACCGGGAAGTCAGGGCTGCGCCACGTTCCCAGATCTTCTCCGAACCGATCAGCCGGAACGTCGGATCTTGGGAAAGCCGCTCGGCGTCGTTGACGTCTTCGTATCCTGCCAAGCGGCTGTAGATGGACTGCCGCAGCAAGTCAGCGAAGGGCAACCGAGTGTTCTTCCCCCGAGAGTCGATCAAGTGCTGTTCGATAAGTTCGCCGAACCCCAAACGTTCGTCCAACTCGCGCACCAGAATCAGACCGCCGTCGGAAGTGATTCGCGATCCCTGAAATGTGACCCGCAGAAACCGGTTGAATGACAGTTGAAACGCCTGTTTTTGGCTCTCACCCATTCGGTGTACACCTCCGGAAGGCAATGTTGATGCTGGAACCCGCATCAATACTGACGTTGGAGTCATTCAGAAGGTTGCCGCCGATAGTTCATAAAGGAAATCCGGGCTAAGTGGAGCCAGCTGCTCGACGCGCTCCAGGCGACAGCGGGCGCGGTTGAGCCCGAGGCCGGCTTCGGCTAGCCGGTCGAAGCTGAGCACGAAATGGGGCAAGAGTTCGGTGATGCGGCCCACCAGAATCAGGCCAAATTCCAGAGTTTCTCCCGGCCCATATTGAGTTTTTTCGTCAATCTCAATGACGCCATTCTGTTTCGTTACCGGCGGCCGAATAACAAAGGGGCGAGGAATGGCCTGGTAATTGGACAGGGCGGAGGAGCCAGCTGGTGGTGCTGGCTCAAACACCTGAGCGTAGGGGCAGGTGGCGCGCAAGTTGCAGTGGCGTGCCCCCGGACACTCTGGATGGCAGCAAAGCGTGCGCAGCATGGTGCCGAGCGCACCGCGCAAGACGTTGCCCTTGTTCTGAGCGGGCATGAACAGCGTCTGCTGCGGCGCCAGTCGCAAACGGAACTGGGCGAATTGCAGCCGGGAAAACATAGGTCCGGGAAAGCCGGGCCGCATCCTACGCCGCCAGAGATGGGTTTGCAAGTTCCGCATGAGACTGGAGACTACAAACTGAAGACTGGAGACCCGTGAGTCTAGCGGCGGGGCAGCGGACGGGCGCGCCCGGAGGCGTTCACGACGGTGATCCGGCGAAAGCCCTCTGCGTAGGTGGGCGGGCGCAGCTTGCGCACCATGCGTAGCATGACCTCCCGCGGCACGCGGCGTCCCCGGCGGGCGTTGCGCTCCCGGCAAACGTCGAGCGGCACATCGAAGAAGACCGCGTCTACACGGCAGTCGAACAATGCGGCCAGGCGGAAATAGCCCCGGCGCTCCCGGCGGTTCAGGTTGGTGGCATCCACACAATGAACGCGCCGCCCCAGTCCTAGGCGCAGCCGCAGAAGCCAGCGCAGTGCCGAGAAAATCGCGGTCTGCTGCGACTGGTCGGTGGCGTCATCGAGCAGCAGCTGGCGCAGCAGATCGCTGGAAAGCGGCTGGACCCGGCGTCGGGCGAACCAGGTGGATTTTCCTGACCCGGGGAGGCCCACAGCCAGAACAATTATAGATTCCGGATTGCGGGGTGCGGATTTCGACTTCGGGCTTGGGACCTTGTTCTTTGGACTAGACAACGTATTTTTCGGCTTCCAGGATGCGTCGGGCGATCCGCCGGCGCAGGGCAATGGTGTCAAGTGGCTCCTGCCGGGCGAAGCGACGCAGCACGGCCAGGTGGGTACGTAAGGTATCGCCCTCGGCGCAGGCGGCCAGCACCGTTTTGGCTTCCGCCTCAGCCCGGTTCATTGAGTCATAAAGGAGCGCGGCGGTGATGTCTTCGACTTGTTCACTGCTGTCCTGCCGGCTGCCTGCGTTCATCTTGCGCGCGAGCCACTTGTTCGTGCGCACCTGGGCCGTTTCAGCCGCGAATGCTTCCATGATGATGTCCGAGATGCCGGCCACCACTTCCTGCTGCTCAGCCAGAGCCTCCAGATACTTTTGGTAAGCGACGCCGGCGGTGAAAAGCGCAATTTTCTTGATGTTGCCAACCACATCCGCGGCGGCCGCCGCGCCGGAAGGCACCTCGCCCAGCAGGCGCTGGGCCGTTGGCATCAGCGCCAGGCGCCCGCTGAGGGCGCGCTTCAGCAGCATGCCGGTGGTGAGCAGGCGATTGATCTCATTGGTGCCTTCAAAGATGCGGTTGATGCGGGCATCGCGGTAGGCGCCCTCGGGCGGGTAGTCGTGGTGGTAGCCGTAGCCGCCGAAAATCTGCACCGCCTCGTCCACCACGTAGTCCAGGGCTTCGGTGCCGTAGACCTTGTTGATGGCGCATTCGACCGCGTACTCCTCGATGGCCTTGCGGGCCGAGTCAGCCGCATCGTGGTCGCTTTCTGCATACAGCGCGTCAATCATGCCGGCTGTGCGATAGAGGATGCCTTCGGCCGCGAAGGTCCGGATCGCCATCTCGGCCAGCTTGTGCTGGATCAGCCCGAATTCGGCGATGGACTTGCCGAAGGCCTGGCGCTCGTTGGCATAGCGGGCGGCATGCTGCAGAAGGATCTTCGAGCCGCCCACACAGGCTGCGCCCAGTTTCAGCCGGCCGATGTTCAGAATGTTGAAGGCCACCACATGTCCGCGGCCCACCTCGTGGAGTACGTTCTCAGCCGGCACCCGGCAGTCGGTGAGAATCAGGGGCGTAGTCGAGCTGCCATGAATCCCCATCTTTTTCTCTTCCGGACCGGGCGTGACCCCGCTGAAGCTCTTCTCCACCAGGAAGGCGGTGAACTTCTCTCCGCCCACTTTGGCGAAGACGGTGAACAGATCGGCGAAGCCGCCGTTGGTGATCCACATCTTCTCGCCGTTTAGCACATAGGAGTTGCCGTCCGGGCTCAGCTCGGCCCGGCAGCGCGCGGCCAGCGCGTCGCTGCCGGCGTGGGCCTCGCTGAGGGCGTAGGCGCCGATCAGTTCCGCCCGTGCCAGCTGCGGCAGGTAGCGGGCCTTCTGGGCCGCGGTTCCGAAAAAGACGATCGGGGTGGTGCCGATGCCTGAGTGCGCTCCGAAAGAGGCCCCGAAGGAGCCGTTCTTAGAGATGTGCTCGGCCACGAGCACCGACGAGACCGTGTCCAGCTCCATGCCTCCATACTTTTCCGGCACGTCGATCGAGAGCAGGCCCACCTCGCCCGCCTTCTCCAGCAACTGCCGCAATAGCGGAAAATCTTTTTGCTCGATGCGCTCCAAGTGGGGCAGCACCTCGTTGGCGAAAAACTCGTCGGTGGTCTGGGCGATCTGGCGGTGCTCGTCGGTAATGTCCTCGGGAGTGAAAATTTCCTCCGGACGGCGCTCCTCGATCAAAAAGCTGCCGCCTTTGATCTTGGGTTCCACGGTTGGATGCGTAGCCATCTCCGAACTCCCTGGGTCCGCGGTCTGCTGGAAAAGCAGCCCGCTTGTCATTCCGAGCAAAGCGAGGAATCTGCTTTAAGAAATAGCCTGCACCGAGCAGCAGATCCCTCGCCTTGCTCGGGATGACAAATCGCAGGACTTAACCGCCGCTACAGTTGCAGGTTCTCAAAAATTCCGGCAGCACCCATACCCCCGCCGATGCACATGGTGACCATGCCGTAGCGCGTCTTGCGGCGCTTCATCTCCTGCACCAGGGTAGCAGTGAGCTTGGCCCCGGTGCAGCCCAGCGGGTGACCCAGGGCGATGGCGCCCCCATTGACGTTGACCCGCGCCGGGTCCAACTCCGCCTGGCGGATCACCGACAGTGCCTGCGCGGCAAAGGCTTCGTTCAGCTCGATCAGCTCCATCTGGTCCAGCGCCAGACCGGCCAGCTTCAGCGCCTTGGGAATGGCGAAGGCCGGGCCAATGCCCATCTCTTCGGGCGGTACGCCGGCGGTGGCAAAAGCCAGGAAGCGCGCCAGTGGCTTCAAGCCCAGAGCGTGGGCGCGCTCGGCCGACATGACCACCGCGCCGGCGGCCCCGTCGCTCATCTGGGAGGAGTTGCCTGCCGTCACCGTTCCGTTGGCGTGGAAAGCGGGCTTCAGTTTCGCAAGGGCCTCCATCGAAGTGTCAGCCCTCGGGCCTTCATCCACTGCAAAGGTGCCGGTGTGAGTGACAGGCCCGCCCTGTCCTGGCGGGCCGGGCTCGGTGAGGCTGACCTCGAGCGGCACAATCTCCTCCTGGAAACGGCCAGCCTGGATGGCGGCCAGCGCCTTGCGATGGCTCTCGCATGCGAAACAATCCTGCGCCTCGCGGTCAACGCCGTACTTGCGGACCAGGCGCTCGGCGGTCAGCCCCATGGAGAGGTAAGCGTCGGGATAGGTGTCCATCAGGTGAGGATTCGGCGCCGGCTTGTGGCCCCCCATCGGTACCAGGCTCATGGACTCGGTTCCTCCGGCCAGAATGACGTCGGCAAAGCCGGCCATGATCCGCTCGGCGCCCAGGGCGATGGACTGCAGGCCTGAGGAGCAGAAGCGATTGACGGTCATGGCGCTGGTGGTGATGGGCATGCCGGCGCGCAGAGCGGCGATGCGCGCCACGTTCATCCCCTGCTCGGCTTCCGGCATGGCGCAGCCCAGGATGACGTCTTCAATCTCGGCGGGGTCCAGGTCGGGCGTGCGCTGGAGCAGCGCCGAAAGCACGGTAGCGGCCATGTCGTCCGGACGCGTCGCCCGCAGCGTGCCTTTGTAGGCCTTGCCCACGGCAGTCCTGGCAACGGAAACGATGACGGCTTCCTTCATCTGGCTGTCCTCTGCATCCTAACAAAGCGTCAATTCCGGAGCGGCTTTCCGGTTTTCAGCGTGTGCGCGATGCGCTCTTGCGTCTTTTTTTCTCCGCACAGGCTCAGGAACGCCTCGCGCTCCAAGTCGAGCAGGTATTGTTCCGAGACGCGCTGGTTGCCGCTGAGGTTCCCGCCCGTGAGCACGTAAGCCAGCTTGCGGGCCACCAGGGCGTCATGGTCGGTGATGTGCTCGGCCTGCCGCGCCAGGTGAATCCCGAGCTTCAGTGTAGCCAGACCGGCTTCGCCGGCCACGCGCAGGTCATTGCCCAGATCGTTGCGTGGTCGCGCGGCCGGTGCCGACCGGCTGCTCCGGACCATCTCCAGCGCCAGCGCCTTGGCATCGGCCATCAGCCGGTCTCGATTCATCGTAATCGAGTCGCTGGGCCGGAGGAAGCGGAAGCGGCGGGCTTCCTCCGCGCTGGTCGAGACTTTGGCGAAGGCGGTCTGCTGGAAAGTTTCCTTGGTCGGCTCGAAGATGTCGGCGTCGGGCCCGGCGGCTTCGTTGGCGCGGATCAGCATCTCCTTGCAGCCGCCGGCCGCTGGGATCAGCCCGACGCTGGTTTCCACCAGGCCCGTGTACAACTCGGCGTGGGCGCAGATACGCGCCGCGTGCAGCGGGATTTCGCAGCCCCCGCCCAGGGTCATCCCGAACGGCGCCACTACCACGGGGCGCTCGGAGTATTTCAGCGCCTGGGTGACATTCTGGAACTGGCGAATCACCAGTTCAATCTCTTCCCATTCCTCGCCCTGGATCGCCATCAGCACCAGCATCAGGTTGGCGCCTACGGAGAAGTTGGCGCCCTGGTTGGCGATGACCATGGCCTCAAAGTTCCGGGCCGTCTCTTCCAGGCCCACCTGGAGCATGGCCAGGATGTCCGGCCCGATGGCGTTCATCTTCGAGTGAAACTCGATGCAGCAAACGCCGTCGCCCAGGTCCACCAGGCTGGCCCCTGGGTTCTTGCGGATGAGCCGTGAGCGCTGCTTCTCATCGGCCAGCACGATGATGTCGGCGGGCTGCTCCAAGAGGAAATAGGCGCCGCCGCCGAAATCAAAGTACTCAGCGCGCCCATTTTGGCGGCGATAGAAGGAGGTGCCGCCGGCAGCCAGCATGCGGCGCACATTTTCCGGCACGTCGCGCCCTTCTTTTTCCAGCCGGCCGACAGTGGCCGCCAAGCCCAGCGCGTCCCACATTTCAAACGGCCCCAGCTCCCAGCCGAAGCCCCACTTCATCGCCTGGTCTATTTCTAGGATGCGGTCGCTGATCTCCGGGATTCGGCAGGTGGCGTAGACCAACACCTCACTGAGGGCTTTCCAGGCGAATCGGCCGGAGCGATCCTCTGCGTTCAACAACAGGCGAAGCCGCTCGGCGGGATCGTCCACGTTGCGGACCATCTCGAGCAGCGGGAAGTTGGGCCGTTGGCGGGGGCGATATTCGAGTGTCTTCAGGTCGAGCGCCAGGATTTCTCGTCCCTCGCCCTTGCCGACCTTCTTGTAAAAACCCTGGCCGGCCTTGTCGCCCAGCCAGTTGCGCTGGAGCATCTGCTGAAGGAAGGGCGGGACACGGTAGAAGTCGCGCCGCTCGTCGTCAGGGGCGTTCTCGAAGATGTTGCCGATCACGTGGGCCACGATGTCCAGGCCCACCAAGTCCAGCAAGCGGAACGTGGCGGTCTTCGGCGCGCCTACGGCCGGGCCAGTCAGCGCGTCCACTTCCTCTACCGTTAATCCTTCCTGCTCGACGAGCCGCATCAGGTTCACGAGCGAGAAGGTCCCGATGCGGTTGGCGATGAAGTTGGGCGTGTCCTTGGCAACGATGACGCCCTTGCCCAGGCGCCGGTCCGCAAACTCGGCCAACCGCTCGACCACCTCCATCAGCGTGTCGCGGCCCGGGATCAGTTCCAGCAGGCGCAGGTAGCGCGGCGGGTTGAAGAAGTGCGTACCCAGCCAGTGACGCCGGAAGTCCTGGCTTCGCCCTTCGGCAATCTGGTTGACCGGAAGGCCGCTGGTATTGGTGGAGACGATGGAGCCGGGCCGGCGGAGCTGGTCCACCCGGGCCAGCAGGGAGCGCTTCACCTCCAGATTCTCGACCACCGCCTCGATAATCCAGTCGGCATCGGCCACCCGGCTCAGGTGGTCCTCGAAGTTGCCGACAGTGATCCGCCTGGCGTGATCGGGAACGAAGAAGGCGGCAGGGCGCGATTTCTTCGCCGCTTCCAACCCGGCCAGGGCGATGCGGTTGCGCACCTGCGGAGACTCCAGCGTCAGCCCGGCCGTCTGCTCACGATCGGTCCGGCTGGAGGGGGCGATGTCGAGCAGATGCGTGGGGATGCCCGCGTTCGCCAGGTGCGCAGCGATGCGCGCGCCCATCACCCCAGCTCCCAACACCGCTGCCCGGCGAATGCTTGTGCTCATTTCGACGTGCTCATGGCCGGCTTATAGGATTCGTTCCAGCAGGCTGGCGAGGTAATTTTCGTCCACGTAGCCGCTCTTGTAAGTGCGGCCATTCCAGTACATCCAGGCGCCCTGGGCCCCTTCGCCCGGGCAGAAGAAGATGCCGTGTTCCTCGACACGCTCCTCCTCCAGCAATTCCTGGTTGAAGAAGCGCACCTCGCCCTCCAGGATGTACGGCTTTTTGAAATTGTCGTTGGCCACCAGGTCGGCCGGGGCTCCGATGTCCAGCAACAGGATGCGGCCTCGGACGTTCATCAGCAGTTGCAGCTGGTTGTCTTCCGGGAAGTCGCCGGGAGGCTCGGGCGGCGACAGTTGCAGTTGGTCGTGTTCGATGTAGGAGTTCAGGTGGCTGGCGAAGCCGCTACAGACGTGCCACAGATGCTGGACGGCCTCGGTCCGCCGCTGGCCGATCTGGCTCCGGTGCTCCTGTGCGGACTCGTCTTTGCGGCGCAGTTCCTCGATGCGGCGCGCCAGCTTCTGAAAACGTTCATCGCGCGGATGTTTACCGAAGGCCATCATGGCTGCACCCCCAGCGCTTGCAACGGTAGGTAGGCAGCGCCGTAGAGGCCCGCTTCGCTGCCCAGTTGCGAGCGGGCGATCCGTGTGCCCCCGGCGCGGTAGACGAAGGAGCGGCGCTCCACTTCGGCCAGCATCACCGGGGCAAACAAATCCCAGGCTTTGGTTACCCCGCCGGTGATGGCGTACAGGGGGAAATTAAAAACGTTCACCAAGTCGGCCAATGCGATGCCCAGGGCGCGGCCGACGACCGTGAAGATGTCGCGCGCGGCCTCCTCCCCTTCCAGTGCCTTGCGGTAGATCATCTCGGAGGTCAGTTCAGAGCACTCACGAGCTAGCTGGGCGAGCGCGGGACCCCTTCCCTCGCGGATCGCTTCATGGGCCATCCGCACGATCGCGGTGGCCGACGCCAGCTGTTCCAGGCAGCCGTGGTTGGTGCATCCGCAGATGGGCCCGTCGGGGTTGATAGTGATGTGGCCGAATTCGCCGGCCATGCCCAGGGCGCCGTGCCAGACGCGTCCGTTCTGCACCACGCCGCCGCCCACTCCGGTTCCTAGGGTGAGCATGGCCAGGCTATCCACGTCCCGACCCAGCCCCATCCACTTCTCTCCTAGCGCCGCGGCGTTTGCGTCGTTGTCGAGGAAGACCCGGACGCCCAATTGCTGCTCAATCTCGTCACGGATGGGATAATTTTCCCAGCCCGGCAGGTTCGGGGATTCGCGGATTCTCCCTTCCTCCGCGTAAATGATCCCTGGCACGCCGAGGCCGATGCCCGCCAAAGCCTGGGAAGAGTGGGGGGCGCGCAGTCCGTCCACCGCCGCTGAGATTTCCTGGAGCACAGCTTCCCGGCCGCCTCGCACGTTCGTCTTCAGGCGGGTTTGTTTCAAGATCCGTCCCTGCACGTCGATAGTGGCGACACGCAGGTTGGTCCCGCCGAGATCCACTCCGATAGCGAAATAACTCATAACGACAGGCGCTTAGGTCTCAGGTTTCAGGTGTTCGCCTGACAATCATACCCCATGCCTGGCATACCCCATGCCTGGCGCCAGGAACCTGGCCCCTGTCAGCGACGCTGGCAGCGTGGGCAAAAAGTGCTGCCGCGGCCAGCGACCAGCAGGCGCCGAAGTGTCGCGCCACATCGCCGGCAGGGCTGGCCGTCCCGCCGGTAGACCTGATGGAATTGCTGAAAGGTGCCAGTCTGCCCGAGGGCATCCAGGTAATTGGACACGGAGGAACCGCCGCGGGCGATCGCCTCCTCCAGCACGGAGCGTGTAGCACAGAACAAGGCGGCGACCCTTCGGGCAGAGACGCGGCGGGCGCACGCAGCTGGATGCACGCCGGCGCGGAACAGGCATTCATCGGCGTAGATGTTTCCCAGGCCTCGCAGGAAGTGCTGGTCAAGCAGCAACGACTTCACCCGCCCGGTTCGTTGGCCCATCCGGCGCACGAATTCCGACTCCGAGATCGCCAACGGATCCGGCCCCAACCGTTCCAAGCGCGGCGGAAGGGCATTGTTGCCATCGGGAGCAAAGATCTCCATCCGGCCGAATTGCCGGATGTCGGTGTAGCGTAGGACTTGCCGGGCCATCTGCGCGCGCCTGCCTTCGTCGGCCGGTTTGTTGGGAGCGATCTTCTGAATGGGTTCCAGCTCGAAACATGCGTGGGTATGCCGGGGTAGCTCGTGCCAGGAGGGCTCGCAGACAAACTGCCCGGTCATGCCCAGGTGGACAACCCACCAGAAGCCCGTTTGTTCGAAGCGACCCCTCTCACCCGGCGCCATGCGCAGCAGGATGTGTTTGCCGTATCGCTGGATGGCTACTACCGAGGCTCCTTCCAGTGCCTGGACGAACTCCGCCGGCGGCGTCTGCAGGATGTGCGCCGCGGCGGCCGGCCCCACCATCACCCGCGCGATGCGCCGTCCGGGCAGGCAGGTGCGCAGTCCGCGCACAATGGTTTCCACCTCGGGCAGTTCCGGCATAACAACTCCAAAGATAGCAGAGGACCCTGGATCAGGGAGGGCGAGTGATTTCCAACCGGGGAAGAGTTCGGACCGGCGCTAGGATTTCCTGAATCTCAGCTCTACATTGCCCATGCGGAGGACATCGTTGTCCTTGAGTACCACCGTCTCGTCGCCAGACATTTGCCGCCCATTGATGATGGTTGGATTGGAAGTTTCGGGGGCCAGATTCACCAGCTTGAATTGCTCTTCCGCAGCGGAATAGAGCAAGCGTGCCTGACGACGGCTCAATGTGCTTGTCTTATCCTTGATCCGGATTCCGCCGGTAATGTCTGGGGTGTCGCGGCCGATTTCGATCTCATCTCGGCCGGACTGATCCGAAAGGTAAATGGTGTCGGTCTCCTCCCCATTCTCCAGGATAACTAACGTGCCCGGTAGAACTTTGGTGGTCTTGAACACCCTGACTGTCTTGAAGTCATCCATAGTTGGGGAAGCAACCTGGGCAGTTGGGAAGGCAACCGAGGCACTCTCAGCGGATGGTATGGGGGGAGGAGCAGGCTTGTAGGGGCGCCCAGGCTCAGGAGCGGGACCAGACTTGTAGGAGGGGACAGGAGCGGGAGCAGGCTTGTAGGAGGGCACAGGTCCGGGAGCCGGAGCAGCCTTTCTCCGCCTCAGCCTCACAACCACCCAGAGCAGCCCAATCGCGATGACGCCGATGAGAATCAGGTTCTCTGTTGATGGCAACTCCAGCGGCTCCCGAGCTTCTTCCTCTGTCTCTTCCCCAGCTGAGCTGACCTCCTCCCGCCTCGTTTCACTTATGAAAAATCTTCTGGTGTCGGCATCCACCAGCGCCACACCGGTGACCAGCACCTCGGAATTAATCTGGGGTACTTTGTTGACTGTGCGGACAACAATGGTCGAACCGTACCTGTCTTTCAGGTAATACGCCTTGAAGCTAGTCGAGGAAACCCGTTTTTCTGCCGAGACCCAGCCCTGGACTGTAACTTGCTCATTCTTATAGCGTGAGTGAAAGCCGCGGACCAACTCACGAACGCTGATGGGAGTTTGGGCGTTGATCACACCTGCGAACAAGCCAACAGTTAGAAGGCGGCACATCAGAGCTGCTACGCGCTGGCCCCGAGGAAACAAGGAATCCCTCCCAACTGGGACAATTCTACACCCAACATATTTGAAGTGGGAATCGAGAGAATGAGATAAGGTGTCTGCGGCGACAATGCCCTAACGTTCCCCCTAAGGACGCCCAGAAGGACACATTGTTCCGCCCAAACGGTTTCCCCTTCGGGCCGTTCTGGCATATAACCACATGACAGCACAGGACAAAACCAGGGACAGGAGTATGAGCATGAATCCTGAACGAGATCTCATCCGCCAAGTTGCCCAGGCAGTTGCCGGAAGCAAGGTGCGCATCATTGACCTGTCGCAGCCGTGGAGAATCGGCATGCCGCATTGGCCGACGCACCCGCCGTTCTTGTTCAGCTTAGCCAAGGGGCACGGGGACATCGTGCTGGAGGGCGGTGTCAGTTCGGCGTCTGAGGTCATTACCCTGGGAGGCCACGTGGGAACGCACATCGACGCGCTCTGCCATTTCTCGCGGAATGGGCGCCTGTTTGGCGGGGCGGAGGTTGAGCCGAACCAGACGGTCGAACGCGGCCTGGCGGTGGGTGGCATTGATCAGGTTGTACCCATCGTGCGGCGCGGCGTGTTTCTGAACGCAACGACGGCAGGTGGAGCGTCAAACAAAGCCGCGAAGGAGCGGGAGGGAATTCTGCCCCCCGCCTACGCCATCACTGCCGCTCACTTGGAGGAGGAAGCGACTCGGGCTGGGGTGGCTGTCGAGGCGGGGGATGTGGTGCTGATCCGCACCGGGTGGGACACGCTCTGGGACCGGCCGAGGGAATTTGTCGGTCACGGAGGCGCTCCGGGCGTGGACTTGAGCGGTGCCCGCTGGCTCAGCGGCAGCGGCATTTTTGCCGCCGGCTCCGACACCATGGCATTCGAAGTCACCCCCGGCAACTTCCCCGTCCATGTGCACCTGCTGGTGGAAAAGGGGATTCACATCATAGAGGCGCTGAACCTGGAGCCGCTGCACTCGGCGGGCATCCATGAGTTCCTGTTCATTGCCTCGCCGCTGAAAATCATGGGCGGGACAGGCTCGCCGATTCGGCCATTCGCGCTGGCCTAGCGGCGCAAGGACCAAGCCAGAGCGGCAAGGGGGAGGCACTACTGTTCCACGGGGAACTCGGGGCGGGAGCCCCAGTCCAGCCAGGAGCCGTCGTAGTTGCGCACCTTCGGATGGCCCAGCAGGCGGAGGACGAAGTAAAGCTGGGAGGAGCGCGTGCCGCTGTTGCAGTAGGTGACCACCTCGCGGTCGAAGTCCAGGCCGTGCCCCTGCAACAGGCAGCGTAGCTCCTCGGGAGTCTTGAAGCGGCCGTTCTCGGTGATGGTCTCGCGCCAGCCCAGATTTACCGCACCTGGAATGTGGCCCCCGCGTATCCCTGCAGGCGCTATGTCGCCAGCGTATTCCTCGGGCGAGCGCATCGAGCACCAGCGGGGGTTTTTCCAGCTCCAGTCGCTGGCGGATCCACTCGGCGGTGGCGATGCGGTTTTGGTTGGCCCGCGACTGGAAGCTGCCAGCCGACACGGGGCGCGCTTCGGTCTCCACCGCCCCGCCTGCAGTGGGCCGCGCCGGGAATGTGGCCCTTTTGGAACGCCCCGGCCGAACGCAGATCTACCACGCCAACCTGGTCCAGAGATTGGGTGAGTTCCTTGGGTTCAATCAGCAGAGAAACATCGCAGGGAGCCGCGACAACCCACGCCATCAGTCCTACCAGCAGCACCCGTTTCGGGTCCGTCATTGTTGCGGGTGCCCTTAGCCGCCAACGAAAACCGGATAGTGGCTGGCGGCGGCCATGAAGAACAGCATGGGAATCGAGAGCCAGGCATTGGCGCGCGAGACCAGAAACACGCGCCGCGCCAGTGTGGCCGACTCCGGGGGAACAGCCGTGCCCTTCTCCGCGTTTTCCTGGGTCCAGGCGATGATGCGCTTCTGCGCCGGCCAAATAATGCCCCACACGTTAAACAGCATGATCATCCCCATGCCGCCGCCCACGCCAATCGAAAGGGCCCGGTTGCTGGCACCCTCATAGGTGTTGAACCGCACAACCATGTGGATCATGATCAAAATCAGCACCGCGAATATGGCGCCGAACAACCAGCCATTCTTAACCAGCGCCGGAACACGGAGCAAGAAGAACTCAATTTTAAAAGTGACCAGCACCAGCACTAGCCACACAATAAAGGTCTTCCAGAAAAACTGGCCCGGATTTTCCGGCGGCTCGGTGAGTAGGATGTAAAAGATAAAGTAGAGCAGGCCCGCCAGCACCGTCACCAGACCCGTCCAGCGGAACCACCACAGCGCCGAAGGCATCAACGCCGGGACCACTTTGCTGCGCGTCGGCGCGTCCAGCTTCTTCATGAACCCCACATTGACCAGATTGAAGAAATAAAGCAGTCCGAGCCAGGTGATTCCGGCAAGGAAGTGAATCCAGCGCAAGAGCATCTGCACGTTCGTGCTCAGGTCGCTGGGCGGCAAGACCATCTGTTGCGCCAAGTATTCAAGAGCGCTTGCGAGAAGCATGGTTCCTCATAGCCTGGCACACGTCGTCTTCATTGGCAATCAGCGCGGGTTGAATTCGAGGTAGGTCTTCTGCACGTTCCAGAGGTGAAAACCCGCTAGGAACTGGTCGAATTCTGTCAGACCTGCGTCGGGCGGTGGACGGTACTTCTTTCCCAATGGCAGACCAGCCAGCGTTTGCTCAAGGCTTTGCCCGGCCTGGACGGCTTCTTGCACCGACTGGAGGAGTTCGTTCAGATAGCTCATGTAACGTCCGAGAATTCGACCGGATGGGGGAGCGCCATGACCGGGGATGATGCGCTCGACTGCGAGCGTCTGAGCAAAGCGGGCAATAGTTTGCAGGTAGGCGCGCGGTTTGCCCTCAACCAAGAAAGGGTTCATTCCTTCGCCGAACACCAGGTTGCCGGTCCAAGCAATTCGCTCTTCCGGGACGTAGATCACGGTGTCGCCGGGTGTGTTGCCATGGCCGAAGTGGTAGAGCTCCACCGCGCGGCCTCCCAAGTCGAGCCGCAGGTAGTCGTCAAAGACCACATCGGGCAAACGTAAGCGCGCGTTGGCGTATAGCGTCTGATCGTTGTTTACAGTGGGCAACAGGAACTGTTTCTCTTCCTCGAAGTCGCGCATACGCTTGGCCGTCTCGCGGTGGCCTACGACCAGCGTGGTGTCGGGGAACGCATAGTTCCCGAAGGTGTGGTCGCCGTGGAAGTTGGTGTTAACCAGGTAAAGAATCGGCTTGTCGGTCACGCGGCGAACCGCCGCTTGGATCTTCCTCGCCATCTCCCCATTGATGTGGGCATCAATCACTAGCACGCCCCGTTCCCCAACGATGAACCCACTGTTATCCACCGGCGGTTTGGTCGAGAGCAGGGCGTAGACGCCCGGTGCTAGCAGTTTTGTTTCAAGTTCTGTGCCGGCCGGATGGAGGGACGGCAGGATGAAGCCTTCTGGTCCTTGAAAGCCCGTTTGCTCTTGGGCAACCAAGGGCAATGCCAATGTGATCAGTAGGATGATTGAGACTATCGTGACAGTCTTGCCGGTAGATCCAGGTACGAGAATCATGGGTTTTCCTTCTCCGTCATATGGTTAACTTCCTGTGTCTCACCGCATGACAATTCATGCCATGGGCTTCCTCGCGTGCACAGCACCAAGTGATTCTCATACACCGGCAGACCGTTGGCGTCAAGGTCCGAGTGCCCTGCGGTTTTTACCTCGGCTGGCTGACAAGGAAAATAGCCGTAACCCGGCGTGGAACTATTCTGTGGGTTTCGCATCCCTTTTGCGGTCCCGATTTCGCGCCAAAATCATGTTCTCGATTTCTGCTTTAGAGGTGATCCCTTTCTGCTCCAAAACTTGAAGAAGCGTATTGACCAATTGAACCATGCTCTGCACCATGCTCTCGTAGGTCGGGCCTGCTAGCTTGCCCAAAGCCTGTCCCGAAAGGCGCCTCAGCAGCTTTTCCAGCAGGGCGCGGCCGCGATCGCTCATGGAGATGAATTGCAGACCCATCCCCATGCGAGGCGCGGAGAACTTCACCTCGGCGGTCGCCTCGAAGCGTTCCTTTTCAATTTCGAGGCTGACGTGAACCCGGGAGTTCAGGGGGCTCGGTGCCAACATGTCAAGATAGCAACCGCCCAAACCAATGTCGGCCAGGCGCGCTTGGGCTGGTGGACCGCCACTCAGGTCACTGATGTTGGCCGTCGTGGACCACTCGAAGCGATGATAAACGCGACGCTCGGAACTGCGGCGGTCGGCCTTTAGTGCGGGGGCGTTAGTTTGTTCTTGAACCGGGGTATTCATTTGGAACGGTGGAACTCAACAAGCCTCGGCAATGTACGACTTTGGGAGCGCTCAACGGCGACGTCGCAAAGTGGCCGCTGAAGCTGTTGGACCGCGGGCGCGATCCAGCAGCTCACGTACCTTGCGTCCCAGCGTCTCGGTGCTATAAGGCTTTTCCAGAACTGCGGCGCCTTGCTCCATCATGCGGCCGGGCAGCGCGATCTGGGTGCTCCCGCCGGTGGTGAAGATGACTGGCAGGCGAGGCTTCAGCGCACACATGCGAGCGTAAGCGCCAGGCCCGCTGAGTCTGGGCAGCAGCACGTCCAGGACGACCAAGCTGATGCTTGCGTGCTGGGCCTGCGCCAACCGAACCGCTTCCTGTCCGTCACTGGCCAACAGCACCTGATACCCCAGACTGGCCAGCGTCTCCCGTGCCACCTCACGGGCCGCCTCGTGATCCTCAGCCACCAGAATGGTTTCCGTACCGCCGCCCGGCGGTCCGACTTCCGCTTTCCTTTCCCGTTTGCTGGGGGCAGCCCCGGCCCCCGGGAGGTAGATGCGGACGCGGGTGCCCCGTTTCGGCTCGCTCTGGGTATCGATGAACCCGCCGTGTTGCTTGACAATCCTGTGGACGACAGCCAGGCCTAGGCCGCTGGCCTGGCCCGCTTGTTTGCTGGTGAAGAACGGCTCGAACATGCGTCTCGTCGTGGAGTCGTCCATGCCCGTCCCAGTATCGGAAACAGCCAGCATGACGTAGCGACCCGGCCGGGTTTCGGCGTGTCGCCGGGCCTCGTCCCCAGCAAGGTCCACATTGCGGGTTTCGATCGCTAGTCGGCCGCCGTCGGGCATCGCATCGCGGGCATTGAGGCACAAGTTGATCAGCACCTGCTCCATCTCGGCCGGCACGGCCCAGGTGTGCTCCAGATTCGGCGCCAGCCCGGTTTCCACTTGGACTCCTTGGCCGAGGGAGTTTTCCAGCAGCCCGATCACACGAGTCACGGTCTGGTTCAGGTTCGTCCGGTACGGTTCCAAAACCCGATGGTTGGCGAAGGCAAGCAACTGCCGGCTCAGGCCCGCCGCGTGCTGGGCTTGCTCCTGAATCTTTTCGAAGTGCCTGCGCGGAGGGTCTGCAGTTGTTTTCTGCAAGGCCAGCTCCGTCCAGGCCAGAACGGCGAGCATCGCGTTATTGAAGTCGTGGGCCGCCCCGCCTGCCAGCAACCCGAGAGTCTCCATCTCTTGCGCCTGGCGAAGTTGCTCTTCGAGTTCCTTGCGCTCGGTAATATCCAGCAAGACCGAGCCGAGGCCCACAGACTTCCCGTTGGTGTCGCGAATCAAGTTCTCATGAATTTCCAGCATTAGCCGGGTGCCGTCCCGGCGAAGATACTCGCGTTCGAAGGGGACCAGGCGCTGTTTCCCGGAGATCTTCCAGCGTACAGCTTCACGGCTCCTTTCCCGTTGCTCAGGAACCAGCAGTTCCCAGACGGGCTTGCCCAGAATTTCCTCGGCTTTCAGACCCAGAAGAGCGCACTCAGCGCGGTTGACGCGCCGCACGATTCCCTTGCGGTCGGTCTGATGGTAGGCGACCGGCGCCTCCTCAAACAGGCTGCGGAACTGTTCTGCGGCTTCCTCTGGCTTTTGCTCCAGAGCCTTCAGGCTCTCCGAAATTGGCGCGCTCGCACGCTTCACCCTCAGGCCGAGGAACTGCGCTTCGCCGCAGCACAGCCAGAGCAAGGATTGCTAGGCTCTAGTTCGCGCAACCCTGAGTCTGCGAACCCCAATGCCCAGCTCAGGGACGCCCCTACCCCGAACTGGACCTTGCAACGTGGAGTCCGTTCTCTTCTGGTTTGCCTGCAATGGATTAGGGAACAGGCTTGCAGCGGGGCAGCCCAACTTGGCACTACCATTCCGGTTTTGGACCTGATCCATGCCGGTCGGCCACCCGCTAGGTTTCACGGGGTTGTAGCGGGTTGGGCTGTCCGCTGGAGAGGTTTCCGCGCAGGCCAAGTTGGTCGGCGACTGTTTTCATCGCCTCGATGCAGAAGCCGATGTGCTGGTCCAAGTCTACGGTGAGTTCGGCCGCCCCGCGGGTGATGTCGTCACGGTTGACCGAGCGCGCGAACGCTTTGTCCTTCATCTTCTTCCGCACCGAGCGCGCCTCCACCTCGAAGATGCTCTTGCCGGGCTTCACCAAAGCCACGGCGGTGAGGAAGCCGGCCAGCTCGTCGCAGGCGTAGAGCACCTGGGCCATTCGGGTGTCGCGCGGCACGCCGCTGTAGTTGGCGTGGCCCAGGATGGCGCGCCGCACGTCTTCCGGGTAGCCGCGCTCGGCCAGAATCTGGGATCCCTTCGTGGGGTGTTGATCGGGAGTCGGATAGCGCTCGTAATCGAAGTCGTGGATCAGGCCGACAATCCCCCAACGGGTTTCATCTTCGCCGTAGTGGCGGGCGTAGGCGCGCATGCAGGCCTCCACCGCTAGGGCGTGCTTGATCAAGCTTTCGCTCTGAGTGAACTCGCGAAGCAGGGCAAAGGACGAATGGCGATCCATGGTCCCAGTCTAAGCTCCGAAGTCCAAACTTCAAAGTGTCAGTCCGGAGTTCCGAGTCCCGCCTTTTGATCTTGGCTTTGGAATCTTTTGCATGCAGGTGTATCACAGCGGAACGAAAGGAGGACACCATTGACGATAACCCGAAAGGGGCGATAGCCCGGAAGGGAAGAAGTTGGGTACTCGACGGGAGACACAAAAAGTACACACGGAAAATACAAAACCTGTTGACAATGTTTGATCGGAACCCCACAATGGTGCCCGGCGATCTTTCTCGGCGCGAAGCGATTGGCCCTAAGCGAAGCTGTTCTCACTCCCGCTCCCGCCCAAATTTCTAACCTTGCCCCGACTCCGGCAGCCTGCGAGGAACGCCCGGTGGAACGGTGTCCGCGCTGCCGAATGGTGCAGTATTTAACGGCGCTGAACCGCTGCCGTCGCTGCTATTTGTCGTTGGTCGTGCCGGTCGTGGCCCCGCCCGAGCCGCGAGCGCCCACGCGGCCTGACGTGGCCGCTGGAGTCCGGGGCTGGCGCCGCATTCGCGGGCTGACCCAGAAGCAGCTTGCGGTCGGCGCGCGCCTACCGCGCACCTATGTCTCCCGCATCGAAAATGGCCGCATCATCCCCGGGCTGGTCACCCTGGAACGGGTCGCCGATGCGCTGAAGGTTGCCCTTCCAGCACTGCTGGCTCCCGCGCCTCCGAATGGAAGGTCTTCGGGCAACGGGAACGGACATAGCCTGGCGCGGGGAAACGGCAATGGGCACCGTCCTAGCTTTTCGACACCTCCCGCAAACGGCGGTGCTGCTCCATCCTCGGCGGTGGATGCGGAGGACTGTTTCCAGGAAATCCTGCAGTCCAGCGGGTTGCTGAACGGGCCGCAGCGTATGCAAGTGCTGCTGCGCCTGCGGGAACTGGTGGCCCCTCGACTGGCTCACTGAGCCCGACCTGATCGGGCCAGCTCGGTCACAACCCATCCCCGTCGCCAACAGGACCAGTGGCGCCAGCGGATGCCCCATAAACAGCACCAAGCGCCTTTAGTCCAACTGTCTCCAGACGTTTGCCAAGCTCACGCGCACACGAAATTCGCCCAGCCGGGAATCTCATCCGCTCCTAGCAAATTGCCCCCCGGGTGTGGTTGATAGACTCGTCGGGGAAGAAGAAGTTGCGGGAAAACCTTGGTGGCGGGTGGCGCAGGGCGAGGCTACGGTGAGTGCCCGTGGTCGCCTTTTTCCTCCAGCGGACAGGTCATTTTGCCGACAATCTCGTCAAAGCGGTGCCGCTGCTCCTCGTCCAAGACGTCCCGGATGCTGGTGATGCCTTCCTCCCGGATGTGATGGGAAAAGGTGTGCAGATCGTGGTATTGCCGCAGGGTAGCATCCAGGATCGCTTCCATTTCTCGGCTCTGGGTCTCGGTGAGTTGGAGTTCTGTCTTGATCTGCTCGATGTAGTGGGCGCGGTCGGCCTGGTCCCAACTGGCTGCGGTGACTACGTGCCCCCGTGGGTGCAGCCAGAGGTGCTCCCGCAGATTCATGAGCAGCGCTCCGGCCACTATGCCCGCGAGGAAGACAACGGCGCTGTAGAGAATGGCACGGCTCCGGTTGGACATCTTACTCCCCATGCTGCCGGCCGGCCGGGGTCAGGATGGCCAGCAGCACGCGCTCGCGGTTAACGTGAGAATCGGCCGTGAGAGCTGGAGTCTCCGCATGAACGATGGGAGCATCCTGCATCAATTCGGCCATGGCCGTGCCGCGCTCGGTCTGGTTAAGCGTGACAAAATACGTGCTCAGCAACAGCAACAGCGCGACAACAGCAAGGCCAAGCTGCTGGGTGAATGCGGGAAACAACTGCCAGAAGGGCCATATCTGGCTTTTTTCGGCCTCCACCCGGGCCTGCACCCGGGCGTAGAAGCCGGGAGCCGGCGCGACCAGCTCTTTTGTCACCAGCGCCCTCATCCATTGGCGCGTTTGGCCAAGCGCCTCCAGCTCCAGACGACAGCTCGGGCAGGCCTCCAGGTGGGCCTCCAGCTCCCGCCGGGCCAAGGGCAGCAAACTGCCATCCAGGCTCGCTTCCAAATAAGTTCGAACTACCTTGTGCATTGCCTTTTCTTCCCCTTTAGAAAACCACAGGCCATTTAGAAAACTGGAGGTCGGCCGCCACGCAGCATTCCGGATTTCTTGGCGGCTTTCACCAATTTTTGCCGGGCCCGAAACAGCTTCACTTTAACAGTATTCTCGTTCATCGAGACCATGCGGGCCAGCTCCTCGACCGCATACCCCTCCATTTCTTTCATAAACAACAAGTACCGCTCCTCCTCGGAGAGCTTGTCAAGGAGTTTCGTCACGTATTCTCGAAGTTCGGCGCGGCGATCCAGGTCTTTCGCCCGATTTCGGCCGCGGTCCTCCATATTATCAATGCGGCGCAGGTCATTCTCGTTCAAGTCGGCTTCGAAGGTCAGAGGCCGTACCTTTTGCTTCCGCAAGTAGTCATAGCACTCGTTCACCGTGATCTTGTAGATCCAGGTGACTAGCGCGGAGCGAAAATCAGACTTGGGCAGGGAGAAATATATCTTGGTAAATACTTGCTGGGCAATATCTTCCGCATCATTCCGGTTACGTACAACGCCGCGGATGATGGAGAACACCTTGGCCTGGTAGCGTTCCACGATCTCGCGGAAGGCTTCCTGATCGCCTTTTTGGGCCCGGCGGATGACCGCTACTTCCGGCTGGACCGCAGGCTGGGTGGCTACGCTAAGCCCCTGTTCCATCACCCATTCCATACACCTACACGGACGTAAGGCGACCGCGCGGCGTTACTTGAAATTAGCCCCCCTCAGTTCGATACAACAGTAAGCAGCCCGGCTCCCGGCACCGCCCCCCGGGGCCTACTCCCACTCGATGGTGCTGGGAGGTTTCGAGCTGATGTCGTATACAACTCTATTAACCCCGGAAACCTCGTTGACGATGCGGTTGGATAGGCGGCCGAGGAGGGCGGGGGAGAGGGGTACCCAGTCGGCGGTCATGCCGTCCTCGGACTGTACGCAGCGCAGGGCGATAGTGTAAGCGTAGGTCCGCTGGTCGCCCATCACTCCAACGCTCCGCACCGGTAAAAGCACCGCAAACGATTGCCAGACCTTATCATAGAGGCCTTCCCGGCGAATCTCCTCGAGCAGCACGGCGTCGGCTTCCCTCAGGATTGCCAGCCGCTCCGGCGTCACTTCCCCGACGATGCGCACGGCCAAGCCTGGTCCGGGAAAGGGTTGCCGCCGCAGGACCCATTCCGGCAGGCCGAGGTCTCGGCCCACACGACGTACTTCGTCCTTAAATAGATCGCGCAGGGGTTCAATTAATTGCAGCTTCATTTCTTGCGGCAGTCCGCCGACATTGTGGTGCGTCTTGATCGTGGCCGATGGACCCTTAACTGACACCGATTCAATCACATCGGGATAGAGCGTTCCCTGAACCAGGTATTCCACCGGGCCCAGCTTGCCGGCCTCCACTTCGAAGACGCGAATGAACTCCTCCCCGATGATGCGGCGTTTCTGCTCGGGATCGGTGACGCCGGCCAGCCGTTCCAGGAAGCGGCGCTCGGCGTCTACGCCGATCACGTTGAGCCCCAGCTCTTCCCGCAACAGCGCCAGTACGGTGGGGAACTCGTCTTTGCGCAGCAGCCCGTTGTCGACGAAGACGCAGGTCAGCCTCGCTCCAATCGCCCGGTGGACCAGCGTGGCCGCCACCGTCGAATCCACTCCTCCACTCAGGGCGCAAACTGCATGGCTTGCCCCAACCTGTTTGCGCACCCGAGCAATCGTTTCCTCAATAAACGAGGCCGGAGTCCAATCCGGGCGGGCGCCGCAGATGTCCACGACGAAGTTGCGGAGGATCTGGGGTCCCTCAGGCGTGTGGTGGACTTCCGGATGGAATTGAACTGCGTAGAGGCGCCGCTGCTGGTCCTCAATGGCGGCCACGGCATTCGCTGTGCGTCCGGTGGCGCGGAAGCCCTGCGGCAGCGCTTCCACCTCATCACCGTGGCTGTTCCAGACCATAAGTGTGGGAGGCACATGGGTCAGCAGGGCGGAGCCGTCCAGCACCTCGAGCTGGGCGCGGCCGTACTCGCGGCGCTCGGCGGGTCGCACCCGTCCGCCCAACTGGTGGGCCAGCAACTGTAACCCGTAGCAGATGCCCAGCACCGGTACCCCCAGCTCAAGGATTTGCGGTGAGCAGCGCGGTGCCCCCTCGTCAAAAACGGAACTGGGTCCACCTGACAGAATGATGCCGCGGGGATTCATTTGCCGCAGCTTTTCGATTGGGGTGTGGAAGGGCAGGATGAGGCTGAAGACGTTTTGCTCGCGAATCCGCCGCGCGATCAACTGGGTATACTGCGACCCAAAATCCAGAATGACGATGCTCTGGTGCATGAGAATGCCTAGGCTACATTGTACCTAACCTGTCTGGCTGCTCGCACCACCTGGGTCAGCGACCCAGAAACCAGGTGTTCTGCGCTTGGATGTGCGATTTGGGACTTGGCCGCGACTCCCCTTGGCGATGCCCTGGCGCCTTTCCCTTGACTCTGTCCTGAAGACCAAGAAAAAATCTTATCGGGACGGCCCCGCTGCATGCCCCCAATCAGGCATAAGGGAGAATTGGAGCCAAGCGGAAGATGAGCCTGTCGCGGCGGCAATTTTTCGAACGCTTCCGAGAGGTAGCCGAAGGGCCGCTCCGCTGGCGCGAACGGCGTGTCGCCGAACTGCGCGAGTATGCCCTGAAGCAGATGCCCGCCGAGTGGACTCCCGAGCAGCGCGAGGAGGCCAGCCGGGCGGTGGAGCGGCGCTTGATCTACCTGAGCGACGAATCGCTGCGGACACCGGAGATGTACAAATACGTCGAGGCCATCCTGGGCAGCAAGGAGCTTTTCTTTGAAACCACCGAGGTCTTTGAAGACACCGAGGCTGAGCAGGACTACCACCACCGCGAAGATCCCTATTGCGAGGACTACTCCGGGTGAGCCGCCGGCCTGGGAACCTCCGCGCGTTCCGCTAGCATCCTGAAAGAGTTCGTGGACCCCGCTGCGGGCTCATACGACGCAGGGCTGGCCCGGTGCTAGAATGCCGGCTGTGGAGCTTCCCTGGGAGCGGCCGGAAGGGGATTGGCAGTCCGTCTCGCGCGCGGCGTTGGTGGGCTGGGTGGCCTTCTACGCGTTGTTCCTGCTGCACGCAGCCACCGATCGGGACGGCTTCCTGCTGATCGACAACGTCAACCTGATCATCCACGAGGGCGGCCATTTCCTTTTTGGTTGGTTTGGGTACACGATCGGCATCCTGGGCGGGACGCTCGGTGAGTTGCTGGTCCCGCTGCTGATTGCGATCTATTTCTTCTGGCATCGCCAGACCGCGGCGTTGGCCTTCGCCGCCTTCTGGTTCTTCGAGAACTTCCTGTACATCGGCACCTACATGGCCGACGCGCGCACCCAGGTGATCCCGCTGGTGGGTACGGGTGAGCACGATTGGGAATTCTTGTTCAGCCATTGGGGTGTGCTAGGGCACGACCGCACGATCGGCGGCCTGACTCGCCGTCTCGGCTGGCTCGGAATGCTTGCCACCGTTGTCTGGCTCATCTGGATGAGCCGCCGGGGGCAGCGATACGCTTCGAGTTCATAACAAATGACTTGGTTGTAACAATACGACGGCTCGGGTTGCCCAACTCCCGGTCTGCAAATATACTGTTCACACAATGGGTTACTGGCCCCGTGCGAAAGGGAAAGGGATCTGGTGACGAAAGAGCGGAAATCCTATCGACGCAGCGGCCGAGACCGTCGCCGGCGATACATACCCGTATTGATCGAACGGCGCAGGGGGAGGAGGGATCGGCGCGACGAGACGGATCGCCGCATGATAACTCTGAAGGATATCGTACTGCATTCGCTTGCAGGGGTGAATCCAGACCGTTTCGCTGGTCAGTTGGTGGAGCTGAAAGTGTTTCCTTCGGTTGAAGCGGCCCAACGTGCCTTGGTCCAGACGCCTGCTGTCCTGGCCCGCTACGTGGGTGACGAGACCTCCTTTGCGATCTGCTCTTCCCTGAAGGGGACTGGCGCGGATGTCGACTTGCGAAACTCCCACGTAAACTGCCGCCATTGCGCATTCCCCGTGCCTTGCGAGGGGGAGCCCGCTCGTTCGGGGACAGGTATTACGTTCTCCTGCCCGTCCTGCCATGGCCTGACCATGCTCGACGCCCGGGACCGCAGCTTCCATCCATTACTGCGCTGCGGCGCCTGTCATTCGCTACTGAATCTCCCGGTCAATGCCCGGGAAGGCAAATACCGCTGCCGGTGCGGCCAGGTCCTCAGCTATAGCGGCGTGAAACTTGACATGGAACTGACGGCAGATTCCGATGAGGAACCCACGCTTCCAGGAGCAGACAAAGAACCCAAACCTCCAGAACGTCCGCCAGAACTTTGAATGCCGGCCGGAGCGGGTTTTCCTGGTCGCGGCCGGCTAATTCTGTCCTACCACCAGGTGGCACCGCTGTTCCGCAGCAAGCTCCAACGCTACACGACACTAGCCGGGCGAAACCAGGGGAGTTTGAGAATAGGCCTGGGCGCGGCGGATGCGTTTCTCCACTGAATGGTGGCCGTGGAAGAGGAACTCCAGCAGCGGATGGGGGCGGCGCTCGCTCAAGTTCTGGACCGCTAATTTCTCCATGCTGGAGATAAACGGATCAACGCTGGAGATGGCGCGCAGGGCGTAATCGTCGGCCTGCCGCTCAAAATACCGGGAGACGCCGTTCACCACCGGGAGCAGCACAAGCGAAAGAGCGGCGCCGACCAGCGCCAGCAACGGCAAGTTGGCGAAATCGTCCAGTCCGAGGAAGCCGAACCGGGGCGAGAAGGCGCGCAAAGCCACGTCGGCCAGCCAGAATCCAGCGAAGCTGGTCGCCGCCTGGAGCGCCAATGACTTGCCGATGTGATGATGGACGTGATGCGCCAGCTCATGCGCCAGGATGGACTCAATCTCCTCCGGCGAGTAGTTTTCCAGCAGAGTATCGGCTAGCAGGATGCGGCGCGTGTTGCCCCAGCCGGCGAGCGCGGCGTTGGCCTTGCGGCTCTTCGCGCTCAGCTTCCACTCGAAGATGCCGCGGACGCGAGTTCCGGCGCGGTCGCAGAGCCCGAGTAGCCGCTGGTTGATTTCCTTGTCCTGGAGCGGGTGGAACTTGTAAAACAGCGGGAATAGCAACACCGGGGCCAGATTTGTCAGGGCCACCACGAACAGCAGGAAGACGGCCCAGGCAATCAGCCACCAGTGTTCAGGGAAGGAGCGAAGCAGGCGGTAGAGGACCTGCGTGGCCACGAGCGCCAGTGTGACGCCCAGCGCGAAGCCTTTGGCTTGATCTTTCACCCAGGCCGCGCGGGTCATGTTGGAAAGCCCGTAGCGGTGTTCCAGTACGTATCCTGAGTAATAGTCCAGCGGCAGTCCCAGCGCTTTGCCCAGCAGCGCCAGCAGCGCGGTGTAATACAGCAGGGCGACGCCGAAGTTGCGGGCCATTGCCCAGGCGAAGTCGCAAAGGACAGCTGACCAGCCCAGTAACAGCAGCGCTGCCAGCCAAGCCAAGCCGAGCAGGAAATCGGCCAGCCCGAGGTAGCGCCGCGCGCGCTGGTAGCGGTGGGCGCGCGCCTCCTCCTCAGGCATTCCGGACCAGTTCCTCCATGTGGCTCAGGATGGCTGCCACTGCGTCGGCGGAAGGCGCTTCGGCGTAGAGCCGCAGCAGCGGCTCGGTGCCGGAGACGCGCACCAGCACCCAGGCGTTGGGTTCGAGCAGGAACTTGATGCCATCCAGCGTTTCGGTCCCCGTCACAGGGAAACCCGCAATGTTCGCGGGGGCCTTTGCCAGAGCCGCCACTGCTCGCTCTTTCTGCCCCGGCGACAAGTGCAGATCCAGCCGGTTGTAAACCTGCGGCCCGTAGCGGCGGTGCAGTTCGCCCACCAGCTCGCCCAGGGTTTTGCCGCGGTCGGCCATCAGCTCGGCCAGCAGGAGGGAGACCAAGATGCCGTCGCGCTCTGGCAGGTGTCCCTTGACACCGATGCCCCCGCTCTCCTCCCCGCCGATCAGAATGTCGCGCTCCAGCATGAGGTCGCAGATGTGCTTGAAGCCGATGGGGGTCTCGTGCAGCTTCAAGCCGTGGCGCACCGCGATGCGGTCTACCATCTTGGTGGTGGAAAAGGTCTTGGCCACTTCGCCGCGCAACCCGCGCTGCTCCAGCAGGTATTCGAGCAGCAAGCTGAAGATGCGGTGGGAATCCACCATCTCCCCGGTCCGGTCAATCGCCCCCACCCGGTCGGCATCGCCGTCCAGAGCAAAGCCGGCGTCGAGGCCGTCTTCCACGACGGCACGCCGCAGTCCCTCGACGTGCGGCTCAATGGGTTCCGGATTCAGGCCGGGGAAAAGCGGGTTCCGCACGCCATGCACTTCCCGGTTAGGAATGCCGTGCTGCTCGAACAGCGCCGGTAGGTAGCCGCGGGAGGCGCCATACATGGGATCCACCGCCAGCTTCAGACCGGCGCTGGCGATCTTCTTCAGGTTGGCTAGTCGTGCCACGTGTTCCAGGTAGGGCGCGCGGAAATCCGCGTGGCGGATATCTCCGCCGGGCTGTTGCGGCACCGGGACGTCGATCGCGGCTTCAATCTTGCGAACAATCTCCGGCGAAGCCGAACCTCCGTAACTCGCTTTGAATTTGATGCCGTTCCACTGCCAGGGGTTGTGGCTGGCGGTAATCATCACCGCGCCGGCCGTCTGCCAGTGGCGCACGGCGTAGGAGACGACCGGTGTCGGGGTGTGGTCGGCCGCCAGCCAGACGCGCAGGCCGGCACGGGCCAGCTCCTCGGCAGCCGCCTGCGCGAAGCGCTCCGAGCCAAAGCGCAAGTCGTAGCCGATGGCGACTCCGCGCTCCGGTTGCTCGTAACGCTGAATGTAGGAGGCGACCGCGCGCGCCACCCGGCGCACGTTGTCGGTGGTGAAGTCGTCGGCGATGACGCCGCGCCACCCGTCGGTGCCGAACTTGATCCCGGCTACAGCAACTTCTCGCGCTTGTTCTTTTCCAGCCACGCCACCACCTTCGCCACGTCCTGTGCCCGATCGCGGCGCGCAATCAATAGCGCGTCGCGGCAGTCTACTACCACCAAGTTTTCCACCCCGATGGCCGCAACCATCTTTTTTGGCCCCTTGCTTCCCGGTACTCCCAGCAGGTCCAGGTAATTGCCCCGGGCGTCAAGCAGCCAGGCCTGACCGCGCACCGCGTTGCCGGCCTTGTCGTGCGGCAACAGCTCATAGAGGGCGTTCCAGCTTCCCACGTCATTCCAACCCATTTCGCAGCACAGGCCCGCGACTCGCCGCCTGGCTCCTGCCTTTTCCAGCACCGCATAGTCCACCGAAATGTTGTCGCACCTTGGGTAGAGGCGAGCTAGTGTTGCCGGCCGGAAATCTCCGGCGATTTCGGCCAGAACCGCTGCAGTTCGCGGCAGGTATTGTTCCAACGCGTCCAGGATGGTTCCGGCAGACCACAGGAACATTCCGCTGTTCCAGAAGTGCCGCCCGCTGCGCAAGAAACGCCGGGCGGTCGCCAGGTCCGGCTTCTCGCGGAAACGCTCGACAGGCTGGAGCCGGAGTCCGATCGAGGGGCGGGCCACGAACTGGATGTAGCCGTAGCCGGTTTCGGGCCAGCGTGGGCGGATGCCCAGGACCACCAGGGACCCGGCGGCGGCGGCACGCGATGCCACCCGCAGCGCCTTATGAAACTGCACCGGGCGGGCCACGACGTGATCGGACGGAAAAACCCCAAGCAACGCCTCCCGGCCGGCCACGCGCGCAATCAATTGTGCGGCCAGGCCGATGGCCGGGGCTGTATTGCGCTGGGCAGGCTCGGCGATCACCTGCGACGGCGGGATGGCCGGAAGCTGCCGCAGGATGAGCTCACGCAGGTGCTGGTTGGTAAGGATCCAGGTGCGCCTGGGTGGGACCACCGGTTGCAGCCGCTCCAGTGTCTGCTGGATCAGGCTGCCGCGGCCCAACACGGGCAGCACCTGCTTGGCCCGTTGCCGGCGGCTGAGAGGCCAGAATCGGGTGCCCCGCCCGCCAGCCAGAATCACGGCGTGCAAGCGGATTTCGGATTTCAGATTTTGGTTTGCGGATTTTTTCATACACGAAGAGAGCCGAAACCATCTTCCACCACAGAGCCAGGTGAGGGTAAACAATCCAAAATCCGAAATCCAAAATTGTCAGAGGTCTTCAATCGCGATCCTCCTCTGCTGCTCCCCGGGCACTCCTGCTCGCTCGAGTGTGGCCCGGAATCCCTCGACGCTGGCCGGCACGTAAGCCTTCAGCCAGTTGGTGGGACGGCTGGGGACCAGGGCATATTTCTCCAGGGTCTCCGGCAGGCACCACGCTTGCTGGCGACCGTAGGGTGCCTGAAAATCTCCCGCTGCAATCTTTCCTTCGCCCTCCAGAAAAATGAGCACCTCAACGCGGGTTGCTTCCTTTTGGCTGCAATAGGTGCGCGCTGTCGAGAGGCGCTCCAGAGCAAAGTGGCGGCAGCCGACCAGGTAGTCGTGAGTGAGCTCAGCCGAGCCCGCCCGGGCGGGCCGAATGCACCCGGCAGCCGGATGATGCCGCATCACCTCAAGCGCCTTTTCCAAATGAAGCTCACGGGGGCGCCCGTAATCGTAGATCCGGTAGGTGATGTCACTGAATTGTTGCACTTCACACAGCGTCAGGCCCGGCCCGATGGCATGGACGGTGCCCGCCGGCACAAAGATGAAGTCACCTGGATCGACCGCGAGCCAGTTCAGTTCTTCTTCGATGGTTCCCCCGCGCACCCGTTCCCGAATTTCCTCGCGGCCCATGTCCCGGCGGAACCCCACGGCCAGTCGAGCGCCCGGCTCGACTTCCATCACGTACCAGCATTCGGTCTTGCCAGCGCTGTTCTCGTGCTGCCGCGCGTAGGCGTCAGCCGGGTGCACCTGCACGGAAAGCTTGTCGCTAGTGAAGAGGAACTTCAGCAGCAGCGGGAGCGCCGGAAACCAAATCTCGCCCAGGCGCCGCCCATCGCGGAGCTGCCCCCAGACTTTTTCGTAGTAAGAGGGCGCAATGGGGAAGGGCTGCTGCTCGGGGTCCACGCCTACCTCAACTTGGCCTCAACTCGGCCCCAGCTTGGCGAAGAACTGGCGCATCCGCTCCAGACCCCGCTCCAGCTCGCGGATCGAGGTGGCGTAGGAAAGCCGCAGATGTTCCGTAGTGCCGAAGGCCTCGCCCGGCACCAGCGCCACCTGCGCTTCGCGGAGGAGGCGGCCGGTCAGCTCCATGGTGGAGGTGCCCCCGTCAATCTTCAGGTAGGCGCCCACGTTCGGGTACACGTAGAAGGCCCCCTGCGGCATCGGGCAACGGATGCCGGGGATGTCACGCAGCCCCTGCACCACGAAATCGCGCCGCTGCCGATATTCGGCACACATCTGGCCCACCGAATCCTGGGGGCCCCGGAGCGCCTCGATGGCCGCCTTCTGCGCGATGGAAGTGGTGTTGGAGGTGCAGTGGCTCTGCAGCTTTAACATAGCCTGAATGATCTCGGGGCGTGCCAGCACGTAGCCCACCCGCCAGCCCGTCATGGCAAAGGTCTTCGAGAGTGAACCGACCACGATGGCCTTTTCGCGAGCGCCGGGGAATGCCCCCACCGAGAAGGGCTGGCCTTCGTAGACAAAGTGCGAGTAGCACTCGTCGGAAAGCAGCAAGACGCCGCGCGCGGCGGTCAGGTCGTAAAACTGGCGAAACTCCTTGGGCCCGATCACCGCCCCGCTGGGGTTGCTGGGGGAGTTGATAATCAGCAAGCGCGTGCGTTCCGTCAGGGCCTGCTCGACAGCTTCCTGCCGCAGCCGGTAGCCGGCTTCTTCATCGGTCGGCACCAGGACCGCGCGCCCGCCCGCGTACTGGATAATGTCGCGGAAGCTGACCCAGTAAGGCACCGGCAGCACCACCTCGTCGCCGGGATTGACCAGCACCGAAATGGCGTTGAAGATGGCGTGCTTGCCCCCCACGGTGACCAGCACTTCGGCCGGCGTGTATTCGGTGCCGAACTGCTGGTGGTGCCATTCGCAGATGGCCCGTTTCAGGTCGGCGACTCCGCCGGTCGGGGTGTACTTGGTAAAGCCCTCCTGGATGGCGCGGATGGCGGCTTGGCAGATATTGTCGGGGGTGATGAAATCCGGCTCACCCGCGCCGAAATCCACCAGGTCGGCGCCCGCCGCCCGGGACCGTTCGGCCTCCACTACCACGGCCTGCGTAGCGCTCACAGAAATTCGCGAAATACGTTCGGATAGTTGCATAGGTCGCTCAGTTCAACCGGTGCCAGAGTCAGACTGGAACCTTGGCCTTCAGCCGTTCCACCACGATGGGCGGCACCAGGTCCTTGATGTCGCCGCCCAGCAGGTGCACCTCCTTGACCAGCCGCGAACTAATGTAGCTGTAGGTTTCGGCCGGCATCATAAACACGGTTTCCACTCGAGGGTCCAGCTTACGATTCATCAGAGCCATCTGCAGCTCGTACTCGTAGTCGGAGATGGCCCGGATGCCCCGCAGAATGACGTTGGCCTCGGAGCGGGCGGCGTATTGTACCAGAAGTCCGTCAAACGCCTCCACGCGGACCCGGCCCAGCGGTACGGTCACTTCCCGCAGCATCTCCATCCGCTCTTCCAGCGAGAACAGGGGGTGCTTGTCTGGATTGCGGAGTACCCCAATGATCAGCTCATCGAAAATCTCAATGCTGCGCTCGATCAGATCCAGGTGGCCGTTGGTGAGCGGGTCGAATGACCCTGGGTACACGGCCCGCGTGTGTTTGGCCATCTCCCGCATTCTAGGGGGCGCCGCGTAGCCCCGTCAACGTCCTCTCACTGTTTCGCTCTGGAGACCCTGAGATTGACGGGGATGGGCGAGGCGCAATAAACTCAATTGATGTGGTTTTCCGGGGATGCCGTTCTGTGGCAGAAGCGCGCTACGGCAACCCTCGTGGCCTCGGCGTGCTTTCTCGCTAGCCTGCCGTTGCTGGCGCAACATCCAGCGTCGGTCGACAGCAACCTGCCCTTGTTCGTGGTGATGGCCGCCGTCAATGCGGCCGGCTATGAGGCGGGTGTGGATTCGCCGCACGCCAGCCCCGTGCGTCGGCTGGTTCGCCAGCAGGTCGCGGCGGCGAAACCGCCCAGCCTGGAAGCCTTGCGCGCCTTCTACGCGGCTCACCGCCGGCCGGATTCCTCCCGCGACCTGAGCCAGTTTATCTCCTTCGCGCTGTTGATCGGCGGCCCGCCGGACTTCTCCTTCCGGGTGCAAGAACCGGAGTTGCCGCCTGAGGTTTCCGCGCTGCGCGACCTGCGGCCTCTGCTGGCTGCCTTCTACCAGGAGGCCAACCTGGAGGCGCTGTGGGAGGAACACCGCCCCGCCTACGAGCAGGAGCTGGATCGATACAACGAAGGTTTGGGATACCTGATGCTGGAGTTGAACGGCTACCTGCGAGTTGCATCCTCAGGTTTCCTGGGGCGTAACTTCTGGGTTCACGTCGACCTGCTGGGAGCCCCTGGGCAGGCGAACGCGAGGGGATTCGGGCGCGATTACTACGTCGTGGTCAGCACCGCCTCCGAGCTGAAACTGAAGGAGATTCGCCACGGTTTGCTGCACTATCTGCTGGAGCCGCTGGCCCTCAAGCACAGGCGCTTGGTGCGCAAGAAATCGGACTTGAAATGGTTTGCCGAAGCCGCGCACGGGCTGCAACCCGCATTGCGCAAGGATTTCCGGCTGTTGCTCTCCGAATCGCTCATCCGCGCGCTGGAGCTGCGGCTGGCCCAAGACACCCCGGCCGCCAAGCAACAGCGGCTGCGCGGGATCCTGGAAGAAGGGCATTTTCTGGCACCCTATTTCTACGAGGCGCTGGAGAAGTTTGAACAGCAGGAGGCCGGAATCCGGATCTACTATCCGGAGATGCTGGAGAAGCTGGACGTAGGACACGAGCGAAAGCGGCTCGCCGGGGTCCAGTTTCGGGAGGCCACAGAAGCCGATGATCTAGGGCACCTGAGGCTGCCCTCTTTGCCGGTGGCGGGGCCGGTGGCGGGCGCAACCGGCTCCACTTCCAACGCGTCGAAGGAAGAAACGGTGTTGGCCCAGGCAGACGATGCAATGGCCCGCCTGGATTTCGCTCAGGCTCGCCGACTATTTCGAGCCGCGCTGGAGAAGAACGGCACGTTGCAAGCACGAGCCCTCTATGGCCTGGCCCTGGTGGCTACCCAGGAAAGGCAACCGGAACTGGCCAGGAGCTACTTCGAGCGCACCCTGGAGGTCAGCAAAGACCCCCACCTGCTGGCCTGGTCGCATATCTACCTGGGACGCATTTATGATATGAAGCAAGAGCGCGAGCTCGCAGTCGAACACTACCGGCAAGCGCTGGAGACTCAGGACGCGGAGGCGGCGACCCGTCGGGCAGCCGAACTCGGCCTCGAGGCCCCGTTCCGCCGGGACACATTGCGCGAACAAGGCGGGGACAGCGGGAAGAAGAACGGATCGTGCTAACCACAGCGTGGAAGGAGAACAACACCCCATGCGAAGGATGAAAATGAGAACGGCGGCCCTCGTACTGGTGGTTGGTCTGCTCATCGTCCTGGCCTCGGCGCAGGAGCCGCAGCAGACCCCAGACACCGGCCAGCCCGACCAGCCCGACCAGCAAGCGCCAAGCGCCCCGAAGGGGCCCAGGGCCCAAACCGAGGAGGAGTTAGAGGCATACCGGAACCTCATCGATGCCTCTCTGACACCCGACCAGATGATCTCTCTGGCCGAGGAATTTGTGCAAACGTTTCCGGACAGCGAGCTGAAAAGTCTCGCCTACGCCAAAGCGATGCAAGGCTACCGGCAAAAAGGCGACTTTTCCAAGATGCGTGAGTTCGGTGAGAAGTCGCTCGCGATGGATCCGGAAAACGTCCAGACCTTGCTGTGGCTGGCTCTGTTTATCCCGGAACGGACAAAGAATACCGATCTGGACCGGGAAGAGAAGCTGAAGCAGGCCGAGGACTACGCCAAGCGCGCCCTGTCGGCCATCGAAAAGATGGAGAAACCTGATCCGGAAATGTTAGACACCGTATGGGAGCGAACGGTCAACGACATGCGCGCCCGGAGTTACGATGCCCTCGGCCATGTGGCCATGAAGCGCGGGCGGTATGAGGCGGCTGCGGACTTCTTCAAGAAAACCGTCGAGCTCCAGGTCGAGAAAGACCCCATTGTGCTTTGGCGCCTCGGGCTGACGTACCGGATCATGAAGAAATACGAGCTGGCCCGCGACACGTTGAAACAGTCGGTGGATGCCGGAGGCGTCAGGGTGGGCATGCGTGACTATGCGGCCGAGGAGTTGCAGCGGATCGAAGAGTCCCTGAAGAAGCAGTAGAGCGGCCTGCCCGCCGGCATCCGGCAATAGCCGACGCGGATCCAGGAACGGGGGAGTGCGAAGGGTGGAGTAGAAGGAGTCCTCCTCGCCGACACATCCACCTCGCGCCATGCACCAGCGGCGCCATGCACCCGGATCGGTGGACGCTTCCATTGGGAATGGCCGAGTAGATCCGCAAGCGAAACCCACGTGGACGATCTGAGCGAATTGGAAAAGGCAATCGGGCACACGTTTGCCCGGCGGGACCTGCTGCTGCGGGCTCTAACCCACAGCTCCCACAGCCACGAGCGCAGTGAGAGCGCCGACTGTCACAACGAGCAGTTGGAGTTCCTCGGAGATGCGATTTTGGGATTTCTGGTCAGCCGAGAACTGGTGGAGCGCTTCCCGGACTACTCGGAAGGTCAGCTGTCAAAGATGAGAGCGCACCTGGTGAGCGCTTCGCACCTGTTTGCCATCGCCAGCCAGTTGCACTTGGGCGCGTTTCTGCAACTGGGGCGGGGTGAGGAGAAGAGCGGCGGGCGTCACAAGCGGGCGCTGCTAGTGGACGGGCTGGAAGCGCTGATTGCCGCCCTCTACCTGGATGCTGGGCTGGAGAAGACGCGCGAGCTGGTCCGCCGCTTGGTGCTGAGCCACTGGCTGGAACGTGGAATTGAACAGTTTCCCCTGAGCGACTTCAAGTCGACGCTCCAGGAATACCTGCAAGCAGCGCACCTGCCGCAGCCGCGCTACGTCGTCGTCGGTGAGCGTGGCCCGGAGCACCGCAAGACCTTTACCGTCGAGGTCCGGATCGGCAAGGAATTTGTCTCCCAGGCCGAGGGGGCAACCAAGAAGGCCGCCGAGCAGGAAGCGGCCCGCGCCGCCCTGCTCCACTTCCAGCAACGCACCGGACAGCTTGCCTCCTCGCCGGCTGCAGCAGGCTAACGCAGGTTGACATGGCGGTGACCGAAGCCAACGCGATGAAGGCCGAGAAGACCGCAGAGACTTCGCTGGCGCCCAGTGACGCGGGTCGAAAGTCCACCTTCCGCGAATATTTCGAATCCATTGTGGTGACTGTGATCCTGGCTCTGTATGGAACCACGTTCGCCATCCAGGCCTTCAAGATTCCCTCCAGCTCGATGGAAGATACGTTGCTGATCGGCGACCACCTGATGGTGGACAAGCTGGCCTATGCGCCGCCCGGCCGCTGGCTGGGGGCGCTGCTTCCCTACCAGGAGGTCCGGCGCCGAGACATTGTCGTCTTCAAATACCCGGTGGACCCAAGCACGCATTTTGTCAAGCGCGTCGTCGGAGTTCCGGGCGACCGGCTGCGGATGGTCAACCAGCAGCTGTACATCAATGGCCATCTGGCCGACGAAGGCTACAAGGTGCACAAGGCGGGCAGCGTGGATCTGTACCGCGACAATTTCCCCGATTCGATGCCGCGCTCGGTTTATGCGTGGGCCGAGGAGTTTCGCCAGTACGTCCAAGATGGCTGGCTGGTAGTTCCGCCAGGCCACTACTTCGTCATGGGGGACAACCGGGACTCCAGCTCCGACAGCCGCTACTGGGGCTTTGTCCCGCGGCGAAATATCCTGGGCAAGCCTCTATTGATTTACTGGTCGCTGGAGAGCAGCAGCGCCGACTACCGTCACCGTTCGCTTTGGGAACGCGGCGTGGGCATCTTGAAAACCGTCGTGCAGTTCCCGTTCAAGACCCGTTGGGGGCGGATGTTCTTGCTGATTCGCCCCAACTAAAAGATTCCTGGTAACCTTAAGAGATTCGATGCCGCTTGAAGACAACTAGCTGGAATCGTCCTTGCCGCGCAAGCGCACCATTTTGACTGCCGCTGCGGCCACTCTGGCCGTCGCGTTCCTGTTGCCTTCCCTGGTGAATGTCAACCGCTTCCGCGGCCATATTGTCAGTGCGCTGGCAGCCGGCCTGGGACGCCCGGTTCAGGCCGGCCACGTGCGATTGAAACTGTTCGGTGGCCCGGGCTTTGATCTTGAGAACGTCAGCGTGGCCGACGACCCGGCATTCGGCATTGAACCCTTTGCCCGCATGCCTACCCTGCGCGCCACCCTGCGCCTGCGCTCGCTGTGGACTGGGCGGTTGAGCTTTTCTTCGTTGATCTTCGTGCGGCCGAGCCTGAACCTGGCCCGCAATGCTGATGGCCACTGGAATGCCGAGCCGCTGATGAGCCGCGCCGCCGTCACCTCGCTCCACCCCAACGCTCCCGCCTACGTCGAACTGCAGGATGCCAGGATCAACTTCAAGTCTGGTAACACGAAAAGCGTTTTCTTCCTTTCCGGGGTGGATGCGGCGCTTTATTCGACCCCACCCGCGGACGGCGGCAGCGCCCCCGCTCGCTGGCATCTGCGGTTTACCTGCTCCCCGGCGCGCACGGACCGCACGCTGACCGACGTCGGGCGTTTGCGGGTGGAAGGCTCGTTTGCGCCTGCACCATCCGGTGTCCCTGGCACCGGCTCCGACCTGCAACTGCAAGTAGATCTGACCGACGCTTACCTTGCCGACTTGCTCGTGTTGGCCTCCGGCACCGACCATGGTATCCACGGTGTGCTGGAGATACAGGCCGGGCTGCGAGGGCACCCCGAGGCGCTACAAGCCAACGGGACACTGCGCCTGCGCGACCTACACCGCTGGGACATGCTGCCTCCGGAACGCGGTTCTTCTGTGGAGCTGCGCTACGAGGCCCTGCTCAACGGGCCGGCGGGCCGGCTCGAGGTCGAAAAGTTGGAGGCTGCTTTAGGCAGAGGAAGCCTGGAGGGGAGCGGCTCGGTGGTCCGCTTGCTGGATCACCCCGAATGGAAATGGCACCTGCGCTTCTCCGACTCGGGCGCAGGGAACGCAGTGCGAGCCGTGCAGCACTTTTCGCCGCGGCTCTCCCGCACCCTGAAACTGGGTGGGATTCTGGATGGGGAGTTGTTCCTTGAGGGTCCGCCGCTCCAAGTTCAGGGTTTCGTCATCGGCCGCGAACTGGAGTTCGAGGACAGCGGACTGCCGCAGCTGCGGGCAGCACAGACACGGCTGAACCTGAGCGGTTCCACAGTCAGCCTCGCCCCGACTGCCGTGGAAGTGGAGCGTGGCCGGAACTTGAATCTGGGAGCGACCTGGAACTGGCGGACCGGGAAAGGCGAGTTTTCCGTTGCCGGGCGCGGCCTCCCACTGGGGGCGGTTTCCAGCCTCTTGCAGGCAGCCGGAGCCGATCTGCGGCCGGCTCCGACCTCCCTGCCTCGACCCTCCCTCCATCGACAAGGCTACCTGGCCCTGAAATTGCGCGGGCAAATCGCGCGCGACGCCGCACCGAGCGTTTCCGGATGGGGACAACTGGCGCGCGCCCGGTGGGTACCTCCCGGCCTGTCCACGCCAGTTCTCTTGCACACCGCCAGGCTGGACTTTGGGAGCGATCAAGTCCGTGTAAGCCGCCTAGTGGCTACCTGGGCTGGCGCTACGATCACCGGCAGCGTGCGCGTTCCCTTACGTCCGTCGCCGGTGTATTGGGCGGATTTGAAGGTAAACGAATGGGACAGCGCAGCGCTTGCCGAGATCCTGCGGCCGGCGCTTCGCCGCGCGCGTCCGGCACTGTTGGCCGCACGTAGGCAGGCCGGGATGGAGGCTGGTTCCTCGCCATTGGCTGCGCGGACTCCTGCTGCGTCCCCTTTTCGTGCCAAAGGGCGGCTCAGGGTCGGACGCCTGCGCTTGCCGAGGCTCGAGGTGAAGGCGATCGAGACAGCTTTCCGCCTGACGGGCAGGAGCCTGCGATTGGAACAAGCCCGTGGCGCTTTCGCTGGGGGCACTTGGACCGGCAGCTCACGGCTCGATTTCCAAGCGCGCGGCCCGCGCTATCAGGTGAACGGGCTCGTTCAAGGTGTGGACCTGGCCACACTAGCTGCCTTGTCTCCTCGCCTGGAAGGCCTTGCAGCCGGCCGGGCTTCAGGCTCCCTGCGGCTCCTCACCTCGGGCTGGGAAGCGTCCGACCTGCTGAACAACTTGAACATCGGGGTGCAGTTGGAGGGCCGCGATCTCGACTTGCGCAATGTGGACCTGGAGGCTGCCGCCACGGGTCAGCCTCTCATTTCCAGAGGCATCAGCCGCCTCATTTCCTTCAGCGCCGATCTGGCAGTCGAACAGCGTCGGGTGCGCTTGCGGAAGCTTATCCTGGAAGCGCCTTCGGTGACCTTCCAGGCCAGCGGTACGGTGGGGTTTGACCATGTGGCCGATATCCTGGTTCTGCCTCTCGACAGCACTTCGCTCAGTTCCTTCCGGCTGATAGGTCCTCTGGAGCTGCCGCGGCTCCCCGGGCCGGAAGTAGCCCGCAGGGCAGCGGGCGGCAATTAGCGCCGCCGTTTTCCGCTCGTGGGACCGGTCGGCCGGGTGGCCACCCTTTGCGGCCGGCGGCACCGAGCTGTCCTCCCCCTGCGTCTAACTTATTGTTCTGGTGATGAAGCTCCTTCTTGCAGTGCCCCTGATAATGCTAGCTCTGCTAGGAGGTCCGGCGGACAAACGTCGGGCCAGCGAACCGGAACTCTCAGAAGCGCTTGCGGAACAGATGGCGAAGAAGCTGGCGCGAATCACCGACTGGGCTGCCCGAGCCGAGGCTGACGCAACTAACCCCCGCAACTCTCGCGTAGTGACAGTTCTGCTGGAGGAGGAAATCAATTCTTATTTCAAATACCGGATGGATAGGAAGATCCCGGCCGGAGTCTCCCAGGTGCGTTTCCAGCTGCGCCCCGAGCGTCCTTCGACAACCGCCCTGGTGGACTTCGACCGCTTCAAAGCTGCCTCGCGCCGACCCATCCATCCCTTGCTGGACGCGTTGCTGCGTGGCCAGCACCCGGTCGCGATGCGCGGCCGTTTTACTTCCTCGAACGGCGCCGGGGTGTTCCATCTCGAGGAGGTCTCCATCGGGAGCTTGGCCCTCCGCGGTGCCCTGCTGGAGTTGCTCGTCACCCATTTCATCCAGCCCCGCTATCCCAAGGCCGCGATCAATCGCCCGTTTGCTTTGCCGGCTAGAATCGACCAGGTCGTGGTGGAGGAGCGACGCCTTCTCGTCGATCAAAAGTGATCGGCAGAAGTGATCGGCAGAAGTGACCCGTACGGCTATTCAGCAACGAGAATGAGAAAGAGTCGGCAATGAAAAAGGGGACCCGCGTCCGGGTCCCCTCTTGGTTGATTGCAGCGCCTGCGACGGTGGTTCCGAAAAGCCGCCGGCGAGGCGCAGGCTGCGTTCGCAGTCAGGGTTATTTGCGTTTCTTCTTTGCTTTCTTCGCCTTCTTCTTTGCTGTCTTCTTCATTCTGCGCATCCTCCTTCGCTAGTTCTCCCTAATGTGAGCCAATGGGTCTCTTTCCCGCCGGCGGGAAATGCTCAACATGTTGAGCCTTCCCCGAGATTAGTCTCACTGTATAGACTCGCGGCACCTTGCTGTCAAGAACAAAATTCGATAAAGATGTTTTACTGCAACTGCCCACTTCCGTGAACCTCATTCCTTCACTGCTGGATTTCGCCAACCTCTTGGTCGCCGGAGTGGACTTGAACTTTTAGCCAGGGCAGCCGGGGCTGGACGGAGGAGGCGAGAAGCAAGGGCGGGCTGCGAGAATTTTCCCGGTGTCTGGCAACTGCTAGTTGACAACCAGCCGGGCGCGTTCTATGCTTCGTGAACCATGGTATTGTTCATTTTTAAACCCGGGTTAAAGAAAAGTGTAACAGCTTGGCTGTTTTTCCTGCTTGCCGGTGCAGCCGTTGCGCAGCGATCTCCGGACGCGGCTCCGGAACCGGCCCCGGACCCGGAAACGCGCATCCGCACTTTAGAGGAGCAGGTGCGGGTGCTGGAAGAGCGCCTCGCGCGGCTGGAGGCGGGCACTGCGCCGCCACAGGCGGCGGTTGCCGCCTCCGCTCCGGCGCCGTCAACTGGGACGGCTCCCGAGGTTCCCGTGTCGCCGCCCGAGGTTCCCGTGTCGCCGGTGGAGGCGCCCGCCGCCGCCGCGCCAGTGCAGGCTATTTCTGTGACTGCCACCTCCCCTCCGATCGATGATTCCGAGGAAAGCGCGCGGCTGCCCTTCGCAGGCTACATGGAATTTCATCTGAACAAGCCGCGTGGGGAATCCGGCCAGTTCGACTTTCACCGGTTCGTGTTGCTGTTCGGTCACAGTTTTTCCTCGCGCATCAAGCTTTGGTCAGAGCTGGAGCTGGAGCACGCCTTGGTTGAAGACGGCGAAGAAAAGGGGGAGCTGGAGCTGGAGCAGGCCTACCTGGATTTCTACCTGAATCCCTATTTCAACCTGCGCGGGGGAATGGTGCTGGCGCCGATGGGGGTGATCAACGAGCGGCACGAGCCGCCTGCCTTCTTTGGAGTCGAGCGCCCGATGGTGGACACGGTGATCATCCCCAGCACCTGGTTTGATCTCGGCGTGGGAGCTTGGGGGGATTTGGGGCGCGGATTCACCTATCGTCTCTACCTGATGTCACCGCTCGATGCCACCGGCTTTAGCGCGGACGAGGGTCTGCGCGGCGGCCGGCAGAAAGGCTCCCGCTCCAACGTGCGCAATGTGGCCACGACGGCGCGAGTGGAATACCGTGGCATCCCGCGCCTGACGCTGGGTGGCAGCATCTGGGCGGGCCGCACAGGTTTCGACACGCCGAATCTGGACGTGCCGGTGCGCCTGGGCAGCTTCGACGGGCGCTACTCCTGGCGCCGTCTGGAATTCCGCGGCCAGTACGCCCATGGGCAGATTCAGGAAGCGGGATTGCTGAACCGCACGCTGCAACGTCGCATCGGCGTCAATCCCAACATCGCCGAGCAGATTCGGGGATTCTACCTGGAAACCGCTGTTTACCTGTTGCCGTTCCACAGCTCCCAGAACCTGGCGGTGTTCACCCGCTACGAGAATTTCGACACGCAGTACAGGATGCCGTCCGGGTTCTTGCCATTGAACCAATTTGACCGCTCGAGCTGGACGGTGGGTGCCAGCTACTTCCCTCATCCGGATGTGGTGTTCAAGGCCGACTATGTCTTCAACCGCAACGCCAGTCAGGTGATCGGCACCCGGGACCAGTTCAATCTTGGCCTCGGCTGGTGGTTCTAGAGAATTGGATCAGTGAGGATTGGTTCATTGACGATTGGGGCTGTCGAATTTCTTCCGATGGAGGCAACCAGGTGATTCCCTACGCAGTACCGGTGTTGCTGTTGTTCCTGCTAGGCCAGGCGGGGCCGGAGCCGGCGGAGCGTGAGCCGAAGCGCGTGTACTTGCGCGCAGAACGCTTTAGCTTCACGCCTTCGCGAATCAAGCTGCAGAAGGGGCAGCCACTGGAGCTGACGATCGTCAGCGAGGACACCCAGCACGGCTTCTGGATTCGCAAGCTGGGGATCAATTACTTGATTCCGGCGCGCGGCAAGGGAGAACTGAAGCTGAAAATCCCACCGCTCGAGCGCGGCCAGTATGTCATCGAGTGCTCGCGCGCCTGCGGTGCCGGGCACAACATGATGCGGGGCGTGATCATGGTCAAGTGAAGCGGAAAGGCAAAGTCGGAAAGCTTGGGCTGCGAGCTGCAAGCATCAGCAAGCGGCTCCTTGCGGTTCGACTGCAATGACAGTGGGTTTTGGGCAAAGGAGGGAAAGATGACCAGCAGAGTGCTGGGCTTGGGGCTATTGCTCGTTGTACTGCTGGCAGCTCCGGGGGTGTACTGGCTCGGTGGCTCCTCGGGAGGCGCACGCGCCGCCGTAGGGGTGGGCGAGCCACAATTCGGCGACCCGGTGCCCGGCCTGACCCCGTTTGAATTCGAGCTGTTCCGACTGGGCCTGGAGGATTTCCTGGAGGTGGAGGAGCCGGGAGATGGGCTGGGTCCGGTCTTCAACGGGCGCTCCTGCGCCGAATGCCACAGCATTCCGGCCGTCGGTGGTTCCGGCACCATCCTGGAGCTCCGGGCTGGGCTCCGTAACGAGGACGGAAGCTACACCGAGCTGCCCGGCGGCTCTGTCTTCCAGCTCTTCTCCATCCCGCCGCACGGCTGCCACAAGCTGATACCGCCAGAGGCCAACGTGTTTTCACGACGCAAGTCGCTGCCGCTGTTTGGCAACGGGTTGATCGAAGCGATTCCTGAAGAGGTGCTGCTGCTGCGCGCTGCCACCAACCAATCCCACCCGGATGGCATCGGCGGGCGCCCGCACATGGTGGTGGACGTCTCGACCGACACAACCCGTGTGGGCCGCTTCGGCTGGAAGGCGCAGCAGGCCACTCTGTTCACCTTCGGCGCCGAAGCCTACCTGGAGGAGATGGGCATCACCAGCGATGTGTTCCCCCAAGAAGTGGAGGCGGGCTTCGACGACCCACTTAAGATACGCGACTGCGACCCACGCCCCGATCCTGAGGATGAGCGCGAACCGCTGACAGGCCTGCGCGGCATTGATAACTTCGGCAATTTTCTGCGGATGCTGGGTCCGCCTCCCCGTGGGCCGCAAGACACGTTGACCGCGGCCGGCGCACAGGTGTTCGAGCAGATCGGCTGCGCCGCCTGCCACCTGCCGGTAATGCTCACGGGTCCGGCGACGCAGCCCTGGCTGGATCGCCAACCTGTGCGACTTTACTCCGACCTGCTGTTGCACAACATCGGCACCGGCGACGGGTTACCGCAGGGTGATGCTTCCGGCGATGAGTTCCGTACAGCGCCTCTTTGGGGGCTGCGGGTGCGCTCCCCATTTCTCCACGACGGCCGGGCGGCGACCATCGAGCAGGCCATTCGTATGCACTGGGGCCAGGCCGAGCAAAGCAGCCGTCGCTTCGAGTCTTTGACAGAGCAGGAGCGCGCTGCTTTGCTACAATTCCTGAAGTCGCTGTAGGGCTGCCATTAGAGGCGCCATACCGCCCGGTCGCTGGATGGGTTGCCCGGCTGGGTTGCCCGACATGGAGCCAGGCGCTACATTAGGTTACAGGAAGGAGGCTGGCATCAGAGGCAAACGCAGACCGCCGCGGGTCCCGCTGGGAGCGGCCGTTGAAGACTACCTGAAGACGGTCTATCAGCTCACGGTCGGGGAAACGCCGGTCTCGACCAGCGCTCTGGCTGAGGCGCTGAAGGTGTCGCCGGCCGCCGTCACCAAGATGCTCCGCCGCCTCTCCGCCCTGCGGCTGGTGCATCACTCCCGCTACCGTGGTGTCCGCTTGACGACGGCGGGGCGGCGGGTGGCTCTGGAAATCGTGCGGCACCACCGCCTGCTGGAACTTTACCTCAGCCACGCGCTCGGCTATCCGCTAGAGCGCGTACACGCGGAAGCTGAAATCCTGGAGCACGCCATCTCGGAAGATTTCGAAGAAAGCATTGACCGCCTGCTGGGCCACCCACAGGTGGATCCGCACGGCGATCCCATCCCCACGCGCTCCGGCTCTATCCCCAAGATCCTGGGCGGAATGCTGGCGGACGCCGAAGTGGGCGAAAAACTGGAGGTCTGCCGCGTGCGGGACAATGACGGGGAACTGTTGCAGTACCTGGTTTCGCTGGGATTGGTCCCGAAGACCCGGCTGGAGGTGGTGGAAAAGCTCCCCTTTGGCGGCCCCGTGAGGGTGCGCGTCGGCGGCACCGGCGTCGAGCAGTTCGTTGGCCACGAGGCTGCCTGCAGCGTGTTCGTCGAACGCCGCTGAAAGAAGCGCTGGGCACGATTCCGTTCCTGTTCGTCCTTCCTCAACCTTTCTGGCACTATAATTTCTTTATGCTCGCGCCGATTCTGCTTTCCCTGTTGTTGCTACAGGAAAAGCCCCCTCAGGACCCGCCCAAGAAAAAGCCGGAAGTGGTGCTCGTCGACCCCAGCGCGCCCAGCCCCGAGCCGGATGGCGAAACGACGGTGGAGTACGCCTTGAATCCCCGCCAGGCGAAGAAAGAGATGAAGGTCGGCAATTTCTACCTGAGAAAGGGCAAGTACACCGCCGCAGTGGCGCGCTTCCGGGAAGCCCTGAAGTGGCATCCGCGCCTAGCGGCGGCCTACTTCAAGCTGGGACGAGCCTATGAGGAGCGGGGCGAGCTGAGGAATGCCCTGGAGAGCTATCAGAAGTATCTGGAGCTGGAACCCAAGAGGAAGAAAGCAAAGAAGGTTCGCAAAGCAATTGCCCGCCTGGAGCGCGAACTGAAGCAGTAGCGTCCTGCTCAGAACTGCGAGGAGCGTTTGGCCAGTTTGCGGCGCAAGGCCGCCAGCCGCGACTGCCTCGCCATTCTCTTCCCCCATGGCCTAGGCCTGTGCCAAACTGCTTGCCGCATGCGGATCGTGCTGACCGGAGCGGCCGGCTTCATCGGCTCCCACCTTAGCGATTTGCTGCTGGCACGCGGCGATGAGGTGGTCGGGGTGGACAACTTCCTGACCGGTGTTCCAGAGAACCTGGCGCACCTCGCCTCCCAGCCCTGCTGGCAGTTCCGTGAGCACGACCTGGTGGAGCCTCTGCATGTAAAGGGTCCGGTGGATTGGGTTCTGAACCTGGCTTCGCCCGCCAGTCCTGCCGACTACCTCCGACATGGTCTGGAGACGTTGCGGGTGGGCTCGCTGGGCACACAGAATGCGCTGGAGTTGGCGCTGGAAAAAGGAGCGCGCTTCCTGCAGGCCTCGACCTCGGAGTGCTACGGCGACCCGGAGGTGCGTCCGCAGCCAGAAACCTATTGGGGGAACGTTAATCCGGTCGGGGCGCGCTCGGTGTACGACGAGGCCAAGCGCTACGGCGAGGCCCTGACCATGGCCTACCACCGCTACAGCGGGCTGGACACGCGCATTGTGCGCATCTTCAATACCTACGGGCCGCGCATGAAGCTGGGCGACGGGCGCGTGATCCCCAATCTGTTCCAGCAGGCGCTCTCTGGCCAGCCGCTGACGGTCTACGGCGATGGGACGCAAACCCGCAGCTTCTGCTACATCTCCGACCTGGTGGAGGGCATGACCCGCGCGATGGCCAGGGCAATGAAGCGCCCGGAGCACCTGCCCATCAATCTGGGCAATCCACAGGAAATGAGCATCCTGGAACTGGCCCGGCTGATCCAGTCGCTCACCGGCAACCGTTCGGGCATCAAGTTCCGCCCGCTGCCGGAAGACGACCCCAGGCACCGCTGCCCGGATATTTCCCGCGCGCGCCAGTTGCTCGGCTGGGAGCCCCGTGTAGGGCTGGAAGAGGGGTTGGGCGTGACCCTGGAGTTTTTCCGGAGCAAGGTCAGCCAGCGGACCGCCTAGCGGCCGGCTAGGGCGAGCTGCGTCGTGGGGGGAATGCTACAGATCGACGCATTCCGAGCGAAGGGCGTCCAGCAGGGCGCGCGTCCGCGGGGCGGGTGCAGCTTCGCGGGCAAAGCGCATCAGGTCTTTCCATTCATCCAGGTCGTAGCAGGGGGCCAGCGACGCGATCGCGAGGCCGGCGGCAACGGCGGCTGCGCACGTCTGCTGGAAGACGCGATCGCTTCCCCATTCCACCCCAGCAAACACCGCAGGTGAAAACCGCCCCGCTCGGCAACCCACCAGGTAATACCCGCCATCATCTGTGGGACCCAGCACCAGGTCGGCGGTGTCCAGTGCCTCGACGGCTTCCGAGATGCGCGACGGAGGCAGGTGCGGGCTGTCGCTGCCCAGCACGATCGCTTTCTCGGTGCCCCCGGCGAAAGCGTCTCCAATGGCGGCGACCAGCCGTGCCCCCAGATCACCCTGCGCCTGGCGTCCGACTTCGATGCTCTTGGGAAAGGCCATCGTCGCCGGCGCTTCGCTGAACAGGATGCGGCGCTGGGCCTCCAGGGGCAGGGTGGCGACCATGGCGGCCGTATCGGTGATCATGGCTTGGTGCAGTTCGGCGGCTTGCTGGGGGGTCAGACGCCCGATCAGCCGCGTCTTGACTCGCCCGGCGGCGGGCGTCCGCGCGAATACGATCACCTCCAGCGCAGCCACCCGGCCAGCTTAGCAAATGTTCCCGGGTTTCCCAGGCCTTACGGCCGGGGCTGTTTTCTTTCGCTCCGGGGAGCTTGAATCTCGCGAGAAACTCCGACTAGCGGAAGTAATACCGGAGCGAAATTGGGATGAGCGCCAGGGCGACGGCAAGCACCGCCTGCCGATGGCCAGGTCCACTGCTCGCAATGGAGAGGGATGAAGAGATGCGCTTGCCGGAGGGGTACCCCTATTGCCTAGCGATATAATAAAGAATTGCCCTGGCGCTAAGGTTTTTCGCAAGGGGACTCGGCTCAGATGATGCGCAACGAAAGCATTCAGGTGCGGGGCGCGCGCGTCCACAACCTGAAGAACATTGACTTCGAAATTCCCCACAACCAGCTGACGGTGGTCACCGGGGTCAGCGGTTCGGGCAAGTCAAGCCTGGCGTTTGACACCATCTACGCCGAAGGGCAACGCCGCTACATCGAGTCGCTTTCGGCCTACGCCCGACAGTTCCTGGAGCGCATCGAGAAGCCGGAGGTGGACGAAATCCTAGGCATCGCCCCGGGCATCTCCATCCGGCAAAAGAACTCCACCCGCAACCCGCGCTCAACCGTGGCCACCGCCACGGAAGTCTATGACTTCCTCCGGTTGCTGTACGCGCGCGTGGGGCGCACCTACTGTACGGTCTGCGGTGGCCGGGTGAAGAAAGACTCCGTGGACGAAGTGGCTGAGGGTGTCTTGGGGCAGCCGGCGGGCAGCCGCTATTATTTGCTGTTTCCGCTGAGCGGCACCGCTGCGATTCCCAGGCAGGGAGGCCGGGGGCGCGCCGCCTCCGACGCTCGGAGCAAGGCCGATCGCGGCGCCAAGGGCCAGGCTGGGGATCCAGACCTGGAGTCGCTGAAAACCCGCCTGTTCGAACTTCGCAAGGCCGGGTTCCTGCGCCTTTACCAGAACGGCAAGGTATTCGAATTTTCGACGCCCGAGTCGCTGTTGGACATTGACTTCTCCCGCAGCGTGCACACGCTGGTGGACCGGCTGGCGCTGGGCGACGATGCCGGACTGCGGCAACGGCTCATTGACGGGGTGGAGATTTGCTACCGGCAAGCGGGCGAAGCCATCTTTGAAGCAGCCAGTGCGGGCTTTGAACCGGCCAGCGCGGGAAACGGCGCCCCAGCCCAGCGCCTCCGCTTCAGCGAGCGGTTTGAATGCAAGGCCTGCCACCTCGCTTACGAAGAGCCCGAGCCGCGCCTGTTCTCCTTCAACAACCCCTACGGGGCCTGCCCCCGCTGCCAGGGCTTTGGCAACACCATTGATTTTGACCCGGACCGGGTGATTCCCGACCAAAGCCGCTCGTTGGAGGAAGGGGCCGTAGAACCCTGGACCAAGCCCCGTTGCCGCCACTTCTATAACGAACTGAAGCGGACGGCCCGCACCGCAGGCATCCGGCTGGACGTACCTTTCCACCAGCTCAGCCGACAGGAGAAGGAGTACGTCTTCGAGGGGGGCCCGCGGTTCCGGGGCGTGCAGGGCTTTTTCGAATACCTGGAGCGAAAAAAGTACAAGCTGCACGTGCGCGTCTTCCTGAGCCGCTACCGCGGCTACACGCTCTGCCCCGAATGCAGGGGGGGACGACTGCGCAAGCAGGCGTTGCAGGTGCGGATTGCAGACCACGACATCGGCCAGGTCTGCCGGATGTCCATCGCCGAATCGCGCGCCTTCTTCTCCGACATCCAGCTAAGCCCGATGGAGGCTGAGATCGCCGGCAAGGTGCTGGAGGAAATCCGGCAGCGGCTGGAGTTCCTCTACCAGGTGGGTCTGGAATACCTGACGCTGGACCGGCTGGCCTCCACACTTTCCGGTGGCGAGGCACAGCGCATCCAATTGGCTACCTCGCTGGGGTCGCGGCTGGTTGGCGCCCTCTATGTGCTGGACGAACCTTCCATTGGGCTGCACCCGCGCGACACCTCACGGCTCATCCGTATCCTGGCGGAGCTGCGCAACCTGGGCAACACCATCGTGGTGGTGGAACATGACCCGGACCTGATCCGCACCGCAGACCACGTCCTGGACCTGGGCCCGGGCGCCGGAGAAAGTGGCGGCCGCCTGGTGTTTGCCGGAACCTACCCGGAGTTGAAAAGAAATGGGAGCACGCTCACCGGGCGTTACTTGAAGGGCGAGCTGAGCATCCCGGTCCCAGAGAAACGACGCCCGCCGAATTCCCGGCGGGTGCTAAAGATGGTGGGCGCTTTCGCGAACAACCTGAAGAAGATTGACGTCGACATCCCGCTGGGAATGATGGTCGCCGTCACCGGCGTTTCCGGTTCGGGCAAATCCACCTTGCTGCACAATGTGGTGTATGAAGGACTGCAGGCCCTCCAGACGGCCCGAAACGCAGCACAGCGGCCACCGCGCGCAGTCGGGCGCGGGCGGCTGGCGGAAGCGCTTGAGGAACCGGTCCCAGTAGTGCGGCTGAACTGCCGCCGCATCGAAGGCGCCCAGCTGGTCCGGGACGTGGTGCTGGTAGACCAATCCCCCATCGGCCGCACGCCGCGCTCCAACCCGGTCACCTACATGAAAGCTTTCGACGGGATTCGCGAGCTGTTTGCTTCCACCCCCGACGCAACCCGGCGCGGCTATACCACCGGCCACTTCTCGTTCAACGTTGCGGGCGGGCGTTGCGAGACCTGCCAGGGCGATGGCACGGTGACCGTCGAGATGCAGTTTCTGGCCAACGTCGAGCTGGTCTGCGAGGAGTGCAACGGCACGCGCTACAAGAGCGGCGTCCTGGAGGTGCGTTACCGTGGCAAGAACATCTACGAAGTCCTGCAGATGACGGTGCGCGAGGCGCGGAGGTTCTTTGCCGCCACCCCCAAGGTGGTGAATCGGCTGAAGGTGCTCGACGAGGTGGGGCTGGGCTACCTGCGCCTGGGGCAATCGGCTACCACACTGTCGGGCGGGGAAGCTCAGCGGGTGAAGCTGGCGGCGCGGCTGGCCCTGCGCGACGGTGAAGACACGCTCTACATCTTTGATGAACCCACCACCGGCCTCCACTTCGACGACATCAGCAAGCTGCTGGTGGCCTTCCGGCGCCTGCTCGAACAGGGCGGCAGTATCCTGATCATCGAGCACAACCTGGAGGTCATCAAGACGGCTGACTGGGTGATTGACCTGGGTCCCGAAGGCGGTGAGCGCGGGGGCTACATCGTGGCCTGCGGCCCGCCGGAAACCATCGCCCGCTGCCCTCAGTCTTATACAGGAGGATTCTTAAACCAGGTTCTGCGCCACCGGGGCGATCTGGCGTACGCGCGATGAGTGCAATCCAACTCGGCTACGGCTGGCTTTGGCGGAGCGCGGCCTGTGTGGTGCTTCTGGGAAGCTGCCTGTTTGCCTCCCAAGACAAGCCTGCCAAAGAGCCGGTTTCCGCCGAAGGGCCGGCTTCCAGGGAAGCGATCGTAGAAGACGCCATCGTAAAAGCCGAAAAGGCACTGGACGCCAAGGACTACGCCGCCGCCCTGACGCTGCTGAAGGAGCTTACGGCGCAGGAGCCAAAGAATGACCGGGCCTGGTTTGATCTGGCCTATGCACACACCATGCTGGGGGAGCGCGCCGAGGCGATTGCCGCCTACAAGAAAGCCCTGGAGCTTCGGCCGAAACTCACTCAGGGCAGCCTGAACCTGGGAATCCTGCTGTTGGAAGAGAAGCAAGCGGCTGAGGCGGTCCAGCATCTGGAGGCAGTGGTGGCTGCCCGTCCCAAGGACGCTCGGGCCCACTTGCTGCTGGCCGATGCGGTCGCGGCCAGTGGCAACTCGGCCCAGGCGGTTGAGCACTACCGCAAAACCCTCGCCCTGGACCCCAAGTCTCACCCGGCCCATTACGCCTTGGGCAGGCTGCTGGTGGAGCTGAAAAAGCTTGAGGAAGCCGAGCAGCATCTGGCCCAGGCCATCCAGTTGGAGCCGACAGATACCACGGCTCGCGTGGAAATGGCGCGGCTGTTGGAGCGGACCGGACGAGAAGAGGAGGCCCGTGGGTCCTATGCCGAATTGGTTGAGCGCGAGCCCTCCAATGTGGCCGTGCGCCGCCGCCTGGGAGCGCTGTTGCTGGCGAACAGGCAGTACGCGGAGGCGGCGGCCCAGTATGAGGCAGCGGCACAGATAAAGCCATCGCCCGAAGACGATTGGAACCTGGCACGCGCCTACGTTGGGGCGGAGCGGGCGGACGATGCTATTCCGCTGCTGCAAAAGCTGGCTGCTGCCGATCCTCGCAACTACGATGTCCGCCTGCTGCTTGGAGAAATGCTGACGGCGCAACGGAATTTCCTGGCAGCCCAGAAGGAGCTGGAGGCTGCAGTCGCTCTGCGGTCCGATCTGCCGAATGCGTATGTGGATCTGGCGAATGTTTTGTACCTGCAAGGGAACTTGCCTGGCACATTGGTGGTGCTGGACCGGGTAGAGCGCGTGGCGCCGGAGACCCCCTGGTTACACTTCCTTCGCGCCATCAGCCTGGATAAACTGGATCACGTGGAGCGGGCCATGAAAAGCTACGAGCGCTTCCTGGCCATCAGTCACGACCAATTTCCCAACCAGGAATTTCAGGCCCGTCAGCGCATCAAAGCCTTGAAGCGACGTCTGCAACGAGGCGACAAGGGGAAAAGGCGGTGAGCTTCCACAGGAGCCAAAGCTTCCGGGTAGCGACCTTGTTGGCCCTGGTGTTGATCCTGGTGCTGGCCCTGGCCGCCGCCGACGACCGTGCTAAGATCGAAGCCAAGCTGGCCCGCCAGTATGATCCCATTAAGAAGGCCCGCCTCGAGGTGCAGCTGGCCGAAATCAGCTTCAAAGAGGGTCGAAAGCTCTATTTGGAGGGCGATTCGGAGAGTGGGCTGAAGAAACTGAAGGAGATGCTTTCTTGGAGCGAGAAAGCGCACGACCGGTTGTTTAAGACCGGGCGAAATCCTCGCAAGAAGCCAGGTGGCTTCAAGGACGCCGAGATCACGTTCCGCAAACTGGAACGCCGGCTAGCGGACTTTCGCCTGGCGGTGCCTGTTCAGGATCGCGAAGGAATTCAGAAGATCACCGCGCGCCTAACCGAACTCCGCGAGGACCTGCTGCTGGGCATCATGAAAGGGAAGGAAAAGAAGAAATGAATCCTCACCGCGCGGCGCTAGTGCTGGCCATCGCGCTCGCTCTGCCCGTGCAGGCGCAGTGGCGTGAGTTCCTGGCCCCCGGCGAAATCAGCGAGATTCGCAAGGCCCAAGAACCGAACCTGCGCCTGAAGCTGTATGTGGGATTTGCGAGGCAGCGGTTGGCTGCGGTGGAGAAGGAACTGGCTGGCAAGGATGCCCGTCGCGCGCGGCGAATTCACGCCCGCCTTTCGGAATACGACCTGATCATTGACGCCATTGAGGCGAACGTCGAGCAAGCCGTGGACCGGCGCGATCCCGTGCGCAAGGGAGTAGAACGGGTGCTGAAAGCCGAGCCCGAATTCCTGAAGCTGCTGGAATCCTTCCGGGCCCTCAACCCCAGGGACTTGAGCGACTACCGCTTTATCCTGGACCGGACGATTGACACTACCCGGGACAGTATGCAGCGGTTGCGGAAGGTTCTGGAGAAGATGCCCAAAGGAAAGAAGCAGAAAAGAAAGCGAGCGGAAGAAGGGCAACAGGACTAATCACTGGACTGGCTGTCGTCCTCTGCCCACCCGATGTTCGGCGAAGGCGAGGGTGGCGGCTTCAGGCCGGCTGCAACGCGGCTACCGGACCCAGCTTTTTCAGCAGGCTGTCAATGGCGGAGGTGGTTACCCGTCCCCCTGATCGGTCCAGCAGCGGGCCGAAGACACGCAGCGGTTGTTGCCTGTCCGGGTCCCCGTTCTTGTGCGCCTTTCCGTTCTTCTCCCTGGATTCGACTTCGCTACGGCACTGCTTCAAGAAAGCGCGCACCACCGCCGGTTCGAACTGGTCGCCGCTACAGCGCACCAGTTCTGACAGGGCTAAATCCAGCGGCATTCGGTTGCGGTACGGGCGGTTGCTGGTCATGGCGTCGAAGGCGTCGGCGAGGGCCAGCACGCGCGCGGGCAGTGGAATCTGGTTGCCCTGCAGGCCGTCGGGGTACCCGCTGCCGTCCACGCGCTCGTGGTGCGATCGGACTACGCTGCGAACTTCCGGCCAGGGGAAGCTGACCGCCGAGAGCACCTCGTCGCCCACCAGGGGGTGGTAGGCCACCTCGCTTCGTTCATCGTCGCTGAGGCGGCCGGTCTTGTTGAGCAGGGCGCGGTCCAAGACGATCTTGCCGATGTCGTGCAGGTAGGCGCCGATGCGGATGCCGGCCGCCGCCTTGCGGGACAGTTGCAGGCGTCCTGCCAGCGCCGACGAGTAGCGCGCCACCCTCACGGAGTGGCCGCGCGTGTAGACGTCCTTGGCGTCAATCGCGGTGGAAAAAGCCTGCACCGTGTCGAAGTAGGTGCTGGCCAGGGTCTCACACAGGCGCACATTCTCTTCGACGGCCGCGCGCAGCGTTTGCATCAGATCGTGCTGGTAGAGCAGCACGGCGGCGTACCGCCCCAGCGTCTCCAGGGCGCCGCGCTCGTGCACGGTGAGCGGGACAGCGTTGAGGCGGCTGCCAAGGCCCAACAGGCCGGACAGACGTCCGCGCATCACCAGCGGCAGCACCTGCGTCAGCCCCGTGCGTGAAAGGTAGGTGCGCAGCGCGTTGGGCAGCCTCTTGTCATTGGCGGCCAGCAGTTCTGGAGTCTCCAGAAACTCGGCAGCTTCGTTGCGCTTGAACATCGGCAAGGTGCGGTCAAATTCCGCCCCGCGCCGAGCGCCCGCCGGCCCGCCCTTGACCGCCATTGGGTGCAACCGTCCAGCCGCATCGCAGCGCCACAATGCCCCCCGGGGAACGCCGACCGAGCCCAGCAGCAAATACAGGATCGAGCGGCTGGCCGTCGCAAGCTCACGGGTCTCCACAGCCTGCTGGCTCAGGTCGGTGAACGCATCCAGCGTGAACAGCAGCCGCTGATATTCTTTTCCGCTCGCCTTCATAGTTGACGCACTGGCACCCGGGCACAAATTCCTAGAAGGTTAAACAGTTCCAGCATGTGCTCGGGGACTCGCGAAAACTCCAGCTGTCTGGCCGTGTGCTCCGCCTCTTCGACAATGTCCAGCAGGAAGGAGATGCCGATACTGTTCACCAGCGAGGCGCCGGCAAAGTCCAGTTGCAACGCGCGGATTCCGCGGGCGAACAGCTTTTCGCACTCCTGGGTCAACAGCTCTCCTCCACTCTCGTTCAGGTACGGGCAACGTGGCAAACTTCCGGCACCTGCGCGCCGGGGAGGCCGTTCTCGGCAAGCCAGTCGGCCGCCGTTGGCATCAGCCCCTGCAGGCCCGCGGCAATGTGGGAAGCCACCTGCGCGGTTCCACAGACGCGACGAGCTTTCTCCAGGTCGGCCAGCAGGCGCAGCGTCAGCAGGCCAGCCGCGCGATCCGGCACCTGCGCGGATGCCTCCAGCGTTGCCCAGTCTCGCGCCGCCGGCCAGGAGCGCAGCGCCCAGTGGGCGCCGCGCGCGCTTACCCAGCCGCCTTGCTGCATCTGGTGGAGCAGGTCATCCACGGCAATGCGATGGCGCCAGCGCGCCAACCGCGAGGCCTCCAACGTGCCGGCCGACAGCGTCTCCAGCGCGAAACGGCGCTCCAGGCTTCCCGGCTCTGCCGGCAGGCGCTCCCGGAAATAGGCAGCCAGGCTGCCCTGCCATAGCTGGTCCAGGTACGCGCGGACGAAGGCAGCAGGGCTGTCCAGCGGCGTGCCCGCTGCAGCGGCGCCACGCACCACCGACTGCAACACGTACGGGTCGCTGCCCGTGTAGGCCACGAATGGCTCGGCGGCTTCCCAGGAAAAGTTAATTCCCAGAACGCGCGCCAGACTCTCCGTCAGGAGTAGCCCTTCGCGCACCGTGAGTTCTTCCAGCGCCAGCACTTGAGCCGCGGAGGGAACGGCCGGCGAGACGGGCGCGGCCACCGTAGCCAGCGCCGGCGAGGCTACCGAGGCCGCTGCACGCAACCATTCTTCCGGAGCGTCATCGAGCAGCAGACAGATGGGTCCCACTCGCTCGGCCAAAACGGCCGCCGCCGAAAAGAAGTGCTCCGCTGGCGGGGAGCCGCTGCCGGCTGCGAGAAATTCATGCCAGATGGCCGCGTCCTCACGCTCAGCCAGCAATGCGCGATCCAGAAAAACTGCGGGCGAGCGCAGACGCCCTTCGGCAAACCCAAGAAGTTGCGCCCCCGCCTGCTCGACCGCGCCTTCGGGCAAGCGGCGGCTGCCCAGGCTCAGTAAAACCGGGGCGACGGCACGTTGGTTCAGCAGCACGCCGAACAACTGGCGCAAGAAATCGCTCTTACCGCGGCGGGGTGGCGCTTCCAGACAAATCAACCCCGGGACAAACGGGGTGCTCAGCAATCCGGCCAAGCGGACCGCCTGACGCCGCGGGAACGTCCCGGCCATGCGCTCACCCTAGCACAGCAGATTCTAACATGCAACAGTTTGGAAAGATTATGTTTAGAACATTTTACATGCGTACTGGTTCAGCCCGCACTCACTCCGGCGAGACCGGCCCGCAAGTGGGAAACCCGGAATCCGGGTGCGTTCTATACGTACCCCCGCGGTGAAGGTAGGCTGTCATTTAGCTTCGGAGGGAAAATGTAGGCGAACCCCGGCACCGCTTCCATCCCCTGAAGTCGTTCAGGGCTGGTGACCCGCAGCGGAGACCTGCACCTCCAGACCGTCGGGATCCGGGAAATACACGCGATTGGAGCCTGCCGGCCGCCTGGGATTCAATCCCTGCCGCTCGAGCTCTGCCATCACGGAATCGGCCTTGTAGTTGTTGATGGCGATGCAGAAATGGTCCATCCCGGCGTTCGGGTTGTGGAACAGCGCCAGAAAGTTCTTGCCCATTCCCAAAAAACAGGCCCCGCTGTCCTGACGGACGACTGGCAGACTAAAGTGCTCTTGGTAGAAATCGCGGGAGCGCGGCACATTGGTCACCCTCAACGCTACATGGTTGATCTCCATTCCTTGAAACGTAGATGCGGAGGCAGACCCAGCTTGCGCGGCCGCCGCTACAGCAACCAGGCCCTGGATCAATTGTCGGCGGCTGACGGCGCCGCCTTCGTAGCTATCCAGCATGCGTGAGATGATTTTTTCCATGGCAGCTTCCTTTTCCGATTGTGCATTTGTGCGCTGCGACTGGGAGCAATCTTATTCCGGGCGCGGGCAGCTTTCAACCCGGTCAGGAATGGGGTGCCGTGGCGAACCATGAAGGTCCCACGGGCCAGCGAACCGGGAGAGACGGCGAATCGAACGCTCAAAAGTCATCCAGTGAAAAAAGTGTTGGCAACGGGCCTGGTTGGTGAGCAGAAACAGACCAGACAAGCCCGCGGAACGGCTAAAACGAGCCTCGATGCCATCCAAAGGAGGCCGTTGGACCGGTGGCTTGACACAAGAAGGCCTCCGGCGTAAGGGTTTAGGCGAAAGGGAAGGTCAAATCGGAAATTCCGGTTAGAACTCTGGATTGGGTGGGTGTTCAGAGAGATTTAGATAAAGTATGACGGATATTGCTTATGAAAGCGATTGTATACACACAATACGGGCTACCGGAGTTCTCAGCTCAAAGAGGTAGACAAACGCACTCCAAAGGACAATGAAGTACTGATAAGAATATATGCGGCAACAGTTACGTCAGAGGACTGCACCTTTCGAAAGGGTGATCCGTTTATTGCAAGATTTGCCACTGGTCCCATAAGACCAAAGATAACTACACTAGGGTCTAAGGCATCGGGGCCTGGAGCGTCGGAGGCCGTCAACCTGGACCGGTGGCTTGACACAAGAAGCTGCCTCCGGCGTAAGGAGTTTAACCGAACGGCGAAAGGGAAGGTCAAATCGGAAATTCCGGTTAGAACTCTGGATTGGGTGGGTGTTCAGAGAGATTTAGATAAAGTATGACGGATATTGCTTATGAAAGCGATTGTATACACACAATACGGGCTACCGGATGTTCTCAGCTCAAAGAGGTAGACAAACGCACTCCAAAGGACAATGAAGTACTGATAAGAATATATGCGGCAACAGTTACGTCAGAGGACTGCACCTTTCGAAAGGGTGATCCGTTTATTGCAAGATTTGCCACTGGTCCCATAAGACCAAAGATAACTACACTAGGGTCTAACTTAGCCGGAGAAATTGAAGCAGTTGGCAAAGATGTAAAGCGATTTAAAGAAGGTGACGAGGTTTTTGCGGCTAGCGATGCCGCTTTTGGCGCTCATGCCGAGTACATATGCCTGCCTGAAGAAGGGGCACTGACATTGAAACCGACCAATATGACTTATGGTGAAGCCGCCAGCGTCTGTGGTGGAGGATTAACATCACTGCCTTTCCTAAGAGATGCCGGAAAGATTCAGCGCGGACAAGAAGTCCTAATCAATGGCGCTTCTGGATCGGTAGGCACTTCTGCCGTACAGCTTGCCAAGTACTTCGGGGCGGAAGTCACCGGAGTATGCAGTACCACGAATTTGGAATTGGCGAAGTCTCTGGGAGCCGATAAAGTCATTGATTACACTAAAGAGGATTTTGCCAAAAGCGATGAAACCTATGACATCATTTGTGACGCAGTAGGCAAGAGTTCATTTTCACGTTGTAAAGGCTCGCTAAAGCAAAGAGGGGTCTATCTTTCAACTGTCCCCACGCTAGCAATTCTATTTCAAATGTTATGGACTTCAAAGATCGGCAACAAAAGGTCGATGATTACGTTCACAGGTTTGAGGCCAGCAAGCGAAAAGACCAAAGATCTAATCTTCCTCAAAGAGCTTGCTGAGGCGGGAAAGATAAAACCAGTCATAGATAGATCCTATCGGTTGGAACAGACTGCCGAGGCTCACCGGTATGTCGATAGAGGGCACAAAAAAGGAAATGTCGTCATAACTTGATTCGCGGTAATATCAATGGAGGAGGAAATACCTGCGTAACGAGGCGATCCTGAGCTCGCTCGCATTTCTGCCTATGGCAAATTAAGGTTGGGACCAGATGATGCCAGCTAAGGTCTTGGTGGGAACGACCGATGGACTCCATGAATTAGGTGAGGACCTGAGTGTCCAGCTGGCTGGGGGCGAAGTCAGGTGGGTGACGAGCCACGCTTCAGGGCGGTGGGCCATTGTCGATGGCAGGGAAGTTTGGCATGTCGCTCCCAGAGGCGACTGGAAGCGGGTCACTTCCATTGACGCCCAAGAGGCGAACTGTCTATTGCTTGCGTCGTCTGGAATTTTCCTAGGGACATCGGAAGCCTATCTGTTTCTGCTGAGAGACGGGCAGCTTGAGCGGGTCCATTCCTTCGACCAAACTGAAGGTAGGGACGCATGGTTTACACCGTGGGGCGGGCCACCGGATGTGCGGTCGATGTCTGCTGACCCGAAGGGCACGGTTTATGTCAATGTCCACGTCGGAGGAGTGCCGCGATCCGAAGACGGTGGTAAGTCCTGGCACCCCACCATCGATGTCGAGGCCGACGTTCATCAGGTTCTCTGCGACCCTGGCTCCGGGCTGGTTTTTGCGGCTACGGCTCAGGGGCTCGCCGTCAGTGCCGATGGAGGAAAGTCCTGGGAGTTTGATGCTCAAGGGCTGCATGGAGACTACCTCCGAGCAGTCGCGGTTGCTGATGAGACGGTCTTGGTTACGGCATCAACAGGTCCATTCACACACCGTGCCGCGTTGTACCGAAGACCTGTTTCTGGTGGCGGGCACTTTGAGCGATGCGAGAAGGGTCTGCCCAAGTGGTTCTCCAAGAATATCGACACGTATTGCTTAGCGGGACATGATGCCCAGGCGGCTTTCGGTACCTCAGAAGGGAAGGTATTTGTCTCGTCGGACCAGGGCAGGAGTTGGACGATAGCGGCTGAGGGACTCCCTGCGGTCCGATGTCTGGCTCTCGCTTGAGCCAGATCCGGCCGCCCGAACTCATGTGACATCACGCAGGTGACATCGGGGCTCCCTTCCGGGAGCTGTTGCCTCGGAGGAAATCGTGCTTCAAGCGAAAATTGCGGCTCTGGAACCTTATGTGCTTTCGTTGTTGCGGATCATCGCCGGGTTTACCTTCTCACTCCACGGCTTCCAGAAAGTCTTCGGACTCCTGGGAGGAATGGGGGGAACCGGCGCCAAAGCCCAATTCTTTTCCCTCATCTGGTTTGCCGGCTTCCTGGAACTCGTGGGAGGCCTGCTGCTCATCTTGGGCCTCTTCACCGTGCCCACTGCTTTTCTTTTGAGTGGTCAGATGGCGGTGGCGTATTTCATGGCCCACTTTCCGAGAGGATTCTGGCCGATTCTGAATGGGGGCGAGCTGGGCGCTCTGTACAGTTTCGTGTTCTTGTACCTGTTCGCCGCCGGTCCCGGTCCCTGGAGTCCGGACCGCCTGCTGCGCAAGAAACCAACCTGAGCAAAGCACCGCTGCTGGCATCGGAACTGCTGGCGTCGGAACGCTTCCTTCCCCCAGGCAAGATTCACCGGGTCCCCGCGGAAGGATCTGGGCTACTCGCGCTTGGTTGGAGGCGTGCGCTCGGTCGCGAGCATCTCGCGGATGCCTCCCACCGAGCCAAGAATGCTGCTGGCCTCGAAGGGGAGGAAGATCTTGGTTGCCTGTCCCGCGGAGATCTTTTCGAGCGACTCCAGGTACTTCAGTGCGATGAGGTAGTTGGCCGGGCTGGCCTCGCCCAACGCTCCGCGCACGCGAGTGAGCGCCTCAGCTTCTGCCTGAGCGATTTTCAGCCGCGCTTCGGCCACGCCTTCCGCATCCAGGATGGTGGCGCGCTTCTCTCCTTCGGCTCTGGCAATGGCGGCCTCCCGTTGCCCTTCGGCGCTCAAGATGGCTGACCTCTTGGTGCCTTCCGCCTCGGTGACCACGGCCCGCCGTTCGCGCTCCGCCTTCATCTGCATGGCCATGGCGTCGCGAATCTCCCGTGGCGGCTCGATGTTCTTTAATTCCACGCGGTTGATCTTGACTCCCCACTTGTCGGTGGCCTCATCCAGCACATCGCGCAGCTTGATGTTCACCGTCTCCCGCGAGGTGAGGGTCTCATCCAACGCCAGCTCGCCCATCACGTTGCGCAGGCTGGTCACGGTGAGCTGGTGGATGGCCGCCCCCAGGTCAACGATTTCGTAAGTGGCTTTAAACGGATCGGTAATCTGGAAGTACAGTACCGTATCCACTTCCATGGTGACGTTGTCGCGGGTGATCACGGGTTGGGGCACAAAGTCCATCACCTGTTCCCGCATGTCCACATGGGAAGATCGCCGGCCCAACAAAGCAAATGGCCGGACGTTGTCCACAAACGGCCAGATGAAATTGATCCCGCTGTGAGCAATCTTGTGGAACTTGCCCAACCTCTCCACGATCTTGACCGTGGCCTGCTGAACGAGCTGGACACCTCTTTTGGCCACTACGATAAGCACAATCACCACAACAAAGAAAGTAAACCCTGACATAGCTCCCTCCTAAATTGGTTTCACCCGAACCTTGTTCCCCACCACATCCAGAACCTCCACTTTGGCTCCTTCGAGGATCTGGGTTTCCTCCTCGCAGATCGCGGACCACACCTCGCCGCCAATCTTCACCGAGCCGGGCTGGAGACTCCCCTCCATGGCCTTCAGCACGATTGCTTGCTGGCCTTTGAGTGCTTCGACATTTGTGGCGACGCTCTGCTGGCTGCGAAACAGCGTGCTCTGGAATATGGTGCGCGAAAACACCAGCAGCAGGAACGAAATAGCCAAAAAGGCGCTCACCTGAACCGCCTGCGACATCCCCAGGAAGGCCAGCAAAGCAGCCACCGAAGCTCCCACCCCGAACCAGAGAACAAAGAATGCGGGGATCAGGATTTCTACCACAACCAGCGCCAGACCCAGGAGCAACCAAACATGCCAGGCGCGAAACTGCTCGAACCAACCGCGCGCATCCACCGCTTCGGCTGCACGCGCGGCTTCCTTGCGGCTTTCGGCGACCAGTTCGAGCTTGTAGGTTTCGAGCAGCTGTTCCAGATCTTCGCTCTTAGCTGCCGCAAGCTTCAGGGTCAAGGCTTCCTGGGTGGTCAAGGTCAACAGCTTCCCCTTCTCCACGACTTCCGGGACCACCACATCGGTATCTACCATCGCCTCGGCCAGCGCGCCGGGATGATTTCGGCTTTCCGCGGTCGCCTTCATCTCTTTGCGGAAGTAACTGATCGCCTTTTCCCCTGCCGGCTCCGACCCCGTCCAGGTCAACCGCACGGGAGTGGCCGCCCCGATCGTGGCTCCCGGCGCCATAACGATCTCGTGGCTAGCCAGGGCAATCAGCGCGCCGGCCGAGATGGCGCGTTTGTTCACAAAGGCGATGACGCGCAACGGCGCGTCCAAGAGAGCGTCTCGGATTGCGACGGCCGCGTCCAACTCTCCGCCGAAAGTGTCAATTTCTAGGATTGCGGCTTGTGCTCCTGAGGCCGCTGCTTTCTGGAGCTCCTGGCGAATGTGCCTTGTCAGGCGACTGTTAACAGGCCCCTTTGCGAGAATCAGATAAGCCTCGCTCGGACCGGGTGCCTGTTCAGCGCTCGCCTGCGCTTGTCCGGCCTCCTCCTGCAATGCTTTGGCTCGCGTGGCGGGTGCCGTCACAAAGGGGATTGCGAAGGCGAAGCCGACCAGTGCGGACAGGAGTGCCCGCCTAAGCCACCACATATCCATTCGCCTGCTCTGCATACTTGTCTTTGTGAACCCCTATGATCGCCAAGGCTAACGCTATGACACTGGCCTCGTCAATTCTGATGCTGGAAAGGAAAGGCCGAGGCGGATCGGGATTGCTTCGCTAGAGCTCTCGGGCCATCAGCCAGGCGTCCATGCGGCCAAGGTAGTAGCGGCGGACACGGGCCACGGTCTGGTAGCCCAGCTTGCGGTAAAAGGCCACTGCCTGAGTGTTCTCCACCCAGGTAAAGAGCTCTACGTGCGTGACCTTCATCTGCTTGAATCGCTCCTGGGCGCGCTCGATCAGCTCCGTGGCGATGCCCGCCCGGCGGTGTTCGGGCAGCACCTCAATCGTGATGATGTGACCATTGGCGTCGTGTTCCCGGCGGCCGAGGACAAATCCGGTGATGCAGGTCGCCTGCTGGTCTTCCGCAACAATCGCGAAGGTGTCTCGGGACCGCAGCCAGTAGGACAACTCAGCGGGGCTATAGGCGATGCCTGCAGGGAAACACAGCCGGTCAATATCGCATAGAGCGCGGAAATCGCCCGGCTGGTAGTCGCGGAACCCAATGCAGGCATTGTCCCTCATTTCTTTGGACTGGTCCTTGGACTGGCTCCGCCAGGTGGCAACCGGAGTGGCACTCGGGACTCGTCTTTGGTCACTGCCGCTGCCTGGCATCAGTAAGCCCTGTTTCAGAGTGTGGGAAGACCCTTGCGCTTCTCAGTGTAGCAGGCGCCGAAACGGGTGTGGAGGGGTTGCTGGCTGGAGGCGCCCGCTCTAGCGGTGCCCGGCGGCGTGCGATTCGACTGGTTCGAGAGCCACCGCGCGCGGCGGCCCCGGGGCTTGTAGCCGATACAGGTGGTTGAGCAACACGGGCCAGCGTCCCATCGCGTGACCTTTTTCCATGGCCTGGGTGACGTAAGCCTTAGCCAGCACGATTGCGTCCGGCAGGGACTTGCCCAGGGCCAGGTTGGCCGCGATCGCCGAAGAGAACGTGCAGCGGGCCCCATGCATCTTCGGTGAGCGGAGCCGGCCGCCAGCCCTATTGCCAGCAAAGACGAAATTCTCTTTGCCGTCAAACAGCACGTCCTGGGGCTTTTCCAGGTGCTCCCCGGTGATCACCACCGCTGCTCCACACATGCCGTGGAGGCTTGCGGCGACCGCTTTCATCTCCTCAACGGTACGCAGGCTCCGCCCGGTCAGGTGGGAGGCCTCCTCCGTATTGGGAGTCATGAGGGTAGCTTTGGGGAGAAGCCGGTCGTGCAGCAGCTCCACGGCCTCCGGCGACAGCATGGAGGCGCCGCTGCCGGAGCGAAACATCGGGTCCAGAACCACAAACGGCAGAGCATAGCGGTCCAGTGCGGCGACCACCGCCTCAACGTTGGCGGCCGAACCCATCAGACCAATCTTAACTCCGGCCAGGGGGATGTCCTCCGTCAGAGGCGCGATCTGCTGGGCCAACCATGACGATGGAACGTCCTGGCGACCGCCCACCCGTTCGGTGTGTCGCACGGTGAGTGTCGTCACCGCTGACACCCCGTAGCAATTGTGGGCGGCAAAGGTTTTCAAGTCTGCGATGATACCGGCGCCACCGGAAGGGTCGAAGGCCGCAATGGTGAGAACCACGGGCACGTCGGTTCCAGCTTCGCCACGTTCATGCATAACCGCAAAAGTAGCCCAGCCGGTCCGGGATCGCAATTACTGTTGCGAAGGGGGAAACCAATCAGTCACCAGCAACCAGCGGGCCACAGTGCCTTCCCGCGGTAGGGATCGCCGGCCTTCCGGTCCTACGGACTCGATTTCCAACCGCTCTTGCTTCACCGCCTGGATTGGCCTACCATTAAGGAAGTTCACATGACCGTTGACGAAGCAATCACCCAGATCGAGGACGGCATCCGCCGGCTGAAGATCGAGTTTGACATCTACTTTAACGGCGCCAGGAAGCGTCCTCCCACGGACCTGCACTGGAAGATCGAGAGCCTGATTAAGCGCTACGGCGAGGGGCAAAAGCTGACATTTGCTCAACGGTTCCGCTACAACAGCCTGGTGCAGCGCTACGCCCTCTTCAACGACATGTGGCGACAGAAAGTAAAAGCCCGCGAGGAAGGCCGCGAGGCGCGCCGACGCGAGGAGCCGCGCGAGGAAGCCCCGGCAGCGTTCAAAACTCAATGGCAGGACCCGGACAAAGAGCACCAAAAGGTGGAACAGCTGTTCGAGGCCCTGGTGGAGGCCAAGAAACAGTGTGGGCAGGCGGGCGACGCCCTGCCGCTGGACAACTTCAAGCGCTTCGTCAAGCAGAAGACCGAGCAGTTGAAGAAAGACCAGGGGTGTCAGTCTGTGGAATACGTCGTGGAGGTGGAAAAAGGCCAGGTCCGATTAAAAGCAAAAGGCTCATCCTGAGTTTCTGACGATCCAAAGCGTCGGCATCCTCTATTTTCCCGACCCCATCTATGCCGAAGATTCAACGCGCTCTGTTGAGTGTGACCGACAAGCGTGGGCTGGTGGAATTTGCCCGCGGCTTGGCGAAACTGGGAATCGAGCTGATTTCCACCGGTGGAACGGCCCGTCTGTTGCGGAAAAGCGGCCTGGCGGTCACTGAGGTTGCCGAGGTTACCGGCTTTCCGGAAATGTTGGATGGACGAGTCAAAACCCTGCACCCGGCCATCCATGGTGGATTGTTGGCGCGGCGGGACCAGGCGGAGCACCTGGCCTCACTCGAGCACCATCGGATTCGCCCCATTGACCTGCTCATCGTGAATCTGTACCAGTTTGAGCAGGCCGACGCCCGCAACGAGGTGCTTGAGGTGCTGATCGAACAGATCGACATCGGGGGCCCCTCCATGATCCGTTCGGCCGCCAAGAACTTCCGCGACGTGGCCGTGTTGGTCTCTCCCGATGACTATCAGCCGCTGCTGAGGCAACTGGAGCAGACGGGCGGGGAGCTGCCGATGGAGACTTGCTGGAGGCTGGCGCAGCGGGCTTTCGCCGCGACCGCCGCCTACGACGCCGCCATTGCGCAAACTCTGGCCAAAACCGCCAACCCCGCAGCTCCGGCTACTGTCACGGCCGAGTCTTCGCCATTCCCGCCGTTGCAGTGGCTGCCGCTGGAAAAAGTCAGCGACTTGCGCTACGGCGAAAACCCGCACCAGCAGGCAGCCCTGTACCGGGCAAGAAACCAGTCCGCAGTGGGGCTGGCCGGCGCGCAGCAACTCCAAGGAAAGCCGCTTTCCTACAACAATCTGGTGGACCTGGATGCGACCTGGGAACTGGTCAGTGAATTCTCCGAAATTGCCGCCGCAATTATCAAGCATACCAATCCTTGCGGTCTGGGCAGCGCAGCCAGCCAAGTCGAGAGCTATCGCCGGGCCTTGGCCACCGACCCGGTGTCGGCCTTCGGCAGCGTGCTCGGCTTCAACCGTCCACTGGAGGCCGAGACGGCTGAAGAGGTCGCCAAGACCTTCGTGGAGGCCATCATCGCCCCTGGTTACAGCGCCGGCGCGCGTCAACGCCTGGCTTCCAAGAAGGACCTGCGACTGGTGGAGATGGCCGACGGCGAGCGGGCTGGCGATCAGCTCCAATGGAGACACATCAGCGGCGGCCTGCTGGCGCAGACTCCGGATCAGCACCGGCTGGCTCAGAAGGAACTGCGGGTGGTCACCCAGCGCTCTCCCAGCGAGGAGGAGATCCGCGCGCTGCTGTTCGCCTGGAAAATCGTCAAGCATGTGAAGTCCAATGCCATCGTCTTTGCCCGCGAGGGGCAGCTGGTGGGTGTGGGAGCCGGACAAATGAGCCGAGTGGATTCGGTGAAGCTGGGCGCGGGCAAAGCCGTGCTTTCTCTCGACGGTACGGTGATGGCCTCCGACGCCTTCTTTTCCTTCCCCGACGGCGTGGAAGAGGGCGCGAAGGTCGGCATCACAGCTGTCATCCAGCCGGGCGGCTCGATCCGCGACCGCGAAGTGATCACGGCGGCCGACCGGCTCGGCCTGGCCATGATCTTCACTGGCGTGCGCCACTTCCTACACTAGTGGAGGAAGACCGTCAACTCGAACGGGCACGTGCCAGAACAGTTCTTACTGGTGACCTTATCTGATCCGTTTTCGGGCCTCGAGGTGGTGCTATACTGGGCAGAAGTGGGCAAGATGTCTTCTGAACAGGCGGCTTGATGAACAGATCCCTGTCGCTAGTCTTACTGTTGCTGCTAGGTTCCGGGGGGCTGTGCGGCCAACAATCCGAGGAGCCTGAAGCGCAGCCTGGTGACCCCAGCAGCTTGCCCGCCGCCGTTCCGGACCGCGGTCGGTCCTATTACCACTACACTTTGGCTCACCTCTACAAGGAAATGGCAGTAGCCCACAACCGGCAGGATTACTTTGCCCGGGCCATCGAAGAATACAAGCAGGCCATCCAGTTCGACCCGGATTCAGCTTTCCTTAGCGCGGAGCTGGCCGACCTGTACGCCCGCACCGGGCGCATCCGCGAGGCGGTGCTGCAAGCCGAAGAGGTGCTCCAGCGCGATCCCAGTAGTCTGGAGGCACGGCGCCTCTTGGGCCGCATTTACCTGCGGGTGCTAGGGGAGCCCTCAGGCGGCACGCAGCGGGGAGACGTGCTGCGCCGGGCCATCGAGCAGTTCGAAGCGATTGCCCGGCTCCAGCCCAAGGACCCGGGTGTCCGGGTCACCCTGGGGAGGCTGTACCGGTTGAGCAGCGACTTTAGCAAGGCCGAGGAGGTGCTCAAGGAGGCGCTCGCACTGGAGCCGGAATCCGAGGCGGCGCTGACGACCCTGGCCTTCCTCTACACCGACGCCAGCCAGTTTCATGCTGCTTCGGAACTGCTGGAAAAAGCCACTGGCCGGAATCCGGACCCCAAGCTCCTAGCAGCCCTCGGGGCGGCCTACGAACAGGGGCGCGAGCATGGGAAAGCCATTCAAGCCTACCGCAAGGCTTTGGAGCGGGACAAGGACAACACTCAATTCCTCAGCGCCCTGGGCCGCAACCTGATCTACAACGAACAGTACGAGGAAGCCCTGGTTCCCTATCAGGCGGTGGCGGCCGCCCAACCCCGCAACGGGAACGCCTTCCTGCGGCTGGGGCAAATCTACCGCCAGCTGCGGAAGTACGATCTGGCATTGGAAAACCTGAGGAAGGCCGGGGCACTGATGCCGGAAAGCGTGGAGGTTCCTTACAACCTGGCATTGTTGCACGAAGCCCAGGGTCGGCCGCACGAGGCCATCCAGGCAATGCAGAAGTTGTTGGACCAGACGAACCAGGCCGACGCCAGCCAACAGGGTCCACGCGAGAAAGCCAACCGGGCCATCTTGTTGGAGCGGCTCGGTGTTCTGTACCGCAGCACGGAAAATTACACGGCTGCGGAAGAGGCGTTCCGGCAGATGCTGGAAAGCGACGAGGAAAACGCAGTCCGCGGGGCCACCCAGCTGGTGGAAACCCTCCGCCAAGCCAGAGAGCTACCCCGGGCGCTGGCCGAGGCTGAAGCGGCACTCCAACGTTTCCCCGAGGAACGCAGCCTGAAGCTCACTCACGTTTCGCTTCTGGGGGAGAGCGGAGAGGCGGAACGCGCCTCCCGGATTCTGCGAGCCATGCTCCAGGACAAACCGGAGGACCGCGAGGTGCTGCTCACCCTGGCTCAGGTGAACGAGCGCGCGAAGCGCTATCGAGAGGCCGAGCAGGCTATCGCCGCAGCGGAAAAGTACTCGTCGCGCCAAGAGGAAAAGGAGTTCGTTCACTTCCTCTGGGGCTCCATTCTGGAACGGCAGAAGAAATACAACGGCGCCGAAGAGCAGTTCCAGAAAGCCCTGGCCATCAACCCCCAGAGTGCGATGACCCTCAACTACCTCGGCTACATGCTGGCCGACCGTGGCGTGCGCCTTGAGGAAGCCAAACGATACATTCAAGCCGCCCTGGAGCAGGACCCCAATAACGGAGCCTACCTGGACAGCCTGGGCTGGGTGTTTTACAAACTGGACCAGTTCGACGCGGCCGAGCAGTACCTGCTGAGGGCGGTCCAGCGGATTTCCCGCGATGCCACCATCCACGACCACCTGGGCGACGTGTACTACAGCACCGGGCGAATTCGCGAAGCGCTGATTCATTGGCAGAAGGCGCTGGCCCAGTGGTCGCGCGCCCTGCCCAGCGAAGCTGACCCGGAGGTAGTGGCGAAGATCCAGAAGAAACTGGAAGGCGCTAAAGTGCGCCTGGCCCGGGAAACCGGCAAGAAGCGAGATTGAGTCCGCGGTCAAACCGGCCTCTCCGGGCGGCCTTCCGCCGGGTGAAATGTCCCGCCAAGATTAACCTCGGGCTGCAAGTGTTGGGTCGGCGTCCCGACGGCTACCACGAGCTCCGTACGGTCTTCCAAACCATCGCGCTGCACGATGAACTGCACCTGCAGGAGAAGGCAGCCAGAACGGCCAAAGTGGAACTGTCTGGCGACGGGGCAGAGGCAATTGGACTGCCCAACCTGGCGGTTCTGGCAGCGGAAGCCGTATTAGAAGAACTGGGGGAACGGCGCACGGTCCGGCTGACGCTCAACAAGAAGATTCCGCCGGGCAGCGGGTTAGGGGGCGGCTCCAGCGATGCTGCAGCCGTGCTGCGAGTGCTGCCTGTTTTGTTGGGCCGGCCGTTGGCGCCGGAACGTGGGCTGGCTTTGGCGGCGGAGCTGGGTGCCGATGTCCCGTTTTTTCTGGTGGGCGGCCAGGCCATCGGGTTGGGTCGGGGAACTGAGGTCTATCCGTTGCCCGACGTTCCGGCTCTACCCCTTGTGGTGGTCCATCCGGGCCTGCACGTTTCTAGCGCCGACGCTTACCGGCAGCTCGATCAGGCCCGAGGCAATCCGGAACCACTCGACCCCGTGGCGTTGACAAGCACCGCGACAGACCTTAGTATATTTAACTTCTGCGCCATCGTTTGTAGTCGGAGATGGGACCGACTCAGGAACGATTTTGAGCCGGTTGTTTTTTCCACCTACCCAGAACTGGTGCGGCTCAAGACAGCTCTCACTCGAGCCGGCGCATCGGCGGCAATGCTTTCCGGCAGCGGTTCGGCCGTGTTTGGAATTTTCGATTCGGGAACGGCGGCCCGGCATGCTGCGGCGCGACTACGGCGCCGATGGCCCCGCTGGCAGATCTGGGTAACTCGGACAGTCCCACGCCTTGAACTGGCGCGCGAGTGGGTTGGGTATGGACAGTGACCGATTGAAAATCCTAGGCGGCAACGCCAACTCGCTGCTGACCGAGGAAATTTGCGCTTGCCTGAAGGTTCCGGTGGCCGACGCCTCCGTGACTCGCTTCAGCGACGGGGAGGTCTACGTCCAAATCCTGGAGAACGTTCGCGGGGCCGATGTCTTCGTGGTGCAGCCCACCTGCCAGCCGGTGGATACCAACCTGGTAGAGCTGCTGCTGCTGATTGACGCGCTCAAACGGGCCTCGGCCCAGCGCATCACCGCCGTGATCCCCTACTACGGGTATGCTCGACAGGACCGGAAGGACAAGCCCCGGGTACCAATCTCGGCCAAGCTGGTGGCCGACCTGCTGACCACGGCCGGCGCCAGCCGCACGCTCACCCTGGACCTGCACGCGTCGCAGATCCAGGGCTTCTTCAATTGCCCGGTCGATCACCTGTTTGCCTCGCCAGTGCTGGTGAGTTATTTCCAGAGCCTCGATTTGGCCGATCTGACCGTCGTGGCACCGGACGCTGGTGGCGTGGAGCGCTCGCGCTCTTTCGCCAAGAAGGTGAACGCGCCGCTGGCGATCATGGACAAGCGCCGCGAGGAAGTCAACGTGGCTGAAGTGATGCACGTCATCGGCGACGTGCACGATCGCACTGCCCTGATTGTGGACGACATTGTGGACACGGCTGGGACGCTGGTAAAGGCGGCCGAGGCGCTGCTGGACAACGGCGCCCGCCGCGTCTTTGCCTCGGCGACTCACGCGGTGCTGTCCGGGAGTGCGGTGGAGCGGATCTGCAGGTCGCCGATCGAACGGCTGGTGGTCACCAACTCGATCCCACTGCAGCCGGAGGCGCAGGGCTGCGACCGGATCAAGGTGTTAAGCATCGCCGAGCTGCTGGCTAAGGCCATCCATTCCATTCACGCGGAGACCTCCGTCAGCCAACTGTTCATTTGAGTTTGCAATCATGAAATTCTCTGTTTGGAACCTGCGGCCATGGTGAACAAGACGGTCATCGAAGCCGAGCCTCGCACCGAGACCGGCAAGAACGTGGCCCGACGCCTGCGCCAGAGCGGCCATATGCCCGGGGTCCTGTACGGGGCCGGCCAGCCGACCGTGGCCGTGGCGCTGAACCCCCGGCAGGTGCGGACCGTGCTGGAATCGGAGACCGGACGGAACACGATCCTTACGGTGGAGGTCAAGGGCGGCGAAACCACCAAGGCCATGCTGGTGGACTGGCAGTATGAGCCTGTGCACAGCAGACTGTTGCATGTGGACTTAAAGCGCATAGTGCTGGACCAGCAACTGCAGGCCACCGTGCCGGTCGTCCGCCTGGGAGAGGCTCCGGGCGTCAAGCTGCAGGGCGGCATTCTGGAGTTTGTGGCGCGCGAGGTGGAAGTCGAGTGCCTCCCCGCCGACATCCCGGATAGTATCCATGCTGACGTCAGCGAGCTGATGATCGGAACGAGCGTGCGGGTGCGGGACCTCAAGGTGGACGAAAAGGTGCGCGTTCTCTCTGACCCCGAGCTGGTCGTGGTGCACGTCGTTGCGCCCAGGCAAGTCGAAGAGAAGCCTGCGGAGGAGGCGGTTGTGTCCGAGGAGGCCGCGTCGGCCGAGCCCGAGGTCATTCGCAAGGGCAAGGGCGAGGAGGAAGAAGAGGAAGCCACCGAGGCCAAGAAGAAATAGCCCGGCCGGCTCCCGCGCCGCCGACTTCCGCGCCGAGAGATGCGCGTCATCATCGGTCTCGGTAACCCCGGGATCGAATACCAGTTTACGCGCCACAACCTGGGTTTCCTCGTGGTGGATCGGCTGGCCGAAGCGGCCCGGGCGCGGGTCGAACGGCCCGAGGCGCGCTGTCTGCTGGCTTACGCCGAGCTGGAGGGGCAATCGGTGGTGCTGGCCAAGCCCCTCACCTACGTGAACTTGAGCGGGCTGGCGGTGCGAGAACTGCTTCAGGTTTTGGAGTTGACTCCGGAGGCGCTGGTGGTGGTCAGTGATGAGCTGTCCCTGCCGGAGGGGGGACTGCGTATCCGCCCCCACGGCAGCGCTGGCGGGCACCACGGCCTGGAGTCCATTATTGGGGCGCTCGGCACGCAGGAGTTTTTGCGGGTGCGCTTGGGCATTGGCCCCGAGCATCCAGTGAACGACGCCTCGGACTTCGTGCTGCGGACCTACCGCCGTTCGGAGTTGAAGCGGGTGGATGAGCAAGTGGAGAGGGCGGCGGAGGCGGTGCTGCTGATCCTGCGCGAAGGCCTGCAGAAGGCAATGAACCGGTTCAACCGCCGGCCTCCTGAACAGGCCGCTGAAAAACAGGGGGAGTGACTGCCGCCGGCCGTGGCTCGGTAGCCTAAACACAGGCGATAGGCTCCTCCGCAACCTGTGAGCAGGTTGCCCAAACCAGGCTGTGTTGCTCGCGTGGCCGCCGGCGAGCGTGCGGCCTGGAGAAGCTGAGGGAAAATGCGCGCTTACGAGATTCTGTTCATCCTCAGACCGGACATGACCGAAGAGGATGTGGATCGGTTTCTGACCCAAATGGAAACCGTGGTGTCTTCCACTGGGGGAACCGTCCAAAGCAAAGAGAAGTGGGGGCGGCGCCGGTTGGCCTACGAAGTGCGGCGCCACCGCGAGGGCTATTACGTCTTGTTTAACTTGGAATGTGAGCCGCCCACGGTCCGTGAGTTCGAGCGAGTCCTGAAGGTCTCCGAGCCTGCCATCAAATTTCTGACCGTGCGGATTGACCAGGAACTCAAGCGTCTGGAGAAGCTCCGCCAAAAACGGGAGAAAAAGGAGAAGCGGGGCAAGCGCGGAGTCGCGCGCGGCGCCTCGGCCGCGCCGCCCGTGCCCGCGGCGGCGCCCGAGGCTGCAGTGTAACGGGGCGGGCTCTGTCCGGCCCCTGGAGGTAGAGCAGGTATCATGCCCAACCAAGCGTATCCACGCCGTCCCGCCAGACCGGGGGGCGTCAAGAAGCAATACGCGCGGCGCAGGAAGGTTTGCAAGTTCTGCGTCGAGCGGATTGACAACATCAACTACAAGGACGTGAGGCTGATTGGCCAGTTCGTCGTCGAGCGGGGCAAGATCATCCCCCGGCGCATTTCCGGGGTCTGCACGCCGCACCAGCGGCGGCTGAGCGAAGCGATCCAGAAGGCGCGGAACATCGCCCTACTTCCTTTCGCCGCCGAGCTCTGAGGCGCGCAAGGCTGCCCCGGCGCACAACTGCCATTCGCCATCTCGGGAGAGTGCCATGGAAGTGATCCTTCGAGTCGATGTCCCCAAGTTGGGCCAGCGCGGCAAGGTCGTAGATGTGGCCTCGGGGTACGCCCGCAATTTCCTTTTGCCACGCAAACTAGCGGTGCCGGCCACCTCGGGCAACAAGAAGGTTGTGGAGCAGGAGAAGGCGGCGGCAGCCCGCCACGAGGCCAATGAGCGCACCCAGGCTGAGGAACTCGCCCGCCAGTTGGCCGACCTTACCGTGACCGTTGCCCGCAAGTCCGGCGAAGCGGACCAGCTCTTCGGCTCGGTCACCTCGCTGGACGTTGCTGACGCCTTGCAGGCCAAGGGCTACCACATCGACCGGCGCAAGATCCACCTGGAAGAGCCGATCAGGCACCTGGGTGAGTACGAAGTCCCGCTGCGCCTGCACCGCGAGGTCAGCGCCACACTGAAGTTGCAGGTGGTACAGGAGGAATGATGGTGTTGTTCCGCCCTCGGTCCAACACCGCGGAGAGCCCGCCCCCCACGTGACACCAGCGAGGGTTTAGCCGGCGAGACGTGGGCACCCCTCAGGATTCTGGCCCCCAGAAATCATTGAGCCAAAGAGTCATTAAGCCAAGAATCATTAAGATGGAAAGCGGCACAAAGCTGCCGCACTCGGTGAGGGCTGCCAAGTGGATCACAATCGGTTGATCATACTGGCCACGGAGCCGGCGCCGAAGCCGTTGTCAATGTTGACCACGGCGACATTGCTGGCGCAGCTGTTGAGCATGCCCAGCAGCGCAGCCAAGCCCTGGAAGCTGGAGCCGTAGCCAATGCTGGTGGGTACGGCAATCACCGGCACAGCCACCAGCCCGGCCACTACGCTGGGCAACGCACCTTCCATCCCGGCCACGCAAATGATTACGCGGGCCGAACTCAGAACGTCCCGGTTGCCCATCAGCCGGTGGATGCCCGCCACTCCGACGTCGTAGAGATGCTCCACAGGGTTGCCCATGACGCGCGCTGTCACTAGCGCTTCTTCGGCTACCGGGATGTCGGAGGTGCCCGCCGAAATCACCAGCACCTTGCCGCGCCCGTAGATGGTGTGATCGCGTTGGATGGTGATGGCGCCGGAAAGGGAGTGGAACTTCGCGGCGGGAATGGCCTTGCGGAGCCGACGGTACAGGGCTTCGTCGCCGCGCGTCACCAGCACATTGGGCGAGACGCGCAGCATCTTCTTCACCACACCCACCACCTGTTCCGGCTGCTTGCCGCGCCCCAGGATCACCTCCGGCATGCCTTGGCGGAGGGCACGGTGGTGGTCAATCTTGGCGAACCCTAGGTCTTCAAATGGAAGGTGTTTGAGCTGCCCAACGGCTCCTTCCACGTCCACCTTTCCCCGCCGTACCTGCTCGAGCAACACGCGCAGCTTCTTTTCTGTCATCTCTAGTCCGTCATCTCTGGCGACCACTTTGCATGCGGCAGTTTATCAGCGCCGGGGTGGGTGCTCAAGGATTCCGCAGGCCTGCCGGCTCGACTTGCGGGCAGCCGCAAAGGTGTTGCGCGCAGACAGGAATTTTGTACACAATGACGCGGCATGTTCGCGTCGCCCTTTTTCACTATGGATTCTGGCGTGGCTTGTTTTGCGCTGTTTTCCGCAGGTCAGGAGACAGACCTGCTCTTCACGCTGTTCCTCATTTTCGTCTCGGCTAAGTTGCTGGCAGAAATCTTCCAGCGGTTCAGTCAACCGGGGCTGGTGGGGGAAATCCTGGCTGGAGTGTTCATCGGGCCGGCACTGCTGGGCTGGGTGGGACCTTCGGAAGTCACCTTCGCGCTGGCGGAACTGGGTGTGATGTTTCTTCTGTTTAATGTTGGCCTGGAAGTCAAGCCCAGAGAGCTGTTCGAGGTGGGAGGCACAGCGATTAAAGTGGCTGTTCTCGGCGTCGTGCTGCCGTTTTTCGCCGGATGGCTGCTGGCGCTGGCCTGGGGCTATTCGAGCCTGGAATCCATTTTTGTCGGCGCGGCCCTGGTGGCTACCAGCGTGGGCATCACTGCCCGGGTCTTGCAGAGCCTGGGACATTTGAAAACGCGGATGGCCCGGGTGATTTTGGGAGCCGCGGTCATTGACGACATCCTGGCCCTGATTGTGCTGGCCTTAGTCAGCGGCCTGGCCGGCGGCTCGGTTCACTACGCGCAGTTGATCGCGACTGCCGGACTGGCCTTCGGCTTCACTGGCTTCCTGGTTCTTGTGGGGTTTCGATGGATCCGCCGGTTGGTGCCGCTGGTGCACCGGCTGCACCTGGAACATGCCATGTTCGTTTTTGCCCTGGTGCTGATGCTGGGTCTCTCTTACCTGGCCAACCACATCGGCATCGCTGCCATTATTGGCGCCTTTATGGCCGGCCTGCTGCTTTCCGACTATAGCCGCGAGTCGGATCTGGACACCCACATGCACGCCATCGGCGAGTTATTGATGCCGTTTTTTTTCGTTGATATTGGCATGCGCGTGAGCCGAGAGTTCTTTAGCGAGCCCAGCGCGCTGCTGTTCGCCCTGTTGCTGATTGTGGCCGCGGCGACCACCAAGCTGGTGGGCTGCGGCCTGGGGGCCGCGCGCCTCGGGTGGCGCGACGCGACGACGATTGGTGTAGGCATGATCCCGCGAGGCGAGGTCGGCATTATTGTGGCGCAACTGGGGCTGACCGTCGGTGTCCTCTCCGGCACGCTTTATTCCGTCCTGGTCGCCATGGCCGTAGTGACGACCTTGATGGTCCCCCCGATCTTGCAACGGATGCTGGGGGTGCTTCGGCCCCAGCCTATCGAAGCGCCGATGTAGTATTGTCGGCTTTACCGGGGCGTCTGTTTTCCGTATGATAGTTGTTCTCGCTCAGGAACAATTGAAGGAGGAATATGGCAGCTCGAATGACGCAGAGCCAGGTGGTCCGGCATCTGGCAGAGAAGAATGGACTCACAAATAAGGCAGCGCACGAGTTCCTCGATTCGTTGGTGGATCTGGCAGTCCAACAGACCAAACGGGGCGGCATCTTCGTTCTGCCCGGCCTAGGCCGGATGAAGAAGGTGCAGCGGAAGGCGCGCATGGGCCGCAACCCCGCCACCGGCGAGACCATCAAGATTCCGGCTAAGACCACGGTGAAGTTCTACCTGGCCAAGGCCGCTAAGGACGCGGTCGCTCCGCCCAAGAAGTAACCCAAGTACGGAGGCCGCGCCGGGAGTGGCTGTTTCTCCGGGGGCAGCTACGTCCCTTCGCGAAGCGCCATTCTGTTTGGGAGGACGGGCCGGCAGGCTCGCGGCAGCTATAGGCGGGGGGAAAGTGTGGCGCTCGCAGCCGCCGCGGCGGCCACGGGGGGCGGCGAATCCTCGATGACCACTTCCTCCCACAGCGAACGGTCGCGCATCAAGCGATCCACCAGAACCACGTGCATCTGGTGGCCAGCCCGTTCGGCGATGACGTGTCCCAGCAGGGGGCGGCCGATGAGCGCCAGATCACCGATCAGGTCCAGCAACTTATGGCGGCAGAATTCGTCGGGGAAGCGAAGCCCGCTGCCGTTGAGCAGACCGGCATCCGTCAGCACCAGCGCGCTGTCCAGCGAAGCGCCCCGGATCAGGCCCATGTTCCGCAGCGCGTCCACGTCTCGCAGAAAGCCGAAGGTTCGGGCGGGCACAATGTCGCGCACGTAGTTCTCTGGGGTTAGTTCCAAGTCGAAGTTCTGGCGGCCAATCAGCGGATGAGGGAAGTCAATCGTGCAGCTCAGGCGGTAGGTGTCGGCCGGGTAGATGCCAATGCGCTTTCCGTCCTGGCGTACTTCTGCCGGGCGCAGTACTCGCAGGTAGGAGCGCCTGGCGCGCTGGCGCCGTAGGCCGGCCCGCTGGATCATCTCCACGAAGGGCATGGCGCTGCCATCCAGGATCGGCAACTCCAGTGAGTCAATCTCAAGGATCGCGTTGTCCACCCCGCAGCCGAGCAGCGCCGACAGCAAGTGCTCGGTGGTCGAGATGAGCACGCCCTTCTTCATCAGGCTGGTGGCGTAGCTGACGCGCGCCACGTGCTTCCAGCTCGCTTCAATCTCGAAATTTTCCAGGTCTGTACGCCGGAAGACGATGCCACGGCCCGTAGCGGCGGGAAGGATGCGCAGGTTTACGCGGGCGGCGCTATGCAGGCCAATTCCTGAAACCTCAACCGGGTTGCGGATTGTGGTCTGCCTGTGCAAGGGCGGTCCAACCCCGACTCCACCCGGGGGCACGCACAGGTTAGCAAACCGCAGGCCGTTTCGCAAAAACAAACTAATCCATTTGTATACAAAAGGTTAATAGAACTAACCATGGGCGCTTACTGTTGCGTTTTAGCCACACTTGTCGACTCAGACTGCGGCATCTACGACACAGTTTGGCTCTTGGACACAGCTTCGTTTCCGAGTGCGGCCGCGGATCTAGGCCCTGCGCGGGTAACAAAGGAAGAGTACCGCGAGAGAAGTGAAAACCAAGCCAAAAGCCACCCCGCGGCTGCCGCCCAGGAAGTGCAGCACCAGGCCGAAGATGGCCGGGGCTTCCGAAAGGGCAAAGCTGAGTACATAGAGATTGAGCGCGCGAACCGGAGTCGCTGCGGCTGCCAGGCGGTAGCGTACGAACAGCGCTGCCGCCGCGGTCAGCAACGCCACGCCCAGAATCACTTCCCCCACCGGGTAGGGGACTTTCGCACCCCCCGGCGGTAGGACCATTTGGATGAGCCCGCCATAGATCAACACGGCGCCCACGAGCGCAAAGTAGATGATGCGCACCGCGGGAAGGTTCGTCGGAGTTCCAGGCGCGGGCGTGGTTTCACCGTCCATCGCGGCTGCGAGCATGCGATCTGTCCTCTGCCGCCGTCAACCGGAGTCCTGCGTGTCGGCGTGCTAGAATTTCCGCATGGAAGCGAGTCGTAGGCGGCTGTTCCTGATCGACTCGATGAACTACATTTTCCGGGCCTACCACCAGCCACAGACACAACGCTTCTACACGCGCGCGGGCTTGCCTACGGGAGCGGTCTTCGTGCTCCACAACATGCTTCGCAAGCTACTGGCGGCGCATCAGCCCGATTACGTCACGGGTGTGTTTGACGTAGCCGCGCCTACCTTCCGTGACGCGCTGTTTGCTGACTACAAAGCCAACCGGGCTGAAATGCCTTCCGAACTGGTGCAACAGATTCCCTACATCCGGCGGCTGCTGGAAGCGCTGCACATTCCCATCCTGGAGTTTGCCGGCTACGAAGCTGACGACCTGATCGGGGCGCTGGCGGTGCAGGGGGCGCAGGCCGGGCTGGAGGTCACTATCGTCTCCAGCGACAAAGACATGCTGCAACTGGTCACCTCCAACGGAGGAGAGAGCCCCGGCTTGGTCCGCGTCCTGATTCCCACCAAAGACGATCTGGTTTGCGATGCGGCCAAGGTCGAGGAGTTGCTGGGCGTGCCCCCCTGGCGGGTACCGGACGTGATGGCCCTGCGCGGCGATGCCATCGACAACATCCCCGGGGCACCGGGAATCGGCGAGAAGGGCTCGCGCGAGCTGATCCAGCACTTCGGCTCGGTGGAGGAGGCTCTGCAGCGTGCCAAGGAGGTGGGGCGAAAGACCTACCGCGAGTCCCTCGAGAAGTATCGCGACCAGATCCTGCTCAGCAAGAAGCTGGCCACGATTGAGACGGCTGTGCCAGTCAGCCTGGAGCTGGAGGCCATCGCCACTCGGCCTCCCGACAAGGTTGCCCTCCAGCAGCTCTACAAGGAACTGGAATTGCACAGCCTGGCGCAGGAGTTGTTGCCGGCGCTCGAGGTCCGGGAGAGAGATCACTCTGAACTTTCGAGTGAGGCGGAGGTGGCCGAGTTTCTTCAGAAGCTGCCCGCTGGGACCGCGCTGCCATCTGCGCTCGAAGTTGCGCTGGAAGTAGCGCTGCCGCTGGCCCTGGAAGCCGGTGAGGAAGGCCAGATCCGGTTCGGTCCGGGGCTTGCGGTCTCGCCCCAGGCCGGCCTGGCACGGATGATCCCCGAGCGGCTGCTTCCCGCCGCTCGAGCCTGGCTGGAATCAGATGAGAGGTTCAAGGCGGTGTGTGACGCCAAAGCGGCGATCCACGCCTTGCGCGCGCGGGGCATGGCGCTGCGCGGGGTGCGCGATGACACGCTGCTCTATTCCTACTTGCTGGATCCCGCCCAGGGCAACTACACGCTGGAAGAGGTGGCCAAGCGTCGTTTCGGCGCGCGCCTGAGCGGCAGCCCGGCGGAGCGTGCCGACGTATTGGGCCAGCTTGCCCGCTTGCTGGCCCCGGAGGTGGAGCAGGCCGGTCTCCGGCCAGTCTACGAGGAAATCGAGCTGCCTCTGACGCCGGTGCTGGCCAAGATGGAAGAGGTGGGCGTGCGTGTGGATACGCGCCAACTGGCCGAGCTTTCCAAACAACTGGCCCGGCAGATTGAGACGCTGACGGCGGAAATTCATAAACTCAGCGGTGCCGAATTCAACATTAATTCTCCACAGCAGCTCGCCAAGGTGCTGTTCGAACAGCTCAAGCTGCCGGCGCCGCGCAAGTACGGCAAGGGCAAGGTCTACTCGACCGCCGTGGACGTGCTGGAAGAGCTGGCCGAGGCGCACGAAGTGCCGCGGAAGGTGCTGGAATTTCGCCAGCTCACCAAGCTGAAGAACACCTACATCGACGCGCTGCCCAAGCTGGTGAACCCGCGCACCGGCCGCATCCACACCACGTTCGACCAGGCGGGCACGGCCACCGGCCGGCTCTCCTCGCGCGACCCGAACTTGCAGAACATTCCCATTCGCACCGAACTGGGACGGCGGATTCGCGCTGCGTTCCTACCCGAGCCGGGATGGAAGATTCTCTCGGCCGACTACTCGCAGATCGAGCTGCGCTTGCTGGCCCACTTCTCCCAGGACCCGGTGCTGCTGGAAGCCTTCCGTCAAAATCAGGACATCCATTCGCGAACCGCCGAGCTGGTGTTCGGCGTGCCGCCTCTGTTGCAGACCGGCGAGCACCGCCGTCGCGCCAAGGCTGTCAATTTCGGCATCGTTTACGGCCTCAGCGCATTTGGCCTCTCGCAGCAGCTTGGAATCGAGCAGTCGGAGGCGCAGCAGTTCATTGACCATTACTTCGCCACTTACGCCGGCGTTCGCCGCTACATTGATAAATGCCTGGAAGAGGTGCGTCGCTCGGGTGTTGTGCGGACGCTGTACGGCCGGCTGCGACCGATCCCGGAAATCAACAGCCGCAACGCGCAGCAGCGTGGCTTTGCCGAGCGGACCGCCATTAACACTCCGCTGCAAGGTACCGCCGCTGACCTGATCAAGGTGGCGATGATCCGCATCCGCGACGAGCTGGCAGGCCAGGGGCTGCGTGCGCGGATGCTGCTTCAGGTCCACGACGAGCTGTTGCTGGAATCGCCGCCTGAGGAGGTAGAAGCCGCGCGCAGCTTGGTGAAGCGGGCAATGGAGCAAGTCGCAGCCCTTTCGGTGCCCCTGGTGGCCGACGTCGGCGTGGGCGACAACTGGCGCGACGCCAAATGACACAGGTTTTCGGCTTCAGGTGCCAGGTGTCAGTTATTTGTCTGTCATCTCGATGCCGGCGGGATTGACCGGTGGGCTGGAGGGGACTAACCTGACATCTGAAACATGAGACTTGGCACCTTTTCATGATTGGATTTCTACGGGGACGGGTTTTGGAGAAACGGCCCAGCCAGGTGATCCTGGATGTGCAGGGAGTCGGCTACGACGTGAACATTCCGGTCTCCACCTATTACCTGGTGCCTGACCCGCCTGCCGAAGCGCAACTGCACATCCACACGCACGTGCGCGAAGGTGCGCTGGCGCTCTATGGCTTTCGCAGCCTGGGTGAGAAACAAATGTTTGAGAAGCTGCTCAGCGTTAGCGGCATCGGGCCGCGGCTGGCCATCACTATTCTCTCGGGCTTGGAGGTGCAGGAGCTGGTGCCGGCCATTCGCCAAAACGACTTGCTGAAGTTGAGCCACATCCCCGGGGTGGGCCGCAAGACCGCCGAGCGCATCGTGGTGGAGCTACGCGACAAGGTGGCCGGGGCCGAAGCTGAGCCGGCAGCTCGCCCGGGGCTGCCTCCGGTTCAGGAAGATGTGCTGTCGGCTCTGCTCAACCTGGGCTACCCGCGGGCCGCGGCCGAGAAAGCAGTCGGGCAGGCCGTCGCCCAGGACGGCGCCGCGCATTTTGATCAGTTGTTGAAACGAGCTCTGCACTTGCTGGTGAGGCCGTGACTGCAAAGCGCTTGATAGTGGGAGAGGCGCTGGAGGGGGAGCACAGCTTTGAATCCCACCTGCGTCCGCGCCGATTGGAGGAGTTTGTCGGCCAGCAGCAGGTGAAGGACAACCTGGGCATCGCCATTCAAGCCGCCTGCGCGCGCGGCGAGGCGCTGGACCACGTTCTGCTCTACGGCCCACCGGGCCTGGGCAAGACGACTCTGGCAGCCATTGTCGCCAACGAGCTGGCGGCGCGCTTCCAGCAGACTTCGGGTCCGGTGATTCAGATCAAAGGCGACCTGACAGCCATCCTGACCAACGTGACCGAGCGCCAGGTCCTGTTCGTGGATGAAGTGCACCGCCTGCAGCCGGAGATTGAGGAGATTCTCTACGCGGCGCTGGAGGACTTCCGAGTGGACATCGTGATTGGGCAGGGGCCGGGGGCGCGCATGCACTCGCTGGGCCTGGCCCGGTTCACCTTTGTGGGCGCCACGACGCGGGCCGGGTTGCTTACCGGGGCGCTGCGCTCACGCTTCGGCATCATCCTTCACCTGGACTTCTATACACCGGAGGATCTGCGGACGATTGTGAAGCGTTCGGCGGCCATCCTGAAGGTGGAACTGGAGGAAGAGGGCGCCGAGGAGCTCGCGCGGCGGAGTCGAGGAACTCCGCGCATCGCCAACCGCCTGCTGCGCCGTGTGCGCGATTATGCCCAGGTGCGCGCCCAGGGCCGCATCACCGGCCCGGTGGCCCGCGAGGCCCTGGAGCTGCTCCAGGTGGACCCGCTAGGCTTCGACGAGATCGACCGCAAGTTGCTGCTGACGATCATCGAGAAGTACGGCGGCGGCCCGGTGGGAGTCAATACCATCGCCGCTTCCATCAGCGAAGAGGTGGATGCCATTGAGGAGATCTACGAGCCGTTCCTGATCCAATCCGGCTTCCTGGACCGCACGCCGCGGGGGCGCGTGGCCACCGCGCTTGCCTACCAGCACCTCAATAAGAAGGCGGAGGGCCGGTCGGGCCAGCCAGCGCTGTTCTGATCTGTTATGCCCTGTTCTGAGCTGTTCTGAGAGGTCGGCCGACGGTCAGCCCAGACGTTTCCACCGCCTGTGTAAGAGGTGCAGACAGCGGTGAGCTGCCCTATAGCAAGTGGAGTGTGAAGAAACGAGTCTACCTCTGTCTGGGTTCCAATCTGGGTGATCGGCGGGCCTACCTGGCGCGCGCGCTGGAGGAGATGCAGGCCGCAGCAATCCGGGTGCACCGGGTCTCGGCCCTCTATCACACGCAGCCAGTGGACTACACCGCGCAACCCTGGTTCTTGAATTGCGTGGCGGAGGTGGAAACCGAGTACATGCCGCGGCAACTGTTGCGCCAACTGCAGCGGATTGAAAGGCAATTGGGACGCCGGCGCGGCGTTCGGCGAGGACCGCGCACCATTGACATTGACATCCTGCTGTACCAGAACCACGTCATGCGCACCAGCGAGCTGACCATCCCGCACCCGCAGCTGGCAGAGCGCCGCTTTGTACTGGAACCATTGCGTGACCTGGCCGCGGGGCTGCGGCACCCGGTCAGCCAGCGAACCGTCACCGAGCTGCTGGCCGCCGCGGCGGACCGCGGCCGGGTCCGCCGTCTGCGTAGCGTTAGCCTGCCGGGGATGGCGCCCTAGAAGGTCGCCTGTACGTCTGGGAGCCTGTAAGACATGGCCGATTACCACCCGCCAAACCAGATCGCTATTGAAGGACCAATCCGGGTAGGCAAGACGACACTGGCACGGCTGCTGGCCGACCGGCTGCACGCGCGCACGTTGCTGGATTCCGAAGAGAACCCATTTCTGGCAGAGTTCTACCAGGAGCAGCCCGGGGCTGCCTTCAGGGCACAGATGTGGTTTCTCATCCAGCGCTTCCAGCAACTGCGCGCCCTCGGTCTGGAAAATCCACATGCCACAGTGGTGGCCGACTACCTATTCGAGAAGGACAAAATCTTCGCCTATATCAATCTTAGTGACGATGAGCTCCGCCTCTATGACACGTATTATGAACTGCTCCGCCCGCAGGTCCCCCCGCCCGACTTGGTGATCTATCTTCAGGCGACTCCTGAAGTGCTCCTCCGGCGCATCGCGCGCAAGAATTCGCCGCTGGAAACCGAGATCTCACTGGAATACCTGGAGGCGGTGGTGAAGGCCTACGAGCATTTCTTTTTCCACTACAAGGCGTCGAAGCTGCTGGTGATCAATACCAGCGAGATTGATTTTGTCGCGAACCGCAACGAACTTGAGGAGCTATTGCAGCGGCTCACACAGCCGGTAGTGGGCACGCAGTACTTCCTTCCCCTTGGCTCCAGCTAAAAGGCTAGCCCCGGCATTCGGGTCTATTTTGGGCAATAATATACTTGACAGACCGTCAAGGCTCGGTTAGGATCAGTGTTGGCCTGATCTACTGAAGTCCTGTATCATCATTCGCTATGCCTGTAATGGGTGGACCGTATCTCGTTGCAGCCTTCTTCTGTGAAAAGGCTCTCCATGAAAAGGACGGCGTGTTGAGTTTCATTCGGATGGTAGACAGGTGGAATGTCACTGGACCGACCGAAACAATGCCGCCGACTCTCATCCAAGCATATCTCGTAGTTCTGATGAAGGCCGGGATTCATAGAGGTTCTGCGCAAATCACAATCACCCCGACTAAGCCTTCAGGGGAACTGATGCCTACTATCGCGTTCCCTGTGTTTTTCGAGGGGGACGAGGATCGCGGTACTGGCGTCGTAGCGCCACTGGGATTCCCAGTTCAAGAGGATGGACTGTACTGGTTCGACGTAGCCGTCGATGGTCAGGCCGTCACAAAGATGCCGCTCAGAATTGTCTACCAACGAGTTGGCCAGATACATGGTCAGGCCAATCCTTGAGCCAATTCGCTGTCGGTGAATTGATCGCAATCCCAGAACTTGAGACGACGATATGCCGAGGGCCGCCCCAGCTTAGAAACACGGACGCGCTGGCGATAGGGGCCGCTACCTTCTCTAGTTGCGCAAGTGGGTTCCAGCTCTCTGGTTGCGGATCAGAGGTGCTCCACCACCGGGGGCCACTTTGAATCCACGCGGCCCGCAAGTCTTCGATTGGAGCGTTGACATCGTGAACGCCAAATGTCCCGCATGATGGACAGATATTGTAGTCCCGAGGTGGTTCCTCCATCTCGTAACCGCACACTAGGCAGAGATTTTCAAGGTTGGTTACCATCGCCTGCACTCCCTTTTGAAGTACTGGAAATTGTTCGCATGGGGGTGGCACCGCCCCGCCAGTCTCACGGCTGCCAGGACAGAGACAGCCACCGATGAGCATGGAACCGGCTTGAAGTATGTCCGTATGATTCTGCTGCTGTCAAGAACTCCATAAGCTTCGGTGCTTGGATCATACCGTATTATATCACCCTTCTTCCTTCTACATTCATGGACGCTCACCGGCCTTGTCCCCGCAAGAAATGCGTCTGCCAACCTCTCGTATTCATCTGTGTTCGATACGCCAAAGTCCGCGGCGTGTTCATTGAAGTGCCTGGCCAACTGCTCGTTACTCAGGAACCCTCTCGTTTTCAACGCCACCAGGCGCGACATAATATCACACGGCGCAAAGTAGTGGAGTATCATATTGGGACCATGAAGCCAAAACCGGACACGCCAGGGATGGCCGCATTCACTAGGACGATGAAGGGACTTCTAGCGGTTTCCCACGATGAATTGAAAGTGAAGATGGACGCCTACGAAGGGGAGAAGAAGCGCCGCAAGGCTAAGCGGCCTTCTTCCCGCGCTTCAAACGACCGTCACTAGTTGACCGTCGTTTGCCCCACCTTACCGGTGACTTCGGCATAAGTCAGGCGCTTGCCAGCGATTCGAGAAACCGCAAGCTCGAAGCGGTCACTGTCAGTCATATCCTTGCGATTGTTGTACCGGAAGGCTTGCTCATCCAGATACCGGAACAGGTGGAAAGGTTCCAGGCTCACGTAGGTCCCGTTGATTCCACGTTTCAGCAGGCTCCAGAAGTTTTCGAGTCCATTGGTATGAATGCGACCGTCCACGTAAGCAACGGCGTGGTCAATCACCTGATGTGCGAAGTCGCTCTCTAGGCCGTAGTATCCGAGCATCTCATCGGTGTACAGGGCCGAGTCCCTCTGGACGTGCTTCTTGATGATCGGCTGAACGGTTTCCTTCTGCCGATTCGGAATAACGGCAGTCCGAACCTGGCCGCCACGCTCAAGAATGCCGAAGGCAATAGCCTTGCCTTTGCCGCCAGTTCCAGTGATTCGACGTTGCCGCTTAGACAGGTGCATATTGCGGGACTTCCCACCGATGAAAGTTTCGTCCGCTTCGACTTCGGTTCCGCTGCCGCCCACCTTGGCGAACGAGCCGGTCTGCATCGCCAGACGAATACGATGTAGCATGAACCACGCGGTTTTCTGGGTCACGCCCAACGCCCGATGAAGCTCGTAGGAGCTAATGCCGTTCTTGCAATTCACGATTAGCCACACGGCGGGGAGCCACTTCTCAAGCCCGATAGGACTGTCCTCGAAAATGGTGCCGGTCTTCAGCGAGAACTTCGGCTTGGGATGGCCGATGTAGCATTTCCACACGCGGGCCTTCTCTAGGTAAGTAACCTTCTCGGAACCACAGTACGGGCACTGGACCTCGCCATCCGGCCAACGGAGAGCCACCATGAACTTGTGGCAGTTGTCGAAGGTTCCAAACCGTTGAATCGCTTCCTGTAAAGTCTTTGGGGTGCTATCCATGCCCCAAAGTTACCACTTTGCCAGTGGTCTGTCAAGCCTATTTTGGGTGGGTGCCGATTATTGCCCTATTTTGGGCACCGCCGGGCCTATTTTGGGTGCCGAGCCGCCCAGCGGAGCCCGGATTCTTACTTGACTTCCCCGTGCCCTCATCTTACTCTCGCGCTCGACAGGTCGCGGTTTCGTCCTATGCCGTGTTCAACGGCCCTGTGCGACCAGGGCCGGGGGTGAAACACGTAAAGCCGCCGGCCGGCCGGCAGCCGGTGTACGGGTTCGTCGGTGGAAATGCCGATGCTATTCCGGCAAGCGCTTTCTTGCCATCTGCCTTCTTAAATGTGCTGCTTCTGGCGGCAGCGGCCGTCGTCGTCGGATTGAGCCCTGGCAACTTGAGCGGCTTGGTTTCACCCGGCCCCGACCGGACGAAGGATGTTCCCAACATTGTCTTGTGGGCCTGAAGGTTCTCAAGGAGGCGGCGCAATGACAGCAAGGCGTGCAAGGGCCTGTGCTTTGCTTTTGGCCACCGTCCTGCTTGGCCTGGCCAGCCCGGCGTTTTCCTGCGGCCCATTTTTTCCCCAGGCTGTCTTCACCTTTACCAGGCATCCGGATCTGCCGCTGGAAAATTTCTTACGGGGTCAACTGGGAATCGTCCTGCCGACCTACTCCCGCTCCTACCTCTACCTCTCCTATCGCTACCTGGCAGGCAAGCCATTCAGCCCAGAGCAGTTCGCGGCTCTGGAAGGTGTCTGGATTCGGCGCAGGCCATCGGACGTGTCCGGTGCGCTGCAGAAAGCGCCAAAGCCGCCGAATTGGATCAAGCTATGGGTTGAGGCGAGGAAGAAAATCCCGGGGCTGGATACAAGCGCGCCGACGCCGCTGGGCGTACACAACCCGTTGGGCGCGTACCGGTCCGAACGAATCGGCACCACCTACATCGGCTACTACAATTGTCTTTCGGATGCATTTCGCACCGCAGTCCATACGCTGGAGGAAAGAGTTGGCCGATTTGGAGCGGACAGCGCCGCAGTCAACAGTTGGGTGCAGGCGCAAGACCGGGTCTTCGCCAATTGTTCCGGTGGAGGAAACGGGTTAGAGAAGCAGCAATTTCTGCCACTCAAAGCCTCTGCAGAGGACTCTCCGCTGATTCGCGCCGACCGTGCCTACCAGATGGGGGCAGCCCATTTTTATGCCGGCAATTTCGAGACTGCCGGGAAGGTCTTTGAGGAAATCGCGCACGATCCCGACTCGCCCTGGAGCTGGCTCGCTCCCCTGCTGGTAGCCAGATCCCTGATCCGCCAGGCGACCGTCTACACCGAGCCGGGCAAGCCCGATCTGGCTTTGCTCGCCAAGGCAGAGACCCAGTTGCAGAAGGTCTTAGCCGACAACAGTCTGCGCCGTACGCATCCCTCTGCCCGTCGGCTGTTGGGCTACGTCCAGTTGCGGCTGCGCCCCAATCAGCGCATCTGCCAGCTACGCGAAGCCTTGCTGGAAGGTACGTCGCCTGGGACGCTTCGGCAGGACCTGACGGACTACCTGGCGCTGCTCGGCAAGTGGCCTGCGGGAGGCGGACGCGGAAACCGAATGCCGCTGGCCGAGTTGCGAGCAGAGGACGAGCTGGCAGACTGGATGCTGACGTTCCAGCGTCAGACCTCGTCGGCGCGAGACCATGCAATGAAAAAATGGCACGAGACGGGTTCGCTGCCGTGGCTAGTTGCAGCCATTTCCAAGGCGCAGGCAGGAGGCCCCAAGCTTGCGGCGCTCTTGGAGGCGGCGGGAACAATTCCCCGGAATTCGTCCGCTTTTCCCACCATTGCCTTTCACAGGGCGCGTCTCTTGGCCGCTTCTGGAGAAGCCGCGCGGGCGCGGATCGCGCTGGAGCAGATGCTGGCGAAAGACATGTCGCTGCCCCGCTCCTCCATCAACCTGGTCCTTGCGCTGCAAATGAAGCTGGCCCGGAACCTGGACGAGCTGCTTCGAGGCGCAAGGCGTGTTCCTGCCCGAGTTGGCTGGAATCACTTCGGGCGCGTGATTGCCGAACAACCGGCCGACAGACGAGGCCGGCAACCGCGCCCGCAGCCGCGCTGGCTGTTCGATGCCGATGCCGCCCGGATCTTCACCGAACGAATGCCACTGCGGCTCCTGCTGCAGGCGTCTGGCAGCAAAAGCCTCCCTCCGAATTTGCGACGGGAAGTAGCGCTGGCAACCTGGGTGCGCTGCGTCTTGCTCGATCGAGAGGAGGTGTGCCGGGAGGTCGTGCCGATCCTCGAGCAGCTTGCGCCGGAGTTGAAAGGCGATCTGCAGAAGTACGTATCCTCCCCAAACAGCCCGGCGCGCCGCTTCGCTGCTGTTTTCACAATCCTGCGATTTCCTGGCCTGCACCTGTATGTGGGCGCCGGCCCCGCCCGGAGAACTCCCCTCGCTCGCATTGACAATTTGCGGGAAAACTGGTGGTGCCGACTGGCGCCTGCTCAGCGCGGCAGTCGAATCTATATGGGCTATCGTCACTACCGGATGGACACAACTTTTCACATGCCCTTGAAGATGCTTTATCCCAGCCACGAGCTGGACTACCCTGCCTTCCTCAGCCTTGCCCAGAAAGCAGAAGCAGCCCGAGAATGGGAACAGCTTTCTGCCCTGGAAACCGCGCCGAGCCATCTGGGCCGGCTAGTGCTGGAATGGGCCAAGAACCATCCGGACGACCCACGAGTGCCCCAGGCCCTTCACTTGACGGTGAAAGCCACGCGTTACGGCTGCGTAGATCAACAAACAGGACACTATTCCAAAGCGGCTTTTCAGTTTCTTCACCGGAAATACCCTCACAGCTCCTGGGCAAAGAAAACAAAATACTGGTACCGCTTCTAGCTGAACAGCTCGCCCGGCCTTCTCCTCCCACAAACGGGGCGATGAGCCAGCAGGTTTCGCCCTATTGCCTTGGGTGATTCCCGTGCGTAACTGTTTTGTTTCTAACGGATAGATCACTGATATATAATGGCAAGCGTTCAGACGAGCCCAAGTGCGGTATTTTCAACGGATCCGGGCATGAGACAGCAACTGTTCGTACTGGGCATCGTTGGCGCGGTGGCTGCGGTGTCGGCCTCGGCAGCCCGAATTGCGTCTTATGTAGATAACAACGGGCGTCGCGTCTACGTGAATACCGGGGACGCCGCAAAGCAAGTCGCCTCCAAGCGCAAGCCCAGGCGCCAGCAACGTGCTCGGCATAGCGTGCTGGTCCGGAGGGACCCGGACACGAACCAGCTGGTTACAGTGCCTGCGCCGAATGAGTCGTTGGGATCGTCCGGGCCGGCGCCGGCCACAGCCCGGCAAACCAAGGGCGCTCGGTCGCCCTCGGGCGCCGAAAACGGCACCACCCGGATGGCCGTGGACGAGCTCATCGTAAGCACGGCGGAACGACACTCCATTGATCCGGACTTGGTGCGAGCCATCGTCAAGGTCGAGTCCAACTTCAACCCTGCTGCCATATCGCGCAAAGGCGCTACGGGGCTCATGCAGTTAATGCCCGCCACGGCCCGCCGCTTCGGTGTTGGAAACAGGTTTGACCCGGAGGAGAACCTAGACGGTGGGGTTCGCTATTTGAAGCACTTGCTGTGGCTGTATGGGGGCAACCTGGTGCTTTCGTTGGCCGCTTACAACGCGGGCGAGAATGCGGTGGCGCGCTATGGTGGCATCCCACCCTACCCGGAGACCCGGCGATACGTTCGCAAGGTTTCATCGCTGTACGGCAGGGGCTACGGGCTCAAGCCCCGGTCCCAGCGCCCCGTGATTATGAAATGGGCAGATGAGAGGGGCAGGGTGCACTTCAGCAACACCCAAGGATGGTGAGGGACAGCGAGAAAGTGCCCGGCAACAGATCAACGCGTCTCCCGTGGATAGCAGCAGCCTTGCTGCTGTGCCTGCTTCCCGGTTCCGGGCTGGGCGGGCCCGCCGAAAAGAAAGCCCGCGCCCGCACCGAGTTCCAGAAGGCCGAGCGACTGCGGGCGGAACTGGAAGCCAAGCCTGAGGCGCGGCGTCGCCCCGCCGAGTACTTGGGGTTGATCCGGCTCTACGATCGGGCGCTGCACCTGGGCCCCGCCATCGGAGAGGCCGACGATAGTGTGTTCGCCGCTGCCGAACTGTGGGCCGAGAAAGGGCGGCTGTTTAACGATCCGCAATCGCGGAAGCGCGCCGCGGAAAAATATCGCTTCCTGATCCGGGAGTACCCTTACAGCAAGTACCTGAAAAAAGCCAGGCTGGCCTTGAAAAAGCTGGGGAAGTCGGCCTCGGCAAAAAAGAGTTCCACCAAGCTGGCCCGTGTCACACAGATCCGCCATTGGGCCACCGCCAGCTACACCCGGGTGGTCATTGAACTGGATGGGCCGGTAGAGTATCGGCGCGCCCGCATCGCTAACCCCGAGCGAATTTTCTTTGACCTGTATGGGGCCCGGCTCAGCTCGAAAGTGCGAAATCGAACCCTGGGCGGCGACGAGAGCCTGGTCCGGCGCGTCCGGGTTGGCCAAAACCAGGCGGGTATCGCGCGCGTTGTGCTGGAAGTGGGTTCTGTGCGCGAGTACTCCGCCTTCGTGTTGCCCAACCCCTTCCGCCTGGTGGTGGACATCAATGGCGGGCCGCCTCCTAAGCGGACCAAGTCCGCTTCAGCATCCAAGCCCTCCGCCGCTCCGTCCGGCAAAAGGCCCAAGGCGGTGTCGAGGGCGAAGGAAACGCCCAAGGCCACTGCTTCCACTGGCGGCCCTTCCGGCCGTCCGTCCGTGAAGCAAGTTGCCAAGTCCGAGCCGCAGACCTCCAGCAAGAAGGCTGGGACGAAAAAATCGACTAAGAAGGGTCCCGCGAAGAAAACCGAGGTAGCTTCCGCCACTCCGCCGCCCCCCCCGCGCCCTGCCCGGCCTACCAGCTCGGGCAAACGTTCTCTGACCCGCGCCTTGGGTCTGAAAATCGGCCGCATTGTCATTGATCCCGGACACGGCGGCCACGACACAGGCACCATCGGCCCGACAGGGCTGATGGAAAAGGAAGTGGTGCTGGACCTGGCACGGCGGCTCGGGACGCTGCTGGAAGAGCGGTTGGGCAGCGAGGTTGTCTACACCCGGGAGAAGGACACGTTTGTCCCGCTGGAGAAGCGCACCGCCATCGCCAACCAGAAGCAGGCCGACCTGTTCGTCTCCCTTCACGCCAACTCCAGCCGCAACCGCGCCATTCGCGGCATTGAGACCTATTATTTGAACTTCACCAGCTCCGCGAATGCCCTTGAAGTCGCGGCGCGTGAGAACGCCGTTTCGGAAAAGTCCATCCACGAGTTGCAGGACCTGGTGAAGAAGATCACCATGAAAGAGAAGCTGGAGGAGTCGCGCGAGTTCGCGGCGCAGATGCAGCGGGCGCTGGTGAAGGGCATGGCGCGCCGCAACGGGCTGCGCAACCGCGGCGTGAAGAAAGCGCCGTTCATCGTGCTGATCGGCGCCCAGATGCCCTCCGCCTTGGCGGAAATCTCCTTCCTCAGCAACCGTACCGACGAACGGCTGCTCCGCAAACCAGCGTACCGGCAGAAGGTGGCCGAGGCGCTGTACCGCGGTATCCAGCGCTACGCCAATTCCCTGGGCGGGGTGAAAGTCGCCCAGAGCCGGCCGGGCGAGTAACCCAAACCGCAGATCGTATCTCTCCGGGTCCGTGAACGGTCAGCGATTCACGGTTGCCGCAACAGACCGCTTGTTGTCACCCCAACATCAGGTAGCAGACCGTCGTGATGACTGCCACGCCTACCAGGTTGAGCACAAAACCCTCGCGAGCCATGGTGGGAATCGTCAAGCGGTCGGTGCCGAAGACGATGGCATTGGGAGGTGTAGCCACGGGTAACATGAAAGCGCAACTAGCGCTCACCGCCGCAGGCACCATCAGCAGGGCTGGGTCAAGCTTGGCCACCTTACCTGCCTCGAACAGAATGGGCATGAGCAAGACGGTGGTTGCAGTATTGGAGGTAATTTCAGTCAAAAATGTCATGCACAGGCAGATCACGCCGATCATGACCCAGGCGGGCAGGACTTGAACCCCTTCGAACGACTGCCCCATAATACCTGCCAGCCCCGACTCCTTGAACGCAGAGCCAATCACGAGGCCACCGCCGAATAGCAGCAGTATTCCCCAGGGAATATTAACGGCGCTTTGCCAGTTCAGCAGCCGTCCGCCCTTTCCGTCGGATACGATGAACATCACCACCACCATGAACAAAGCGACGGTACTGTCGCCCACAAGAGTCCCATCTTGTTCACCCCAGAACTTCTGAAGGAAACCGCCCCAGCCTCCGAAAGGTCCCCTTTTCGTGATCCACAACAGGGCCGTGAGTACCAGGACGATCATCACCCGTGTCTCCGCCTTCGTGCGAGGTCCACAATCGGGCAATTCAATTCGGCTGGCTTTGCGCAGCTTTCGCGTCAGCCACAACCACGCCAGCGGCAGGAACACCAGCACCACCGGCAGGCCGATCATCATCCACTGGGCAAAAGTCCATGGCGCACCGAGGCGTTCCCCCGTATTGCGAACGTGATGCCCTAAGGCCTGATCATAGTAGGCCATGAAGTAGGCGTTGGGTGGGGAGCCGATGGGAGTACCGAGTCCGCCGATGCTCGCCGCATAAGCGATGCCCAGTAACAGCGGCACGGCCAGATCCTTGTCATCGGCCTGCTCGAGCACTGCCAGCGCGATCGGAAGCAGCATGAGCGTCGTGGCGGTGTTGGTGATCCACATGCTAAGCGCGGCCGAGGCGATCATGAAGCCCAGCACCAGCCAACGACCGCCCGCGCCGCCCACCATCCGGCACAAGCCCAGCGCGACCCGCCGGTGCGCGCCGCTTTTCTCCATCGCCCGGGACAACATGAACCCGCCCATAAACAGCAGGATGATTGGATGGCCGTATCCGGTGGCAACTTGCACGTGCGTCAACACGCCCACCAGGGGGAACAGGGCAAACGGGATGATCGAGGTGGCAGGGATGGGGATCGGTTCGAAAACCCACCAGATTGCGCAGAGGCAGGTAATGGCAGCTGTCCAACAGACTCCGGACTCCAGTTGCACTCCGAAGCGCAGCGCCAGCCACAAAGACGCTGCGGCGAGCGGTCCGCCTACCAGGGCCGATGCTTTCCGATCCGGCACGAACGAGATGCTACAACGGAACAGATAGGACACACAAATTCCGTTTCAGCAGCGAGCGAACTGAGGACTGCGCCGAATTGATGGGCAAGAAGTATGGCAAAACCCGGTGGGGGCCGTGGTACAACAGGCGCCGAGGATCGATGGAACAGCAAGCCGCAGTCGGAAACGCGTCGGCCGTCATGACCGCCCAATCCGCATTCCGCGCTCCACACCTCCGACCGCTGCCTCCCCTTGCGTTTGCACTACTGCTGCTGGGGACCATTTTCCCGCTCCGCATCTTTTACGCCGGCTATGTGTGGGCCGACGAGGGATTGTGGTTCACGACGGCGCAGGAACTGCTGCGGGGCAAGGCGCTCTATTCGGAAATTTGGTTTGATAAGCCGCCGGGAGTGGCTTGGCTCTATGCCGCGTTGTTTGCGCTTGCAGGGCCAAGCCTGCTGGCCGTGCGCCTGCTCACCATCTTCTACGCCACTCTGGTGGCGCTGGCCCTGTGGCACATGGGCCGCCGCTTTTGGGGCGACGAGGAAGGCCGATTGGCAGCCTTGCTCTACGCCTTGTACAACGCCACCTACCTTCACTCCCAGGTTCAGCCGCTGGCAGTGGATCATTTGCTACTGCTGCCCTACCTCTACGCGGGCTTTTTCTTCCTGTACGGGCGAAGCTTCTGGAGTGGCCTGCTGGTGGCCGTCGCCTTCTGGCTGAATCCGAAGGCGCTGGTCCTTTGGTTGTTTTTCGCCGCCGTCGAATTGCTGCTTCCGAGATTCCACACTCTTGCTGGCGACCAGGCTGGACGGCTGCGGCGGTGGGGGTTATTGCTGGTTGGCTTTCTGGCCGGATGCGCGCCGTGGGTGGCCTACTTGCTGGTGGACGGCAAGTGGGCCGACTACCTGCGGGAGTTCTGGGGCTGGGGATGGAGCTACATCATCGTGTACTCGCCCGCGACTGGGGTGCTGACCGGCGTGCGCAAGACGCTGAACTACGCAGGTTTTCACTTCGCTCTGTTTCTGGGACTGGCGCTGCTGCTGGCGTATTTCCCGCGGGGCAAGGCCACTCCGGAGCGCGAAGTTTCCCACGCTGTCTGGCTCTGGCTGGGAGCTTCCTTCCTGGGAGTGGCCATCGGCGGGCGATTTTTCCCGCGCTACTTCTGCCAGGTGTTGCCGTTTCTTTGCCTCCTGGCCGCGCGCGGCTACAGGCTCGCGCGGCAGGCTGGCGAGTGGCTGCCGGAAAAGAAGAGTGTGCGGATCAACGCCGCCCTGCGCGTGCTGTTTTGGGCGGGCATCGTCTTCTCCCTGGTCTGGTTCCACAATCGGACCGCAGTGCTCGCCTATGAGCTTGTCACCGGCCGCTCTACGACCTACATGGCCACCTGGGATGATCCAGCAATCGACCAAGACAGCCGCCGGATCGCTCGTCGCCTGCTATGGGAAGAGAAGCGAAGGGGAACCGCAGAAGGATCGGCGGCGCGGTCGCCGGCCAACCTGGGGCACGGGCCCTCGCTGTTTGTCTGGGGGTATCGGCCGGAAATCTACTTCTACTGCGGCTGCCCGCCTGCCTCAAAATTTCTCAGTTCGCAGCCGCTGACCGGGGTGCCCGCCGACATTCACCTGGTTCAGTCGCGCAGCGTGGCACCCAAACGAGCGGCCGAGAATCGCCGCCTTCTCCTTCGCGAACTCCAAGCGTCTCGGCCTGATTACATCGTGGACGGCCTGGGCCTGTACAACACGGAGCTCGCGATGGAAATGTATCCCGAGCTGGGCGCCTTCCTCCATCGGCATTACCGCCTCCTTGCCCAGCTCGGCTGGGGCGCGATCTATTCCCGGAAAAGGTAGTGGCCTAGGTGCGGCGCCAGCCACGCACCACTCGGAAACCCTTGTCTCAGTCAATGGTCAGGGCTGAACTCGGCCGGATGGTAGCAAGTCGCTTGCTACGACTCAGGAAGGTTGAGGCCGAACTGCTTCACGACTGCGGTAAGGGAGTCGCCGATGGGCTCTCGAAGCACAACGTCAGCGATCTGATCCAACGGCGTCTCTGTCTTGTTGAGGATCACCAGGCGGGCGCCGCTCCGCTTCGCCTGCAAAGGCAGTGAGGCGGCCGGCTCCACCACTAGCGAGGAGCCGATGGCCAGCATCAGGTTAGTGCCCGAACAAAGGTTGCAGGCCTCCGACAGCACGTCCTGGGGCAGCGTTTGCCCGAACGAGACGGTGGCCGATTTCAACGGACCCCCACAGCCGTCGCACAGGGGAATCTCTTCGCCGTTCTCCAGGCGCGCCTGGATCGCATCCGGGTCGTACCGGGCCTCGCACTGCAGGCAGACGACCGAGCGGCTTGTGCCATGCAGCTCCAGAACTCGCCGGCTGCCGGCATCCTGGTGCAGCCCGTCAATGTTTTGCGTAATCACCGCTACCAACTTGCCTGCCGCTTCCAGGCGGGCCAGGGCCCGGTGCCCCGCATTGGGCCTGGCGCGGCGCATTTCCCAGTAGCCTTCCTTTTTCATGCGCCAGTACTGGCGGCGGGCATCGGCGCTGGCCAGGAAATCCTGGAACATCACGGGCTGGTACTTGCTCCACACACCTCCGGGGCTGCGGAAATCGGAGACGCCACTCTCGGTGCTGATCCCCGCTCCGGTGAAGGCCACAACCTGGTGGGATTCCGACAGGTAGCGGGCGATCTGCTGGGTGGGGCGGTTGGAGTCGGACGACATTCAGTCCTCGGCCGAGAGCTCGCAGACTTCTCGGCAACCCTCGCAGTAATAGCAGCCGTCGAAGCACAGCCGCACGTTTTCATCCGACTTGCAGATGGTGCAGAACTTATCGCACTTGCACGATGTTTCGTGGTTGTCACACATGGAGCAGACGTAGGGCATCGCCCGTATTTTACACCTGGTCCATTCGCTTCCGCCGCGCTGAGTTTGACGGTGCCCCCGGCGCTATACTAGGCTTGGTGCCCGTGAGAGCCGCTCCATCCCGCCGGAGGCCTTCTTGAGCGGTCCCCCGCATCGCACTGCGCTGCATGCCGTGCACAAGCGGATGGGCGCCCGGATGGTGCCCTTCGGAGGTTGGGAGATGCCGCTCCAGTACAGCGGCATCGTGGAAGAACACTTGGCGGTCCGCACGCGCGCCGGTCTGTTCGACGTCAGCCACATGGGCCAGATCGAAGTGCGAGGCCGCGACGCCCTGCGCCTGGTGCAACACGTCACTTCGAACGATGCGGCCCGCCTGGCCATCGGGCAGGCGCAGTACAGCGGCCTGATGTACCCGCAGGGCACGCTGGCGGACGACCTGCTGGTGCACAAGCTGGCCGATGACCACTTCCTGCTGGTGGTCAACGCAGCCAACCAGGAGCGCGACTTCAACTGGATTTGCGAGCAGAACCGCTTCCACGCCGAAGTGTGCAACACCGGCGCCCAGTATTCCCAGCTGGCCCTGCAGGGCCCGCAAGCTACGTCCATCTTGCAGAGGCTGACCGACACCGAACTGGGGGCTCTCGGTTACTACTGGTTTGCGCGCGGGACCGTGGACGGGGCAGAATGCCTACTGGCGCGAACCGGCTACACTGGTGAAGACGGCTTCGAACTCTACTTCGCGCCGTCGGAATCCGAGCGCCTCTGGTACAGACTGCTGGAAGCGGGGCGCGAGCACGGCCTGGTCCCCTGCGGACTTGGGGCCCGCAACACGCTACGCCTGGAAGCCAAGATGGCTCTTTACGGGCATGAAATTGACGAAACCCACACGCCGCTGGAAGCCGACCTCGGCTGGATCTGCAAGTTGGACAAGGGCGAGTTCCTGGGCCGGGAGACCCTGATGCGCCAGAAGCAGCACGGGGTGCGCCGCCGCCTGGTCGGCTTCCAAATGACCGAACGCGGGATCGCCCGAGACGGCTATCCGGTGTATTTGGAGAATACCGAGGTCGGCTACGTCACCAGCGGCTCGCCCGCCCCTTTCCTGCGAACGAATATCGGGCTGGCCTACCTGCCGTCGGAGCTGGCGCAGGTGGGAGGGGAAATCCGGATTGGGGTCCGCAACCAGCGCGTCGCGGCGCGCATTGTCGAGACGCCCTTTTACAAGAGGAAGCGGCCGGCGAAGCCGGGGTCAAACAAACGCGAGGCGAAGCCGGAAGGCAGCAAATAAATGGCGGTCTATCCCCCCAATTACGGCTACACGCGCGAGCACGAGTGGATTCGAGTGGAAGGTGAGACCGGCACTGTCGGCATCACGGACCACGCCCAGAAGCAGTTGGGCGATATCGTATACCTGGAGTTGCCTCGCGTCGGCGACCGCTTCCAGGCCGGGCAGCCCCTGGGCACGGTAGAGTCGGTCAAGGCGGTCTCGGAAATTTTTGCCCCGGTCAGTTGCGAGGTCCTGGACGCCAATGCAAAGCTGACCGGCAGCCCTGAGCTGCTCAACCAGGATCCGCATGGGGAGGCCTGGCTGGTCAAGGTCCGCCTGACGAACCCCACTGAGCTGGCAGATCTGCTCAGTGCCGAGCAGTACGAAGGCTATATCGCGGAGGAGGAAGAACAGTGAAGCTCGGTGCCTGAAGAGTGAAGGAAGAGTGAAGGAATCAAAGCCCGTTCACTCTTCATCGGCACTCTTCACTCAAGAACATGCGCTATCTGCCCAAGTCGGAGTCGGAACGGCAGCAGATGCTGGAGTCGCTGGGACTGAAGCACGTGGAGGAGCTATTTGCCTCGATTCCCGCCGAGGTCCGTTTGCAGAGGGGGCTGAACATTCCCGATGGCATCTCTGAATTCGAACTCGTGCGGTATTTCCGCGAGTGGGCACGTGAGAATGCGAGTGGTTATGTATCGTTCCTCGGCGCGGGAGTGTACCCGCATTTTCGGCCGGTGGCGGTGGATGCGCTGATCTCGCGCAGCGAGTTTTACACCGCCTACACGCCCTACCAGGCCGAGATCTCCCAAGGCACGCTGCAATCCATCTTTGAGTTCCAGACCATGATCTGCCAGTTGACCGGGACCGAGGTGGCCAACGCCTCGATGTACGACGGCTCTAGCGCGCTGGCCGAGGCGGTACTGATGGCGGCGCGGATAACCCGGCGCTCGAGGGTGCTGGTGGCGCGCTCTGTCCACCCGGAATACCGGCAGGTTCTGGCCACCTACATACGCCATCAAGGGATTGAGGTGCGGGAGCTGGAGTACGACCGCCGGGACGGCACGCTCGCACCGTTCTCGGTGCCGGAGGATCTGGCGGCGGTCGTGGTACAGTCCCCGAACTTCTTCGGCGTAGTGGAGGACGTGGAGCGGGCGGCGGAAATCGCACACGCTGCCGGGGCGCTGCTCGTGGTGGCAATCGCAGAACCGGTCTCGCTGGGCGTGCTGCGGCCCCCGGCCGCTGCCGACATCGTCGCCATGGAGATTCAGGGCCTGGGTATTCCAGCCAGTTACGGCGGTCCCTACGCCGGGGTGATCGCCACGCGGGAGAAGTACGTGCGCAGCCTCCCCGGGCGCCTCGTCGGGCAGACCACCGACGTCGAGGGCCGCCCCGGCTTCTGCCTGACGCTGGCCACCCGAGAGCAGCATATTCGCCGCGAGAAGGCCACGTCCAACATCTGCACCAACCAGGCTCTGTGCGCTCTGGCGGCTACCATCTTTATGACCGTCTACGGCAAGGAAGGCTTGCGAGAGCTGGCCCGCCACAACCTGGCCAAGGCGCACTGCGCTGCCTCCGGCCTGAAGCTACAGTTCTCCGGGCCTTTCTTTAACGAGTTCGTAGTGACCCTGAGGCCAGGCGAAGCCGACAGGAAGCTTCAGGCACTGCGTGAGAAGAAGATTCTGGGCGGCCTGGACCTGAGGCCGTTCTACCCGGAACTGGGCGAGGCGCTGTTGCTGTGCGTGACCGAGGTCCACACCAGGGAGCAGCTTGACCAACTGGTCGAGGTGCTCGCATGAAGAAAGCCGCCTCCCACGTCAGCCACCATCTCCGTCGGCGCCACATCAGCCAAAATGAAGGGCTGATCTTTGAGCGCTCCTCGCCGGGCAAGCACGCCTGGCAGTTGCCAGCGCTGGAGGTGCCGGAGGTGGATCCGGTCGCGACGCTGGGCCAGGCCAATGTGCGGGCCGAAATTGCCGACTTCCCCGAGGTCAGCGAAGTGGAGTTGGTGCGCCACTTCACTCGCCTCTCAAGCTGGAACTACGGGGTGGAAACGGGATTCTACCCGCTGGGTTCCTGCACCATGAAGTACAACCCGAAGGTCAATGAAGTGGTGGCGCGTCTGGAAGGGCTTGCTGACCAGCACCCCTATCAGCCCGATGATCTGGCCCAGGGCTGTTTGAAGATCTTGCGGCAGCTCTCCACTTACCTGCTGGACATCACCGGCATGGATACGGTGACGTTGCAGCCGGCTGCCGGCGCCCAGGGCGAGCTGACCGGCATCCTGCTGGTACGCGCCTATCTTGAAGCGCAGGGGAACCCGCGAAAGAAAATCCTGATCCCGGATTCGGCTCACGGAACCAATCCGGCGACCGCATCGATAGCTGGTTACACGGTCGAGAACGTCCGCTCCAACGGTGACGGCCGTGTGGATCTGGAAGCGCTCCAGAAAGCTGTCACCGAACAGGTCGCGGCGCTGATGATCACCAACCCCAACACGCTGGGGATTTTTGAACAGCAGATCGCCTCCATTGCGGATCTCCTGCATGCCCGGGGCGCCCAGCTCTACATGGACGGCGCCAACATGAATGCTCTGTTGGGCAAGACCCGTCCTGGCGACTTCGGGGTGGACGTGATGCACCTGAACCTTCACAAGACCTTTTCCACCCCGCACGGCGGCGGCGGTCCCGGGGCCGGCCCCGTCTGCGTGAAGAAACACCTGGAGCCGTACTTGCCGGTGCCGGTCCTGGAAGAAGGGCCGCATGGCCGGCTGCGCCTGAACCACCAGCGGCCAAACTCCATCGGTCGGGTGCGTGCCTTCGTGGGCAACTTTGGCGTGCTGGTGCGTGCCCTGGCCTACGTTCTGGCGCACGGCGGCAACGGCCTTAGGGCGGTAGCGGAGGACGCCGTGCTCAACGCCAACTACATCCGCAGGCACCTGGAAGACCTCTACGAGCTGACGTACCGCCAGGCGTCGCTCCACGAGTGCGTCTTCAGCGACCGGCTCCAGGCGCGCCACGGCGTGCGCACCGGCGACATCGCCAAGCGCCTGATTGATTACGGCTTTCACCCCTACACCGTCAGCTTCCCGCTGATCGTCCAGGGCGCGCTGATGATCGAGCCGACGGAAACCGAGAGCAAGCAGGAGCTGGATTGCTTCATTGAGGCGATGCGCGCGATCGCCCGTGAGGTGGAAGAAGAACCCGAGACGGTGCGCAACGCGCCGCACGCCACCCGGGTAGGCCGCCTGGACGAAGTGGCGGCCGCGCGCCGGCCCATCCTGCGTTGGAAACCCCAGCCGCCCGCCGCCCAGAGCCCCGTGACCGCGCCCGACGCAACCGACCAGCAACAGCCGGAGGAATTGACCGCAAGAAAATCTCCCTAGCCCGCAGTCTTTTGTCACTCTTGTTTTCATCTCGTGAAATGCCGCGCGGGAAGTGCTGAAACCAGAGTAAACTGAGAAAAGAGCCTGAAGCGTCAGGCTTCGGGCTGGCAGCTTCTGGTGGGAGCAATGCCGAGGCGTTCAAGCCTGGCTTGGCAGCAGCCTTGGACGGCGCGCAGTATTATTACGAAATCAGCATGAACAAGCTGGGACAATCAACAATCTTCCTGATTTGCCTGCTCCTGGCAGCGATCTTGTTTGCGCAGAAGCCAGCGGCGCAGCCCCCGGCGGCGCCGGCCGATTCGGCGCAGGGCGAAACGCCCGCGGCCTCGGCTCCCAAGCGCGCCGGAACCACGGATCCAACGACGGATGCAACGGCGGATGCGGCGCGGCTGGAAGTGGTAGAGGAGTTGTCCGAATCGTTGGCCAACGACATGTTGGATCTGTCACTCGCCGTGCGGGATCGGGACCAGCACCAAGTGGTCGAGTACGTTCCCGCCCAGTTGTCGGCTACCCCCTTCTGGTCCACTCCGCTGCCGGTCCAGAAAGAAGTGAGATGGGTCGCCAGGCATGGATGGACGGCGGATGCTCAGGGTCCCCGCCACTCCTCGCAACGCAACGACCGCTCCCGCGAGGTGAAACACAGCATGACCGGGGAGGAGTTCTTGGGTGCGTTATTCGCCTTCCTGGATCACTTCGAGGCGATCGAAGACGCGCGCTTCAAGGTGGCGGGAGCCCAATTCGCTGATTCGGCTGATGTTGAGATGGAGGCCAATGTTCCCACCGCCAAGGTGGGTTCCGAAGGAACGGCGCGCCTGAAGTTTTACCTGGTAGGCCGAGACACTAACGGGCGGCGCGAATGGACGCGGGGAGCGGCGGCGATCGCGGTCCGTCGGGCGGCCAGCGGGCGCTGGCAGTTTGAATCGTTCGAGTTGCTGAGCCTGGATTCCATGCTGGCCACTACCGATCTGTTCTCGGAAGTCTCCGTGCCGGCCGGCGTGGCCGCCAGCCTGCCTGCTTTTGCGGAGCGGGGAGGACCCAGCTTCGCCTGGTACGGGGCGGCGGCCGGGGATTTCAATCTTGACGGCTGGATCGATCTGTTCGTGACCTCGCCGGATCGCAACTATCTTTATTTGAACGACGCACAAGGCCGGTTCCGTGACGCCTCCCTGGAAGCGGGCGTGGAGCTGCTCGACCGCGGGGTGGCCCCCCTGGTTCTCGATTACGACAATGACGGCGATTCCGACGTGTTCCTCTCCTCGGTTGGGCACCAGATGCTTTTGGAGAACCGGCAGGTGCCGGACGGGAAACTGGAACTTCGCGATGTTTCCTGGAAGGCCGGGGTAGGCCGGCAGGCGATTGGGTTCAGCGCCGTGGCCGGAGACGTGAACGGCGACGGATATGCCGACATCTACGTTGCCTGCTACAACCACTTCGGCCGGGTAACGCCAGATTCCTGGTACCGGGCCACCAACGGCACGCCGAACCTGCTGTACATCAATCAGGGCGATGGCACCTTTCGCGAGGAGGCGGCCCGCTGGGGCGTGGACGAGCGGCGCTGGAGTTACGCGGCCGCCTTCGCCGACGTCAACAGAGACGGGCGCCTGGACCTCTATGTGGCCAACGACTTTGGTGAAAACGCCCTGTTCATCCACCACGGGGACAAGTTCGTGAACGAGGCACGGGAGCGCGGCGTCGTGGACCCCGGCAACGGCATGGGCGTCTCCTTCGGCGATTACGACAACGACGGAGAGCTCGATCTGCACGTCACCAACATGTCCTCGACCGCAGGCAACCGCATCGTGTCGCGGCTGTTTCCCGGCGCTGGCGCCGGGAACAACGTGTACCGGAAGCTGGCCTCGGGCAACAACCTGTATCGGAACGCCGGCAACGGCTACTACCGGGACGTGACCGCCGAGAGCGCTGGCTTCTCCGGCGGATGGGCCTGGGGGGGTGGGTTCCTCGACTTCGATAACGATGGCTGGGAGGATCTGCTGACCCCCAATGGGTTCCTCTCCGGCAGTTCCATGAAGGACACCTGAAGTCAGTTCTGGCGTCAGGTCGTGGCGCAAGACAAGAATCCGAAACAGGGGCAGGGCGCGCTCCGTGCCGACCAAATGCGCCTGATCGCCCAACAGGGATTCTCATTTAGCGGGTACGAACGCGATCTGCTCTCCCTGAACCTGGGCACGGGCAAGTATTTGGACGTCTCCGGAATCTCTGGAATTGACTCGATTAGCGATGGCCGCGCGGCGGTGTTTGCCGATTTCGATAACGACGGCGATCTGGACGTGTTTCTAACCACCATCCAGGGGGAAGCACACCTGCTGTTTCGCAACAATATCGGGCAGGCCAACCATTTCCTGCGGATCGTGCTGGAAGGCAGCCCCGCGCTGGGGCGCGACGCCTATGGCGCGGTTGTGCGACTGCGCACTTCGGCGGGCACGGTGACCAAAGTCAAAAGCGGCGGCTCAGGCTTCATTGCGCAGCACGACCCGCGCCTGCTGTTCGGGCTGGGATCGGAGGAGCGCGCCGAATGGATCGAGGTGACCTGGCCCAATGGGGAAGTCGAGCGTTTCCAGGCCGACGCCCGGGCCGGCTCGACGCTGCTGCTGCGTGCCGGCGCCGGTCGCGCCGAAACGCTTGCCCTCGGCCGCGCCCAACTGCCCGATCCGCTCACTCGCGCCGAAACCTTTGCGCGCAAGCTGAAGATCAGCGTCGGCCGCCCCATGCCCGATCTGGCGCTGAAGACATTGGACGGAGAGGCAACTTCCCTCTACAAACAGCTTCGCCCGGGCCGCCGGGCGCTGATCAATGTCTGGGCCACTTGGTGCGCGCCCTGCATCCTGGAGATGCCGGAGCTGGAAAAACTCCGCCCCAAGCTTTCAGCCGGAGGGGTCGACTTGATCGGCCTCAATGTGGACACCGAAGCCGACGCCAACGTCCGCGGGTTTGTGGCCGACACCGGCGTCCGCTATCCGATCTATATCGGTGGGATTCCGGCCGTCGAACAGCTGTATGCTTCCGACGAACTCTCCGTGCCTCTGTCGGTTCTGCTCAACGCGGGGGGAACGGTGGCCGAAGTGATTCCCGGCTGGTCCGAGGAGACCCGCCGCCGCTTCTCTGCGCTGGCCGGCAACCAAGCCAGCGACGGGCCATAGCCTATCCTTTCGTCGAACGCAGATGGGCCGCGCACGAGGTGCGTCAATAACGAATCGAGGCGGTCCGGGAGAGGCAGCCGGATGAGGCCCATCTGGTGCAGGTGGTTGCCTGGGCCAGCGTTTCCGCGACCCGCCGCATTTCCCAGTGGCTGCATTCGCCCGGTGCTTAGCAGCTTGAGAACCGTATTGCAAGTTCTTGGAAGGGCTGGCAGAGGGCCAGTTTCCGGGAAGCCGACGATTCGCCCAACTGAAACTGGGATTGGTAAACACTAGCCCGTTAGTGGTGACCTATCCAGCATCGCTGGTGAGTCATCTTTGATCATCCGAAGCCTCGGCATCGAGACGCCTACGGTCCTCCTCCCACTTTTTCCTAACTTTCACCAGGAAGTCATCGCGGTTCGATTCCATCTCTCGAATCACAGCTGTCGGAGCATCCGTTTCTTCGTAGCGGGCTCCCCAAAGGGCCATTTCCAATAGTACAGGCACCAAGTCGATGCCTTTCTCTGTAAGCTGGTAGATGTTCTGACGGCGGTCCGCCGCCCGCTGGACCTTCTCGACAATCCCGTGGGCCACGAGTTGCTCAAGGCGATCTGTGAGGATGTTGGTGGAGATTCCTTCGCCTCCACCCATTAGATCCTTGAAGGAGTGCGCCCCCCTGAACATAAGGTCCCGAATCACTAACAAGGACCAGCTATCGCCAAAGATCTCCACAGAGACGTTCACCGGACACCTCGACCGCCTGTTTGGCTCACCTTGGCGAGACACCAGATCATTATTCTATTCCCGATTCCATGCCCGGCGGAGGGCAAGTTGGCGGAGAGCGGCGAAAAACGTGAACTGAACTGCGGCTGCGTTCGCAACGAACAGGTCGGCGAGAAGATATCACTTGCATACTGCAAGCGACTTGCTATAGGGTAGCGGGTCGAAAGGAGACCCATATGACTCGCATGAAGTTCGTCGTTTCGCTCATTGCTTCCGCCCTTCTGCTCGCGGGTTCCCCCGGCGGGGACGGCAGCTTTTCCGCGCAAGAAAGCGCCGAGGTTGTTGCTCTGCTGCAGGAAAGCCGTGGCGGCACTCTGACCAAGATCGCCCCACTCACCGACGAGCAGTGGAAGTTCAAGCCAGGCCCGGACCGGTGGTCGGCCGGTGAGGTTGTTGAGCACCTTTACTTGACCGAGACCGGATTCCACAAACGCGTGGACGGGCTGATGGCCGGCAAGCCCAACCCCGATTGGGGGAAGCTGACTGAGGGCAAGATCCAACTCATGACCCAGGTCATTCCAGACCGCACCAACCGCGTTCAAGCGCCGCCTGAGTTCGTACCCCAAGGCAAAATGAGCCGCGACGAGATCGTCAACAAGTACTCGGCCGCAAGATCGAGAATGATCGAACGCGCCAAGAACGGCTCGAAGGCCTACAAGGCGCATGTCGACGACAGCGGTACGCCTTTGGGTCAACTCAGCGCCGCACACTGGATTCGCTTCGCGGCATTGCACAACCAGCGGCACAACAAGCAAATCGAGGAGGTCATGGCGGACCCGAAGTTTCCAAAGTAAGCCGGCAGCGGCTAGCTTTGATCATCAGATAACGCATACCGAGGAGAAAACGGAAATGTCTATCAAGCCCAATCCCGTTGTCTGGTTCGAGATTCCCGTCAGCAACATTGCAAGAGCAAAAACGTTCTATGAGTCTGCGTTTGGCGGAGAGCTTACGCAGACTGAAATGGGACCGAGCAAGATGGCGTGGTTCCCCATGGAAATGGGTGCAGCTGGTTCAGCCGGAACGCTTATTCAAGCAGACAGCTATACGCCTTCTCATCACGGTTCACTTGTTTACATCGGCGTTTCCAAAATCGACGCTGCACTGGCCAGGATCGGAGAAGCTGGCGGCAAGACGCTCATGCCACGCACTAGCATCGGTCAGCACGGCTTCATTGCCTACTTTGAAGATTGTGAGGGCAACCGAGTCGCACTGCACGAGGCTCCGGCAGGATAAGTCTGGCGAACGACGCAGCATTGTAGCCCGTTTGTGGGGACCTATCCGGCATTGGTGAAACTGACCCACTAGCGAAGTGGTGGCACAGGTTGACAGCGCCGGACTCGCAGGTCAGGCGCGGACGGCTTCGGCGACGGTGGAACCAATGCGCTCGATCGCCTTCTGAATATTTTCCTGAGAGTTGGCGTAGGAGAAGCGCAGGTAACCCTCCCCGTATTGGCCAAAGTCCTCCCCGGCAAGGCAGGCCACCCCGGCCGAGTCCAGCAGCAGGTTGGCGATCTGCCGCGAGGGCTTGCCGGTGGCTGAGACGTTTGGAAACGCGTAGAAGGCGCCGCGCGGCAGGGTGCAGCGAAAGCCCGGGATGCGGTTCAGCCCGTCCACCATCAGGTCCCGGCGGCGGTGAAACTCCTCGACCATTTTCCGTACAGCATCTTGGGGGCCTCGCAGGGCCTCGATCCCCGCTCGCTGCGTGAAGCTGGCCGTGCAGGAGGTGGAGTTGACCTGCAATCGGACCACGTGCTGGGCCAACTCCACCGGCATCACCCCATAGCCGAGGCGCCAGCCGGTCATGGCATAGGTCTTGGAGAAGCCGTCCAGGATGATCGTCTTCTCTCCCATGCCGGGGAAGGAGGCGATCGAGCAGTGCTGGTCTTCATAAAGAATCTGGCTGTAGACCTCGTCAGAGAGCACCACGAGGTCGCGGTCAGCACACAGGCGCGCGATCTCGCTGAGGTCTTCTTTGGGAATGATGCCGCCGGTGGGGTTATGAGGCGAATTCAGAATCAGCAGCCTGGTGCGGTCGCTGAGTTGTTCCGCCAACGAGTTGAGGTCCAGCGAAAAGCCGCGCTCCTCTGACAGCCGGAGCGGCTTAGGCTGCGCCCCCAGGTAGCGGATCATGGACTCGTAGATGGGGAAGCCGGGGTTGGGGTAGAGCACCTCGTCGCCCGGTTCCAGCAGAGCCAGCAGAGTGAAGAACAAGATGGGTTTGGCGCCTGGCACCACCACTACCTGCTCGGGCGTGACCCGGATGCCGCGGCTGGAGGAGACTTGCTCGGCGATGGCTTCCCGCAGCTCCGGGTAGCCTTGGGAAGGGCCGTAATGAGTCCAGCCTTGCTGCAAGGCGGCCTCAGCGGCAGCCACAATGTGAGGCTCGGTGGGGAAGTCAGGCTCGCCGATTTCCAGGTGGACAATGTCACGTCCGGCCGCCTCCAGCTTGCGAGCCCGCGCCAGCACCTCAAACGCCGTCTCGGTTCCTAGCCGACTCATCCGCTCTGCGAAGCGCATCCTTGTTCCTCCAGGGGTTCTTTCGGGGTCTCCTCCGGGCGTTCAGCATAGCATGCCACACTGTGCTTCTGGCGCGGTGAAGCCCGGCTTGACCGCTTGCCGGCAGGCACCGGGCCGGGCGGCCTGTGGGGCCAAACGTACTGCTTTGCAAAGGGCAGGCGGTGGGGTATAACAGTCGGACCTGACCATGCGAAAAGCCAAGATCATAGCTACAGTAGGGCCGGCCACGAACACCCGGGAAGGCGTGCGAGCGCTGGTGCGGGCCGGGGCAGACGTGGTGCGGCTTAACTTTTCTCACGGGACCCACCAGCAGCACGCACGCCTCATCCGGCTGGTGCGGGAAGTGGCCGCGGCCGAGAAGCGCCACCTGGCCATCCTGCAAGATCTGCCCGGACCGAAGATTCGCACCGGTCGTCTCGAGCAGGGCCGTCCGGTAACGCTGCGGGCCGGCCAGACGCTGCAGTTGACACCCAAGGAAATTGTCGGCAACTCCCGCCGCTTTTCCGTCAGCTATTCCCGGCTGGGCCGGGACGTGCGCCCCGGTGACCGGATCCTGCTGGCCGACGGGTTGATCGAGCTGCAGGTGAAGAGCTGCCACGGCAACGACGTGGTCTGTAGGGTCCAGAACGGCGGGCTGTTGGGTGAGCACAAAGGCGTCAATTTGCCCGGCGCCAAGCTGCGCATCCCGGCGATGACCAAAGAGGACGAACGGCACCTGAAATTCGGCCTGGAGCAAGGAGTGGACTATGTGGCGGTCTCTTTCGTGAGGACCGCCCGGGACGTGGCCGCCGTCAAGGAGGTGATCGCGCGCTCGAAGAGCCAGACTCCTGTCGTCGCTAAGCTGGAAAAGCCGGAGGCCATCGAGGACCTGGAAAACATCCTGAAGATCAGCGACGCGGTCATGGTTGCCCGGGGGGACCTGGGCGTAGAGATGTCGCCGGAGAAGGTCCCGATGGCGCAGAAGCGCATCATCGAGAGGGCCCGCGCCGCCAAGGTTCCGGTAGTTACCGCTACCCAGATGCTGGAGTCGATGACCGAGAATCCCCGCCCCACCCGGGCCGAGGCCAGCGACGTCGCCAATGCCATTTTCGATGGCACCGACGCGGTGATGCTTTCCGGCGAGACTGCCAGCGGGAAATACCCGCGCGAAGCCGTGGCGATGATGGCGCGCATTGCCGAAGAGGCCGAGAGGCACATGAGCGAGATCCATCCCCGGCTGCGGCGGGCGATGCACGAGCACAATGTCGCGGAGGCGGTCAGCGAGAGCGTGGCCCACGTGACAGAAGAACTGGACGTCAAGGCGGTCGTGGTCTTCACCCGCAGTGGTTCCACAGCTCGGCTGATCTCCAAGTACCGTCCTGTGCCCCCCATCTACGCCTTCTGCCCGGAGCAGCGGACCTGCCAACGGGTGGCTCTCTACTGGGGCGTGCAGCCGCGGCTCATGCCGCTGGTTTCCGACACCGATACCACCATCGCTTCGGCGGAAAAGATCTTGCTGCAAAAGAAGCTAGTCGCCCGGGGCGATATTGTGGCGGCCGTGGCCGGCAGTCCTTTCACCGCGCCCGGCGGCACGAACCTGATGAAACTAGTGCGCGTCGGAGAATGGCGGCGAGCCTGAGGCGGCCGTGCCCGACTACTCCCCGTGCTGGCTCCTCGTGCTCGCTTCGAAGGGCTGGCGGCCTGCTAGCGCAGGGACTCCGATCGACCGCTCGAAGCTGCGTCTGACGGTCTCCCGACGCTCGGCAACCCGTCCAACTTTCATGTGACTTTCCTGCTACCTTTAGCGTCGGAATGGGTTTATCCCCTCGGACCGGCAAGCTTACAGAGTCTTTGCCTGGAAGCCCTGCGGCCGTTGTAAAATGAATGGGTCGCCCGACGCAGGGCGTCTCGTATGAAAACTCTGAGTCGGGAGAGATGTTCCGTTTGAAGCTGTCGGCACCGCCCAGATTGCTTTTCCTGCTGTTCCTGTGCTGGTTGGGGGCCCTGCCCGCCAGTGCCTCCGCAGCAGCGTCGGTCGCCCAGCAAGCCGAGTCGCAGGAACTCATTGACCACATTCGGTTTCTGGGGAACCGGCGCGTGCCCGCGGCCACCCTGCGCTCCCGGATCTTCAGCAAACCCGGCGATCCCTACAACCCGGATGCCCTGCGCCGCGATTTCATGTCCCTGTGGAACGCAGGGTTCTTTGAGAACATCCGTCTCGAGGTGGAGGACGGCGACAAGGGGAAGATCGTTCTCTTCCACGTGGAGGAGAAGCCCACCATCCGCGCGATGGATTACAAGGGCATCAAATCGGTCACTGTCTCGGAGATCTTGGATCGGTTCCGGGAGCGCAGGGTGAGTTTAACGCCGCAAAGCCAGTACGAGCCCAACCGGGTGCGGCGGGCCGAGGTGGTGCTGGCAGAGTTGCTGGCTGAGCGCGGCCGCCAGTACGCGAAGGTTCGGGCCGAGCCCAAACGGGTGCCGCCGAACTCGGTGATGCTGGACTTCGTCGTTGAGGAAGGGCCCAAGGTCAAGGTCGGCAAGATCGAATTCACCGGCAATACTGTTTTTAGCAGCCGGGATCTGCGCCGGGCAATGAAACACCTGAAACCGATCGGGATTCCCCACTCCATCATTCTGGAAAACATCTTTAGCAAGACCTTTGACCACAACAAGCTGGCCGCCGACCTGGAACGGGTGCGCGGCAAACACCAGGACAGCGGCTACTTCACCGCGCTGGTGCTGGACCCGGACATCAACAGTCGCGACACCGGCGGCGGGTGGTTCCGCATTCCCCTGTTCTATCCCAACCGGCCCAGCAAGCGGGTGGACCTGACAATCCCCATCCAGGAGGGCGAGCAGTACCGGGTGGGGAAGTTGGCTTTTACCGGGGTCAAATTCTTCCGCCAGCCGGACGCCATTATGTACCCGTTGTTCAAGATGAGGGAAGGCGACATCTTCGATGTTTCCAAGATCCGCGATGGGCTGGAGGACCTGCGCAAGCTGTACGGGGAATTCGGCTTCATCAATATGGTTCCTACGCCGGACGCCGACGTGGATCGGCAGAACAAGGTCATCAACATGACCCTCGACATCGAAGAGGACAAGCAGTTCTTTGTCCGGCGTATCGAGTTCGCGGGCAACACCACCACCCGCGACAAGGTCATCCGGCGTGAGTTGCTGTTGGACGAAGGAGACATGTTCAACAGCCGGCTGTGGGAGGTCAGCATCCTGCGCCTGAACCAGCTCGGCTTCTTCGAGGCACTCAAGCCCGAGGAGGCCGACATCCGGCCTAACAACCGGACCGGCCAGGTGGACATCAATTTGAACGTCAAGGAACGCGGGAAAAACACCATCGGGTTGACGGGTGGGACCAGCGGCATCGCTGGCAGTTTTATTGGGATGAACTACTCCACCAACAATTTCATGGGGCTGGGGGAGACGCTGACCTTTGCGGTGGAGCTCGGGAACCGCCAGCGCAACATCCTGTTTGGCTTCACCGAGCCCTACGCGTTTGACCGCCCGCTACAGATGGGTTTCACCATCTTTGCCCGCCGCTTCAGCTTCAATCAGGCGCGCGAGGCCTCCATCCTGAGCGGGCGCAACCTGATTCCGCTGTTTGACGCGTTGGGCACCGACAACATCCAGAATTTCCGCCAGTCCAGCCAGGGGTTCACCGTCTTTGCCACCTATCCGCTGCGGCGCAGTTTCGCCCGCGTGGGCCTCACTTTTGGCTACGACCGCTCCGACATCAGGACCTTCAGTTCGGCTTCCAAGCAATTCTTCGAGTTCCTGAATTTCCGGGGCGCCAGCGGCCCCAACGCGCTGGAAGGGATCACGACCAGCAGGGTCATCCCCACCTACCTGTACAACACGGTGGATCACCCGATCACACCCACCCGCGGCACCAAAGTCTTCGGTAGCCTAGAGTTGGCCGGTCTGGGCGGAAACGTCCGTCTCTTCCGGCCCACCTTCGAGTTCACCAAGTTCATTCCGGTGAACAAGAGTGGGCATATCGTGGGTTTCCGCTTCCTGACCTCAGTCCAGAGTGGTTACGCGGGCAAGGTGGCGCCACCGTTTCAGCGCTTTTACATTGGTGGGGAGACCGACATTCGCGGCTTCTTCATCCGCGCCGTCAGCCCGATGGCCTACGTCACCGACGAGGCCACGATCGGTGTGGTCAATCAAGACGGCACGCCGCGCTTTGTCCCGGTGGTGGTCGATGGAGAGGTGCAGCTGGTGCCCCAAACTGTCACCTACCCGGTGAACCGCATCATCTTCCCAGGCGGGGACTTGCAGACGATCGGCAACTTCGAATACCGCGTCCCAATTTTCGGGCCGGTAGTCCTGGCGGCGTTCTTCGACGCCGGGCTCAATACCGTCTGGCGGCAGAGCCAGCTCACGATGAACCCCTCGCGGTTGTCGGACCTGATGGCTAAGTTCCCCGGCCAGGAGTTTCCCTCGAGGGTACAATTGTTGCCAGGAACCAACCGGCAGATTCGCAGCTCGACCGGATTGGAGGTCCAAGTGCTGCTGCCAGTCGTCAATGCTCCGTTCCGCGTGTACTGGGCCTACAACCCGAACCGGCTGGAGACCCTTCTGGCCCCGCCGGTCCTGATTAACCGCAGCCAGTTCCCCAACCAAGCCACATTCAACGCGGCGGTGCTGACCACCCCGCGCGTGTTCTGGCGGGAGAAGAGCCGGACCTTCCGATTCAGCGTCGGCCGGACTTTCTGAGCCGCTAGTGAGTCCCCTGAACTGTATACTGCAGAGGGTGGACAAGGGACTGTGGCCCCAGCGGGCGCAGTTGGCACGTCAGCGAAAGTGTCGGGCCGGATTGACCCAGTGATGGGGAGACAACTATAATGGCTTGATAGGATAGACCTCCGGCTCTTTGCGAAAGGGGCAAAGGTCCCGACTTCACGGTTAGGAGTTTAGATGAGAAAGCAGGCTTTTTCTTTGGCACTGGCTGTTGCTTTGGTGGTGACTCTGTTGGGTAACGTGCAGGCCCAAAACCCAGCGCCCACGCCGGGATCCAAGATCGGCATCATCAACATTCAGCGGGCCATCGTAGAATCGGAAGAGGGGAAGAAGGCGCAGGAGAAGTTACGAGCGGAGTTTGCTCCCAAGGACAAGGAATTGCGGGCCAAACAAGAGGAAATCGAGAAGTTGCGGAAGCAGCTTCAGGAAAGCGAAAGGGTTCTTAGTGATGAGGCCCGGAGGAACCTGGTGCGGCAGATTGAAACCAAGACCAGAGATTTCAATCGCAGCAACGAGGACCTCAGCGCCGACTTCCAGCAGGCCCAGGGGCAGATGGTCAACGAGATCGGGCGGAAGCTGATAAAAATCCTGGATCAGTACGCGCGCGAGAACGGCTACCACCTGGTGATCGACGTCAGCTCGCCCCAAGCTCCTGTTGCGTGGGCTAGCACGACTCTGGATGTGACCGAAGACATCATCAAACTGTACAACGCTAGCTTGGCCGCTTCCGCTGCTATCGCTCCGGGTGCCACGACTGGAAGGAAATCGCCCTCGTCTCAGCGCTAAGCCTCCGGAAAGTCTCTTCGGGGCCACGCTGGCCGGGCCAATCTGGCGGTTGGTGTCTGCCGGCCGAGCCAAGCTGCCGGAAAGTGACCTAGCTATTTCCTCTCTTCTGTCCATTGAACCTCCGGCTGTTCGCGAATAGACTTTCGACAAGTGCGCTATTTTTTTCGCAGTCGGATCCCCGAGCCCCGAATGGTGCTGCTGGTTGAGAGCGGTTCGCGCTCGGTAATGGAGAGAGCCTACGCGCGGATGCGCCCGATCTTTTCCCGGGCCCGTTTCGAGCTGTGCACCTGCTTTCCCGGTGTGCCGGCCCCCGGCGGCTTTGAGCGTGTCTACAGAGTGACGGAGGCGCCCGATGTAGCCAGCAAGTGGAAGATGCTGCTCGCTATGCGGCGCTCGCAGGCCTCCGTGGCAGGCCTGCTGTTCACGCGGGAATCCGTTTTGCTTCGCTGGAAGCTCCTTCTCATGTTCTTTCTGCCCTCCAAGCTGCTGGTGGTGAATGAAAACGGGGACTTCTTCTGGCTCGACTGGTCCAACCGCGCCTCCATTCGCCGCTTCCTGGGTGCTCGTGTGGATGTGGAGGGTGCCGAACTGCTCCGAACGGCCTTCCGTCTCGTGCTGCTTCCCTTTGTCTTCCTGCTTCTGGCCTGTTACGCCCTGTTCGCTTACCTGGGGCGCTGGCTTCGGGTGCTTTCCTGGAGCCTGTTGCGCCGCAGCTAAACCACATCACGCAGTGCGTTTAGGGAATGCCTGACGGCGCCAAGAACCTGTCAACTCAAGAAAACTTCCCGCTTTGGATGATCTTGTAACCATAGCTTTGCGTCAGGATATTTGCTTTGTTTTAAAATAGATAGCAGGTAGTACATGGGCCCGGATCAATCTTGACTTTTTAGTCTAGATTGGCTATCCTGGATCTTGCTACGGGAGGTTTGTGAGTCAAAGTAGCAGCTAGGCAAATTAATCTTGACTCATTTGTATAGATTTACATACGCTGCCGCTTGGCTGGCGCTCCCCACTTTTTGTGAAGCGTCACCTTCGGTTGGAAGCACTGAGAGTTTCTACACAATGCCTCTAAGAGGGAGAAGACAAGACAAGACAAGCTATGAGCACTCCGGTCAACAACATCGAGGAGCTTACCAACAAGGAGTACAAGTACGGTTTTTTCACGGAAGTTGAGACCGATACGGTACCCCCTGGGTTGAATGAGGACGTCATTCGGTTGATTTCGGCCAAGAAGAACGAGCCGGAGTTCATGCTGGAGGGGCGGCTGAAAGCCTACCGGCACTGGCTCACGATGGAAGAGCCGAGCTGGGCCAACGTGCACTACCCGCCTATTGACTACCAGAGCATTGTTTACTACTCGGCGCCGAAATCGAAGGAGGACCAGCCCAAGAGCCTGGACGAGGTGGACCCGGAGCTGCTGAAGACTTACGAGAAGCTGGGCATCCCGTTGCGGGAGCAAGAGATGCTGGCCGGAGTGGCGGTGGATGCCGTGTTCGACAGCGTCTCGGTGGCCACCACTTTCAAGGAGAAGCTGGGCGAGCTGGGCATCATCTTCTGCTCGTTTTCCGAGGCGGTGCGGGAGCACCCGGAGCTGGTCCGCAAGTACCTGGGCTCGGTGGTTCCCTACACCGATAACTTCTATGCAGGACTGAACGCGGCTGTATTTAGTGACGGCTCGTTCTGCTACATCCCCAAGGGCGTCCGCTGCCCGATGGAGCTATCCACCTACTTCCGCATCAACGCCCAGAACACCGGCCAGTTTGAGCGCACCCTGATCATTGCCGAGGAAGGCAGCTACGTCAGCTACTTGGAGGGCTGCACGGCGCCGATGCGCGACACCAACCAGTTGCATGCCGCCGTGGTGGAGCTGATCGCGCTGGACAATGCGCAGATCAAATACTCGACCATCCAGAACTGGTATCCCGGCGACAAGCAAGGCCGGGGCGGCATCTTCAATTTCGTGACCAAGCGCGGCAAGTGTCTGGGAGTCAATTCCAAGATCTCCTGGACGCAGGTGGAGACCGGCTCGGCGATCACCTGGAAGTACCCGAGCTGCATTCTGCTGGGTGACAACTCGGTGGGCGAGTTTTACTCGGTGGCCACCACCAACAACTACCAGCAAGCTGACACCGGCACTAAGATGCTCCACATCGGCAAGAACACCCGGAGCACCATCGTCTCCAAGGGGATTTCGTCCGGCCACGGGCAGAATACCTATCGTGGCATGGTGAAGATGCTGCCGGGCGCCGCCGGCGCGCGGAACTATTCGCAGTGCGACTCGCTGCTGATCGGCGACCAGTGCGGAGCCCATACCTTCCCCTACCTGGAAGTCAAGAATCCGGCGGCACAGGTGGAGCACGAGGCTTCCACCTCCAAGGTCGGCGAGGACCAGATCTTTTACTGCCGCCAGCGCGGCCTCTCCAGCGAAGACGCCGTCTCGATGATCATCAACGGCTTCTGCAAGCAGGTGTTCCGCGAGCTGCCGATGGAGTTTGCCGTCGAGGCCCAGAAGCTGCTGAGTGTGAGTCTGGAAGGCAGTGTGGGCTAGTGCCCTAGGGGGCCCCGGTGTCGTTCCGAGCGAAGTGGGGAATCTGCCTTTCCACCACCATTGCTTGCCGGAGAAGCAAATTCTTTCAGCCGACAGACAGCATCGGCACTCGGAATGAGAGGCTGGCGAGCGTTTTTCAGCATCCTGTTAAGGAGATAGCCTTCGAGCATGCTTGAAATCAAGAATCTGCAGGCCAGAACTGGCGATATTGAAATCCTGCGCGGTGTGGACCTCAAGGTAAACCTGGGCGAGGTGCATGCCATCATGGGGCCCAACGGGTCGGGTAAGAGCACTCTGGCGCAGGTCCTAGCCGGGCGCGACTGCTATGAGGTCACCGCCGGCGAGGTGACCTACAACGGCCAGGACCTTCTGGCCATGGCTCCCGAAGATCGCGCCGGCGACGGGATCTTCCTGGCCTTCCAGTATCCGGTGGAGATTCCCGGGGTGAGCAACACCTACTTCCTCAAGGCGGCGCTCAACGCCATTCGCAAGCACCAAGGCCTGCCCGAGTTGGACGCTATGGACTTCCTGGCGCTGGTGCGGGAGAAGGTGAAGGCGCTGGGGCTGGATGAGAGCCTGATGACCCGCTCGGTCAACGAGGGATTCTCGGGCGGAGAGAAGAAGCGCAACGAAATCTTCCAGATGACGATTCTGGAACCCCGCCTGGCCATCCTGGACGAAACCGATTCGGGTCTGGACATTGATGCCCTGAGGATTGTGGCCACCGGAGTCAACGCCATGCGAAGCCCCGAGCGTGCCATTCTTGTGGTGACCCATTACCAGAGGTTGTTGAACTACATCACCCCCGACTTCGTGCACGTCCTGTACAACGGCCGCATTGTCCGCTCGGGCGACAAGAATCTGGCACTGGAGTTGGAGGATCACGGCTACGCCTGGCTGGAGGGCACCAGCGAGAGCGTGCAGCCGATTCCTGGCTAGGGGGAAACGTGTTCCCAAGCACTGGCGCCGAAACAATCAAGGAAAATCAGGAGACCTACTTCGCGAGCTTCGCCCAACTGGAGAAGCGGCTGGGCACAGATGCGCCTTCCTGGGTCCACCAGCTTCGCCGCCAGGCCGTTGGTCGCTTCGGCGAGTTGGGTTTTCCCACCACGCATCAGGAGGAGTGGAAGTACACCAACGTTGCCCCGCTCGTCCGGATTCCGTTTCAGCCCGCCACCGAGCAGGCAAACGGGCTGAGCGCTGAAGCGCTGGCGCTCTCACCGCTGGCCGCACTGAGCCTCGCGCGGCTGGTGTTCGTCAACGGCGTCTACTCTCACGAGTTCTCTTCCACCGCCGGGCTGCCGGAAGGTGTTCAGCTCGCCAGCCTGGCTGAGGCCCTGGCGGGCGAGGCCGGCCGTAGCGGCGAGCTGGAGCAGCATCTGGCGCGTTATGCCGCTTACGACCGGCAGCCGTTTGTGGCCCTCAACACCGCGTTCCTGGAGCAGGGAGCCTTCCTCCGGATTCCCCCGGGCCTGGTTCTCGAGCAGCCCATCCATCTGCTGTTTGTTTCCACCGGCGATGAAGTCCCCCGGGTGTCACATCCCCGGAGCCTGATTCTGGCGGACCGGGAGAGCCAGGTGGCCTTGATTGAGAGCTATGTTGGGCTGGGCGAGGCCGCCTATTTTACCAATGCGGTCACCGAGATCGCGGTGGGCGAGAGCGCGGTCGTTGAACACTATAAGCTGCAGCAGGAAAGCCAGCGCGCTTTCCACGTGGCGACGGTGCAGGTCCATCTGGAGCGCAGCAGCGTCTTTAGCAATCAAAACGTTTCGTTGGGCGGCGCCCTGGTGCGCAACGACCTGACGGCTGTACTGGACGGGGAAGGCGCCGAGTGCACACTGAACGGCCTGTACCTGGGCACGGGCCGCCAGCACGTGGACAACCACACCACGCTGGACCATGCCCGGCCCCACTGTAGCAGCCACGAGATCTACAGGGGCATCCTGGATGGAAAAGCCAGCGGGGTGTTCAACGGTGGAATCATTGTGCGGCAGGACGCGCAGAAGACCAACGCCAAGCAGAGCAACAGGAACCTGCTGCTGTCGCAGGATGCGGTGATCAATACCAAGCCGCAGCTCGAGATCTGGGCCGACGACGTGCGCTGCACCCACGGGGCGACCGTCGGGCAAATTGACCAGGAGGCCCTGTTCTATCTGCGCACCCGCGGCATGGACCTTCAGGCGGCCCGCGACATGCTCACCTACGCCTTCGCCAGTGAGCCGTTGGGTCAGATGAAGGTGCAGGCCGTGCGCCGCTGGGTGGAGGGGGAGTTGTTCGCGCAGCTGGCCGAGGGCCGAAGGAGTTGAAGCCCGGAGGAGTTGAAGCGATGCCAACCAGCGGCAGTCCCACGTTGAGTTCCCCGGCGCGAGAGGCAATCCTTGACGTGCAAAAGATTCGGGAGGACTTCCCGATCCTCAAGCAAACCGTGCGCGGCAAGCCCCTGGTCTACCTGGACAATGCGGCCACTAGCCAGAAGCCGCAGGTTGTGATTGACGCCGAGCTACGCTTCTACCTGCGGGAGTGTTCTAACGTCCACCGCGGCGTTCACCAGCTTAGTGAACGGGCTACGGAAGCCTTCGAGGGCACCCGTCGCAAGGTCAAGGAGTTCTTGAATGCCGCCGACCTACGGGAAATCATCTTTGTGCGGGGCGCCACCGAGGCCATCAACCTGGTAGCGCACAGCTTCGGCCGCACCCGAGTCGAGCGGGGCGACGAAGTGCTCATCTCGGCCATGGAGCACCACTCCAACATCGTTCCCTGGCAGATCCTGTGCGAGGAGAAAGGGGCCATGCTGCGGGTAGCGCCCATCAACGACCACGGGGAACTGCTGCTGGAGGAGTTCGAGAAGCTACTGAACGAGCGCACTCGGCTGGTGGCGGTGGCCCACGTCTCCAATGCCCTGGGAACCATCAACCCGATCCGGAAGATCATCGAGATGGCACGCCGCCGGAATGTGCCGGTGCTGGTGGATGGAGCGCAGGCGGCGCCGCACCTGAAGGTGGACGTACAGGCGCTGGACTGCGACTTCTACACATTCTCCGGGCACAAGATGTTTGGCCCCACCGGCATCGGTGTGCTCTACGGCAAGGCGCGGTGGCTGGAAGAGATGCCCCCCTACCAGGGGGGGGGCGACATGATCAGCTCCGTCACCTTCGAGAAAACTATCTACAATACGCTGCCCTACAAATTTGAGGCCGGCACGCCCAACATCGCCGCTACCATCGGGCTGGGCGCGGCCATTGACTATCTGACCCAGGTGGGACTGGACAACGTGGGAGCCTACGAGCACGAGCTGCTCGGCTACGGCACCGAGGCGCTCCGGCAGATTCCGGGCGTACGGCTGATCGGTACTGCGCGGGAGAAGGCCAGCGTGCTATCGTTCGTCATTGACGGGATTCACCCCCACGACGCGGGAACCGTGCTGGACTGCGAAGGCATTGCCGTTCGCACCGGCCATCATTGCGCCCAGCCGGTGATGCAGCGCTTCGGCGTTGCAGCCACTACGCGCGCCTCGCTGGCCTTCTACAACACCCGGGAAGAGCTGGACGCGCTAGCGGCCGGCATCCGCAAGGTGCAGGAGATGTTTCACTGATGCCCGAGGAGATGCTGACGGACCTGCACGACCTCTACCAGGAGGTCATCGTCGACCACAGCCGGAGGCCCCGCAACTTCAAGGGGCTGGAAGGGGCGACCGGCGACGCGGAAGGGTATAACCCGCTGTGTGGCGACCGGGTTCGGATTTACGTGAAGCTGGAGGATGACCGGGTGCGCGACATCAGCTTTGAGGGCTCCGGCTGTGCCATCTCCACCGCTTCGGCCTCCATCCTGACCGAGAGCCTGAAAGGCAAGAGCCGGTCGGAGGCGGAAACCCTGTTTGAGAAGTTTCATCAGTTGGTTACCGAAGGGGACCGCAGCGGCGTTCCCGCGGCCGAACTGGGCAAGCTGGCGGTGTTCTCCGGCGTCTCGAAGTATCCGGTGCGGGTCAAGTGCGCCACGCTGGCCTGGCACACCCTGCGCGCCGCCATGCGGGGAAGCGGCGAAATCACCTCCACGGAGTGATTCCAATGGGATTTCACGAACTGATTGCCATCGAAGAGAAAGCGATCGAGCAGTTAAAAAGCTGCTACGATCCGGAGATTCCAGTCGACATTTATGAGTTGGGATTGATCTATGAGGTGAAAGTCGAGCCTCCCGGCCAAGTGAACGTCAAGATGACCCTCACCTCACCCGCCTGTCCGGTGGCAGGCTCGCTGCCCCCGGAGGTGGAAAACAAGCTGAAGTCCATTCCCGGCGTCACCGGGGCCAAAGTGGAGGTGGTTTGGGACCCGCCCTGGGACCAGAGCAAGATGTCGGAACGCGCCAAGCTCAACCTCGGCTTTATGTGAAGGGGCTTCGTGTTCGATCCGGTCCGGTAGGAGGATTTGACGATGAAATTGAGTGCTCAAGAAGAATACGGGTTGCGCTGCCTGCTCCAGATCGGAGGTCTGGGGGAGGGCGGGAGCCTGACGATTCCCGAGATCAGCAGGGCCGAAGGAATCTCCAGCCACTATGTGGGCAAGCTCATGGGGGTCCTGCGCCGGGGCGGACTGGTGAAGAGCGTGCGCGGGCAGACAGGAGGCTATACCCTGGCGCGCGCACCCGGAGAGATCAGCGTGGGGCAGGCGATGGCAGTGCTCGGGGATCGGTTGTTTGAACCAGAGTTTTGCGAACGGCACTCAGGAACCGAGCAAGCCTGCACGCACTCAGTGGATTGCTCCATCCGCTCGCTGTGGCGCGCGGTGCAATTGGTACTGGACCAGGTGTTGAGCAGGACCACGCTGAGGGACCTGCTGTGCAACGAACAAGCGATGAGCGCCTGGGTCAAGGGTCTGGTCGAGGTGTCCGGGGTCATGGACGATCGGCGCGTTCCCGTTGTCTCCGGCAAAGGAATGTAAGCGCGTGCGTGAGGCTGCAGACTTGAGGCAGGAGGCCGGGGGCTTGCGAGAATGACAGTGAAGCTGCCGATCTACATGGACCATCACGCCACCACCCCGGTGGACCCGCGCGTGTTTGAGGCAATGGCACCCTTCTTCCTGGAGAAGTTCGGCAATGCGGCCAGCCGCAACCACGTCTTCGGCTGGGAAGCCGAGCAGGCGGTGGAGGAGGCCCGTAAGCAGGTGGCCGCGCTCATTCACGCCAGCTCCAAGGAAATCATCTTCACCTCCGGGGCCACCGAAAGCGACAACTTGGCCATCAAGGGTGTGGCGTGGCGGCACCGCGAACGCGGTAATCATATCGTCACCTGTGTAACGGAGCACCGGGCAGTGCTGGATACCTGCCGGCGCCTGGAGCAGGAAGGTTTCCGGGTGAGCTACCTGCCGGTAAACGAATCAGGCCAGGTGGACCCCGACGATGTGCGTCGAGCCATCGGGGACGAAACCATTCTGGTGACCCTGATGGCCGCCAACAACGAGATCGGCGTGCTGCACCCGCTAGCCGAGGTTGGACGCATCTGTCACGACAGGCACGACAGGCACGACAGGCACGACAGGCACGACAGGCACGACAGGCACAGAGAAGTGCTGTTCCACTGCGACGCCACTCAGGCGGCGGGCAAGGTACCATTTGACGTCGAGGAAGTGCAGGTGGACCTGGCCTCACTCTCGGCTCACAAGATGTACGGGCCCAAAGGCGTGGGCGCCCTCTACGTCCGACGGCGCGATCGGCGTGTGGAGTTGGCCCCCATGCTGGATGGCGGCGGGCACGAGCGTGGACTGCGCTCCGGCACCCTGCCGGTGCCCAGCATTGTGGGCTTCGGCAAGGCGTGCGAGTTGGCCCAGCGGGAGATGCCCGAGGAGGCCCGACGTCTGGCGGGCCTGCGCGACCGGCTGCAAGAGGGAATCCTGGCCCGGCTGGACGAAGTCCATCTGAACGGACACCCGAGGGGTCGGCTGCCAGGCAACCTCAACTTGAGCTTCGCTTACGTGGAAGGCGAGTCGCTGCTGATGGGGCTAAACGACGTGGCGGTCTCCAGTGGCTCGGCTTGCACTTCGGCCTCCCAGGAGCCCTCCTACGTGCTGCGGGCCCTGGGGGTGGATGAAGATCTGACCCAGGCTTCCCTTCGCTTCGGCCTCGGCCGCTTCAACACCGAGGAGGAGGTGGACTACGTGGTGGAGCGCGTTGCCAGTGTCGTCCACCAGTTGCGCGAACTCTCGCCGCTGTACGAAGCTGAGCGGCTGGGTTCCTCCAAAGCCTCCTAAGGCAGCCAGACCGCGTGAAGGGGCCTGGTCCTGCGCGATGAAGGAACGGATATGATTCAGTTGACCGAAAGCGCCATCCGCAAGGTGCGGACGATGATGGAGCAGGAGCACCTGGCCGGCTTGCGCCTGGGCGTTCGGGGCGGAGGATGTTCGGGGCTCACCTACGTTATCCGGTTTGAGAACGCGCCTGGCCCCAAGGACCGCACCTTTGAATTTGATGGAGCCAAGGTCTTCATGGACCCCAAGAGCTTGCTCTACCTGAAAGGGTTGACGCTGGACTGGAAGGAAACGTTGATGGAACAATGCTTCCAGCTCGAGAATCCCAACGCCCAGAAGAGTTGTGGATGCGGCGCTTCCTTTAGTCCCTGAACTTCTCGTGGCGCGCTGATGTGTCTTAGGTGTCCGGGTGGGGAAATAGCTAGGGCTTCGGGGGAGTCAGTTAGGGCCCTTGTTTCTTCTGTTCTGCTTTTTCCTTGGGCGTCAGAGGAACCCCGTAATCGCCGGTTTCGTACGGCGCCAGCAGTTCTTGTTTGTCGTACTTGATTTGCTGCACCTTGAAGCGGTCCTTCCCTACCTGGTCGTCCACCTTCAACAGTTCCTTCCGCTTTTCTTGGAGTTCCGCGTTGATGGCCAGCTGCTCCAGTTGAGAGGAGGTCGCGCTGATCCGTTTTTCCAAGGCTCGGATTTCCACCAGCAACTCCCCGCGTCGTGACTGCTGCCAGTCCACCTCGCCCTGAGTTCTTGCTTGCTGCGAGTCAAGTTCCTCGAGCTTCTCATTCACCGCGGCCTTTTTCTCTTCCTCGGTCACATGTTTCGTCTTCTTCTCTGCCTTCGGCGCCGGGCGTTCCGGGAAATCGTCGTTGGTCCAAACTTTTCTTGCCTTCCGGGGCCGCTTCTTGGCCGTCGTTTTTTTCGCCGGGGGCGCCTGTTGGGCCTCGGTCTGGCCGGCTCCCAGCGCCAGAATCACGCCCACAACCAGTGTCATCCAAACCTGTTTCATAAGATACCCCGAGAAATCAGAATACGTCGCGGCTCTGATTGATGATTCGGAACGGAGCGACCATGACTTTCATCCGCGCCAGTGCCAGGTCATAGTGGATTTGTACGCCGCCTCCGGTGACTACCTCCTTGGCTGTGATGGCCCCATGGACGACTGTGTTGCCCTGAATAGTCACCCTCGCATTGGGGGCGTAGATGGTGCCGCAGAATCCGCTGGTCCCACCTAACGTGGCGTCGGCCGTACCGGTGTAGTAAACGGCAAAGCGGGTGGGATCACAATTGCCCCCCGATGCCGAAAGTAAGCCACCGCCACCCAAATTCAAAAGGGTACTTACATAAAGAGACGTTCTCGGGCAGCGAGCAGTGTTCGGGTCGGCACTCGAACACAAAGTGCCGGGTTCGCCGCTTCCTGACTTGGTAACACGCACCACATTATTCGCCGAACCTACGCTGATGCCTTCCACGAAGAACGTGTTTGGCGCGACGGGTCCACCACTCTCATCTACGACGGGAACGGTAAGCAGCAACTCTTGGTTACCGGTAAGGCCGCATGTAGACATGTTGTTGGTGCTGGTAGTATTTGGAGTATACCTGAAGTAGTCCCCACTGACGTGGAAGCTGCTTTTGGCGGCACAATCTTTGCTCATGGTGGCGGTAGTAAACGTCGGAACAATCGGCGGGTATGGCATCGACGGGTACTCTTCGACGTCTCCTTGTACGATACTGTGGGTCACGCTTTCGCCTGAGCTGCTGCACCCCCCGGCGGTGTCCGGGGTGGCGCCGTAGTAAACGTCGGAACAATCGGCGGGTATGGCATCGACGGGTACTCTTCGACGTCTCCTTGTACGATACTGTGGGTCACGCTTTCGCCTGAGCTGCTGCACCCCCCGGCGGTGTCCGGGGTGGCGCCGTAGTAAACGTCTCCATTGATTACGCCGGAGCTTCCCGAGGAGCCGGTGAAAGAGTTGGAGGCGACGTTGGCGCCCGCGTCCGGCCCTGTGAACAGGTTCGAGCCCCCGTAAGGTTCGTTGCTCGAGTCAAAGGAATCGACGGTGAGGGAGCCAACCATTGTCAGTGAACACTGGCCCTGGAGCGCATTGCCGAAGATGGGAAGTGGCGCCGTCTGGAAGACAGCGGTCTCCTCTACCACAGCCAGCTCTCTGCCCGCCCCGTCTCTTATCCTGCCCTGCACGCGCAGCCGCCAGCGCTCGACGATGCGGTCCGTCACGCCATCGAAGGCCTTGTAGCGGTCATGAGAGAGCAGCGTGGCGTCCTTGATGGTGAAGTCGCCGGTCGCGTTTTCAAGCGCGATCGTGTTCAGGGTGCTGCGCATGCTGCTGAAACTGTTCGCAATGGTATTGGAAGAGACGGTGGGGAAGTTAGCGCTGTCGCCCAGCACGACAGGGTTGCTGCTGAGGGTGGGTGAGTTCGAGGTGCCCCCGTAGGTGGTGGCGAGGATCGGCGGGTTGGTCGCCCTGAGCGGACTTCCCGTCACGGAGTTGAGCCACGGGCTGTAAGTAACGCGGAACCAGTCCACCGTCCGATGCACACCGGCCAGGGCAACATAGCTGCCCTGGATTTGGTTCTTGTAGTTGAAGCTGGCAAGGGTGTCCGCGTTGGTCACAACCAGCAGGGCGGCCGCCAGCATTGACAGTATGAGGATGCCCATCAGGGCGAAGACCAGGGCCATGCCGCGCTCGTCTTTTCTCTTCTGAGCTGGGCCAGCTATGCCAGGTTGTGGGTTCGGCGTTCGGTGCATTTTCTCCCCCCTCCTATGGCGCCAGCGGAACAGCCGGGGGCTTGTCAGGCACCCAACGTTGCAGCCCGTCCAGGCTGACCTCCAGAGCGTGCCGGATGTTGCGCGGCGCAAAGGTTTGCCGCACTTCGATGGTGGTGGTCCCGCCGGCTCCGCGCTCCACCGAGGCTTGCGTGCGCAGTTGCAGGTTCACTTCGACCCCTAGCACGTAAAAGTGGGCCACAGAAGCACAAGGGGTCACCGCTGTAGCGTACGAGGTGTTCAGATACGTGACATAAGCGAGCGTGGGAAGCGTGCCGGTACGGCACAGCAGGAAATAGTTGAACACACCCGCTGTCGGCGTGTTCATCAGGTTGTCGGCTACCATGACTGCTGCATTCTGCGTGGTGATGGTGCAACCGGTCTCGGTGCCAGGCACGCAAGAGTCGGACCGCCACAGAGCGCAAGGCGGCGTGGTGCAAGCCGTCGTGCTGCTGGTGGCGGAGCTGTAGCGGTATTCAACGTAGCGCAGCGTGCCGTCGTCGCGGAAGTCCCCCATGAGTTTCAAAGTAGTCGCGTTGGAGCCTGCGGTGTTGGCAATAAGAGTGCCAGTGGCATCTCTCGTCACCGGGGCCAGGATTCCCTCAGGGTAGGGCACATCGCTGAGCCGTACTGGACGCGTGATGGCATGATCCACCCGGAAAAGCCCGGTGACCTGGTTGCTGCTATGAGTCACAGCTGACAGCGGTACAGGTTCCTGATCCATGCCGGTGTCCACAATGATGACGCTGCCCGGAAAAATACCAGTGCTATCGGCCAGCGTGACGGTCTGGGTGCCGATGGCGATGGCCGCCGAATTTGTGGTGCTCCTTCCCCTATAAAAACCCGCCTGGCCGATGTCCATGGCCAGTAGGTCCGTGGTCGATTTGCCCGTCTGCCCGATCCCGCTGGTGCGCTGGGCCTGGGTGTAGCGTCGCTGGAGCATACTCATGAACTGCATCAGCGCCCCCAGGATGATGCTCAGCACTACGATGCTAACCAACAACTCCACCAGGGAGAAACCACGGCTGCCGGCAGGCCAGCTGGCGGCAGGGATGATCCGTCCAGCTCCCTTATGCAAGCGAACTGGCTTATGCGAGCGAACTGGGAAAATCGTCATGTCTGTCATCGCGCCAATCCATGAATCCACGGGCCACGGCGCCGGAAGCACATTTCGTTCACGGTGTGGGCGTGGGTGACTGCTCATTGCTCTTGTAAGCGCCCACAGTGGCCGCAGGGCTCACCCCCTGTCCGATCGACCTGCCCTGGACCCGCACCTGAATCAGCTTGAGGCCGGTCGGAAAGCCGCTGGTGGTCACCTTCCAGCGCCGTGTGAAAAAGAGGTCGGCCGCGCTGCTGGTGGTGGAGGTCCCATCAACTTTCAGGTAGTCCACGTAGCCAGAGGTATTCGTGGTCAAGCTGCCTCCGGCAGCGAGTTGGGTGTCGGCAAACTGGAGTGCCATGAAGATGTCCATTTGCTCAGCGGCTAGCGCAGCAGCCTGAGCCGCAGTGGTGCCCATGTCCTTGCTCTGCCGGGTGGCCAGGCTCACCAGTCCCGCCAGACTGAACACCACGATCGTGCAGATGGCGACGGCGATCATCGTTTCGATCAGCGTGGTCCCGCTTTGCGAGTTAGAAGCTCGTTTCTGCATGAACCCTCCGTGCTACTGCACCTCCCAGACGCTGCCGAAGCGCCGGTACACCGTTACCTTTCCCGCCAGGTTCGCGCATACGGCAAGCGGCCGATCGGTGTTGCCCTGCAAGTAGAAGCAACGACCATTGACCGGAACTCCGGTGCTGGGATTGATCAGCAGACCGCGCGTGTTAAAGACCATCTCGGTGGCCTGGGTCGTGCTCTGTCCCGGCGGAGCCGCGGTGATTCCGGTGGTGCTGAAGTTGACGCCCGTAGCCAGGAGGTTAGAGGGCCACGGAACTTGCTGCGAGGACGCCCCAACATCGAAAGTCAACCAGGAAGTGCCTCCCCGGGGGTAACGCTGCACTTGGTAGGTGCGCGCCGACGTGTTCACCAGCGCCCGGTAGCGGGCGTCCGCGGTTGTGGCCTTGATCCGGGCCAACCTCGCCATGGCGGCAATCTCGAACGCGGTGCCGCTGAGCCGGTAGCTACGGATGGCCGGCGACATCCACTTAGCCGCCATGCCGGCCAGCACCATAATGATGACCACGACGATAATCAGTTCGATGATGCTAAAGCCGCTTTTGGAACTGCGCGTGCCCTCTGTTTCGTCGATCATTGGATGCCGCATGAGAAAATCCTTCTCACTGCCAGCGGGGGATGAGCTTTTCGGGTTACCTCAGCAACCCAACTACAAAAGTCTACTCTCCGGACTTGCCCTTGTAAAGCCGCAACCGGCCCCCAGGCGGGACCAAACGCCGCGAGTACCAAACTACATACGAAGGAGTTGCACGCTGGCGGCCAAGTGTGCGGTTGCCGGATAAGGCCCGGGCCTACAACAGATTCCGAAACGGGTGAAGGTGCGAGGCGGTTACCGAAACAGGGTGGGATGTTGCGTTTCTTCCCATTTTTCCCTCGTTGAGTAAACTGTTCAGGTGGGCAGCCGCCCCCTACGCCGCGTTAAGAGCTATTCCGGGGAGACCGGAGTTGTCTACCAGTACGTGTTTGTCAGCCAGCGGCGGGCAAGGCGCGGGTGGTGGCGCTCCGGCACCGAGTACCTGTTCGACGTCTCCGTGGACCGCAAGACCAACTTTCCGGTTCCGGTGTTCATCTATGACGACGCGGTGCGATCCTGGGACAAGGTACACCGGCGCCCGCTGTCTCCCACCGAGCAATACGCCGCCGCCAAGATGCGGCTGTTCCGCGCCTTCGATCAGAGCGAGCAGCTTCAGCGGGAAGCCGCCAGCATCGTAGTGGATGCCGCCACCATCGAGGAGCTGCTGTCGGCGCTCGACATCAGTTAGCGTGCCGGTGAAATAGCTGGCGCAGGTAGGAACGGCTGCACAGCCGCCCAGAAACCCAACAGTGCGATACAGACATTCCGTTGTGCGTCTCGCTGGAATCGTTTGAAGGAAGACGTTTCAGCGGCCCGCAGTGGTTTCTGCGGAAGGTCGACCTCTCGCTACGCAGGCTGCCGGGCGTGGACGTACGACGCGGAGACCCAAAAAGTAAATGGGCCTCGCTGTTAGCGAGGCCCGGTCGAATCTTGACGAAGTTGAAAGCTACTTCTTTTTCTTTTTGCCTTTTGCTTTCTTCTTCGCCGCTTTCTTCTTAGCTGCGCATTTCATCAGCTTTTTCTCCCTTCTCATCGCAATGCATTCTGCATCGTGATGATGTTCCATGTATAGAGGTTGACTGCGTTGATGTCAAGAGAAAAGTGAGTCGAGGAATACAACCATCCAATCGGAAACTTTCGCCGATGAACGACGATTGAAACTCGGAGTTCGCTACTTGCGTCCAGTTTAAGTGGGAATCGAGCGAGAAGAGTGATCGCGCGCAGCGCTGCATTGTAGGAGAAGCAATCTGCAGCTTTGACAGGCCAGCAGCTGCGAAACGATCGGATTTCTCAAAGTGCCTCTGGTGGCCTACAATGAAACCCCCTACAATGAAACCAATGAGTCTTGCTGGGCGAGTCGCGTGTGTTCTGAGTTGCCTCTGCTGCCTGCCCGGCATGCTGTTCGCTCCCACGCCGGAACGCTCCACAGAGCGCAATCCGAGTCGCGTTGCGGTGGACGCGGCGGCGCGTGAGCCGACGCTGCCCACGATCCGCGTGGACGTGGACGTGGTCAACGTCTTGTGCACGGTGAAAGACCGCAAGGGAAAACTCGTCAACACCCTCACCAAAGAGGACTTCAAGATTTTCGAGGACGGGCGGCGACAGCAGATCCGCTACTTCTCGCGCGAGACCAACCTGCCGCTGACCGTGGGGTTGCTGGTGGATACCAGCGTCAGCCAGTGGCGACTGGTTCCTGCCGAACAGGAAGCGGGGGAGGTCTTCTTTCGCCGCGTGATCGGATCGAAGGACCTAGCGTTCCTGATTAGCTTCGACATGCACGTGGACCTGCTGCAGGATCTGACGGGCAGCCATGTTTTGCTGCGCCGGGCGCTCGAGCGGTTACGGGTGAACGCTCCCGCACCGGCGCCGGTGCCCACCTCCGGAGGGCCCTTTCCCAATCTGCGCGCGGGAGGCACTCACCTTTACGACGCGGTCTTTCTGGCCGCCCGCGAAAAGCTGGCTCGCGAGGTGGGACGCAAGGCCATTGTGGTCATCAGTGATGGAGAGGACCAGGGCAGCAAGGTGAAGCGGAGGGAAGCGATCGAGGCCGCGCAGAAGGCCGACGTCATTCTCTACGGAATCCTGTTCCTCGACCCCCGCTTCTACGGCCGCTACAGTCGTGGAGGCTACTCGGGCGACCGCGCTCTTAGGAAGATGTCGGAGCAGGCCGGCGGGCGCATGATTCGGGTGGAGCGCAGCAGAAACCTGCCGGAGGCGTTTGAGGAAATCTCCCGGGAGCTCCGCAGTCAGTACAGCCTGGGCTACACCTCATCCAATTCGCGTCGCGACGGGACATTCCGGAAGCTCCGCATCAAGACCCGCAGCAAAGATCTCCGCGTCCAGACCCGCAAGGGCTACTACGCCACCGGCGAGGAGACTCCTTGAACAGAGAACAGGTAAGAACGCAAACCAAACCTTCTTCCATATCTCCCTGTCGTCCTGATTCCTGATCAGGCGGCACTCTTCAGTCTTGATTCGCTTCGTTCCACAGCCAGCGCAACTGCGTTACCCCCACCCAGGCAGAGCGCAGCCACGCCCCGGCGAACGTTGCGGGCGATCATCTCGTGCAGCAGCGTCACCAGGATTCGTGCGCCGCTGGCCCCAATGGGGTGGCCTAATGCCACGGCGCCGCCGTTGACGTTGACCCTGGCGGGGCCCAGTCGCAGTTCGCGGATCACCGCCAGGGCCTGCACGGCGAAGGCTTCGTTCAATTCGTAGAGGTCCACCCCGCCACGGTCCCAACCGACCTTGGCCAGCAATTGATTCACGGCTTCCACCGGAGCCATCATCACCATGCGGGGAGCGATGCCACTGGTGGACTGGCCCACCACGCGGGCCAGGGGGGCGCGTCCCAGTCGGCTCGCCACCGATTCGGAGGCCACGACCACAGCCGCCGCCCCGTCGTTCATTCCCGGAGCATTGCCTGGGGTCACAGTACCGTCCTTTTGGAAAACAGGCTTCAGCCGAGCCAGCGCCTCGAGCGAGCTGTCCTCGCGCGGCGATTCATCCTTCTCGATCCGAACCGTTCGGCTCTTACTCTGCGGCACCTCCACAGGGACCATCTGCGACTCAAAGCGGCAGGCCCTCGTGGCGGCCACCGCCTTGCGGTGACTCTGAACCGCAAACTCATCCTGTTCTTCTCGACAGATGCCATACTTCGCCGCCACCACTTCAGCCGTTATGCCCATGTGGCAATCTTCGTAGACATCCCAAAGGCCATCCAGGATCATCGAGTCCACTAGTTCGCCGTGTCCCAGGCGCAGCCCGGAACGCGCCTTGGGAATCAGGTAGGGCGCGTTGGACATCGACTCCATACCGCCGGCCACCACCACTTCCGCGTTGCCGGTTTGAATCGCCTGCACCGCCAGGCCGACGGCCTTCAGGCCAGAACCACAAACCTTGTTGATGGTCATGGCGGAAACTCGGTGGGCGAGGCCGCCGCGGAGCGCCGCTTGCCGTGCCGGGTTTTGCCCCAATCCGGCGCTCAACACGTTTCCCAGAATGACCTCGTCCACCTGCTCCGGCTCGATGCCTGCCCTGCGAACCGCCTCACGCACGACGGTTGCTCCCAGCAGCGTCGCAGGCATCGGAGCCAGGCCTCCCTGAAATTTGCCCACCGGCGTGCGGACCGCGCTTAGAAGGACGGCTTGCTCCACGGAAGATTCTCTCTTCAAACATTTTATCACCGTTCCGGAATCGCCCTGGCCCCTAGTACTAGTAGTCCCGGGTTCTGAGATGGGAAGTTCGTACTGCGTCAAAAATGTGCCTTCCGGTCTATTGAAGGCCGGGCACCGGCTCCCTACAATGCCCTCCATTCTTGATCGAGGTACACGCGCATCATGAGGAAAGAAAAACGTAGCGCTCGCCGTTTTGAGTTGGCCTTGCCGGTGATTCTCATGGCGGAGGATCCGGAGGAGTCGCCCCGGACGGTCCATACCAGCGACATCAGCTCCGCTGGCGTTTTGCTGCACTGCGACGAGGAAGTACATCCGGGGATGACGATGGAACTGGTAGTGACCCTGCCGGAATTCATCACCCAAGCCACCCCTGTGCGGTTGCGCTGCGTGGGCCGTGTGGTGCGGGTGGACCGCGGTCGCCGGAACCGGATGGGCGTCGCCGTGAAGATCGAACGGCACGAATTCATGCGCCTTCGAGACAAGTCCGACCAGGGGGTTCTCCAGGACTCAAACGTTCGAACCACCCGTGCCGCCAGCTCTGCCTAACAGGGGCGGGCTGGTCAAAGAAAAACGAAAGGCTTCCTTTCAGCAGGCAAACAAACGTCCTCGGACTCTTTGACGCTTCCTGGGTGATGCTCTCGGCTCCGGGTGGAGGCCAAGGCTGCTTAGCTGTTCGGCTGCTTGGGCCCGCTTTGGCCGCCTGGGCCTGCTTGGCTGCCTGGGCCTGCTTGGCTGCCTGGGGAGGATTCGAACCTCCATAACAGGATCCAAAGTCCTGCGTCCTACCATTGAACGACCAGGCAGTCCTCTGATTATTGTCCCGCACCTGGTCGGGCTACGGCAAGTCTGCTGTGATGGCGGATTGCACAACATGCGGCCTGGCGGAGCGGGACGCAGCAGAACACGCGCAGCAGTGTACGCTCCAGCCAGGGCGTCGTGACTGCGCGAAGCAGGCGGGCCGCACGCAGTTGTCCCCCGAAGCGCCTCTGCAATTCCCGGGAGTAGGCTTCGATGGATTCAGAGACAGCTTCGCTGCCGGACATCGCATGCCGAGCCGCCATGCGCCCATTTTCCAGCGCTACCGACATCCCTTGACCGGTAAACGGATCCGGAAACAGCGCTGCATCGCCGGCCGCCAGCAGGTCGGATGGGGGGTGGCGCCAGCCCATGGACACCGGCCCCGTGAACAGAAAGGGTTCTTCACGCCTCCATCCGGCCAGGCGCGCGCGCAGGGCGGGGACGCGCGCCAGCACCTGCTCGGCCGAGCCGGTAGCGAGGAGGCCTTTCTCCACCAAGCAGCACAAGTTCACCCGTCCGCCCTCAATCGGCGCCAGGCCGCAGTAGCCACCGGGGAAGAAGTAGAGTTCCACCCGGCCGGCGCATTCGCCCCGATAGTGCGCTTTGAAAGCGAAATATGCAGGGTTGGCCTGCTTTTCCCTCCGGGCAGACCAGAGTGCTGTGCGACCGGTCGATGAATCGGGAGTCAGGGGCTGTAGCAGCGAGTGTCGCCCGGACGCCAGCAACACCATTCGCGACTGAAACTTCCGGCCGTCACGCGTCGACAGGGTCTGGCTAGCATTCTCCAGGCGGACGATCTCAGCCTTCTCGATCAGTTGCGCGCCGGCAGCCTGTGCCGCTCGGGCCAGCAGGTGATCAAACCGCAGGCGCGACAGGCCGTAGGCGCGGGCAGGGAAGGAAAATTCCAATTGCGCGCCCGAGGCCGTCACCACCACTGCGCGCTCGATGGGGGCCGGTTGCGCCGCGTGAAACTGCCGGCCACAACCCAGTTCCTCCACGACGCGTGCTCCCACCGGCGAGAGAAACTCGCCGCACAGCTTGTCGCGCGGGAAGGCCGCTTTCTCCAACAGGCCGATCTTGGCGCCTGCCCGCGCCAGTTCGATGGCCGCGGCGCATCCGGCCGGTCCAGCACCGACAACTGCTACGTCCCACATAAATGGCTCTCCGGTGTCAGCCTTCAGCCATCAGGTCTCGGCTACAGGCAATGGACAATCCGAAATCGACAATCAGTTATCCAGCTCCACCACCAACGACCTGCGGAAAGGCACGTGCCAGCGCGTCCGGAAGTGGCGGAAGCCGGCCTCTCCTGCTGCCTGTTTCAGCTCGCCCGGCCCGAAGGCTCGCTGCACCGAGGCCGGCCCGTCGAAACGGGTGATCGGACTGCGCGCGAACAGCGGCGCCGCCCAGCGGAGGAAGTAGAACGGCACCCAGTGGCGGTCCAGGTCATTGATTAGCAGAGCGCGGCGAGCCAGCCGCGCCAGCTCGTGCAGCAGGTGTGGCACCTCGACGTCGGGCCAATGGTGGAGGAACAGGGAAACGGCCACAAAATCGAAGGAGCGCGTCGCAAACGGGGCGTGGAAGGCGTTGCCGCAAACCAGCCCGACGCCGGGCGTCTGGGCCAGGCGCAGGTGGCGCAGGTGCAACTCCAGAGCGGTGACGTGCGCCTGAGGGTACCAGCGCCGCACCGCTGCCGGCAGATCGCCGGATCCGGTGGCTACGTCCAGCAGGGAAAAGGCCCGCAAACCCGTGCGCCGCACCTGTTCGCGCAACAGCTTCCGCAGCACACCGCGACCGCCCAGGAATCGGTTGATTCGCCGCAGATCAGCCAGACTCTCGGCGACCTCGGCGTCACTACCCGCGCCGACGTCGAGCATTTCCTGGACATGGATGCGCCGGTCGGCCACGAACATAGCAATCAAAAGTTATAAGTGAAGAGTGAAGAAGGAAAGCCTGTACTCCCATTCTTCACTCATTGGGGTTTTTCAGCACGAGCGCGGAATTCTTGCTGCCAAAGCCGATGCAGTTGCACAGGGCGTAGGGAATTTCCATCCGGCGTCCAGGCTGGGGCGAGTAATCGAGGTCACATTCCGGGTCCGGCTGATCCAGGTTGATGGTGGGAGGCACCAGGCTGTCTCGCATCGCCAGCAGCGTGGCCGCCACTCCGGCGGCTCCGCAGGCTCCCTGTGGGTGACCAATCATGGATTTCAACGCGGAAGTCGCCAGGCGCGGGGCGTGGCTCTGAAAGCAAAGCTTCAGCGCGCGCGTTTCCACACGGTCGTTCAACACGGTGGAGGTGCCATGCAGGTTCGCATAGGAAATCTGCTCGGGGCGCAGGCCGGCTTCTTCCAGGGCCAGGTGCATGGCGCGTGCCGGTTCTTCGCCGCACTCTTCCAGACGCACCCGGTGGTAAGCTTCGCAGGAAGAGCCGTAGCCGACGATTTCGCCATAGACCGGCGCGCCGCGGCGCAGGGCCCGTTCACGCTCCTCCAGCACTAGCATCCAGCCGCCTTCGGCGAGCACGAACCCATCGCGGTCGGCGGAAAACGGCCGGGAGCCGCGTTCCGGGGAGTGGTTCCAACTGGTGGTCAGGATCCGCATCAGTTGGAAGCCTCGGACGATCAGGTAGGCGATGGGGGCGTCCACGCCTCCGGCCAGCACCGTATCGATCACTCCCGTTTGGATGTTGCGGAACGCGTAGCCCAGCGCGTCGGTCGAGGATGTGCAGCCGGTGGAGACCAGGTGGCTGAAGCCCCGGAAGCCAAAGCGCATGGAGATTTCGCTGGACAGGGTGCCGATGGTGGAGGAGGGAATCGTATAGACGCTGACCTTCTTGATCTCGCCGGCGTAGTAGAGCCGGTACTGCTCCTCGGTGAACTCCTGGCTGCCGCCGCCCGAGCCCAGCACCACCGCTACGTTGCGCTTGGCCTCCAGGTCCATTGCGTGCGGATCGAGGCCGGCGTCGGCCAGCGCTTCCTCGGAGGCCGCCAGCGCCACGGGCACCGCGCGTGATACGTGCTGGCGTTCCTTGGGAGTAACATAGCGGTCCGGCTCGAAGTCGGGGATTTCCCCGGCAATGTGCACGGCCAGCGACGAAGGGTCAAACAGCGAGATGCGGCGAATGCCACTGCGTCCTTCGCAGGTCGCCTGCCAGAAGGCCTCACGGCCCACTCCGTTTGGGCTGACGGCACCGATGCCCGTTACCACCACGCGCCGCAGACGATTGCCATTCGCAGAGACCATGAGAGCCTTTATTGTAGCGCCAGCCTTCGCACTACGTGGCGCTAAACCGCGAGTGCTGGAAAACGAAGTTCACTGCGGACGACGCGGAAGCCGTAGTCGGCGTAGTGAAACTCCGGAGGAATGCTGCTGCGCGCCGCACAACGCGAAATCTTAATGTGGTGGCGCCACGAACCGCCACGCGATGCGCGGCGAGCTGGGGAAGTGACCCGCTGGGCGCACGCCGGGTTACGTTCCGGTGAAGTGGCGTAGAAACCGGGATTGTACCAGTCCAAGCACCATTCGTGCACGTTTTCGCACATGTCAAACAGCCCGTAGGCATTCGGCGGTGCGGTAGCCGCCGGTTCGGGCCCCTGCTTCCAGCGCTGCGCGTAGGCAGGCCGCCCGGCTGGATCGGTGTCGCCCCAGGGATAGAAGCAGCCTTCGGCGCCGCCCCGAGCCGCTCGTTCCCATTCGGCTTCCGTGGGCAGGCGGTAGGACTCGCCGGTTTCCAGGCTCAGCCAGTTACAGTAGGCCATGGTGTCGAACCAGCTTGTGCCGACCACAGGCTGATCTGGCGCGGAAAATTCAGGCTGATTCCAGAACGGCGGCGGCCGACGTCCGGTGGCCTCGAGGAAGCGCACATACTCGCGGTTGGTGACCTGGCAGCGGGCCATTTCAAAACTGTCCACCCAGACGCGGTGCGCGGGCCGTTCCTCGGCACGGCCGTGTCCCTCTGGGCTACCCATGAGGAACCAGTCAGCGGAAATCGCCACCAGTGCCGGTGCTTCCACAACTCGTGAGGCCACGTCGCTCATGCGCCGGACGAAGCTTACTACATGATGGCCACACGCCGGCAGAGGCGTTCTTGTCCGTCGCTGACGTGGTAAAGTCGCAGCTGCATGACGGCAGTGGGCATCGCGCTGTGGGTGCTGACGGCCGGATGGTTGGTGTGGCTGTATCTGAGCCGCCCTCACCTGCGTCCCTACCCACGCTATGGCTACCTGGGCCTCGCGGTGATTGGGCTGGGCGAGGCGCTGATGTTCCAGGGAACCGAGCCGGTAGCCACCTTCTTCACGCCCATTGCCTGGACCGGCTACATCGCGGCCGTGGACGCGGCGGTTTACTCACTGCGCGGGGAATCGCTGCTCCATGGACGGGGACGTGAGTTCCTGGCCGCCGTCATCGTGTCGGCCCCCTTCTGGCTCATCTTTGAGGCCTACAACCTGCGGCTGCACAACTGGGTCTATCCCTACCTGCCGCTCAACCTGGCGGTGCGCTATTTCGGCTACGCCTGGGCTTTCTCCACCATCTGGCCGGCGATGTTGGAGACGGCCTTTCTGTTGCGCGCCGCCGGCTTGTGGCAGAAGACCTACGCGCCGCTGGCTGTTCCCCCTAGCCTCCGCCGGCTGTTCCCTGGGATCGGCGCGGTGATGCTGCTGATCCCGCTGGTGGTGCCGCGCGCTGCTGCTGCGTATCTGTTCGGCCTGGTTTGGCTGGCTTTCTTTTTCCTGCTCGACCCGCTGAATGCCCGGCTAGGCGCCACCTCGCTGGGGAACGAGCTGGCGCAGGGCCAGCGGGGACGGCTCTACGCGCTGCTGGTCTCCGGCGCAGTGTGCGGAGTTTTTTGGGAATTCTGGAATTACTGGGCGCCGGCAAAGTGGATCTATGTTTTTCCCATTTTGCCCAGCGTAAAAATCTTTGAAATGCCAGTGGTTGGTTATTTTGGGTTTCCTCCGTTTGCGGTGGAATATTTCTGCATGTACATTTTCGTGGTGACGGCTGTGAAGCGGATTGGCTTGGTTCGAGGGCTGGACCACGCCTCCGAGTTCTGATGAGGAACCGTCGAGTCAGGAACCGCCTAAACGTGGCGACTTGTCTCCGCCTCTCGATAGTGAGTTGCAAATCAGCAGAGACTTCATGAGCCAAAGAGCGAAGTTCGTCTTCTTTGTCTTGGTTGCACCCTCCGTTCTGTTCCTCTTGCTCCTCTGGCCACTGAAGACGTCTAGGAGCGACATCTCCGCCGACTTTAGTCACTTGTACGCCGCCGGCAAGATTGTCCGGCAAGGTTCAGCAAGCGATCTCTACGACTACGAGACGCAAGCAAGAGTTCAGCGGGAGTACACCGTTCACCGCGACTCCCTCCATTTCAACCATCCGCCGTTTGAGGCCGTCCTCTTCGTCCCGTTCACCTATTTCTCCTACTCGACGGCCTATCTGCTGTGGGTCCTTGCCAACTTGTACGTTCTGGGTCTGGTGGCCTTTTTGCTGGAACCTCACGCAATCCATTTCGGCACCGGGGATCGGCTTCTCGTGGTCGCGATCTCGATTTTGCCTTTGCTGGCTGCGCTCCTTCAGGGGCAGGACTCCATCTTGCTGTTGCTGGTCTACACGCTGGTGTATCTCAGTCTGAAAAGCAACCGGCAGTTTGCGGCAGGGTGTTTCCTAGCCGCCGGTCTTTTCAGGTTCCAGCTGGTCCTGCCCTTCCTGATCGCATTGTGCGCAAGAAAGAAAGCCAGAGTCTTTTGGGGGTTTGCCGTCGTTGGCGCATGGCTCGCGCTGGTCTCCTGGCTGCTCATGGGCTGGCACGGGTTGCTCAGCTACCCGCGCCTGCTCTGGGAAATGAGGTCGGTAGCAGGAAGTCAAAGCTTCCACATCTTACCGGCAACGATGCCTAACCTTCGCGGCTTCGCCCACACGTTGTTCGCCGCATGGCTTCCGGCTTCTTATCTGCAACTGGTCGTCTTGATCGGGTCCGCGGCCCTTCTGTTCTGGTCGATGAAAAAGTGGGACACGAGCACTTGGGCGAGGCCGGAGCGGACACTCGACTTACAGTTTGCCTCAAGCCTGGTGATCACCGTGCTGGTTAGCTACCACGCGCTTATCCATGACCTCAGCCTGTTGGTACTGCCCGCCGTCCTGTTGTTCAGCCGCTGCTCTGTAAGGCACCGTCAAGACAAGTCCAGGCTTGCGGCTGTGGCGCTGGTCGTGCTGCTGCCTCTCGCACAGCTTTATCTGGTGTTCTTCGGCGGTGGACAGTTCAGTTGGCTGTTCTGCATCCTGCTTCCCTTTGCGCTCGAAATCAGGAGAGACGCAGGAGACCGGGCTTCGCAGGGTTGAATCCGTAGGGATGTTGAATCCGTGATTGGGTCTGGCCAGAAGCTAGCAGCCTGGTGGCTGTCATGCAACTCTAGATTTCCCAGGTGGGTTCGTTTGAAGAGGCGTCGCCAGTTGGTCCCCGCCTCGGAAGTTGCGCCCGTCTATTCCACGGTTACCGACTTGGCCAGGTTGCGGGGCTGGTCCACGTCGCAGCCGCGGCGCACGGCAATGTGGTAAGCCAGCAATTGCAGCGGTACGATTGCCAGCAGCGGCGAGAATAGATCGGCCGAGCGCGGAATCGGAATCAGATGGTCCGCGCCCTCCTGGGCCTCCGTGTCGCCTTCGGTCACAACGGCAATCACAATGCCATCGCGCGCCTTTACTTCCTTGATGTTGGAAAGCGTCTTCTCGTAGCGCAGCTCGCTTTCCGGATTCCCGTCCTCGCGAGTGTTCAGCACCACCACAGGCAGACTCTCGTCAATCAGGGCGTTGGGCCCGTGCTTCATCTCGCCGGCCGGGTAACCTTCGGCATGGATATAGGAGATTTCCTTCAGCTTCAGCGCGCCCTCCAGGGCAATCGGAAAATGGATGCTGCGGCCGAGGAACAGAAAGTCTGTGGCGCGGTAGAAGCGGCGCGACAGATCCTGATACAGGTCGTCGTTCTTCAGCACCCATTCCAGCTTGTCGGGAATCAGCATCAGCTCCTGCAGGTAGCAGCGAGCTTGCTCGTCGCTGATGGTTCCGCGGAGAGTCGCCAGGTGCACGGCGAGCAAGTAGAGGGCGGTCAGTTGCGAGGTGAAGGCCTTGGTGGAAGCCACGCCAATTTCCGGTCCGGCGTGCGTATAGATGGTGCCGGCCGCTTCACGGGTCACCATGCTACCGACCACATTGGCAATGGCCAGCGTGGGTGATCCCTTGGCCTTGGCTTCGCGCTGGGCCGCCAGCGTGTCGGCCGTCTCGCCGGACTGGGAGATCGGCACCGTCAGCGTGTGCGGGCCCATGATCGGAGTTCGATAGCGGAACTCACTGCCGTAATCCACTTCAACCGGCAGGCGAGCCAGCTTCTCGATGATGTATTTGCCAGTCATGCCGGCGTGCAGGCTGGTCCCGCAGGCAATAATTTTCATCTCAGTGAAGTTCCGGAACTGCTCCTCGGTAATCTGCATTTCCTCCAGAACCACACGAGTCTTGTCGGGGCTGACTCGGCCCAGAACGGTGTCGCGCACGCCCCGGGGCTGCTCGAAGATTTCCTTCAGCATGAAGTGCGGGTAGCCGGCCTTCTCAGCCATGATTGGGTCCCAGGTGATATGGTGCAGTTCGCGGTGAATCGGGTTTCCCTGAAAGTCGGTCAGCTTCACGCCGTTGGGGCTGATCACGGCTAGGTCGCCGTCAGCGAGAAAGAACACATCGCGTGTGTGGTGGAGGATAGCCGGGATGTCGGAGGCCACGAAGTACTCATTCTTGCCCAACCCTACGACCGCGGGAGGTCCCAGGCGCGCGGCCACGATTTTCTCGGGGTCGCGGGTGGAAATCACCCCCAGGGCAAAGACACCGTGAATGTCCTGTACGGCGCGGCCCACCGCTTCCTCCAGGTTCCCTTTCAGGTACTTCTCGATCAGGTGGGCTGCAATCTCGGTGTCGGTTTCGCTGGCAAAGACGTGGCCTTCGGCGCTCAGTTGCTTTTTCAAAGCCAGGTAGTTTTCGATAATGCCGTTGTGCACCACAACGATGTCGCCAGTGCAGTCGCGATGCGGGTGGGAGTTGATTTCGCTGGGCCGGCCGTGTGTGGCCCAGCGGGTATGTCCAATGCCGTAGCTGCCGTGGATCGGATTCAGCCGGAGGGCTTCCTCCAAGTTCCGCAGCTTGCCCTGCGCACGGCGCATCTGCATGCCGTTGTGGTTGACAACAGCTACGCCTGCCGAGTCATAGCCGCGGTACTCCAACCGCTTCAGTCCTTCGATGATGACGGGCAGCGCCGGCTTCTTGCCCACGTACCCCACAATCCCACACATGTTTCCAAACTCTCCAAATTCCTGAGCCTTCCTAAATCGTCCGGCTAGGAGGATTGCTGGCAGCCGGGGTGTTTTCATCCCGGCCAATCCCTCATTATACAAGACAAAGGGCGCCTTCCGTCCCCCCGCCTCTTATAACAAGATTTAATCCCTGGAATAGCGAAATTGCACCCTGGGAGCGCGTCGGCTCCAGTGCCCTGACCGGCTGAAGAACCGTTCCCTCGCAGCCCGGAGGTGTCTTCGCAGACCAGCTAGCCTGTGTTCAGCTGGTAGGAGAACTGTTCGATCACGGGATTGGTCAGCACGTCGCGCGCGATGCGTTCGATCTGCTCACGGGCTTGGTCCTCGCTGAGGCCGTCAGAAAGCGCAATTTCAAAATACTTTCCCTGACGCACGTCGGCGACCTCGGAAAACCCGAGCTCACGAAGCGCCCCCAGGATGGTCTGACCCTGGGGATCGAGTACCGTACTCTTGAGTGTGACGAAGACTTTGGCTTTCATCTTTATTTCCATCCGGACCCGGCTGCCGGGACACGCTCGCGGACTGCCAGCCGCCCTGCGGCAGCGCCAGCCGCCTGATCCAGCAATTCCACCACGTGCCCCACGCGCTGGCCGTGGCCCCAGCGGGCGACACCAGCGCGAAGCTGCAGCAGGCAGCCCGGGTTGGCCGTCAGCACCAGCCCGGCCCCGGTGGCGTTGACGGCCTGGATTTTTTTCTCTAGCAGCTCCATGGACAGGTCGTTGTGCGCGATATTGTAGATGCCGGCGCTGCCGCAGCAAATCTCAGCCAGGGGCAGTTCGCGGAACTCCAGACCGGGCACGCGCCGGATCAGGTCGCGGGGCGCCGAGCGGACGCGCTGCCCGTGCATCAGGTGGCAGGGGTCCTGGTAGGTGACTCGTACAGCCACTTCTCCCAGTGGTTGCACCAAGCCGGCTTCGGCCAGGAACTCGGTCACGTCCTTCGCCTTCTCCGCAAAAATTGCGGCGCGTTCGCCGTATTCCTCATCGCCGGCCAGCAGCTCGTGGTACTCCTTCAGCGTCGAGCCGCATCCGGCGGCATTGGTAAGCAACGCGTCAAACGGCTCGGCGAGGAAGGCTTTAATGTTTCGCCGGGCCAGTCGCTGGGCCTCGTCGCGCACTCCAGCGTGGACGTGCAGGGCACCACAGCAGAGCTGTTCGCGAGGAATGACGACCTCGCACCCGTTGGCGGTGAGCACCCGCACCGTGGCTTCGTTCAGCCGGGCGAAGCTGACGTTGGCGATGCAGCCGGCGAACAGAGCCACCCGGTAGCGACGCCGTCCTTGCGCCGGGTACGTCCTGCCGAGCTGGCGGAAAAAGAAGGGCGGCTCGGCGGGGGGCGACAATTCCTCGATGCTGGCCAACCCAAGGTGTTCCAGCAGGTCGGCGCGCCGCACCATCTTCTGTAGGCCGGAAGCCTGGTAGAACCACAAGCCCCAGCCAGCCAGTTGCAGCAGAGCCGGGCTGTTCAGCAGGTGCCGGAAGACGAAACGTCGCACAGCGCGCTGGAGCAGCGGCCGCTGGTAGCGTTGTTCGATCTGCGCCCGGGCCGCCTCAACCAGCCTTCCGTACTGCACACCGGAAGGGCAGGCCGTTTCGCAGGCGCGACAATCCAGGCACAGGTCAATGTGCTTTACGAAGTTGTCGCCCAGCGGCAGGCGCCCTTGGTCCACCTGGATCATCTGGTAGATGCGGCCGCGCGGCGAATCCATTTCCACACCCAGCTCGCGGTAGGTGGGGCAATGGTTCAGGCACAGCCCGCAATGAATGCATTTGGAGTAGTCCTCCCACAGCGGCCGATCGGGACCCCGGAAGCCAGAGGTGCCGCCAGAGATGCCGACCGTGGTTTCCTCTGCAGGGGTCAGCATACAAACCGGCCTGGGTTGAGGATGCCGTTGGGGTCGAAGGCCTGTTTGAGTTTCTGCATGATGACGTAGTCGTCCCGAGGGGGACCCCAAACGTCCAGTTGGGCCTGAATCGGCGGGGGGCCAAATTCAATCACGACGTGCGCACCGAGCGAGAGAGCCACCTGCTGAGTGTTTCGGCAAAACCCGAGCAGGTCCGTCCCACTGACGGACAAGCCAAAGACGTACAGGTAGGATACGCCGGAACCTGCGCGCGCGACCAGCGCCGTTTCCGCCCCTTGCCGGCGCAGGTCGCCTAAGGCGGTCTCCAGCAGGGGTTGCATCCCTACCAGTGTCGAGGAGAGCTTAAGGCGGGCGCTGTGTGGATGGGCGGCAGAGAAGGTCGCCGGCAGGTCGCAAACGGCCTGCCACAGGTGATACTCCTGCTCGCCGGCCAGGGTGTCGGAGTCGATGGCGCCGGCGTCCCGGCCCAGTGCGGCTACCTCGCGGCGGCTGCGCTCGATCACGCGTTCTACGCCGCCGTAGGCCACCGCCAGCAGAAACTTGCCGCGCGGTAACTGCCGGCCAGCGGCTTGGCTCACCAGCGAGGCGGCTGCGCTGTCCAGCAGGTCCAGGGCCAGTGGCGAGAACACCGACCTCAGGATCGCGCCTCGCGCCTCCAGCGCATGGGCCAGCGAGCCGAACACCAGCACGCTGGTTTCGGTAGCGGGGCGTGGGAACAGCTTAAGAGTCACGTCAGTGATGACGGCCAGCGTCCCCAGCGAACCGATCATGAGCTTGGCCATGTCGTAGCCCGCGACGTTTTTCACCACCATGCCGCCGCTCTTCACCAGCTTCCCTTCGACGGTGGCGAAGTGCATCCCGATCACCATGTCGCGCGCGGTGCCGTAGAAGAGGCGGAATGGGCCGCTGGAGTTGGTCGCGAGCGCGCCACCGATGGTGGCACGTTCGGGGCGGGTGACCCCCAGCGGGAGCCACTGCCGGTGCGGGGCCAGAGCGGCGGAAAGCTCAGCCACCGTCAGACCTGCTTCCATGCTGGCGGTCAGGTCCGCCGGTTCGTACTGCTTGAGGTGGTTCAGGCGCCGCAGGCACACGGTCAGGTCGGTGCCGGTGAGCGCTGCGCCCAGCTCCTGCTGCGAGGAGCCTCCCGCCGGGATGACGCGGAGGTGCTCGGTGTTGGCCAGCGAGAGCACGGCGGCGACTTCCTCAGCGGTGCCGGGGAAAACGGTGTCACCAGCCACGTGTTCCGGACCAACCAACTCACCCAGCCGCGGCACAATGTCACCGCGCAGCGCCATCGGCCGCGAGTATAGCACGCGGGACCGAGCGACTATTTCCTACCCGGGCGGAGGGCGATCATAGCGTAGAGCCGGCCGGCGGCAGTCCCTTCACGGCGGTAAGAGTAGAGAAGGTCGGTGCGACAAGCGGTGCAAGGCGCCCCGGTGACGATGTTCTTCGGCCTCAGCCCCGACGCCAGCAACTGCCTGCGGTTGGCCTCCTCCAGGTCAAGGTAGGCGGTGGCGGGGTTGAGTGTGCGCATGATCGAGATGCGATCTCTCATGATCTGCCGTGGCAGCAGGGTATCGGCGGGGTTTTCCGGCTCCAGACCCGAGAACAGTTCCTCAGCGTAAGGGAACTGAGAACGGAACTGCTCCAGCACTTCCTCGCCCACCTGATAGCAGCAGACCCGGATTCCCGGTCCGATGACTGCGCGCATCCGCGAAGGGACGGCGCGGTAGTGAGCGCGCATCGTGCCGACAGTTTTTTCGGTGATGCGGCGCACCGTGCCGCGCCAGCCGGCATGCACGATGCCCACGGCTCTCGCCACCGGATCCAGCAGCAGGATGGGAGGGCAGTCCGCCGTCTTCACCGCCAGCGCCAGACCGGCCGTGGCAGTGACCATGGCGTCTCCCACCTGGGCGTCGCCCACCGGGAGGCGCTCCGGCACAACATCGATGGTCCGTACCGTCGCCGAGTGAATCTGGCGCAATTCAACCGGCCGTAGCTCCCGGTCTACGGCGAACAGGAGCAGAGCGCCTTTCTCCCCTGAGGCCACGCGAGCAAAGAATTGGGAAGAACTTCTCCTGCCAGGGCGTCGCCCACCGGGAGGCGCACTCCGGCACAACATCGATGGTCCGTACCGTCGCCGAGTGGATCTGGCGCAATTCAACCGGCCGTAGCTCTTTCTCGGTTTCGGTCTGAGGCCACGCGAGCAAAGAAATCCCGGCGCGAGCTGTGGCGCGTGCTGAAGCCGTGCACAACCGCCGGTAGCCGCTGCCAAGAGCGGGCAACCAGCAGCGTCTTTGTGATCTTAAAGCTCGAAGGTTGTCCCATCACTGGCGGCGCGCAGTCGCCGCTGGCCATCCTGCTCGTTATAATAGCTCGCAGCCTCATGAAGTGCTTGGGGTGAAGTTCTTGGGAACAAAATGATCGTCGGCACCGGCATTGACGTGGCCGAGGTTGCGCGCCTGGAACAGGCTGTGACCCGGCACGGCCAGCGCTTTCTGGAGCGCGTCTTCACCGCGCGCGAGATCGAATACTGCGAGCGCCACAAGAATCGCTTCGAGCGTTACGCCGCCCGCTTTGCGGCCAAGGAGGCTGGCATGAAAGCCCTGGGGGTCGGCTGGCGGGGCGGCGTGCGGTGGCGTGACCTGGAGGTGGTGAACCAGCGCGGGGGGAAACCGGAACTGCGGCTTTCGGGAGTGGCCGCGCGCATCGCCCAGAAGCACAAGGTGCGCAACGTCGCCTTATCGCTCACCCACACCCAGACGCAGGCCGTGGCCCAGGTGATCCTGGAAGATTGAAGGCTCGGGACCTTACTTGTCTTGGTTGGCCTAGAAGACCACGCCCGCCAGGCCTGGTTCTTCGACGTCAGTGATCAGTGCCTCCACGAGGCGGTTGGGCCCGAGCCGCGATCCGCGCAGGCGAACCTTCAGGTAGTTGTCGCTGAGAGCCGGGTTGCCCCCAAGCGAGCTGCCCTCAAGCGTGATGACCGCCAGGAGGCGCCCCACCTGGCGACGGCGAAATTCCAGATTCTTCCGCGCGGCCAGCTCGCGCAAGAGGCGGTTGCGCTCCCGGGCCACGCGGGCGGGCACCTGATCCGCCATCGCAGCGGCCGGAGTCCCCTCTCGGCGCGAGTAGGTGAACACGTGCAGGTAGGTGAAGGGCAGGCGCTCTACTAACGCCCGGGTCTGCTCAAAGTCCTCGTCGGTTTCTCCGGGGAAGCCGACCATTACGTCGGCACCGAAGGCTGCCTCGGGCAGCAGTTGGTGCGCACGCCACAGGCGTTGCTCATAGTGCGCGGTGCGGTAGCGGCGGCGCATGCGGCGCAGTACGCGGTCCGAGCCGCTTTGCAGCGGTGCGTGCACGTGCCGGGCGATCCGGGAGGAGCTGGCCATCAGCTCCAGAAGCTCGTTGGTAAAGTCCAGCGGCTCGACCGAGCTGAGTCGGATGCGCTCGATTACCGTCTCGCTCAGGATGGCGCGCATCATGGCCAGGAAACTAAGGCGGGGCTCCAGGTCGCGGCCGTAGCGGCCCAGGTTGATGCCGGTGAGGACAATCTCGCGGTAGCCGGCGCGCTCCAGCGCGCGCACCTGCGCGAGGACGGCCTCCGGCCGCAGGCTTCGACTGCGCCCGCGCACTGCGGGGATGATGCAGAACGAGCAGCGGTTGTTGCACCCGTCCTGAATTTTCACGTTCGGCCGGGTGCGCTCGGCCCCGGCGCCAAAAACGGGCGCTGCCAGCAGCTGGGTGTGGGCGAAGATGTCCCCGGTGATGACCTGCGGAGTTTCCGGATCTGGCGGAGCTTCCGGATCTGGCGAAGCTGTCGGGGCTGGCGCCCTGCCGAGCGCCGACAAAGGCACCTGAGTTTCGCTGCCCGCCACAATCTCCCCGATCCGGGTCTTGTGCGAATTCCCGACCACCCAGGTCACTCCGGGAAGCGCAGCCAGCTCGTTCGGCGCGCGCTGGGCATAGCAGCCAGTGACCAGGATGCGGCAACCGGGATTGTTGCGGAACTGGCGTCGGATGGCCTGGCGGGCATCCTCGTCGGCCGAGGCAGTCACCGTGCAGGTATTTAGCACCACCAAGTCCGCCGTACGGGCCTCGGCGGCGCGGGCCAAGCCGCGAGTCGCCAGTTCGTGCTCCAGGGCCGCGCCATCGGCCTGGGTAGCTCGGCAGCCAAAGTTTTGCACGAAAAAGCTGGGCATGTTTTTGATTCTAGATGGGATGAGCCCCAGCGACCGTCAACAGAGCAGTCACCTTAAGAGGTTGTCGGCAACCTTGAATTAGCCAGGGTACGACTTCAGACTGCCGCCGAGGCCGTGCGACGTTGCTGGTAGCACTCCCGGCAGTAGACCGGACGCCCCTGAGTGGGCTTGAAAGGAACGGTGGTTTCTCTCCCACAATTATGACACTTTGTGGTGGTTTCCACCCGGACGTGGCCGGCACCCCCCAAGGCGGTATTTCGTTTGCCCTTGCACGCCTTGCAGCGTTTTGGTTCGTTCTTAAAGTTTTTGTCGGCGAAAAACAGTTGTTCCCCGGCGGTGAAGACGAACTCCGCACCGCAATCCACGCAGTTCAAGATCCTGTCCGCGTATTCGACCATTGGACACACGCCCCCTCTAGCCCATGTTTCGAGTCATCGGCCAGCAGCTCCGACCTGTTCGGCGCCCAGCTCTGCTTTGAGAAGGGAGCCGAATCGGGACAAAAATCCCCCCGCAAGGTGCTGCCAGCCTTTGGGTTGCCTTTTTCCCGCCCGCGGGAAACCTGTAAACAGCTTGAAGAATATGCAACTCCCGGAAGCATTCACTTACCCCAGGGGCGCAGCACGCTGCCCACGGCGACCTGGGTTGTTAGCCAGTTCAAACAACAGCACAGAGAACGGAGAACCCATACTTGGCGACGCTACTCTTGTTCGCGCCGCATCTTCTTGCGGTTTCGCTTCCTGGCCAAGGCTTGCTTCGTTCGACGCTTTTCGCCGGGTTTCAAATAGAAGGAATGCCGCCTGACTTCCTTAATAATATCTTCCTGCTGCACCTTCCTTTTGAACCGGCGCAGGGCGTTCTCAAGGGATTCTCCCTCTTGCACCCTGATTTCGGCCACTCGGAAAACACCTCCTCGCTACTGTAGAGTTAGCTTCGGTAGCTAATCATAGGCGTTTACCGACTGAAGTCAAGGGAATTCTGCGCCGTCTTGTTTGTAAGTGACAGATCTGAAATCGAATAGCAGCAGGCGAAACCCGCTGGAGTTGTGGACGGGTTTCGGGTTGCTGGGCGTGGCTTTGAAACCATGTTGTGCGGTAAGCTAGCGAGGGGATTTTCCGCTTGGCGCACCCTGTCGGCCCAGGCCGCCGGAGGGAGTTGCGGTGAACGCTGCCCGAACCAGCCTGGGCAAGAAGGTCCTCTGGCCGGAAACGACATGAATCAGGTGTTGACTCTTCTGCTGGCGGGAGGCGCCGGCGAGCGGCTATACCCGCTGACCCGTGACCGCGCCAAGCCAGCCGTCACTTTTGGGGGCAGCTACCGCATCATTGATATTACCCTCAGCAATTGCATTAATTCCGGACTGCGCCGCATCTTCATCTTGACTCAGTACAAGGCGCTGTCGCTCAATCGCCACCTCCGCGAGGGTTGGAGCATCTTGGCGCCGCAGTTGGGCGAGTTCATCGAGGTCCTGCCGCCCACGAAGCGGATCAGTGAAGATTGGTATCTGGGGACCGCCGACGCCGTCTATCAAAACCTGTACAGCATCGTAGGACAGGAAGAGCCGCGCTACGCACTGGTTCTGGCCGCCGACCACATCTACAAGATGAATTATGCCAGGATGGTGGCCCAGCACGTGCGGTCCGGAGCCGAGATTACGGTGGGCACGATTCAGGAAAAGGCCGAGCAGGCCTACCGCTTCGGGGTGGTCGAGGTGGACGGCGACGGGCGCGTGAACGGGTTCGAGGAGAAGCCGGCGGTTCCGCAGTCGCGCTCCCCGTATAATCCGGAGATGATCAGCGCCTCCATGGGCATCTACGTCTTCAATACTCAGGTGCTCGTCGAAGCGCTGCGCCAGGACGCCGAGGATGCCACCTCCGCGCACGATTTCGGCCATGATATCCTGCCGCGAGCCATTGGGCAGTACCGCGTCCATGCCTTCGACTTCATTGATGAGAACAAGAAAGAGCTTTACTGGCGCGACGTGGGGACCCTCGACGCTTACTACGAAGCCAACATGGACCTGGTGGCGGTGAGCCCGGTGTTCAACCTTTACGATGAGCATTGGCCCATCCGGACTTACCAGCCGCAATCGCCTCCCGCCAAGTTCGTGTTTGCCGACGAAGGCCACCGCGTGGGTGTTGCCATGAATTCCATCGTCGGCTCGGGTTGCATTGTCAGTGGTGGCCGCGTGATCAGCAGCGTGCTGTCGCACTCGGTGCGCATCAACAGCTACTCCGAGGTCGACAGCTCGATCCTGTTCTCCGGGGTGAACGTTGGACGCTACAGCCGTATCCGCCGGGCGATCATTGACCGCGACGTGCAGATTCCGGAGAACAGTGAGATCGGGTTTAACTTGGAGCAGGACCAGGCCCGCGGCTATCATGTCACCGACTCGGGGATTGTGGTGGTGCCGCGGGAGGCTGCCTCGCGGGAGTTCGGGGAAGAACTTGCGTTCGTCGTCGAGTGAGGCTCAACTTCTTTTCTGAAGGACGGGAACAAGCCCATGACAAGCATGACAAGCATTGAATCGCTGCAGGGGCGGGAGGTATTGGATTCTCGAGGGAATCCCACCGTGGAAGTTGAAGTGCAACTTTCCGGAGGCGCCTGGGGGCGGGCGGCCGTGCCCTCGGGTGCTTCCACCGGGGAGCACGAGGCAGTGGAGCTGCGCGACGGCGACGCCCGCCGCTATCTCGGCAAGGGCGTGCGCAAGGCGGTGGAAAACATCAACGGCCCGATTCGAAAAGCGGCCGCGGGACTGGATGCCGCCGACCAGGCACTGCTCGACCGCCGCCTGATCGAGCTGGACGGCACGCCCAACAAATCCCGCTTGGGTGCCAATGCCTTGCTGGCCGTTTCTTTGGCCGCGGCGCGCGCCGTCGCCGACGCGCTGAAACTGCCGCTCTACCGTTATCTGGGGGGCGTGCATGCCACAGTGCTGCCCGTTCCCTTGATGAACGTGATCAACGGCGGCGCCCACGCCGACAACAACGTGGACTTTCAGGAGTTCATGCTGGTCCCGGTCGGGGCACCGCGCTTCTCCGAGGCGCTGCGCATGGGCGCGGAGACCTTCCACACCTTGAAGAAGGTGCTCACCAAGCGCGGCTACAACACAGCCGTGGGCGACGAGGGCGGCTTTGCGCCCCATCTGAAATCCAACGTGGAGGCGCTGGAGGTGCTGCAGGAGGCCATACAAGCCGCAGGCTACCGGCCCGGCCAGGACATCGCCATCGCCCTGGACCCGGCCGCCAGCGAGTTCTTTGAGAAGGACCACTACGTCTTCAAGAAGTCGGACAAGAGCCGGAAGACTTCCGAGCAGATGGTGGAATTCTGGGCCGATTGGGCAGCGAGCTATCCCATCGTATCGCTGGAGGACGGGCTGGCCGAGGATGACTGGGCCGGCTGGAAGTTGCTGACCGAGCGGCTGGGGAGCAAGCTCCAGTTGGTCGGTGACGACCTGTTTGTCACCAACACCGAGCGGCTGTCGCGCGGCATCCAGGGGGGCATCGGCAATTCCATCCTGATCAAGGTCAACCAGATCGGCACGCTGACCGAAACTTTGGAGGCGATCGAGCTGGCCCGCCGCAACGGCTATACCGCCGTGGTTTCCCACCGCTCCGGCGAGACCGAGGACACCTTTATCGCTGACCTGGTGGTGGCCACCGGGGCTGGGCAGATCAAGACCGGTTCAGCCAGCCGCACCGACCGGATCGCCAAGTACAACCAGTTGCTCCGCATCGAAGAGGCGCTGGGTACCGAAGCTCGCTACCTGGGACACTCGGCCTTCCCCGCATCCCGGGCAACGGCCCAGGAAGCTTCTTCGGCGCGCTAGCGAGAAAACAATGGCGCGGCCGCTGGTGTTGGTGATCTTGGATGGGTGGGGGCACAGCCCCAAGGCGGAGAACAACGCGATCTCCCTGGCCCGCAAACCCACCTGGGAAGAGCTGACCTCGTCTTTCCCCCACACCCTGATCCATACCTCGGGACGGGCCGTCGGCCTGCCCGACGGGCAGATGGGCAACAGCGAAGTGGGCCACCTCAACATGGGCGCGGGCCGGGTGATCAACATGGACGTGACCCGGCTGGACCTGATGATTGAGAACGGCGAGTTGTCTCGTCAGCCGCTGCTGCTCCAGGCCATGGAGCGCGCCCGGCCGCGCCAGTTGCACCTGATGGGTCTGGTCAGCGACGGCGGGGTTCACTCTCACTTGACGCACCTCTATGCGCTGCTGCGCATGGCCGCCGAGAACAAGGTGGAGCGCACCTTCGTCCATGCCTTCATGGACGGCCGCGATACGCCGCCTCACAGCGGCGCCGGGTTCCTTGAGCAGCTCCAGCAACGGATGCGCACTTACGGCGTCGGGCAGCTCGCCACCGTCAACGGGCGCTACTACGCCATGGATCGCGACAAGCGCTGGCCGCGCATCGAGCGCGCCTACAACGCCATGGTGCTGGGCGAAGGCCTCCGCGCCCGCGATCCGCTGGCCGCGGTCCGGGCCAGTTACGAGCACGACGTCACCGACGAATTCATCGAACCGCTCGTGCTGACCGACGAACGCGGCGAGCCGCTGGCTCGCATCCGCGAGGGCGACGCGGTCATCTTCTTCAATTACCGCGCCGACCGCGCCCGCCAGATGACGCGCGCCCTCACCGATCCCGAACTGGAGCAGCCCCCGCGCTCGACCGTGCCCCGCGACCTGTTCTTCGTGGGCATGACCCGCTACGACAAGACCCTGGACGTGCCCTTCCTGCTCCAGCCCCAATCCTCCGACAAGATCCTGGCCCAGATCCTGGCCGCTGAGGGTTTGAAGAATCTGCGCGTGGCCGAGACGGAAAAATACGCGCACGTCACTTACTTTTTTAACGGAGGCGTGGAGAAACCCTATGCCGGGGAGGAGCGCATGCTGGTGCCGTCCCCCAAGGTGGCCACCTACGACCTGATGCCGCAGATGAGCGCGGAGGGGATCGCCGAGGCGGTGGAGAAGGCGGTGGCCGCCGGCTCCTTTGACTTGCTGGTGGTCAATTTTGCCAACGCCGACATGGTGGGCCACTCCGGGAAACTGGAGCCGACGACGCGGGCCGTCGAAGCGGTGGATGCCTGCCTGGGCCGGGTTCACCGTGCGCTGCGACAAAGAGGCGGCGCGCTGATCGTCACCGCCGACCACGGCAATGCCGAGGTCATGGTGGACCCAGCCAGCGGTGGTCCCCACACCTTCCACACCACCAACCCGGTGCCGCTGCTGATCGCCGCCGAAGGCGCCTCCGCCTGGAAGCTGCGCGCCGACGGCTCGTTGCGCGACATCGCTCCCACGGTCCTGAGCATGCTCGGCCTGCCACAGCCGAAAGAGATGAGTGGTAGCGACCTGCGCCTGTTGCCAGGTTCCGCCTGAGATGGCGCTTCCCAAAAGCCTGGAGAGGCGCATCCGCGCCGTGATTGCGCAGGTGCACGAGCGTCGGCTGGCGGGATCACTGGCCCCGGTGGAGGAGACGATCCAGCGCTGGCGCGAGGGCGAGGGGACTGTGTTTGCGGTGGACGAAGCGATCCACCAGCACCAGATGCGCTCCAAACGCTATTGGAACCTCTACGCCCACACCGCTGCCACCTCGCCCCAAGTCCTCTACATCCTGGATGAAGCGCTGGAACTGGGGCTCATCTCGCCTGAGCAGCACCGGGAATTGGCCCACGTGAAGCGCGTCGCGCGCTAGTCCCGCGACCGGCCGGCTCACTTAAGGATGGCCCACCTAAGGATGGATTGTCGGAAACGGGAACTTCTAAGGAAGGGGCTTGCTCTCCTGGATCAGTGGAACAGCCAAGGTTGGACCGGATTCCGATGGGGCTGAGTTCAGCAGCGCTGCCAGCTCAGAGAGGCTGTCCACCATCAAGTCAGGTGGGTGCTGCTCGAAGGTTTCCGGCGCGAAGCCGTAGCTGACCCCACAGGTCTGGATGCCTGCGTTGCGCCCGGTGAGCACATCCACACCGGAATCGCCCACCATCATCGCCTGCTCGGGCGGAACTCCGGTGTCTTGAAGGATGGTGAACACACCCTCCGGGTGAGGTTTCTTGGTAGTAAAACTGTTCCCCCCGAAGACGTGGCGGAAGCGGCTGGCAACTCCCAGCTCTTCCAGAATTTCCCGGCTGATGCGCACCGGCTTGTTGGTGAGCACCGCCAGAATGCGGTTGCTGAGCGCCTCCAGAGATTCGGGCACGCCGGGATACAAACGCGTGTGATCCAGCTTGTGGTCGCGGTAATAGGCCAGGAAGAACTCGACCGCTCGCGACAGCTCCTCCTCGGTGAACTTCGGCCCAATCGCCCGCCGGATCAGCTTGGGCGCGCCCTCGCCGACGTAGGAATAGATTCGTTCCTCGTCCATGGGAGGCAGATGCACGGAAGCGCGGGTGGCGTTGACCGCTACCGCCAGGTCGAGCTTCGAGTCAATCAGCGTGCCGTCCAGATCGAAAATCAGCAGGCGAATCTGCATCGCTCGGACTATTGTATCATCCTGACGGAGGAGCACCCTTGGCCCAAGTCTTCCCCTTCGCGGCTCTGCGTTACGTAACAGAAAAGGTAGGCCCCCTGGAGAGCGTCATCACCCAGCCTTACGACAAGATCACTCCGGAGATGTTGGCGCGCTACCAGCGGCTGAGCCCGTACAACCTGGCGCACGTCCTCAAAACCGCAGACTACGCCGGAGCGGGGGCACGCCTGAAGAGCTGGCTGGCGGAGGGCGCGCTGCGACCCGATCCCGCCCCTGCCATCTATCCTTACTTTCAGAGGTACTCTGTGCCCGGTTCGGATCAGGTGCTCACTCGCAAGGGGTTTGTTGCCGCCGGCCGGCTGGAAGAGTATCGGGCCGGCGTAGTGTACCGTCACGAGCAGACGCTATCGGGTCCCAAGCAGGATCGCCTGGATTTGCTGCGATCCACTCGCGCTCACTTCGGCCAGCTTTTTATGCTCTATTCCGACCCGGCTGGGGAAGTGGAGCGCCTGCTGGACACAGCCACGGCCGCCGAACCGCTCACTCGGCTGAGCGACGAGTATGGCGGCGAGCACATAGTGTGGCGTGAGGAACGGCCTGCGGCCATTGAAGCCATCCAGCGGGCCATGGCCGACAAGAAGCTGCTAATCGCTGACGGCCACCACCGCTACGAGACAGCGCTGGCCTTTCGGGAGGAATGCCGGCGCTCGCCCGAACACCGTTCCGGTGGCAGGTGCGAGGCGGTAATGATGACCTTGGTGAACATGGAGGCACCGGGGCTGACCATCCTGCCCACCCACCGCCTGCTGGCGCGGCTGCCGGGCTTGGACCGAGCCGCTTTGCTGGAGTCCGTGGGGCGTTATTTTGAATCTCTGCCGATGAGCCCGGAGGAAGGTCGGCGGCGGTTGGCTACGTATGGCGCCGGCCAGGCTCTCGGCCTCGCGCTTACCGGCGTGGGCGGCCCCGATTTTTTCCTGCTCCGCTTGCGCTCGGAGACCGATCTGGCCATCTTGCTGGCTGAATTATCTCCCGCCCAGCGCGGCCTGGACGTGGTGGTGCTGCACAGTCTGCTCTTGGCCCGCTGCCTGGGGATCAACGAGCGGGCCGTCCGCGAGCAAAAGTTCCTGGAGTACGTACGGGAATTTGAGGTGGGTCTCAAGGCAGTGGCCGACGGGGCGGCTGCCTGCTTCTTCCTCAATCCCGTGCGGATTGAACAAATGCGGGAGATCGCCTTCAGTGGAGGTGTGCTCCCGCAGAAATCCACCGACTTCTACCCGAAGCTTCTCTCCGGCCTAACGATCTACCGAGTACCCGATTGAGGCTACCGCCCGCTGGACGCGTCGGGTGAGAGAGTGTAAGATTAAAATCCCGAAGCGAGCCCTGTAGCTCGCCTGAAGAAGAGGACATTGAATGGCTCAGGAACCCAAAAAGACCTGGCAGGCGAAGAACATGGGCAGCGGCACCTTTCTGATTTCCAAGCCGAAACGCAAGAAAGCCAAGCTGCGGGCCAGCCAGGTGAGGAACAAGCGGCGGGCGCGGTAGAGGCAGTCGCGCAGAGCATCCCCCCTGAGTGGGATGCCTCCGCGTAGTTGCCTGAGCAATCCGAGGGAACTCTTATGCCGCGCTGCTGGCGGCTTGTGCCGTGCGGCGCTTCAGTGCAGTAGACACCACCCAGCACAGGGCTTCGGGCCGGTAGGGTTTCTCCAACAGGTCAAAGGCGCCGGCGTCCAGCGTCTCCACGCCGGGTGTTTTCATGCGCCGGAACAGATTCACCGCTTCCTTCCAATCCAGGCCGTCGGCATCGCAGAGGATTACGCTGGCTGGGGAATCAGCCTGGCGCAGGATGGCGTCCAGCAGGCCATCCGCGCGGTGCAGTGTAAGCCCAGTGGGTTGTAAGTGTGCCGAAAGGGTGGCGAAATCTGAGGGTTCACTGACTACAGCGAGGATACAGGATGTCGAGGCCATGGCTCCTCCTCAGGCCCCGCTGGCCACCCGGAAAAGGGTGCCCACTGCTCCGTTCCGAGGGAGGTCGGCGGCGCAAATCAGCCAACTGCAGAATAGCTCCGATATCAAGTTGGTGTCAAGGTGAAAGGGGCGCGTTTGCTGGCGAGCGGCGGTAAAATGCTGGATGCCCTAGCGCCAGCGTGGTCGCGGAAGAGGCAATCATGTTTCAGTGGATTTGTAACAGCTGTGGTCGTGTCTTGGACGTATCCGTATCGGAGTGTCCGCAGTGCGCCGGGCGTCCCAGTCAGCAACCTTTGCCCGGCGGCAGGCGTGTTCGGGTGCGCGTGACCGGGACGCGGCGCTGGACGGTGATGGGTGGAATCCTGGCGCTGTTGGCCGTTATCGTCTACCTGGCTCTGCCTTCGGTGCTGGCTTCCTTGAGGCAATTGCGTGCGCGCCCGGTGCCCGCAGCAGCGCCCACCACGCCCCAGCTAGTGCTGTTACCCCCGGAGCGCGCTGAGCCGCTTCGCGGGACCGTGGAGGTTTCCGGTGTGCGGATTTACACCGACCGGGCCGCACGCGCCCGCGTCATGGCCCTGGTCACCAACCATAGCAGAGAGGTACTGGAGAATCTTTCTTGTCGGGTGGATCTGCGGCAGGCTGGAAGCCGGGATCGCACGGCGCTGGCCTCCTTCTTGTTTGAACTGCGCGGCACGCTGGCTCCCCACGCCTTTCGCGAGGTACAGGCGCCGCTGGAACTGGCAGTTCCCTTGCGCGATGTGCCGGAATGGCAAGAGTTACGAATACACTTGGAATCTTGCAACAAACAATAAAATCGAAATTTGTACTGTCGAAGTTCTAAATGATTGAGCGGGTGGTCCTGCACCTGCAAGTTCAGCAAGGGTCTGGAGATTCCAGGCCCGTGGCTGCAGCGGTCAGGCTGCGCTACGGGCGCGGCGAACTGCTGGCCAAGGTGGGTTGGGAGGACCAGACTGCCGCAACGAATGGGAGTTTGTTGAGGACGAACGCCGCATCCAGCGGAGCCTCACACCGTGGGCACTTCTGCCCGGGAGACACAGCCAGACGCCGCCTGCCCACCACGCTGGTAGTCAAACCAACACGGGCCTCCACGGTTCGGGTGCATAGAGTGCAATAGACCTTCGTCCGTATCAGCTTCTCTTTCAACGCCTTAAGAGCAGTCGCCATGATGCTACCCTCCCTTGAAAGTGTCCTGCCCACGTTAGACGGGCCGAGGTCACCAATAGTTGCGTGCAGTTCTGCTTGTGGCAGGTGGCTGGGAAGACCTCTGGCTTGAATGCTCCATGACGATGGCAGCTCGGTAGGCTTTTCAAATTACGCTCGGTAAGCTTTTCAAACTACAAGGCTACGGACATCCGCAAGCGGCCTTCAGTGAAGCCAGCAAATGGCCTTCGGTGAAGCAATGACAAGCAGTTGAAGCGAAGCGCGCGAGCCGCCGGGGGAAAATTGTTTGACAGTTCCGCGAAAGCTCTGCTAGGTTGACGCCTTGCCTGGCCACCGGCGCCTGGCCACCGGCAAGGCTAGGTGCCTGTCGTGATTCTCCCCTGCTGGTTTAGAATGTAAGGTTGAGCAAAGGAGGCATCTTCATTGGCCAAGTCGCGTCTTCACTATCTGGTTACTTCCGAGTCGGTTACCGAGGGGCACCCGGACAAGATCGCCGACCAGGTTTCCGATGCCGTCCTGGATGCGGTCCTGGCCAAAGATCCCACCGGACGGGTGGCCTGCGAATGCCTGCTGACCACCGGGCTGGCCTTGGTTGCAGGGGAAATCACCACCAGGGCGGTCGTGGACTATCCCACGGTCGTTCGCAACACGATCAAGGAGCTGGGCTATACGGATGCCCGGTACGGGCTGGATTATGAAAGCTGCTCCGTGCTAACCGCCATTCACGAGCAGTCTCCCGACATTGCCATGGGTGTAGATCCAGGGGGAGCGGGCGACCAGGGGATGATGATTGGCTACGCCTCGGACGAGAGCGAGGAGTTGATGCCGCTGCCCATCTTGCTGGCGCACAAGCTCACCCGTCGTCTGACCCAGTGCCGCAAGGAAGGCCTCCTGGAGTACCTGCGCCCGGATGGCAAGTCACAGGTAACGGTCGAGTATGAAGGGGACCAGCCGGTGCGGGTGGATACGGTCGTGATCTCGGCGCAGCACGCCGAACAGGTTCCGATGGAACAACTCCGCCAGGACATCCTGGAACAGGTCATCAAGCCAGTTCTCCCCTCCCACTTGAGCGACCGTAGAGTCAAGTTCCACGTCAACCCGACCGGGCGCTTCGTGTGCGGCGGCCCGCACGGCGACACCGGCCTGACCGGACGAAAGATCATCGTTGATACCTATGGAGGTGTTGGCCGCCACGGCGGCGGGGCGTTTTCCGGCAAGGACCCCTCCAAGGTGGATCGGTCCGCCACCTATATGGCCCGATACATTGCCAAGAATCTGGTGGCAGCCGAACTTGCCCGCCGGGCGGAGGTTCAGCTGGCGTATGCCATTGGAGTGGCTGAGCCGGTCTCAGTGATGGTGAACACGTTCGAGACGGGAGCCATGCCTGAGGACCGGCTGGTCGAACTGGTCCGCGACACTTTCTCTCTGACCCCCCTGCGAATTATTGACCACTTGCAGCTCCGGCGCCCGATTTACCGGAAGACCGCGGCCTACGGGCACTTCGGCCGTACCGAGCCGGAGTTCACCTGGGAGCGCACCGACAAGGCGGCGGTCTTGCGCAGCGCCGCTGGGGTTCCCGCGACAGCCCAAGCCCACTGAGGAAACTCGAGACCCACTATGTCCACTGTTCCCAAGATGACGTGTGATATTCAGGATCCCGGCCTGGCCGAGTCAGGCAAGCGGCGCATCGATTGGGCCAATCAGTCCATGCCCGCGCTCCAGTTGATCCGCAAGCAGTTCATCAAAGCCCAGCCTTTAAAGGGCATTCGGATTTCCGGCTGCCTCCACATCACCACCGAGACGGCCAATCTGGCGATTACCCTGCGGGACGGCGGTGCCCAGGTGGTCTTGTGCGCCTCCAACCCGCTCAGCACCCAGGACGACGTGGCGGCCGCGCTGGTGCGCGACTACAGCATCCCGGTATTCGCCATCAAGGGTGAGGACGACAAAACCTACTACTCGCATGTCGATGCGGCCCTGGACCATCGGCCGCAGGTCACCGTAGACGACGGGGCCGACCTGATCACCACCGGTGTGACGAAGCGCCGCGAGGCGCTGGCCGAGACCATCGGGGGGACCGAGGAAACCACCACCGGCGTCATTCGCCTGCGCGCAATGGCCCGCGAGGGCGTACTGCCCTACCCGGTGATCTCGGTGAACGATGCCTACACCAAGCACCTGTTCGACAACCGCTACGGAACCGGCCAGTCCACCATTGACGGCATCCTGCGCGCGACCAACCTGTTGCTGGCCGGTCTCAAGGTCGTGGTGGGCGGGTACGGTTGGTGCGGTCGCGGGCTGGCCTCGCGCGCACGCGGCTTGGGCGCCGAGGTTATTGTCACCGAGGTCGATCCCACCCGTGCCCTCGAAGCCGTCATGGATGGCTACCGCGTCATGTCCATGGCTGAAGCTGCCCGCCTTGGCGACATTTTCGTCACTGTGACCGGCAATAAGAACGTCATTGGCCGCGAACACTTTGAACATATGAAGAACGGGGCGGTGCTGGCCAACTCCGGCCACTTTAACGTCGAGATTGACATTCCCGCGCTGGAAAAGATGGCCTCTGGCAAGCGTCCCGCCCGCGAGTTTGTGGACGAATATTCCATGCGAGACGGCCGGAAGATCTACCTACTGGCCGAGGGCCGCCTGATTAACCTGTCCGCCGCCGAGGGCCATCCGGCAGCGGTGATGGACATGAGCTTTGCCAATCAGGCCTTGTCGGTCGAATACTTGGTGAAGAGCGCCGGGCAACTGGAGAACAAGGTGTACCCGGCGCCCGAGGCAATTGACAAGAACGTGGCCCGGCTGAAGCTGGATTCCATGGGCTTGAAAATTGACCGCTTAACTCCAGAACAGGAGGCCTATCTGGCTTCCTGGTCAGAAGGGACCTGATCCTAAATAGAAATGCGGGACGTGGGCTCTTGGGCGCTCAATCGCGCCGAAGTGTTGGGCGCCAGCTATGCGGACGTCCGGGTCGTAGAGACGCGGGAGCGCTTTGTTTCCACCAAGAACGGCAAGGTAGGCCAGGCCGCTGTCAGCGAAACGCTGGGGCTGGGCGTCCGGGTGCTAGCCGGAGGCGCCTGGGGGTTTGCTTCCACCGACACGCTCACGCGCGCGAGGGTCGAAGAGACCGCCTCGAAAGCCGTGGCCATTGCACACGCTTCCGCCCTGGTCAAGCAGCGCGATGTGGTGTTGGCCCCCGAAGAAAAGATTGAGGCCGCCTGGGAGTCCCCTGTCGGTAAGGATCCATTTGCCACCGGCATTGATGAGAACATCGCCCTGTTGCTCGAAGTGGACAGGGAACTGCGCCGCGTGACCGGGGTCACGCTGGCAGAAGCTGCGCTGGATTTCCGGCGCCAGGAGCAGCTCTTCCTGAGCACGCTGGGTTCGGTGATTCACCAGACTCGCTATGTGACCGGCGGCGGATTCGCCGCCTTTGCCTTTTCCGGAAATGAGATCCAGAAGCGCTCCTATCCCAGCTCCTTCGGCGGGCAGTACCAGCTCCGGGGCTACGACCTCATTGAAGAACTGCGGCTGGTGGAGAATGCGCCACGAATCGCCGAGGAAGCGGTGGCTTTGCATCACGCCCACCAGTGCCCGGAAGGCGTGCGAGACCTGGTCCTGGATAGCTCACAACTGGCGTTGCAAATCCACGAATCCATCGGCCATCCCATCGAATTGGACCGGGTGCTGGGGACCGAAGCGAATTTCGCCGGCGGCAGCTTCCTCACGCTGGACCAACTTGGCCGCCTGCAGTATGGCTCGGAAATCGTCAACGTGGTTGCCGACGCCCGCCCGGAACATGGCCCCGGGCTGGGCACGTTTGCGTTCGACGACGAGGGGGTCCCCGCGCAATCGACCGACATCGTTCGCAATGGGCAGTTCACAGGCTACCTCACCTCTCGGGAGACGGCTCCGGCCCTCGGCTTGCCGCGTTCCAACGGAACCATGCGGGCGGAGAGCTGGAACCGCATCCCGCTGATCCGCATGACCAACGTCAGCCTGCTGCCCGGAGACCGTAGCCAGGAAGACCTCGTGGCCTCCACCGACAACGGCATCTACATGGAAACCAACCGGAGTTGGTCCATTGATGACAAGCGCTACCACTTCCAATTCGGTTGCGAGGTGGGCTGGGAAATCAAGAACGGCAAGAAGACCCGGATGGTGAAGAACCCCAGCTACAGCGGGATCACCACCGAGTTCTGGAACTCTTGTGACGCCATTGCCAACCGCGACCACTGGGTGTTGTGGGGCACCCCCAACTGCGGTAAGGGCCAGCCGTCGCAGGCGATGGGGACAGGCCACGGCGCATCCCCGGCCCGCTTCCGTGGCGTGAAGGTGGGCGTAGCCTATTCTGGCTGAGTGCGGATTTCGGGATTCCGCATTTCGAACGTATCCACAAAGTTTCGCGGCTCCACTGAGTTTTCACGGAATGGAAAGATCTTAGTTCTGCGAAATCTGCGTAATCTGCGGATGTTTTTTTCGATTTAGTTTTTCTGACTCCGGAAGATTAGGACCAAGCTCGTGCTAGAACCTGAACGCTGCCAGGAAATTTTCGAGAAGGTCCGAAAGTTCAGCGATGCCGACGAAACCGAAGCGCTGATCGAGGGCGGCGTTCACGAACTGACCCGCTTTGCCAATAACAGCATTCACCAGAATGTAGCGGAAGAGGGCTACGTGCTTTCGGTGCGCACCGTCTATGGCGGCCGGACGGCGCGCGCCACCACCAACAAGTTCGACGACGATTCCATTCACCGGGTGGTGACCGCTTCGGCTTCCGTTGCCCGTCAACAGCAACCCGACCCCGAGCTGCCGTCCCTGCCCGGCCCGGAGAACTGTCCCGGTGTGGAGCGCTATTTTGAAGCCACTGCCGCCATGACGCCGGAGGCGCGCGCCACCGGCGTCCGCCAGGTGGTCCAGGTGGCCCAGCAGCACGGCCAGACCGCGGCCGGAATCCTCTCCAGCGGCACCGATATGCTGGCCATGCTGAATTCCCGCGGCCTGTTCGCCTACCACAGGGAAACCGACGCGGAGTTCTCCGTGACCATGCTGGCGGAAAACAGCTCGGGCTGGGCCAAAGCCAATGCACCGGACGTGCGGGGCATCCCGGTCGAGGAACTGGCTCTGCGCGCCTCCACCAAGGCCGCGCTCAGTGCTGATCCGGCAGAGATTCCTTCCGGCCGTTACACTGTCTTGCTGGAGCCTTCCGCCGTGCTGGACCTGGTCGGCTTCCTGTTCTACGATTTTTCGGGACGCTCGGTGTATGACAAGCGCAGCTTCCTGACTGGCCGCCTGGGAACCAAGCTGTTTGGCGAGAACATCACCGTAGTGGATGATGCCTACCACCCGCTGCAATCCGGCGCCCCGTTTGATGGCGAAGGGACATGCCGCAAGCCGGTGGTGCTGGTGGAACGTGGCGTGGCCGCCAACCTGGTCTATTCCCGGCAGACCGCCCACCTCATGAAGACTCAGCCCACCGGGCACGGGTTTCCCCTTCCCAACGAGGTCGGCGAGGCTCCCATGAACATCGTGTTCGCCGGCGGCAGCGCCTCGCTGGACAGCATGATCGCCTCGACCGAGCGCGGTATTCTGGTCACCCGCCTCTGGTACATTCGTGAAGTGGACCCGTACCAGAAGATTCTGACCGGAATGACCCGGGACGGCACTTTCCTGGTGGAAGAAGGGAAGGTGCGCCGTGGTATCTTCAACTTCCGTTTCAACCAAAGCCTAGTGGAGATGCTCAACAATGTGGAAGTGCTTGGAGTTGCCGAGCGCGCCGCCGGCGAAGAGTCTTTCGAGATGGTGGTGCCCCCGATGAAGGTCCGCGACTTCCACTTCACCGAAGTCACAAAATTCTGACCGGCGCTACGCTCGCAAGCCAAAATGCCGTAGAACGCTCAGCTGCGGAACACCTCCGCCTTGAGCACCCCCACGTAGGGCAGGTTGCGATAGCGCTGCTGGTAGTCCAGCCCGTAGCCTACTACGAAGCGGTCGGGGATTTCGAAGCAGCGGTAGCGCACCGGCACCTCGACCAGCCGGCGGGGCGTCTTGTCCAGCAGGGTGCAGACGGCCAGGCTGTTGGGCTGGCGCGCTGCCAGGGTCTTGAGCAGGTAGCGCAGGGTCAGACCGGTGTCCACGATATCCTCCACCAGCAGGACGTCTTCTCCGGAAATGCTTTCGTCCAGGTCCTTGACAATCCGGACCACACCCGAGTCGGCGGCGCGTGGAAAAGGAGAGACAGCCAGGAAATCCATGCGCACAGGCGGCCGCAGGGCGCGAGCCAAGTCGGCGCCGAAGAACAGCGCGCCGCGAAGCACGGTGATCAGCGTCAGCTCCTTGTCGGCATAGTCGGCGGAGATTTCACCGGCCACCTCGGCCACGCGCCGACGAATTTCTTCTTCGGGAAACAGGATGCGTTCCACGTCCGCATGCATGGGATGAGTGGACAGTTTAGAATGAAGGGTGAGAAGTTAAAAGCCAAGACCACCCGGCACGCGCCATCACTCGCCAGGACGCGATTGTCAACTCCCTACGCTTAACTCTTCGCGCTGGTACTGCGCTCCCAGCTTGAAGATCAAGTCTTCGACGTCCTTCTGGTAGAAGATGCGGATGTTGACCTCCGGATGCAGCTCACGCAGCCGCTTGACCTTGCGGTTCTTGCGGGTGACCAGGGATTGCTTCATGGTGGTCAATTCCACGTACAAGCCCAGTTCGGGTAGGTGGAAGTCGGGCGTGAAGGCTTCCACCACGACGCCCTGCTCGTTCCACTCGATGGGGAAGGTGCGCGGCTCGTACTCCCACTCGATGCGATAAAAGTCCATCAGGCGGGCGAAGACGCGCTCGCTGGGGTGGGCAAAGGAGACGCGTTCGAGCAGGGCCGAGCCGGGCAGGTCGGCAAAGTGCCGGGCCAGGCGCATCTTGCTTTGCACCTTCATGCGCTCGCCGGCCTCGGCCGAAAGCCGGCCCGCGCTGCGCAACCGAATGGAATCCACGGCAGACATCGCCAGGTCCATGGCGTGATCCTGATCCAGCGCCGCGGTGTTCAGGACCAGATGGTAGAGATCCGCTCGCTCCGCGCTACGCCTGAAAACCATCCGAAGATACCGCGCCTGGGCGACGTCCTGGCGAGCCACCAGTTGCGCAGCGGCGGGCGGAGCCAGTGCCAGCTCAGCGGCCACCGTCGCAGCGCGCCAGGAGCGCGGCGCCACCACGCGCAGGTGCGCTGCGCAGGACGCCTCGTGGAACAGGCACTGGCCGCCCAGTTCCACCAAGACAAAATCCTCAACCGTTGCCAGGTCCGCCACCACGGTGGTCACCAGGTCGGCGTAGAGGGTCACTTCTGCGGCCGGACGCCCATTAGGACTCCCGTTGACGTCCGGTTCTTCACTTTCGGTGGCTAGGGCTGGCGGTTCCACGCCGCACAGCTCGCGCATCTGCTGCTCGACAATTTCTCGGGTGAGGAGCCGGAATCCGGTGCGCCGCGCCAGCTCCCGGGCAATGTCATCCCCGCGGCTGCCGAACTGTCGAGATACAGTCAGGATTGCCATCTCAATTATGAGACGCTCCGGAGATGGCCGCTGGTGCCCATCCTTGGGCCTTCCGTTCCTCGTCTAGGTAGGCCCCACGCTAGAATGGAACGGAGTCGAACAGAATGCAAGCAGAATGTTTTACCGACGGAACCGGAAGTCACGGGACTTTCTTTTGGTCGGCACCGACCAAATCCCGACTACACAGATTTGCGACTGCTTCTGAGTTCTAAGACGTTATAGAGAGGATGGCGCGTTCTAGCTCGGCGCTGTCAGCGGGGACCTGTCGGAGTCGATTGGCGAAGCGACTCTCCAAGAGCTGCCCGGCGCACTCCAATTCCCCGGCGTGATAGCGCAAGATGTAGTCGGGGTCTTTCAGCAGGTGGCCGGTCAGCACGGCCACCACGCTCTCGTGGGAAGAGATTTTTCCGCAAGCAATCAGTTTCTTGACGCCGGCCAGGCTGGCGGCAGAGGCGGGCTCGCAGCCGATCCCGGCGCGCCCGATGGCCGCCTTGGCATCTGCGATCTCCTGCTCGCTAACGATTTCGCAAATCCCCGCCGATGCCCGTAATTCGCGGACGGCCTTAGGCCAGGAGACCGGCGCGCCGATCTGGATGGCGGTCGCCAGCGACTGTGGGTGCTCCAGCGGCTGGAGTTGCTCCGCGCCTGCCGACAGCATGCGATACAGCGGAGCAGCCCCTTCGGCCTGCACCACCGCCAGCCGCGGCAGCCTGCGAATCAAGCCCAGGTCCAACAGTTCCCGCAGCCCCTTGCCGAAAGCGGAGACGTTGCCCAGGTTGCCGCCGGGCAGAACGATCCAATCGGGCTCTTTCCACCCGCACTGCTCCAGCAGCTCAGCCATGATGAGCTTCTGGCCCTCCAAACGAAACGGGTTCACCGAGTTGAGCAGGTAGAGGCCCACCTGGTCGGCTATCTGCAAAATGAGTCGCAGGATCCCGTCGAAGTTCGCTTCTACCTGAAAGGTGACGGCGCCATACTCTAGCGCCTGGGCCAGTTTGCCCATTGCGATCTTGCCGTGCGGAACGAAGACCACCGGACGCAGCCCTGCATGGGACGCATAGGCGGCCATAGAAGCCGAGGTGTTGCCGGTCGAAACGCAGCCCACCAGGCCCATGTCCAGCGCCCGCGCCCGGGCGACCCCGCAGGTCATCCCGTTGTCCTTGAACGAGCCTGTAGGGTTGAAGCCCTGGTGCTTGAAGCGAAGGTTCTCCGCCCCGGCAAAGCGCGCCGCTCTGGGCGACTCCAGCAGCGGCGTGTTCCCCTCCCCGAGTGTGGCCACCGCGCCGTAGTCGTCCAGGAAGGGGATCAGTTCGCGGAAGCGCCAGATGCCGCTGGCGTCCAGGCTGTGGAGCGAGGCCCGGCGCTTCTGCCACAGCGCCGGCCACTGCTGCGCGGCGTCCCGGTCAAATTCGAACAGCACGTCCAACAGGCCGCCACAGCGTGGACAGGTGTGGATGTTTTCGCTCAGGGAAAAATCGGCGCCGCACCTCGCCCGCACGCAGCGGAAATAACCGTTCATTCACCCTATGAAAGCACAGAACTGATTCGCGGGGAATTGAATCGTTGAAGATGGAAGGATTAACGATGGATCCAACCCGACTCAGGACCGCAATGATTCAAAGCTCAAATCGTCAATGAATCAATCACGACGGCGCCCTCGGTGTCTACCTTCACCGGCCGCACCTCGGCTGTGAGCCCGAGGTCTCGGTAAAGCTGCTCCAGAGCGGCCACGGTGGGCTGAGGCGCCCCCCGGACGAAGGCAATCAGCGAAGGGCCTGCCCCGCTCAGAGCCACGCCGAGCAGGCCGGGGACACGGAGCCCGAGCGCTTCGCGAAGTCCCGGCACGAGAGGGGCGCGGTAGGGCTGGTGCAGGCGGTCGGCGAGCGCGGCGGCGAACAGTTCCGAGTCGTCGGCCAGCTCGGGCGCGCGCCCGGAAGCCAGTGCCCCCACCAGCAGTGCTACCCGCTGCAGGTTGAACACGGCGTCGGCGCGGCTGTAGGAGTTCGGCAGCGCGCTGCGCGCCTCCTGGGTTTCGAGGTGTAACTGCGGAATCGCCAGCACCGGTACGATCTCCGGCGGCCAGGGCAAGGCCAGAACCTGAATTCCCCCCGCGGCGCCGCCATCCGCGCTGCCACCCCGGCAGGCCACCGCCAAACCACCCAGGCAGGAGGCGGCCACGTTGTCCGCATGACCGGCTTCCAGTTCCGCGGCCAGCGCCACCATGTCGGTTCGGGACAACCCCAGGCGGCCACAGTAGTTGGCAAGCGTGGCTCCCGCCACGGCGGCCGCGCCGCTGGAGCCTAATCCTCGTGTCAGAGGAATCCCGTTGCGCAGTTCCAGGCAGACTGAGGGGGCCTGCTTGCCCGTGCGCTGGAAGGCAGTGCGAAAAGCGGTCAGCACCAGGTTGGAATCGTCGGTGGAGATTCCTTCGATGTGGGGACCGGCGAGCCGCACCGGGGGTTTGCCGGGTGTCGACCGGTCGACTCGCGCCTCCAGGTAGATTTCCAGTGCCAGGCCCAGCACGTCGAACCCCGGCCCCAGGTTGGCGCTGGAGCCCGGCACGCGCACCGCCGCCGGCAGAATAACCTCACCCACTAGGGGACCTCCTCAGTCCTAACAGAAATCCGTCAGTTGATCAGTGTTTCTTAAAACCAGACAGGAATCAATCGGCAGATTTACACAGATTTCGCAGATAGAAACGCGGAAGGTTGGTCAACGCGATCGCTAAACGAGACGGAGCTCCTCCCTGGCCCTCCGCACCAAGGCCTGGATGCGGTCCAGTGAAACGACTTCAATGCCGCTCTGTTCCAGCAACTGACGCGTGAACTGGACCGTCGGGATGGGCCGGGGTTCCGGCTCCACCACCGAGGTCAGAGCCCCCTGCCCGTTGCGCTGGATGCGTTCGAAGGTGAATGCCAGGACCTTGGCCTGCTGTATCGAATGCTCAAGAGAGAGCATGTGGATGTAGCGAGGCGCGCCATTGCTATAGGCGTAGTGAATGCGGAATGGGTCGCCCGGATAGGTGAAGCGCTGGGCCCAAACTCCGCTTTGGAAATGCTCCAGCAACCCCGAAGCCCGGAATACGCTGTCGGCCTCCCGCTTCACCCAGGCAGCGGTTCCAGGACGGACGCCCACAGCGGCCCGCGGCGGTGAGGCCACGAACCGTTCGTAGAGTTCCTGCAGTGCGACCGGTGCGTCCCGGCTCTGGCAACCCGCCGGCGAGGTCCAGCGAAGCGAGTGGGACGCCACCTCCTCCAGGGAACGCAGCCACTCGCCTGCCGCCTCGGGCTGGCGAGCCAGTTCGTCTTCCACGGTGGCCTGCCAGGAACGAAGCAAGTCCAGGTCGGCGCCCGGATGGACACAGCGCACGCGGCGCAGGTCGGCCTCACTGGCCATGCGGACGCCCAGCGAATGGCTGAGGTCGTCCAGCAGCACCACGCCGATGTTGATAAATTCGTTCTTGACTGGATCGGGCACGTAGCGCAGCAACTGAAATCGAAATGTTTCCATCTGCTACCCCTCCCTCTGCTACCTCACTGCCGCCTGCTTCCTGACTACCGCCGTAGCTTGCCCGCGGCGCTTCTGATCTCCGGCTATTCTATGGCGGCTATGCACCGGAGGTTATCCGCGGCCCGTTGGCCGCCACTCCTTACCTGGCGGCCAGTTGCAATCGCCAGTTGGGGAACGGATTCTTCGGGCTCCGCCGCACGGCCTCCAGGAGTTCTGGAAGGCGGCGGCGGCGACGGTCCAGAGCTTCCACCAACTTCTGTAAGGCCGCGTCCTCAGCGTCGTACCAGGCGGGCGGAACCCGGCCGGCAAACTCTTCCGCCACGCGCCAGTCCATCTCGCGCAACAGCGTCAACCAGGGATCAAAGCTGTCCCAGCCCGTCACGCCCTCATAAACGACCAACCGCGGATACAGCCCGCGGAGAGGCGAGTCGGGGAAATTCCACTCGCCATTGTTGAAGCAAAAGCCCTGGTCGACCATCAGAGCCCGGTAACGACCCCCCGAATCCGGGGCTCGACAGAACACTGCCTGGCGCGCGTCGGCATTGCACGTCCACTGGTCAAAGGCCAACATGCCGGCGAAGGCTTGGCGATTCGCTAACAGCGCCAGCGTCTGGTCCGGGACAAAATCGTAGAGTGGTTCGCGCGAGGGATTAACCGGCAACTTCGAGCCGAAGTGCCGGCCGGCGGCGCAACCCACACGTCCCTGGACAGCCTGGAAACTCAGCTCTGGAGCGCGCTCAAGCAGCTCCGCTGACACCTCCACCTCGGCAAACTCGGGGACCGGTAGCCCAAGAAAGTTTGCCAGCGAAGTAGCTAGCATTTCATTGGCCAAAACACGGACATGCTGGGGGTTGTTTTGAAACTTCACGACATAGAAGCTGCCATTTTCACAGAAAATCAGGTGCGATTGGGCTCCGCCGCGCATGCGCTGCACCTGGAAGAGGGCCCTGGGCATGACGGCGCCATCTTAGCTCAAATGCGGCGAATTCCGGGCCCAGTGGGGCAAGTTCCGGAATCGGCAGCCCATTCTGGAAGCTTGGCTGGTCTCGGGAAAACGAGCCCAGTTACTTGGACAGCCTGTGGTAGGTGGCCAGGAAACGCTCGACGCTGTTCCGGTAGACGGCGGGGAAGTCGGCGCCGGGACGCTTGCTGCGGATCAGGGCCACGGCCGCGTCCATGCTCATATCCTGGGCGCTCAGAAACGCCAGCAGCATCATGGGCCCACGGTGAACGCCGGCCGAGCAGTGAAAGTAGATCCGCGAGCCAGGCTCCTGGTAGGCATGCAGGGCGAACTCCACTCCCTGCCGAAACAGCTCCGGTGGCTTTTCCAGAAAATCGTCATCGCAGGGGTTCCACAGCACGGACACGCCGGTGCCGTCGGAGATCTGCGAGTCGTTGAACTCCAGCTGCATGTTCACGACATGGGTGATGCCAGCGGCGGCCAACAATTGCATGTTTCTGCGGGTCCAAATGGCGCCGCCCACGGCCAGCCGATCTGTTACCCAGTCGTAGTCCAGCGCCGGTCCCGGTAACGCGACGCTTTCCCAGTCTTCCACACAGCAAGTATAGTAGCTGTGCGCCATCAGACGAAATCTTTAGGAGAGCACACATGCCGGAAGAATCCATTGCGGTGGGATCGGGCACGCGGCGGGTGGAGGATATTGCCCTGGACTTGATGAAGTTCATCGCCATAACAACCGGATACGACCGCCCGGCTGTCTCGGCAGGATTCCAGGCCAAGCCGGAGAAGAGCGAAGACGTAGCTGAGAGTTTGCTGAAACTTTACTCCCGTTGCCGGGCTGCGGTGGAAAAAGCAGTGGAAACGGCCTAGCAAGCTGGCTTACGGCGCTTGCCCGGAAGCGGAAGGGTATTCCGCCGGCGCCAGCAAGCCGCAGAGCCCGGGACGGCTAGGATTGCCTTTGCGCCGAAAATCAAGGTTGCTCAGCCACCTGCTCAGCAAGCCCAGCGCGGCAAAAATCGCCGGAACGCCAATCAGGAAGCAGTCGGGCAGCAAAAGATTTGTCCTGCCGTGGCCTAGCCTAGCGCCGCCGCCGGATTTTCTTGGCCTTCGCCCTCCTCTTGGGTCTGGCTCTAGCCGACTTTCTCCTGGCCGGCCTGCGGGCTGGCTTTCTCCTGGCCGGCCTGCGGGCTGGCTTTCTCCTGGCTGGCCTGCGAGCCGGCTTTCTCCTGGCTGGCCTGCGAGCCGGCTTTCTCCTGGCTGGCCTGCGAGCCGGCTTTCTCCTGGCTGGCCTGCGGGCCGGCTTTCTCCTGGCTGGCCTGCGGGCCGGCTTTCTCCTGGCTGGCCTGCGGGCCGGCTTCTTCGTTGCCCTCCGGACCCTTGGGGGTGCCGGAGCGGCCGGCGCTGGCAGAGGCACGGGAACAGGTGGGAACAGCTCAGGCACGCCGCCGATCACTTCTTGTTCCAGTGTTTCCCCCTCCGCTTCTTCCTCGTGTTGGGAGCCTAACCCCAGCTCTTCCATCTCGCTGTCTTCCTCCTGCCGATAGTCGATCGCCATCATGTGCTCCACTCACTACCGCTTTGGTATAGATTTTCGAGAACCCTGATCAACGAGAACCCTGGTCAAACAAATGCGCGGATAAACGTTTTCCCCGCGCGAAATTAACTCCACTGCCGCCAAGCTGTCAAGAGCGGACTAGATGTGGCACAGGAAAAAGTCAGAGAGGAAGGGGGGCATGATTTCAACGAACTGCTGGGCGCGTTCCAGTCACAGGGGGCAGGGGAAGGTTGGCAGGGGGAGTCTTGGTCTTTGCTAACCTTTTGTTTTCCTTGCGGTTAGCGTCGGAAGTGCGAACCGCCTTTCCTCCCGCCTTGCTGGAGGAGCGCCGCCTGGAGGTCGTGCGACCCGTGCCCGGCTGCTTGGCGTAAATGACCAGAAAGCGCCCGGCAACCAGGCGACTGCCCCGGATCCGGTTCCAGCGGCGGAGGTTCGAGATGGAAACGCCGAAGCGCTCGGCAAGTTCGGACAGGGTATCGCCCCACCGGATCCGGTAGCGCAATCGTACTGTCCCTGTTTGTGCCGCCTGCCTGCTGGTGACCGGAATCACCAGCTTGGCGTTCACCGGCAAAGGAGCCTTGACTTTCAGTTCGTTGACCTTGGCGATGGCGGCCACCGTCGTCTTGTACCGGCCAGCGATCTTGCCGAGGCTCTCACCTGGAGCCACGCGGTGCCAGCGCCAAAACACCCGCTTGTTCTCCGGGATCCGGGCAATCTGCTCCAGGAAACGCTGCTTCGTCCCGGCAGGCAGTTTCAACTCGAACTCCCCTTTGGGAGTAACGAGCCGGAGGAGGCTGGGGTTCACGGTTTGCAGCAGATTGACGCTGCAATCTATGGTCTCGGCGATCAGCCGCAGGTCGGTAGGAGTGGAAATTGTCACCGTCTCGAGCGCCACCGGCAATTGCGGTGAGACACGGTCGAGCCCGTACTTTTCCGGGTTTTTGGCCACGATGGTGGTGGCCAAGATAATCGGTACATAGTTCCGGGTTTCGCGCGGCAGCGCGTTGCGCTTCAGCAGCTCCCAGAAATCGGCATACCCGGTTCGTTGAATCGCGCGTTGCACCCTGGCGGGTCCGGAATTGTAGGCGGCCATCGCCAGATACCAATCCCCGAAGGCTTGGTGGAGGTCTTTCAAGTGGCGAGCCGCCGCGCGGGTGGACTTTTCCGGGTCCTGCCGCTCATCCACCCACCAGTTGATAATTAGGCCATACTCGCGGCCGCGGCTGCGCATGAATTGCCACATCCCGCGGGCCCCGGCTCGAGAAACCGCCCAGGGCTGAAAGGCCGATTCCGCCTGAGCCAGGTAAATCAGGTCTTGGGGTACGCCTTCCTCGCGCAGAATGCGGGAGATCATGGCCCGGTAGCGGCCAGCCCGCTGCAACGTGGTCTGCAGGCCGCCTTTGCCCCGGGTAGACAAGTAATTGATGTAGCCCAGCACGTGCTCGTTGATGACCAGCGGAAGGTCGGAGGTTGTTTCCCGGACCTCCTGCTCGACCCTCTCTTTGAGGATTGGGCTGGAGGAGAAGGTGAAGGTGAGGTCGGCAATTTCGTCCACCGCAGCCGGCACAGGGCGCTGCTCGGTAAAGCCGTCCCCCTCCTGTAGAGCCAGCAGCTCATAATTGTGAATTTGGTCCACCAGCTTTTCTAAGTGCTTTTCCATCCGGGCGTCGGACGCCAGGTCGGTTGGCCCCTCCAGCAGGAGGTCCACCGCCTGATCAAACTCGCGCTTGGCTCGCTCCAGGTGGCCAGACTCATAAGCTGCGACCCCCGCCTGGTACGCGGCCTCACTCTGGACAATGAGCTCCTGCGCGGGATTCGGCTGTGGAAGCGCGGGAGAAGCCGCTACCACCTTCTCGGTCACCAGCTCAGGGGCCGGCTTTAAGGGCAAAGGAGGAGGAATGTGTTTAACGGGAGGAACGACCAGGACCCTTTTTCTGCCGGGCATTTCGCAGCCCGACAACCCCACCAACAGGAACACTAGCCCAAGCAGGAGGACAACACTTCCCCGTTTCATAGATTTCCTAAGAATGCTGTCCCTCTAGGTTGGCTTCCCACTCGCTACGTTTACAATCCGTCAAAAAAGTTTACTACACAGGATTGCCACAGGTCAACCCAATAGCCTGCTGGTAGTGTCCCGCCAAGAGACGTGTAGGTTTGCCAAAAGGATGGAATCTTGATGGTAGCCGGTTGGAACCCGCCGGTTGACAACGGAAAGCAATGCGCGCTCAGGGGATCAACAAGATTGCCCGGAGCAGGCTATGCTTCTCCCTCCCCCGCTGCCTCGGCCGCACGCGCCGCTTTCGTGGCAGCGATCACCTTATCGGCAATCTGCTGTGGCACCGTGTCGTAGTGGGAGAATTCCATGCTATAGCTGGCGCGCCCCTGGGTTTTGGAGGTCAGGTCGGTGGCATAGGTTAGCATCTCGGCCATCGGCACTTGCGCTTTGATCACCGTGAGCGTCCCCCGGTTCTCCATGCCCTGGATGCGGCCCCGTCGGGAGTTTAGGTCTCCCATGAGGTCGCCGGCGAATTGGTCCGGCGAGAGGACTTCCACGCTCATGATCGGCTCCAGCAAGATGGGCTTGGCCTCCTTCATGGCGCTCTTGAAGGCCAGCGAACCGGCAATCTTGAAGGCCAACTCTGAACTATCCACATCGTGATACTTCCCATCATGGAGGGTGGCGCGGAAGTCCACCACCGGATAGCCTGCCAGAAAGCCGCGTTGGGCAGACTCGACGATGCCCTTCTCCACCGCCGGGATGTAGTTCTTGGGGATGGCCCCGCCGAAGATGTCGTTGACAAACTCAAAGCCGGCTCCGCGCGGCGTCGGTTCCATCTTGATTTGGCAGACGCCGAACTGGCCGTGGCCGCCCGTTTGTTTCTTATGCTTGCCTTCTACGTCGGCAGTGCCGCGGATGGTCTCGCGGTAGGGCACCTTGGGCGCCTTCAACTGCACCTCCACGTGGTAGCGCCGCTTGAGCCGGGAGACGATCACCTCCACGTGCTGCTGCCCGGCCCCGGCTAGCAGGAATTCGTGGGTTCGCGGGTCGCGGTAGAAGCGCAGCGACGGGTCCTCCTCCAGGATCCTGTGCAAGGCGGGGCCCAGGCGGTCCTCATCGGCCCGCGACTTGGGCTGGATGGCGAAGGCAATCAGCGGCTCGGGCAGCTTCACGGGAGAATACAGAATCGGGGCCGCCTTGTCCCCCAGCGTCTGGCCCGTTACGGTGTCTTTCAGCTTGGTGACCACCCCCAGGTCCCCCGCCCGGATCTCCTGCACTCCGGCATGCTCTTTGCCCTGCGCCACCGTGATGTGGGCAAGCCGCTCCTGGTGTCCCTTGTTGAAATTCACCAGGGTGGTGTCGTTCTTCAGCACTCCGGAGTAGACCTTGAAGTAGGAGAGGCGGCCGGCGAACGGGTCGGCGCTGGTCTTGAAGACAAACAGGGAAACAGGTTCGGAGTCCGCCAGCTTCCGGGCGAGCGGACCGGCGCCGTCTCCCGGAACGCTGCCAGAGACCGAACCGCGCTCGACCGCGGTGGGCAAGAAATCCACCAGAAAATCCAATAACAGGTCGTTGCCCACGTTGTGATAGCCCGAGACACAAAACACGGGATAAATCCTGCTGGCGCGGATGGCTTCCTGCAGCCCCTCCTGCAGGTGTTCCGGACTCAGGGTGCCCTGGTCGAAGAACTCCTCCATGAGTGAATCTTTGCCCTCGGCGATCATCTCCACCAGCTTGTCGCGGGCAGCCCCGGCGGCCTCGGCCAGCTCGGGGGGAATGTCGGCTTCCGCTCCCTTGCCGTCCCCGTCATTCTGGTAGGTGAACGCCTTCATCCGCAGCAGATCCACCACGCCGCGGAAGCCGCGTTCTTCTCCGATCGGCAACTGGAGAGGAATGGCCGCGCGGCCGAATACGTTGCCGATGGATTCCATCGCCCGCTCGAAGCTGGCCCGCTCCCGATCCATCTTGTTGATCACCAGCAGCCGGGGCTGGCTGTTCTCCTCGGCAAAGCCCCACACTTTTTCGGTCTGCACTTCCACTCCTGCCACCCCGTCCACCACCACCAGCGCGGTATCGGCGGCGACCAGACTGCCTTTGGCGTCATTCAGGAAGATGTTGTAGCCGGGCGTATCCAGCAGATTGACCTTGACCTTCTTCCATTCCAGGTAGGCCAGCCCGGTCGAGATGCTCACCCGGCGCTGGATTTCCTCCTCGTCGAAATCAGTCACCGTGTTGCCGTCGTCCACACGGCCCAGCCGGGTCACAATGCCGGCCGTGTAGAGCAGCCCGGAGACCAGCGTGGTCTTACCGGCATCCCCGTGGCCAACCACCCCAACGTTGCGGATGTCTTTGCCGTGGTACACCTTCAAGGCAGAAGCTCCTTGGAGCGGAAAGGGAAGGCTCCGCCCCGGTAGATTTTCCCGGCGGCTTCCAAGACGCCCATCCTAGCACACGCCCCTAACCGCATCAACGACCCACCCCTCCGCTAGTCGGTCAGTTTGAACTGGAAACCGGCGCATCCCAGCCCGAAGTCACAATCCGGGAACAGCGTTTATTGGGCGGTAATCGTTTGTTGGTGTAAAGGGCTGTTCGCGACAGCAACAGGCACACGGGAAGAAGGATTGGCTACAAGGCTATAGCGCACTATCGTCAACCGCTCTAAGGCATCTCGGTCAGCTATAATTGCACGCGGACGCGAATTCCGCTGAACTCAGAAGTCACCACCGCAGCCCGGCTGTGGGGGTTTCCTCTTGTGCCGACCGGGACGGATTTTATGCGGGACAGCATAAACAAGAGTTAGGCTGCAAGGGAGGTGTCGGTGGAAAAGGAAGACGAGGAAAAAGAAAGAAAGAAAACCGACCAGGATGCGCACCAGCATGGGCAGGAGTGGAGCCGACACTATGACCAACTCCAATGGGTCGTAATCACCATTTTCTCAGCTGGGGTTGGTGCTCTGCTCGCGGCTAGCTTTGATGACAAAAACGCCGAAGAGTTGTGGCCTGAGTCCGCTGGCCTTCTCTTGACCGTGATGGGGGTGTATTACGTCGCCACCTTTCGATTTTTCCGGTCGCGCCTTCACCACGAATTACTACAAGAAGGGAAACTCAAGGATTTCCTACAGGATACAACGCCGAGGTGGCCCCACATGTGGCATATGTTCGTGGGTTCGTTCACCGTGGTAGGCGTCAAGTTACTGTTCAACTTGTATGAGAAGTGCGTTCACCTGTATGAGAAGTGCGTTCACCCTTGGGTCATGGTGTTTGTCGGGACCGTGTGGTTGGGGGTCCTTGGCGCTCTGTGGAATAAGGGGAGGAGCCAGGTCTCGAAGCGACCAAGCGTAGCTGTGGAGTGCCAGGATGCAGCGAACTGCAAGAAGGCGCCGCGCGACTGAGCTTCATTGCGTTAGGCTGGTTCACATCGGTATTGGGTGGGGTGGTCAAGTGTGACAACGAATCAACGAGAAAAACGACCGCACGCGCCGCTCAGTGACGCCATCATAACCGCGGTCGCTCGCCTTGTAGACGACGCGCAGACAGAAACGCGCGAGCCAAGCCATTCCGACATCGAGTTCCGGATTACTCGCGCAGATCTGGGCGCAGGCGATCCCAAATTGCAGGGGCAAATCGTCGGTAAGGCGAAGAGAGTTCGAGCAGTGTTGAGCTGGGCGTTGGATAATGCTCCCGAAAGCGGAGAGGTCTTCCTAGCTGCACTGGTTGCGCTGATTCGGGGAAAGGGTGGATTCCGCCGCGGGTCTCCCAACTTTGTCAGGGAAGACGCAATCACAGATGCTGCGGACGCATTCCGCGGTGAAGGGTATGTGCTCACGGCGGAAGGAGAGCTCCAACCCACTAGTATCGACACGCTCACTGGTGTGCAGTTAACAAGCGCCCTAGAGGCGTATGTTCGGCGTGCCCGACGAGGAAGTCAGGATGCCGCGCTCTTGGTGGGCGCGGGCAAAGACCTGTTGGAGGCCACAGCGGCTCACGTGATCTATGAACGCTACGGACAGTATCCTCAACAAGCCAACTTCCCCACACTGCTCGGTCAGGCGTTCACAGCATTAGAGCTCGCAACTCCACTTACCGCACCACAGCAAACCGAACCGCCACAGCGTCGACTGGCGCGGGCTCTATACGAGACTGGTTGTGCTGTGAACGCTCTCAGAAACAAGGAGGGTACTGGACACGGAAGACCTTGGCTGCCGACCGTTTCAGATGTAGAAGCGCGAGCAGCAATCCAGCTCATTGGAATCGTGTCTGGATTTCTGCTTAGCGCTCATAAGACAAAGCCGTGAATTGGAGCAGCTAAAGCCCGGCCACTACCACCGTGTTTACGAGCGTCTCCGGCGCCTGTGTAGGAGACACTCGGCATTCTTTGACCCATGGCGTTCAAGGCGATATTGTAGGGACCGGAATTTGCCCGGTGTCGGGATAGCTTGGACTGGATGCCATGGCCTCGCCGATCAGTGACGCATCTGTGGCGTGCCCGCTGTGCTCGGGCACTGGCTGGCGCTCCAGCGGAACCGGCGACGCCGTGGTGCCCTGCGAGTGCCGCACCCAGACCCGCCTGGAGCGCGCACTGGCTGCGGCGCGGATTCCGCCGCGGTACCAGGCCTGCGCCTTCACCAATTTCGAGCTGTACCCGCCGCGGGGCGGCCCGCGCAACGAGTCGCTGTGGAAAGCTTTAGGCGTCGTGGATCAGTACCTGGCCGACTACCCGCTGGTGGACGGCAAGGGCCTGCTACTGATGGGCGAGACCGGCGTCGGCAAGACCCACCTGACGGTGGCTCTGCTGAAAGGCCTCGTCGAGAAGGGCGCCGAAGTCCTGTTCCTGGACTACCAGGAACTGCTGAAGCGCATCCAGTCCAGCTACAACCCGAAGGCGCTGACCGCCGAGCGTGAGGTGATGCGGCCGGTACTGGAGACCGAAGTGGTGGTGATTGACGATCTGGGAGCCAACCGCGTTTCCGACTGGGTGGAAGACACCATTAACTACCTCCTCAATCACCGCTACAACGAGAAGAAGCCCACGCTGCTCACCGCCAATCTGAAGGAAGACCCCGTGAGCGGCGTGCCTGGAAAGCGCCGCACGTATGCAACCTTCGAAGAGCGCCTGGGAGCGCGAGTGACGTCCCGGCTGCAAGAAATGTGCCGCCTGGTTGATATCGTCGCCGAGGACTACCGGAAGCTCGCTCGATGAACCCCCGGCGTGTTGTCTTTCGCTGAGAGCCAGCCAATGACCAGATTTGCGACGATTGCTCTTCTAACTTACGCGGCGCTGATGCTGATCGGCGGCATCATGGGCTACCGCGCCGCCGGAAGCACCGCCTCCCTCATCGGGGGCTTCGGCAGCGCGATCGTGTTGCTGGGCGCCTTCGCCGTGTCCCGCTCCCGACCACGGCCGGGGTTTGCCATTGCTTCGGTGACGGCGCTGTTGCTGACGATCAATTTCTCCATGCGGGTAGCCAAGACCGGGAACTTCATCCCCACTGGAATTTTTCTGATCATTAGCGTCCTGGCGGCGATCGTCTTCTCCTGGGTCGTGTTCCGCGCCAAGTAAGCACGCGTCGCCGCCAAATAGGCACCCGTCGCCAGGGCTGCCTATCAGCCGGCGCTTCCCTCCAGCGGTAAGCCCGGCTCTGCGGGCAGGTCGAAGCCGGCGAAATCCCGGGCCAGAAACTTGGGATAGGCGGCCGCAGCGATCATCACCGCGTTGTCGGTCGAAAGTGCCATGCTGGGGAAGAACACGGGAATCCGCCGGTTGCCAGGGAGCTGCTGGAAGCGTGCGCGCAGCAGAGAATTGCAGGCCACGCCGCCCGAAACAATGATCGCACGCACGTCGCGCAGTTGGGCGGCAACCAGTGTGCGTTGCACCAGTTGCTCGACCACAGAGTGCTGGAAGCTGGCCACCAGATCCAGCGTGGTCGGGCTCGATAGCTCCAGGAAAGACTCAGTCGGGACCCGGGGTTGGCGGTCGAGCAGGACGCGGCGGCGCTCGATTTCCGCGGCCAGCGCATGGGATTCCACATAGCGCAGCACGGCAGTCTTGATGCCGCTGAAGCTAAAATCCAGCGAGTTGCCTTTGATCTTTGGCGGAGTGAAGCGCACCGCGTGGGCATTGCCGTGAGCGGCGAGACGGTCAATGACTGGGCCGCCCGGATAGCCGAGCCCCAGAAGCTTGGCTACCTTGTCGAAGGCTTCGCCGGCTGCATCGTCGCGGGTCCTGCCCAGTACCGGGTACCGGAAGCGGCCACTCTCCTGCTCCACCAGGCAAGTTAGAGTGTGGCCGCCGCTGACGACCAGGGCCAGAGCCGGCAACTCCACCTCCGGGCTGCCCGCCAGTCGCTGCTCTAGCAGCACGGCGTGGATGTGGCCTTCCAGGTGGTTGACGCTGATCAACGGCAAGCTCCGCGAGAAGGCCAACGCCTTGCCGTAAGTCACCCCCACCAGCAAGGAACCGACCAGTCCGGGCCCCTGGGTGACGGCGACCGCCTCCAGCTCGTCGCAGCCGATTCCGGCTTCCGCCAATGCTCTGCCGACGATCGGCACGATGGCCTTCAGGTGCTCTCGCGACGCCAGTTCGGGCACCACTCCGCCGTAGGGCTGATGGGTGGCGATCTGCGATGCCACTACATTGGAAAGCACGCGTGACCCCTGTTCGACGACCGCGGCCGCCGTCTCATCGCAAGAGGACTCGATGCCCAGGATACGGATACTCATCGCTCGTTGGCATTCTATTGTACCGCTGGGGGCGTGTGCGTCGGAGCGGGCAGTTTGTGTTACATTGGAATTTGGAAGCCGCGCGGTGAGGAAAAACGAATCACCTTGAACCGCATCTTCACCCTGCCTGCCGATTTTGCCAAAGGCAAAGTCTTCGCCGTCCAGGAGTTCACCTTTCTGGGCGCGCGGGCCATCAGAAACCTCTTCTCCCGCCCCCGCTATTGGGCCGACATTCTGGTCCAGATGGACATCATCGGTGTAGGCTCGCTGCCTATTGCGATCCTGGCCGGGTTCTTCACCGGGGCGGTGCTGGCGTTGCAGACCTCCCAGATGCTGCAAACTTTCGGAGCTGTCTCCCTCGCCGGTCAACTGGTGGCCCTGTCGCTAGTCAAAGAGCTGGGACCGGTTCTGACGGCGTTGATGGTGGCCGGGCGCAACAGTTCTGGCATGGCCAGTGAGCTGGGCTCCATGGCGGTGAGCGAGCAGATAGACGCCATGCGCGCCCTGGGCACCGACCCCAGCAAGAAACTGGTGACCCCTCGGGTGGTGGCTACAGTGACGATGTTGCCGCTGCTGACGGTGATCGCCGATTTCGTGGGTCTGATCGGCGGCTTCGTGGTTTCCTTCTTCATCATCCGCATGGACCCGATCCAGTACTGGACCAGCGCCTATCAGGCCCTGCACTTCGAAGACGTGTTCCAGGGCCTGGTGAAGCCGTTCGTTTTCGGTTTCATCGTCTCCATGGTGGGCTGTTATTTCGGACTGACCACCCGCGGCGGCACCGAGGGGGTGGGACGCTCGACGACCCAAGCGGTGGTGGCCGCTTCGGTGCTGATCCTGGCAACCGATTTCTTCATTACCAAGTTCCTCCTGGCCGTCATGTAATGGCGCTGGAGCGCAGTTCGGAGGTAGTGCTGGAGTTCGACCGGGTCCAACTGACCCTGGACGATGCACCGGTGCTGCACGACATCAGCTTCCGGCTCGCGCGCAGCGAAACCAAGGTTCTGCTGGGAGCCACGGCCTCGGGCAAATCGGTGTTGCTGAAGACGGCGCTGGGGCTGTTCCGTCCCGATTCGGGTCGCGTCTCGGTTTTTGGAGAGGACATCACCGGGTTCGGCGAGGAGACACTGCAGCCCATCCGGCAGAAAATCGGCATGGTGTTCCAGGAAAGCGCGCTGTTCGACTCGCTCAGCGTGGCCGAGAACGTCGGCTACGTCTTCCAGGGGGACCGGGCCCTGCCGCCCGAGGAGGAGGAGCGACGGGTGCGCCAGGCACTGCGCTTTGTGGATCTGGAAGACGCCATGCAAAAATTGCCCTCGGAGCTGTCCGGCGGCATGCGCCGCCGGGTGGCGATTGCTCGAGCTTTCGTCGGCGAGCCGCCACTGATGCTCTACGACTCGCCCACCGGCGGCCTGGACCCGCTCACCGGACGTGCCATCGTCTCGTTGATCATCCGTCTGGGCGACCTGCAGGACGTCAGCAGCCTGCTGGTGACGCACCGCCTCCAGGACGCCGACGTGGTGGCCAACTACTATTTTGATGAAACGGCTGGTCGCCTGCTGCCCGCTGATTCCGACGGTCGACAGGTGGACACCAACACTTCGTTCTTGGTCCTGCGCGAAGGCGAAGTCGTCTTCGACGGCAGCCATCAGGAACTGTTTCGCTCGCAGGACTCATACGTGCGAAAGTTTGTCTTGTAGTTTCCTTGAGGAGGTCGCATGCCGCAACCCAAGCAACTTCAGTGGACCCAACTGCGCGTTGGCCTGTTGGTCCTGACCAGCCTGATCATTTTTGCCACCGTGGTCTTCCTGATGACTGGCGAAGGCCTGTTGGAGCGCAAATATCTCATCAGCGTCTTCATGGAGGACGCCGCCGGGTTGAAGACCGGCGACCCGGTGCGCCTGACCGGCATTGACGTGGGCAACGTGGCGGAAATCCGCGTCTCCGGCAGCCACGAGCCCGACCGGTCGGTGGAGGTGGTCATGCGCATCCTGCGCAAGTATCAGCAGGAACTGCGCACCGACTCCCTGGCCCGCCTGGATGCCGAAGGGCTGCTGGGCCAACGCTTCATCAATATTACCCGGGGCAGTCCCGGGCAGCCGCTGATCCAGGCCGGCGGGGAGATCAAGCTCAAGGAAACCCCGGAACTCAGTGAGGTCCTGGCTACGGGCGCCGACGCAATGACCAAACTCAATCGCATCGCGGGGCGTGTGGACCGCGTTATAGAGCAGGTCGAGTCCGGAGAAGGCAGTCTGGGAAAGCTCCTCTACGACGAGGCGCTGTGGCGGAAGGCGGACCAGACCGTGAATGACGCGCGCCTTCTAATTTCCAATGCTGCTGCGGGAAAGGGGACCCTGGGCAAGCTGATCATGACCGAAGACCTGTACGACGAGATCCGAAGCAGCGTGACGAAAGTGGACGGAGTGCTTGACGAAGTGCGCGAGGGCAAGGGTTCCCTGGGCAGGTTCATCTATGATCCCGGGCTCTACGAAAACGCCGACCAGTTGATGACCCGGGCCAATCGCGTGGTTACTGACGTGAACGCGGGGCGTGGGACGGTCGGCCGGCTGCTGAAGGACGAATCGTTTTACAACCGAGCCAATTCCGCGATGGGCCGTATTGACAAGATCGCCGGCCGGCTGGAACGCGGTGAGGGTTCCTTCGGCAGGTTCCTTCATGACCAGGCGTTTTATGAGAACGTCAATACCTTCAGCCTGGAGATGCGCGGCCTGATCGCCGACTTCCGGAAGGACCCGAAAAAGTATCTGACCATCAAGTTCAAGCTGTTTTAGATCAGTGGGTTGCGGCTTGACAAGTGGTTACAGTTAAGGAACTGCGGGCGTCAGAAAACGGTTCTGAGCGGATCCAGTCGCTAATTTTCAGCACCCTGATAGAAGCGAAACGCCGGGCCGAAGGGCCAACCCCTCCTGCCCGGCGCCGGTAGCCGCGTAAGAGTACCTGAGGCGGAATTCTACAGCCACAGGCAAGCAGAAAGAAAACACGACGGCTCTGAGGCAAATTCCGCCCTAAGGCGCGACCACCTCACGGGGCCTACATAATGGATCCTGCAACATCGACCACCTCCTTTCTCGTGTAGGCGCATCCTAGCTTCGGGTCCTCGTGGTGTCAAGATGGAAAGCCGTGGACTCCCACCGCCGCTGCAGGACCCTCGCCGCAGTGGAGTGTCCGCTACCAAAAACTGGACGAAGCCAGGATTTGGGTACATAATTCGGGGGTCGTGCAAGGAACGAGCGCATCGACGGAATCCTGTGCAAATCCCGAAATTGCAAGAAACTGGAGGTAGGCGTATGGTTTGTCGAACAGCTTTGGCACTGGCTTTGATTCTGCCCGCGCCACTCAGTCTGGCCCCGGCTCAGCCGCCACCCGACGTCATGACCCATCTGAAAGTAGGCGATTCCGCGCCCGATTTCACGCTTCCGGATCAGAACAACAAGCCGGTCCGGTTGAGCGATTTCAAGGGGAAGAAGAATGTGGTACTGGCCTTCTACGTCCTGGCATTCACGGGTGGTTGAACGAAGGAACTGAAGGCGTATCAGGATGATATCGCCAAATTCGAAAAGACCGGCTCGCAGGTGCTGGGCATCAGCGTGGATAGCTCTTACGCCAATCGTCGTTACGCCGAAGACCTCGGGGTGAAGTTTCCGCTTCTGAGCGACTTCATGCGCGAGGTCAGCAAGAAATACGGGATTCTGGATCCCGAGCGCAACTTCGCTCTGCGGGTCACCTTCGTGGTGGATAAGCAGGGGATCATTCGCCACATCGAGAAAGGCGGGAGCGCGATTGACCCCAACGGCGCCTATGCGGTTTGCAGTCGTCTGTCTGCCGGGGGATGAGCGGGAGCCAGCGGGGTTCGGGCCAGCTAGGACACGCAGTACCATCGGGGTGGGCGGACTCAGTACTGCCGTCCCACGCAAAATGAGACGGGCGTTCTATTGCCAGTCGGGTGGAGCGCGCATATCTTTGCAGGCGTTGGAGGTGAAAGATGAAACCTAACCAATGCGCCTGCGGAGAACTCCTGATGACGCGGGATGAGATCAAGCGAGCCGTTTGCTGGAGTTGCGCCGGCTTTTCCCGGCGGCTTGTGGTGATGGACAACGAACTTGCGGCTCTGGAGGCAGCGGGGGAAGCCATCCGCGCACGTCCGCTGCTGGTTCGAGCCTCATAGCCGGCCCCGGGCAGAGCTGCTTCGATTACAGGGCCGCCATTTAGTGGTGGCCCAACGATCCTTCGAGGATCCTTCAGCGGCGGGAATCCATCAGCAGAATGCTGTGTGCGGAGCTAGTTCACGTGGCTGGTGGGCGAGTGAGTGCACGTTCGACTCTACTTTCTTAAACTGAACGGCAGTTTGACCCTGGCAATTTCGATCACGTCCCCATCACGGGCTCTTGCGGGCGGAAAATCACTTTTCCGCGCGCCCATATTTTTCCCATCTCTTTGGCTTGGTGCAACTCACTGTGTGTGATGGCTGGCAACGATAGCTGGCAACAAGGAAGCTCTGGCTAAACCATAGCTTCCCGGTTCCAACTTGAACTTGGCCCTCAGTGTTCTGTTGCTCTCGGTCGCGATTTTTCTGCTAGACTGCCGAAACGATGCCGCTGTTCTCCCGTTCCAGCCCGGAACGCGTATATGCAGCGGTTCACCTCGTCGGGTCCGCACCGGACCTGCGCTTTCCATCGCTAGTGCCGGGCGTGGACAACGTCCGCCACGACGTCCACCTGAGCTCCCGCTTCATCGGCTTCACCGGGGGCTACATTCTCAAGCTCTTTATGAAGCACAGCCGCGCGCCTGAACTGGCGGAGCAGAACCCGGGCCCGCCCAAGCCGCAGGAGCGCAACGAATTCAAGCGTCTGTTGCAGGAGGTACTGCTCAGTGCGCTCAGCCACGCCAAGGAGGCGCGCAACCCCGACATCGACCTATTGGGAAACGTCGCCCTCTTCAAGTACCTGAGCTGGGAAGTGCAGCAACAGTACGGCCGCATCCAGATGGAGGGCAAGAACAAGCTGCGGATGTATGAAGGGCCGCGCCACGATCGGAACTTGCGCGCCTTCCAACTGAAGGAAATCTTCAGCGAGTTTCAGGCCGACAAGAAGAACGTCTTCCGACGCGTTTCGAATGAATTACTGTCGCTGGCTAACGAAGTGCAGGCTGGTGTGGTCCGCAAGACGCGCGAATCCTTTTTCGGCGACGAAGCCAGTCCCTGGTTCACTTACTTTTCTCACCCGCTGGTGTTCACCGAAACCGGCCGTGACGATTACATTCAGCTAACCAAGTACGTCATGTTGGGCAACTTCCACCGCGACCCGGACCTGTACGAATCCGTGGAGCGCTGGCTGAAGTCCATGCTCAAGGGGGTGGACGCAGTCGGACCGGAGGCGCGTGAGCTGGAGACCCGTCAGCAGGAGCATCACCAATTGGCCAGCCGGACCTCATCTTTGCGCGACCAGCTCCAGCCTCCCGAGCGCGGGCTGGGATTGGGATTGGGACGCCTCTTCGGTCCCCGCCCCGAGACCCCGTCTCCGGCCTCTCCCGATCTTGCGGGGCGCCTAGAGGAGCCGGAGAGACAACTGAGGCAGTCGGCCGAACAACTGCGGCTGTCGACGGAAGCCTATGACGCGCACCTGACGGAGATGCTCAACGTCCCCGAAAATGTGGAGCAGCTGCTCGGTACTGTGCGCACCGAGCAACTGCTGGCTGAGGCGCAGTCGCGAAAGGCACCGCGGAAAGAACTGAGCGCCCTGAAGGAAAGGCTAGAGATCCAGCGCCAGCTAGTTGATGAATTTTATAACGCAGCGCAGCAGTTGGGGCTATTGCCCTGCTTCGCCGCCGCCTACGAGACGGCGAACGTCTACCAGGACTACTGCCCGCCGATCCATCCGCAGCAACTGAAACGCGCCCTCCTGGACCCTTCCGAACTCAAGAAGGTGGCCGACCTGATCACGCATTACAAGCTGACCCGGGCCAGCGTAGCCACTCTGGAAGAGGCCGCCGCTCGAGTGCGTACCTATCAACCACGTGACCTCCGCGCCTTTCTCGTTCGCTTCGTTCGCGATTTCCTGCGGCACCACCGCGACAATTGCCTGCTACAGGCCCTGCAAGGCCTGATGGAGCGGGTCAACCTGCTGTTTGAGGAAAAAACCCGGCAGCTTTCCCGAATCAACAACACCCTGTACGAGTTCCTGCTGCCGGCGGAGGACAAGCCGCAGGGCGAACAGATACTAGGCCACGTGATTCTGAAAGCCGACGTGCGTGACTCCACCCGGCTCACCGCCGACCTGTTCGCCCGCGGCCTGAATCCGGCCAGCCACTTCAGTCTGAACTTTTACGAACCGCTGAACAAGCTGCTGCCCAAGTACGCCGGTGAGAAGGTGTTCATTGAGGGCGACGCGGTGATTCTGGCAATGTTCGAGAAACAAGGTGCGGCGCTGGGCGGTTATCCCGTGGCCCGAGCCTGTGGCTTGGCGCGGGAGATCATGGCCGTGGTCGAGCAATACAATGCGAGGGCCGAGAAGGCGGACTTGCCGCGGCTGGAGATTGGCATCGGAATCTGCTGGCAGAACTCGACGCCCATGTACCTGCTGGACGGCGAGACCCGGATCATGATCTCCTCGGCCATCAACCTGGCCGACCGGCTCAGCGGGTGCAGCAAGCTGGCCCGCCGCGCGCTGGACAGCAAGCAGTCGCTCTTCCGGGCGTTCGTGTTCCAGACCATCACCGAAGAGGCCGCCGCAGGCGCCATGGAAGAGTTCCTGGTCCGCTACAACACCGGGATTTGCCTGAGCGAGGAGGCGTTTGACAAACTGCAAGAGGAGATTTCGCTCCAGCCGGTCGAGCTGGAAATGCCCTTGCTCTGGCAGCCGGAAAAGGTGACGCTGCACTGTGGTGCCTTCCCCTTGCCCAACGAGGTGTTCCAGCGGCTGGTGGTGCGCGAAGCGCAGATTCCCTTTGTGGATGCCCACTCCTTCAGCTTGAAGGAGTACACCCAGCGACGCTACTACGAAGTATGCACCAACCACCTGGTGTATCGGTACACCGAGCGGGCTCTGGAACGGACTGCCTCCCGTTGACGGCCGCCGCCTGCCGCCTTCGAATATCGAGCTATACTGGGCCTGGAAGGTAATCGGGTCTGGTGACTCGCCCGGCCTTCAAAGCCGGTGGCTGTTTCTCACGAGCAGCGATGGGTTCGATTCCCATAACCTTCCGCCATCTCTGATTGAGTCATTGCCGATAGGCTGATTGCCGATTGAGTAAGCCTCGGCGAGGGCTCGCGAAGATCAGGTAAGGGCAAACAGTTGTCGTACCGCTTGGTTCAGGTTGGGATCACCCGATGGTTCGTTCTGGTAGGCGCCGCCGCCGGTTCAGCTCTGGCAAAGAGGTTCGGGCGATCGCGCGCGAGCGCCTGGGCACGCCTCCTCCCTCCCGCCCCATTCCGGATACGCGGAAACGAAAGACCCCCAAGCACAAGAAAAACCTGCTGCGGGAAGTCGACCGGGATTAGAACCCCCGACGGGGGCTAGTTCTTGGAGCTTCAACCGGACTGCCATTCCGGGACCTCGTCCTGTTCCCCGAAAGGCACGAAACCCTTTCTGCCGGTGAGCATCTCCAGCCTACGGCCCATCTGGACCAGCTCTTTGCGTACGAAACCGACCGAGGTCTGCAGGATGTCACCGGCCTGACCGATCAGGAAGACTGTAGGGACGTGAGTCAGGCCGTAGGCATTTGATACCGGATAGTTGTGTTCTACATTCTCCAGGAGCACCGGCATGCTGAGCCCGTATTCGGTGGCGAACGTTAGCGCCTCCTCCGGCTCATCCTGGCTGACAGCCCAGATGTGCGCCTTGGTTTCGCGGAAATGGTGCTGAAACCGTTCCAGGAATGGAAAGGTGAGTTGGCAGACCGGACAGCTTGACTTGAAGAAAGCGGCCAGCACCGGCCCCTCTTTCAACGATTCCGCCAACGAATATGTCTTGTTGTCCAGGCCCGGCAGAAGAAAGTCCGCCGCCCGCGACTCTGCCTCCAAAGCACTCATACGCCGCTTCCTCCCTATCAGTGTGGATATAACCTGCCGAACATGAAGTGTCAACTTGCGCCGGCGCTTATCCTAGCTGGCCACTGCCAGCCACGCAGGCCACTGTCAGCCACGTCCGTCACGAAGTTTCCGGCCCAGAGCATTTGCGGCAGTCAGGAGCGGGTCCCAAACCGGGGCGAAAGGCGGCGCATAACTCAAGTCCAGGCCAGCCAGTTGCTCAATATTCATACGCGCATGCAGGGCCGTGGCCACCACGTCGACCCGCTTGGCCACCCCTTCCTCGCCCAGCAGCTGCCCCCCTAGGAGGCGTCCATTGGCGCGGTCGGCCAGCAGCTTCACCCGCATCTGCTTGGCTCCAAAGTAGTGAGCGCGGCTCCCGTGCTCGATGACCGCGGTGACCACGCGGAAGCCTCCGGCGCGCGCTTCGGATTCCGACAAACCAGTGCGGCCGCACTCCAATTCGAACACCCGGGTGACAGTGGTGCCTACGATGCCTGCAAAGCGCGCGTTGCCACCGGCGGCATTCTCGCCCGCGACGCGGCCCTGTTTGTTTGCGGTCGTGCCCAGCGGGATGTAGACAGGACGCCCGGTTACCAGGTGAATCGTATGAGCACAATCGCCGGCGGCATAGACGCCGGGCAGGCTGGTTTGCATCCGCTCATCCACGACGATTGCACCCCTCACCCCGGTGGATAGGCCGGCGGCTATGGCCACCTCGGAGCGTGGCACAACGCCGGTGGCCACTAACGCCAGGTCCGCCTCGTGCCGCCCGGCGGCAGAGAGCACCCGCTGCACGCGCCCCTGCCCCAGGATCGCGGTAGCCGGAGTGCCCTTAAACACTTCCACGCCGTGTTGCAGTAGCCTCTGTTCCACCAGCTCGTTGATTTCCGGATCGAATCCCTCCAATAGCTCGCTGCCGCAGTGGAGCACCACAACGTGCAGACCTCGCTGGCGCAACGCCTCGGCGTACTCCAGCCCAATATAGCCACCGCCCAGGACGACGGCCCGACGAGGCCGCTGGCCGGTTTCCAGGAAGGCCTGTAAGGCCAGCGTCCCTGCCAGGTTGTTCCCTTGGAAGACGCCGGGTGAATCCATGCCGGGGATGGCGGGCCAGTCTGGCCGGGTGCCCGTGGCCAGAACCAACCGGTCGTAAGGGAACAGGTGTTCTTGCCCGGTCTCGACGGCCAGGGCGCGTACCCTCCGCCGTCCCGGCTCGATCTCAACCACCCGCATGCCAACCAGCACCTCGATGTTGCGCTGCTCCCGAAAAAATTCGGCCGAGTACACCAGCAGATCCTCGGCTCGCGGCACCTGCCCGCTGAGTAAATAGGCCAAGCCACAGGCGCTGTAGGAGATATGGTGCCCTTGTTCCAAGACGGTGATATGCAGCCGCGAGTCCAGCCGGCGCGCCCGGCTGGCCGCACTCAGTCCTGCAGCTTGTCCTCCAACTACCAACAACCGGTTAGCCAGCATGCGAACCGCCAGATAGACAACCAGATAGACAAGTAGATATACAACGGAAACAGAGCGTTGATGGCCAAAATTCGCAGAGGGCGGGGGCAACCGTGCGCCGAGAGTCTTTCCCATCCGCCTGCGAGCCCTTGCGGGTTCGCCCGAGGTGACCAGCCATCGGCGCGATGATCGGGGACGACCCACCGCGGGAGTATGGTCGGCTAGCCCTGAATTCCGGAGGAGTCCACTTAAGCTATCCGAGCGTGAGCAAGGTGCGCTATGATCAAGCTCAGGCCGTCATGAAGTCCTGGCATGTCCTGCTTTTCCTTTTCTCCAGCACAGTCTTCGGCCAGGTCACGCTGGTTTCACCCGAAGAAGGCCGGCGGGCGCTGAAGGAGCTTCCCGCCGATCCGCCTGCCGCGGCGAAGACGGCCAGCCGGCCGCCTGCGAGTTCCACTCCCACGACTGGCCCGAAGCGCGGCACCATCCTCCCAGACACCTTCGCCGGATGGGTGGGCACGGCTGCACAGACCTTTGGGCGCTACAGCGCGGCCACGCTGGCTGGAGACGAAGCGCCCATCCTGGTGGAATACGGGTACGTTGGAGCTGAGCGGCGGCAGTTCACCAAAGAGAGCCAGACCCTGAGCGTGGAAGCCGTACGCCTGAAAAACGCCTCGGGCAGCTATGGGCTGTTCACCTTATATCGCGGGCAAGACTGGACCACCCGGGAAACCGGCACGGAGCAGCTTGCCTGGCGCAGAACTGATTTCTTGCTGCGGAAGGAGGAAGTGCTGGTCCGTGCGTCTTTGCAGGGGCGCTCGTCCAACGCCCGGCTCAGCGTCGCCGAGCTCCGCGAATTGGCTGCTGGACTTGAGACCTTGGGCGGAGGTCCGCTGCCGACCCTGCGACTGTATCTTCCCGAGCGTGGTGTTCTCCCCGAGAGCCGCAAATACATCCTGGGGCCAGTGGCCCTTGCTCGTTTAGCGCCCGAGATACCGTCGGAACTGGTGGACTTCGAGATGGGCGCCGAAGCCAACCTGGCCCTTTACCAATTTCCGGGAAAGCCACCGTTGACCTTGCTGTTGCTCAGCTATCCCATAGCACAACTGGCGGCAAGCAAGATGAAAGCCTGGCAAGATTTACCTGCCGGAGGTAGCGACTCGGTCGCTCAGCAGTTATACGCTCGTCGAGTTGGCCCGCTGGTGGGATTTGTTCTCGGCGCCACGGAAAAGAGCCAAGCCGATCAGCTTCTGAACCGCATCTCCTACACCGCCGATGTCGTGTGGAACGAGCCGGTGGAAGAAGTGACCGCATCCGATTTCGCGCAGTTGATCTTAAACATCATTGCGCTGATCGGAGCGCTGCTTGCGTTCGCGCTCATTGCCGGATTGGGATTCGGTTTTCTGCGGGTGCTGCTGAAGCAGCGCTACCCTGGGCGGTTCTTCGACCGGTTGGAGGAGACGGAGATCATTCGCCTCAACATAAGCCATTGAAAAAACACTGTTTAGTTCCGAAATAGGGTTTCTCGGGCCGAGTCGCCGGTTTCGGAAGGCAAGCGGAGGAGAAAGGGCTTTTCCCTGTAATCTTTTGAATCCAAAAGACTTATTGGATTACGATTTGCAGGAGTTTTCCCTTGACAGCCCCCTACCCGCGGAATACACTGGCCCTGAAAAGTTTTGGCGGCTGCGCATTCGTCGGGGCTTTTCTCCCTAATGGTCCCCAGGAAAAGGGGACACAAAATGCTCACCGGAAGGTGGGCATTTTTGTTGCGAGCCTGGTTTGTCGCAACCTTGGTTGCGGCACATTCCGCACTCGGCAGGCGGGTTGCGATAAACTAAAGCACACTTTGAATGAGCAACTGTTTGTAGACGATGCGCTGCCTCCACATTGATTCCCGAGGAAGAAACTGCTCCATGCCCCCTATAGAAGGGGCCGAATTCTGTGACGCGCACCTCCCTCTGCCAGCCTCGGAAGAACCGATCGAACTGTCTTTCACCCACCGCCTGCTCCGGCGCGGGGCCGCGGCGCTGCTGCTGGCCCTGTTCTTGCTACAATTCTACGTGACGATGAAGGTTCTCTTTGGCGACTAAGTCCACGCGGCTTGCCGCGACCGGCTGTTTGCTAGCCAACAACGTCTTCGCCACCATCCGCACCGATGACGTTGCCCGTGATCCAGTAAGTTTCCGGTCGGGCAAGCATCCCAATGGCGGCCGCTACGTCCTGTGGAGTGGTCAGGCGACCGTGCGGGTTGCGCTGGCGCGCAAACTCAATCAGCTTTTCGTGTCCCGGGATCTTTCGCAGAGCCGGGGTGTCGGTGACACCGGCGCGGATGGCGTTGGCGGTAATGCCCAGCGGGGCAAGTTCCATGGCCAGTTGCCGGATGTGGGATTCCAGAGCCGCCTTGGCGGCCGAAACCGGGCCGTAGGTGGGCAACACGCGCGTGCCGCCGGAACTGGTCATGGCGAAAACGCGGGCTCCGCGCTCTAGCAGGTGGCAGGCCAGCAGGTCCTGGACCCAGTAGACCAGGCTATGTGCCATCACATCCACGGTCATCTCGATTTGGTCCCGCACTACTGGGTTTTCTATATTGACGAACGGCTTCAGCGTGCCGAACGCCAGCGAGTGCAGCAGAACCCGGACGGTCCCTGGCGGGCCTTGGCTGCCGTCCAGCCGGGCCCGGATCTGCGTGATCACCTGCTTTCGCTTTTCGGCGTCGGCGGCGTTAACATTGAAAAAAACCGGCTCGGAGCCCTCGGCGCGGATGGCCGCAATGATCTCCTCCACGTGCGGGAGTGTGGCCCGACGGTCCAGGTGCACGCCTAGGATGTTGTAGCCCAGCCGCGCCAGTTCGCGCGCATTGGCCTCGCCGAAGCCGCTGGAGGCGCCCAAGATCAGCGCCCACAGCCGCTTGTTGTTTTCAACCATTCCATTCCTCCACCACTATTTTACGGCGGTCCTCGCCCAGATCGGACAGGTGAATCTCCCAGCGCCGCCCCGGCAACAGCTGACGCAATTTTTCGCCCCACTCCACCAGCACGACGGCCGGCTCGGCCTCGTCGAACAGGTCTTCCAGGCCGAGCGTGTCAATTTCGCGCGGGCTTTCCAGCCGGTACAGATCCACGTGGAACACTCTTGAACTTCCGCGCCCGTATTCGTGGATCAGCGTGAATGAAGGGCTGGTCACATCCTCTTCCGGGGCGCTGCCCAAGCTGCTGACGATGCCCTTGGCCAGGGTGGTTTTTCCACTCCCCAGGTTGCCCACCAGAAGCGTGAGCAGCGGCGGGCGCATCTGCTGGGCCAGTTCCCGGCCCAGTTCCACCGTCTGTTCGTGCGATTCGGTAATGTACTCGCGCCTGCGTTGCTCCCCCACGGTGTCTTAGCAGCGCGGAGGCTCGCTGTTCTGCATCGCATCGCCTATGCCGGAAGCGGGCGAGCCTGCACCAAGCTCCTCCCAGACCTGCGGCAGGGAACGGATCAGATCGGTGGCGACCAATGCCTTCTCGCCGGTCTTAGGCAGCGCCAGATCTCCCGCCAGGCCGTGCACGTAGACGGCGGCGCACAGCACGGCGGCCAAAGGCTCGTGGGCATACTGAGCCATCAGTCCTGCGATGAAACCGGTCAGCACATCGCCGGTTCCTCCGCTGGCCATGCCCGGGTTCCCGGTGGGATTGACGTAAACCTGACCTTCGGGAGCAGCCACCAGGGTGCGAAAGCCTTTCAGGACGACGAAGACACCGAGCTCTGTGGCCAGCCGGCGCGCCACCTCCACCCGATTGCCTTGGACCTCAGCGGTGGAAATTTCCATCAGGCGCGCCATCTCACCGGGATGCGGGGTGAGCACCAGCGGGGAGCTCCGGTCCCGGAGCAGCTCCCGATCCCCGGCGAAGGCATTCAGGGCATCGGCATCGAGCACGGCAGGGATGGCGAAGTCGCGAACCACTCGGCGCACAAAGCCCAGCGTATCAGGATGAGTGGACAGACCGGGGCCCATGGCGAGCACGTCCTTGTTCTCCAGAACCTGCTGGAACCGCCCGTAGTCCAGGGCGCTCCCCGAGATGCTGCCCACTTCGGTTTCGGCCAGCGGCTCGGTCATCAGCTCCGGCACGAAGCCCGCCACCACCGACAGCGCGCTTTCCGCCGTCGCCACAGTGACCAGACCGGCGCCGATCTTCAGCGCCGACTCCCCGGTCATAGCTGCCGCGCCAGTCTTGCCGCGCCCCCCGGACACCACCAGTACGTGACCGAAGTTACCCTTATGCGCGGCGCGCGCCCGCGGGCCAGCAAAGGGTGCCAGTTCCGCTGGAGTGATCAGATTCAGGCACACCTCAGCGCGTCGTTCGTAGACTTCGGGCGGTGTCCCGATGGGACAGACCACCAGCTCCCCAATGCGCTCGCAGTTGGGCGGAAAGATCTGGGCAACTTTGGGTGCCGTAAAGGTGACGGTGATGTCGGCCCGGAGCGATTCTCCCAGGGGCCTGCCGCTGTCGCTCGGCAGCCCGGATGGGATGTCCACCGCAACCAGAGGAACGTCGGCAAAGCCGGTGTTCAGGTCGCTCAGGACGTCAGCCAGAAAGCCTTCGACCGGCCCCGACAAGCCGGTGCCCAGCAGCGCATCCACCAGAAGAGTGGACCCGCGCAGGTCAGCCTTCACGGCCAGCCAGTCGTTCCGGTCGCGCACCAGACCGGGCAGGCAGCCTGTCTTGAGCATGATGTCGTAGTTGATGCGCGCGTCGCCTCGAATGCTGTCTGGATTGGCCAGCAGCAGCACCCGGGGCCGCAGGCCGCGCATCCACAGCTGCCGTGCCACCACGAAGCCGTCGCCGCCGTTGTTGCCTTTGCCGCACAGGATGGCGATACGATGCCGGGCCAACGGGCGAAAGCGCTCTTCCAACACGCGGACCACGCTGATGCCGGCGTTCTCCATCAGCAGCACGCCCGGCACCCCCAGCTCCTGGATGGTGACGCGGTCCACTTCCCGCATTTGTGCAGCAGTCAGGATCTTCACTTTTACCCCGTAGCAGCCGACTGTCAGGTGTCAGGTTTCAGGTGTTGGCCCGCAGCTGTCAAGTGCTTTTATTGGAGCGCCTGGACCACCCGTTTGAATAGGCAGGCGCGAAGCCTCACGGTTGACTCTCCCGAACGGTTCTCCTACCATCAAGCTATCGCAAGGGGAGCTATCCCAACGGAGGGAGGTAGCAAATCAGCATGCGTGGCGTAATGGGTTTGATAGGACTGCTCGTGACTCTGGGCATCGGCATGTTCATTTACCGCGCACAATTCACCGGCAAGAGCTCGATCACCCAGGGCACCAACAACCCGCGGGCCGCAGCCGATCTGGCCGGGGTGAAAAACGACTTGATGTCCATGGCCAACGCCGAGCGCTCCTACATGGCGCTGAACGGCAAGTACGCCACCCTGGAAGAGCTGAGCTCGGAAGGCCACATCAACGTGAACCGCGAGGGGCGCCTGGGCTACACCTACTCCATTGATATTAGCGGCAACCACTTCGTCATCACCGCCAGCTATCACGGGCCGGCCACTGGCATGCCCGAGTTGAGCGTGGACAAAACCATGCGGATCAGCCAGCGCTAGCAGCGCCACGTTCTCTCCCCTTTCCTATCATCCTAGGCCAAGTGAGGAATCCGCTTGCGATTGGTTTCCCCGAAATTGGCCGATGCTCGACAGATACAGCCGGCAGCACAGCGAGCCCTTCCGAGTTGCCTCGATGAGATCATTTGGCTCTCCCCATTTGCAGGCCACGTACTGGGTGACGCCTCCAATTGGTTGGGCGATTGACTGGGGCACACTCGGCGTCCCCTCTGCAATCTCGACTTCGAACTCCTTCATATGCAGAATGTGGTCGCCCCGGTCCGCAGTTCCTTCGGCGATTTCCCCGACGATCCTAATCTTCACTCCCAGCTTCTCTTGACCGGCCCTCACGGCGGCGTCTTCATAGCTTTCCCCCACCCGCAACGTTGCTGCCGGCAGGCCCCAGACATTCGGCAGTCGGTCGTCTTCCGGAGGCCTACGAACCACCAGAAGGTGCTGCCGGTCCTTGTCATACTGGCCCTGGTCATACCGGCTCTTGTCATGAATGACAAGCGCGACAGCCCGTTTGTGCTCCTTTACAGCGTTCGACATCGGCGTGGGATTCTCGATGCCCGGGTCAAGGGGCGCGGACGCGCAGGAAGGGCTGGGCGGCCAGGTCGGTGCGGCGCGCGAGGCGCTGCTCCCGATGCTTGTGAGCGGCGCCGAGAAAGGCCTTGAACAGCGGGTGCGGGTCCAGTGGCTTGGACTTGAATTCCGGGTGGAACTGGCAGCCCAAGAACCAGGGGTGGTGCGGGATCTCGACGACTTCCACATAGGTCTGGTCGGGCGTCATCCCGCTGACGCGCAGGCCGGCGGCCGTCAGCGTCTCCTCGTACTCCCGGTTGAACTCGTAGCGGTGGCGATGGCGCTCGGAAATCTCCGTGTTGCCGTACGACTGATGAGCAAAGCTGTCTGGCTGGAGCTGGCACGGCCAGGCTCCCAGGCGCATAGTGCCTCCCAGTTCATCAATGCCGGTCAGCTCGCGGAGCTTGTAGATTACCCGGTGCGGGGTTGCGGGATCGAACTCGCTGGAATCGGCGCCTTCCAGGCCGCAAGCGTGCCGCGCAAACTCAATGACCGCACATTGCATGCCCAGGCAGATGCCGAAGTAGGGCACCTGGTGAGTGCGCGCGTACTGGATGGCGTTGATCATCCCGGCGATGCCGCGCCTGCCAAAGCCGCCCGGAACCAGGATGCCGTCGAATTCCTCGAGCTGGCGTTGCCAGCCCTCCCCCACCACGCCTTCGGCTTCAACCCAATGAATGCTGGTGCGCAGGTTATGGGCCAATCCGCCGTGGACCAGCGCCTCCTTCAGGCTCTTGTAGGCGTCCTCTAATTCGACGTACTTGCCCACGATGGCGATGGTAACTTCATCGCGCGGGTTGGCCAGGCACCGCCCCAACTCTTGCCACCGGCTCAGATCCCGCTCGCCGGCCTCCAGGCGCAGGTAGCGCAGGATGATCTCGTCCAGGCCTTCCTGGCCCAGGGAGATGGGCACCTCGTAGGTAGAGGCCACGTCGCGGGCGGCGATCACGGCGTCTTCGGCCAGGTTGCAGAACAGTGCGATCTTGGCCTTCAGCTCGCGAGGCAGAAAGCGCTCACTGCGGCACAACAGGATGTCGGGCTGGATGCCGATCTGCAACAGGTCTTTGACGCTGTGCTGGGTTGGCTTGGTTTTCAGCTCGCCGGCGGTGGCGATGTAGGGCACCAGAGTGAGGTGGACGAACACGGTGTTGTCGCGCCCCTCTTCCTGCCTCATCTGGCGGATCGCCTCCAGGAAGGGCAGGGACTCAATGTCGCCCACTGTGCCGCCGATCTCGACGATCACCACGTCCACCTCGCCGGAGACTTTGCGGATGGCCGCTTTGATCTCGTTGGTGACGTGGGGAATCACCTGCACGGTCTTGCCCAGGTATTCGCCGCGCCGCTCCTTGGTGATGATCCGCTCATAGATGCGCCCGGTGGTCCAGTTGTTGTCGCGGGTGAGGCGGGCATTGGTGAAGCGCTCGTAGTGGCCCAGGTCCAGGTCGGTTTCGGCGCCGTCGTCGGTGACGAAGACTTCGCCGTGCTGGTAAGGGCTCAAGGTGCCAGGGTCCACGTTCAGGTAGGGATCCATCTTCTGCAGGGTGACTCGCAGGCCGCGGCTCTCCAACAGCGATCCGATGGAGGCTGCCGCCAGCCCTTTGCCCAGCGAGGAAACCACACCACCAGTGATGAAGATGTATTTAGGCATCGTCTTGCACTCGGGAGGGGACACCTTGCCCCTCAGGTTTGGTTGCATCTTCTTTGGCTGCATCTTCGGCTTGCTGACGCGCCTGCGCCAAGTCCTCCTCAGTATCCACGCCCAGGGAATCGTAGATGGTTTCCACGACGCGGATGCTGTAGCCGTTTTCCAGCACCCGCAACTGTTCCAGCTTCTCCAGCGCCTCCAGCGGGCCGCGTGGCAGCGCCGGGAAGCGGACCAGGAACTCGCGCTCGTACACGTACAGACCCAGGTGCTTGTAGTAGGTCACGGGGCCGGCTTGCTGGCCGTTCCTGACAAAGGGGAGCCGGGCGCGAGAAAAATACAAGGCGCGACCCTCCCGGTCGGTGACCACCTTGACGGCGTTGGGATCGGCGGCCTGCTCGGCGCCGGGTAAGGCCGTTTTCAACGTGCACACCGGCACCCGCGCCGACAGCGGCGTCTCCTCCAGCATGGGGGCGATGGCCTGGTCAATCGCTTCAGGTTCGATGAAGGGTTCGTCCCCCTGGACGTTGACAACAAGGGCTGCCTCCGGAATGCGTTGAGCGACCTCAGCGACCCGGTCGGTACCCGAGCTGTGGCCCGGGTCTGTGAGGCAGACCTCGGCGCCGAACGCCTGGGCGGCACGAGAAATGCGCTCGTCATCGGTGGCCACCACGATGCGCGTGACCAGCCGGGAGCGACCGAGTTGGGCATAGACGCGCTCTAGCATCGTCCGCCCGCCGATCTGCATCAAAACTTTACCGGGGAGACGGCTGGCTTGGTAACGCGCCGGAATCACAGCCAGAATGTGTGTGCCCGCCAATCGGTTCCAACCCGAATCAGAATGGAGTCGGCCCTGGGAAGTGAGTACCGGCTAGTTTAGCACAGGCTTGCATGGCCGTGATAATATAAAGTCAGAGGCGGTCTACAGGGAGGCCGGAGACAACACGCACCGGCGCTAAGCAAGTCATGAGATTGGGCAAGCTACAGCGCGCGCTTTTCACACTTCCCCTCTTACTGTTCGCGCTCACCTGTGCGGGCTGGCTGCTGTCGGCCGACGATCTGGCCAAATCGCCCGCCCAGCCTTCCAAGACCCGACAGTCCCGCAAGACACTGAAAACGCGCCAGCGCCCCATTCAGGTGGACGTCAACGTGGTGCTGGTGACCGTAACGGTCACCGACCCGCTCAACCGGCTGGTGACCGGCCTGGAAAAAGAGCACTTCCGAGTGTTTGAGGACAAGCAGGAGCAGGAGGTGTTGTATTTCAGCAGTGAGGACGTGCCCATTTCGTTGGGGCTGGTGTTCGATGCCAGCGGCAGCATGTCGAACAAGATGCGCAAGTCACGCATGGCGGCGCTGGAATTTTTCAGGTCGGCGAACCCTCAGGATGAATTCTTCCTGGTGGACTTCAACGACCGGCCACGGCTGGTGTCGGATTTCACCCGCCGCATCGAGGACATCCAGGACCGGCTGGTTTTTACCGCGGCTAAGGGACGGACCGCGTTGCTGGACGCCATCTACATGGCGCTGAACCACATGCGCCATGGCGTTCATCGGAAGAAGGCGACGCTGATTATCTCCGATGGCGGAGACAATAACAGCCGCTACAGCCAGAACGAAATCAAGTCGCTGGTTCGGGAAGCCGACGTGCAGATCTACGCCATCGGCATTTACAACCCTTACAGTGCGCGTGGCACGCCGGAAGAAATGGCCGGGCCCGGCCTGCTGACGGGTCTAGCCGAGTCGACCGGCGGCCGGCAGTTCTCTGTGAACAACCTGAATGCTCTGCCCGATGTGGCCGCCAAGATCGGCTTGGAGCTGCGCAACCAGTACGTGCTCGGTTACGTCTCCGCCAATAGGGACAAGGACGGCAAGTGGCGGAAGATCAAGGTGAAACTGAATCCGCCGCGCGGCCTTCCCCCGCTGCACGTGTACGCCAAGACGGGTTACTATGCTCCTACAGAGTAGCCATTCCGCCCGCCGGACTGTCCCGCTGGTCCTCGTGGCGCTGGCGCTACTGTGGTGTGGCAGCACGCCAGCGCAGCGTGCCGCGCCACAGCGCGGGAAGTCGGGCGCGGCGCGAGCGGTTCCGCAAAGCAAGCCATCCCGAGCCCGGCCGAAGGGCGTTCCCCGGTTTGCGGTGGAAACCAAGCTGGTGGTCCTGCACGCGACTGTGCTGGATAGGCAGAAGCACCTGGTGACCGACCTGCGCCGGGAACACTTCAAGGTCTTGGAAAACAACGTCAGGCAGGAGATAAAAGACTTCAAGCGGGAGGACATCCCGGTCTCGGTGGGCATCCTGGTGGACAATAGCGGCAGCATGCGGGACAAACGGGTCAGGGTCAATGCCGCCGCACTGACCTTCGTTCGCACCAGCAACCGCAATGACGAGGTCTTCATCGTCAACTTCAACGACGAGGCCTTCCTGGACAAGGACTTCACCTCCAATTTGGAGGAGCTGAAGGAAGGACTGGAGAAGATCGATTCCCGCGGGGGCACCGCCTACTACGACACCATCCGGATGTCGCTCGACCATGTGACCGGTCGCGGCCAGAGGACCAAGAGAGTGCTGCTGGTGATCACCGACGGCGAGGACAATGCCAGCCGCTTCACTCTGGAGCGGCTCATCAAGTACGTTCAGCAAACCGACGTGGTCATTTACAGCGTCGGCCTCTTGGGCGGCGATAACGCCCGAGCGGCCCGACGAGCGCGCAAATCCATCGAAGCTGTCTCTGAAGCCACCGGCGGCGTCGCCTTCTTCCCGGCGAACATCGACGAGGTGGAAGGAATTGCTGCCAAGATCGCGCACGACATTCGAAACCAGTACTTGCTGACCTACAAGCCTTCCAACTCGGCCGCCGACGGCCGCTATCGCTCCGTGAAGGTCAAGGTCCATGCGCCGGGGAAGGGCAGGCTCTTCGTGCGCACCCGAACAGGTTACTACGCCACGGCCGAGTCCAAGTCGGCGATCGCCCGCCGCCCTGGGGGATAAGTCCCCGCCGTCTCTTCCGGCTCTGTCCTCATTTCTTGCAAGTAACTCCTCGGGCCCGAACCATGTACCTTCCATTGTGGCTTTGTGGTTCAATGCCCGGGGATGCGGTCCGCCCTGCGGTTCCTGTGGGTTGTCACGCGCGGCCATCGGCTCCGGCCATGGCGCAGTCCCTATCTGCGCTGGCGCATCGAAACCTACGCTGGCGGCAGGGCGGAGCGGATCGGGTTCGGAAAATTTTGGCGGTTCCTGTGGCGGGAGCGACGACGCCTGCGGGCTTTCCTGAACTGGGTCGAGGAGATGGAAGGCAGCGGGCAGTCGGCGCAACCCAAGAGACGGTAGCGGGACGCCAGCGAGTCTTAGATTCTAGGCCTTTGGACTCTGGGCCTTGGACTTCGAGCTTTGAACCTCGGCCCCTGCAGCCCTACCGCTGCTCGATGGGAACCCAGGGCTGCCCCACGGGCGGGCCGACGTACTCCGAGCGCGGACGGATCAGCCGATTGTTGGCATACTGCTCCAGGAAATGCGCGGTCCAGCCTGTGATCCGGCTCATAGCGAACACCGGGGTGAACAGGTCAATGGGGATACCCAGCACGTGGTAGGTGGAAGCTGAGTAAAAGTCCACGTTGGCATTGAGCCGCTTTTCGCTGTTCACCAACTGCTCGATGGCTCGCGACATTTCGAACCACTTCGGATCGTTGTGCTCGCGCCCAAGAGCTTCCGACATGCGGCGCAGGTGCGTGGCGCGCGGGTCTTCGGTTCGATAGACGCGGTGGCCGAAGCCGGGCACCTTCTTCTTGGCGGCCAGCATCTCCCGCACGTGAGCCACGGCCTCATCGGCGCTGCCGAGCGGCGCCAGTATCTTCATCACCGCCTGGTTGGCTCCACCATGCAGCGGTCCCTTTAGCGCGCCCAGCGCTGAGGTCACCGCCGAATGCAGGTCGGCCAGCGTACCCGCTGTCACTCGCCCGGCAAAGGTGGAGGCGTTGAACTCGTGGTCGGCATGCAAGATCAAGGCGATGTCCAGCGTCTTGGCCGACACTTCAGCCGGGCGAGTCCCGTTCAGCATGTAAAGGAAATTCGCCGCGTAGGAGAGCGCCGGGTCAGGATCCACTGGCTGCTCCCCGTTGCGCAGGCGCGCGAAGGCCGCAACTACGGTGCCCATCTGGGCCGTGAGCCGGATGGCCTTGGCCACATTGGCCTGCTCCGACATGTCTTCCGCGTCCGGGTCGTAGACGCCCAGCGCGGAGACAGCGGTGCGTAGCATGTGCATGGGGACCGCTTTCGGCGGCAGTGCGCGGAGGAAATCCATGACCGCCGGCGGCAAGCTCCGTACGGCGGCCAGTTTTTGCTGCAGCTCCTCCAGTTCGGCGGGCTTTGGCAGGCGCCCAAACCAAAGCAGGTACGCTGTTTCCTCGAAGGTGGCATTTTCGGCCAGCGTATGAATGTTAAAGCCCCGGTAGCTAAGGATGCCCGCCTCCCCATCGATGTAGCAGATCGAGGAATCTGCGGCAACCACCCCTTCCAAACCAGCTTTTGCAACGGCTTCCGCCATAAGACCTCTTCTCCCAGCAGAATTTCTTGTCCGAACGAGGACAATAATCTAGCACGGAAACCCCGGCCGGGGGAAATCGAGCTTTGTGCCAGAGGGCGGCTCGCCACAAGACACCCTGGGTGTCTGGCCTGGAACGAGGGCCAAACAGCGGCAGACGGCGGGGAAGGGCTTGCACCAGTGCTGTTTCAGCTGTTTTTTGGCTAGCTGTCGCAAACCAAGTGACTAGCAAATCAAGTTGGAACGGCACTAGCAGGGTGCTGAAAAAGGGCCAAAAAATTCAGTAGCGTTTATCCTGTGGGAATTTTCTTTGAGCCGTTCGGTTCGTAGTGAACCTCGCTATTGGCCCTTTGGGGCCTTGTCTTTTGCCTTTCCCAGCCCTTTTTCGTCCTTTGGACACACTCCTCCTCAGGCGGCCCCTGGGCCCACTACCCGCGGCGGGACGGCCCCGATCACCAAGTTGCGAATCCGGACCAGGTTGAAGGCGGCAGCCGTAAAGGTGAAGATCCAGCCGACGCGCTCCAGGCCCCGATGCCGCAGCTTCCGCAGCAACCCGACCGTCTTCATCCATCCGAAACTCTCTTCCACCTTCTTCCGCGCTCTCTGGCTGATCTGGTAACCCGGGTGCCGTGTGGTCCGGCTGTCGATGGCACTGCGCCGCCGTTCCTGGTTCTGCGCCACGTGCGGCGTGGCCTTCCGTTCCCGCAACTGCTGCACCATCGCTTCGGCGTCGTAGTTCTTGTCGGCACCCACCGTCACCTGCTTCGGGCCCGGAATGTCGTCCACCATCTCCACGGCCGCTTCCCGCTCGGCGGTGCCGGTGGCCTGGGTCAGCCGCACATTCACCACCAGCCCGTTGCGGTTCTCCATCAGCACGTGCCCGACGTAGCTCAGCTTGGCCTCCTTGCCTTTGCCCTTCCGGGCCAGCCGAGCGTCCGGGTCTGTCGTCGACTGGTGCGTTTCGTTGGTCCGCTTCTCTTTGTGGAAGTCCACCGTGGGATTGCCCGGATCCTCCGGCGGCGGCCCCTCCGGCGCGTCCTTCCTCTGAAAGCTCTTCTGGCTCGCCCACGCCTCCAGCAGCGTCCCGTCCACCGTGAAGTGCTCCTCCGACAGCAACTCCTGCTCGCCCGCCTCGCGCAACACCTCGTCAAAGAATGCCTCGGCGACGGCCCCCTCCAGCAGCCGGTCCCGGTTCTTGCTGAACACCGTCGGCACCCACACCGCGTCATCCATGTTCAGTCCCACAAACCACCGGAACAGGAGGTTGTAATCGAGTTGCTCCAGCAGCATCCGTTCGCTGCGGATGGTGTAGAGCACCTGCAGCAGCAAGGCCCGCAGCAGCTTCTCCGGGGCGATCGAGGGGCGACCGATGTCAGCATACATCCGCTCGAACCGCGGCGAAAGCCGTTGCAGTGCTTGGTCGGTCATGCGGCGTATCGGCCGCAACGGATGATCCTGGGGCACCCGTTGCTCGGGGCTCAGGTAGCTGAACATCGCGTCTTGGTGCAGATCGTGTCCTCGCATAATGAGAACAATTATACTCATTTATATTTTGTTCGTAAGAGGTCGCCCAGGGACTTTTTCAGCATCCTGCTAGACTACGGGCGTTGGAAATCCCATTGATTGAGAGCTAGCCATGGCGGAACCGTTTCCCGGCGTCCCCTGGATTCACCTTGCGGACCCCGACGACACAGCGCTGGACTTGCTGGCGCAGCAGCACGGATTGCACGAGCTGGACGTGGAGGACTGCCGGCACCGCCGCCAAGTGGCCAAGTTGACCAGCCAGGCCAACGAGGGTGTCCTGAACTCAGTTGAAAGTTCGTAGCGGCGGTTCGGAGCCATCATACTACGCCACCTCCCGTCGAGTGGCCGACTTTGATCCTTCGAGGATCGCTTTCAACATCCACAGGTCCTGGTACCCCATCAGGCGGCGGAAGTTTTTCTCCGTGGCCAGGAAGCTGGAGGCGACCCAGCGCTGGACCATGGCCGCATCCCGCCAGCGGCACACCCGGCGAGTTCGCAACCTCACTCCCGCCTGCGGACTCTCGATGAGATTGGTGGTGGCCAGACAGCGATGCAGCGAAGCCGGAAGCCCCAGCCGGTTGATGGTGAAACATTCCTCCAGACCCTCCCGCAAGCTGGCCGCCGCGGCCGGACAATCTCGCTCCAACCATTGGGCCAACTTCTCCAGCTTGGCCCTGCCGGTCTTCGGATCCAACCGCCAGGCGGCCCGCATCGCCGCCCGCACCTGGTCCCGCTCTGGCTCCGGCAACCGGTCCAGGACGTTGCGCAACTTGTGGGCGCGGCAGCGCTGCACCGGCTGCTCGGCCCCGAACACGGCGCGGATCGCCGCCCGCAAGGCCTTCGAGCCGTCGATCACAAACAGCCGTTTCTGGGCCGGCTGCACCCCTCGCCGCACTAAACCTTCCAGCAAGTCCTGGACGGCCGCGGCGTTCTCCGTAGCCCCCTCCTGAATCCCCAGCACGTGCTTGTGCCCTTCCGCATCCACGCCCACAGCCGCAATCACGTGATGGTCGCCAAACACCATCCCGTCGATGTAGAGGATCAGCAACTCTACTTCCTCGAAGCGGCGGTTCAACAGACGTTCTAACTCGGCTGCGGCAGCCTCCATCGTTTCCCGGCTGACCGTGGAGCGCGACACACCCACGGTGTCCGCCATCTCCGGCAACACCCGCTGGTACTGCCGGGTCGAGACGCCCCGCAGCAAGATATCCAACATCCGGGCCCCCAGACCCTCGCCCTCCTGCATGGCTTCGTAGGCCGGGAGGGGAACTTCTTTCCCCGCTCCCCGGCCTGGCCGCCGGAGCCGTGGCCTGTGCACGGCCAGCTTTCTCTCCTTCAGGCGCACCCGTCCCCGCTGGCGCCCATACCAGCCTACCCCACGGCGCCGCCGGCCCTGACGGCGTGGACCGGCCACCTGCGCGGCCGACAACTCCAGCACCGCTTCAATCGCCGCCCTACCCACCACGTCGATCAGCTCGTCGACGGCTAACAGCCCGTGTCTAAACCGGCCTTTGGGCCGGCCTCTTTTTCAGGCGGGGCAAGTGAAGAGCAAAGCCGTGAATTTGACCGTTGCACCAGGATAGGGGCGTGGGGGATTCGGGGTGGGCCATTCTTGTGGCAGTGATCCAGAAAACGAGCAAAAACAGCTCGGTGATGCGGTCTTGCAGGCCTCGCGGGGTTCCCGCCCCCAGCAGCTGGCGCAAAACTAGCGCCAGGTTGCAGGCTGCTGCCTGCAGCAACAGTTTCTTTTGCACGTTTATCTTCCCACGGACATACAAGCGTCTCATCCTGCCCGTCTCATACATGTGCGCAAACGGACGCTCCAGCATCTCCCCACGTTTCCGCAGCAGCGCCTTCCCTCGCTGCCCCGTCACCCGCCGCCGATTGCGGTAGACCGCCGCCTTCTGCTCTTCCTTGCCCGTCCATTGCCGCCGTCCCCGCTCCGGCTCCGCAATGTAGGTCCGCACCTCCATCGCCTGCATCTCTGCCAGCACTTCCCCACTGTGATACCCCTTGTCGGCCACCACCTCTTCCACCCCGTCTGCGTTCACCACAAACTCCCCTTCGGCCGTGGGTGTCGCGATCTGCTCGCCCACCGCCGCGCCGGCCGCCGGCAGGGTCTGCTGAACCGATTCCGTGTCGCCGGTCGCTCCCCCGTGCGCCGTCAGCGCCACAATCGCCCCAGTCTCCATGTCCACCGCATGCTCGGCCTTGTAAGCCAGTGCCGTGCGCCCGTCCTTCATCCGGGTGATCTCCGCTTCCCGATCATGTGGGTTCACCCACTTCGCATTGGACATCTTCTTCGGTCGGCAGCGGTCCATCCTCCGCAGCGCCGCTGCATCCTGGGCTTCGATCCCTTCGGCCTCCGCCAACCGCTTCAGGTACTCCGTATAGCTTTCCCCGCTGTCCCGCCGCATGATCGACCTCATGGCCGCGTTGGCTTCCAGCGTGGTGGCGTCAATGCCGATCGTCTTGCCCTTCAGCAGGCCCCGTTCGGCCACCAGCCGCAGCACCCATCCAAACACTTCCTGGTGCGTCGGCTCGTCCATCAGCCGCCGCGTGCGCGAGATCGTCACATGATCCGGCGTCTGTTCATCCAGCCCAATCTGCAAAAACTGCCGCAAACTCAAGGAATCGGCCACCCGCCAGGCGATGCCTCGCTCGCTGTCGATCCCCTCGAAGAAGCCGATCAGCATCAACCGGAAGTACATCCCCGGCGGCAACGACGGTCGGCCCAGCCGCTCGTGGTAGAACTGCCGGCACCGACTCTCGCAGAATCGATCAAAATCGGCTTCCTCCAACAGTTGGTGCAGCCGCCGGTAGAACGGGTGTCCGGGCGCCTCGGCCAACTCTGCCCGATACCACAGCGGCTCTTGTCGCTGACGATGCTTGCGCGTTCCCATGGCCATGGCCCGATTGTAAGTAAGAACATTTCCGAAGTAACATGTTTCTTCCCCATCTGGCGATTTTAGACACGGGCTGCTAACCGCGATTGTTCGATCAACTCCACCCAGGGCAGCAGAAACTGCCCGTGGCGAGCCAGGTAGGCAGCCAGTTTGCGGGAGCTTCGGCTATCGCTCCGGCCTAGGATGTGGTAGCTTCTCTGCACGGCGGTTCCCCTTTCCAGAAAGTTTCCCAACCCGATTCTACGGAACCAGGTCAGCGAACCGCCGCTCGACTTTCAACTAAAGGTGAGACACTCTCCGTCAACCCCTTGACGGGTTTGGTCAATAGCAAACGGTGCCCACGAAACGGCTCGGGCTGGTACCATCAGGGCCCTCGGCATCCCAGCGAGCCGGAAGCCTCGCATGCGCGGTGTGATGGCGCCCGGCGATTGTGACGTACTTTGTGACGTGACCCTGGCATCCAAGCCCAACTAACCCCTTATTACTCGGTGTGCGTCAGTGTCACCTGGCACAGCGGTTGAATCGAGTCATCCCTTGCTGGTCGTATCACTTGGGCTCACTCCATCTCATCGCCGCTAACATGGAACGCACAATTGGGGTGCAAGAGGTCTCGGGTTCAAATCCCGACGGCCCGACCATTCTTTTAAAAGATGCCGTTTCAACAGGCTACGGGGATTTGACCGCTTCCTTCGCGGCTCTGTTCGTGCTCGCTATTTCGTACCTGTATCTTGTAACTTCTATCCTCCAAATCCGTCTTGTATTGCTTGAACGCCAGGCTACCCTGAGTAGCTGCTCGATCATCCTTGAACGAGGTTACTTCCATGGTAGGACCGTTCATTTGGAGAACCCTCCTCCTTTCCTTTCTCTCCCATGCTGCGCTATGGGCGGCAGACAGTCCATTCATCCAAACGTTGCAGATTCGTGGCAGCCTGCGGCCTCTTGAATTAGAGACGCGCTCCGGCCAAACGCTCGACCTGGTCCGTATTGAGCACGACGTCCGTCGCCTGTGGGCGACGGGCTGGTTCAACGCCATCCTGGTCGAAAGCTCTCCATCCGTGGAGGGAGTGCACCTGGTTTTCATTCTGGCAGAGAAGCCGCGGCTTCACCTGCGGCGGGTTGAGTTCGACCCCGAAAACGAGCGTCGCGCGGTGGACCTTGAGAACGGCACGCCCATCGATGCCGTGCTGGCCAAGAGAGTGGCGGCTGCGCTGCGGCAGCAGCTAGTCGAGCAGGGTCACGCTGAGGCGACGGTGGAAGCCGGAGTGATCCCGGTGGGTTTCCAGCAGGCGGACTTGCGGGTCCGGGTGGAGCGGGGCCGGGACTATCGGGTACAGGAGATGCGCTTCTCGGGATCATTAGGGTTGAAACCAAACGAGTTGCGGGGAGCGTTGCGCGCGACTCGCGCGCAACGCTTGTTGCCTGGCTTAGGCCCGTTATGGCGAGGTTGGCGCTTACTTGCGCCTCTCAGCCAGCAGCGCCTCCAGGCCGACGTGGAACGTCTTCAGTCGCTGTATCTTTCCCGCGGCTACTTTGATGCCAAGGTAGGAATCTCCACCGTGAACACCGCAGAGGACAAAGCCACAGTTACGGTGCAGGTGGATGCGGGACCGCGCTATCGCGTGGAGCGGCTGGAGGTCGTGGGAGCCGAGTCGATCCAAGAACTTCCGCCGCAGCCGGATGGCACTTTTTCGAGTCGCGAACTGTGTCAATTCCTCTTAGAAGCACGCCGCGAGTCGGAAAGAGAGGGCAAACTTGGGTTCACCGCCTTGCTGGAAGCAAAAACGACCTCGGAACGTCTCCGGGACAGAGGGGGAATTGACCCGAAGGGAGGAGGGTTAGCTGAAACGGGTGCGGTTGCCCGCCCATGGGTCGCCCTCAAGGCGAAAATTGAAACCGGGGCTGTCTATCGGGTGGGGCAGATTGAATTTCGCGGCCACCATGCGGTCGGCGATTCGACCCTGCGACGAGCCCTGCTGTTGCAAGAGGGGGACTTGTTTGATGAGGGACGACTGCGCCGTAGCTTGGCGCGTCTAAGCTAGCTCGTCTTGATCGAACCGGTTGTAGAATCCGACGTCCGCATGAAGCTGGCTCCGGAGGATCACTGCGTTGACCTGAGTATCCTGGTGAAGGAAAAGCCTCGGGGCCGTTGGGACCAGTGAGCGCCTTCGGACATCTGCAGTTCACGATTGGATCCCGGCTACCCTCGCTAGGCTACGGACCGCTGGAACTCTCAACTTATCACGCAACCTTCTCACTGCTCGCATTGTCCTCGCCGCTGGTTAGTCTCTTGTCGTTGGTGCCTCAAACCGACTGGCAACCGCTGGTTGCTTTGGAGCGCCCCTATCTGCCGGACCAACGGTGGCAATCGGGTTTTCTTCTCTCACCGCAACTGGGCTGGCGAGGAACGCTGTCCAGCTACGGGCTCGCGCAGGCTCGTCAGAGTTCCCTCACGGCGCTGGGAGCAGACTCCCCACCTGCCCCACCCATGTCCGTTCCGGTTCGATGGAGCAGCGTGGAGGGAGACGATAACTCACCAAGTTTCCCATCCGCTGGAATCCTGCGTTGTGAACCACGAAAGTCCTCCTTGGCGTGGCTGCAGGCTGCCGGGACCATGGCTGCGAACTGGTTGCTGTCGGTGAGCCCGCTATAGGCCGTGAATTTCCGACGCCTGTCCTGAACATCAAAGCCCGCTACACGTGAAAACTTGCTACGCGTGGTTTTCAGGGAGCTACCGACTCAGGGTTGCTGTTGCAGAAGCGCCAAGGCTGGTGGGGCGGGAAGGCCGCTCCCGGGTGAGGAAGTCACTCATGATCAGGCCAATGAGGATGGCCAACCAGAAGAATCCCGCCACCACGAACACTTTTGTGAGATGACTGCTGTAGCGGACGTGCATGAAGTAGAGGGCAACCAGAGTTGCTTTCAAAACCGCGATCAAGACCGCGACCACCGTATTCACCCATGCTCCTAGATCCAGCAGCTCTCCTAGATCCCACGAGGCGACAGCAACCGTGGTGATGGTTAACAGGAGAAGTGCCCCAAAGACAAGGTAATAGGCTTTCAGCGAGACAACGTGGTGCGTCATAAGTGCTGCCCGAGCAGATAAAGTAACGGGAACAGGAAAATCCACACGATATCCACGAAGTGCCAGTACAGGCCGGTCATCTCCACCGGCGAAGAGTATAGGTTTGTGTACCGGCCGCGCCAGGATTGGAAGACAAGAACCGCTAGAATTACAATTCCAATTACCATGTGCAGTGCGTGCATACCCGTCATGACGAAATAGAAGTAGAAGAAAAGGTGAACCTGGCTCGCGCGGGGACCCTCGTAGTGGAACCAAGGGCCCGGCACCAGATGGTGCTCAAACTTGTGACTGTATTCTACAGCCTTGATGCCCAGAAATACCGAACCTAGAACAATGGTGCAGAGCAGAAACACAACCAATGCCTTGCGCCTGCCGAGTTGCGCGCTATGCACAGCCAGAACCATCGTGAGGCTGCTCGCGATCAAGACCACGGTATTGATGGCGCCGAGCTCCCTGTCCAGGATCCGGCTGGCTGCGGCAAACGCCTCGGGATAGGCTGAGCGATAGACGGTGTATCCGGCAAACAGGCCACCGAAGAACATGATTTCGGTGACTAGGAACGCCCACATGCCCAGAGTGACGGCTTCGTGCTGCTGTTCCAGGTCGTCAAACTGGTGCGCCAGCGCGGCGTGTGTTTCAGACAACTTCCGCCTCCTGTGGCGAATAGGCGTACGCTTCTTCGGTCACTGTGGGTGTTTCCTCGAAATTATGAGTGGTTGGCGGCGAAGGTGTTTCCCACTCCAGTCCCTTGGCTCCCCACGGATTCGGACCCGCAACTGGCCCGTAGCGCATGGACCAGATCAAATAGACCAGTGGGATCAAGTATCCCACTCCGAGGATGGACGCGCCGGCTGAGGACATGACATTCAGCACCTGGAATTCTTCCGGGTAGACGTGATACCGGCGCGGCATTCCAAGATATCCAAGGAGAAATTGCGGGAAGAATGTCAGATTGAAACCAACAAATATTATCAGCGCCGAAAATCTTCCCCAAGCATCAGGGTACATCCGCCCGCTGATTTTCGGCCACCAGAAATGGATTCCTCCCAGATAGGCCATCAGCATCCCGCCCACCATGATGTAATGAAAATGCGCCACTACGAAGTACGTATCGTGCAGATGGACATCCACTGCCAGTGAGGACAGCACCAGGCCGGTGAGCCCGCCAAGTGTGAAAAGGCCGATGAACCCCATGGCGTACAACATCGGGGTCTGGTAGGAAATAGAGCCCTTATACATGGTGGCAGTCCAATTGAAAACTTTAATGGCAGAGGGAATCGCCACCAGGAAACTCAAAGCGGAAAATACCATACCCGCGTAAATGGACTGGCCGCTGACAAACATGTGATGGCCCCAGACCAGAAATCCAAGAGCCGCGATGAGCAGGCTGGAATAGGCCACGACCTTGTACCCAAAAATCCTTTTCCGGGAAAAACACGTAATCAGCTCGCTGATCACTCCCATGCCCGGAAGGATCATGATGTAAACGGCCGGATGGGAATAGAACCAGAATAAGTGCTGGAACAAAACCGGATCGCCTCCCAGAGCGGGATCGAAGATCCCTATCCCCAACAATCGTTCCAGCGCCACTAGCACGATCGCAATGGCCAGAACAGGCGTCGCTAGTACCATGATCAGGCTGGTCGCGTAATGCGCCCAAATGAACAGGGGCAGACGAAACCAGGTAAGCCCGGGAGCTCGCATCTTGTGGATGGTCACAATGAAGTTGAGCCCGGTTAGGATGGAGGCGAAGCCGGTGATGAAGACTCCCAGAGCCGTGGCAATGACGTTGGTATTGGCGTAGGTACTGCTGTAAGGCGTGTAGAAGGTCCAACCGGTGTCCACGCCGCCGGAAACCACCGCGGAAAGGGTAAACAAGCCTCCCAGCGTAAAAATGTACCAGCTGGCGAGGTTGAGTCGCGGGAACGCCAGGTCCCGCGCCCCGATCATCATGGGCACCAGGAAGTTGCCCAGTACGGCCGGAATCGACGGGATCAGGAAAAAGAAAACCATGACCAGGCCATGCATGGTGAACAGCTTGTTGTAGGTCTCCGATTGGACCAGGTCTCCCTGCGGGGTCATCAACTCCAGGCGCAGCAACACGGCAAATACGCCGCCCACGATAAAGAACAAGGTAATCGTCAGCAGGTAAAGCAGCGCAATGCGCTTGTGGTCCGTAGTCAACAGCCAGGACTTCACACCGTAGCTGACGTTCAGATAGTGAACGCGCGATTCCATCGGCGACTCGGCGAATGTTGTGCTCATTCCTCGATTTGCACTTCCCGACTAAGAGATTTAATAAAGGCAATGATCTGCACCAGCCCCTCCTCGCCGATCTGGCCCTGGAAGGTTGGCATTCTCACGGTGTATCCAGCCACCATTTTCGCGCTGGGCCGCAGGATCGACTCCCGGAGGTAGTCCTCGTCCGCGATCACAGTCTCTCCGGTGGCCAAGGGCACCGGTTTGTTGAACAGACCTTCCAGCACGGGCCCGCGTCCGCTCGCGTCCGGGCGGTGGCAGGTAATGCACCCGAGCCGCTGGAACAACCTCTGACCAACCTCTGCCAGCGACTCTCCTGTCGCGGTCCCTCCCAGCCATTTCTCGAATTCCAGTGGCGTCATGACGATGACGCGACCGGCCATCTGAGAATGTTTCGTTCCACAATATTCCGCGCAAAACAAGTGGTATTCTCCGGTTTTTGTGGGCTCAAACCAGAGGGTTGTGTACCGTCCTGGCAATACATCGTATTTCACCCGAAATGCAGGCACGTAAAAACTGTGGATAACATCCTCGGAGGTCATGATCAAACGGACGGGACGGCCGATCGGCACGTGCAAAGTGTTGATTTCCCGCTGGCCCTCCGGATGCTGAAGTTTCCACATCCATTGCTTGGCAACTACATAGATCTCTAATGCTCCCGCCGTAGGACTGGCATTTTTGAAATACAGGCTGGTCGCCCAAACAAACATGACCACCGTAATCATGAACGGAGTGATGGACCAGAATAACTCCAGTCCGATGGAGCCGACCATCGGACGAGGCTGTTCAGTCTCGGAGCGTCTCCGGTAGCGGATGGCGAAGTAAAAGATCAGCGAGAAAATTAGAACGGTAAAAAACAGACTGACTGCGATCAAGAAATAAAACAGCATGTCCACTTCGCCCGCTACGGTGGACGCCTGTTCAGGGAATAAAGGAAAACCTTCCCACATAATCCAAAGCAGTAAGAGACCGGCATCGCCGGTCTTCTCGTCTCTTACGCCGGACCTGTTTCCTCCGGCTTCCAGTATTTGCGCCGATCCCGGCGAAACATGACAAACAGAAAGCTCCCCAGGGTCAGAAGCGTGCCCATCCCAGCGACGCGGAGGACATTCATGACGACCAGACTGTACTTTCCTGTTTTGGGGTCGTAGTGGAAACAAAACAGTAGCAACTGGTCAACGGCCGAGCCGATCTTATTGGCCGAGGCTTCCACCAGCGCCAGGCGCAAGTCCCTGGGCGAATAATCAATTCCGTAAAAGTAGCGGGCAAGCCTGCCGGTAGGCGTCAAGACCATAATCCCGGTGGCATGAGCGAACTCCCCGCTTTTCGCGTCGTAGGCATAGCGGAATCCCACGGCCCGGGTCAGTTGTTGAATCGAGGCCTCCTCGCCAGTAAGAAAGTGCCACCCCTGTGATGCCTGAGCTCGGGCATAGCGCCTAACATAAGTTTCCTTTTTGGCTGCTGCCAGCGCAGCCGTCTCCCGTGGATCAAAGCTTACGGTCACCACATCGAATTGATCTCCCACATCGAGGGGAACAACCCGGAGGCTCCGGACCAACCCGTTCAGCACTAACGTGCAGAGCATGGGGCAATCGTAATAGACAAGAGATAGGATCACCGGCTTCTGGCCAAAATATTGGCGAAGTTGTACGGGCTTGCCGGTCTCGTCCCGAAAGGTCAGGTTCAAAGGTAATTGCTCGTTCAGCTTTTGATCAATGCCAACGTCACGCAAGGGCGCGGGCCGGAGGTTCTGCGCCTGAGCCAGATCCGCAGCAAGCGCTAATAGCAGGCAAAGACACAGCAACACGATGAAACGAGATCCCAGAGGTCGAGACCCTGCACCGCAATTCAGAATTCGTTGCCCTTTCTGATGAGCCGCGCTAACTGTCATGGCTTTCGATCAGAGCTCCTCCGGGTTTCTTGTCTCCGATCCCTGGCAGGGAGGCCCCGTTGGGCAAGCACGTCGATGGCCCGCTCGATCGGGATTCTGACCACGCCGGCCTCTGGGTCGACCCACCCGTAGCTATTTAACAAAGCCTCCTCATCAATGCGCGCTGTTTGCAGATCCCGTGCGGGGACGACTTGCAGGCGAGGCTGCGGCGGCAAACGCTCCGCTTCCGCCCACAGAGAAGCCGTCGGAGAAGGCTCCGGCTGGAGGCCAGCCAGGATGGTATATGTCCAGCTCATCGCCAACAGGGCCACCCCGACGGAAATCACCAGCAGGACCGCGAACAGCGCAATGCGTCCGACGTCCGGCTCGCTCGGCTGGTATCGCCGGCCCAGGCTTTCCTCGGACTGGTTCGTCTCACTCATCACGCGCCTACAGCGGGCTTCAAGTGCCTTCAGCAACCCCCATCTCTTCATTCACACGAGGGTCATACGCCGGCAGCAGGGCTCTCTTGCCCAGTTGCCAAACAAACACTGCTATCCAAATTCCTCCGATACCGACCGGTGCCCCCAGATCCATCCAATGGAGGCTGAACCCAGTAGGATGGAATGCCGGCGCGACCAGCCAGAACAAATCCACCAGACGCATCACGGTCATGGCCGCCGCCACCGTGGCCAGGATTCGTACCCTGCGCTTCGCGACGCGAGATAGTAGCACCAGAAAGGGCAAACAAAAATGGAAAAGGAACAACAGTAGCGCCACCCATTGCCAGCCGCCCAAACTGCGGTGCAGATACCAGGGAATTTCCTCCGGCAGGTTGCCCGACCAGATAATCAAGTATTGGGAAAACGCGATGTAGGCCCACAGCATGACGAAAGCCAGCAGGAGGTTACCCAGGTCGTGAAAATGCCCGGCCTCGACGACGTCCGACAAAGGCTTGCGCTTGGCGAGCAGCGCGGTCACGCCGATGGCAAAGGCTAGCGCCCCCAGCGCCTGCCCGATCATAAACATGACGCCGTAAACCGTTGAGAACCAATGCGGCTCCAACGACATGACCCAGTCCACAAAAGCAAACGATACGGTGAGCCCGTAAAGCAGCAGTCCGGGCCCACTGAGAATCTGAAGCCGACGCACAAAGGAGCCGTCCGCAGTTCGATCGTGCTCGGCTGACCACTTATTCAAGAAGTAGGCAATCGCGATCCAAATCGCGAAGTAAACGATCGCTCGAGTGAAAAAAAAGGGGACATTCAGGTAAGGGCTCTTGTGTTGCAAGAGTTCATCGGCAGCCACTGCCTCGGGGCGCGCCCAGCTATACACTACACCCCACTTGTAGATGCCGAACAGTAGTGGCACGAGCAGCAAGCCCATCAGCGGCAGCGTGCGTGTCGCGGACTCGAGCGCGCGACAGATCACAAAACCCCACGCGCCGCCGACCATGTGGTGCAGCATCAAGATGGCGAGGCTTCCCAGCGCGATTCCGATCCAGAACAGGTAGCCCAGTAGGTAGGAGCGGAAAAATTGCTCCGGGTTGGGAAAGCCTCCTACGATGCAGACTCCCAAGGCCACGCTGCCCACCACGAGCGCTTGCTTTCGAATGCGATCCAGTTCGGGACGGAGCGTTTCGAATTCGTTCATTCTGCGGTCCCAACGAGTTCCGAACGTTGCTCTGACGGAACGTCGGCCAGCGTGGCGTGCTGGCTCAATTGGAGCGCGCGCACGTAGGCGACAATCGCCCAGCGGTCTTCAGGCGAAATCCGGCTCGCGTAACTAGCCATGCCGCCAAAGCCATTCGTTATGGCGTCGAAAAAATGTCCTACCGGAGCTTCGCGCAGCCGCGGGATGTGAAACGACGGCGGCGAGCGAAACCCTCGTCGCACGACTATGCCCCGGCCGGCTCCCACGCGACCGTGGCAAGGTGAGCAAAAAATGTCGAAACGTTCTCGGCCTCGCGCTAGGACCTCACGATTAACTGGAAAGGGAAAGGTATCGGCCAAGGCCCCGTCAGATTTCCCCGCGTAGAAATGCTCATCTCTGCGCAAATGACCGCGGGCCACCGTGCCGGCTATCAGCGGCCGCGCGGATTGGCCATCTTCGAAGAACGTGCTGGCCTCCAGCGCCTCGAACCTGGGCTGGTCGTGCATATCCTGGCGGCACCCTCCCAGCAAAAGGGAACAAAGGACGAGCAGGCCAATCCGGACGCCCCCTCCCGGAATATGGTTCGCGCACGGATAGTGGATCGTGTTATGGCGCAACTTCAGATACCTCACGCGGGCCTAAACTCTCCAGGAACCGCTTGGTGGCAACCAGGTCAAATTTAGGATCGGTGCCTTCGACGCACAGAAAGAAGCGGTTCCGTGTGGCCAGCGCAAATCGAGAAACGTTGAAGACCGGGTGATACGGCCTGGGAAGGCCGTTGAGCGCCAACATTCCGAGCACTGCTGACAATGCCGCAACCAAAATGGTCATCTCAAATGTGATCGGGATGAAAGCGGGCCAACTGTTCAAGGGACGGCCTCCCACGTTGAGGGGAAAGTCGATCACCGACGTGTAGTATTGCAACAGGAATCCCCCAACGCCTCCGGCAATCCCCCCGAGCAGAACGATGAGCGGCAGCCGCGTATGATGGAAGCCGAACTCTTCGGCCAATCCCTCAACCGGCATGGGCGTGTAGGCATCCATCCGCCGGTATCCCTCCTGGTAAGCACGGCGTACGGCAGCCACCACGGCCTCGGAAGTCTCAAATTCAGCCATCAATCCGTAAAGGGCCGCTTTCTTCATACTGCGCACTCTCCGACGTGTCCCCCGATCGGGTCCGTCATGACTTCCTCCGGTCCTCCGAACGCGGCACGATAGTCCGCATCTCGAAAATCGAAATCATTGGCAGGAAGCGGACGAACAAGAACAGCAGGGCAAAAAACAGGCCGATCGAACCCGCAAACGTAGCCCAATCCCAGCGGGTGCCGGCATACATGCCCCAGGAGGAAGGCAAGAAGTCCCGATGCAGGCTGGTAACAACGATGATGAATCGCTCCAACCACATACCGATGCCGACCACAATGGCGATCAGGAACAGCGTGACCACGTTCGTGCGGATTCGCCGAAACCAGAGAAACTGCGGGGTCACGACGTTGCACAGCAGCAGCGCCCAGTAATGACTGGCGTATGGACCGTTCAGCCGATTCAAAATCATGTACCGTTCGTACCGATTCCCGCTATACCAGGCCATGAAGGCTTCTATCAAGTAGCCGTAGGCGACAATCAGGCCCGTGGCCAACATGACTTTGGCCATGTTCTCCAGGTGCCGCATGGTGATGAAATCCTGCAGTCCATAGATGGCGCGGACTGGTATGGCCAGGGTCAGGACCATGGCAAAGCCCGCATAGATGGCGCCCGCCACAAAATAGGGAGGGAAAATGGTGGCGTGCCAGCCGGGAATGATGCCTATCGCAAAGTCGAAACTGACAATGGTGTGCACCGAGATCACCAGAGGAGTGGCGAGCCCGGCCAGAAGCAGGTAGGCGGTTTCATAGCGGTGCCAGTGCTTTGCCGAGCCTCGCCATCCCATCGCCAGCACGCCGTAGATGACTTGAGCCAACCGCGAGCCGGCGCGATCGCGCAGCGTCGCAAAGTCCGGGATCAGGCCCACAAACCAGAACAACGCCGAGACGGTGGCATAGGTGGTGACAGCAAACACGTCCCAGACCAGCGGGCTGCGGAACTGCGGCCACACCCCCATCGTGTTGGGGTAAGGCATGAGCCAGTAAAAGAGCCACGGACGCCCCATGTGAAGGAGCGGAAAAATTCCCGCACAGGCGACCGCGAACAACGTCATGGCTTCGGCGAAACGGTTGATCGAGGTTCGCCATTGCTGGCGCAGCAATAACAGGATGGCTGAGATCAAAGTGCCCGCATGCCCGATCCCGATCCACCAGACGAAGTTGATGATGGCGAATCCCCAGCCGACCGGAACGTTGATCCCCCAGATGCCGGTGCCCACGGCCAGTAGATAGGCCACCGAATACAGCAGAACCATGACCAGAGCAAAGGCCACCCCGAAGCCGAACGCCGCGCGGAGTGCGCCCGGTGATCCCCCAGATGCCGGTGCCCACGGCCAGTAGATAGGCCACCGAATACAGCAGAACCATGACCAGAGCAAAGGCCACCCCGAAGCCGAGCGCCTCCACCAGCCGCGCGGAGTGCGCCCGGTGAGCACAATGGCGCTGATCTTGTCGGTGACCGACGCATAGGTGTGTCCCGGCGCGATGATCTGTGGGGCACGTTCGCCTTCTAGCGTCCGTGCTGGTTGTTCGGGCTCCATCCTTTTCCTTCGAGCTCGGGATTAGGGTTTCTCAGTCGGGCCAGATAGGTTGTGCGCGGCCGGGTGTTTAAATCTTCGAGCAGACCGTAATTTCGGGGGTCTGCCTTAAGCTGGGATACCTGGCTGTTAGGGTCATTGATATTGCCAAAAGTAATGGCCTGCGCGGGACAGGCTGCCTGGCAGGCGGTCACGATTTCCCCGTCCCGGATTTCGCGGTCCTCTTTTTTTGCCTCGATGCGGGCTACATTAATTCGCTGCACACAATAGGTGCACTTCTCCATGACTCCCCGGGTTCGTACCGTCACGTCCGGATTTCGCAGCAATTTCAGGACGGGGGTCTCGTAATCCGAATATGCAAAGAAATTGAAGCGCCGGACCTTGTAGGGACAATTATTGGAGCAGTAGCGGGTGCCGACACAACGGTTGTAAACCATCTCGTTGAGCCCTTCCTGGCTGTGAACGGTGGCGGCCACCGGGCAAACCACCTCGCAGGGCGCGTTTTCGCAGTGCATGCACATCACCGGCTGGTGGTACACCTCCGGATGGTCCAGAGAGCCTCGGTAATAGCGGTCAATTCGCAACCAGTGCATCTCGCGGCCGCGCGCGATTTCCACTTTGCCCACCACCGGGATATTGTTCTCGGCCTGACAGGCGGCGACGCACGCATTGCACCCGATACAGCGATTCAGATCAACGGCCATGCCCCAGGCGTAGCCCTCATATTTGTGCTCTGGGTACAAAGAAAGATGCGGCGACGTCTCGTGCTCCACCTCATGCGCGAAATTTGGGTTGTGCTGAAATTCCTCCAGCGTCCCAACCCGGACCAGATGTCGGTCCTCCATGTTGTGATGGAGCTGTGTGGAGGAAAGCGGATACTGGCCGCCCGTCTTGCGAATCGCCAGGCCGGAATCGAACCAAGGACGGTCCGAACTGCGGAGTGCGTAGGCATTGAACCCGACCCCCGCGCCGACCTGCCCAGCGTGGGTACGCCCGTAGCCCAAGTGCACCGTCACCGAATCGTCGGCATGTCCCGGCTGGATCCACACCGGAGCCGGTACCATACGATCCCGATAGCGGAGTTCGACCAGATCCTGGTCGGCTAGGCCGAGCCGCTCGGCCGTGGCCGGGCTGAGCAGGGCTGCATTATCCCAGGTCAACTTGGTCAGCGGCTTCGGCAATTCCTGCAACCACCCGTTGTTGGCGAAGCGGCCGTCCCAGATGGTCGGGTCGGGTCGAAATACGATTTCCAGGCCCGGAGTTCCCGATCCCGCGACCGCAGGGACTTCTCCGGCACCCTGTCCGAGGAAATCTCGTTTCAATGAGACCTGCTTGGGGGGAAGCGCTGTGCCAGCAAGCAATCCGTCGTGCAGCGCCGTCTGCCAAGAGTTCTCGAAATTGCCAGAAAGGTTCTGCTTTTCCCAGTACTCTCGCACGATGTCATGGCTCGGCCGTTCGGGCCTTCCCAAAAGGGCTGAGAGCAACCGGTGAGCTGATTTTCCGTCATACAGCGGCGCTATCAGAGGCTGGAGAATTGTGGTGGTCCCATCGAAGGCCCGGGCGTCGCTCCAAGACTCCAGGTAATGCGCCTGGGGGACGTGCCAGTGGCACAGCACGGCCGTTTCATCCGGATAGAGGCCCAGATGAACCCGAAGCCTGACCTTCAAGAAATGCTCAAAAAAGCTCAGATCGACAGGCGCCGTGAACACCGGGTTACTGTCGACGACGACCAGCAGGTCCACCCGGCCCGCTTTCATATCCTCCACCAGGTCCCGCAGCGACGCGAGTTGATTCCCGGGATCAGCCTCCACGGGTTCGGTATAGATGACGGTCTTGCCAACATTGCCCAGAGCGTGGTTCAAGGCGTGCGCCAGCGCGTGCATGGTGGGAGGCTGGTGCTCGCCCGCCAGAACAATGCTAGAGCCCCGGTGTTTCTGAAGGTCGGCAACCAGTGCCTTCATCCACTGGGCGTGGCCCGGATGGTCGGCCTCCGCGCCGGATACCTCGCTCGCCACTCCCAGCTTGTTTGCCACAGCGCGGGCAAAGCGTTCGATCTCGCTGGCGCGCATGGGCAACCGATGGTCGGCCATCCCGCCAGTATTGGAGAGCGTGCTCTCGACGACGTACAGGCGGTTCATTTCCGTTGCCCCCGCCTGAACCTGCCGCCGAGCGGTGAACTGCCGCGCATATCTCAGGTGGCCTGGACCCCCGCCCAGGAAATCCGCATCGAGAGACAGGATGACGTCCGCTTTCTCAAAGTCGTACAGGGTGTTGACGTATTCGCCAAACGCCAGTTGTGCCCCAGACCGGACTGCATCGCGCCCGACCGGCTCGTTCTGGATCCATTTCGCGGAGGGAAATTCGCTAAGTAGTGTACGCAGCTGGTGGGCCAGGGTGGGAGAGGTGACGGTCCCGGTTAAGATACGCAATCGCGCGCCTTTGTCCAGACGCTGGGCTTCCATCTCGGTGCGCAAGGCAGAACCAAAAGCGACCCAACTGCTGATTTGCCCCAGGCGGGTCACTACCTGAGAGCGGTCTGGATCGTAGAGCGTGAGCACCGAAGCCTGGGCGAAGATGTCTGTGGCCCCCAGGCTAGCCGGGTGTTGGGGATTCCCCTCGATCTTTGTGGGACGCCCCATGTGGCTTTCCACCAACACCCCGGTGGCGAATCCGTCCAGCGGCATGGCGGTGGCAAAGAATAACGGTTTGCCAGGCACGATCTGCTCCGGTGCCCGGACGTAGGGAACGATCTTTTCGGTGGGCTGTTGCGTGCAACCGGAGAGGCCGGCCAGCGCCAGGGAAGCGCCCATCAATTTCAAAAGCTCCCGCCGGTTGACGGTACCTCTCCACGCCGCGAACTGCTGCGGAAACTCATTGTGCAAGAAATCTCGGAACTCTTCGGTTTCCGCCAGTTCTTCCAAACTCCGCCAGTACTCGCGGCCCTGGCTGTTCGCCAAACGTGCGCGGAGCGAGGACAGGTTGAGAGAACCTTTTCTGGAGAGGTCTTCCGTCATCGGTGGCGTCATCGGTGGCAAACCGAACAATTTGTCAAGCTTTGGATCCTGTATTCCTCGACGAGCCTCCGTCCCAAACTCAACTGGTCCGCAGGCGGTTCCCAATCCATGCGAAAGACGTACTGGCGTGGCCGAACGAACTGTTCCGGTGCCCGATGGCATTCCAGGCACCACTCCATGTGCAGTGTCTTCTCCCGCCACATCAACGGCATCTGATCCACTCGCCCGTGGCAGGTGGCGCAGCCGACCCCTTTCTTGATGTGAATGCTGTGGTCGAAATAGGCGAAATCCGGCAAGTCATGGACTCGGCTCCACTCCAACGGCTTGCCGCTCCGAAAGCTGGCCCGTACCGGCTCCAGCATGGGGCTATCGGCCCAAATCTGGGAATGACAAGTCATGCAGATTTCGGTGGCGGGGATACCGGCAAACGCCGATGTCTCTACCGAGGTGTGGCAATAGCGGCAGTCGATCCCCATGCCGCCCACATGGTGTTTATGGCTGAACGGCACCGGCTGCTCGCGGGCAACTCCGGCTTGCGTCACATAGGAGGACCGCTCGAAAACGGTGGATACCCAGATGAGCCCGCCGAGAATAAATACGGCGCCAAAGATGCTTGCCTTCGAGAGCGTGTTCGTGCCTGGGTGGAATATCTGAGCCATGGCGGCGCTTTAGGCGCGACTTCTCAGCCCACAGAATTCCAGCAAGGTACGCTAGTCCCAGATTTCGAGGCCCGCACCCCCCAAAGGGGGCCTACACAGCCGATGCAGTATATCCTGCCGGACAGGCAAGTCAAAGCCCACTCTCGGGTTGCCCAAAGGGATTTATGGAGAGCCGAAAGTTGGGCCTTTCCGACCGCTGGATCGAGGTGCTTGAGCGTTGGTAAGGGCGATGCGCTTCATTCTTTCCAGAACTTGGCCCCGGAGAAGGCCGGCTGCCAAAGCTGTAGCTAACAGGGCTATACTGGAGCCGTGTCGCGGCCGCGCTATCGCCTTCGCTTGCCCCGCCGGGAGCTAGTTCTGGGCGAGCGCACCCTGGTGATGGGCATTCTCAATGTGACTCCGGATTCGTTCTCCGATGGCGGGCTTTACCTGCAGCCAGAGGAGGCGGTCGCGCGGGCGAGGGAGATTGAGCGACAGGGTGCCGATCTGCTTGACGTGGGCGCGGAATCGACCCGGCCGGGTTCGGCGCGCGTTTCCGAGGCCGCCGAACTGGACCGCTTGCTTCCGGTTCTAGAAGGTTTGCGCGGTCGAGTTTCCCTCCCCATTTCCGTGGATACATACAAACCAGTGGTGGCCGAACAGGCCCTGGCGGCTGGCGCGGAACTGATCAATTTCCCAGCGTTGTGCCCAGTCGCCGAGATGGCCCGTGTCGCCGGCCGGGCCGGCGTCCCGCTGGTGGCAATGCACCTGCGCGGCACGCCGGACACCATGCACCTGCTGCCTCCCCTGGAGGACGTTGTGGGGGAGGTGCTGGCCGGCCTCCGTCAGCTACGCGATCAGGCCTGGGCCGCCGGGCTGCCGCGCGAAGCTCTCATCTTGGACCCCGGGTTCGGCTTCGGCAAGAATGGCGATGAGAATTACACGTTGCTGGCCCGCTTCGGCGAATTGCACCAGCTGGGGTGCCCTTTGCTGGCGGGAACTTCCCGAAAGTCCTTCATAGGCGGTACGCTCGGACTTCCCGCCTCCCAGCGGGTCTGGGGCACGGCCGCGACGGTCACAGCGGCCATTGCGGCCGGAGCGCACATTGTGCGTGTGCATGACACCACCGAGATTGTCCAAGTGGTCCGCGTCACCGACCGGATTCATGGTACTGCCTCGGGATCGCCACTACCTGGCTGAAGCCGGCCGCTACACCGCCTTCCCCTCCGATGCTAGAATGCCCGCAGGAGAAGCGCCTTGATCGTGAATCTGGGGATGGCGTTTGTGACCATCAGAGCATCGGTCCCGTCGAGCGACGGTGTGACAGGAGGGCCGCAGGGCTTTTGGAGGGAGATTTCCCTGACCTCTATTTTAGACATCCTGATTGTCGCCTTCCTGATCTACCAGTTGCTGCTGCTGGTGCGGGGGACTCGCGCCAGCCAGATGTTGTTCGGGATCGCGCTGATCGTCCTGCTCTACTACGCGGCAGTCCAGTGGAAATTGCAGACGCTTCATTGGCTTCTCACCAAGATGTCCCCCATTCTCGTGTTCGCCCTCATCGTGATCTTCCAGGCGGAGATTCGGCGCGGCCTAGCGCGGCTGGGACGGAACCCCTTCCTCTCCCGCTTTGCTCGCTTGTCCCGTGATTTCTCCTACGACGACATCTTGCTGGCGGTCAGCCTGTTTTCCTCGCAGAAAACGGGGGCGCTCATCGTGCTGGAACGGGATGTTGGCCTGCGCACCTATGTGGACAGCGGTATTGGCCTCGATGCCCAGCTTTCCTATGACCTGTTGGTGACGATTTTCCGTCCTGAAACGCCGCTGCACGACGGCGGGATCATTATTCAGAAAGACAAGGTGGCGGCCGCCGCCTGCTTCCTTCCTCTAAGCGTGAACCCGTTGCTGAGCACGCAGGTGGGCAGCCGGCACCGGGCAGCCATTGGCATCACTGAGGAAAGCGATGCCGTGGCCGTGGTGGTTTCCGAACAGACTGGGGAGGTCTCGCTGGCTGCGGGCGGGACCATCGAGCAGAACGTCAGCTTGGAACGGCTGCGGGTGCGTCTGGGCGAGTTGATGGGCACGCCCATTTCTCCCTCCGTGTTGCCCACGACCAGCCTGGCGGAGCAGGAGCCGCCGGCTCCCGGCGGCGAAGGAGCACCGGGGATTGCCGACGACCACCCGGAAGCGCTTCCCGAGCGGAATTCGCAGGCGCGCAGCCCAGCAGCGAAACCATGAACTTCTTGCGGAACTACGTGCTCGACAACCTCGCTCTGAAGCTGGGCTCACTTGCCCTGGCCCTACTGCTGTGGTCAGCGATCGCCAATGAGCCGCAGGCGGAAGTGACCTTCCGGGCGCCGCTGGAATTGCAGAACGTGCCGGAAAATCTTGAGTTGAGCAGCGAAGCGCCCAACTCGGTGCAGGTGCGAGTGCGGGGACCGGCCAGCGCGATACGCAAGCTTTCCCCTGCGAACCTGGCCGTCTCGCTGGATTTGGCCGACTTCAAGCGTCCCGGCAAGCGCAGCTACGAGCTGTCTGTTTCCAATGTGCGGATCCCCTTCGGGGTGCAGGTCTTGCAAATCACTCCCAAACAGGTGGGGCTGCAGTTGGAGGCACGCGCTGAGCGTGAGATCCCCGTTGTCCCGCGCATCACCGGCGAGGCCGCCCCAGGCTACCAGTTGACCGGCTATCAGGTGTCTCCTCCAATGGTGCGCGTGGTAGGACCGCGGAGCCACGTGGCCCTGGTGGAATCCGCCATGACTGATCCTCTGGATGTCACAGGCGTCATCGCACGAACCCGGTTCTGGACCAGTGCGTTTGTACCTCATCCGCTGGTGCGCATCCAGGGCAGTGACGCAGTGCTGGTCACCGTTCAACTGGAACAGCGCGAATGAAACCGACGCGACTGTTCGGAACGGATGGGATTCGAGCAGCTGCCGGGGAATACCCGCTGGACGAGCACACGGTTTTCCTCATCGGACGAGCACTGGGGGACTTCCTGCGACAAGCGGAGGCTGCTCCGCGCCTCGTATTCGGTGAGGACACGCGCGAATCCAGTCCCTGGATCGCCGAGACTCTGGCCACAGGTCTGGCCGAAGAAGGTGCGGAGTCGGTTTCGGCGGGGGTGCTCCCTACTCCGGGGGTGGCCTATCTGTCACGCATCAAGGGGTTCTCGGCCGGGGTGATGATTTCCGCTTCCCACAATCCTTATTCCGACAACGGCATCAAAGTCTTTTCCCGTTCCGGCTACAAACTCCCTGACGAAAGCGAGGTAGCAGTCGAGCAGACGATCTTCCGGCTGGCTATTGAGCAGGCCAGCCCTTCGGTATCATCGCGGCAAGTTCCTCCCGGCGGTCGGTTGAAACGGGACACCTCGCTGCAGGGTCGCTACCGAGGTTTTCTCTGCTCGCTGGTGTCCGGTGAGGCAACCTTCGCCGGCCTGCGGGTGGTTCTGGATTGCGCGAACGGGGCTGCCTCAGCGGTGGCTCCGGAGTTGTTTCGGCGACTCGGCGCGGAGGTCATCGCCATCCACGCTTCTCCCAACGGACGCAATATCAACCTGGAGTGCGGATCGCTGCATCCCGAATCACTCCGGGCGCGGGTCCCCGCCGAGCGGGCTGACCTGGGCGTGGCCTTCGATGGGGATGCCGACCGGGCGCTGTTCGTCACCGCGAACGGCAATCTGGTGAATGGTGACGGGGTGCTGTTTCTGACCGCCCGGCACATGCTGGCCCAGGGTTGGCTCAAGAACCGTGTGGTCGTGGCCACCATCATGTCCAACCTGGGCCTGGAAGCGGCCTTGGGAGCCTCCGGGGTCCGACTACGGCGCACTCCGGTGGGCGACAAATACGTCCTCGAGGAAATGTTACGTTGCGGCGCCAGCCTGGGCGGCGAGCAGTCGGGGCACGTCATCTTCGGCAGTGCCCACACGACAGGGGACGGCCTGCTGAGCGCGTTGCGTGTCGCGGAGATCGTGACGGCCACTGGGCGGCCACTGGATGCACTGGTCTCGGAACTGAAACCGTTCCCCCAGGTCATTCGGAACGTCCCCGTGCGGGAAAAGGTGCCGCTGGAGGAGTTGCCAGAAGTGTGGGCGGCGATTCGCTCGGCTCAGGAACACTTCGGGCTGACGGGACGAGTGATCGTGCGCTACAGTGGTACAGAGTCGCTAGCCCGCATCATGATCGAGGGCGAGAAGGAAGCGCAGGTGCGTCGCTACGCCGAATTGATCGCTGCTGCTTTTCACCGCACCATCGGTGCCTGAACCGGAAAATCCACCGCAGGAACCCATACACGTCGGTTACGGCGGATACCATTTTGGTCTCTGCTGGAACCGTTCCCGTCACGCCAGGCATCGAGTAAAATGAACCGAGGGGGTGTTACATGCGAATCCACGGCGTGATGGTGAGCCTGTTGACTCTGAGCCTGCTGGTTCCCACGGTGCTCGCTGACCGGAAGAAACAAGTGAAGCGAGTGCAGAATGCCACAGAAGTCTTTTCTGAGGTAATGGACATTCCCGAGAACACTATCCCGAAGCAGCTGCTGGTGCGGGCGCACTGCATTGCCATTGTTCCTTCGATGAAGAAGGGTGGCTTCGGCTTCGGGGGACACTTCGGAGGCGGGCTGGTGACCTGCAGGAAGGCGTCTCGGCATTGGGGGCCGCCATCCATGCTGAGCGTGCGGGGTGGCAGTTTCGGCTTACAGATCGGCGGGCAGGCCATTGACTTGATCATGCTGGTGATGAACAAGAAAGGCATGAAGTTCTTGACCAGCGACAAGTTCACCTTGGGCGTGGACGCTTCGGTGGCCGCCGGGCCGGTTGGGCGCGCCACTTCGGCGGAGACGAACGCCGCTATGCGCTCCGAAATCCTGACCTACTCACGGGCGAGAGGCTTATTTGCAGGCGTGACCCTGAAAGGCGCCGTGGTCAAGCCCGACGAGAAGGGCAACCGCCAACTCTACGGGCGGGAGATCCCAGCCCTCAATATCCTGAACGGGAAAGCGCCCACCCCCACCGAAGCACGCCCGCTTCTTGCGGCGTTGGCTAAATATCGCTGAAGACTCAGGGGGGAAGGCGCACCACGGGATAATCTGAACTCACCTTTCGTAGGTGACTTAGGCTTTGCGGACTTTGCCGGAACGCAGGCAACGAGTACAGACACGCAACCGCCGCCGGCCGCCGTTGACCACCACGCGCACCGTCTGCAGGTTCACATTCCAGCGACGCTTGGTCAGGTTATGGGCGTGACTGATCCGATGCCCAAATTGCGGGCCTTTCCCGCAAACCTCGCAAACCCTTGCCATATCAGCTCCTACCTGGGAAATGGAATGCTCCGATTCACAGTCTATCCTATCAGAAAAACTGCAGTTCCTGACGTTCGACTGGCCTTCTTTCCTCTCCTTTCTGCCGGTGGTATAATGCGCCGGTTTCGAATGACCGGCGAGGTCCAACGGAGTTGGTGTTAGGGACGTCATACTGGTCGACTGGATGGTCCCAGGGAGCGGGGCATGTCGGTGCAGGTGATTGGAGTTGCCTGAGACGGTATTCCCAGTAACCTGATACAATAGCCACTGATACGATCGCCAATTTCGGTTTCTCCGAGCTCGCAGAGCCTAACGTCCCCCGGGACTATGGCCTGGAGCCGATAGGGTGTAGCGGGAAACGGCTGCGCCTCCCGTGTTTGGAAAGGAGAGCCCGCGGTCTCGAAGTTCGAGCCCGTACCTGCCAAACATGGGTACGGGCTTTGTTGTCTTATGCTCCAGGACAGCTACGGTCGGCAGATTCAAGACCTGCGCATCTCCATCACGGACCGCTGCAACTTCCGGTGCTTCTACTGCAAGAGCGCCGACCCGATGGTCTACTCCGGCACCGATACAGTCTCTCTGGACGATTTCTACCGCCTGAGCCGGATTTTTGTAAGGCTGGGGATCAGGAAGGTCCGGGTGACAGGCGGGGAGCCGCTGCTGCGTCATGGCGTGGAGCGATTCATTACCCAGCTCTCTTCCATCCCGGGGTTGGAGGACCGGGCCCTGACCACCAACGGCTGGCTTTTGGCGGAGAAGATCCAGGCGCTGACCGACGCCGGACTGACGCGGATCAACATCAGCATGGACTCGGTGCATCGAGACAAGTTCGCCAGGATCACTCGCACCGATGGCTACGATCGCGTGCTGAAGGGCATCGCGGCGGCTCAGGCCGCGGGCTTGGAACCGGTGAAGGTCAACGTGGTCCTGGTCCGTGGGTTGAATGACGATGAGGTAGTGGATTTCGCGGCGTTTGCCCGCGAGTGGAGCCTCATCGTCCGTTTCATTGAGTTCATGCCTCTGGGTGCCGACCGCAACTGGAAGCGGGAACTGGTGGTGACGGCCCGTGAAGTCATCGAAAAGATTCGTGCGGTCTACCCGCTGGTGCCCATCGGGCGTGACACTCCCAGCTCGACGGCTCTGAGGTACCGCTTCGCCGACGGCCCCGGCGAAATCGGCCTGGTGGCCCCGGTTTCCATGCCGTTCTGCAGCATGTGCAGCCGCATTCGGCTGACCGCGGATGGAAAGATCCGCACCTGCCTGTTCTCCCTCTGGGACCACGATGTGAAGCCCCTCTTGCACTGCGGCGCCTCCGATGGGGAGATCGCCGACTTCATCTGCTGCCTGACCCGGCTCAAGGAAGAGCGGCATCACATCAACGATCCGGATTTTGCGAAACCGGAACGGACCATGGTGTTTATCGGGGGTTAAGCTCGAGACCAACCCGAAACCGACGTGGTTCTCGAAGACGGGGTTGTATAATAGGAAATGCTGGGTGTGGGACGCACACAGTATGGCGGACCGATTCTTTAACCTCCAGGAAGCCGAAAGCCTGCTGCCAGCGCTGAAGGAGTTGCTGTGCACGGCGATGCGCCATAAGAAGAAGGTGGAAGCTTTCGATGCCGAATTCGCCAATTTGAATCAAAGGATCCATCTGGAGGGAGGCATCGTGGTGGATTACCCTCGGTTGGCTGACCTCAGGCTCGAGAAGGACAACTCCGTCCAGCAGCTTTACGAAACGCTACGGCAGATCGAGTCTCGCGGTTGCCTGGTCAAAGATCTCGAAGTCGGCCTGATTGACTTTCCCTGCGTGGTCGACGAGCGCGAAATCTATCTTTGCTGGAAACTCGGCGAATCGCACGTCGGCTTCTGGCACGATACCGAGGAGGGCTTTGCAGGCCGCAAGCCGATCGACAGGCAATGGATCGAGGGGCAGCGAACAGAAGGCAAAGTTCGGCCGAACTGAGCCGGCGATTCGCAGTGAGCTGGCGGCGTTAGGAACCGCGCAAGAGGAGGCGAAGCAAACGACGATGCGTACCCAATGGGTTCAGAAACGGATGGGTCAGGAATGCGTCACGCAAATGCACTACGCCCGTCAGGGCCGGATCACCGAGGAGATGGCCTATGTGGCTCGACGGGAACAGCTCACTGCAGAGTTGGTGCTGGAGGAAGTGGGGCGCGGCCGCATGATCATCCCGGCCAACATCCACCACACCAACCTGGAGCCGATGTGCATTGGGGTAGCCGCCCGCTGCAAGATTAACTCCAACATCGGCAACTCCGCAGTCACTTCCGAGATTGAGGCGGAACTGGAAAAGCTGCGCGTGTCGGCAAAGTACGGCGCCGATACGGTGATGGACCTGTCTACCGGGGGTGACATTCCGCGCATCCGCGAAGCGATTGTTCGCAACTCGCCACTTCCCATCGGCACCGTACCGATTTACGAAGCGGTCACCCGTGTGCGCCGGATCGAGGATCTGACCGCCGAGCTGCTGCTAGAAGTGATCGAGGAACAGGCCGAGCAGGGTGTGGACTATATGACCATCCACGCCGGCGTCCTACGGGAGTACATCCCGCTGACCCGTCATCGCATCACCGGGATCGTCAGCCGCGGAGGCGCCATCCTGGCGCAGTGGATGGCCGCCCATAACCGGCAAAATCCTCTGTATGAGCGCTTCGAGGAGATCTGTAAGATTTTCCGTAAGCACGACGTGAGTTTCTCCCTCGGCGACGGGTTGCGGCCCGGTTGCCTGGCGGACGCCAGCGACCAGGCCCAATTTGCCGAACTGAAAACCCTGGGCGAACTGACCCGCAAGGCCTGGGAGTACGACGTGCAGGTGATGATCGAGGGGCCGGGGCACATCCCGATGGACCAGATCGAGCTCCAGGTACAAAAGGAGGCCGAGCTGTGCTCCGAGGCCCCCTTCTACACGCTGGGACCGCTGGTGACCGATATCGCCCCCGGCTACGATCACATCACTTCGGCCATCGGGGCGGCGATGATCGGCTGGCATGGAGCCTCCATGCTGTGCTACGTCACCCCGAAAGAGCATCTGGGGCTGCCGAATGCCGATGATGTGCGGCAGGGACTCATCGCCTACAAAATTGCCGCGCACGCCGCCGATGTGGCGCGGCACAGGCCCGGCGCCCGCGATCGCGATGACGCCCTCAGTTACGCGCGCTTCCTGTTTGACTGGAATCGCCAGTTCCAGCTCTCCCTGGACCCGGAAACCGCCCGCGCCATGCATGATGAGACGCTGCTCGACGACTATTACAAGGACGCCCACTTTTGTTCCATGTGTGGTCCCCAGTTCTGCTCGATGAACATCACCCAAACCATGGACAAGTATCTGGGTCTGGACCAGAACGAGCGGCAGCAGCAGTACGAGGAGTTGCTGGCCAGAGTAGGAAGAACATAGCGCCAGGAGGCCGCGCGTCCATCGTTTGTCCCCATCCTTCCTAGAAGCCCTGTTGAACCTGATGCAGGTTCAGCCTCGGGACCGCATCCTGGAGCTGGAGTGTGGCCAGGGAGAGCTTAGTGTTGCCCTGGCGGCGCGGGCGCCCGAGGGCATGGTGGTGGCCATGGATTCTTCCCCGGATCGGGTGCGTAAGGCGCGCGTCCGAGGCGGCAATCTGGACAATGTGATGTTCCTGCCGGGCGGCGCTGCGGAAATTCCCTGGAAACAGGATTTTTTTTCCAAAGCCCTCAGCCACTCTTTCCCCATGGACCGGCCCTTTGACCTACACGATGTGCTGCGGGTGCTGACGCCAGAGGGGTTGTTTTACCTGATGGCCGAGCCGCATCCACACTCAGACGATGCCTCCATTGAGCCGGCTACTATGGAGGAACGCGGGGAGGAATGGGCGGGACGTTTTGAGGCGGCCGGATTTGCCGTGATCCAGGCGCACCGCCTGCCGGAAAATCGCTCTCTGCTGGTGGGGAAAAAGCCGGCTTGATCCTAACCCTTAGTCCCTGGCGGCTGGTACTTCCGCGCCGCGGCGCTCGGCTTTGCGGCGAAGCAAGTCCAGGTCGGCCAAGCGAAACAGGGCCTCGAAGTCCATTCCCTTCTGGAAGACTGCCGTTCCGGCGCTGAAGCTCAGCGGAATGCGGCCTTCGTCGGCCTGAGCATTGTGTGCGCGCAGTTGTTCTTCCACACGGCGAGCCACCACCTCCGCGCCGGCGCGTGTCGTCTCAGCCAGCAGCAACACAAACTCGTCGCCGCCGTACCGGGCCGTCACGTCGGAGCCGCGCGTGGAACCCTGCAGGACCTGGGCAAAGCTGGCCAGGGCCAGATCGCCGGCGATATGCCCGAACTTGTTGTTCAGCTCGTGGAAGCGGTCCAGATCCATGACCACCAGTGCCAGCGGTTCCCCTGTGCGCTCCGCCCGATTCATGTAATGGGTGGCGGATTCCATCAGGGCAGCCCGGTTGAAGACGCCGGTGAGCCGGTCGCGAAGGGCCTGCTCGGTGCGCAAGTGGCGCTGCAGCATCTCCGCCATCATTTGGAGCTGAGCGATCTGGGCGCGCTTGGTCAGATCCTGGGCCAGCCAGGCCAGCAATAACAGCAGGGTTAGCGCGGCGAAGAACATCGCGCTGGGGATTCGGATGTACTCCAGCTGCAGTTGCCCGCGGTCCAGCACTACGGAAATCAGCATGCCGAACAGAGCCACGCCCAAGGCGGTCGCCAGGCCCAGTTCCCAAGGGCCGCGACGTTCCATGCATCGCAACCGTTGTCGCAATTCCTCGGAGAGATCGCCCTGTCCGGGCCGGAGTTGTGGTGCGGGCACGACGATGAATGCTAACAAGCGGGGGTTGCGTCTGCCAAGAAGAAATGGTGCCCGTCACCGTCCGGCCATTGGCCGCCACTGGCCTGCCGGTTGCATTCCTCACATTCTCAGGACACGTTCGATTTCATGGACACCGCTCACGCGGCGGATAGCTCCCACAATCCGATCCAGGTGCCTGGTGTCGACGACCTCAATCGTAACGTCAATGGTGGCCTGACCCTCGGCCGGGTGACCTTTCGCCCCAATATCCCGGATATTGGTATTATCCTCGGCGATCACCGAGGTCAGGTCCCGCACCATGCCCGGACGGTCTTTCACGTAGATCATCAGCTTGACAGGATACGCGGCGGCGAGATGGGCGTCACCAGCCCATTCCACTTCGATCTGACGCTCCCGTTCGTAGAACAGGTTGGCCACATTGGAACAGGCCTTGGAATGCACGGCAATGCCCTTGCCGCGGGTGACGTACCCTACAATCTCTTCGCCCAGGATGGGATTGCAACACTTGGCCCGATACACCAACAGGTCCTCGGCCCCGCGGACGACAATGGGTTCTGCTTCGGAACTGACTGCTGCTGGCGCTTTCCTGACAGTCGGCGGTCGGCCCATCTCTTCCAGCGACCGCTCTTGTAAGGGCTCGGGGGCCAGCTTGGCCAGTACTTGGCGGGCTGAGTATTTGCCAAAGCCGATTGCGGCCACCAGATCGTCCGCCTTGTTGTAGCCATACTCCTGCGCGACCTTCTGGTAGGTTTCTTCACTGACCTTCTTAAGGCTTACCTCGTACTTGCGGGATTCTTTTTCTAGCAGGCGCTTGCCGATTTCAATGGCCCGCTCGCGCTGGATGATGTTCAACCAGTGGCGGATCTTGTTGCGGGCCTTGGAGGTTTTGACAAAGCTCAGCCAGTCGCGGCTGGGAGTGCGCCCCTGTTGGGTGAGAATTTCTACAATATCACCGTTGTGCAATTTGTAGCGGAGCGGGACGATGCGCCCGTTGACCTTAGCTCCGATGCAGGAGTGGCCGACCTCGGTGTGGATCGTGTAGGCGAAATCCAGCGGGGTCGCCTCGCGGGGCAGAGTGACCACCTTGCCGCGCGGTGTAAAGGTGTAAACCTCTTCCGGGTACAGATCAATTTTCAGCGTAGAGAGAAATTCTCTGGGATCCTGCATCTCGCGAGCCCACTCCACCAACTGGCGGAGCCAGGCGACGCGCTGGTCCTCGCTCCCGCCGCCGTGCGCCGTCTGGGTATCCTTGCCGGGGGAGACTTTCCCCTCCTTGTACTTCCAGTGGGCGGCAATCCCCAGTTCGGCGCCCCGGTGCATCTCGTGGGTGCGGATCTGCACCTCGAAGGTCTGGCCGGTTTCCGTGATCACCGAGGTGTGTAGTGATTGGTACAGGTTCTGCCGAGGCATGGCAATGAAGTCCTTGATTCGCCCCGGCACCGGCCGCCACAGGTTGTGAATGACGCCGAGGGCGCCGTAACAGTCCTTGACCGACTCGGTGAGAAGACGCACGGCCGTCAGGTCATACACCTGATCCAGGCTGATGTGCTGCCGACGCAGTTTTTGATGGATGCTGTAAATCCGCTTGATGCGCCCTTCCACCACCGCCGGAATGCCGTGCTCCTTCATCTTGCCTTCCAGGGTGACGGTCACTTGATGGAGAAAGGCTTCATTGACGCGACGCTTGGAATCCAGTGATTGCCGGATTTCCTGAGAGGCCGCCGGTTCCAGATAACTGAAGGCCAGGTCCTCCAGTTCGCCGCGCACCTTGCTCATTCCCAGGCGGTGCGCCAGCGGGGAATAAATCTCCATGGTTTCGCGGGCAATGGCCTGCTGGCGGTCCGGGGGGAGGTACTGCAAGGTTCGCATATTGTGCAGCCTGTCGGCCAATTTGATCAGGATCACCCGGATGTCATCCACCATAGCCAGCAGCATCTTGCGCACGTTTTCGGCTTGCTGCACCTCGGCGGTAAAAAACTCCAGCCGGCTGATCTTCGTCAGTCCCTCCACCAGGTGTGTGACTTCCGGGCCAAACTGCCCGCTCAGCTCCCCCGGGGTCACGTCGGTGTCCTCCAGGATGTCGTGCAGCAGTCCGGTGGCGACGCAGACCACGTCCAGTTTCATCTCTGCAAGCAGGTACGCGACTTCCAGTGGATGGGATAGGTAGGGCTCTCCCGACATCCGCACCTGGCGCATGTGGTGCTGCGCCGAAAAGTCATAAGCGCGCCGCAGCGGGTCCAGATCGTCCTGGGGACGGTTTTGCAGGACCAGCTTCCGCAACTCCTCGAAGCGCGCCAGCGGCGAAACGTTTTCCGGGAGTGTTTGCGAAGATTTGGCCGGGCTTTCCATAAAGCGGCGCAGCTCCGAACCACTACAGAGAAAGAAGAAAACAATAGCCTTGCTCGCGGGAAACCCGATGCAAGGCTAATTATAGAAGAAACAGCGTGCTTATTGTCCCGTGGCGGTCTTCTCGGCTCTCTGTTTCTTGACTTCCAGCGTCTTCTGGATCCACTCGTCAGCCTTCTTCAGGTCTTCCGCGCGGGCTTCCTCAGAAGCCTGGCAGTCGGCCTGTTCGCGGTACATCAGGTTGATGTAGGCCATGGCGTCGTCATAGTCGGGGCGTAGCTCGACGGCCTTGTTCAACATGGTGAAGGCTTCCTCAATGAGCGGCATATTGTTTTCGCACAGGTCCTCGCGGACCTCGCGGTCCTTGATGGGCTCGTCGGGCCCAATTCCCAACGCCGCCTTCACTTCCATGCGAGGCTGGTAGGTCTGGGTCCAGTCAATCACGCCTACCGAGTAGTAGGGTTGCGGGTCGGAAGGATTAATCTGGATTTGCTTCTGATACCACTCTTTGGCTTGCTCCATCCTCTTCATGTTGAGATAGATGTTGGCAATTCCGGCCACGCTGTTGACGTTCTGGGGGTCGACCTTCAGCACCCTCTGGTATTCGACGATCGCCTGCTCGCCGTTCCGCATGTTCTCTTCCGAGTCCACCCCAGGCATGAATTGGTTGGCGTAAGCGGTCGCCAGATAGATCCGCGCATTGAGCAGACTCGGGTCCAGCTCGGTCGCCCGTTTGAAATGCTCGATGGCTTCTTGGTACCGCGCGCTCCTGTAGGACCGGACACCCTTGTTGAGCTGGTCGCGCGCCTTGAGCTGCTGACAACCAGTGGCCACCAGCGCCGCCAACAGGACCGCAGCCAACGCGCTGAGTTTGGTAGGATGGCGCATCTTTCCTCCCTTTCTACCTTCTCCCGGGTCGGAGGCTTCCGCCCCAGGAATGTTTCCTGCCGTCCGTCACTCGCTATTCGCCTGCCTCGATCTTCGCCGTGATCAGACCAACCTTGTCAATGCCAGCGCCTGTGGCAATGTCAATGACACGAGCGACCTCGAGCCACTCCAGGCTGGGATCGCCCTTGACGAACGCCACGCGCTCGGCCCGGGTCTTGAAGATGTCTTCCAGGCGCGGCCCTAGAGTCCTCTCGCTAACCACCTCCTGATTGATCCTCAACTGCTTGTTGGCGTCGATCTGGATCACAATGGTACGGGACACCTGGTCGGGTGGCGGAGCTGTGGGATTCGGGTTAGGCTGGGGCACTAGCGCATCCAGCCCCTTGGGTGTCAGCGGGGTGATTACCATGAAGATGATAATCAGCACCAGCAGAACGTCAATCAACGGTGTGATGTTGATGTCGGACAAGTTTCCTTTTTTTTCGCCTACCGCCATTGCCATAACGATTCTTCCTCCTCCAGCCTAAAATCCGGGCTGACCCCCTTGCTGGCTAGAGCAAGGGGCAAATCCTCGAGCGACGGCGACTAGCCGCCGCTAGGAATCGTATCAATCTTTTCCGTGAGCATACCCAGTTTGTCGACCCCGGCTGACCGGACATTGTCTACTACGTCCACGACATCCTTATACTTGGCGCGGGCGTCGCTCTTGATGTAGACCGTTTTGTCCAAACGATTCGAAACCAGGTCCTTCACCGTGGGGGTCAAGGTCTCGGCCCGAACCTTGGTCGCTCCCGTGGGGTGTTGCAGAAAGATGGCGCCATCCCGGGTGATGGCCACCACGATCGCATCGTCCCTGTCAGCAGCCTTCATTGCATGCGGGTTTTTGGTCCTAGCCAGGTCCACGCTGACGCCTTTCTGCAGCATCGGCGTAATCACCATGAAAATAATCAGAAGCACCAACATCACGTCCGCCATCGGGGTGACGTTGATGTCCGAATTCATCGCATTCACGCGTTTGGTCAGTGCCATGACACTGTCTCCTTGGTCCCGTGTCGGGTTCTGTCGCGCTTTTGCAGCATACCGCCGCCGGCCGGCTACTACTTCCGGGCCGCGCGGGCTTGCGAACGCTTCAGGAAATAATCAATCAATTCACTGGAGCTGTTGTCCATTTCCACGTCGAAGCCATCTACCCTAGTGGTGAAGTAGTTGTACATCCACACGGCCGGAATGGCTACGAACAAGCCGAGCGCGGTGAGCACCAGGGCCTCGGCAATTCCACCCGCCACCGCCGCCAAGCCGGTGGACTTTTCAGCGGAAATTCCGCGAAACGCGTTAATGATGCCCACTACGGTGCCGAGGAGCCCCACGAAGGGGGCGGTCGACCCGATCGTAGCCAGGCCACTCAGGCCGCGTTTCAATTCGGCGTGAACAATGGCCCCGGCGCGGTCCAGTGCCCGCTTGGAAGCCTCGATCTCTTCACCGGGAATTTCCGCACTTAGCTGGTGCGCCTGAAATTCCTGCAGACCGGCAGTGACCACCTTGGCCAAGTGACTCTTCTTGTGGCGCTCGGCAATGTGGATGGCTTCGTCAATCTTGCCTTCGCGCAAGGCCCCGGCCACGGCCGGTGCGAACTGGCGGGACTGTTTCCGGGCCGCGGAAAAAGCGATCCATCGGTCAATCATCACGCCAATGGACCAAGCGGACATTACGAACAGCCCGATCCCGATCCCCCGGGCGCCCCAGCCCATCTGTTTCCACATCGACATGAGGTCCCATCCGATGGGGGCTCCCTGAAACAGCCACAGGGCCAACGAACTTAAATGAACGGTTAGCATTGTTTCTCTATCTCCCTTTCAGGTGTTGAGTGCGATGTTCAAAATACGGAACGAAAACTGAGCCGGGGCGGCTACATCGCCAACTGCCTCCGCCTGCGGCCAAATCTGCCACTACATCAGAGTGAATATCACATCAATGGTGGTGGCAACTTCCACCGGTTGGCCATTCAAAACGGTCGCCGCGTAGCGCCACTGCCGCACGGCATTGAGTGCCGACTGAACCAGCAGGGGGTGGCCTTTGACCACCCGCAGCTGCTGGATGGTGCCGTCCTTGGCGATGACTGCCTCCAGTTGCACGGTCCCCTGGATGCGCGCCTGCTTCGCCAAAGGCGGATAGCGTGGCCTAGGCTGGTTGATCAACCGGGCTTTTTGCACACTTCCGCCCACGCGAATGCGCTTCGGGGTTACTGGCTTGGGTGGTGGGGGAGGCGGCGCCACGAGGGGCGTGGAGCTAATGATACCGCCGATGACCCCGCCCGGCGTGCCACCAGGGATACCGCCAGGGACACCTCCAACGACGCCAGCCACGGCGGCCGAGGGAGGAGGCAACTCTTCTTCCTTGATGATCGCGATTTCCTCGGGAATCTCCTTGGGAGCGAGCAGGCGTCCGGCATCAAATTCCTTCGGAATTATCTTCTTCACAATCTCTGCGATGTCAGCAACAGGCGGTGGTGGTGGCGGTGGCGCCACCAGAAACGTCATCAGTTCCCCACCGGGCAGAGCCTCCGTGTAAATCAACGGGATCAGGATCAGAATCCCGACGAGAAAACACTGGCAGATCGTGGAGATCAGCACGGTGTAAGGCTTCTTGGTCTTGCCCATCTCCGCCAACTCCAACAAACTTTGCTCAAACATGTCTTACGCCCCCCGGTTTCGCGCCACGACGAAACCTATGCTCTAACGCCCGCGCTCACTCTGGGTTTTGCGCGGGTCCGAGCCTTCTCCAAAGTAACTACTCTGCCGCTGCCGCCGCGGCTCTCGTGCCATTGCTGCCAGACCACCACGATCGGTGCGGCGATGCCAATGGAAGAGTAGGTCCCAACTAAGACGCCTACGACCAGTACGAACGCGAAGCCATGCAACACGGCCCCGCCGAACAAGAACAAGGAAAGCACTGTAATAAAAGTTAAACCGGAGGTCAAGATGGTCCGGCTTAGGGTTTGGTTGATGCTCCGGTTGACGACCTGGGCAAGTCCCTCGCGCCGCATCAGCTTCAGGTTTTCCCGGATCCGGTCAAAAACCACGATCGAATCGTTCACGGAGAAGCCAACCAGGGTCAATAGCGCCGCCACCACCGTCAGGCTGACCTCGATGTTGAACAACGAGAGAAACCCGATGGTAATAATTACATCGTGCAATGTAGCGATAACTGCTGCCACTCCATACACAAACTCAAATCGAAAAGCAATATAAATCAGCATGCCTGTCAGCGCGTACAAGGTGGCGTACAGGGCCTGACGGCTAAGCGTGGCGCCTACCTTGGGGCCGACAAACTCGGCGTTGCGGACGGCATAGGGAGCAAAGAGGAACTCGCGGGTCATGGTCTGCTCCAACTGGGGCGTCAGGCCGGGCAGGCCGCGCAAATCGGAGACACCAGCGAGCAATCCGGACCTTCTTGTCCGGCGGTCGAGGATACCATCCGCAAGGCTGGCCGCCTCCTGATCCCCCAGTCCCAACGCTACCAAATGGTTGAGCAGAGTATCCCGTCCGATGTTATTCAGGTCGGCCTTCTGTCCCTGATCGCCCGCGAAGGTCTCGCGCAAGGTCTCCAGTACGGTTGCGCGCATCTTTTCCAGGGGATTGTCCGTGCCCGAATCTAGCGACGCGCCAGTCTGCTCTTTCTTCTCCAAGCCCTCTTTCTGCTCCAGGCCAATGATGACCTCGTTCTCCCGCGCCTGGCCATAGCGTTGGATAGTGCTCTCCCCCAAACCCTTTTTTTTCAGCGAATTGCGGAGATGGTCCAGAGACGGCGGCTGCTGGAACTTCACGTACACGAGGGTGCCGCCGCGGAAATCGATGCCGTACCGCGGACCGCCCTTTACCAACAAGGAGGCAAGTCCCCCCAGGCTTAGCAGAAGCGACACGGCAACAAAAGCCCACTTCCGGCCAAGGAAGTTATAGTTGGCGTTCCGAAGAAGCTCCATCTACGTCCAGGATCCTTTACCCAGATCCCCCAGCTCACCCTCCCAACACACGCTCCCTACTTAGTCTAGACACCAGCGATCCTGATTATGTTCCCAAACCCGCGGATTTGTCCAGGGGCAGGTTCTTCCACAAAGCTACCTGAGATATTGCCCTAGATACTGATAGTTGGCTGCCCTCGGGCCCGATGCACTCCCCACAGGAAGATAGTCCGGGAAACGAAAACGGCCGTGAACACGTTGGCCATGAGTCCTATGACCAGAGTCACAGCAAACCCACGGACTGGCCCACTCCCGAGCAGGCCAAGAAATACGCAGGCCACCACCGTGGTCACGTGGGTGTCAATGATCGTAAGAAAAGCCTTCTCAAATCCGGTCGTGATCGCTGCCGGGACATTCTTGCCGGCCCTCAGTTCCTCTCGTATGCGCTCGAAAATCAAGACATTAGAATCCACTGCCATGCCGATCAACAGAACTAATCCGGCGATTCCTGGCAGTGTGAGCACGGCGCCAAAGTAGGCCAGGGCGGCAAGCACCAAGAGCAGGTTCAGGGCCAGGGCCACCACGGCATTCACCCCGGACCACTTATAGTAAAGCAGCATCAAGAACGCGATCGCCGCCAGGCCCACCAGGGCCGAGAAGAAACCTTTTCGGATGGAATCGGCCCCCAGGGAGGCCCCAACCGTGCGCTCTTCCAGGTAGCTGATCCTGGCCGGCAGCGCCCCGCTCTTCAGCACTTCGGCCAGAATGCGCGCTCGGTCGAGGTTAAAGCCGCCAGTGATTTGCCCCTGGTCAGCAATCCGATCCTTAATCTCGGCTACGCTGTAGATCTTGTTGTCCAGGACCACGGCCATGTAGTTTCCGACGTTCGCCTCCGTATAGCTCCCAAAGCGTTGTGCGCCTTCGGACTTGATGCTGAAGTTCACCGTCGGTTGCCCAAAGTCGTCGCGGCCCACCTGGGCGGTGCGTAGGTCGCGGCCCGTAATGATCGAGGTCCGGCTCACGATATACCACTGGTCGCCGCTATCGGCACCTGCCCCATTCCGTTCCACCGACCTCAAGATGATGGATCCTCCCGGAAGCACTCCGCCTTTGGCGGCCCGGGCTCTCTCCGGCGAGGAGTAGGCTTGCTGGTCCTTGACTTCTTTGATCTCCAGCATCCCCGTTTCCTGCATGAGCTCCTTCACTTCGGCCGGATCATCCACGCCGGGCAACTGCACTAGGATCTCGTGCTCGCCTCGGCCATGCTGCTGGATGCCCGGTTCCTTTAGGCCCTTCCCGTCCACACGGCGACGGATGGTTTCCACCGACTGCTTCACAGCATCATCCTGGATAGAGCGCACCGCGCTTTGCTTCATGCGCAGGCTCCACTCGCTATTGGCGCCAGAAGCGTAGTCCCAGATCGTACTGAACCGCTCGTCGTTCAGCAGACCGCGAAACTCTCTGCTTTGTTCGGAAGGAACGCCCCGCACCAGGATCTGGGTCGTGCCTTCTGGGTGGTGAATTTCGTCGTAGCGGATTTCCCCCCGCCGCAGCAATTCCTTGAGCCGGTCCACGGTCTGATCTGTTTCGGCCTTCACCGCGTCCTCCACGTGTACCTGGAGGATCAGGTGCGTGCCCCCTTTCAGGTCCAGCCCCAGGCGGATTCGCTGGGCGGCATTCGCCTTGGCCTTCTCCCAACTGTTCGGCAGGCCGAAGATGCCCCCGACGCAAGCCAGGACCACAGCTGCGATGAGGAGGGTCCTGTAAACCAAGTTCCGTTTCATTGGCCGAGACCTACCCGGATTTCTTCTCTTCGACGCTCACCAGGCCAGCCACGGCGGCCCGTGAGACCTCCAGGCGGATGTCCTGAGGTGGCACGCGGAGGTGGATGCAATCTTCCTTGAGGCCCACGATGGTGCCGCGGATGCCGCCGGTGGTGATCACGCGGTCGCCGTTCTTCAGATTCGCCAGCATCTCCCTTTGCTGCTTTTGGCGGCGCTGCTGGGGAAGAAACAACAGCACATAAAAGATCCCAAAGATGAGGAAGAAAGGGAACATCGCGCGGAGGATTTGGTCCAACCCGCCTGTTTGAAGCCAGAATGTCAATCCCGCAAACAACCCTGTTTGTCCCCGATCCATTCCAGATTTCAGGTGGAGCTTGACTCTTCCCGCCAGGACGCGGGCCAGATCCTAACGGAAGTCTGCAACTGGTCTGCCGGCAAGCCCGCACGGCCCGCGATGGGAAACTAGACCTTAAGCTTCCGATTGTGAGCGCGCAACTGCAAGGAATTCCGAAAAGCCTCCAAGCAAAATAGCGTGCCGGATCTGGCGCATCCTGTCAAGGTAAAAGTACAAGTTGTGGATTGTATTCAACACGCTGGAAAGAATTTCACCCGACAGAAACAGGTGCCGCAAGTAGGCGCGCGAATAGCGACGGCACACGGGGCAGCCGCACCGTTCGTCGGGCGGTTTGGGGTCCTCAGCGTAGCAGGCATGGCGGATGATCAGGCGTCCTTGCGAGGTGAACAGCAACCCGTTTCGGGCGTTGCGGGTGGGAAGCACGCAGTCCATCATGTCCACCCCGAGAGCCACGTACTCGGCCAGTTCTTCCGGCGAGCCCGCTCCCATCATGTACCGGGGCTGGTGGCGGGGTAACAAGGGCTCTGCAGCGTCGAGCATCTCAAAAGTGAGCGAGCGCGGTTCGCCCACCGACAACCCCCCGATGGCGTAGCCGGCCAAGCCCAGTTCTACGGTGCGCTCGGCCGATTCCCGGCGCAGGTCTGGGTAGACGCTGCCTTGGATGATGCCGAACAGGGTTGCCGGCCCAGGACGCTCCCGCCAGCGGTTGCGACTTCGCTCGGCCCAACGCAGGGTCATCTCCATGGATTTGCGCGCCAGCTCGTGACTCACCGGGAACTCGGTGCAGTCGTCTAGCGGCATAACGATGTCGCTTCCCAGAGCGTTCTGAACTTCCAGCGCAAATTCGGGCGAGAAGAAGTGTTCGGAGCCGTCCAGGTGCGAGCGGAAGGTCACCCCCTGCTCGCTGAGCCGGCGCAGGGCCGCCATCGAAAACACCTGGAAGCCCCCGCTGTCAGTGACGATCGGACGGGACCAGGACATGAACCTGTGCAGGCCGCCCAGGCTGTGAATTCGGTCGTGGCCCGGCCGCAGGTAGAGGTGGTAGGTATTGCACAGCAGAATCTCGGCTCCCAGTTCCTCCAACACCTCCTGCGTCAGGCCTTTGACGGTACCCAGCGTTCCTACCGGCATGAAGACCGGCGTCTCGACCGTTCCGTGGGGCGTGTGCAAGCGTCCGGCACGGGCGCGCGTGTGCGGATCGGTAGCCACGATCTCGAAGCGGAACATTTGTTGCAGCGCAGCGCCGGGCCGCGCATCACCGGGACGCGGGTTTCCGGACTGCGCGTCGGTGTTCATCCTATCCAGTCCAAGCTCCAATGTCCAAAGTCCAAGCTCCCGGTTAGGTAGAATACATGGACCGTTTCGGTTGGAACCGCACTAGAATAGCGCCCATGGCTGGGGAACTGGCCGGAGTGGCGGCAGGGATCAGCGCGACGATCCTTTACGTGGCTGCCGAAGGCCTCACGGAATTGCTTTCATGAGCCACCTAGAGATCAGCGAAGCCGAACTCACCGCGCGGGTGGTCTCGATCATCACCACGCAACAGAAGCTGCCCGCCGGTCGCGTGACGCCGGAGTCCACCTTCGAAGAGCTGGGTATTGATTCGCTGGACGGGGTCAGCCTGTTGTTCGTTTTCGAGGAAGAGTTTAATATCACCATCCCGGAGCATGTAGCGCAGCAGATGAAGGACGTGCGCCAGGTGGTGGCTGGCTTGCAGCAGGTCCTGAAGGCCAGGTCCGGGGTCCAGAGTCCAAAGCCTGAAGTCGAAAGCTCCGAGCCGGGTTCCTGACCTTGGACCTTGGTTTGGAACGTTGGATTTTGAAATGAACCGCGTGGCGATTACCGGGATGGGTTGCGTCTCGGCGCTGGGTTGCGGCGTGCCGGCATTTTGGCAGGGGTTGCTGGCTGGCCGCAGCGCCGAGCGGCGCATCAGCCTGTTCGATCCGTCGCGGCTGGTGGTACCGGTGGCCGCGGAAGTTCCCAACTACGATCCGGCAAGCCACTTTCCCCCGAAAAAGCTGGACCTGCTGGACCGGTTCGCACAGTTTGCTCTGCTGGCGGCTTCAGAAGCTTTGCACGACGCCGGCCTGGAGCCGAGCCAGAGCAATCATGGGCGCGCCGGGGTCGCCTTGGGAACTGGCAGCGGTGGCGCACTCACCCAGGACGAACGCTATTACGAACTGTATGGCCGCAACGCCCAGCGCCTGCACCCGTTTACCATTCCGCGCCTGATGTACGGCGCCGCCGCGTCGCAACTCAGTATGGAATTTGGCTTGACGGGGCCGGTCTTGGCCTTCTCCACCGCCTGTGCTTCGGCCACCCACGCGCTGGGCGAGGCCGCTGAAATGATCCGGACCGGGCGCGCCGAGTGGATGCTGGCAGGCGGCAGTGACGCGCCCATCTGCTACGGCGTGATGAAGTGCTGGGAAGCGATGCGCGTGATGGCCCCGGTGTGCCGGCCGTTTAGTGCCGACCGCCAGGGGATGGTCTTGGGCGAAGGGTCGGGTGTGTTGGTGCTGGAAGAGTGGGAGCACGCCCGTCGGCGCGGCGCGCGCATTTACGCGGAACTGGCCGGCTACGGAGCTACCGCGGATGCCGGTCACATCACGCAGCCGGGATTGGAGGGTCCGGTGGCCGCCCTACGCACCGCACTGGCTCAGGCGGCGCTGGCGCCCGAAGCGGTGGATTACGTGAACGCCCACGGCACCGGGACGCGCTTGAATGATCCCAGGGAAACACAGATCCTGAAGCAGGCATTCGGCCCGCATGCGCGCGCCCTGGCTATCTCCTCGACCAAGTCCATGCACGGGCACGCCATGGGGGCCAGCGGCGCGCTGGAACTCATCGCCACGGCGCTTGCGGTGGACTGCGGTGTCGTCCCTCCCACCGCCAACTACACCAAGCCCGACCCGGAATGCGACCTGGACTACGTGCCCGGTACGCCCCGCCAGCAGCTGGTGCGGGCCGCCGTTTCCAACTCCTTCGCGTTTGGAGGCCTCAATGCCGTGCTGGCCGTCAAGCAAACACAATGAGAGAGGCCTCCGCACTGGGAGGCTGGGAAAAATGGCGGATCGCTCCCCGTCAGCCCTTCCATTCGACTCAGGCCATGGCCGAAACGCGCGTTGGATGGGCTTTCTGAGGAAACCCGTGAGTCTTGAGCGTATTTCGCTAGCCTTGATTCCGCAGTAAGAAATATCCCAGCAGAGTTTTCCCGTCCTGGATCTTGCCGCGCCGGATCAACTCTCCCAACTGAGGAAGGGAAAACCATCGCTTGCGGATCAGCTCATCGGGTTCCGGGCGGGCACGCCCCTGGCGCAGCCCTTCGGCCAGGAACAGCCACATTTTCTCGTCCACGAAACCCGGGCTGGGAAAGACCTCGGCCAGCAGCTTCCAGCGGGCGGCCCGGAAGCCAGTTTCCTCCAGTAGCTCGCGCCGTCCAGCCTGAAGCGGACTTTCCCCGCCGTCGATGCGCCCGGCCGCCAGCTCCCACAGGAACCGTCGCGGAGCCAGTCGGAACTGCCGAACCAGGAGCAGGCGACCATCGCTGTGGTGCGGGAGAATCACTGCCGAGCCGGAGTGGCGCACAATTTCCCGCACGACTTTCTTGCCGCCCGGCTCCACCGCCGTATCCCGGGTCACAGAGAACACGCGGCCCCGGAAGACCACTTCAGAGCGCTGGACCTTTGCTTGCCGGATGGGCTTGCGCCTGTGCATGCAAGGAAGAATAACAGAACGCGCCGGGCCGAAGGCAGACCAACCTATTTTCTGCTGCCTACTGCTTGCCTCCGAAACCGCGCCCCTGACACCTGATACACTTAAGCTCTATGCTCGTGTTGGGAATCTCTGGCTTGTCCCACCAAGCCACGGCGGCTCTGTTGCGAGACGGAGAGATTCTGGCGGCCTGCGAGGAAGCCAAGCTGATCGGGCGGCGCAGTCCCCATGGCGTGCCGAACAAGGCCATTGCTTTCTGCCTGAACAAAGCCGGAGCGACGGCCGACGATGTGGAGGCTGTCGCGGTGGACCTGCAACCGCTGCGGTTGCTAGGGCGCGAACTTGTCTTTCGCGGCAGGAAGTTTCCCATTGCCCCGCTGGCCTCGGTCCTGCACGGCATCGCTGGACTGAACCGGGCGCGGCTGGAGTTGCGCGACCTGCGCACCCTGCGAGAATTGTTCCCGAAGGCTCGCTTCACAGCCGTAGATCACCACTACGCTCACGCCGCCTACGCTTACTATCCCAGCACGTTCGACCGCGCTCTGGTGCTGACCCTGGACGGCGGTTCGGCGATGCGGGCAGCCCAGGTGGCACTGGCCGAGGGCGATGGCATCCGGCCGCTGGCCGACGGGACCTTCCCCCACTCGCTGGGATTGCTCTACAGCGAAATCACAGCGTTGCTGGGTTGGGACCCGGCGGACGATGTCCACCGCACCGTGTGGCTGAGCACCACCGGGGAGCCTGAGTTCGGTGATGTCTTTCGCCGCATCTTGGCGCCGTTTCATCGTGGCGAGCTGCGCCTGAAGGCCGACTGCTTTAGCTCCAGCGCTTCCGGACGTGTCCGGCTTTCGGAAAAGTTCCTCTCGGCGATTGGACTGCAACCACGCTCCAAGGGCCGACCCAGAAGTCCGGTCACCGCCGCCGCCGCGATGCCGCAAAGCTGGCGGGCTAATCTGGCCGCCAGCCTGCAATCGGAAGTCGAAGCGGCGCTGGTGGAGCTGGCCGAGCACTGGCGCCAGCGCACGGGCGCCGAAACGCTGTGTCTTGGCGGCGGCGTCGCCTTCAACGTCCTGCTGGCCGACGCGCTGGCCACACGGACTGGCTTCCGCGACGGTTTTGTTCCACCAGCCGCCGGCAACGCGGGGTGCGCCATTGGCGGGGCCATGGCCGTCACCCAGGCCGCCGGCGTTTCCCTACGGCGCTGCATGCTGTCAGCCAGCCTGGGTCCCGCTTTCTCCGGGCAGGAGATTAAAGACATCCTAGATAACTGCCGACTGCGCTATCGCCATCAGGCCATGCCACAACTAGTGGGCGCCGTAGCCGAGTTGCTTGCGGGTGGTTCGTTTGTGGGCTGGTTTCAAGGGGCCGCCGAATTCGGGCCGCGGGCCCTGGGGCACCGCAGTGTTCTGGCAGCCCCGCGGGATCATTGGGTGAAGGAGAACCTGAACGCCTACACCAAGCGCCGCGAGCCGTTCAGGCCGCTTGCAGCTTCGGTGACCGAAGAGGCCGCCGCGCGCTACTTTGACTATCGCTGGCCTGCGCCAGCCGCTTACCTGGCTTCCGTGGCGCGGGTCAAGGATGCGGCCAGTGTTCCCGGGCTGGCGTTTGCCGGCGATCGGGCGCGCATCCACGTCGTACCGCGTGCGGGCAACAAGCACTACCACGAGCTGCTGACGCGGGTGGGCGAACTGACCGGCCATCCCGTGCTGATCAATACGTCGTTCAATGAACCGGGGGCTCCCCTGGCCGCAACTCCCAGCGAAGCCCTGCGCGTGTTTTACTCCAGCGGGGTGGACGCGCTGGCCATCGGCAATTTCCTTATCCAAAAATGAAACTGGAGTCCGGAGGTAGGCGCATTGCCGAAAGTCACCTGCCCGGGTCTCTCGCTTTTAGAGACTCACTTTGTTGGGAATAGCCGGAACGGAACCGGCCCGGGCGCCGTGTGGTCTTCCCCTCCCGGCATTGCAGAACTCTGGCCAAACCTCCGGCCAAACCTCTGGCGCAGGAGTCTCCTGAAAGAGTGGTGCGGGCGGGGCGGGTGGATAAGCCCGAATGCGGCTAACGGTCTTCCCTGGCGTGCCAGGTGTACGGCCTCCTGAATTTGGCCACTTTCTCCTGCTGTTCCGGCGTCAAAAGAGCCAGTGCGGCCTCATGATAAGACTGATTCGCCGCCTGCACCTGCTGCTTCAACCCAAACTGCTGAATCACAATGGCTCCGACCTGGCCGGGCTCCGGGTTGTCGGAGCTGAGCAGTGCGGCCTTCTGCTGTTCCAGTTCCCGGATTTGCGTCCACAGAGCATGTACTTGTTCGAGATGCGACTGCCTCAAATCTGCTAATTCCTGGGCCTGCGAGTCCGTCAGCTCCAAGATGCGCTGGACAGCTTCCAGCAGTCTCCCTTGATCCGTTGCGGGCTCGTCCTGAGCAACCATGGGAATCGAAAACAGGAGCGAGCACACTGCCGCTACGGCAAGTAACCTAGTTTTCATTGACGATCTCCCCTCAAAGTCATTTTTCTTTACAAAATGTTGGAAGCCATCCCATCCCAGGTGCATACCCGCGTGTTCCCGAAGAAGATGGTCTTCACAAACAGAAACCCCGGTTGCTTGCAGAAGTTGCTTTGGAGTTGACAGAAGTTGCTTTGAGGTTCGATTAGTAGGCCGCTGCAAGACCCACGTTGTGGTTTTCAGCAGCTTGCTGAAGGTCAGCGGGGGAAGCGGACCGAATCCAACATCTGTTCGAAGGTGGGACGAAGAGCGCCGAAGTCTTGCTCAGGAGCCACAAACACGATGTACCAGAGCGTCCCGTCTGGGCGGAGCGTCGAGACCAGCCAGTCCAGCTCGTTTTCGCCGCGCACCGGCGAGGGCCCCCGCAGCGTCAGAGAAACGGCCCGCTGGCGGCCGACTCGAGTTCGCTGCCTCCTCCTGATCACCCGCATCCCCGGGTTGCTGTGCTGGATCTGCTCGATCAGTTGCGAGCTGGCCTGATGGAGGCTGACGCGCCCATCTTCGTCCGTTTCTGGTTCAAAGATGCTGACCAGGGCGCCGTAGGCGATTCCCGAGGTCTCGCGCGAGCGCACAATGCCTTCGCGCGGCGCGATAGTCTGCGCCGAAGTTCCCCTTCCGTGGACCTCCCAGTTGTCCGGGTATTGGATGCGGTACCAGCCGGCGTCAAAGACGCGGAAATTGCGGCTGGGCAGGCGGGGGTGCTGGTGCTCAGCACGCTCTTCGTGGCCAAAGTCGCGCTCGCGCCGGGCAGCCGGCTGCCGGTTGAGCTGGACGGCCCGCGACCGGGCCCGTCCGAAGTCCGGATTCTCCGCCACCTGATATTTCTGCGGCCCAAGCGTGCTGATTTCCTTGCGCACTCCCTCGACCCGGTTGCCCGGGTTGGGGTGGCTGGAGAGAAATTCGATCGAGCCGCCACGCTTCTCGCCTTGCAATTTCTGGAAGAAGCGGGCCATCTCCTGCGGGTCATACCCCGCGTCAAAAAGCATCTGTGTGCCGATGATGTCGGCCTGGCGCTCCGCATTCCGGGAAAATTTCAGCAGAACAGAGTTGGCGCCGAAGCCGATGCCGAACCTTGCGAGCTGTCCCACGAGGGACCCAGAGCCGATCACTCCTCCCAGGATTGCCAGCGGCATCTGCGCCAGCATCGCCTTGGAGGCGTTGTTCGTTCCGTGGCGCAGGGCTACGTGCGCGATCTCGTGTCCCATCACTCCAGCCAGTTGCCCCTCGTTCTCGGCGGCCGCGACCGTTCCGGTATGAACGTAGATCGGACCGCCCGGCAGCGCGAACGCATTGATCCGCTTGTCGCGCACCACCTTGAACGTGTAGGGATAGTTGGGCGCCGGCGAATAGCGGGCCAAGCGTCGTCCCAGTTGGCTGACGTAGGTGTTCATTGATCGGTCCCGGACCAGCGACAGTTGGCGCTCCAGGTCGGCGGCCGCCTCTTTGCCCAACTGAATTTCCTGTTGCTTGGAGAAGAAATTCATTCCCGGTTTGACGCGCGTGCGAGCGGCCAGGACCTGCGCCACCAAGACCAAAGCAACCAGCACGGTGAGCAGTGGGCGATATCGCGACATGATCTTTCTCCTGGGCTTCTATCCTGCCACGAACGGCTTCCCAGGGGCTATCTTACAGATGCACTGCCTAGGCAGCGCGTTTCGCGCTTGTTCGTGCTGGCCGCCGCGGACGGGTTCCTTGGGACTACCTGACAGCATTGGATTCAATGCTATACTGATTCGGCGAGAGGGACACCCAACCAGGAATGGCCGTCAAGAAAAGCGAGAAGATCTGGCATGACGGGCGGTTCATCCCCTGGGACGAGGCACGGATCCACGTGCTGTCCCATGTGGTGAACTACGGATCTGCGGTCTTCGAGGGGATGCGGTGCTACGCCACGTCCAACGGGCCGGCGATCTTCCGCTTGAAGGAGCACGTCGAGCGGTTGTTCAACTCTGCCAAGATCTACCGCATGCAAATCGGCCATTCACGGGAGCAGCTGACGGAAGCGATGCGGGAGCTGGTGCGGGTCAACCGCCTGGAGGCCTGCTACGTGCGGCCCATCGTGCTGCGCGGGTACGGCGACATGGGAGTGTACCCCGGCAACTGCCCGGTCGAGGTGTTTCTGGCCTGCTGGGAATGGGGCAAGTACCTGGGCAAAGAAGCGCTGGAGCAAGGCACCGACGTTTGCATCAGCTCCTGGGCCCGGATGGCGCCCAACACCCTGCCTGCCATGTCCAAAGCTGCCGCCAACTACATGAACTCGCAGTTGGTCCGGATGGAGGCGATGGCCAACGGCTACGCCGAAGGCATCGCGCTGGACGTGAACGGATTCATCAGCGAAGGGAGCGGGGAGAACGTCTTCGTGGTAAAAGACGGGACGATGCACACGCCTCCGCTGGCATCGGCAATTCTGCCCGGTATCACCCGGGACACCGTGCTGCGGCTGGCGCGGGACTTGGGCATTCCCGTAGTCGAGCAGGTCATTCCGCGCGAGGCTCTCTACATTGCCGACGAGGTCATTTTCAGCGGCACCGCCGTCGAAATTACCCCAGTGCGCTCGGTGGACAAGATTTCGATCGGCAGCGGGAATCGCGGCCCGATCACTCGCGCGCTACAGGAAGAATTTTTCGCCATTATCGAGGGACGGAAACCTGACCGTCACGGCTGGCTCTGGCCGATCAACGTCAAGCAGCCAACCCCCGCATTGCGCTGAACCCCGAGGGGGCACCCCCTGTGGCCCGTTTGCCAGCCCAGACACCAGCATTGCGGATTTCAGTCCAAAGAAAGAGGAACCTGAATAAGGAGCCGGAATCTCGGGAATCATTAGCAGACGGTACGGAACACAACCCAGCCGCGCTTGCGCGGCTGGCGAAACTTGAGGGAAGGTGAGGTTTCCATGCGTCGCAAATCCTTTGTCGCAATCCTCGTTGTTTTGCTAGCGGTGACAGGTCTCCTGATGGGGCGCGGCAGCCAGCAGCCCGCCTCAGCAGATCCCTTCCAACTGAACAACAACCTGGGGCTCCTGCCGGCGGAGGCGACCGTCCTGTTTGGCCTGGACCTGGACGGGCTGCTCTCCTCGGCTGCCTTTGCTACTGTGCGGTCGCGCGCCGAGGAGGCAATGAACGACCCCGGGTACCGCAGTTTTAAGGCTGACACTGGCTTGGATGTGTTGCGCGACTTCAAAGGGGTGACGGGCGCGTTCTGGAGCCTCCCCGGGGGGGGAGATGCCCGACTCGGTAAGGGGTCTAGTGGTTGTGACGGCGCGGTACGAGCGCTCGAAAATTTCTGCGGTCCTGCGGCAAAAGTCTGATGCGCCGGAGCTCTACCGAGGCTTCGAAATCTGGATGGTGGAGAAGGAAGACCCTGAGCTTTCTAAGAGCGAGTCAGTGACGACAGTGCTGCTGGACGACCAGACGATCCTGCTGGGCACAACATCGGCGGTGAAGCAGGCGCTGGACCTGAAGCTGGAACCCGGCCCCAGCGTGCTGAACAATGGTGAATTGGTTGAGCAGTTGCAAGAGTTGGGGTCTGAGAACCAGCTTTGGGCCGTCGCCCTCGCTACTGGGGATTTGCTGAAGACAGCTGGTAATCCCCCGCCCGGGCAGGCCAATGTGTTTCAGCTGCTGCAGCGAATCGAAGCCACCACCTTCGCCCTCAAGGTCACCTCCGGGCTGCGACTGTTCCTCGAGGGCACCTTCGGCAACGAGCAGGATGCCGGCACCCTGAACGACCTTGCGCGTGGCTTCCTGGCGACGATGCGCATGGGCGCTCCCTCCGACCGCCCCGAACCGCTCGAACTTCTGAATACTTTAGACGTGCAACAGGAGGCGGGCACATTGCGCATTACTGTCGACATCCCTCAAGAACTGCTGGAGAAGCTGGCGGCGAACCCTGAGTCGTTCTCTCCCAGATCACCCAGCCGAAAGCGACCCCGCCAAGAGCCAGAAGAACCAGAAGAGTAAAGAATAGCGAAATTTCCTAGTGAAGTTTTCTACCTCCGCCGCCAGATGAGCAGCCCGATTGCCGCGGCCGTGGCCAGCGTGATTGCAACTCCCCAATACAGTGATCGGGGCCGATAGCGGAAGATCACCCGGTGAGATCCGGGCGTTAGCGGCACGGCACGAAAGATCAGATTCGCGCGCAGCATCCGGCCAGGTCGGCCGTCCACACTCACCTGCCACTCTTCATTGTAGCTGTCGGTGAGCACCAGGTAGGCGGGCTCGAACGCTACCGCCTGGACTTCGACATGCAACGCGTCGCGATGCAAGATGCGGGCTTCGCCGGCAGGTCCTTTCTCCCCGGCTGCTGGCCCCGGTGACTTGTGCGCGTTTCCTGCGTCGCTTTCCAGGATCACCTGGGTACTGAGATCAAATTCATCCGAGGCCAGGCGGACCAGGCCTGACACGTCCGCTGGCAGCAGCTCGGCTTTGTGAGCCGCAATCAGGTAGGCGCGCGGCAGCGCGTCCATCACGCGATAGGCATTGACGGGAAAGCGGGTCTCATTCGGAAACGTTCCCACCAGGGCGAAGCGGGCGTCAGGCTTGGGCTCCCAGTGGCGTAACAGGGCGTACTCGACGCTACCCGCGGCCAGCAGCCGCGCCAGCGGCATGTTGGGCGGGGGGGTCAGATAGATCAGATTGTTCAGGAGGGCGTGTGGTTTCGGCAGGAGCATCTCCGCATCTGCGGTGTAGCTATTTTCTACGCCCAGAGTTCCCGCGCTGATCTGCAGACTCTGGCGGAGCGTATAGGGCAACTGGGCGGCGGCAGGCAGAAAATCCAAAGGATTCCGCAGAAGGAACCGGGAAGGAAGATTCGGCACAACCGGCTGCGGTTCCGCAAAGACGCGCAGCGGCGGGCTTTGACTCTTCAGCTTTTCCAGAACGGGTGGTTGGTAGTCAAGAAAGTGCCGAGGAGCGACGGGATTTACCGTCCGGTGGTTCAGCATTAACAGTAAGACCCCGACCGCGACGGCGAGCCATACCAGAAGCGAACGAAACCGGCCCGCTATCAGCCAGGGATTCACACCTGAAGATGCTGGCCAGCGGCAGAAGATCAAGGCAGCGATCAGCAGCACTGGAAGCAATACATGAGGCAATTGCTGCGCAATCACCGACGTGAGCCACAACGCAGCGCGTTCGACGGTTTCTGCATGATTCATCTCCAGCACTGGCCGGAGGTTGAGCACGCGGGTGTGGTGAAACTGGATTTCGGCCAGCCTTCGGGCTGCCTGCACGGCGTCGTCTGGCAGGAACCGCGCATAAACAGCCAGCAGCAGCCAGACGACCCCCAGAGCCACCACGCCGCCGCCCAGCCACAGCAAGCGGCGAGCCTGCCGTTCCCCCGGCTTTTCGACCGCCAGGTACTCGATGCCGATCGCCGCCAGTTGGGATACGGCCAACGCCACCGGCACCAGCAACTTGACCGGAAACCGAACGATCTGGAAGACTGGCAGCACGTAATAGAGCACGTATGAAAAGGGCGTGAAGCTCCCGAGCGCGATCAGCAGCGCCACCGCACCGGTGAGCCCCCAGAAGCGCGTCGGCCACAGGCGCGTAGAATGGTCCCGGCCCACCAGCACGGCCACCAGCGCGAGCCCAATTGGGAGAATTCCGATGAACAGCGATAACAGCAGCGGCTCGCGGCCATCCAGGTAGAGCCAGGGCAGATGCCAGTGGGAAAGCGCGTCTCCCCAAAAGCGCGGCAATAGTACGTCCAGCAGCTTCAGTGGGTGCAGAGACCAGAAGAAGCCGGCTTCGAAGCTAAGGGACGGGCGGTCCGTTTTACCCAGATGCCACAACGCGGGAAGCAGTTGCACAGCCGCAAGTCCGACCGTTAGCAGCAGGACCAGCAGGAAGCGGCCGGCCAGGACCCGATTGACCATGGACTGGATCGGGCCACGCCAATCGGCATAGAACCCCATCACCCACCCCAGCGCCAACGCCACTGTGGCCATGCTGGTCAGCGGCTCCCCGGCAAACAACTGCATCGTGAGGGCGCCGGAAAACAGCCCGGCTCCGAGCCAGCCGCCGCGCCGCATCTGGTAGTCGGCGGCCAGGATAGCCAAGGGCATCCAGGCCGCCGCCGCCAACATGTTGTAGAAATTGCCCAGCGACATGACCGGACCGCTGAAGACGAACACCGCCCCGGCCGCGTAGCAGGCGGCGGGCCTCAGCCCGATTCGCCGCGCCAGCAGGAAGGCGCCCGCCGCCAGCAAGAAGAAGTGCAGCACGTAGTGGAGCTTGAAACCGTAGGCTGGTGGCAGCACCCAGGCCAACCAGGTGGTCGGGTAGAACAACAGGTAGTTCGGGTTGGCAATGACAGATTCCCCGAAGTGTTCGAAGGGGTTCCACAGAGGTGGCAGCCCGGAGTGCACAATTGCACGCAGCTCCGCGACCCGCGGGTAGTGAGCGTAAGAGATGTCCCGGTAGAATAGAACGTCAGTCGTAAAAAGGTGGCGCCAAAAGAAACACGCAACCGTCAACATGAGCGCGCCAAACGCTGCCCAATGTCTTCGACTCATCTTTTCCGGATGGTGCTGCATGCCTTGCATCGCTGTTCGCGTCTGCAGTTCCGACACCGTGGTGGCTATGAAACTGACAGATTACTGCAGAACGGATGAAGCCCCCTACGATGTTTCTGAAGGCCTTTGGGCTAGCGCAAAGGGTCCTAGCCAGATAGACGACAAGCCGCCGCTCTCGTCTATAATGGGGCCCTACATTCCACGTGAGTAAGATATGGCATACGAGAATTTACGCGCGTTCATCCGCGCGCTCGAACAGGCCGGGGAGCTGAAGCGCATCGAGGTGGAGGTGGACCCGGTGCTGGAGATCGCCGAAATCACCGACCGCGTCAGCAAGCAAGGCGGGCCGGCCCTGCTGTTTGAAAACCCCAAGGGCTACCAGATCCCGGTGCTGATCAACACCTTCGGCTCGGCCCGGCGCATGAACCTGGCGCTGGAGGTGGACTCGCTGGAGCAGGTGGCCGACCGCATCCGCCAGTACCTGGACTTCAAGTCACCAGCGGGCCTGCTGGAAAAGATCAAGATGCTGCCGAAGCTGGCGGAGATCGGCGCCTTCTTCCCCCGTACGGTGCGTAGCGGGCCCTGCAAGGAGGTGGTGGAACGCGACAACTTCTCGGTGCTGGATTTTCCCGTCATCCAATGCTGGCCGCAAGATGCCGGCCGCTTCATTACCTTCCCCGTGGTGTTCTCCCGCAACCCGGAAACGGGCAAGCGCAACGCCGGCTGCTACCGCATGCAGGTGTTTGACGAGCGCACCACCGCCATGCACTGGCAACTGCACAAGCACGGCGCGGAGCATTTCCGGCGGGCGCAAGCCGCCCGGGCCGGCTCAACAATGGAAGTGGCGGCAACCATCGGCAGCGACCCGGCGGTGATGCTCTCCGGCGTGCTGCCGCTGCCGCCGGATCTGGACGAATTGCTCTTCGCCGGCTTCCTGCGCCAGAAGCCGGTGGAGCTGGTGCGCTGCGAAACGGTCGACCTGGAGGTGCCGGCCAACAGCGAAATCGTGCTGGAAGGCTACGTGCGCCTGGATGAGCTGCGCACCGAAGGGCCTTTCGGTGATCACACCGGCTTCTACTCGCTTGCCGACCAATACCCGGTGTTCCACATCACCTGCATCACCCACCGCAAAGAACCCATTTACCCCACCACCATTGTTGGCCCGCCTCCCATGGAAGATTTCTGGATGGGGCACGCCATCGAGCGCATCTTCCTACCGCTGATGCGGCTGCAACTGCCCGAGATCGTGGACATGTCCATGCCCGCCGAGGGCATCTTCCACAACCTGATGCTGGTGGCCATGCGCAAGTCCTATCCGGGCCACGCGCGCAAGGTCATGAGCGCCATCTGGGGCTTGGGGCAGGCCATGTTCACCAAGTGCATCGTGGTGGTGGACCATGATGTGGACGTGCAGAATCCTCGTGAAGTGGTCTGGAAGGCGCTGAACCACATTGACCCGGAGCGCGACATCCAGTTCACTTTCGGCCCCATTGATTCTCTGGATCACGCCAGCCGGCTGCCCAACTACGGCTCCAAGATGGGCGTGGATGCCACGCGCAAGTGGCCCACAGAAGGTTTTACCCGGCCCTGGCCCGATGAGATGAAGATGAGTCCTGAAGTGAAGGCCCGCGTGGACGCTCTGTGGAAGGACCTGGGGTTGTGAGTATTACTCGTGCCGGATGCGTCACCAACGGGCGCAAGCTCTCCAGCTTTCATCCGCGCCGCTTTTGACAAGCAAGCCAATCCACCGTAAGCTGTTTCCTAGGTGCCACTCAAGTTCGGCTCCAACCTGAGATTCATGCTTCGGTCATGCCTGCGTTTGCAACCACCCCAATGACAGTCCAGACGCGCCGCTGCCTGGTGGCCATCTTGCTGACGACGGCACTTGCCTGGCCGGCTTTTCCGGCAGGCACGACTTTCTGGCAGATGGAGACCTACGCCAGGTTTGCTCGCGGCACCTTCACCGGAGTTTCCCTCAGCCGCGACGGTAAGTTGTCGCTGGCGCCCCGGCTGGAAGAAGTTTTCTCTACTGGCCAGGCGTTGGTTTGGGCCGTGGTCGAAGACCGCGCCAGCAACCTTTACCTGGGCACCGGCCACGCGGGAAAAGTGTTCAAGCTGGATGTGGAGATGAAGGCTCAGGAGTTCTTTGACGCACCTGAGCCAGACGTGTTTGCGCTGGCGGTGGACCGCGACAACAACCTTTACGTCGGTACGTCTCCGGACGGCAAGGTCTACAAGGTCTCGCCGGATGGCAAGGCGCAGGAGTTCTTCAACCCGCAGGCCAAGTACATCTGGGCGTTGGTGGTGACCCCCGAAGGCACGCTTTACGTCGGCACCGGCGACCGCGGCCGCATTTACCGCGTCTCGCCCGACGGCACCGGGTCGCTTTTCTTCGACACTCAGCAGACCCACGTCATGTCGCTGGCGCTGGGGCTGGAACAGGCGCTGGTAGCCGGCAGCGAGCCCAACGGGCTGCTCTACCGCATCTCGCCTGCGGGAAAAGCGTTTGTGCTCTATGATGCGCCCCTGGAGGAAATCCACAACGTGGTCGTCGGGCCGGACGGCAGCGTGCTGGCGGCGGCGATGGCCCGGGGGCAGCGCCGTCTGGGCAGCACTGGTGGCGCGGTGGTTTCCGGCGGCCAGAGCGCAGCGGTCTCAGTCACCATCAGCGCAAAGGCTGTTCCCTCCCCAGGCCCGGAGGGCCAAGTGGAGAAGGAGAAGTTGCAGGAGGCTCGCAAGGCGGCGGAGAGGGCGGCCCAGCAGGCGGCCAGCGCCGCTGCGACCTTCGCCACTCCGAGGGTGCATTTCCCCGGCGTGACTCGCAGCGCTATCTACCGGGTCGCCCCCGATGGCAGTGTGGAGGAGATGTGGAGATCCGAGCGAGAGAGCGTCTATGGCATCCTGCCGGCCGCCGAAGGCCTGTTGTTCTCCACTGACGAGCGGGGCCGTGTTTACCAATTGAACGCCGAGAAGCAAACCACACTGCTGGTGGAAACCGAGGAAGAGCAGACGACGCGCCTGCTTCGCCGAGGCTCCGACGTGCTGGTTGCCACCAGCAATTTCGGCAAACTGTTCCGCCTGGGCACCACACCCGACAAGCACGGTTCCTACGAGTCGCCGGTGCAAGACACCGGCCGGATTTCCCGCTGGGGGAAGCTCAGTTGGCGCGCCGGGGTGCCGGCCGGCACGCGTGTCGAGTTCCTCACCCGCAGCGGTAATTCTTCCACCCCAGACCACACCTGGAGTGAGTGGACGCAGACCTCCGACCCTGGTGCCGTGGGTGGCCGGGAGGACCTGTTCGACCAACAGGTGAAGAGTCCGCCTGCCCGATATCTGCAGTGGAAGGTGGTGCTCCGCTCTGCCGAGGGACGCTCGCCCAGCCTGGAAGAAGTTTCCGTAGCCTACCTTCCGCAAAACCGGGCGCCGATCATCCGCTCCGTCAAGGTGGCTCGGGCCATGCTACCCGCGTCGGTGCCCCAGGCTGCTTCGCTCGCCGCGCCCGCTGCTGCGCGTGCGAGCACCGAGCCCATGGTGGTGGTCGTACGGGACACCGTCACCGCTTCGCAGAAACGCGGAGCACCTCAGGTGTCCACGCCCAAACCCGGTCCGGCTCAGAGTAGGGCCCCCCAACCCAACATCACAATCGCCTGGCAGGCTGAAGACCCGGACGGCGACCGGATGAGCTTCAACCTCTACATCCGGGGCGAGGGCGAAACCCAATGGAAGCTGCTGAAAAAGAACCTGTACAGGTTCCGCTTCCAGCCGGAGCCGGAAAGCCTGCCGGACGGCAAGTACCAGGTTCGCCTGGTCGCTTCCGATGCTCAGGGCAATCCGCCCCAGACCGCCCGCAGCGCAGAGGAGCGGAGCGCGCCGTTTTTGATTGACAACACGCCGCCTCAGGTCCGGCTCCTGACGAAGCAACGGAAAGGGAGTGCAGCGGAGGTGCAATTCCGGGTGACGGACGCCGCCTCGGTCTTGCAACGTGCGGAATACTCAGTGGACGCCGGCCCCTGGCTGCCGGTCTATTCCCAGGACGGGATTGTGGACTCGCGCCTGGAAGATTTTGTTCTCCGGGTAGAGAACCTCAACCCCGGGGAACACCTGGTGGTGCTACGGGCCTATGATCTTGGAAACAATGCGGGCATGGGGAAGGCGGTCCTGAAATAGTCCAAGGTCCAGGGCTTGTGCCGAAGAACGTGGCGTTGGACGTTGGACCTTAGACTTTGGGTCTTGGACTCAGTGGTTTTTCTAATCGGCTTCATGGGAAGTGGCAAGAGCGTGGTGGGCCAGGCGCTGGCCCGGCGCCTGGATTGCCCCTTTCTGGATCTGGATGACCGCATTGAAGCGGCTACCGGTTGCTCGATTCCCGAAATCTTTGACCGGCAGGGGGAAGCCGCCTTTCGCGAGTTGGAACATCAACAACTAGAGCGGCTGCTCTCGGAGGTAGCAGAAGCGTCGGCAGTGGTGGCCCTTGGCGGCGGGGCGTTTGCCCAGCCGCGAAACGTGGAACTGGTGGAAGAGTCGGGCGGGTGCACCGTCTGGCTGGACGGGCCGCCGGAACTCCTGCTGGAACGTTGCCGACGCCACCGGACCGATCGCCCTCTGGCCCGCGATCCGGAGCGCTTCCGGGCGCTCTATCGCGAGCGCATTCCATTCTATGCACGGGCCCGCCTGCGTGTGGAGGCTACGGGCGCTACGGAAAGTGTGGTAAAAGAAATTCTGGACGGCCTGGCAACACAGCCGGCACGGAGACGAGCATGAGGTTCACTTTCCAGGGGCGTGGCTGCAATGCAGGTTATGGATTTCTTATGCCTCGACAGTTCCTATTGATCCTGCTGCTGTGCCTGGTGGGGCCGCTGTTCGGGAAGCAAGCCCTGAGCGACCGCGGGGTGTTCCGCATCTATTCTGACGGGAAGGAGATCGGCGTCGAACGCTTCGAGATCGCCTCCACGGCCAAAGGCGTACGGGCAACCGCCGAGCTGCAGATTAGCTCGGAAGGAGTCGGGCGCATGAAGGAGACCGCGACTCTGGTGCTGCGCAACGGCATCGAGCCGATCAGCTACAAGCGTGTCCAGAAATCGCCCAAGCGCGGCTCCGCCGTCCTCGCCTTCGGTCCGGAGAAGACCACCGCCCAATACAGGACGACCGAAGGCGGCTCGCAGCGCATGGATTATTTCCTGCCTAAGAACGTGGTGATCCTGGACACGAATTTCTTCCACCACTATACCTTCCTAGTCCGCCAGTACGATTTCATCAAGGGTGGCACCCAGCATATGGACGTGCTGGTGCGGCAGGAAACGGCCCCGGGCATGGTCAGAGTCCAGCATGAGGGAAATGACCAGTCGCTCCGCAAGCTTGTGGTGAAAACCGGCCAGGTTGAAATCCAGATCTGGGCGGACGAGGGCGGGCGTTTGATGAAGCTGACGGTGCCTGCGGCCAAGGTCGAAGTCCTCCGCGAGCAGAAGTAGAACCAACCGATCCACTTCCTCTGTCATCCCGAGCTCAGCGCCTGAGTGGAGGGATGGATCTGCTGTTTCGGCCGAGCAGTGAACCCAACTGCCCAGGGCTGCTAGGCGACAGAAGGAGGCTGCCAGCGAAGCGGAGGACGGGTCGTTGCAGTTCCGGGAAGAGGACGCGGATGGCTCCTAGTAGGCCTCGACCGCCAGGGCCAACAGTCGGCGATGCACTTCCTCGATGGTTTCGTCGAGCGTCGAGGTCCCGGCCGTCAGTCCGACCGTGTGGTACTCCTGGAACCAGGCCGGGCGCAGCTCGGCCGCACTCTGGACCTGTAGGGTTCGGACGCCCCGGGCGCGCGCCGTTTCGGCTAACTCCCGAGTATTGCGCGAATTCTTGCCGCCCACCACCACCAGGGCGTCCACAGCCGGCAACAGGCGCTCGAGCGCCTGCTGCCGCTCACGGGTGGGACGGCAAACGGTATCCACGAACCGGATCTGCGTGGCGGGATTCTTGGCCTGCACCGCACGCAGCACCGCGCGAAGCAGCGCATCAGGGGTGGTCGTCTGGCAGATCACCCCAAGCCGCTCGGCCGGGTAGCTGCGGACCTCGGCGGGCGATTCCACCACCTCGCAGCGACGAAGGTCCCCCACCAGCCCCCGCACTTCCACATGCCCCCGGCGCCCGATCACCAGCACCAAGCAGCCTTCGGCATCCAGTCGCAGCGCGGCCTGGTGCGCCCGGCGCACCAGGGGACAGGTGGTGTCCAGCAGGCGGCGGCCGGTGGACTCGAGCCGCGCGCGCTCCTCGTTGCTGATGCCGTGCGCGGTGATCAGCACTACCGGCGTTTCCGGCACTGCCTGCTTCCGGCTGTGCTCGGTGAGCTGCCGAAAGCCGCGCTCCGCCAGCCGGCGGTTCACTTCCTCGTTGTGCACCAGCTCACCGTAAACGGTGACGTGGTGCGGGTCGGGGACTGCGGCGATGGATTCCAGCGCGTCGCGAACCCCGAAACAGAGTCCCATGGCCTCGGCGCGGATGACTTGCATTGAGAGCCTCCGTGTTGGGAATGTACTTTGCGTTATGTAGACCTCTGTAGTACAAAGTTAAATGCCACAAAAAAACTGCTCAGGCCGGCACCCAGCCGCTGGAGGCGGCCAACGCCTCTCCCTTCCGGGGCTTGCGGGAATGCTTCAGCAGCGCCCTGCGAGTCACGGCCGCGTCCTGCACCACCTCTTCCAACACCGTCAAGTAAACCAGGAACCTCTCGCGCCCTTGCCGCGAGAGGCGGCAAAGTGTCTGCGGGCGCCGGTTCTCAAACCGCTTCCAGACCTCGACCAGGCCGGCCTCGTGCAGCACCTGCAGGTGGCGGCTGAGGTTGCCGTCGGTGAGCGCGCACAGTTCCTTCAGGTCAGAGAACAGCACGCCGTCCGGGCGAGTGGCCAGAGTGGTCAGAATGCCCAGGCGCGCGCGTTCGTGCAGCAGCCGGTCCAAGCCTTCGTAGGCAAAGCGTCCGCCGGTCGGTTGGGTTTCAGACTGCTTCCTCTTCCGAGCCATTTCTCTCCAGATTCCAGTAGAGCACCAGCGCGGCTGCCAACTGGCCGACGCCGAAGGTTGCCCCCATCACCCACGGTGCCAGTGCTTCCCGTCCGGGCAAGTAGTGCAGGATCGCGGCCCCACACACCAAGTAGTACAGGCCCACCCAGCCGATGGTTCGCGGCAGGTGACGCCGCGAGGCAAATACGCCCAGGCTGACCAGCATCGCCCACAGGCCCGGCAACAAGGCTACCGAATCGGGTTGCCGCCAGGTCAGGATCCAGGTCAGCAGCGCGCCGGCCGTCAGCGAGGGCAGCAGTTGCCCCACCACGATTCGCGTGGTGGCGCGCCGATGGGCTGAGGCACAGTTCAGATAGCCAAGCAGCATTTGCGCGCCAACGCCGGCCGCGCACAGCACCGCAGCCCCCACCCAAAGCATGACGTACCGCACAGGCTGAACCACCAGGTCGCCGGCCAACGTCGGCTGCGCCAGCGCCGCCAGCAGCGCCACTACGCCAGTAGCCGCAGCAGGCACGGCCCGGTAGCCGCGGAAGGTTTCCGCAGTCACCAGGTGCCCGCGGATCGCGCTGATCTGCTCCAGTGCCTCGTTCAGTTCCGGTGGCATGGCTGCAAGCTTTGTGTCGCAAAGTATATCGAGACCGCCCTCAGAGTGCAAGCAGAATTCTTGCCCACCCCCGTGGGCCGGAATTGCTGTACGCCCGGCAGGCCGAGCGCGGGTTTTGGTATCATGAATGTGAGCGCGCCTGGGAGCCGCCGCCGCATGAGTCCGGAAGTCGTTCTCATTTCGACCTACGAGCTGGGGCGCCAGCCCTTCGGGCTGGCTTCGCCCGCTGCCTGGCTGCGACAGGCCGGGGCTTCGGTCACCTGCCTGGACCTTTCCCGGGAGAAGCTGCAGGAAGAGCCGGTTCGTTCGGCCAATCTGGTGGCGTTCTACGTGCCGATGCACACTGCGACGCGCATAGCGGCGCGGGGTGCGGAAACTGTTCGCCGCCTCAACCCTCGCGCCCACCTCTGCTTCTACGGCCTCTACGCGCCGCTCAACGAAAGCTACCTGCGTGGTCTGGGCGCTGAAACGATTCTGGGGGGTGAGTTCGAAGGGGGCCTGGTGCGCGTGCTCGAGCAACTGCCGGACGGACGGGGTGTGCAGAAAGAGCCGCTAGTTTCGCTATCGCGCCAAACTTTCCTCGTGCCGGACCGCAGCGGCCTGCCCGAGTTGTCCTCCTACGCGCAGCTAACCGACGGCCAGGGGCAGCTGCGTACGGTCGGCTACACCGAAGCCACTCGCGGCTGCAAGCACCTTTGTCGCCACTGCCCCGTTGTTCCGGTCTACAACGGCGCCTTCCGGGTGGTGCAACGGGACGTGGTGTTGGAGGACATTCGCCGCCAGGTCGCGGCGGGCGCCGAACACATCACCTTCGGCGACCCCGATTTCCTAAACGGCGTCAGGCATTCGCTGGAAATTGTGCGAACTCTGCACCATGAGTTTCCCCGGCTTACCTACGATGTGACCGCCAAGGTGGAGCACCTGCGGAAGCACGCCGCCGCGCTGCCGGTGCTGGCCGAAACCGGCTGCCAGTTTGTTACCAGCGCCGTGGAATCGGTGGACGATCGCGTATTGCAGCTGCTGGACAAGGGGCACACCCGCGCCGATTTGTACGACGTCGTGGAGCTATGCCGGCGCACCGGCCTTGTGCTGGCGCCGACCTTTGTCGCCTTTACGCCGTGGATCACGCTGCGGGGCTACTGCGACCTGCTGGCGGTACTGGACGAGCTGAAGCTGGTCGAGCAGGTGGCGCCCGTCCAGCTCGCCATCCGGCTGCTGATCCCCACCGGTTCACGGCTGCTGGAACTGGAGGAGGTGCGGCATCTCGTCGCTGGGGGCTTCGACGAGGCCGCGTTGAGTTACCGCTGGAAGCATCCCGACCCACGTGTGGCCCGCTTGTGTGAGCAAGTCCAACGACGGGTCTGGCAGGCCGAAAAGGAGGGCCACTCGCGGCGGGCGATTTTCTCCCAAGTCTGGGAGCTGGCTCACGATGCGGCAGGCATTTCTACGCAGCCGCTGCGAGTTCCCGATCCCTATCAGCGTACTACCGTGCCCTACCTGAACGAGCCCTGGTACTGTTGAGCCGAACCCACCGAAGAGCAGTTTGCTCTTGTATGAAGCAAGCCCTGTAAGAAGCAAGCAATGACGCCCAGGCTCCTTCTTCTCGCCACCACCACCGGCTACCAGACGCAAGCGTTTGCCGAAGTGGCCCGTGGCTTAGGACTGGAGATGGTGTTGGGCACCGACCGCTGCCACGTGCTGGAAGACCCCTGGCAGGACGCTGCGCTGCCACTGCACTTTGAAGATCCTGCGCACTCGGCCGATGAGATTTGCCGCTACGCTCGCGAGCATCCCATCCAGGCTATGGCGGCGGTTGGCGACAAGCCCACAGTGACGGCTGCGGTAGCCTGCCGCGCGCTGGGAATCACCTGGCACAGCCCCGAGGGGGCCGAAGCCTGCCACAACAAGTTCCTTGCCCGGCAGCGGTTCGAGGAAGCGGGGCTGAACGTGCCTGCCTATGCCTGCTATTCCTGTCGCGAGGGGCCGCCTCCGGCCGACGGTGGGAGCGTGTCCTGCGTCCCGTTCCCCTGCGTGCTGAAGCCTGTGTCGCTAGCCGCCAGCCGGGGCGTCATTCGCGCTGACAACCCGGAGCAATTCGCGGCCGCTTTCCACCGCATCGCCGCGCTGCTGGCTAGCCCCGAAATCCAGGTGAAGAAGGAGGCTGAGACCGAGCAGATTCTGGTGGAGGAGTTTGTTCCCGGGTCCGAATTTGCGGTGGAAGGGCTCATGTGGCGGGGCAGGCTGCGGGTTCTGGCCATCTTCGACAAGCCTGACCCGTTGGAAGGTCCCTACTTCGAAGAGACAATTTATGTGACCCCGTCGCGACTGCCGGTGAGCGAGCAGGCAGCCCTGACCGGGTGTTTGGAGCGCGCAGTGCGCGCCCTGGGGCTGTTCCACGGCCCTGTGCACGCCGAGTTCCGCTTGAATGACCGCGGTCCTTGGGTGTTGGATTTGGCTGCGCGGCCCATCGGCGGCCTTTGCTCGCGCGCCCTCCGCTTCGGTGCGGGGATGTCGCTGGAGGAGCTGGTTATCCGCAACGCCCGGGGCGAGTCGCTCGACGGAATTGCCCGAGAAAGCGCAGCGGCAGGGGTCATGATGATTCCCATCCCCGGCGCCGGGGTCTTCGAGGAAGTGGAAGGAGTGGAAGACGCCTTGCGGGTGCCAGGCGTCGAAGAGGTCCACGTTACCGCCAAGCTGCACCAGAAGCTGGTGCCTTGGCCGGAGGGCGCCAGCTATCCGGGCTTCCTGTTTGCCCGCGCTTCCTCGCCCGCGGCCGTGGAGGAGGCGTTGCGCGAAGCGCACCGACGCCTGCACTTCCGGATCTCGCCGATGCTGGCAGTTGTCTAAGCGCTGCTTTCTCAGCTCTTGGCCTGGGGTGGAACGTAACCGGGTGGGAGGGCGGCTCCTTCGCCAAAAAAGAATTGCTCCATCTGCCCCTCGATGAGCTTCTGCGCTTCCGGATCGGCCGGGAAGAGCCGGTATTCATTGATGACCATCTTCAGGTGTTCCAGCCACAGCTTCCAGGCATCCTGCGAGACATTGTCGTAGACCCGCTGCCCCAGTTCGCCGCTCCAGGGCGGGGCGTCTAACCCGGGGAGCTCTTTCTGAAACTTAACGCACTTTACTTTGTGTGCCATTGGCTGTGTGCTATTCGCTGCGGCCTTTCCTGAGGGTTCCGGAAATCAGTATTTCCGTGGCGGCCAGGGGACCGGACGCCCACTCCAAGCTAGCATAGATCGGGACCGGGCGCCACATCGTTTCCCCTTTGTCGTTTCGTGGTATTCTTGGTATTCAGGAGAGGAGGATGAACGTGTCAGAACTGGCCGCAAAGACTTGCGTACCGTGTCGCGGCGGAGTCCCGCCGCTCAAAGGGCCGGAACTGGAGGGGCTCGAACGACAGGTGCCCGGCTGGAGCGTGGTTGAGGAGCACCACCTCGAGAAAACCTTCCGCTTCCCTGATTTCCGAAGCGCCTTGGAGTTTGTGAATCGGGTGGGAAACCTGGCTGAAGAGCAGGGGCATCACCCGGATATCTTTCTCGCCTGGGGCAAGGTGGGGGTCAAGATCTGGACGCACAAGATTGACGGGCTGACGGAAAGCGATTTCATTCTGGCCGCCAAGATTGACGCGCTGAGCTCGTAAGCGACCGGGGGCGGAGTAGGAGGCAACGAGCATGAGTGACAGAAAAGAACTGGAGCTTCGCTTCTGCGAGCAGCTTGGCTTAACCAGGAGGCCGGTGGCAGTGAGCTTTCTCCCCGAGGAACCGACTCAGCTTCCCAGGTTCAGCGGGAGCGAGCCCTCCGGGTGCAGCTTCTGGCGCCTGGCTGCTGAGGGGCGCACCTTTTACACGGTTCCGGCGGACCACTACAACTGTGCGGTGGGCAGCTACACCCATAACGTCGAGCTTCCGCCGGAGCGCGCCCGGGAACTGGACGAGACGCTGGGGCTGATGACCTCGGTGGGCTACCTGAGCCTGGACGAGATTCCGAGGATTCCGCGTTTACCCCGGACGCCTGCGGCGGTCCTCTATTCGCCGCTGGCCGACGCGCCTACGGCCCCGCAGGTGGTCCTGTTCGCCTGCCGGCCGGCGGCCGCCATGTTGCTCAGCGAGGCGGCGGCACGCGCCGGTGCGAACTCTTCGCTGCCGGCGCTGGGACGGCCCACGTGCATGGCCCTGCCTGCCGCGCTTTCCGCTGCCGGCGCCGTCACCAGTTTGGGTTGCATCGGGAACCGGGTATACACGGGGTTGAGCGAAGATGAGTTGTACGTGGTGATTCCCGGTCCCGCCCTGCCGGGTGTAGCCGAGGCCCTGGAAACCATCGTCTCCGCCAACCGAAATCTTGCCGCTTATGCCGAGGATCGCCGCCGCGCGCTGGCCTCCGAATAAGTAATTGGGGAACGGGACGAGGGGGCTCCGCCCCCGTCAGGGGCCGGCCAATGTCCATCACGTTCCTGGCGGCCACTCTTGAGCGCCAAGGGGCGTTCCTGCTATGATTCTTAGGAAGCTGGGAGAAACGGCCGAGTCATGACGCAGGTCCTGGATTTCCGAAGTCTGAGGCCCCGCTGGTCGGGGCCTGATCCACGCCTGCCGGTTGCAGCCTTCGCCTTTCGCCTTCCCAACTCCAAAGCGAAAAGTTGAACCATTTCAATGAGCGAGCTGCACATTCCTGTCCTCGTTCTCAATGCCACCTACGAGCCCATCAACGTCTGTGCCGCTCGCCGGGCCGTGGTGCTGATCCTGAAAGGCGTGGCCTCCGCTGAGGAGGAAAGCCGAGCTTACTTTCACTCCCCGTCGCGCAGGGTACGTGTGCCCTCCGTGATCCGTCTATTGGGATACCGGCGCATCCCTTTCCAGGGCCGGGCTCTGTCACGCAAGAACATCCTGATGCGGGACCGCAACACCTGCCAGTTCTGCAGCGGGGCCTTTCCGGCCTCAGAATTGACGCTGGACCACATTGTTCCGCGCTCGCGGGGCGGCGATTCCAGTTGGGAGAATCTGGTGGCCTGCTGCCATCCCTGCAACAACCAGAAAGGTGACCGCCTGCCGGAGGAAGCGGCCATGAGGCTCATCGGCCGCCCACGCTCCTTCACTCTGCATACCAGCCGCCATCTGATGCGCCAGATGGGCAGGTCCGACGCCGCCTGGCGGAAGTACTTATTCTTCTGAGCCGCTTGGGCCGGGAAAACGCAGGTGCCGACCAAACCGATCCTGTTGCTTCTAGGGGCCTGGATGGGTGGCACGTTGCTGATCTGGCTGGTGGCTACGGTCAGCTTCCGTAACGTGGACCGCGTGCTCAGCCGACCGACGCCGGAGGCGGCGCCAACGCTGCTCTCCGTTCCGGAAGCCGCGCGACGCCCGGTCTACCGACACCTGGCTTCGGAGTTCAACCGCTGGTTGTTCCGCCTTTGGGGCGCTGTGCAACTGGTGTTGGGCGCGGCCGTGCTAGTGCTGTTGCTAAGACAAACGCCGCGCACTCCGGCCAACCTCACCCTCGCCGGCCTCCTGCTGGTGCTGGTAGTGGTGATGCTGGGCGTCATTACTCCGGCCATCAGCAGCCTCGGACGCACCCTGGATTTTGTTCCACGCAGCCCGCCTCCCCCGCAAATGGCCGCTTTCGGCAAGCTTCATGCCGCTTATACCTTCCTGGACCTGATCAAGCTGGTGCTGGTGGGCATCCTGGCCTGGCGCGTCGGGCGTTAATAGCGTGCCAATAGCGTGACCGGCTTTTTCCTGAGCGGCTCACACTAACCGCTGGAAAGCACGCGGGCGACGGCTTGCTTCCAGCCGGCGTAGAGTTCTTCGCGGCGGGCCGGGTCCAGGCGCGGCTCAAAGATGCGTTCCCGCTTCCACAGCGTTTCCAGTTCGTCAGTGGTTTTCCAGACGCCCACTGCCAGGCCCGCCAGGTAGGCGGCGCCCAGCGCGGTGGTTTCAGTGTAGGCGGGGCGAACGACGCGGGCGCCCAACAGGTCAGCCTGAAATTGGAGCAGGAAGTCGTTGCGGGCTGCGGCGCCATCCACCCGCAATTCGCGGATTTCGACCTGCGCGTCGCGCTGCATGGCCTCTACGAGGTCCCGGGTCTGATAGGCGATCGATTCCAGCGTGGCGCGTGCGATGTGGGCGGCGGTGGTGCCGCGCGAAAGGCCCAGGATGGCCCCGCGAGCGTGCGGGTCCCAGTAAGGCGCGCCCAGACCCACAAACGCCGGCACCACGTAGACGCCACCGCTGGAGGCGACTGACTGCGCCAGCTCCACGCTGGCAGCCGCGTCGGGAAACAGCCGCAGCGTGTCGCGCATCCAATCCAGTGCCGCGCCCGCCATAAACACGCTGCCTTCCAATGCATAGGCACGCTGGCCTGCCGGAGCGCAGGCCACGGTGGAAACCAGCCGGTGGCGGGACGGCACCGGCTGGCTGCCAGTGTGCAGCAGCAGGAACGTGCCGGTGCCGTAGGTGTTTTTTGCCATGCCGGGCCGGAAGCAAGCCTGACCGAACAGCGCCGTTTGCTGATCGCCGCCAATGCCGGCGATGGGAATGGGGCCTCCAAACCATTCAGGATCGCTTTCCCCGTACACCTCCGAGGAGCCGCGCACCGAGGGCAGTACTTCGGCGGGCACCTTGAGCATGTCCAGCAGGCGTTCGTCCCAGCGGCGCTCCTTGAGGTTAAACAGCAGGGTGCGTGAGGCGTTCGAGGCATCGGTGACGTGCAGGCGCCCCTTGGTCAGCTTGTAGAGCAGCCAGGAGTCCACCGTGCCGAACAGCAGATCCCCGGCCACCGCGCGTTGACGCAGGCCGGATCCTGAGTCCAGCAGCCATCGTAGCTTGGTGCCGGAGAAATAGGGGTCGGCCAGCAGGCCGCTCCGCTGGGTAAGTTCCGCCTCCAGTCCATCGCGCCGCAGTTGCTCGCACAAGTCAGCGGTGCGGCGATCCTGCCAGACAATGGCGGGGGTCACCGCGCGCCCGCTCTTGCGTTCCCAAAGCAAAGTGGTCTCGCGCTGGTTGCTAATGCCCAGCGCGGCCACCTCGCGCGCTTGGACCCCGGCGCTGGCCAGCGCCTGGCGGGCGGCTTCTAGCTGCGTCTCCCAGATTTGCTCGGCGTCCTGCTCGACCCAACCTTCGCGGGGATACCGGCACTGGATGGGCCGGCTGGCTATGGCTCGCTGGGCTCCCTGCTCGTCAAATAGAATCGCCCGCGTGGTGGTCGTACCTTCATCCAGTGCCAGGACGTAGGGCATGCGGGCGCTATCAAAGCATGTTTTCGCTGCCTCGTCCACCGCCCCGATGAGGAATCGCCTGCCCGCTGGTGGACCTTTCGCTGACGTTCGCGGCTCAGAATCTTCCAACTGCCAGGACGCAAAGGAACTGCGCAGCGCCCAGCGGGTGCGTTTGCGCTTGATTGGCGCCTCGAAGGCGGTGGTCGCAACGCGATGGAGAATTGCGGCTAGATCTCGTAGTCGACGGCCACTACGGATTCGCAGCATGGCCGGATCCGCTCGCCCACCGACACATGGTTGGGGTGCTTCTGGTAGCGGTCCATCGCCGCTCGGTCCTCGAAGCCAAACACGAGCGCGACGTCATAGGATCGCGGCGACTTTATGAAGTCTTCCCCAACCTCCGGTTTGAGAATTCCCGGAACCCGTTCCGGCAGCGCTTTCAGGCGGGCGACGACGTCGGCCCGATCGGCTTCGTTCACATCCGCTTTGAACTTGAAAAACACAACGTGGCGAACCAAGAGCACCTCCCGTAAATTGTGGCAGGGCTGACTGCTCGGCCCCCCGCGCGCAAGAGCCTAAATTCTGCCTGCCTTGCAGCGAAAAAATTGGGTCTGGTAGCCGCGCGGGCAGGCTTCAGCGGGTGTACTGGGTCGGGCGCGGACCTTCCTCTAGTATCTGACGGTCCCAGATAGCGCCCTCGCGGGTGTAGTTGGCCAGCTCAAAGTCCTGGGTCAATTCCAGCGCATCGGTTGGGCAGGCGTCTTCGCAGAGGCCGCAGAACATGCAGCGGGAGGTGTCGTAGATGAAGGTGGTCAGCAGCTTGCGTCCCTTGCCACCCTCGCGATGCCAGCCCACTACGATCAGGTTCTCCGGGCAGGCCAGCGCGCACAGGTCGCAGGCAATGCACAGCGTCTCGCCATTCTCCGGGCTGATGTTCAGCCGCGGCGCTCCGCGATAGCGCTCGGCCACCTCCGGCCGGACCTTCGGATACTCCTCGGTGTAGATGTTCTTTGGGTGTTGGTATCGGAAGGTGACCGCCAGACCTTTCAGCAGGTCCACCATGAAAATCTTCCGCAGCCACTCCAAGAGGCGGAAGCCGTTGGTGAGCTTCTCGGCCATTATTAACCTGCTTTAGTATGCAACGGAAACGCTGCCGACGCAAGTATGCACTATCAGATGAGCCCGCCATTGGCCAAAGGTGAGGAAGCAGCCCGTCAAGCGCGGACTTCCTGATCCCTATATTGCAACTGGTAGAGCTTCCAGTAGATGCCGCGGACGGCGAGCAACTCCTGGTGGGTGCCGGACTCGCGCAGCAGCCCCTTGTGCATCACCAGGATCCGATCGGCGCGCTGCACGGTGGAAAGCCGGTGGGCGATGATGATCGAGGTGCGGCCAATCACCATGCGGCCGAGCGCCTCGCGCACCCGTAATTCGGTTCCCGTATCCACGCTGGAGGTGGCCTCGTCCAGCACCAGGATGCGCGGCCGGTGCGCCAGCGCGCGGGCGAAGCTGATGAGCTGCTTCTGGCCGGTCGACAGCGTCGCCCCACGCTCGCGGACCTCCGCGTGGAAGCCGGCGGGCAGCGAGCGGATGAAGTCGGCCAAGTTCACCTGTTCGGCAGCCTCCTCCAGGTCACCCATCTCCAAATGTTCGCTGCCCAGACGGATGTTGCGCTCCACGGTGCCGGAGAACAGGAACGGGTCCTGGAGCACGACGCCGAACAGGCGGCGCAGCTCGGTCAGCTCCAACTGGCGAAGATCCACGCCGTCCAGCAGGATCTGGCCGCGCTGCACGTCATAGAATCGCAGCAGCAGGCTGCTCAGGGTGGTCTTACCCGCACCGGTGTGCCCGACAATGGCCACCGTTTCGCCAGGCTCGATGGTGAAGGAAACATCCTTCAGCACCCAGTCCGGCTCGGCGGGCGGGTTGCCGTCGCCCGTCGGCACCTTTTCCGATCGCCGGCTGGGCGCGCCTCGGTAGGCAAACCAGACGTTACGGAACTCAATTCGTCCCTGTACCTGGTCCAGGCGGACAGGAGTGACCGGCGAGGTCACCTCCACCGGGGTATCCAGCAATTTAAAGACGCGCTCGGCGCTGGCCATGGCCCCTTGCAGGATGTTGTACTTCTCGCTCAAATCCATGATCGGCCGGTAGAAGCGCTGCGCATATTGGATGAACGCCACCACCACCCCCACCGTCAGCGTCTCGTCCAACACTCGCAGCCCGCCGTACCACAGAACTAGTCCGATGGCCACGGCGCTCAGGATTTCCGCCGTCGGGTAGAACAGGGCGTGGGCGAAGATCGCGTCCTTGAAAGCCCCCATGTGTCGCCGGTTGACTGTCTCGAATTCCCGGAAGCTTTTCTCCTCCCGGTTAGACAGTTGCACCACGGCCATGCCGCTGATGTGTTCCTGCAGATACGCATTGATGCGCGCGATGGCGGTGCGGATCCGCCGGTAGGAATCACGCACCCGCTTGCGAAACAGCGCGGTGGCCAGCGCGATCAGGGGCAGCACGGCGAAGGTGACCAGCGCCAGTGGCACATTCAGCCACAGCATGACCACCATGATCGCCGTCAGCGTGAAGAAGTCGCCGAAGATGGCGATCACACCTGAGGCGAACATTTCGTTGAGCGCGTCAATGTCGGTCGTCAGCCGGGTCACCAGCCGCCCGACCGGATTGCGGTCAAAGAAGCCCACGTGCAGCCGCTGCAGGTGGCCGAAAATCTGCATTCGCAGGTCAAACATCGCCTTCTGTCCGGCCAGTTGCATCGTGTAGGTCTGCAAGAACTCGACGGCGAAGGAGCTCACCAGAACCAGAATGTAGAGGATGGCAATCTGGGTGAGGCCACGGAAGGTGTCAGGGCTCAGGTAGGCGTCCAGAAAGGTGAGGCGCTGGGCGGACGACTCGGTCAGGTAGCGGTCCACCGCCACCTTCGTTAGAAAGGGCCCCACCGCCTGCAAGACGGCGTGCGCCAAGATGCCAAACAGCGCCAGCGCCGCCAGGAAGACGTAGGGGCGCAGGTAGTGCAGCAGGCGCTTCATCAGGCGCGCGTCGTACGCCTTGCCCAGGACTTCTTCTTCGTGGTGGCCGCTCATTGTTTAGGTTTCAGGTGCCAGGTGTCAGGTGTCAGGCGAGCCTTTGTCGCGAAACCCTGACACCTGAAACCTGGAACCTGCTTTCATGCTCTCTCTAGTTCCTCCTCGAGTAGTTGCTTCTGATAGAGGTCGGCGTAATAGCCGCCACGAGCAAGCAACTCGTCGTGGGTGCCGCTCTCGACGATTTCCCCCTGCTCCAGCACCACGATCCAGTCGGCGGCGCGGACGGTTGAGACGCGGTGCGAAATCAGAATGGAGGTCCGCCCCTTCATCATTTCCGCCAGCCGGGTCAGGATGCGCTCCTCGGTGTAGGTGTCCACGCTGGACAGCGCGTCGTCCAACACCAGAATGCGGGGGTCTCGCACCAGGGCGCGGGCGATGGCGGTGCGCTGCTTCTGCCCGCCGCTCAGGGTGATGCCGCGCTCGCCGACCAGCGTCTGGAACTTCTCGGGAAACTCCTCGACGTCGGGCAGCAGCCCGGCGACTTCGGCTGCCCAGCGCACGCTGGCATCCTCAGCTTCTGGAGCTCCGAAGGCGATGTTCTCCCGAAGAGTGTCGCTGAACAGGAACGTTTCCTGAGGCACGAAGCCGATCTGGCACCGCAGCGCCTCCAGCGACCACCGGCGGATGTCCACGCCGTCCAGCAGCACGGTGCCTGGCGGGGCATCGAACAGACGAGGGATCAAGTTCACCAGCGTGGTTTTGCCCGAGCCGGTGTGGCCGACGACGGCCACGGTCTGGCCGGCGGGGATCCGCAGGTTCACGTTGCGCAGCACTGGCCGGCCGTTGTAGGTGAAGCTCAAGTTGCGGAACTCAATCGCGCCGTGAATCTCGCCCAGCCGCGCCGGTTCTTCAGGGGAAGCGATTTCGACCGGCTCTTCCAGGATTCGGCGGATGCGCCCGGTGGATGCAGCGCCGCGCTCGGCCAGATTGACCACCCAGCCCAGCGCGATCATCGGCCAGGTGAGCTGCACCAGGTAGACGTTGAAGGCCACAAACGAGCCGAGCGAGATGCGCCCCGCGTCGACCGCCAGCCCGCCCATCCATAGCACGATCACGAACGCCAGCCCGATCAGCACCTGCAGCAGCGGATAAAACATCCCCCATAACTTGACCAGCCCGATGTTGTGCCTGACGAACTCCTGACTGGCTGCGCGGAACTGGGCGATTTCGGCCTCCTCCTGCGCATACGCCTTCACCACCCGCATCCCGGAGAGGTTCTCTTGCACGCGGGCGCTCAGCTCGCTGAACATGGCCTGGATGCGCTCAAAGCGGTCGTGGATGCGCCGGCCGAAGTAGATCACCGCCAGCGTGACGGCCGGAACCGGCGTGAACGCCATCAAGGTCAGCCGCCAGTCCAGCCGCAGCATGATGGCCATCGCGAAGACCATCACCATCAGGGTGTTGGCCGAATACATGATGCCGGGGCCGAGCAGCATGCGGGCGGCGTTCAGGTCGTTGGTGGCCCGCGCCATGATGTCGCCGGTACGGTTGCGGTGGTAGTAGGCGAGCGAGAGGCGCTCCAGGTGCCGGAACAGGTCGTTGCGCAGGTCGTACTCGATGTCGCGAGAGATGCCAATCAAGATCCAGCGCATCCAGTATTGGAAGAAACCCTTGGCGCAGGCGACCCCGATCAGCGCCAGCGCGTAGAACATCAGCGTCTGATGGGTGAGCGGCTGGGTCAGGCTGTCAACGGCAGCCTTCAGCAGCAACGGCATGGCCAGCCAAGCGACGTTATTGGCCACCAGCGCCAACACGCCGGGCACGTAGCGCCAGCGGTAGCGCCGCAGGTAGGGGAACAGTAGCCGGACGGCTTCAATCTTGCGTTTCATCTGCCCTCAAGAGAAAAAGTATACAGTAGCGACAGGCATCCTTGCCTGTCGGCGTCGAACTTATCGTGGAAACTGCCGGGCCGGGGGCGCGCCTCTCCGTGCATGTCCCGGCATGCTTTGCGTGCTCAGCTGTCGGTGAATGGCAGCATCTTGCTTTGGAGCGCTGCGCCACCGTCGTTCGGAGTTCGTGCTAATATACATACGGAGAATGTTTTTCTGAGCACGGAGAGGCGCGGTGGGGTTGTCCGAGGCGATTGCTATCCCGGAGAATCAAGCGCCGCCGGGCCCGGTGGCCGGGCGGCGCATCGGCATTCATACGTCCATCGCGGGCGCGCTCTCAAAATCCGCCGAACGCGCTCACCACCTCGGTTGCAACACGTTCCAGATTTTCTCCTCCAGCCCCCGCCAGTGGAAGCAGTCACGAGTGGATCCGGCCGAAGCGCGCTCCCTGTGGCGGTTGCGCGAAACCTATGACCTCTATCCGCTGGTCATTCATGACAACTACCTGATCAACCTGGCCTCGTCGGACCCGCGGATTCGCCAAAAATCCATTGAAGCCTTCCGCGGGGAACTGGAGCGCGCCGCGATCCTGGGTGCGGAATATCTGGTGACGCATCCGGGAAGCGCGGGCAATAGCGACCGCCGCAGTGCCCTTCTTCGGTTCATCACAGGACTGGAAGAGGCAGCACGGGGAAGAAAAACGGGCCGGTTGCGCGTGTTGCTCGAGAACACCGCCGGGGGCGGAGGCACGCTGGGGTCCGACTTCGAGGAGCTACCCACCATCCTGGAGTTGACCGACGGCGTGCCCCTCGGCTGCTGCCTGGACACGGCGCATTGTTACCAGGCCGGCTTCGACCTCTCCAGGGTGAAAGGCCTGGCTGACCTGCAGGCCCATGTGGAGCGGACCGTGGGCCTGGACTCGGTCCGCGTGGTCCACACGAACGACTCGCGCACCGCGCTCGGCTCGCGCGCTGACCGGCACGAGCACATCGGACGCGGCGGCATCGGCTTGGTCGGGTTCCGCCGCATCCTGAACCACCCGCGGTTGCGCAACAAAGCCTTCATCCTGGAGACCCCAATCGAGCGGGAAGGCGACGATCTGCGGAACCTGCAAACCGTGCGCCGCCTGGTCCGGCTGGGAAAAGACAACACGAAGACACAAAAACACAAAGTTCACAAAGGAGAGCTCAGGAATTGAGCTGGAGTACGTCGGCAGATTGCGCAGATTACGATAAGGCCTGCGTGTCCAGTTCTTGCGAAATCTGCGGATAGGCGAGCACGGTTTCACAAAACGCGCATGGCAGAGCGAGACTACAACCCGCAGGAAATCGAGCCCAAGTGGCAAAAGCGGTTTGAGCAGGAAAACCCGTATCGGGCCGAGCCAGACCCCAGCCGGCCGAAGTACTACGTGCTGGAGATGCTGCCCTACCCCTCGGGCACCCTCCACATGGGGCACGTGCGCAACTATTCGATCGGTGACGCACTAGCGCGCTACAAGTGGATGCGCGGCCATAACGTGCTGCATCCGATGGGATGGGACGCCTTCGGGCTGCCGGCGGAAAACGCGGCCATCCAAAACCAGACCCACCCCCGCAACTGGACGCGCGCCAACATCACGTCCATGAAGCAGCAGTTACGCCGGTTCGGGTTTGCTTACGACTGGAGTAAGGAAATCTCCACCTGCGAGCCGGAATATTACCGCTGGAACCAGTGGTTTTTCCTTCGCATGTACGAGCGCGGCCTGGCCTACCGCAAGCACAGCCGGGTGAACTGGTGTCCGAAGTGCCAGACGGTGCTGGCCAACGAGCAGGTCAAGGACGGCAACTGCTGGCGCCACGAAGACACCGCAGTCGGCGAGAAAGAACTGGAGCAGTGGTTTCTGCGCATCACCGACTACGCAGACCAGTTGCTGGAAGACGTCGGCAAGCTGAAGCGCTGGCCCGAAAAGGTGCTGACCATGCAGCGCAACTGGATCGGCCGCTCGGTGGGCGCCCAGATTCAGTTCCGGCTGGCGGACGATCGCGAGACCGCCATCGAAATCTTCACCACCCGCCTGGACACGATCTACGGCGCCACCGCGGTGCTGCTGGCCCCGGAACATCCCCTGGTGGAAAAGCTGATCGGCAACACCCCGTGGAGCGCAGGCATGAGAGCCCAGGCGCAGAAGCTGGTGGCCAGTCGCGGCGAGGGAGAGGGCGAGTTCGAGAAGGAAGGCGTCTTCACGGGAAAATTTGCAGTCAATCCTTTTAACGAAGAGCAGCTGCCAATCTGGATCGGCAATTTCGTGTTGATGGGGTACGGCACCGGGGCCATCATGGCCGTTCCGGCGCACGATGCGCGCGACTACGAGTTTTGCACCAAATACCGCATCCCCATCCGCACGGTGATTGTGCCGCTGGAGGGGCAGCCCCGGGAGGGCGCGGCCTTCACCGAGTACGGGCGAGTGGTGGAATCGGGCGAATTCAGCGGGCACACCTCAGAGCAGGCCATCCGGCGGATGACCGAGCACGTCGAGCGGCACGGGTTCGGCCGGGGCACCATCACCTACCGGCTCCGCGACTGGGGCATCTCCCGCCAGCGCTACTGGGGGACTCCCATCCCCATCATTTACTGCCCAAGCTGTGGCACCGTTCCGGTGCCTGACGAGCAACTGCCGGTGGTGCTGCCGCTGGACGTGACCGTCACCGGGACGGGGGAATCGCCACTGGCGCGGGTGGACGAATTTGCGCGCACCAACTGTCCGCGCTGCTCCGGCCCGGCACGCCGCGAGACCGATACGATGGACACCTTCGTGGACTCGTCCTGGTACTTCTACCGCTATACCAACCCGGCGGAAGCCGATGGGCCCATAGACCCGCGTGCGGTCAGCTACTGGTTCCCGATCGAGCAGTACATCGGCGGTGTCGAGCACGCCATCCTGCACCTAGTCTACTCCCGCTTCTGGGCGAAGATGATGCGCGATCTGGGTTTGGTGACCCACGATGAGCCGGTGGAACGGCTCTTCACCCAGGGCATGGTCATCCGCGAAGGCGCCAAGATGTCCAAGTCGAAGGGCAACGTCGTGGACCCGGACGTGATGGTGGCCCGTTACGGCGCCGATGCCACCCGCCTCTACACGATGTTCGCCGCTCCGCCGGCCAAAGACCTGGACTGGAACGAATCAGGCATCGAGGGCATCGATCGTTTCATGCAGCGGGCCTACCGCTTCGCAGTGCGCAACGCCAACAAGGCCTGCGGCGGTCAAGTTTCTCCCCAAGTTCCCGCCACTTCCGCAGTCAGGCGTGTCCGCGACGACGGCAATCCGGTCGCCGCGGCTCAAACTGTCGCCGACCGGGCCACGCAGCGCCGGCTCCATCAGACCATCCGCCGCATCACCGACGACTTCGAGGAACGCTGGCACTTCAACACTTCCATCGCCGCGCTGATGGAACTGTTGAACGAACTCTACGCCTCCGAGGAACAGCTTTCCCCCGCCGTGTTGCGCGAAGCCCTCGAAAGCTTTGTGCTGCTGCTGGCGCCCTTCGCTCCCTACCTGGCGCAGGAACTGCGGAGTATACTGGGGCACGACGGCTTGCTCCTGCGGGAGTCCTGGCCCAGCTACATCGCCGAGCTGGCCAGGGAGGAGGAGTTCGAAATCGTGGTGCAGGTGAATGGACGCTTGCGCAGCCGCCTGGTCGCGGCAGCCGGCACCAGCCAGGAGGAGATTGAGCAGCGGGCCCTGGCTGACCCCCGCGTGGCCCAGTTCATGGTCGGCAAGCAACTGGTCCGGACCATTGTCGTCCCCAACAAGCTGGTGAACATCGTAGTGCGCGGATGAAGGTCGCCTGCCCGGAAATCCCTGCTTGGAAATCAAGGAAATCGAATATGGAGAAGCGGAGCAGGTGAAGAGCAAGGTCCCAGGCGACCACCTCACGACCGCTCCTCCATTTTCTAGGCCATTTTCTAGGCTATTTTCTAGACCGTTTTCTGGATCGGGCGCGCTTCGAACGTCATGAAGATCGGCATCGTAGGAGCCGGATTGGTCGGCAGCACCGCCGCCTACGCCATGGTCATGCGTGGGGTGGGTAGCGAATTGGTGCTGGTCGATCTACAACGCGCTCGCGCCGAGGCGGAAGCCGAGGACATTCTGCACGCCACTCCCTTCACCCATCCGCTGCGGGTGCGCGCAGGCGACTACCAGGACCTGGGAGGCGCCGGCATAGTGGTGGTCGCCGCCGGGGTGAATCAGAAGCCCGGCGAGTCGCGGCTGGACCTGTTGCAACGTAACTACAAGGTGTTCGAGCAGGTCATCGGCCGCGTCGTGGCCAATGCGCCAGAGGCGATCCTGTTGATTGCGACCAACCCGGTCGACGTCATGGCACAAGCCAGCATCCGTATCTCGGGCTTCTCGCGGGAACGGGTGATCGGCTCCGGCACCATCCTGGACACCGCCCGCTACCGAGCGCTCCTGGGCCGGCATCTGGGAATCTCGTCGCAGTCGACCCACGCCTATGTGCTGGGCGAGCATGGCGACAGCGAGGTGCTGTGCTGGTCCTCGGCCACCGCCGGGACGACCCCCGTTCGCGCCTTGGCCCAGGAGATGGGACGCCCGCTGACCCCCGCGGTCATGGAGGAGATTGACCGCGGCACCCGGGCCGCGGCGGCGACCATCATCCGCGGCAAGGGGGCGACCTATTACGGGATCGGCAGCGGCATTGCCCGGTTGGCGCAGGCTGTTGTCAACGATGAGGGCGCCATCCTCACCGTTTCCACTTTGTGCGATGAAGTCGCTGAGGTTCGCGATGTATGCCTGTCGTTGCCGCGCATCATTGGCGCGGCGGGGGTGGTGCAGGACATTACCCCGGAACTCGATGCCGCGGAGCGCAAGGCACTGGCGCGCAGCGCCTCGATCCTGAAGGAAGCCGCGAACGCAATCGGCGTCTGAGAGACCCAGGCTCCCTCCACTCCTCAAGCCTCCCTCAGGGCAGACGTGCGCTGGGCTTGCGGAGAGCCGCGCACAATCCTTTCGGCAAATGTCTGGACCCTCCCCGACCCGCCTGGGCGGGTCGGGGACGACCGAGCGTGCTGCTCCAGACTTCTCCAGAGTTACAGATCGTAATAGAGGAAGAACTCGTAGGGCACGGGGCGCAGGTTCACCGGGGCCAGTTCGCGTTCGCGCTTATAGGTGAGCCAGGACTCGATCACGTCGGGCGTGAACACATCGCCGGCCAGCAGCCAGTCGTGGTCCTTCTCCAGCAAGTCGAGCACCTCGCCGAGAGAGCCCGGGGTGCTCTGGATTTTGGCGGCTTCCTCCGGTTCCAGGTCGTAGAGGTCTTTGTCAATCGGCTCGCCGGGATCGATCCGGTTCTGGATTCCGTCCAGACCTGCCATCAACTGCGCGGCAAAGCAGAGATAGGGGTTGGCGGAGGGGTCCGGAGGCCGGAACTCGATTCGCTTAGCCTTGGGGCTGGTCGAGTACATCGGGATGCGGACAGCCGCGCTGCGATTGCGGCGTGAGTAGGCCAGGTTGACCGGTGCTTCGAATCCGGGCACCAGGCGCCGGTAGGAGTTGGTGGTCGGAGCGCAGAAGGCCAGCAGCACTGCGGCGTGCTTGAGCAGGCCGCCCGCGTACCACAGGGCCATCTGGCTCAGCCCCCCGTAGAGGTCCCCGGCAAACAAGGGCTTGCCACTCTTCCACAAGCTCTGGTGGGTGTGCATGCCCGAACCGTTGTCGCCAAATATGGGCTTGGGCATGAAGGTGGCCGACTTGCCGTGCTTGCGGGCGACGTTGCGAATAATGTACTTGTACCACATCATGCTGTCAGCCAACTTGGTGAGGGGCCCGTACTTCATATCAATCTCGCCCTGGCCGGCGGTCCCCACCTCGTGGTGATGCACCTCAACCGGAACGCCCACCTGTGCCAGTTTCAGGATGATTTCCGAGCGCATGTCCTGCATGCTGTCGGCCGGCGGCACGGGGAAGTAACCCTCCTTATGGCGTAGCTTGTAGCCGAGGTTGGGATTCTCCTCCCGACCGGAGTTCCAGATGCCCTCTTTGGAATCGATGAAGTAATAGCCGGACTGTGCATTCTGCTCATAGCGGACATCGTCAAAGATATAGAACTCCGCCTCTGGGCCCCAGTAGCTGGCATCGGCGATTCCTGTGCTCTTCAGGTGGTTTTCCGCCTTCTGCGCGATATAGCGAGCATCGCGGGTGTAGCTCTGCAGCGTCACCGGGTCCTTCACGTTGCAGATCAAGTTCAGCGTGGGAATCTCCAGGATGGGATCCATCTGAGCCGTCTCCGGGTCGGCGACCAGCAGCATGTCGCTTTCCTGGATGAGCTGGAAGCCGCGAATGCTGGAGCCATCGAAACCGATGCCCTCTTCGAACAGGTCGTCGCTGAGGTCTTCAGCGGGGATGGAGAAATGCTGCCACACCCCGGGCAGGTCTACGAATCGGAAGTCCACAATTTGGGCCCCGGCGCCTTTTGCCAGTTTCCGAACATCGTCGGGAGTTTTGGCCATACCTAGCCTCCTTAGGTAATTCGCAGCAGAGATAAGCGGCCGTCGTTTATACAATCCCCTCTCCCGGCGAGTCAAGGCTCTTTCTCTGATGCCATCTATTCAGGAACATAATAGACACCCAGAAAGAGATCGCTTTGTGAGCACACTCGGCTAGCCACTTTGAAAACTACGCGGACGGGATGGTGTGGTATACTCCGCAGAGGAGATCCAAGGGCAAAAGCTATCTGAAGGGGAGTCATGGGGTCGGCTTATTGGACGCTGACGGTTGTTACGGCGGTTGCCCTGTTGGCATCGCCGGTAGGCCTGGCTGAGGAAAGCTTGGCAAACGCCCAGGACGCCGCCGGAGTGCAAATGTTCTGGCGTCCTCACACCCCCAAGAGCGACGGCTCGTTGTTCGGAGCCCTGGGAGACTTCGGGCGCAGGAGCGAGGAGGATCGGCTGTTACGCTCGAGGGGACTGATCCGGCCCTTACACTTCCGCTACAAGAATTTTACCTACGAACGCGACTATTTCCACCTCTACAAGGGGTTCCGCCTGCACAGCTTTCTGGATGGAAAGGTGGACGTGGGGTTGTACAAACACAACCTCTACCTGGGCTTGACACCGGGCCCGGCTGGGGCCTTCCTCCCCTCCAGCTCCAAGCGTCTGGAATTGATGATCCGCTGGAACCTCAACCAACGCAGGACGCGCTAAGGCTACACGCTCTTCTCACTTCCCGCTGGCGACGCCACAGCCTCCGCCCTAGAGTTGCGCCTAGGAGGAAAGCCGGTTTCCTAGCCTGGCATCCTAAGAACGCAAGTCAGGCAGTTTGCTCTTGTGGCTTCACAGGGCGCACGGTTTCGCGCAAAGGCAGGATGCCCTCGCCGGGCTGGTGCAACCCAAGCAGAACCAGGAGCCAGCTTTGCAGATACTGGGGAAGGAGTGCGTTGGTCCGAACGTATTCTTGCGCCAAGACACCCATGCGCGCCGCCAGAGCCCGATTGACCAGCAATTCGCGCAAGTACCAGGCGGTGCCCTCGATAGTGTTGACCAGGTAGCCTGTTTCCCCGTGGAGGATCTGTCGACGGATGCCGCCGACATTTCCGCCAATGACCGGCTTGCATTTCCACATCGCCTCAGTTACCACCAACCCAAAGCCTTCTCGGATGGATTTTTGCACGATCACGGTGGCGGCCCGCTGCAGGGCGTTGATCTCAAAATGGCTGTCCGGAGGTAGATCCAAAACGAAGACATTGGGATCTTCAGCAACCTGCTGCCGGACCTCGGCGAGCACCTCCTGGCCTTCCGGGTCGTCGGCCGCAGCCCCGCCAGCCAGCAGAAGCTGGCAATCCACCCATCTGCCGAGTTGCCGGTAGGCCTGGATGACTCCCACGGGGTCCTTGAGCCGATCAAAGCGCGAAACCTGCGCTACAATCGGGCGGCCCGGGTCCATGCCGAATTTCTTCAAAACATGAGTTATTTCACTCTCATTGAGATCGCGGTTCTTCTCGGAAAACGGATCAATTGCCGGTGGGATGACGTACTGCTCAATGTGCAACTCCTGGGCATACTCGGGCAGGTGAAAGAGGGCCGCATTACAACGTTCGACGTAGGGGCGAAGGAAACCCCAGACCATTGGATCCGCGTCGGAGAGATCAATGTGGCAGCGCCAGATCCAACGGCCCGGATGCCCAGTCCGCATTTCGGCCAGCCCCGCCGGTTGAGGATCGTGCAACACGACGACGTCCGCCTTGGGATCCACCTTGGCATAGTTACTTTCCTGGACTTGCTTGTAACATTGCAGCATGGGCAGCGTGATCTGGGTGGGTTGCCCGTGCAGCCCGTTGTGAAACGCCTTCGTCACTTCGAAGAACTCAGGGGTGCCGTCGAGAACCGTCCAGGAAGCATCCAAGCCTAATTCCCGCATCAGTGGCACCAGCCGCATCAGAATTTCGGCCACGCCGCCCCCCAGCGCAGTGGAGTTGATGTGTTGTACTCGAAGCCCTTTCAAGGGAGCCGCCAGAAGCCGCAGGTCGTGGAGTTCGCCTTCGCCGACCAGTGGGGCGTAGTCCTCCAGGCGAATCGCACTCATGTCCCGCACCTCTGTCGTACGAGTTCGACGATCCGGCTCCGCACTTCAGGGAGGCTATGAAAGTAGGGGCTCAGCCGATTAATTTGCGCGGCCAGTTCCCCCTCTCCGAAGACAGTTTCCAACCACAGGGAATAGTCGTTGCTGGGAAGGCCCATTCGCAGGCGCGTCTCGATGAAGTGAAAGAACAACGAGCTCAAGCTGGACCGCTCGATGCAGGCAGCCAGTTCGCGGAGATCGTGGGCTACCAGGCCGGTGGGGAAGACAAAGCTTTTCAAGGTAAGAAACCGAAATTCTTCGCCGTCGCGGACCCGCACCGAGTACTCGCTGCTCCCGACGGCCTCCTCCAGGTAGCGGATCAACCGCTCGCGCGTGGCCCGCACGCTGCCGAACTCTAAGGGGTCAATGACCGCCAGCCGCTCGGCCAGGCGCGGCTCCTGGAAATTCATGACCACCCAGCGGGCGAAGTCATTCTTGTATTCGAAGGTGGTGAAGTGCCGCCGCCGCAGGGCGTGGAAAAAGTGGTAGAAGATGGAAGCCCCGCTGACTTTCCGAATGCATTCCAGCAGGGAGCGAAGACTGTCGGCCCGCCGGGGGGTGTACAGGGCTAGGTTGGATTCCGTGTAGAAGCGAAACGCGTCAACCACAGCTTTTTCCCACGCCTCCTGCTCCCCTCGCACCTGTCTGATCGCGCTGTCCCTGTGCGGCCGTTTCCGTACCAGGCAGCTCCAAGCGCGCTGAAGAAAGTCGGAGAGCTTCTCCGGACGGGTCAGCCGGACTGGTCAGGTAGAAAGGCGCGCGAGAACTACGCACCCTCTTGCCGACCCGCACCGCGGAGCCTCCTTGCGAGACCACGGCGAAAGCCGGCTCATCGCCCACGTCGTCGCCAAAATAAAATAGCACAGAGGGGCCGCTCCATACTAGGAGCCAGCCTTCCGTCGAAATCGAAGAGTAACAGCAGCGGGGGGGTTGTTCAAGCTCTCGCGATATCCGCAGCCAAAGCCCCCAAGGGCTCAGCATGGCCCAGTTCCTCAGATAGATCGGAGAGCTTTTCCACGATGCGAGTAGCCCAGCAGTAAATGTTTTCCCGCGCCACCGTCTGTCGCAGTTGCCGCATGCGCAGGCGCGCCTCCTCAGGGTCCATTTCCAGGGCCCCCCGGATGGCTTCGGCAAACTCGTCGGTAGCGTAGGGATTGACCAGCACGGCCTCGCGCAGTTCTCGCGAGGCGCCGGTGAAAGGACTCAATAGCAGCACCCCGGCTTCGTCGAAACGGGCGCTGACAAATTCCTTGGCCACCAGGTTCATCCCGTCGTGCAGCGAGCTGACGATGCACAGGTCGGCCAGACGGTACAGGGCGTATAGGCTGACCGGATCAAAATGATCTTTGACGAACACGATGGGCTGCCAACTCTCTCTCTGGTGCCTGTGGTTAATCTCCTCGGCCAGCCGCTCCAGTTCTTCTTCCACCTGCTGGTACTGAGGAATGCGAGACCGGGTGGGGACGCCTGCCTGCATCAGGGTGAACCGACCCCGGTATTCAGGGTACTTCATCAGAAACCGATCCACCGCCCGAAACCGCTCTGCGATTCCCTTCGTATAGTCCAGCCGATCGACACCGAGTGCCACGAATTGGCCCCTGAGTTGGAAGCGCTGGCGCAACCGACCCATCTCCGCACACACTTCGGCTGTCTCGGCTGCCTCCTGGATGGCCTCAAAGTCCACGCTGATCGGAAAGGAACGCACTTTCGTGGTTGCACCACCGTAAATCACCGCCCGCAGCTCGCTGTCCACTCGGGCCTCCAGAACTCTGGCTACCGTGTCCAAAAAATTCATGCAGTGGTAGCGGAGATGAAAGCCCAGGATGTCGTTGCCCAGCAATCCCTCCAGGATCTGCTCCTGCCAGGGGCAGATGCGGAAAACCTCCGGATTCGGCCAGGGAATGTGCCAAAACTGCGCGGTGATGGCGTCCGGGCAACGCTCCTTGATCATGCGCGAGAGCAAGGCCAGATGATAGTCCTGGATGAAGACAAAGGCGCGCTCCCCCCCAATCTCCTCGGCGATCGCGTCAGCAAACCGGGCATTGACCTCCTGGTAAGCTTTCCAGTGCGCTTCTTCAAAAACTGGCCGCTGGTAGACAACGTGGCACAAGGGCCACAAGGCTTGGTTCGCGAAGCCGTAATAGTACAGGTCTTCCTGTTCCTGGCTTAACCAGACGCGCTTGAGGGTGTATCGGGGTCGCTTGGGAGGAACGGCGATCAAGTCCCGAAAGTCCACCACCTCGCGGTCCCCATCCCCGCTGCCGTGGGCCACCCACAGTCCGCGAGCCGCACGCAGGACGGGATCCAAGGCCCGGGTCACTCCACTAGCCGGCTGCAGGCAAACGATCCGCCCATCCTCCCAGCGGTGGACAAACGGCTCCCGGTTGGAAACCACCACGAACTTGCCGCCGTTCAATCGCTCTAGAACGGTGTTCCTTAGGGTTTCCTCGGTATGCATATATGGTTTATTGTACTTCTGAAGGGAGGGAGGCGGGTATCGGGTGGAAGTTGTATTTTGCCGATGGGATTCCGCTACCCCAAGCAGAGGGGGTCATGCCATGGCAGCAACTAGGTATTGTGGAGGCGAGGGTCTCGGGGATCATCGGGAGGTGGCTGTGCCGCCACGGCCCCGGAATCCTTCACAAAGAACGCGGCCGCCGCGGCTAGTTGCTCGGGCCGGCCCAGCAGCAGAACTCTATCTTCTTCCCCCATCACCTCACTAGACGCCGGATTCACTACCAAGTTCCCATCGCTCCGCTGGATGGCTAAGACCGTGGCCCCGGTGTTCTGTCGGATTCCGGATTCCGCCAGCCGCTTGCCGACGACCCGGCTGCCGGAGTCGACTCGGTAGACCTCCATTGCCAAATTGCGGAGAAACCGCTGCATCCCTTCGGCCGGGCGGTGAGCCGCGTAGAGCGTCCGGAACATTTCGTACCCGTCCCGGCGAACCTCACCGACGCACCGCTCGATGATGTCCCTTGGAACGAGATATCGGTGAAGGACTCGGGAGAAGATCTCGATCGAAGTCTCAAACTCCTCCGGGACCACCTCGTGGGCGCCGACCGCCACCAGCGGCTCCATTTCCTGCAAGTACCGGCTTCGCACGATGATGTAGGCTGCCGGATTTAGACGGCGAGCGATGTCCGCAGTGCGCCGACTGGCCGCCGCATCGGAAATGGCGACCACTACCACCCGAGCCTTCTCAATGCCGACATGGCGCAGAAGATCGGCGTGCGTCGCATCCCCGTAGACAACCGGGACACGCTTCTCGCGAGCGGCCCTGGCGACGGCCGGGTTCATTTCCAGCACGACGAACGGGATCCCAACGTGCTCCAGCACACGGGCCAAGTTGCGCCCATTCAGTCCGTAGCCGATTACGACGACGTGATCTTCGAGCCGCCGCACTTTGTCCGCGTCGTCCAACGGCAGCTCCCTGCCTCTCGCCCAACGACCGGGAACGCGGGGGTCCAGCCAGCCGGCCAGCCGGCGGGCGGCAGCGCCCAGCGCCGGGGTCAGCGCCATCGTGCCAACCGCCACAGCCAGGAACAACTGGTTCAGGCGGTCATCCAGCAGCCCCGCCTGCAGACCCACCTTGGACAACACAAACGAGAACTCGCCGATTTGTGCCAGCCCTAAGCCGGTGAGCACAGCCACTCGCATGGAGAAGCCCAAAGCGAACGTCACACTGGCGGCCACGCCGGCCTTTATCACAAGAATCGCCAGCACACTTCCCAGGACCGCCACGGGGGACAAGAGCAGGGTGCGCACGTCAAATAGCATCCCAATGGAGATGAAGAACAGGCTGTTGAACACCTCTCGGAAGGGAAGCACCTCGCCCAGCGCCTGGTGGCTGTACTCCGATTCGGAGATGATCAGCCCAGCAATAAAGGCCCCCAACGCCAGTGACATACCAACCTGGGCCGCCGCCCAGGCCGCACCCAGGCACAGCAGCATGATCGTCAGAAGGAAGACCTCGCGCTTTCGGGTCTCGACCACCTTGTGGAGCAACCAGGGAACCAGATAACGGGCGCCGACTACAGCCGCGATCACGAACACGAGCGCCTTGGCAGCAACGAGGACTACGGCAGCCACCTCTACTCCCGGTCCCGCCAAGAAAGGGGCCAGCAGGAGCATGGGGACGATGCAAAGGTCTTGAAAAATGAGGATGCCCAGAGACGTTCGACCGTGAGGGCTGTCCAGCTCCCCGCGGTCGGCCAGCAGGCGCATCACGATCACCGTGCTGCTCAGAGAAACCAACATGCCTAGATAGGTGGCCAGCGCCAGGCTCATTCCCCACAGGCGCGCCAGTGCGAGGATGGCGGCCAGTGTCAGCGCCACCTGAAGCCCACCCCCCACTAGCAGGAAGGTCCGCAGACGCACCAGTTTCTCGATGGAGACCTCAATCCCCACGGTAAACAGCAGGAGAACAACTCCAATCTCGGCAAGGAATTCAACTTCGTGGACCCCGTCGATCAATCCAAACCCATACGGCCCGCAGACCACCCCAGTGATCAAGAAACCCACAACCGGCGGCAGATTGGCGCGATGGAACGCAACCACCACCGCGATACTGAGGCCGAACAGAATCAGCAGATCCTGCAGGAAATTCAGTTCAGGCATTGCTTCCCGTTTCCCCAGACATCAGAGCCGAATGTGCTCGCACGAGGGCTGGCACCAGAGGTGATCTTCCTACTGGAAACTGCGTCTCGGGCTAGCATTTTCCGGCCGGCGTGCGACTTTGTGTCCTTTCTGCGCAGAAGTCCAGCAGGTTACTGAATTGCTCGGAGGAACCACTTCTTGACATGGGGAACGCGGCCGCTGCAACAACTTCGCCGGACCGCGACCCTGAGGAAACGCGAAGGCCAGCGCGCCTCTGCAGCCGGCTAGGAAATCACGCCCTTGCGGACCGCGTAGAGAACAATTTCCGCCGTGCTGTGCACATCCAGCTTTTCCATGATGTGGGCGCGGTGGGTTTCCACGGTGCTGACACTCAGCGAGAGCAGGTCGGCCATCTCCTTGTTGCTGTGGCCCTCAGCAATCAGTTGAAAGATTTCCCGCTCCCGTTCCGACAGGGAATCGTAGCGATCGGTGATTCCCCGCTCGGCCAGATGGCGCACATAATCGTCCAGCATCACCTTGGCCACCGCCGGGCTGAAGAACGACTTGCCTTGCCCAACGGCAGCCACTGCCCGAATCAAGTCGGCATCGGCGGAATCCTTCAGCAGGTAGCCTTTGGCGCCCGCCTGCAAGACTTGCAGGATGTAAGCCTCGTCCGAGTACATGCTCAGGATCAGCACCCGCACTTCGGGTGCCCGGCGGGTGATCTGGCCAGTGGCTTCGATGCCGTTCAGCAAGGGCATGGCAATGTCCAGAACGGCCACATGGGGCCTGTGTTCCAGCGCCAGACGAACGGCTTCGCGTCCGTCGCCAGCTTCACCCACCACCTCCCAGTCAGGCCGCTCTTCCAGGATTTTCCGCAGGCCCTGGCGCATCAGGGTGTGGTCGTCGGCTAGCAAAATGCCAAGTTTGGCCATCTAGTCTGTATCCGCAAGCACTGCTTTGCTATGGGTGGGCACCTCGGCCGCTGCGGGCTCCTCCTTGGAAACGGCGGCAGGCAGCACCGGCAGCTCCACCGACAGGCGCGTGCCTCTGCCGGGACTGCTCTCCAGGCGAAAGGTTCCTCCCAATCCGGAGGCCCGCTCACGAATTCCCACCAGGCCCAAGCCGCGCCGCGGATTGGCCGTCTCCAACCGCCGCGGATCAAAACCCCTTCCGTTGTCTTCGACCGTGATCAGCAGCGTGTAGGGCAGTCGTTGCAGGTAGAGGCGGCAAAGCGAGGCCTGCGCATGTCGGGCCACGTTGGTCAGCGCTTCCTGTACGATGCGATACCCGCACACCTCGACTTCCGGCGCCAGCCTTTCCTCCATCCTCTGGTGGATGAGCTCCCCCCGGATGCCAGTCCGCTTGGAGAAGCCGCGCAGATACCAATTTAGAGTGTCGGGCAAGCCCAGGTCGTCCAGCATGTTGGGATGCAACAGCTGGGAGAGATCCCGCACCGACTGCAACGCCCGGTCGGCAATCGCCCGCGCCTCCTCCAGCGGCATCCGGGCCTTGCCGGGCACGTCCAAATGCCGCCCCGCCAGCGCCAACTCCATCTTGATGGCGGTCAGCGCCTGGCCGATTTCATCGTGCAACTCGCGGGCGATGTTCCGCCGCTCCTCCTCCTGGGCGCGCACCAGTTGGGCGGAAAGCCGTTGCAACTCCCGCTTGTTCTCGATGTCCTGCAGATGCTGCTGAAGAATCCGGCTCTCCAGCCTCCCCGCGTAGTGAGTCACCAGGAAGGCAATGCCCAGGCCCAGCAGCAGTGCCAGGCCGCTCGTCCACCACATCTTGTGCTGGATTTCGCGGTAGACGAGGGCCAGTTCCTGCTGTTGTCGCTGTAAGGCATCACGATTTAAAGCCCGAATGCGCGCGGAAATGCTGATGATGATGTCGCGCTTGGGAATCACCTCACGACGCAGGAAGGTGCGAGCTTCGAAGAATTTGCGCGTCGGATCCCAGGAGAGTACCGGCAAGACCACATTCCAATAGTCCTCGATCTCGCTCTGCAGTACGGCCCAGTTTTCTCGCTCGACCGGCAATTCCATCACCGGCACATATTCTTGAAGCGCCTGATCGATCTCTGTGCGGGTTGCCTGCAACCGTTCGGAGGAACCGATAGTAATTCGCTTCCTCAAAACCAATATCCAGCAGAGCGTCGCGCACATAGACGGCTCCCAGCAGCACCTGGACCCGCACCGTGAACAGCAACTCCTCGCTCTTGGTAAAGCGCGCGTTGATCGCGGATGCCCGGCTTTCGACTTCCGCGAGGCGCCGCACCAAGTCGAAACCGGAGATCAGCCAAAGGCCGAAGATCAACCCGAAGCCCAGGAACAGCGCTGCCCGGATGGTCAGCCGCTCAAGAGTGTGCCTGAGAAAGGCACGACGGTCGCGCAGCCACCTGCCGGTCCTGCCTGCCAGACCCTCACCGGGAAGCCGTCGCATGTCGCTATCTTAGCGCCGACGCTGGCTCTGGTCAAAAGGTCTCCTGCACCGGGCTCGGGGAGGAGCTGGCCGCGAAGGCTACCGACACGTTTACATACATATACATACTTTTTGGCGGTCAAATACTGTCCGGACCCGATACCCCCCAATCTTCAGCTTTCTTAGACTGGTGGGAGTAAGCAGCTGGAGCAACAAGGAGCCTGTCATGGCTGATTTCTATCAGACCGGCGTCGTCGCCACACTGCACCGACTAGGTCCAGGAAACCTGGAAAGAATGGAAAGCGAGCTGGAGCGTTTCGGCCGGCGTCACCGGATTTCGTTGGTCCTGCCCTGCCTGTTCTCGGAGTTCTCCGGCCCGGCCATGGGGAAGATTCTTGAAGAACTCCGGACGGTCCGTTACCTGGACCAGATCGTGGTCACACTGGGCAGAACCGCCGCTGAAGAGCTAGCGCAGGCCAAGCAGTTCTTCGCCGGCTTTTCCCAAACGGTGAAGTTCGTTTGGAACGACGGGCCGCGCCTGCAGGCCCTTTACCAATTATTGCGGGATCATGAACTGCCAGTGGGGGAAGATGGCAAAGGCCGCTCCTGCTGGATGGCCTATGGGTACGTGCTGAGCGATCGTCCAGGCGAGGTCATTGCCCTGCACGACTGTGACATTACCACCTACAGCCGAGAGCTGTTGGCCCGGCTGTGCTACCCGGTGGCCAACCCCAACCTGGACTTTGAATTTTGCAAGGGCTTCTACTCGCGCGTTAGCACCAAGATGCACGGCCGGGTCACCCGGCTGTATGTGACTCCCCTGGTCCGCTCTCTGCAAGCCATCTTCGGACGTCTCCCCTTCCTGGCATACCTGGACAGCTTTCGCTACCCGTTGGCCGGCGAATTTGCCATGAAGACCGATCTGGCACGCGTCAACCGCATCCCCGGCGATTGGGGATTGGAAGTTGGAGTCCTGGCCGAAGTCTATCGGAACTGTGCGCTCAAACGCATCTGCCAGACCGAACTGTGCGAAAACTATGACCACAAACACCAAAGCCTCTCAGCCGAAGACCCCCAACAGGGTTTGTTGAGGATGTCCATTGACATCGGAAAGATTCTGCTCCGCACCCTGGCCGCCGAAGGCGTGCTCTTCAGTGAAGGAGGCTTCCGCACTCTCCAGGTTCATTACATCCGCACCGCCCAGGACACCATAACCCGCTACTATGCTGACGCGGCAATCAATAGCCTCTCGTTCGACCGGCACGAGGAAGAGAGCGCCGTGGCCACCTTTTCCCGGGGCTTAAGGATCGCTGGCCAGCAATACCTGGAAGACCCCACCGGCGTGCCCCTCATCCCCAACTGGAATCGGATCACGTCAGCGATCCCGGACTTCCTTGACATGCTACACGAGGCGGTGGAGCAGGACAGTGCAATTGCCACCTACGCGGGAGGCACCACCCGATGAACTCGCCGATGAACAATGCGAAGCGCCTGGTGGTCTTCACCGATCTGGACGGCACCTTGCTGGACCACGAGTCGTACTCCTTTACCCCCGCCGCCGAAGCGCTGGCCTTACTGGCTACGGAAGGGATTCCCCTGGTGTTATGTTCCAGCAAGACCCGCGCTGAGATTGAAATGCTGCAACAAGACTTGGAGGTCGCCCATCCCTTTCTCAGCGAGAACGGTGGGGCGCTCTTTTTGCCTAGGAGGTACTTTCCTTTCCCAATTAGCGACGGGCGTTCCATCGCTGGGTATGACGTGCTGGAATTCGGCCTGCCCTACTACCGACTGGTGGAAACCCTGCACCGGGTTGCCAACGAATTGGACATCCCGGTAGTGGGCTTCAGCGATATGACGATTGAAGAAGTAGCCAAGGAATGCAAGCTTTCCCTGATGGTAGCTCGGCTGGCCAAGCTGCGCGAATATGACGAGCCGTTCCGCATCCTGGACTCCGGCCTGCCAGCCCGCAGCCGGCTGTTCAAGGCCCTGCACCGCGCCGGCCTGCGCTGTACCCGGGGAGGGCGCTATAACCACCTGACAGGCGTCACCGACAAGGGCCTCGGCGTTCGCACCTTAAAGTCGCTCTACGAACGGGCCTGGGGCAAGGTTGTCGCCGTGGGGCTGGGCGACAGCCTCAATGACCTCTCCCTTCTTCAGGAGGCTGAGATTCCCGTTGTGGTACAGAACCCCGCTAGCGACGCTGCTGCCCGGTTGCTTCGCAAGGTCCCCACAGCGCGCCTCACCGATGTTCCCGGTCCCCAGGGCTGGAACGACGCCATCCTGGAAGTGGTCAAGCGGCACCTCGTGCTGGCCAGATGCCCCCCCCCCGCGGCACAGCCGCCAGACTGCTCATCATCAGAAGAGGTCGCTTAGCCGGCTCCCTGGGAAGCCCCAGTAAAGCATTGGCGCGCTCAGTCGGGTCTTGCTGCCGTTCCCATTCTCTGCTCTCAGGCCCCGGGCAAGCCGGCCAGAGCCTCATCTGATGGTGGAAAAAAGGGAATAGCTAACCGTGAAACGAGCCGTCACCGGCAACTCGTTTTGAGGTATTCTCCCGGCGATACCAGCGCCTCGAAGCCTGTCCTGGGCAACTGGGCATCTCTGGAGGAGCCATGAAGGCGAAACTCACCCTGGTCGTAGTCGTGCTGCTTGTTGTCGCCTACATCGTCGGGTACTGGCCCGAACACCAGCGCCTGGTGACGGCGAACGGTGAATTGCAGTTGGTCAGAGGGCAGCTGAACGAGGCAGAGGCGCACGTCCGAATCTGCAAACTTCAAAACCGCCTGCTTCACTTGATTGAGAAAACCGCCGCGCGGGACTACGGAGAAGCGCAAGAACTTTCCACCAAGTTCTTCGACCAGGTACGCCTGGAAATGCCGCGGAATACCCAGCCGAAGTTGCAGTTCGCTTTAGGGTCGGTCCTACGGATGCGCGATTCGGTGACGGTGGGCCTGACCAAGGGAGACCCCACCACGCTCGATTTGCTGCAGCAGATGATGAGACAGTTTCGCCAGGCTGTCGCCCCGGAGACGCCAGGCGATGCGGCGGGTGTGGAGACACCAGCGCCTCCAGCCCCGGCTCCGGAAACCCCTGCACCAGCCGCAGATCAAACGCAGCCCTAGAGGCGTCCCCACCATTGCGTAGCAACGCCAAGCGAATGGTAAAAGGTGGCAACGTTGATGGAGTCCAACGCTCGGCGCTCCTTGAACCATTCATAGCGGCGGACCGACTCCGTTTGCCGCGCGCATCGCGCGAGGTTATACTATGGCAGGAGATAGGACGGGCCAGACTCCAGTTGAAGTCGGATCGCGCGGCGTCATTCGGGGTCCTCTTCTCGAAACAACGGGAGACCAAGAAAATCTCATGCCATCCACTCCTTGGCCTCGGCCTCTAGCTACTTTGCTGGTGGCCTCGGTTCTGTTGCCTCCAGTGGGACTTGTACTGCTCTGGTTGCGCTCTGAAACGCGCCTGCGGCGCAAGGTCCTTGGGTCCGCAGTGATTCTGATGCTAGGGGTCGTGTATCTCCAGGTGGTTTTCGGCCTCAGGATCGAACGGGACGGCAGCGGCCTCTACCCGATCTTCTCCTTTCAAGAACGCGATCACTACACGGAACTGGAACGGAATCGCTCCGAACATCGTGCCGTGGACTTTGAAGCCTCGCCAGCACCGGGCAGTCCTGTCCGTGGGACAGCGAGCGGCGCAGGGATAGATACGGTCGCCGCCGAAACTGCAACGACGATTCCCGCAGGGACCACTTCAGCGTCTGCGCTCGGCTCCTACTGGACGGATTATCGCGGACCGAAACGGGACGGCCGCTACGAGAAGCAGATCCTTACGGATTGGCCGTCCGGAGGACTCCCTCTGCTCTGGAAGCAACCGATCGGGGGCGGTTACGCTTCATTTGTCATAGCAGAAGGGAAGGCTTTCACAATCGAGCAACGCCGGCGCCAAGAGGTCGTGGCTGCCTATGACCTCGAGACCGGCCGCGAGTTGTGGACACACGCCTGGAACGCAGAGTTCCGTGAAGCCATGGGCGGGGACGGACCGCGAGCCACCCCGACCTGGCATGAAGGACGCCTCTACGCGCTGGGTGCCATCGGCGAGCTTCGCTGCCTGGAGGCGACATCGGGCAAGCTGATCTGGTCGCGCAATATCCTGACCGACAACCAAAGCCAGAATCTGACCTGGGGAATGTCCGCCTCGCCACTCGTCGTGGACGAGAAATTAATTGTGCTTCCCGGTGGCACGGGCAAGTCGGTGGTCGCCTACCACAAGCGAACTGGAGAATACATCTGGAAAGCGCTCAACGACAAACAGGCCTACACTTCACCAATGCTGGTCACGCTGGCCGGTCAGAGGCAAATCCTGGTCGTGAGCGCTCGGCGGGCTATGGGCCTGACGGTGGAAGATGGCTCGGTGCTCTGGGATCACCCCTGGGTCACCAACTATGACATTAACGCCGCCCAGCCCATCGTGCTCGACGAAAATCGCTTTTTCCTGTCGGCCGGCTACGGGCATGGTGCGACAGTAGTGGAAGTGGCCAGGACCGGAAACGGCTTTCGCGCCCGAACCGTTTGGGAAAACAATTCGATGAAAAACAAGTTTAACAGTTCGGTGCTCTATGCAGGCCACATCTACGGCCTGGACGAGGGGATCCTGGCCTGCGTCAATGCAGAAACGGGACAGCGCGTGTGGAAGGGTGGGCGCTACGGCTACGGCCAGTTGCTGCTAGCCAGCGGCCACCTGATTGTGCTCAGTGAACAGGGAGATGTAGCGCTAGTCAAGGCTACTCCCGAGCGACACCTGGAACTGGCCCGCTTTTCTGCTATTATCGGAAAGACCTGGAATTATCCGGCCATGGACGGAGGCCGACTCCTGGTCCGCAACGGCACGGAAATGGCGTGCTTTAGAATCTCGGCGGATTAAACCCCGCCTCTTCTCAAGCCTGGATCGATCACGAGTCAGCGGATGCTCCCGGAACCCCTCACTCCCTAGAATAAAAGTTTCAGACCAAATTGGATTCGACGTGGATTCTGCGCTGACAAAATACGGCCAAAAGTGGGCGAACCCACAAAGATATCCGGCAGATCAAAATTAGCTCGATTAAAAAGGTTGAAGGTCTCGGCCCGTATTTGGAACGTCCAGCCCTCCTTGAGGACTATGTTCTTCAGCAGCGACAAATTGACGGTCTGAAGGCCGGGACCTTCCAAGATATTCCTGCCGGAATTCCCAAAACGACCCCGGGGCGGAATGGAAAAAGCGTCTGTGTCGAACCACCGCTCTGGCGTTGGATGATCTAGTTTCCCATTGCCCATCCGGTCGGGCCGATCATTGGCCCCAAAGCCCAGTATGGACCGGCCGGTATTGCTGTTGTCGTTCTCTGGAAGCAGCGCCACAGTGAAAGGGCGCCCGCTCTGGAAGGTCAATATGCCGTGAGTCTGCCAACCTTCCAGCACGGTGGAAAGCCAACCTAAACGATTCAAAACCGCTCCCTGCGTGCCAATCGGCAGATCGTAGGAATAACCGACGGAAAGACGATGCCGGACGTCAAAATTGGACCGGCCTCGCTCGGCTCGAACATTCTCGCTGTCCTGGGGAAAGTTGGGATCGCCGGCGCTGGAGAAAAAACTGGAAGCGTCGTCCAAAGATTTCGACCAGGTGTAGGCGGTTAGAAGCGACAGCCCCCGATGCAGGCGCTGCTGGAATCGAACCTGGAACGCATGATAAGTAGAGTTGCTGCGAGACTCCAGAAGATTGATGTCGTCAAACTGAAGCACCGGCCGCGGATTGGGCTGCAGCGCGCTTGGGCGGGGTTGATTGATATCGCGCGCGGTCAGCAACTTCGTTCCCTTGGAACCCACATAGGCCACCTCCAGAACGCGCCGCTCGCCCAGTTTCTGCTGGATGTTCAGATTCCAGTGCTGGACGTGAGGGCTCCGCAAATCTCTCTGAAACGCTAAAGCCGAAGAAGGCAACGGCAGCGGAAAGAATTCGGGAAATGGATCGTCCAAGGTCAGCGCAAAACCGGGGAAACCTGGAAAGAGGAAATCTGGAGGAAGGGGGAAATACAGCTTGAAATCGAAAAATGGGGCGTTGAAATAAAGTCCCTCTCCCGGAGCCAGCGACGACTGGTCGAAATAGATTCCATAGCCTGCCCGCAGGACGGTGCCTCTGTTCCCTGGGCTCCAGGCGACGCCCAGTCGGGGGCCCCAGTTGTTCTTGTCGGCCTTATACCCGCTCCGCGGTATTCCGCCTGAGCCTACCGGGACCAAAGTCTGCGTTGCCGGGTCGTAGACATTGGCCCGGTCCTCCGCGTCCACTGGCGGCGAGGTATATTCATAACGGATTCCTGCTGTAAGGGTCAGATTGGGACGGATCCGATAAGTGTCATGGACGTAGAAGTCATAGCTCTCCGTACGGAGGTGCTGGTGATTGTCCAGACGCGCACCGCCGGTAAGTGTGGGAAACCCCAGCAGCAGGTCTGCGAGCGGATTTCGAGTCAGACCGACAAAGTTGAGGAAGCCTCGCGATTGCACGTCGCGAAACGCATTCTGCTGCAGGGCCCGGAAACCGAAGCCGAATTTCAACACATGTCGCCCATGCGAGTATGTGGCGTGATCCAACAATTGGAAGGTGTTCAAGACTCTATTCTGGGGATTATTAAACTCATCTCCCAGTGGAGAAAATCCGGACACGGTAATGAAACTGAGACCAAAATCTCGCGGCTTGCTGGAAAGTTCCGGCAAGCCCACCAAACGGTTTACGCTCTTTCCCTGGTTCTCATGGAAGGCGCCGGCAGCCACCCGGTTGAATCCGGCGCGGACCTCGTGCAGGAAGACGGGCGAGACAATGTGGATGCCGCTCAGCATCAGGTTTTGGCCTCTCCGCGGCACGTCCGTTCCGTAGCCGGGAACAGCAGCAAACTGGGGTCCGGAGAAGGGCTCGAAACGCGTCCCGTCGGCAAGACTATAGCGGAACGACAAATCGGCAGACTGCCCCAGGGAGTGATCCAGCCGCGCGTCGAAGTGATCTTCTCGATCCCGCCGCGACGGAGAGGAAACGAAGTTCTGCGGCGTGGTAGGCCGGTTGGGCTCTGGAAACAAGGCAGCAATATTGCGGCCGATGGGATGGAAACGCTGTTCCGGGATTTTGCCATCCGGAAAGGGCGCTCCGGTGAACGGATCGATGGGAACCTCCAAACGGCTCAGGGAGAAATCGCCCCCGCGTTCCTGAAGCGTCGGGACAACGGCGCCGCGGGTGATTCCCTCGCGCTCACGGCGACCTTCATAATCGACAAAAAAGAACGTCCCGTCCTTGCGGACGGGCCCGCCCAGCGAGAAACCAAATTGATTCCTCTGATATTGTGGGTTCGGAGGGACGAAAAAACTGCGGGCACCCACAGATTTGTTTCGGAGAAATGCGTACACGCTTCCATGCACCTTATTGGTGCCGGATTTCAAGACAACGTTGACCTGTCCCCCGACATTGCGTCCGAAGGAAGCGTCGTAGGTGCTGGTCAGAACCTCAAATTCCTGGATTGCGTCGACCGGGGGATTGACATTAAGCCCGTTGAGTTCGGGATCGCCATTATAGACACCGTCCAGAAGAAAATGATTTGAGTCTTCCCGCGCCCCATTGAAATGGATGGCGTCTCCCCGAACGGAAGCGGCTGAACCTTGGGCGGCGGGAACCGCCCCCGGAAGCAGCAGACTGAGTTCTAAAAAGTTGCGACCGTCCAGGGGGAGGCCGAGGATTTGCCGGTTTTCAATCACGACGCCAAGCGCTGCCGACTGCGTTCTCAGCAGGGCGGGAGTTCCCGTCACAACCACCGTTTCCTTCACGCTACCCAAGTGCAATGCCACTTCAATCCGTAACTCCTGGTTGACCTGTAGAACCAGATTTTGGACGTGCTTCCTGTAGCCAGAAAGTTCGGCTTCCAGGCGATAGGAACCAAGCGGCAGCGACGAAATAACGAACTCGCCCTGCGCGTCACTAACCGCGCTTCGCGTCTTATTCGTGTCCTGGTGAACCAGCGTGATCCGGACCTCGGAAACAGGGGCCATCGAAGGGTCGGTGACCAGCCCGCTCACAGAACCATGGAGGGATTGAGCGTGCGCCGGGAAGGACAGCAGAATCAGTGAAAGAATCCAGGCCAGGCCGATTCTCGCGTGCACGGAGCCCTTCTTGACAGCGTTTTGCACGTAAGCGACAATGCGGGCGAAACGAACTATACCTATACTACAGCGTCCAGCAATAGTGAAGCACGTTGTCGAAGCGGACCTGCAACTGAGAACCGAAGCGTCTCGAGACACGCTGGACGCGTGGGTCCGCAACATTGGGCAATGGCATTTTGATCCGGCCAGCGCCTTGAGATGAAGATCCTCCTGATCACCGCCGGTGCCGCCCGAATGTACTGTGGAAGTTGTCTTCGGGATAACGCTCTGGCGGCAGAGTTGATGTCCCAAGGCCATGAAGTGATCCTTCTCCCCATTTATACACCCACTCGGACCGACGAGCCGAACGTCAGCCAGAGCAGAGTGTTCTTCGGGGGAATTAGTGTGTACCTTCAGCAACGCTTGGCTCTGTTCCGCAAGACGCCCTGGCTGCTGGACAGGCTGTGGGACTCTCGCCTAGTGCTGCAGGCGGCCACCCGGCGCTGGGTCCACACCGAGCCCCGCCTGCTGGGCGAACTCACGATCTCAGTGTTGAAGGGCGAGGAGGGCTTCCAACGCAAGGAATTCCTCAAATTGCTGCACTGGCTCGAAACGCAGAGTTCCCCCGACGTCGTCAACCTTCCGAACTCCCTCCTTATTGGGCTGGCGCGTCCCTTGAAAAAGGCGCTGGGCTGTCCGGTCTGCTGCACCCTGCAGGGCGAGAATGTATTTCTGGAAGGCCTCGCGGAGCCCTACCGGAGCGCCGCTCTGGATTTGATTCGGGCGAACGTTGAGTTTGTGGATGCTTTCTTGCCGGTGAGCGAATACAGCGCCGAATTCATGTCTAAGTATCTGGGCATACCCGACGGCAAAATGCACGTGGTGCCATTGGGAATCAACTTGAAAGGATATGCAGTCAGCAGCCGCCAGCGGTCCAACTGTTTCACTGTCGGCTACTTTGCTCGGATCACTCCAGAAAAAGGATTGCACGTGCTGTGCGAGTCGTACAGGCGCCTGCGGCAAGGAGACAACCTGCCCGCGGCCACGCTGGAGGTGGCTGGTTACCTGGCCCCCGAACATCAAGACTATCTGCGTGCCATCGAGAGACAGATGGGGGAGTGGGGCCTGGACGGGGAGTTCCGCTACCGAGGCATTCTGGACAGAGACGCAAAAATCCGGTTTCTTCAAAATCTGGACGTGCTTTGCGTTCCGAGCACCTACAGCGAACACAAGGGCATCTACTTGCTAGAAGCAATGGCCAACGGTGTGCCGGTGGTTCAGCCCAGGCGGGGCACCTTCGCGGAAATCATCGCCAAAACGTCGGGGGGATTGCTGGTGGAACCGGATGATTGCGACCGTCTGGCCGAGGGAATTCTGGCCATCTGGAAAGATCCGGCCTGGGCGACGGAACTGGGGCGCAATGGCTCCAACGGAGTTCGCGAGCACTACAGCGTCGCTGGCATGGCCGGCCGCGCCCTGGAGGTCTACGCGACCCTTCAGAGCGCGGAGAGACAGCCTCAACAGCGCACCACAGTGGCCGAGTGCAATTGAACGAACGGCTCGGCCGAGGTCTTGCCCTTTGCTCGAAGTCGCCAACCTCACCAAGGAATACCCCGGTCCGCGGGGCCCACTATCGATCCTTTCCGGAATAAACGTTTCTCTCTCCCGCGGAGAGGCGGTCTCGATCATGGGGCCGTCAGGCAGCGGCAAGAGCACCTTGCTGTATATCCTCGGTGCCTTGGAACCGCCCAGCGCGGGAACGGTCAGCTTGGACGGCGAGAACCCGTTTGAACTGAGCGAAACCGAGCTGGCCGCATTCCGGAATAAGAAAATCGGGTTTGTCTTCCAGGACCACTGCCTGCTGCCGCAGTGCTCGGTTCTTGAGAACGTGCTAACTCCGAGTTTGGTCGCAGGCCCAGGCAACGATTATGTTGCTCGGGCACAGAGTCTGCTGGAGCAGGTGGGCTTGGCGGAACGCCTCGAGCACCGCCCAGCCGAACTCTCCGGCGGTGAAAAGCAGCGGGTGGCTCTGGCGCGCGCGCTCCTCATGGAGCCGTTGTTGCTGCTCTGCGACGAGCCAACGGGCAATCTGGATCGCCGTTCGGCCCAAGGGGTGGCCTCCCTGTTGCTGGACCTGCACCAACGTCAGGAGACCATCCTAGTGATGGTCACCCACAGCACCGAGCTGGCCGCTAGGTTCCCCGTACGATTTGAATTGGTTGGAGGACAGCTCCAACGAGCGTAATGCGGACAGCCACCCTCCTCAAGCGTAGTCTTACCTACTACTGGCGCACCAACCTGGCGGTTGTGGCGGGAGTGTCCATTGGTGTGGCAGTGCTGGCTGGCGCATTGCTGGTAGGAGATTCCGTCGGCGCCAGTTTGCGAGACTTGTTCCTGCTGCGACTGGGAAGGGCGGACCACGCTATTTCTTCCTCCAGCTTCTTCCGCGAAAGGCTGGCCGTCGATCTGCAACTGCATGGCAGGTTCTCGGAGGCCTTCCGGGCGGCATGCCCGCTGATTATGCTGGAAGGACTCGTCAGGCACCAGGAAAGCGGCCGCCGCGGTTCTGGTGTCCGAGTGTACGGCGTGGATGAACGGTTTTGGAAGTTTCATGGAGATCCAGGAGCGAAACGTCTCGGCAATCGCGAGGGTTTCCTCAGCAGTGCACTGGCGCAGGAGTTGGGAAGCAAAACCGGAGATTTCATTCTGGTCACAATCCAAAAGCCCGAGGCCGTTCCCGCTGAGTGGCTGCACGGCCGAAAAGGTAGCATCGGCAGTACCATCCGATTGACCCTTCGCGGGATACTTCCTGCCTCAGCTCTTGGGGAGTTTTCCATCCATCCTCAGCAAGGCCAGGTTCGCGCCGTCTTTGTCCCGTTGCGGCGGTTGCAGCAGGAGTTGGGGTTGAAAGGCAAGGTCAATACCATTCTGGTGTCGGAGAGAGACCCGGGGACTGGGCGAACGGATGCAGTCAGCGCAGCCAGGCTGGAGCTGCTCGGAAAACTCTTGAAAGACACCTCCACTCTGGGAGACCTGGGGATCCAGCTCAGCGTGCTGGAACATCGCCACTGCTTGGTGCTGGAAAGCGACAGCGGACTGATCGGCGATCCTCTGGCGCAAGCGGCCCGCGCGACAGCCAACCGCCTGCGCCTGCACAGCTCGGCCATTTTCACGTATCTGGCGAACAGTATCCGTTCCGGTTCGCGCGAAATCCCTTATTCGCTGGTGACCGCAATAGATCGCAAAGGCTACGAGCAACTGCAACGCGGGGCGACACGGAAAGCGCCGCAACCATCCCCTCGCGCGTCGTTGCCGACGATCGTGCTGAACGATTGGTCAGCGCGCGACCTGGCTGCCCGGGTCGGCCAAATTGTCTCGCTGGAATACTACGTTTGGGAAGAACAGGGGCGCCTCCTGACCCGCAAGGCGCAATTTCAACTTACTGGCATAGTTCCCATCGAAGGGGTCGCAGGCGATGCGGATTTGGCTCCACAATATCCAGGAATTACAGACTCGGACAACCTGGGGGATTGGGACCCCCCGTTTCCCATCGACTTGGGTCGTATCCGGCACCAGGACGAGCAGTATTGGGACCAATACGGAACTACGCCGAAAGCTTTTGTCCCGCTGGAAAAGGGACAGGAGCTCTGGCAGTCGCGCTTCGGAAAGCTAACCTCGCTGCGCCTATTTGTTGAGGAGCCAGCAGCCGCGCCGACCACAGATTCCGGATCCGACCAGCTACAGGCAGCGCTGAAGTCCTACCGAAAGAGCCTGAAGACCGCGCTAGACCCCGTCCAGATGGGCTTCTCCATTTCCGCAGTGAGGGCTCAGGGGCTCCAGGCATCTCGAGGAGCTACCGATTTTGGAGAATATTTTCTTTATTTCAGCTTTTTCCTGGTGATTTCCGCGCTGCTGCTTACGGGACTCTTCTTCAAATTAGGAGTGGAACAGCGTCTGGCCGAGATCGGCATTCTTCGAGCTATTGGTTTCCCCAGCGCCAAAATTCGGGCTCTCTTCTTGACAGAAGGTCTCACCCTGGCGACGGCCGGCAGTTTGCTGGGCCTGGTCGGCGCCCTCGCCTACGGCTGGCTCATCATGCACGGGTTACGTACCTGGTGGGCAGCTGCGGTAGGCACCAGACTCCTGACCTTGCACATTTCCTTTACCTCACTGGTCCTGGGCGGGGTGGGCGGCATTCTGATGGCCATCATTTCCATCGCGTGGACTCTGCGGGGCCTTCGGCCAACGACACCGCGCGGCCTGCTGAGTGGCACGGTTGAAAGTGCTCGCCAGTCTGCTTCGAAAAGCCAGAGGGCATTCTGGCTGGGTGTCACATTCAGCCTGCTCGGTTGCGTACTTCTAGTGAGCGCGTCCAGACAATGGATTGGGCAAGTGGCCGGCTTTTTTGGCGCCGGCATTGTTCTGTTGTTGGCCTTCCTTTCTTATCAATGGGGCTGGCTTGTGAAGGGTCGAAGGTCACTTCTTAGCGGAAGTGGAGCGCAGGGCGTGTCGCGGCTAGGGTTCCGCAACACCACCCATCGCCCGGGACGGAGTATCCTCTCGATCGCCCTCATTGCCTCGGCCACATTCATCATCGTTGCCGTAGGGGCCTTCCGGCCGAGCGAGCCGGCCATTCTTGACCCAAAGTCAGGCACCGGCGGCTTTCCGCTCCTGGCAGAATCGCTCCTTCCGGTCCACTACGACTTGAACACAAATTCCGGCAAGGAAGGCCTGAATCTGTCGGCAAGCGAAACCTCGGCGCTCGAAAAGGTGACGTTCGTGCCGTTTCGGCTGAAACCCGGAGACGATGCCAGCTGCCTGAATCTGTACCGGCCTCAGAATCCGCGAATCTTGGCTGCCTCCAGCGCCTTCATCAAGAGCGGTCGTTTCTCTTTTCAGAAGTCTCTGGCCAGCACTCCTGAGGAAAAGGAAAATCCTTGGCTGCTTCTCGAGACGGAGCAAGCCGACGGAGCAATCCCCGCCATCGCCGACTTCAACTCAATGGAGTACGTTCTCCATCTCAAGCTAGGCGACGAATTCCTCTTCGAGCGGGAGACGGACCGCCCGGTCCGAATGCGCATGGTTGGCGCGCTGGCAGACAGCGTTTTTCAAAGGGAACTTCTGATTTTGGAAAAGCATTTCCTGCGCCTTTTCCCGCACCAGCAGGGATCCCGCTTCTTCCTGCTCGACATGCCTTCTCACCAGGTCGAGCCGTTGACCGGGGTGCTGGAGGAAGGCCTGGCTGATTACGGGTTTGATGTCGTTTCAACCGAAGGTTTGCTGGCTGCTTTCCATCGCGTGGAGAACACTTACATTTCCACGTTCCAGACCCTGGGGGGCTTAGGTCTGCTGCTGGGAACGCTCGGGCTGGCCGCCGTCTTGTTGCGCAACGTTCTGGAAAGGCGACGGGAACTGGCGCTTTTGCGGGCTCTCGGGTTCCGCTCGGCGGATCTGGGTTTGATCGTGATCGCAGAGAATGCGCTACTGCTCTTCGGCGGATTGGTGACCGGCGCAGTCTCAGCATTGCTGGCTATCGCGCCGCCATTCGTTATCCGCGGCAGTCAGTTTCCTGCCCTGTCGCTGGGCTTGATGCTGCTCGCCGTGCTTGTGACTGGGGTGGCGGCATCCGTGCTGGCAACGATGGCCGCGATGCGTTCTCCTCTGTTGCCCGCCTTGCGCGCAGAGTAGTGAGTAGCCTGCCCAGAGACGAATTGGGAGTTCTTGTTTTTCCTCAGGCAGCACAAGTATGCTTGGCCTTTATGCTTGGCCTTATGGAGCCGTTTAGCCGAAAAGGAAGACAATTTCCCGCCACAAGAAAACGACTGCGCAATAGGAGTCTTTTTTTCCTGCTCCTGTTTGGTTTTTCGACCGTCGTCCTCGCCGAGAATTGGCCGCAATGGCGGGGCCCGCATCTAAATGGAGTGAGCGGGGAGAAGAACCTACCCGTCCGCTGGAGTACCGAGAAAAACATAGCGTGGAAGCTTGCGATGCCCAGTTGGAGCGCCTCCACTCCGATTATTTGGGGTGACCACGTCTTCCTCAACGTAGCAGATGGAAGCGATCTCTATCTGTGGTGTGTGGACAGAAGAAAGGGCGCGCCCATCTGGAAAAGACACCTGGGAGGCGGCAACGTCAAGACGCGGAAGCAGAATATGTCGTCTCCATCCCCGGTCACCGATGGAAAGAACGTGTATGTCATGAACGGAACCGGGATTCTCAAGGCGTTTACTTTTGCGGGCAACCAACTGTGGGCGCGCGATATCCAGAAGGATTACGGCCGCTTCGGCCTGGCGCATGGGTATGCCTCCTCGCCACTCTTGTTTGGGGATTCTCTTTACATCCAGGTCCTGCACGGAATGAAGACCGACGATCCTTCCTACGTGCTTCGTATCGATAGAAAGACCGGAAAGACAATATGGAGAGTGGAGCGCCCCACGCAGGCGATTCGAGAATCCCCAGATTCCTACTCGACGCCGACCCCTCTGCGCTACGGCAATCAGACGGAAATTGTGGTCTCCGGCGGCGATTGCGTCACCGGGCACGACCCGGCCACTGGAAAGGAGCTATGGCGGGGCAACGGCCTGAATCCGGACAACGAGCCATGGTACCGCATCGTCGCTTCTCCGGTCGTAGCCGAGGGCATTGTCTACGTGCCGACCCGCGTGCGTCCTTTGCTCGCCTTTCGGGCCGGTGGGCGCGGCGATATTACCAACTCGCACCGAATCTGGTCCTTCGAAAAGGGGCCGGATGTGCCGACTCCGATCACCGACGGCAAGTACTTCTACATCGTTAATGATCGCGGATTGATGTGGTGCCTGGATGCCAAGACCGGCCGAAAAATGTGGGGGCCGGAGCGCATCCAACCGGGAACCTATAGCTCCTCTCCCGTACTCGGTGATGGAAAGATTTATGCGACGAACGAAGATGGGCTAACTACTGTGGTCCGGGCAGGTCGCCAATTTGCAGTTCTCGCAGAAAACCACTTCAACGAGTATTGTCTGAGTTCCCCGGCAATCTCGGACGGCCAGATTCTCCTCCGCACCGCCCAGTATCTCTACTGCGTTGGCAGACGCGCCTCTGGCAGCGCTGCTCCTTAGTCGCTAGGGAGTCGCTAGGGCCACCCAGGTCAATCCGCACCCTTCCGCTGGGGCTTAGAAGGAAATGCGCAGTCCCAATTGAATCTGTCGGGAATCCGTAACCGTGTCACGTATGATCCCGAACGAGCCCAGTGGATCTTCACCTTCTCCTACACCAGAAAAAGCTACCAAACTGGGAGTATCAAAGTTAGCGCGGTTCAAGAGATTGAAAAACTCAGCCCGGAACTGGACTCTGCCGCTCTCACCCAGCCTGGTCCACCGCACGTTCTTCACCAGCGCCAGGTCGAAGGTACGCAGGTTCGGACCGATCAGGGCGCCACGGCCCAGGTTGCCCAGTGTCCCGGCTGGTTGGAGAACAAAGGCCGTGGGGTCCAAATAGCCGTCCGGGTGGCCGAGGACCGCATCTTCATGCGTACGCCCTGGCGCCATGCTCGGACGGTCAAACCCCAACCCCGGTGCCAGCGAAGGTGACCAGAGCGAGCGGGAACGGTTCGCTTGAACAAATACAGTCAGGGGGTTCCCGCTGCGCATGTGGACGATTCCCGCCAGCTCCCACTCATCCAGGAGCCGACCTACACCGCCCAGCTGCGGGGACGGAAGATTCCAGATGAAATTCGTGACCCAGTTGTGCTTGGCGTGAAAATCCGCCAGACCCTTGTTGTAATTCAGCCCTGGAAATTCAGGAAACGCCGAGGTCGTTCCGTTGGTCGCATCCGAAAAGAAAGTGGAGGCCTGCGTGGTGTCAATGTTGCGCGAGAACGTGTACGAGGACTGAAAACTTAACTTCTTGCTCCAGCGCCGCCGCACCTCTACAATCATCGCGTTATACCAGGAATTACCGTCGCTTCGCTTCAACTCTATCGTGGAGAAGGCAGGGTTGGGCCTTCGTCCTCCAATCGGAAAAAACAATGTTCCGTCACCGAGTCTCTCGGGAGTCGCAATATTTACATCGCCGCTCCGCAGAAGATGAACTCCGCGGGAACTCGTATATCCGACCGTCAGGGCCGTATTCTCGCCGAGCTGCCGCTGCAGGCTCAAGTTCCACACATGTACGTTCGGATTCCGGAGTTCCCATTCGATTGGACGAATCGAGTCAGCCCCCGCACGATCAAAGGAAGGCATGGGGAATGTGGGTCTGAGAGGTGCAGGGATAACAACTCGTCGGGTCGCTGGCGGATTCGTGACCGTGATGATGAGATTCTGCTGGTTATTTGTGTTGAAGAACATTCCATAGCCGCTTCGCAGTGAGGTTTTGCCATCCCCAAACATATCCCATGCGAATCCGACACGAGGCGATAGGTTCCTCAACGTAGGGTTTTGGTAGAGCTGTCCAGCTGTGGGAGAGGTGTCGCTTAACTGGAGCAACGTGGAGTCGCGCCCCTGGATATCGCGCGGCAGCGTGGCGAACTCATATCGAAGGCCAAGATTGAGCGTCAGCCGCCGAGCGACTCTTATGTCATCTTGCGCATAAAAACCGAATAGCGTAAAACGCCAATATCGGTCCAAGGCACCGCCGGGTGCCAGCCCCAAGAAGAGTGCAGGCTGGTTATTCAGGAAAGTCCGGACATTAGCAAATCTGAAAATGCCCAGGGAAAAGGTGGGATTGAACATGTTGTCCTGATAGCGTTCGGCCAGCGCACCCAGCTTCAATAAATGCCGGCCGCGGCTGTGGATCAGACCGTATTCAAAGCCAAACACATTTTGAACCAGCGACACATTGACCGAAGTTTGCGGTCCAAACCTCGACACGCCCCCGATCCTGATCTCTCCGACTTTATCCTGCCCGGGCACAAAGGGCTGTAACGACGCCGGGACATTTGCCTCGACGTCCTGCCCAATGCGAGTTCGGCTAAAGCTTCCCCGAAAGGTATTCACAGTTGTCGGTGAAAGAATCTTTTGATACTCCGCAGTCACGAACTGATTGCGCGATAAAAAGGCACGGGGGAATTGGGGAAGGTCTGTAGGAAGCTGCTGGTCGGCGTCGTCGTAGGTGTACCGGACAAAGAATTTATCGGTTGCCTCTATGTTGCGATCGACTCGCACCTGCAGGAAATCCTGACCGATTTGTTCGTTGAAACCGAATCGATGAACTGCAAGACCACCAGGCAGGTTCTCTCCGTTGGGCAATGGAAACTCGTCCAGATAGGGCCTGACGGCACCATTAACGCCGATATTTTCTCCATCGATGATCCCAAGGTGCGCTTCCTCGTCAGGAACGATTGCAGTAGTGGTACGGCCCTTGCGTTCCCTCAAGCCCTCGTAGCCAAAGAAGAAAAACATCCCGTCTTTGCTTAGCGGACCGCCCAGACTCACCCCGAACTGATTCCGCTTGAGTTCAGGTTTCGAAATGTCGCGGAAATTCCTTGTGTCCAGGTTATCGTTGCGGTGAAAGTGGTAGAGGCTCCCGTGAAACTCATTGGTCCCCGATTTGGTGAGGGCGTTGATTTGGCCTCCGGAATTTCGACCGAACTCAGCGCTGTACGAGTTGGCTTCAACGCGAAATTCCCGAATGGTTTCTACCCCAAGAGCAGTACCTGCTGCGCTGCCAGCCGGCCCGTTGGTAAAATCATTCTGTGGCGTACCGTCCAGCAGGTAGACATTGGACCTCGGATCCCGCCCATTAATGCTGGTAGCCAAACCGTGAGCAACAATCGAGCCTCCCGCGCGATGAGGGAAAGCAACCACACCTGGCTGAAGTAAGGCCAGATCGGTATAATTTCTTCCATTTAACGGCAGTTCTCGGATGGCGTTTTCGCTGACCAGATAGCTCAGCTCGGCAGATCGGGTATTCACCAATGAGGTTTCGGCAACCACGGTGATCTCCTGATCGAGTCTCCCTATCTGCATGATCAGGTTCACCCCCGCGGTCTCCCCTACCGTCAGATGCACTCCTTTGTGAACTAACCGCCGAAACCCGGACAGCTCGCCACGTATTTCATAGCCTCCGACGGGCATTGCCGCAAACACAAAGCTTCCGTCCGCTTGACTGACCGTCGAGCGGGTCAGGCCTGTGTCCACATGCCGCGCTGTCAACCGCACCGCCGGCAGGACACCGCCCGTCTTGTCCCGGACCGCGCCTACGATTGTGCCAGTGGTTTGTGCTCCCAGAAGTCGAACCGAGACTAGGACTAGGCAGGCGATCAGGACCACTCTCGGCCGGGCGCTCTGCACCCAACGCAAGACTCGGGAGGAGGCAAATCGTGTGGCCCTCTCTGGACCCATTAGAGTTCTCCGCTGGTCATGCAAGGAATCTTACCAATCGCTCATGGACGCTGCAACGGAACAATCCGCGGTCGCTCGTCCCTAAGAGCACAACGAAGCTTTCTGTCGTGTCCCTAACTTGGGATACAGTAGAATTCGTCAGTATGTCGCCAGACCACCGAACAGAGAAAACTCCGTTCCACAGCTCTTCCCCGTTGACCGGAACCCAATGGATGATCTGCGGAGTAGCTTGTCTCGGTTTCGCCTTTGATATTTACGAACTGCTGATGCTTCCCCTCATCGTCCGGCCGGCCCTGATGGCACTGGTTCAGGCACAGCCGGGAACGGCCGAATTCAACTATTGGGTTGGATTGCTGTTTTACGTCCCGGCTGTGGCCGGGGGCATCTTCGGCCTGCTGGGCGGGTATTTGACAGACCTCTTCGGCCGCCGGCGGATTTTGGTTTGGAGCATCCTGCTCTATGCTTTTTCCGCTTTCGCGTCGGGCTTCGCCACATCGCTTCCTGCACTGCTGTTCTTTCGGTGCACAACTTTTATCGGTGTATGTGTTGAGTTCGTCGCCGCTGTCGCATGGCTGGCCGAACTGTTTCCCAACCCAAGACAACGCGAATCCGTGCTGGGCTATACCCAGGCGTTCTCCTCATTGGGCGGCCTCATGGTCACCGGCGCTTATTACCTGGCCGTAACGTACGCAAACGATCTGCCATCGATCCGGGGAGGTCACGAAGCCTGGCGATATACGTTGATGTCGGGAGTGATTCCTGCCATTCCGCTCATCATCATCCGGCCCTTCCTGCCGGAATCGCCCCTCTGGCAACAAAAGAAATCCAGAGGGGAGCTGAAGCGTCCCAGCTTGGGTGAACTTTTCCAACCCGCGTTTCGAAAAACCACCCTCGTGACCGCGCTGATGGTCGCCTGCAGCTACGGAGCGGCCTTCGGCGCGATTCAGCACGTGCCGCGAATGGTCCCCGGGCTGCCGCAGGTCCACGACCTGTCCCGCACGCAGCAGCAACAGACGGTCAGCGCCGTCCAGTTGTTTCAGGAAATGGGCGGGCTTTCCGGCCGCCTTTTCCTGGCGTTTCTGGCCATCCGGATCCTCGCCCGCCGCAGGCTCCTGCGGATATTTCAGGTTCCCGGCCTCCTGGTGATTCCGCTGGTGTTCTTGTTTCCGGCCAAGAGCAGTCTGGAGTTGCTGAAGTGGGGCATTTTTCTGGCAGGACTGTTCACGGTGGCGCAGTTCAGCTTTTGGGGAAACTATTTACCGCGGGTCTATCCGACTCATTTGCGTGGCACTGGGGAAAGTTTTGCTGCCAACGTCGGCGGACGGATGTTTGGCACATCAGCCGCTCTGCTCACGACCCAATTGGCCAATGTGATGCCGGGGCTTACGCCTTACACTCGACTGGCCAACGCCGCCGCGGCCGTCGCCTTCCTGGTGTATTTGGTTGGATTTATCGCCAGCTTCTGGCTCCCGGAGCCTAAACAGGAGCAGCTGCCCGAATGAGGCTTGCCTTGGGTCCATGCGGCTTCAGCCAAAACAGTAAAGCATGCCGTCCTGGGAGCCAATCACTAGCCGACCCGAGCTGATGGCCGGCGAGGCCGATAGTGGCGCCCCGGCGTGGAACTCCCACAGTTTCGCCCCGGTTTTCAGATCCAGCACATACAAGCGCCCGTCGTTCGAACCCACATACACCCGCTCTCCAGCGATGGCCGGCGAAGACTCGACCCGCCCTCGAGTGGCGAACGTCCAGATCGCTTTTCCCGTCTTTGCGTTGAGGCAATGCACCATTTTGTCGCGGCCGCCGACGACTACCCTGTCCCCCGCCACTGCGGCCGAGGAGTAAAACGGGAACTGTCGCTGCTGATGCTGATACCGCCAGGCGATGCGCCGCTGGCCGAGGTTGACGGCCAGCACTTCGTTCCCAAAGGTGCCAAAAAATGCGGTCTGCGCCATCAGGGCGGGCGAGGCCCCCGTGTATCCGCCGGAGGGGACTTGAAAGATTTCCTTGCCGTCGGCAATGCGCACCCCGCGAAACACCTCATCGCATCCGGAGACAAAGGTCAGGCCGCCCGACACTGCCGGAGTGCAATGCACCGGTCCATTCGTTCTTAACTTCCAGATCAGCTTTCCGGTCCGGGCGGAAACACAGTAAAGATGCTCATCATAGGAGCCCACCAGGACCTTCCCGTCAATGATCACTGGCGACGATTTGATCTCACCGTTCGTCTCAAACGTCCATACCCGGCTGCCATCCTTCGCACTGACTGCGTGGAGAGTTCCAGAAAGGTCTCCCACAGTAACCAAGCCATTGCGCACACAAGCAGAGGATTCGCCGATGGGCCCGCCCGCGTCATATTTCCACCGTACCTTGCCATTCCGCAGATCCAGAGCAATCAGTTCTCCGGAGTGGGCGCCTACAAAAACCACTCCGTCCGCGATTGCTGCCGAAGACTCGATGGAACCACCGGCTTCGTGGCTCCACAAAAGATTCAGGGTCTCTGGAAGCGCGGAGCCAGGGACCCCGGTCAATTCATGATTTCCGCGAAATTGGGGCCAATCCTTGTTCCCAGCGCGGTTTCCTGCAGGGGCTGAATCCAGCTCCTCCCGGTTCGCCAGCGTCAAGACGAACGTGAGAACCAGCAGGATGATCAGAGAATTCCGCACCTAGTAGATCTCCAGGGTTCACCAGGACAGGAAATTTCTCACGAACCATCCTGTCAAGTTTGCGCTGACACGAGGCGAGCTGGTTTCCGCAAGGGCGAAGAGTTGACTTCGGCTGGCGATAAACAACGCGCCGTTGGCGGGAACAGCGGTAGAGTACACCGAGCTGCCCAGATTTATCTCGGCCAGCACCTTGAGCTCCTTCCCAGGTCGCAAAACCACTACGTCGCCGTCTTCATCTCCCAGATACAGCTTTCCATCGGCGACCAACGGTGATCCCCAGACCGCCGCCAGGGTGTCGTGAACCCAATAGGGCTCACCCGTTCGGGCATCCAGACAGTGAAGGAACCCGCTGAAGTCCGGATAATAGATCAGGCCGTCACGGATCGCCGCGGTCGAGATGGATCTGCGGATTTTCTCGTAGTGCCAAACCCGGCCGGTCTCGGTGATGTCGCCGCGCTTGGTGGCGTCAATGCAGTATAGGTGTCCGACGCCCTCGCCATGTTCGGGGTCCTGGCCATTGGCGAGATAGACACGATTGTCGTAGATGACCGGCGTGCTGATAATTGAATTTCGGGTCTTGGGCCACACGGAATCCTTGGGGTTCATATCAAATTCCCACAGTTTCTTTCCCGTCAGCACCTCGTAGCCACGGACCCAACCGTCCCCCTGGCCCATCACCACTTGATCTACCCCTCCAACGTTGCCCACGGCCGGCGTGGACCACTGGCCGTGCAAGATGCGGTCGCCCACTGAATTGTCTTCCCAAACAAGCTTGCCGGTGCGTTTGTTCAACGCAATGATGCTCGGGGCGCGCGGCGAGGGAATATTTACATGGCTCGCGTCCTGTCCGTTGGACGTGCTCAGATAGATGAGATCACCAAACGGGACGGGAGAAGAGTTGGCCAGGTTGTGGGGGAAGGAGCCAACTTCCTCCATCATGTCGAATTTCCAAATAATGTCGCCATCCTTTTCGCCGGTGAACTCTTCGTCTTGCAACGGACCGTCATTTTCGCCATCGCGAAAGCCTTCGGTGTCGAGACAAACCACCTCAGCGCGGTTGGAGACGTAGTAGAGACGATCTCCTTCCACTAGAGGAGAGGACGCCACACCCTGATAAGGCCAGTCGTTAACGCGCCCCGACTCCAATTTCTTTGAGGTTGCCTGCCAAAGAAATTCTCCATCGGAGGCGCGGAACGCCATGACCACCCCACGGTCACCCGACTGTTTGGGATCACGCAACCCCTCGTTGTTGGTCCCCACGAACACCTTGCCGGCGGCTACCACCGGGTTTCCGTAGGTTTGCGAACCCAACGCAGCCACCCACTTGACGTTCTTTTTGGAATCCACATCCCAACTCGTAGGGAGCCCCTTCACGTTAGCAACCATGTTTCGGTCCGGGGTTCCGCCCCACATGGGCCAGTCCCCGGCGCCCGGGTCAGAAGCTGAGACAAGCGAATCCCACCCCGGCATCCATTGACTTACCGAGTAAAAAGCGAGAATAAAGACAAGAAAAAGCAATCCTGTACGGCAGCGTGGCTCTTTCATAATTGGTTCATCGCTGTCTCATCGCAATCGGTTCGGCCTGACTTTGAGATTGTCAAAAAAGATCTCAAACGGCGCGTTGGCGTAAAGGCCTGGACTCCCTTGCAGATTGGGAATGGGATCCACTCGCTCAACGGACCAGGCCTCTGGTTCGGCCTCCTGCGCCGGCCATGCTTTTCCCCGAGCCCGAACCTTGCCGTTTAGCAGGTTCTCGACTCGAAGCTTGAGACGGTACCAAGCGTCTCCGCTCCACGGAAACGCCGCAGAAACCGTGCGGGCCGTTTCCGGCTGCCAGGATTGCAGCTCCAGTCGCTGGTGGTTGCCGAAGAGCACCAGGGAATAACGCTGCGCGACCACTCCGGCATCTCCCATCTGGCGACGTTTCTCCGTTGCCCGGACATCTACCTGAATCGTGTAACTGGACCAACCGGAGGACCCCATATACACCCGGGCGCGCCGGAGAAAGGGATTGTCAGATAACTTGACCAGAACCTTGTTGCCATCCACCTCGCGCACGACGAACTTGCCGGTGGCACTCATCCAGTGTCGAGGTGGGCGACCGACAGCCAAAGATTGGAAATTCTCATCCCACGGCAAAGGTGGAATCACCCGGACCCGAGCGGTTCCGGAAAGTCCTTCCACCGTGGCCTTCACCTGGCCCGTCTGCGCAACCGGATCAGAAGCGGCAAGGAAGCGTCCGTCGTTCTGGATCTTACCGCGAAGCTGTTCGAGCGACCAGGCGGCCTGCCCTTCCCGGATCAAGCGGCCGTGCCGGTCAAACAGGCGGGCCCGAAAGCGGACGCTTTCTTCGGGATGCAGCACGACTTCGGTCGGCACCACCTGTACGTGGGCAACCGGCCCGCGGCCGGCGGGCGCCTCGGGCATCCTGGAACGCAGCGAAGCCTGGTTGGACTTCTTCCCTATGCAATACAGCGCCTCGCTGGAGACCAGGTACACCCGACCGCGAGAAATGGCAGCGGAGGCGATGATTGGTTGGGGAGCCGCTTCGTTTCCCAGCAGGTCGGCGTCGAGAATCTCGCACCTGTCCGGGCCGGGCCGCAGAATATAGAACCTGCCGTTTTGGGTGCCGACATACAGCTTGCCATCGGCCAAGACTGGGGAGGCCCTCTGGATTGTCCCAAGATTCAGAGTCCAGAGTTTCTTGCCCGAGGCGATCTCGAAAGCGTACAGATTGGCGCTGTTGTCGATCTGGTAAACGCGACCGTCGTCGACGACAGGAGACGAAAAGCCGGCGAGAAAACCGTGGACTCCCCACTTCACATGCTGCTTTCCTAGATTTCCTGTTGCGGACGCGTCAATGGCGGCAATCAGACCCATCTCGCTGGAGGCCAGGTTCTCCTCACTGTGACTGACAATCGCCGTCGCACCCTTGAGGACGACGCCGGTGTTGATGCCCCGCTTGCTCATGGCGAATTTCCACACGGGTTCGCCGGTCTGCGGCTTCAGAGCGTGGACCGCGCCGTCACCGCCGCCGGCGATCAGCAAACGAGTCCCTTTGATCACGGCGGAAATGGGAGTCGAGTAGGTGGTGTCATAGGGCCGCCCGCCCGGAGCGCTCACCCAGACCGTTTCGCCGGTCTTCTTGTCAAACGCTATGAACCGGTGGCGTCCGCGCGCCTGTTTTCCCCAGCCCGAGGTGACGCCGCTGACGATCACCAAATCTCCCTCAATGACAGGCGAGACGGTGCGTCCGCCGTGGGTGGTGATTTGACCAAAGTTCTCCGACAAAAAGCGCTCCCAGAGAAGCTGGCCGTCTCGGGAGAGCGCCAGCAGCGTCGCCCCCACGCCGAGGGCATAGACGTTGCCCGAAGCAGGATCGGCGACAGGCGAAGCCCATCCCACCCGGTGCGGTGGCACATCGCTGGAGAAAATATTGAAGCGATGTTCCCACAGCAGCTTTCCGGTGTCGGCATGGAAACACATGACGCGCTCCTGCTGGATTTCGCCTTCGCCCACTGAGTTCTGCAAAAATAGCCGGTCCCCCAGAACGATTGGTGCGGAGCGGCCGCCGTAGGGCGCTTTCCAAGCCAGGTTCTGGCCCGCGGGTGACCACTGAGCGGGAAGCGATGTTTCCAGGGAGACCCCATCGCGCCCTGGTCCGCGCCAGTCGGGCCAGTCGCTTCCCCAGGAGGCACTCGGAAGGAAACCTGCAAAAAGAAGCAGCAGGAAAAGAATGACGACCATGGTGGACGGCTCGGTCTACAAAGACTCCAACAAACTCAAGATATAGCCTGCTCCCATAGCAGTCAAGCACACCGGTGGTCATCGAGAAGGTCGAGCCCGAGACTGAAGGCGGGCGACTCCTCACCTTACAACGCAAGCTTCGGCTCTTGCGCAAGCTTCCGGCTCTTGCAGCGCAAGCTTCCGACCGGCCACGATTTCGATTACTTTATAGGATACACGCGCGCAAGGAGCTTCCAGAGGAGTGGTCGAAAAGAGGACTCCCTCTCGAGACGAACCGCTCTGGTGCCAGGATCTGGAACTGATGGAGGTGAACCGGTTGAACCTCAGCAAAGAGCGTCTGGATGGTCCGCTCCGGCAACTGGCACTCCTCTACGGCGTTCAAACTGCTTACTACGATGTCGTTTCCCACCGCCGCAGACAGGCGTCGCCTGAGGCACTCTTGTCCGTGCTTCGCGCGTTGGGAGCCCCCCTAGAAAACCACGGGGATGCCGGGTCAGCCTTGCGGCAACGCCGTCAGGACCTGTGGCAGCGCTGCCTGGAACCCGCTACGGTTTCCTGGGACGGCGCGCCATTGCGCGTCGAGATGCGCCTGCCTGCATCGCGCGCCGGGGGCCTGGCGCGTTGCCGCTTGCAGCTCGAAACCGGAGAGGTGCAGCAGTGGACCTCGAACCTTGCGGGCCTTCGCGCTCTGCGCTCAGCAGAAGACGCAGGAGTGCGGTACGTTGTCAAAGCTCTAAGGAGCCCCAAAAGCCTGCCCTGCGGCTATCACCGATTCACACTGGAATGGCAGGGAAACACAGCTGAGTCGCTGATCATTGCTGCACCGCTCCAGGCTTACGCGCCGCGCCCACAGCGGCAGGGCAGAACCTGGGGAGTTTTCCTCCCGCTATATGCGCTTCATGGTCGCAAGAGTTGGGGAGCGGGTGATTTCTCGGACCTGGAAGCGCTGGTCGAGTGGGTCGGCCAATCGGGCGGAAGTGTGGTCAGCACCTTGCCGCTGTTAGCCTCCTACCTCGATGAGCCCTTCGACCCAAGCCCGTACGCACCGGCCAGCCGGCTGTTCTGGAACGAGTTTTACCTGGACGTCACACGCATTCCGGAAATGGAATCCTGTGCCCGCGTAAAGGAACTACTGGGCTCCGCCTGGCTCCAGCAGGAGCTGAACCTTCTGCGATCGTCGGTCCTGGTCGACTATCGTCGCGGGATGGCTGTCAAACGGAAGGTGCTCGAGGAATTGGCACGGCACTTTTTCGCCCAGAACTCGCAACGGATGGCGAATTTCCGGCATTACTTGGAGGCACATCCTGGGCTGGAAGATTATGCCCGCTTCCGGGCCGCCTCTGACCGCCAGCGGGTTCCATGGCCGAGGTGGCCCCAGCCAATGCGCGAGGGAGTTCTCGAACCGGGTGACTACGATGAGCAGGTGCGCCGCTACTACCTTTACACCCAATGGTTGGCGCAAGAGCAGATTCAGGCGGTTTCGGAAAAAGCCCGGCGAAACGGTCCTGGCTTGTATCTGGATTTACCTTTGGGTCTCCATCCGGCGGGTTATGACGTGTGGCGCGAGCGGAACGCGTTTGCCCCGGAGGTCTCCGGCGGCGCGCCTCCCGACCGGGTCTTCACCACGGGGCAGAATTGGGCGTTTCGGCCTCTACAGCCAGAAAAGATCAGGGAGCAAGGTTATGGCTACTTCATCGCCAGCCTGCGCCATCAACTCCAGCACGCCGGTCTGCTGCGCATTGACCACGTGATGGCCCTGCACCGGCTGTACTGGATTCCCGACGGTTTTGAAGACCACCAGGGGGTCTATGTGCGCTACCCGGCTGAAGAACTTTACGCCATCCTGAGCCTGGAATCGCACCGGCACAAGACGAGCATCGTCGGCGAGAACCTGGGTACGGTACCCTACTACGTCAATCCGACGATGAGCCGCCACCGGGTCCAGCGGATGTACGTTGTACAATACGAGATTGCGCATCAGGCGCGCAGGGCGCTACGGGCAGTGCCTGCGTTCTCGGTGGCCGGGCTGAACACGCACGACATGCCCCCATTTGCCGCTTACTGGAAGGACCTGGATGTGGAAGACCGGCTGGCTCTGGGCCTTCTCACCCAAAAGGGTGCCCAAAGCGAGCGCAAGACTCGCCAAGCCCTCCGAAGCGCTTTGGTCAGTTTCTTACGGCGCCACGGCTGGCTGACATCCAGGTCGACGGGGACTGGTGATGTTTTGAGAGCTTGCCTGGCCTACTTGGCGGCTAGCCCGGCTCAAATCGTGCTGGTGAACTTGGAAGACCTTTGGCTGGAAACGCAGTCCCACAACGTTCCTTCAACCGGAGAGACACGCTCCAACTGGCGTCAGAAGGCTCACCACTCATTGGAAGCGTTTCGCCGGTTGCCCGAGGTCTGCGCTACACTCCGGCAACTACGTCGGGCACGAGTGGGAGGGAAAGGCTGTTGAAATCCAGCCAGAAGCATACACCGCGGACCTTAGGCTCAGACAAGGCCTCCACGGTGCGCTATGACGCGAGCTTGTTGAGCGATCAGGACCTCCACCTGTTCAACAAGGGCAGCCACGATCGGCTTTACCAGAAGCTGGGGGCTCATCTCGCGCAGGCAGCCGGCGCGCAGGGAACGCATTTTGCTGTCTGGGCGCCGAACGCAAAACAGCTGTACGTGATGGGGGACTTCAACGGATGGGATAAGTCGAGCCACCCATTGCAACCCCGTGTCTATTCCGGCATCTCGGCCGGCATCTGGGAGGGATTCATACCTGGAGTGGGTCCAGGAGAGCTTTACAAGTATTATGTCGTCTCCCGGCATGGCGACTATCGGGTGGACAAGACCGATCCGTTCGCCTTCTTCCTGGAAAATCCCCCTCGAACCGCTTCAGTCGTCTGCAACCTGGAATACTCCTGGGGGGATGGCGACTGGATGCAAAGCCGGCATCAGCGTAATTCCCTGCGTAGCCCCATCGCCATCTATGAGGTGCACCTTGGCTCCTGGATGCGCGTCCCGGAGCAAGACAACCGCTGGCTGAGTTATCGAGAACTGGCGCCCAAGCTGGCCGACTATGTGCGCCGGATGGGGTTCACTCACGTGGAATTTTTGCCCGTGATGGAGCACCCCTTCTACGGCTCCTGGGGCTACCAGACGACTGGCTATTTCGCCCCCACCAGCCGCTACGGAGCTCCGCAAGACTTGATGTATTTGATTGACTCCCTCCACCAGAACGGGATCGGCGTCATCCTGGACTGGGTACCGTCACATTTTCCGAGCGACGAGCACGGCTTGGCCTACTTTGACGGAACGCACCTCTACGAGCACGCCGACCCGCGGAAAGGCTTTCATCCGGACTGGGGCAGCTACATCTTCAACTACGAGCGGCACGAGAGCCGAAGCTTCCTCCTAAGCAGCGCGTCGTTCTGGCTGGACACCTACCACGCCGACGGACTGCGAGTGGACGCGGTTTCTTCCATGCTGTACCTGGACTACTCGCGCCCGAAAGGCGAGTGGGTTCCCAACCGGTACGGGGGGCGGGAAAACCTCGAAGCCGCCCAGTTCCTGCGAGAACTCAATCAGCACGCCCACAAGAACTACCCCGACATCCAAACCGTGGCGGAGGAGTCAACTTCCTGGCCGATGGTCTCCAGACCGACCCACCTGGGAGGTTTGGGCTTTGGCATGAAGTGGGACATGGGATGGATGCACGACACGCGGGAATACCTGTCCCGGGACCCTGGCCGCCGGAAGGACTCCCACGACAAGCTGACCTTTCGAATGACCTACGCCTTCAACGAAAACTTCTTGCTGCCGCTGTCGCACGACGAGGTCGTGTACGGAAAGAGCTCGCTGCTCGGCAAGATGGCCGGCGACGATGGGCAGAAGTTCGCCAACCTCCGCCTGCTGCTCGGTTACATGTACAGCCAGCCCGGAAAGAAGCTGCTGTTCATGGGAGGCGAGTTTGGCCAGTGGCGGGAATGGAACCATGAGAAAGGCCTGGACTGGCACCTGTTGCAATACACGCCCCACGCCGGTTTGCAAAAGTGGGTGGAAGATTTGAATCGGCTGTACCGCAGCGAGCCAGCGCTCTATGAGCTGGACAACGAGCCGGCGGGCTTTGAATGGATCGACTGCGACGACAGCGACCAGAGCGTACTGACGTTTCTCCGCAGGGGACACTCGAGCGACGACGTTCTCGTCGTGGCCTGTAACTTCACCCCGATCCACCGTACCAATTACCGGCTTGGTATCCCGCGGGGCGGATTCTGGCACGAACTGCTCAACAGCGATGCGCAGCACTACGGAGGAGGCGGCTCGGGGAATCTCGGCGGGGTGGAGGCGGGGCCGGCTTCCGTCCATGGGCGCCCCTACGCTCTGAGCATCACCCTGCCGCCGCTGGCCATTGCCTTCTTCAAGAATGGAGCGTAACCCGCGATGAGCCCCGCGCTAGGCGCGACCTACCTGGGCCGCGGCCGCTGCGAGTTTCTGTTGTGGGCACCGCAACAGGAGCAGGTCGAAGTGCGCATGATGGGCCCACGCGAGCAGTTGGTCCCGATGCAACGGCAGCCGCGCGGCTACCATCGTGTCGTGGCGGAGGGTGTCGCCCCGGGCAGCTTGTACCTGTACCGCCTGGGCGGTGGGCAAGAAAGGCCAGACCCAGCCTCCCGCTTCCAGCCGCAGGGTGTTCATGGGCCGGCCCAGGTTGTGGACCAAGCCTTTAGCTGGCAAGATCTGGAATGGCGTGGCCTCCCGCTTGAACGTTACATCCTTTACGAAATCCACGTGGGAACCTTCACTCCGGAGGGAACGTTTGACGCGCTGCTGCCCTGCCTCAGTGAGCTGAAGCAGATTGGCGTCACGGCCGTAGAGTTGATGCCGGTGGCGCAATTTCCTGGGGACCGGAACTGGGGGTACGACGGCGTCTTTCCCTTTGCGGTACAGAACTGCTACGGCGGACCCGATGGCCTAAAGAGGTTGGTCAATGCGTGCCACCAACAGGGGCTAGCCGTAGTCCTGGATGTGGTCTATAACCACGTCGGGCCGGAAGGAAACTACCTGGGTGACTTTGCGCCCTACTTTACCGATCGCTACCGTACCCCGTGGGGCCGGGCAATCAACTTCGACGGGCCGCACAGCGACGAGGTCAGGCACTTCTTTATCGAAAATGCGCTTTATTGGATTACCGAGTTTCACGTGGATGCGCTTCGCCTCGACGCCATCCACGCCATTGTGGACCCATCGGCTCAACCCTTCCTGGAAGAGCTGGCCGCGGCTGTGCAGGAGCAGGCGGAGCGGCTGGCGCGTCCCGTCCATGTGATCGCGGAAAGCGACCGGAACGACCCGCGGTGCCTTCGCTCGCGCCAGGTTGGCGGCTGGGGTCTGGATGCCCAATGGAACGACGATTTCCACCACGCGCTGCACGCCCTTCTGACCGGCGAACGTAACGGTTATTACGCGGACTTTGGGCAAATCGAGCATCTGGCCCGGGCGTTCACCGAGGGCTATGTGTATTCGGGACAGTATTCGGCCTACCGCCAGCGCCGCCTCGGTAACTCTTCGCGAGACATCCCGGCGTACCGGTTCGTGGTGTGCGCGCAGAACCACGACCAGGTGGGAAACCGGATGCTGGGCGAGCGGCTCAGCCAACTCACCTCCTTCGAGGAACTGAAGCTGGCCGCCGCCGTGGTCCTGCTGTCCCCCTGCGTTCCGTTGCTGTTCATGGGGGAGGAGTATGCCGAGACAGCACCCTTCCTGTATTTTGTCAGCCATTCGGACCCTTCCCTGATTGAGGCGGTGCGCCAGGGGAGGCGCCAAGAGTTTGCCGCCTTTCAATGGCCAGGCGAGGCGGGGCAAGGCGAGCTGCCCGACCCGCAGGACGAGCGCACTTTCTTGTGCTCGAAGCTGCGCTGGGAATTACGCCAGGACGGACCGCATCGCATCCTGCGCGACTTTTATCAGCAGCTGATCCGGCTGAGGAACAACACACCCGCCCTGACCTGCTTGAGCAAGGAGGCGCTGGAGGTCGCGAGTTATGAGAAGGAGAAGATTTTGTTCGTCCGCCGATGGAAAGATTCCAACCAGGTTTTCACGGTCTTCCACTTTGGAGACGCAGCAGCACGGCTTTCCTTGCCCCTCCCGCCGGGGCACTGGCAAAAGCTGCTGGATTCCTCCGACCCCCGATGGGCTGGCGCCGGCGGTTCGATGCCAGAGCGGTTCACCGCGAGCAGCGAAACCCGTTTGACGGTCGGGCCGAAGTCCGCCGTTCTGTTTCAAACGGTGTAACCCATGACGCCACGCTACATTTGTATCCATGCCCATTTCTACCAGCCGCCCCGCGAGAACCCGGGGTTGGAAGCGATCGAAATGCAGGACTCGGCCTATCCCTATCACGACTGGAACGAGCGAATCACGGCCGAGTGTTATGCGCCGAATGCGAACTCGCGCATCCTGGACGGCGAGGGGCGCATCATCAAGATCGTCAACAACTACGCCAAACTCAGCTTCAACTTCGGCCCCACGCTGATGGCATGGCTGGAGCAACAGTCGCCGGAAGTCTATCGGGCCATTCTCGCAGCGGACCAGGAGAGCCAGGAGAGGTTTTCGGGGCACGGGTCCGCGCTGGCCCAAGCCTACAACCACATGATCCTGCCGCTGGCCAACCGCCGCGACAAAGAGACGCAAGTCATTTGGGGCATCCGCGATTTTCAGGCTCGCTTCGGCCGGCCTCCGGAAGGGATGTGGCTGCCGGAAACCGCCGTGGACCTGGAAACGCTGCGCATTCTGGTCGAGCAAGGGATCCGCTTCACCATTTTGGCGCCGACGCAGGCTCGCCGCGTTCGCCCGCCCGGCGGCCGCTGGCGCGACGTGCGCGGGGGGCGAGTGGACCCTTCGATGCCCTATCGGCTCCACCTTGGAGCCGGCCGCAGCATCCATCTGTTCTTTTACGACGGGCCCATCTCCCGTGGCGTCGCTTTTGAAAACTTACTAATCCAGGGTGAGCACTTGGCCAACCGGCTCACGGAGGGTTTTGATGAGGCACGCTCCGGGCCGCAACTTGTGCACATCGCGACGGACGGGGAAACCTACGGCCATCACCACCGGCACGGCGAAATGGCGCTTTCCTATGCCCTGGAATACATCGAATTCAACAATCTGGCAAGAAGCACCAATTACGGCGAGTACCTGGAGCGGTACCCACCCACCCACGAAGGAGAAATCTTCGAGAACAGCTCCTGGAGCTGCCCTCATGGGGTCGAACGCTGGCGAAGCAACTGCGGCTGTGACTCGGGGGCGCACCGCGGCTGGCACCAGCGGTGGCGAGGCCCGCTGCGCGAGGCGCTCGACTGGTTGCGGGATGCGCTGGCTCCCTTCTATGACCAACGGGCTGGGAAGCTGCTGCGCGATCCCTGGGCGGCCCGCAATGATTACATCGAGGTAATTCTGGATCGCTCCCCAGAGTCAGTGGAGCGGTTCTTCGAACGGCATGCGATCCGGGCGATGTCGGAGGAAGAACAGATCGAAGCTCTCAAGCTCCTGGAACTCGAGCGTCAGGCGATGCTGATGTATACCAGTTGCGGTTGGTTCTTCGATGATCTGTCCGGCTTGGAGACCGTGCAGGTGCTGCAATACGCCGGACGCACCCTGCAGCTGGCCGGCGATCTGTCGGACGAGCCGTTGGAAGCGCGGTTTCTGGATCTGCTGGAGCGAGCCAAGAGCAATCTGAACGAGCACCGCGACGGCCGCCGCATCTACGAAAAGTGGGTGAAGCCTTCCCTGGTGGATTTGCACAAGGTGGGCGTTCACTATGCCGTCAGTTCGATGTTCGAAAGTCCCGACAAGGCAGCGCAAACGTATTGTTACGACATCGACCGGGAGGACCTCCGCCTGCAGACTGCAGGAAAAGCGAAATTTGCCCTAGGCCGAGCCAAACTCGTCTCCCAGATCACGCGAGAGTCCGCCCGAATGACTTTCGGAGTTCTGCATCTGGGTGACCACAATGTCCGGGCCCAGGTCCGGCAGTTCCGGGGAGAGCAAGCCTACCAGGAGCTGGCCAACGAAGTCACTGAGGCCTTCGAGGCCGGAGATTCCCCTGAGCTGCTGCGCATCGTGGAAAAACACTTCGAATCGAGCGCACACACGCTGAAACTGCTCTTTCGCGACGAGCAGCGCAAGATTCTGCAGATGATCCTGGAGTCGGTGCTGGCCGAGACCGAGACCGCCTACCGCCGCATCTACCAGGACCACACCGCCTTGATGCGCTTCCTGACATCGCTGGGGATGCCTCAGCCGCACCGCTTCGAAATCGCCGCCGAGTTCACCCTCAACGCAGACCTGCGCCAAGCCATGGAGTCCGACAGCCTGGACCGGGAGCGCATTTACGCGCTGTTGGACGAGGCCACCAAAGCCGGAGTCGAGCTAGACGAAGCCACCCTGGAGTTTGCCCTCCGCCGCAAGATTGAGCGACTGACGAGTCGATTCCGAGAGCAGCCCGCCGATCTGAACCACCTGCAAGCACTAGACCTGGGGGTGGAACTGGCCGGCTCGATGCCGTTTGAAGTCAATCTTTGGACAGCCCAGAACAACTACTACGAGACGATGCAGAACCTCTACCCGGATTTCCTCGCCAAGGGCGACCACGGGGATGAAACGGCACATGCTTGGGTGAACCAGTTCCGGGCACTGGGAGAAAAGCTTCGGGTCCGGGTGGACGCAGGAACCAACGGATGACGCCTCTGCGCGTGCCGGTTGCCACCTACCGGGTTCAGTTCAGCCGCAGCTTCCGTTTCACTCACGCCCGCGATCTGGTGCCCTACCTGCATGAATTGGGGATCACCGACCTGTATGCTTCGCCTTGCCTGCAGTCGTGCAGAGGCAGCCCGCACGGCTACGACGTGGTCGACCCGCTGGGGCTCAACTCCGAGCTTGGAACGGAAGATGAATTCGATCAGTTGGTCGAGCAACTCCAACATCACGACATGGGTTTGCTGCTGGACATTGTCCCCAACCACATGGCCGCCAGCGCGGAAAACCCCTGGTGGATGGATGTGCTAGAGAATGGCCCCAGCTCCCCCTATGCCTCCTACTTCGACATTGACTGGCAGCCGCCCACCACCGAGGCGGCCTTCTTGCAGGAAAACAAGATCCTGTTGCCGGTGTTGGGCGACACCTACAGCAAAGTTCTGGAAAACCAGCAACTGTCTCTGGAGTTTGACCAAAACGGCTTCTTCATTCGCTATTTTGAGACACGCCTGCCTCTCGAGCCGAAATCCTATCGGCTCATTCTCGAGCACTGCCTGGGGAGCATGCGCCAATCAGCCGCCCGCAGCGCGCCGCGCACCCAGGAGTTATCTGGCATTGCGGATGCCACAGAACGATTGCCCAACTACACAACCCAAATCCCCGAGGAGATCGAAGCAAGGCGGCGCGGCAAAGAACAAATCCAGCAGCGGCTAGGGAGGCTATATCTAGCCGATCTGACCGATCTGGCCGATCTGGAATTCCGCAAATGCCTGGATGAAACGCTGCGCTTTTTTAACGGAACCGCGGGAAAGCCAAAGAGCTTTGATTCCCTGGATCGGCTCCTGGTCGCCCAACCGTATCGGTTGGCGCATTGGCAAACTGCTGCTGAAGAGATCAACTATCGTCGCTTCTTCGATATCAACGACCTAGTCAGCTTGCAGGTCACTGACCCCAGGGTATTCCATGCCACGCACGCGAGGATCTTTCAACTCGTTAAAGAAAGGAAAGTGACCGGATTGCGGGTGGATCACATTGACGGGCTGTACGACCCTCTGGGTTATCTTCATCGGCTCCAAGACGCGGCGGCCGCATCGCTCGAGGAAGGCAAAGGGCGTCCCTTCTACGTGGTTGTGGAGAAGATCCTGGGCGGCGACGAAGTCCTCCCGGAAGAATGGCCCACCAGCGGCACGACCGGCTACGACTATCTCCATCCGTTGAATGGCGTGTTCCTCAATGCGCCGGACTTACAGGCGCTGGAGGCCACCTACGCCCAATTTACGGGAAACCAGGAGCCGTTCGCCGACATTTGCTACCAGCGGAAAAAGCAGGTGATGGAACAGCTCTTTCAGGGGGAGATCTCCACGCTGACATACGAACTCGGGAAACTGGCAGCGCAGGTTCGCAACGCGCGAGACCTGCCGCTATCCGAACTCTCGCAGGCGTTGGTGGAAGCCACGGCCTGCCTGCCCGTCTACAGAACCTACATCCGCGACGTCCGGGTACACCTCAGCGACCGCGCTTACATCGAGCGCACCCTGAAGGTGGCGCGTCAGCGAACCCCGCGGGATCAGGTCAGCCCTTCCGCCTTTGCCTTCCTCCAGCAAGTGTTTCTGGTCCATCCCCCCGACTACCTGGAAAACGAGAAAAAGGAGTGGTTGCGCTTCGTGATGCGCTGGCAACAGTTCACCGGGCCGGTGATGGGCAAGGGTCTGGAAGACACTGCCTTTTACACCCACAACAGCCTGGTTTCCCTCAACGAGGTGGGCGGCGATCCACTCCGGCAGAATCTGCCGCTGGACACCGATGCATTCCACCGGTTCAACAAGCAGCGTCAGGCCGACTGGCCCCACACGCTGAACGCCACTTCCACTCACGACACCAAGCGCAGCGAAGACATACGCGCCCGAATCAGCGTCCTGGCGGAGCTGTCGGAGGAGTGGGCGAGCTGTCTGCAGCGATGGAGCCGGTGGAACCAGGCAAAGAAACAGAAATTTGACGACTCCTTGGTGCCGGTGCCCAGCGAAGAGGTCCTGCTCTATCAGACGATGCTGGGTACCTGGCCGCTCGAGCGGGACGAGCTGCCGTCGCTAAGAGATCGGCTGCAAGCCTACATGCTCAAGGCGGCACGCGAAGCCAAGCAGCATACCAGTTGGATCCGCACGAACGCGGCACACGAGCAGGCACTCAGCCATTTTGTTGGAGCTATCCTGGAAGAGTCGGGTGCCAACCGCTTCCTCCGCGATTTCACCAACTTCCAGAAGAAAATTGCCCATTATGGCGCGCTCAACAGCCTGTCGGCGCTGCTGCTGAAAATCGCCTCGCCCGGCTTGCCCGACCTCTACCAGGGCACCGAGCTATGGAACTTCACCTTGGTGGACCCGGACAACCGACGCCCGGTGGACTTTCTGAAACGGGCGCACATGCTGGATGAGCTCGAACGAAAGGCGGCGTCCGGCCCTGCTTCGGTGGCACGAGACCTGCTGGCTCACTGGCCGGACGGCCGCATCAAGCTCTACCTCACATGGAAAGCGCTTAACTTCCGCCGCGCCCGCCGGGAGGTGTTCAGCGAGGGCGTCTATCTCCCACTGGAGAGCACCGGCAAGCACAAGGAAAACGTCTGCGCCTTCGCCCGCCGCCGGGGCCAGAGCTGGGCCGTTGTGGTAGTGCCCCGGATGGTCACTCGGCTGGTGGAAGTGGGCAAATTCCCACTCGGGCAGCCGATTTGGGGGGCAGATAGCCTCCGCCTGCCCGGTGACGCGCCTCGCCGTTGGGTCAACGTCCTAACCGGAGAGCCGCTAGATGCCGCCTCCGCGAGAAAGCAAAACCTTCTCCGCCTCCACAGCGTGTTTCGCAGTTTCCCGGTTGCATTGCTGGCAGTCCGTCCCGCTTGAGCAGGCGCGGAGCAGGTGTTGAGCAGGGGCTAAACAGGTGAAGCCCTAGTGTGGCCGAAGTCTGTCTCTACGGCGACGGAGCGTGCAGTTCACGGCCCAGGAGCAGGGCGTCTTCCATGGGCGCTCGGTAGTAGGCGCGGCGGCGCCCGAGGACGGTAAAACCGTGCTGCCGGTAAAAGGCGATGGCGGGCTGGTTCGACTCACGCACCTCCAACCAAGTCTTGCGCGCGCCCGCGGCCGCCAGCCGGCGCAAGGCTTCTGCCAGTAGCGCAGTGCCCAGTCCTAGCCGGCGCTGTTCCGGCAGCACGGCTATGTTCAGCAGCTCAGCTTCTTCGGCCACGGTGCGCGCCACCAACAGGCCGGCCACGATTCCGGGCGGCTGCTCGACTATCAGGCAAACGTGCTCCGGCAAGCAAACGCGCTCCGGCCCAGCGTCTGCAGCCAATCGTTCGTAGTCATCGGCCGACCAGTCGGCCGCACCCGGGCAGGCCCTGACCAGCTCGGCCGCCCGCTTCCCTTCCCCAGGTCGCAATAGACGGATCATCATCGCAAGCTCAGAAAGAAGCGCTTCGTGACCACTCGCCCAGGCGTGGAGCTCGGTTCACGACTTTTTTCGAGAACGGGAGCGGAGAATTTCGGCGTCGGCCCGGCGAACGTAGTTTGCGTCGGCAGCCTCCGCTGTGAGTACCTGGCCGTTGCAGTACGCGGCATAGGCCAGGCGCACCACCGCCCCCGCCAGTGTCCGCCCGGTCACCAGACGTGCAAAGTGGGCCACGGCGTCCGGGCCGCTGCTGAATAAAGCGAACAGCCGCTCGACGTCCGGGCCGCAAAAGGCGGCGTCGCTCGCTGGCAGCTTTAGACCGGCAAGCCACTCTTCCAGGGCTTCGGGCCGCGCCACCATCTCGTCCGCCAGCGAGCGCAAGGGGCCGGCGGGTTTCACCGGCTCGGTGCGTTCGTAGACGCCGGCGAAGAGTTCGCCTCGCCGGGCATCCAGCAGCGGAATCAGTACGCGTGGCCCCGGGGGCACCAGCGCCGCCGTGGCCACCAGATTGGACACCGGCGCCACGGGTTTGCCCTGGACGGCTGCCAGGCCCTTGGCCGCAGTCAACCCTACCCGCACTCCAGTAAAGGAGCCCGGGCCGGCGGCGGCAGCAAACAAGTCCACCTCGGCCAGACCAACCCGGTGGCGCTCCAGCAGCGAGCGAATCTCTTGAAACACGACCTTGGAGAATGCTTGGCGCGACTGCACCTCGTGGCACTCCAGCAGCCGCGTGCCCCGCGAGAGCGCCAGGCTGCCGTGCTCGCTGGTGGTGTCGATGGCCAGCACCAGGATGGAAGACGGACTCTGCACCGTCTTCCATCATAAACCGCCAAAGGGCCAATCCGGCTTCTGCCTGCGAAGCGCTGCTTGTCCGGTCTGCTGGGCGGGCGGTATGCTGGACTGTGCTGAGTCAGGGAACAGTTACTCTGTTCTGCAAGAACTTTCTGCCAACCGCTGTCACGGAGGAAACGCGGGAGGGGTGGAGTTGTGAAGTGCTGCATGTAACGCTAGCAATAGCACTGGCGGCCGTGGGTGCGTCAGCGCGTGTCCGGACGGGCATCGAAGTGTTGGCGGCACAGCAATTCACACCGCTGGCGGGAAAGCGCGTCGGGCTCATCACCAACCACACCGGCCAAACGCCCGATGGCCGCCGCACCATTGACTTGTTACACCGTACCCCAGGCGTACGCCTGACAGCCATCTTTGCCCCCGAGCATGGCCTGCGCGGAACGCGCGAGGATCGAAACGTTGAGTCCGGCAGAGATCCGGCCACCGGCGTGCCCGTCTACAGCCTCTACCAGCGCGGCCGATACCGGCCCACACCGGAGATGTTGTGCGGGCTGGACGCGCTGGTCTACGACATACAGGACATCGGCGCTCGCTTCTACACCTACATCACCACCCTCGGCTACATGCTGGAGGAAGCGGCTAGGGCGAAAATTCCCATCTACGTGCTGGACCGGCCCAATCCCATCAACGGTGTGGCGGTCGAAGGGCCGATGCTGGAAGAAAAGTATTTCTCCTTCGTGGGCTACATGCCCATGCCCATCCGCCACGGCATGACCGTGGGCGAGCTGACCCGCATGTTCAACGGCGAGAAGAAGCTGGGCGCCGAGGTGCACGTGATTCGGATGCGGGGCTGGCGCCGCGGCCAGTGGATGGACGAAACCGGCCTGCCCTGGGTGAACCCCTCGCCCAACATCCGCAGCCTGACTCAGGCCATTCTCTACCCGGGCGTCTGCCTGCTGGAGTCCAAGCAGGTCTCGGTGGGACGCGGCACGGCCACGCCCTTCCAGTTGGTGGGCGCGCCGTGGTTCGAAGCCCGCCAGATGGTCGAGTACCTGAACGCGCGCCAAGTGGCAGGCGTGCGCTTCCGCGCTCGCCGCTTTCGTCCCAACTCCAGCCTGTTCCGGGGCCAGCAGTGCCAGGGGGTCGAGGTGCTGCTGACCGACCGCAATGCGCTCAACGCGGTGGCGTTAGGGGTAGAGTTGCTGTCGGCGGTGGTGAAGTTCCATCCCGGCAAGTTCGACGTGGGCGGCATCATGCGCCTGCTGGGTAACGACGCGACCGCCGCCCGCATCCTTTCGCATGTCAAACAGGACGGCGAAGACCCTCGTCAGATCGTCGAAAGCTGGCAGGCAGAGCTAGAGGCTTTCCGCAAACTGCGCGCCCGCTACCTGCTCTACGACTGAATTCCAATCGGAATCTTTGCTGCACGCTACGCACCGGGCCCGCCGTTGCGGAATGCTATAATCTACGCATGAGGAAGCTTCGATGGGCAACGTGAGTGACCAGCAGGTGATGCAGGCGCTCGGCAACGTGCTCGAGCCGGAGCGAGGGAAGGACATCGTCTCGCTCAACATGGTGCGGAACCTGGTGGTGCACGACGGCCTTGTGGCTCTGACGGTTCTGGTTAGCAGCCCTAACCACCCGCGCCTGGGCGAAATCGAAAGCAGTGTTCGCGCGGAGTTGACAAAGCTACCTGGGGTCACCGAAGTGCAGGTGAAATTCGCCGCCCCGGGACCGCAGGCCCACCCGGGAGGAGCAGATAAGGCGCCTATCCCGGGCGTGAAGAACCTCATTGCCGTTGCCTCCGGAAAGGGCGGAGTGGGCAAGACCACGGTGGCGGTGAACCTGGCGGTGGCTATGGCACGTCTGGGATCTCGCGTGGGCCTGATGGACGCCGACGTCTACGGACCCAATGTTCCGCTGATGATGGGCACCAGCGAAACGCCCCAGGCGCGGGGGGACCGGATTCTGCCGCTCGAGAGCTATGGCGTGCGGATGATGTCCATGGGCTTTCTCAATCCGGGCGACCGCCCAGTGATCTGGCGCGGCCCGATGCTGCACAGCGTCATCCAGCAATTCATCCGCAACGTCGAGTGGGGCGAGCTGGACTACCTGGTGGTGGACCTGCCGCCGGGCACCGGGGACGTCCAGTTGACGCTGCTGCAGACGGTGCCCATCACCGGGGCGATCGTCGTCACTACCCCTTCCGACGTGGCGCTGGAGGATGCGCGCAAGGCCATCGCCATGTTCCGCCAGGTGAAGGCGGAGGTGCTCGGAGTGGTGGAGAACATGAGCTACTTCGTCTGCCCGCACTGTGGCAAGCAGGTGGACGTGTTCAGCCACGGGGGCGGCGAGCGCCTCGCCCAGCAGTTCGGCGTGCCGTTCCTGGGCCACGTGCCCCTGGATCCGGACATCCGGGTGGGCGGCGACACCGGTGCGCCAGTGGGGGCGCGCGGTCCGGACGCTCCGCAGGCCAAGGCGTTCTACAACCTTGCCCAAACCGCAGTAGAACGGATCCGCCAGGCCGGCTCCTCCGCGGACCCCGAGCCAGTGGTGCGCATCCGCGACTAGTCGCGGGACCGTCTGCGCCACTCTTCGCCCGTCTGCACCATGATGCCTACGATTGTTCTGTTTGAGCCGATCCATGAACAGGGTCAGCAGCTGCTGGCAACAGCCGGCGAACTAGTGGTCCCGAAGTCGCTGAACGAGGAGGCGCTGCTGCCGCTCATCGCCCGCGCCGATGCGATGGTCTTGCGGGCATTGGGTGTGGCCAGCCGTCGCCTGATGGAAGCCGCCCCCCGGCTCAAGGTGGTGGGCCGGCACGGTATCGGGGTGGACAACGTGGATGTAGCTGCCGCCACCGAGCTGGGCATCTGGGTGGTCAACACACCGGACGCTCCCAGCGAATCGGTCGCTGAGCACTTCTTCCTGCTCGCGCTGGCCCTCTGCCGCCGGTTCCAACTGGCCGAGAGGAGCCTCCGGCGAGGCGACTGGAAGGCCCGCAGCCGCGCGACCGGCATCGAACTGGAAGGCAAGACGGTGGGCTTTGTGGGCTTCGGGCGCATCGGCAGTTTGACCGCCCGCAAGTGCCACGCTGCTTTCAACACTCGCATCCTCTACAGCGACGTCGTGGCGGCTTCGCCTGAAGTGGAACGGGCTTGCGGCGCCCAGCGGGTGCCGATGGAGCAGGTGCTGGCCGAATCCGACCTGGTCACGCTGCTGGTTCCGCTCACGCCGCAGACCCACCACTTGATCGGCGCCCAGGAAATCGCCCAGATGAAACCGACCGCCTACATGATCAACCTGTGCCGCGGGCCGGTCTGGGACGAAGGCGCAGTGCTCCGCGCGCTGGTCGAGCGCCGCATCGCTGGCGCGGCCACCGACGTCTTTGAACAGGAGCCGCCCGGCCAGACGGGACGCATGTTGCTGGCGCTCACCAACTTTGTCGCCACCCCGCACATTGCCGGGGTCACCCAGGAGTCGCTGGTGCGCATGAGCAAGGTGGCCGAGGACATTGTGCGCATCCTGAAGAGCGAGCCGCCCCGCTGGCCAGTGAACCGCCCGCCCCACCCCCGCGCCGCCGTGGTTCCTAGCACTCCGGGAAAAGATGGGAAAAACGAAGGGAGCCGATGAAGACACACGGAACAGGGCGCGCCCTACGGGATCATATTTTGCAAACATCGTGAATTGCTCAGTTTTCATTTTCCACTTTTGAATTCCTCTGAACCCACTCCAGTGCGCCGTGCTGGGTAGCGGGGTCGTCGCCGAAGGTGGCGAGCCAGTGCACATCGCGCTCGCGGCGGAACCAGGTGATCTGGCGCTTGGCGTAGTGGCGGGTGCGTAGTTGGGTTAGCTGGATGGCCTCCTCTGACGCAATGCGGCCTTCCACGACCGCCAGCGCTTCCCGATAGCCGACCGACTCGAATGGCTTGGCCGTGGCCGGCACGCCGCCGTCCAGCAAAGCGCGTACTTCAGCCACGATGCCTGCGTCACCCTGGGTAAACATGCGTTCGGCGCGCTGGTCAATGCGCTCGTAGAGAAGACGGCGCGGCGGGTTCAAGCCGAGCTTCAGCACGCGATACCCCTCCAGCTTCCCGTGTCCCTGCGTTTCTCGGAACAGCGCCGACATCGGCCGGCGCGCCTGCAGGCAGACCTCGATGGCGCGAATGAGCTTGGGCGCGTCGTGGGCATGGATGCGGGCGGCCGACTCAGGATCCAGCCGCAGCAGCAGCCGGTGCAGGTAGCCGGCCCGGCGCGTGCGGGCGAGCTGGCGAAGCCGGCGGCGCAGGCGCTCGTCGCGCACCGGCGAGGGGAACAGGCCCTCCAGCAAGGCATGCAGGTAGAAGCCGGCGCCGCCCACCAGGATCGGCAGGTGCCCCCGGGCCCGAATCTGCTCCAGCACCGTGCGCGCCCGCCGGGCGTACTCGCCCGCGGTGCACACCTCATTCGGCTCCAGAATGTCGATCAGGTGATGCGGCACCCCACGCCGCTCCACCGGCGCCAGCTTAGCGGTGCCCACGTCAAAGTGGCGGTAGAGCTGGAGGGAATCGCAGTTGACAATCTCGCCATCCAGTTCCTCGGCGAGAAACAAGGCCAGCGCCGACTTGCCGGAGGCCGTCGGCCCCACGATCGACAGCAGAGGCGCCAGCAAGGGAAGCAATGGCGCTACCAGGCGAAAAGTTCACGCAAATAGCGCGTCCACATCAGCAGGACCAGCAGGAAAAACACCAGCACCACGCCCACGGCCTGCGAGCGCGCCAGTTTCATTGTTCGTAGAACGTATTGTACAGTTCGGGGACCCCAGTGAGAAGGCCCAAGCGAGAAGGGATGACAAGGAGTGACCCTAAGTAATACGCCACGCCGGGGATGATGCCATTTCGCCGGTCAGATACGTGAGACCGACGCGCACCGAGTAACAAGCGGTTATGGGGTCAGTGTCAGGGTTGCGCATAGGAGTTGTAGTTCAGCACGAAGCTCAGAAAGTCAGAGACTTCAATCATGTCTTGTCCGCGGAAGCGGATGGAGTGGGAATCGGTCCGCTCGATCAATCGGAGGTAGGCGAGGACCTCCACTGGGCGGTAGTGCTTGAAGCTGACGTCGAATGTCACGGGTGTCTCAACTCTGTAAGGTTTGAAATCCCCCAGCCGTCCCAGCGCAGTTTTGGCTTTCTGCCTAATCAACTCATAGGAAGCTTCCGGCGTCAATGTCTCGGCTGAATGGAAGCCGCGGTTCTTCTTGACCACAGCACCTTCGATGTCACCCACCAACGACTGAACTTCTGCGACGGCGGCATCGTCGCCGGACACCATGACCACCGGGACGCCGAAGTGTCCCGCGATGGCGGCGTTGAAGGCGCCTTCGGTAACCGGCGTACCGTTGAGTTTGACGCTGGTCAGCCGCGCACTCGAAAAGGTGTGAGCGCGGACACCGGCAGGATTGTTTGTGGAAGCGTGGTACCCGATCAGGAAGACGGCGTCGAAGGTTTCGTCGATGCCTGCCACCTGCCCCTGCCGCCGCGGGTAGGAGCGGATGATGTGGACGTCTTTGGGGAACATTTCGATCAAGAGGCTTTCGCCGTTGCCATGCGAGTCACTGACCAGGATCTCGGTGGCGCCGGCTTCCTTAGCTGCTTCGACGACGGCCAATGCTTCGCGGGTCATGAATTCGCGAAAACGATCATATTCAAACCCGCTCGGACCCAACTGATCGCCGGTTACCGTTCCGACCGTTCCTTCCATGTCTACCGAGATGTAAACCTTCAGCTTCTCAGCCGGCTGCGTTTTCGCGCTAAGGGCCATCAATCCACCTAGGAAGGCCAGCAGACAAGCATGACCAAGACGAGTTCTCACGGGGATCCTCCTCTCTCCATCACTTCCGTATGAGTTGTCGGTTTCTCAGTTCGAACTGTATCAACGGCGCTTTGGCGTGGCCTTCCATCAAGCTATTTTTATTGGAAAGAAGTCTCAATAAAACCGCGTTATCGTTCGTAGAACGTATTGTACAGGAAGGTGACCCGGATGCGGACGAAGGGGCCGCTGAACTCCGTGGGCAACGGGGGAAATGGCGACGAAGCGCTGATGCCGGCCAGAGCGGCGCGGTCGAGAGGCTCGGAACCGGACGTGGAAACCAGATAGAGCTTGGGCACTTCGCCGTCGCGGAGAATCTCGAAGATCGCCGTCACTTCCCCACGCTTGCCCAGCCGCGCAATCTCCGGCATCACCGCATACCAGTTCTCGCGAATATCCATGACGACGCGGCGCAGGTAGGGGTCAAAGTCCACGCCCAGCGTGTCGGTCAAGATGCGGGCGTTGCCGACGGCGCCTGGCCCACGCGGCTTGAAGCTGCCAAGCCGGCGGCCTCTACCCAAGTTGTCCAAGTCGCTCAGCGACGGGCCGCCGCCGCGATTGCGGGCCGTTTTTCGAACGGTTTCTTCCAACGCGCGGCCGGGGCTGGGCTGGGTGGGCAAGGTTAGCTTGGGCCGCTGGCTGCTTAAATCCTCCAGCCGCAGCCCGGGCGGAGCAGGCTGGCCCGCCCGAGATTTGGGTGACCGCTGCCCCGCGTTGCCCGGTGGCAACCGGGGTGGCTCCTGACCCTTGGCCAGCAGCTCTTCTTCACTCTTCTTTTCCGTAGGTGAAGTGGGCTCGGCAGGGGGAGCCAACCTAGGCAGCGGTGGCAATTTGAGATCGGGTTGCGCCCGGCGGTCCTTGTCCGAAAGCACGTTGGGCTTGGGCTGGACCACCAGGTCGTCGGGCGGCAGCGCCAGGTAGGTCAACTGTTCACGCGGCCTGGGATTGTCCCCCTCGATCCCCAGAGTCTCTCTCACCGACTCGGAAAGCAGTGGCGACACCAGAAGCACAACCAGGGCCACCAGGTGTGCGCTCACTGAAAGAAGCACCGACTCCCGCCGGCGGGTGCGCGCGGCATCGTCCTCGAGCTCCAGCAACAGGTTCAGTTGCGGTTCGGGATCCATGCCCAAGCTTCATGAGTGACGAGGCAAGCATAGATTCACTCATCACTCTCCCGTCACTGTGCCGGCTTCACTGCGGCTTCAATGCGCCGCACTCTTCACTCCGAAGAGACGGCGGTTGTGCTGCTCGACGGCCTCCACGATCTGCAAGGCCACTTGCAGGACGCGACGCCCCTCCTCACCGCCCACCGCTGGTGGCCGGCGCGTCCGGACGCATTCCAAAAAGTGCCGCAACTGCGCGTGCAGCGGTTCTTCCCGGGGAGCGCTTCCCGCTTCTTCCATCAGGAGCCGCCGGCTGATCCCGGTTTCTCGAGAGTCACCCCCGGTGGCCGGCCCCACGGAGAAAACCACCAGGTCTTGGCGCGTGTAGTCCAGCGACACGTATTGAGCCGGCTGGAAAAACCGGAGCTTGCGGACGCGTTCCGTGCTCACACGGCTGGCCGTGAAATTGGCTACACATCCATTGTCAAACGATAGACGGACGTTCGCAATGTCAATCTTGGGTGAGAGGATGGCGAGGCCGGCAGCACGCACCTCTCCGATGCCCGCGTTGCAGAGTGCCAGCACGATGTCCAGGTCGTGGATCATCAGGTCCAGCACGACGTCCACATCCAGGCTGCGCGGAGTAAAGAGGCTCAGCCGGTGCACTTCAAAGAACAACGGCCGGGTGACGATGCGCTGCGCGGTGACCACCGCCGGATTAAAGCGCTCCAGGTGGCCCACCTGCAGCAACCGACCCGAGGCGTGGGCGGCGGCAATCAGCCGGTCGGCTTCGGGGACTGAAGGCGCGATGGGCTTTTCCACCAGCACGTCCAGCCCACGATCCAGCAGCCAGCAACCTACCTCGGCGTGCTGGGCTGTGGGCACGGCCAGGCTGGCAGCGCGGGCGGCGCCGGCCGCCTCCTCCAGGGAAGAGAAGACGCGACAGCCGAATTCTTGCGCCACTGCCTGAGCCCGCGCGGCGTCGGCGTCGAAGACGCCGACCAGTTCGGCCTCCGGCAGCTTCCGGTAGACGCGCGCATGCTGCCGGCCAAAGGTCCCGGCACCGATAATGGCCACGGGAATCGTCATGGCGTTTGTGATTGGGCGGCTTCGCCCGCAACGCTCCCCTTGCCTCCCTCCTCGCCTAGCGTTCCCACAATGGCCACTCCAGCCTCCTCGGCCAGCCGAAGCAGCTCCTGCCGGTCCAGCAGAAGAGTCTTGCCGGCCTCCACCGAAAGGGCGGTGGCATGAGCCTGCTGCATGGTACGAATCGTGGCGGGCCCGATGACCGGTACGTCGAAGCGCAGGTCCTGTGCCGGCTTGGCCACCTTGACCACGGTTAGTGGGCGCCCACGGCTCAGCGAGGCCGCCCGAAGGAGGGTGGCATCGGTCCCCTCCATGGCTTCCACCGCGACGCAGGCGCGCTCGGCCACCACCACCGTTTGGCCAATGTCAAGCCGGGCCAGCGTCCTTGCCACCTGCAGCCCGTATTCAACATTGGCACACTCTTCGGCATCCGGGGCCCGGCCGCTCAGTACGCCGGCGCCGGCCAGCAACGGCTTCAGGAACGTGGTGGAGTCCAGCAACGTAATTCCTTCCTCGGCCAGCGCTCCGGCCACGGCGCCCAGCAGCGAGTCGGTGTTCTTCTTTGAGAGCGATCCCAGCAGTTTCAGCAGCCGCCAGTCCGGCCGGATGGAGGAGAAGATTTGTGCGTGCTTCACCTGGCCGGCCATGACGGCGTGAGTAATGCCCTGGCTCTTGAGCAGGTCAATGAGCCGGGAAAGCTCACCCAGACCGATCCAGTGAAAGCCGGCGGCCAGCCGTTCCAGCTCCGGGTCGGCTTCTTGGCGAATGGCGGTCACCAGCATGGGCCGGCCGCTGGTGCGGGCCGCTTCCAGCACCAAGAAGGGGAAGCGCCCGTTGCCGGCGATCAGCGCGTAACGGTCCTCCGACAACTGACTCCTCGGAGATTGATTCACTTGATGACGCCGCGTTCGGAGCTGGTGATGAAGCTCACCAGCGTCTCAAGGTCTTCATTCATCCCGTCGGCACGAATGCGCTCCAGGGCCTGGCTGGTATTCAGTTTCGAGGAGGTCAGCAGCCGGAGGGCGTGATGCAGGCGCTGGATGCGCTCGATGCTGAAGCCGTGCCGCTCCAGGCCCACCTTGTTCACTCCGAAGGTCTTTACCTCGCGTTCGGCCACGGTTTTCGAGAAAGGCAGAACGTCCTTGGTGATGACGCTGTAGCCGCCGATAATCGAGTGGCGTCCCACCCGGCAGTATTGGTGGATGCCGCTGAACGCTCCGACAAACGCGCCCTCTTCAATCACCACGTGCCCGGCCATGGTCATTCCGTGGCCCAAGATCACCCGGTTTCCGATTTGGCAATCGTGGGCGACGTGGGAGTAGGCCTGCAGCAGGCAGCCATCGCCGATCTTGGTCAGGGCGCCGCCCCCTTCCGTTCCCCGGTGCACGGTGACAAACTCGCGGAAGATATTGTCGCTGCCGATTACTGTCTCGCTGCGCTCGCCCTTGAACTTCAGGTCCTGCGGTTCGACCCCAATCGTGCTGTAGGGGAAGAAACGGTTGCGCTGGCCGATGCGGATCGGCCCGGTCACGAAGACGTGCGCCAGCAGTTCGCAGCCGGCGCCAATCTCCGCCTCCGCCTCGACGACGCAGTAGGGGCCCACCGAGGCATTGGGGTCCACACGCGCCGAAGGGTGGATGATGGCCGTGGGGTGGATCATCGAGACTGTCAGGGGCGGGAGGCCGGCTTTTGCACTGTTTCGCGATCAGCGATGATGCACATGATGACTGCCTCAGCCACCAGCCGGCCGTCCACCGTGGCCCGGGCGCGCATCTTGCAAACCGTGTTGCGCAGCGCCAGCACCTCCAACTCCAACCGCAACTGGTCGCCGGGCAGGACCGGGCGGCGGAACTTGGCCTCCTCGATGGCAGTGAACAGGACCAGCTTGCGGTCGCGATCGGGAACGTCGCGCAGCAGCAGCACCCCGCCGGTCTGCGCCATCGCCTCCACGATCAGCACTCCGGGCATGATCGGGTAGCCGGGAAAATGACCGGCGAACCAGGGTTCGTTGATGGTGACGTTCTTCAAGCCGACGATCCGCTTCAGGGGCTCCAGTTCGACAATCGCGTCCACCAGCAGAAACGGATAACGATGCGGAAGCACCTTTTGAATTTCGTTGACGTCCAGGCTCAGAGGCATGGCGAGCGCCAGTGCTATACTCCCACCGGCCGCGCAGGCGGCAGATTGGACAGCGATTCCAGGGTAAGCCGAAAGTATATGCCAACCGATGCCATCCTACAATTCATCCGCGAGCGCCGCCAGGAGATGCTGGGCACCCTGCGGCAGATGGTAGAGTGTGAATCGCCAAGCCTGGACAAGGCGGCTGTGGACCGCTGCGGCGCCTTGGTCGCCGGCCGCCTGGAGCGCCTGGGAGCGCGCCTGACCCGCCATCGCAGCGCCGATTTTGGCGATCACCTGCAGGCCGATTTCGCTTTCCCCGAGGGCGGACGCCGTCCGGCCGGGCGCTTGTTGGTGCTGGGTCACATCGATACAGTGTGGGAGCTGGGAACGCTGCGGCGCATGCCGTTCCGCGTGCGGAACGGGCGCGCCTGTGGCCCGGGCATCCTGGACATGAAGTCGGGCATCACAGCGGCGCTGTTCGCCCTGGCCGCCCTGCGGCGCCTGCGGACTCCGGTGCGCAAACGCGTGACCCTGCTACTGACCAGCGACGAGGAAGTGGGTAGCCCCTCCTCGCGCCCCATCATCGAGAAGCTGGCCCGCGGCTGCGATGCCGCGCTGGTGGTGGAACCGGCCAGCGGTTTGCGTGGCGCCTTGAAGACAGCGCGCAAGGGGGTGGGTGAGTACGGGCTGACGGTGCATGGCCGCGCTGCCCACGCCGGGCTGGATTTTGCCGCCGGCGCCAGCGCCACTGTGGAGCTCGCGCGGCAACTGGTGCGGGTCGCGCGGTTCACCCGACTGCGGCGCGGCATCACCGTCAACGCGGGGGTCATCGGCGGCGGCACCCGCAGCAACGTCGTGGCCGAACGTGCTTGGGCGCACATTGACGCGCGCCTGGTGCACCTGACCGACCAGCAGTACCTGGAAAAGCAATTCGCCTCGCTGCGCCCCTTCGACAAGCGCACTCGGCTCGAAGTGGAGGGCGAGCTGAACCGTCCGCCCATGGAGCGCACCGCTGCCATCGCTGCGCTGTTTCGTCGGGCCCGACAACTGGCCCGACCGCTCGGGATGGAGCTTGAGGAGTGCAGCGCCGGCGGGGGCTCGGACGGAAACTTCACCGCCGCTCTCGGCGTGCCCACCCTGGACGGGCTTGGCGGCGTCGGCGAGGGCGCCCACGCCCTTCACGAAAGCATTGTGGTAGAGGAGTTGCCCAAGCGCGCCGCCCTGCTGGCCCACCTGCTAGCCGCTTTGTAACGCAGCGGCCCCTCATGTTGACTTGTTACCCCTTCTCTTCAACACTTTCCACACAGCTCGTGCGGCTACGCCCATTCCTCCATAGAACAGGAAGTTGATCGGAGTAGAGATAGCTAACATTGCGGCAAGCGGTCCGCCACCATGTGCAGTTCCGAGCAAGATGCCCAACAGCACCACCGCGATCAGAATTCCCGGGAAACCGAGGAGGGCAATCTGACTGCAAAACGAGTAGCTCCAAGATGGGCCCAACCACATGCACGCGTAAGCCCCTGAGGTAATGCAACTGAGCAGCACCGCAACTAAGAGAATCTTCTTATTGGACAGCATCCTTTCACCCCATGCCCGCCATACGTCCTATTCGGGGTAAATCGGCATTATTGTCGTCCGGGAGTTCGACGGCAGCTCTGCCGGAACTCAGTCGCCGGAGTCGCCGGCTTCCTCATACTGCTGGCGCAGGCGTCCGAGCACGCCCGGGTCGGCCAGGGTGCTGGTGTCGCCTAAGGCGCGGCCCTCGGCGATGTCGCGCAGCAGCCGCCGCATGATCTTGCCGCTGCGCGTCTTGGGCAGCTCGGCAGTGAAGTAAATATCCTCGGGCCGGGCCAGAGCGCCAATTTTCCCCTGTACGTGCTTCTTCAGTTCGTCGACCTTGTCGCGCGAAAGGGGAATGCCGGTCTTCAGAGTGACGAAGGCGGCCACGGCCTGGCCCTTGACCGCGTGCTTCCGGCCGATCACCGCCGCCTCGGCCACATCGTGGTGATCCACCAACGCGCTTTCCACCTCGATGGTACTGATGCGGTGTCCCGAAACGTTCATCACGTCATCCACCCGGCCCAGCAGCCACAGGTAGCCGTCTTCGTCGCGCTTGGCGCCGTCGCCGGTGAAATAGGTATTGGGGCCGAAGCGGCTGAAGTAGACCTGGACGTAGCGCTCAGGGTCGCGGTAGATGGTGCGCAGCATCGCCGGCCAGGGCTTGTTCAACACCAGGTAGCCGCCGCTGCCCGGCCCCACAGGCTGCCCTTGCTCGTCCACCACCTCCGGGTAGATTCCCGGCAGCCCGTGGGTAGCCGAGCCGGGCTTCATGGTCGTTACGCCCGGAAGCCCGGAGATCATCATCATGCCAGTTTCGGTTTGCCACCAGGTGTCCACAATGGGACAGCGCCCGCCTCCGGCGTGCTCCTGGTACCACATCCAGGCTTCCGGATTGATGGGCTCGCCCACGGTTCCCAGCAAGCGCAGGCTGGACAGGTTGTGCTTGGCTAGGTGCTGCGGTCCCCAACCCATAAAGGCGCGGATCGCGGTCGGGGCGGCGTACAGGATTGAGATGCGGTACTTCTCGATCATCGCCCACCAGCGAGACTTTTCCGGCCAGTCCGGGGCGCCCTCGTACATGAACACCGTGGTGCCATTGGCCAGCGGGCCGTAGACTATGTAGCTGTGCCCGGTCACCCAGCCGATGTCGGCCGCGCACCAATATAGGTCGTCCTCGCGGATGTCGAACACCCAGCGGTGCGTGGCCGCCACCCCAACCAGGTAGCCTCCGGTGGTATGCACCACGCCTTTGGGCCGGGCCGTCGTGCCCGAGGTGTAGAGAATGTAAAGCAGGTCTTCGGCATCCATCGGCTCGGGGGGGCACTCGAGCGGCGCTTCTTTCATCAGCCGGTGATACCAGTGATCGCGGCCTTCGTGGAAATGCAGCGGAGCCGCTTCCCCGACGCGACGGACAATAATGACGTTCTCCACGCTCGGGCATTCGGTAATCGCCTCGTCCACACTCTGCTTCAGCGGAAGGATGCTGCCGCGCCGGTAGGCGCCGTCCACGGTGACCACCACCTTGGCCTCGGCGTCGTTGATGCGCCCGCGCAACGACTCCGGGCTGAATCCCCCGAAGACCACCGTGTGCGGCGCCCCCAGACGGGCGCAGGCAAGCATGGCGATAGGCAGCTCCGGAATCATCGGCATGTACAGCGCCACCCGGTCGCCCTTTTTTACCCCTAGGCTCTTCAACACATTGGCGAACTTCGACACCTCGCGGAACAGGTCGCTGTAGGTCAGCACCCGCTCCTCGCCTGGCTCCCCTTCCCAAACGATGGCCGCCTTGTTGCGCCGCCAGGTGCGCAGGTGGCGGTCCAGGCAGTTGTAGGCGACGTTCAGCTTGCCGCCGATGAACCACTTGGCGTGGGGCGGATCCCACTCCAGCACCCGCTCCCACTTTTGGAACCAGTCGATGCCTTCGGCGGCTTCGGCCCAGAACGCCTCCAGGTCCCGGTCGGCCTTCTCGTACAGCGAGCGGTCGCGGATCGCCGCTTGGCCCGCAAAATCTGGGGGCGGTGGGAAGGTCCGCTTCTCTTCGAACAAAGCATCAATCGCCGCAGTTACCGGCTTAGTCTGTTTGCCACGCGCCATCTTTTGCTCCGTTAGGTGAGAGTCTGCATGCCCGGGCAGGGGCTGATAGCTCTTGGTTGGTGGCCGGGGTTAAATGCGGAACCCGCAGTCCGAATGCAAGCCTCGAATCTACCTTTGCTCTTGCAAGCTTGTCAACGCGTGCAGGCTTACGGCTCGGGCGTGGAGCAAAAGGACCCACAAAGTGCCCTCAGAAAAGCTTGACAGGAGGCGAATAAAAAGCGAACACAGGCCGTGTCCCAACTCACCCTGGCTTCCTGGCCGCCCCCACAGCAGCGCTCCAGTCGGCTCGTGGGCATCGCCCGGCTAGCCGCCGAAAGCCCCTCACTCGGCGCCAAGACGCAGGTGGAGTATCGATCGCTGCCGGTCCGCAGCATCCTGAACCGCTGCGACAGCAGCCGCGTGCCGTTTGACTACACCATCAACCCCTATCGGGGCTGTGAATTCGGCTGCAAGTATTGCTACGCGCGCTATACGCACGAGTACATGGAGCTGGATGGTGGGCTGTTCGAGAACCGCATCTACGCCAAGCAGCGCGCGGCTGAGCTGCTTCGGGCCGAGCTGAAGAAGGCAGAGGGCGCTGAGATTGCCATCGGCGCGGCCACCGACCCCTACCAGCCGGCCGAGCGCCGCTTTGGCGTCACCCGGCAGATTCTGGAAGTGATCGCCGAGAGGGCGCGCGGAGTGCGGCTCTCGATCACGACGAAATCCGACCTGGTTGTGCGCGACCTCAGCCTGCTGCGGCGGATCGGCAGGTGCAACTCTGTTCACGTGAACGTGACCATCACCACCTTGCATGCCCCGCTGGCACGGGCGCTGGAGCCGCGCGCGCCCTGTCCCGACTTGCGCCTGTCTGCCGTGCGCCGTCTGGCCGAAGGCGGCGTCTGGGTTGGAGTTTTCGCCGCTCCAATTCTGCCAGCCATCACCGATAACCCGAATGACCTGCAGGCGGTGGCGCGAGAGGCAGCGGCGGCCGGCGCTCGCCATTTCATGGCCTCGGCGTTGTTCTTGATGCCCTCAGCGCAAAAGCAGTTCTTCCCCTTCCTGGAAACCGAATTCCCACACCTGGTTGCGGCCTACCGGAGGAGCTATCAGCGCGGCGCCTACCTGGGCGATCGCTATCAACAGCGCCTTCAGAAGTTAGTCGGCCGTCTGAGGGAGCAGTATGGGCTGTTGCCGAGCCCCCGCGCCTACCCGGTGGAAGCTCCGCAGGCACCCGCCCAAGCGGGACTGTTTGGCCCGTAAGCGAGGCGCGAACGCCTTACGGCTGGACGGCCGTTATACTGCAGTGCCTTCCGTTGCCATTTGTGGTAAAAAGGCCAGATCAGCGCCTGGCCGGATCAGCGCTGGGAGGTTCCGATGAAGAAATGGGCTTTGGTGTTTGTCCTGCTTTTGGCCATTCCCACCTGGGGAGAGAAGAAGTACAAAATTGTCACCGACTCTCCGGAAGATAAGAGGCTCATGGAGATCGAGGGGCAGCCTGACACCAAGAAGCGTCTGGCGATGCTGGAGGAGTTCACCCAGAAGTTCGCCGGCAGCGAGGCTCTGCCTTACACCTACCAGATGTTCTCGGCAGCCTACCTGGACCTGAAACAGTACGACAAGGCGGTCGAGTACGGCGAGATGGCGGCCGACGCCGACGACGAAGACCTGGATTCGATCCTGAACCTGGTTCGCGCCTCGATGGAAACGAAGGACTACGCCCGCGTCCACAAGTGGAGCGTGGCGGCCGTGCCCCTCCATAAGAAGGCCAAAGCTGATCCTATGGAGGACTACGATGATGATGAGTTTGACGCGGAGCATGCGAAGCTAGACAGCTACCTGGTGTTTCTGGAATATGCGCTGTTCCAGGCTGCGGCGCAAGATACCACGCCGGAGCGGGTGAAATACCTGGACTCGTTCGCCCAGAGCTTTCCGGAAAGCGAACAGATCAAGCAGCTGCCCGCGCTCTACGCAGTAACCTACCAGATGCTCGGCGACGTCCCCAAGATGTTGGAGTCTGCGGAGAAGGCGATTGCGGCCGAGCCGGAAAACGAGAGCATGCTGCTGCTGCTGGCTGAGACCCGCACCCATCAATTAATGGCTCAAACCGAGGGCCGCAAGCCCGAAGAAGTGGAAGAAGTACGGCAGCTTGGGGAGCGTCTGCTCGAGGTGGTGCAGACCAAGAGCGCCCCGGAAGGGGTGGCCGAGGCCGATTGGGAGCACCATCTGAACAACTTTCGCGGCGCTGGACATTCGATTATGGGCCGCGTCCTGATGATGCAAGAAAAGATCGAGGACGCCTTGAAGGAGCTGGAGGCTGCTGCCCCGCTACTGGAAGGCAACGTGCAAGCCCTCAGCCCGGTGCTTTTCTTCCAAGGCTGGGGCTATGCCAAGCTCATCCGTAACGAAGAAGCCCGCACCGTGTTGGAGCGGTGTGTGGAAATGGGCGGCGCCTATGCTCAAGCGGCCGGGGGAATCCTGAAGAAACTGCCTCCCCCCAAGAGAAAAAGAAGAAGGTAACCTCGTTCCCCTGGTCGGCTGTAGAAAAGTCGGCTGCGGCAGTGAGCAGTCGCCGGTAGGAACGGGAAAGCCTGCCCCACCGAACCCCGCCGACTGTACCCCGCCCACTGCCTGCTGCCTACTGTTTCGGCACTATCTTCACCGCCAGGTCACTCGGCCCCACCCCAACCGGCAGGATGGTGAGTAGGGAGATGGGGTTAGCCTGAACGCGGAGAACGGCCATGTCGTTCGAGTGAGAGTTCAGCACCAGCAGGAAGCGCTCGTCGGCAGTCAGCGCCAGGCGGAAGGGTCCGGCGCCGGTAGGAACGTCCGCCAGAAGCTCGCGGGTCTCGATGTCCAGCACGCTGACGCTGTTGGAAGCGAAATTGGCGACGTAGCCACGGGCGCCGTCGCCGCTGAACAGCGTTTCGACCGGCTCGGCGCCCACCGGCATCGTCAGGGCGACTTCGTCGGTGTAGGTGCTCAGGATGGTGATGGAATTCGAGCCGGCATTGCTGACGATCATTTCGCCGCCATCCGGTTTCAGCGCCAAATGCACTGGCCGCATGCCGACCGGCAGGTGGACCAGCAGCTTCCTCTGCTGCAAGTCCACCGCGGAAACTTGGCTGGCGTCGGGCTGGGCGGCGAAGGCCTGAGAACTATCGGGCAAGATCTCTAGCCAAGCGGGCGCGGCCGGCAGGGGTACCCGCGCCACTACCGTCCCCTTTGCCAAGTCTAAGATTAGAAGCTGCCGACCAGCGGCGTCGCCCACGCACAGTAAATTGCGGTCAAGGGCCGGCTTCCAGGCCACAGGCTCGCAGCCTGGATCCAACTGAATCGTGTTGATTACCCGGCGCTCACGCAGGTCCACGATGTGGACCGCAGGCTCCACCCGGCTCAACACAAAGGCGGTGTTGCCGGCTGCGTTGACCTCCAGCCGCACCGGGCTCCCGGCCACCGCTATGCTGGCATCTAGCTGCAATCGCACAGCATCAATCACTTCCAAGCGCCCGGCTCGCGTCGCCACGTAAACCTCGTTGCGAACCGGGCCGGCGCGTACCGCGACGGGAGCACGGCTAACGGGGATGGAAGCGACCGTGCTCACGCGGTCCAGGTCAATGACCGTCACCACGTTGCCGCGTTCGGCGGCCACGAATACCAGTTCGCGGTGCGGTATAGCCAACTGCTTTTTACACGCGCTTGACCCCGAGAGGACGAAGAGGAGGAAGCAGGCGAGTGGCTGTCTCATCTGGCGCCGCTGCCCATCAGCCTACCCTGCGATCCGCCTGCCTGTCAAAAACAGGCTCGATTCTGGTTTTCTACGACAAAAGACGGTCGTGCGGCCCCGCATGGGCGCTGCCGCACTGCTAGCCATCGGGCTGAGGCGTCATCCAGAGCGGAGGGCCTCCTCCAGCAGAGAATTCACGCTCTTCAGGCATTCCAAGACGAAGATCTTGCGCCCATCGCGGGACTGCCACCAGCGCCGAGGCTCAAACCAATCGTCGGGGGCGGGATAAGCCAGCACGCGCAGGCGCCCTCGGCTGGCGCGAAGAAACGCGCGGCGGGCGCGGCGGGTGTGATAGTTGGAAGTCACCACGTAGAGCGAGCGGATACCTCTGCGCTCTAGCATGCCGGTCAGCAATTGCGCTTCCTGCCAAGTGGAACGGGCGGCGTGGGGGATGAAGAGCAGGTCCTCCTTGCGGATTCCTTGCGAAACTGCCAGCGGCACCGAGAGCTCCGTCTCGTGAATGCCATAGCCCCATTTCGGACCACTCAGCACCACTTTGCGGACCCAGCCCTTACGGTACAGGTGAACGGCGGCACGGACGCGGTAGCCTGCGTAGCTATTGTCGCCACCCAGCACCACGGCGGCATCCGCCTTCTCCAACGGATCAGCCACGACCAGCATCCAAGACAGGCCCGGCAGCAACGGCTGCCGCAACAAGTAGATGGTCCCGCATGCCACCAACACCGCGACCAACAGCAGTGCCCAACGTCTCCGCCTGGGCCTGGCCCCTGGAGGGGCGGCGCGCTTGCCCGAGGGCTGTCGCTTCATCTGGCGACCTTCAACACCCCACCCGTGGAGGCGTGCACGTACACGGTGAAGGGACTGGTGGTGCATCCTACGTCGTAGCAAACGAGCCACACCAGCCCCTGGTAGGATCGGTTGTACTCCAACAAGAAGGTGACCGGCGTCTGAGGATTTTTTTTGCGGAAGGCCTTCCCTCCCTTCGCTTCAGCCACTTCAAACGCCTGATTGCTGTCAATCCGAAAGCCTGCCACCAAGAACGGCGAGCCGCTAAGTTCCGATTCGGCGCCGTACCGCTCATCGTGCCCCGCAAAGACTCCCTCATGCAGGTTCCGCGTCTTCACGGTGGAGTAGGTATAGGTTTTGTACTTCCGCAGGGAGGGAGAGGCGAAGCTGGCGGTCCAGGCAGTGGCAAAGCCCCCGACTCCGGTGGACTGCTTTAGATAGAAGTTGGTGAGGTGAAAGGGCTTCGCATCACGTGCCCAGGAACGCGCAGCCACAAACATGTTCTGAAAAGCCTGCCGCCCGGTAGCTTTCTTCGGTAGTTCGGTCGCTTCCGGTTTCTCGGTCCTCGTCGATGGGGCCTCACCACTACCGCAGCCGCCCGCTAGTAGCAGCGCCAAGCTACCTGACAGGATCGCAGTGGAACGGAAGACTAGAGAAACAGAACGAGGCCGGCGAACCCACTCAAGCGCCCTCACGGCGCGGGACAGCGCAAAGAGGAGCATCCGTGCGTCTGATTATACGCCCGGCGCACCCGGCGCAGAACGAACGGCGGAGCAGCGGAACCCCATTATGTACACAATTGGTCCACCCCCTCCGGCGTTGCTCAATTGTCGTTGCTCAATTGTCGTTGCTCGCTTTGTCATTGCTCGTTTGGCGTCGCTCGCTTGGCGTTGCTCGCTTTTCAATGACCCACACCGGCTTGGAGGACGGCCCGCACTCGGCCCAGAGCTTCCGGAAAGCGCGCCCCTGCTACCCCAAAGCCCAATCGGAAGTGGGCTGGCATGCTAAAGGTGTATCCCGGGGCAATCAGCACTCCGGTTTCCTTCACCAGTCTACGGCAGAGCGGTTCGGAATCCGCCTGGTGCTTCAGCCAGGGGAAGCAGGTAAAGCCGCCCTGCGGCTCCACCCAGCCGATCTGCCCGGTCATGTCGCCGAACAGCGCTGCCAGAGCGCGCAGGTTCTGCCCGGCCAGATTGGTATTCCGCTGCCAGATGGTTCGGTAGTGCCGCAAGGCCAGGGCCACCAGTCGCTCGCTCAGCACGCTACCGGAGATGGTGATGAAGCTGCGTGCGTTGTAATAGGCCTGGCGGCGGAGCTCGTCGCGTTCCAGGATCCAGCCGATGCGCAGGCCCGCCAGGCTTAAGGCCTTCGACACGTCGCCAATCACCACTGCGTTGGAGATCTGGGCGGCGCTGGCACGCTCGCGTCCATCGTAGTAAATGCCGTGATACACCTCGTCGCTGAGGAAGCGGATACCCCGGGCCGCCGCCAGCTCGCCGACCGCGCGGACTTGCTCCGGCTCCATCACCACTCCGGTGGGGTTGTGAGGGCTGCAGACGACGATGGCGCGCGTCTCCCGGTCGATCAACTGAGGCAGCTCGCCGAGGTCGAGGCGAAACTCGTTCTCAGGGCGAAGCCGCCAGTAGCGCACCTCAGCCCCCAGGGCGCGCGGGATGCCATCCATGGCGGGGTAGCAGGGATGGGGGACGATGACGTTGGCGCCTGGCACGCATACGTCGAACAAAATCAGCCACAGCGCCTCGCCCGCGCCGGTAGTCACCTGCACCCACTCCGGGTCAATCCCGCCGCCGTAGAAGTCGGCCACGGCGCGCCGCAGTTCCCGCGTGCCGGCGGCGTGCACGTAGTTGAGCGGTACCCTGCCCAGCTCGGCCCAACCCGCTTCGGCGTTCCCTTCCAGCTCCAGCAGTTGCTTCGCCGTCCAGAGCGGGCCTGTACTGGCGGCCAGGTTGAACTCAACGTCGGTCTCGTACTCATTCAGCCAGGTGGCCAGAGCGAACTCTTCAATTTCCATGCGCGTACCCCAAAAGACGAAATCATTGCATTCTCGAAGCAACGAATCAATAATCAATTGCCCGGTGCGGGCGTAGGTACGCAAGAGTGGCCTCTTTGTGATGCCAAATGGCACAAATTCCCTCCAGATGCAAGCGCCGGGGAACAGCAACAGCTGCGTCCATTTCAGTTAGCTGCGCGCTCGTCCTGTTGCTCGTTGTCCCTTTAGCCGCCCAGGTCAACTCGAGGGCCGAAGAAATTCAGCAGGCTCGCCGGCAAAAAGCGGCGGACACCACACCCGAGAAGGTCTCCGGAACAGAGAAAGCCCTGAACACCATTAAAGATAAAAAACTGTTGGAACGCTTCGCAGCTGGTGTTGCTGGCTTTCGACTTCAATTTGGCGGGCTGGCAACCGGTCAGGGTTTCGCCCTGGGACCCGAATACCTGCGGCAGGACTTGGCCAACGGGAATCTCACCTTCCGTGGATCCGCACGGTGGTCGATTGCGAGAGCGCAACTGTACGATCTCCAGTTGACACTGCCCAGGCTGGCGAATGAGAAGGTGTTTGTCGATCTCTACGCCGTGCATCGAAACTATCCGAGGATCGGCTATTTCGGGCCAGGACCAGACTCGGAGGAAGGCAGCCGCACCAACTTCCGGCTCGAAAACACCGCCTATGACTTCACTGCCGGAGTCAAGCCATTACGCAGCTTAAAGCTGGGTGTCACGGGAGGGTATCTCCAGGTGAACACCGGGCCGGGGACGCGTCCGGGGATAGCCTCTATCGAAGAGGTCTTCACCCCGGCGACTACTCCCGGCCTCGACAGGCAGTCCGACTTCCTCCGCGGCGGGGGCTTTATCCAGTTCGACAATCGCGACAATCCGGGTGGACCTCGCTCGGGGGGAAACTATCTGGCGAGCTTCACTTACTACGATGACCGCATCCTCGCTCGGCATAACTTCCGTCACCTGCAACTGGAAGCCCAGCAGTACATACCTTTCTTCAACAGCCGTCGCGTCATTGCGTTGCGCGCCCGATCGATTCTGAGCTTTAACAACCCGGGTCAGAGTGTTCCATTCTATCTACAGCCGGTCCTTGGCGGATCGGATGACCTTCGAGGGTTCCGGTCGTACCGCTTCTACGACGACAACCAGATTGTCGTCAATGCTGAATATCGTTGGGAATCTTTCACGGGACTAGACATGGCGCTGTTTTTCGACGCCGGTAAAGTCACACCAAAACGCTCCCAGATCAACTTCCATGATCTGGAAACTGCGGCCGGTTTTGGTTTTCGTTTCAACGTCCGCAACAACGTCTTCCTGCGCCTTGACGTTGGCTTTAGCCATGAGGGATTTCAGTTCTGGTTTAAGTTTGGGAACCCATTTTGAGATGGAGAGTGCCATTTGTGAGGTGAGTCGTTCGGATATGGAGGGTTTAGAACAAGACGTGAAGCAGAACTCTCGGGAGGCTGGCCTTATGAAGGAGAAATTCGTTTTGGCGCTACTGTTTCCTCTGCTGCTCGTTCCATTGCTTCTGGGCGCGAAGAAGTTCTACGATGACGATCCGCTTGGAAAAGAACCCACCCCGCTTCGCGTCGAGAACGCCAAGTCCCGCAAGCTAAACGACTACTACGATTTGTTCCACAATACGCTCGCCAAACCGGGTGAACGGCAACCGAAGGGGAAAAAAGGCGGCAATGCTGGATTCATCCCAGCACAGGCGGTCAACACCCTGGGCGAAGTTCCCGACAACTCGTGGTTCACGAACCGCATCGGCTCCCGGCCCATGAGCATCAAGGAACTGCTGAAAGGCCCGGGCGACGAGAATGGACCCTCGATGGAAGGCAAGTGGAGAATCACCGCGGCCAAGACTCAAGGGATTTCACCCGGTTTCAGGATTCAGGATTCGAGAGGCAACAGCTATTATATGAAATTCGACCCCGTCTCGAACCCCGAAATGGCCACCGGCGCCGACGTCCTCGGTTCCGTTTTTTTCCATGCTCTGGGTTACAACGTGCCGGAAAACTACCTCGTTACTTTTGATGAAGACAGACTGGTTATCGGCGACGGCACGACCTTGGTGGACGTTGGGGGCCGCAAACGCCCAATGTCGCCTCGCGACGCAACCGAGATGATGCTCAAAATTCCCCGTGATGCACAGGGTCGAGTCCGTGGAGTGGCCAGCTATGTCCTGAAAGGAAAGTTCTTGGGGGAATTTCGGTATCACGGTACGCGATCGGATGATCCCAACGACGTTGTTCTCCATGAGCATCGTCGAGATCTGCGGGGACTGTTTGTATTCTGCGCCTGGCTGGGACACGACGATTCGCGCAGCATCAATACGTTCGACTCCCTGGTCGAAGAGAACGGCCTGAAGTACATCAAGCACTATCTCATGGATTTCGGTTCCATCCTGGGCAGCGCGACCGAAAAAGCCAATACTGCCCGGGGCGGGAACGCATACTTCTATGAAACCAAGCCGGCCTTCCTTCAGCTATTTACTCTGGGGCTTTATGTGCCCCGCTGGGCCCGCGTCAGGTACCGCACATTCCCGTCTCTCGGGCTGTTCGACTACAGGACCTTTGAACCGGAGAAGTGGAAACCCGAATACCCCAATCCGGCCTACGGCAACCGCCTCCCGGACGATACCTTTTGGGCTGCCAAGAGGGTCATGAGCTTCACGGACGAGCAGATTCGGGCCATCGTCAAGCTCGCGAACTACAGTGACCCGGAGGCAGAAGCCTGGCTGGTGAAATGCCTGATCGAACGGCGGAACAAGATCGGAGAGACCTACTTCGCCCGCGTGCTGCCGCTAGACGGGTTTCGCGTCAACGGCGACCGTCTGGAGTTTGAAGACCTCCAAGTGAAGTACGGCTTCATGAACGCGCGCGACTACACAGTGCGGTGGTCGCGCTTCGACAATGACTCGGAGACCCACGCGGCGATCGCAGCCGCGTCGAGCTCCGTGTTGCCGGGGGAAGTTCAAAGCGCCGAAATGGGTTCCTATTTTGCCACCACGATCCGGGGGGACGACCAAGAAAAGACAGTAACGGTGTATATCCGTAAGCAGCGCGCTGGATACAAGGTGGTGGGCATCGAGCGCACTTGGTGAGGTGGCCCCTGAAAAATGGGCCAATTTCTGCTTTCAGCTTGATTTCGGACTTCCGGCTTCTGAGTTACATCTTGTAGCGGCCCATATCTTCGTCGCCCAAATTCTCCAGCCACTTTCGCAGCTCTTCGTTGCTGACCTTCTCCGTAGCGTTGGTGATCTTGGAGGACTTCAGCACTTCCTCGTCGACGAAAATTGGACAGTCCAGGCGCAGGGCGACCGCCAGAGCATCGCTGGGTCGGGAGTCAATGCAGACGAGCTGGCCGTCGCGCTCCACCCAGATGAGGGCAAAGAAGGTGTCCTCGCGCAAGTCGTTCACCACCACCTTCTGCACTCCAGCGCTCAGCCCCAATAACACGTTTTTGATCAGGTCGTGGGTCATCGGGCGGGGGGTGTTGACCTTCTCGATCTCCAGAGCAATGGCGTTGGCCTCGTAGATGCCTACCCAGATGGGTAGGATGGCGGTGCCGTTCACGTCCTTCAGGATCACGATCGGCATGTTGGTGACCGGATCCATCATGAGTCCGCGGATTTTCATCTCAACTTCCATTGGTCTTCCCCCCTCCAGCAACGCTGAAGTGCCGTTGCTGATTCCGTGCGTCAGTGTCGCGCCAGCTGTTCAGCTTCCTCGCGCTCGGCGGCGGGAAGCAGCTCCCCGATCAGGCTGTTGGGACCGGCTCTGCCCACCTGCACCCAGGCGTAGGAGCCAAGCCGGTTGCGGTCAGGCGAGCCTGCGGGAACCGTGAAGTTCAGCACCTTGTTCTGCGAGGTGCGCCCCACCCACTGGTGCAACGCCGGCTGGCGGCCCTCGACCAGTACTTCCTGGACCGAGTCCACCAGCGCCTGGTTCCGACGCAACTGGATCTGCCGCTGCCTCTCCTGCAGAATCGTCAATCGCCGGCCCTTCTGCTCTTCGGAAACCTGGTTGAAGAACTCCCGTGCTGCAGTATTTGGGCGCGGCGAGTACTTGAACGAAAAGGCGGAATCGTACTGAACTTCCTCCAGCAGCGACAGGGTCTGGGCAAAGTCCTCCTCGGTCTCGCCAGGGAAGCCCACAATCAGGTCCGTTGTGATGCTGATAGCACGCCGCGCCGTCCGGATACAAGCGATCTTTTCCAGGTACTGCTCGCGGCTGTAGCCGCGCTGCATCTGCTCCAACACGCGGTTGGAGCCGGCCTGCACCGGCAGGTGGACGTGGTCGCACAGCGCCGGGTGGCGGTCGATGGCCTCCACGATGTCGGGCGTGAAGTCGCGCGGGTGTGAGGTTGTGAAGCGGACTCGGCGGATGCCTGGCACCTCGGCGACGGCCGAAAGCAGCTCGGCGAAGCTGAAGCGCGCCGAGGATGGATCGCGGTAGGAGTTGACCGTCTGGCCCAGCAACTGGATCTCCGTGTAGCCCGCTTCGGCCAGGCGGCGCGCCTCGGCCAGAACGTCGGTGCTGCTGCGGCTGCGCTCCGGCCCCCGTGTGAAGGACACCACGCAGAAGGCGCAGTGATTGTTGCAGCCCTCGATGATGGTGAGATAGGCGCGGTACGGGTTGTCGCGCCGGGTGAACTCAGTCTCGAAGGTCTCCTCGGTGTCCAGCTCCAGGCCGGTGACCCGGCGGTTGCCTGACTCCAGCTGCACCAGCAGCTCCGGCAACTTCCGGTAGCTGGCCGAACCCACTACCAGGCTGACGTGCGGTGCCTTCTCGAAAATTCGCGTCCCTTCCTGCTGCGCCACACAGCCCAGCACGCCGAACAGCTTGCCGTTGTTCTGGCCATTGTTCTGCGTCCGCTTGAACTGCCCCAGGCGGGAGAAAACCTTCTGTTCGGCTTTGTCGCGGATCGAGCAGGTGTTGTACAACACCAGGTCGGCTTCCTCGGGGGTCCCGACCGACCGGTACCCCTGCGCCATCAGCGTGCCCGCCACCTTCTCGGAGTCGTGCACATTCATCTGGCAACCGAACGTCTCGATGTAGAAGGTCTTTTGACCGCGTTCCATTGACGGCCATTATAACAGACCTGCCGCATAACAAAGTTGCCGCCGATTCAGTGTTTGGTGGTCCTCTCTCGTCCTGGCTGGCACGATTTGAGACGCGTCGTCTGGCATGCCGTTCAGGAGCGACAAGTGCGGAATCCGCAAAGCCAATCCGCTATCATGAAAGGCGCCGATGCCACCCATCCCTCAAGCAGCGAAAGAACGCCTAGCGCGGGAGCGGAACATCTGGATCGCGACGGCGCGTCCGGACGGACGGCCGCATATGGTGCCGGTGTGGTTTACGCACGTGGAAGACCAGCTCTACATCTGCATTGAGCCGAAAAGCGTGAAAGGGCGGAACCTGCGGTCCAACCGGAAGGTTTGCTTGGCGCTGGAAGACGGCGTAAATCCTCTCATCTGCGAAGGCGAGGCGCGAGTTCTGGAGAAGCCCTGGCCGACCGCGATGGTTTCAGGGTTCGTCGAAAAATACGGCTGGGACATCTCCTACGAGCACCGGTACACCCAGCTTGTCGAGATCACCCCACACAAGTGGCTCCACTGGTGAGAAGCTCGGAGTACCCATCAGAAGTTCGTTAGTCCTGCCTATTTGATATCTTTGACATCCCCACAGTCCGCCATGCGCCATTCAAAGCGGCGTTTCAGGAGGGCGAAGATAAAGAAGGGCAGCACGGCGAAACGGAGGATGACCCAGCCGGCCAGACGCAGCGACTCCTGGTCCACAAAGCCCTGGGCCGCGCGGACGGAGACAATCGCCGCCAGGGCACCGAACATTGCCAGCACCAGAAGCCAAGACCCCCATTTCCTTCGCTCCGGTGCGGCTGTTTTCTCTCGCCGTGGTGCAAAACGCCGAGCCAGGCTCCACAGCCCACCCAGCACCAGGCCTGGCCGGACCAACTCCATGGCCAAGATCCCCCAGAAGAGCCATCCCGGGCGTAGCACAGCCCCGGTATAGCTGGCGAACAGCAACCCGCGCGGATAGGTGAGCAAGTAGGAATTGAGCAGGCCGGTGGCGTGCCAAAAGGGAAACGCAGGCAGCCCAACTAGCAGGTGTGGATAGCGCCAGAAGTACGCCACTTGGTTGACCGCGAGCGTGATCAGCAGGCTGAACCAGCCCAGCGCAATCAGTGTAATCAGCCGTGCCGCGCGGCTCGCCACACCGCCCGTGGCACCGGTAGGAAGGATTTTGCTTCTTGCGTTGACCACCAGTAGTAGCGCCAGGCTCCACAGCGCCAAGTCGGCGCGGAGCAGTGCAAGTCTCGGCACCGGCACCAGAACCAGCGCTGCCACCAGCACGCCGATCGCGACAGTGAACAGGTGCAGCCGTGCGGGGCGAAAGCGACGCACCAGCAGCAGCCAGCCAAACAGGAACGCCAGGCTGTAGCAGGCGTAAAACCAGGGTGCGACAGCCAGGCCCGGGCGTGGCGCAGGGCGCCCCTCAAATGAACTGGCGAACCATTCCAACGCGCGCACCGCCGTACCGTGGTTTGAAAACTCGGTGAAGTGGTCGGCTGTGGCGGTCACGCTCAGTCGCCGCGCCGTTCCCCGCCCGAAATCGCCGGTGGTGCGCTCAATTTCCGCGATCCCCTCGCTGTTGCTCGATTCCATCACCTGCTGCATCTCGGAAAGCGGGCGGAACTCGTCGTAGAGCCCCACGAGCCAGAGCAGGTTCTGCGGCCGGGTCTTGGTGACGTCGCCGGCGATGCCCACCGCGACAGTGGCGCGCACCCAGGGCTGCTCGATGCCGGCGCGGAGGGCGAGCGTGCCCCCCACGGAATGGCCGATCAGGCCAATGCGGGCGCGGTCCACATCGGGCCGGCGGGCCAGGTAGTCCAGCGCGGCAGCGGCGTCCAAGGCTGTGATGGCCAGCAGGTCCTCGCGCAGCAGGCTGCGGTTTTCACCGGGAGCGGCCCCGCGGAAATCGAACGTAACCACCAGCATGCCTCTCCGCACGAATTCCAGGATCAACGCCAGCCCTGCTTCCGGCGGGCTGTTCACCGGCTGGCAGACCAGGACAGCGGGCCGCGGGCGTTGTCCCCCGTGAACATGGTGCGGCTCGAACACCACCACGCGGAGTGGCATGTCCCGTGCATTCCTCAACACCACTGTGTAGCGGTCGAAGGACGCCAGCCGAGTCCAGGCCAACAGGCCAACCAGTGCGGTCAACAGGAAGAGGCCGGCCAGCAGGTGGTCAGGAAACCGGGGAGCGCGGAGAAGCGGCGGCGGTATGCGGCTTTGTTCCATGCGACGCCGCGGGTGCTGGGTTCATACGCAGCCCACTACAAGTGCGGCGGGACCCCCACCGGAGGTCAAGACGAGCCCACGATCACCATTAAGAACAGGGCGAGCAGGATGAACACGGGGCCGCGATACAGGCCCCAGAAGCGCGTGTAGCTGTGCAGGGTCTGGCCGGGGGTCTTGATCTGGTTCAGGTCCACGATGGCCGTGGTGAAGCGGCGGAACCAGCCCAGGGCGCTCGCCGGTTCGCCCATAAGGTTGGCCACCTTACGCCAGCCAAACCAGAGATTGCCCAACCAGGGAAGCCACGACTCATAGTTCAGCGAGATCAGGCCACCGCCGCGGTCCTCAAGCATCATATCTTCCCCAATCGGACTGCCCGCCTGCACACGTCCTACAAGTTTTCCTTCCAGGTAGACCAGGCGGCCGCGGATGGGGCTGGCATAGGGGTCGCTCATCAGCTCCAACACGGTGGTGCGCTCGGCGGCACCGCCAGGGAAGCGGTAGAGGCCCTGCAGGCTCCAGCCTATACCGAGGCCCAGCACTGGCGCGACCAGGGCCGGCCCGGAGGGCACCAGAAAAGCCGTTACCAAGCCCGCAGCCAAACCGAGCATGGGGCCGAAGTAGATGCCCAACTCCAGCACGAAGTTGCGGTACAGGCGCCCACGGTCCAGCATCTGCCCCTCGTACTCCGCCATGGCGAAATCGAACCGCGGCGACAGGCCGAATTCCGGGCAGTATTCCATCAGCTTCTTGATGCGCTTGCCGGTGAGCGGGTGAGTGGAGTTGAACTCGCCGACCTTAGCCCAGGGGTTAAACAAGTCAAACAGGAAGACGCGCTCGATACGCCCCCGAAGGCCGCCGCCCGAAGCGGGAGCGGCGGACGCTTCGGCCACAGCCACCCCGCCCCCACCGCCGGCGATCTCGCCGTAGGCCGACCCGGCAGCGCTCGCCGACTTGTAGTCGCACAGGCCCAGGGCGCGTGTGGAAGCCATCAGTCGCTTGGATTTTTCCGTGTCCGGGGCGGCCGTAATGCCGTAGGCCACCTTCACCAGGGCCATCGCCAGCCAGTTCGGATTGCGTGTCTCCTCGGCGGCGAAGCGGTCGGCCAGGTACTCGCGGGTGCGGGAGAGATACAGCACCATGTAGGTGCCGATGAGGTAGAAGACGTAGGAGACCAGGCCAATCATGGGCAGTGGATTGCGGCCGCTGCCCCGGCTCCTCATCCGGGTGAAGACCACATACATTTCGTACAGCACCGTCAGCAGCGTGGCGGCGATGGTCATGACGATGAAGTCGCGGTTGACGATGTGGCCCAGTTCGTGGAAGTAGACCGCGGTCACCTCGTCCTCATCCAGGTAATGGAACAGGCCGCGGGTGGCCACCAGGCGCGAATTCCACGCGCCGGACCCGAAACAGTAGGCGGTGGGATTCCCGTCGTCAATGATGCGCATCTTGGGGATGGGGACTCGATGCTTGGCGCAGGACGCCTCTACGTCCTTGGCTAGGCGGGGCCAGCGCTGCTGGAAGTCCCACCACTCCACCACCTCGGCGCCGTAGAACCACCGCAGGATCAGGTCCTGGATCCAGGGCGAAAGCAGCCAGGCCGCGACGTTGAACAGAACGGTGAGCGCAATCAGGCCGACCGCATTGATCATGCCGCCCCAGTACATGGCTAGCAGCACAATAGTGGCTACAAAGCCGGTTAGCAGGCCCAAGGTAAACAGAGAAGCAAACATTAACTGCGCTTTCATGGCGGCGTTCTCCCCAACTGGCGCACAGCATAGCCAAAACGGGAACGGAGGTAAAGGCACGCCGCGGCCTGTTCGGAGACCGACAAAGCTGGCAGGCTCGCATGCTTTTCCTTTGGACAAGGCCGAGACTTCGCGCTATACGGTGGGAGCCAGGGGCGTTTTAAAATCTTACTCAGTCACGGAAGGGGGCAGGAATGAGCTTGCCGCTGCTCGCAGTGATCGTGATGTTGCTGCTCATCGCTGGCTACAGCCTCTACGGAAGATTCGTGGCCCGGCTGGTGGCCCTGGACCCGAACCGGCCCACTCCCGCCGCCACCGTCAACGATGGCGTGGATTTCGTGCCCACCCCCCGCTTCTATCTGCTGGGGCAGCATTTCTCTGCCATTGCCGCTGCCGGGCCCATCGCCGGCCCCATCATTGCCTGCATCTATTTTGGCTGGCTGCCCGCGATTTTGTGGATTGTCCTGGGGGTGATCTTCATCGGTGCGGTGCACGATTTCTCCAGCCTCATCGCCTCGTTGCGTCACGGGGCGCGCTCGATCGCCGAGATCATGCGGGAGAACGTAAGCCGCCGCGCCTGGTGGGCCATGCTGAGCTTCATCTGGATCGCCCTGATCTACGTCATCGTGGCCTTTGCCGACATCACCGCCAGCACCTTCGTCGGCGACACCCAGGAGTTTCCACTCCAAAACGTCACCTTCAACCCTGGCGGAGCCGTGGCTCTGGCTAGCACGCTGTATCTGCTGCTGGCCGTGGTGATGGGCTTGATCCGGAGGTTTTGGAACCCGCCGCTGTGGCTGCTGACGGTCACTTTTGTGCCGGGCACATTCGTGCTGGTATGGCTGAGCACCAAGGTTTCCACCTTGTTCGTCTTTGCTTCCCAAAACCCGGTCAAGATGTGGGGGCTGTTGATTCTGGCCTATTGCTTTGTGGCCTCGCTCGTGCCGGTGTGGGCGCTGCTGCAACCCCGGGGGTACCTGGGTGGCTTCGTCCTTTACACTGCGCTAGCCGTGGGAGTGTTTGGGGTGTTCTTCGGCAACTTTGAGGTTGTCCAGGACTCGTTCAAAACCTGGAGCGCCACAGCCAAAGACGGCTCGGCGATCCCGCTGTTCCCCTTCCTGTTTGTCACCATTGCTTGCGGCGCCTGTTCCGGCTTCCACGGCCTGGTCTGTTCCGGCACGACTTCTAAACAGATCGCTTGTGAGCCCGACAGCCGGCCCATCGGCTACGGGGCGATGCTGCTGGAAGGATTTGTGGCACTGATTGCCCTGGCCACCATCATGATCGTGCTGCCGAAGGACACCGTCGGCCTGGCGCCGGGAACCATTTATGGAAACGGCCTGGGCTCCTTCCTGACAGTCCTCATCGGCGAGAAGCATCGTTTGTTTGCGGTGACCTTCGGGACCATGGCCTTCTCTACTTTTGTCTTTGATACGCTGGACGTGGCCACCCGCCTGGGCCGCCACATTGTGCTGGAGCTGTTCGACTGGAAAGGGAAGCGGGGCATGATAGCGGCCACCGCCATCACGCTCCTTCCGGCCTACATTTTCATCGCCACGGCGGAGAAGGGCGCCTACCTGAAATTCTGGACGCTGTTTGGCACCTCCAACCAGTTGCTGGCTGCCCTCACCTTGCTGGCCGTTACCCGCTGGTTGATGCGTACCGGACGCCCCTACTGGTTCACTCTGCTGCCTATGCTCTTCATGATGACGATTTCGCTGTGGGCGCTGGTCACCCAGTTTGCCAATTTCAGCGGCACCGTGCTGGACCAGGGGTTGCTGGCTGCCGGCGTCACGGCCGCCAACGCGATTGGCGCGCTGGTGCTGTTGATCATGACCGGCGTCATTCTCTGGGAAGCTCGCCGCGCGCACATCCAGGGGAGGCTGGAACTGGAGTTGGCCAAGTGAAGCGCGTGTCCTCCACCGTTTCGCGTGCGCCAACTTGCAACGACTAGCCGCGCTTGGTCAGGCGGGCAAGAGTGGCGAGTTGCTCCAGGTGTTCCTTAATGGGCCGCGCCGGGGTTCCCCAGACCGTTTGGCCGCGGCGGATGGTCTTGTGCGGAAGCACGCCGCACCCTCCCCCCAGCACGGCTCCGCGCTCGATGCGCACGTGGTCGCCGATGCCCACCTGGCCGCCAATCACCACATAGGGTTCGATCACCACGCTGCCGGAAATGCCAGTCTGCGAGGCAATCGCGCAGTGCTCGCCGATGGTGACGTTGTGCGCAACCTGCACCAGGTTGTCAATCTTGGTGCCGCGCCCGATGAGGTTTGCCTCCAGCGTGCCCCGGTCAATCGTTGTGTTGGCCCCCACTTCCACGTCATCGCCCACCTCCAGCGTGCCCACCTGCGGAAACTTCTCGTAACGCTGGCCGTCGAAGACATACCCGAAGCCATCGCTGCCCAGCACCACCCCGCTGTGCAGGATGACGCGAGCCCCAACGGTGGTGCCCGGGTAGATGGTGACGCGCGGATAGAGAAAACAGCCTGGGCCCAGGCGCACGCCCTCGCCCAGGACACAGGCGTCGCCGATGACCGTCTCCGGGCCGACCTCCACCCAGGCGCCGACGACCGCGTAGGCACCGACATGCACCCCCTCGCCCAGACGGGCACCGGGGTCCACCACCGCCGTCGGGTGTATGCCAGCGGCTGGTCGCGCTTGCGGGTGGAACCGCTCCACGATGCGGGCAAACGCCAGCTTGGGATTGCGTGCGCGAATCACTGTGCGCCCGCCTGCCTCGGCGCCCTCTCCTACAACGATGCATCCCGCCCGACTCTCGCGCGCTTGCTTCAGCGCTCGCTCTGAGTCGGCGAAGACCACGTCCTGCTCGGTGGCGCTCTCCAGCGGCGCCACTGCTTGAATCAACCGCCCGGTCTCCCCTTCGGCCGTGCCGCCAGCCACCGCGGCCAGCGCTTCCACAGATTCACCGCTCGGTTTGCCTGGTTGCGCACCCATCCTCTCCCCCTGCCAATTTCTCGGTAGTGTCCTAGATTTATCAAATTAGGACACTACTAGTTTGGCGTCGCTACGCCACTCCGGTAAGATTACTACCGCTGATGATTGCCGCCACTGCTATTGTGCACCCTGGAGCGCGGGTACATCCTGAGGCCAGCATCGGGGACTACTGCATCGTCGAGGATGAGGTGGAAATTGGCCGTGGGACGCGCCTGGACCCCTTCGCCATCGTTAAACGCTATACCACGCTGGGCAAGGACAATCACCTCTACTCCGGGGCACAACTGGGCACCGACCCGCTGGATAAGAAATTCGACGCCAGCCAGCCCAGCTACCTGCGCATCGGCGACCGCAACATCCTTCGGGAATATCTCACGATCTCGCGCGGCACCGAAGCGGGCTCCGTCACCCGTATCGGCAACGACAACTACGTCATGACCAGCGTGCACATCGCCCACAACTGCACGGTGGGCGACCACAACACCATCTGCTCCTGCGCGTTGATCGCCGGCTACACCGAAATTGAGGACCACTGCTTCATCTCGGGCGCGGTAGCGGTGCACCAGTACTCCCGCATCGGGCGGATGTCCATGATCAGCGGCAACACGCGCGTCACCCTGGACGTGCCGCCGTTTATCCTGGTCGCGGAGTTTCACATCGTGGCGCGCGGGCTGAACCTGGTGGGACTGCGGCGCAACGGCTTGTCCAAGGAATCCATCGGGCGGCTGAAAGACGCCTACCGGTTGCTGTACCGCTCCCAGTTGCCGCTTGCCGATGCGCTGAAGCGAATCGAGGAGGAAGTCCCGGGCGAGGAGGCCCGCCACCTAGCGGCCTTCGTCCGCGCTTCCCGGCGCGGCATCTGCCGCGAATGATTGTGTTTTGTTCGCGGCGCGGTTGCCACGTTCGGGAACAGGGCCAGGCAGTTCACTTGTCAGCTCACCGTTGCGGACTGGCTCCCAGCATGGCGAAGATGGCAGCCCAGTTAGCCGGCGGCTGTTCCTTGGGGCTAATCACAAGTTCCAGCAGTTGCGGGCCGCCGGGCTCCAGGGCCCGGTTGAACAGGGTGTCCACTTGGCCGGGATGGCTGGCGCGGGCGCCGCGGAGGCCGTAGGCAGCCGCCAGCGCCACGAAGTCAGGATTGCCGTGGTCTGCGCCGTAGCGGAACCCGCGCAGGCTGCTGTTCAAGCGCAGGGTGCCGTAGCCACCATCGTTCAGGACCACGGTCAGGGGCATGGCGTCTTCGCGCGCCGCGGTCTCCAGGTCACCTGAGGTCATCATGAAATCGCCATCGCCCACGGCACACACGACGCGTCGCTCGGGGGAAACCAGGCGGGTTGCTATGGCCGCGCCAAAGGCAAATCCCATGGCCCCGAAGTTGCACGCCGAGAGGTACTGGCGAGGACCGTAACAGGGAAGCGTGGCGTTGACCGGTATCTGGTGCAAGCCGGTGCCGCAGATCACGATGGTGTTGCGCGGCAGCAGGGGCGCCAGGCGCGATAGGGCGTAGGTGGCCGGCATTGGCTCGGCGGGGAAGGCGCAGCGCTGCAGGATGGTCTGCCATTCGGTGCGAGCCGTTTCCAACCGCCCCCACCAGGCATCGTCGCAAAGCCCTCGCAGCCCGGCAGCCAGCAACTGTTCGATGGCCGCGCCCGCGTCCGCCTCCAGCATCGTTGCCTGCGGGAAGCGTTCCGCCAGACGCTGCAGATAAGCGCCATCCGCATTAATCATGACGACACGCCCCGCCGGCAGGCGAGCGTAGAAGTAAGTGAGCACGTCGGAAAGCCCGCAGCCCACACACAGCAGACAATCGGCCTGGGTCAGCGCGTAGTCGGCGGCGCTGCTGCCCGCATATCCGGCTCGTCCAAAGCAGAGGTGGTGATCCTCGGGAATCACTCCTCGGCCGTTGCCGGTGGTGATCAGCGGCAGGCGCGCCGACTCCACCAGCTTCAGAACCAGTGGGGCCGCGTGCTGAACGCCCCCTCCGGCCAGCAGCAGCGGGCGCTGGGACTGGCGCAACTGGTCGACCACGCCGGCCAGATCGCCAGGTGCGGGAAGGCGGGGAACTTCCATCTCCTTTGGCAAGTTTTCGAGTGGCACCCGCCCGGCCTGATCCCACAGGTCCTCGGGGACCTCCAGCACCACCGGGCCGGCAGGCGCAGTGGCCGCCGCCGTCCAGGCCTGAACAAAGGTATCGGGAACATCGGCGGGCTGCCCCAAGCGGAAGAAAGCCTTCACATACGGTGTCAACGCGCTCGCCTGGTCCACTTCCAGAGCCCCGCCCATCCCGACCATGGAGCGCCGCGCGCCCCCCACAATGGCCAGCAGAGGCGAACAATCCTTGGCAGCAATCGCCAGGCCTAAGGCGCCATTCAACACGCCCGCCCCGGCGTGCAACAGCACAATTCCGGGACGTTGGGTCAGGCGCCCCTCCGCATCGGCCATGGTCGCGGCGACTAATTCATGGCGTGCCGAGATGTAGCGAATCTGGCCGCTGACCCGCTCCAGCTCCTTGTACAACGGCATGATCGAGGTGCCAATCAAGCCGTACACGCGCGGAACGCGGGCGGCCTGTAAGCAGGCCAACAACGCCTCTGCGGTGGTTTGCTCTGGCATAGGTTCACACCTGGCGACGGATGGCTTCCAACGCGCGCTCCACCGAGGCTGCGTCGGCTGCACCCGCCTGCGCTGCATCCCTTGAACCGCCGCCCCGCAGCCCGTACTTCCCCGCCAGCTCCTTCACTAACGCGCCCAGGTTCGCCGCCAGCCCGGGCGACTGGGCCAACACCAGCGTAGGTGGTTGCCGTAGGGCGAACAAGGCCCGCGCTCCCTGCCCCGTGCCGCCCTGCGCGGCAAACCGGCTGGCGAGCCAGCGAACGTAGCCGGGATCGCCCGCATCGAACAACTTCACCAGTTGACGGACGCCATTGGACTCCTGCGCCTCAGCATACATCTGACGTGCCTCATAGCCCGCCAGCGTTTCCAGCAACTTCTGCCGTTCCTTGTCGGCTGCCTTGAGAGCATGGAGCTGCCTGTCCACCAGCGCGGCTACTTGATGCGGGTGGGTGGTGAGGATGTTGGCGGCTTCCGCCAGCGCCGTGTAGTCCAGCCTGGCCACGCGAACGGCGCGCCGCCCACATACAAATTCCACCCGCACTCCCTGCTTGCATTTTTCCACTTTTCGCACGAGCACCGCACCGATTTGCCCGGTGCGCGCAACGTGCGTACCACCGCAGGCGGTCAGGTCGAGCTCGGGAATCTCCACCAGCCGCAGCTCGCCTTCGCGGGCCACGTCCTTGCGCAACGGCAGGGCCTTGGCCTCGTCCGGGGTGGCGAACCAGACGCGCAGCGAGCGGTCTTCGAACACGACTTCGTTTGCCACCTCCTCGGCCTGCCGCACCTGTTCGGGTGAGACCGCCGCGGTGCCCAGGTCAATCGTTGACATCTCAGCACCCAGGTGGAAGCTCACTGTGGGGAACTCGAAACGACGCACGAAGACCGCCGACAGCAGGTGCTGGCCTGAATGCTGCTGGATGTGATCCGCGCGGCGGGGCCAGTCAATTTCCCCATGTACCGTCTCGCCGACCTGGCCCTGCACCGCTCCTTCGAGCCGATGTAAAATCTCGCCCCGCTGGTTCTCCAGAACCTCAACCACCGGCGCGCCACCCAGCATCCCGGTGTCATGCGGCTGGCCGCCTCCGGTGGGGTAAAAGGCCGTACGGTCCAGCACCACGCCTTCTGGGTCGAGGCGAACCACCCGCGCCTCAAACGTCCTGAGAAACGAATCGTGGTAGTAGAGCCGCTCGCTCACCCGGCGATTCTAGCACCGCAAGGTGGTTTCTGCTGTTCCCGCTACAGTGCGCATTGGAAATCGTGGGGATGAATCTGCATAGGCTCATCATGCAAGAAGAGGGATAGGCGACACGGGCGAGCGCCCAGCCAATGGTCAATGGCTCAATCCTTAACAGTTGAATTCAAAAGGGGGTAATCAAGCCGCCGATGTTGGCCTCGGACCCTCTGGGAATTTCTGCTGCGCGTTCAAGCACATCCAGATATTTCAGTCCCGAGCCGGTGTTGAACAGCACCACCGAGTCTTCAGGCGTCAGGAACCCCGAGGCGAGCAACTTGCGGTATGCAGGGAGACAGGCGGCCCCTTCCGGGGCGGGCAGGATACCCTCGGTGGAACTGATCTCACGCACCCCTTCCAGGATCTCCTCATCATTGACGCTGACACAGCTGCCGTGGCTGGCCCGGACAATCTCCAGGATGAGGGAGTCGGCCAGCGGCTTGGGGACGCGCAGCCCGGCCGCCAGCGTGTGGGCGCCTTCAAAGAACTGCGCGTGGTTAGCGCCTTGTTCGAAAGCGTGCACCAGGGGTTGGCATCCCGCCGCCTGCACCACAATCATCCATCTTGGGGCGCGCTGAGCCTTCGATCCAGCTCACCTGCTCCATTTCCTCGAAGGCTTTCCACATGCCGATCAGTCCAACTCCACCGCCGGTGGGATACACAATGACATCGGGCAGCGTCCAGCCGAGCTGCTCGGCTAGCTCGTAGCCCATGGTTTTCTTTCCTTCCACCCGATAGGGCTCCTTCATGGCGGAGACGTCGAACCAGTTTTCCTGTGGCGCACGCTCAGTGACGAGGCGCGCGCAATCACTGACCAGTCCGGGGACCAGCGTGACCCGGGCACCGTAGGTGCGACATTCCACCACGTTGGCGCGAGGGGCGTCCGCGGGCAGGAAGACATGCGCTTCCAGGCCTGCGGCGGCGGCGTAGGCGGCCATGGCAGAAGCCGCGTTGCCCGCCGAGGGCATGGCTAGCCGCGTCAGCCCAAGTTCGCGCGCCATCGAAACCGCGCAGGAAAGCCCGCGCGCTTTGAAGGAGCCGGTGGGGTTTTGCCCCTCGTCTTTGATGAACAGACGGGACGCGCCGCAGAGCCGGCCCAGTCGGCGAGCGCGCAACAGCGGGGTGAACCCCTCGCCCAGTGTCACCACCGAATCTTCTCGCTTGCAGGGAAGCAACGCGCGATAGCGCCACATGTTGGCTGGACCCTCGGCCAGCGACTCGCGGGTTTGGTGGCCAGCCACCGAACGCAGGTCGTAGCGTACCAACAGCGGCCCGCCGCAAGGACACAGGGTATGCGGCCTGTCCGCCTCAAACCCTCGCTGGCAGCGCCAGCATTCCAGATGAGTGACGTCGGTCATGGGGAGTCATGGGGAGTCATGGGGAGCCGGAGACTATCACGCATATGAATTGGCACGCATATTGGCACGCAATTTTTTCCAACGGCAGGGCGGCCAAATCCGTCCCCTCTTCATAGCGATGGTACGGGGCCGGCAGCTCCGGATACTGACTGCCTTCGACGGCATGGCTGAGATCCACAAGAATCGGGCGCGACATGGAAAGCATTGTAAGCCTCTTCCCACAACCGCATCCAGCCCCGGGCGTGCGAGCATGGACCTGGCGTGTTAGCATGGAAGTGATGCAGCCCGCCATTCGTCTGCTGGCGATAGATATTGACGGCACGCTGCTGGACACCCACTCGCAGTTGCCGCCGCGTAACGCGTCGGCACTGGAGGCGGCCCATAACGCCGGCGTGGAGGTGGTGTTGGTGACCGGGCGGCGGTTCGCCTTCGCGCTTCCCGTGGCGCAATTGCTCCCGTTCGAGTTGGTGATGATCACCAGTAACGGCGCCCTGGTAAAGTCGCGCAGCGGCCAGTCCTACTACCGCGACCTGCTCGCCAGGGAGACGGCGGCACGGGCGCTGGAATGGACGCAGCGCTGGCGTGACTACACGCTGCTGGCTTACGATGTGGACGGTCCCGGGCAACTTGTGCTGGAACGGCTGGAGAAGCGAACGCCCACCTTCCTGGCTTGGCTGGAGCGCAACCCCCAGTTTGTCAGCTTCGCCTCGCTGGAGGAAACGCTGCAGGCTCGGGCGCCCGAGGAGCCCCTGCAGGTCATGTACACCGGGCCTGTCGAGGTATTGCGCCAGATCGAAAGCAGGCTGCTCGACTCCCCCTTCCGTGCCGAGTTCCGCCTGCTGAAAACCGAGTACGTGACCAAGGATTTGAGTATCTTGGATGTCATCAATCGCCGCTGCTCAAAGGGCCATGCGGTGCAGGCCTGGGCCCAACGCCAGGGTTGCCGCCGCGAGGAGGTGATGGCCATCGGGGACAACTTCAACGACCGCGAGATGCTGGAATTCGCCGGGCGGCCCGTGGTCATGGACAACGCCGTGGCTGAACTGAAGTCCAACGGCTGGCAGGTCACGGCCCACTGCAACCAGGCAGGTGTGGCCGATGCCGTCGAGCGTTGGATCTTAGCCTAGTGCAGGGCGCAAAATGCGGAGTTCGAGATTGAGACGCGTGATGCAGCAGGCGGGGCGGTGGCTGCCGCTTCTTGTCCTATTGACTGCCGCTCACCTGCCGGCGGCCGAGTACGCGGTTTTCAAGACCGGGTTCCGCCTCGAAATCGAGCGCTACGAGCGGAGCGGAGCGGTGACGCGCCTGTTCCTGGTCGGCGGCGGGGTCGTAGAAGTTCGTGCAGGTGACATCCAGCGCTTCGAAGCTGATGAACGCGTCCCGGGGGTTGCGTCCCCTGCGGCCGCGGGGCTTGGCGAACCCGAGGACGGTGACCTGCGGCAGTTGGTTCGGAGCGCAGGCGAGGCCCACGGTCTGGATCCCGACCTGATCGAGAGCGTGATTCACGTTGAATCGGCCGGCAACCCGCTGGCGGTCTCACCGAAAGGGGCGAGCGGCCTGATGCAGTTGATGCCCGAGACGGCGCGCGCGCTGCGCGTCCACGACGTATTCGATGCCGCGCAAAATGTGGAGGCCGGCACGCGCTACCTGCGCCAGTTGCTTGACCTGTACAACCACGACCTGGCCCTGGCCCTGGCCGCCTACAATGCCGGACCGGGAAAGGTGGAAGCCTATAAAGGAATCCCTCCCTATCGGGAAACACGCAACTACGTGTCGCGCGTTATCCGCACTTTCAACCAAAAGAAGAACGCCCCCCCAGCCCGCTAGTAGCGAGAAGCCCGCCGCACCCACGCTTTCGGTCTCACGGTTCGTCACGCCCCAGGCACACCGTTGTGGAACACCGTAACATAGGCGGGGTTCACTAGCTTCTCGCCATCGAAGCCCGGCGCCTCGAACACGATGTCGTAGATTTGGTGCTGACTACAAAGGAACCCCAGCATCATCTGGGCAGCGGATTGGGCTACATTGTTGGCTGACTTGTGCTGCGCAGGGTAAAATGGCGTGCGTAAGCCGCAGGCTGGCGGCAGCGCTGTCTGCACCTATGATGCTCGCGGGCGCTTCTTGTGGAGGCCATTGAAGAAACCTACGGGTAGCGCAGTCGGCCGTTGCCGCGCTACCGGGTGCAGCTTTTCCGGTGGTGGAGCAGCTGGGTCTGGGGGATTTTCTCGGGAAAAGGGAACAGAGCGTGATTCCAACTATCCTGATCGTTGATGACGACCCAGCCTTTCGCAACCTTCTGGCTGGACTGCTGCGGCCACAGGGATTCGAGATAATCACCGCCGGCGACGGCCACGAAGCGCTGGAAGAGTTCGCGCGTCGCGGACCCGACTTGGTGTTGCTGGACGTACAAATGCCGCGCATGGGCGGTTTCGAGGTCTGCCGACACCTCAAACAGAACCCCGAGACCCGATTGACGCCGGTGGTGTTGGTCACCGGGCTTGCGGCCACCGAAGACCGTATTCAAGGTATTGAGGCTGGCGCCAACGAATTCTTGAGCAAGCCAGTGGATCGCAACGAGCTTCTCGCACGGGTCCGCTCCCTGCTCGCCCTGAAGGGATACACCGATGAGTTGGAGCGCGCCGAGTCGGTTTTGTTTGCCCTGGCTCGCAGCATTGAAGGCAAAGACCCTTACACTGAAGGCCACTGCGAGCGGTTGTCAGACTACTCGTCCCGCTTGGGCGAGCGCGTCGGGTTGCCGCCCGACGAGATCACCGCTTTACGACGGGCCGGCATCGTGCACGACGTTGGCAAGGTGGCCGTGCCCGATGCCATTCTGCTCAAACCGGGCCCGCTGACATCGGACGAGTGGGCGGTTATGCGCCAACATACAGTGATCGGTGAGCGCATCTGCGCACCACTGAAGTCGTTTCGATTGGCAGTGCCCATCATCCGTCATCACCACGAACGGTTCAACGGGTCGGGCTATCCGGACGGGCTCAAAGGTGAGCAGATTCCCATGACAGCGCGGGTGCTGCAAATTGCGGATGTGTACGACGCGCTGACCACTGAGCGGCCCTACAAACGCCCTTTGTCGGTGGAGGAAGCGTTGACGACGATGGTGGAGGAGGTCGAAAAAGGCTGGTGGGATCCACATGTCTTTAACGAATTTCGAAAGATGGTCGCGGAGGCACCCGGAGACATGCAGGGATGAAAACCGCCTCCCCCCTAAGAGCGGACCCTGGCGTGGTCGGTCTTGCTTGAATCTTCACCGCGGCCCTAGAGAGGCCTTGAGAGGCAACCGAGGTTTCGACATCCAATAAAAACGAAGGTCGCGAGCGTCTGGGTTGTCTGGCAAGGGTGTCTTTGTGAAGCCGGATTCGAAGCCTGCTATAATCTGTCTATCTTTCACTTCGTTACGGGCAGTTCGTTACGGGGGGCCACGGTAGCAAAGGTATGCGCGAGATTCAGGTAAGGATACAGCGACTCGAACGACGAGACGGGTGGCTCTGGCTGAATGCGATCCTTGGGATGCTGCAATTTCGACGGAGGAGTTGCGCTAGCTGGCCATGCTCGACTCGCTCACCGGCCTCTACAACCGCCAATTCCTGGAGCAACACCTGACGACTGAGTTGGCACGCTCTCAACGGCACGGCTACCCGGTGAACTTGCTGATGCTCGACCTCAACAATTTCAAACAGATCAACAGCCACTATGGCCAGCCTACTGGCGACATGGTGCTCAAGGAATTTGCGGATCGCCTGAAAAAGTCGATCCGCAGTTCCGACGTGGCGGTACGCATGGGCGCCGATGAATTTCTGGTGCTGTTGACTGAATCTATCCCCTCACGGGTGCCTCACATGGTAGCCCGCCTGGATGGGTTGGAAATGGACTCCGCCGGAGAGAAGATTCCGATTACCTTTGCGGCCGGATGGACGGCATATCAACCCAGCGAGGCCCCCGATCAGCTCCTCGAACGTGTCGAACAGCACCTTCTTTCGGATAAGCGCACGGGCAAGGCCAAGAAGGCGATCCAGCAAGCGCAGGCGGAGATGAGCCAGATGCAGAACATCGATGCGCTAGAACGTCTGGCCGGCAAAGTGGCTCATGACTTCAACCACTTGCTGGGGCTCATCAAAGGTTACAGCGAGCTGGCGCTGGACCAGATCGGCGCGGACGATCCAGTGCGGGAGTACGTCGAGCAAATCCAACAGGCGAACGAGCGGGCGAACTCACTGGCCCGGCAGCTGCTGGCTTTCCGCAGACACGTGCAGACGCTGGAGCTGCTCGATCTAAACAGTCTGAGCGCAGGGATGGAGACGATGCTGCGGCGACTGGTCGGCGACCAGATTGAGATGGTGATCAAACCAGGGGCGGCATTGGGACGGGTGAAAGGCGACCGGGGGCAGACCGAGCAAGTCGTTCTGAACCTGACGCTCAACGCTCGCGACAGCATGCCCCAGGGTGGCAAACTCACCTTCGAAACAGCAAACATCGAACTGGACGAGGACTATGCCCAGCGGCACCCCGGTGCCCGACCAGGCTCGTATGTCATGCTCGTCGCACGCGACAGCGGGCTCGGTATGGACGAAGAGACACTGGCCCACATCTTCGAGCCTTTTCTCCTTATCAAGGAAAAAGGTAAAGGGGCTGGGCTTTCCCTGGCGGCCGTCTACGGGGCTGTCAAACAGACGGGCGGTTATATCTGGGCTGACAGCGAACTGGGTCGAGGTACGGCATTCACGATCTATTTGCCGCGTGCCGAAAAGACAGTTGAGGCTGGGAGTGAGCCGGGGGTGCCTATCCCGGAGTGGCGCGCCTCTAAAGTTTAGGGCGGCGTTGCTCGGCTAGGGAAAGTAGGCGGTTGCCCCCGCCGTGCCAAAAAAGATGAGCGCCCAAGAACCAGCTAAGATTCTGGCGATTGACGACGACGAGATGGCGCTGGTGATCATGCGCAAGCTCCTGGAAGCGGAGGACTGTTCGGTCGAGGTATTGACCTCACCGCGCGAGGCACTGGCCAAGCTGCCGGAAAACCGTTACGACGCCATCCTCTGCGATATGTGGATGGCCGAGATGAACGGCAAGGAATTCTACGAGCAGGTGAAGAACGACTTCCCCGAGTACCAGCGACGAGTCATTTTTGTGACCGGCGATATCGCCTCGGAAGCCACCTGGGATTTCATTGACGATCGGCACCTCCCTTACGTGATCAAGCCCTTTAGCCGTCCCGAGCTGCGCCGGAAACTGCAGCAGGTGCTAGGAGAACGGCCCGTCGTTCCTCAACCGAAGAAGCCCGTGACGACGGTCGCGCCCGGTGTCAATAGGCGGCGCCATCGCCGAATCAAGATGAAGGCGAACGCCCGGGTGCGCCGAAAGAAATGGGCGGTCGGCGGCCCCGACATCAGGGCCGTGGTGAATGCCAGCAAGGAGGGCATCTTTTTTGCGACCGACCAGGAGTACCGCGTCGGCACGGAGGTGCTGGTGGCCTTCCCTTATGTGGGTTACAACGACATCGAGCAGGAAGGGTACGTCGTCCGGGTGGAAGAGCAGCCCGAAGGCCGGCGGAGCGTCGCCGTCGCTCTGGGTGAAGCGGCGGCGGCCGCGCGTGCGAACTTCGCTGGTTCGGAAGAAGACGCCAGGCGCCATCACATCCTGAGCATGGCGGACCTGTCCAGGCAGACGCTGCCCTCCGGCACTCCGGCCGAGCAAGTAGCAGCTGCAAAAGTCGCCGACGACCGGAGTGAAGCGCGCCGACTCGCCGAGGAACTGGACGAGCTGAAGACTACCCACGATCAAGTGGTCGACCAACGCGACCACTTGATCTCAGAGGAAACCAAACTCAATGAACAATTACGAGAAATGGACGCGGCCAAGGGCTCCATGACCCATCTGGTCGATGACCTGACCTCACAGATGGAAGCGGTGCAGGAGGACCTTGCGAAAACCGACGAGTACCGCTTTCAGGCCACTCACGACGCTTTGACCGGCCTGTGGAACCGCGGGGCAATCCTGGACATCTTGAAACGGGAACTGGTTCGCGCCCAGCGCGAAGGGACCTCCGTCGGCGTTATCATGGCCGACCTGGATCACTTCAAGAACATCAACGACACCTACGGGCACTTGGCGGGCGACGCTGTGCTGCGCGAATCTGCCCAAAGAATCAATGGGGCTGTGCGCACTTACGACGCGGTGGGCCGGTATGGCGGCGAAGAGTTCTTGATCGTCCTGTCGGGATCCAACGAGGTAACCGTGGACCAGGCCGAACGCATCCGGACACTTGTCGGTACTGAACCTGTGTCCACGGACGACGGCGTCATTCCCGTCACGCTCAGCATGGGGGTTACCTTCGGTGGCCAAAAACAGGAAGAGGAAGTGGAGGCAATCCTGCGTGCCGCAGATTCGGCCCTCTATCGAGCCAAGCGTGCAGGGCGCAACCGCGTCGAGATAAGCTCCGCCGACGGGTAATTCGGCGGCGTCCACGTTCAGCTTCTGCACCGCCCGGCGGATCAGGTGTCGCCAACCCGCCGGGTAACCAGAGCAATCAGACGGGGCCCGCGGTTGCGGAGCCCAGCAAGTCCTTAGGATTTGATGCTGATCTGCTTCGTCTGGGACTTGCCCTCGACCTTCTCGAACCGCACCTTTAGCACCCCATCCTTCAGTTCAGCCTTACTCTTCGCCGGATTCACCAACTCGGGAAGGTCCAGCGTACGCACGAAGGAAGAATAGCTCGCTTCGCGCCGGTGGTAGTTGGCCTTTTTGTCCTCGGTCTCCTGCTTCCGCTCACCCTTCAGCGTGAGCCCGTGGTCGTTGTGCAGGATCTGGAGGGTCTCAGCAGTGAACCCCGGCACCTGAGCTTCAACGACATACTCTTTGTCGGTTTCGTAGGTGTTTACAGCCGGGCTAAAGTCATAGCCGTTGCCGATGCTCGGCCGGCCGCGTTCGCCGAAGAAGTTGCTGCCGAAGGGGTTGACAAAGGCGCGATCCAAGTCCCTGCTGAGATCGCGCACCAGTTTAAAGGGTTCCCATCGTACTAGATACGCCATTGTGACTAACCTCCTAGTCGTCCAGCTCATTGCTGGTCTCATTCAGTTAGATGGAGGAGCATGCCACATGGTTTCATCTTTATTGGAATATAATCTTAGCGTTATGAACTAATATATAGTCGGCTTATATTCAATAAGTTACATGAAATATGGGCTCATACAGCCATCTCGCCCCGGCGAAAGCCTCGCCGGAAGCCGGCGATGCTTCCGGCGGGGCGCTTCAGTCGGGCAAGGTTGCAAGCCGGCCGTTCTGCCGCCACTGCTGCGGGTAAGCCGGGTGTCCCCCTGGCTTTGTGGAGGACACCCATGGCGCCCGCGCCGAGCTTCTCCATGACCCGGGAGTGGGAAATAGTGCGGCCGATAATGCCGTTGCCCATTCCTGGCCTGATTTCGCCGACACCTTTGACTTCGGCGTCCACTTGGGCCGGGTTGCCGATGTAGAGGATGTCGCCGATCCCATGCAGCCGAGCAAATAGGGACTCGCTTGCATTTACCTCCACATTGCCAACTCCAGGGAGCCACGCACGGACGTGCTTGGCTGCAAGGTTGGACAAGGAGACGTTTCCCACCCCTTGCAACAGGACATCCACCGAGTCGACCGAACCAGATGCCAGCACGTCGCCAACACCGCTGATGAAGGCTTCGAAGCTCCCCCCGGAAAGCCCGACCACAGTGAAGCCTCCCACCCCAAGCAGTTCCACCCGGTCCAAAGCAGGGACGCTGAGCGACACCTGAACGGCCGTCTGGGTGGTGTAAGGACCTGACGAGGTGATTTGGAGAGCGCCGTCTCGGACTTGCGTGGAGATGAGTCCAATCAGGTTGTCCTCCGCCTCAATCCGCAGTGGCGAGGCCTCCTGTCCGACCATGACCTCTACGCTGGCGATCGCGAACAGCTGGATCCGCCGAAACGCTCCGACTGGCCGGACCTCGGAGACGACGATCCCGGAACCGTGGACCGGGTCCGGCAGCGTGGCCGTTATCTCTGTGGAGTTGCTTCGCCTGCCGCGGGAAATCAGAAAAACCCGGCCACTGGTGAATTCCTCGGGAGCCACGACGTTCAACTGGTAAACACCCACGAAGCCTGGCGCCAGTCCGGCAAACTCCACCTGGGCTTGCTTTCCCCCGATATAGACCTCCGGGAGATCGGCGACTCGGTTGAGGGGTTCCCCGCCGGCGCCGCCCATCCCGGTGGCCGCCTGAGGATCCGTCTCTCCCAGGCCGCTGGCGTAGAGGATCACGCGCTGCCCGGGAGCAACCGTCTCGAGAAGCGTAAAGGAGGGGTCCAAGAGCACGGGAGTCCCTTTGCCATCGCCGCTTCTGGTAAAGATTCCCGGAGAGGTGGGCAATAAGGCGACCGAGTACGCCCGACTCTGCCCTTGCCGGGTGACGACGACCAGATCCACTTTCTCCTCGCTAATGCCGAATGGGATCTGTGCGTTGATCTGATCCGGAGAGACAAAGTAAAGCGGCGCCTCCAAACCGTTGACAGTAACAGTGACTCCGTCCAGCTCTGTCGGGAGGGGCACCTCCGAAGCAGCGTCAGTCGATTGGGCGAGCTCGGTTCCAAAGATCGAAACCAGCGACCCTGGCGAGACGAGAGGTCCAAACGACGCCCCGTCGAGAACTGCCCGGACATTGGGCTGTGCACCGGCTGAGGAAACCAAAAGGAGGTAGACCAAACTGCCGAACAGGAGTCGAGCCGAGCTGCGACCGAGTCTCATCGGGAACATCCTTGCCCTGGCTGATCATGAGGCCCGATCATGGGGAAGGAACCGCCGCACTTGGGAAATCTTAGGTCTCGCCCACAGGTAAGTCAACATGATGACCCGGCCATGCGCGCCGGTCTTCTTCCGCCTGCCGCACATGGAGCGGACCGGAAGATTCTTTCCGCGTTTGCGTGCCTGATGCTGCCCGACTTATGATTCCAATATGGCTGGAACACGGAAACTTACAATGACCATGGGGCCGATGAAACTGGAGGCCGAGTTGTTTGACACCCCAACCGCCGACGCCATCTACGCAAAGTTGCCTTTCACTTCCACTGCTTCCACCTGGGGAGATGAGGTCTACTTCTCCGCACCGGTTCAAGTGAGTAAGGAGCCGGATGCCAAGGACGTGGTCGAGGCGGGCGAGTTGGCCTTCTGGGTTGAGGGCGACTCCATCGCCATCGGCTTTGGCCCCACACCGGTTTCTCGCGGCAAGGAAATCCGCCTCGCTGCGCGGACGAACATCTGGGGCAAGACACTCGCGCCCGTTACACAATTGAACAAAGTGAAAAACGGCGATCCTATCAAGGTCGAAAAGTTTGGCTAGTCGCGTCCGGCAGAAGCCATTCCGGCTTCATGGATCCTTGTCAAGCTATCGATGCTGCAAGGAGGAAGTTATATCCGATTTTCCACGTTGAAGTGTTGCTATGGCGCCATAAAGGGGCGGCAGGGCGATGGCTAAGTCTCCTGCTATTTGAAGAAAACCGAGTCCATTCCGCCGGTCACGCTGATGGTGGCCGCGGTGATGTTGTTGGCGCGCTCTGAACTTAGAAACACCACCAGGCTGCCGATGTCCTCCGGTGTTTGGGCTCGCTGGAGGGGGATCGGCTCTACATATGTCTGAAAGATCTTTTCCTTATCCTGGCCGCTTCTAGCCGAGAGGTCGTCAAGAACCTTCTCCCAAATGGGGGTCCGCACGATGCCGGGGCAAATGGCATTGACATTGATGTTGTAGGCGCCGAATTCGTAGGCCAGCGAGCGGGTCAAGGCGATGACACCTGCCTTGGCGGCACAATAGGGAGCCTGTTGAGCCGTGGGGTAGAGAGCCGCGATCGAGGATATGTTGATGATCTTCCCGCTGCAGCGTTCCACCATGTCCGTCAGTACACTGGCGCAGCAAAGATAGGTGCCTTTGAGACTGACGGCCACGATGCGATCCCATTCAGCCTCGGTAAGCTCCCGGAAGGGTTTGACGAGTGCGATACCTGCAACGTTGACGAGGATATCGATCGCGCCGAAGCTTTGCTGCGCCACGGCAGCTATTTGTTTTGTATCCGCCGCCACGGTCACGTCGCAGCGCGCGAACCGAGCGTGTCCGCCCCGTTGCTCGATCTCTCGCGCGACCTGCTGGCCGGATTCGACGTTGAGGTCGGCGACGACGGTGTTGACTCCTTCGCCGGCCAAGGTGAGGCAGATCCCTCGGCCAATGCCTTGAGCGCCTCCGGTCACGATAGCTGTTTTACCCTTTAGACCTTTATCGTTCGCTGAATTCATGTTTTCTCCCGCCCTGCTCTCGTCTTTGCTCTCTAAGGATCCTTTCGCGTGGTTGGTTCGCGATCTCGATCTGATCCTTAGCGAGCCCTCGATTGCTGAAGTCGGTGTCTAGGAAGGGTGAGCGAGGAGAGCGAGTGAGAAGGACGCTCGAAGTCCGTCTCAAAATCCGCCAGCAGACAGAGTCGCAGTTACTTCGTTAGTTCGCGCAACCGGAGCTCCAGGTGGCTCTTTTCGGCGGCTAGCTGCTCACGTTGGGCGACAACACGCTCATAGCTAGTCTTCAGGGCGGCGAGCTCCTGCATCAGATGGCGCACCTCGTCCCGCGCGCGGGCAAGTTGCAACTTCACGTCGGCTTCATCGGCCGTCGCCTCTCCCCCGTAGGCCCCTAACACACCGCGGATGGCCGACGCCGCCCCGCCCAATGCGATGGCCACGCCTCGCCGCCCCTCCCCTCGCTCACTGACCCGAACCACGTACCCTCCCTGCCACACGTCGCCGGCCTCCGGATACGGAAAGGAAACCACCACTTCGGTTCCGACCCGGTACTGCTGGGTGGTCACGAAGTAGACGCCCTCTTTGCTGGCATTGTCGACCTCGGCGATCTCCAAATCCGCAGATTCTGACCCCATGCGTACCCGAGCCTGCTCCTTCGTTCTAACCCGCTCATGCCGCCGTTTCTCTGGCCCCTCCTGCTCCGCCGCACCGACCTCCGGCCCGATCACCTCTTCAAGTCTTCGGCGCAACTCGTTAGGGCTGATGGGCTTCAGAACGTAGGGCAGGCCGTTCCCCTCGATGAACTCCCAGCTGGCTTCCGAAGCCAAATCCCCGGTCAGAATCACAGTGCGGTTCTGGTAGTCCGGAAATTCTTTTCTCAGCCGGTCGTAGAAGTCCTTGCCGCTCATCCCCGGCATCCACATGTCGCAGAGGATGACGTCGTAGCGGGATTCGGAAAGACGGACCAGCGCGTCGTTCGCCGACAGCGAAACGTCCACGAAGACACCGGTCGCTTCCAGCAGCTTGCGGACAACGATCAACGTCGCTTCGTCGTCGTCAATCACCAGAATTCTGGATTCGTGTGTGCCGCTCATGGGGATTCCGCCTCCGATCTGCGACCTCCTATTTGCGAGTGGTTTCGCCAGCTTCCGCGGACCGTAGCGGTCCCAAATCCGCCTGCAACACGGCAGCAGCGAAACTCAACAAGTCGCCCTTCTCCCGCGCTATTTCCATGAGGCGCCGGTGATCCCCGGCCATCTGGCACAATTGGAGAACCGTGGGGCAGGCGAGTTGGGAAGGATCGTGATCGCGAAGATGTGTGAGCGAATCTTCGATTGCATCAGCATAGCGCCCAAGGCGGGCCAGAAGCCCAACCAAAGCCTGGGCAGGGCGGCTGTCTTCTTGGGGATTCGCCTTCGCAGCCTTCTCTTGGAAATGTGTGATTGCCGAATCCACGTCGTCGCCTAGGAGAGCCCGCAGGTAGACGGCGTGGTCCTGATACAGATTTTCGAATGGCGGTTCGCTACGGTAGTGGAACGTCGTCGCCAGGCGGTTTCCGTATTCTGCCAACTCCAGTGCGAGCAAAAGGGTTTCCCGGTCGTCCAGCTCAAGGCTCGACGGGAGGATGGAGGCAAGGTGCGTCGAGTCGATATGACAGCCGAATTCTCCAAACAGCCAGTCGCGTCCTGTAGTCAGCTCGGTCACGCTGTTCTTGTCCGGACTTTGGCCCTCCTGCCCGGCAATAACCTGTTTCAGGTTCTTAAGTAGATCGGCATGCAGGCTCCGGACTAGCATGCGGGTACAATCCTGCCTGCCCTTGCGGCCTGGATACTGCGCCAACGTTGTGATCGCTCTGCAAGTCCCGTAATTCGCCAGGATCAGCTCGAAACCCTTCCGAGGATGAACTTGTTCAAAGAAAGCAATCTCGATGATCCGGTCAAGCCCCTCGCCGGGCGAAAGCCTCTCGATGGCCGCGGCCACCGGCCCTGGCTCCCCGATCGCACGAAAATAGGGCCACGCGCTTTCGATGTCGCCGGCGGTCAGGAAAAGATGGCCCGCCTCGCGGGCCGCCTGGACCAGGGCCGCCTCGTATTCGCGTGCCTTCTGTTCCGGCATCTGGGGCGCTTCCACCTCAATCAGCGGCAGGCCGAGCTCGCAACGTTTTTTCATGAGCCGCGCTTCAAACAGGAGGGGGTATTTCTTCTCGCGGAGGAATTCTTCCGCCAGTAAGTCAAAACCAGCCTCCGCGCCATCTGATCGCAGAATCTGCTCGACCCGCTCAAATAGCTCTTGTGTCATCCGGACATCCTCACTCACGTCGGCCCGTCTTGAGGTAGTTAGGAATGTTCCCCTCCCTTTCCAAGCGCATTATCGCTGATTTTGTAGGCGAGTGACCATCCCGTTAGGATCTCTCCGAACCGATAGCAGGGCTGGCTCTAGCCGGAAGCAGACGAGAGTGGTGCCGTCGCCCAGCGGTAAGCGCTTTGGATTAAGGTGCGCTGGGAGAAGGGCAGGTAGGCCAACCCGGCAACGCAGGCCAGCGCTACCCCGTAGTGGATTTTCGGCACCAGCAGCAGGGGCGAGGTGGCCCACAGGGCGTCCAGCACCAGCAGTGCAGGAAACAGCCGGCGGAACTTGACCCCGGTCGCCCGGTGGTCCAGTCCCACGGCCGAAAGCAGATACAAGCGCACAGCAATCCCGCACATGGCCGAGACAATCACCAGGGGCAGCGTGAGCCAGGCGGGCATCAATAGCACGCCCTCCAGAGTTCGTTCAACCGAATCGGCGTAGTGCAGGGCGGCGCCGTAGATGCCCACGTAGCCCAATTGGATAACCAGCAGCAAGGCCCGAGCCCAGCCGCGCGACATGGCGAACTCAGCTTCCGGCGCCGGCGGCAGAGTGACAGGCGCGGCGCCGGTCAGCCCGCGCCGGACCTGTTCCAGGTCCACCAGCAGGTCCTGCACGAACTGGTACCGTTCACCTGGCTGCTTCTGAAGGCACTTGCCGATGACGCGCTCCAGTTCCGCAGGCGCCTGGGAAGCCCACTGAGCCAGGCTGGGCGGCTCCTCTTTCAGGATGTTGCCGATCGTCGAGGGAGGGCTTTTGCCGACGAAGGGATGGCGTTGCGCGGCCATCTCGTACAGCGTGACACCAAAGGAAAAAATGTCGCTGCGGTGGTCCACATCCTCGGCCTGCAATTGTTCCGGAGACATGTAGTTGACAGTGCCTACGAGACGCCCGCTAAGCGTGGAACGGGTGGAGAGGTCGTTGTCGCCCAGCACGGCGGTCATTCCTTCGTCTAGTTGCAGTGGCACCTTGGCCACGCCGAAGTCCAGGATCTTCACCTTGCCGTCCGGGGTGACCATCACGTTTTCCGGTTTCAAGTCCCGGTGAACAATTCCGGCCTTGTGCGCTGCGGCCAGACCGTCGGCAACGCGGATGAAGATGGATAGGATTTCCGGCAGGCCCAACGACCGTTTGCGCATCAGTTCGCGCAGGTTGCTCCCCTCCACATACTCGTAGACGATGAAGACCGAGTCGCCGGCGATTTCGAAGTCGTGGACGGTGGCGATGACAGGGTGGTTCAGCGCCGAGGCGGCTTTCGCCTCGGTGGCCAGGCGCCGGCGCAGCGTGCGCTCGGTGAACGACTCGGGCGGCAGCATCTTCAGGGCAACCGCGCGGCCTAACCGCGTGTCCGTTGCCCGATAGACAACCCCCATGCCTCCCTGGCCCAGCTTTTCTTCAATGCGGTAGTGCGAAAGGGTTTGTCCGACCATGATGACCGGACGCTTTCTGGCCCCCTTGGGTGCGCAGTTCAACAGCGTGCCGTTAAACCGAGACTAACACACATACGCAGATGGCGAAGAGCGGAAAGAGCCCGCTCGGAATTGCGCAAGGCGGGCAGCAGGCCGATGCGTGCCCGCAAGTGCCAAGGTTGGTGGCTCACTGCGGCAGGTTCCATAACAGTCCACAGAGCCGTTTCCCCCGTTCGGGTTTTTGGACTTGTATTTCACGCGGGACTCGCGCACTATAAGCCGTTTAGAGGGTCGTCGCCAATTTCAAGCTTGGCAGAGACTCCATGGCTGAAACACCGCCTCAAACACCGAACGCTGTGCCACATGGCCGGGAGACACCGGAACTGAGAAGCAATGGGCCGGGCGCCGACGGGAACCACAGCGGCAAGCTGATCGTCCTGACCGCGCCGCTAACGGAAACCATCGACCACGCCGGCTACTTCATCCAGATGGCCATGGCCTCCATGCCGATCTGGATGGAGTTTGTGTTGAACCGCAAGTACCCGAACTGGCGGGACGTGGAGTACAACGAGGATGGCACGGCACGTTACATGCCGGCAGGCGTCCGGCTGCTGGAGAAGTCACTGCTACGGGAGTTCCCCCGGGAAGACATGGTGGCCTGTTACCCGGACGACCTGGAGAAGTTCATTGGCCCCAATACCCGTATCGTGGCGGTCTCGACCCACAATCCCCTGGGGGTGACCTTCGCCGCCGGCGTCTACGCCTCCATCTTCGGCTCCTCGCGGTCCCCGATTAACTCCCACTACGCCAAACAGCTCTTTTACAAGATCAAGGAGAACTCTCACCGGGACAAGTTCAAGGTGATTGTCGGCGGCTCGGGCGGATGGCAGATCGCGCAAACCAACAGCTATGATGAGTTGAGCGTAGATAGCGTCGTGGATGGCCGCAGCGAATCAACCAACACGCTGGCCCTGTTCCACCAAGCGATTCGCGGTGAGGCGCTGCCACGTCAGGTGGAGGTGGCGCATCCCATGGCCCGCGACGAGATTCTCACTCCAGACGCCCGAACAACCTTTGGCGTGGTCGAGATGACCACCGGTTGTGGCCGCCGCTGCCAGTTCTGCCTACCCGATTTGAATCCGGCACTGGACATTCCCAAACAGAACATCATGACCGCCGTGCAGGCCAACGTCCGGGACGGCAACAATCAGATCTCGCTGGCCACGGAAGACATGTTCATTTGGGGACAGATCCGGACCGAGACGCCCTTCTTCTTCCCCAACCGCGAGGCGTTGCTGGATCTGTACGGTGAGATCGTAAACACCCCGGGTGTCGAAAATCATGTCTTGAGCCATTGCACGATGGCGCCCTTCGTGGTGGATCCACTCTTAATCAAGAAGCTTTCCGAGATTCTGCTGCCGAAAAGTCCCATTCATCTGCCGCTCTTGAGCACCCACCCGCAGAAGAAGGCGATCTCCCCGCTGATCGGCCTGGAGACCGGCTCGGTCCGCATGGCCAAGAAGATCATGCCCAGCAAGGGCGTGCCGTTTTTCATCGAAGACTGGCCCAGCGTGGTACTGGAAGGTCTCCGGGTTGCAAACGAAAACAACTGGTTTCCGGTGATGACGCTGATCGTGGGCAGCCCCGGCGAGACCGATGAAGACGTGATGGCCACTTTGGACCTGGTCTATGAGATGGAGCGACGCGGCTTGTTCGCCATTCTGGTGCCTTCCATCTTCACGCCTCTGCACGATACCCGCTTGGAGGCGTCCATGGGCGTGACCCAAACGCAGGAACTGACTCCGCTGCAGTGGCAGCTCATCCTGAAGTGCTGGAAATTTGACCTGCGGCCGGCCCTGTATAGCTGGTGGGGTCCCACCGCCTGGCGCGTGGGTTCCATCGGCATGTGGCTCTACAAGCTGCGGCGGCTCAACGGGCCGAACTTCACCTGGCCGTTGTGGATGTTTTCCGGGGCTGTCCCGGAGAAGTTGCTGGCCTGGATGGGAAAGATTTACATCGGCAAGCCGCTGAAGACCAAGACCCGCAAAGAATTGATCGCTTCAGTGAAGCCTCATTACTTGCAATATTTCCGCGCGGACAACAAAGACCTTCCTGACCACAACACGCCGCCCCGGCCCGACCCGCGAGCCCGAGCCCAGGAACCCCTGCGAGTCGTTTCCTGAACCGCCAGTCTTCGGTCCCAGAGCGCCCTCTCTGCATCAGAAGAAGTTGTTGAGCCTCGGTAGAAATCCAAGCCAACAGATCAACGTCTGGCGGGGCGGAGGTGCGTGAGGCTGCTCGGAGGATGCGGGCCTGAAAAAGGTCAGCTCAGATGAAAAGTTCTTCGTCCTGCGTAGCGCGTTCCGGGGTCCGGCGCCGGCGGCCTACCAGGTGGTCCATGGCGACGCGGAGGCCATGCAGGAATGCCTCTAGCTCCCGCACCGGCCGCCCGAGGCTCTTCTCCATAAACTCTACGCTTCGTTCGATCCGGTTGAAGACATCTGCAACCAGCTGATCCGCACGGACCACCTGGAGGCGGGTGCGGTCGGTGGCTTCACTCATCACCTCATCGACCTTGCCCACTTGGGCTCGGGCTGCCCTGGACAGCTCCTCCGCTGTTTCGCTAAGCCGGCCCACCTCCTTGCGGGTGCTTTCCACTAGGGACCGGGCGCTAACGAGCAAAGGGTGCAGGTCGCGATCCAGCAAACCCTGCACTCGCACCTGGAGATCGCGGAAACCCAGATACATGCCGATCAGCACACCCAGTTGCAGGACCACCGCCAGGCCGATCACCACGACGTAGATTTCTAGCCAGAGGGGAGCTTCCATCCGAGGGCAACCTCAGTTCTTGGAACCGGAAGATTCGCTGGCATCGCGGTAGGCTCGCTTACCGGCATCCACCGCCGACTGAAGATTCTCCTTCTGCCGCGCCGCTGTCTCCTTACCTTTGGCGATGTAGTCGTCGGCCTGATCGCGCAGTTCGCGGCTCCGGCGCTTGACGAACTCGCGCCCTTCATCGGCCTTGTGGGTGAGTAGCTCGCGGGTCTCCTCTCCGGTCCGAGGAGCGTACAGAATACCAATCACGATACCCATCCCTACCCCGACCAGGAAACAACCGAATTTCCCATCGCTATCTGCCATAAGAACCTCCCATTGCCAGCGACGCGATGTTAGCACGGTTCGCCTTCGGCGGAAACCGAAAACGAGGAAGCGCGGCGCAACCCGCTCAGCCAGCGGGACCGTGCAGGTGCTGGAAAATCCGTGCTGCCTGGGCACGGCCGGCCACCCGCGCCAGTTGTTCCTCGGAGACCTGCCGCAACGCCTGCAGGCTGCCGAATTGCTGGAGCAGCTTGCGCGCTGTCTTTTCGCCGATGCCGGGAATCTCCAGTAGCTCGGTGGTCAGCTGGCGAGACTCCCGGCGGTGGCGGTGGAAGCTGACGGCGAAGCGATGGGCCTCATCCCGAACCATCTGTACCAGGTGCAGCAGGGGGGAGTGGCGGTCCAACACCACCGGCTCGTCCTCCTGCTCGTACACGTAGATGACCTCCTCCTTTTTGGCGATGGCCGCCAGCGGCTGGTTGATGATGCCGCATTGCTCCAGCGCGGCCGCGGCGGAGTGGAGCTGGCCCAGGCCGCCGTCCACCAGCACCAGCCCCGGCAGCGGCTTCTGCTCCTCCTGGAGGCGCCGGTAGCGGCGGGCCACCACCTCGCGCATGCTGGCGAAGTCGTCGCTGCCCTCCACCGTGCGGATGATGAACTTGCGGTACTCCCCCTTCCGCATCTTCCCCTCTTCCCAGACCACCATGGAACCCACGGTGTCGGAGCCCTGCACGTGAGAAATATCGAAGCACTCGATGCGTCGCGGCGGTTCCGGCAGGCCGAGTCCCTCTTGCAACGCTTCGGCGATGGCTTTTGAGGAGGGCTTCAGCACGCGAAAGCGCTGGTCGAAGCTGTGGCGGGCGTTCTTTTCGACCAATTCCAGCAGCGCTCGCTTCTGGCCGCGCTGCGGGGTGTGCATCTCCACCCGGCGCCCCTTCTTCTCCGACAGAACTTCGGCCAGCAGTTCGCGGTCGTCGAAGTCCACCGGAACGTGGATGGACGAGGGGACGAACTCCTGGTCCAGGTAGATCTGCTTGAGCAGCGAAGCAAAGAAGTGCGAGGCGCTGAAGCCAGCGGCGTGTTCGGCGCCCTCGGCATTCTCGGCATCCTCGGCATCCTCTTCGGGCGGCAGATCCTCCCAGAAGAACTCGCGGCGGTCCACGATGCGCCCCTTGCGCAGGTGAAACAGGTTCAGGGCGGCCAGCGCGCCCTCGCGGTAGAAACCGAAGATGTCAATGTCGTCGCCCTGGGCAGCGGCCATCTTCTGGCGCTCGTGCAGGTCCTCGACCGTGGTTGCCAGGTCGCGATAGGCGGCCGCCTGCTCGAACTGTTGCTGCTCGGAGGCCTCCAGCATTCGCTGGCGCAGGCTCTCCAGCAGGTCGCCCGAGCGCCCTTCCAGGAACAGGCGCACATCGCGCACCCCTTCGGCGTAGCGCTCGTCGGTGGTGAGTCCTGGCACGCAGGGGCCCTGGCAGCGATGGATGTGATACTGCAAGCAGGGGCGCGGGTGGGCCCGGGTCAGGTCCACTGTGCAGGACGGCACCAGGAAACAGCGGTGGATGAAGTGCACGAGCCGATGCGCCAGGTGCGCCGGGAAGTAGGGGCCGTAATAAGCGGAGCCGTCCTTCTTCAGGCGGCGGGTTACATACACCCGCGGATACTTTTCCTTCGCCGTCAGCTTGATGTAGGGGTAAGTCTTGTCGTCGCGCAGCAGGACGTTGTAACGCGGCTGAAGCTGCTTGATCAGGTTGTTCTCCAGTGCCAGCGCTTCCCGCTCGTTGTCCACCAGGATGTAGTGGACCTCTACCGCGTCCCGCAGCAGTGAGTCCGTTTTGGCGTTCTCAGCCTTCCCTTCCACGAAGTAGTTGCGGACACGGTGCCGCAGCGATTTCGCCTTGCCCACGTAGATGGCTTGGCCGGCAGCGTTCAGGAACTGGTACACGCCCGGCGCGGCGGGCAAGCCGGCAATTTTCTCCGGGGAAACCATCACTTCTATTTTACGCCACCGCCCGATGACCGGGGGGAGGCCCGCATTGCTGAGTTGGAGTATGATTCGCCCAAGGGGGAATCGGGTGCCCTACGTCTCTCCCTGGGAGCCCGCGATGACGACAACAAGAACTGTTTGGCTGCTGGTGTTGGGAGCAGTGTGTGTGGCCTCCTGCGCCGTGGCCGATGACACGGCCTGGGAGAAGTACATGAAGGCGGGCACGGAAGCCTATCAGCAATGCCAGTACGCCGAGGCTCAGAAACAGTTCGCGGCTGCGCTTAGGGAGGCCGAAGAGTTCGGAGAGCAAGACCTTCGCGTGGGCGTGAGCTTCAACAGCCTGGCGATGCTCTATAACGCCCAGGGCAAGTACGGCGAGGCCGAGCCGCTTTTCCGGCGGGCGCTGGCGATTGCGGAGAAGGCCCTGGGGCTGGAGCATCCGAACGTGGCCGCCAGCCTCAACAACCTGGCGGGGCTCTACCAGGCTCAGGGCAAATACGCCGAGGCGAGCCGATGTTCCGGCGCTCGCTGGCGATTAAGGAGAAGGCCCTGGGACTGGAGCATCCCAGCGTAGCGACCAGCCTCAACAACCTGGCGGGACTCTACCAGGCCCAGGGCAAGTACGGCGAGTCCGAGCCGCTCTACCGGCGCGCGCTGGCGATTGTGAAGAAGGCGCTGGGGCCGGAGCATCCCAACGTGGCCACCAGCCTCAACAACCTGGCGTTGCTCTACGACGCGCAGAGCCAGTATGCCGAGGCCGAGCCGCTCCACAAACGGGCGCTGGCGATCCGCGAAAATGCCCTGGGACGGGGCCATCCCGATGTAGCTCAGAGCCTCAACAACCTGGCGGGGCTCTACAAGGCCCAGGGCCAGTACGCTGAGGCTGAGCCGCTTTATCAGCGGGCGCTGGCGATAGATGAGAAGGCCCTGGGACCGGAGCACCCGGGCGTTGCAACGGACCTCAACAACCTGGCGGGACTCTACCATGCCCAGGGCAAGTACGCCGAGGCCGAGCCCCTCTACCGACGCTCGCTGGCGATTTGGGAGAAGGCATTGGGGCCGGAGCATCCCAACATCGCCACCGGCCTCAACAACCTAGCGGCACTCTACTACGCCCAGAGCAATTACGTCGAAGCCGAGCAGCTCTACCGGCGCACGCTAGCGATTGAAGAGAAGGTCCTGGGGCCGGAGCATCCCACCGTGGCCACGACCCTGGAGAACTACGCGGATCTGCTGCGGAAAACGAAGCGCGCTGCCGAGGCGGCCAAAATGGAGGCCCGCGCCCAGGCCATCCGCGCCAAACACGCCCAGAAGAACCCAAAGAAGTGATGCGTACGATCTGGGCAGAGCCCAAAAGCCGGGGCGAAACCCCGGCGGCCGTTTCTGCGGCTGCTAGCTATCGAGCAAAGCGACGTAGCCGAACGTAGGTTCGCAGGACGGGTGGCAAAGACTTGCAGAATCAATAGGAAACAAGTATCCTGATGGACTTGTTTGATTGCCGGGCTCGATTGCCGGAAAGAACTCCATGAGTAACACGGCCACGCTGTTGAGTTCGGTGCCCGCAACTCGAGAGCGGTTTTCTCCCGAAAAAGCTGCCATTGTCCTGGGAATCCACCTCGGAGCGATTGGTGCCCTGTGGCATACGAGTTGGGCAGCGGTGGCAGTCTGCTTCCTGCTCCACTGGGTCCTCGGCGGGCTAGGGATCTGCGTGGGTTACCATCGCCTCCTCACGCATCGGTCGTTCCGGTGTCCGCGCGCGTTGGAATACGCTCTGGCTCTGTTCGGCTCGCTCTCCCTGCACGGGGGACCGATCGAATGGGTCACTCATCATCGCCAGCACCATCAGTATCCGGACCAGCAGGGAGACCCCCACAACGCTCGCCAGAGTTTCTGGTGGAGTCACGTGTTCTGGATATTCTGGGACCATCCTCCCGAAGTTTCGCAAGACCTCAACGAGCGCTACGTGCCCGACTTGCTGCGCGTGCCGTTCTACGGCTTCCTGGCGCGGATGTATCCCTGGCTGGCAGTCATACTGGCGTTGCTGCTTTACGTCCTGGGCGGATGGCCTTTCGTGGTGTGGGGGGTGTTCGTGCGCTTAGTGTTGACCTATCACTGCACCTTTTTAGTGAATTCAGCCAGCCATGGATTTGGATACCAAAGTTTCCCTACCAATGATCTCTCCACCAACTCCTGGTGGGTGGCGCTGTTGTCCTACGGTGAGGGGTGGCACAACAACCACCACGCGTTTCCCACTTCGGCCCGGCACGGATTAAAGGCTTGGGAATTGGATCCCACCTACTGGTTCATCCGTCTGCTAAGCGCCGTGGGACTGGCATGGGACCTGCGTCTGCCGGTTCTCTCCAAAGAATCCGCGCGCTCGTGATTTTCGGGCCTGACGCCCGCCGCGACCTTTCCCCTTTCCGGGAATCGTGGTCGAATGCTAGGCAGGGCGGAACGGCAGTCTCTTTTTTCCGTTCGCGGCCTGTGCTAGCCTAGCAACGAATCATGTCCGACAAAAGACAACACGCACGCATCTCCTGGCTGGTCGAGGCTCAGATATGGTGCCGCGACGAAGATGTGCATTGGGATGTGCGGCTCACCGACATCAGCGAAGGCGGCTGCTTTGTGGACACGCTGGTTCCGCTGGAGGAGGGATCGCGGGGGGCGCTGAAAGTGAAAGACGACGGCGGGTCGTTGGAAATCCCAGGGAAGATTCTCTACGGCCAGCCGACCATCGGCTCGGCTATCGCCTTCGAACCGCTGGACAACAGCGTTCGGCTGCGGATTCAGAAGATCACCGCCAGCACAGGGGCTTGAGATCCCTACCGTAGGCTTCTGTCGTAGAAATTGGAATCTGCTTCTACCGCAGTACAATCTTTTCCACGGCGAGATTTTCTATCCGGTCGTAGACCCGCACCGCGATCGTATGTTCCCCTGACGTGTTGCCTTGCAGGGTGAACCCATAGTGTTCCTGCAGCGAGTCGGAGAGCTGGTCGAGTGGGAGCACCAGTTGCCATTCCGAGCCATCCAGTGAGTACTCAGCCTTCCGGATCGGGGAGAGGGCGTCGGTGGCGCGGAAACGGATCCGCAGCTTTCCGTCGGCGGCCTTCGCTTCCAGCTCCGCGATTTGCGGGGGCGTATTGTCCACCACGAAGGGCCCGGCCTCGCGCTCGGTCGTCAGCGCATCCTGTTCGGAGTTGGAAGGGGCATCGGAAGCCGCCACCTTGACGTAGTAGGCACCATCGGGAAACGCGGTGGAATCCCACGAGTAGAATTGGGTGGTGAGCTTGTCTTTCAGCAGCTTCCAGGTTCCTTCGTCCCGGCCGCGGATGTATAGAGCATAGATCAGGGTGTCGTCGTTGGTGTCGCGGGCAGCCCAGCGCGCCCCCTGGGCGCCCTTTTCTCGCACCAATTGGGTGGGGGGTGAGATGCGCGGCTTGGCTGGGGTTGGGGATTTCTGCCTCCTCGGGCTCAACGGTGGCAGCGTGAGCCGCTGCACCGCTTTGCGGGCTGCGGTCGCCCTGGCTTGAAAACGGTAGCCGGCCGGGGTAGGCTCCACGCGGTCGATGATCGGCGTCAAATTCTTAGGAAAGTAAGCGATCTCTACCTTGTCCAGCAACGAGGTCCGCTTGCCTTGACCGGAGGTTAGCACGCCCTTCCACTGCAAGAAGCGCGCCCCGGGGCTGCTGCTGATTTCTCCGGGTGACCGGTAGGCGGGCGACCAGGGGCTCCAGTTGCGGTCCGGGTTGTCCACGTTACCGGAGCGGGTGAACACCGTCACGCTGGAGCCGTCCGGCGTTTCCCCCTCCCAGAAGACGCGTCCCCACCGCGCAAAATGGCGCGCGTCAAACACTTCCGATTCGAAGGATCCCTCGGCCTCGTAGGCGCTGCTAATTTCCAGCACCCTTCCGAGATTGCTGCTCGCGGCGTAAAGCGCGCCGCTGCGGGTCTGCAAGAAGGCGGTGATCTGAGTGGCTTCCGCTTTCAGCAGGCTGGTGTAGAGGTGCTCGGAGTCGATCTGGAAAATCTTCCCTTGGTTACCGGTGCCGAGCAGGAGCTTCCCTTTGCTGTCAAAAGCCAGGGCGTAGACGACCTCATTCTTGGAGGCCCACAGTTGCCTCGGTTCCCCGTCAGGGAAGATCCGGTAGACCCCCGTGCCGCCAGCCACCGGAGGCGGCGCAGGTCGGCTCAGACGACGCACGGTAGCAGCGGCGGGTACCACCTGGGACCGCGGAGGAGCGGGAGCCGCTGGCGTAGGCGGCCGCTGTTGCTTGTTGCCCACCGCGGCCGCGTAAATGCTGCCGTCGGCGCCAATGGCCACTGCCGTAACTTCCTTCTTGGCCGCCTGGTACAGGACGAAGCCTTCGCCTGCAGGGGAAATGCGCAGGATCAGCCCGCTGGGGTCAGTGCCCACGATCACGTTGCCCGACTTGTCGACGGCGATCGAGCGGGCATGGGTTTCCTCGCTCCTGAAAAACACCTTGGCTTCACCCTTGGGGTCCACCCGGTACAGCTCGCCTTTGTCCCCGGTGGCCACCAGCAGGTTGCCCTGCGGGTCAAACGCCAACGCCCACACATACTTTGCCTCAGGCTCAAAGAAGACACTGGCTTCGCCGTCAGGGGTGATCTTGTAGATCTTGGGGTCCGGCGAAGTGGCGGCATAGAGGTTATCCGCTGCATCCACAGCCAGCGCATGAATCTCAAGGTCTTTGACCTCAAACACCGTTTCCGGTTTCGCCTCGCCGCTGGCGGCGGATGCGGAGCCGATGCGCACGACTTTGCCGGGCGAGCCCCCACCCGCGAAGACGTTACCGCGGCTGTCCTCCGCCAGCGCCCAAATGTAGTTCAGATCAGGATCGCAGACCTGACGGAACCGCGGCGCCAGGCGCAGTTTTCCGTCGCTACGAAGGGACAGTCCCTCGAGCGTGCCCTTGTCAAAATCTTGGTAGCCCTTCTGTTCCCAGAACTGCGTGTCGGCCGCCGACAGGTTCAGGGCGAGGGCCAAGCTGGAAAAAGCAACTAGAACTAGAAAATGTCTCATGGGTTCGGGTCCGATCCCAATGCGGGGCTATTTCACCCTCACCACCACCGTCTGGCTTCCAGAGATGACGTAGTCCACCGGAATGGCTTGCTGGTGGAGAGAAGATCCCGTCCGGAGGGTCAGACGGTTTTGGGTCCGGCTCGGGTCAATGACGTTAGCCACCGAGGAAGGAAGGCTGGGCAGAACTTTGTCCTGGACAAACGCTGTGGGGCCGGGCCCCAGCAGAGTAATGTAGAGCCACCCGTTGGCGTGCTCCCGGTTCATCATGGAAATCAGCTGGGTCAAGCCGACCATCCGATTGCGGGATAGCAACACCCTCTGGGAGCGATTCACCACATCCGCGTCGCTGAATAGAATTCGAAGGTTGCCCTTGGGGGTCGTTGTCGGGATCGTCACACGGGCATCCTTGACCATGCGGTCACCTCGGTAGGGCCGCAGGAAAACTTTGAGGTCGAGGGTTTCTCCCGGGCGGACCTCGTTTTTTTGCACCCAGACATGTTCGATGGCGGCCGTGCGCCGTTCCGGGATGACTTCGAAATCCGCCTTGACGCCGGAGATCTTGGGCGTCTCGAAAGGATTATTAAAGATTCGGGAGAAACGACCGCTGATCCAGGCGCTGAGGCCCATGGGGCCTCGCATCCTTCCCCTGCCCCCACTGTTGGGGTATAGGTTGTCCAGCTTCACGTCGGGGAAGCCGTCTAGCTGGATGGAACCGTTCACCCGGTAGGTGACTTCCTCGCCGTAGGCATTGGTGCGGAACAGGGTATTGAAGACGGTCAGCATCATGAGTAAGGGAGTGAATCTGGCATTTTGGAAGACGTGGAAGCGATACGTTCGGCTGTTGTCTCCAACGCGGACGCTGGCTTCCACCGGGATCATCGGCGCGGTCCGGCCCAGCACGCCGAGAATCCCCGAGTGGCGGTCCTGTCGCAGTGCGCCGACCACTTGGTCGGTGTTCACGATCTTAAACGAAACGAAGTCGGAGCCCAGCACCGTCACCACGTCGGCGGTCGCCATGGGCATCTCGATCCTGCCGAAGTTGAAGAAGGGATGGCCGAAGGCCAGGACCCGGTGACCGTCGTTGTACGTGACCGTGCCGGTCCCGGCCACGGACAGGTCTCCAGAAATTAGGACGCCGGAAACGGCCCCGCCCGGCGGGAGGGCCCGTTTCAGGGCCTCCGGGTCGGAAATCGGTTCGGGATTGCTCAGCGCGCTGCCCGCTCCCCCTTGCACCGGGGTGACCCCAAAGCGCCGGAAAACGTCGGTGAACTGTTGCAACACCTCGTCATGGAATCCGGTGAAGGCCAAGGGCGTTTCAATCGGCACCAGAAATGCGTCCGGGCTCGGCCCGCTGACTGGCTCCGGCTTCAGGAGCGCCTCGAACTCGGCGGACAGCGGCACCTCCTGCCCGGCAGTCCCGGCAGTCAAGGTCGCGCCAGGGCCCTTGCTCTCGTCCTGTTCCTTGATCTCCAGCATAAGCTCGGCAGGAGTGATCCCGGCTATCGGCTCGTGAGCAAACACTCCCACGCGCAGCGAGATAGCCCCCACCAGCTTGCCATCCAGGTAGACGGGGCTGCCGCTCATGCCGGCGGCCACGCCCGTTTTCTCCACCCTGTCTCCCAGCCGTGCCAGGATGATGTGCTGTCCGGGCCCCCAAACGTTCTTGAGCACGCCCAGGATTTCTACCGCGAAGGCCTCCACTTCCTTCCCTTCAAACACGCTGTACCCGACCGCCTTCATGCCCGGCCTGAGGTCTTTCACGGGGAAGGCCTCTACTGCTTGACCGACCACCGGCGCCTGACCGGCCAGCGGCACTGTGGGACCCTCGGCGGCCAGAGTTAGACCGCAGAGCAGGAATGAAACGAATAAGGAAGCCAGCTTAGTTACCATGTCCCAAGGTTCCTAGTCATGCTTTTAGGCTGGACCTTTAAGGTTGCCCGAAAGCGAGAGGGTCAATTTTATTTTCTAATACCCCGGTAGCAACAAGCAAGGCCAAAGTGGCGGTCGTGGTGAGACTTGCATCGAGCACCCGGCACCGGGAACCGCTGGACCCCTTCTAGCCACTGCTAGCTGCCTTTTTGTCGCATCTGGCGTTTTGCGCTTGGCACTTTGTATGTTTGCCTGTAAGCTGAAGACCCTTCTGGATCTGAGGATACTGCGAAGATGAACCTCTTGTTTCTCTACCCTGAGTTCCCTACCACCTTCTGGAGTTTCAAGCATGCCTTGAAGTTCGAGAGGAAGCGCTCGGCCTTCCCTCCGCTCGGCCTGATGACCATCGCCCCCCTTTTTCCTGCTGGGTGGAACCGACGTTTGGTGGACTTGAACGTCGAGCCCCTGCGCGACCGCGACCTGAAGTGGGCGGACGTGGCGCTGATCAGCGGGATGCTGGTCCAGCAGGAGTCGATGGAGGAAGTGGCGCGCCGCTGCCGGCGCCATGGTCTGCCCGTGGTCATGGGCGGCCCAATTACCAGCGGGGTGGATTTCAGCCACCTCGCCGACGCGGTGATGCAGGGCGAGGCCGAAGACCTGATCGGGCAGCTCGCCACCGACCTCGAAGCCAGGAGCTTGAAGCCGGTATACGGGCACCCGGAGCGGCCCTCGTTGCTTCGCTCGCCGCTGCCGGACTTAAGCCTGATCCGCATCCAGAAGTACAGTGCCATGGCTCTCCAGTATTCACGCGGCTGCCCGTTCAACTGCGAATTCTGTGACATCATCGAAATTTACGGACGCAAACCACGCACCAAGAGTCCCGCGCAGGTAGTGGAAGAGCTGGAATCGCTGCTGCGCGCCGGATGGCGAGGCTCGGTGTTCATTGTGGACGACAATTTCATTGGCAACAAACCCAATGTGAAGCAGCTTCTGCCGGTGCTCGCCGAATGGACCGAGCGGAATCACCACCCGTTTTACTTCCTCACCGAGGCTTCACTGAACCTGGCCGAGGACGAGGAGCTGTTGCGGCAAATGCGCCGCGCCAACTTCGTGAAGGTCTTCCTGGGAATTGAGACACCGGTGGAGGCCAGCCTCATCGAGACGCAGAAATATCAGAATACCCGGAAGGATTTGCTGGAGAGTGTGCGTCTGATCCAGAGCTATGGTCTGGAAGTGATGGGTGGCTTCATCGTGGGCTTCGACAACGATCCGCCCAACATCTTCGAAGAGCAACTGCATTTCATCCGCGCGAGCGCCATCCCCGTCGCCATGGTCGCGTTGCTCACGGCTCTGCCCAACACCCAGCTCTACCGCCGCCTCCAGCGTGAGGGCCGCCTGCTGATACAGAGCAGCGGCAATAACGTGGCCACGGATTGCATGCTGAACTTCATCCCGCGGATGAATGCCGAGACGCTGGTCGATGGGTACAAGAACCTTCTCAAGGTCATCTACAATCCCGAAGAATACTACCGCCGCGCGTTGCGATTCCTGGAACACAGTGGACCGAGCACTGCCCAGACCGTTCGCAAGCTTTCCGATTACCTAGCCTTTGGCACCTCCTTGCTGCGCCAGGGCGTCCTGGGAAGTTCGCGAATGGCCTATTGGCGCTTCCTGATGCAGGCCGCGCGTCATCACCGTCACGAGTTTGGGACCGCAGTGGGCCTGGCCATCCGCGGCTACCACCTCCAGCAGATCACGAAAACCTACTGCGGCAACACGCCCTAGAACGCGCCACCCGGACGCGAAGCGGCGGCAATTCACCAAATCATCAGCTTTAGCGCTCTTGCGAGGGGACGAGAGAGGTTGGCTCCGGCGCCAGGTCCTTTAAGCGGCGACCAATACGTCAGCGCCCTCGACTTTGACCTCGTAGGTGGGGAGTTTGGCTGCGGGATTGAAAGCACACTGCCCGGTCTTCATATCGTACTGCCAGCCGTGCCAGGGGCATTCAACCGCATTCCCCTCCAGCACGCCCTGGCCAATCGGCCCGCCACGGTGCAGGCAGGTATTGTCCATCGCGTAGAATTGACCCTGGAGGTTAGCCACCGCGATTTTCTTGCCGTTGGCCTCCACCTCGCGCACAGTCCCTGTAGGAATATCTGCGACAGCCGCTACCTTGACGAACGCTAGCATAAGGTGTGTTCCCTCCCGTTTACTTCGGTTGAGAAGTCTGGGCGATCATCACCTGGCTCTTGAAGTTTTCTACCATCGGGGGCGTCAGCCGCACTTCGGTGGGATGCTTGGCCAGGCTCATCTGGTCAATCTTGTCTTGCAGCTTGAGGAGCGCGTAAAACAGGTTCTCCGGACGAGGCGGGCAGCCGATGACATACACGTCCACCGGCACGATCTTGTCCACTCCCTGCAGGACCGCGTAGGTGTTGAAGGGGCCGCCCACACTGGAACAGGCGCCCATGGAGATGACCCACTTGGGATCGGGCATTTGGTCGTAGACGCGTTTCAGCACGGGAGCCATCTTCAGGGTGACGGTGCCGGCCACGATCATCAGATCTGCCTGGCGCGGGCTGGGTCGGAAAACTTCGGCGCCAAACCGGGCGATATCAAACCGCGAGGTGCTGGAGGCGATCATCTCGATAGCGCAGCAGGCTAGCCCGAACGTCAACGGCCAGATCGCCGACTTGCGGGCCCAGTTGAACACGTAGTCTACCGAGGTGATGATGAAGTTCTTCTCGAATTTGTTCTGAAGATAGCCCATGCCTAGGCCTCAACACCTGCGATAGCCCTGTACAAGCTCTCCAGCATAGCACAACTGGCGCACCTTTGATCTCTCCTTCCGGAACGATTGCCGGCCGTTAGCCGCCGGCTATGGCCCCCACGACAATAAAAGGTTCGGCCCCTATCGCGACCGCCTCGGGCAGCGGGGTGTCCGGCAGTTCTACCACGAGCGGCTGGGCCGACCGTCGTTGCCGCCGGGGATGTACTTCCGGTTGATGCTGATCGGCTTCTTCGAGGGGATCGACAGCGAGCGAGGCATCGCCTGGCGGGTGGCCGATTCCTTGAGTTTGCGGCAGTTTTTGCAGATTGGGCTGGATGAACAGACGCCGGATGTGACGATCTCGCGCAGGGCGGCTGATGGACGAACGCACCAGGAAGTGTTTGGATGGGTGCTGCGGCTGGTGGCCGAACGGGGCCTCGGCGCTGTTGCGCGGCCATGACGTGGTCGCGGAACGTCCCTGCAGCGCAACATCGGATACCTGGCCTGAAGGACGGGCGCACGGCACTGGCTTACAAGGAGCGTGCGACATGGACCGACTGCGATTGTGGCGCTGCGGCGTCGGTTCAGCAGACCCTGCCGGCGGCCGGCGCGGCGGTGGGCGAGCAGATCGCCACCCACGGCCGAAGGGGAGTTTGTGGTGAACGAGACGGGGTGGAAGAGGTGGTGGCCGACAAGGGGTATCACAGTGGGGAAGTGCTGGCAGAGATGCAGGCGATGGAGGTGCGGACCTACATTGCGGAGCCGGAGCGGGGACGGCGGCAATGGACGGGCAAGGAAGAGCAGAAGGCGGCGGTCTACCGCAATCGGCGGCGGGTGACGGGGCAGCGAGGGAAGGCGCTGCTGCGGAAACGTGGGGAGATGCTGGAGCGTCCGTTTGCGCACATGTATGAGACGGGCAGGATGAGACGCTTGTATGTCCGTGGGAAGATAAACGTGCAAAAGAAACTGTTGCTGCAGGCAGCAGCCTGCAACCTGGCGCTAGTTTTGCGCCAGCTGCTGGGGGCGGGAACCCCGCGAGGCCTGCAAGACCGCATCACCGAGCTGTTTTTGCTCGTTTTCTGGATCACTGCCACAAGAATGGCCCACCCCGAATCCCCCACGCCCCTATCCTGGTGCAACGGTCAAATTCACGGCTTTGCTCTTCACTTGCCCCGCCTGAAAAAGAGGCCGGCCCAAAGGCCGGTTTAGACACGGGCTGCTATGGCCCCCACGACAATAAAAGGTTCGGCCCCTATCGCGACCGCCTCGGGCAGCGGGGTGTCCGGTAGTTCGTGGGACAGATCGTGCTCGCAGGCGAAGAACCTGAGGAACGCTCGGCGCTGTTGCGTGACGTGGTCGCGGAACGTCCCTCGCAACATCGGATACCTGGCCTCGAGAGCGTCGAGGACCGAGCGCTGCGTAACCGGACCTTCAACGTGGAGCTTCACCTCGCCCTCGATGTGCGCCAGAGTCCGCAGATGTGCCGGGAGCACGACTCGGATCATGGCAGCATCTGGACTTCGACAGACAACACGGGCGGAAGATCCCGGACGATAGGAGTCCATCTGTCTCCGGCATCAGCCGACGCGTACACCTGACCGCCGGTCGTGCCGAAATACACACCGCACGGATCGAGCGAGTCGACGGCCATCGAGTCGCGCAACACGTTGACGTAGCAGTTGCTTTGCGGCAGACCTTTCGTGAGCGCCTCCCACTCGTTTCCCCCCGTCCGGCTGCGGTACACGCGCAGCTTTCCCTCGGGCGGATAGTGCTCGGAGTCGCTCTTGATCGGGACGACGTAGACAGTGTCCGGCTCGTGCGCATGCACCTCGATCGGGAACCCGAAGTCGGTCGGCAAGTTCCCGCTGACCTCTTGCCACGACTCGCCGGCGTCGTCGCTGCGCATGACGTCCCAGTGTTTCTGCATGAACAGCACGTCAGGACGCGACGGGTGCATCGCGATGTGATGAACGCAATGGCCCACCTCGGCATTCGGGTCGGGGATGTGTTCGGACTTCAGTCCACGGTTGATCGGTCGCCACGTCTTGCCGACGTTGTCGGTCCGGAATGCGCCCGCAGCCGAGATGGCGATGACGATCCGTCCGGGACCGCTCGGATCAAGAAGGATCGTGTGCAGGCACAGCCCGCCGGCGCCTGGCTGCCACCGGGGCCCCGTGCCGTGGCCGCGCAGTCCGGCGAGTTCCTGCCACGTCTGGCCGCCGTCGGTAGAACGGAACAAGGCGGCGTCTTCAACCCCGGCGTAAACAGTGTCCGGATCGGTAAGCGACGGTTCGAGATGCCAGACTCGCTTGAACTCCCAGGGGTGCGGCGTGCCATCGTACCACTGGTGAGTGCCAGGGACGCCCTCGTACACGAACTTGTTACCCACCGGTTCCCAAGTCTTGCCACCGTCGTTCGAGCCCTGCATCACCTGCCCGAACCAGTCGCTGGACTGCGACGCATACAGCCTATTCGGGTCAGCGGGAGACCCCTTGAGATGGAAGATCGCCCAGCCCCCAAAGTGGGGGCCACTGATGTCCCAGCGTTCGCGCTTTGCGTCCGACGTCAGGACGAATGCGCCCTTGCGTGTGCCAACCAGTACTCGTATCTTGCTCATCCCTTACTCCTTCACGAGATTCCCTCCGGAACGACGTCTTGACTTCGGCTTCCCAGAGACGCTCGATCATTAGCACTGTAACTTTCGAAATGCACGTCATACTACGCCAGGTCGCGTTGACTTTACACTAGGGGCTCTCGCGAACCACAGCGAAGTTCAGGATGCCGCCGGAGAATCGGCGTCCGCCCGGATTCAATAGACGCGCCCATCGAGAAAGGCGCGAGCGCCGCCGCCAAGGCATAGATTGCCAGCGCAACTTCCCGTCAAGGACCGGGTTTAAGACGGGCAAGGCCCGGTCCCTGATTCTCCTAAACCCCTCACGCCTCCTACATGGAGGGCCGGGCCCACTCCGAATTCCTCCTATGCATTGCCGGGACCCACGCCCGGTGCCTGCGACAAGTGGGACCCAGGCCACATATAGAAGCCAAGCCCTGCGCTGAGACGCCGGTAGTGGCACGCCGGCGCGCAACCATTTACCAAAGCTATGTACTTCGCGTATCGGATGGGATGGCGTGAACTACAACGGCGGCCGGACGTAGTAGCCCTTGCGAGCGCGAATCTTTAGATCCTCCTCGCGGGCCACCACCCTGATCTCGCGGAATTTCCCGTCGACTACCGGCTTGGGCGGGCGATAGCCGATGGTGTACTGCAGCTCCAGCTCTCTTTGGATTCGGGCTAGCGCCGTAGCCAATTGGGCGGCAGCTTCTGCTGCGTGCTTTCCCGTGCCAATCTGATAGATGGCGTTCGTATTGCCGATCTGGAGCCGAGACAGTTTGCCGGTGCCGTACTCAGCCGAAGGAGGTTCCTTCCAGGGAGCGACGATCCTGCCGCCGGTCTCCGCGGTCAGTTTCTTCAGCACTTTCTCTCCCGGACTGGTCCTGCCGTGAGCAATGGTGCTGATGGCGTAGATGGTGACCTCGGCCCGGCGTGCCATGTCCACCACCTGCTCCAGAGTGTACCGGCTGGCATCGTCTTCCCCGTCGGTGATGACGACCAGCACCCGGCGCAGCCCGCCCGGCTCGGTCTCTCGGAGCAACTTTTCACGGCAGGCAAAATAGATGGCCTCAAACAAAGCCGTGCCGCCGCCCACCCTCAACTTGCGCACCGCTTCCGACAGATCGTTTGGGTCGTTGGTGAAATCCGTCACCACGTCCTTGGTGGTGTCAAAGGTCATCAGGAAGATTCTGTGCTTGGTCTTGCCCTTTAGCAGCGAGTGGACGAAATCAATGGCGGCGGTTTTCTCACCCTTGAACTGCATCCGGACGCTGTTGCTGGTGTCCAACAACAGCCCGACGCGCAATGGCAGCATGGAGATGGGGGTGAAGAAGTCTACGGGTACCTTTTTACCATCTTCATAAACGGTGAAATCGGTTTGCTTGAGGTCAGTGACAAAACGGTCCTTGTGGTCAGTGACCGTAAAAGGCACGTGGACGCGCTCGACAGTGATGCGGAGGTCGGGGTCGGAGGAGGATGTCTCCAGCTCGGGCGAGCTTTGCGCCCGACACAGTACGAATCCCAGCGCGACCGCCATCACCAGGGTCGCCGACTTTCGAACCCATTGCCTATCGCCACCCTTCATCGCCACCGCTCCAAAATACGAACTCGCTTCCTCTATTCTATCGGGCCGCACAAGATTTGGGAAGGTCTGAAGTTGCCGGCCGCAAAATCTCAACCGCCGTCACCTCAGGGGTCCGGAAAGGCCGATATTAGCGCGGTTCTGGATCCCAGGAAACTGTTCGACCCCAATTGCGCCCTCCGGCTCCAGCAGGGAAGTCCTGGGTTGAATCCATGACCTGAGAGCGTGGTCAGAAGGCGAATCGTATCCCGGCGTTAACCTGTCGGAACATGCCCGGCTGGATGCCCTGGGGAGCGCGAGAGGAAATATAAATCTTGTCCGTCAGGTTCTTGATCGTGAAGTAAGGCTTGAGCTGGAGGCGCTCCCGCTGGATCGTATAGTCGAACCCCAGATTCCAAATCGTGTAGCCAGGCAATAGTCCGATTGTGCCGTCGGGCGAGGGCGTAATGGTGTTCAGGTTGTCTCCGAACTGCTTGTTTATGTAGCTGGCGTCGAGCTGGAAGCCGAATCTCCCAGGCTGCCGAAAGCCAACCATAAAAGAAGAAGTAGTTCTCGGTGCGTAAGGAAGGCGATTGTCCGCAAAAAGGAAATTGCGCGTAAACTTGGCCGTCGGCAGATACATGTGTCGAATATCGGTATAAATCACCCACGAGCTGCCGACCAGCTCGTTCCAATTGACGCGCAGGCTGGCTTCCAGGCCTTGGTGGAGGGTCTCCCCACCATTGATCAGCGTAGTGGTGGCACCACCGGATTCCGCCGCGGGGATGATCTGGTTTTCGAAGTCCATCCGGAAGAAGGTGACCTCGCCCCGCACAACCCGCTGGGGACCGAAGCGAACGCCAGTTTCGTAGTTCCAGCTCAACTCCGCATCCAGGTCCAGCGACTGCCCCTCCCTCGTGATTGCATCTTTGGTTCGCGGGGGCGCGAAGCCGCGATGCACGCCGCCAAACACGGTCACCGTCGGGTCCAGTTGATAGGATAGGCCCAACCCCGGAACCGCTTTGACCAAGTGCTGACTTTTCCGGATGTTCACGTCTGTCGGAACGCCATCGACACGCTGCCGCAGAATGTGTCGTTCGTAGCCGTATTTTTCGATCCGAACGCCGGGCGTCAAGATCAGCTTCTGAGTAAGAAAGAAGCGGTTCTGGACAAAGACGGACACGGCGTTACCGAAACGGTCTTCGTAGTCCCGAATCAGCCCCGTTGAGGAGTCGAAGCGGTCGCCATTGATGCGCTTGTCGTCCGCATCTTCGTAGAGATAGCGGATTCCAGTATCGAGTTTGTTGCGGATCCCCCCCCACCTGTGTTCGTAGGAGAGGTTGCTCTGGATGCCGACCACCTGGAACTCTCGATTCCGGTTGCCGGTGGAATTCCGAAGAAAAACCCCGCCCCCCAGAATTGTAGGGTCGCCGGCGATACCGAGATAATCTCTCCCGTTATCACCACGGTCCCAATCCTGCCGCCGCCAATTACGGACCGTGTTGTAAGCGAAGAAGGTTGTCATCAAGACAGCATTCGGACTCAGCCCGGTCGTATGGGCGATGGAACCCGAATACCGCCGCACCCCCAACAGGTCGTTTGGCACAGCGTTTTGGGTAGGGTCGGCCAGGAACATGGGCGTGGTGAGCCCCAGGTAAGTGGAGTTGGAACGTTCGTCGTAGACTCCGAGCTTGATTGCGAAGCTGTGATTCTCCGAGGGTTTCAGTGTGAACTTGGACTGGACATCGTTAATATCAAAATAGAAGTCGCGAAAACCGTCCCCTTGCTTGCGGAGAAAGTTGAGGAACCAACCGCTCGACTGGTCGCGGCTGCTACCGCCAAGAGAAGCTCTTCCGCTGAAGAACCCACGTTGGCCGCCCGCCAAATCCAGTTCTCCGCGTGTGCTAGGCGGGGGATCGGGCGTGACGAAGTTCAGGACGCCCCCTATGGTCTGGGGACCATGTGCGATCTGCCCGCTGCCTTTGAGAACTTCAACGCGCCGCATGCGTTCAATAGGCGGAGAATAGTACATCTCGGGCTCTCCGTAGGGCGCCAGGGAGATCGGAATGCCATCTTCCAGCATGAGCACTTTCCTGCTCCGGTCCGGGTTGAGCCCGCGGAGACCCACATTCAACCTCATGGCTACAGGACCGGAGTCCTCGCGAAGGTTCACGCCGGGCACACGTCGCAGCACCTCATTGGCATCGATGGGTTTGGAATCGCGCAACTCTTCCTTCGCGATCAGGAAAACCGAGCCTGGAATCTCTCTTAGGACATCGCGCGACTCCCCGACCACCTCAATCGAGGTTGCACTGCTGCGGACGGCCGCGAACCGGAAATCGTGACGGAGAATGCCCCCGGCTGGCACCTGGACTTGAGCTTCTACCGCCTCGAAATCGTCCGACAGGACACGGATTGTGTACCTTCCAGCGCTGACGTTTCGGATCTCGTAGTGGCCAGTTCCGCTCGTCCAGGCCTGCATCCCGCTCTGGATTAGCTCTACCCGCACACCCATGACCGGCACGCCTAGGGGATCGGTGACGACACCCTGGATTGTCTGAGCTCCCAGACCCATGGGCACAATTGCGAACAGAGCAAGTAGACCGACCGAGCGGTAAAGGGATCTCATACGGTAGGCGTTCTTCTCAGGGAGGAAACTCGGCCTAGTTGCAATAAAATTTCAATTGCTTGCGAGATGTCGGGGCTGACTGCGACTGCGCGCCGCTTCGAGTCCATATCAGCCCTGCATCGCCGACATCGAGAGGGGGAGACCAGGGTTCCTGGACACAAGACCAGACGCGCATGCCGTACAGGAGCGAATTGCATGCCGAGCCCTTCTAGATGCAACTAAGTTTCAACTAGATTCTAGTCTCTGGAGCTTTCACAGTCAAGGCGGAGGTGGCGAATGGAGTGCTTTTTTGTTGCAAAGAAGTTGCACCTAGAAGTAGGGGGCTGCTTTGAATCCCCAGGAGCTGTCATAGCGGCGGCCTTTAGGCCGCCATGGGGCTTGGCAGGCTGAAGCTTGCCGCTACACCACAGTGGCTGCCCCTAGCCGACGCTGACTTCTAGGTAGTCCATGACCCGTGTGTCAGATTGGATGTTACATCAAGGAACTTTCGTATAGCTTAGCCTAGCTCAACCGAGGAGGTTGATATGAAAACGTACCAGAATATAACCCTCGTCCTAGGCGGCAGCGGCGTCTGGGGAGGAGTCTCCAGATGATCGACCACTTGCTCTTCGCCTTGACCCTTTTCTCGGCGCTGGGCTGCGGGCTGGTGGCCGGAATCTTCTTTGCTTTCTCTACCTTCGTGATGAAGGCTCTGGCCCGTGTCCCGTCGGCGCAGGGCATTGCCGCCATGCAGTCCATCAACATCACGGTGATCAATCCATGGTTCATGGCGGCTTTCCTGGGGACCGCCGCAGCTTGCGTCTTGGTCGCGGTCTCCTCACTGTTGAGATGGAACGAAGCCGGGGCCGTCTACCTGCTCAGCGGTGGTCTAGCCTATCTCATCGGCACCATCCTGGTGACGATAGTATTCAATGTACCGCGAAACAATGTGCTGGCGGCCGTGGACCCGGCCAGTGCCAATGGCGCCAGGCTGTGGGCGAGCTACCTCACCAGTTGGACGGCCTGGAACCACGTGCGGACAGCAGCAGCGCTGGCGGCGGAGGTATTACTTACCATCGCGCTCTTGCATTGAGGGCAGGATGTAACAGGAGTGAAATTTTCATTATCACATCTGAAACGCGAGGCACGGCTGTTGGGTGAGTTGAACCAGGACACTAGGGTTGCGGTGGGAATTAAGGTGAGCGCGGCAAAGCCGGAGTTTGACCTGATAATGCCAACCAGTTCCTAATGACGTAACGAGGAGGTGTCTTATGTCTGAAGCTCCATAAAGAAGTAATGGCGGAAAAGTTGCTGGAGCTTGAGGCACGGCTGTTGGGTGAGTTGAACCAGGACACTCAGGAACTTCACTTGCCCCGCCTGAAGGACACTAGGGTTGCGGTGGGAATTAAGGTGAGCGCGGCAAAGCCGGAGTTTGACTTCTCAGGGTGGAGCAATGAGCAGATTGCTCAAAGGGAGCATGGATGGAACGACATTCCGGGCCCGTCTACCTGCTCAGCGGTAAGGTGAGCGCGGCAAAGCCGGAGTTGACGAGCCGGACCTCACCAGTTGGACGGCCTGGTTACCACGATCTCAGGGTGGAGCAATGAGCAGATTGCTCAAAGATGCGAGCAAATGGCCCAGAAGTTCCGACGATTGGCTGGCCACTAGTAGGGTTTTATGGCGGAAAACCGCAAGCGCAGCGTGGTTCTAATTGTTCACTTAATCCATAAAACGCCTCAATCAAGTCCGGCGTCGTTTTCTCTAACCCGCCAGGCGATTCTCGTACCAGACGACGTTCTTGCTCTTCTGGCCCGCGATCAAGACATCGAGGTCGCCGTCGTTGTCCATATCCACGAGCCGAATGTCATAGGCCGCCTGATCCTCGTGAATGTTGTGAGTAAGGAAACCGCCTTTGCCATCATTCTCGAACCAGGCGGCGATGAAGCTGTCCCTCGCGCAGGTGACCGCATCCGTATCGCCGTCGCCGTCGATGTCGCCCACCGCCAGACTGTGCGGCCCCTCGAGATCGGAGTTGATCTCGTGCATCGCGTAGGAAGGTGCTTCGAACCACAGCACACCCTTGCCATGACCGCGGGTGGCAACGAAATCCGTTCGACCGTCGCCGTTGATCTCAGCCATTAGGATGTTCGTGGCGCCTTCCTGCTGTTCGGCTAGCACATGCTTTGGCCAAGGCGTGCTGCCGTCGGCCGGCTGCTCCCACCAAGCGAACCAATTGCCCCCTTCGGGAACCTTCGCCGCCGAGGCCACATCGGTTTTCCCATCACCGTTGACGTCGCCGACGCCCATATAGTGGCTGAGCCCGGGCGCGTCGCGATCCGCAAAGACATGTCGGATCCACCGCTCCGCCTTTCGAGGATTCGACGGCACCTCATACCAGGCCAGTGATTCCGGAAACGGGCCCTTGGGTTGCGCGCTGTTGGCCACCAGATCGCCTCTGCCATCCCCATCGATGTCACCGACGATCAGACCGTGGGTGCCGTCGATCTCATCATCGACCACGCGATAGGGCCAGGGATCGCTCAACGGGTTCTCCGGTCGCTCCAACCAGAATACCGGCCCGGGGCTGTACACCGCGCCAATGTAGTCAGGATCGCCGTCCTCATCCACGTCCATCACCTCGCTGTGGATGGCGCTTTGGGGCGGGTTGCCGTCCGTCAGGACAACTTCCTGCCAGCCTGGAGCTACGTACAGCCGCGTCTTGGCCTCGGCGCTGACGATGACATCAGGCAGGCCGTCGCCGCTGAAGTCGGCCGCCACCGCCGTCAAGTTGACATAACCCTCAGCAATGACGTGCCGCACCCATTTCGGGTGGGACTTGCCCCCGACCTCGGCCTCGGGACTGCTCTCCGGCGAGGAGCAGGCGCAGGAAATCAAGAGGGTGGTGAAGACGACGGTTACGCTCAGAATCCGGATGGTCATGACCTGACGTTGTTGCATAATTCGCGAAACCATTAATGTAATACGCATTTGGGTCGCGGTCCTGGCAGGCTGAAGCCTGCCGCTACGGCCCACAGCGGACGCCCCTAGCGGACGCCGACTTCCAGGCGGGGTCCGGCTTCGCGAACCGCGGCCGGAGCATCGGAAAACCGCTGGAAGTTCTTCAAGAAGAGGCCGGCCAGCTCGCGTGCCTTGGCATCGTAGGCGGTCTTGTCTTTCCAGGTATTCCGTGGGTTCAGCAGCTCAGGGGGAACGCCGGGGCAGGTGCGGGGAAGCTCCAAGCCGAAGGCGGGTTCAATGTCGAATTTTCCTTTGTCCAGAGCGCCTTCCAGCACCGCTGCCACGATAGCTCGCGTGTAAGGCAAGTGCATGCGTTGGCCGACGCCCGACGGCCCGCCGGTCCAGCCGGTGTTCACCAGCCACACCTGGGCCCGGTGTTTCTCTATCTTTTCACCGAGCATGTTGGCGTAGACCGAAGGGCGCAGGGGCAGAAACGGGGAGCCAAAACAGGTGCTGAAGGTGGCCTGCGGCTCGCTGCCCATCCCCGCTTCGGTTCCTGCGACCTTGGCCGTATAACCGGAGAGGAAATGGTACATGGCTTGCTGGGGAGTAAGGCGGGCGACCGGCGGCAGGACCCCGAAGGCGTCGGCCGTCAGAAACAGGACATGGCGCGGATGTCCGGCAACACCGGGGATCATAGCGTTGTGGATGAACTCGACGGGGTAGGCGGCGCGAGTGTTTTCGGTGATGGAGTCATCGTCGTAGTTCAGGCGGCGTTCTGCATCAACCACGACGTTTTCTACCACCGAGCCAAAACGGATGGCGTTCCAGATCTGCGGCTCGTGCTCCTGAGAAAGCCGGATGCACTTGGCATAGCAGCCGCCCTCGAAGTTGAAGATGCCACGCTCGCTCCAGCCATGCTCGTCGTCGCCGACCAGACGACGGCCGGGGTCGGCCGAAAGGGTGGTCTTTCCGGTCCCGGAAAGGCCGAAAAACAACGCCACCTCGCCGTCAGCGGCCACATTGGCCGAGCAATGCATGGGAAGCACGCCGCGAGAGGGCAGCAAGTAATTCAGGATGGTGAAGACCGACTTTTTCATCTCACCGGCGTACTCGGTGCCACCGATCAGCACCAGCCCGCGGGCAAAATTCAGCATGATGAAGGGCTCGGCGACCGTGCCATCCAGTTCCGGGTTGGCCTGGAATCCAGGAGCTGCAAGGAGAGTGAACTGCGGCCGGTGTGTATCCTGTTGCTCCGGGGAGATGGGCAACAACAACTGCCGGGCGAACAGGTTGTGCCAGGCCCGCTCGTTGATGACGCGCAGGGGAAGGCTGTAGTCGGGATCGGCGCCGCCCATGCAATCCTGCACGAACAGTTCACGCCCTTGCAGATAGGCCAGCACTCGGGCGTGCAGCCGGTCAAACACCTCCGGAGCCACGGGTCGGTTGACGTTACCCCAGACGACATGGGATTCGGTGGACGGATCGCGCACCACGTATTTGTCGCGTGGAGTGCGCCCGGTATAGCGGCCCGTGCGCGCCACGAGCGCGCCGTTGTCGGCCAGTAGCCCCTCGCCACGTGCCAGCACATGCTCCACCAACGTGGCTGGAGGGAGATTCCAATGGACTGGCCCGGGATGGAGAATGCCGTGCTCGGCCAGTCTGTCTGCTGCTTTTGAAGCTTGAGTTTCTTTCATCCTTGTCGAGCCGCCCCCGTTGCTGTCGGTTAAACCGAGCATGGTACCACATCGCGGAGAAACCGCACTACGGTATCCGGTTTGCTATACTCTCGGGGACAGTCATGTTTGCACGGCGGCTCCGGATCGAAATTAAAGAAGATGCAGGCGTCCGCCTTTGCCCGCTGGAGTGGCTGGACCGCTTCTTCATGCGCCACTTCACCGGGCTGAGCGCCCTGGAGGACACGCTGCCGACAGCGGAAGGCAGGCTGGAAGCGGGTTTCAACGTGGATCTGGACTTCCTGCACCAAAAGTTTGAAGACTGGCTCCGAGGGCACAAGCTGCTCGGCCCGGGAGCTCAACTGAGGATCATTACTGAATCATGAAGACGCTCGAACCTCCGCACAGAATTTTGATGGGCCCCGGACCGAGTAATGTGGACTACCGGGTATACCGGGCGCTGACCACGCCCATCGTTGGCCATCTGGATCCGGAATTCCTGGAGATCATGGACGACGTCCAGGAGAAGCTGCGACGTATCTTCCGTACCTCGAATCCGTTGACCATCCCGGTTTCCGGAACCGGCAGCGCGGGCATGGAAGCGGCACTGGTGAATTTCATTGAGCCAGCAGACACGGTGGTGATCTGCGCGGGTGGAGTGTTTGCTGAGCGCATGTGCGACATCGCCGAGCGCACCGGAGCGCGCCTGCTGCGCGTGGAAACGGAGTGGGGGACGGCCACCGATCCGGCGCGCGTGGAAGCGGTCTTGCGGTCGGCTTCTGGGCCAGTGAAGCTGCTGGCCGTTGTGCATGGGGAGACATCCACGGGCGTGCTCCAGCCATTGGAGCCCCTGGCGAGTCTGGCCCGACAGTTCGGAACTCTGTTCGTGGTGGATACGGTGGCCACGTTGGGCGGGGCGCCGGTGGAGGTTGACGGCACTGAAATTGATGTGTGCTACAGCGGCTCGCAAAAGTGCTTGAGCTGCCCACCCGGCCTGGCTCCCATTACTCTTTCCCCGCGGGCTAATGATCTGCTGCAACGGCGCAAGACCAAAGTGCAGAGCTGGTATCTGGACCTCTCGATGGTGCAAAAGTACTGGGGCGCCGAACGCACCTACCACCACACCGCGCCGATCTCCATGATCTACGCTCTGGACGAGGCGCTCCGGCTCGTGGAAGAGGAAGGCCTGGAGGAGCGTTGGAGACGGCACGAGCGAAACATGGAAGCGCTGTTGGGGGGTCTGGAGGCTCTCGGCTTGCGTGCGCTGCCCGCTGCCGAGCATCGCATGCCCACACTGGCCGCTGTGCATGTGCCGGACGGGCTTGACGAGGCGGGCATCCGCTCCCGACTGCTGGGCCGCTACAACATTGAGATTGCCGGCGGACTGGGCCGCTTCCGCGGGCGGCTCTGGCGCATCGGCCTGATGGGTAGTTCCTCCAGCGAGTCGAATGTCCTGCTGCTGCTGGGTGCCCTGGAGACCTTGCTGCACGAAGAGGGATTCCTCACCGCCGGCGGCCGAGGGGTGGCTGCTGCCCAGCATCTGCTGGCGCAGGCACCGGTGAGAGGATAATCCTGCTGTCTCGGTGCGGTGTCACGTCGGCGCCAGCCGGGACTGGTTGAGTCTGGCTTCTCTCCCGCGCCCTGCAAGCATCGCTGGCTGATGACACTTGGGAGGGTAGCTACGGCGCTGGACTAGAGTCTTTCAGCAGTTTCAGCACCATCAAGACCTTGTCGTCCGAGTGGGTACTGGCGCCGGCAAAGGAGGAGACCTGACGGGCCACCTTGTCCACTATCTGCTGGGCGGAAAGGTGGCGGTGCGCCCGCGCCACTTCCACCAGCCGTTCTAGACCAAATTCTTCCTTCTCGGCGTTCTGGGCCTTGGTGATGCCGTCCGTGCAGCACAGCAGGACGTCGCCGGGCAGGAGCTTCAACGAGGCCCGCTTGTATTCGGCGGCATCGAACAGACCAATCAACGTCCCCCCCTCTTCCAACTTCAATACTTCCCCATTGGCGCGCACCACGATGGGCGGAATGTGGCCCGCGTTGATGTAGTGCAGGCCTGTCCTGCGCGTGTCCACCAGGCCCAGGAAGATACTCAGAAACTTCTCGGCGTGGGTGCCGGCCAGAATCATCTCATTCAGCGAGAGAGTGATGACTTCCAGCGAGTGCAGGTGCATCACCAGTGCTCGTAAGGTGGCCTGCAGGTTGGACATGGTCAGAGCCGAGGTGACACCCTTGCCTTCCACGTCGGCTATCACGACCAGCACCGTGTTAGGCCCCAGGGTCAAGAAGTCGTAATAGTCGCCACCCACTTCGTGACTGGGTTCATTGAGCACGGCGATGTCGAAGCCGGGAACCACAGGCGGTGCGTCGGGAAGCAGGCCCCGCTGGATGCGGCGGGCCAGGGCCAGCTCCCGCTCCAGCCATTGCTTCTCCAGCAGCTCCCGGTGCAGCCGGGCGTTTTCCAGCGCCAGCGCCATGTGCACCGAAAGAGTGTTCAGAAATTCCTCGTCTTCGCGGGCGAAGCGGCCTTCCCTTTTGTTCAGCAATTGCAGGATACCGACAATCTCCCCGGTGCGGTTGCGAATGGGAGCGCAGAGCAGGTTCTGGGTTCGGTAGTGGAACCTCTCGTCGAAGCTGGGATCAAAATGGGGACTGGTGTACACATCGTCGACGTTCAGCGTCTGGCCGGTTTGGGCGACATAGCCAGCCACTCCCTGTCCAAAGGCCAGCCGGATTTCCTGCTCCTCCAGGCCGTGGGCTACAATGGTCCAGACTTCCCTCCGATCCTGATCGACCAGAAAAACGCTGCCTCGGTCGGCGTTGGTCTCCTTGCAGGCCAGGTTCAGAATCAGGTCCAGCAAATCGCCCAGATTCAAGGTGGAATTCAGCACCTGGCTGGCTTCCACCAGAAACTGGAGTTGGGTGATGGCCTTTCGGCTTTCGCTCAGGGCGCGCGCGCTGTCCAGAGTGGCGCCCGTCATGGCTGCGTAAACCTGTGCCCAGCCCGGCGCTTCCGGAGGTGGCTGCTTACGGCAATATATGGCCAGCAATCCAGCAGGCCGATTGCTCACCTGCAACGGCTGGGCCAGCACGTATTTGGCGCCGTTGCGGCGGGCCCAGGCCAGGAATTGCTTACCGGCTCGTTTCAGTGGGCTGGCCTGGGGCCCGGCCAGAGTCGCGTAGTGTTGGCTCAGGATCGGGTCGGGCTCCGGCGGTTTGCCACGGCGGGCCCGCACGGTTTGACGAATCCATCGGTTATCTGGGCCGTTATCTGGGCCGTCGTGAGGCGCCTTGTGAGGCAAGCCAGGGACCCACACCTCGGCCAGTACCGCGTCAAAGTGGTCTATCGACGCTTGCGCCAGTTCCGTCACCAGGACTGCCGGGTCGGCGGTGCCAGCCAGCTTCTCGATGGCGCGGGAAACGGTCTCCACATAGCGGTCGGTGGTTTTGGCAACCCGGCCAACCCGTCGAGCCGCTACGCGGAGACTGGCACGGGTTTTCTCCTTACGCTTGCTCAAAGACTGCCCTTTGCTGCCCTTCCGGCGGGTCTGCACAATCGAAGGCTCTTCCTGGTCAGGAAATCTGTACTATACCATGAACGCATTCTTCGAATCCGATGGGCCGGGTCCGCTTGCTTCACCACCGCGCACGCACGGGAGAGCGACAGGACGGCCCGGCGAGGCGAGAGGCCATACGATGGAATACAGAAACTTTGAGTGTGTTTCCCAGGTAGGCGGCACCCGCTATCACTGCTCCTTCATTTTTCTTCAGACCGCCATTTCCTTGCGCCACAGTGACACGGTGGACGTCCGCTACCTGGTGAACGGAAAACGTATCACGGTGGCGCTGCCACACGTGGCTTTTACCGAGTACAAGCGGCGCGCTGGGCGCGACCTCACCGACGAAGAGGCGGGCGCGATCGCCGCGCGATACCTGAAAGAAGTGCTGGAGAAAGGCGGAGAAGTGGAGGATCTTACCGTGCCGATGGAGCGGGTCCTGGAGCTCACTGCCGGAGCAGCGGCTCCGGGCAGTTCTCCCGCGGGGGTCTGAGCGAATGCCTCCCGAGCAGGCAAAGGCCCGATCCTGCGGCCCGTGGTTGCACTGAGGAGGCGCATGAGCATAGACTCGTGCACCCAAAGAGGCGAAACTGAAAGTTCTGAGGAGGGATGAATGCGATTCTTGATCAAGATTTCATGGCCCGTGGAGGCAGGCAATGCAGCGGCAAGGGACGGTTTCAAAGCTGTCCCGTCAATCCTTGAAGAGCTGAAGCCCGAGGCAGCGTATTTTTACGAAGAGAATGGAAAGAGAACGACGCTGCTTGTTGTCGATCTTCAGGACGCATCACAGATACCTGCCATAGCAGAGCCGTGGTTCATCGGGTTCAATGCCGCCGTCGAGTTCCACCCGGCGATGGTTGCCAAGGACCTCGAGAAGGCCGGGCCCGCCATCGAGAAAGCGGTCAAGAAGTACGGCTAGGCACCAAAGTGGCTCCGGGAGCGATCGTGCCGCCTGCAGGCTTCTGTTATGATGAGAAGTGAGGGGCGGCATGAAGCTGAAGGTGGAGAGCTATTCCGGCTACAAGGCGGACCAACGGCCCACCCGCTTTACCCTGCAGGGGCGCACCTTTCAGGTGGAGGAAGTAATGGACCGCTGGTACGGTCCCGACCACGCTTACTTCAAGGTTCGCGCCGAAGATTCCAACATCTACATCCTGAAACACCTTCGCAGCGCCGGTGAGTGGAGCCTGGAAATGTTCCGCCAAGCCGGCCGCGACTAGTCCCCGGTGACCCCGTCGAAGCATCCGACGCAGCAACCGGATGATTCCTCCGGAAGAGGACACTGTAGCCCAACTGCGGCGTATGCGTTAATAGACCTATGAGTGTGCTGCATCTGATTTCTCTGTTGGGCCTGTTTGGGTTGGCCGGCCTGCCTTGGGCAGTGGGGGGCTTCCGGAGACCTGTGCCTTGGCGGACGGTTTTCGGCTCAGGTCTGTTGATGCTGGGTTTGGGGGCAGTGGTCTTCTTGCTGCCGCAGACCCGATCCATTAGTTCACAGAAAACCGAGAAGGGTGTGAAAGGACAGTTATTTTTTCCCTAATGGTGGGATACTCTGCTTCCATTGCTCCCAATTGGCCACAATATGATCCACCATAACCGCTCCCACATTGCAGTTATTTTCTACTCCTACACCAAAGCCACCAGGCGTGTTGCCTGGCTCTGGATCAAAATGCTGCAAAGTGGTTTCATTGGCATTGCCTTGATCAAAGTTTACCGCTGTTCGCAAACTCATCACCCGATCTAATGAAAGAATCTTTTTGATCACATAAGCTACTGCGGCGCCTTCCATTTCAGTGATCACATAGGTGCTTGCCCCGTAAAGGTCGCATATATATTGAGCTTCTTTGGAAAGTCCCGGGCCGTGAAAAAAAGTGTCCCCACACATATGAGTGCCCATCCCTACAAAAGGGGCACGTCGTGCGGCGGTATCCGGATAACGCATCCGGTAGGCTTTCGCGTCATCGGAATCCTTCAATGGCACATCTTTCGTTAAATGATAGGCCCATTGAACCAAATCCGCATTAAGTTTTAACAAGCGTACCTCTTCATAACCTCTTCGTGGCGCTAAACGCGGGCGCACCGGGCTCACCCTCTCTAGGTGCCCAACGGTGCCCCAAATCGTAATCAATCAACCAATCCGCCCAAAATACAGCAGCAATGGTCCCTACGCGAGGTGGCGTTCCGCCTACACCTGAAATAATAAAGTAGGCATCGGACAAATCGAAACGGGGATCAAGCAGAATAGCGGTCATGGATGAAGAGGAACGCACTTTCCCCATTCCCAACACAGCACCGCACACTCCGTCTTTGTTGCAATAGACGGGATTGTCTGCCCCACGCACTTCTATCGGTATAGCATCTGCCCAGTAGCGCTCATACCAATGCTGGAACTCACCAGCACGGTCTCCAGTATTTTCCCCGATCTCAAACTGAGCTCCGATGAACACTTTCACTTCCTGCTTGAGAGTGTGATTCTCCGCCCTAACAACAAAAGGTATATCAAAAAGAAAGAAAGCCAGTAAAAGTGCTTTAGCGGCGATAAGCTTGTGGATGAAAGTCGAGTTCATAAACCGATTGTGATGAACTGCCGCCTGGCCTGCTATGAACGGGCTATGAACTGGCCATGGACGCGTAAGCAGCGCGAACTAGCTTCTTCAGGGCAGTTGGGCGGATCTGTTTCGCATCGCGGATCTTAACGTGACGCATCCCTTTTCCCGTGCCCGCGAGTAATCCCTCAGGATCCGGCAATTTGGCCCCCCTTAGAAAGTACAGAGAAACGCTATTTTTCAAGGGCATGATCCCGCAAAACATGGTCGACATCGGCACGGGTGTCCCTGGCTCGATCTTTCCCCGCGAGTACATGATTACGCGCCACCCCATGTAAGCACGCTCGGAGCACTTTGGCACGGCGGAGCGCACCAAACGCTGCAGCGCTTTGGTCCATTGGCGAACTTGCGGTGAACGTCCCCTCAAGAGATCCTCTATGGTCCCAGTTCTTGTCTTCATCTTCTTTGGCATCTTGGCTTCCTAGCAGCCAATACTCCCTTGTGGCTGCGCGTATCGCTTCCTCTCGTTCCTCCTATTGTGCAGTCGCGGCCGGCTGGTGAGGTCAGTACTTGGGGACGCGCGGGTCTACCTGGTCGCTCCAGGCCAGGATTCCACCCTTCATATTCTTCACCTTGCGGAAACCCGCCTTGCGCAGGAAGTCCACAGCCTGGGCGCTGCGCATGCCACTGCGGCAGTGGGCGACAATCTCGTCGGCCGAGTTCAGCTCGTGCACCCGGGCCGGCAGCTCGCCGAGAGGGATAAGGTGGCCGTTGATGTTGCAGATCTGGTATTCGTGCGGCTCGCGCACGTCCAGGATAAACAGCCCCTCCCCCCCGTCCAGCTTCTCCTTGACCTCCAAGGGGGTGGTTTCCGGCACGGCAACTTCGGGCGCCTGTTCTTCGCCTCGGATGCCGCAGAACTCCTGGTAGTCAATCAGCTCGCGGATGGTGGGGTGGGCGCCGCAGGCCGGGCAATCGGGATTCTTGCGCAGTTTCAGTTCGCGGAAGCGCATGGCGAGCGCATCGACCAGCAGCAGGCGTCCCACCAGCGGCTGGCCCTTCCCCAGAATCAACTTGACGGCTTCGGTGGCCTGAATTACCCCCAGCAGGCCGGGCAGGATGCCTAGCACACCGCCCTCGGCGCAGCTCGGCACCAGGCCTGGAGGAGGCGGCTCGGGGTACAGGCAGCGGTAGCAGGGGCCGTCCGTGAGGCCAAAGACCGAAGCCTGTCCCTCGAAACGGAAAATGCTGGCGTAAACGTTCGGCTTGCCCAGCAGTACGCAGGCATCGTTGACCAGATAGCGGGTGGGGAAGTTATCGGTGCCGTCGGCGATGATGTCGAAATCCTTGAAGATGTCCAGGGCATTCTCACTAGACAGGCGCGTTTCGTAAGGGACCACTTCGACGCTGGGATTCAGTTCGCGCAAGCGGTCGCGCGCCGACTCCAGCTTGGGACGGCCCACGTCGCCGGTGCCGTGGATCACCTGGCGCTGCAGGTTGGTGAAGTCCACCACATCGAAGTCCACCATGCCCAAAGTGCCCACTCCGGCGGCTGCCAGGTAGAGGGCCAGAGGCGAGCCGAGCCCGCCGGCGCCGATGCACAGCACCCGCGCCTGTTTCAGCTTGAGCTGCCCCTCCATGGCAACCTCGGGCATGATCAGGTGGCGGCTGTAGCGAAGGATCTCTTCATTGCTCAGCTTCACCCCGGCGGCAGCCGCGGTGGCCGGGGACTTTCCGACCTGGACAGACAAACCCCCTGCAATCGACGGAACGATGCTGATCACGTCCGTTTCCTTGACACCGGTGCTTTCCTTGCTGAGGTAGCGGATGTCCTCGTCGTTCACGTACACGTTGACAAAACTGCGCAGCCGGCCGTCGTCGGTATAGAGGTGCTTGCGCAGGTCGGTGTACTGGGTCGTCAGGTTCCCCAGCACTTCGCTGACGGTATGGCCGGCAACTTCCACGGTCTCTTGCCGCTCGGCGTATTGGCGCAGCGGCGTGGGAATCAGGACTTTAGCTGGCATGGTCTTCCACTTCCTCCAGAGTGCGAAACGCGGTTTCCATTGTCTCACGGTGAAACTGGGAGCGGTCTTCGGCCAGCTCCCAACTGGTGACCTCGCCCGGAGTCCCCTGCTGGACCGAAACGATGATGTAGGAGAACCAGGGCCAGGCGTGTTCCTGGTCGTATTGGCTGGGCCGGGCCGGGTGATCCGGGTGCGAGTGATAAAAGCCGAGAATATCCAACTTCTGCTCGCGAGCGTAGCGTTCGCTGGCTCGAAAGTCTGAGGGGGAGATCAGAAAGCGGTTGTGCGGGGAATCGTGCCGGATGTTCTCCACGGCCCGGACCTCGACCACCCGCTTCCACCCGTTCACGTCTTTTCCCAACAGAAAGCCGCAGCACTCGTGCGGGTAGGCGCGTCGAGCGTGCTCGTTCACTCTGGCTAACTCGGGAGGCAGGATTGCCAGGCTCATCCCTCAGCGCTCACTTTCCAGAACTGGCACTTTCCAGAATTGGCTCTTCCCAGAATTTCTGGCTGAGGTACTTATCGGCGCCGTCGGGGAAGATGGTGACCACAACGCCCCGCTGGCCAGCCTGCTGGATCTCGCGCGCCACACGCAAGCAGCCGGCCAGCGCCGCGCCGCTCGAGGGGCCCACCAAGAGCCCCTCCTCGCGCGCCAGGCGGCGCACCACGTGGTAGGACTCCTCGGTTCCCACCGCCAGGTCCAGGTCGGCCAGGGTGGCGTCGTAGATGCCCGGCACGATCGCCGTTTCCATATGCTTTAACCCCTCCAGCCCGTGGAATCCGGAATCCGGCTGCAGAGAGATCAGACGTATGTTGGCGTTCAATTCCCGCAGGCGGCGGCCGGTGCCGACGAAGGTTCCCGTCGTGCCCAGGCCCGCTACAAAATGCGTGATCCGGCCCTCGGTCTGCGCCCAGATTTCGTTGGCTGTGGTCTGGTAGTGGGTGCGCCAGTTGGCCGGGTTGCTGTACTGGTCGGGGTAAAAGTAGCGTTCCGGGTCGGCCGCGTACAGTTCCCTTACCTTGCGGATGGCGCCATCGGAACCCTCGGCCGCATCTGTCAGTACCAATTCCGCCCCGAAGGCCTGGAGCATACGCTTGCGCTCGATGCTGGCGCTGGCTGGGAGGCATAGCTTGGTCCGGTAGCCGCGGGCGGCAGCGATCATGGCGTATGCAATGCCAGTGTTGCCGCTGGTGGCGTCCAGAATCATCTTGTCCGGGGTCAGTTGGCCGGTGCGCTCCCCTTCCAGGATCATGCTCAGGGCGGCGCGATCCTTGACCGATCCCCCTGGGTTAAACCATTCCGCCTTGGCGTAAAATTCCACCGAGGAGAAGTCGCGCGTCGCCTTCTCCAGGCGCAGCAGAGGCGTGTTGCCGATGCGTCCCAGCAAGGAAGGCAGCCCGACTGGCTCTTGGCGAGCCTGGGAGCTAGAATGGTTCAGGGTCATGCGCGCTTGTGCTGACATCTGTCCGGGAACAAGATTTCGTTCTTTAGGGTGATCCGTGCCCAGGTAAATTCACCCTGGTGTTATTATATCCTACTCGCGAATCGAGCTAATCTCTGCCGGAGATCGAAGCTATGCTGCCCAGCCTGCCGCCCCAACTGAGTTTCGACCAGCTTCAGGATCGCCTCCGCGCTGCTGGCTTTGAGGTCAGCGCGCAGCAAACCCACCTCGCACGCGTCCAGAAAGGGCTGTGCGCCGCAGTCCTGGAGCGCACGCCCGACGGCCAGGTTCGCTTTGCCGAACCCCCTGGGTACCTCGTTGGGCAGTTTATCTCTCGCCTGGAGGACCGTGGCTTTCAGAAGTACCTTTGGACACCTGAGCGGAGCCTGCCCGCGCTGGCCGAGCACCTGGAGCAAATCCAGAGTTTCGATGAGCAGTTGAAGCAAGCTCTGGAACTGCCCAGCTTGTACAACGAATCGTTGGGGACGGTGTCGGACCGCTACCTCTACGACCGCGTCCGGGGACGGGAGATCCCGGGAGAGCTCAAGCGCTACCGGTACCTCGTTGGGCAGTTTATCTCTCGCCTGGAGGACCGCAAGGCTTTCAGAAGTACCTTTGGACACCTGAGCGGAGCCTGCCCGCGCTGGCCGAGCACCTGGAGCAAATCCAGAGTTTCGATGAGCAGTTGAAGCAAGCTCTGGAACTGCCCAGCTTGTACAACGAATCGTTGGGGACGGTGTCGGACCGCTACCTCTACGACCGCGTCCGGGGACGGGAGATCCCGGGAGAGCTCAAGCGCTACCGGTAGGTTTTGCCGCGCAACATCGCCACAGGTTCTGCGATTCCTCCCTAGCCCCCCGTTCTCCTGCAGCAACGCTTTTCGTAGGATTTCTCTGCTGGCACCAAGACGCGGCTCCCAAGGCACAACTGGTTGTTTCTAAATGGATTGCTTGCGCTCAGCCCGCAATAAGAAGGGACCCCTTTTTTGCTGTTGAGGTGCTTCTACGCGGTCGCCGGCCGCTCGCCCTCGGACAGAGGCCGAGGGCTCGGTGCGGACTCCGGTTTTATCACCTGCTGTTTGCCAGGCTCTTCGGTGGGCGTAGGAGCTGGCTGCGCCGGCAGCGGTTTATCTTCGATCACCAGCTTGATCTCGTGCCCGTCCAGCACTTCCCGTTCCAGCAGGGCCTCGGCGATGCGCACCAGCGCATCGTGCTTCTCGGTCAGGATCGCCTTGGCGCGATCATAGCCTGTCTGGGCAATCCTGCGGACTTCCTCATCAATCCGGATCGCGGTCTGCTCGGAGAAATCCCGGTGCTGAGCGATCTCGCGGCCGAGGAAAATCTGCTCCTCTTTCTTGCCGAAGGTGATCGGCCCCAGGTCACTCATGCCCCACTCGCACACCATTTTGCGGGCCAGCTCGGTGGCGCGTTCGATGTCGTCGCCAGCGCCGGTGGTCATGTGGTTCATGAACAGCTCCTCGGAGACGCGCCCCCCCATCATGATGGCGATGCGGGCGTCCAGGAACTCCTTGGTCAGGGTGTACTTGTCATCCTCCGGCAGTTGCATGGTGACGCCCAGGGCGATGCCGCGCGGAATGATGGTGACCTTGTGCAGCGGGTCGGCGCCGGGAATCGAGGCGGCCACCAGGGCATGGCCGGCTTCGTGGTAGGCGGTGTTGCGCTTCTCCGCCTCGCTGAGGATCAGCGACTTGCGTGCCGCGCCCATGATCACCTTGTCTTTGGCCAGCTCGAAGTCGCTCATGGAAACCGTCTTACTGCTGTAGCGCGCAGCGTTCAGAGCCGCCTCATTGACCAGGTTGGCCAGGTCAGCGCCGGAAAAGCCAGGGGTGCCACGAGCCAGCACCGCCAGCTTCACGTCCTCGTCCAGGGGAATCTTTCGCGTGTGTACCTGCAGGATCGCTTCGCGACCTTTGGCGTCCGGCCAGGGCACCACGACGCGCCGATCGAAGCGGCCAGGCCGCAGCAGGGCCGGGTCCAGCACATCCGGCCGGTTGGTGGCGGCCATCAGGATGACGCCTTCGTTGGACTCAAACCCGTCCATCTCCACCAGCAACTGGTTCAGGGTCTGCTCGCGCTCGTCGTGCCCGCCGCCCAGACCGGCGCCGCGGTGACGGCCCACCGCGTCAATTTCGTCGATGAAAATGATGCAGGGGGCGTTCTTCTTGCCCTGCTCGAACAGGTCGCGCACCCGGCTGGCGCCGACGCCTACAAACATTTCCACGAAGTCCGAGCCGGAGATGGAGAAGAAGGGGACGTTGGCCTCGCCGGCCACGGCCCGCGCCAACAGGGTCTTGCCCGTGCCAGGCGGTCCCACCAGCAGAACGCCTTTCGGAATACGTCCGCCCAATTTCTGGAACTTCTGAGGCTCCCGGAGAAACTCGATGATCTCTTGCAGTTCTTCCTTGGACTCCTCCACGCCAGCCACGTCATTGAAGGTGACCTTCTTCTGCTGACTGGAGAGCAGGCGAGCCCGGCTCTTGCCGAAGCTGAGCGCTTTGTTGCCCCCGCTCTGCATCTGACGCATCATGAAAATCCAGAAGCCGATCAGCAGCAGGAAAGGTGAGGCCTGCAGTAGCAGCGTAAGCCACGAACTGCTGGAAACCGCCTTGACCTGGATTACCACGTCTTTCTCCCGAAGCTGCTTGATCATGTCCGGGTAATTGGGGGGCGCGATCGTCTTAAATGCCTGGCTCTGGGTCTTAAACTTGCCGCGGATTTCAGGAGGCGCATTGTTGGTGCCGATGATGGTGACCTCGGCGACATTGCCCGCCTCGACTTCGCGGAGGAAGCGGGTAAAGTTCACCTCTTCCTCTTTATTGGGCGTTCCGGTCTTCACCACCTGCCACAAGAGCACGGCGGTAGCCAGCATGACGACCCAGAAGACGACGGTTTTTGCCGTTGAGTTCAAGTCCTGTCCCTCAATCCCCCCATGCGTCCCGGCGTCGGGCCCAGCTGCGTACGAGGATCACTCCTTCTTCTTCCCAGTCGCGGCGACTGCTTTCTTCCCCGCCGAGGAAACCGCAGACGATTCCTTGGCCTCGTCCCCGGTCAGCGTCCCGACATAGGGCAGGTTGCGGTACTGCTCCCGGTGGCCCATCCCGTACCCGACCAGGAAGCGGCCCTGCATCTGGAACCCGGCGAAATCGGGGTTTAGGGCCACCCGCCGCTCGTCGATCTTGTCCACCAGCACGGCCGTCTTCACCGAGGCGGCGCCCTTGGCCAGGAACTGCTGGACCAGATGATCCAGGGTGATGCCGGTGTGCAGCACGCAATCCGCCAGAAGCAGGTCCTGGCCTTGTACTTCCAGCTTGGGCGTGTGCACGACCACGCGGCGCTCGTGCCCGTGTTCCATCACGTCGCTCATTTCCACTTTAACGAACTGGCAAACCACCGGGCAGGTGAGCCGCCGCACCAGGTCTGCCATGAACAGGAAGCCATTCTCCAGAATGGGCGACCACGTGGACCGTGCGCTGGCCGTACGCCTGCGAGATGGTCGCTGCCAGCTCGCTCACCTTCTGCTGGATTTGCTCCTCACTCAGGAGGACTTCCAGCTTCTTCATCACTCAAGTCCTCTTCTCGAATCAGGATACCAACCTGCCTTGCTGACCCCATCCGAAATGGGCGCGCTACGGGGAATCCCCGCACCCACACGATCTGGTTCCCGCTGAGCACCACGGGCCAGAGTTTGCGCTCCTCAGCGGGAATCCGGCGTTCGAGCAACAGCGTCTTAATCTTTTTCCTTCCCTGACCCGAAGGGGACTCAAAGGCATCCCCCGGACGCCAGTTGCGCACCGTCAGTGGATTCTGGACCGACTCCAGATCCGCCAGAGATTCCTCCTCTCCATTATAACCCTGTTCTGCGTGGCCACGGCTCACCAAATTAAACAGCAGGCGCTTTCCCACGGCGGGAATAACACAGGTCCCAGGCACCTGCACTTGGTATTCATAAGGGGCAGGAGCTGGGTGAGCCGACGGGCGGAACTCCAAACAGTCAAACACCCGCACTACTTGGCGCGCCGGCAACTGCAGCCGCTGTCCGCTCTGGCCGGCCATCGCCAGCCTCCGTAGGGCCTCGATGTGGGCTAGCTCCAGGCGCTGTAGCGAACCTGTCCGCGCCAGCGCTGCCCATAGCAGGCGGCGCTGCTGGGCCCTACTTACTTGGACGAATTGGGCCAGGGAGAGTTTCAAAATCGCGCTTCCCTGCTCCTGATGCAAGGTGGCGAACTTGGGCAGCAGCTCCGCCGTGTGCTGGTTCCAGTAGGCTTCTTCGTCCTGGGCAATTTCTGCGGTGGCGGCCAGGTGCTCCACCAGTCTGGGGTTATAGGTTTCCAGCAACGGAACCACCTCGGCGCGCAGACGGTTTCGGGTCAGCCGCAGGTCCCGGTTGGAGGAATCCTCGCGCCAGGCAATTCCCCGCGCAGCCAGCCAGGCGCGCACTGCCGCCCTTCGCTGTTCCAGCAGCGGGCGCAGCAGCCATCTGTCTACCGCAGGCCGACCCCCTGCCACAGGCCGCCTCTCTACCACAGGATAGATGCCAGCCAGGCCGCGCGTGCCGGAGCCTCTCAGCAAACGCGCCAGCACGGTTTCGGCCTGGTCATCCGCGCTGTGCCCGGTGGCCACTTTTTTTACCTCGCCGCGTTCCACCAGGCTGCGGAGAAACCGGTAGCGGAGTTCGCGGCTCACGCTTTCCAGGTTGCGGCGACGGCTGCGCGCTTCAGCGGCCACATCGGCAGCGCTGACGAAGAAAGGCAGGCCGTGACGGGCAGCGAGTTCTTCCACAAAGCGGGCATCGGCGTCAGATTCCGCCCCGCGCAGGCGATGGTTGAAATGTGCCACCGCCAGTTCCACCGCCAGCCGGTCGCGCAGCTCCATCAGCACCTGCAGCATTGCCACTGAGTCAGCGCCCCCGCTAACGGCTGCCGCCACCCGGTCCCCCGGTTCCAGCATTCGGTGCCGTTTCACAAACTGATAAATCCGCTCTGTCATGTCCAAATGTCAGCCAGGTCTCAATCGTCGGAGGGTGCATTCCGCCGCCCTGCCAGCTATCCCCTGAAACCTGACACTGCCTTGATTATCGCACCGTCCGGAAACATGTGCTGCCTGTACCTGGCACCTGTTAGAATGACGCGGGAACGCCCCTGAGGAGAATTTCTTAATGTCTGTGGAAGCGATGACGGTGACCTTGCCCGAGTTTGAAAACGAAAAGTTTACCGATTTCTCTAACCCCGAAGAGCGCGGCAAGATGGAGGCGGCGCTAGCTAAAGTGCGTGGCGGACTGGGTAAGCTGTATCCGTTGGTGCTTGGGGGCCGAAAGCTCAAGCCCAAAGCAAGATGGGAATCCCGCAATCCTTCCAAGCCAGAGGAGGTCGTGGGCGTTTTCCCCAAAGCCAGCCGCCGGCATGCCCGGCAGGCCATCGAGGCTGCCGAGGGTGCCTTGGAAAGCTGGAAGCAGGTGCCGGGCGAGCAGCGCGCAGAATGGCTGCTCCGCGTGGCTGCCATCATGCAGCGCCGCAAGTTTGAGTTGTCGGCCTGGATGGTGTTTGAGGTCGGCAAGAGCTGGGCGGAAGCCGACGCAGACACGGCCGAAGCGATTGACTTCTGCAACTTCTACGCGCGCGAGGCACTGCGGCTGCTGTTGCCCGACCCCAGCCGGGTGACCCCCCTCCCAGGTGAACGCAACGAGCTGCGTTACATCCCCCTGGGGGTGGGCGTGATCATCCCGCCCTGGAATTTTCCTCTGGCCATCGCCGCCGGCATGACTACCGCCGCGATTGTCACCGGCAACACGGTGGTGCTGAAACCGTCGAGCGATTCGCCGACCATCGCCTACAAGCTCTATGAGGTCCTCACCGAAGCCGGTTTGCCAGAGGGTGTGCTGAACTTCCTGCCGGGCAGCGGCAGCCTCATTGGTGACACGCTGGTTGACCACCCGCGCACTCGCTTCGTGACCTTCACCGGCTCCAAGCCGGTGGGCTTGCGCATCAATCAGCGGGCAGCCCGGCATCAACCCGGCCAGTTCTGGATCAAGCGCGTCGTCGCCGAGATGGGCGGCAAAGACGCCATCGTTGTCGACAGCGAGACGGACGTGGAGAAGGCCGCCGCAGCTGTCACGGCCTCCGCCTTCGGCTACCAGGGGCAGAAGTGCTCGGCCTGCTCCCGCGCCATCGTGGTGGATTCGCTCTACGACAGCTTCCTGGAGAAGCTGAAGACGCGAGTGGAGAAAATCACCGTCGGCGCTAGCGACGATCCGGGAAGCTTCATGGGCCCAGTGATCAACGCAGCGGCCATGAAGTCCATCCTTGCTTACATTGAAACGGGGAAGCAGGAAGGGCGGCTGGTCACCGGCGGAGGCGCCGCTAAGACCGGCGACGGCGCCGACGATGGCGGGGGTTACTTCATCCAGCCCACCGTCATCGCCGACGTGGATCCCAAGTCGCACGTCGCCCAAGAGGAAATCTTCGGACCGGTGCTGGCGGTGATCCGCGCCCGTGACTTCGAAGACGCGCTGCGCATCGCCAACGACACCGAATACGGCCTGACCGGCGCCGTCTTCTCCGACAACCCCGAGAAGCTGGAAAAGGCCGGCGACCTGTTCCACGTGGGCAACCTCTACTTCAACCGCAAGTGTACCGGGGCGATGGTGGGGGCGCACCCTTTCGGCGGCTTCAACATGTCCGGCACCGATTCCAAGGCGGGCGGCCGCGACTACCTGCTGCTGTTCACCCAGGCCAAAGCCATCTCCCACAAGATCTAAAAGACAACACGAAGACACGAAGGCACAAAGTTCACAAAGCCGAACGCTTTTTGTCCTTCGTGTCTTTGTATTTGTCTTTTGAAATTAGCGGGGTTAATCGTAGCGGCGGAGGATGGGCCGGCGATCGTCGGGATCGCGGGGCCGCCGCTCAGAGACGGGTGCTTCGGTTAGTCCTTCGGGGATCTCCAGCGGGCGGGCCAGACTCATGGTTAACTGAGTTCCAGCAGGAATAACGGTCGGCGCGCGGCTGCCTGCGATTTTGCGCCCGATCAGCACGGCTGCCACACCGGCCGCAGCCCCAATGCCAGCACCCTTGGCGCTGCGGGTAGTCATGGCGCCGATAGCAGCTCCACTCATGCCTATCTGTACCGCCTCCCCCATTGCATCCCCATTGCTGCCCGACCGGCCGATGGTTCCCTCCTTCGCTTCGGCTTGCAGGCGCTTGCGGTCAATGGCCTTCACGGCGGCGTTGAAATCCAGGCGCCGGCCGTTGGGCAGAATCAGGGTCTGCGGGCTGAGCTGGATGCGCTTCTTGCTGCCGCGCACCCGGCCTTCTACCTCGCATCCGGCGGGCAGCACCTCCTGCCCGTCGGCAAAAACCGGGTAGACCACCAGGGCCGAGAAGCGTTCCAGGCTTTTTCTACCCGGAACCACCTGGTTTTCCAGACGGACGACAATCTCCGTGCCCGGCTGCAGGGTCACCGCCCAGGCAGGCAACGCCCCCGAAGCCAAAACCGCCAGCAGCACGATCACGGCGAACAGTGGGAAGGAGGATCGGGAATTCATGCCCATAAGACGGGTCCCGGCCGCCCGGGGTTACTGCTTGAATGGTCGAAAATACGAGGCCTAAAGGCCAAAGCCTTGTTCACTCCTGAGCTCAGAATCCCATTCCAAAGGCCCGCAAAGAGTCCTGTGATATAGTCCCGAAGCCGTGTCCCGCAAGCCGGTTCTGCCGTTGCACGATTTGCGCGCGCAGTACGATTCCATCCGCACCGAAGTTGCACTGGCCCTAGCCGACGTTCTGGAGCGGCAGGAGTTCGTGCTGGGCCGCGAGGTGCGCCTTCTGGAGGAGGAGATGGCGCGCTTGTGCGGGACCCGTCATGCGGTAGCCTGCGCCAACGGCTCCGACGCGCTGCTGCTGACGCTGCTAGCGCTCGATATTCGCGCGGGCGACGAAGTCGCGGTCCCATCGTTCACGTTTGTAGCCACCGCCGGCGCGGTAGCCCGATTGGGAGCACGCCCGGTGTTCGTGGACATCGAGCCGCGCTCCTTCAACATGTCACCCGCCGCCCTGGAGCAAGCCGTAGCCCGCCATCAGAAACTGCGGGCCGCCATCCCGGTAGACCTGTTCGGGCAGATTCCTGACATGGAGGCGCTGCGGGAGCGTCTGCCCGAGGGGGTACCCATAGTGGAAGACGCGGCGCAGGCTATTCTGGCCGAGCGCCATGGCCGCCGCGCCGGCGGCCTCGGGCGCATGGGCACCTTCAGCTTCTATCCTGCCAAGAATCTCGGGGGCTATGGTGACGGCGGAATGGTGGTGACCGACGACGACGCACTGGCGGCTCGGCTGCGCCGTCTGCGCGTGCACGGCTCAACCGACAGCTACTACCACGAGGAGGTGGGCCTCAACAGCCGCCTGGACACGTTGCAGGCAGCGGTGCTGCTGGTGAAACTGCGGCACCTGGAGGCCTGGACGGCTGCCCGCGAGCACGCCGCCGAGCGCTACACCCGCCTGTTCGTGGAGCGCGGCCTGGCGCAGGACGCAGCTGTTTACCCCTCGGACGAACGCCCGGTGGTGGTGCCGGGGGTGGAGCCTGGCCCCGGCCGGCACGTCTTCCACCAGTACACGATTCGCGCGCTCGACCGCGACCGGCTCCATCTGGCCCTGGAAGCTGAGGGCGTCCGCACCGCCATCTACTACCCACTCCCGCTGCACCTGCAACGTTGCTTTGCCTCGCTGGGCGGTAAGGAGGGTGGCTGCCCGGAAGCCGAGCGCGCCGCGCGCGAGGTCCTTTCCCTTCCGATCTTCCCGGAAATTACCGACGAGCAGCAACAGCGCGTGGTCGCCGCCATTGCCGCCTTCTTCCGCCGGTGAGGCGGGAGCAAAGTGGCTACCGTTCGCTGGGGGAATCGACCTGGGTGGGCAAAAGCAAACGGGGTAGCCAACCGCTTCGAGTTGGCTACCCCGTTCGCAATGGCCGCTGGGGGGGACTGACCCAGGAAACTAGTCGCCCGCAGGCATCGCGTGCTCGGCTGAGGTCTGCTCGCCCACGGGAGCAACGGGAGGCGCCGCCGCCGTGCCGTGGCCATTGCCGCCGTTGGGCCGCCCGCCCGCCTGCTTAATCTGCACCAACTCGGGCTCCTTCTGCCCCAGCACCTGCTCGCGGAACAACTTGTGCATCAGCCGTTCCTCTTCGAAGGCGTTTTGCGGCCCTTCACCCTTCTCCCGCACCCGAGAGGAATGATCCGCATTGACGAGCAGCGAATGCTCGGCGGTAGGCAACTCGACGTTCTTGCCGGCGGCGTAAATCTTGTGGCGGCCGTGCTCCTTGTACCACTTGGCCACGGTCGCGTTCTGGTGCATCTTCTCGATGATGTTGCGCCAGCCGACGCCGGTGTTATAGGCGCAGAAGGAGATTTCCCCTTCCTGGGTGGCGTAGGGGATGATGCACATCTCGGTACGCCGGAAGTCGTAGTTGAACAGGTCCTGGAACCACATGCCGGCGACAAACAGCATGTTCCAGGGGTCCTTGCGCCGCTCTAGGCCGACGCCGTAGCTCTTACCGGTGAGAGCGAAGGACTTGTCGAACTTCTTCAGCAGGTCCATCAGAGTCATGCTCTGCGGCGCGCCAAAGGGCTTGTAGTTCTTCAGCAGCGCCAGCGCCATCATGAAATTGGAGAACCGTTTTCCGCGGGCCGCATCGGTGATCTTCTTCATGTCGCCGACCAGGCCCGGGACATTCAGGAGCGCCGGCACCGGCGCCATCTCCTTGGTCTCCTTGTTGATCATCATGGCGGTGCCGACGCCGCAGTTGGGATGGCAGCTGCAGCTCACCTGCCCAAAGTCGGCCTGGGGGCCGTGGGAGAGATCCGCAAAGTCGGCGAACGGCGCAATCAACGAAATGGGAAACCAGTCGCGGGTAGGCTCGGTATATCCGGTCTGATTCTTGACGTCATGCGCCAGGTGCGACAGCGTATAGCGCTGGCGCATGCGCCGGTCATCGGTAATGTCCTCATCGCGCCCCGTGAAGGACACCGGCTGGAAGGCGATGAACCCGATCTTTTTGGGATTGTTGCAGGCGAATTCAATGATGGGCCCGACCTGGTCGTTGTTCACCCCGTTCAGCAACGTGATCACCAGGATGACTTCTACCCCGCCCTCGTGGAGGTTGTCGATGGCCTGCAACTTGACGTCAAACAGGTTGCCCACTTTGCGGTGGCTGTTGGCGTCCTCGCCGATGCCGTCGAACTGCAGATACGCGTAGCGGAGTCCGGCTTCTCCCGCCTGGCGGGCGAACTCCTTGCTCTGAGCAAACCGAATGCCGTTGGTGGCTGCCTGCACGCTGTTGTAGCCCAGCTTGCGACAGTAGCGGACAGAATCCAGAAAGTGCGGCGACATGGTTGGCTCGCCTCCTGAAAACTGCACCGACAATTGCCGCCGTGGCTTGATCTTGATGGCATTGTCCAGGGTTTCCTTGACTTCCTCAAAGGAGAGCTCGTGGACAAAGCCCACCTGATTGGCGTCCATGAAGCAGGGGTCGCACATCATGTTGCAGCGGTTCGTCAGGTCAACGGTCAGCACCGAACCGCGCCCGTGCCGGATGGAGCTGCTGCCGTGGTTGTGCAGCGTCTCGTCGTTGTGGGACGGAATGTCGCGCCCGGGGAAACTGTCCTCGATGTGCTTCAGGAAAGCCGGGTCAATGGACATGATGTCCTCAAAACGGCCGTGCTGCGGACATTCCTTGATCATCCAGATCTTGCCGTCGCGCTCCACGATGTTGGCCTTGATCTCGCCCACTTTCTCATTGATCAAGATCCTGTAGTCTTGCTCGCCGCTGAGAATCTTCTCGCGCGCTTCCTTAACGCACTTGGGACAGAGCGAATCAGTTTGGCGCGGCCAGCCCAGAGGAGGTTTTGTCTTTTGTGAGGACTTGAGCAGCGGCTTGTCGGACCACTTGGGAATAAAGGAAGGATTGGGCCGATACTTGTTAACGAACTGGATAGCATTGAAGGCGCCGGCCGCAGCGTGCGTCAGACCTGCCTCTAAGTATTTGATAGCTCGGGGCATCTACTCGTCTCCTTACTCGGGTTCCTAAGAATATACGGCACCCCCTCCCATAGCGGGGCACACGAACCGCTCCCTAACCTTAAGGGCGGTGTCATGATAGCTTAACTGTTTTCTATTAAAGGGCTACTTTTCATAGTCGTATGGGGACTAGGGAGGGGCGAAGCGGGGGGTCTTTTTGGTGGTACAGTAGCCCGTGATGCCCAAGCGGGAACTGCTGCCAGAGCGGGAACTGCTGAAAGCGGCGGCCCGACAGCTCGGTCTGGACCTGTGGGGAGTGGTTCGGGCCACGGATCTACCCACCGGCCCGGACCTGCCCTTTTTCTTTTCCTGGCTCGAGCGCGGCTACCATGCTGCGCTGTCTTACATGACCGGGACGCGGGCCGAAATTCGCGCTGACCTGGAGCGCTTGCTGCCCGGCACTCGCTCGGTGATTTGCCTGGCGCTGAACTACAACACACCGCTGCCGTACTCGACCAGCCTGCCGGAGGCCACCCGCGCCTGGATTTCGCGCTACGCCTGGGGCGAGGATTACCACAAGGTGTTCCGGGAGAGGCTCGAATCGTTTGTGACCCTGCTCGAACAGCGGATGCCGTCTTCGTTTCAGGCGCGAATCGCCGTGGACACCAGTCCCGTGCTGGAGCGGGCACTGGCGCGGCACACCGGGGTCGGCTGGCTGGGTAAGAACACCTGCCTGATCAATCAGCAACTGGGCTCGTGGCTGTTTCTGGGCGAAGTGCTGACCACCCTGGATCTGGAGCCGGACCTGCCGGCCGCGGACCGCTGCGGTACCTGTACCCGCTGCCTGGATGCCTGCCCCACGGGCGCTCTGCTGGAGCCCCGGGTGCTCGATTCCCGCCTCTGCATTTCCTATTGGACCATCGAGGCCCGCGGCTCCATCCCCGTCGAGATGCGTCCCGGCCTAGGCCGCCACGTGTTCGGCTGCGACATCTGCCAGGACGTCTGCCCCTGGAATAGAAAGGCTCCGGCGACTCAGGAGCAAGCATTCCTGCCGCGTCCGGGTCTGTTCAACCCGCCGCTGGAAGAGCTGGCTCGGATCAGTGAGGAACAGTTCCGCGGTCTGTTCCGCAACAGTCCCATCCAGCGTGCTCGCTATCGTGGCTTTCTGCGGAATGTGTGCGTGGCGATGGGCAATTCCGGGGACCCGAAGTTGCTTCCGGAACTGGAGCGGCTGGCAGCTCATCCCAGTGAGCTGATCCGCGAGCATGCGGCCTGGGCGCTTGAGCGCCTCCGCTCAGCCGGCAGCGCTTCTGACGATGCGACGGAGGAGCCCGGGCGGGAAAATGAGGCCCGCTCAGTTGCCGCCGTCGGAAGCCGTCCGGGCTCGGGTGGCGAAGTTTCCGGCCGACCAAAGGCCAACCCGAATGGACCCCTCCATGTCCGCTAAAGGGCACCAATTCGTGATTTGTTTCTGTGCTACAGTCCATGACATGCGCGCGAGAAACGGAACGTTCCGGCTAGTTTTATTCTTCTTCCTGAACCTCGCGATTCTTTTCGCGTTTGGCGGGGTGGACAAGCAGGGACCAGCTCCTCAGTTTTATGCGAAAACGCTCGCGGGCGAAAGGTTCACCAAGAAGTCGGTGAAGGGAAAAGTCGTCCTGCTCCAGTTTTGGACCACGTGGTGCGGCTACTGTCGCAGGGAACAGTCCTTGGTGGATGCAATCGACAAGGAGTTTTCCGACCAGGGTTTGATTGTGCTCGCTGTGGACGTCGGCGAGTCGAAGAAAACAGTCCGCAAGTATCTTCGGCGGAATCCGCGGTCATGCCGGGTCGTGCTGAACGAGGACACCAACCTTGCTGCCAGGTTCAGCCGCCCGGGCGTCCCGTTTTACGTGGTGATCGACCGCGAGGGGTACATTGCCGGGACTCAACGCGGGGCGGCGGGTGAATCAGCACTGCGGCGCCTGTTAAGTCGCGCCGGTATCGAATCGGATTAACTGCGCCCAATCTCTTAGCAGTTTTTCTCTTACTCACGATTGCGACTCCAGCAGGGATCTTGGGGCAAAAAACGCCACCGAGCACTGCTGCGGGCCTTTCTCTGCCCTGAACGCCCTGTAGGTCGGTGCGCTGCACCAGCACATGTTGCGCTAAAATGAAGAAGTGGGGCGTCGCATTCTATTGCTCGTTTTGATTTGCCTCGCCTCTGGCTTCCGCCTGCCGGTGGCGGCAGCCGACCTGTCTATCCAGGACGCCTACTTCGAAGACTACGACCGCGTGCTGGTGCGGGAGCAATGGCTCACTGCCGGCGACACACTGTACTTGAGGTTCCGTATCGGCGGCTTCCAGGCCGATAGGGACGATCAAGTGCGGCTCGCCTACTGGATCGACTGCGTGGACCCCAAGAACGTCCCGCTGACGGAAACCCTCAGCCAGAAGATCGAGGAGAGACTACGGCGGCAGGACCAGGACTGGCGTCCCAAGGTCAACTGGTCCCTGGTGATCCCTGCCTTTGCCCCCAGCGGCGAATATCGGGTGAACATCCTCGTGCGCGATGAAGTTGCCGGCCAGGAAGTGCGCCACCAGATGAATTTCAGCGTGCGCGGCGAGACCGTCGAGCCCAGCGCCACCTTGACGGTGCGCAAGTTCCAGTTTGCTGACACCGAGTACGGCACTCCCAAACCCTCCACCACCTACCTGGCGGGCAGCACGCTGTGGGCACGCTACTGGCTGGTAGGCTTCCGGGTCGGCCCTGAGAAGCAGGTCTGGGTGGAGGAAGACCTCACGGTGCTCGATGCGGAGGGCGAGGTGCTGTATGCCAAGCCCAAGGCGCTGGTAGAAAAGCACCGCATGTTCTACCCGCCCCGTTTTCTCCACGCGACCTTCAGCCTGGACCTCCAGCCGGATTTGCGGCCCGGTGACTACACGATTCGACTGGAGATCCGCGACCTGCTGGCTGAACAAAACATCCGCTACGAAGCCAAGTTCACTGTCATCAAGTGACGTCTTCGCTGCCCATCAGCCCTCATCGCTACGGGCCTGCAGGAGACTCGGGGCAAGCTGTTGGAGTGAGGCTGATTCGGGGAAAGTGCGGCTCATCGGTACGGGCTGGTGTACCGGCTGGGGAACCGGCTTCGAGTTGCTCGACGGCCTCGGCGACCGCCATCCGCAGACCCCGAACGTCCAGGTTGCGGTGCGCTTCAAAGCGCGCCAGTCGTTTGGCCGCTCGGCGCAACTGGGAGTGGGCGGCGCGCCAGTTAGCGCGCCGGGCCTGGTAGAGCGCCACGGTGAGGTGGACCATGCCCTGGTAGAAGTCCCGCTCCTCGGCTGCCGCCGACTTCCAAACTTCCTCCCACACCTCGTGGGTCTCGAAGAAATGGCCCTGGTTGAACAGCCGGACGCCTTCCAGAAATCCCACCGGCCAATCGTCTTTCGTCACCGAGATAGCCTTCTTGAGTGGATCAAAGCCTGAATCTAAAGATGGCTCGGTTGAGTGTACTACGAAGTGCGCAGGCAGCGCTTGCGTCCCACCAAGCGGTCGCTAATCGCCGCCGGCCGGGCGCTCGGCGGGGTGGAGCCATCCGTGCAGCCGGGTCGTCAGGGCGGAGCGGATGTCCAGCGTCAAGCTGAACAGAGCCGGTACCAGGAAGAGGGTAAAAACCGTAGAAAGGATCAGGCCACCTACCACCACGCTGCCCAGACCGCGGTAGAGTTCCGAGCCGGCGCCCGGGAACAGCACCAGCGGCAGCATCGCGCACACTGAGGTGCTGACGCTCATAAAGATGGGGCGGATGCGGTTGGAGACCGCCTCACGGATGGCCTCCCGAGGCGCCAGCCCCTCCTCGCGCATGTGGTTCAGAGACTGGTGGACAATCAGGATGGCGTTGTTCACCACCGTGCCCACCAGAATGATGAAGCCCAGCATGGTAAGCATGTCCAGCGCCTGGTAGCTGAACACGTTCATGGTGGCCAGTCCCAGGAAGCCGCCCAGGGCCGCCAGGGGCACGCTGAACATGATCACGAAGGGGTAGAGGAAGCTCTCGAACAGCGCAGCCATCAGCAGGTAGGTGATCACCAGCACCAACAGGAAATTCCAGCGCAGCTCGCGTCCAGTCTCGGCTAGCTTGTCGGCCGTCCCGCTCAACCTGGCCTGGTACAGGCTGCCCAGCTTGCCCTGCTGGCGCATGGGCCCAATGATGTCGGACTCAATCGAGTCCATCGCCGCCTCCAGCGACACCTGCTCGCTGGGAGTCACCTGAATGGTGACCGCGCGCTCGCGCTTGATGTGGTTGATCGTCTGGGGGCCGTTGACCAGCGAAATCTGGGCCACCGAGCCCAGCGTGACCAGGCGGCCGTCGGGCGTGGCAATGGGCATCTGTTCCAGCAGGTGGGTGCGGTGCGCGAAGCTCTCCTCGCCCATCACCTTCAGGTCAATCTCTTTGCCCTCATGTTGGTAGTCGCTGGCCTTGGCGCCGTCCACCAGCGCGCTGACTGCAAACCCCAGCTCACGGTTGAAGACGCTCACATCGGCGGCGCGGCGCCGGTGAGTCCGCACCCGTAGCTCGGGGTTGTCCAGGTCCAGGCTGGGGATAGGCCGCGCCTGCGAGCCGGGCAACACCTGCATCACGTTGAGGAACACTTCGCTGCCCAACTCCATCAGGCGCTCCAGTTCAGGCCCGGTAATTTCTATATCAATGTTGCGTCCCTCACCAAGGCCACGCTGGAAGATGCTGGCCTGGCTGGCGACCAGAATGGAACCGGGAATCTGGGACCCGGTGCGCTGAAACACCGGGATTAGCTCGCCCACGCGCAGCGGATCGTTCGAGCGAGCCCCCATAAAGGCCCGGTCCCTCAGGGCGACAAAGAAGAAACTCCGAATGCCGCCGCCCGGCAGGTCCTGGGCGTCGGTCGCGTCGGTCGCAGCCCCCCACAAAGGCTCCATTTCCCGGTCGATGACAGTGCGCAACGACGCCACCTCGTCCAGGTTCAACCCGGGCGGCGGCAGCATGAACGCGAAAATGAAGTTGTTGTTGCCCACCGGCAGGTATTCGGTCTTGGGCATCAACCAGTAGCTCAGCCCCAACGAGGCCGTGGTCAATGCGGCCACCACAGCCAGCCGGCGCAGAGTGGAGCCGGTGATCCAGTGGACGGTGCCAGTGACCAGGCTCGTAAAGCGGCGCGCCAGCAACGAGACACCCCAGAGATTGCGGAAGCTGTACCGCTCCGGGTCCGCCTCGGCAGCGTGCAGGATCTTGGCCGAGAGGCTGGGAATGACGGTGATCGAAACCAGGAGGCTCAGGACGACAGCGCAGCTAATGGCGATGGCGATGTCGCCGAACAGTTGGCCAACTTCCTGCTGGATGAACACTACCGGCACGAAGACGGCCACGGTGGTCAGGGTGCTGGCCAGCACCGCGCCCCACACCTCGCGCGCGCCGTCGAAGGCAGCGGCAAAGCGCGGCTTTCCCATCTGCCGGTGGCGGTAGATGTTCTCCAGAACCACGATCGAGCTGTCCACGACCATGCCCACCGCAAAGGCCAGCCCGGCCAGGCTGATGACGTTCAACGTGCGGCCAAACAGCCACATCATCAGGAAGGTGCCGATGATGCTGATGGGGATGGCGATAGCGACCACCAGCATGCTGGTGACGCTGCGCAGGAACAGCAGCAGAACAATGACGGCCAGCACGCCGCCGATGATCAAGCTCTGGCGCACCAGGTCAATGGCGCCGCGAACGTAGTCAGTTTCGTCGTAGACCTGGCTAAGCTGCAACCCGCGGTCGCGCAGTTCTTTCTCGTTCAGGCGCGCCACCTTCTGCTTCAGTGTGTCCATCACCTCCAGCACGTTCGAGCCGGGTTCTTTGACGGCGTTCATGGCCATCACCTGTCCGCCTTCTTGGAAGACTCTGGCGGTGGCCTTGCGGTAGCCCAGCTCGGCGCGGGCCACGTCCTTCAGGTAGATGGGAACGCCGTTGCGGATGGCGATGACGATATTCTCGATGTCCTCGGTCGAGCGGTACTCGCCCACGGTGCGGACCAGGTAGCGGCGTTTGCCCTCGTCGAAGTCCCCGCCGCTATAGCTGCGGTTTTCCCGCTCTACGGCGGCGCCCAGCTCGTTCAAGGTGACGCGCCGGGCGGCCAGCTTGGCCGGATCGACAATGACGTGCATCTCCCGCTCGCGGCCTCCGTAGATATTGGAGGCGGCGATGCCCGGGACGCGCTCGAACTCGGGCTTGATAGAGTCGTCTACAAAATCAAACAGCGTGGAGATATCGCCGGTGAAGGGGTTTTCCTCTGTAGGGGCCAAGGCAAACCAACCGATGGCGTTGGCCTCGGTATTCACGCTGCGGATGACGGGTTTGTCGGCGTCGTCGGGGTAGGAGGGGACCTGCTCCAGGTGGTTCGAGACTTTCAGCAGGGCGGTGTCAATCTCGGTACCCACCTGAAAGGTCAGGGTGATGGTGCCCTGGTCGTCGGAGCTGGAGCTCTCCATCTTGGTGAGTCCATCCAGGGACTTGAGCTGCTCCTCCTGCTCTTCGACAATTTCGCGCTCCACCTCATGGGGGCTGGCGCCCGGCCAGCGGGTGCGCACAGTAATCTCGGGCTCCTCGACGTTGGGGGTGAGCTGGATCGGCAGGCGGGACAAGCCGATGGCGCCGAACAACACCAACAGGATCACACCGACTGCAGTGGTGACCGGGAAGCGAATGGCGTCGTTGATGATCTTCACGGTAGCCGGTACTCCAGCGGTTCGCCCTGTACCACCTGGCCCGGACGGAGGCGCTCGTTGCCTCGGGTGACAACCTTGGTGCCAGCCTCGATCGGGCCCCGGACCTCTACCCAGTCACCGACGCCCTGGCCGGTCTCGACCGGGACCATGCTGACGGTACTGTCACCGTTCATCAGGACGATGAGCTCCTGAGGGCCGCGCCTTAGAACAGCGTCCTTGGGGACCACCGTGGCGCGGTAGGACTTCCCGACCGGGAACGATACCTGGGCCAGCATCCCCACGCCGAGGCGACCCCTGCGGTTCGGGATGCGTACCTTGAGGGGGAAGGTGCGGGCCTGGGGGTCGGCGCGAGGAATGATGGCGGTGATGCGGCCACGAACCTGCAAACCGGGCAGAGACTCAAAGGTAACGCTGGCCCTGGTCCCGCGCTTCATGTCAGGGAAATATTGCTCCGGAGCCTCAACGCGCACTTCCAGCATGGCCAGCGAGACAATTTCCACCACCGGGTCGCCGGCGGCGAGCCATTGGCCAACCTCGGTTTGTTCGGCGGTCACCACGCCGGTAAAGGGTGCGCGGATGGTGCAGCGGCTGATGTCGTCGTTGATGCGGGCGATTTCAGCAGTCAGCCGCTCGACACTTCCCTGCCAGGCGTTGAACTCGAAGAAGGAATCGTCGTACTGCTGGCGCGAGATCAACTGGGCTTCGAACAGTTCCAGAGCGCGGTCCCGGTTCCGCTCAGCCAGCTTCAGGCGCGCCTCGGCCTCTTTGAGCTGCGCCTGAGCAGCGTCGCGCTGCAACTCGAGGTTGGTGGTGCGCAGTCGGGCCAGTGGCTGGTTTTGTTTGACGGTGGCACCCTCGCGCGCCAGCAGTTCCAGCACCAGCCCGCCAACTTCGCCAGCCACCAGGCTGACGGTCGGCGACTCAACTGTGCCGGGTAACTGGATCGCCCGGCGCACCGGATGCTCGCGAGCCTCCGTGTAGCGTACCGGGCTGGGCGGCGCGTTGGGCCCCTGAGCCGCGCTCCAGAGCGGGAGCAGCGTGAACAGAGCTGCCGCGAGCATCCTGCTCTTCAGCAGCCAAATTGTCTGACTCCGCCGCATCCTGGTCCTAGCAGCCCGTGTCTAAACCGGCCTTTGGGCCGGCCTCTTTTTCAGGCGGGGCAAGTGAAGAGCAAAGCCGTGAATTTGACCGTTGCACCAGGATAGGGGCGTGGGGGATTCGGGGTGGGCCATTCTTGTGGCAGTGATCCAGAAAACGAGCAAAAACAGCTCGGTGATGCGGTCTTGCAGGCCTCGCGGGGTTCCCGCCCCCAGCAGCTGGCGCAAAACTAGCGCCAGGTTGCAGGCTGCTGCCTGCAGCAACAGTTTCTTTTGCACGTTTATCTTCCCACGGACATACAAGCGTCTCATCCTGCCCGTCTCATACATGTGCGCAAACGGACGCTCCAGCATCTCCCCACGTTTCCGCAGCAGCGCCTTCCCTCGCTGCCCCGTCACCCGCCGCCGATTGCGGTAGACCGCCGCCTTCTGCTCTTCCTTGCCCGTCCATTGCCGCCGTCCCCGCTCCGGCTCCGCAATGTAGGTCCGCACCTCCATCGCCTGCATCTCTGCCAGCACTTCCCCACTGTGATACCCCTTGTCGGCCACCACCTCTTCCACCCCGTCTGCGTTCACCACAAACTCCCCTTCGGCCGTGGGTGTCGCGATCTGCTCGCCCACCGCCGCGCCGGCCGCCGGCAGGGTCTGCTGAACCGATTCCGTGTCGCCGGTCGCTCCCCCGTGCGCCGTCAGCGCCACAATCGCCCCAGTCTCCATGTCCACCGCATGCTCGGCCTTGTAAGCCAGTGCCGTGCGCCCGTCCTTCATCCGGGTGATCTCCGCTTCCCGATCATGTGGGTTCACCCACTTCGCATTGGACATCTTCTTCGGTCGGCAGCGGTCCATCCTCCGCAGCGCCGCTGCATCCTGGGCTTCGATCCCTTCGGCCTCCGCCAACCGCTTCAGGTACTCCGTATAGCTTTCCCCGCTGTCCCGCCGCATGATCGACCTCATGGCCGCGTTGGCTTCCAGCGTGGTGGCGTCAATGCCGATCGTCTTGCCCTTCAGCAGGCCCCGTTCGGCCACCAGCCGCAGCACCCATCCAAACACTTCCTGGTGCGTCGGCTCGTCCATCAGCCGCCGCGTGCGCGAGATCGTCACATGATCCGGCGTCTGTTCATCCAGCCCAATCTGCAAAAACTGCCGCAAACTCAAGGAATCGGCCACCCGCCAGGCGATGCCTCGCTCGCTGTCGATCCCCTCGAAGAAGCCGATCAGCATCAACCGGAAGTACATCCCCGGCGGCAACGACGGTCGGCCCAGCCGCTCGTGGTAGAACTGCCGGCACCGACTCTCGCAGAATCGATCAAAATCGGCTTCCTCCAACAGTTGGTGCAGCCGCCGGTAGAACGGGTGTCCGGGCGCCTCGGCCAACTCTGCCCGATACCACAGCGGCTCTTGTCGCTGACGATGCTTGCGCGTTCCCATGGCCATGGCCCGATTGTAAGTAAGAACATTTCCGAAGTAACATGTTTCTTCCCCATCTGGCGATTTTAGACACGGGCTGCTAGCACTAATTCTAAGCTCAGTTGCGCAGGAAACCTAATGAGATACGGGGCCTCTGAATCCTGGCACCTCCCCTGTTTTACCTGGTCGAGCATATTGCCCGTAACGGTCTTGTGCCCGGATTCGTCCAAATCGCTGAATAGGCGGCTGTGCGGGGACAAGGAGGGAGTATGAAACGAAGCGGGTTGTTAGCCGGGTTGTTGGCAATGCTGGTGGCGGGCCTCGGGGTCACTTCCCTGATGGCCGACCACAAAGGAGAGCGACGGGGCCGAAGAGGTCGTTTTGGAGATGGCGCTTTCCGCAACGGCCGCGGGCGTGGCGTTGGCCTGCCGCCCGGGTTGGCCAAGCGCGGCGGCAATTTGCCTCCGGGGCTGGCGCGGCACGTGCAGCGTACCGGCCAGTTGCCACCTGGGCTGCAGCGGAGGGGCGGCGGCATATTCAATTTCAACGACCGTGGTGTGTTTGTGGATCGCGACCAACGCGGTAGGAGGGACCGCCTAAACCACCGCAAGTTTCATCGAGGCCTGCGTGAGAGGCATGGCGAGTTTCACGAGCGGTACTCGGACTTCGATGGCTCGGACGGCTCTAGGGCGCACCGCCGATTCCACGGCCGCCAGCAGAAAGCGCACCGCGAGGTTCACCAGCGGCGCCACGACCGGCGCGACAACGACTTCCGAAGGCGCAACCGCCGGCTGTCTCATCGCCCGCAGCACTAAGTCGCCTGAACTGAACTCTCCCTGACACGCGCGGCTCTGCATGCTGTCCGAATTGCAGAGCCGCGCACGCAAACATGTGATCCCCCTGCGGGGGGCAGGACTTTCCTCGCAGGGCGGTTGTCCGCATCGCCCTCTATATACTCCCAATCGCCCTTGCCGCCAGGAGCCTTGGGCTTTGGTGCCGCTGGCCGCCTGGTGATCCTGCCTGATCCGCCGGATGAGAGTATGATGGGGGTATAATGACCCGGCTTGGACAACTGACTGGGTATGGAAAACGACGCTGGCCCATCAGAACCGCGAAGTAATTTGCTGACCGATGCACTGGTTTCCATCTGGCACCAGGTGATGGTGGACAGCAAGGACCGGGTGGAACTGGGGGCCGGGGCCTATCCGGTGACCAAGACAAGCAGCAAGCGCCTGCGTCAGGTGCAATTCATCGTGGCGGGGCGGCAACTGGTGGGAGTGGAGCAAAATCCGCGTACCACATCGCTCTGGGCCCAGAGGGCCCGCCACGGCGCCCGCATCATGAAGTTCCTGGAGGGGGACCACTACATGGCCAACGTCGCCGACGGAAAAATCACCTTCTATTGAAATTGCCAGCGAGACTTGCCGTTTTCCCCTTCAAGTGGTCACTCAGAGGTCGCAGCAATGCGCCTGACCTACGCAGGCGCGACCGCTCCGGTTCGCGCGCAAAGCTTGTGCTACATTACCCACCTGGGTTTCAGTGAAGAAGATTGAAGACATTGTCGAGCTGGAGCAGCTCGCCAACCGAATCCGGCAAGCCTTGCTCGGGACGATCGCCGAGGCTGGTTCCGACCAGCCGAGCTCCCATCTGTCGGCTACCGAAATCCTGACCGCCCTATTCTTCAACCATCTGCGCCACGACCCGGCTCGGCCAGGCTGGGAGAAACGCGACCGCCTGTTCTTGAGCAAAGGGCACGGCGCGCCCCTTTTCTACTGCGCCTATGTCGAAGCTGGCTACCTGCCTCGCGATTTGCTGCCGAGCTTGTGCAAGGCTGGCAGCCGGCTTCCGCACCCTCTCGACAAGCACATGCTGCCGGTGCTGGAAGCCTCCAGCGCGGCGTTGGGCGATGGGCTGTCGCTAGGGCTGGGTGCGGCGCTAGCCGGGCGGCTCGAGCAGGTGGACTATCGTGTCTACGTCCTGCTTGGCAACCAGGACATTCTGGAGGACCAGTTTTGGGAGTCCGCCATGTGGGGCAGCTTCCACAAAGCCGACCATCTGTGCGTCATTGTGGATTACGACTACCCGCAGCTCGACAAACGGGTCAAGAAACTGCTGGAGCTCGAGCCAATGGAGCCCAAGTGGAAGTCCCTCAACTGGCAGACGCTCATAGCGGATGGGCACGACATGCGGCAATTATTGGACGCTCTGTCGCAAGCCCGCGACACCAAAGGCAAACCCACTTGCCTCATCGCCCACACCGGCGCCAAGCCACTGCAACACGTGAACTCGAAAGCGCATTCTGAGGAAGCTTCCCCCTCCAAGTTTTGCCCCAACTGCGGTACGCCCCTCGTGGAGCAGAAATGCAAACTGGTCTGCTCCCGCTGCAGCTACTACATGTCCTGCTCCGATTACGTCTGAACGAGCTGAGCCCGGCAGTAAGCTCGTACGCGAAATGTGCTCACTTCGGAAAGGCAATTCCTGACATTGCTGCTTCTGTTGGCTCTTGGGATGAAGAGGAGCCCGCAGTTGAGAAATCAGAGGTACTGAGCAATCACCGGAGCTGAGCAATTAGAGGAAGCTTGGTCTGTCGCCGGCTAGGGCCGCTCGATGCGATGCGCGGCAAGCAGAGGTCTGGCGGAGCGGGTCCGCTCGGCCAGCGCCCGGTGGCGCCGCGCCACATTCCCCAACGGTTCCTGGTTCCCGAGTGCCCACTGCGGGATCCCCATGCCGATGACGCGGCTGTCCAGGAAGGGCTGCGGAACGCTTTCGCCGGTGGCCTGATGCGCGGAGCTGTCCACCAGCGGCCCCTCGACGATCCCAGAGGTGGGGTCCCAGTACCGCCAGTCGTGCGTCGCGCCCAAAACCCATACCCGATACTGCGGGCGCCGGGCCATCGGCACCCCATAAGCAAACCGTGGGGAAATGCCTCCGAATCCGAAGTGGTACGGGTACAGCCCGGAGCCGAAGAAGCGAGGCGCAAAAAAGCTGCGGTGGGAGGCGAAACCGAAGCCTCCTCTGAAGCTGCTGTGAAAGCGATGCCCGCCGTGACGCGCACCGATGCGGAGTTGGGCCGTCAGCGGCGTGACAGCCACGACTAAACCCAGCACCAGCAACAGTGTGCAGCGCCTCAACATACAATCTCCTTCTTCTAAGTCTATCTGCACTTTCACTTAGGGTCAAGGTGCGATCCGCCGGGTCAGTCATCGCGCTGTACTGGCAACGCCAGGCGATGCTACAGATTCCAGAGGAAAGCCTGCGGCGCGCCAGGCATCGAAGCCCCCGGTCAGCGGACGGACCCGTGAGATGCCCCGGCGACGAAGCAGCAGCGCCACCCGGGCGCTGGTGGCTTCGTTGGGTCACGTGCAGTAGAGAACCACGTCCCGGTCCCGGGGGATCTCCTGGTGGCGGGCATCCAGTTGCTCGGGTGGCAGGTGCAGGGCGCCGGGCACTTTTTCGCCGTCCGCCTCAAACGTGATCAAGTGGCGCAGGTCCACGATGACCATCTCCCCCCCCGGCTTCCAGCTTCTCCATCAGTTCTTTTGGGTGGATGCGGGCGATGAGGAGTTGGCGGAGAAAACGCTGGCGCTGCGCGTACTTCCAACCCAGGAAGCCGGCCAGCGCGGCAAGGAGCAGGACAAGCAGCCACGCCCCCAGCCGCGCAGCCTGGGCTGCCGCTCGCTCGAGCTGCGAGGCGAATAGAAAGCCTGCTCCAGCAAACGCTCCCGCCCAGAAGAGCGCTCCGAGGCCGTCGAATACCAGAAAGCGCCCCAAGCGCATGCGCAGCATGCCAGCCAGCGGGGGCGCCACAACGTTCAGGCCGGGAACAAACTTGGCAAACAGCAGAGCGCGGGCGCCGTGCCGGGCAAAGACGTCTTCCGTGCGGCGCACACAGGAATCAGGCTCCAGGGAGATCCTGCAAAGCAGGTTCAGGACCGAGTGGCCGCGGCGGCGGCCCAGCTGGTACCAGATCCAGTCGGCCAGCACTGCAGCCAGACCAGCCACCAACAGCGCCAGGGTGAAAGAGAAATGGCCCGTGCTGGCCATCGCCCCCGTCGCCAGCAGGATGGGAATAGCAGGCAGGGGGAGGCCGATCTGCTCGGCGAACACCAGGGCGAACAGGACCGCGTAGCCATGCTCAAGAAGGAATTGCCCGGCTTCTTGCATTAGCCTCCAGTTCCTCTTCCTCAGTCGATTGCTCTACCTGTCACCGAGGGTCTTGTATCACATCCGCGACTTTTGGATGAGGCAGTTGCCGGCCTGATGGCGTCTCGACAACATCAGGGAATAGTTCAAGCGCCCTACTAGTTTCAAATGTATATTGGCAGGGTCGACGTCCGACTGGAGGACCTCCACCCAGGATGGGGGGATCGCAGTGTCCTGGAACGGTCCAAGTTCTAGCCAAGCCTAATGTTTGACAACATCGTCTCACGAACAAAGGAGAGGTTCATGACTAGAAGACGAGTCCTCTTATCCACTGTGGTCTGCATGATGCTGTCCTTGGTGATTCCATCGGCTGTACGAGCGCAGGTGCGAATGTACAACACGGCGAAGCAGAAGCTGATGGAAGGCAAGCCCGTTATTGGCGGCACCGTTTCCACGTCAGACCCGAACATCTATTGCGCCATGGCCAACGCCGGTTTCGATTTCCTTTGGATCGAGATGCAGCACAGCCCGCTGACGTATAACGACGTGGCCAAGATGATCTGGGCCTGTAAGGACGCTCCGGCCATTCCTTCCATTCGCGTGCCGGACGCCACCGAAGGCGACATCCAGAAAGCGACCGACATCGGCGCTCTGGGGATCGTCGTTCCCATGGTTCACACCGTCGAAGAGGCTCAGGATGCGGTCAAGTATGCGAAGTACCCGCCCCTGGGGCGCCGCAGCCACGGTGGTGGTCAGTACGCTGCGGTCTGGGGAAAGGACTACCGTGAGACCGCCAACGACAACATCATGATCGTGATCATGATTGAATCGCCAGACGGTGTTGCGATCGTGGATAAGATCGCCGCGGTTCCGGGCGTCGACGTGATCTTCGCCGCGAGCGGCGACCTGGGCAGCTTCACAGGATGGGAACGGAGCGACCCAAGGTACAAGGCGTTAGTCACCAAAATCCACGACGCTACTCTAGCAGCCGGCAAGAAGCTGGGCGGTCCGTTCGCTTGGAATGGCCGTCACGGATTCAGTTTCTTCCAGGGCCCTGGCGAAGGCGGCCTCATCAAATCGGGAGCGCAGCTTGCGCTGGCCCCTGCTTCGGCTGCCGGCGGGGAGCAGGACCATGATGTCGCGACCGGGGATGAACCAAACTAGAGTTCTTGCCCGTGTAAAACGAATCCTGTGTGATGACGGGTTGCGTCGTAAACTGCGCCGCCGGCGACCATCATGAGCCGGCCGTCAGGCATGCCGGAGAGTTTTGGATCTCGCCAGGTCAATCCCTTCTTCCACGAGAAGCGCCGGTGATTCCCACCTTTAACTGGAAGGGCGGTTCTGAGCCGATGGCCCTCTCGGAGAAACAATCGTACTCGGTGGGACGCAAATGAGTGTATATTTTCACTCGCCGGAAGGCCAAAAAGGAAATCTCGGCTGAAGCCACCGGGGGGATTCAATGTCACATTCTATGGAACAAACTGCGCGAGGTTTTTTTGAGGCCTGTGAGGCCGGAAAGGGTTGGCAAACGTGCGCGCCCTACTGCAAGCCGGATGCGTCTTTCTCGGCTCAGGCCGAGCCTTTAGCCGGCATCACGACTCTTGCCGCCTACGCCGATTGGATGAAGGCGCTGGTCGGGTTTATGCCCGACGCACGCTACGACCTCAAGTCGTGGGCCGTTGACGCCGAGCGCAAGAACGTTTCGGCCTACGCTGTTTTCTCGGCGACGCATACGGGCGAGGGCGGACCGTGTCCGCCTACCGGCAAGAGCGTCAAGACTGACTACGTGTACGTGATGTTCTTCGAGGGCGACAAGCTCAGTCACATGACAAAGATTTGGAATTCGGGGCTTGCGATGAAGGAGCTTGGGTGGGTGTAGCCGCATCTTCGAGCGAACCAGGTTGGCCCCTGGTACTCCACTATTGGTCTGTCAAATATCCTGCTATAGATCACGAAGGGATTTAATGCCCGTAATAGGTCTGCGTGTGAATCCCCGTTAGCCTGTAGGCCTTTCTCAGCGAGCATACTCCGTATTCCCACAGACGCTGATCGCCTGGCCCGAGATGCTACTTCCTGCATCGGAGCAAAGGAAAATGATCATGTTAGCGACATCTTGGGGGCTGATTTTCTTTCGCAACGACACCGAGCGTACTAACTCCTCCTCCAATTCTGCATAGCTCATCCCAGTCGCTCTCGCCTTAGCCTCGATGACATCCTTCATTCTTTCATTGTCGATCATCCCCGGCAGGATGGCATTGACCCGGATTCCATGCGGGCCAAGTTCCGCCGCCAGAGTCTTGGTGAAACCCACCACCGCCCATTTCGATGTTGAGTACGGCGCGCGCAAAGGCAGGCCCAGACGCCCAGCGACGGAGGAAATGTTTACGATCGACCCGCCACCGGCCCGCTTCAAGAGCGGGACCCGCGTTATTGACGCGACGAGCGCAAAGAAACTGACCCGTTATGTTGACCGCGTGAACAAAGTCCGTGCCCAATCTTCCAGCTGGACTTCCTCGACCGCCGCTGTCGGCCCAGCGATGCCCGCGTTATTGACCAGGACATCGAGCCCACCCAGGTGGCTGGTAGCTTCCTGAAACAACCGGTCAACCTGATGTTCATCGGCAACGTCAGCCCGTGTCGTGCCGACGCGGGGAAGGGTGTCGGCGATCTCCTCAAGGTAGGTCTCGGAAATGTCGCAGACGTGAACAGAAGATCCCTGAGCGAGAAAGGTCTCCGCAATGGTTCTTCCAATCCCCGAGGCTCCTGCGGTAACCACTACACGCAGCGATTTGGCTGTTGCCATGCGAATTCAAACTCCCACCTGGAATGGTCTTTTCAGGCCGAACGGTTTTCGACTTTTTGCTGTGGTTGACCCAGGCATTATCTGGGTCTCCTTTGGGGGTGTCAACGTCTACAGGCTTTAGGATATGGCCCTCGGAAGGCAATGTTGATGCTGCCCGAAAGGAACTCTTATTCCTGAGGCGAATATAGTTTGAGTCCGCAGACAACCTGAGATTCTAGATCCCAAGGTACTTCGATTTGATCTCAGGCTCAGAGTTCAGCTCGTCTACGGTCCCGGAGAATCCGATGTGACCCTTTCCCATCAGGTACACGCGATGTGCCAGGGAGAGCGCCACGCGCATGTTGTGTTCGGTGAGGAGAACGGAGACACCTGCCTGGTTGATCTGACGAAGGACATCCCGCACTTGATCAACCAGAAGCGGCGCCAGCCCTTCGGTTGGTTCATCAACGAGCAAGAGCACAGGATTGCCCATCAACGCTCTACCAATGGCCAGCATCTGCTGTTCGCCGCCAGACAGCTGCGCCCCTTTGTTGTCAGCTCTCCTTTCGAGCATAGGAAAGCGTTGGAAAACTCTCTCCGCGGTCCATAGTTCCGACTGGCCTTCGTTGCCGGCCGCAACGCTCCTCTTTGCCAGCAAAAGGTTCTCCCGCACAGAAAGATTAGGAAATATCCTTTTGTCTTCCGGGACATAACCAATACCAGCGCGGGCCACCTTGTAGGGAGGCAAAACGGAGATATCCAATCCATCGAAGATGACCGAACCGGACCTCGGCCGGACCAAGCCCATGATCGTTTTGAGCGTCGTACTCTTCCCGACGCCGTTGCGTCCCAGGATGGCGACAATTTCAGCCCGATTGACATTGAGGGACACCCCTTGGAGGACGTGACTTGACCCGTAAAAGGCGTTGAGTTGGTTGACTTCGAGAAGCAATGTCAAGCCTGGTCGTGACCGAGATAGGCCTCTTTGACCCGTGGGTCCTCCCGAACCTCCTTCGGGCTTCCCGACGCCAGAATCGAGCCGTAGTGGAGCACGGTGACCCGATCGGCGAGGGAAAAGACCACGTCCATGTCGTGCTCCACGATGATGACGGTCTTCCCGGCTGTCAACTGTCTAATCAGGTCGATACTGCGAACCGTTTCTTCTTTTGACATGCCGGCTGTCGGTTCGTCGAGCAAGGCCAACTCTGTGTTGGTAAACACGGCCAGGCCCACCTCGAGGGCGCGGCTCTTCCCATAAGAAAGCATGCCGGCTTGTTGGTCGGAGTCCTCGTCGAGGTCAACGCGTCTTAGAGCGGCATGGGTTGCCCCTGACACTGCTGTGAGTTTGTCCACCTTTCGGTGAAAGTTGAAGCGCATCCCGTGATTGGACAGAATCGCCATTCGCATGTTCTCAAAGGTCGTCAGGCGCGGAAAAGTACTCGTAATCTGGAACGATCGGCTAATCCCGAGCCGTGCAAGTCTGTGAGGTTTGAAGCCCGTGATGTCGCTACCCTTGTAGAACACGCGCCCACTACGTGGTCGAAAGGCACCGGCAATAATATTAAAGAGAGTCGTCTTTCCCGCACCGTTAGGTCCGATGATGGCGTGACGTTCCCCTTGCTTGACCTGCAGGTTCACTCCAGAAAGGACTTTCAATCCCTCGAAATCGTGATGTAGATCTTTGGTCTCGAGGATGTTCACTGAGAACCTGACTCCGTGATCTACTCCGGGGAAGCAGTGAGTGATCTTCGCCTGAGTATTTTTGCCAAACCACCCAGTCCCGAAGGCAGGAAAAGCACAACCACGACGAATGTTAAGCCGGTCACAAGCTCCACGTGTTCTGTGTACCGGCTACTCCAATCCTCGACCAGAATCAGAATCCCGGAACCGAGAATTGGTCCCGAAAAGGTTCCGATGCCACCCACGAGGATTGCCATGAGAGGAAAGAAAGACACCATCAGGTGAAGAACTCCATCCGTGGAGACCACATTGTGGAAAAGGGCGAAAACGGATCCGGCCACGCCGGCAAACGTTCCAGAAATCATGACGAGAACGGCTTTCGTGTAGGAAACGTGAAACCCCAGGTAGCTGACCCTTTCAGCATTATTTCCGATCCCGATCACGAGGCTGCCAAAAGGGGTCCTGGTCAGGTGCCACATCAGCCCGATGCTAGCGCCAAGAACGATGAGGGCAAAATAGAAGAAGTTGGTCGGGTCTGTCAGTTCCACGCGAAGAATCCCCGGGATAATTAAGGGAGGGATAGGGAAACCCGCGATTCCGTCTTCACCTCCTGTCACTTCTCTATATTTCAGGCACATGACGTACATCAGCTGACCTAACGCAAGGCTCAGCATGGCAAAAGCCGTTCCGCTGATCCGCCCGAGAAACGGACTGCAAAGTGCAGCGACCAGAAACCCGGCCAATCCCCCGAGTAACAGAGCGGTGATCGGACCTAAACCCTCGATGTGAGTCAGTGCGAGCGCTGTGGCATAAGCGCCGCTCCCGAAAAAAAGAGCGTGCCCAAAACTGAGCAGCCCAGCATAGCTCAACAGGAGATTCACACTTACGGCGAACGTCGCACTGATGGCCAGCTCCACCAGAATGTTGGTGTGAATGGCACTCAGGAACTGGGGAGTCGTCAACAGACAGAGAATGCCAATCACCCCCAGGGCGATTCGTTTGTGACGCTTCACTTTCTTTCTCCGAACAGTCCCGTCGGCCTGCCAGCTAGCACGATTGCCATCAGGGCGAACGTGAGCACCGGCGCCAGACGAGGAATGAACTGTATTCCGTAAGCGTTTAATTCACCCAGGACAAGGGAAACGATGAAGGCCCCTGGCAGGCTTCCCAGCCCTCCAACCACCACGACGACAAAGGCATCCAGGCTCATCTGCTCGGCCATGCCCGGATATACGGTTAACAACGGCGCCGCAGCCACGCCGGCGACCCCAGCCATCCAAGTCCCAATCCCGAAGACCAACGAGGAAATGAGGCGCATATTGATGCCAAGGGCGCCGACCATTTCGGCATCCGAAACAGCGGCCCTCAGGGTCGTACCCAACCGCGTTTTGAATACCAGCAAGGCAAGCAAACCGAGAATGGCAAAGGACAACCCAACAACGAATAAACGATAGATTGGATATTGAATTCCTCCAACCGTCACGACTCCTTTCAGGGAGTCCGGAATCGGTATCACTAGACTGTCCGTGCCCCAGAGCATCTTGACGCCTTCAGATATCAGAAGGGCAATTCCAAAGGTAAGGAGTAGCTCGCCCATGTGTCCTAGACCATGGGCCTGAACTCTTGCCAACAGAAATCGCTGCATCAGAACGCCCAGGATGCCTACGGCCAGAGGAGCTACTAGTAGCCCGAACCAAAAGTTGCCGACCTGAACGAGCATCTCGTAGGAGAGATAGGCGGCCAGCATGAAAAACGACGCGTGTGCGATGTTCAGAACCCCCATCATTCCGAAGATCAAAGTCAGGCCAGAAGCGACGAGGAAGAGCAGCATGCCGTAGGTCAACCCATGGATGGCCTGGGAAAGGTACATCGGCCAATTGGACCTCTGGTTTGCCACTTGTCGCGGCGCAATGTCAGCTTCGGCGCCCCGGGGTCTGCTCCGTGAGATTGAGTCGGCGGGAATGGTTACAAACTTTCCCCAGCCAGCGGCGTTTTCGTGCCATTTATTGGGAAAGACCAGCTCGGATGCAGCCATGTCCATAATTGTCTGATGATTTGAGGACTGCATCTTCAGCTGCACTCCAAATATCTGGTATTCACTCTTTTCAAATGCGCCCACCACTTTCTCCGGATCGGTACTGCCCAACTCGGCAAGCAGATTGAGGTACCAGTAAGTGGAAATGGTTTCGAAAGCGGGAATGCCAATTGGCCACTTGAACGTGCTGCTGGTGTAAGGAGGCACTTTCCACGTCCGCCACTGGTTGTTCCAGGCCTTCATAAAGTCTTGTGCGAGAGGGTGAGTTGTATTGAAGGCGCTCACCACGGCCAGACCCACTCCAGCCGGCCCACCGACGGCTTCCAGTGCAGTCGGCATATCGGCAAAAGGCCCTGCTATCGGAGTCCGCATGCCCAATTGCCGCGACTGCTTGACCAGGTTGTCAATGTCGGGCGGCCAGTCGCCGGTAATGATGACCTCTGCCCCGAAGCCCCGTACCTTCTCGAGGTAGGGCGCGTAGTCCTTAGCAAAAAGAGGATGATAATCTTCCCCCACGATCTGAGCATTCGGCTTCTGCTCTAGCAGCGTCTTTCTGAAGGCTTCCCCAAACGCATGGCCGTACACGTAGTCCTGGCAGAGGATATAAAATTTCCGGACAGGCCGAGGAGCGTAAAAGTGTGCTAGCCCTCTGGCCAGCATTGTTGTCGTAGGACAGGTCCTGAACGCATAACGGTTAAAATTCCGCTCATCCATGAGCATATCGGACAAAGCGGCAGCATTCAGATAAATGGTTTTATATTTTAGAGCCACTTGTTGGGCGATGAGGCTGAGATGACTACCGGAAGTCCCAATAATCACGTCCACCTGTTCGCTTTGACACATCCTTTCAAGGACCCGCTTCGCCGTGGAAGGTTTGCCTTGATGGTCTGCGCGAATCAGCTGGATTTTCTTCTTCTTACCATCTACCCAAATTCCTCCCTGTGTATTGGCGTCGTGTACAGCCCAACCGATATTCGCCCAGGCGATATGCCCGTTGATAGCTGCCGCACCACTGAATGGAAAGAAGACGGCGACTTTGATCCGATCACCTGAGGTAGGAAACACTTGCTGGGCAGGGTCGAAGGTAGTCATATCCCCCGCCAGCGGCGTGAAGCCCGTTGAACTGGCGAGTGCAAAGCTTCCGTAGGCAAACAGGACAGCGAAGAAAAGCCAGAGCCGGCGACCATGACACTTCTGGCGCCGCCAGTGTGCCGGCGAAAGATATTGGATCATCGGGCGGCCAATTACTTTTCTGCCGTTCAGTAGTCCTCTCTTATTCGCGAAGATCGCCCTAATTGTGTTTGCGTCACGGCTTTTCCGAATCTCTTTTCGCGACATCGACGAGAGTTTGTGCAATTCTGAGCTTCAAAGTCGTGGCCGATTCAGGAGTCCATGAGTAAATTCCTTTCCCGGTTTTCACTCCGAGCTCCCCGCGCTTGACCATCTGTCCCATCAGTCCCGCGGATACTTGCCCCTGGAAGATTCAATATCCGGGAAGATATTTTCGCTCGCTGCCAGCTACCGTGTCCCAGCCCGCGATATCAAGAAGTTGAAAGACTCCCGCAGCGGCCAGCCTCCGGCCAAAGCCGTTGTTTGGCGACCATTGACAGCTAGGTCTACGTCCTGTGGGCTGGCGATGCCCCGTTCCACCATCGAGAGGGCTTCCCGAAAAAGGGCTGCCTGGAGTCGATTCCCTATAAAGCCAGGAGCTTCCTTCTGCATGATAACCGGACTCTTACCCACCTTCTTGAGTAACTCAAAGACGGTTGTGACAACGGCCGCCGCAGTTTCAGAACCTCGAACCACCTCCACGAACGGGATCAAGTATGGAGGATTGAAGTAATGTGTCACCAAAACCCTGTCAGGCCTTTTTGTGACGGATGCCAGTCTACTGGGAAGCAAGCTGGAAGTATTACTTGCCAGTATGGCAGCAGGAGGACAGAACTCGTCTAACTCGCGAAAGACCCGATGTTTGACTGCCAAGTCTTCAGAGACGCATTCAATTACGAGTTGGACGCTGTCGACCGCCTCCTTGAGATCCGTATAGCAATGAACTCGCCTCGCTACCGACGGAATCTGCTTTGCGTCTCCCAGCCCCATATCGGCTAGCATTGCGAGGTTGCCCTGAATGTTTACTCGAGCTTGATGTAGTTTCTCCTCCGTCAGATCGTGGAGGGCGACCTCATACCCCGCCGCCGCAAATTCCTGGGCAATTCCATGGCCCATTAGGCCGGCGCCGATAACAGCTAACCTTCTGATATTTTCGACATTCATCGTTCTTTTTTCCTGGCTCTTTTCCTGCCTTTTTTCCCGCCTTTTTTCCCGGACCTCGCGGCCGGAGTGCTCCTTAACCTAGGAGCCATCGGTTTTCCCAACGATCTCATAGGGAATGCCCAACACTACACCCTGAGGGTTTGCATGTCCACTTTGGGAAAGCGGGTCATGCACCGCCACCCTGAGAGCAATAGATCGCAGTGTCCAGGCTTTGGACTTTGGGCTCACTACAGCTTCTGGTAGGTGTTCCAGACGCCGTAGAAGGCGGTGGCGAAGAAGCACAGCAGGGAAAGCCACAGGAAAGCATCCCACAGCAAGCCTGGGGTGAGGCGACGGTCGCTTCTGCGGTAGCGCATGTAGACGGCAGCGGCGGCGATCATGGGCAGCGTCAGGGCCTGGCCGAACCCACCAATGATGACCAACTGCACTGGGTTGGCAACCCACACAAACAGGAAGAGATGCAGAAACGGAAACACGAAGCAGAAACGGCGAATCCACCACCACCGGTCGCCCGGGTGGGCAAGCTGGATAAAGCCGTTGACCTTCAGAAAATCGGTCAGGGTGCGACCGATGGTGGCCGTGGAGACAAAGAAACTAGAGAACAGCACGGAAAAGGCGCCGATCACAATGAACCAGAGCGCCACGCGCTCGCCCAGCACGGGCACGTACATTTGCGAAAGCACTTGCAGCATGCCGCTGACAGTACCCGGCAACCCTTCCGGCCCGGTGTATTGGTGTAAGACCGAGGCCCCTAGCAGATAGAAGGCCACTGTGGCCACCGTGAACACGACCATGCTCAGAAAGGCGTCCAAGTGCACCACGCGCAGCCACCCGCGGGCGCGTCGGATCCAGGCCTCATCCGTGCTGCGCGGGCCGACGTGGCGCGCATAGCCTTTCTCGATGCAAAAGTAGGGGTAGGCGATCAGTTCGGAGGCTGCCACCCCGGTGAGGCCAAACATGGCGAAGGCCGGCCCGATTGCATGGGCGGGAATCTGAAAGGAAAGGCCGGAGGAGATCTCGCGCCAACCAAACGAGTGGCCCGTCCAGGGCAACAGCAGCACGCAGCCCACCGTCATCAAGGTGAAGACCGCCACCAGCAAGGTGGTGCCGCGCTCCACCACCCCGTAGCTGCCCACTGCCGTCAGCGTTGCAACCAGCAGCGCGATCAGCACGGCCCAGGGCAGCTCGGGTCGGGCAGCCAAGCCCACGCCTTCAGCGATTGCAGAGGAAACGCCTGGCACGGCCATGTGGACCGCCTGGCCTATGCCGCCCACCATGGCCGCCACCTGCGTTTGGGCTGTCACCGCCATCACCAACCACCACCAGGGCAGCAAGAAGCCCGGCCCGGGCAGTTGCCGAAACGCGGCGAACGTGGTCAGGCCTGAGGAGATGGTGTAGCGCGCCAGCTCGATCTGCGCGAACGTCTTGATGAAGCAACTCACAATCACCAGCCACAGCAGGGCGAAGCCCGCCTGCGCGCCTACGTGTGTGGTGGCGATCAGCTCTCCGGTGCCGACGATGGAGCCGGCCAGGATCAGCCCGGGGCCGATCCTTCGCAACGATTGCAGCAGCGAAGTCGGCGGCTCCTGGACCGCGTCTTCCGATAGTCTGTAGGGGTCTATAGGAACTGCGCCTTCGGCCTGCTGCTCCATGCCGTTACAAAGTATCGAAATGCCCGCAGGCCTGCAAATCATTCCTGCGGTGCGGTGCTGCTTGAGCGCGCAAGGTGCCTCTCCCTCTGTTACCGGTTCATTGGGCCACTCGCGAGGTGCCCGGCACAGCCCGGAAGAAAAGCGTCTCCATGTAGACTTCGCGGTGGCCGCCAATGGCCCAGAGCCAGCCGCCAACCCGACACGGGCCGCACTTCATCTCGTAGCATCCGGGGCAAGCTTGATGCACTGCCTCCTCAATCAAGAGGGGTTCGTCTTCAACCTCCTCTGTTGCAAAAACAAGCCTTGGTCGGTACGCGGTCAGAGTTTCGCGGGCGCCTTGAACCATGCGGGCACTTGCTCCCTTTATGTCGGCCTTGATGAAATCCACGCGCGGCAGGCGGAGTTCGCGCACCAGGGTATCGACTGTAACTACCGGAACTTGGAGTGTGGATGGCTGTCCAGCAGCAATGAGGAAGCTGTCCCCAGCGCCAGTGATGGTGTTCAAATAGAAGGTGAGTATCTCGTCCCGGTTCCAGACACCCTTCGGATAAACGATGACCCGCCCGGCCGAAATCTCGGAAGCGAAGTTTCGTCGGAGGCAGCGGATTGCCTTCGGGGAAGGTTCGATGGCGACAACCAACGCCGCGCCGGAATCGAGCGCCTTCCGGGTGAAAACTCCGACATGTGCACCGGCGTCCAGCACGGTATCTCCGGAACGAACGCCCCACTCCGAATTTCCGTAAATGCCCCGCTGCTGTTGAGCCAGAAGTATTGCAAGGAGGTTGCCCGAGCTTGGTTTTGATTCCGACGTATTGCCGGGAACCAGGTAGCGACCTGCCGGTGTTTGCAGCAACTCCAGGTCTCCATCGACAGCGACGCGTCGGGTTTCGGCTGCGATTTTCTTTACCGCAGCCTCCTCCGCTTTCACGATGCGGGACGCCCACACAGCCTTGAGAGTTGAGCAATGCGGGTCTCTCAAATGGCCAGCGCCACCGATGAAGAACCAGATCATTCCCGGGTAAATCCACTGCAGACCAACGAACAGCAAGAACAGTAATTCCACGAGCAGAACTGCTCGCAGCGCTTTGAGTATGACTTTTCGTCGCATAGATTGCCTAAATGATAGGTCCCGAGCGACCCCACCTGGAATTTCGAATGGGCCACTTCTTAGCGCCAAAATATAAGTCAGTCACTCGGTGAAGCCCCAAGATCAGCACCCCCAGCACCACGGCTACCTGTCTGCGCCGGGAGACAGTTAGGTTTGGCAAAGTAGTCGTCCTACGCATGCCCGGAAATTCCCGTTAAAACATGAAGGCGAGCTACCGAGTTTTTTGGTTTCTCTGGTCGCACGCTCGGGCGCCTCAAGGGTCTAGCCACGCAGTCGGTCCGCTGAGAAGTCTTCCTGAGTCAAATCCGGGGTGTGTCCTTTGAGCGTCCAGCCGCCGTCCACTTGCAGGATTTGGCCGGTGATAAACGCGGCGTGCTCGGAGGCCAGGAATGCTACCGCGCCCACCATGTCCTCCGGTTGGGCCACGCGTTGCATGGGGATGACTGCCCCCCAGCGCTCGTCGTATTGCGGATCATAGCCTCGATTGCGGTCTGTACTGGTGGGCGCCGGCGAAATACAGTTGACGCGAACTCGCGGCGCCAGCTCCACCGCCAACTCACGCGTGAGGGCTTCGATTCCTCCTTTTGACATGGTGTAGACCGAGTGAAACGGCACCATCAGACTGGCCGCGCAGGAACTGACGTTAACGATCGACCCGCCCTCGCCATTCTGTTTATGGCCACCCTCCATTTGATCGCCCTGCATATGACCAACAGCCGCGGCGCTCGCAAAGTACGTGCCTTTTAGATTGGTGTTGACTACATCGAGCCAGTCTTCTTCGGTGACCCCCAGGAGAGGTCCGAGTCGGGTTCGGGCGGCGTTGTTGACTAGCGTGTCGATCCGCCCGAAACGTTCCACGAACCGGTGGACCATATTCTCGGCCTGGCGCTTTTCGCCAACGTCCGCCTGAAAGATGGCGGCGCTGCCTCCGGTTTGCTCGATACGACGCAACGTCCGTTCGGCACCTTGGCGGTTCGTCTTATAGTTGATTCCCACGGCGGCCCCGCGTGCGGCCATCCCAACAGCCAGCGCGTGCCCAATGCCCTGGCTGGCACCGGTAACCAAGACGAACTTGCCTTTTAGCAGCAAGGTTATCCTCCTTTCTGTACCCTTTGAGGTTGATGCTGATCACTCAGATGGTGCCCCTATCATCGGAGAACTCGTAGGCGCCGCGGCCAATGGCTTGGCGTCAGGCGCCGCCCGTAAGGATCTCGACGCCGCGGCGTACAGCAGCTTCCTCCGGACCGCGCGGCGCAAACTCCAGGGTCACAAAGCCACGGTAGTCGAGGGACCGGAGTGTCTCGGCCACGCGGCGGTAGTCCAGCTCGCTGCGGTCCAGTTCGCCGCGCTCCGCTGTGCCGGCGACATGGACATGGTCGAGCAAAGGGAAACCACGTCGTATCATGGCGCATACATCCTCGCCCATCAGCGCCATGTGGTAGCAGTCAAGCAGCCAGCGGATCGAAGGATGGTCCACTTCCTCCAGGATTTCCAGGGCCTCCTCGGTACTTGAGAGGGAATTTCGCGGGTGATCGCGGCGAGTGTTGAGTGGCTCCAGCCACAGGGCACAGCCGGCCCGTTCTGCCAGCGGCGCCAGCGCTCTCAACCCGGCGACTGTGCTGGCCTTCCGGGCCGCAGGGGGAATTCGCTCATCCGCAGCCGAGCTTCCGTCCGGATGTAGGACATCGGTCTGCAACATCAGTCCACCGCACTCCAGGTGCCTCTCGATCTCCAGCGCATCGCCTACCTCGGTCAACAACGCTTCCCTCTCGCGTTCGTCCACCAAGGACGCTCGGTGGTTCGCGGTGAAAGTCGCAATCTCCAAACCCGCTGCGGTGGCGGCTTCCTTTATTTCGTCGAGGTTCTTGTCCTCGGTGTGCCAGAATTCCACTCCCTGGAAGCCCAGTAAGGCAGCCCGGGCCACGCGCTGGACGTACGGCTCCCCCGCAAAAATCATTTCCAGCGACAGGGAAAGCTTCATGCGAGCGCATCATCCTTCACGCGCCAATAAAAAGCAACCCCGAGGCTCACGGCAAGGTACGAGCAGTCCAAGGATTTCCGCACGGTTGGACCCTTGCCTTTTGCGTTTCTCGGAATATGGCTTGCGGGCAAGGATGGAACTGGAGTCCATCTCGACTAGGACGATGGCAACCAGCAACTCACGCGCTTCTTCGCGCGGTAGCGCCGACGTCAGAGGAGGAGCCGCAAGGCGCTGGAGTACTTTCCGGGAAGCCGACTATCCGCCCAACTGAAACCGGGATTGATAAACGCTAACCCGTTTGCGGGGACCTATCCGGCATTGCTGGTGACAAGGCGGTATCTTGCTAGCACTCGAGGCGGGAAAAGCTTGGCGAAGTGGAAGTGGCTGTAGCCTTGACTCGCAGGTTGACCGGCAAGTCAGCGCGATAGAGCTTACTCGGTCTTCTCTGGCAACCTAGGTCGGAGTGGTCAGGGTGCTTCCGGCGTTGGAGAACACACTGTTGATGGCGGTGGCGAGGAAGCTCATCCCAGCAACGGCCCCAAGGGCGACCAGGACTACCAACAGGCCGTATTCGACCAGGTCCTGACCTTCCTCCTCATGCCACAAGCGCCTTAGAAGTTCGCTCATGTTTTTCTCCCCTTTCAGAATTCAGACACGCCTGGATCGGAAAAGCTCGCGTCTCTGCCGGAGGACAACTTACTCAGCACGCTTCTACCCTCATGTGGGATCAAGCGACACAGCCCAGGAGCCCGACAAAATGTCCGACGCTGCGTTGCTAAAATTTCCGTCGTTATACCCCAAGTTCTTTCTCCTCTCCGCTCGGGTCAGGAGCCCGTCGTTGAGGCAGCATAGTTACACGCTGCGAAACAGGCAAGCAGGGCCATGGATTTGGTTACATCCAAGTCACTTCTTTAAGCTGAGTGCTCGAGACAAGCGAATGCTGAATCTGTTGCTTCGAGACCGTCCTGAATCAAACCTCACTGAATTCGGCACACTTAGTGGAAATCACATGCGGAGGCTGGCGTTAGAAGTACGGCTTAGCTTCTTGCAGCCGTATCAAGGGGTAATCCTAAGGGGATCAGGTTGGGACTCCCGCTTTCTTGCGCGCACTCGACCCGAGTTGGCACCGATGTCAAAATCCCTCCAGCGGTGAGCATGAGTGCGCGACCGAGGGGTCAATCAGGCAATCTGGAATGATCAGCTTCAAGGCCCTGCTTGCAGTCGCGCTGTTTGGGGTCCTCGTCTACCTTGGAATCAAGCTTGGCCCTCCCTTAGTAAACAACTACCAGGTAAGCCGACTACTCGACCAGTAGCCACTCGTGGAGGCTGAGAGAGTGGCCTGGTGAAGATTGGGTGAGTTTCTTTACCGTTGGGCTTGGTATCGCAGCCCCAGATTGAGTACCCGCTGGATGAGTTCTTCGTACTCCACTCCCTCCGCCTGCGCCGACCTGGCAAAGTCTTCGCCGCGGCCCAGGTCAGGGTTGGGGTTTGGCTCTAAAAGGTAGATCTTCCCATCTTCCGTTAAGCGAAAGTCCATGCGCGCGTAACCGCAGAGGCCGAGGATGCGGTAGACCCGCTTGCAGAGCTTGCGCATGCGCTCTTCGATCCCTGCCGGGAGATTCTTGGCGGCATCGGTCTCGATGTCGCGTTTCTTCTGGTACTTCCGGTCCCACTTGACCTTCGACGTTGCGATCCGCGGCGAGCCTTCCGGTAGATTTCCGAATTGGATTTCCCAGATGGGAAAGGCCCGGAGGCGGTGGTTGCCCAATACACCGACATAGAACTCCCGGCCCTCGATGTACTCCTCCACCATGGCGTCGGTTTGAAGCTTGGCGTGAATGAACTCCACGCGCTCCTTTAGCTTATCCTCGCTCGTGACCACGGACGCCTGAGCGATTCCCTCCGACCCATGCGCGGTTGCAGACTTCACGATGAGCGGGAACGACAACCACCGGGGCTGCTTAACGCTTTTTCCAACGGGAAAGACCCTGAAACGGGGAATCGGGATGCGATGGTAGGCAAGGATCTTCTTCATTAGCGGCTTGTTGGCCGCCAGCAGGAGGCTCGAGGCGTTACACCCCGTGAAGGGCTTGCGCATGAGCTCAAAGTAGCCGAGCAGGTAGGTGACATACAGATTCTCGCCAAAGAACTCTTCCAGCAGGTTGAAGATGATGTGGGGGTTCCAGCTCGTCAGAAGTTCTCTCAAGACCCGCAGTTCCGTGACGCCGCCCAGGATCTGGGTCTCGTGTCCGAGCTTGTGAAGCACGGTGACAACGTCGTATTCCGTCTTCCAGTCTACGATCCACTTGTCGTCGACCTTGTTGAGGTCTTCCGGCATCCGAAATTCCTGATCGGTCAGGACCAGCACGCGACGCTTCAACATTCACCTCGAAATCCCAAGTGTTCGTCGTCTCCCGTCCAGGCTGGAAAGGCCCGAGCGCTCAGAGCGCTAGGCGGTGGTTCCTGCTGTGGAGGTAGTTCATCGTTTGCATGGTGAGCAAGATGGCGGCCTCGAGCTTGACCTCGCTTTCCGCTCGGGACATGCGTAGGTTGAGCTCGCGGGCGCGCTGGATCATGTCCTTCAAGACCAGGTTGATCGTGTAGGCATACTCGCCGGTCCACGACGCGACACGCCGGGGAAGTTCCGGCCCAATGCGGCGTAGAAAGGTTGACGCAGGTGGGTACTTGCGCTGATCTGGCGTCGATGGGAACAGGAACCTTAGATCGCGGTCGTAGAAGTCGGGATAGTCCGAGCCGTAGCGCTCCTGCTTCTCCTGATAGTACTCCCGCAGCTTCTGCCGCAACCGGTGGAGCGGTTCCACCGGAGACCCCCGTCTGACCGGCGGAGGCCTCCCAGCGATCTCCGACATGAGTTCGTCGACGTACTCGAGCTTCTTCAGTGCCGGCCAGTCCTTGTATCGCTTGCGCCACTGGGAACCGGGACGCGCCCAGACCGCGAACGTCTCCGCGAAGTCCTCGACCGGGTGACTCTGCGCGTACCACCACTCCAGGTGCAGGACGAATTTTCTGCTGAAGGGCTTCGGACTGTAGTAGTCGGGATACGACTTCGAAGCACGCCCGAAGACCTTCCGCCATTGCTTCCGCCGGCTCAGACGATAGGCCGCCTCGTACGAGTGCCCGGCTTCGTGGCGGAGGAGTTGCATGCACCAGGTCCTCGTGCCGCCTTCCACGTCCTTCATCTGGCGTTCCTCCAATTTCCGGAGGCGAGGGTGGGCTAGGTAGAAGGGAATCGCGATTCCCGGGATGTCATGCGGGGAGAACCACTCGCTCGAGAGCCAACAGGGCGGGCACAGGCGGAGACCACGCTCCTCAAGCTCCTTGTAGAGCTGCTGGATCCGCGGCGCTAGTTCGGTACCCTCGATCTTCAGGTCGAGGTCACAGAAACGCAGCTCAAGGAGCTCCTCGTCGGAAAGGCGGGCCCAGAGAGGCTCTCTGCGGCGGTAACGCTTGTTGCTCCTACGGTACGACACAGGAGTGGTCTGAACTCGGAAGATGAATACTACTCACGAATTTTCCAAAATACCCTTTCTGCGGGCATCATATCACCACCCGCAGGCAAGGCAACGCCGCCAGCCGCGCTGTTGGGCTTCCTATCTGAGCCACAGGACATTTGGTCAAGGTGCGCTGAAGGTTCCTAGCTTCCGACTGACAGAGGCCAGACAGGACCGGAGAAACGGGGTCAGTTCCTCAGGAGTCGGCTTGTGTCTACTAATAGCTGGCGGAGACAGCCCCTTCGCACAGGGAATCGGTGTCGCGGTCCCGAGATACCGTTCGGCGGAGCAGCCGCCATGTCGGTGCGGCCATCGATCTCCGATCCCCAGTCCCACAAGGTGATGACGAGGTTGCGCTCGACGCCCGCCGGCCGCGTCGGCGACGTGATCTCCGCCGATTATACCCACCACCCCGGTGTGTCACCGAAGATCTTGCATGAGCGTGCCGACGGGTCCATCATGGACGCACCCGGTTGTTGACGCCTGCGATTTCCGCTAGCTCAGGTTGCCCCCCTGCCTATCCCAGCCGCATGAGTGGCTACCCGATCTTGTAGTATATTGTCAGCCGCCAGAAGGCCAAAGTTAACTAGCGTGGAGTCCCCCCGCTACGGCCGAGACCGCATTGGAAAGCTCTCCAGAGGAGGCCAAAGAGAAAATGGAAGAGTCGAAGGGAAGCTCTGTTCGTATTGCCTACTTGCTCACAATGAGTCTAACCCTCGTGCTTGTTGTCCCAATGGAGTCTCAGCCGCAGTTTCCGCAGGTCAACACCTCGCCCGGGCCAGAGTACGCTTCGCAAAGCCGCCGCTGGCAAGGTATCCCCGGCATTGAGCGGGCAGCCAACGGGAGACTCTGGGTAACATGGTTCAGCGGCGGACTGAAAGAGCCCCATGAGGACAATTATGTGCTTCTTGTGACCAGCGGAGACGACGGCAAGACCTGGAGCGAGCCGAAAATCGTCGTCGATCCGCCGGGCAAGCCGAGAGCTTACGACCCCATGCTGTGGCACGATCCGGAGGGACGACTTTGGTTCTTCTGGACACAGAATGCGGGACCCCCGGGTCCCTATGCCATCTACAGTGAGGACTCAACGAAGGAGAACCCAAGCTGGTCACCCGTCCGGCGAGTTTATCCCCTGAATGAGGCCTCAAAGGTAAGCGAGGATTCCCCCCCTGATCACGGCGACATTGTTCTTAACAAACCGATTGTTTTGAAATCAGGTGCGTGGGTTTTGCCGGTGAGAAAAACGCGCCCAAAGCCGAGAATGGCAGTTGCTATATCGACTGATAAGGGAGAGAGTTGGCAACTCTACGGTGATGTAGAGGCACCCGGTCCCTGGCAAGGGGAGCCCATGGTTATCGAAAAGCGCGATGGCAGCTTGTGGATGCTCATACGCGCAGCCGGAGGAAGAATCTGGGAGAGCACTTCCTCCGATGGCGGGAAGAGTTGGAGCGAAGGGCGGGCAACAAGCATCGTCACCCCCAAAGTGCGTTTTCACCTCCGCCGCCTGGCATCCGGCAGGCTACTGCTAATCAACACGCATCATGCCAACACTCGGGTTACTCTTCAGGCCTCCCTATCAGAAGATGACGGACTGACCTGGTCCAGACCCTTCATGCTGGACGAACGAATGTGGGTATCGTACCCCGATATGGTGCAGGCACCCGATGGGACCATCTATGCGGTTCACGACCGCGAAAGACACGAGGCAAAGGAAATCCTGCTTTCGGTCTTTTCGGAGGCTGACGTGTTGGCTGGCAAGTCAACAACAGCTCGCTTGAAGGTGATCATCGACAAGATCGGTTACAACAGACCCTGCGGGCCGGACTGCAAGTAGCGTGAAGATTGGTTTGCATGGACCTTGCCTTATAGCGAAAAGCAGCATTGAAGTCGGAAGGCCCGAAGATCGGCTGCCGGCCGCAAGGCGCTGGGGTACTTTCCGAGTCGCCGACTATTCACCCAACTGAAACCGGGATTGGTAAACACTAGCTCGATAGTGTGGACCTATCCGGCATTGCGGATGACAAGGCGGTAGGTCACTTCGGCGCGTTCTCCGCGGCGTGCTTTGCGCGGATGGCCTGGGCGCGGTCCTCCAGTTTGGCCGCCTCGGCCTTCCGCTTCGTCTTGCGCAGTAGGACGGCGTAGTTCTCCAGAACTGTGGTCACGTTCGGATGCTCCGGCTCCAGCGCCTTCTCCACGATCACCAGCACCCGCCGCAAAAGCGGCTCGGCCTCGGCGTACTTGCCCTGGGTGCCGTAGAGCAATGCCAGGTTGTTGAGGCTGGCGGCCACATTCGGGTGGTCCGGCTCAAGGGCGTTCTCCCAAATGGCCAGCGACAGCCAGTAGAGCGGCTCGGCCTCGGCATACTTGCCCTGGGTGCGTTAGAGTTCCGCCAAGTTGTTGAGGCTTTGGGCGACGGCGGGATGTTGCGGTCCCAGGGCCTTCTCCCAGATGGCCAGCGCCCGCCGGTAGAGCGGCTCGGCCTCGGCATACTTGCCCCGGGTGCGGTAGAGTCCCGCCAAGTTGTTGAGGCTTTGGGCAACGGCGGGATGTTGCGGTCCCAGGGCCTTCTCCCGGATGGCCAGCGCCCGCTGGTGGAGCGGCTCGGCCTCGGCATACTTGCCCTGGGTGCCGTAGAGCGCCGCCAAGTTGTTAAGGTCCGTTGCAACCTCTGCGTGATCCGGGCCAAGGGTTTTCTCATCAATGGCCAGCGCCCGCCGGAAGAGCGGCTCAGCTTCGGCGTACTGGCCCTGGTCGTCGTAGAGCAATGCCACGTTGCTGAGGTCCGTTGCAACCTCTGCGTGGTTCGGGCCAAGGGCTTCCTCATCGATGGCCAGTGCCTGCCGGAAGAGCGGCTCGGCCTTGGCGTACTTGCCCTCCTGGTATGCTTCATATCCGGCGGATGCGTACTTATCCCAGCGCATGCCTCGAAACACGCTGCAAGAGGCCACAAACAATACTGCCACCAGCAGCAACCAAGCAGTTCTTGCTCTCATCTTGCTGGACCCCCTTCTCGCAAAGGTCGGGTGTGGCCTCAGCGACGCTACCCCAAGCCCGGTTCACCTTGACTCACGCGAGTAGATCGCCTGGTCTTTTAGGGTAAGGTCCTCCCTGGTGCGTCGATCCCAGTCCAGGAACCTACGCCGGTCAAGAAATTGCAATGCGGATGCGGGCCGCTGTTCCCGGCGCCGGCCTGGGCCGCTGCTCCGATGAACTCTCCGCCGGTCTATCTGCAAGTTCCTTCTCCTTTCCGCTGGAGTCGGGAACCAGTCCTGAGAGCAGCATAGCTAGAGTCGGCCTGGAAGCAAACCATTCTATGAGGAAAATGTTTCACCAAGATTACCCCGGATCCGGCAGATTGTAAGGCCACGGTGTCGCCCGCCAAGGCCAGTCCTGTCCGACGGGAAATGCCCGTGGTGGGCAATTGCTGGGCAAAATCAGCCGGAATTTGGGGTGAATCAGACCCTAGACACTCTATGAGTGTTTGCGCCGACGTTGATCCCAAAGGGGATTGTGGTGAGGCGGCTGGGACTCGAACCCAGGACCCTCGGCTTAAAAGGCCGATGCTCTACCAACTGAGCTACCGCCCCTGCACCTAGTTCTGCGGACATTCTACCCTACTACAAAGCAGCGTGTTCCAAAAGCCACCCACTCGACCCCGGTGTTCGAAGGGTCGTTGGACACAAGCTGAAAAAGGCGCTTCCTGTTTGGAGCATCCAGACCATGACCAGGCCATGACGGGGCCATGACAAAGATAAATCCCTTTGCCGCTTCCAGGTCATTCGGCGGGGCCACCTCGAGCGGGCAGCTCGACCTCCACTGCCAGCCCGGGGTTGGCATTGCGCGCCTGCAGCCGACCTTTGTGGAGCTCGACCGCCCGCCGGGCGATGGCGAGGCCCAGGCCGGCGCCGCCGCTGGCGCGGCTGCGGTCGGCCTGCACGCGGTAGAAGGGGTCGAAGATGGAGGAAAGCTCCTCTTCCGGGACCCCCGGCCCATAATCGCGAACCCGGATGGTGAGCCGGTCGCCGGCCATCGCGCTGGTGATCTCCACTTGCGAGTCCGCCGGAGCGAACCGGATTCCGTTGCGCACCACATTTTCCACCGCACGCCGAAGCAATTCCGGATCGCCCTCCACGGTGACCGGCGCCGGCGTTTCCAAGGCGAGCGAGCACCGCCGTGCCCGGGCTTCGATGGAGCAGTCCTCGACCAGCTCGCGCAGCAGCTCATCCATCCGGACAGGTTCCAGACGCAGCGCCGCTGGGTCGCCTTCAGCACGTGTTACCTGCAGCAGCTGGCCTACCAGCGTATTCATGCGCTCCGACTCCTTCTGGATCTGGTTCAACGCAGCCTCACGTTGTTCCTGAGAGCGCGCCAGCTCCGAGGCGACACTCAAGCGGGCCAGCGGCGAGCGCAGCTCGTGGGAGATGTCAAGCAGGAGACGCCGCTCGGCGGCCAGCAGCGTCTGGAGACGCTCGGCCATCCGGTCGAAGGCGCGCGCCAGCTCTCCCAGCTCGTCGGCGCGGTCCGACTCCACCCTCGCATCCAGATCGCCGCGGCCAAACCGCTCGACTGCTTTCTGCAAGCGTCGCAGCGGCGAGGTAACGTGGCGAGCCAGCCCGTAGCAAAGCAGGACGGCGAGCCCAAGGACTCCCAGGTACTGCGGTTGGAACAACCAAAAGGCCCAGCGCCGCCGGGGAACCTCCATAAAGTACCAGTAGCGCCCCTGGTCATCTTCGTGACCCAGGATGAAGTGCCGGCCGCGCAGGATGGGAAAGAACGAATGCCGGGAAAGTCTGGCAACCAAAGCGGATTGGTCCTCGCCCGTCACCAGGTTGCGCCCGTTCCGGTCAGCGAAGCTACCACGCGTACCGGTGGCTTCCTGCATACGCCGCAACGTCTCCGCCAGAGCTTCCGGGCCACCCGACTCGTAGGCGTGCCGCGCCTCGCGCATCTGGAGAGAGATCAGCATCGCAAAGGGCATCCGCCGGGCGCGTGGATGGGAGAACGTCAGCGCGGCGGCCACCCCAAAGGCAATCAGGATGACTGCGTTCGTAACGAGGAACCAGACCAGAATTCTGGCGAACAGCGATTTCATTCGGCAGTCTCGTCGTCCCGAGAGGTCTTCAGGAACTGATAGCCGACGCCCCGGACCGTCTTGATCCGCTGCCGGCTAGTTTCCAGCTTCTTGCGCAGATGGCTGATGTGCATGTCGACGGAGCGGTCAAACGGCGTGGCCTTGCGGTCGTAAATTTCCTCCATCAGAGCGTCGCGCGACAGCACGCGGCCGGCTGCGCGCATCAGCAAGCGCAGCAGATCGAATTCCAAGGTCGTAAGTTCCACCGGGTGGCCATCGCAGGTGACTTCGCGCGTAGCTGGATCAAGCACCACGCCGTTTACTTCCAGGCGGGGCTCGGCCACGGCGGGCGGGGCCTCGACCCGGCGCAAGATCGCCCGGATTCTCGCCGAGAGTTCCCGAGGATTGAACGGCTTGGAGAGGTAGTCGTCGGCGCCGAGTTCGAGCCCGACGATGCGATCAACGTCCTCGTCACGCGCTGTCAGCATCAGCACGGGCATCTGGCTTCGCTGTCGCAGGCGGCGCAGCACCTCGAAGCCGTCCAGTCCCGGCAGCATGACATCCAGCACGACCAGGCTGTGCTCGCCGCGGAACGCCTTCGCAAGACCTTCTGCACCGTTGTGTTGGAAGTCGACCGCGAAGCCCTCTCTGCGGAAGAATTCCCCGAGCAGGCTGCAGAGTTCGACGTCGTCATCAACCACCAGGATTCGCACGGGGCGAATGTAGCACGGCCAGGAACGGGGACTCGCAATCTTTACAAATGTTTACACGCCAAACAAACGGACTTTACGGTGCCGTCGTAGCTTATCGTCAGGAGGTGAAACCAATGTCTACTCGAAAGAAACTTTTCATCGGCAGTGTGGCCACGCTGGTAGTGGTGGCTGCCACTTTACTGGCCAGCGGCCCGCGGTTCCGCCACCGGGCAGGGATGCACACGTTCATCGCCGGATACCTGGACCTGACCGAGTCGCAAAAGGCCGAGGCGGAGACGATGTTCAAATCCGCTCACGAGTCGGCCGAGCCCTTCGTGACTCAGCTAAAACAGGGGCACGAAGTACTGGTGGAGGCGATCAAGGCCGGAAAGTCCGAACAGGAGCTCGGGCAACTGACCGACCAGCAAGGAGCCGTGGTTGGGAAGGTCGGCCAGATCTACGCGACGGCGTTTGCGAGGTTCTATACCACGCTGACCCCGGAACAAAAAGACAAAGCGGAAGAGCTGCACCAGCAGTTCCGTGAATTCCGCGGCCACCGGTCTGGCCGGCGCTGGCACTTTTGAGGGCGAGGGCGGACCTCCGGGTCCGCCCTTGAGCCGCTTTAGGGCTGGCCGGCGCCACCGCTTGTCAGAAGTTGAACCATGGAAATGGGTTATTCAAGCGCAAGCGTCCATGTTCCCGAAGTTCTTATGATCTTTGGTCCAGCCCACCGCTCCGTCTCGCGTCTTCACTTTCACCCACCAAGTCCCCCAACGTTCGTCCTCCGTGATTGGATAGATGTGCTCACCCCAACAGCGCTTGTCCGGAAACGGACAGTGATCATGGATGTTGCCAACGACGTCCAGTTCGAGCACCTTGCCCTTAAACCACACGCGCCTGATCCCCTCGCCCAGACTGTCTAGCAGAAACACAATGGAGCCCGCCGGCACATTCGAGTAGGGAGGCGGATGCCGCACGGCGACCGCAATGGGCCGGATATAGACTTGCCCTGCCACCCCTTCGACCTTCTCTCCCTTCCCGACATGTGCAACCACCTTCTCACCCCTCGGCTTGTCATAGAGGATGGTGTCGGCGTAAACGTCCCAGCTCCGAAACGTGCAGCATTCAAACGGGCAGGCGTCCTTGGCGACGTAGTCGCGGGCCGGCTTTTTCTCTTGGGGCAGCATCTCAAGTTTCTTTTGGTACTCCTGCTTCCGTTCGTCCAGCAGCGCCCGCGCCTGAGAGAGTTTCCCGGCCAGCGCGGAGCGCTGAAATTCCTCGGACTGCGCGAGCGGATGGAGCGCGTTGCCTTCGATGCGAAGCCGCCGATCCACCTCGTTGTCCCTTTTCTCGTAAAGGTAGTCCAGGACCATGATCGCATCGTCGTTCTGGCCCAACTCCACGTACAGCTCAGCTAGATAGAACCACAGGAAGTGGTTGTGACACTGGTAACGAATGAGCTCCTTGCGCATGGCGACTGCCGTTTCATAGTCCCGCTGCTTCATCGCCGCATCGTGTTTACGGTGGATCGCCCGTTGTGCGGTTCGCGTCTGGGGACTGAGCTGGTAGCGACCGCGGCAGGGCGCCCCCAGCAGCTTTTCTTCCCCACTTCCCTTTGTCGGGCTGGCGACCTGGGGTACTGATGTCATGAGCAGGGCGAAAAGCAATCCAGGTCCCGTTGCGCGAAAGCCGATCATGTTGTGTTCCTCAGGCGATGCGTTCCGCAGGCTCCGCCGTCCGAGCTAGTTTCTCTCTTCGTTGGCATTGTAGCGCTGCGGAGTCGTAAAGTCCCCGGGGACCTCTGGTTCTACAAGCGGCATATCCAAATACACCCTCCCACCAGACCACAAGGCAGCCGGTTGTCCCCATGGTATCCTGAAGCGATGAGGCGTTTTACGCTCTGCCGATTTCCCTTCTGTTTCCTGCTTTGCTTGGCCGTGTCCTCCCCTTCCTCGGCCGGCCAACCAGCGGACACCGCTTCCACAGTCAGCGTGGACTCGCTGGTTCGCGTGCTGGAGAAGCATTACAACCGCATGCGAACTCTGAAGGCAAACTTTGTCCAGATTTACAAGACCGACGAACGGGCCCCCTCCCGCGAGGAGGCCGGGATCCTTTACTTGAAAAAGCCCGGCAAGATGCGCTGGGAATATACGCGCCCGGAGGTGAAGCTGTTTCTCTCGGATGGAAAGAGGATTTTCTTCTATGTCCCGCGGGACAGCCAGGTCATCCGGATCCCGATCAAGCGCAGCGCCGACCTGCGCACACCGCTTCGGTTTCTGCTGGGGCGCATGAACCTGAAGCGCACATTTCGCGTAGAGCTGGCGCGCGATACGGCCCCACTGGATCCGGGCAACTCCCTGCTGCGGCTGCGGCCGAAAAAAAACAGGGAGCGCTTTCGAGAATTGCTGCTGGAGGTAGACGGCCGCCAGCGCCTTCGCCGCATCAAGATCCTGGAAACCGACGGTACGATCACCGAGTTTCGGCTTTTCGGCGAAATTCCCAACCCACCCCTGGATAGCGCCCTGTTCCGGTTTCGTCTTCCCCCCGGAGTGGAGCTGATCGAAGAATCTCGGGCACCGTAGCGGTCTGCTGACCTCTTAGCCTTCGGTCTCCGTTGGCAACCGTCGTGCACGCGCGTGAACGGAAACCGCAGTTTATTGACGGATTACCACCCAGTTCGTATGGTTCCTCCACATGAGAACTAGAAATAGCTCCCACATTCGCCTGGTGGCAGTTTGGCTGTTTGTGACACTGCTGCTTTCCTTCTGGATGGCTCACCCGAGCCCACCGTCGCAGCAGCCCCGGCCGGTCTATCCCATGGCCAAGACCGGCGGCAATTACATGCATAACTACTACCCGCCGCCTGCCGGCAGCAGCACTCCGTGGTGGCCCTCCTGGTCTCCCGACGGCCAGTGGCTGGCCTTTGCTATGCACGGCTCGGTCTGGAAGATGCGCGTCGGCGAATGGGACGCCTACGAATGGGTCTACGCCCTCGAACACCTTTCGTCGCCGGAATGGTCCCCCGACGGCCGGTGGCTGGCCTACACCAGCGACAACGGGGAAAGCATCCAACTGATGCTTCTGAATCTGGAAACCAACCAACCAACGGCGCTTACCAGCGGCCACCACCTGAACCTGGACCCGGCCTGGTCGCCGGACAGCAAGCACTTGGCCTACGTCTCAACGGCGCCGAACGGATACTTCAACATCTACGTGATGGAGGTCAACGACGGGCAAAAGGGGAATGTGGTTGCCGTTACCCGGGATCACCGGTTCGGCCGGGACCGCCTCTATTTCGGCGACTACGACTTGCACATCTCGCCTACCTGGTCGCCCGATGGTCAGGAATTGATCTTCGTCTCCAACCGCGAGATTCCTCTTGGCTCGGGCGCGCTGTGGCGCGCTCCGGTGGAAGCGGACGTGATGAACTCGGGCAAGGCCAAACGAATCCACAAGGAAGAGACGCTGTATCGAACGCGCCCCCACTGGTCGCCGGACGGCAAGCGCATCATCTACAGCTCGCACCTCGGCCACCAGTACACGAACCTGTTCGTGCTTCCGGTCGGAGGCGGCGAGCCCTACAAGATGACCTTCGGCGAATACGACAGCTTCCACCCGCGCTGGTCACCGGACGGAGAATGGGTCGCCTACATCTCGAACGAGGAGGGTCTTCCGCATCTGAAGCTTCTGAAGAGTTGGGGAGGCCAGCAGCAACTGGTTCGCATCCGGTCCAAACGCTGGAGCCGGCCGATGGGCACGGTGACCGTGCGGGTGATCGACGCCGAAACCGGGCAGGAAACCCCGGCCCGCATCTACCAGAAAGCCAGCGACGGCAAGCCCTACACCCCGAGTGATGCCTACGAGCGCCTCTCCCGGCTCAACCAGCACCTGTTCCACAGCACGGGACGCTACAGCGCCGAGGTCCCCGAGGGGCCACTCACCATCGAGGCGGTGAAAGGCTTTGAATATTGGCCGGCGAAGGAGACGCTTCAGGTCCGCGCGGGTCAGGTGCAATCGGTGAGGCTTACCCTGCGAAGGATGACTAACCTGAAGGCGAAAGGCTGGTACTCGGGCAGCAATCACGTCCACATGAATTACGGCGGCAACTTCCACAACACGCCGCAGAACCTGTTCCTGATGAGCGCGGCCGAGGACGCCGACGTGATCTCTCACCAGATCGCCAACAAGGACAACCGCATTCCGGATTATCAGTACTTCGTTCCCGGGCGCCTTTTGCACCCGCTCTCTACCCAGGATCGGATCATGCACACCGGCCAGGAATACCGCCCTCCGTTCTACGGCCACATTTCACTGCTCAACTTAAAAGAACACCTGATTTCACCTTTTACTACCGGCTACGAAGGCACGGCGATCGAGAGCCTGTATCCGTCGAACACCGACATCCTCCGCTATGCCCGGCAGCAGGGGGTCATCGGCGCCTATGTTCATCCCTTCGGCGGCGAGCGCAGCCCGTTGGAGACGAACCTGGGCGTCGCCAAGGCATTTCCGGTGGACGTGGCCCTGGGAACGGTGAGCTACCACGAACTGTGGTCTTCAGCCAGCGAAGCTGCGCTGGTCCCGTGGCATCACACCTTGAACAACGGGTTTCGGGTTCCGGTCACTGGCGGCGAAGACTCCATCTCGAACTTGCACAACACCGCCCTGGTGGGCGCCGTGCGCGGCTATTTCTTCCTGGGACCGGGAAAACTAAGCTGGGAAAACTTCATGGCCGCATTGTTGAAGGGTCGCGGATTTGTGACCAATGGGCCCTTGCTGGAGTTTTGGGCTGACCGGGCGATGCCGGGAGATGAGATCCGCCTGCCGAACGATGGAGGCAGCATCCGCCTCCGAGGCGTGTTGCACTCCATTGTTCCACTCGACCGGCTGGAGGTGGTTCACAACGGCAAGGTCATCGAACGAATCCCCCTCGCCGACGACCGCCGCCGCGCCGCCTTCCAGAAGCAGATCCAGGTGAAGCGCAGCGGCTGGTACACGCTGCAAGCCATGGCTCAGGGCCCCACTCACCCGGTCGAGGACAGCCGTCCTATGGCTACCACCAACCCGATCTACGTTTACGTCGGGGATCAACCAATCCGCAGCAAGAAGTCGGCCGACTACTTCGTCCGCTGGATTGATCGGCTGGTTCGGATGGCGAGCGAGCATCCGGGCTGGCGGTCCGAAAAAGAAAAGCAGCATGTTCTGGAGCAGTTTCAGCAGGCCCGAGAGATTTACCTAGAGCGAGGACGGGAGACGGCCGGTTGACCCAGCGCGTGCTTCTTGAAGTCCGATTCCTGGCCACGCGACTGGGCGCAATGACTTGTCGGTAGGAGCAGATTCTATGGCACATGAAGCTGTCACCATATTGGGGGGCGGCAATACTGCCTTCTCAGTGGCCGCGAACCTAACGTTGCAGGCCACGCTCCGAGCCATGCTGGTGGGCGTGCACTCCTTCGAACGCCTGCTGGTCAGGATGAACGAGGTCATTCACGACTACACGGATGGCCGCATGTTCGTCACCCTGTTCCTGGCTTTGTTGGACAGCGAAAGCAGCAAGCTGCACTTCATCAACGCCGGGCACAATCCGCCGGTCCTGATCCATAAGGACGGCAGCTGCGAACAACTGGAGGAGGGAGGCACGGTGCTGGGGCTGCTGCCCAACGTCAGCTACACCCGCGCCCAGACCGACCTGTTGCCTGGCGACGTGCTGCTACTCTATACCGACGGGCTGGTGGAAGCGACCAATGCCGCTGACGAAATGTTCGGCATCGAGGGCCTGGTGGACAGTGTCCGGGCCTCGCCCGATGGGTCTCCTGAGGCCACCATTGTCTCCATCGTTTCCAGGGTTCGGGAATTCACAGGGGGCGCGCCGCAGTCGGACGACCAGACTCTGGTCGTCATCTCCCCCGATAGCTAGGACCCTCACGCGCTTCCCGGGTTCCGCCCGGTCCTTTTGAGAATCCTCACAGGCACGCAGCGGATAGAGAGCAGAGCTCGTTATTTCTTGAGCTTGTCGCGAAGCGCGCCGAGGACGTCGGCCGCCGAATGGCGGGGCACTGATTCCACAAGAGGTTTCACCAGCCAGCCCAGACCCAGCGGAATGCTGCGACTGAGGCTGATTGACTCCCACTCAACCACCACACCCCTCCCCTGACGTTCGGCGAGGCGCCAGTAGCCGTTCGTCTGCCAGAGAAAGCCGCGGCCCTTTCCCGGTGGCTTTTCTTTCTCGGCCGGGGTTCCGGGCGCCTCCAGTTCGGCGATACGAGTCGCCACGCTGCGGCTGCAAGCGCGCCCTGGTCCGAGGATCCGGTAGACAACCGTGTGCTCGGTGTTGTACACGGCCGTGACCACCTTCTTTTTCTTGAGGCGGTAAAAAATCTGGAACGTGTCGCCTTCCCTCGAAATCAGCCGGGATTGTTCCACCTCACGGAAGAAGCGGTAGTGCTGGTCATACGTCTGGACAAATTTCAGCACCTCCTCCAGGGTAGCTCCGGGGATGAAGACGCTGCCTCTCCAGTGATGGATCATTCCGCCATCGGCGGTGACCGGTCGGCCTTTCTTGTCCACCGTGCGCATGCGGACGAGCTTTATCTCGTCGCCGCTCACCTCCTCTAGGCCCTCCCACGTCTCTTGGGCAAGCTCCCGCTCGACGCGCTCCTCCGTCAGGCGCACATACTTCTGCCAGCTGTCCAGGGTCTTACGCTGCAGAGTAGCCGCCGATACACCAGGGGCAACGAGGAACAATATGACCAAAACACCTGCGAGCGGGCCCCCCTGACTTAGAACCGCTTGCGACGACGGGCAACGGATAGCCATCATTGGAGGATAAACTTATAACAGAGTGAACCCCGAAGAGCTAACCATCTGTCCGAGGGATGGGCAGGGGGCGCGAATGGGATCTGGACTCCACGGCCGATTTTTCCGATGGCGCTCAGAAGAGGCCATGGCGAGATGAGCTTGAGACGCCGGTGCTGCTAGCGTATGCTTTCCGGCGAAGGGAGAAATGAAAATCGGAAATTCCGGTTGGGTTCTCCTCGATAGCTGCAGAACGGGAGGGGCGAAGGCAATCGGTAATCGCAGGATTTCGTCATGCTGACTCCTGAAGGACGGAAGGGCGCATTTCGGCTGTCGGTGTGTGCGGAATGGGTTTACCTCAGTCTCCCCGTCGCCGAGCGCGCGAAAAAATTGAATCAGGCAGGATTTCTAGCCGAGTTCTGGACGCTGGCGCGCCCTGACATCGACGCATTGGCAAAGGCGGAAACCCAGATTAGCACGATCGCAGTACCCACTGAGGGGAGCATGGTGCACCCGGATGGGGTGGAACCTTTGCTCGCGAGCCTGCGCCAAGACTTGCTTGCCGCGGAGAAGCTCCGCTGCAACGAGTTTGTCCTGTCGCTGGGAGTACTCGGCCCAAACGGAGAAGTCATCCATGCGATCGCCGACCATCCGGCGACGAGGTGGATCACCGCCTATAAGACACTGTGCCGGATCGCCGAACTGGCGGAAAAGCACAATGTCATTTACAACCTCGAGCCGTTGAACACGAAAATCGACCACCCCGGCTATATGATTTCGAAGATCGGCGATGCAGTGCGATTGATTGAACAGGTCGGTAGTCCCCGCGTCAAGATCCTCTTCGATATTTACCACCAGCAGATAGAGGAGGGGAACACGATTCAACTTATCCGGGACTACCATCCTTATATCGGTTATGTCCATGTCGCGGATGTGCCGGGTCGGCATGAGCCTGGCACCGGTGAAATTAATTACCCCAAGGTGGCAGAGGCTCTTCGTGAGGTTGGATACCGAGGAGTAGTCGGGCTGGAAGCGATGCCTCTGGTTGATGATGAACAGGCTCTGGCCCGTTTCCGCGAGTTGTTTGGATAAGCGGAGAATCACTTGTCTCCCGCAAGGGTTGGTTGAATTGCCCCCGGGGGAAGGCCGGCACTGCTGCAAACTTGAAGCTTGGCTCCCGCGAGATGGGAATCGTCTGTCAGGGAAAGAGTACCAAGCTGGGGCGGACCAGTCCTACGGACCATTATCCCCGGCGGAATCTTGCCGTGCGAGATTCCGCTTGGCTGGGTCGGGACTTGCTGGTCGTGCTGTGCTGCGCGCTTCTACTCTCCCCTTGGTCCCTGGGGCGGGCCGCCCAGCCCTGTCCCGCACAAACCACTCAGGCACGAAAGGCCGAAGCGCCTGTCCCGAAGCAGGCAGCCCGGGAGGTAAACTCGGCCTCGAGCCCGGGCGATGCCCAGCCACCCGAACCAGCACCCTCGTCGGAAAACCTCGACGAGGGTGCCCCCGAGACCTCGGGCGAGCGAACGACCGTTAACCTCCTTGGGGAGGTGGATACGTTGGCGGGCGAGGCCCGCAGAAACGAAAATGTTTCCATCTTTCTCATCGACAACAACGTGCTCAGGGAACTGAATGTGCGGATGGGAACGACGGCCACCATCATCCATGAATTTCGGGTCGATCATGACTACTTCGGAAGCGAATTCGGAGGGCCTCCGAAGGCGCCGCTGCATCTGCAGCCTTCGAGGGTCCAGCGCGTTCACGGTGACTTTTATTGGGGCCACAACAACAGCATTTTCAGCGCTCGGTCGTTCTTTCAAGTCGGAGACGTGCAACCGGCTCGCAGCAACGATTACGGATTCTCCCTCGGCATTCCGCTTTGGGAGGGGGCCAGCCTGACGGTCAACGCCAGCCAGCGAAAGCTACGCGGCCAGGTCAACGGGAATGTCCTTGTGCCAAAAGCAGACGAGCGGACCCCGCTCTCCAATGACCCCGCCACCCGCGCCATGGTCGAGAGGATCCTGGCAGCCTATCCCGACGAACTGCCCAATCGAACTGACAGGAACCCACGCCTCCTCAACACCAATGCCCCGCAGACGATCGACAACGATCGAGTGGGGGGAGTACTCGACCAGGCCTGGGGCGACAAGGACCGTCTCTCCCTGCGTTACAACTTGATTTTTCAAGACGTAGAAGCCTTCCAGCTTGTCGGCGGCCAGAACCCCGACACGACCACCAAGAACCACCGGGCGCGCATCACCTGGAATCGCACTTGGACGCCGAGCACCACCACGGATTTCTCGATTGGCTTCGACCGCATCGGATCGCTGTTGGTTCCTGAGGAGACCTCGATCGGACCCGCGATCTGGGCAGGTGGTGCGCTTCAATTCCTTGGGCCCACGTCGAGAGTCCCGGTCGATCGGGCCCAGAACGCGTTCCGCTACGCCGGGCGGGTACAGCAGAATCGTGGCCGACACACCTGGTACGCTGGCTTTCAGTTACTACGACGGCAGATCAACGGTGTAGAAAGCTGGAGACACCGCGGCCTTTTTAGCTTTGGAAACGATTTTGGTCGCGACCAGATTGAAAACCTTCGCATGGGTACACCCAGCAGTTACACCGTCGCGCTGGGCAACGTTCATCGCGGGTTCCGGAACTGGGACATGGAGTACTTTGTGGGGGAGGCTTGGCGGGTCAATAGGAAGCTGACGCTCAATCTGGGTCTGCGGTATCAGCCGGTGACGAAGCCGTCGGAGGTGAACGGTCTGAGTGACATTCCCTACGATTGCGACTGCAACAACTGGGCTCCGCGTTTCGGCTTTGCCTACCGTTTGAGCGATCGCTGGGGCGTATTGCGGGCCGCCTATGGGGTGCAGTACGGCGAGATTTTCCCGGTTACGTTCGGGCAAGCGCGATTCAACCCACCCACGAATCTGCTTGTCTCAGTCGACGTTCCCGACTTGATCAACCCCTTGAAGGATTCGCAGCCATCCGATCTAGATCCCGCCGCGCGAAGTTCGATCTTTCAACTCGATCCAAAGTTGGTCTCTCCCTATTCCCACCAATACAATTTCAGTTGGGAGTTGCGCTTCGCAAGGGAGTGGAAGTTGTCCCTTGGATACGTGGGCAGCCGCTCCCACCGGCTTCTGACCACGTGGTCTTTGAACCGCGCCCGGCTGGTGGATGGCATTCCGCAAACAACGAGCACGATCAACGAACGGAGACCCGACCAGCGGTTCTTCGAGGTAAGGCGTATTCTGAACGGGTCCCGTGGGTATTTCGACGCCGGGAAGGTCAGGTTCACCTTACCCCATTGGAGGGGTTTGACGATCGACGCCTCCTATTGGTTTAGCAAAGCGATCGACCTGGGGGCTGGTTACACCAGCACAGGCTCGAATGCGTTCCGATCGCGAAGCCCAAGTGGATTTGACTACCAGGGGGAGATGAAAGGCCTCAGCTCTTTCGATCAGCCCCACGCGTTGTTGTGGCGCGTCAACTATGAGACTCCATCTCGCCCGATGCAAAGCGGCTGGATTGGTAGAATCCTGGGCCAGTGGCAGATTAGTTCCATCATTCTGCTGAAGTCTGGCACTCCGTTTCAAGTGAGAACGGGCTCCGACGCACCCGGCTTCGGGAATGTAGACGGTGCCGGCAGCGACAATCCGATTCTGCTGGATCCCTCAATTCTTGGCCGCACGATCAACAACCCGGACACCTCCCAAAAGATGCTGCCGCAGTCGGCTTTCTCATTCATCGAACCCACCGAACTTCGGGGCAATCTGGGCCGTAACACTTTCCGCAAGGACGGCATCTGGAACGTCAACGCTGGACTCTCGCGGCGATGGTCCTTGGGCGGGGACAAATCGCTCCTGTTCCGGGCCGAGTCCATCAATTTCCTCAACCACCCGCAATTCGCCGCACCGGGCCGCCAACTCACGACTGATCATTTTGGCCAGATCACTCGCACCCTTAACGACGGCCGCACGTTCAGGTTCACTATGAGGTTTTCGTTTTAGCCCGAGCGAAGTGCCTGAACCGAGGCCTGCATGAGTCACCGTGAGTCACCGCGAGTCACAAAGATGACGAATGATCCCTCCGCTGCCGCTCCACCGCTGGCAGCTGAAGTCCAAACCTACACCTGCCCCATGCACCCCGAGGTGCGCCAGCCACACCCGGGTGCCTGCCCCGACTGCGGGATGGCGATGGAACCCGCGCTTCCCTTGGCGCCGGCCACAAAGACCGAGTACGTCTGCCCGATGCACCCGGAAGTCGTCCGGCAGGAGCCGGGCGCCTGCCCCATTTGCGGCATGGCGCTGGAGCCGCGGACGGTGACGGCTGAGGAAGAGGCAAACCCGGAGCTGGTGGACATGAGCCGGCGGTTTTGGGTCAGCCTGGTCCTGGCAGCCCCGCTGCTTGTGGTGGCCATGTGGGACATGCTGGCGGGCCGGCCGCTGCCTCTGGGTCTTTCCCCTGGCGCTTTAACCTGGCTACAAATGGCGCTGGCCACCCCGGTGGTGCTGTGGGGCGGCTGGCCGTTCTTTCAGCGCGGCTGGACCTCCATCGTCACACGCAGCTTGAACATGTTCACGCTGATCGCCATCGGGATCGGAGTAGCGTACAGCTACAGCGTGGTCGCGACGCTGTTCCCGAACATCTTCCAGGCCTCGTTCCGTCTCCACGGTGGCGCCCCCGCAGTCTATTTCGAAGCTGCTGCGATCATCACGGCCCTAGTGCTGCTGGGTCAGGTGCTGGAGCTACGCGCCCGTAGCCGCACCAGCAGTGCCATCCGGGCGCTTTTGCGCCTGGCGCCAGCGACGGCCCGTCTTGTAGGGGACGACGGCACCGAGCAGGACGTGCCGCTCGACCGCGTTCGGCCCGGCGACCGGCTGCGCGTCCGCCCCGGAGAGAAGGTGCCCGTGGACGGAGCGGTGCTCGAAGGCAACAGTGCCGTGGACGAGTCCATGGTGACTGGCGAACCCATTCCCGTGGAGAAGACCGCAGGCAGCCACGTCACCGCCGGCACGGTCAACGGCACCGGGATGTTCTTGATGCAGGCCGAGCACGTGGGCAGCGAAACGCTGCTGGCGCGGATCGTGCGCCTGGTCAGCGAAGCCCAGCGCAGCCGCGCTCCCATCCAGCGGCTGGCTGACGTGGTCGCCTCCTACTTTGTGCCGGCGGTGGTCACTGTCGCCGCCATCACGTTCGTCGTCTGGAGCTTGATCGGCCCGCAACCGCGCTTGGCCTATGCCATTGTCAATGCCGTGGCCGTGCTGATCATCGCCTGCCCTTGCGCACTGGGACTGGCGACGCCCATGTCCATCATGGTCGGGACCGGGCGGGGCGCCACCACGGGCGTGCTGATCAAGAACGCCGAGGCCTTGGAGATTCTGGAGAAAGTGGACACGCTGGTGGTGGACAAGACCGGCACGCTCACTGAGGGCAAGCCTCGCCTCGCCGCGGTGGTAGCTCTGCCTGAGCAGAACGAGTCGGAACTGCTGCGCCTGGCCGCGAGCCTGGAACGAGCCAGCGAGCATCCGCTGGCGGCGGCGATCGTCGCTGCGGCCCAGGAAAAGGGCCTCGAACTTCGCTCGGTGAAAGAGTTCCGCTCCTTGACCGGGAAAGGCGTGCTGGGCACCGTGGAAGGTCGCAGCGTGGCTCTGGGCAACCGCAAGTTGCTGGAGGAGCTGGGCCTGGACCTGGCCGCTCTGCAACAACGAGCGGAGGAATTGGGGCGCGAAGGCGCCTCGGTGGTTTTCGTGGTCGTGGACGCTCGCCTCGCCGGGTTACTGGCCGTCGCCGACCCGATCAAGCAGTCCACTTACGAGGCCATCGCGATGCTCCGCCAGGACGGGGTCCGCATCTTCATGCTCACCGGAGACAACTCCACGACGGCCGCCGCCGTGGCCCGCAAGCTGGGCATCGAGGAAGTGGCCGCCGAGGTGTTGCCCGAGCAGAAGCACGAGGTGGTGAAGCGACTACAGAACGAAGGCCGTGTCGTGGCCATGGCCGGCGACGGCATCAACGACGCTCCTGCGCTGGCGCAAGCGCAGGTGGGCATCGCTATGGGCACCGGCACGGATGTCGCTATGGAAAGCGCCGGAGTGACGCTTGTGAAGGGAGACCTACGGGGCATTGCCCGCGCCCGCCGGCTCAGCCGCGGCACCATGCGCAACATCCGGCAGAACTTGTTCTTCGCCTTTATCTATAACTCGCTGGGTGTGCCGATCGCCGCCGGCGTCCTTTACCCCGTCTTCGGCCTGCTGCTCAGCCCCATCATCGCCGCCGCCGCCATGACCTTCAGCTCGGTCTCGGTGATTGCCAACGCACTGCGTCTTCGCTACCTTGCTTTATAAGGGCTTTGTGAGGCTGTACTTGCTCCCCGAGGTCAGTCAGCGCCCGTCGGGAACGAGGACGACGGCTCCGAACGAGGACGACGGCTCCGAAACCGCCGCGGTGGCTGGCCAGTGTGCGCACCTCGCGCCCCGTGGCTACCTCCCACAGCTTGACCGTCTCGTCCTCGTTCGCAGAGGCCAGCCAGCGCCCGTCGGGACTGAAGGCGACGGCTCCAACCCAGCCGCGGTGACCGGCCAGTGTGCGCACCTCGTGCCCCGTGGCTGCCTCCAACAGCACCGTCCTGCGCCAGGTCCCCGTGGCCAGCCAGCGCCCGTCGGGACTGAAGGTGATGCACATGCGGCGGCCTGGCTGCTTGCGCACCTCGCGCCCCGTAGCTACCTCCCACAGCCTGATAGTCTCGTCGTCGTTCGCCGAAGCCAGCCGGAGCCCGTCGGGGCTAAAGGCGACACCATTGACCGAGCCGGTGTGGCCGGCCAAAGCGCGCACCTCGCGCCCCGTGGCGACCTCCCACAACTTGATCGGCCCATCCCAGCTGCCCGAGGCCAGCCAGCGGCCGTCGGGACTGAAGGCGACGGTTCCGATCCAGCTGCTGTGGCCATCCAGCGTGCGCACCTCACGCCCCGTGGCTACCTCCCACAGCTTGATCGTCTTGTCCCAGCTGCCCGAGGCCAGCCAGCGGCCGTCGGGACTGAAGGCGACGGCTTCAACCGAGTTGCTGTGGCCGGCCAGCGTCCGCACCTCGCGCCCCGTAGCTGCCTCCCACAGCCTAACCGTCAGGTCCGAGCTTCCGGAAGCCAGCCAGCGCCCGTCGGGGCTGAAGGCGACATCATTGACTGCGCTTGTGTGGCCGCTCTGCGTGACAGGTTGGGACTGAGGGCGCGCGGGACCACCGGCCCGAGTATGGGTGAAACCCGCGGCCAGCCCAAGGCCGACCAGCAGAAGCATCGCTATCAGAAGACGCTGCATGATAGAAACCTCATTTTCTGGCGCATTCTATCATCGCAAAGGAATCGGCAAAGTTACGGGTTTGGAGTTCGTCTTTTGACCAATACAAGCGTCATTGCAACTCGGACCTGGACAACTCGGACCTTGGGAACTCAGACCTGGACGGTGAGGGTGGCTTCGGTGCGGGAAACAGGGTGGTAGAGCGTATCGCGCTCGACCGGCTCGCGGCCGGCGTCACTGATCAGACGCAGCAATTCGGCCCGGGTCAGTGACTGCGCGGTGGTGGCGCCGGCGTCGTGGTAAATCTTCTCTTCAATGACCGTGCCATCAATGTCGTCGGCGCCGAATCGCAGCGCCACCTGGGCCACACGGGGCGTCATCATGATCCAGTAGGCCTTGACGTGGGGAAAATTGTCCAGCAGCAGCCGGCCGACGGCGATGTTCTTCAGATCGGTAAAGCCGGTGGTCGAGGACAGAAACTCCAGCGCCGTATGCGCCGGGTGGAAAGCCAGAGGGATGTAGGTCATGAAGCCGCCGGTCTCATCCTGCAACTCGCGCAGCCGGACGAGGTGATCCACGCGGTCTTCGTCATTCTCCAGGTGGCCGTAGAGCATGGTGGCGTTGGAGCGCAGCCCGATCTGGTGGGCGGTGCGCGCTGTCTCCAGCCACTCTTCGCCGCTGATCTTGTGGGCGGCAATGATCTCACGGATGCGGGCGTTGAAGACTTCCGCGCCGCCGCCGGGCAGCGAGCCCACCCCGGCCTCTTTTAACTGCTCCAGTGTCTCCCGGGTCGAGAGCCGGGCGCGCCGCGCCAGGTACCCCACCTCCACCATGGTAAACGCCTTCAGATGCACGCTCGGGAAGCGCTCGCGGAGCCCCCGAATCAGGTCCAGGAACCACTCCAGCGGCAGATCCGGGTGCAGCCCTCCCACGATGTGGAACTCAGTGACCGCCTCCGTATAGCCGGTGGCCGCGATGCGCCAGGCTTCCTCCAGGGACATGGTGTAGGCGCCGGGCGCGTTCTTCTTCCGCCCAAAGGCACACAGCTTGCAACTGGCCACGCAGACGTTGGTGGGGTTGATATGCCGGTTGACGTTGAAGTAGGTGACCTTGCCGTGCAGTTTCTCCCGGACGTGGTTGGCCAGGTAGCCCAGCGCCAGTAGGTCCGCCGAGCCAAAAAGCGCCAATCCATCCTGGAATGAGAGCCGCTGCCCGGAGAGTACTCTTTCAGCGATCGGCCGAAGGCGTGGGTCTTGGATAATGTTCAGGTCCATTTCTTGCCCGGCTGTTTTGCCCGGCTTTTTCTTAGCTATTTGCTTTTTTAGCCGGGGATCGCCAGATCCAACGCCCAGAACAGGAAGAACAACACGCTAATATAGCCGTTCACGGTGAAGAATGCAGCATTAATGCGCGACAGGTCGTGAGGCTTGACGAGGTGGTGCTCATAAGCCAGCAGGGCGGCCACCACCGCCACGCCAAGGAGGCTGATCCAGCCCAGATTCAGCACAGCCGCCAGTGCCGCCAGCAGTCCCAGCATCAGGAGGTGCAGGAGGCCGGCAACCCGAAGAGCGCGCCGGATGCCCAGCCGCTGAGGCAAGGAGAACAAACCGGCCTGGCGGTCAAACTCCAGGTCCTGGCAGGCGTAGATGATGTCGAAGCCGGACACCCACAGGGCGACGGCGGCCGACAGCAGCAGGATGGGCCAGTCCAGCGAGCCCCGGACAGCGATCCAGGCCGCTGCCGGCGCCAGGCCCAAGCACAGGCCCAGTACCAGGTGCGTCAGCCAGGTAAAGCGCTTGGTATAGGAGTAAAGGAACAACAGGGCCAGAGCCAGGGGCGAGAGCCGGAAGCAGAGTGGGTTCAGTTGATAGGCAGCCAGCACCAGCAGGCCGGCCGAACCCACCGTGAAGAGGACAGCAAAGCGCACCGAAAGCAATCCGGCCGGTAGAGCGCGCGTTGCCGTACGCGGATTGGCCGCGTCCAGCCTCAGATCAGCGATGCGGTTGAAGCTCATGGCGGCAGAGCGCGCCCCGACCATGGCCACCACAATCCAGAACAACTGCCGAGCCGAAGGCAGGCCCCGCGCGGCCAGCATCGCCCCGGTCAGCGCGAAGGGCAGCGCGAAGACCGAGTGCTCGAACTTAATCATCTCCAGGGTGATTCGAAGATTCCGCAGCAACCCCATCGGCCCGGGCACCAGCATAGCCGACCCGCTGCTCTGTGTCATGCCCAGCCAGTGCTAGCCAGCCGAAGATTACTGGGGTCTGTTTGCAGTGAGCATGCGGGGACAAAAACTCCCGGCTCCCCGGCCTCTAAGCGGAGGTCAGACAGGGTTATTCGTAGCCGAAGACGGGATACTTGCGAGTGGAGGTCGGCTGCTGCGCCGGAGGCGTCTCGCTCTGCGCCGGAGGCGTCTCGCTCTGCGCCGGACGCTCTTCGTCGGGTAGGCCCATTGGTCCTTCTCCTGCCGTCGGAACCGACTGTGGCACCCGCTCTTTCATCCTTCCTAATGAGTCCCAGAGTGCTCGCGGGCAGCAGTCTCTGCAAGAGCTAATGTTGTTGTTGCGCTGATAACTTGGGGTTATTGCTGGGGCGCAGAGGGCGGAAGCTCACGCAGAAGTTGTTCGATGTCCTTGATGACCTGCAGGTCGCTCTTTTCGGTGGCGACTTTCTTACCTTGGATCAAGATCGGACGGGCTTTCTCCGACTGGCCACGGCGCATCAGGCAGCGGGCCAGTTCGCGGTAGGCCACGGAATAGCCGGGCTGCGTCTGGATGGTCTGTTCGAACGCCGCCATTGCTTCGGCGTATTGTTCCCCGCGCAGGTACTCCATTCCCAGCCCGTAGCGCAACATGTGGTCGTTCGGATCCTCCTCGAGCAGTTCCAGCAGTTCTTCTACGCTTGGCATGAGACCGATGCGGACTGGCAACTCACGGAACTCTCTCGGTCCCGTTCAGGGCCTCGCGCACACGGCCCACCACGGCCTCCGCCATGTTTGCGTAACCCTCCAGCGATTCGCTGACCAGAATTTCCACCTGCGGGAAGCGGGCGCGCTGTTCAGCGATCAGCCGCGGCAGGTCCCGCCGCAGGTGCAGCCCCACGGTCAGGAAGTAGGGCATCACCACCAAGCGCGAAGCACCGCGTCGGACAGCCTCCGCCACGGCCGCGCCCAGGTCCGGCTGCGCAGAATCGAGGAAAGCCGGCAAGACGACTCCGCCCGGCATGCTTTCCTCCACCCGACGCGCCAGCGCGGCGATTCCCTGATTGGCTTCGGACACCGGCGAGCCGTGAGCAAACAGAATCACCGTGGTCACGGGAGTTCCGTCCCGGGAGGTACCGAGTGGATGTAGGAGCGCATCAGGTCTGCTTCTTCAGAACGGTCGGCGATTTCCAACTGGAGCAGGTCGCGCAGTGAGACCATGCCCACCAGCCGCCCGGCTGAGACCACCGGCAGGTGGCGGCAGTTGGCCTCCTTCATGGTGCGAAGGCAGGTTTCGACCGAAATGCCTTTGTCCACCACGACCGGGTTGGGCGTCATGACCTTGGCGACCGGGGTAGCGTCCGGTTCCAACCCGCGGAGCACCACTCGCATCATCAGGTCCCGTTCGGTGAAGACCCCGGCCAGCCGCTCGCTGCCGTCGGGCAGAGCCTCCAGCACCGCCACGCCGCCAACGTTGCGCTGCGCCATGTAGCGGGCGACGTCCAGAACCGACTGCTCGGTGCGCACGAAATAGAGTTCGCGCTCGAGGAATTCCCCGATGCTGCCCATGAGAAAAAGCCCCCGGATTCTGCCTCAGCGGTAGCTTAACACAAAGTCTGCGCTCTGGTGAGTGGGGACCTGTCTACCGAGACTGGTCTAACTCTTGCCGTTTCAGAGAATTGCTGCAGCCTAATAGTGCCAATACCTCCTTTTGGGTTTAGGGCTGCGCTCCCAGGAAGAAGGGAACGACGGCTGGTCGGATACTGCTTGTGCTGTTTCATTGAGAAAAGGCCTGGGGAGAGGCAGGCTTCGAAACTCTGGTTGATCCAGGGGGCACGGGCTCGGTCCCCGCTGCCAGTTTTGACTCAAGCTTCGCGTTATGGGCTTCGAGTTCGCCGATTCGGTCGTGAAGTCGCTGGATGATCGGCTGCATCTCCTCGACAGTGAACCGTCGCTGAATGTGCTGCGTACAGTTGACATCCCAGGCCTTCAGGTGGAAGACGAGGACCCTCTGCGGCCGCGCCTGGTAGTCGCGGTCGATGACCCGGTCAAGGAGCGCGGGGTCATTCTCGACGAACTCTGCGGTACCCCAGATTTTGATACGACTCTGATGTGGATAGTCCATCAAGAAGATAAATGCCTTGTCGTTATCCGCCAGATTACCAAGTGAGATGTACTGGGAGTTGCCTGCGTAGTCGGCCATCGCCAGGGTCTTCTCGTCGAGGACCTTAAGGAAGCCCTTCGGACCTCCTCGGTGCTGGACATAGGGCTGGCCTTCGGCGCTGGCAGTCCCAAGATAGAAAGATTCGCGCTGCGCGATGAACTCCCTCAGTTCCGGAGTGATCACATCGTTCCAACCTCCCCGTTGCTCCATCTTGGCGTAGGCGGCGCGGGAACCTCGTACCTTTTGGGCGGCCTTCACGCTTGGGGTAAAGGCAATGTCGCTAATTGGCCGGGCCATGTTTCGTCTCCCTGTGGTGGGCCGCCGATTTCGATACCGGCGGCCCACAAGAGTCGCAGTTGTTTCATGCCGCTGAGGCACGCTCGTTTTGACGCGCAACATTCCTCTCGAGGAAATTGCGCATCAGGTTGGCGATCACTTCTCCGTCTTCCTCCAGTGCGAAATGCCCGGTGTCGAGCAGGTGGAAGTCGACATTGTCCAGATCGCGCTTGTATGGTTCGGCGCCTTCGGCGGGGAAGATGTAGTCGTTCTTGCCCCAGGCGATCAGCGTCGGCGGCTGGTGTTGACGGAGGTAGGCCTGCCACTCGGGATAGAGCGGCGGATTCGTTCCGTAGCTGTAGAAGAGCTCGATCTGGATGTCTTTGTTTCCGGGACGGTCGAGCAAGAACTGGTCGTTGAACCAATTGTCAGGTGCGATCGTCTCGACGTTGCGAACGCCGTTGGTGTATTGCCACTTCGTCGCCTCGATCGTCAGCAGAGTGTCCCGAAGTACCTGGGCGTTCTCCGCTGTCTTTCCTTTCCAGAAGGCCTTAATCGGGTTCCAGAAGTCAAGAAGGCCTTCATCGCAAGCGTTGCCGTTCTGGACGATTAGGGATTGCACGCGTTCCGGACGACTGGCCGCGACGCGGTAACCGACTGGCGCACCATAGTCCATCAGATAGAGGCTGTAGCTGGTGAGCCTAAGCTTGTCGATGAACTTCTCGATGACCCGTGCCAGGTTGTCGAACGAATACTCGAACGAATCGAGACTGGGCATGGAGCTGGCCCCATAGCCGGGATAGTCCGGAGCAACGAGGTGGAAGCGATCCGACAACCTGGGAATCAGGTTGCGGAACATGTGCGAGGAGGTCGGGAAGCCATGCAGTAGTAAAATCGTTGGAGCATCTGATGGACCGGATTCCCGAAAGAAGATCTCCAACCCGTCGATCTCCACGGATCGGTGCATCGTTTGGCGTTGTGTTGGATTCATTGATTGGGCCATTTCTCTATCTCCTTTGATTCCCTTTGCAGGGATTTGACTCATCAACATCCAAAGGAGCACGGAGAGTTCCAAAGGTACTTACTTCCTATATGTGATTGATATAATTATAGGTTAGTGCATTTCTCTCGGCAACCGGCGTTAAACGAGTTGTCGTTACAATGACGATTTATCGTTGACAGATAACGAAATATCGTATCTATTGACTTGCAAACCACCATGGGGAACGACATAGTCCGGGGCCGTGGGTCGCAGGTCCAACCTGAGTCTCTCAATCTAGAGTTGCTTCAGTCCGTGTCTGTGGCGGTCGCAGAGGCTCGTGGCGTGGAGACCGTCCTGCAGAAGATCGTGATGGGATTAACTGACGAGGCGTCGTGTACGTTGGCCCGCATCTGGCTGACCGCGCCTGGTGACATTTGCGAACGGTGCCCGATGCGGGCTGAGTGTCCGGATCAAGAGCGTTGCCTGCACCTGAAAGCCAGCACGGGAAAGCCAACGAATCCTTTGAGCGGCCATTGGTGGTACCGAATGGATGGTGACTTTCAACGGTTTCCATTGGGTGTCCGGATCGTCGGGCGAGTCGGTGCGAGCGGACAATCGGAATACCTGTTAAACACTGCCGACGACGAGAAGTGGATCGCACGCGATGACTGGCTGCATAAAGAGGGTATTCGAACGTTCGCCGGCCACCCACTCACATTCCGCGGGGAGATTCTCGGTGTATTGGGAGTATTCACACGGGAGCGGCTGAGTCCCGAAAAGGTGTCATGGCTACGCCTGTTCGCGGATCATGCAGCAGTAGCGATCGCCAACGCCCGCGCGTTTGAGCAGATCGAGCAGCTCCATCGCCGGCTAGAATCCGAAAACGAATATCTCCGGGAAGAGTTTAAGGTCGCACAAGGCTTTGGCGACATGGTCGGCCAAAGCTCAGCGTTGCGGAATGTGTTGGCCCAGGTTGGCCTTGTGGGACCTGCCGATACGACCGTGCTGATCTGTGGCGAGTCGGGCACCGGGAAGGAACTCATCGCGCGCGCAATTCACGAGTGCAGCCGCAGGAGGGACCGTGCGATGGTCAAGGTGAACTGCGGTTCGGTGCCGCGGGAGCTGTTCGAAAGCGAGTTCTTCGGCCACGTCAAGGGCGCGTTCACCGGGGCAATCAGGGACCGTGTCGGCCGCTTTCAGCTTGCCGACGGAGGAACGCTTTTTCTCGATGAAGTTGGCGAGATTCCGGTGGATTTGCAGAGCAAGCTCCTGCGCGTGTTGCAAGAGGGGACGTTCGATCGGGTCGGGGATGAGCGCACGCAAAAGGTTGACGTGAGAGTCATTGCGGCGACCAACCGGAATCTGAAACACGAGGTTGAAGCGGGGCGGTTTCGGGAGGACCTGTACTACCGGCTCAGCGTGTTCCCCGTCAACGTCGCTCCGCTCCGTGAGCGGCTGGACGATGTGCCGATGCTGGCCGAGCACTTCCTCGAGCAGGCCAGTCAGCGGTTAGGCGTTCCGACACAGAGGCTCAAGCGCCGGCACGTTGAAACTCTTCAGCGCCACGAGTGGCCAGGCAATATCCGTGAGCTGCAGAACATCATTGAGAGAGCAGTCATTGGGGCGCAATCGGGCCCCCTGGAGTTTGATTTATCTGGTGCCGTGAGCGACAAGAACCGCAGCTCTGTTGAGGCGATTGAGTCGAAGAAAGGTCCCAAAGAGGTTCTGAACTACAAACAACTCAAGCGCGATGAGCGGGACAACCTGCTTGCAGCGCTGGAGGCAACCCATTGGAGAATCTCAGGCCCAACCGGAGCCGCCAGGCTACTCGGACTCAGGCCCACCACTCTGTCCTCCAAGATCAAGTCTCTGGGCTTGCGCGAAGGGCAAAAGGGGATGCGGTGAAAAGGGAAGCCTAAAACGATGCCAGCCGACCCGGCCTTCGATCAACGGGTCTTCGATCAACTCATGATGCGGCGCTGTATCGATCTGGCCATCCTGGCAACCAAGGCCGGCAACACACCGGTCGGCTGTGTGATCACGCTGGAGGGACAGATCATGGCGGAGGCCGAGGAGCGCTCACCAGCCGGTAGCGACCCTTTTGCACACGCTGAGATTCTTGCGGTCGTAGCAGCTCTGCGGGCTGCTGGACGAACGAAGTTGTCACAGGCGACACTTTACACAACCAACGAACCTTGCTTCCTCTGCTCTTATGCGATTCGTGAGGCTCAGATCAGCCGCGTCGTTTTCTCGGTGGAGAGTCCGGGTGTTGGCGGTGCTACATCTGCATACCCCATTCTGAAGGCGCGTGACATCGACCGCTGGAGGACGCTGCCACAAATTGAGAAGGGTCTCCTGGCTGCCGAGTATTGGAAGCAGTTGGCGAAATAGTAGGCGGGAGTGAGAAGGCTCAAGGAAAAGAAGGCGTGGACTGCCGCCAGGAAGAACCTCACCAGGCCGCACCCTCGGCCCAGCTCGACGCAACGGATCACGGCAGTGCACGGAAGAACCAGTACCTGCTGCGTTTTAAGGAACTTTCTTGCCCCGGTGTTATACTGAAAGCTACCTGGAACCGCCAAGAGGAAATTCCGTCTCAGAATCGAAGGTTCCCGTAAGGATGACATTGGTAACAACACAGCCGCATGCGCCGGCCGAGCAGCGTGTGCGCAACGAAACCATCCGCAACATCGCCATCATTGCGCACGTCGATCACGGCAAGACCACGCTGGTGGACGCCATGCTCCGGCAGAGCGGCATCTTCCGCGAGAACGAAGCGGTGGCGGATCGCGTCATGGATTCCAATGAGCTGGAGCGGGAGCGTGGCATTACCATCCTGGCCAAAACCACCGGCGTCCATTACCGGGGCGTAAAGATCAACATCGTGGACACGCCGGGCCACAGTGACTTCGGCGGGGAGGTGGAGCGCGCGCTGAAGATCGCCGACGGCGTCATGCTGTTGGTGGACGCGAGCGAGGGGCCGCTGCCGCAAACGCGCTACGTGCTGATGAAGGCGCTGGAGGCCAAGCTGCCGCCCATTGTGGTCATCAACAAGATCGACCGGCCCGATGCGCGCATCCCGGAAGTCCTCGACGGGATCTACGACCTGTTCATTGACCTGGACGCCACCCAAGACCAGCTCGATTTCCCGGTGATCTACACCAACGCGCGCGCGGGCATCGCCCACAAGGCGCTGGACGACGGATCGGAAAATCTGCGGCCGCTGTTCGACGCTATCTTGAGCGACATTCCCAGCCCGGCTGGCGATCCCGAGAGCATCCTCCAGGTGCAGGTTGCAAACCTGGACTACAGCGACTATCTGGGGCGGCTAGCCATCAGCCGCGTGTTTCAGGGAACCCTGCGGCTGGGCGACGTGGTCGGCATCGTGAAGCTGGACGGCTCGCTGCAAAAAACGAAGATCACCAAGCTCTATTCTTTCGTGGGCCTGGAGCGGGTGGAGGAAACCGAGGCGCGCCCCGGCGACATCCTGGCCATCGCTGGCGTGGCAGGCATCACCATCGGCGAAACGGTCACCGACTCCGAAGCACCGCGCCCCCTTCCGCACATCCAGATCGACGAGCCGACCATCGCCATGAACTTCACGGTCAACACGTCGCCGTTTGCCGGCCGCGAGGGCACCTACGTGACCTCTCGTAATCTGCGCGATCGACTGGAGAAGGAACTGCTCGCCAACGTCTCGATCAAGGTGGAAGAGGTCGGCGCGGACTCGTTCCAGGTGATGGGCCGCGGTGAACTGCAGCTTGCCATCCTCATCGAAATGATGCGGCGCGAAGGATACGAACTGGCGGTGGGCAAGCCGGAGATTCTGACCAGGGAAATCAATGGCACCCTCCACGAGCCGTTGGAACTGCTGGAAATCGACTGCCCCGAGACTTTCCTGGGCGCGGTGATGGAGAAGTTGGGGACCCGCAAAGGAAAGGTCGTGAAGATGGTGAACCACGGCACCGGGCGGGTGCGGATGGAGTTCCACGTGCCGTCCCGTGGCCTGATCGGACTGCGCAGCGAAATCCTCACCGGCACCCGCGGCACGGCCATCATGAACTCCCTGTTCCACGGCTACATCGAGTGGCAGGGCGACATTGCTTCCCGGCCCACCGGGTCGCTCGTGGCCGACCGCGTGGGCAAGGCTACCGGTTATGCCATTTTTAATCTGCAGGAACGTGGAGAAATCTTTATCACCCCGGGCATCGAAGTTTATCAAGGCATGATTATCGGGGAAAACGCGCGCGACAAGGACATGGACGTCAACATCGTCAAGGAGAAGAAACTGACCAACATGCGCGCGTCCACCGCAGACGACGCGATCCGCCTGGTTCCGCCGCGCATTCTCAACCTGGAACAAGCCATCGAGTTCATTCGCGAAGACGAACTGGTGGAGGTAACGCCGCAGTCGATCCGGCTACGGAAGAAAATCTTGAACGCCAGCTTCCGGTGAGTTAATTTGGCGGAGAGGGAGGGATTCGAACCCTCGTTACCCTTTCGAGTAAACACGCTTTCCAAGCGTGCTCCTTCAGCCACTCGGACACCTCTCCGCAACAACGCTTTCAATAGGTTAGCAGATCGAGAGCAGGCTCGCACGGGGGTCTTTGTGAGGGAACCCCTAGCAGCGGGGCAGGCTGGAGGTGAGAAACAGACCAGGCTGGTCAGCAGAACGGCCAAAGGGAGCAGCGAAGCCACCCCAAAGAGTCCATGGCTATCTGAACTTGACACGAGAGGGCAGCTGGCGTATGAGTTTGCGCGAAGGCGAAATTGAACTTATAATTTGCGACCACGGTTAAGGCACCCGGGACCAGCAAAGATCAGGAGGTTGAGAATGGAAGGCGATCGAAACCGACGAGAGTTTCTGCAAACCGCTTTAGCTTCGGCGTCCGTCTTGTCGCTGTCGGATACGATTTTGGCGGAGACTCGAGCTGCAAGTGGGCAGGGCATCCCCACCCGGCCTCTGGGCGACACGGGCGATCGGGTTTCTATCCTCTGTTTGGGAGGCTGGCACATCGGAAGAATCGAGGATGACGGCGAAGCCATTCGTGTCATGCACACCGCCCTCGACGAGGGAGTCACGTTTTTCGACAATGCCTGGGATTATCACGACGGGCGCAGCGAAGAGATCATGGGAAAAGCTCTGGCGCAAGGAGCCCGACGGAAGAATGCTTTCCTCATGACGAAAAACTGCGAGCGCGATTATGCAGGCTCGAAGAAGAATTTAGAGGATAGCCTGCGTCGCTTTCGGACTGACTACCTGGACCTTTGGCAATTTCATGAAACGAACTACGACAATGATCCCGACTGGGTTTTTGATAGGGGAGGCTTGAAAGCTGCTCTGGAAGCCCAAAAGGCAGGAAAAGTGCGCTTCATCGGATTTACGGGTCACAAAGATCCCATCATCCATCTGAAGATGTTGAACAAACCCTACCATTGGGCCACCTCCCAGATGCCCATCAACGTCATGGACGCTCACTACAGAAGCTTTGCAAAGGAAGTGGTCCCGGTGTGTCTGAAGAAGAAAGTCGGTGTGGTGGGCATGAAGAGCCTCGGCGGCGGCTTCCCGAAGGGACGCATCCCGGACAAGGCGGGAGTCTCGGCCACCGATTGTATTCGATATGCTCTCAGCCAGCCGATTTCCACTCTCGTGGTCGGCCTGAGTTCCATGGCTGATCTGCAGCAGGCGCTAAGCGTTGCACGTGACTTCAAGCCAATGGGCGGGCAGGAGAAAGAAACCCTCCTCAACCGGGTTCGCGCGGAAGCAACCGACGGCCGGCACGAATTGTTCAAATCCAGCAAGGCCTTCGATAACCCTCACCATCGTCTCCAACACGGGTTCGCGCTGGACACACCCGCTTGACCGGCCTATTCCCTTCGGGCGCAACTCTCGTTCGCCAAGATTGCGCCGGCTTGATGGGCCATTGACTATTTGATCGTTGCAATTAAGCGAATCGAACAAGGAGGGTACTTCATTGAAAGTTGGGTCGGGGAAGTTTGTTTTTGAAGAAGCAGAGGGCTGGGCTCAGCTACCTAAAGGATGGAATCTTGGGGAGGTTCCGGGGGTTGCCATCGATTCTCAAGACCGTCTCTTCGCCTTCTGCCGTTCCGAGCATCCCGTCGTCATTTTAGACCGTAACGGACGTTTCCTGGAATCTTGGGGAGATGGGATGTTCGTGTGCCCGCACATGATCTTTATCGGGCCCGATGACTCCGTTTACTGTGTCGATGCCCAAGGCCACCGGGTGAAGAAGTTCACCCCTGATGGCAAACTCCTGATGACCCTCGCCCCCAAGAATGGCGTGGCAGATACGGGTTTCGTGCCAGATGATTGGAAGACAATTGTCCGCTCCGGGCCCCCTTTCAATACTCCGACCGACGTTGCCCTGTCTCCCGAAGGAGAGTTGTATGTGTCTGACGGCTATGGGAACGCCCGCGTTCACAAGTTCACCGCAGACGGTCAACTGCTCTTCTCCTGGGGTGAGCCGGGCGGTGGGCCAGGTCACTTCGCTACGCCTCATGGCATCTTCGTGGACAAGGAAGGACGAGTCTATGTTGCGGACCGTCAGAACATGCGCGTTCAGATTTTCTCACCTCAAGGCGAGATTATCACTCAGTGGAGCGAGGTTCGGTGGCCGGACAGTCTGTGCCAGGATGCAGAAAAAAACTTTTACGTTGCCGAGCTTGGAGGGATTTTCATGTTCGGTAAGAAAGCCGATCTGGATCAACCCCCGGCACGCATGACTGTTCGTGACCCGAACGGGAATATCCAGGCGGATTGGAATGCCGAGGATCCCTACGGCAAAGGGCGATTCTTCGCCCCGCACTCGGTCGCACTCGACTCTCACGGCGACCTCTATGTGGGCGAAGTCACTTTTTCCTACTCCAACCGGCAGGCTCCTGCCGATGTCAAGGTCCTGCGCAAATATAGGAGGAGGTGAACCGGCCGCGTCTTCCCATCCCGGCCGTCAACGGGAGTCAGCCAGCTCGGGAACCACTTATAACCCGTGAAAGATTCCGTTTGGAAAAATCGTGAGGTCGCGGCAGCATTCCTGGATGAGCACTCCTTACACGTCCCCGACCGTCAGAGACAACTTGAAGTAACGCTGCGGGTACTGGGCTTTGCGCAAACAAGGTTACTTCGGATATTGGATCTCGGTGCGGGGGACGCGATCATCCTAGCGACCGTTTTGGAGGCGTTCCCGCAAGCGAGTGGCGTGGCATTGGATTTCTCATCCCTCATGTTGGAACGAGCCCGCAATCGCCTGGCAAAGTTTGGGGACCGCGCTACGATAGCGGAAGCCGATGTAGGTTCACTCTCCTGGTGCAGCGCAGTCAAGGGACAATTTGACGCTATACTTTCCGGCCTAGCGATTCATCATCTGTCGGACGAACGAAAGCGGAAACTCTATGAGGAAATCTACGGCCTGCTGTCGGAGGGCGGCGTATTTCTTAACCTGGAACACGTCTCCAGCCCGACGCCGCTCGTGGAAGAGATGTTTAACGAGGCGATGGCGGAACACCTGTATATGCGCCGGCGCGAGCGAGGCGAGCATGTAACGCCTGAGCAGGCAAGACACGACTTTCTGGAACGTCCCGATCGTGCAGCCAATATTCTCGCCCCGGTTGAAGCACAGTGCGAGTGGCTGCGGGAGATCGGTTTCGTGGATGTGGACTGTTTTTGGAAGTACTTCGAGCTTGCGATTTTCGGTGGCTTTTGCCGATCCTCCCGATGAAATGGTTTTTCCTGCTGTTGCTGGCTCTTCCGTTATGGGCCCAGTACGATCTCACCGGCACGATTGATTTCCACGCGCACTCGGATCCAGACTCGGTGCCGCGTTCGCTGGACGCGGTGGAACTGTCCGAGATTGCGCGCCAGCGCGGCCTCCGCGGTTTGGTGCTGAAGAACCACTGGCAGGCCACCGCTTCTTTGGCCTATCTAGTGCGGCGCCAAGTGCCGGGCATCGAGGCCTTCGGCGGGATTGCGTTGAATCGCGCAGTGGGCGGCATAAACCCGGAAGCCGTCGAGCGCATGACGCGCACCCGCGGCGGCTATGGCCGCGTGGTCTGGCTTCCTACCTTCGACGCCGACCGCATTCCGCTGCTGCGTGATGGCGAGCTGCTGCCGGAAGTGAAACAGCTATTGGCTATAGTGGCGCGCGAAGGACTGGTCCTTCACACCGGGCACTACCCGCCGGCAGTAGCGCTGTCCGTCATTCGGGCCGCGCGCACCGCCAACGTGCGTTCCATCGTGGTGAGTCACGCTATGATGCCCCCTATCAGCACGACGATCGAGCAGCAGCAACAAGCCGTGTCGCTGGGTGCCTTCATCGAGCACGCCTATAGCGGCACCCTGCCTTCGCCCCTGCTGCCGGAACGGCGTACCGTCTCGCTCGACGCCTATGCGCGCGCTATCCGCGCGGTGGGGCCCCGGCACTGCGTGCTGACCAGCGACCTCGGCCAAGCGGGTAACCCGATCCACACCGACGGCCTGCGCGTCTTCGCCGACGCCTTACTGAAAAGGGGCTTCACTCCCGATGAACTCGATCGGATGCTGAAGATCAATCCGGCACGGCTGCTCGGGCTGGCCGAATCAGTAGGCAGTGGGGGTAGGTAGTAGGGCACAGTGCGGGAAATTCCCTCAGGTTGCCGTACCTGAACTGATGCACCGGGGTGGGTGAAAAACACGACAGCCCTGAGCTTCGAGAACTCAAAGCTCAGGGCTGCGGCTATTTTGCGCGCCGCTTTGCGGCGGCGCTCATCTTACTCCAGGCAACGTCCTACTCTCCCACGCCGTTTCCAGCGCAGTACCATCGGGGCTGAGGGGCTTAACTTCCGTGTTCGGGATGGGAACGGGTGTGACTCCCTCGCTACAATCACCCAGAAACTTGCTCTGCCCGTAGCGCGTGTGGCTCGTGCAACTACAAGCCACCGGCCACAAGCCTTTACAACTGAAACGCAGGGCGAACAGGAGCCGGCAGTCGCACGGACTACCCGGGCTGCTGCTCCGAGTAAATCTTATGGTCAAGCCGAACGGGCAATTAGTAGCGGTCAGCTTCATCCATTGCTGGACTTCCACATCCGCCCTATCAAGCAGGTCGTCTTCCTGCGCCCTTCTTAACCCTCGCGGGTTTGGGAGATCTCATCTTGGGATGGGTTTCGTGCTTATATGCGTTCAGCGCTTATCCCGACTCGACTTCGCTACCCAGCGGTGCCACTGGCGTGACAGCTGGAACACAAGAGGTCGCTCCGTCCCGGTCCTCTCGTACTGGGGACAGGTTCCCTCAAATCTCCTCCGCCCACATCAGATAGGGACCGAACTGTCTCGCGACGTTCTGAACCCAGCTCACGTACCGCTTTAATAGGCGAACAGCCTAACCCTTGGGAGCTTCTACACCCCCAGGATGCGATGAGCCGACATCGAGGTGCCAAACCGGAGCGTCGATATGAACTCTTGGCTCCGATCAGCCTGTTATCCCCGGCGTACCTTTTATCCGTTGAGCGATGGCCCTTCCATGCGGGACCACCGGATCACTAAGGCCTGCTTTCGCACCTGCTCGACTTGTTGGTCTCGCAGTCAACCTGGCTTATGCCTTTGCACTCGACGGCTGATTTCCAAACAGCCTGAGCCAAGCATCGCGCGCCTCCGTTACCGTTTAGGAGGCGACCGCCCCAGCCAAACTACCCGCCTAGCAATGTCCCTCTCCTGGATTACAGGAGGAGGTTAGAACCACAGAACAATCAGGGTGGTATCTCACCATTGGCTCCCCCGAGCCCAAAAGCCCGGGTTCACAGCCTCCCACCTATCCTGCGCAAACTGACCCATAGTTCATTGCTAGGGTATAGTAAAGGTGCACGGGGTCTTTCCGTCTTGATGCGGGCACCCGGCGTCTTCACCGGGACCACAAGTTCGCCGGACAGGTCGTTAAGACAGTCGCCAGATCGTTACGCCATTCGTGCAGGTCGGAACTTACCCGACAAGGAATTTCGCTACCTTAGGACCGTTATAGTTACGGCCGCCGTTCACCGGGGCTTCGGTTGAAAGCTTCGCCAGTATTGCTACCGGCTAACCTCTCCCCTTAACCTTCCGGCACCGGGCAGGCGTCAGCCCCTATACGTCGTATTCGACTTTGCAGAGACCTGTGTTTTTGTTAAACAGTCGCCTGGCGCGCTTCGCTGCGGCCCCCTCGGGCTATGAACCCTAGCGGGGCACTCCTTCTCCCGAAGTTACGGAGCTAATTTGCCTAGTTCCTGAACGACCTTTCATCCGAGCGCCTTTGGATACTCTCCTCGTCTACCTGTGTCGGTTTAGGGTACGGGTACCCTGAGTTCTCCTTAGAGGCTTTTCCTGGCAGTGTAGACTCAGCGACTTTGCGTGGTAACCCACTCGTGACCCGCCTCACCGTTGCGCGATTGCTCGCGCAACCCCACGGATTTGCCTGTGGGGTCCGGCTACGTTGGGCCAATCTCCACTTCCATCCGAAGACTCGCTTATCTTCCTGCGTTCCCCCTTCGTACAAACGAACTCCTGGTAGTTCCGGAATATTAACCGGACGTCCATCCGCTACGCCTTTCGGCCTCGCGTTAGGTCCCGACTAACCCTGAGCGGATTAACCTTTCTCAGGAAACCTTAGACTTTCGGCGACCAGGGTTCCCACCTGGTTTATCGCTACTTATGCCGGCAGGGTCTCTTCCCAACCGTCCACGAGTGCTCGCGCTCCCGCTTCCAACAGTTGAGAATGCTCTGCTACCGCCCTCCAATCCGAAGATCGGTCGGGCCCACGGCTTCGGTACTGCGCTTGAGCCCCGCTGAATTGTCGGCACCGGGCCGCTCGACCAGTGAGCTATTACGCTTTCTTTAAAGGATGGCTGCTTCTAAGCCAACCTCCTGGCTGTCTGAGCGTCCCGACTTCCTTTCCCACTTAGCGCAGCTTGGGGACCTTAGCCGGTGGTCTGGGTTCTTTCCCTTTTGACAATGGAGCTTAGCCCCCACTGTCTGACTCCCACGCTACTGTCCGACGGCATTCGAAGTTTGGTTGGATTCGGTAACCTTGCAAGGCCCCTAGTCCATCCAGTGCTCTACCACCGTGGCAGACCGCGTGAGGCTAGCCCTAAAGCTATTTCGCAGAGAACGAGCTATCACGGAATTTGATTAGCCTTTCACCCCTACCCTCAGCTCATCCGAGCTGTTTTCAACCAACACCGGTTCGGGCCTCCGGTCGGTGTTACCCGACTTTCGCCCTGGCCAAGGGTAGATCATTCCGCTTCGCGTCTACTCCCAGCGACTGAACGCCCTGTTCAGACTCGCTTTCGCTACGGCTCGCTTTCGCTTAACCTCGCCACTGAGAGTAACTAGCCGGCTCATTATGCAAAAGGCACGCCGTCAGGCATTCCACCACAGGCCGAATTACTCCGGCCTGGAGGATGGCATAGCCCTCCGACTGCTTGTAGGCATACGGTTTCAGGTACTATTTCACTCCCCTCGCAGGGGTACTTTTCACCTTTCCCTCACGGTACTGGTTCACTATCGGTCGCAAGCGAGTATTTAGCCTTACGGGATGGTCCCCGTTGTTTCCCGCAGGGTTTCTCGTGCCCCGCGGTACTCAGGTACCCACTTCGAGTCCGCCCGATTTCGCTTACGTGGCTGTCACACTCTTGGGCCGGCCTTTCCAGGTCGGTTCGGCTATCGAACGGATTGGTAACTCTACTGTTGTGGGCCCTACGACCCCCGGCAGTCCTTGCGGGCTGCTGGGTTTAGGCTCCTCCGATTTCGCTCGCCGCTACTTTCGGAATCGCGGTTGCTTTCTTTTCCTCCGGGTACTGAGATGGTTCACTTCCCCGGGTTCGCCCCGCCGTCCTATGGATTCAGACGGCGGTATTCCGAGTTCACTCGGAACGGGTTTCCCCATTCGGAAATCTCCGGGTCACAGGCTGCTTGCGCCTCACCGGAGCTTATCGCAGCTTGCCACGTCCTTCGTCGCCTGCTTGCGCCAAGGCATCCACCGTACGCCCTTAGTAGCTTGACCATAAAATTTACCCGCGAGCAGTACCTCCCGTTGGAAGTACAAGCTCCGGGCGAGTCCAATGCGCTACTTCCGGCTTCCTTGTTCACCCTACGTATTCAGTTGTCAAAGATCGGCAGCCGATCTCGGCCGACTGCCCCACGAGCCACCTTGCGGCGCTCGATGCCACCCACTCTCTCAGAGCGGCCAGCATCCAAATCCGCAATCTTTCATTATACCCTCCCTCGCAAGTCAACGCAAGTGCCAGGTCGGGGATCGGGGGAGACAAGAAAAGGCGATAGAGACCCTTCACTGTGGTCTCCTGTGAAAACCTGGTGGGCCTGGGTAGACTCGAACTACCGACCTCACGCTTATCAGGCGTGCGCTCTAGCCACCTGAGCTACAGGCCCACGTCCACTCCGAACTTTGCCCGGCGCTTTGCGCTGGTGGAGCTGACCGGGGTCGAACCGGCGACCTCCTGAGTGCAAGTCAGGCGCTCTCCCAACTGAGCTACAGCCCCAAGCCCCGGTTCAGCGAACCGCCCGTCGCTCTGGCCGGAGATACCCTCTCCAGCCATCTCTGTTTGGCACCATCTCTGTTCGGGCAGCCAACTCTGTTTAGGACTCTTTCAGCGTAGCGGGTGGGCTGAATGTTGTCAATGCTTGGCTCCTCAGCCGCGCGCAGTGTGACTCGCTCTTTCCCCGTCATCCCGAGCGGAGCGAGGAACCCAGCGTTACATCGAAAGCTGCTGGAAGCGCGCCTGCACGAAGTGCCGTCGTCTTTTCGGTACTGCATTCTTGCAAACCTCAGTAAGATGACCTTGTGATGGTAAGGCAACCTGCCAGATTGGGAACCCTAGCCCTTCTGGCGCTGGCCGCGCTGTTGTGCGGATGCGGGACACGGCCCTCCGGCCAGCACGTGCTCGCGGAGGTGAACGGCGCCCCGATCCTGGCGTCCGAGGTGGAAAAGTTTTACCAGATCCAACTGCTGGAAGTCGACCAGAAGCCCTCCGCCGAACAGGAGCAGATCCAGCGCCTGCTGATCCTGCGCACCTTGATCGACAACGAGATCCTGCTGCAGCGCGCCGAACGGATGGACCTGCTGGCCAGCGACGCGGAAGTGGAAAGCGTGTTCGCTGAACGCGGGAGGCCGTACTCGGAGGAGGAATTCCAGTCACGACTCAAGCAACGCGGCCTGACCGTGGAAGATCTGAAAAACGACCTGCGCCGCCAATTGAGCCTGGAGAAGGTGTTCAACAAAGAGATTCGCTCCAAGATCCGGGTGCCCAACGCAGAGATCGACAGCTTCTACGAGGAGAACAAAGCCAGCTTCAACGTGCCGGAGACGCGATTCCACGTGGCCCAAATCGTGGTGACGCCAGCTGCCGACGTCCCGGTGGCTAACCTGAGGAACGACAAGGCCCGAGGAGAGGAGCAGGCGCGCCAGAAGGCGGAGCGCATCGCCGCAAGCCTGAGCGCCGGGGAGGACTTCGCCCGCTTGGCCCAAGAGTTTTCCGAGGACACCAACACCGCCCGCAACAACGGCGACCTGGGGTTCATTCCGGCTTCCGCGCTGGAAAAGGCTGACCCGCAGCTCCGACAGGCCATATTTTCCTTGGAGCCAGGGCAAATCTCCGGCGTCGTCCGCACGCGCGATGCGTACTACATCCTGAAGCTGCTGGATCGTCAGGCCCCCGGCCAGCGCCAACTCTCCGACCCGGAGGTCCAGCAAGACATTCGCAAAGCGCTGGCGAACCGTAAAGGCCAGGTGCTGCGCGAGGCCTACATGGAAATCGCACGCAACCAATCGAAGGTCGTGAACTACTTAGCGCGTCAGATCATGGAAGCGTCGGGTGCGGCGCAAGAATGACGGGATTGCTGGCAGGGGCTGGTTGATTCGTTTCTGCTCATTCCACCACAGCCAGAGGCTGCCCTGCGTGGACGGTGGCGCCCGCGCGCGCCAAAATCTGCGTGACTACGCCCGCTTTTGGGGAGCGGACCTCGTTCTGCATCTTCATCGCCTCCACCACCAACAAACCTTGACCTGCCATCACCGTCTGCTGCTCCTCGACGAGTAGGCGCACCACCTTGCCGGGCATGGGGGAGCTTATCTCCTGGCTTCCTTCCACGTGGCCGAGGGCGCTGGCGCGCCGCCACTGGCGCGGATCGCGAAGTCCCACAAGGTAGGGTCCGGGCTGCCCGACGATGTAGACCTGGAGTTGCCCGCCAATCTCCTCCACCTTGACCTGGAAGCTACGCCCGCGGCAAAGGATCGAGTAGACTCCCGGCTCGATTTCCACGGCGTCGGCCTCCAGCGGCTCGTCGTCCACCGCCAGGCAAAGGCTCCCCTGGCGAGTTTCGATTTCCACCACGCGTTTCCGTCCTTCCATCTCGACAAAGAACTTCATCGGCAGCGGCAAGAGCATATCGCATTTGCTCGCGCCGTTGTGGGCTTGCTGTCGTCGGGACCGGTCCGGCCAAACATTCTGCTTAGAAAATGTTTATTTTCTGGCACCCGATGAGTGTCGAAAACGCAGAGGCGTGGAAGCGTTGAAAACAAGCAACTTCCAGGCCTCCCGGAAGACAACTAACTGACTGATTCTTAAAATAGTTACGCTTGCAAAACGGCACTAGTTCTGATACCCTAATTTGGTATGCGAACAGGGTCTTGCGGCTTGCCTCCCCTGGTTCCCGCAACAACTATCCCTGTGAGCCGGAGGAAATGCGCGCCCGGCCCAGCACGAGGTGTTCTCCGTGGGAGATAAAGAAGTGACGACGCCCGCCCGAACCGGCGAGCGTTCCCAACCGGCCGACAGCAGCGCGGTGCGCGCCGGCAAATCAGCGAAACGGTCCAACGGTTCCGAGCAGGACTACGGCGCGGAAAGCATCCAGGTGTTGGGCGACCTGGAGGCGGTGCGCAAGCGTCCGGCGATGTACATTGGGTCGACCGGTGAGATCGGGCTGCACCACTTGGTCTACGAGGTAGTGGACAACTCGGTGGATGAGGCGCTGGCCGGCTTCTGCTCGGAGATTCAAGTGACCATCCACCTGGATAACTCGGTCACGGTGGTGGACGACGGGCGCGGGATCCCGGTGGATCGGCACAAGGAAGAGGGGCGCTCGGCGGCCGAGGTGGTGATGACGGTGCTGCACTCCGGGGGCAAGTTCGATACCAACAGCTACAAGGTCTCGGGCGGGTTGCACGGCGTGGGCGTCTCGGTAGTCAACGGGCTGTCGGAGTGGCTGGATCTGGAAATCTGGCGGGAGGGCTACACTTGGGAGCAGGAGTATAAGCGTGGCGAGCCGCAAGCCTCGCTGAAGCGCGCCGGCAAGACCAATCGGCGGGGCACCAAGGTCAGCTTCCGCCCCGATCCGAAGATCTTCGACGCCATCGAGTTCCACTTCGACACGCTGGCCCAGCGGCTGCGCGAGCTGGCCTTCCTCAACAAGGGCCTCCGAATCACGCTGAACGACGAGCGCACCGACAAGAAGCACGAGTTCCGCTACACGGGAGGTATCGCCGAGTTCCTCAAGCACTTGAACCGAGGCAAGACGGTGCTGCACGAGCAGCCCATCTACGCGGAGGCGACCCGGGAGACGGCGGCCGGCCCGCTGCAGATCGAATTCGCTGTGCAGTACCACGACGGCTACCAGGAATCGATTTTCTCCTTCGCGAACAACATCAACACCGTGGATGGCGGGACGCACCTGACGGGGTTCCGCACAGCTTTGACCCGGTCGATCAACCAGTTCGGGCAGCAGGCGGGCCTGTTCAAGGACGTGAAGGAAAACCTGACAGGCGATGACGTGCGCGAGGGCCTGGTGGGGGTGATCAGCGTCAAACTGCCGCAGCCGCAGTTCGAGGGACAGACCAAGGGGAAGTTGAACAGCGACATCGCCAACCCGGTCTCCTCGTTTGTCTACGAGCGGCTGATGGCCTTCTTCGAGCAGAAGCCCCCGGTCGCCCGCAAGATTATCGGCAAGGCCGTGGAGGCGTCACGGGCGCGGGAAGCAGCCCGCAAGGCGCGGGAGCTGGTGCGGCGCAAGGGGGCGCTGGATTCGGGAGGCCTGCCCGGCAAGCTAAAGGAGTGCCAGGAGCGCGACCCGGAGCGCTGCGAGCTGTTCCTAGTGGAGGGCGATTCAGCTGGCGGCAGCGCCCAGCAGGGCCGCGACCGCCGTTATCAGGCCATCCTCCCACTGCGCGGCAAGATCCTCAACGTCGAGAAGGCGCGCGCAGAGAAGATGCTGGGCCACGAGGAAATTCGCTCCATCATCACGGCACTGGGCACGGGCATTGACAAGGACTTCGACCTTAGCCGCCTGCGCTACGGCAAGATCATCATCATGACCGACGCCGACGTGGACGGGAGCCACATCCGCACCCTGTTGCTCACCTTCTTTTTCCGCCAGATGAAACTGCTCATCGAGCGCGGCCATGTCTTCATCGCCCAGCCTCCGCTGTACCGCATCAAGAAGGGTAAGTTCGAGCGCTACCTGAAAGACGAAAAAGAATTCACCCGCGAGATGATGAAGCGGGTCACCGAGGACCACGTCGTGCAGTACACAGGCCCCGGGGCAAAGTCGCTCGAAGGCCGGGCGCTAGCCAATTTCCTGATCAGTATCACGGAATATTTCCAGTTCTTCGAGAAGCTGGAGAAACGGCTGCGGGAACGCGGGGTGGTGGAACTGCTGCCGGGGGCCGGCCTGGAGAAGAAAGCGGACTTTCAAACCGAGTCGCGCCTGAAGCAGCTGGAGAAACTGGTTCGCAAGCTGGGCCTGAAGACGGAGTTGCGCTTCGACGAGGAGCATTCGCTGTACGAGTTGCTCTACTGGGACGCGAGCGGCGCTGAAAAGCGCGTCCACTGGGCCCTGGCCAGCCTGCCCGAGTACAAGAAGCTGCTGGTGCTGGCCCGCGACATCGCCGAATACAATCACCCGCCGTTCCTGGTCAGCAAGAATGGCTCGAGCGTCACCCTGGACTCGGCGGCCGGGCTGCTGGAGCACATCGTCAGCGAAGGCAAGAGGGAGTTCACCGTGCAGCGTTACAAAGGCCTGGGGGAGATGAATCCCGACCAGCTCTGGGAGACCACCATGGACGCCGAGCGCCGCACCATGCTGGCGGTGCGGGCGGAGGACCTTCCCCTGTGCGACGAGATCTTCACCATCCTGATGGGCGACAACGTGGAAGCCCGCCGCAAGTTCATCGAAGAAAACGCCCTGGACGTCAAGAACCTGGACATCTGAGGCGCGAAACCGAAGTGAAGAGACTTTTCCATGGCTGACAACGACCCGCAGCAACCGCAGCTTCCGAACCTGGGCGGCGACGGGCAGGGGCAGCCGCCCAAAAACTTGCTGCCGATCAACATCGAAGAGGAGATGCGGCGCTCCTACCTGGATTACGCCATGAGCGTGATCATCGGCCGGGCGCTGCCGGAGGTGCGCGACGGCATGAAGCCGGTGCAGCGGCGCATTCTCTACGCCATGCTGGAGATGGGACTGCACCACAACCGGCCTTACCGCAAGTGCGCCAAGATCATCGGCGAGACCATGGGCAACTTCCATCCGCATGGCAACTCACCCATCTACGAGGCCCTGGTGCGCATGGCCCAGGGGTTCAACATGCGCTACCCGCTGGTGGACGGCCAAGGCAACTTCGGCTCGATTGATGGCGATCCGGCCGCTGCCGACCGTTATACCGAGGCGCGCCTCGCTCGGCTGAGCGAACTGCTGTTGGAAGACATTGATAAGGAAACGGTCGATTTCCGGCCCACCTACGACGAAACCCACCTGGAGCCACAATACCTGCCCGCTCGCTTCCCCAACCTGCTGGTGAACGGAGCTTCCGGCATCGCAGTGGGCATGGCCACCAACATTCCCCCGCACAACCTGTCGGAGATCATTGAGGCCACGGTGACTCTGGTGGAGAAACCGGGCACATCTTTGGAGAAAATCATCGAGCTTGTGCCGGGGCCCGACTTCCCCACTGGCGCCTACATCTATGGCCGCTCGGGGATCCTGGAAAGTTACCGGCGGGGACGCGGCAAATACGTCATGCGTGCCAAGGCCGCCATTGAGCGTGTCGGCAAGGACCGGGAGCTGATCGTCGCCACCGAGATTCCCTATCAAGTGAACAAGGCCCGGCTGATCAAGCAGGCGGCTCAACTGGTGCAGGACAAGAGGATCGAGGGCATCTCCGATATCCGTGATGAGAGCGACCGTGATGGAATCCGCATCGTCTTTGAACTGAAGCGGGGCGAGCAGCCGGAGGTCATTCTCAACCAGCTCTACAAGCACACCGACCTGCAAACCAGCTTCGACATGATTCTGCTGGCGGTAGTGAACGGGCAGCCCAAGGAACTGGGCCTGATCGAGGCCCTGAAGCTGTTCATTGACCACCGGGTAGAGGTAGTGCGCCGACGCACCGAGCACGACCTGCGCAAAGCTCGCGAGCGCGAGCACGTTCTGCTGGGCTTCCAGAAGGCCCTGGAGCACCTGGACGCGATCATCAAGCTGATCCGGGCGGCCCAGGCGCCCCGGGAAGCGCGCGCGCAGCTCATGGCTCGCTTCCAGTTCACCGAACGGCAGGCGACCGCCATCCTGGAACTGCAACTGCAGCGGCTGACCGCCATGGAGCGCGAAAAGATACGGGCGGAACTGGCCGAAATTCAAAAGCGCATCCAGTCCTACCTGGAAATCCTGGCCAGCGAGAAGGTAGTGCGGCGAGTCATCGTGCAGGAACTGCGCGAGGTGCAGAAGCAGTTTGGGGACGCGCGTCGGACCCAGATCGTGGATGAGCAGGCCGAAATCACCCTGGAAGACCTAGTCGCCCAAGAAGACGTGGCCATCACCGTCACTCACAACGGCTACTTGAAGCGCACTCCCACTGCCACTTACCGGTACCAGACTCGCGGCGGCAAGGGCCGAATCGGCATGCGCACCCGCGAGGAGGATTTTGTCGAGCACCTCTTCATTGCCTCCACCCATAGTTATATCCTGGTCTTCACAACCGGGGGGAGAGTGTACTGGCTCAAGCCTTACGAGATCCCGGACGTGGGGACGGCCGGCAAAGGCAAACACGTCACGAATCTGGTGAACATGCAGCCTGGGGAAAAGGTGGCGGCGCTGCTCAACGTGGGCAAGGAATTCCAGCCCGACAAGTACGTGGTGATGGTGTCTCGCGAAGGCGTTATCAAGAAATCGGCCCTGACCGAGTTTGACAACCCGATGGCGCGCGGCATCATTGCCATGTCCCTGGATGAGGGGGACGAGTTGATCAGCGCCAAGATCACCTCGGGCAGTGAGCACATTTTCCTGGCCTCTCGCGAAGGCTACTCCATACTCTTCCCGGAGGGGGAAGTGCGGCACATGGGGCGGCAGGCGCGGGGCGTCACCGCCATGAACCTTCGCGCGCGCGACTACCTCATTGGCATGGAAGCCGTCCGCTTAGAGGAGGGACAGAAGCGTGAGGCCTGCCTGATCTTGACCGTTACCGAAAACGGATTCGGCAAGCGCACTCCGGTAGGCGAATACCGGCTACAGTCGCGCGCCGGCAAGGGTGTCATCAACGTCAAAGCCACTCAGCGCAACGGCAAGGTGGTCAGCATCCTGAATGTGCAAGAAGACTCCGAGGTGATGATCATCGCCCAGCAGGGCAAAATCATCCGCCTGGAAGCCGCCGACATCCGTCAGGCGGGGCGTTCCACCCAGGGCGTTCGTCTGCTGCGGATGGAGGAAGGCGACCGCATCGCTGCCGCCTCGCTGATTCCGGAAGAAGAAGAGAACAGCAACGGCAGCGAGCCCCCGAAGACGCTCGTACAATAGTACTCACCCGTTCGGTTCCCCAGACCAAAGGCCAGAGTAAGGGAAAGTTGTTGGCAGCGCCTCCTTGTCGCGAGGCTGAATTCAATGAGTGGGCGAGAAGACAGGTAGAGGCCAGGGTTATTGACCGGCAGTCACGGGCCCGGCGACCGGGACGACGGGCGCCAACGGGCGGACAAACAAGCCATGGGATTCGGAGGCCAGCAGCAGTTGCAAGTGATCCGGCGAGCTGTTGCGTGGCAGAATTTCCAGGCTCCCCAGATGCTTCCCCATTAACCCGGTCCGCCCCAAAGGGTGAAAACTGTCGCCTCCGTCGCGGGAAATGTAGACCCGGCCCGTAACGCGTGAGGTGGCATACACCTCGTGTGGGTTAGCGGGGTGCAGGCGCACGGAGGAGACGGCGCCATAGGGCAACCCCTGACCTTTCTTCTGCCAGTTGGCACCGGAGTCTCCCGAGAGAAACAGACCAAAGCCGGGGGCCGCCAGGATGCGTTTGCCGTGGAGTGCCAAGGCATTCACATGCACGAGATCAATTCCCACGGGCAGGTAGATGTGAAACCAGTGGCGGCCGCCGGTGAACGACACGTCCAGTCCGGTTTGTGTGCCGGCCACGAGGAAGTCGCCTTCGGCGGCGATGGCGGTGGCGCTGAACTTGGGGGAGACAGCCTCCCAGGTGCTTCCCGCATCGGCGGATTTAAACACGCCGGCACTGGTCGCCGCGTAGAGCGGCTGGCCGGGGGCGCCCTGGAAGAAATCATGGACGGCAGTCTTCAGCGGCAAGTTCACGCGCGGCCGACGGGCCTGTCGGTCGCGGCGGGTGAGAGGTGGCTGCCAACCCGCCACCACACGCCCTACGGGTAACCACAGGTTGGCCGCCAGGTCGAGCACCGCAACGCCGTTTGGCAGCCCGGCCAGCAGCCGCCCGCCTTCCGCTGTGCGGGCGTACACCAGCGCCGAGACGTCCCGCTCTTCCAGCCCGGCCTGAAGTTGCCGCCAGAGACCTCCGGCCTCGCTAAAGAAGACACCGCCATATTGCCGGTCGTGGACCACGGCCGCGTACAGCCGCCCACTGGCCGGATCGAAGGCGGCCGCCGAGACGCGTCTGTGGGAGAACCCCTGGTTGGAAGCGCGAAAGGTCTTCCCGCTATCGAAGGATTCCAACACTCCGGCGCGCTCGGTGCCCAGCAACAGGTGAGCAGGGTCCCGCGGGTCGACCAGGATGTCGTTGATCGCCAAGCGGGAGGAAGTCATACGCTGCCAGCCGCGCCCTCCCGACTCGGTCTTCCACAAGCCTTCGGTGGTGCCGGCGTAGAGCACCACCGGGTTTCTCGGATCCTGACGCAGCACGCGGGTCCGGCGCGCTGAATAGGGAATGCCCCGGATCTTCCGCCACGCCGCGCCGGCCGAATCCGTCCGGTAGATGCCCGAACAGGCTGAAGCAAACACCCTGCGGTGATTACTCCAGTCGACCATGATGCTGAAGATATCCGAATCGTCAATGATGCCGGTTTTGATCGAGCGCCAGATCCGGCCGCCGTCGTTAGTTTTCCAGGGCAGGTGCCAGGTGCCGGCGTAGATCACCTGTGGGTCATTCGGATCCAGCGCCAGCGACTCAATGTTGCGGATATCCCGATGATAGGGAGGTGAAATGCGCTCCCAGGACCGGCCGGCGTTCTCGCTGCGAAAGACGCCGTCCAAGGTTCCGGCCACCAGCAGTCGTGGCTGATGGCGGGCCTGGGCTACAGCGCGCACAGCTTGGCCAGCCATGTCGTGCAGCGCGCGCCAGGAGCGGCCCCTGTCGCTACTTTTGAACACGCCCCCACCGCCGTTGACCCTAGCCCGCCACGCGCCCACGTACATCACCTTCGGGTCGGCGGCATCCACCAGGATGTCGTCCACCACGTAGCCCGCACGGGGTGCGACCTGGGACCACCAGACCCAGGAGCGCCCGGCGTTGGTGGACGCGTAGATTTGTCCATTGCTGGTTCCCAGGAAGAGCCGCGAGAAATCGGCTGGGTCGGCGGCCAGCGTGCGCACGTCGCCACCGTAAGGGCCAATATGTTTCCACTGGGCCGTCCCGGAGGCCGGCAACAGTAGCACTAGCAACACCAAACAGGCAGGGAGGGAGCGCAACACGGACCTCTGGAACGAGTAAATATAACAGAACCCGGGGAGCGGCACCCGCCAGGGTGCAGGGCCACCCCCACCGCGGCGGTGTGATCAGCATTCGTCGTGGGACTGGCGGGTGGGCCCTACCTGCGCCGGCGCTTCTTCGCAGGTTGCTCCGGCGCCGCCTTCCCGGGCACATCGGCTAAGCTGGCGCCCTGTGGCACCAGCCAGATTTGCACCTTGCCGGCGTCTTCGGTACTGACGCGCACCTGGATCCGGGCAGCGGCAATGCCCTTCTCGGTCACCATGTAGGCCTTGACGTTGCTGGCCCGCTGTGCGGCCAAATTCCGCCGCTTCTCCTGAGAAGTCTGATCGCCGACCAGCACCGCCTGACTCCCTAGCTCGCTTTGCAGGCGCAGGGCTGCGTCGTCCAGGATGGCTTTGCAAACGTTGTCCACACGCGGCGAATTCCGCCGGAAGGCGCACTCGTTCACCATGGCGGGCTCGGGCGGAGGAGGCGGCTCTTGCACATCGACGGTAACCGTACAGTCGGCGCTCAGCCCGCGGTCGTCGCTCACTCCGCGTCGTCGCGGTGTAAGTCCCAGTCTGCAAACCACTGGTGTCCCAGCGGACCGCAGCACCGCTACCTGCGATCTGCCCGTCCAACGCTGTCCAGTCGTAGCTCAGCGGACGGTTGTCGGGGCTGGAGGCGGTGGCCTGCAGGTTCACCACTTCCCCTGTGTTGACCGAGGTCTTGTCGCCCGAGCAGGTGACGATAGGCGGCTTAGGAGGAGGAGGCGCCTCCACCGTGATGTGAACCGTGCAGTCGGCGAAGCCGCCCCGCCCATCGTCGGCGCGCACTGTAGCCGTGTAGGTCCCCGGCGCCACGCCCGTGGTATCGAGCTTCACCGTGGGCCCGCTGCCCTGGATGCGCCCGGCGGTGGTACCCCAGACGGAGGTCAGCGTGCCGCTGCTGCTGGAGCTCAGCGTGATAGGCCCGCCGATATACACCTTGGTCGGCTCGGCTCTGCAGCTCAAGGTAGGCGCGACCTGCGCCAGAACCATCGGCGAACTCAGCAAGATAACGAGACACAGGCACAGAAGCCGGAAACCTGCTGGTGCCATTTTTCGGAACCTCCTCACGAGTGCCTGCTAGCCATGTGGCAAAAGCGGCACTATGCCTCCCAACCACGGACATACTCCGCCCCTAGGCTCGAAACAGAATAGGTCCTTTCTCGCTGTTGGTAAACAAGATTCAGCTTCCGAAGTTTCATTCTTGATACGGGCGGATTCTACCCCGTTTCCAGAGGCAACCGGCGCGACTTTGGGTGGGACTGGGGCCTCTGCCGGGCCCGCTTCCGGTCGGCTGCCGCTTTCTGCCTTGTGCGGGTTTTCCCTTTGCCAGTATACTTTTAGCTTCCATCACCCGCTTTGGCGGCTCCGGGAGGGCCTGCACATGAAAAATCCCGTGCACACAGAAAAGAGCGCACCCCCTTCGACCATCCCCACCGTGGTCGTCGACGACGAGCAACTGGCACGCGAAGAACTAGCTTACCTGCTCAAAGCGCACCCGGAAATTGAGGTGGTGGCCCAGGGGCAGAACGGGCTGGAGGCCGTCAAGCTGATTCGGGAATACGAGCCGGACTTGCTGTTTCTCGACGTGCAAATGCCCGGTCTGGACGGCTTCGGCGTCATTAAGGAGCTGATCGCCAAGAAAGCGAAACTCCCGCATATTATCTTTGCGACCGCCTACGACCAGTACGCCGTGCAGGCGTTTGAAGTCAACGCGGTGGACTATCTGCTGAAGCCTTTCGACAAAGCGCGCCTAGCCCGCGCGGTCGAACGCGCCTGGGCGCGCCTGGAAACCCAGGCGACCCCATCCGAACGGCTCCAGGCCTTGCTGCAAAGCGTGCACGCTCAAGCTTCCCAGCCGACCAAGTTGCTGGTGAAGGCGCAAAATCGGCTATTTCTGGTCGACTCCAGCGCGGTCATTTACACCACCATTGAGGATGGCCTGATCACGGTGGTAACTCAAAACCTGGAAGGCATCTCCAACTACCGCACGATCGAAGACTTGCAGGAGGCGCTGGATCCCAACATCTTCTGGCGGGTGCACCGCTCCTACCTGCTCAACATCAACAAGATCAAAGAGGTCGTGCCCTGGTTCAAGAGCAGTTACATGCTGCGGATGGACGACCGCAAGCAGACTGAGATTCCGGTCAGCCGGGCCCAAACCAAACGCCTGCGAGAACTGCTGAAGCTGTAGCCGGGTCCGGGCTCTCCGGGCCAATCCCCTAGGTTCACGAACTGCTTGGCTCACAGTGGTTCCCCAGGGCTTCCAACCGGCCACATTAGCAGGTCGCCAAGAACCTGACAGCATGTCATTTCCGCCGGTCGACGCCCTGCGTTGGCCCGCGAAATCTGCGCGTTTGGCAAGCAATTGCGGCTGAAAAAGCAGATCCCTTGCTCTGCTCGGAATGACAAGAGCCACGCTTTCAGCATCCCTCTATCAGCATCCCTATGAGTAGGGGTTGAACTGGACCCGAGCGCCCTGGACTATAATTGAGGTCGCAGGGAGCCTTACCGATGAGCTTGTTCTGGCTGCGTGTATCTCTGGTGCTGTACTCGCTGGGTCTGGCGCATGCGCTGCTGACTGTCTTGACTCGCCGGGCCAAGCTGTTCCGCTTTGCGCTGGGCGCCATCTTGCTTGGCGCCGTCTTCCACCTGGTTTCCCTGGTGGAAGAGGCCGCGGCGATCGGGCATTTCCCAGCGACCAACTTTCACCAGTCGGTCTCCTTGCTGGCCTTCTCCATCACCTGCGCGTTCCTTCTGGCGTACTGGCGCTACCGATTCGAGGCCTTAAGTGTATTCACGTTCCCGCTTGTGTTCATGCTGACGCTTTCAGCTACGCTAGTCAGCTCGCCGAGGCTGGAGAACCCGGTGTTGCGCAGCGGCTGGCTGTATGTGCATGTCCTGTTGCTGTTTGCCGGCTCTGCCCTTCTGTTCGTGACCTTTGTGGCCGGGCTGATGTACTTGCTCCAGGAGCGCGAACTGAAATCCAAGAAGCCGCGGGCCCTGTCCCAGCGCCTGCCACCGCTGGAGCAACTGGACGACTTGGGCCACAAGACCCTGGCGCTGGGCTTCCCCTTCATGACGCTGGGGATCGTTAGCGGGGCGCTCTGGGCCGCCGCCGAATGGGGTAGCGGCTGGCAGCTAGACCCCAAGGTGACGCTGTCCTTTGTCACTTGGTTGATCTACCTGGCCCTGATTTTCACGCGCTGGACGGCCGGCTGGCGGGGACGCAAGGCCGCCTACTTCGCCATCGTCGGCTTTCTGGCCACCGTGGTGACCTGGAGCGCCGAGAGCGGACTGCATTCATTCCGCTAATACCATGAACTTTACCCTGGTCGGGCTCAGCCACAAGACGGCGCCGGTGGAGATTCGGGAACGGCTGGCCATCCCTGAGTCAGCACTGCCCCGGGCGTTGGAGGCTCTGCGGCATTACGACAGCGTGCGCGAGGGCCTGATCCTTTCCACCTGCAACCGTGTGGAGGTGTTTGCCCGTGGGGCTCCCCCCTCCGAACTGGAGCACTCGCTGCACTGTTTCCTGGCCGACTACCACGGTCTGCCCTTCGCCAGCATCCACCCCTATCTCTACCACTACCGCGAGCGGGAGGCGATCCGCCACCTGTTCCGCGTTACCGCCAGCCTGGACTCGATGGTGGTCGGTGAGCCACAGATTCTGGGTCAGGTTAAGAGCGCCTATGCGGCGGCACACGCAGCCGGTACGGCCTCCGGCCTGCTGGAAGAAGTGATGAGCCGCGCCTTAAACGTGGCTAAGAAGATTCGCCACGAGACCGGGATCGGGCAGTCTGCCGTCTCGATCAGCTATGCAGCCGTGGAGCTGGCCCGCAAGATCTTCGGGTCGCTGGAAGCCAAGACCGTGCTGGTGATTGGCGCTGGCGAGATGTCGGAACTGGCCGCCCGGCACCTGATGAGCAGCGGAGCTGCCACCTTGTTCCTCACCAACCGCAGTTTCGACCGGACAGTCGAACTGGCAGCGCTGCTGGGGGGCCGGGCCGTGCCCTTCGAAGAGCTGTTCGAGACGATGTCCCAGGCCGATATCGTGATCAGTTCCACTGCGGCGCCGCATTTCATTTTGGGGAAGAGCGACGGCCCGCGTCTGATGGCCAAGCGCAGGAACCGGCCGATGTTCTTCATCGACATCGCAGTGCCACGCGATATTGATCCGGAACTGAACAAGATTGACAACATCTTCCTCTACGACATTGATGACCTGGAACAGGTGGTCGAATCCAACCGGCGGGGGCGCCAGCGCGAAGCCGATCGCGGCGAGGAACTGATTGAGCACGAGGTAGACCGCTTCCTGGCCCACGTCAAGTCCCTGGAGGTCGTGCCCACCATCGTTTCCTTGCAGGCGCGTCTGGAAGAAATCCGGCGCGGGGAGGTGGAACGGTTACAAGGCAAGCTGGGGCCGCTGTCGCCAGAGCAGGAGCAGGCGTTGGATGCGCTGACCCGCGGCATCATCAACAAGATCCTGCACGAGCCAATGACCCAGTTGAAATCGGCGGCCCAGCAACCCGATAGTCTCCGGATCGTGGACATCGTGCGAAAAGTCTTCAACCTGAAATGAGTCCTCCCCGCCTGGTGATCGGCAGCCGCGGCTCCCGCCTTGCGTTGTGGCAGGCACAGTGGGTCAGAGATGAACTGACGCGCCACGGCCGCCCGGCCGATATCGAAATCATCAAAACCACCGGGGATCGCATAACCGACGTGCCGCTGGCCAAGGTCGGCACCAAGGGCCTGTTCACCAAGGAAATCGAAGAAGCGCTACTGGCCGGCCGGGTGGACCTGGCCGTTCACAGTCTGAAAGACCTACCGACGGAACTGCCGGCGGGACTACGGCTGGCGGCCGTTCCCCGTCGCGAGGACCCGCGCGACGTGCTGGTTTCGCGCGACGGGCGGCGCCTGGGCGAGCTGCCGCCTGGCACGCGCGTGGGCACCAGCAGCCTGCGCCGCGCGGCGCAGTTGCGCCACTCGAGGTCCGACCTGAAGGTCGAGCCCGTGCGTGGAAATCTCGATACGCGGCTGCGCAAGCTGGAGGAAGGCCAGTTTGCCGCGCTCGTGCTGGCTGCTGCCGGCCTGCGACGTCTTGGTTGGGAGGCTCGCATCACCGAATACCTGGAGCCGGAGGTGATGTGCCCGGCCATCGGGCAGGGGGCCTTGGGCATCGAAGCGCGCGACGCCGATGCAGCTACCTTGGACGCTCTGGCCCGGCTCAACGACCGCGCCGCTCGGCTGGAAACGACAGCCGAACGCGCCCTGCTGGCCGGCTTGGGCGGCGGCTGCCAGGTGCCCTTCGGCGGTTTCGCGCGGCTCCAGCCCGACGGCCGCCTGCTACTTCGTGGCGTAGTGGCTTCTCCCGATGGTAGCCGCCTGTTCCGCGCCGCCGGCGAAAGCAATGACCCAGAAGAACTCGGCGCGCGGCTTGCGCAGCAACTGCTGCGCGACGGCGCCGACCGCATCCTGGCGGAAGTCTACGGCAGCCCAGCCCCGGTCGCCGAAACCCCGTAAAGGAAGAATCCGCAGATTACGCAGATGCCGCAGATTCTCCCGTAACATCAATCAAGAATGAGGTGGAAGTGTCTTTCCTCTGCGATAATCTCCGCAATCTGCGGATTCACGGATATCCCAGATTTACTCAACGAACCTCGGACACGGAACACTACGATTCGTACTGCAGGAGGCTAAGGACGGGGTAGCCTTCCAGTTTCTTGCGGCCGTTCAGGAAAAATAGCTCCACCACAAACGCCAGGCCGACAATCTCGGCGCCCAGCGAGCGGGCCAGTTGCGCGCAGGCTGCAGCCGTGCCGCCGGTGGCCAGAAGGTCGTCGACGATCAGCACGCGCTGGCCGGCGGTGACGGCGTCTTTGTGGATCTCCAGCGTGTCTTTTCCATACTCCAGCTCGTAGGTGACGCTGGTGGTCGCAGCCGGCAGCTTCTTGGGTTTGCGCACGGGAACAAAGCCGGCACCCAGGCGCTCAGCGACAGCCGCGGCGAAGATAAAGCCCCGCGCCTCAACCGCCAGAACTTGTTCAATTTTCTGTCCCTGGTAGGGCGCCGTCAGCGCGTCGAGCACCCGGCGCAGCCCCGTTGGGTCCTTCAGCAGGGTGGTGAGATCGTAGAACAAGATGCCGGGCTTGGGCCAATCCGGAACTTCGCGGATTAGCTGCTTCAGCTCTTCCAACCTCCCGGTATTTACTGCCGGCGACCCGGTATTCACTGTCGGCTTGGGCTGCATGCTGTCTCCTTAGAATTCAATGCGAAAATTGCGATAAGGGCGCAATGGCGCCGGGTTTTCCTCCACCCGGGTCACGCGCGCGCCCCGGGGGCCGCGTTCCAGATGTTGCCGCAGCTCGCCGAGCTGCTCTTCGCTGCCGATAGCGTACACTTCCACCGTCCCGTCGTAGAGGTTCTTGACGTAGCCGGGCAGGGCCAGCTGATCGGCCGCCCGCTCGACAAACCAGCGGAACCCGACGCCTTGCACGCTTCCGTGCACGCGGTAAAGGCGTGCCAACATAACAGCTTTCGGGTGTCAGGTCTCAGTCTGCGGACACCTGGCACTTGCTACTTCAGCTTGTTCACGGCTTCGCGGGCGGATTTCAGGGCCTCGGCCTCCACTTCGTAGATCGCCGGTTCCTCCTCGCGGCGGGCGTAGGCTTTGTCACCGGCCTGGCCCACTTCGACCGTCTCTTCCAGTCTCTTGTCCGCCCAGACGGCGTGGACGCGCAGCACCGGTTGGTCCAGGCCATAGCTGGCTGGCCCGGCTGCCCCCAGGCCAGCTGCCCCCAGGAACGACGTAGCCTGCAGTGCCTTCAATTTACTGAGCAGGTCAGTAACGTCAGATGCTTCGGGCGCTTTGTTGGAGCCGCTACCCTTCCACTGCTCGTCCTCTTTGTCCAACACCAAGCGGCCTTCCGGGGTGGTGGCTTCCAGGTGGGACACGCTCCAGGTGTCCATATCGAAGACGTCCTTATTACGCAGCTCCGAATAATCCTTTGCCAATTGGGTGGCCAGACGGGATTCCACTGTGAACAGGGTGGCGCGGCCAGGGCTGCGGGCGTAGCGTGTGCCCGATTTCTCCCCGCTCACGTGCAGTTCGTGCTCGCCGCTCGAGTCCTGCACGCGGAAAATGATCTCCGGTGAGGCCAGTCCGAACCGGCGCTGCTTGCTCGTTCCATCCTCAGCCTCCACCGCCTGCATCTTGGCGTCGGCCACTTGGCGCAGGAGGTCATTGGCGGCGAACTGGTCGGCGCGGGCCTCCACCGGGGCCATCAATCGCCAATTTCCCCTCACCTTGGCCAGCTCAAGCTTGCCGGACTTGTTCCGGAGCCAGGCGTGGCTGGCGCTGGTAGTGTCAAATTTCAGTACATTCTTTTCGCGCAGGTCGAACAGGGTCTTGCTGAAGTCGTTCCTGACGTTGCTGGGCACCGTCACGACCCGCGGCTGGTCCTTGGTCTTGGCGTAGACGGAGCCGCCGGTCGGCGTGTTGTCGCCCAGCAGAAGCGTTTGCGTGCCGCCCGGCTTGGTGAGGAACTCCACCGTCACCTGGGGCGCTTCCAGGCCGTAATCCTCCAGCGACACCGGCTGCTCCTCGATGGTGTCGCTGGCCTCAAGCCCACTGAGAGTCCCGAGCAAGCCGGAGACGACGGAATCGTCTGCCACGACCTCCCGGGGTTCGACAATCTTCCACGTCTCACCGTCCCGCTGGAGCTCTAAAACCTCCCCGCCGGCAGGCCGGAGCGTGATTTGCTGGATCTCTTCGGAGTTGACGGCAAACAGCTTGTCTTCTTCGGAACCCTCGTCGCCGTCCTCGCCACGATCGAGGAAATAGAGGCTCCCCGCCAGGCCGGCCAGCAGGACGGTCGCGATGATCAGGCCCCGCAGGTTCACGAGTACCTGCGCCTCCACCACACCGCCACGCCGCTGGCTACCATCAGCAGCGGCAGCCCCACCACGCTCAGGTAGAAGACCCAGCGCATCTGGCCTGCAGACAGGTTGACCCGGCGATCTTCCGGTGACTTAGGCCGCACCGAGATCAGGTCTTCGTCGGAGGAAAGCCAGTTGGCGATGTTGACGAACAGGTCGCGGTTGGCGTTGAACCCCAGGTAAGCGTTGGCCGGAAAGCGCGAGCTGCCGACGACCACAAAGCGCCCTTCCTTTTTCTCGCTGCTATCCTCGCCTTCGGCAGTTCCCCCATTGCCCCCGTCCTTGCTCAGCGTTCCGGCCACCGCCAGAGGAATCGGACCCTCGGTTGCCTGCTCGCGCTCTAAGGTGATCGTTTCCATTCCCGGATTGAACGGGGTGGCCCAGCTTTCTTCTGAAGTTTCAAACAGGGTCTCGACCGTAACCCCAGTCTGGGAGTCTTGGCCGGCTTGCACGCTGCGGGCAAACGGAATGAGCGTTGCCGTGCGGCTCAGCTCGCGGGTGATGGCGTGCGACCTGTACTCGCTGATGATGGGCATGGTGGCGTCGGCGCCGAAGAGCTGATTCAGCGGGTTCATGTCAATCACCAGGTCTTTCTTCAGCTCCACGTTCCAGCCGGCCAGCAATTCCACCAGCTTCTCCGAACCGCCGGGACCCAGCATGAACAGCGCGCGCCCTCCATTCTCGACAAAGCTACGCAGCGCCTCGACCTCGGGTTGCACGTACTCCGTTTCCGGTCCGGCCACAATCACCACCGAGCAGTCCTCGGGTATCTTTGGCTGGCGAAACAACGAGATGGACTTGACGGCATAGCGGGAGTTCTCCAGGGCCTCCTTGGCCCCGCTGAAGCCTCGCCGCTCCGTGTCGTCTACTCCGTGCTCGCCGTGCCCTTCGACGAAGCAGACATTCTTGGTACCTGTTTTCAGCAGCCGGATCAGGGTGTTGGTGATGCTCTCCTCTTCCAGCAGGTTGGCTTCCTCGCGCTTGTCGCCCGAGGTGAGAACGATGGTCCCGTAGGTTGTGATCTCGTATTGCCTGGCGATCGCCGGCTTGCGGTCCGGGTCCACGTACTCGACCGAAAGTTGCGGCGAGAGGTGGTTGTAGTTCTCCAGCAGGTCACGGGCTTGGTTGAACTGGTCGTTGCGGTCGAAGTAATGAATCGTCACTTCGCGGTCCAGGCCGCCGACGATCTTGCGCGTCTGGTCCGAGAGGCTGTAGCGTTTGGTCGAGGTCAGGTCCCAACTCTTGCTGGCGTGGCGGTTGACGGCCCAATTGGCCAGCACAACCAGCGCCAACACCACCAGCACGTAGGCCGCCGTGTAGGCGCCGTATTTGGTTTGCCGTTTCCGGAGCCAGGAAAAGCTCGGTCTCATAGCCTTAGCCCCTCCACCGCAGGGATTCCAGAGAACGCTGGGTCAGGAAGACCCCCAGGAAGATCACGCTCAGGTAATAGACCACGTCGCGCAGGTCAATCACGCCTTTGGCAAAATTCTCCAAGTGTGTGGTCATCGAGATGTAGCTGGCCACCTGGCCCACCGTGCTGCTGGAATAGGCGCTGACCCAGTCGAGGACCCAGAGCATCAGGAAGAGGCCGAAGGTCAGCGCGCCGGCCACGATCTGGTTGCGAGTGAAGGTGGAAAGCAGCATGCCGAGCGAGAGGAACGCGGCCCCCATCAGCCCTACCCCCAGGAAACCGGCCGCCACCGGTTTCCAGTCGGCATCACCACGAATAAACACCACGGCCAGGTTCGCCAGGACCAGGCCCATGATGGCGGCGTAAAGGACGAAGGCGGCCAGTAACTTGCCCAGGATCAACTCCAGGTCTCGCACCGGCGAGGTGAGCAGCAGCTCGATGGTGCCGCTGCGCTTTTCTTCGGCGTAGAGTCGCATGGTGATCATCGGCAACAGGAACAAGCTGATAACACTCAGGTTCATCAGCAGGGGCCGGATGACGAACTCATTGACGTTCATCGGGACACCGCGCCCCATCATTTGCGACTGCATCCCGCGCTGCACGAAGAAGGCCAGTGCGCTGTAAAAGAAGAAGCCAAAGATCACCGCGCTGATAGCCAGCACGATGTACGCGATTGGAGAGGTGAAGTAGGTCTTCAGCTCCCTGCGCGCAATCGTCAGGATGTTCCTCACTTCCCTGCCTCCTCGCCCGTTTCTTCTTGCTCTTCCGGTTCCGACGCCGGTGCCGGAAGATCAGTCTCCGCAGCGGCCTCGGTTTTTCCTTCACTTTGGACAGGCGTCTCCGAGCGGGTCAGCTCCAGGAAGACTTCCTCCAGGCTCAGCCCCAGGGGGCGGAGTTCCAGCAGGTTCCAGCCGCTCTGGACCACGGCGCGGGCCAGCTCACCGCGAAGTTCCTGGCCCCTGGCGACCTCGATTTCGAAGGCCGGACGATGGTCCGACCGCCCGTGTGGCTTCAACTGGATGACTCCTGTAAGCTGCTCGAGCCGCTCACGAACGTGCGCGGCCGGACCTTCCACCTGCAGGCACAGCCTCTCGTGGCCTTGCAGCCTAGCAGTCAGGTTTTCCGGAGTATCCACTGCCACCAGCTTTCCAGCGTTAATGATGATGATGCGCTGGCAGATGGCCGACACCTCCGACAGGATGTGGGTGCTGAGAATGACGGTGTGCTCACCCCCCAGACTCCTGATCAACTCCCGGGTCTCAATAATCTGCTTCGGGTCGAGCCCGGCAGTCGGCTCGTCCAGCACCAGAACCGCGGGCTGGTGAATCAGCGCCTGAGCCAGCCCGACGCGCTGTCGGAAGCCCCGGGAGAGTTTCCCAATCAAAGTCTTGCGAACCTCGCCCAGGGCGCATTTCTCGACCACGTCGTCCAGGCGCCCTGCCAGAGCTTGCCGCGGCACTCCCTTGATGCGACCCACAAACGTCAGGTACTCAGTGACGCTCATCTCCGGATACAGGGGCGGCAGCTCCGGCAGGTAGCCGATACGGCGCTTGACTTCCAGAGGTTGCGCCAGCACGTCAAAGTCGGCGACGCGCGCGTTGCCGCTGCTGGGCGGCAAGAAACAAGTGAGCACGCGCATGGTGGTGGTCTTGCCCGCACCGTTGGGACCCAGGAAGCCCAGGATTTCGCCGCGGCCTGCCTCAAAGCTAATGTTGTCCACCGCCAGGGTACGACCGAAGCGCTTCGACAGTCCTTCCGCTTGAATCATCCTCTATTGCCTTTTTGAATCTGTGCTCCGTCGGACCGGCGGCTTGGTAACCATCGGCCCAGCGCTAGCATAACGGCTCCAGTGAATACCCCGGAGCCCCGGAACAGGTGAGGAAACCTATGCTATTGAAAAGCCGGCCCGCTGTAAAGAGAGCCGTTAGGGGATTGGTTCGAGGGAGCACCTACGCTCGGTAGCCGCGGGCGGCAATTGGCCAAACCGCCTCGACCCGTTCCTTGCGGATCGCATAGAGATGGTCGTAGAGATTGATGCTGGGGTCGCAGTGGGGGATGAGAAACTCCAGCCGGTCGCCCAGGCGCACTTCGCGCTCGGCCGCGTTGAAGTCGAGGCGCCCGTGCTCGTCTCCGGCCCAGGTGTACTTGACTCCCTGCAGGCTGACGCACTCCGGCCCGAAGCTGCGGTCGGTGGAGAAGGCTTTTAAGCCCGCATCCAGGATGGCGACGTTTGGCGAGGGGCGGCTGATGACAGTAGCCACCACCGTTAGCGAGGGCGCGAAGTCCGCGTACACCTCGCCGCTCTGGCCGCCGATGAGGCGGTAGTCCACGTCCATGAAGACGTAGGAGCCGGGCTGCAGTTCGGTGACGCCCTCCATGGATGAATCAATGTTGTAGGTGCCGGTGCTGCCGCCGCTCAGCAGTGGCACTTCAAAGCCGGCCTTCTCCAAGAGGTGGCGCGTCTCCACCGCCGGAGCCATCGCCGCCAGGGAAACCTCGCGACGGCTGTCAAACCCGATGGTGTGGGACGCCTGGCCAGCGTATGCCTGGATGCCGCGCAGCTTCAGCCGGGGCAGGCGCGCGATTTCTTTTGCCAGCTCAACCGCAGGCGGACCCGGGGGCACGCCGGTGCGCCCAGCCACATTCAGGTCGAGCAACACGTTCAGGTCCACGCGGGCGGCCGAGGCAGCTTCAGAAAGCTCGCGCGCACCAGCGGTGCTGTCCACTATGACCATCAGGTCGCGATGGGCGGAAGCCAGTTTCATGAGCCGCTTCAGCTTAGGCTTGCCCACTAGCTCTCCGGTAATCAGCAGGCCCGGGATTCCGTGAGCCGCCATCACTTCCGCCTCGTGTAACGTAGCCGCACAGATGCCTGCTGCTCCGGAGGCGATCTGCGCCTTCGCGATCTCGGGGCATTTATGAGTCTTGGCGTGCGGGCGAATCGCTCGTTTGGCACCCTTCAGGTGGGCGGCCATCCGGGCCACGTTCTGCTCGAAGGCGTTCAGGTCCAGCAGCAGGGCCGGGGTGGCCAGGTCGTGCTTACTCAGCTTGCCTGCTTCCATAGCTCCCCGGGCCTCCCGTGCGCGCAAGCCTGGCTGGGGGCTTCTGCGGGCCACCGCTGCGGGCGCCGCCACAATGGATAACGAAGAGGCCAGGAACAGCCTCCGGGAACCGTGATCGCGGAACATTCTAGCTTCCTCCTTCCGTCCTGCACTGTGCAGCTATTGTAGCTCCGTTTCAAGATTTGAAAGTCGAATCAAGCGCCGACGGGAGTCCAGCCGACCTAGTCGCTGGAGAAATCCTTACCGTTGGGTTGAAGCTGGATCATGACGTTCGTTTACGAGGGCCCGCCCTGGCAATACGTTCGGGAGGATCTTCCCGCGATCCACTACTATTTTTCCTGCGACTAGAAGGTACTTCACGCCCACGCTTGGTTCGCTGGGTGACTCGTAGGTAGCGCGGTCGGCAATTGTCTCTGGATCGAAGATGACAATATCAGCGTCCGCGCCTTCCTGGAGACGACCCTTCTTCCGTGCCGCCGACGTTGCGCGCTCGAGCCTCATGGCCGGCATCAGTGACATTTTCCGAATTGCATTCATCAGGGTCAGCCTCTGCTGCGACCGCACATAGCGTGCAATGACGCGGGCATAGGTTCCGGCATTGCGGGGATGATCCGTAAGCCCGTCGCTCGCGACCATGACCAACGGATGCAAGATGACCGTGTCAACAATCGTGTCAGGATTCAGAAGGATAAGGACCGTTCGCGGTTCGGGCGAGGCGTGGAGGCGCTCGAAGCTTTCCTTAGTCAATGGTTCACCCGTGTCGGGCAGCCGGAGATCCTTGTAATCGATTCCAAACTTTTCACGCCAGCCAGGGTTGAACAGGGCTGAATTGATGACTGTCATCCCTGCTCTATAAGGATAGCCTTCCGTGGTCACGTCAAGCCCTCGGGCCCGGGCGCCTTCAATCAGCCGGAGGCATGGGACCGCATCTTTCAAACAACTGCTATTGAGATGCACGATGTGCAGAGATGCCCCGCTGACGGCAGCGGCCGCGATCACTTCGCCAACGGCTTCAATGCTGGAGCCAGGCTCCAATCTGCCAGTACTTCGAACATGCGCGTAGACGGACACACTCCGCTCGGCGGCAATCCGGAAGATCTCGATCACTTCAAATCGGGTTGCGCCAGGGACATACTGGATCCCCATGCCGATGCCCAATGCCCCGGCATCGAGCTCAGCCCGGAGTAAAGCTCCCATGCGCTCCAGTTGCTCTGAGGTTGCTGGCTCATTCGTCGCGGAACCGGATTGCGGGACGAGTCCACCGGCCGGCAACCGGACGCCAACGGCCGCTGCCCGAGCCGCCGGCAACGGGACGCCAAAGACCGCTGCCCGAGCCGCCGAGTGACTGGCGGTGGACCCATAGTTGATGGGTGCTCGTCCTCGCCGTTCCTGGAGAAACATCGCCACGTCTGGAACTCCGATCTCCATCTCAAGTGCGGTCGTCACCCCGTCAAGCGCCTTCAGACGGTAGCTGTCGGAATCGTGCCCGTGCTGGTGAAGGTCGACAAAGCCTGGAGCTACGATTAGGCCGGTGGCATCAATAATCTTTTCTCCTTCCAGCGGCAGGCTCGAAATCCGCACGATTCGATCGCCGATGATGCCAACATGGCGGACTGCATCTAGGCCAGTCTCTGGGTCCATCACGCGTCCATCCTTGATGACTATGTCGTAGCGGCTCGGCAGTGCTTCGCCCGTCATGAGCGCGCCCGTCATGAGCGCAAAGAGGAGTGGAACCATTATCATTCGCTCGCGTCGTCGGCTACGGCTTCAATTTTGTCGGCTGTCTCCTCAACTGCACGCTTCGCCTTCCGGATGATTCGACCAAGCCCAGACCGATCGTCCTCAAAGCCCTCCCGGCTCATTTCTCTAGGCGAGTTGAGCATCACCCTTGTTCCCCTGGCCACGTCGCTCTGCTTCATCCACCTTCATCCAGGTAGCGATCGAGGTGATCTCAGCGTCTCTCACATTCCTCCCGAGGGCTCGTCTCATCCTCCGCCGCGCCACAGAAGTAGTTATCCAAGCTGCGACTGTTGTCGCAATAATCAAGACTAGGAGTAGCCATCCACTTCTCATGATCGTGGCTCCTTAAGCCTCCTACTCCTGACTGCCCGCCTGGGGAAGTTGACAGCGCGGTGCTCACGTGAAAAAATCATATAGGATCTTCCGCCAAGTAGATAGTTCCCTGTGCCCAAGTGGCGGAATTGGCAGACGCGCTAGATTCAGGTTCTAGTGAGCGAAAGCTTGTGGAGGTTCGAGTCCTCTCTTGGGCACCATTAGTTTACGGACACCGGCAATCCCCTGAACCTGTATATGCTTGCAGTTTTTCGGTTGAGGCGGAGATCGTTGCGCGCCTATGCCGGGCGGCGCAAGTGGGTGGCATTCCGGGGAACGTCATCACCCCGTGAACGCCCGGTTCCTTTCAGGTGATCCGGACCTACTCGCCCTGCCTCTCTACTATCCCCCCAGGTAGAGACGCTTCACCTCCTCATTGTGCATGATCTCCTCGCCAGTTCCCTCGAAACGCTTTCTTCCCAGCTCCAGGACGATCGCATGATGCGAAATAGCCAATGCCCTCTTTGCATTCTGTTCTACAATCAGGACGGCGATTCCATCGGAATTGATCTCGCGGATCTTTTCGAATACGATTTCAGTTGTCTTCGGCGCCAGGCCTAAAGACGGCTCGTCGAGCAACATCAATCGTGGATGTAATAACAGGACTCTTCCCATCTCAAGAATTTGTTGCTCACCTCCACTGAGATTGCCAGCCATTTCATTTTTCTTTTCTCGAAGAACCGGGAATTTATCCATCACCTCCTGGATGTCGTTCTCGATCTTCTCATCGTTACGCGTGAACGCACCCATCTCTAGGTTTTCCCTGACAGTCATCGCTGGAAAATTACATCGACCCTGCGGGACGTAAGACAATCCCCTTTTCAGCAGCCCAGCAGGGTTGAGATTGGTAATATCCGAGCCATCAAACAGAACGCTGCCTCGTCGGGCTTTGATGAGTCCGAAGACTCCTTTAACCAAAGTAGACTTGCCAGCCCCATTCGGGCCTATAACACATGCTATCTCGTGTCGTTGGATCTGAGCGGAAACTCCTTTGATAACATCAATCTCGCCGTAGCCGGCAACATAGTCCTTGATGTCCAGTATTACCTCACTCATAAGTTCCGCACCATCTCGTCACCACGACGGGCCATACACGCACTATGACCCAAAGTAAGCTTCGATAACATCGTCGTTTCTCTTAATATCCTCCGGCCTCCCTTCCGCGAGTTGTTCTCCATAATTGAGAACGACTACCCTGTGGCAAAGCTCCATGACGACGTCCATATTGTGTTCTATGATGCAGAATGTATACGCTTTCCTATTTAGGCGAACGATGTGATCCATCATCTTCCTGATCATCGTTGGATTTACGGCTGCTACGGGCTCATCTAGCAAGACGATCTCGGGGTCAGGCATAAACGCCATGGAAAACTCCAGGAGCTTCTGTTGCCCATAGGAAAGATGTCCAGCCAGGTTGTCCTTCAGGTAAGCGATGTTTACGAGCTCTAATAACTCGGAAGCCCTTTCCTCGGCTTCCTTTTCAAGGCGCCTGATGCGCGGAGTTCGAAATATGGATGCAAGGACCCGCTCTCCCTGATGCTGTTGTATCGCCAGCAGCATGTTGTCCATCACCGTCATTGCGGGAAATATTCTTATGCTCTGAAACGTCCTACTCAACCCCCTAAGGGCGATTTCATGAGTCTTCAGGTTGGTGATGTCTTCCCCCCTGAAGTGGACTCTTCCCCCCGTAACCGGCAGCAGACCCGTAACGCAATTGAACAGCGTGGTCTTTCCGGAACCATTCGGTCCAATGAGACCAACTATTTCACCCTTATTGATGTGAAGGTTGACTCTATCGAGAGCAGTCACTCCAAGGAACTTCTTGGTCAAGTCTATTGTTTCCAGTAGTGTCACGCTGTTTTAAACTTCCTTGTGCAAAGGAGTGCGTTCGGATGGATTTCCATCGGGGCTCCCTGAATTCTTCAGACCTGGTCTCGGGCATAAGTGGGCCCAGGGGCCGCCAAGGAGGAGTCCGTCCAGAAGGACGATAAAGGGCTGGGAAAGGCAAAAGACACCCTACAAAGGCCGTACTACGAACCTGAACTGGCTCAATAGAAAATCCCTGGATAAACGTCTACTCGGGCGCTATTCTCAGATATTCTGGAATGAAGGTAACAAGTACCGCCCCCAGGATAACTCCATGAATTGTGCCAGAGCCGCCAAGAATCACCATGATCAGAAGCATTGTGATGTAATAGAAGTCGGAGAATTCAGGCCCTACAAAAGTAATATAGTGGGCCGTCACACTCCCGGCGAGGCCGGCTAAACAAGCACTGATTGTGAAGGCGATCACTCTGTATTTGAAGGCGTTGACCCCGAGGGCTTCCGCAAGTACCTCGTTCTCCCTGATGGAAAGGAACGCCCTTCCGACCCTTGAGTGTATCATGTAGTAAATACACACACATGTAGCGATCACCAAGGACAGAACAAAATAGTAGTATTCCGTGGACGTGTCGATAACGACACGGCCGAGGAAAGGGAAATCTATAATTGGCCTTGGAACGCCAGGAATCCCCATGGGACCATTCGTCAGCTGAACCCAGTTTATCCATATCGCTCTAGTCGCTGTAAAAAACTCTCAGAATCAGTGTCTAGTAGCGTTTAGTCCTGTGACAACACTGAGCCGTTCGGGGCCGTAGCTAAACAAGCACTGATTGTGAAGGCGATCACTCTGTATTTGAAGGCGTTGACCCCGAGGGCTTTCCGCAAGTACCTCGTTAGTCCCTGATGGAAAGGAACGCCTCTTCAGGCGACCCTTGAGTGTATCATGTAGTAAATACACACACATGTAGCGATCACCAAGGACCCGAACAAAATAGTAGCGATTCCGTGGACCAGTGTCGATAGGCGACACGGCCGAGGAAAGGTGAAGATCTATAATTGGCCTTGGAACGCCAGGAATCCCCATGGGACCATTCGTCAGCTGAACCGCAGTTTATCCATATCGCTCTAGTAATGAGCGTAAACGCCAGACCGTCACGATAGCGAACGAATGGTACGATAGCCTTAAGGCTGCATAACCCACCGACACTGCAACGATTGATGCCACGGCACCGGCAAGTGGCAGAGCGACAATAAAGGGAACCTCCAGTTTCATGACCAATAAAACCGAGGCATAGGCTCCAACTCCATAAAACGCTGGGTGCCCCAGGGACAGCATTCCTAGGTATCCGACGACGATGTCGTAACTGAGAGCGAATATTATGTATATCCCTGACAAGATGATCAGATGCATGACGTAAGGAGAGGTTATGTAGAAGGGAACCCCGAGCAAGAGAACTCCTCCAACAATGGTGAGCAGAGGCCTCCTTCTACCCATATACGTTAGCGCCTATATTCCTATCTTTCTGCCAAATAGGCCGTGTGGCTTAAACAGCAGTACGAGGATCAACACTAGGAAAGCGAACACATCTTTATACTGCAAGGAAACGTACGCCACGGCAAAACTCTCGACGATGGCCAAGATGAATGATGCGTAGATCGTCCCCTTCACATTGCCAAAGCCACCCATGATGACTGCTGCAAAGCATTTCGGGACCAAAAGCAATCCCATCACTGGATGGATGGCCATAATGGGAGCCACGATAGCGCCGCCAAAACCAGATAGACCGGCGCCCAATGCGAAGGCAATGGTTGAAATCCTTGTGACGTCGATTCCAACAATACGGCATGCCTCCTTGTTTTGAGAAACAGCCCGGAAGGCTTTACCAGTCTTTGTGCGGTGAATGAAGAAATGCACTCCGGTGAAAATGATCAGGGCACACACAATGATCAACAGCCTCTGGAACGTGATCACAACTCCGAATATGTGAATGTTCATACTCGCGAGATCCATGATGATTGTCCTGGGATTGGGCGTCCAAAGCAGTATGGCACCGTTTTGCATGATGATAGATATTCCAAGGGTCGAAAGTAGCGGTAGCTGCCATGCCTTTCCAATTAGGGGACGGATGGCAAATCTCTCTACGATTATCCCAACGATGATCATCAGGCCGACCGAAATCAGGATCGCAAGTGGATAGGGGAGCTGAGCCGTATAAGCCAGAAGCGTGATATACGCCCCGAGCATGTAAAACTCGCCCTGGGCGAAATTCACGACCTCAAGGATTCCGAAGACGATGGTGAGTCCCACTGCGACCATCGCGTAGACGGCGCCGAAGGACAGGCCGATCACAATGAGCTGAAAGAAAGTCTCCATGCGCAGGCTTACGCTAGGTCGTTCCCAGGAACGCTATCACCCTATGAGCGCTTGCGTTTTATTTGTTGCCCTGGCCTACTGTGCTTTCTTTTCCCAGGCTTCCCAGTAGCCTTGGGGTCTGCCGACTTCCACAGCCTTCATGACCTTTACCTTGCCATCGTCGATTTTCGCGATGACCACCCATGTCCATGCCTGATTATGTTCGTCAAACTTGATATGCCCAGCGATTGTCTTCAAATCCACCTTTGTCAGTCCTTCCCTTATCGCCTGGGGTGTGGCCGCCTGGGATATCCTGATTGCCTCTGCGATCAACTGAACGCCCACATAGCTATAAGCGGAATGTTCAATGGGGTCATATCCCCATCTCGCGATATAATCCTCCTCGAACTTCTTGTTCATCGGATCTTGTATTCCTGGATACCAGGATTCACATCCAATCAGTCCTTGGGCGATTTCTTTTCCCACCAGCTTCACAAATTGCTCGTTGACCATCTCGCCTTGATTGAACACAGGCATCTTCATTCCGAGCTCGGTATATTGCTTCATAATGACAGCACCACTTCCAGTCCTGGCGGCCACAAGAAGCGCGTCTGGGTTAAGCCCTTTGATGTTTGTAAGCACGGACATGAAATTGGTCTCGCCTTCCTCGTAATAATCGACGTTGAGGACCTTTCCGCCTTCACTTTCGATGACCCGTTTGAACGAACTCGCGACCCCTCGTCCCCAGTCGTCATTGACGAGTAGAAAGCTGACATTCTCTCCCCCGAGTTCCACGATCATCTTGGCAAAAACCGTAGCATTCATGTCGTCGGGAAGGTTAGGACGAAAGATCCATCGATTGCCACCCACTCCTGCTCTCACGGTGATCATCGGGTTCGTTGAGGTCTCAACAACATGCGGAATCTTTTCCTGTTGATTGATCGGCATGGCCGCCAGCGTGGCTGAACTGCATCCGTGCCCAATTGTGGCTACAACTTCATCTCTGGTAATGATCTTTCTTGTGGCCGAGACCGATTCTGCAGGGTTGCACTTGTCATCCGCCGAATACAACTTCAGGGGGCGCCCCAACAATCCACCGGCAGCATTGATCTGCTCCACCGCAAGCGTTACGCCCTTCACACCTTCGGTGCCCACAAGTGCAACAGAGCCCGTAAGCGGCCCAATATACCCAATCCGGATCGATTCTGTTTTGGATGCACAAGAAGAGAGGAAAATGAAAGCCGCCAGCATCGCCGTCATCATCTCTTTGTTGTGCACGGTCCCTTCTTCCTTTTTCAGTGTTACGTTCCCCACATGGAGCTACACACCCTCGCCTTTTGTGTCTCCATCACCTGGCCGCTCAGAATTGCTTCAGTAGCCTTCCGAAACCAGAGATGGAATCTCCACATCCAATCGCCCGAAGGGCAGCCCAGAAGGTCGCCTGATTGCTCGTCACCACCGGTTTCTTGCAGTCCCTCTCCAATCGTTCTATGAAGTCCATCGTTCGGAAGTTCGTGCAGCTAATGAAAATCGCGTCCGCAGAGGCATTATCCAGTCCTTTTACGAATCGGTATGTGTTGTCTGGCATCTCGCAGCCGATTAGAAAAGCATCTGTAATCCCCAGCCCTTTCATCGTGAGGACTTCGAAACCGTTTTCTTCGAGATATAGCTTCTCCAATCGATTGATCTCATCGGGATAGGGTGTTGCAACGACAAGCCTCTTTGCCTTGAAGTTTTTCAAGGCCAGAACGACGGCTCCTGAGGTGGTCACTGAAGGGATATGCGAGGTTCTCTCGATTCGCTTCTTCAGCTCGTCTTCACCTGTTCCACCCTTCACAAAACTGCCGGACGTGCAGGTGAAGGCAATGACATCCACGTGGGCGCTGGCCAATTCATCTGCGGCCCTTTCGACATGCTTGAGCATCGCCAAGGTATCGTCATAGTCAGTGCTGGTGTTTCTTATCCTCGCCGCAAAACATGAAACTCCTTCAGGAATAACCCGATTCATTTCTGGCTCCGCAACGGCGTTCGCGGAAGGGACCAACAATCCGATTTTTCCCCGCCAGCCGTACATGTTCAACCTCCTTCGCACCATCCCATCTCAAAGTTCGATTCTGCACAGCTGTACAACGTTTCGGCCGAGGATCAACTCCTTCTCCCCGTCCGTAAGAAAATCGCAGTGCCGGCGCACGTAATCTATGCACTGGCGGTAGGTGCAGAAGCGCTCGACGTTGGGCATATCCGAGCCCCAGATGAGTTTTCCCGCGCCGTATTTATCCCTCAAGTCGCGGATGAGGACCTGGGCCTCGGGATAGGGATAATCCCAATGCCAGCCCCAGGTGATCGGGAACATGACCTCAATCTGTACGTTGTCTCGATGGTAGGCCTGCTCGACCTCCGGGGGAAATTCCCATTTGCCGTTTTTGGCAAAGTAAGCCACGGGGGGACCCATCACGATGAGCCAACGGACCTGGGGATAGCGGGTGAGCAGCTCGTCGAGCCTTTTGATATTGGCGACGTAGCCACCCTCGTCGTACGTGGGTGAGGCGTTCAGCTCCATGAAAACCGGGATATCGAGAGAGGCAATGAGTTCCCAGAACGGGCTCATACGTGCGTCGTTGAAGGCCAACTGGAAGCCATAACGGGCGAAGGAATCCACCGAGTAATAGAGTCCGCGCAGGCCCAGGCGGTGGTAGGCACGTTCCACCTCTTCCATCCACCGGGGGGTGTAGGCCATCGCGTCGTCCACGTGTAAGAGGCCGGTGAATTTGGTAGAGTGCGCGCTTTGCGCGCAAGCGTTGTAGTCGTTCATCATGCCGTAGGTCGGCCCCGCTTGAAGCACGCAGTGGCTGACCCCCGCGTAGCCCATCTGGGCCAGCATCAGCTCAGGCGGAGATTGTATCGCGGCCATGCCAACGGGATAATACTGGACGAAATAGTCCGTGCCGTCGATGGCGAACTCCATGCGGCCGCATGTTCCCACCCGAAACCCGATATCGTCGCGCAGACCGTCCCAAGAGTTGTCGCCCGGGCGAAAGAGCAGTTGGGCATCAGCAGGGGCGCTGTCGCGCGTCCGGAAGACCCGCGCCGCCGGTCGAGTAAGGTTTTTCTGGATATACTTAAGATGAAGATCCTTGGCGTCATGCCCGCATTTGCCGTGCCAGTTTTCGAAGATATGGGCATGGGAATCGACGATCATCGGTTTGCTCCTCCAACGGACGAATTGTCTCACGACTGTCGGCCAAGCGGGCCTAACGATAGGCTACAGCAGAGCCGGGCTGCAGCAAAGCCGCCAAAAGCGAGGGTTTGGCTGCAGCGCCTGGTCGTTAGGCACAACGTGCAGGCAAAGCGTGAACGACTATGCATAGTGACAAGCTAGGCCAGTTGTCACCGGAGATCAACCTTTGCCTGGGTGAAGTGCTGGAGTTCAGACGCTCGCTCACTGAGAAGGCCGATCGGACTTGTGCTCTTCTAGCCGGCTCCTTGTGGACGGCGAGATCGAGAAGCTCATGAGAGAACTTCTCGTCGGGGACGCCGATGTTGCCGGCCGGCTCTTCAGGCCGGATGGGACGCAGGGTCTTGGAAGGGCATGTTGATGCCTAACAAGCCGCTGCAGCCGGGCAGGCACGTGAACCCGGGGGCGCAAGCTTTGTCATTCGCCACACTACTGCGCGTGGTGAGGATGGGAGCCTCCAACGTTGAGCCGGACCCGGTAAAGGCTGGTGTCGATGGTCACATAGAGCACGTTCGCTTCTTCGCCGATGCCGAATTCGACATTGCTTGGCAAGCCCACTAGTTTCTCCGCGCCTTCCTGGTGGGGCGGACCTGTGGGGATGAACCCGAGTTCTTCGCCTTCGGGATTTATGATCATTACCCCGGGACGTTTCGCGCTGCGGACCGCCAGATAGATGTTTCCTTCTTCGTCCACGGTCATGCCGTCGCAGCCGGCTTGGTCTCCAAAGTCCACTAGGGTCTTCCGTTCGCCCGATACCAAGCCATCTGGACTGAGTGGGAAAGCATAGACTTTCATTGGTCCCGGCGTTGCGGGCGGCGCATTAGGGTCGTCGACATGCTCACTCCCGTTGTCGAGGTCGGCTGCGTAAAGCGTTTTCTCATCCAGGCTAAGGGCCACACCGTTCGGTTTAGCTACCTCGCGAGTAATTTCAATGACCGTCCCATCTTTGTTGACCCTGAAAATAGCGAAGTAGTCGAGATCGCGAGTTTCCGGGCCCAGGTATCGCGGATCGCTGAAGTAGACGCGTCCCCGGTTGTCGATAGCGAGGTCGTTGGGCGCGTTAAATTTCTTGCCCTTGTAGTTGTCCGCCAATGTTGTGCGCTTGCCGGTTTCAACGTTCCAGCGCGAAATCTGCCGGCCGCCGTAGTCGGCCCCCTCGGCGGCGATCAAATGACCCTCGGCGTCGAAGGCTAGCCCGTTGGACTTGTGGCTGTCTTTGGCAAAGACAGTGGTTTCGCCTGTTTTCGGGTCCAAGCGCAGGATCATGCCTTTGTCTTTTCCGAAGGCGATGTCCGAAAAGTAGATGCTGCCGTCGGGTGCCACTGCCGGTCCCTCTGTCAGGCCTCCCTTGATGTCGGCCGTTCGCGTGAAAACGTGTTCCAGCTTGGCGTCGGTCGGGACGATTTTTCCCTCGACTGGAGCAGTGGCCTTCTCGGGCGCTCTTGGTGTACCGCATGAAAACAGAAATGCTGTTATCAGCAGGAAGGGGAAAGTGGTTTTGCTAAGTTGCACGGGTTGTTCCATTCATCACGACACCTGCCGCGAACCGACGGTCTTCCCGGTCCGTGCACGCGTCGTAGTGGCGAAAAACGCGTTTGTGAGGCTCTCGCGTCCCGACGCTTAGCCCCCCAGAGCCTGGCGCTTCAAACACGGATGGACCAATTATGCCAGATAGATCCTCCCGGCGTCCAGATACGTCCAGGCTGGAACGTAAGTAAACACTAGCCCGTTAGTGTGGACCTATCCGGCATTGCTGAACCCGACCTCAGCGCACTTTAACAACGAAGTAGAGGAAGGGCGCCTTCACTTGCTTGAACCAGTGGGGCGTGCTTTGAGGCACGATGATGACGTCGCCTTTAACTAACTGGTGAGTCTTGCCGTCGCGGATGGATGCCCCAAGGATCTCATTCGGCGCGGTTGTCTTTCCGCCCACGACCGTGCCTCCGGTGACGAAAGTTGCGGTGCCTCGGAGCACATAGAAAATATCCGTATCCAACAGGTGTACTTCAACCTCGCCGGCTTTTTCGCGCCGACTGGCGTGCACCTGGTAGTTGCGCCCGGGCTCTTCGCCCAGCACCACCGCGCCCCGGTCAAAGGCGGCAGCCACCTGGGCGGTGTCGAAATAGAGAACCGGTAGAGAGGTCGTGCTGCTCGCAGTCAGGGCACCGCCGGCGATTTTCGCCAACGCAACATCAACAGTCAAAATCCTCTTGTGGTCCGCCGCGAGAGAGATCGCCGACACCGAGACCAAGAGAAAGAGCGTCGAAACCAGGGTTGATCTTCGAATCATGAACCACCTCCTCGAACTAGTGCCGTGACAGATAGGCCCCAACTAGTCGGTTAGTGTTTACCTATCCTTACTAAGGAACACCATACCATCCAGGCAGAACATTGGTAAACGCTAGCCCGTTAGGGAAGACCTATCCGGCATTCAGGATCACGGGGCAACCATGCGAGCAGGCTATGCCACCGAGGAATCAGTGGCGCGGCTAAGGGCCTAATGGAGAGATGTGGCAGAGTCTAGGTCGCGCGGGCCTTAAACTGTCAACGACGGCAGAGCTAACGGCGCCTGGCCGGGTCGCCGCGTTGACTTGGCTGCGGGGCGGGGCGTAGCATGGCCGGCAAGAGGGGGGCGCATGACCGGCCAGAATCTGGAGCCGAGCAAGGGTTGAAACCGGAAATTCCAGCTAAGGGACACCATATGAACGTTCGAGCAATTCCCGCAATCCTTCTTCTCACGTTATTTCTGTCCAGTTGTGGCAAACCAGTCCCGGCTGACAAAGCAGACTACGTTGGCCAGTGGAGGGCCCCAGAAATGTATCTGTTAATTACACAAGACGGGAGCATAGAATACGAACGGCTTAAGGAAGGGAGAAAAACGTCAATTACTGGGCCTCTCCAAGGATTCCAAGGCGATGATTTCTCTGTTGGTATCTCATTCCTTTCAACCATCTTCGTCGTTTCCAAGCCGCCTTACCAAGAAGGCGGTAGATGGAAAATGGTCGTGGACGGTGTTGAACTAACTAAGGCTCAATGAGCAGGTCGGTAAATTGACTCTGGGGTAGTGGCTGAGGTCAACGAGTCGAGGAATGGGAAGCGCGACAGACGATCCGGTTTACGTTTCCAATCCCCACCGTCTCAGTTGGCGTCAAGAGTATCGTATCTACCGCGACCGAATTGAGCTGGAAGCACGGATTCTTTTCCACGCGATCAAGATTCCATTCGACAAGATCATAGAGATCGGCGTACGTCCCAAGCCGGTGGCTGCCGATGCTTTCCGTCGCCCGATTGAGACTTGGTGGTCGTACAATAACGATTGGGCCGCATTCCATCCACACGTGTACGTCCGGAGGCGAGGTTGGCCACCGCGTATTAGATTCGTCCCTGATAATCTTGATGCTTTCGTTACCAATTGCCGAGAGTTAATACCGCTCCGAGACCGCCCATGAAACCCAATGAGTAAGACCTTGACGTCCATTGGCCGGATCGGTCATGTGGTAGCTGTGGCCGACTCTGTAGTCTTGCTGGACGGGGATAATGCATCAAGGGAGTTCGTTCATGAGTGAAGGTACGACTTCTTTGCATAGGCTGGATGGCTTAGTTGCGGTGGTGACCGGAGCGGCCCAGGGGCTGGGCTTGGGGATCGCTGAGCAGCTTGCCTGCGACGGCGCCGGGGTGATCATAGCTGACATCAGACTGGAAAATGCACAGGCATCGGCCCAAAGGTTGCGGGAGCAAGGTTCGAATGTGCAGCCAGCCCATTTGGATATCTCCGCCAGTAGTGGGGTGACCGGGTTCTTCGACAGGACAGTTGCTGAATACGGTCGGTTGGACATTCTGGTCAACAATGCCGGTGTTGGACAAGACGTCGCCCCGGTCGTCCATCTGACAGACCAGGAATGGGCACGCGTCCTAGGTGTCACCTTGACCGGAACGTTCTGTTGTTGCCGCGCCGCAGCACGAATCATGGAGCGGCAGGGATCCGGGTGTATCGTCAATATTGCCTCCATCAACGGCCAGAATCCAGCAGCGCTGGTCGCGGCCTACAACGTGGCCAAGGCCGGTGTGATCAGTCTGACCAAGACGTTGGCACTAGAGCTTGCCGCCTACGGCGTGCGGGTAAACGCCGTGAGTCCGGGGCCTGTCTACACGGAATTTAACAAGACCGTCATGGCGCAGCGCTGCCAAACCCTGAATCTCAGCGAGGATCAGATGATTGAGCGCATTCGCAGCGCTATCCCGCTGGGGCGATGGGGAGAGCCAGCCGATATCGCACGGAGCGTTGCTTTTCTGTGCAGTCCGGCAGCCTCTTGGATCACGGGCGAGGTGCTCAGAGTCAGTGGTGGCTTAGAAGGCGTGTCAGCTGCCCCACCGAAACGCCGTGACCCGTGAGAGTTCTCTTTCCCCTCACACTCAGAACGCGGTTTCAGCCACGATCTGTCTCTCGGTGATCAGCGGCGGCCTTCCTAATACGGCAAGAGTTGGCTCCGACTTGGCAGGTAGGTTTCCACTTGTCGGTTAGTGTTTACCTATCCTTAACTAAGGAACGCCATACCATCCAGGCAGAACATTGGTAAACGCTAGCCCGTTAGTGTTTACTCATGTTTTGAGGCAGAAGTTCTGAAAGCCGCAGGTGAAATGAGCTGAGGAGGAGAACATGCGTCTAGCGAACAAAGTGGCGGTGGTTACCGGCTCAAGTTCGGGAATTGGCCGGGCTACGGCAATTCGTTTTGCCGAGGAGGGCGCTGCTGTTTGTGTAGCGGACCTAGACGTCCGCGGCGGCGAGGAGACTGTGGCCCGGATCAAAGCTGCCGGCGGTAGGACCTTCTTTCACAAGACCGATATCTCCATCGAGTCCGAAGTGCGGGAGCTGATGAACACCGCTGCCCGCGAACTGGGTGGCCCGGATATCCTGGTGAACAACGCGGCGGCCTTTGTTTTCGGAACAGTGGAAGAGGCCAGCGAGCAGGATTGGGACCGGGTCCTGAACGTGAACGTCAAAGGGTACGCGTTCTGCTCCAAGTACGCTGTCCCCCACATGCGAAAGCGCGGAGGCGGGTCCATCGTAAACCTGGGCTCCATTAGCTCATTCATCGCGCAGCCTGCTTTTGTCCCCTACAATGCCAGCAAAGGGGCAGTGCTGCAGATGACACGATGCCTAGCCTTCGATCTGGCGCCGGATAACATTCGCGTGAATTGCGTCTGCCCGGGAGCTATAGATACCCCCGCCACAATGCGCGATGCCACAAGTAAGGGACTGACCAAGGAACAGGTAGTGGAACTGTATGCACCGCTGCATTTCATCAAGCGCATGGGCGATCCTCGCGAAGTGGCGAATGCCATTCTCTTCCTTGCCTCTGAGGAGGCTTCCTGAGGGTGTCCTGAACTCAGTTGAAAGTTCGTAGCGGCGGTTCGGAGCCATCATACTACGCCACCTCCCGTCGAGTGGCCGACTTTGATCCTTCGAGGATCGCTTTCAACATCCACAGGTCCTGGTACCCCATCAGGCGGCGGAAGTTTTTCTCCGTGGCCAGGAAGCTGGAGGCGACCCAGCGCTGGACCATGGCCGCATCCCGCCAGCGGCACACCCGGCGAGTTCGCAACCTCACTCCCGCCTGCGGACTCTCGATGAGATTGGTGGTGGCCAGACAGCGATGCAGCGAAGCCGGAAGCCCCAGCCGGTTGATGGTGAAACATTCCTCCAGACCCTCCCGCAAGCTGGCCGCCGCGGCCGGACAATCTCGCTCCAACCATTGGGCCAACTTCTCCAGCTTGGCCCTGCCGGTCTTCGGATCCAACCGCCAGGCGGCCCGCATCGCCGCCCGCACCTGGTCCCGCTCTGGCTCCGGCAACCGGTCCAGGACGTTGCGCAACTTGTGGGCGCGGCAGCGCTGCACCGGCTGCTCGGCCCCGAACACGGCGCGGATCGCCGCCCGCAAGGCCTTCGAGCCGTCGATCACAAACAGCCGTTTCTGGGCCGGCTGCACCCCTCGCCGCACTAAACCTTCCAGCAAGTCCTGGACGGCCGCGGCGTTCTCCGTAGCCCCCTCCTGAATCCCCAGCACGTGCTTGTGCCCTTCCGCATCCACGCCCACAGCCGCAATCACGTGATGGTCGCCAAACACCATCCCGTCGATGTAGAGGATCAGCAACTCTACTTCCTCGAAGCGGCGGTTCAACAGACGTTCTAACTCGGCTGCGGCAGCCTCCATCGTTTCCCGGCTGACCGTGGAGCGCGACACACCCACGGTGTCCGCCATCTCCGGCAACACCCGCTGGTACTGCCGGGTCGAGACGCCCCGCAGCAAGATATCCAACATCCGGGCCCCCAGACCCTCGCCCTCCTGCATGGCTTCGTAGGCCGGGAGGGGAACTTCTTTCCCCGCTCCCCGGCCTGGCCGCCGGAGCCGTGGCCTGTGCACGGCCAGCTTTCTCTCCTTCAGGCGCACCCGTCCCCGCTGGCGCCCATACCAGCCTACCCCACGGCGCCGCCGGCCCTGACGGCGTGGACCGGCCACCTGCGCGGCCGACAACTCCAGCACCGCTTCAATCGCCGCCCTACCCACCACGTCGATCAGCTCGTCGACGGCTAACCGCGATTGTTCGATCAACTCCACCCAGGGCAGCAGAAACTGCCCGTGGCGAGCCAGGTAGGCAGCCAGTTTGCGGGAGCTTCGGCTATCGCTCCGGCCTAGGATGTGGTAGCTTCTCTGCACGGCGGTTCCCCTTTCCAGAAAGTTTCCCAACCCGATTCTACGGAACCAGGTCAGCGAACCGCCGCTCGACTTTCAACTAAAGGTGAGACACTCTCGGCTTCCTTTATTACCGCCACGCCGCTCATGGTGGATGGTGGGTACACGGCTCAGTAGGTTCTCAGACACAATGACCGGAATCCGTGGGCAGAGGAGTATGCAGGTGAGCGGCAATCCGCCCGCCCTGACCACCCTTGCCCTCGTGTACTGGTGGGGTGCAGCCTTGAGTTGCGCTCTGTGCTTAGATCTCCGGACGGAGGTTCAGAGCCAAAGACCGGAAGTCCTGAATTCGGTGGAACGTGACCAGGTCGGCGTCGTGCTGATTCTGAGCGTCCTTCGACGTGCGAGAAATGAGCACGAGGTCGTCCCCATCCACCGCTACGCACGGATACATGAATGCCTGCAGAGGACTGGGCCACTTGGCGATACATCCAGCCGGAAACCAATTCAACGCGTCGAGGCTGTAGGACAAAAACAGGAGACGACGTTCGTTGCCTGGGCCTCCGTGGTAGCCGATCTCGATGAGTCTTTCACGGTTGTTCTGAAAGTCCTGTGAATCGGTCACCAAATTGGACGCCATCCAAAACAGCCGGGAAACGTCGTCGTAAAGGATGAAGAACTTGTTCTGACCGCCCGGGAGAGGATAGAACTGCGAGAAGGAAAGCTTCAGCGTCGATTCACTGTCCTCGAGGTCGCAGACGCTGCAAAGGCTCGCGGTTGCGTATTCGTCAATGATCGTGCGAAGCAGAACGAGGAGGCGGCCGTGAACATGGACAACATTCGGCTCCAGCCATGCGTCCGAAGCCCATTGGACCGGCCATACGCCCGCCTTTGGAGGATAGAGCTCGCGAGTAAGACTAGGGGGCACACCGGGGAAGCTTACGGCGTTCGACATCCGCCACGTGCCGGGTTGCATCAAGTCCTTCGAGAGGTCGGCGGCAATCGCGACGAGACGGCCGCCTTTCGTGAGGGCCCAATAGAGCTGGCCACCCGCCGTCGCCATGCCAGTGTGACAATTCCAGTAGTTACCTTCAAACAGCGTGACCGGGTCGGACCAGGTATCACCCTCATCATCGCTGCGGAGCAGAAGCAGCTTGTTGTCCCCATCGTGCCGGGTTTCATAGGTTGCCGTCGGGATCATCATGTAGAGCTTGCCGTCATGAACAAATGGAGTTGCATTGACGTACGGTAAAGGCCGCAGAGACTCCCAGCTCTTCCCTCCATCCCGACTCCGAGACAGAAGCAATTCTCTTGACACAATGAAACGCAGACTCCGGGTTCGGCGTGCTACGCGCTTGTCACGCCAGCCCATTAACGGCGCCGCGACAAATATTCGACCATTGCCGAGCCGGGTCATCCCTGGATCGTGCATGTAGTGGTCTGGCGTGGGGACCTTGGCAGCCACGGTAAACTCTTGCGCGAGTAATTGTGCCGACCGGTGGATGCGATGCCGAGTGTGTGATGGGCTCAGTGCCGCCGAGGCCGCGGTTACTCCTGAAGCTCCGAGCACCACACTCGAACCAATGAGCCGGCGACGCGTAAGGGTGAATTCGTCTCGCATGTCATTTATCCGAACACCAGATTGCCATCGCGCTGCCGGCGGGGAAACCTAACGAGGTTTGGCCATCCGAGAGCAATGCTTGGAAATGCGACCCGCCACGCAGTTCCTCGGATTGAATCAGAGTCACAACGACGTGTCCAGCGCGAACCTCAGAAACACTGGGTTTGTCAGGGGCTACTGCACGGCGATCGTAACGGTGTTGGACGTGGCACGACCAATGGTGAGAACCACGGGGACGGCGTCCCCCGTGCGGGCATTAGCCGGAACCTCCGCGTTGACTTGGTAAAGCCCTACGAAACCAGGAGCCAGTCCGGAAAAACTGACGGCGGCGTGCACGCCGCCAATGGTGACCACGGGAGTCGAGGTGCTCATCGACAAGGGATTTGCCAATGCCGGCGCGCCAGTGGCGGGCTGTTTCTCCACAGCCCCAAGGCCGATAGAGAAGATTTCGATAAATTCACCACGCCTGACTGGCCGAGAACCAGGCAAAGCACCACTGGGCGCTGCTGCCGCTCCCCCGCTGCCGGAGATCAGGATAGCTCCCTGGCCGCTGCCGCTCTGATCGGTGCTAAACAGGCCAGGAGCAAAGGGAGCCAGACTCACATTCATCGGGCCGATTGTGGTACCGCCGTTTGCAACGATCAGGGACGCCTGCGACTGCCCCGCCAATTCCCAGGGGACTTGGAAATTGATTTGAAGCGCCGAGACGAAGAACAGCGGAGCGTCGAAGTCCCCCAATTTCACGCTCGCTCCCCCAAGCATGGTCGGCAATGGCGGTGCCCCGGCCCCAGAGGTCATCGAGGCCAGATCGGTGCCGAACAGGGTGAGGATTTGCCCCGGAGCAGCAAGGCCAGGAAGAAACGTGGCGGCGTTGACGACGGCGTTTGAGGAGTAGGACAGCATCCAGAGTTCGTTGCTGGGACCGGAGTCGACACGACCGCCGAAAAACAGGACTGCTCCTAGATCGGCAACAAAAGTGGCTTCGTGCCGAAACCTGCCAACGGGAATCTCGCCGCTGGGCGCGAGTTGGTTCCAGGAGTCGGCGACTGTGTCGTACTCCCAAGTGTCGTTGAGAGAGCCGCCGCCTAATCCGCCAAACAGGACTAGCCGACTGCGAGTGTGATCAAACGCCATGCCATACCATTGTCGGGCCGCCGGTTTAGGGGCCGGACCGCGCTCCGTCCATTGGTTTGTGCTCAAATCGAACGACCATAGATCATCCAGGGGGCACGGGCCGAATCCACTGGCGCACCCCCCGAACAACAGCATTTGCCCGTTTTCTTCGTCGTAAACCGAGTGGTGTAAACAGCGACGGAGTGGCCTGATTTCGGAAGATGAGATCTCTTGCCAAGTGTTTGTCCCCAGCTCAAAGGCCCAGGTGTCATCGAATCGGCCGGCGTTCGTAAACCCGTGCGAGATGATAAGGCGATCTCTCGCAGCATCGTAAATCGCCGAATGACCATACCGGCGGTTCGGACCGGCCTCGTCGGAGCTAAGCTGTTGCCACGTGTTTTGAGCGATATCGTATGCCCAAACGTCGCTGAAAAACCCCGAGGACTGGCCCCCAAATAAGACCAGGCGGCGGCGAACAGGATCAAAGACCGTGGTATGTCCAAAACGAGCTGGAGGCAAGGTCCCGGATGGATTCAACTCGGTCCACTCGCGGCGATCGAAGGAATACTCCCAAAGGTCGCTGCGCGGACTGGCGGCATCCTTCCCGCCAAACATTAATAAGCGGCGGCCCGGTGTGTCGTACACAATGGGTGCGTCAACGCGCCCCGCAGGAAGAGTGCCCTGCGCGTCCAGCCGCGAGTAAGCAGGTTGAGCAAACTGGCCCAAAGCTGGAAGACACATGAGGGAAAACACGGCCGCTATAAGCAGCTCGTTCAAGAGGGACCGCATGGAACTCCTCAAGTCAGTGATTATAGCCACATACGACCACTCCTATGACTGGTCTGGTCTATCTCCCGCGCTCTTAATACTTTCTCAGGCTGCAGTAATTCTCTGAAACGGAAAAAGCTAGTTCAGACTTGGCAGATAGGTCCCCACTAGTCGGTCAGTGTTTACCTATGCTTATCAGGAGGAACGCCCCAGGAAGTAGCACCGCACCAGTTTAATGATAGACCGCTTGGCAAGGCCGGACGGCGCCGGTTGTCTCGGTGATGACGCAAGTGATGAGGTTCGCTTTTGTATGCCCCAGATACTGCTTTTCGCTCCCTTTGCCCCGTTCGCCCCATGGGAAAAGCAGTAACTTAGGTAGCTCCAGAAAACAGTGAGGGTTCGAATCCCTCCCTCTCCGCCACCTAAAGGCGATCTCGCTCCGCTGACATCCTTACCAGATGCCAAACCGCAGTGCTATTGAATCCTGTATTTTTCGGTGAGCAGTCTTTGAAGGCGGGGCTTGTAAATCAGGTCGAAAGCAAATTCCTTGTCCGGAAACATGGTCAGAGCCGCCCGCTTGGTGGCCGCCACCATCGACGAAGCCTCCTCGATGGGCATGTGCTGGCTCTGGCTGATCACGCTCATCACCAGGTGCACTAGGAACTGGAGCCGCCGTGTTTTTCGGCTTTCTTCTCGAATCTCAGCTTCGGTGGGTTTGCGCGGGAGACGACTCCCGCTTGCGGTACTCATGGCTCATCCCGGACGGGCGCCTCAGTGCGGTTCGATTATATGTTTTCGCTCCTTAGTCCAGCAAGCGTCCACGTGCCAGCGTTTGCCAGATTGAGTTCTTGCAGCTGCGGCCTTGTGGAAGATTCTGCCGAGTCCCGCAGTGAGATTCACCACAGGTCGATGGCGGCGCGGCGGCGCTCCCACTGAAAGGTGCTGAGGCGCACGCGGTTTCCATCGGTGGCCCAGGTGACCGCGCCGTCCCGGTCGGTGCGGAAGAGGCGAACGCGGGCATCGCGCAATCGCTCCAGAGCCTCCGGGTGCGGGTGACCGAAGCGACTGTTAGCCGCTACCGAAATCACTCCGTATGGGGCGCCCACCTTAGACAGGAACTCCAGCGAGTTCGAACTCTTACTCCCGTGGTGCGGCACCTTCAGCCAGTCGGCCTGCAGCGGACCGTTATCGCGCAATATCTCCATTTCCATGGTCTGTTGCACATCGCCGGCCAGCATCGCCGCGCGCCAGCCGTAGCTGAGTCGCATCACCAAAGAATCGTCATTGTGCGGGCGCCGCGCCGGTTGGTAGTTCGGGCCTGGGGAAAGAAAAGCGACGGTGGCCTCGCCCAGGCGGGCCGTGTCTCCCCGGCTGTAGGTGTGCACCGGGATAGCGCGTTGCCGGGCCCTTTGCTGGAGCCGCTGGTAGGCTTCCAGCTCGGGGATCGACGGGAGCCACAGTTCGGCAACCTGGAAATTCGTCATCACCGTTTCCAGGCCGGCCATATGATCGTGATGGGCGTGGTTGAGAGCCAGCACGTCAATGCGGCGAATGCCACGCGACCACAGGTAAGCCGAGACAATCTCGCCGGTGTCGGTGGCGACTTGCCTCCCGGGCAAGCCGCCCACATCCACCACCATCACCCGTTCCGGAGGGACCAGCACTACCAGCGCATCGCCTTGGGCTACATCGAGGGTCGTAATCTCGACCTCTCCCTGCGGCAATTGAGGCGGGAAAGGGTGCCAGGTGATGAGCACCGCGGCGGCCGCCAGCGCTAGCGCGCCTGCTGCGACCGGACGGGCCCGGCGGGCCAGCAGGCTACCGGCCAGCAGGGCCGTCGCCAGCAGGAACATTGCCGAGACCCACAGCGGAGGCGGCGGCACGCGCAGGGAGGCCAGGGCCAGCCCAGCGTGCCAGCGCGCCGCGGCCAGCATCATTCCCAGCAGCGCGGCCAGAGGAATGGCCAGCAGTCCAGCCAGCGTCTCGGAGACGAGCGCCAGCAGCAGAGTCGCCATTCCCAACGGCACCACCAGCCCCAGAAGCGGCACAAGGAAAAGATTGGCCGACACGCCAACCCAGCTCGCACGGTAGAAATAGACCGACAGCGGCAACAGAAACCCTACCTGAATCACCAGCGAGACCACGACCAGTTCGTAGAGACGGAAAGCGCCGCGCACGGCTGGCAGGAAAAGCCATGCTGGCACTTTTTCGCCGAGGGCGTCGTCGAGCATTCGCAATTCGATGCGAAACTGCGCCTGCGGGGGAGCCAGAGTGAGATCGCGGTCGCGATTCTCCAGGTCCTCCACGGCCCTGCGGTAAGGCGCCGAGGTCTGCTCTATTAAGGGCACGGCAATGGCGGCGATCAGCAGCACGGCAAAGAAGGAAAGCTGGAAGCCCGCATCGTTCAGGTCGGCCGGATGGAGAATCAGCAGCAGCAAGGCGGCGGCGGCAATCGTATTCAGCAGGGCGCGTTCGCGGTAGATCAGGCGGGCCAGCAGGTACAGGCCAATCATGACCGCAGCCCGCTGGGTGGGCACGCTCCTCCCGACCAGTGCGACATAACAGGCTAGGCCGGCCAGCGCCAGCAGCGTGGCGGGAAGTGGGGGCAAGCGAAAGAGGCGCGGCAGCAACAGCAAGAAACCGGCCACGGCCGCAGTGTGGAGCCCGGAGACAACCAGGGCGTGGTAGGCACCGCTCTTCCGAAAGTTTTCCAGGACTCGACGATCCAGACCTGAGCGGTCTCCAAACAGCAGAGCGCGGAGCAACCCGTTCGCCTGCGACGGTATCGGAAACAGAGCATCGAGGCGGTCGAGTAGTGCACGGCGCAGGCCCTCGAGAGCAGCCATCCATCGAGAGCCGCGCTGGCCCGAGAGCCTCTCGACTAATTCCGCCGCCTTGATGCTCGCGTAGAAGAGCACACCCTGGCGGCGGGCGCGCCCTTGCCGGTCGAAGCTGCCAGGATTGAGAAAGCCGCGGACGGGCCGCAGGCGGGCCAGCACGCTCACCCGCTCGCCATAGCGCAGGCTCAGGCGTGGTTCGAAAGAGTCAAGGATGAAGTGCTGCAGGCGGATAGTGCCAGAGGCAGGCCAGATTCGCTGCAGGCTCTCGACTTCTTCCAGGCGCAACAGGTAGGTTTCGTCGCGGCCACGACGCAGTCTTGCCTGGGCAATCCAGCCGGTCAGCCGGGCGGGTTCGCTGAGGTCCACGCGACCGGCGTCCACGAGGTTGGCGATATCCTCAGGCGGCCGATCGTGCCGCCAGTGGAACAGGAAGAAGGAGCCGACCAACGCCGTGCCCAGCAGCCCGAAGGCGAGGGCGCCGGCGGGGCGCCGCAGCCGCAAAGCGATCGCCGCGGCACACAACAGGATGCTGATCCAAAGCAGGTACTCCTGCTCGTGAAGGCGCAGCCACCGTTCATCGTAAATGCCGCCGGCCAGAGCGGCGGCCACCGGCAATAGTGGATTCCGCACGGCCTATTTCAGTATCACTGATGCAGCCGAAGCGCCGACGGGCGCCGGCTGTGATCGTAGTACCCAGTTGCCAGCCTCGTGGTCATCCTGGTTCTTCGAACAAAATCTCAGTTCTTTTCCAATGTGGCAATCGTCTCGATGTGAAACGTCTGCGGGAACAGGTCCACCAGCCGCAGGCGCGCCAGGCGATAGTCGCGAGCCGTCAGCCGGGCCAAGTCGCGCGCCAGCGTGGAGGGATCGCAGGAGACGTAGACGATGGTGGGAGCCCCAAGGTCGGCCAAGTGCCCGGCGGCGGCTTTGCTCAGGCCGGCGCGCGGCGGGTCCAGCAACACGGCGTCGGGGTGCAAGGGGAATCGGCCGGAGCCGCGTCGCGGCGGAGTGTTCGGTTGGGGCAGAAATTGCTCCGCGGTAGCGGGCACCGCCTCCACATGCGCCAGTCCGGCCCTCTGCCGGTTGGACTCGAGGTCCCGGATACTGGAGCTGTTGGATTCGACGGCCACCACGCGGCGGAACTTGCCCGCCAAGTGCAGCGCAAAATAGCCGACGCCGGCGAACAGGTCCAGTACCGTGTCTCCCTCCAGATTTTCGGTGGCCACGGCTGCCAGAGTATCCGCCAGGAAGCGGTTGGTCTGGAAAAACGAGCCGTGGCTGACGCGATACTCCACATTCCCTGCCCGGTAAACGAGGTAGCCGCGTCCGAAAACGCGGCTCGTTGCGGACCGGGGGAGGGCGGCAAGCCGGGCCGCGCCTTCCGCCACGGCCAGCGAGGCAACATCCGCAATGTGCTCATGCAGCGCGCTGACCAATGTTTCAGGCCAGCGGCCCTGGCTGGCCACATTTACCAGCACGCCGGAGTCGTCGTGCGTCACAAACACCTCGATTTCGCCGCTTCCAGCGGGGAAATCAGAGCGCCGGCCCAATTGCCACAGTTTGGGAAGAATCTCGTTGATGCGCGGCGAGCTGATGGGACAGCGCTCCACGGGCAGCAGCCGATGCGAGCCCAGCTCAAAATACCCCAACTGGAATGTGTCGCCGTGCTTGTGGGTTTTGAACTGCGCGCGGTTGCGGTAGTGCCAGGGCGGGGAAGCCAGCAGCTCTGGCGCTGGAGCGGTGATCTTGCCCACCCGCCGCAGCGTCTCCTCGAGGATGGCTGCTTTATAGAGGAGCTGCTCTTCGTAGCCCATATGCTGATAGTGGCAACCGCCGCACCGCGTGAAGTAGGTGCAGTGGGGCGCGATTCGTGCCGGCGAAGGCTCCAGCACCTGGGCGAGCCGGGCCCGAACCAGCCGAGGCTCCTCCTTCACGGGATGGGCCTCGACGCGCTCACCGGCCAGCACCAGAGGCAGCAGCACGGCGCGGCCTTCCAGCCGTCCCAGGCCCTCGCCTCCATACACCAGCTTTTCAATGCGCAGCTCCATTGCCGGCTTCACCAGTGGAACAGACTGAGACGCGGCAGCCCGGCCGCCTCCACAAGTTCCCGACGGAGAAATTGTTTTTCCAGCAGCGTCATCTGCTCGGCCGACAGCTTCCTCCGATACGGTCGCAGGGCCGATTCCAGTTCGCGGCGGAGTGCCAGCAGGCGTTGCTCGCTGGCGGCGGTGAGCAGGGCCGAGAACATTTTTTCCTCCAGCACTGTCAGACGGCGCTCTACCTCTTCCAAATCCAGCGGGATGCCAGATTCCGCGGCTTGCCGGAGCTCGTCCAGGCTCCGGGCGAGCTCCGGGAAGCGGGGCTGCAGCACCGTCGCGTGCCGGCCAAACAGAGCCGCCAGTTCCTCCGCAGTGAAGGGAGCGGCGACGGACGGACGGCTGTCGGCTGTTGGGGCCTGCTCATGCGCTGCCGCCATCACCTCCTGAGCGCAGTAAGCCAAGCTGTTCACCATTCGGCTCCGGCGCGCCCGCGCGTGCCATTTTTCAAAGGCGCAGTCAATTCCGCGCAGCGCCGCCTCCAGCGGAATTTGCGATTCTTTCCAGCTCTCAATGAGTGCCCAGTCCAGGGTGGAAAGCCGAAATGTTCCGGACCCGCGCGCCCTCTGAAAATGCTCCTCAATTTCAGTGAAATAATTGAAGTAGTTTTCCATCCCAGACGCCAACTTTATTCCGCCGTTGCGTTTTCAACGCTGCGACGATGACTCGCCAGAGTGAGAGACAGCGGCTAGATAGGGCGGTTCCGCTCCCAGATGATCCGCAGGCCTTCCAAGGTCAATTTCTGGTCCACTTCGCGGATGAAGCGCGAGCCGCGAGCCAGCAGCTCCGCCTGGCCTCCGGTGGCCACCACCGCCGCCCCGGACCCGAGCGACGCCAAAATTCGTTCCAGGATGCCGTCCACCAGGCCGATGAAGCCGTAGTAGAGCCCGGACTGGATACTGGCGGTAGTGTTGGTGCCGATGACCTGGGCCGGTTCGCGCAAGTCCACTCGGGTGAGTCGAGCGGCGCGGCTGAACAGGGCTTCGGCCGAGATGCCCAATCCGGGCGCAATGATCCCGCCCAGGTACTCGCCCTGCCGGGAGATGGCGTCGAAGGTAATGGCCGTACCGAAGTCCACCACCACGCAGGGTCCACCGTACTTCGCATGGGCGGCGACCGCATTCACCATGCGATCCGCTCCGACCTCCTGGGGGTTGTCGTACAGTAACGGAATGCCGGTCAGCGTCTCTGGCCGGACAAACAGCGGGGGGCGCCCGAAATAGCGCAGCGCCACCTCCTCCAGGGTCGAGTCGAGCTGCGGCACCACGCTGGAGATGATGATGCCATGGATCCCATCTGGGTCAATCTGATCCACCGCAAACAAGTTGCGGATCAGGATGCCGTACTCATCCACGGTCTGTTCGTGCAGGGTGGTCAGCCGCCAGTGGGCCACCAGCCGCTGGCCGGCAAACAGCCCGAGCACAGTGTTGGTATTGCCGACGTCAATCACTAAAAGCATAGGCTCCCTCAGGCCGGCCGGACCATGCCTGCCAGCAGGGGTTCGACCTTCGCGTTGTCGTCACGGAGCACCAGCAGGAAGCCAGCGGAGTCCAGGCCCTGGGTAGCGCCGGTAAAGCTGCCCGATTGGTTCTCCACGACCACCCGGCGACCCCAGGCGAAACTGGAACGCGACTGAAAATCTGCGATCACCGAGGCGCTACCCGCGTTGAGGAACTGGCGGCAGCGCCCGTCCAGTGCATGCAACAGGGTTTCCAGCACCTCGGCACGCGACAAGCGTCGCCCGGCCACTAGCGCCAGCGAGGTGGCCTCCCCGGCCAGCTCCTGCGGGAAGGCCTGCTGGTTCACGTTAACCCCGATGCCCAGTCCTAGGTACTTGACGAGTTCGGCCTCAGCCGTCATCTCCAGCAGAACGCCGCCGCACTTAAGCTCGCCCAGGAGCACATCGTTGGGCCAGCGCAGGTCCGCGGGCTGGTGGGTGAGTTCCGAAACCGTATCGGCCAACGCCAGGCCGGCTGCCAGAGTCAGGACCGGTCCTAGAGCCGCTGGCATTCTTGGGCGGAGAATCAGCGAGCAGTAAATTCCCGTGGACCGCTCCGAATACCAGCTGTGGCCGAGGCGCCCTCGTCCGGCTGTCTGTTCTTCTGCCAAAACAATTGTGCCATGAGGCGCGCCGTGGTGGGCCAGCTCCGAGGCGACATCCATCGTCGAGCCGATCGAGTAGTAGTGGTGCACGTGCGCTCCGAACTGCGTTCCGTGCGCCGCCTGCTTGATGACCCGCCGGGTCAGGATGTCGGGAAGGGCTCTTAGAACAAAGCCTCGTCCCCGCACCCCGGCAATGTCAGCGCCATGCGCGCGCAACCGATCGATCCAATCCTGAAGCGTTGAGTGGGGCACGCCGATCTCCGCAGCCGCATTGGTGCCGGAGACCACGACCATGGCGTGATCCACCAGCAGCTCCACCAGCCGGTCCAGTTCCTTATCCACGGCTGCCCGACTCCAACGGGGACTCCAGCAGGAAGGTAATGTCGGCGGCCGGAGCCGAGTGGGTCAGCGCGCCGACGGCAATGTAGTCGGGGCCGGCCAACGCGTAGTCGCGCACGTTGGCCAGCGTCACACCGCCCGAGACCTCCACCAGCACCCGCCGCGGCGACGGACTTGGGGGCCTGGCCGGTGCTCCGGCGGTCTTATCCTTCACTATGCCGGGGACTAGGGCGACGCAGGCGCGCACCTGCTCGGGGGTCATGTTATCCAGCAGGACGCAGTCGGCGACGGCCGCCAGCGCCCGCTCCAGTTCCCCGCGGTTCCTCACTTCCACCTCGACACTTTCCGAGATCCGGCGCGCCGCCTCCACGGCGGCGCGAACCCCGCCCGCGGCCGCAATGTGGTTCTCCTTGATCAGCACGGCGTCGTAGAGACCCGCGCGATGGTTGCACCCGCCCCCGGCGAGGACCGCGCGTTTCTCGAGCCGCCGCAGGCCCGGCGTTGTCTTTCGCGTGTCCCGGATTGTAGCTCCCGTCCCTTCCACGGCGTCCACAAAGCTGCGGGTGTAGGTGGCGATGCCGCTCAGGTGCTGGAGGAAGTTCAGGGCCACCCGCTCCCGTTCTAGCAGCCGCCGTGCGGGCCCGCAGATGGCGGCGATCAGCTCCCCGGCAGCGATGCGGTCGCCGCTCGCCTGGTGCGTCTCCAGCTCCTGCGCGTAGATCAGCGGCAGCAGCTCGACACCGGCCAGCACCAGCTCCTGCCGCGCCAGGAACTGCCCGCGGGCGCGGGCATTGGCGGGAACGCAGGCGGCCGTGGTGATGTCACCCGGCCCTACGTCTTCTTCCAGGGCACGCGCAATCAGTTCTTGAACATCGCGCTCAGGCCAGGCTGGCAAGCGTATCTTCGATCTTCTGTTGCTGCAGCAGGTTCTCTTTCAGGCGCTGTTCGGCGCCGGCGACCACCTGCTGCGGGGCTCGCTGTCGGAAGCCGGGGTTTTCCAGTTGCCGGTGCAGCGATTCCGACTGGCGCCGGAGCTGCTCGCGCTCCTTCTCCAGGCGGCGGCGCTCGGCGTCCCGATCCACCGCATCGGCCAGCGGGACGCGTAAGTCAAACTCGGGGCTATGGCGCAACACGCCTTCCTGCTTGGCGGGCGGCTGTTCCAGCAGTGTCAACCGCGAGACACGGGCCAGGCTTTCAAACGCGGGGCGGGCCTCCTCGGCCAGCGCCCGCAGGCCCCGATCCGGGAAATAGACTTCAGCTGGCACCCGCCGCTTGGGCTCGATTTTCAGCTCGGCCCTGATGTTGCGAATGCTGACCATGGCTTCCTGCAGCGCGGCCATAAGCCGCACCGCATCGTCGTCGCGCCAGCGCCCTCCAGGGCGCGGGTAGGGTTCGACGGCAATGGAAGTGGTGGCAGGCTGTCCTGGTCTGGTCAACTGCTGCCACAGCTCCTCGGTGATGAAGGGCATGAACGGGTGCAGGAGGCGTAGGGCGTGCTCGAAAACCCACAGCAGGTTCTGCCAGGACTGCTCGGAGGTGTCCAGCTTCTTCAATTCGATGTACCAGTCGCAGAACTCGTGCCAGAAGAACTGGTAGAGCAGGTGCGCCGCTTCGTGAAAGCGGTAGGCGGAAAGCGCAGCGTCTACGTCGGCGGCTATCTGGTCCAGCCGCGAAAACATCCAGCGGTCTTCCAGTGAGGAAATCGTCGGTTCCGCGCCGGTGTAGGGCACGCCTTTCAGGAAAATGAAGCGGGCAGCATTCCAGATCTTGTTGGCGAAGGCCCTGTAGCTGCGGATGCGATCTTCGGAAAGCGCAATGTCGGTGCCCGGGGCGGCCATGATCGCCAGCGTAAAGCGCACCGCGTCGGTCCCGTAGCTCTCGGTGATCTCCAGCGGGTCCACCACGTTGCCTCGCGTCTTGGACATCTTCTGGCGCTCGGCATCGCGGATCAGGGCATGGATGTACACCTCCCGGAAGGGGACATCGCCGGCAAATTCCAGGCCCATCATGATCATCCGCGCCACCCAGAAGAACAGGATGTCGAAGCCGGTGATCATCAGCGAGGTGGGATAGAAGACGCGCAGGTCGGTGGTCTGGTCCGGCCAGCCCATGGTGGAAAACGGCCACAGAGCCGAGCTGAACCAGGTGTCCAGCACGTCGGGGTCCTGTTCCAGGTGGTGGCTGCCGCAGGGGCAGGCTCGCGGGTCCTCGCGGCTGACCAGGGTTTGGCCACAGGCGTGGCAGTACCAGGCCGGGATGCGGTGACCCCACCAGAGCTGGCGCGAGATGCACCAGTCGTGGAGGTTCTCCATCCAGTTGAAGTAGTCCCGGGCGTAGTAGTCGGGAACGAAGCGAATGCGTCCATCGCGAACGGCCTCGATGGCCGGCCCGGCCAGTGGGCCGACACGCACGAACCACTGCAGGGAGACGCGTGGCTCCAGGACCGTGCGGCAGCGCTGGCATTTGCCCAGCGGCACCGTGTAAGGTTCCACCTTTTCGAGCAGCCCCAGCCGCTCCAGGTCAGCCACGACACGTTGGCGAGCTTCCTTGCGGTCCACGCCGGCGTAACGCCCGGCGTTGTGGTTCATCCGGCCCTGCTCGTCGATCACCTCCACCTCTTCCAGGCGGTGCCGCTGGCCGACCTCGAAGTCGTTGGGATCGTGCGCCGGGGTCACCTTGACGGCTCCGGAGCCAAACTCCGGGTTGGCGTAGGTATCGGTGATCAGCGGAATTTCCCGGTCCATAAGCGGCAGCAGGACGGCCTTCCCGTAAAACTTCCGGTAGCGCGCGTCGTCGGGATGCACGGCGACAGCGGTATCGCCGAGCATCGTCTCGGGACGCGTGGTGGCCACCACCACGTGCTCTTCGGTGCCCAGGACCGGATAGCGGATGTGCCACAGGCTGCCGGGCTGCTCGTCGTGAATGACCTCCAGATCGGACAGCGCCGTCTGGCAGCGCGGGCACCAGTTGATCGTGTAGCGGCTGCGGTAGATCAGCTTCTTTTCGTAGAGCCGCACAAAAACTTCCCGCACGGTCCTCGACAACCCTGGGTCCAGGGTGAAACGCTCGCGCGACCAGTCGCAGGAGGTCCCCAGGCGGCGCATCTGGCGGTTGATGGTGTCGCCGTGCTCCTCTTTCCACTTCCACACCCGGCGCTCAAATTCCTCGCGGCCCAGTTGCTTGCGGTCCAGGCCCTCCTCGGCCAGTTGCCGCTCCACCATCACCTGTGTGGCGATGCCGGCGTGGTCGGTGCCCGGCAGCCACAGCGTATTGAAGCCGTTCATGCGCTTCCAGCGGATCAGGATGTCAATCTCGGTATGCTCCAGCATGTGGCCCATGTGGAGCGAGCCGGTCACGTTGGGCGGCGGGATCACCAGCGAGAACATGGGCCTTCGGCTCGCCGGGTCAGCGCGGAACAGGTTGCGCTCGACCCACCAGTTGCCCCACCGCTCCTCAATCGCGTGCGGATCGTAAGTTTTGGCCAACTCCTGCCGCATAAACAACTAAATATAGCATGCCGCAAAGTTGCGAAGCGCGTAGGGCCGGGATCTGCGATCCGCGGCGTGCAGCGCCCGCCAGCACAAGCGCACCGCTTGTTGACGCGCGCGGCTCTGTTGGTTTGCACGCCGGGCCGAGCCGCGACCTTCAAGGAGCGGTTCCTGGTAGACTGGCGTGCAGGTGTTTACCCTGGCAGGCGTTCCTGGAATAGAATAGGAACGACAATGACGACCAAGCCCGAACGCAAGTTCTTCGACGAACGGTACGGCGTGACCGAGCGCGATCTGGAGCGCTATCTCGGGGAAGCGCTGTCGGCCGGTGGTGACTACGCCGACCTGTATTTCGAGTATCAGGCTACCACCTCCATCAGTCTGGATGAATCCATCGTGAAGGGAGCGACGCAGGGAGTGTCGGTGGGCTGCGGCGTGCGGGTCATTTCCGGCGAGAAGACCGGCTACGCCTACACCGACGATCTGGCCGCGGAAAAAATCCTGCAGGCGGCGCGCATCGCCGCCCAAATCGCCAGCGGCCCGGCCCGCGTGAGCACGGTGGGGTTGGCGGGCGCTACCGTGGAGCGCAACCTGTACCCGGTCCTCACCGCGCCCACCGACGTGGAACTGGCACGCAAGATGGAGCTGGTGTTCCGCGCCGACCGGGCCGCCCGTCGCCACGACCACCGCATCTTCCAGGTGCGCGTCGGCTATGCCGACGAGGTCCGCTACGTGATGGTGGCCGGCTCCGACGGGCGGCTGGTGGGTGACTTCCAACCCTTGGCCCGCCTCAGCTTGGTCTGCCTGGCACGCCAGGGCCAGATCACTCAGCGTGGCACAAGCGGCGGGGGCGGCCGAGTCGAGCTGGAATTTTTCGAGCGAGAGAAAACCCCCGAGCACTTCGCCACCGAAGCGGCGCGCCAGGCTGTTGTACAACTGGAAGCCACCGACGCCCCCGCTGGCGAGATGGCGGTGGTACTCGGTCCGGGCTGGCCGGGCATCCTGCTGCATGAAGCAGTGGGCCACGGTCTGGAAGCGGACTTCAACCGCAAGAAAACTTCCGCCTTCAGCGGGCGCCTCGGCCAGCGAGTGGCCAGCGAGCTGTGCACAGTGGTGGACGACGGGACCATCCCCGCCCGCCGCGGATCATTGAACATGGACGACGAGGGTACGCCGACCAATTGCACGGTACTGATCGAAAAGGGGGTACTGAAGGGCTACTTGCAGGACAAGCTGAACGCGCAGTTGTTGCGCGCCCCGCTCACCGGCAACGGGCGCCGCGAAAGCTACGAGCACATGCCCATGCCTCGCATGACCAACACCTACATGCTGGCGGGAGAGAGCGACCCGCAGGAAGTCATCCGTTCGGTGGACCGCGGTCTGTACGCCGTCAGCTTTGGCGGCGGGCAGGTGGACATCACCAACGGCAAGTTCGTCTTCTCCGCCTCGGAAGCGTACCTGATCGAAAACGGCGCCATCACCCGGCCGGTGCGCAACGCCACGCTGATCGGTAGCGGCCCGGAGGTGCTGACGCAGGTCTCGATGGTTGGCGGCGATCTGCAATTGGACGAAGGCATCGGCACTTGTGGCAAGGACGGGCAGTCGGTGCCGGTGGGCGTGGGCCTGCCTACCCTTCGGGTGGACCGTCTGACGGTCGGCGGCACCGGCTGACGCGAGTCGCTTTGAACATGGAGCAGCTGAAAAACCTGGCCGTTGACGTGGTCGAGCGTGCCCGCCGCGGCGGCGCCAACGCTGCCGAGTGCGTCATCCGCGACGGCCGCGAGTTCTCCGTTACGGTGCGCCTGGGCGAAGTGGAGGCGGTGAAGGAGGCGGCGTCGAAGGCCCTGGGCGTGCGCGTGCTTGTGGAGCAACGCGCCGCCAGTTGCTACACCTCCGACTTTTCCCGCGAAGGAGTGGAGCGCGCTGTCCGCGACGCCCTGGCCATGGCGCACTTTACCTCCGAGGATGCGCTGCATCGGCTGCCCGAGCCGGAGCTGTTGGGACAGCTCAGCGGCGACCTCGAGCTCTGCTTTGACGACATGGATGCCCTGCCGGTGCCGGCGCGGATTGAACTGGCACGCACGGCCGAGCGCGTCGCGCTAGCTTATGACCCGCGCATCCAGAACTCTGAGGGGGGCTCCTTCGATGCCGTCAGCGGCCGCCAGATACTGGCCAATTCCAGCGGCTTTTTGGGCGAATACAACCGCTCCTACTGCCTGCTGAGCGCGGTGCCCATCGCCGTTTCCAACGGCGGAGCCATGCAGCGTGACTACTGGTATGCGATCTCCCGCAATCTGGCCGGCCTGGAGAATCCGGAGCAGGTGGGGCGCATCGCCGCCGAGCGCACCGTGAGACGCCTGGGGGCGCGCAAGGTGGATACCTGCCGCGTGCCAGTGGTGTTTGAACCGCGCACCGCCAAAGGCCTGCTGGGAAACCTGGCCGAAGCGCTCAATGGCGAAGCCGTCTATCGTGAAGCCAGCTTCCTGGCACGACGCTTGGGTGAGCCGGTAGCTTCCCGCTGGTCAACCTGGTGGACGACGGCACCATGCCGAGGGGCTTTGGCACCTCGCCCTTCGATGACGAGGGAGTGCCCACCCGGCGCACTCCAATGGTTGAGCAGGGAGTGCTCCGCAACTTCCTGCTGAATTGCTACGCGGGACGCAAGCTCGGCATGCCTACCACTGGCAATGCCGCGCGCGGACTGGCAGGTAATCCTGGCATCAGTCCCGGCAACTTCTATCTGCTGGCTGGAGAACATTCTCCTGAAGAGATTCTTCGGTCGGTGACGCGCGGCTTCTACGTGACCGAATGCATCGGCTTCGGAGTGAACATGGTGACGGGCGACTATTCCCGAGGCGCAGCCGGTCTGTGGATTGAAGACGGCGAGCTGGCTTATCCGGTGGAGGAGGTGACCATCGCCGGCAACTTGCTCGACATGCTGCGCGGCGTGGAGATGGTGGGTAACGACCTGGAATTTCGCGGCGCGGTGGCGGCCCCCACGATCAAGATCGCCGAGATGACCGTCGCCGGGCTCTGAAGCTAAAAGCGAGCAGTAACGGAAGGAATCCACAGATTCTGCAGATTGCCCCGAGCTTTCTGTGAAATCCGCGAAATTTGCGGATTATTCTCTTTGTAGGTGTGCCTCTCTGTTCCAGCGGCAGTCATTTTCGCCCCGATGAGCAGGAATTCGTTAGTGCTTTTCCTCTGCTTGGCGGCGTTTCTTTGTTGGAGCTGCCATCCTGGTCCAGAGCTTTCCCCGCGCGACATTGCGAATTACGCAACCCGGATCTCGTTCTCTAATTTCCGCTTGAGCGCTCGGGAGAACATGGTCGGGCAAACCGTGTATTACGTGGCGGGGGAGGTGAGCAACGGCGGCGATCGGACCATCACCCTGCTGGAAGTGAGCGTGAGCTTTCGCGATAGTCGCGGCGAGGCGGTGTTGCTCGAGCGCAACGCGGTCATCCGCCCCGGCTTCGTACCGCTGGACCCCGGTCAGTCGCGCCAGTTCCGCATGGGCTTTGAGGAAATCCCCAGTTCCTGGAACCGGGTCGCGCCCAACCTGGAGATTACTCGCCTGGAACTGGAATGAAGCCGCACGGACCGTCAGTCGGCGACCGAAGCGGCTGCGGCGCGCAATTCGTTCAGGTGGTCTTCGAAAAAGTGTCCTGCCCCAGGGATCATGACCAGACGCTTGGGGTTGGCGGCCGCTTCGAACAGCCGGCGAATCAGCTCAGGTGGACCGTACTGGTCGGCCTCGCCCTGGATGAACAGCTTGGGCTGGGTTAGGCCGGCAACGAGGGGAAACAGGTCGAGGTCGCCACCCATTGCCACCGGCGTCCCGACGACCAGCAGCCGCGCCAGGCGCGTGTCTGATTGCGCCACCTGGAGCACCGCTTTCGCGCCGAAGGAAAATCCGGTGCCGCAGATCTGTGCTCCGGGAAAGCGAGCGAGCAGCCAGTCCAGGACAGCCTGCAAATCCCCGCTTGCGGCCTGGAGAAGGGCCACGGCGCCTGCCTCCTTCTCCAATTTTCCGGCACTGCGGCCCACGCCTCGGTAATTGAAGCGCAGCACCGGCCAGCCCAGCCCAGCGAGCGCCCGCGCCACGTGGAACACAACCTTGTTGTGCAGGGTGCCTCCGTAGAGCGGGTGCGGGTGGCAGACGACCGCTATCTGCAGCGGCTGGCTCGCCACCGCCTGCTCGGGCACTGTTAGCAACCCTTCCAGGTCGCCTGCCGGTCCCGGGACGATTTCCGCCAGGATTTTCACCGCACAAGTATAGCGCCCCCCCAACCGTGCCGACCTGGCGACTGCATCAACCCGCCGCCAAGCTCCGCAGTGCCCGAGTGTAAAAATCCCTGCTAAGCTGACAAGCGTGCTGCCAGCTGTGGCGTTGCTGCTGTTGGTTTACGCTGGTTTTCCGCTGATGGCCATCCGCCTGCACCAGCATCGCCTGGAGCTGGTGGAATGGCCGCGCCTCTTGCTCTACGGTCAAAGCATAGCCATCCAGTGGGGCGCGACAGTGCTGGTCCTTTGGGCGGCGCACCGGGAAGGTTTTGCGCTGGGCTTGGGCACTGCCGGGCACTGGGGCATCGAAGGCGCCGCGCTGGCTACCTTACTGGCACTGGCGGCGGTGGCCGCAGTGGCGCGCCTGTTGGCGCGCCCGCCGGGACGGGAAGACTCGCTGGTGCTGTGGTTAATCCCGGAATCGGCTGCGGAGAAGGTAGCCTTCGTTGGTCTGGCGCTGACCGCGGGCTTCTGCGAAGAGGTGCTCTACCGCGGCTTTGCCTACGGGCGGGCAGCGGTCTGGCTGCCCGCCTGGAGTGCCGCAGGGCTGGCCACGCTGGCGTTTGCACTGACCCACCTCTACCAAGGCTGGTATGGCGTGTTCCGCGCCACGGTGCTGGGCGCGCTGCTGCTGGGGGCCTTCGCCGTCACAGGAAGCCTGTGGCCGGCCATTGGGGCGCATTTTGCGATTGACCTGTGGGCCGGCTTCTACCTGGGTCCGCGGATGAAGCGCCGCCTGCGCGCGACCGATGGTCCCACGGGTAGCCCCACGGATGATGCTATGGATGGTATATGATGCGCGCCATGCGTGTGGCCATTCAGGGAGAACGAGGCGCCTTCAGCGAGGAAGCTGCCCGAAAGCTTCTGGGCCAGCGGATCGAACTGGTGCCCTCGGCCAGCTTTGAAGAAGCGTTCCGGCGCCTGGCGCGCGGCCAAGTGGACTGCGGCCTCCTGCCGATCGAGAACACTCTGGCGGGCTCGGTGCACGAAATCTACGATTTGTTGCTGCAGTACCGCTTCCCCATTGTCGCTGAGACCCAGGTGCGCATTGTGCACAACCTGATCGCCCCGCCGGGGGTGCAATTCGGGAAGGTTCGCCGGGTGTTCTCGCACCCGGTGGCACTGGGCCAATGCCGCAGCCTTTTCCGCCGCCACCGGAAGCTCCAGTCAGTCCCGTTTTACGACACCGCCGGCAGCGTCAAGATGATCATGGAGCAGCGGGAGCCGGACGCGGCCGCCATTGCCAGCGCCGCCGCCGCCTCCATCTACGGCGCGCGCATCCTGCGGCGGAGCATTGAAGATGACAAGGAAAACTACACGCGCTTCTTCTTGCTGGCGCGCCGCGGGCGGGCTCTGCCCGGGCTGCGCCGCCTGGGCTCGCCCGACAAGACTTCCATTGTCTTTGCTACTCAGAACGTCTCCGGCGCCCTGTTCAAGTGTCTGGGCGCGTTTTCCCTGCGCGACATCAACCTGAACAAGATCGAGTCGCGCCCGGTGCGTGGTCGCCCCTGGGAATACTTCTTCTACCTGGATTTTCTGGGTCAACCAAAACAACCGCGCTGCCGCAACGCCCTGCGTCACCTGGTCGAACTCACCCAGTTCCTGCGCGTATTGGGCAGCTACCCGCGCGCTCGGAGGTGAGCTGGCGCAGTCGGGGAGCCGCTGAGTTCCGCAGGCAGCGACTGCTCAAGCGCCAGGGATGATCAGGCGCTGGGACTCCGGAGTCGTGGGCTCGGGGAAGACGCGACGGAGGAAGGAGACGAAAGCCTTGCCGCGAGGCCGGCGGTTGTCGTGGACCTGCGCCAGCCGTCCCAGGAACACCAGGGAGCGCAACATGTCCCCGTCGCGGATCACCGTCATGCCGGCACGCTCCGACTCCTGTTTCCTCCAGTCCTCGAAGAACTTTTGCAACTCCCTGTACAAGTTGACCCGCAATAGTCCCTCGGGCAGCGTCTCATAGACCAGGCCGCTGGAGAGTGTCTCGTAGGTGCGGACCAACGCGTCGAGCGTGGCTCGTGCGTCGGCGTCCACCATCCCTGGGTTGTTCATTGCGTAGCGCAGCAACGAGTGCGACAAGCCGCCGATGAATGGCTCCTTTTCGTGCACGAAGTCGCGGGGAACTTCGTGACCGGCATAAAGCACCTCGGTTGGAGGTTCGGCACGCTCCAGCTCACGGCGGTGCGCTTCCTGCAGATACACGCAGTCAAAGGGGCATTCGATCGAGACTTCGCGCTCCGTGCCGCAACAGGGCCCGCAGATGTAGCCGCGCACTCCCGGGCAGTACCGTTTGCCGCTCCTCTGATTGCATAAGACGCACTTCATTGCCTTGCTTTGATTATAGTTGCCGCTGTGTGCTCTCGTGGGAAATTATGACTACGCGCTGCTGAGAATGGCGCGCAGAGCCTCAGACAGCGCTGAGTAGCGGAAGCGATAGCCAGTCCGCTCGGCAACGCGCGGCACGACGCGCTGCGAGCTGAGCAGGATCGAAGCCATTTCACCGAAAAGTATTCGCAGCGCCAGCGCCGGAACCGGGAAGATGGCCGGCCGCCAGAGCACCGAGGCCAGCGTCCGAGTAAACTCCCTGTTCGTCACCGGCGTCGGGCTCACGGTGTTCATGCCCCCGGAAATCTCGCTCTTCTCGGCCGCGTGCAGCAGCAACCCGATCAAGTCGTCGATGTGAATCCAGGGCATCCACTGCCGCCCGCTGCCCAGCCGGCCACCGAGGCCCAGCTTGAAGGGCGTCAGCATCTTGGCCAGCGCGCCGCCTCCCAGGCCCAGCACGATCCCGGTGCGTGGCGTGACCACGCGCAGGCCCAGGGGGGCGGCGCGGTTGGCTTCAGCCTCCCAGGCGCTGCACACCTGGGACAGGAAATCGCTGCCAGGGTTTGCAGACTCCTCCAGTACGTCCGCGCCGCGGTCGCCGTAGTAACCGACGGCCGAGCCCGAAACCAGCACCCGGGGCCGCTGGTGCAGCAACTCGATGGCGGTGACGAGGCTGCGGGTGCCGCGGACGCGGCTCTCGCGGATGCGCTCTTTGCGGGCCTCGGTCCAACGGCCTGCGGCGATCGGGTCGCCAGCCAGGTGAAAAACCACCTCCACCTGGTCGAAGGCAGCTTCCGGAGGCAGGGCGCCCGGATGCTCCCAGGGGTAAACTTCAACTTCACCCAGGAGCTTCTTAGCGCGCTCCGGATCGCGACTGAGCACCACTGGACGGGTGAGGCTCTTCACCAACCGCCGTCCGATGAACCCGGTACCCCCGGTCACGAGTGCCCGCATGCTATTTCTCCGCAGCGATATCCTTACGCCACTCTTATACCATTTTCCCCATCAACTTCTCCGATCAACCCAGGACCAGTCGCGTCATCGCTGCTCCAGGCGCGAAGCCTTTAGCTGGAGAGGTGAGGCCAGCGGTAGTTTCCTGCTACCGTGGTCTCCAGGCGGAGTTGAGCAATTGTGGGGTGAACGGGCCCGAGGCCTGGCCGGTGGTGGCGTACTGGTAGAGCGCCGCCACGAACACACCGTTCAGTGCCGCGCTGACCACCGCTAGCAGGATCAGGTAGAGGACCGCGACGCTGAACATCACGAGAAAAGCGGTGCCGCCCAGCAACAACCCAGCCAGCACCGGGACCACGAACGCCGGGATGGCAAGCAGGAAAAACAGCAGCCCAAAGCTGACCGCACTGACCAGGCGCTCGCCCCAGGTCTGGCGGAACATCAAGGCTGAGCGCTTGACGGCCTCAATGGGCCCCAGCTTTTCGTAGACCATCACCGGCACCACGAAATACGTGGCCAGCGTCCAGGCGACACCAATCAGGCTGACGATCAGCCTGCCCAGCGCGGCTACCCGTCGTTCGATCAGTTTCAGGATCATGCCCACCGTGGCAGCCACCACGGCCCACTGGGCAATGCGGCCCAGGTTTTGCCAGGCAAAGCTGAGGCCTTGACCCAGGGTTGGGTTACTCCCTTGCAGGCGGATGGTGGTGGCGCCGATCAGCGCCGTGTTGAAGAAGATCATCACGAAGTAGTTGACGAAGTAAGACAGGAACACGCCCAGATAGACCCAGAAGCCCGGTTCCCCTTCGGTTGCCTCTTGCGGCATCCAGATGAGTGGAATAAAGAAAGTAGCCGAAACGAGTACAGCGCAAATGGCCGACAGCACCGGCAGCAACAGCAGCTCCTTGTCGGCGCGCAGCACTCCCCAGCTCACCTTGGCCAGTTGCCAGGTCGTGGCCAGCTTTCCCATACGGACCTCCCGCGCCGGTTTATCCTGCTCATTCCGCAATTCAGCCTTTGATGACGCCCATCGGGCGCAGGCGCGCCACTTTCTTGGCCAGTCCGGCGTTGTGCACCACGTCAATGACGGCGTCAATATCCTTGTAAGCTTCCGGGATCTCCTCCAGGATGCCGTCGCGCGTCTCGCTCTTCACCAGGATGCCCTGCTCCTCCAGCGCCTGCTGCACTTCTTTGGCGTTGCGGCCTTTCTTGGCGGCGGTGCGGCTCATCATGCGTCCGGCGCCGTGGCAAACGCTGCCGAAGGTCTCCCGCATCGCTCCTTCGGCGCCTACCAGCACGAAGGAGGCGGTGCCCATGCTGCCGGGGATCAGCACCGGCTGGCCCACGTGGCGGTAGCGCGCCGGGATTTCGGGGTTGCCGGCCGGGAAGGCACGGGTGGCGCCCTTGCGGTGTACCAGCACATCGCGCGGCTCGCGCTCACCCTCCACCACGTAGCGCTCGCGCTTGGCGATGTTGTGGGCCACGTCATAGATTACCCGCACCGGGGTCTGCTCGCCGAACAGCCGCTGGATCGCCTTGCGCGTGAAGTGTGTGATGCCCTGGCGGTTGGCCCAGGCGTAGTTGGCCGCCGCCGCCATGGCCCCCAAGTAGTCCTGGCCTTCGGGTGACTGGATGGGCGCGCAGGCCAGTTGCCGGTCGGGCAGCTTGATGTCGTACTTCTGCATGGCGCCGTGCATCATTTTTACGTAGTCGGTGCAGACCTGGTGGCCGAAGCCGCGCGAGCCGCTGTGGATGAGCACCACCACCTGGTCTTGCACCAGGCCCAGCGCCTCGGCCGCTTGCTGATCAAAGATGCGTTGGACGAACTGCACTTCCAGGAAGTGGTTGCCGCTGCCCAGCGTGCCCACCTGCGGGCGGCCACGCTGGTGGGCGCGTTCGGAGACCTTGACAGGGTCGGCCGCCGCCAGCGCCCCGCCCGACTCGGTGAACTCGGCGTCGGCGCCCTGACCGTACCCGTGCTCCACCATCCACTGCGCGCCGTGGACCAGCAGGTGGTCCAGCTCAGCCGTCGACAGCTTGACGTGGCCCTGGCCGCCGGTGCCGCAGGGCACGTCGCGAAACAGTTGCAACACCAGCTCCCGCAGGCGGGGCCGCACGTCCTGTTGGCTCAGCGAAGTGCCGAGCAGGCGCACCCCACAATTGATGTCGAAGCCCACGCCCCCCGGCGAGACCACGCCGTCGTGCCAGTCGGTGGCGGCCACCCCGCCGATGGGGAAACCGTAGCCCTGGTGGATGTCGGGCATGGCCAGCGACCGGCCCACGATGCCGGGCAGCGTGGCCACGTTCACCGCCTGCTCCAGCGACAGGTCCTTCACGATGTGCTCCAGCAGGCCGGCGTCGGTGTAGACCAGGGCGTCGGTCCGCATCCCGGGCCGCGTGTCGCGCGGGATCAGGTAGCGGTAATCGTCCAGCTTCCGGATTTTTTCGCGGGGGATCATATGTCGAAGTAGACTTCCGCCTTCCATCCTTCCGATTGCTGGCTTTCCGACTGCGGGCCTTCGGACTGCTGGCGCACCGAAAGCTGGTGATAGGTGACGGCCTTAATGATCAGCCGCATGGCGTGGCGAGCCGCGTTGCGCGGCTCGCCGAAGGCAGTGGCCGAGACGCGGGTGTCGCTGATTTGGGTGACCGCCACGCGGCGGGCCAGCCAGCCTTCGCCATCCACCAACCACAGCACCTCTTGGAGGAAATTTACCAGCAGCGCCTCTCGGTCTGTTGCTTCGGCGGCGATACGCTTCTGTTCGCGCTCGGCGACGCCGTCCGGCTCGACGGCAATCTCCATCATTCCTGCTGCCGCGTTCTCGAACAATTCGGCCAGCGAAGCCCCGCGGGCCAGCAGCCCAACGTCGGCCGGATGCTCCAGGATCTCGTACCGCGCCGTCACCCTTCGATTGTAGCGCGGCCGGCCGGGGGAGTCCCGAAACGGATTTATGTTCGCTTGCCAGATCTGGACCTCCATGACATAAGGTTGCCCATGAATCGTGCAGAACAGTTGGTCCGCGCCACGCGTCGTGAGCTTCGGAGCAAGGCTTCGCCGGCCTTTGCGCGGCAGATGCAGCGGTTTTTCAAGGAGCCGGTACGGGCCTATGGCTGGCGCACGGCTGAAGTCAGAAAACTGGCGGGGAGGCTGCGGCGGGAGATATTGGCGACGGGCGATTCCGATCTGCTGCTCGCCGTGGCAGGGAAGCTGTTCGCAGGGCCCACGCTGGAAGAGGCGGTGCTGGGAGTGGCTTTGCTCCAACGGTCGGTACACCAGTTTGGCTCGGTCGAGTTTCGGCGCCTGGAGCGCTGGCTGCCGCACATCCGCAACTGGGCCGCCTGTGACTTGTTCTGCACAGCGTTGCTGGGCCGGATGATTGCGGCCGACTCTGCGCGACTCGGCAGCGTCTTTCGCTGGGCGAAATCAAAGAACCGCTGGCACCGTCGGGCAGCGGCTGTCTCCCTGGTCCCCGCTGCCCGGCGGGGCATGTATACCCAGCAGACTTTGCGCTTGTCCGATCGACTTCTGCAGGATGACGACGACATGGTGCAAAAGGCCGTGGGCTGGCTGCTGAAGGAAGCTGGCCAGGTGAGACGCCAGCCGGTGGTGGCCTACTTGCGGCGTGTCCGGCAGCGGGCGGCGCGCCTCCTCCTTCGCATTGCCTGCGAAAAGCTGCCCCATCGGACGCGGCGTCGCATACTCGGCGGTTGAGGCGACCAGCGGCAGAACCTGCATGGCAAGCGAAAAGCACATTCCTCGCTTCGTTCGGAATGACAGGGGGCCTGGCTTCGTACAGCCAGCGTGCGGCTATTTTGCCCCTAACACCGGCAGCGAGGACCCCGCAGCCGATGGGGCCGTCTTCTCGCACTCTTGTTTCAAAGCTTGCAACCAGCGGCGGACCATGCGGAAGATCAAGCCGCTGAAGAGCCGCAACAGCGGTGTCAGCATTCCGGTGAACTCCTCGTAGCTGGTCACGCGCGTGCCCGTCTCGGTCTTCTCGAACAGGAACCAGTGCATCGCGCTGAGGCCCGGCGCCGCCTCGAACCAACGCACCAGCAGTGGCACGCTTACCTCTAGCACGATCGGTCGGACCGTCAAGGAAGGGAACGGCCGATTCCGCAACACCAACTCAAACTGCCAGCCCAGCCTCCACCGAGAGCCGCTCAGGTGGCTGGCCCGCTTGGTCACGGGATTCCAGTTCGGCCAGTTCTGCTCCTCGGTAAAGATTTTCCACACCTTTTCGGGAGGGGCGGCAATCTCCACCGATTCCTCCACCACTAGCGCACCGGGAGTGGGGGTCTGGGGCTTGAGCGATTTCGCTTCGTGCTTTTTCCCAACAGCAGGCTTGACCGGCTGGGCAGGGCTCACGGCGCCTGCTGGTACCTGCGGTCTTGGCTTCTCCGACTTCGCAACGCCCTCGGGTTTGCCGGCCTCGGGCCGGGTGCCCCCAGGTTCTGCTCCTTTTGCGTTATGGGATTCGGGCATCAGTTCGAAGAGGATAACACCTACGAGGTTATCCTGGAGGCCATTGCATGGGGCGCCCGCCCAGCAGGTGCAGGTGCAGATGAAAAACGCTCTGGCCGGCGTTCGAGCCGACGTTGAGCACGGTGCGGTAGCCGGTGCGGTGGATGTTGCGCTCGACCGCAAGCTGGGCCGCGACTCGCTGGAGGCGGCCCAGCAGCAACTCGTCTTCGGCCTCTGCCTCGTCCAGTCCAGCGATGTGCTTGCGAGGGATTACCAGCAGGTGGGTGGGGGCCTGCGGGCGAACGTCCTCGAAGGCCACTACGGCGTCATCTTCAAACACAATGCGCGAGGGGCGCTCCCCGCGCACAATCTGGCAGAATAGGCATTCCGGCATCACTCCCAGTCTAGTGCTGTTTCACTGGAGCAGGGCCATTTTTCTCCAGAGCACCTCTTCCGGACCTGTCGTCGAAACGCCGCCGGGCCGCGGCATGTTAGAATCGGCCCATGCAGGCGAAACAGGTTGCCTTCAGTGGCTTCTCGCGCGAGCACTTCGCTTTCTTTCGCGAGCTGGCCCGCCACAACCGGAAGGAATGGTTTGACCAGAACCGGAAGCGCTACGAGTTGCTGGTCGCTACGTTTCGGGCGCTGTTGGCCCGACTGGAACCCGCCGTGCTTCGCCTAAACCCTTACTTTGACACGGCGGGTAAGACAAACGGAAATTTCTCCCGCATCAACCGCGACATCCGCTTTTGGCCCGACCGGAGCCCCTACCACACCAACTACTACCTGTACTTTTACGACCGGCGGCGCGACCGCCCCTCCGACGGCCGCCTCTACGTGGGGGTCAGCGGCGAGGGCCTTACCTTGGGCTTCTCCATTTATGCCCAGAGCAAGACCGGCACGCTGGTCCGCGTGTTTCGACCGCGCCTCGAAACCCGCCAGCAGCGGCTGGAACGGTGGCTGGCCCGTCACGTTGTGCGCCATGGTTACGACTGCTACTGGTACCGCAGCGAAAAGAAGCAGCGGGTCAAGACCAGCGGCCTGCCCCGCTCCGCGGCCGAGTGGTTGCGCCTGGATGGTTGGGTAGTGCGCAAGGTCTTCAAGCCTTCCCATCCGGGCCTGGGCAGCGCCAGCCTGGCGCGCCAGATTGAGCAGACGTTCCAGCGTCTGTTCCCGCTCTACGCCTTCACCTCGCTTGAGGTTCCCGGCTGGGAAAAGCACTTGCGCAGCTAGGGCCGGATGCGGTCTATTCCACCTGGCGGCGATTTTCAGACCCGGATGACTACCGGGCAAGGCTCCTGAACTCAGCTCTGGAGTGGAGGCAGACTAGAGGTAGACTAGTGGCAAGGAGGCGGTGATGGATTCCCTAAAAGCGCTCATGCTCATGGTTCTTGGTGTTGTTCTGATCGTGGTGGGACTGTTGCTATACCGCGCTCGAAAGCCGGAGCCGGCGCCGCCGGCCAAGGCACCTCCAGCAGCAATGCCTCTCGGGCCTCCCATCGAGGTCCGCGCTCCGCTGGGATTGCCTCCGGTCCCGATTCCTGCCGACAATCCTCCCACTGCCGACACCGTCGCATTGGGGCGTCTGCTCTACTACGATCCCATCCTCTCGGTGGACAACACGGTGGCCTGCGCCACCTGTCATCACCCCGACTTTGGCTTCACCGATGGGAAGCAGTTTTCCGAGGGGGTAAGGGGCCAGAAGGGCGGCCGCAATGCCCCCACCGTCTTCAACGCCGCCTACTACACCACTCAATTCTGGGATGGGCGCGCGCCGAGTCTAGAGAAGCAGGCCGCTGGTCCGGTGGAGAACTCGGTCGAGATGGCCCACACTCTGGAGGGAGTGGAGAAAAAGCTAACGGCTGACGCCAGCTACCGGGCGGCCTTCGAAAAGGCCTTTGGCCCGGGGCCGATCACCTACGAGAAGGTGGGGAAGGCCATCGCTTCCTTTGAGCGCACGGTCGTCAGCGGCAATTCTCCTTTCGACCGGCACTATTATGCCGGCGATACGAAGGCGCTGAGCAAGGCCGCCCAGCGCGGCCTGGAGGTGTTTCGCGAACCCAAGAAGGGCAACTGCGCTGAGTGCCACACCATTGGTGAGAAACACGCCTTGTTTGCCGACAACAAGTTCCACAACCTGGGGGTTGGCGTGAAGCTGGTACTCGGTGGCGTCCCGGAGTTGACCGACCAAGGGCGCTTCGACGTCACCAAGAATGAAGCCGACCGGGGCGCTTTTAAGACCCCTTCGCTTCGTAACATCGCACAGACAGCTCCCTACATGCACGACGGCAGCCTTAAGACGCTGAAAGAAGTCGTGGATCTCTACGTGGGAGGCGGCAACTCCAACCCGCACCTCGACAAGGAAATTCGAGAGCTGGACTTCCTCAGCGGCCGGGAGCGCGCCGATCTGGTGGCGTTTCTGGAGTCGCTGACCGGCGAGATGCCGCCCGATGTCGGGCCGCCCGAGGCGGAGCAGGCTCCGGCCGAATGAAAAGCTGAGCGGGGGGGGGGGTTCACGTGTATAATCTCCCGGTTCGAAGCAGGAAATTCTCATAGGGAGGAGTATCCCATGGCAGGAGCCAAGGCGTCGCCGGTGGAACGAGCCGGCGCGGTGACCTTGTTCAACAACCCCTTTACTCTGGTCGGGGCTGAAATCCGGGTGGGCGACCGCGCACCGGGTTTCACCGTGCTGGACAACGACCTGAAGCCCGTCAGCTTGAAAGACACGGCAGGCAAGGTGCGCATCCTGAGCGTCGTGCCATCGCTGGACACGCCGGTGTGCGACCAGCAGACGCGCCGGTTCAACGAAGAAGCGGCGAAGCTGCCGAACGCAGAGATCCTGACCATTAGCATGGACCTGCCGTTTGCCCAGAAGCGCTGGTGCGGCGCCGCCGACGTCAGTAACCTGCGCACCCTGTCGGACCACCGCGACGCCTCCTTCGGCCATGCCTACGGGACTCTGGTCAAGGAACTGCGGCTTGATGCCCGCGCCATCTTCGTCCTCGATAAGGACGATACGGTGCGCCACGTCGAGTACGTCAAGGAGCTCAGCACGCTTCCGGATTTTGAAGCGGCGCTGGGGGTGGCCGGGAAGCTGGCCGGGTAGCAGCATCCCCAGAGTCGATAAACTGGCCCAGGGTCGATAAACCAGTTTGCAACGTCCCGGCACCGACAGACCGGGCAGCAAAACGCTGGCCGCAAGGTCTTCTCCGGTGGAATATGATTTGGCTTAGTCCCCGACGGCAGATTCGGAGATAACGCCTGTCATCCATAGAAAGGAGCTACAGCATGGCAACAGTTACGCAACAAGTTCATCCGGCAGTGCAATCTTTCCTTGCGACTCAACCCAAGCGAATGTTGATTGACGGGAAATGGGTTGAGGCCGCTTCGGGAAAAACCTTCGAAACGATGAACCCAACCACCGGAGAGGTCCACGCCCGGGTGGCAGAAGCCGACCGGGAAGATATTGACCGGGCGGTGAAAGCGGCGCGCAGGGCATTCGAAGGCGACTGGGCGAAGGTCAAGCCTGTGGAGCGCCAGCGCCTCCTGCTACGACTGGCGGACCTGATCGAAGCCAACGGGGAAGAACTGGCCTTCCTTGAGGTCTTGGACAACGGGATGCCAATCACTATGGCCCGAACGGGGATGATCCCTCGGGTCGCTGCGGTGTGCCGCTACTACGCGGGATGGGCGACAAAGATTCATGGGGAAACAATCGAAAACTCGGCACCTGGTAATTACTTCACCTACACGCTGCGCGAGCCCGTCGGCGTGGTGGGAGCGATTGTTCCCTGGAACGGTCCGCTGGTCACCTCCATGTGGAAGGTGGCGCCGGCGCTGGCGACCGGGTGCACGCTGGTGTTGAAACCGGCCGAGCAGACACCTCTATCCGCGCTTCGCCTGGGTGAGCTGATCCTGGAAGCCGGGATTCCCCCCGGTGTGGTGAATATCTGCCCGGGATTCGGTCCAACTGCCGGGGCTGCCCTGGCGGAGCACCACGACGTCAATAAAATCGCCTTCACCGGTGAATACTTAACCGGACAAAGCATCGTCAAGGCCTCCGCGGGAAACCTCAAGCGGGTTTCTCTGGAATTGGGTGGGAAGTCTCCGGATATCGTCTTCGCGGACGCCGACTTGGAGCAAGCGGTTTCAGGAGCAGCGTGGGCCATCTTCCGACTCTCCGGACAGGTTTGCTGTGCGGGGTCAAGGCTTTTCGTCGAAAAGAAGATCTACGACAAATTCGTCTCTCAGGTGGCCCAATTTGCGTCGACGATCAAGGTCGGAAACAACCTCGACCCTGAGACCCAGATGGGACCGCTCATCTCGCAGGAGCAGCTCGACCGCGTGACCGGGTACCTCCGAATTGGACAGCAGGAAGGAGCCAAGCCCGTTGTAGGCGGCGAGCGCTTGACCACGGGAGAGCTGGCAAAAGGATACTTCGTTAAGCCCACGGTGTTCGACGGCGTGCGGGCAGACATGCGCATCGCTCAAGAGGAAATCTTCGGGCCTGTCCTGACTGCGATCCCATTCCAGGACTTAGATGAGGTAGTGAAGCTGAGCAACAATACCTTCTATGGACTGGCCGGCGGTGTTTGGACTCGGGATATACAAAAGGCTCACGGCATCGCCAAGTCCTTGCAGGCCGGGGTCGTTTGGGTGAATTGCTACAACGTTTTCGATGCCGCTATGCCGTTCGGCGGGTACAAGATGAGCGGGTACGGCCGCGAATCAGGAGTCCACGCGCTGGATCTTTACACCCAGGTGAAGTCCGTGTGGATCAATGTCGGTGGTTAAAGGGCGCAAGCGCTGCTGCGCCCACACCTTCATCTTCTTCTGTTGAGGTAAATCCTGACGTGGCGGCCCCGCCAAGGCTACCCCGGCCACGGCAAGCACACTCTTCCAACGGCAGGAGGTGAACGAGGTGCTGGGAAACGTGTTGGGACTCAGGCGGAGAACATGATGTCCATTCGGCGGTTGGTATTCTTGGGGGTCTTCTGTCTGGCATTGATCTTTGCCAGGCCCGCGTTCGGGCAAGACATTAGCGGTTGCATGTCTCCGCGGGTCCTGGTATTTCCGCCTCCATAGGAGCACCGCCTTCACAGCATGTTGTGATGGTAGACGAAACGATCCAGGGCTGCGCAAGACAGGGAAGCGTCCTCTTTACTCTCTCGGTGGATTTCATGAACGGAACAGGCTGGCTCAGCGTTCCGCCCACGGTCACGTTTGAGCCGGGTCGGGCGTCTTTCATCATGACGATTCTTTACGGGGTCTTGCCGGGGCCTGGGGTCAGTGAGGCGCGGGTCATCGGCACTGCCACTGGCACCGACGAGACGTTTTTTATTTCGGTCTCGGCTACGTTGAGCGAGTCGACGACTCCTCCGATCCTGCCGCCCGACTCGGTGGTCAACGGCGCCAGCTTCCGGCCGGCGACGGAGTCCAAATCCTTTATCGCTCCGGGCGCGATCGTGTCTATCTTTGGGACGGAGCTGGCCAGCGATACCCAGATAGCGTCGGAGGTGCCTCTACCCACCACGCTGGGAGAGACCAGTGTGACCTTCAACGGCATGCCGGCCGCGCTGTTTTTTGTCTCTGGCACGCAAATCAATGCGCAGGTGCCGTTTGAACTGGTATCCGGAGCGGGTGTGGCCTCGGTGCAGGTGACACGGGGCGGTGAAACCAGCGTGATACAGCCGGTCTCGGTGGCAGCCGTGTCACCTGGGATTTTTACCATGAACCAGCAGGGGACCGGCCCCGGGGCGATCCTTCACGCGGCAGATTTCCAGCCCGTCACCGAAAGCAACCCGGCACAGACGGGCGAGTTCCTGCTGATCTTTTGCACGGGGTTGGGGCGGGTCCTGCCGGAAGTGCCATCCGGCAATGTTGCTCCCGGCACGGAGCCATTGGCGCGAACCGTTAGCCCGCCGTTGGTAAACATCGGCGGCATTCCCGCTGAGGTGGTCTACTCCGGCCTGGCCCCGGGATTCGTGGGCCTGTACCAGGTCAACGTCGAGGTACCCGTGGGTTTGTCCCCGCCGGTTTCGCAGCCCCCCGAGGGTGCGATCCCGCCCGTTGCTCACAACCTAGAAATCATCAACATCGGTGTGCCGAGCAACATCGTCGAGGTACCCGTGGGAGCGTCTCCGCCAGTTACTTAGCCCCCCGGTTGGCCGCGACCTGGAAATCAGCAACAACGGTGTGCCGAACAACACCGTCACCCTCGGCGTGCAGTAGTGCCCTTTTTCGCGAACCACGCCAGTTAGATGACAACCCCCTGGCCTCGCGTTTCCCCGGTTCTGCTTCGCGTGCCCGGTTCTGCTATCGCATGATACAATAGGCCGTTTGGCTGCGGGGGGCAGGTATGTCCTAGGGGCTTTGCGTCCCCTGACCAGGTGAAGGACTCGCATTCATGTTTGAGAACCTGACCGAAAAACTTCAGCGCGTCTTCAAGACCCTGCGCGGCGAGGGGAAGTTAACCGAAGCCAATATTCAGGACGCGCTGCGGGAAATCCGGATGGCGCTGCTGGAGGCCGATGTCCACTACAAGGTGGCCAAGCAGCTCATCGATCGCATCCGGGAGAAAGCGCTCGGCCAGGAAGTGCTGACCAGCCTGACGCCGGCGCAGCAGGTAGTCAAGATTGTCCGAGACGAGCTGGTGGAGACGTTGGGAGGGCAGGCGGCCCCGCTGCGGTTCGCCTCGCAGCCCCCCACGGTGATCTTGCTGGCCGGGTTGCAGGGCTCGGGTAAGACGACCACCGCGGGCAAGCTGGCACGGTGGCTGTTTCAGCATGGACACCGGCCCTTGTTGGTCTCCGTGGACGTCTACCGGCCGGCGGCCCGGGAGCAGTTGCGAGTGATCGGTCAGGCCGTGGAACTGCCGGTGTTCGATGGCCCGGCTGAGCCAGCTGGGCCGGGTGGGGAGGCATCGCCGCTGGAGTTGGCGCGCCTGGCCCGCCGGGAGGCCGTCCACAGCGGCCGCGACGTGCTGGTGGTGGATACCGCCGGGCGCCTGCACATTGACGACGAACTGATGCAGGAGATGCAGCAGCTCAAGCAGCGTCTGGAGCCCGCCGAGGTGCTGTTCATTGCCGACGCCATGACCGGCCAGGACGCGGTCAACAGCGCCGATGAGTTCCACCGCAGGCTGGGCCTGACCGGCGTCATCCTGACCAAAATGGACGGGGACGCCCGTGGCGGCGCTGCTCTTTCCATTCGCGCCGTGACCGGCCAGCCGCTGAAGTTCGTCGGGGTCGGCGAGAAGCATGACGCACTGGAGCTGTTCCAGCCCGAGCGGGTGGCGTCGCGCATCCTGGGCATGGGCGACGTGCTGTCGCTGATTGAGAAGGTTGAGCAGACGCTGGACCAAAAGCAGGCCCTGGAGCTGGAGCGCAAAGTGCGCACGGCCAGCTTCACACTGGAGGACTTCGGCGAGCAACTCCGCCAGATGCGCAAGCTTGGTCCGCTCGAGCAGGTGCTGTCGCATTTGCCGCAGGTGGGCCCCTTCCGCCAGTTGCAGCAGGTGCAAGTGGAGGAAAAGCAACTGGTGCGCCTGGAGGCCATCATCAACTCCATGACCCTCCGGGAGCGTGCCAACCATCAGATCATCAACGGCCGCCGGCGCCGCCGCATCGCACGGGGCAGCGGCACTACGGTACAGGAGGTCAACCGGCTGTTGAAGCAGTACGCGGAAGCTCGCAAGATGATGCGGTCGCTCTCCGGCGGTCCGCTACAAAAACGGCTGGGAAGGCTGAAGCTCCCGGCCTTGCAGTGAAGCTGTGGCGCCGGGAATGCCGACTCTTGTGGTCGGCACCGCGAGCAAAGATGCCCGGCTGAGGCCGGGCGCTATCAGTGGTGCCGCCCCAGGGCGGCTAACCAAAGCAAGGAGGTGAGCAGGTGCTGAGAATTCGCCTGGCCCGGTTCGGCGCCAAGAAGAGGCCCTTTTATCGGGTGGTAGTGATCGAGCGTGAGCGCGCCCGGGGTGGGAGACCCGTGGAAATCGTCGGCCAGTACAACCCGCTGACGAACCCGGCGACGGTCAAGCTCAACGCCGACCGCGTCCGCTACTGGATGGATAAGGGTGCGCAACCCTCCGAACGGGTGCGTCACCTGTTGGAGAAACAGCTGTTGGAGAAACAGCCCGGGCCGGAGGATCAGGTCGCCGAGCTAGGCGCGTGAACTGGGCCCGCGCGGCGGACCCGCTCGAGGTGGTGACCACCCGCTTCCAGACACAGCGAATCGTTTTCGGCCGACCGGCAAGAGCCGGGCTGCAAATGTTCTTTTCCAGTTCGCATTCCTAAGCCATCCAGGTTTCGGGCGTTCAAAGCAGCGGCCGCGAGTTCCCGGCTGGCCGGGACGGGAAGCGGGAGGCGTTATGAAGGAACTCGTCGAGCAGATGGCGAGGGCCTTGGTGGATCATCCGGACGAAGTGCAGGTGCGGGCGATCGAAGGGGAACAGACGACGGTGCTGGAATTGCGAGTGGCCCCTGGTGATCTGGGCAAGGTGATCGGGCGGCAGGGCCGCACGGCCCGGAGCATGCGCACGATCCTGAACGCTGCCGGGATGAAGTTGAAAAAGCGCTTTGCGCTGGAAATCCTGGAGTGAGCCGAGCGTGGCCGAGGCAAGCGCCGCAGACACGCCCGACCCGGGAGTTGCCGAGCCGTTCGTGACGATTGCCCGCATCCGGCGGGCACAGGGCCGCCGGGGCGAAGTGGCCGCTGAGCTCTTCACCGATTTCCATCAGCGCTTTGCCGAAGCAGAGACGGTTTGGCTCACAGGCTCCGACGGTCTGCACCGGCCGGCGCGGCTGGAACAGTTCTGGTTCCACAAAGGCGGGGTGATCCTGAAGTTCGCCGGAGTGGACGACCGCGAGGCAGCCAGAAAGCTGGCCGGCTACGAAGTTTGCATCCCGGCCGCCCAGCGCCGCCCATTGGAAGGCTCTGCTGTGTACTGGTCGGACCTGCCCGGGTGCCGGGTGGTGGAAGGCGGGCGCGAGCTGGGGGTGGTGCGCTGGCTGGATCCCACAGCAGGCACCCCCGTGCTGGTGGTGGATACTCCCGGGGGGGAATTGCTGGTCCCCTTCGCCGAGGAAATTTGCAGGCGAATTGATCTGGCCGGCCGGGTCATTGAGGTGGAGTTGCCCGAAGGACTGTTGGGACTGAATCAGTGAGGATTGAGTCATTGAAGATTGGAAATAAAATAACTACCGAGGAAGCCATCCTAAGCTGATGATCTTCGACATCTTGACGATTTTCCCCGGATTCTTTACCGGGCCTCTGGAACACGGCATTCTGCGACGGGCCCGCGAAGCCGGCCTGCTTGAGGTTCGCGTGCATAACCTGCGCGACTTCACCACCGAGCGCCACCAGGTGGTAGACGACCGGCCGTTTGGCGGAGGCGAGGGCATGGTACTGAAGCCGGAGCCCATCTTCGCCGCGGTCGAAGCCCTTCGAGGCCCCAACTCAGGTTCCGACGCCGGTCATCGCACCATCCTGATGTCGGCGCAGGGGCGCTTGCTGACCCAGCGGCGAGCCGCGCAGTTGGCCACCTGCGAGCGACTTCTGCTGATCTGCGGCCGCTATGAGGGCGTGGACGAACGGGTGGCCGAGCATCTGGCCGACGAAGAGTTGTGCATCGGCAACTACGTGCTGAGCGGCGGGGAGCTGCCAGCGGCCATCGTAGTGGATTGCGTCACCCGGTTGCTGCCCGGAGCCTTGGGAGACGAGCTTTCAGCGGTGCGCGAATCGTTCGCCTTCGCCGCAGATTCCGAAACTGTCGGCGGAATCCTCGACTGGCCCCACTATACGAGGCCGGCCGAATTTTGCGGCTTGCGAGTGCCCGAGGCGTTGGTGTCGGGGCATCACGAGCAAGTGCGCCGGTGGCGGCGCAAAAAGGCGCTGGAAAAGACAGTCCGCAACCGCCCGGAAATCCTGGAGCTAGTGAACCTCAGCGGGGAGGACCGCCAGTTGCTGTCGGAAATTCAGCAAGAGAGGAAGCAGCATGAATCCCGTTGACAAGATCGCGCAACAGTACATCCGCGCCGGCCAGCCGGAGTTTCGTCCAGGTGACAGTGTCCGCGTGCACGTGAAGATCAAGGAGGGCGACAAGGAGCGGCTGCAGGCATTCGAGGGCGTCGTGATCGCCCGTAAGAACCGGGGAATGGGGGAATCCTTCACGGTCCGCAAGATCAGCTTTGGCCAAGGTGTCGAGCGCATCTTCCCGGTGCACTCCAAGGTGATTGACCGCATCGAAGTGCTGCGCCGCGGCCGGGTGCGGCGGGCCAAGCTGTACTACCTGCGCGGCCGGCGCGGCAGAGCCGCTCGCATCCGCGAACGGGAATAGGGTCGCCGGTCCAGTGTCGTCCACACGAGATCCGTGACCTCGCCACAATGTCTCAGTTTGCCGATTTTCTTTGTGGAATTGTTCGGACGGCACTAGCATGGCCTTGGTCCCACTTCCATGGGTTGCACTTGGCGCCTGGAGAACCGGGCCTATGCCGCAGGCCACCGCTACGTGGCCGGGGTAGATGAAGTGGGGCGTGGCGCCTTGTTCGGCCCGGTGGTGGCCGCGGCTGTTATCTTAGACCCCACCCGCCGCATCCGCGGTATCAACGACAGCAAGCAACTGGACCCTGAGGTGCGTGAGCGACTGGCCGCGAGCATCCGGCAGCAGGCCATCGCCTGGGTGGTGGCCGCCGTGGACGCAGCCCGCATTGATCTCATCAACATCTACCGAGCCTCCCAGCTCGCCATGCGTGAGGCGGTGCTGCGTCTCGAGCCTCGCCCCGCCTTGGTGTTGGTGGATGCTCTGCGGCTCGACCTTCCCTGGGACCTGTCTCAGCGCGCCCTCATTCACGGCGATGCCCGCAGCGTTTCCATCGCCGCTGCCTCCATTGTGGCCAAGGTGCATCGCGACCAGTTGATGCAAGAATGGGATGCGGTGTATCCCCAGTACCACTTAGGGCGAAATAAGGGCTACACCACGCCGCAACACCTCCAGTCGTTGGCGCAATTCGGCCCCACTCCGCTGCATCGCAAGACGTACGCTCCGGTGGCAGCCGCTTCTCCCTTCCCCGTCCGGCAAGCACCACAGAAGCGAAATCCGTCGCTGTTCGCGGGGGAGGAGTAGTGCGGCTTGTCGCTTGGCGTCAGCAGGCAGTCCGGCGCATGGAGCGCTCGCGAGCCGCCAGCCTGCGGTTCTTCCAGAGCCTTCCCGAGCGCTCTATCCTGGAGCCGCGCACCCAGGGCCAGTGGTCGGTGAAGGACACCTTCGCGCACATTGTGGCCTGGGAGGAAGAAGGGGCCCGGCGGCTGGAGCTGATCCGGCGCGGCCGCGGCGACCGCATCCATTTCTATGACGATATGGTGGAGGCCGACCGCTTCAATTCCCGCGTTGTGCGGCAAGCCCGGCGCTGGTCCTGGGCCGAGCTTTTGCGGCGCGCCGGGCGCGTCCGCGCCAGCTTGGTGCAGGCGTTACTCCGCCTGCCGCCCGCCACGCTCGATGACCCCTCACACCGCTATCCGGCGACCGCCTGGCTGCCGGAGTTTGCCTGGACGCACGAGGCGGACCACTTGGCACGCATTCGAGCCTGGTGGCGCCGGCGCGGTGTCTAGAGACGCAATCCCTTCAGGTATTCGCGGAACTCATCTCCCAGCCCTTCGCGCTTTAGAGCAAACTCGACAGTGGCGACCAGGAAGCCAAGCTTGTCGCCGGCGTCGTACCGGCGGCCTTCGAAGCGGTAGCCGTGAACTTTCCGGCCTCGGCGGAGCAGGCCGCGCAAGCCGTCGGTCAACTGGATTTCCCCTCCGCTGCCCGGCTGCGTTCCCTCCAGTTCGTCGAAGATTTCCGGGGTCAGGATGTAGCGGCCGATGATGGCCAGATGAGATGGTGTGCGGTCTGGAGGAGGCTTTTCCACCAGGTCGCTGACTTGGTAGAGCCGGTCGTTGCTTTCCTGTGCCGCTGGGGACCCTGCGATCACCCCATAGGCGGAAATGGCCGGGCCGGGCACCTCGTAAACTCCCACAATGGACTCCCCGCAGCGGTCGTAGACGTCCAGCATCTGCCGCAGGCAAGGCACCGAGGCGTCGATGATGTCGTCGCCCAGCAGCACGGCGAACGGCTCCTGGCCCACTAACTCGCGGGCCATCAGGACGGCGTGGCCCAGGCCTAGCGCCTCCTTCTGCCGCACGTAGGAGATGTGGATCATGTCGGAGATCTGGCGAACCAGAGCCAGCAGATCAAGCTTTCCCCGTTCCTCCAGAGTTTTCTCCAGTTCATAGGAGACGTCGAAGTGGTCTTCGATGGCAGCCTTGCCTCGCCCGGTCACCAGGACCATGGTGTCCAGGCCCGAGTGGTACGCTTCCTCGACCACGTATTGAATGATGGGTTTGTCCACCAGCGGCAACATCTCTTTGGGCTGCGCTTTTGTGGCTGGCAGGAATCGCGTTCCGAGGCCGGCCACCGGAAAGACCGCCTTGCGAATTTTCGGGGGCGCCATAGAGGTTCCAGGGTAAGCCAGGAGCCCTGCGATGCGCTACTGCTCCTTTGCCTGTTTCTGACAGAGCACAGCAGACCGAAGCTCCTCTTGGTCAAAGCTCCTCTTGGCCGAAGCCGCTGTTTTCTTATATGGTAGAAGGGACAGAAAAACCTACAAGGCGCTCCGGCGCCGGAGGAGAGGCTGATGAGAGCAGTGCCGCTAACGATGATGTTGCTGCTGGTGACTTGGCTGGCGGTGGGTCAGGCCCCGGCTCCGGCACCGGCGGTGAGTGGCAAGCTGGGCCTGGTCGAGAGCACTCGAGTGTTGGCCGACAGCGAGGAAGGCAAAGCATTCCAGGCCGAGCTGGGGCGAAAGTTCGGGCCGCGGCAAAAGAAGATACAAGATCTGGCCGCCGAGATGAACAAACTGCAATCGGAATTCCAGCAGAGGCAGACCGCGGTTTCCGGCGCGGAGCGGCAGCAGCGCACCCTGGAAATCCAGCGGAAGCAGAAAGAGGCAGAGCGCCTCAATGAAGACCTCAACTACGATCTGAACGCGGCGCGCGAGGAGGGCCTGGGACGCTTGCGAGGGCGGTTGGTGGAGGTGGTGGGAAAATACGGGGAGGAAAAGCAATTCATGGCGATTCTTGACCGCGCCACCGCGGGAGCCATCTATGCCGGGCCTGGTGTGGACCTCACCAACGAGATCCTTGCGGTCTATAACCAACAGTTTCCGGTGAAGCCGGAGACGCAGCCGTAGGCGACGCTCACGATAGCTCAGCCGAGTTGGCGCAGCTCACTGGGGCTGGTCGCCAGGGGTAGCAGAAGGTCGCCTGCGGCCGCCCGACGAACGTCGGCGGCGGCGCCCGGTCCCACTTCGGGAAGGAGTTGCTTTGGTAATGGCAGGGGGCTCGTGATCTGCAGCCGGTGTGCGGGCATCGCCTGCGGAAGTGGCTCCACCGTCAGTGGGCGCTTCCGCTTCGGGCGCGTGTGGTTGGAGCAAGGACGCCGGCAGCGGGGAGAGTATCTGTTCTGGCAGCTTCACCGCGTAATTTGAGTCCACCCGGTCCAGTTGCACGAAACCGGCCTGAGCCATCTTCTGCATGAGGTCCAGGAAGGAGCCGGACGCGTAGTCACGCTCGCTGAAAGTGGAATCGAGCTGCAACATGGTGCTCTTGACCAGACCCAGCAACGGCCGGTGCTCTCGTTCAGCCAGCACGTTGAGGGCCCGCTCCAGTAGCGGCCGCGCGTTCTCGAGCGAGAGTGACGCGCCGCGGCGGGCGGGCTGCCGGGGAACCGAAGCTCGGCGCGACGGCGCCGGCTGATGCAGTAGGTTCTCGAAGCTGAGGAACTCCCGGCAGTTTCTCTGCAGGATGGAGCTGGTAAAGCCCCGCCCTCCAACCACGAACACCGCCTTGTTGTATTGCTTCAGCTTCTCCACCAGGGCAACGAAGTCGCTGTCGCCGCCCACAATCGCGTAGGCGTTGATGTGGGGTCGGGTAAAAGCCATTTCCAGAGCGTCCAGGGCCAGGTTGATGTCGGCCCCGTTCTTGTCTCCGCGTGGTGTGGGGTCCCGCTGCACCATCTGCACCGCCTGCTCGCTCATCTTGCGGCTGGCGTTTCCGTGGCGCTTCCAGTCGCCGTAGGCGATCTTGCTGACCACCTCGCCTCGTTCCTTGAGGGCCTCCAGCACGGCGGCAACGTCGAACTCTTGCTTCAGGGTGTCGCGCACTCCAATCTGGACGTTGTCGAAATCAACAAATACCGCGATCTTCAATTGTTCATCAGGCATCAATACCACTTCCTCATTTCATAATACACCACCAGGAGCGACGAGGCGCCGCAGTTTCCTAGATCGTGCCGGGGGGCCACCTTGGTCGATCGGCAGCAAAATTCTCCTTAGCGGAGGGCTATGATGGTGGAAGAGAGTAAGCGTCCGACAGAAAGAAGGAGAGGGAAAACAGGAGACGACGTGAACGACGGGGATTCCTAGCGGCGCCGCTCTTGGGCATGCCGGTTTCCAGTGGTTGCGCGACGGGGCAGGACCTGGAGGGATGGGAACCCAACGGCTCGCTGACCGATGTAGAAGGCATCAAGGTGGGCCACTTTACTCACCGCCGGCGTCCCACCGGCTGCACCGTCGTATTGTGCGAAGAGGGAGCAGTCGCCGGCGTGGATGTTCGGGGAGGGGCGCCCGGTACGCGCGAGACCGACCTGCTGAATTCCGTCAATACGGTGTCACAGGTACATGCCCTGGTACTCTCCGGCGGTAGCGCGTTCGGCCTGGCCGCGGCCGACGGGGTGATGCGCTACTTGGAAGAGAAGGGCATCGGGTATCGAGTGGGTCGCGTTCGGGTTCCCATTGTCCCGGCCGCGATTCTGTTTGACCTGCTGGTAGGCGACAGCGCCATTCGGCCTAGCACCGAGTCCGGCTACAAAGCCTGCAAGGCTGCCCGAGGCGGTCCACGGACCAAGCTCGAGCAGGGGAATGTGGGTGCCGGAGCCGGGGCGACCGTCGGCAAGCTACTGGGACGTGAGCGCGCCATGAAAGGCGGCCTTGGCACCGCCAGCTTGCGACTGCCGGGCGGGCTGGTGGTGGCGGCGCTGGTGGCTGTGAATGCGGTTGGCGATATTTTCGACTACCGGCGTGGCAAGCTGCTGGCGGGCGCGCGGACCGCCGACGGCAAGCGGCTGGCTGACGTGATGGCCCTGCTGCGCAAGGGAAAACTGCCTTCCTTTAAACCGAGCTCCCGGAAGCAGAAACAGAACACTACCATCGGCGTGGTGGCTACCAATGCGCCGCTCACCAAGGCTGAAGCCAACAAGGTGGCGCAGATGGCGCACGACGGGCTGGCGCGGGCTATCCAACCGGTGCACACGCCGGCTGACGGAGACACCTTGTTTGCTGTGGCCACCGGAAAGCTGAAACTGGCCGCGGGGCGCGCGCCCAGTTTCCTCGGGGCCGGCCCGCAGGGCATCGTTGGAGCGCTGGCCGCCGAGGTCGTCGCCGCGGCGGTAGTCTCCGCCATCCTGCACGCCAAGGGGATTCCGGGCTATCCAGCCTGTTCCGATTTGTGAGAGAAACAACCGGCGATCCGCATTCCGAAATTCGCAATCCGAGATTGCCGTGACCAACTACGGCTACCTGGAACAGAGCTACAGCCGCGCGGTACGTTTGCTGTACGCCAGTGTGCTCTGCCTGATTTCGCTGGAGGTTCTCCACCGACTCTATTGCATGAAGGTGAGGCCATGGGGGACGAACTGCGGGAAGACGTAGGCGTAGAGCATGATGATCACGCCGACCACGGAGGCCAGCGCCACGCTGGTCCAGAAGACGTAGCGCAGCAGCTCTCCCTCCCGCCCGACGATGTTGGTGGCCGCCGCCGCCACCACGATACTCTGCGCGTCAATCATCTTGCCCATCACGCCCCCGGTGCTGTTGGCTGAGGTGATCAGGATGGGGTCCAAGCTGAGCTGCTCGGCGGTGATGCGCTGCAGGCTGCCGAACAAGGCATTGGAGGAGGTGTCGCTGCCTGTCAGCGCCACACCCAGCCACCCTAGGAACGCCGCGAAAAACGGGTAGACCGCGCCAGTGCGGGTGAAAGCCAGGCCCAGCACGACATCCATGCCGGAGTAACGGGTCACGTAGGCCAGTCCCAGCATGAAGAAGATGGCCGTGAGGGCAAAGCGCATGCGGTAGACCGTGTGCCCAAAAATTTGGAAGATGCGCCTCGGGCTCATCCCCAGCAGCAGCCCGGATAAAACGGCCGAGAAGAAAGCCGCCGTGCCGGTGGCCGACAGCCAGGCAAACCGGTAGACGGCCGCCTCCGGCGTTTTTTCCGGCACCGCCGGCGCGTCCCGCCACACGGCGTTGTGCAGCACGGGAAACTGAAAGTCAATTCGTGTGTAGCTGTCCAGCGGGCGCTGGATGAAGCCCCACAGAAGCACGAAAAGAGTCAGGATGGCAAAGGGCATCCAGGCCTTCAGCACCTGCTTGCGGGTGTAGTCATGGCCGACCACGGCCGTTCCGTGTTCCTCGGGGAAGCGCCAGATTTCCTTGGGCTGCCAGAAGCGGAGAAAGACGACGGTGGCCAGCAGTGCCGCAATTCCGGCCATGATGTCCACCAGGTTGCTGTCCTGATAGTTACCCCAGTAGAACTGCACGACCCCGAAGCTGAGGCCGGTGACCAGAATGCCGGGCAGCACCTGGAAGGTTTGCTTCCAGGGCACCATAGCGCGCACCAGCCAGAAGGCGACGATGGGGGAAACCAGCGGCAAAATGCGCGCGTTCATGGCCGACAGGTCGCTCTCGTTCAGCCCGCTCACCAGCGCCAGCGTGTGGACCGGGGTGCCCAGGGCGCCGAAGGCCACCGGCGCGGTGTTGGCGATCAGGCACAGGGCTGCCGCCTTAAACGGGTTGAACCCCAGGCCAGCCATCATTGCCGCCGAAATGGCTACCGGAGCGCCGAAGCCGGCGGCGCCCTCGATGAACGCCCCGAAGCTGAAAGCAATCAGCAACGCCTGGAGGCGTCGGTCGGCGGAGATGGAGCCCACCGAAGCGCGCATGACGTCGAACTGCCCGCTGGCCACCGCAATGTCGTAGAGGAATACGGCATTCAGTACGATCCAGCAGATGCGCAGCAGACCGAAGGCGCCTCCGAAGCTGAAGGACGCCAGCGCCAGCTGCGGCGGCATCCCAAACAGCGCCATCGAACAAATCAGCGCCGTCACCGCGCCGGCGATAGCGGCGATGTGCGGCCGGGCGTGTTTCAGCAGGAAGGTAAACAACACCAGCACCGGCAGCGCGGCCGCCAGTGTGGAAAGGGGCCACAACCCCGGGCCCCAGGGGTAATAGACCTGCGTCCAAGAAGCGGTCATGAGCAAAGGTGGTTTTCCAAGGGTGCTGAAAAGGTCGCTCCCTTGTCATTCCGAGCGAAGCGAGGAATCTGCTTTTCCATGGCAATGGTTTGCTGAACAAGCAGATTCCTCGGGCCGACAAACAGCGGCGGCCCTCGGAATGACACGCCGTGTGCTAGCGCCGGAAGATTCGGCGCAGGATAGAAGTATCCTTCTCCGCGGCCAGCAACAAGTCCAGCTCGCCGGCATCGAAGAAGACGCCGCCGCAGTCTTTGCACTTGTCCACCAACAGCGGCCCCATTTGGGTCTCCTCCAGGTCGTGACCGCACTTGGGGCACTTCATCCAGTGGGTTTCCTTTCGGTGCTTACGTTCCATCTCGCGCCGCTCGGCTTCAGCTTTGGCGCGCAGCTTCTCAACCAATTCTCGGTCGCGCTCGTAGAAGTACTTTTCTTGATCTCTGCGTGCTCCAGAGAATACATCATCGGGCATGGGGCGCTCCTTGTCTTGATTCCGTAACTCTCCTCGTGGGCGGCTTCCTCACGTTCGCCTGGAGTAGACGGCGGGCGTATTATAGCGCCACGGCGCTTTCAGGTATAATCAAGAAGATGAGCCGACTGAAGCGGAACCTGCGTCTGGCGGCCAGCCTGCAACTGCTTCCGGCCATGGAAGGCGGCGAGGAAGTACTGGTGGGCGGCCAGGCGGTGATCGAGGGCGTGATGATGCGCGCACCGCACGCCTACTGCGTGGCGGTGCGCAAACCCTCCGGCGAATTAGCCACACAGACCGGCCCATTGGTGCGCCCTTCCGAACGCCGGCGATTGTGGAAGATCCCAGTCCTGCGCGGGCTGGGGACTATGGGGCAGGCGCTGGCGCTGGGCATTCGTTCGCTGCGCTTCTCCGCCAACAGCGCCCTGGAGTCTGAAAATGCTGTCGAAAACGCAGCGGAAAACACCGCCGAAGGCGGGCACGGCAAGGCAAAAGGCAAGGCAGAAGTCAGCTCCTGGGTCATGGCTGCCAATCTGGCCTTTAGCCTGGGCTTTTTCATTCTTCTGTACAAGTTTGTGCCGCTGTTCCTCACCACCCGGCTCCAGCAGTACGTTGCGGCGGTGGAGAACCATTTCGTGTTCAACCTGGTGGACGGGCTGATCCGCATTGCCCTGTTTCTGACCTTCCTGCTGTTGGTTTCCCGCTGGAGCGAGATCCGGCGGGTGTTCGAGTATCACGGGGCCGAACACAAGGTGGTGTTCAACTTTGAATCGCAGCAGCCGGTCAGTGTGGCGAACGCCCGCGCCTTTACGACGCTGCACCCGCGCTGCGGCACCAGCTTCCTGGTGGTGGTGATGCTGATCAGCCTGGGCATCTACACGCTGATCCCGGTGGAGTCGTTCGGAATGCGCTTCCTGGTGCGGGTTGCGCTACTGCCACTGATTGCCGGCGTCAGCTTTGAGCTGATCCGCTTCGCGGCGCGGCGGCAGGGGACGTTGTGGGCCTCGATGGTGGCTCCGGGGCTGTGGCTCCAGCGAATCACCACCAAGCCGCCGGCCGACGACCAACTGGAGGTGGCCATCCACGCGCTGAAGGAAGCCATGGCGCTGGAGCAGCAGCGCGGCGGCGATCTGGTGATCGCCTAGCAGGCTCCGAGTTCTACTTACCCTCCGCCCGGCGGAGGGTTTTGTTTGGGTAGCGTTATTTCATGAGCGAGAAACAATTGGTTGACAAGCCGGTGATTGACAAGCTGGACCAGATCGAGGCCCGCTACGAGGATCTCAGCCAGCAGCTAGCTGACCCGGCGGTGCTGGCCGACGGGGCACGCTACCAGAAGCTGGCTCGCCTGCACTCGGAGCTGGGTGAGGTTGTCGAGAAGTACCGCGAATGGAAGAGCCTGCGGCAGGGCGTGGCCGGTACTCGCGCCATGCTGGACGACGCCGACCCCGAGATGCGCGCCTTGGCCGAGCAGGAACTGCGCCACCTGGAGGAACGCATCGGCGCGGCGGAGCAACAGTTGAAGTCTTTGCTGATCCCCAGGGATCCCCACGACGAAAAGAACGTGGTGGTGGAAATCCGCGCCGGCACCGGCGGCGACGAGGCCAGCCTGTTTGCCGCCGAAATCTTCCGGCTGTACGCCCGCTTCGCCGAAACCCAGAGCTGGAAGGTGGATGTCATCTCCAGCAGCGCCTCCAGCATCGGCGGACTGAAGGAAATCATCGCGGTCATCGAAGGGCGGCGCGTGTATAGCCGTCTGAAGTACGAAAGCGGAGTGCACCGGGTGCAGCGCGTGCCGCAGACCGAGCAGCAGGGCCGCGTCCACACCTCGGCGGTCACGGTGGCGGTGCTGCCTGAGGCCGAGGAAGTGGAGGTGGCAATTGACCCCAAGGACCTGCGGGTGGACACCTTCTGCTCTTCCGGCCCCGGCGGCCAGTCGGTGAACACCACCTACTCCGCAGTGCGCCTCACCCACCTGCCCACGGGGCTGGTGGTGACCTGCCAGGACGAGAAGTCGCAGATTAAGAACAAGGCCAAGGCCATGCGCGTGTTGCGGGCGCGGCTCTACGAGCTGGAGCGCGAAAAGCAGCAACGGGCGGTGGCGCAGGAGCGCCGGGCCATGGTCGGCTCGGGTGATCGTAGCGAGAAGATCCGCACCTACAACTTTCCCCAGAACCGCGTCACCGACCACCGCATCGGTCTGACCCTCCACCAACTGGACCAGGTGATGGACGGCAAGCTAACGCCGCTGGTGGAGGCCCTAACGACTCACTTCCAGGCCGAAAAACTCAAGCAGGAAGTGACCACCGTGGCCTAGTTCATGCCGCTCTTGCCACAGAAACATGGAGACACGGAGCAGGATGGCATAACTGCCGCAGGTCGTAAGGACACACAAAGCCAATCTTCCAGAAGGGTGTTCGGTTCCTCTGCGTCTCGGTGGTCGAAACTCGATCCAAGACCTGGCTTAGTGATGCGCTCCAAGCTCTTCTGGTTGACGGTGGGCGTGCTGGTGTTGCTCGGCGTGATGAGCCGCTACAAGGCGGAGGACGGCTCGCTCACGCTGCACGTCCCAGAAAACCCGGAGCAGGTGTCGCCGTTCTTGTCCTCCTCGGACGAGGTGATCGACCTCATGCTGCGGCTGGCGGAGGTGCAGCCGGAGGAGACCGTCTATGACTTGGGATGCGGCGATGCCCGCATCCTGGTGCTGGCCGCGCAGAAATACGGCGCCCGCGGCGTGGGGGTGGAACTGGACGCCGAGGTCTTCGCCCTGGCCCGCGACAATGTGCGCCGCCAGGGCCTGGAGGATCGCATCACGCTGGTCCGCGGCAACCTGTTTGACGCCGACCTGCGCGACGCCGATGTTGTAGCCCTCTACCTGCTGCCGGAGGCCCTGGTTCGCCTGCGGCCAAAGCTCGAACAGCAACTGCGTCCCGGCGCCCGCGTGGTCACCCACGACTTCGGCATCCCCCTCTGGCGTGCAACCCGCATCGAGAAGTTGGACCGCGGCCACGGCACCCGGCACACCATCCAGCTCTATCAACGCTAGCCAACTCCATCAACGCTAGAATGAAGCGCCGCCTCTGGCGGGCGGCTCGCCCAAATACCCGGCACAAGGCCGAGCGCTCCAGCATCTTCCCGGGAGTAGAATGTTAGTAGTTGCACCATTGGAGGCGTCTATGAAACTTAGCGTCAAAGGTATGGCGATTGCGGCCGGAATTATGTGGGGAATGCTGGCAGTGTTTCTAACCGGTTGCGCAAACCTCATCTGGCCCAGCTATGGCCAGGAGTTTCTCCGCCTGCTGGCCTCGATCTACCCCGGCTACAATGCCTCGGCCAGCTTTGGTCAGGTGATCGTGGGCACGCTGTATGGAGTTGTGGACGGGACCGTGGGCGGGGCCGTCTTCGCGTTGCTGTACAACCGTCTGGCCCAGGCCTGATTGGCCCAGGCTTGATGCGGGCGGGAGAAGCTTCCCGCGCCAGGCGACCAGAGCGATCCCTCCGGAGCGGGGCTTGCATGCCGGCTGTTGTGAAGATTCAGGTCTACGTGGACGGACATTGCGCCTTCTGCCGTTGGGCGGAACAGCGGGTGAAGCGCTTCGACCGCCACGGGCGCGTGGAATTTCTCGACTATACCGACACGGCGATCCAGTCGGGTCTCCCTGTTCAGCCCGAGGAACTGGCGTCCGAGATGCACGTGCGCGGCGCCGACGGCACCTGGAGCAAAGGATTCTTCGCGTGGCTCACAGTGATGCGCGGACTGCCGGCCCTGGCCTGGCTGGGGTGGGTGCTGGCACGGCCCCCGTTGCGCTGGCTGGGCCCGCCTTTCTACCGCTTCATCGCCCGAAATCGCTATTCGCTACCCGGGGCGCCGCCCCGCTGCGACACCTCTTGCATGCGACATCTGGAGTTTGTGGCGGTTATGGCCGCAGTCGTCCTGCTGCAGTCGATCGCTCCGGCCCAGGAGCCCGGCAGGCCTGATCCTCCGAACGCGCGCAGTGTGAGTGAAAGGCCTGCCGAGGCTTGGGCCCGCGTCGAGCAGCGCGCCGTCGAGCTGTTGCGCCAGAACCGCATCGCCGAAGCTCGGACCTTGCTGGAGGCCGTTGTGGAGGAACAGCCCGGGAACGCGCGCGCCCAAGCCTACCTGGCGGCCGCCGAACTGCAGGCCGGTGAGGTCGAGAAAGCGATCAACCGTGCGAGCCGGCTCCTGAAGGCCGATCCGGACAACGCCGACCTGCACGAGCTGCTTGCTCAGGCGCACATGCTGAATCAGGACTGGGCCCGGGCTGAGAAGCAGTGGCGCGCCGTGCTCCGCGAGCGCCCGAATTCGGAAGAGGCGCGCTTCCAACTGGCCAAGACCCTGCTGCAGCTTGGGCGCTTTCCAGAAGGCTTGCAGGAGGTGACTCGCGCTGTGGAGATCAACTCGCGGCGGAGCGACGCGCGGGCCCTGCGCGGCAACCTGCTGGCCCGAGTGGGACGAACCGTAGAGGCGGCCAGGGAATGGCGGCTGACGCTGGCCAGCGACGCCAACAACCCGGCGGCGCTGGCCGGACTGGCCGTCTATTTGCGCGAGCGTGAGCCGGACGTGGCGCTCGAATACGCTCGCCGCGCGGTCGAGCTCGACAACTGGGAGTCGGTTGGGTCGATCCGCATCCTGGTGCTGGTGCACCTAACGCGCGGGGAAAGTGAGCGCGCACGGGAGGTGTTGCGGAAAGCGCTGCGAAAACTCCCCGACAACCCTGTCCTGGCTTCGGAATTGCGCGGGCTGAACAAACCAGCCCCGAAAAAGCCTGTGTCACCCCAGTGACTGCCCGCCCCACCAAGAAGTCTGTCATTCGACAGTACCTGCAGCAAGCGCGTCCGGCTCGCATCGGAACGGAGGAAGCTTTAGCTATCCGGGGCGAGCTGGCTCGGGTGCTGGGCCCGCAGGCGCGCATCTCTCAAGAGTACCTGCTGGATGTGCTGGCCGAGCTGGGTGCCAGCGTGGACGCCGAACTGGGAGGGATCTCCCGAGAAGTTCTAGAGCTGCTTCACTTCGACACGCTGGCAGCCGCCGAAACCACCTTGCGCGCGCTCGATGAGCGCTACCGGACCTGCCGCACTCGAAATGAACCCGGCCTCGCCGAGGAGTGCCGGCGCGGCGCCATTCGGGTGCGCCGCCGCGCCGCCCTGATCGCCAGCAACCGCAAGGTAGCAGCGGACAAGCGCGCGGAGAAAGAAGAGATTGCCCAGTGGTTCACCATCTGGCTCCAGACCCCGGAGCTGTTCTTCGACTGGCTCGCGCTGCGCAAACAATCCGAGGATTTCCGCCAGCGTTTTGAGCCTCGGTGACTTCGTGCTGGCTTTTGAGGTAGCTAAGAGCTCGAGTTGCCGCTCATGTCGAGCTGCCCGGTGGTTTGCAACACGCTTTGCCAGAGCATTCCCTCCGGGTCGATGCGCTTGCGACGGGAGACAGCCAGCGGGATGGGCACCAGGGTGAAGTGCTGGTTCCAGTAGCCGACCATCGCGTCGGTGCGACCGGCCAAAGCCGCATGGACCGCGTTCTGACCAAGCAGCAAACAGAAGGCGGAATCGTCGGGGTCCGCGGGCAGGCTGCGAATCATGTAGCTGGGATCAATGTACTTCAGCCCCAATGGCAAGCCGATCCGCCGGAAATACTCCTGAATCCGCTCGCGCAAGAAGGTTCCGATATCGCCCAGGGCCACGTTCCCCGAGGGGTCGTGGGCGGACTCCTGCGCGGCCAACAATTCCTGTCCTGCTCCCTCCGCCACCACGATGACGGCGTGGTGGCGGGCCACCAGACGCCGCTTGAGCGCGGGTAGGAACCCGGACTCGCCCTCTTCCAGAACGAATGGCACCTCGGGAACCAGGCAGAAGTTGACGTCGCCGCTGGAGAGCGCCGCCTGGGCGGCCAGGAAGCCGGAATGGCGGCCCATCAGCTTGACCAGGCCCGTGCCGTTGGGGGCGCCGAGCGCTTCGGCGTGGGCGGCCGAAACGGGGTGGCGGGCCGCTCCGACCGCGGTCTGAAAGCCGAACGAGCGCTGGATGTAAGCGATGTCGTTGTCAATGGTCTTGGGCAGGCCGATGACGGCGATGGGCAAGTTGCGGCGGGCAATCTCCTTAGTAATCTGGTGCGCCCCGCGCAGGGTTCCGTCGCCGCCGACGACAAACAACACGCCGATGCGATTCCGCTCCAGGGTCTCCACCATCACGCCGATGTCCTGCGGCCCTCGGGAGGAGCCCAGCATGGTGCCCCCCATGTGGTGAACGTCGGCGACCACCGCGGGGGCCAGCTCGCGCCAAGTTTTCTCAAATGGCGGCGTCAAGCCCTGGTAGCCGTAAGGAATGCCCAGCACGCGTCGGACGCCGTAGAGGTGGTGCAGGCTCATGACGATGGACCGGATGACGTCATTCAACCCCGGGCAGAGCCCGCCGCAGGTGACGATGGCGCAGCTCAGCTGGCGCAGGTCAAAAAACAGGCTCTCCCGCGGCCCGGCCATTTCGAACGACGGCGGCTTTTCGTGCTGCTCGAAGGCGGCGCGAAGCAGCTTCGTCTCCGAGTGGAAGATGACGCGATCCTCGTCGTTGACGTAGCGAGTGCAGGAGAACGGCGTCGGGTGGCGGCCCTGCCCCAGCGTTTCGACAGCGGACTCCATCGGCACGCCCGATTCTAGCATGTTCGCTCGGGACGATTGGTCGCCCAGTCTCTGAACTTCACGGACCTTTCTGAACTCCACGGAGCCGAGGGGCGGAAAAACGAGCACTGGACTATACTCGCACCGGAGGAGAGTTTGCACCGGAGGAGAGCATGCCGACGATGAAGATTACCTGGCTCGGCCATTCGACGTTCCGAATGATCACGCCCGGGGGTAGCGTCGTGCTGGTGGACCCCTGGGTGGAAGGCAACCCGGTCTGTCCGGCGGCGCTGAAGAAGTTTGACCGCCTAGACGTAATGCTGATCACGCACGGGCACTTTGACCACATCAGCGACGCGGTGGCGCTGGCCCGGCAGCACCAGCCGCAGGTGGTGGGCGTCTACGAAGTGTGCGCCTGGCTGGAGAGCAAGGGCGTTTCCAAAACGCTGCCCATGAACAAGGGCGGGTCGCAGCAAGTGGGCGAGCTACGGGTGACAATGGTGCACGCCGACCACAGTTGCGGCATCCTGGACGACGGCAAAATTGTCTACGGGGGCGAGGCCGTCGGCTACGTCATTCAGGTGGGCGATCGCCGCTTCTACCACGCCGGCGACACTAACGTCTTTGGCGACATGAAAATCATCCACGATCTATACGCGCCCGAGCTGGCTATCCTGCCCATTGGGGACCTGTTCACCATGGGTCCGGTCGAGGCTGCCTATGCCTGCCGGCTGCTGCGGCCAAAGAAGGTGCTGGGCATGCATTACGGCACCTTTTCGCCGCTGGTCGGGCGCCCGGCGCAACTGCGCCAGCTTCTCGCGGACATGCCCGAGGTGGAAGTGCTGGAACTGGAGCCCGGAAAAACGCTGGATTGGTGAAGGTGGAAACGGGGGTAACGGAAACCGGGAGGAGAGCCGCTTTTTGCTGGTCTTGTTGGCCTTACCGCGTCACTGCTTTGCCGCGCGGCGGAGTGGGCGAGCTTGCCGGCACAGGGCCAGCCGCAGCGGCGGCGGCGGGTTCGGGCAGCCCCAGCACCTTGCGTACTTCCCGTTCCAGTTGCTCGCAGCTATCCTTGTTTTCTTTGAGGAATAAACGGGCGTTCTCGCGCCCCTGCCCGATGCGTTCGCTGCGGAAGGAGAACCAGGAGCCACTCTTCTCAACCAGTCCCTTCTCCACACCCAAGTCCAGCAGGTCGCCCTCGCGGGAAATTCCTTCGCCGTAGAGGATGTCAAATTCCGCGTTGCGGAACGGGGCAGCCAGCTTGTTTTTTACCACCTTGCATTTGGTCCGGTTGCCGATGATCACGTCGCCGTCCTTCAATGCGGCGATGCGGCGGATGTCCACACGCATTGAGGAATAAAACTTCAGAGCGCGCCCGCCGGTGGTGGTCTCCGGGTTGCCGAACATGACCCCAATCTTTTCCCGGACCTGGTTGATAAAGACCAGGCTGGTCCTGGACTTGGAAACGATGGCGGTGAGTTTGCGCAGAGCCTGCGACATCAGCCGGGCCTGCAAGCCCATGGTCGGCTCGCCCATCTCGCCGTCCAGCTCCGCCTTTGGCACCAGAGCCGCCACCGAGTCCACCACCACTACATCAATGGCGCCAGAGCGCACCAAGGCTTCAGCAATCTCCAGTGCCTGCTCCCCGTAATCCGGTTGCGAGACCAGCAGGTTGTCCACGTCCACGCCCAGCCGGCGGGAATAGGCCGGATCCAGTGCATGCTCGGCATCCACGAAAGCGGCCATCCCCCCCTGCTTTTGTGCCTGGGCGACCACTTGGAGGGCGAGCGTAGTCTTGCCGCTCGCCTCCGGACCAAAGATCTCGATGACGCGACCCCGCGGCAGCCCACCCACGCCCAGCGCCGAGTCCAGCGCCAGCGAGCCGGTGGGAATGACCGCGACCGGGACCAAAGCTTCCCTGGCTCCCAACCGCATGATGGAGCCCTTGCCGAACTGCTTCTCGATCTGCGAGAGCGTCAGCTCCAGGGCCCGGGTCTTCTCTTGCCGCTCCTCTGCCATGCTGCTCTGCTACGTTTCTGCCGCGCCAGCCACGGCGGTCAGCGTATTTTCCCTGGGTGGAATGTTCCTTGCGGTTATACTACAGGCCCGCCTGGAATACTACTGGGGCGCGGGTGACCGGCCGAGCCGCGGGCCAATCTTCACCTCCGGGGTCCGCCGGCAGACCTACTCCTGCAGCGCATAATAGCCTTTGCGAGCCCGTACGGTGACACCCTTGCGCCGGGCCACCACTTTGATGGTATGGAAGGCGCCGTCGCGCGGTGTACTGGGTCGGAACAGCAGTACGTACTGGCTCCGAAGCTCGTGGCCAATCTGCCGGAAGGAACTGGTTAAGTCGGTCACCTTGAAGGGGAAAAAGATACGTCCGCCGGTTTGTTCCGCGAACCGCCGCAAGACCTTGTCGCCCCGCTTCTTGATGCCACTGATGTTGGTTCCGATGGCGTAGATGGTGACCTCGCCCCGCTGGGCCATCTCCAGGGTCTCCTCCCGCGTGACCCGACTCTGGTTGTCTTCGCCGTCACTGAGCAGAACAATCGTGCGGCGCACACTGCCCTCCGGTTCTGCCTTCATCAGTTTTTCGAGGACAGCATGGTAGATGGCGTCATAGAACGCGGTGCCTCCACCGGCGCGAAGCGACTCGATTCCGGTGCGGAGTTTATTAATGTCGTCGGTGAAATCCTGGACCACTTCGACGTTCGTGTCGAAGGCCACCAGGAACGCGCGGTCCATGTTGGGGCGCAGCACCGCCTGCAGGAACTCGATAGCCGCTGCCTGCTCGAACCGGAAACGGTCCCGGATGCTGTTGCTGGTGTCAATCAGCAATGCGATGCGCAGAGGCAGGTCGGTCTCCCTGGTGAACTCGACGATTTCCTGCTTCTTCTTGCTGTCGTACACCGCGATCTCATCGCGAGTCAGGTCGGTGATGTAGCGGTCCTTGCGGTCCAAAGCGCTGAACAGCACCGGCACGCGATCCACACGGATTCGGATGTTGGCATCGGCGCCTCCGGAGCGCTCGGAACCTTGCGGCTGTACCGCCCGATTCTGGGCTGCAAGGCAAACCGCATTGAGAATGAAGACCAGCGCGAGTGACTTTGTCATAGGACGCAACACCGGGGTCATAGGACGCCGGGCAAAAACTCCTTAGTCGATTATAGCAAAGCTTGCCAGCCTCGGCAGAATCCACACTTCGGTAGGTAGCGTTATACGCGGTGGCCACTCACGCCGGAGTGGCTCGCAACGACGCAAGCAGCGCCGCGGCAACACAGAGGAGCCGCAATGTTATTCCGCGATGGATGCGAGAAACCTCTCCAGCTCGGGCGGCAGGGGCGCGGAGATTTCCAACGTCTGGCCGGTGCGCGGGTGCTGGAAAGCGATCGAGGCGGCGTGGAGAAAGTTGCGGTCCAGCAGCCCGCCTGGGGCCCCGTAGAGCGTGTCGCCCACAACAGGGTGTCCCCGGCTGGCCAGGTGCACCCGAGCCTGATGCGTGCGGCCCGTATGCAGGGTGACTTTCAGCAGAGTGAACCGGGGCAGGCGGCGAAGCACCTTGTATTCGGTGAGAGCCTCGCGGGCTTTGGTCCCTTTGCGGCGCGCGGTCATACGGCGCCGCCTCCACAGGTCGCGGGCAATGGGAGCGGTGATCTGGTCCTGCTCCGGCTCGACCACGCCGTGCACCAGAGCCAAGTAGGTTTTTACCACGGCGCGGTTGCGGAACTGATCGGCCATGTGGCGGTGGACGACATCGTTCTTGGCAACCAGGAGCAAGCCGCTGGTCTGGCGATCCAGGCGGTGAACGATGCCGGGGCGGGACTCACCGCCTAGTTGGGACAGGGCCTCAAACCGGTGCAGCAGCGCGTTGATTAACGTGCCCGAGAGGCGGCCCGCTCCAGGATGCACCGCCATCCCCGCCGGCTTGTTCACCGCAGCCAGTTCGCCGTCCTCGTAAATGACTTCCAGAGGGATATCTTCGGGCAAGGTGCGGAGGGGGCCAGAAGGTTCCCAATCCAACGAAATCTGCTCACCGCCCCGGAGCCGGTAGCTGACTTTGGCTGCTTCGCCGTTCATCTGCACCCGGCCCGCACGCAGCAACCGCTGAGCGCGAACGCGGCTCACGTCCACCAGTTGTTCGACCAGGAACTGATCGAGGCGTTTGCCTGCGTCTGTCGGCTGGGCGACGAAATCCCGCATCACAAACTTAGTGTGGAACAGCGCGGCCCGCCTGTCCAGAACCCCCTGTTCAGAACCCAAAGAAAGCTCCAAAGCAAGTTATTGATAGCAAGCCCGTTAGCCCCGCGTGAGGCGGCTAGCCGGCGGCCGCCCGCGCTGTCCGCTTCCAGTACCACAGGACGGCGCTGGCCGCGATCAAGAGTAGGGCGATGAACTGGGACGTGGAAAGCAAGCCGCCGAACAAGAAGCCGCGCTCAGGGTCATCGCGAAGAAATTCCAGCCCAAAACGCGCCGCGCCATAGAGCGCCAGATACAGCACGAAAACCTGCCCGTCGAAGCTCTTGTTCTTGCGTTGCCACAGCAGGAAAAGGAAGATCAGCGCCTCGGCAGCGGCTTCGTACAATTGGGTTGGGTGCAGCGGGATGCCCAGAGGCACGCCGAACGTTTGGTGGGCATAGGGGTCGGTGAAGGTAACGGCCCAGGGTAGAGTGGAAGGCGTCCCCCAACAGCAGCCGGCCGAAAAGCACCCAAGCCGGCCCACTGCGTGACCCAACGCCACAGCCGGCACGACGGCATCACCGGTTTTCCAAAACGGAAGCCGGGCACGCCTGGTGTACCAGGCTGCAAAAATCACTGCGCCCAGAAACCCCCCGTAGAACACACCGCCCGCCTGCAGGGACTGCAAAGAGAGCGCTTGTCGAGGATTCAGCATGTAATGTTCCCAGTCGGTCACCAAGAACAGGAGCTTGGCCCCCAGGAACCCCGCCAGAGCCGAGTAAACGGCGAGGTTGAAGACGCGGTCTGCATCCAGGCCGTCCCGCCGCGCCAGCCTCGTGACGAACCACAAAGCCACCACGAAACCCAAAGCCACCAGCAGGCCGTAGGTGTGCTGGACAAAATCGCCGATGGTGAATAGCTTGGGGTACAACTAAACCCTCGCTTGGCCCTCGCTTGGCCCTCGCTTAGCCCTCGCTTGGCCCTCGCTTAGCTTGGGCTCGACCCTGGGGGTCGGACTGAGAAGCATGTCCAGGACCAGCAATCCGGCCCCGACAACAATCGCGCTGTCAGCCACGTTGAATGCAGGCCAGTGATAATTTCGCACGTAAAAGTCCAGAAAGTCCACCACGCTGCCATGGAGCAGCCGGTCAAACAAATTGCCAGTGGCGCCGCCTAAAATCAGCGCCAGTCCCACCCCGGTGCGCCAAGCTCCGGGCCAAGCTCCGGGTTGGTGGCGCCACAGCAGCACCAGCACCAGGCCCAGCGCCAGCACGGAAACCGCAATCAGCAGTACGATCTTCAGCTCGGACGGGGAGTCAGCAAAGAGGCCGAAGGCAGCGCCGCGGTTTTTCACGTGGGTGAGCTGAAACAGCCCGGGGATGACCGGACGGACGTCATGCAGAGGAATCCGGGCTTCGACGACGGCCTTGGTGGCCTGGTCCAGCGTGAACACCGCCAGCGCAATTAGTAAGTGGAGCCCGCGCATTGGTTAGAGTGCAGAGCCAGGAATGAAACGTCAGGCATTCCGGGTGTTAAGAACGATGTTTCTGAGGGACTCATCACTCCTCTCATTCGTCATTTCCTGAAGCCGTGATTTGCTGAAGCGCCGCCGCACACCGTTCGCACACCGTGGGGTACTCTTTATTTTCGCCCACATGCACCGAATAATTCCAGCAGCGCTGGCACTTCTCCCCGGTGGCCCGCTGGATGGCGACGCGCACCGGCGCCAAGGCGCGCGGCAGCACGTCCTGCACGGTGCCCGGCAACACGCCAGGCACCGGCGAGGGCTGCGGCGCTGGCAGCCCGTCCTGAACCAAGTCCACCTGCGAGACGATGAACAGCATCGGGAGCTCGGCGCGGTACTGCTTCAGCAGCCCGCTCCACTCGCCATCAGCGGCCAGGGTCACTCGCGCTTCCAGCGATGAGCCGATCTGTTTATCGTTGCGCGCGGCTTCCAGCGCTTTCAGGACCTCGGAGCGCACGACCAGAAGACGGTCCCAATCCTGGAGCTGTTCCAACTGCGCGGCGGTGATGCCACGGGTGAGTTCTTCGCCGCGAGGCAAATCGGTAAGGTGCACGCTATCAGGCTCGCTGGCAGGCGCGCCGGCCCGCTTGGGCAGGAAACCCCAGGCCTCCTCGCTTGTAAAGCAGAGCACAGGCGCCAGAACGCGCAATAGGGCTTCGGCGAGCAGATAGAAAGCGGTCTGGGCGCTGCGCCGGGCGCGGGAGGCGGACGGGGAGGTGTAGAGGCGGTCCTTTAGCACATCGAAGTAGAAGGAGCTGAGCTGGACGGTGCAGAAGTCGTAGGCGGCGTGATAGACCTTGTGGAAAGCCTGCTCACGGTACCAGACGTGGCAGCATTCCACCAGCTCAGCCGCCCGGACCAGGGCCCAGCGGTCCAGGTCGCGTAGCTCGTTGGCGGGCACCGCGTCGCGCTCTGGCGAAAAATCGGAGAGGTTGCTGAGGGCGAACCGGAAGGTGTTGCGGATTTTCCGGTAGGCCTCGGCCAGGCGGCTCAGCGCCTCTTCGGAGATGCGCATGTCTTCGCGGAAGTCCACCGAGGCCACCCAAAGGCGGAGGATCTCGGCCCCGTACTTTTGCCAGACTTCCTGGGGCAGGATCACGTTGCCGAGCGACTTGGACATGGCATGTCCTTGCGCATCCAGCACCCAGCCGGTGGTGGTTACCTGCCGGTAGGGTGCTGCGTTGTGCACCCCCAGCCCGACCAGCAGCGAACTATGGAACCAACCCCGATACTGGTCGGCGCCTTCGACATACTGGTCGGCTGGCCAAGGGAGCTCGTCGCTGTGTCCCAGCACGGCCAGGTGGCTGGAGCCGGAGTCAAACCACACATCCAGGATGTCGCTCTCTTTGCGGAATTCGCCGCGGCTGCAGCGGGTGCACTGGGTGCCTTCAGGCAGCAATTCGCGCGCCGGCCGTAAGTACCACGCGTCGGCGCTCTCCCGGGCGAAGATGGCCACGGTGTGCCGGAGCGCGGCCAGATCGGCGAGCCGGTCGTCGCAACCCTCGCAGTAGAAGGCCACGATGGGCACGCCCCAGACGCGCTGGCGGGAAATGCACCAGTCAGGCCGAGTGGCCAGCATCTGTGACATGCGCTCGGCTCCCCAGGCCGGGGACCATTTCACTTTTCCCGCTTCCTCCATCGCCCGCCGCCGCAGCTCGTTGTGTTCCATACCGATAAACCACTGGTTGGTCGCTCGAAAGATGGTGGGGTTGTGGCAGCGCCAGCAGTGCGGGTAGGAGTGGCGTATCTGCTCGGCGGCCAGCAGCATGCCGCGCGCACGCAGCAACTGGACGACTTCCGGGTTGGCCTCAAAGACCTGGCGACCGGCCAATTCTCCGGCCTCGGGGGTGAAGCGACCGTGCCCATCCACCGGGCAATAGATCGGGATGCCGTACCGCTTACCGACCACGTAGTCTTCGTAGCCGTGCCCGGGAGCGGTGTGCACGATGCCGCTTCCTTGGTCCAACGTGACGTGCGGCCCCAGGATTACCGGCACCTCGCGCTCGACGAAAGGATGGCGGAACCGCATGCCCTCCAGTTCCCCGCCGCGCACTTCTGCTCGGACGGCGCCCCACTGGAGGCCGGTCTTTTCGGCCACGGCACCGGCCAGCTCACGGGCCAGCAGGTAGGTGTGGCCGTCGCTTGCCTCCCGGATGACGTAGGCGTAGTCGGCGTGAACCGTCAGGGCCATGTTGGCCGGCAGCGTCCAGGGCGTGGTCGTCCAGATGATGGCGCGCAGATTGGGGCCGAAGCGTTGCGAGTCGCCTGCGGCCTGGGGAAATACCACCCACACCGACAGGCTTTCATGGTCCTCATACTCCACTTCGGCCTCGGCCAGTGCCGTCACATCATGGATGCACCAATGCACTGATTTCAGGCCCTTGTAGACGTATCCCCTCTCCAAGAACGTCAGGAAAGCCCCGGCAATGGTGGCTTGGTATTCGGCGCTCATCGTCAGGTAGGGATCGCGCCACTGTCCGAAGACGCCGAGCCGTTTGAAGTCCTCGCGTTGCAGGTGCACGTATTTTTCGGCGTAGCGGCGGCAGTGCTGGCGAACCTCGTAAGCCGACATCTGCGCTTTTTGTTCGCCCAGTTCTTGGTCCACCTTGATCTCAATGGGCAAGCCGTGGCAATCCCAGCCGGGTACGAAGGGAGCATCGAAACCGGCCATCGTGCGCGACTTCACGATCAGGTCCTTGACGATCTTGTTCTGCGCCGTGCCTAAGTGGATCTTGCCATTGGCGTAGGGCGGCCCGTCGTGCAAGATGAAAAGCGGCGCGCCCTGGCGTCGTTGCCGGATGCGTTCGTAGAGCCGGTCGCGTTCCCAGCGTTCCAGGACCCCGGGCTCGCGCTGGGGCAGGTTGGCTTTCATAGGGAACTTGGTTCGCGGCAGGTTGATGGTGAGCTTCAGGTCCACTGGGGCTTTCATATCTGCTCCGGGCTGCTCCGGTTACGCAGGGCGCAATGCTCGATTATAGCATCGGGCGACTGTGGCATCGGCGGACCGGCAAGCCAGCCGGTAGTCACAGGTTGCGAAACTCTTGTGGCGGAAGTCGCGTCTAACCTAGTGGGTGCCCCCCCTTGGATTTGTGGGGGGCGCGAGCCGGTGTACAATGGGAGTATGGGAGACGGGCCCCCTGGACAAGTACGCGGGAGTTTGGTACATCTTGAGTGGCGTGCCCAGTCTGGCCGGGCGGCCGATGGTGGGGTCGCGCTGCTCGGAGAGATCGGCTCCGGAGGGAGCCGTGGGCGGCTAACGGCCGCCAGAGGCAATCCGTTCTAATGGACAATATGGCCACTCCTCGTCGCACCCGGCTTTCGCCGGATGACCCTAACCTGCACCTGCGACGCCTGCTGGTGGAGACCGACGAGCCCTGGTACCTCTCCCTGAAGAGCAACATCCAATGGCTGTTTGCCAAGAAGCCACCGCCCCTGCGGGTGACGTCCCGGCCGGTTGCGGTGAAAGACATCTGGGGGGAGTATCGCTACGGAAAGATCTCCGGGCCGACGTCGTTGTTGTTTCATGGGATCTTGATTGCGCTCTTGGTGCTCGCCGCTCCCAAAGTGGTGGAGGTGGGGGTCGACGCCAAGGACAAACTTGCCCAGGTCCTTGACATATCTCCGTACCTGTCGCAGTTGCCCGCCTCAGCGAAAGAGTCCGGCGGCGGTGGGGGCGGAGGCGACCGCTCGCCCGAACCGGCTTCCAAGGGGCGCCTGCCTAGGTTTGCCATGGAACAGTTAACGCCCCCCACCGTGATCATCCGCAACGAAGACCCGGAACTGGCGGTGGACCCCACGCTGCTGGTCCCGCCCGACATTAAGCTGCCACAGACCAACATTGCGCAGTTTGGCGATCCGCTAGGCGCGCTGGGTCCGCCTTCCAGTGGTCCCGGGGCTGGTGGCGGGATCGGTTCTGGGTACGGTGGCGGTGTCGGGTCCGGACGAGGCGGCGGTGTTGGACCGGGATCGGGTGGCGGCATCGGCGGCGGAGTGTTCCGAGCGGGTGGCGGCGTCAGTGCGCCCCAGTTGATTTACCGTGTCGAGCCCGAGTACACCGAAGAGGCCCGCAAGGCTAAGTACCAGGGAACGGTGTTGATCTATTGCGTGGTGGACATTCACGGCGCGGTCCGCAATATCCGCGTGAAACGCAGCCTTGGCTTGGGCCTGGACGAAAAAGCCGTGGAAGCCGTGCTCCAGTGGAAGTTCAAGCCCGGCATGAAGGACGGACGGCCGGTTCCCGTGTCCGCCCAGATCGAAGTGACCTTTCGCTTGCTGTAAGACTACAGGAGTTGACGCGGATCCTCAGCGGAGCATTCCTTTTTCCCACAGATTCTTTTCCACCACTTAGACTCTGGCTTCTCTCCATCTTGCCAGACCTGTGCAGCAAACTCGGAGGCGAGACGAACCGTGGTAGAATCTTCCGAAGCCCAGTGATTGAACCATCAACAATAGGCCCGTAGCTCAGTTGGTTAGAGCGCTACCTTGACACGGTAGAGGTCAGCGGTTCGAGCCCGCTCGGGCCTACCATATTTTTCAGCAGCTTGCCGGTAGCTGCTTCCATTCGCAGGGCTGAGTTCCACACAAAGTTCCACACGGACCCTCAGTTGGGCCTCGGAATAGCGGCCTTTTCTGCCTCGTCTGCGGCTTCAGGTGTGAGCAATTGGACGGCCCCCCGCTTAGCCTCCATCCGAATGTGGCTGTAGTGTTCCAGCATCCGCTTGGACACGTGGCCAGCAAGAGCCATGACGGTCTGCTCAGGTGCGCCTTTCTCCAGGAGTTCAGTTACACATTGGTGCCGCAGGTCATGGAATCTGAGCCCCTTGAGTCCCGCAGCCTTTGTTAATGCTCGCCATGCACTTCGCCAGGTCTTCTGCGGGCGGGCTTTGCAGGATTAGCGGACTACCACAGCGCACCACCAAGGGGAGCCCACCAAGACCCTGGAATTTCCAGAACGCCGTTTTCGGGAGAAGCTGGCACCAATCGGTCACTTGTCCGGATAGCCGACTATACGGCCAAGTGGAACTTGGTCGGTAAACACTAACCCGCTAGTCAGGACCTATCCGGCTTTCCTGGACATGCAACCCGGCAGGCGATAATCTTTGGTCCTTCACCTCTGAGGGGAGAACAGCCATGCGCAGGTCCTTGATTCGTAGCGTGGGACCGGGAATGGCGCTGCTAGCCCTTGGGCTGCTTGCTGTCGGCCTGATGGAGTTCGATCCGGGCCCACTCCTTGCTCCTAAGCCATCTTCCGCAGCCAAAACCACAGCGGCCAACAAGCCGCAACTTGCGGAGGCCTACGGCAAGCTGCCCCTGAACTTTGAAGCCAATCAGGGGCAGACTGACGGCCGCGTGGACTTCTTGTCGCGGGGCAGCGGCTACACGTTGTTCTTGACCCCTACTGAGGCCGTGCTTGCTTTGCGCAAACCGGCTGCGTCTGAGGTTGGCAAGGTTGAGAGCAACGGGGACACGGAGGAAGCGGTGCTGCGCATGAAGCTGGTTGGGGCCAACCCATCGCCACCGGCGTCAGGGTTGGAGGAACTGCCCGGCAAGAGCAACTACCTCCTCGGCAACGACCCTGACAAGTGGCGCACCAACGTCCCCCACTACGCCAAGGTGCAATATGAGGACGTTTACCCCGGCGTGGATTTGGTCTACTACGGCAACCAGCGCCAACTGGAGTATGACCTGGTGGTTGCGCCGGGGGCCGATCCGGGCGGCATCGCGCTCAGCTTTGAAGGTGTCGAGAAGCTTCGCATTGATGCCCAGGGCGATTTGTTGCTTGATACCCCTGGCGGAGAAGTCCGCCAGCACAAGCCTCTGGTCTATCAGGAAGTGGACGGCGTCCGGCGCGAAATCGCCGGGAATTACGTGCTCAACGGTGGACACCAGGTCGGCTTCCGCGTGGCCGCGTATGATGCCAGCCAGCCCCTCATCATTGATCCGGTGCTGAGTTACTCCACCTACCTTGGCGGCAACGGCAATGACAGGAGCTTCGCCATCGCCGTAGACGCTTCTGGCAACGCTTACGTAACGGGCCAGACGAGTTTCACGGGCTTCCCTACGGCTAGTCCCTTCCAGGCCGATGGGGGGGGCGGCCAGGATGCGTTCGTGACGAAATTGAATGCCGCCGGTAGTGCCCTCGTTTATTCCACCTATCTGGGCGGCAGCGACAGCGAAATCGGCAGGGGCATCGCCGTGGACGGCTCCGGCAGCGCCTATGTGACGGGCTCTACGGAATCAACCGATTTCCCCACGGTCAATCCCTTTCAGTCCGCTCTCGACAGCACTTCGGATGCGTTCGTGACGAAATTGAATGCCGCCGGTAACGCTCTGGTTTATTCCACCTACCTAAGGAGGCGCGATGGCGGCAGTATCTTCGAGGACGGCTTCGGCATCGCCGTGGACACCTCTGGCAATGCCTACGTGACGGGCGTTACTTTTTCGACCGACTTCCCCACGGCCACTCCCCTCCAGCCCGCTACGGGCGGTGGGCTCGACGCCTTTGTGACGAAATTGAATGCCGCTGGTAGCGCCCTGGTTTACTCCACCTATCTGGGTGGCGGCAGCTCCGACAGGGGCACCAGCATCGCCGTGGACGGCTCCGGCAACGCCCACGTGACGGGTTCTACATCCTCGGCCGATTTCCCCACGGCCAGTCCTTTCCAGGCCTCTAAGGGTGGCGACACCAGTGACAGCGATGTCTTTGTGACGAAACTGAATGCAGCCGGCAACGCTCTGGTTTACTCCACCTACCTCGGTGGCAGCAGCAGCGAGGGCGGTACTAATAGTATCCAGTTGGCTGTTGCCGTAGATGCCTCGGGGAACGCCTATGTGGCCGGGACTACGACTTCGACCGACTTCCCCACGGCCAGCCCCATCCAGCCCGCTCACGGCGGCGGTGGTACCTTTATCTGGGATGCGTTTGTGACGAAATTGAATGCCTCCGGCACCGCCCTCGTTTATTCTACCTATCTGGGCGGCAGCAGCCACGACTACGTCGAAGGCATCGCCGTAGATGCTTTCGGCAACGCATACGTGGCAGGCGAAACGGGCTCAGATAACTTCCCCACGGCCAACCCTATCCAGGCCACTCGCAACGGTAGTCCTAACGACGCGTTCGTGACGAAATTAAACGCCGCCGGCAGTGCCCTGGTTTACTCGACCTACCTCGGTGGGAGTAGCGGCGATATGACCTTCGGAGGAGGGATCGCCGTAGACGGCTCCGGCAACGCTTATGTCACAGGAGATACAACGTCGACTGACTTCCCCACCGCAACTCCCTTTCAGTCTACTAAAACCGGAGGCTCGGACGTTTTTATCGCGAAGATCAGCGACGTGGCCGCGGGCTGCATGTACTCCATTGCTCCGACCAACGAATCATTCCCGGCCAGTGGGGGAAGCGGCAGCGTGGCGGTGATGGCGCCGGACGGGTGTATGTGGACGGCCACGAGCAACGACGGTTGGATTACCATCACCTCGGGCGAAAGCGGCAGGGGCACGGTGGCGTACTCGGTGGCGGCCAACGGCAGCAGTTCGCGCACCGGGACGATGACGATTGCCGGGCAGACCTTCACGGTAACCCAGGCAGGAACAGCTCCGGTTTCGGCCCTGACCGTATCGCCGCAGGCGTTGAGCTTCTCTGGGGCTGTCGGTGATCCCTCTGCCCAACAAGCCTTGCAGGTCGGCAGCGACGCCGGCACGGTGAACTGGAGCGTAGCAGCGACGCTACTGAATGGAACCGCTTGGCTCACCGTTTCTCCCGGCTCTGGCAGCGCCACCTTGCAGCAGCCGGAGACTGTCACTGCCGAAGTCAACTTTGCCGCTCTGACAACAGCCGGGGTGTTCCAGGCGGTGATCACCGTAACCGATACGGATACTGGCTTTTCCGTTGCGGTTCCCGTGCAGGCGGTGGTGACCTCGCCGGGCGGCCAGCTGCTGTTGGACCAGACGGCGTTCCTGTTCCGGGTTGTGGAAGGCGGATTTGCGCCGCCGGCGCAGACGCTGCGGGTGTTGAACAACGGGACCGAGTCGCTGAACTGGTCGTTGTCCGCGTTGCCTTCCTGGCTGACGGCTTCCCCGGCATCGGGGACGGCTGGCGTCGGCGCCCCCCAGGCTTCGGCGATCACCCTGGCGGCCAACCCGTCGGGGCTGGCGGCCGGGGTCTTGCAGGTGCTGGTGACGGTATCGGCGCCGGGGGCCAGCAACAATCCCCAACTGTTCACGGCGACGCTGCAGGTGTCGCCGACGGCCACGCCTGCGACGGCCGACATCAGCCCCAACGGGATGCTGTTCGTCGCCGAGCAGGGTGGCGCTCTGCTGGCGGAGCAGGACCTGACCGTGAGCAACGCTGGGGGAGGAACACTCACGGCTGTTTTTGAGGCTTCGACCAGTTCCGGCGGGGACTGGCTGATGGTGAGCCCGTCGAGCGGGACCGCGTCGGGAGGTCCGTTCACCACGCAAGTTTCGGTGAACCAGGCAGGGCTGGCGGCCGGCGTCTACGAGGGCACCATCACCGCCACCTTCTCCTCCGGCGTGCCGCAGCAGGTAGGCGTGTTGCTGATCGTGACGCCGCCGGGCAGTGCGCTGCGGACCCAGGCAGTGGGTCCGCCACGCACGGCCCAGTGCGCTCCATCGGGGCTACAACTGCTGGCCACCACGATTGGCAACGGCCTCAGCCTGCCGGTATCTTTCCCCAGGGTGCTGGCGGCGGTGACGGTAGACACCTGCGGCACAGTCGTTAGCGATGCCACTGTGCTGGCCAGCATCGAAGGGTTGAATATCTCGCTGCGGTCGCTGGGCGACGGTTTCTACACTGGCACCTGGACGCCGGTGAGCGAGGCGGCCGAGGTGACGGTGACCTTTGTGGCGCTGCATTCCTCGTTTGCTACGGCGCGTCGCTCCTTCACGGTTTCCACGGCGGCGGCGCCCGGAGCCGTGGAGTTGCCGGTGCTGTTTCCCGACGGGGTGGTGGAAGGAGCCGGCTTCGCGCCGCGACGGCCGCTGGCGCCCGGTGGCATCATCTCCTTGTTCGGCGCGCGCTTCGCGACCGAGAACAACTTCGCCACCCAGCTGCCGCTGGAGCGGGATCTGGCCGGGGACAGCGTACGGATTGGCGACCGAGATGCGCCGTTGTATTTCGCCGGCCCGGGACAGATCAACGCGCAGGTGCCGTTTGAGACCCGCCCCGGCGATGACGTTGGGGTCACCGTCAACGTAGGTGACCTGCTGACTTCACCGCAGAACTACCGGATTGCTCCGGTGCAGCCGGGCATCTTCATTGCGGGTGAAAACGCCGCTATCCTGGACGCCTCGTTCCAGCTGGTGACGGCGCAGAACCCGGTGCGCGATGGAGACACGATACAGATCTTCTGCACCGGCCTGGGCGCCGTGCAGGAGCAGGTAGAGACGGGAGCTCCCGCGCCCTCGTTCAGCACCGTGCAACTGCCGGTGACGGTGACCATCGGAGGGCTCGAAGCCGCGGTAGCCTACCAGGGTCTGGCGCCGGGCTTCGTGGGACTCTACCAAGTGAACGTGGTGGTGCCGGCCGGCGTTGCGCCGGGCGGTGCGGTCCCGCTGGTCCTCACGCAGAACGGGATTGTTGCCAACCCAGATAAGCCCGTCACCATCCCGGTCCAAGCACCCTGAGGCCGTCGCCTCAGGTGCGAAGACTCCATGCCGGACAGTGCAGCAGGCGCCCGGCCACCAATGCTGCCGAGTACCGGAGAACGCTCCCACGAGCGATGCGGTGGATGTAGTGCTCACTATAGGCGGCGTCACCCAACACCGTCACCATCGCCGTGCAATAGCCGGCTTCGCCTCGGTCCAAGTCTGTGAGCAGAAGACGCTTGCCTCAGACTCGGCAGATAGGTCCCCACAAGTCGGTTGCCGTTTACCTATGCTGCCAAGCCGCCCACTTGGACGTATATCGCCCTTATCGGAAACTGACCTACTACCCTGACGGGCGTAAAGGGTCAGTTTCCGGGAAGCCGCAGGAGTACCCTGGTCGGTCATTGAAGCCGGTGGAATACCTGTGGGGGGCTGTAGATTTGCCTTGCCTTATACGGTGAACCAATCAAACCTCCTGTCCCCGACAGGAGGTTTGATTGGAGGCCGGAAAGCAGCATCGGATCGTTGCGAGCCGGGGACCAGCGGCTCTGAGACGGCTCCAAGCGGAGGCGCAGTGCGACAAGTTCCTGAGTGGCCTGAACGCCACACCAGTGCCCACCAAGACCCTAGTGATGCCCAACGAACCGGCGGCAGTGGGTGCGATTCTGTTCGGCACGATCGCCGTAATGTGGGAGTGGGACTATGTGGAGCGTGTTGTCGGTGGTAAACCGCTTTTAGCCGCTTCCACCAAACAGAAATATCGCAACCACTTTCACAATCACATCCTTCCGCGTTGGGCCAGCACGCCCATCGGCGACTTTCGCGCCAAGGACGTACTCGACTGGCTGCAGGAGGAATCCGGTTCCTGGTACATGATGGCCGATCTGAGGAACATCATGAGCGGCATCTTCACCAAGGCTCAGGAATGGGACCTGCTGCCGGATACCTTCGCCAACCCGATCGCGCGCGTGAAACTCCCGAAGAAGTGGCAAGTGTACGAAAGGCGCATCCTGACAGAAGAGGAGACGGCCCATGTTTTGGTGCACTTGCGAGATCCGCACCGGTTGATTTGTGAGCTCTGTCTGGCTACCGGGGCCCGCATCTCGGAAGTCACCGGCCTACAGATCAAACATGTTGCTCTGCAGAGCGGATGCATCCGGATCGAGCAGCGGAACTGGCGCGGGGATATCGACAGCCCAAAGACGGAACGGAGCAAAAGGACGTTGACACTGGGCAGTCTGGCCGAACGATTGAAGCTGTGGATCGAATCCCTGGAAGACCACAGGCCGGAGGCCTGGGTGTTTCCACAGCATAATCAGCGGAAGCCGATGTGGGACTCGGGAGTTCGGGCGGTTTTGAAGGAGGCAGCGCGGCTGGAGGGTTGCGATTTCCGTGGATTCGGGCTGCACTCGCTGCGGCGGGCGAATATTACGTGGCGGCAGGAGGTGGGTGGGTCCAGCATCGAGGCGTCGCAAATTGCGGGTCACGCAAGTACGAGAATTACCGAAGAATACACGGTAGTGCAGTTGAAGCGGCAGGAAGAGCTGACACGCCGGATTCAAGAGAAACTGAACATGGCGGCCAGCAGGCCTGCAGACCAGAACTGGCAATCACCGAGACTGCCGCTATGCCAGCATAGTCCGATAATCTCGCAGAATTACCTTGCTTCTGGCTCAAGACCGAGTGATGGATGTGTCGTTCTGATCGATCAGGAAAGGAGAGGGCCAGTGCCGACATTCATCATCGACGGGGAGAACCACGTCAGGGTCATCGGATCGGACGAACCCAGGAGCGAAGATGCAGCCGATGCGTTCACGACCAAACAGGAGCTAGAGCGGTTGGCCGGCGGTTGGCCGGGCGCCCGTTTGGTGAAAATCTGGAACCGGATTCCTGGTGTGAAGCCGGCCAAGAGGTTCACGAATCGCAAGACAGGGATTGATCGAATCTGGAAGGCCATTCAGCCCCTGGGACCTGAAGTGGCAAATACGGACACACCCGTGCGTGGCGTACAACCATCCACCAAGCCGAATAGGGCCCACAGACGGAGGGGGAACAAGAGAGCCGTCCAGGAACTCCAGAAGGCACGTGCGGGGAGCAAGAAAGCTGAAATTCTGGAACTCCTGCAACGGCCTTCCGGAGTCACACTGCGGGAGCTGATGGCTGCCACGGGATGGCAGGCTCACAGTGTGCGCGGGTTCATCAGCGCAGGCGTGGGGAAGAGGATGGGTCTAAAAGTGGCATCGGCTAGGCAAGAGGATGGCCAGCGTGTGTACCGGGTCCGGTCTTAAGTGCTCGGCCGTAAGATCCCGCCAGCGTCAACCGCTGGCGGGTTTGAGAGCGCAATCCCTGTTCTGAGCCCTGTTCTTACCTCGACCCCTTCACTCAAACGCTTATCTGGCGGGCATTCAGCCGCATTCCGCGACCCAATTAGCTTGTTCTTACCCTGTTTATCAGGCAAGATCAGGTGCACCTTGACACGGTAGAGGTCAGCGGTTCGAGCCCGCTCGGGCCTACCATTCGTTTCAATCACTTCCGGTGATGGCACATCTTCCGAAGGCTGATTTGTGACGTTCCTTGTGTCATAACCCCCCTCTTTACCCACATCCGGAGCGGGCCTGGAGGGTCTCCTGGTGGCGGGTTAGGGGCAATCTATCCGGCATTGTTGGTGACAAGGTGGGGTCTCACAACGCCTGAGGAGAGGAACTAAGTGGGCCCGGTACATGACATTTTGTCCTTGCAGCGCAGGTTTAGCGGCAGTCTAATTAATCCAAGAAAGAACCATAGCGGGTGAGCTGAGGAGGCGCTAGGGAACACAATGTTGGGCGGACAGAAAAGACGATGGGCGGTCCTGTTGGTTGGGGCCGTTCTGGGCCTGTCGAGCGCTTCCCAGGCCGGGCCTGCCCCTCCCAAACTGCGGTCCTTGCGATTGATACCGCAGGATCGAACGCTGTGGGGAGCGAAGGCGTCCCAGCATTTCCTGGTCATTGGGAAATACAGCGATGGTCTGGAGCGAGACGTGACCGCCGAGAGCCGGTTCTCGATTTCTGATTCCAGAGTGGCGAAGGTGGATGCCGAGGGGCGAGTAGTGGCGCTGGCCGACGGGAGCGTAGTCTTGACGGCGTCGTTGGAAGGCCGGTCGGTCAAGACCGACGTTCGGGTAGCGGGCTCGCAGGAGATCCGCCCGTTCAGCTTCGCCCGTGATATTGGCGGAATCCTTACCAAGCGCGGCTGCAACGACAGCTCCTGCCACGGGGGTGTGAAGGGAAAGGGCGGATTCAAACTGTCTCTGAACGCGCTGTACGCCCGCGATGACTACCAGTGGATTGTGGAAGGGGGGACGTACCAGGTCCTGACCACGGAGAAAGGTGAACAAATCCCGCGGGTCAACCTGAAGGAGCCCGAGAAGAGCCTGCTGTTGATGAAAGCGACGATGGGTGTTTCGCACGGAGGCGGGCAGCCGTTGCGTCCGAACTCGGCTGACTACGAAACGATCCTGAACTGGGTGCGGAACGGTGCGCCGTTCGGTGAGGAAGGCGACAAGGAGGGCGTGCGGGTGGTGCGGGTCGAGGTGGAGCCTCGCGAAGTGGTGCTGGCTCCGGAAGGTAAGCACCGGCTGCTGGTGACCGCTCACCTCTCGAATGGCCAACAGGAGGACATCAGCGACCAGGTTCTGTACGCCTCGAACAACTCCGAGGTGGTGAAGGTGGATCAGCAAGGCCAGGTGGCTGCGGTGCGGACGGGGGAAACTTCCGTGATGGTTCGCGCGGCAGGGTTTGCGACGAGCACCAGCGTCGGCGTGATTGGCAAACCGATCGCGCGGTATCCGAAAGTACCGCACAACAACTTCATCGACGACTACGTATTCGCCAAGCTGAAGAAGTTCAACATTATCCCTTCCAAGCTTTCCAGTGATACGGAGTTCCTGCGTCGCGTCTGCCTGGACCTGACCGGGGTCTTGCCGCCGCCAGAGCGGGTGCGCGAGTTTGCGGCCAGCAAGGATCGGCGAAAACGGCAGAAGGTGGTCGAAGTTCTGATGAACACGCCGGAATTCATCGACTACTGGACGTTCCGTTTCGCCGACGTGTTTCGCGTGGATCGGTACGCGAACCAGATTGACCCGCGATCGGCACATAATTATTGGAAATGGATTCGCGCGAGCATCGCCGCGAACAAACCCTATGACCAGATCGCCCGCGAGCGAATTGCCGCGCAAGGCTACAGCGGCGCCGTCCCCCATTACTTTCCTGCGGGAGAGGAGCGGAACCCGGAGCAGAAGATGGGCGAGCAGGTGCGCGTCTTCCTGGGGCGGAGATTCGATTGTGCGCAGTGCCACAATCACCCCTTTGAGGCCTGGAGCCAGGACCAGTTCTGGGGCCTGACTGCGTTCTTCGGCCGGATGAATGCGGTGAAGTTTAGTCCACAGGACTACAATGTGCACGGTTCGGTGCTCTATGACGATCCGGCCGGCCAGGAAGTCGACTACGGGCAGACGGGAAAGAGCAAGTTCGTGACGCATCCGCGACCAAAGCGGTGGTCCAGCCGACTTTTCTCGACGGGCGAGAGTTGCCTGAGTCAGAGCGGGGAGACCTGCGCTGGAAACTGGCCGAGTGGATGACCTCGCATCCTTACTTCGCCGAGGCGGCGGTCAACCGCACGTGGGGGTACTTCTTCGGGAGAGGGATCGTCGATGCGGTGGATGATTTTCGCTCCACGAACCCGCCAACCCACCCGGAGCTTCTTCAAGCGCTGGCCCAGGATTTCCGGGAGAGCGGGCACGACCTCAAGCGTCTGATCCGAACCATCGTTAGCTCCCGCACCTATCAGCTCTCCAGCGTGCCAAACGAGACGAACGCTGATGACCGGATCAATTACTCACGCTTCATCCCCAGGCAGCTTGACGCCGAAGTGCTGCTGGATGCGATCTCCTCGGCCACTGGGGTTCCGGAAACGTTGCGTCACGACTGGCCATTAGACCGTTTGCCGGGGACGCTGCCTCCAGGGTCTCGCGCGATCCATATGGTCGAGACCGACACCTATGTCTTGCGGTTCCTCGAAGTGTATGGGCTCCCGAGCCGGATGGCAGTGCCGGAGCGGAAGAACAAAAGTAACCTGCAGCAAGCCCTGCATATGCTGGCCGGAAACACCTACACCGAGAAGCTTGCGAAGGAGGGCGGACGCATTGACCGCCTGTTGAAGAGTGGATCCTCCGACGCGAAGATCATCGAGGAGCTTTACCTTGCCGCCCTGTCGCGCTTTCCTTCGGCAGCTGAACAGAAGGATGTGCAGCAGTGGATCAGCACCAGAGCTTCACGGCCGGGGGCCATCCGAAACATCGTCTGGGCCGTGATCAGCTCCAGGGAATTTGTCACGAACCACTGAGGAGTTTCAGGAAAACGCCATGAGCAATACAGACTGCATGCACTGTGTGGAGCCGGGCGTCGGACGCCGGGATTTCCTGCGCGTCGGTGCGCTGAGCTTTCTGGGGATCAGTCTGCGCAACTACCTGATGGCCGCAGAAGGCTTGGCACCCAAAGGCAAGGCCCAGGCTTGCATTATGCTGTGGCTGGAGGGTGGTCCCAGCCAAGTCGACACCTGGGATCCTAAGCCGAACAGCTCCTTCAAGCCCATCTCCACCAATGTGCCGGGCATCCAGATTTCGGAGTTGTTGCCCAAGGTCGCTCGCCACATGGACAAGCTGGCGATCATTCGCTCGATGCATACGGAGGAAAACAACCATCCCCAGGCGACCCACTATGTGATCACCGGGCACCGACCCAACCCGGCCATGCAGTTCCCCTCGGTGGGCTCGATCATTGCCCGGGAAATGAGCCCGCGTAATGAGATCCCTCCCTACGTGGTGACCGATCGCCTGGACCTGGAACGGTTCTTCAATGCCTTCTATCTCGGCCCGAAGTACGAGCCGATGGTGGTTCCCAACCCGAGCCGCCCCGACTTTGCGGTGCCCGATCTGAGCCTGCCCAAGTCGGTTTCCGAGCAGGTGATCGAGGACCGGTTTTCGGCTTTGAAGCTCGTGGACCGGATGTATCGCGAGAAGGTCGAGGAAGCGGAGTTCGCCAAGATGGACCGCTTCACCGAGGCGGCGTGGAGAATGCTCCTGTCTCCCAAGGTGAAAGACGCCTTCGACATGTCCAAAGAGCCGGAGAAGCTCAAGGACGCTTACGGCCGCCATCCGTTCGGACAGGGCTTGCTGTTGGCGCGGCGGTTGGTGGAGGCCGGCGCCCGCTTCGTGACCGCGGCTGGGTACAAGCCCATCGAATGGGACACCCACGCCGATAACGACAAAGGCCACCGCGAGACTCTCACGCCTTCCTTGGACCAGGCCCTTTCGACGCTGCTGGAAGACCTCGAGCGGCGCGGCTTGCTGGAATCGACCATCGTCATTGCGATGGGCGAGTTTGGGCGCACGCCCCACATCAACCCCAATCGAGGCCGGGACCACTGGCCGGAATGCTGGTCTCTGGTACTGGGAGGTGGCGGGATTCGGGGTGGGCAGGTCGTTGGAGCCAGCGATGAACGAGGCGCGTACATAGCCGACCGCATGGTCACGATGGGCGACGTTTTCGCAACGATCTACAAGGCCTTCGGCATTGACTGGGAGAAAACCTACATGACGCCCATTGGGCGTCCGGTCAAAATCGCCAACTCCATTGGCGACGCGACCGGTGTACCGATCAAGGAACTGGTCTGAAACCAGGGTTTGGCTGGTAGTTAGAGACAGGGACTTCCCGCGCCGAGTCTAAGTCTTCCACAGGGCCAGGCTAACCCGGATCATCGAAACGAAAACTCTCAGAACATAGAAGTGTGCCTTTAATAGATTCGGGCCGTAAAGTTGTTACAGGTTAAGTCATCCCTGTCGCCAGCCCGAGGATCCTCTCCGGCGGTGCCCATCGGGTTCTGGAGACGCTTGGGTTCGAGGGAGAGTATCCATCGGTTAGTTAGGCGGTTAGTTAGGCCCTGTGTGCCTCCAGCACCGAGTCTCTCTAAACACCCTATGCCCCCTCGGATAACCCAACAAAGCTATAGGTCGCGAGTCTCTGATAGGACCATGGTTGCCCACTTTGCAACCGCCACGCTTGTCAGTTTCGGGAACGGAATGGCGTCGTCAGCGGTGAGAGCGTGCCCTTCTTCCCGCCGCACCTCGGGCAGTTCGATGCCTTGGCTGGAGAGCTAGCCGAAGGAAACACTTTTTGTCCGGGTGTACTTGAACAGGCGGTTGACCACGTTGCGGACATGCACGGCGGTCTGCACTCTGTAACCCTCGCCGAGCTTGCAGTTGAATGGATAGGGGCTGCTATAATTTGGGAGGCCTCAAAGCGACGGTACCGTGACGAGCCTGTTTCCCAGCGTTTTCCGGTCATGCAAGGAGTGAAGCCATGAACTTCGAGGAATTCCAGCGAATTCAAACGCGGCGCAGCTTTTTCCGAGACTGTGCGGGTGGCTTGGGCTCGATCGCTCTGTGGCACTTGATGGCCCGCGAAGGGTGGACAGCAAGCACTGAGAAAGCGGCGCCAAACGCCAGTCCTCTGGCGGTCAAGCCGCCCCATTTTCCGGCCAAGGCCAAGAACGTCATACTTCTGTACATGGACGGCGGGCCCAGTCAGATCGATCTGTTCGATCCCAAGCCGGAGATGAAGAAATGGGAGGGCCAGGCGCTGCCGCCTTCCATGACCAAGGATTTGAAATTGGCCTTCATCAAGCCGACGGCCAAAGTTTGGGCGAGCCCGCGCACGTTCCAGCGCTCCGGGCAAAGCGGCATTGAATTTTCGGATTGGTTGCCCAACCTTGCGAACCATGCCGACGACATGTGCATGATCCGCTCGATGTACACCGAGCAGTTCAACCACCACCCGGCCCAGTTAATGCTCCAGAGCGGAACGGCGCTGGTGGGGCGCCCCACGATGGGCGCGTGGGCCTTGTACGGACTGGGGAGCGAGTCCGACAGCCTGCCGGGTTTCGTTGTGCTGCGGACGGGAGGGGTTTCCCCTGGCGCGGGTAGCGGAAATTGGTCCAGCGGATTTCTGCCGTCCACCTACGCAGGCGTTCCCTTCCGCAGTAGTGGTGACCCGGTCCTCTACCTGTCCAACCCAGAAGGCGTTACTCGGGAGCTGCAGCGATCTGCCCTTGACGGGCTCCGCGATCTTAACGAGATGCGCCGTCTGGAAACCGGGAATGTGGAAATCGCGTCTCGCATCGCTTCCTACGAGCTGGCGTTCCGAATGCAGATGGCGGCTCCGGAACTGGCGGACCTCTCCAAAGAGTCGCCCAGCACGCTGGAGATGTACGGTGTGAAGGAGGAGACGACGAAGCAGTTTGGCACCAACTGCCTGCTGGCCAGGCGGCTGGTCGAGCGCGGGGTTCGGTTTGTGCAGTTGATGCACGGGAGTTGGGACGACCATGCCAATCTCCTTAAGGGTCTCAAGAAGAACTGCGAAATCATTGACCAGCCGATTGCCGCATTGCTGACCGACCTGAAGCAGCGCGGTCTGCTGGACTCCACACTGGTCATCTGGGGAGGGGAGTTCGGTCGTACTCCTCTGGTGCAGGACACCAACCCCGAGGAGGGTGGTGAGGGGCGCGACCATCATCCGTTTGCTTTCACCATGTGGATGGCCGGAGCGGGCGTCAAGAGCGGGCAGATCGTCGGGCGAACCGACGACCTGGGCCTGCAGATCGTCGAGGACAAGATCCATATCCACGACCTGCATGCCACCATCCTGCACTGCCTGGGTCTCGATCACAAGCGATTGGTTTTCGATGATTTGCGGCTCACCACCCTTGGCGGCGAAGTGGTGCATAAGTTGTTGGCATAGGAGTTCATTCTCATGTTCGGACGCGTTTTTGCATCCAGCGTTGCGGTCCTTTTCCTTCTGGGAATTCTGTACGTCCCCCAGTTGGCCGAGGAAGTAGACATCCAGGCGCTGCCTCCTGCGGCAAAGAGCCAGGCTGATTTCTCGCGGGATGTCGAGCCGCTGTTTCGAGAGAAATGCTACACCTGCCACGGTCCGAAGCAGCAGATGAGCGGGCTTCGTCTGGACAGCAAGGCGGCCGCGCTGGCCGGAGGTTACTCGGGGCCGGTGATCAAGCCTGGCAACAGTGCCGAAAGCAAGCTGATCCACCTGGTCGCGGGGCTGAAAAAGGATGCGATCATGCCCATGGTGGGGCAACGGCTCACTGCGGAGCAGGTGGGTTTGCTGCGCGCGTGGATCGACCGGGGAGCAGAGTGGCCCGAGGAACAAGGAGCAGCAGCGGAGGAACTGCCGAAAGCGAAGAGCACGCATTGGGCGTTCCGCCCGCAGCAACGCCCTTCGCTTCCCAAGGTGCGCAACAATGTTCGTAACCGGGCCTGGGTTCGCAATCCAATTGATGCGTTTATCCTGGCCAAGCTCGAGACCGAGGGCATCGAGCCGTCAGAGGAAGCAGACCGGGTGGCTTTGATCCGGCGGCTCAGCTTCGATCTCACCGGTTTACCTCCCACCCCGGAGGAAGTGGCCCGGTTCGTGGCTGACCAGCGCCCGGGAGCATATGAGCGGCTGGTGGAGCGCATGTTGGCTTCCCCGCACTACGGAGAGAGATGGGCGCGGCAGTGGCTCGACTTAGCGCACTATGCCGACAGCGACGGGTATGAAAAGGACAATCTTCGGCCGCATGCCTGGCAATGGCGCGATTGGGTGATTCAGTCGCTGAACCGCAACATGCGTTTCGACCAGTTCACGGTCGAGCAAATCGCGGGAGACTTGCTGCCCGATGCCACGATGCAACAGAGGATTGCCACCGGGTTTCTGCGTAACACCCTGACCAACCGGGAAGGGGGGATCAACAAGGAAGAAGATCGCGTGAAACAGGTGGTGGATCGGACATCAACGGTGGGGACCGTCTGGATTGGCGTGACGATGGGTTGTGCGGTCTGTCACGATCACAAATACGATCCAATCACCCAGAAGGACTTTTATCAATTGTCTGCGTTTTTCAACACCGCCATGGAGAAGGATATTGAGGCGCCCCGTCCGTGGGAATTGGGCGCGTATCTGCAAGGCAGAGCGGAGTATGACGAGAAGAGAAAAGCATTGTTGGAGGAATACAAAGTCGCAGAATACCAGCCCGACTGGGAACGGAAAGCGCTGCTAGCCGCGGCGAATCCGGGTGCGGATCCTCCCTATGACAGCACCTGGGCCGGTTTGAAAATTGAAATCGACGGCGGGCAGGAGATAGTAAAGCTCGACCCTGCCTTACGAACGCCCAAGCAGAGAGATAAGCTGACCTACCATTTCGTCCGGTTTTCGGGAGCACCGTTTGGCGAAATGAAGTACAAGGAACTGAAGTTTAAGGAACTCTTGGACAAATTGAAGAAGCTGAAGGAAGAGTATCCAGGACTGAGTGAAGCTCAAATTCTGGTCGAGAATCCTGATCCTCCCAAGACGCACATCTTAATCCGAGGCGAATATACCAATCCTGGGATTGAAGTCCAACCTGACGTACCGGCAGTTCTGAACTCCCTTCCCAATGGCTCAAATCCTTCCCGGCTCACCCTCGCGCGGTGGCTGGTTGCGAAGGACAACCCCCTAACGGCGCGCGTCTGGGTCAACCGCGCATGGCAGGAGCTGTTTGGCCACGGGCTGGTGAAAACCTCAGGGGACTTTGGCACGCAAGGAACCCAGCCCACGCATCCGGAACTGCTGGATTGGCTGGCGACCGAATTCATGGGGAATGGCTGGAACATGAAGGGGATGCACAAACTCATGGTGGAGTCGGCCACCTACCGCCAATCCGCAAAGGTGAGAGACGATTTGCAGCAGCGCGATGCTCATAACCAGCTGCTCGCCCGCCAGACGCATCTCCGCCTGCCAGCAGAATCGGTCCGCGACGCGGCACTGGCCGCCAGCGGGCTGTTGAATCGAACAATCGGAGGGAAGAGCGCCCGTCCGCCCCTGCCGCCGGGGGTGATGGAGTTGGGCTTTTGGGGTAAGGGCAAATGGAAAGAGAGCACCGGAGCGGACCGCTACCGCCGGGGTCTTTACACGATGTTCGTGCGCACCACACCGTACCCGCAGTTGGTCAACTTTGATGCACCGGAGTCTCTGCTGTCCTGCACCCAACGAGAGCGGTCCACCACGCCGCTGCAGGCGCTGAACCTTCTCAACGATCCGGTATTTGTCGAAGCAGCGCAGGTGATGGCCGTCAGGATTCTGCGGGAGGAACGAGGCAGCTGGGAGGACCGGCTGTTCGTGCGCACCACACCGTACCCGCAGTTGGTCAACTTTGATGCACCGGAGTCTCTGCTGTCCTGCACCCAACGAGAGCGGTCCACCACGCCGCTGCAGGCGCTGAACCTTCTCAACGATCCGGTATTTGTCGAAGCAGCGCAGGTGATGGCCGTCAGGATTCTGCGGGAGGAACGAGGCAGCTGGGAGGACCGGCTGAATTACGCCTTCCGGCTTTCCCTGGGTCGAGATCCCCAACCGCAGGAAAAAGATCGCCTAGCTGGCTACTACCAGCAGCAGAAGCGGCTTCTGGAGGAACAAACAGAGTTGGCAGACAGCTTATTCCCCGCAATCGAGATAGAGGGCATCGAGCCTGTGGAGGCGGCGGCCTGGTTCGGGGTTTGTCGACTTCTGCTGAATCTGGATGAATTCATCACCAGGAGTTAATCCTTTCTAGTGGATTGAGCCGGCCTAACATTCCAGACGGTCCAGAAGTCACTGGGCGACGGTCGTTGAAGCAAATCACGGCGAGACCGCGAGCCACGTGAGCTTCCTGGCACGGGGAAGTGGGTACACCCTGTTCTTGACCGCCACCGGTGCCAGCCGGATAGCCGAAGCTCAAACGGAGGCAAACTTGGCGAACATCGGGGACAGGGGGCGGACACGTGTGTGACGACAGGCTTTGGGCAGAGGCGCTTTTGTTGGGCGCCCTGGTCGCTAAGGCACAGCACCTCGCCGAGTTCTTCGCGCCTTGGGTGCTAGCCGCCGGCGGAGACGGCCAGGCCCGTAGTCCCCGAGCATGCCATAGCCCCCGCCGGTTCTAGGAATCACCACCAAGACAACCGATGCTATCCGGCCTTGCCAAGCGGTCTATCATTGCTGGCAAGGGCTAGATCGCTTACCCAAGCTCTTTTCGGGAAGGGAGGCCAGCAAGATGAGAGCGAAAACTGTTTGGCTGCTGCTGGGAGTCTTGCGAGCTTTGGGGCGAACTCAAAGACTGCTCGGCTTCGACAACGCCTCGGTCCGCCGCAGCAGCCCCGAAAGGCTGCCGCATCAAGTGACCCTCCGTAAGCAACAGCCAGTAATGGCGCGCGTGCTTGACCAGGCGCTCAAGGCCCCGATAGGCAGCGTTATGGACCCATGCGAGCGTTCTTCTGGGCTCGCGCTGTAGGATTGTGACGTGCTTTGTGACGTAACCCTGCCATCCAAGCCCAGCTAACTCCTTGTCACTCGGTGTGCCTCAGTGTTACCCTGCACAACGGTTGAATCGAGTGATCCCTTGCTGCCCGTATCACTTAGGCTCACTCCTTGTCATCCCTTGTAACATGGTTCAGAGAATTGACACGGTAGAGGTCAGCGGTTCGAGCCTGCTCGGGCCTACCATTTGTTTCAACCACTTCCGATAATGGCACGGTGAATTCACCGGAGGGAGGGAACGGTGAGAATTTTTCTGCTTGTATTGCTGGTTGGAGCGCTGGCAGTGGGCAAGCTGTCTTCCCAGAGCGCGACGCCCCCCCCCGGCCGCACTGTCACAGAGGCGGAATACGAACGCTGGAAGACGGAGCTTACGAACTGGGGACGATGGGGCCAGGACGACCAGATCGGAGCCTTGAACTTGATTACGCCGGCCAAGCGAAGGCAGGCGGCGGCTCTCGTAAAGGAGGGCTTCTCGGTCTCCCTCGCAGGGGACGTTGATACCGTACAGGCTGTTGACAATTGGCATCCTTATGAGCACACCATGCTGACGATCGGGAAGGACCGAATCGCGGTCAATTACCACGGGATTGCTCATTCGCACCTCGATTCGCTGGCCCACATGAATGCGAACGGAGTCTTCTATAACGGCTATACGCCGGATCCGGAAACGGTGCTCAAGGAAGGACACTCGAAAAACTCTATCCACAACGTAAAGAATGGCATCTTCACCCGCGGCATCCTGATCGACATTCCGCGACTGAAAGGTGTGCCGTATCTCGAACCCGGCACGCCCATTTACGTGGAGGATCTCGAGGCGTGGGAACAGAAGGCAGGGGTGAAAGTGTCGTCCGGGGATGTGCTGTTCGTGCGCACGGGCGTGTGGGCCCGCCGGAAGGCCAAAGGGCCGTGGCTCCGAGGCAGGAGAGAAGGCGGCCGCTCGGCCGGGCTCGATCCCTCGGTGATCCCGTGGTTGAAACAGCGCGACGTCTCGGTCATGGGGAGCGACCATCCGCAGTATGTGTCCCCGTCGCCTCTCACGGCAGCTGTTCACGATTTCGCCTTGATCTACTTGGGAGTCCACTTGTTCGACAATCTGGATCTCGAAGCCCTTGCCGATGCGGCGGCCGCCCGAAACCGGTGGGAATTTCTGCTGACGGCGGCTCCGCTGCCGATTCGTGGCGGCACCGGATCACCTTTGAATCCCATCGCGACATTTTGATGGATAGTCCGTCGCGTATGGTTTCGGCGGGAGAAGATGTATCGCTCGAAAAGGCGGCGGCGTGGATGGTGTATAAGTCCTTATGCGCCGATAAAGGTGGCCAGAAACGGATCGGTTAGTTAGGTGCCTGCCATTCTAGCAACCTTATGTTTGCCGGAATCCCTTAAAACCCGATGGCACCAGCTCGCGAACGTATGTTGAATGGAAATTTGATGCCGATGAAGAAACTCACCCGCTCCCATTCAAGAGTCGGGAAGAGATCCTCCAGAGCGTCCATCAAGCAAGTCGGAAGCTGAATTTCGGTGGGCATTTGAATCTCCCCAGTTATCCATAAATGAAATGGCGGAGCCCCGGGTGCTTGGCTCCGGAGCCTATGTGGTAAACGCTAACCGACTTGTGGGGACCTATCCACCGGATCTGAGGCAACCGTCTTGTACTCAGAGGCTTGCAGCCATATTTAAGGCCCACGGCTGGAACAAGGCGAACCTCATCACTTGCGTCGTTACCAAGACAACCGAAGCCGTCCGGCCTGGCGAATCGGCGTATCATTCGCCCAAGGGGAGAATCGGCTGCCCTACCGTTTGCCATAGGAGTCCTAGATGACGAAAGCCAAAACTGGCTGGCTGCTACCGGGAATATTGTGTCTGGCTTCTCTTGTCGTGGCTCAAGACACGGCCTGGAAGAAGTACATGGACGCCGCTAAGGTGGCCTTCGACCGGGATCAGTACGCCGCGGCCGAGAAACAACTGCTCACCGCGCTGAAGGAGGCGGAAAAGTTCGGAGAGCAGGACCGGCGTTTGGCAGTCAACCTGGGCGCCCTGGGAACGGTCTACCGCGCCCAGGATAGGTACGCCGAGGCCGAGCCGCTCTTGTGGAGGGCGCTGGCGGTCGCCGAGAAGGCCATGCCGCCGGAGCATCCCGACGTGACGAGCAGCCTCGACAACCTGGCAGCGCTTTACACCGCCCAGGGCAAGTACGCCGAGGCCGAGCCGCTCTTGCGGCGGGTGCTGGCGATCGACGAAAAGGAGGCGGAAAAGTTCGGAGAGGACCCGCAATTGGCAATCAGTCTGAGCGCTATGGGAGCGGTCTACCGCGCCCAGGGAAGGTACGCCGAGGCCGAGCCGCTCTTGCAGAGGGCGCTGGCGATCGTCGAGAAGCGGGTCGCCGAGAAGGAGCTGGAGCCGGAGGATCCTCGAGTGGTGGAAGTGGTGGTTCCAATCCTCGACAACCTGGCAGCGCTTTACACCGCCCAGGCCAAGTACGCCGAGGCCGAACCGCTGTTCCGGCGAGCGCTGGCGATTCGCGAGAAGGCCCTGGGGCCGGAGCGCCTGGAGGTAGCCAAGACCCTCGACAACTACGCTGAGCTTCTACGGAAGACGAACAGGGAGGCCGAGGCCGCCAAACTGGAGGCCCGCGCCAAGGCCATCCGTGCCAAGCACGCTGGAAAGAACCCGCCGAAGTGACCTACCTCCTTTTCACCAGCAGCGCCGGGGAGGTCTCCCCTACGGGCTAGTGTTTACCTATGTTCCAAGCCTGGAGGGTGAGTGGTGTTCTTTGACTCGCGCCTACGATCGAGAATTTCAGGCCAGCCACTTTGTGTCAGGCCTGCTTCATGTACCGAGCAAGAATCATTTTCCCAACGTAAGGGACTCTCTCGTTGTGGTATACGTTATCAAGACACTTATTCTCGCTGGCTCGTAGGAGAGTCCGGGTAGGGTTCATGGAAAAGCGGCGCCATCCGCGGTTCCCGATCGAAATACCAGTTCGTTGCGAATTCGGGGACCGTACCCAGCAATTCCAGGTAGTGAACATATCGCGTATGGGCGTGCTGGTGAAGGGAACCGAACTGCCGCAGGTGGGCACGTTAGTGACGATGCGATTCTCGCTGGGCGGATCGGAGGAGACGGAAATGACGGCAGTAGTGCGCCACCACGTACATGGCGGCGAGGTGGAATTCATCGGGGTGGAATTCATCGAGGTGCTGCAGGAGCAGCAGATGCAGCTGATCGATTACTTGGATCGGCTAGCGACATAGAAAGGCAGCCCGCCGGGGCGGTCGCGATGGCGCACCCCAGGTCCCGGCCGGCCAGGAGTCTGCACAGGTCACGTAGAATTCCACAGGGGCCTGAAGCGGCAATCCCCATAAAATCGGGAGCACCATAAAATCAGGAGGAAACGATGCGTGCAATCACTCATCCCCTCACTCTCTCGGTACTCTGCCTGGCTGTCGTCTCGCCGAGCGTCGCCGCCAAAGATGTTGCTGGCAGTGCGGACTACCCGGGCATCGGCCGGTTTGCAGATTCGGGCATCAAGTCCTACCAGGTCGAGAACTACGGCAAGACGGTGCTGGCTATGGGGCCGGTGCGGTCCGCCAGGGACGCTGAAAAGACGGCCCGGAGGGTCGAGGGCAAAATCACTCGGATTCTATACCGTGTGCCTCCGGGCGTGTCGGCGCTCGAGGTGTTCCGGAATTTCCAGGCGAGAGTCGGTGAAGCGGGCTATGAATCGATCTTTTCGGGCGGACCGGGCGACATTCGTCCCTACGACTTCAAGTACAAGCACCCGGTGGAGATTCTCGATAAGACCTCGATTGGCAATGAGATTTATTATCTATCTGCAAAGAAGAGTTCGGGTGCCGGAGAGATTTATCTGTCGGTGCTGGTCAGTCCGCACAGCGGCGGTGACGGACAGCGGGTGCGCGTGATCGCGGCCGAGACCAAGACGATGGAAATGCAGATGATCAACGCCGAAAAGATGCAGCTCGACATAGGAGCAAGGGGGAAGGTGGTGCTTTACGGTATCTATTTCGAGCATGACCGGGCGAGCATCAAGCCGGAGTCCAAGGTGACGCTGGACGAGATCGCCAAGCTCCTTGGCTCGCAGTCATCGCTGAAGCTCATTGTGGTCGGGCACACCGATAATTCCGGTCGTTTCGACTACAACATGGATCTTTCCCAGCGCCGGGCCAGAGCTGTCGCCGACGCACTCATCGCAGACTATGGTATTGCGCGAAATCGCTTGCGGAGCGAAGGTGTGGGCTACCTTGCCCCGGCAGCCAGCAACGACACTGACCAGGGGCGCACCCTCAATCGTCGCGTGGAGCTAGTCAAAGATCGGTAGTGGAACTCCCTGTCGAACCTCCGGTATACACTCGCTGGTAGCCCTCTGCCAGAAGACCCTCGAGAAGCTTTTGGGCTCCGAGAAGCTCGTATGCCGTCATTGCTCCTCGATGCAAAACTTGGTTCTCTAAAAGAGCGGAGACGGAAAATACGCATGGAAGCGCGGCCATCCGCTGAGCTCCGCTCGAAGTGTAGATCGCGGCCCGGCGAGCTACGCCAATCTCCCAAAACAGGTCGGTTACCACCGCGCCGCCGGAAGGTCCGTATCCTGAGAGCAGGCGCCCAAGACGTTCAATGGCCCTTGCCAGCCAGTCACCGTACCCCGAGGAGATGTATGCGAGAAGCGCAAAGGTCCGGGATGCCATCGGGGCTCCAAACCCTACCTTGACCGAGACTGCACGTACCCCAAGCAGGCTCGGGAAGAGATCGTATTCCGGACTCTCAAAGCTGTAGACAGGACGCCGACCGAATGGTGCCGGAAGGTCTACGACTTCCCGATTCCGAAATCCTCGGAGGGTCCCGTCTGGGGCATCGATACGCCGGCCCAGCGCCCGAACGACTGAACGAATTGCCGCAGCCCCTTTTCGGTCATCGTTTCCGATGAAAAGGGTCACGCGGGCACGCGCAGGCGCCGACGTCATGCCGTCTTGCGCGACCAAAGCGAGCGCTCCTGAGATACCAGGTAAACTGGAGCACCCGTAGACGGCGCTCAGGCCGCGAGTCTTAAACCGGCCATCAAAGCTACGGACCAAACCAGAGTGAGCGCGGTCGTCGGAGATGTCTGCATAATGGCAGCCCACTTCCAGGCACATCTCGAGGAGAATCGAACCGAAGGCCGAAAACGGACCCGCACAGTTCACAGCGGCGTTGCGCCCTCGCAGTGCCCTTCGACAGGACTCGGCATCCGTTACGTCGGCGAATACAGCGCGATGTTTGGGCCCCAGCTTGCGCGCAAGAAATTCTGCTTTGGCCAAGTCTCGGCCGGCGATGACAACCTTGATCTCACGCCGCGCGAGCTCGCACGCCACATGCGAACCGAAGACACCATAACCGCCAAAGACAACCACCTGGCTCACGCGCTACCCTCCTCCCTCGAGCATCGGCGCACCAGAATCGCCGTCCCTGCGATGATGGGAATGTTCTTGACTAAAGGTGCGAACGGATGAACCCAGAGGAGAGGGTCCTGGACGGAAACAAGGATTGGCAAAAGGAGGAGGGCAATCACCTGGCACCGAAGAATGAATCGAAGTGGCCGGCCGCGTAAGACAAGCACGGCGATCCCCGACGCCAGTTGACACAAGCCCATGAAACGCAAGAAGGCGGCCGGATCGCCCGGCACCAGGCCGCTACGCGCTACAACCGCGAGTTCCATGGGCTGTTGGAAGAGAATCTTGGGAAAAAGTCCCTCGGTGATCCAAACAGCTGCCATGCCCGCACGAAGGAGCCAGATGGCGCGAGGCGTCCATCCTTCTCTTTCGAGAAGCCAGCTGGTTCCGATCAAAGCGAGAAGCGGGACGTTCTTGGAGAGCACTCCGAAGGGATGAAGCAGGAGCATAGGCTCGAGCCGCGCGAGAACCGTCGTGAAGGCAACGATTAGGCACGTCTGCACAGCCCACAGCCAGGAGGTCGCCGCACCGAACGCCACCCGCAATCCAAGGATCACTTCCAGAAGACACGCAATTCCCATCACCCATCCAGGGAGGCCCAGGCGCGCGAGGTAACCCGAGCCGGCCTGCCTGTAGTAGGGATGCATGACGAGCAGCCCGCTCGCGAGCCAGACTACGGCGACAGACCATTTCATCCACCGGCCTTCGTCCGAGAGGGAGATGGTTGTGAGATAGCCGTTCTTCACGATCCTCGAGAAACTGACGTTGGAGATCAGCGCGGCGAGCGTTTCTAGCTGCCGCGGATCTGGGCATCAGGAGTCTACAACCGGAACTTTAACAGTGATTTCCTCCCTGTTGCTCGCGCCCCTGCCGCTGGAGATTTGAGCTTGACGCGGCATGACGGCTGGGCATAGATTCTGGAGCCGAGGAAACCTGAAATCGATAATTCCGGTTTAATCAATTACACAGGCCCCGGGATTTCCAAAGAATGGTCGGTTGATCCTGAGCTTATGCGCTCCGACGAAGGCAACGGGTGTAATACTTGATGCCACCATCCTCCACCTGATGGGCCTGGATCATACCTTACTCACCTGTTTCCACAGCGGCCGGAATTTCCGGCTTACCGGCGTGCATGGGCAGGTAGTCAAGGAACTGATCGCAAAATGACGAGCAAAGAGTTCGCGGGCAAGACCGCACTGATCACCGGAGGCTCGCGAGGGATTGGTCGCGCGATCGCACTGAAACTGGCTCGGCACGGTGCCGATATTGCTCTCAACTACCTCCGGCGGGACGAAGAGGCCCGCACTGCCCAGCAACTGATCGAGCGGGAGGGGGTCCGGTGCCTTCTGATCAAGGGAGACGTTTCCCAGCCAGCCGACGTAGAGGCCGTGGTGGCCAAAACGCGCCAGGCGTTGGGACCGATCGGATTGCTAGTGGCTAACGCCGGTCTCAGTATTCTGGAAAACCATCAAGAGATTTCCTGGGAGACCTGGAAGAAGACGCTGTCGATCAACCTGGACGGAGTTTTTCTCACGGTCATGGCGGTGAAGGACGAGATGCTGGCCAACAGGTATGGCCGCATCCTTTGCTTATCCTCCGTCGCTGCTCTGGTTCCGAGAAAGCTACAGATTCATTACGCCGCCAGCAAGGCTGGCGTCATTGCCTTGGTCAGGTGCTGCGCCGAAGCATTCGCGCCGCACGTTCGCGTAAACGGCATCGCGCCGGGCTTGATTGAGACGGAGATGGGCGCCCTGTTGGGTCCTGAGGCTACCCAGCGGATAATCGCGGCGACACCTCTGGGGCGCCTCGGGCAACCGGAGGACATCTCCAATGTGGCGTATTTTCTCTTGTCCGACCTCTCTGGCTTCATGACCGGGCACACACTCGCCGTCAGCGGCGGGCGAGTCACGCTGCCCTAGCACCTAGCCCAACCAAAACGCCAGGTCCAGGGCCCGCCGCCCGCGTCGGCGGCGCACGAACGGCTGCAGGTTCGGAAGTTCAGCCCCTTCGTGGGTAGAGAACTGTGGCCCCGTCTCGTCCCAGACCACATAGACGTTCTGCCCCTTCTCCTCGTAGCGCAGGCTGCGATGATGGACCAAGCGAGGATCCGCCTTCTTGACTGCCTGAAAGAACTTCTGGCGAGCAACTATTACTTCGTAGAAGAGACGGTCGCGTTCGAGGACTAGCGCACTCAGCTTGTCCTTCAAGGGCTCAAGCAGGCGGGCGATCTCCTCCTCTGCCTGCAAGCCACGCCGCTGCAGGTTCTTGGCGCGGGTGAGTTCCGCCAAGGCGGCCGAGCTGCGCACAGGTGCTCTGCTTTTTGCTTTGGCCATGGTCCTTCCTTAAGGGATCTCAAACCTTCGGCACATCTCAGGCTCCGCCCCCATCCAAGCCAACGTGGCGGCTCATGATCCAGTCCGGGCTCGCTATCAAAGGAATCACTTTGCGATCATCTCTAACTCATTCGCAGCCGATTCAATCAACCTCGCCTCATCCTCCAGGATCTTTCCCACCCGTACAAGCTGCGCGTCAGCCTCCTCCCATTTCTTCTGCTCGATTGCTTCGCGCACGCCCGGGAGCGTCTTCACGGCGTACCCGGTGTAAAGGCCGGGTGCATAAATTAAATGCTTGTACCACGGACGTCCGGGTAGCCCTTCGGCACTTGTTAGCCTGCGCTCGCTCTCAATAAGTTTTGCATTCACTCCTCGGAACGAAGCACGATTCAGCGCAGTCCCACCGTTTTCCTGGGCTTTCGACAAAGCCTTTTCGTAGTGCGCAGCGCTGCGGGTGAGTGCGTCCACGGCGTTCTCAAGTGGAGCGAAGTTCAAGTGTGGTGGGATTTCCTCCATGGAGGGAGCAACAAAAGTCTTCTTGGGATCGGCTGTAGCCTGGAAAACCCCCTCTGCAATCTGTTCGTTGCGCTCGCGGACTTCGTCCCGGGTGGTTTTCAGGAGTTTCTTCAGTTCTTCCGTATACTTGCGGACCGTATCGGCAAAGTTTGTGAAGTTATAGGGTAATAACTCGGCGTCGGCTAGGCGCATCACCGCGGTGCCCGCAGTTTGCGCCAGCGCGCGCCCGTAGGTAAAGTCGGTGTCCGAATAGCGCGTGTACCAGTAGAAATCGTCGTAGATGGAATGATAGACACCACCACCCCAGTCGTCTCCGCCGTACCAAAGGTATAGCGAGGCAATGCCTAAATGATCAAGAAAGACCGTGAAATCGGACCCAGAACCTAAGGCGCCAATTCTCCAGTCGGGTCTGTGTCGCGCTTCCTCTCGGTCTTCCCGCGACTTGGAATCAGCGATGAGCGTTAATTGCCTCCGCTTCCAGACGGAAATCTTCTTTTCAGGGTCCACGATGTCTCGCGCAACCCCGTTGATGAATTTCTCTAGTGTGTGGGATCCCCGCACGCGGAAATAGCCGCGACTGTTGGGGTCGGTGTTGATATATGCCACGGCATGGCGAAGCAGTTCGTCCCGGTGCGTTTCGGCCCACTCCGTCGAGCCGAGGAGTCCCTGCTCTTCGCCATCCCAGGCGCAATAGATGATGGTCCGCTTGGGTTTCCAGCCTTGCTTGAGTAGCTCCCCGAGAGAGCGGGCTTCTTCCAGCATAGCCACCAGACCCGCAACCGGATCTACTGCTCCGTTCACCCAGGCGTCGTGATGGTTGCCGCGAACAATCCATTCGTCGGGATAAACCGACCCCGGAATCCTAGAGATGACATTGTAGATTGTCTTGATATCCCAGCTCGCTTTCACCTCCAGGTGCACTTTAGCGGGGCCTGGGCCGACGTGATAGGTAATCGGCAGCGCACCGCGCCATTGCTCGGGAGCAACAGGCCCTTTGAGCGCGGCAAGCAGAGGCTGCGCATCACTATAAGAGATTGGCAGGACTGGAATCCGCATCAGGGTCTTCGCCTCGCTGATTGCCAACCGCTTCGCCTCCGCGGTTGCGCCCGTACCTGGGGTCAAAGGATCGCCGGGATAAAGCGACATATCCATAACGCTGCCGCGTTGTACTCCGCCTGGCGGACGCCAGGCGCCATCGGGGAAGACGTCTCCCCGGAAGTACCCATCCTCGCGGGGATCGGAGTAAAGCAGACAGCCGACCGCGCCGTGTTCCGCCGCAAGCTTGGGTTTGAGCCCGCGCCACGAAGCCCCGTAGCGGGCAATGACAATTGCACCTTTGACGGAGATCCCCAGGCGCTCGAGCCTCTCGTAATCTTCCGGAATGCCATAGTTGACATAGACGAGCGGCGCCGTCACATCTCCATCCGCGGAGTAGGCATTGTAAGTCGGCAATTGTTCGTCGTGCTGGCTAGAAGTGGGATCAACCGGGACTGTCGGCTCGCGGAGCTTGGCGACAAACTTGATGGGTTCGACCAGTTCCACCACGCGTTTCTTGGGTGTGGGGAAAAGCACGTCAAACGTCTCTATGTGAGCGTCCAGTCCCCATTCTTTGAATTTGGCAAGAATCCACTCGGCGTTTTCCTTGCCGTAGGGCGAGCCCAGGTGATGCGGCCGGGCCGAGAGCCGCTTCATATACTCTCGCAAGTTCTCTGGAACGGGAATCGCGCGAAATTTCCTTTCCCATTCGCGCTGGGCGTGAGCCGCGTCATTCGAGTACCCGGTGAGCGGCTGGGATGGGTTGTCCTGCGCGTGTACAAGGAGAACCTGCATAAGACCAAGCAGAACGATGACTGCAAAACGGCGCATGATACCTCCCTCACATCGTCCACGTGGCGCGTAGGCGCCACGCCTTTTCAAGGCGTTGACAATCGACATGGTACTGGCTGCGGCCATGATCTTTTCACGTTTCTCCGGCAGATCGGTCCCTGCTGAAAGGAACTTCTAGGCAAGCAGTGCCCAGGCCACCGCCAAGACCACCAAAGAAACTGTCCAGACGACTATTGCGCGGCGATGGTGACGTTTTCCCTGCTGGGCACGCCGTTGATGACGATCTCGATCTCTTGCGCGCCCGACGGGATCCCCTGCGGTACTTGCAAGTTCACCTGGTACAGGCCCACGAATCCCGGGGCCAGGCCGGAAAAGGTGACCTGGGCAGGCATCCCGCCGATGTTCACCATGGGGACATTAACGGTGCGTGCTAGTGGCTCAGTGCTGGGAGCCAGATCGCCGGACGGCACGGAGGGGTCCACCGGGCCCAGGCCGGTACAAAAAATAAGCAGGAACTCGCCCGGCCGCGCCGGGTCGCTTTCGCTGACGGCTTGGAAGGTATCGGCATGCAAGATCGCCCCCGCACCGGTGCCCTGCTGGTTGACGGTGAAAATGCCGGGGGAAACATTCGCCACCTGAACCGACTGCGTGGCGCTGGTTTCGCTGCCTCGCTGCACCCGCACCGAGGCGGCGCCGGCCGTCACCTCAAATGGTACCTGCGCGTTCATCTGGCCAGCCGAAACGAAAAACAGGGGAGCGTCAAAATCTGTATTCCCGACAGTGAAGGTCACCCTTGTACCCTCCGGCGTGTCGGGCAGCCGGGTGGAGAGCGGCACGCTCATTGCCAGCTGGGTTTCGCCGGCCAGGTTCGCCCCGAAGATGGCCACTATCGCGCCCGGGGCCACGGCTCCATTGGGATCGGCTGCCGCGCGAAAACTGGCGCCGTTCACTACTGAGCTCGGCGGCAAGTCGGGCGCTTGTGCCCAGAGGGAATCCGGGGCGGAGGTAGTCCCCAGCAACAGGAGCAACCCAGCGACGAGGTAGGCACGCATACCGCTGATCCTAATTCTTACCCAACCCAAGTGCAGAATCAACATCAGAAAAGGCTCATAACCACACAACCGTGTAACGTCAGCGTGCCGACAGTTGCTGAATTTCCAGGCACTGCCGAGCAATCTCGGGATGTCTGCGGGCACCGCGGTCCAAGGCAGCGCCGGCCTGCGCGGCTGCCTCGACATAGCGGCCTTGCTCGGCCAGCAGGGCCGCCAGCAACCAGCGCGGCCGATACCAGGCGGGAGCGGCGCGGATAGCTTCCTCCAAGGCCGCTCGCGCTTGCTCCGCTTTGCCTTGCAACACGTACAGCGAGGCCAGGTGCACCTGCACCATCTGCGGGCGGCCGGAATGGGACAGCGCAGCCTGCGCGGAATCCTCGGCCAGAGCCAGCAACAGGCCGCGTTGCGCCGGTTGCAGGCTGCTCCGGATCACCACGCGACCCAGGGCGCGCGAGTAAGCAAACGGATAAGTGCCGGTCCAGGGAAAGGCGTAACGCGCGGCGGTTCCGGCTCGGAGCAGGGTGTCCAGATCGCCGCCCTCCCGCGCTTGCATTGCCCTCCACACGGCGCGATCGGCGCGCACCAACTGCACCCCGAAGACGACCACCAAGGCCAAGCCAGCAACGGCCACCGCCGCCACCACGGTTCGCGCCCCGAGCCGGGCAGTGGTGGCAGGTACGGAAACCGACAGCGCGGCCAATAGCAACAGAGTGAGCCTCGTGGGAATCGTGTCGGCAATGAATTGGGCACTCACCAGCCCAGCAACCAGCGCGGCCAACAAGGCAACCTCCAGCGCGGCTTCGCGTGACGAAACGGCGCGGGAGGACATGCCGAAGTTGCGTAGCGCCATTCCCATCAGCGCGGCAAACAGCAACATCGCCGGCAGACCCGCGGAAGTCAGGTAGTCGAGAAAGACATTGTGGGGCGATTCGGCGTACCGGTCCGGGTCCCGCCGGGCGAGCTCCAGCGAGTGAAACTTCAGGAAGCTGAGTTCGAAAGTGTCGAGCCCCGTCCCCAGCAAGGGATGAGCGCGGGCCATGCGCAGCGAATCGCGCCAGAGCAGCAGGCGCGCCCCGCCCGCCGGGTCTTCCACAAACCAGCGCAGTCGGCTGCGCACCCGCTGTCCGGGGGGAGAGAGCACAAAGACGGCGGCCAGCGCGGTCACCCCCAGCAGGCCCAGCAGCACAGGACGGCGACGCTTGGCGCAGGCCAGTAACACGACCACACCAGCCGCCGCGCCCAACCACGCGCCTCGACTGCCAGAGATCACCAGCGCCAGCGCCAGTGCGGCAGCCGCCGCACCCCAGGCGAGTCGCGCCCGGGCCGCGGTCCCCGACATGGCCAGGCCCACCGAGACAAACCCTGCCGGCAGCAAGAAGGCGGCCAGGTAACTCACGTAGCCCAGCGTCGCCGGCGGCCTCACGATTTGCCACTCGCCTTCGCCGATGTGGTAGAGCGCGGATGAGATCCAGGGATCCCATCCAAAGTATTGCGCAAAGCTGTAGGTGGCCGCGGCGACGGCTGCCAGCACCCAGGCCGTCAGCAGACGGCGTCGCCGCGCGCTGTCCTCGCCGATCACTACAGGGACCGCTGCCGCCACTGCCAGGCACGCCAGCCAAGCCGGCAGGCCCATACGCCGCCATTCACTCCCGACCAGCGACAGCACGCGGTTGTGCGAAAAAATGGTGGCCAGTACACCCATGGCAGCCAGCGCCGCCAGCAGCCCCAAGAATCTGCCTGCCTGCCCACCAAAAGACGGGACCCGACCTTCGACCGCCAGCGACACCCAGACGACGCAGGCGCCTGCCAGTAAGACCAGTAATTTCGGGGTAACGTCGAAAAATTGCAGGCCCGGAGCCAGGGCCAGCGGGACCACGACCACCACGCTCGCCAGCGTCCAGAAGGCCGCTGCCGCCTGTTTCTCAACCGCTTGCCGGTCCGTTTGCACGATCAACAACTCGTTGATTTGCCGCCCTTGCCGGTATATTGTGGTTTGCGTCTTCTGGTCAAGTAATTCGTGACTGCTTCCGGTCCGGCACCATGCTTCTGCGGCGCCTGCATTCCCTTGCTTCGGCCCTCCACCTGACGGGTCTCCGCCAACGAATTGTGCGGCGCCAGCCAACTCAGGTGGTTGTCATTGGGAGCCACCCATGCATTTTGCAACTGCTCCCCGCTCGGGCGCACGTGGAATTCTTGCGCGCAGACCAGGATCAGGAGATTCGCGCCCTGCGCAACACACGCTGCTGGGACGAAATCCTAGTGGCGCCTTCGGCGGAAGAAATTTCCTGCCTACCCGCGGTGCTAGAAGCCTTGCAGTCCCTTCCGGTTCCGGTTCGCGTGGCGCTGGAGTTGCCCGGCGCTGCGGCGGTGCGTCGCAAGGAAGACCTGTTGGTGGTGGATGTGGGTTTGTTCCCCGGCAGGCGTTTTTCCTACGCAGTGCTCAAACGGGCGCTGGACATCGTGATCGCCTCAGCCGCCTTGGTTCTGGGCGCCCCGCTGGCTGCCGCGATTGCGCTGGCGATCAAAGCTTCCTCTCCCGGGCCGGCGCTTTTTGCGCAGGAACGAATCGGCTGGAACGGTCGATCGTTCACCCTGTACAAGTTCCGGACCCTGCCGGTAGGACCGCCGGACATGAGCGAGCATCGCTGGAGCGACACTGCTCCGCCCGAAGCCGGCTCCCTGGGACGAGTCCTGCGTCGCCTGGGCCTGGATGAATGGCCGCAGTGTTGGAACGTGCTGCGCGGCGAGATGAGCGTGGTTGGGCCGCGCCCTGAGCGCCCTCATTTTGCCGAGGGCTTCGGTCAGGCTCTGGAAAGCTACTCGCTGCGCCAGCGGCTGAAACCGGGGATCACGGGATGGGCCCAGATTCACGGGCTCACCGGCGCCAGCGATATTTCGCGGCGGCTGGAGTACGACCTGTACTATTTGCGGAACTGGTCGCTGAGTTTGGACTTGAAAATTCTGCTGCGAACGCCCCTGCGTGCGCTACGGCGGCGCGCTGCGACCGTGGCGCCAACCTTGCCTTCGGCCACCAGAGCTCCCGAGGCGATTCCCGAGGTCCGTGATCATGCCCGCTCCTTTTGAACTGATGGCGTATCTGCGGGTTATGCTGGGCCGCTGGAAGCGCATGGCGCTCTTGGTTGCGGCGGCCTCAGCCGTCGCCCTGGCCGTGAGCCTGCTGTTGCCAAAAACGTACGAGGCGACCGGCACGCTGGTGATCCAACCTGCAATCATCCAGCGGGCTGGCAGCGAGGCGAGCTTCCCTGCCTTCGTAAACCATACCTACTTGCAGTACTTGCGGAGCTATGAGCATGTTCTGCAGAGTGATGGATTGCTGGATCGCCTGATTCGCCAGGCCCAGCTGGACCAGCCTCCCTACGGCTACACTGTGGACAGTTTCCGCGGCTCGGCGCTGAACGTCACCCTGCTGAAAAACACGAAGATTCTGAAGGTGCGTGTTCGTCTTCCGAATCCACAGAAGGCGCACGAAGTTGCCCTCAGCTTGGCACGCCTGGCTGCCCAGTCGATTGCGGCAATGAACTCGGCGGAAGCGCAACGGGCGGCGCAGCAGTTTGAAAAAGAGCAGGAACGGCTCCTCGCCCGGTTGGGCGAAACGCAAGAGGCGCTGGAAAAATTCCAGCGCACCAGCCGCGCCGATGCGGCTCCTCCCAAGTTGCGCCGCAAGGAGCTGGAGCTCAACTACTCGTTGGCGGAGAGTGCCATAGTATCCCACAGCAAGCGCGCCAGCCAAGCCGAGCTCGACATGGCCGCCCGCCAAGAAGAGCTGCTCCTCGCCGATTCGGGGATTGTTCCTTCCCATCCCAACGGCCCGCGCCTGGGATTGAATGTCCTGCTAGCGGCATTGCTGGGGTTTTTGGGCAGTCTTCTCTACGAAACCTGGGTGTGGAACTGGGCTCCGGAGCGGGGCGCCGGCGAAGTTCGGGTCAGGTCCTCCCAAGAGAACCACACACACGTTGGCGTTCCCTGAAGGTGGCCATGAAAGTGGCCATCGTCCACGACTGGCTGACCGGTAGGCGGGGCGGCGAAAAGGTGTTGGAGTCGTTCTGCCGCCTCCTGCCAGGCGCCGACCTGTTCACGCTGTTCTATCTCCCGGAAAAAGTGGGCCAGTTGGTGGCCGGCCACCAGGTCATTGTTTCCTGGCTGAACCAGCTGCCAGGTGTCGGGCGTTACTATCGCTACCTGCTGCCGCTGGCGCCGGCGGCGGTGGAAGGCTTCGATCTGCGGGGTTACGACTTGGTGCTCAGCAGCAGCCACGCCGTCGCCAAGGGAGTCCGTGTCCCGGCCGGCGTTCCCCACCTCTGCTACTGCCACACGCCGATGCGCTACCTCTGGGACACCTCGGCAGACTACTTTCAGTTCGGGCCGCTACGCCGGCTGCGCAAGCTGCTTCTGGGGGCCTGGCAGGGGAACCTGCGCAAGTGGGATTTGCGTTCCAGCCACGGGGTCATGCAGTTCTTGGCCAATTCGGAAAACGTGCGGCAACGAATTTGGAAACTCTACGGGCGTCACTCGGTTGTGCTGCATCCCCCGGTGGATACGGAGTTTTTTACGCCGGGCCCGGGCAACCCGACTTCAACTGGCCGCTATTTTTTGGTGGTTGCGGCGCTGGAGCCGTACAAGCGCGTGGATCTGGCCATCCGCGCGATGAACCGGCTGGGAAAGCGGCTGGTCGTGGCCGGCAGCGGCTCACAAGCCCGCGCCTTGCGCCGCATCGCCGGTCCGAACGTGAAGTTCACCGGCTGGGTCAGCGACGAGCGTCTGCGCGAACTCTATCGCGCCTGTCGTGCCCTGCTTTTCCCCGGGCTGGAGGATTTTGGCATCGTTCCGCTCGAGGCACAGGCCTGCGGCAAGCCGGTCGTGGCTTACGGGCACGGAGGCGCGCTGGAGACGATCCTACCCGGCCGAACCGGGATTTTCTTTTCCGAGCAAACAGAAAGTTCGCTGGCGGCCGCTGTTGCCGCGCTGGAAGATTTGGACTTCGACGCAGATGCTGCTCGCAGGAACAGCCTGCAATTTTCCCGGCTCCGTTTTGAAAGCGCATTGCGGCTGTTTTTAACAAAAGTGACGAAAATGTCTGAACAAGAATCCGCAGATTACGCAGAGCCGGAGCCACGTAGGGTATAATCCTCACAATTGGCGGAATCTAGGATTAATTTCCAGATTTAAGTCGCAGATATCCAAATTGTGATGCATCAGTTTGGTTTCCCGTTCCCTCAGGCGCGCCGCTGGCCACTGGCGCTGATTGCAGCCTCCGCCGGAACGGCCGCTCTGATACGCGACGTGCCGGCGACGGCTGCTTTGCTGATTGTTCCGGCGGCCGCCGCAGCTCTGGCTTTCCTGCTCAGCCACCCTCTCGCCTGGATTCCCATCTGGATTGCTCTTGCGCTGGTGGCTCCGCCATTTCCAGTTACGGTGGCCGGGCTGGAATTGCCGGTGCATCCGGCGGTTGCAGTGTTCGCGGCTGCACTGCTGGTCGGCTGGGTACGCTTGCCCGAATGGCGCCTGGAACGTAGCTCGCTGGTCCTGGCCTGGTACGCGTTTCTCGGCATCCTGCTGGCGTCACTTCCCCTCGCATTTTTTTACTCCGGGACCGCCGTCGGAGCGCAGTCCGCACTCCGCTGGTTACTGCTCTGCCAGAGTTTCGTCCTGCTGGCCTGGACCGCCTGGGGCCCGGCAGCGCGCGCCGGAGCAGATGGCTCCAGAAGCTCCGGAAACTTCGCCGCGCTGCTGGTAAAAGTTGTGCTCGTGGTGGCGTTGTTGTCGGCAGCCTTCGCCGTTGTGGATTTTTTCTACAAGTTCCCCACTCCGGTGCGCTTCTCTGCCCAGTACATTTACATGCCGGAAGGCCACTACCGGCGGGCGCAGGGTGTCTTCTATGACGCCAGCACGCTGGGAAATTTCTGCGCCATGGTGCTGGCGCTGATTGCGGCCTTGGATGGGGAAGCGCGCCGCCAGCTCCGTCTTCCAAACTGGCTCCTCTGGCTGCCGGTGCCTGTGCTAGCGGCCGCGCTGCTGCTTTCCTTCTCGCGCGCTTCCATGGCCAACCTTCTGATCGCGCTGTTGGTGCTGGCTTGGCTGCGCCGAAACGCGCTGTGGCGCCTCCGCCCCGTACTCAGGATGGTGATGCTGTCGGCCGCTGCTGCACTCGCGGTGATCTTGCTTGCGCCTGAAATGGCGCTTCGCTACGGATACCGGGTAGTCTTCACCTTCTCGCAACTGCTCGACGATCCCAACCGCGTGTTCTCCTTCCGCCTGGAATCGTGGCACTTCCTCGCCGGCTTTCTCGCGGAGAACCCGCAGCACTTGTTGTTGGGCATCGGCTACAAATCGCTTCCCTACACCGCGTACTTCGGGCGGGACATCGTGGCCGACAATATGTACCTGAGCTTGCTGGTGGAGACCGGCCTTCCCGGCCTATTAGCTTTGTTGTTGCTGTGCGGAGCGCTGTTGGCGCACGCCTACCGCCTGGGCCGTCACAGCGAGGCCGCCGTAGCGGCACTCGGCTGCTTCCTATTTGCTTTCTGGTGCGGTCAGATGGTGCAGATGCTCTCCGGCGACACCCTCACCTACTGGCGGGTCACCCCCGTGTACTTTGCCATTCTAGGCGCAGCCATACGGCGCAGCCGCACGCTAGCGGGGGAGTTACCGAGCCAGCGATGAGCCGTCCAACGATTCTAATCGCGGACCAGTTTTCGGAATTGGGCGGCGCCCAGCGTTCCCTGCTGGAGCTGCTCCCGGCGATGGCCGAATCTTACACTCCGGTGGTGGCGCTGCCCGGCCCTGGGCCGCTCACCGCCGAGCTGGAGCGCCTGCGGATTCGCTGGGAGCCGCTGGCAGTGGGACGCTACGGCTCGAAAACCAAGTCGCCAGCCGACATGCTGCGCTATGCGCTGCGCCATCCGGCATTGGTCACGCGCCTCACGCAATTGGCGCGCGCGCTGCCGGCGGCCCTGCTTTACGCCAACGGGCCGCGCTTGTTTCCTGCCACGGCGGTGGTCGCCCGCCGCTGCGGCCTTCCTCTGCTCTGGCACCTGCACCTGGAACTGGCATCGGCTCGCGAGCGGCGCCTGGTACAGGCGGCGGCTCGCCTGGCCCGCCCGACGGTGGTGGCTTGCAGTCACGCGTGCCTGCGGCCGTTTTCGCGCCGCAGCCTGATTCGGCGAAGCGCTGAGGTCGTCTACAACGGCGTTCCTCTACTGAAACTCCCCAGCCAGCAAGCTCAACGGATCTCAGCTACGACTCCTGCGCATCGGCCGATCATCGGAATCATCGGTGCGCTTCATCCCGACAAGGGCCAGCTTGATCTGCTGCGCGCCGCGCCCGTAGTGTTGCAGGCCTTTCCGGAAGCGCGGTTTCGGCTGGTGGGGGCTGTGGCCGATGAAGCATACGCCCGCCGGCTTTACCAGCGGGCAAAGGCGTTGGGAGCCAGACGGGTGGAATTTTCCGGGCCGCTGCCCTCCCCCACGGGCGCCCTGGCCGACCTCGACGTGTTGGCGGTTGCCTCGCATCGAGAGGCCCTGGGGCGGGTGATCCTGGAAGCGTTCGCGGGCGGCATTGCAGTGGTAGCCTCCGACGCCGGCGGCATCCCGGAAGTGATTGAGCCGGGGTACAACGGCCTGCTGTTCCCCCGCGGCAATGCCGCCGATCTGGCACGGACGCTGGTTCAGCTCTTGGGCGACCACTGGCTTCGGGAAAAACTTATTCGCGGCGGACGGGAGAGCTACCAGCGTCGCTGGCAAGTGGAGCGCTTTCGCGCAGAAATGCTGGAGAAAATAACGCGGCAAATAGCGCAGCGGCCGCCACGCCCGTGACGCCCCGGTTCACCGCAACCACCAAGCGCCCACAGCCCGCAAGAAGCCCGGAAGGGCCCGCAAGTGAAAGAATACGCGAGACAGAACAAAGCGAGCCTGGCGCGTGGTCCGCAGAAGACGACGTGCCGCAGAGAGCCGTTCGGCCGGCAGGTAGACCGCATCAACAGGATCGGGCAGCGACAGCGGCAGCAAGCGCCGCCGCAGCACCCGCAGCCGGCGGCGCCATCCTGCAATGAAGCTCAGTTGCAGCAACACCTCCGCCTTGCGGGAACGCTGCTGTTCGACCACCGTGCTGGAAAACTGCGTCACCCAGGCACTGGCCCGCGGTGGCAGCAGCGCCATCTCGGGCTCAAGCTCGGGAGCCAGGCGGCACTGAAACACCCGGGAAGCCAAAGCGAAAGTGGCGGCGCAAAGGCGGCGCAGGGACGGGTTGAGCGCCTCGCGCCATTGGCGCCAAAACTCGCTGGCAGAAGCGTGCGTGTCGAGGAAATACGCGATTTCGTACAAGTGCGACACGCGTAGGCTGCCCCGGAACAGGTGCCGCAGCGTGTGTAACGCGCACGAAGCAAGCTGATCGCAGCCGTCCAGCATGGGAATCCCGTGCCGCTCGGTCAGGCGCGTCAGTGGCTCTGGATGGAACTGGACCGGAATGCATTCGAAGCCGGAGTCCCACAACTGGAAGTGCAGATCAATCCGCAGCGGGATGTCGAGGTCGAAAAAATCACCGCGCCATTCCCAGCCGGTCTTGCGGGCCAGCGCAGGCAGGTGGTCGAGCGGCCCACCGTCACGGCTGATCAGGGGCTCATAGCCGCGCGCCTGCAGCAGGGCAAACGCCATCCGGGCGTGGTCGGGAGAGAGGTAGAAATCCAGGTCGTATTGGACCCGGTCGTGGGCCGCGGGCACAAACTCCGGCTCCAGGGTGAAGCTACGCAGGACGGCGCTGCGGAACAGCGCCAACAGCGCGGCGGTCCCCTCCCTGTGCTTCTGCAAACGCAGCCTGTTTTTTCGCAGGCGTTCCTCGCAGGCCGCCCGGTCCGCGGGAGGCAGCTCTACCCCTGCGTCTTGGGCCACCCGCCGAAGGTGCAGGGTCAGACCGGCCCGGTCGGCAAAGGTGAGCAGACTGCGACGCTTCGCTTCGTCACCTGTGGCCCACTCGCCGAGCGCCCGATGTGCCGTCGGCGGATCAAAAGAAAGGCACGTCGTTGCCAATTCCGCGGGCTTCATTGTGCTTTCGTGTGCTCGCGCTTCATGAAATCTTACAGATTCAGGTTCAGCGCAATCTGGATGCGGCGCGGTTGCGCTCTGCTGCGAACGCTCGAAAGCGAGGTTGAGCGACTGCGCCCTCACCAGCGCTTCTGGGACCGGCATTCCCGACGGGTCCTAGACCACACGGGTAATGGTGGCCGAAGCCACTTGGCCTCACACGGGGGGCACCCAGGCGAACAAGAACAACCCAATCCAGACGACAGTGCTCAGTGACCCGGGAATCATTTTGCAGTTCTGTTTGGCAAAGGCAGGCTGTCCAATTGTTCGAGAGCCTGGTCCCAATTGGAGTAGCGGAGCCGGTAGGCGCCGGCTTCGACAAAACGCCGGAGCGCTTGGCCGTGTGCCACCATGGTTTGCTCGTCATCCAGCCGAACCAGCGCCTCGAACAGCAGTCGGCGTGCCTCGGCAGCAGGCACTGTTTCCAGGACCGGCGCGGCGCCGGCACTGCGCTCGAGAAAAACCACCATGCCGGGCTTGGCCTCGGTCACCGCGCGACCCGGCAGCCATTCCTCCGTGCGCACCGCCAGGCACTCCTGGCGGTCACGACTCATAGTGACCTGGGCCTGCTTGAGCTCGGGAAACAGCTCGCGCGCCGACACCAGAAAGTGAAGGTGTGTGGGGTTTCCTAGAAGCGCCGCCGAGTTTTCAGAACGGTTCAAGTAAACGACATCCTCAGTCAACAGCCGATAGCCGGCGCGGGCGCAAGCGTAGGCCAGCGATGTTTTGCCGGCCCCCGCTGGTCCCGACAGGCAGATGCCATACCCGTCGCGCACGACGCAGGAGGCGTGCACCGGGGTGAGCCAGTGGTGCACCAGCAACACATAGGTGGCGCAGTCAGGAAAGGTCCAGCGGAAGAACTCGCGGTCTTCCAGCATCGCTGGTGAAAAAAAACCCATGACCCGCCGCCGGTCCAGGTCCGCCACCATGAAATTATCCGGACCGCACACCACGGCGAACAGGTCCCCCCAGGCCCGATATGCCGCCGGCGCCCAGGGAGGCCCATTGGAATCTGAAGGCGCGCACACAAGCCGCATGTGCAGGCTAGCTTCCTCAGTCGGCACGCCGGCAAGAGGCTCAGCCTGCGAAAAAATGCGGAAACTTGACTCCACGGATTCCAGAATCCGCCGGTCGTTGGTTTCGACCTCGAGCCGGAACCCGAGCGGGCGAAAGACCGCCCGCAAGGGGGTCTCCACCGACAGAAGAAGAGGATCTCGGGGTCGATACGCCGACATAGAAACTTGACCTTAATTGCGCAGGAATTCTACAACGAACTGGCGCCCAAGCGTAAATGGGCAAAGTAAGGGAGGGCAACACGGACAGAGAGCGCGACAAGAAGTAGACGGTGGCGCCGGCACGTTCGGGAAGCAAAGGCGGGTAACGCTCGCTGGCCGTGGCTACCCGCTGCACCCTTTCCAGCAACGCCTGCTCGGCAGGGTTCGAGGGTGTGTAGTCATCAAAGACGATGGCCAGCGCCGCTGAGCCTGGGGCCCAACCATCGGCCTGCTGTGCCCGCACCAGCTGTTCGCGCAGCCGCGGCGCGTGCACCCAGATGCGGGCGTAGTCGAAAGGCCAGATGTTTATGCCCGCCATCATCTGGCGGGCGGCCCGGACTCCGGCCTCGCCCTGCCGGCGCCGGATCAACTCCAAAAAATGCTGCGTCTGCTCCGGAGGCAAGGGGCGGGCGAAAATCAGCGCCGTTTGATCGGGACCGAGGCGCGTGGAAAGCATCTGCGCCAGCGCGAAGTCCAACTGCAGATTGCCCTCGTTCACCGACTGGTCCAGGATTCTCTTGGTGGCATAGCCCTCGTAGGCAAACGTCACCAGAAACACCAGGACGGCCGGGGCTGCCGTCACGGCCAATACGGCCGGCATGCGACCGCGAAGCCAGCGCAATCCGGCAGCCGCCATGAGAAACCCGCACGGTAGCAGGAAATGGACTTCGCGGTTGGTCACGTAGCGGTCGTAATCCGGCTCCATTCCGTGGGCGGTCAGGGGCAGCGCTAGCAGGAAAAACCCCATCGCTAGCAGCAAGGTTTCAACGACCCCCGCATGCCGTTTCCGCTCCGGATCCCGCCACCAGATCCAGAATCCGGCAAGCGCCAACACCGCCACCACTGACGTGGTGTGGTTCAGCGACGCGCCCAAAAGGTAGGGAATCCGCCACAAGCGCGCTGGCCGGAAAGCGGGGTCGAACAAGATGGTTCCGCCTGGAGAAAGGCCATGATTAAGAATGATCCAGGCCAGCGGGCCGAGGGCGAACGGCAGCGCAAGGCGCAAGGCTGCGAGAGGGCGCGGGCGGCACTGGATCAGGCGCACCATCGCCGCTGCCAGGGCCGCAAACCACGCCTCATAGCGAGTGAGGCAGGCGGCAGCCAGCAACAGGTAACCGGCTGCCTGCACCGCTCTCCGGGACCGGCCGAAAATCAAAGCCAGGCCCCAAAACAGCAGGGTCAACTCCAGTACCTCCTGGTAGGGCGCACTTCCCAGGAAGATCAGGAAGTGATTGGAAGCAAACAGCAGGCCGGCGTAGATTCCACTTTCGGCCCCAAAGGCGGTAGCGGCCAACCGCGCCATTCCGCACGCTCCCAGCGCAGAAATCAGCACCAGGACCAAGCGGAGAAAAAGCGGGTCAGGGGTAATGCGGGTGGCCAAGTGGACCACCATCTGGAATAGGGGTAATTGGTAAGCCAGCCGAAGGTGCTCCCAGTTCGTCAGGCGAATAATCGGGTCACCACCATAGATGACCGGATAACGCCACAACACTAGGAGGCCCACCGCGGCTGAAAAGCCGAACAGGATCAGATACCAGCGCAAGGAAAGCCTTTGCTGCTGGGGCATGCATTCCATTTCTCTGGTTCCATATATCAGTCACGCCTTTTCCGCAAGCCTGGCGCGCCTGAGTAGTGGGCGGTGGGGCCTGTCCAAAACGCCAAGCTCAGGCGGGAAGCGTTTCCGATGAACCCGGGGGTGGAGAAGCGCGGCGGGCCACGCGGCTGACGGCCCCGACAATCTTACGGAAAGGAAGCTGCCGGTAGCTGTCAAAGGGAACGAACTCGCCCACCCGCGTGCCACGGTAGTACCAGCGCGCCAGTAACGCCAGATGCTCGGCACGAGACCGCACCGAGCCCTCACTGAACTCTAGGCCTAGGAGCAGCTCGCGCAGCCGGGCGTCCAGCGACACCGGCCTGCCATCCACCACCTCCAAGGTAAAGGTTACTTGGGGCTGCAGGAAGCCCCTCCAGAGAGGGAACAATTCCACTGCGGGCGATTGGGCCGACGGTTGTATCACCAGTCCGTTCAGGTGCTCCAGGTCCATGGCAAGCTCAGGCCTGTGCTTCATCGCCTGTTCGACCTTCTCCAGTCGCCGTTGCAGGCGCGCAGCCTCCTCAAAGTCCAGTTGCTCGGAGGCGGCGTCGCGCTCGGCCTCGATGATCTTTACCAGCGACGTGCCGCTACTGGAGAAGAAAGTCGTAAGGCGCGCCACCTCCTCCCGATAGTGCTCCTGGGTGCAGGCGTCCTGGCACGGGCGCAGGCACATGCTCATCTCGCCGTAGATGCAGCCGGGATGAGACGGGTCCGGATGGATCGCCTCCACGCACCGGCGCACCAGGAACAGGTCCAGGATTTGCGGGGCGAACTTCTCGGCCGCAGCCCGCGTCGGAAACGGCCCGTAGTAGAGGGCCGGACCAGGTCCCAGGCGGCGCGTGACGTAGCAGCGCGGATAGGGATTCGCCAGGTTCACCTTCAGCAGCGGCGGCGGACGCAGCCGGAGCAGCTCGCGGTAGCGTTCGGGAAAAGCAGCCCGCGCCGCCCGATAGAGCAACACGGAGGTTTCAAACACGGAGCCGGTCGCGCGGTAACGGATGGCGGTGGTGGCACCGCGCAAGTTCAAGCGCCGGGCGCTGCGGGCGGCCTCCCTGGTCCCGGCGGGCGTCGGTTCGGGAGACCCCGGCAATGGTCCCGACAGGGGTCCCAACAGGGGTCCCAACAGGCGTTGCAGCCGGCGGCGCAACGACGCGCTCTTTCCTAAGAAGGGCTCGCCCTCAGTTTCCAGGAGGAAAATCCCCGGACTCGCAGGAATGGCAGTGAAATCAAAACGGGAAGCCTCAAAGGGCAACAAAACGGGAAGCAGTGAGGCCCCAGATTGATCTATTAGCATTTGATCCATTGACGATTGTTGGCCGGTGGGAAGTGGCTGTATTGACGATTGTCTCGTTGGTTCCTGCATAGCAAATCGTCAATGATCGAATCGTCAATGATTCAATTCTTGACCTCGAACAGCTTGAGGAATTGCGCCGGCGGGGCCGGCGGGACCTCGGCCATGCGAAGGTTCTCTTCCACGTGCGCCGCGTTTTTCATGCCCACCAGCGCCACCCCAACGCCCGGGGCGGAGCGGGCAAACTGCAGGGCCCGCTCCGCGTCGCTCTCGAGCCCATCCAAAACCTCGCCGACGATCGCCGGCAGCCCGGCGACCAGGCTGGCCTGCAGCAGGCTGGCGCTGGCCACCACCGTAATTCCCAACTCGCGGGCCGCGTCGAGCAGGTTTGAGGCGCGGCCCCCGAGCGTTTGGTTGTGGGCCACAAACGCCTCCGGCATCGCCAGGTTAAAGGGCAACTGGAGGAAGCGGAGGTGGTGCTGCTCGCCGGCGACCTCGCGCGCCGCCAGGGCCGCCTCCTCAAGCGAAAGGTAGTCGCGCGAGCCGGGCGGTTGGCGATAGCCGCTCCAGGTGGCGGTGCCGTACCACTGAATCTTCCCCTCCTCCACCTTGTGCTCGAGAAGTTCAAAAGCCAGACGGAGGCGCCGGAGAAATTCCTGGCGGGGGACCGCCGACAGCTGCGTCTCCGGGTTGTGCAGGTAGAAGACGTCAATACATTCCAGGCCCAGGTTGCGCAGGCTGCGGTCCAACTGGTCGTCCAGGTACCGTGGCGTCATGCAGTGCACACCGGCCGCAATGTCCTGGGCGGTGCAGATGCCCGGTTGTAGGTAATTTTCCTGGAAATAGTGTCCCGGGTTGCCGGGCATCTCGCCGTCGGGCGTCAGGAAGCCAGCCTTGGTGCAGACCACCACTTCCTCGCGGCGAACGCGTCCCTGGGCTGTGAGCGCGGCCAGCGCCGCCCCGATCGAGCGCTCGCTGCGTTGAAGGCGGTAGTTGATGGCGGTGTCAATGACGTTCGCGCCCAGCTCCAGAGCGCGGGTGACCGCGGCAGTGTAGGCCTGGTCGGTGGCCTCGTCGGGCTCCCCCAGATAGGTGCCGATACCCACCGAGGACATCCACAGACCTTGCATCTGACGAAAATGGCCGGCCCGGGCGGCGGCAGAAAACCGCTCGCGGTAAGCCGCAGTTCCTTCTGCAGTGGCCTGCCCGGCCAGTGGCATTGGAAGAGTATAGCACTGGGGAGATACGAGCCTCAGCCGCCATGGCCAACAATCAGGTAATGAAGGAGACAAGACAATGGTGGGAGACCCTGCCAAGATCTGGGAAAGGACATAACCCAGCAAGAGCGGTGGAACCACGCTGGAAGGCACACACGCGGCGTGTGAAGTTCAGCTCCCTCTAGCTATGGCTGCTGAGAGTGTCCAATAGCCCAACGTTGGCGACAGCGATGTTGTCGCGCGCGGTGTTCTTCACCAGGTACATCGCTTCGTCGGCCAGCCGGACCAGCTCGTTTTTGGTGCGGGCATCGCTGGGGAAGCAAGCCAGACCGAAGCTGGCGGTGACCTTCAGATTCAAGCCTTCTTCGCGCAGGAAGCATGCGTCGTTGAGCAGGCGCTGAAGGCGGCGGGCCACGTTCGTGGCGGCGTGCTTGTCCGTTTGCGGCAGCAGCATCACGAATTCGTCGCCGCCGTACCGGAAGGCGAAATCAATCATACGCAGGTGGTCCTTGATCAGGTTGCCGACTTGGGCCAGCAGCTTGCTACCCACCAGGTGCCCGTGAGTGTCGTTCACTTGCTTGAAACGGTCCAGATCCAGAAAGAGCACCGAGAATTCGTAACCGTAGCGGTTGGAGCGGTAGATTTCCGATTGCAACATGTTGTGAAGATGGCGGGAGTTGAACAGGCTGGTGCAATCGTCTGTGATCGTTAACTCGTGAATCCGTTCCACATGCCGGGCGTTCTCGATGGCGATGGCCGTGTAATCGGCCAGGGCCTCGAGCATGAACATCTCTTCCTGGCCGAATTTCATCGCTTCCGGCGTGTTGACGATTTCGATCACCCCCAACACTCCTTCTCGACCCTTGATGGGAACGGCAGCAATGGTCCTGGTGTGAACGCTGGTGATCTGGTCGATACGGGACGTGAAGCGCTGGTCGCTGTCGGCTTCAGGCACGAAGAGAGGTTGCCCATGCAGCGCCACCCAGCCGGCTATTCCCTCGCCGAGCTTCAGGCGCAACTTCTTGAGCTTCTCTGCGGCTTGCCCGACAGCAATCTCAAAGTGCAGTTCCTTGGACTCAGGGTCCAGCAACAGAAGCGACCAAGTATCGGGACGGAACAGATTGCTGATCTGTTCCATGATGGTTTCCAGCACACGGCTGAGGTCCAGGGTGGAGGTGAGCGTCTTGCCGATATCGTGGAAGACCGTCAGTTCTCGGATCTTCCGTTCCAGTTCGGCAATGCGTGCCGCCGGTTCCATTCGTAGGCGTCTTCGAGCTCTTGCCCGGGAGGGATCGCTCAGCGGGCCGGCGGCTGGTCTGGCGCGCACGGTAACCCCTGAGCTCAGGCAAGTGAGTTCACTTCTCTAAAAGCCGGGCGAATTATAGCACGGTCTTTCCTTCGGGGGCGGCGCCAAACCGGCGGGCTGGCCGGCCTCCGGATCGGCCCGGCTGGGGAAATCATATTGACACAGTTTTGTACCTATCCCTATCATAGGTCCAAGGAGTTCGTTGAACGCGACAGAGTGCGCGACCCATGGGCTTCGGCAGAAAACTCCGGCGTGAGCGCGAAATGCGCAGCATCTCGCTGGAGGAGATGTCACTTCACACCAAGATCAGCACCCGCTTCTTGGAAGCTATCGAGAACGACCGGTTCGACATGCTCCCGGGCGGAGCCTTCAGTCGCAGCTTTGTGTTGCACTACGCGCATTACTTGGGCCTGGACGAAGCACAGGTAGGCGCCGAGTTCGACTCGTTGCTGGGACCTCCCAAGCCCGTGGACTTGCGACAGTTGGCTGCCCAGCGGGACCAGAGAGCCGCTACGGCACCGCCGGGCACCTCGGTCGGCCGAGCCGCACCCAACCTGAAGCGCGCAGTGGCGACTGCTCTGTTAAGCGCGTCGCTGCTTCTCCTCGGCGGCTACGCGGTTTGGGAACGCTGGGTGCCGATCCGGGTGCGCGCCAGCTGGTCCTCAGTGCCGACGACGCCGGCGCCCGTTCCGCAAGCGTCGGCCATACCTGCGGTGAAAGCGGTAGCGGAGGCGGAACCAGATGGGGCTTCGCGCGCTCGCCTTCGGCTCCAAATCGATACCTTGGGCGCTTCCTGGGCGGTTGCCTACGCTGACGGCCGTAAGATCTGGGAAGAGATGATGACGGCCGGAGAAACGCACACGGTGGCTGCCAACTTCTCGATCAAGCTCCGCGTGGGCAACGCGGGCGACGTCGTGCTGACGCTCAACGGCGAAACCCAGCCGCCGCTAGGCCGCAAGGGGGAGGCGAAGAGCGTCGCGTTTTCCGCCCGCGACCTAAAGACCCAGTGACGCCAATCACAGACAAGTTGGCCGCCGCTCGCGGCCAGACCAATATCGCCCCGGAGGCCGCGCTGGAACTGGTGGTGGCATTGACCGACGATCCGGATGACCAGGTGCGAGCCGAAGCGCGCCGCACCCTGTCGAGTTGGCCCCCCGAAACTCTGCAGCCCCTTCTACGCAGGGCCTCCACTTCGCCCCAGGCGCTGGAGTATTTTCTGATCCCCGAAAATTTTCGGCCCGAGTTGCTGGAGGACCTGCTGGCCAACCGTCACTCTCCGCAGCAGGCACTGGCCGAGCTGGCCGCCATCGCCGATCCGGATTCGATCAAGATCATGCTCGAGAATATCGACAGGCTCCGCACCCCGGCTCTGACGGCCCTGAAAAACAACTCCAGCTACCTACAAATGAACCAAAGCCGGCTCGCTGCCCGCGAGGAAAGATTCCTCTTCGAGCTCAGCTTCCTGGAGCTGATGATTGCCGAGGCGCAACTGGAAGACGAACGGCAGCAGACCACAGCCCTGTCGGACGAGGAAATCGTCAAGCTGGACGAGAAAATCGTCGAGGCTGAAGCCCAAGGGGATGAGCAACGCAAGAAGGAATCAATCTACGCCAAGATCTCTCGGATGACTGTCTCGCAGAAGGTGCAACTGGCGCTGAAAGGTAACAAGGAGGAACGCGGCATGCTGATCCGCGACTCCAGCAAGGTGGTGTCGCGGGCCGTGCTCGGCTCGCCGAAGGTCACGGAATCAGAAATCGACACCTTCTCGGCGCTGAAAAACGTCAGCGACGAAGTGCTGCGGCTGATTTCCATGAGCCGGAAGTTCATGAGGAACTACAGCGTTCTGCGGAACCTGGCCAACAACCCGAAGACGCCCATTGACGTGGCGATGTCGCTGATTGCCCGCCTGCTGCCGCAGGACCAGCGGGCCGTGGCCCAGAACAAGAATGTCGCCGAAGTTATACGCAAGATGGCCATGAAGATAGTGAAGCAAAAGAGCAAGTAGTCGGTCGCTACGCCGCCTCCGCGGTAAAATATCTCAGTGGGGCATCTACGGCCGGCCTGTCTGAGCGGCAGCCTGGAACCGCGAAATGAGGTCGTTCGGCGTATTCAGCGGCTGGCGTGGCGCTTCAGCAGGCTCGCCAGATTCTGGGAGAAGGCCGAGCGGGCCAGCACCATGTCGCAGCCGAGCGCATGTGCCTTCTGCTTCAACTCCCCCTGTACGTGCGAGACGTAGCCCACCAGCGAAATCGTTTTCAGCTCAGGATCCGCCTTCAACTTGCTGATGGACTGCAGGGGCTTCACGCCGGCGCAATTCAGGTCCAGGATGATCAGCGCTGGCTTGTGCTGAGCAGACTCCAATAAAGCGCGCTCGTCCTTCACAAACTGGACCGGCACGCCAGCCCGGCGAGCGGCTTCCGTGATTTTGACCGTAAAGAACAGTTCGTCGGCCGCGACCACCACCTTGTTATTCTCATCACCCATAAGACCTTTTTCCGAAGAGCGGTCCTGATCGCACCACGGCGCACTCGGCGGTTGCCGCCCACGCTTTGGCGTCACTCAGTTAGAGGGGAGCCCTCTCTTCTGGATTCGGTTTGGCAATCCAACCCTTGGTTGCTGCCGTTCCAACGATTCCGGGCTAGGACCCATGAATCAAATCTGAGGATGCACTCCTTCGGGAATGCCGCAGCTGGCCGTGGCGAGGTCTCAACAATTCAGTTTACGGAGTCCGCTGCGGGTTGACAAGCCAAAAGCGAATTGGCCGCCGTGAGCCGTTGTGCTACTCTAACATCCCCCCGCTAGTCCAAGTCATCCTATGGAACAACGCGAACTGGTCCTGGCGCATAGTCCTGATTCCGACGATGCCTTCATGTTCTACGCGCTTGCGACGCGGAAACTGCGCCCGCCGACGCTGAGTTTCCGGCACGTCTTGTTGGATATCGAAACTTTGAACCGGCAAGCCATGGAAACGAAGTTCGACCTGACAGCCATCTCCTTTCACGCCTATCCTCATGTGGCCGAGCGCTACCGCCTGCTATCCACTGGAAGCAGCATGGGAGACGGCTACGGCCCTGTCGTGGTTTCAACGCGCCTGTTTTCGGCCGAGGAACTGAAAGGCAAGAAGGTTGCAGTGCCTGGGCTGCTGACCACAGCCTGGCTGGTGTTGAAGTTGTTCCAGCCGGAAGTGGAGCCGGTAGTAGTGCCGTTCGACCGCGTCTCCGAAGCCCTGCAGGAGGGGCGCGCCGAGGCCGGCCTGCTGATTCATGAAGGCCAGCTCACTTACGACCGCGAGGGCCTGCATCGCATCGCAGACCTGGGACTTTGGTGGCAACAGCAGCAAGGTTTGCCCCTTCCACTGGGCGGCCTGGTAGTGGCCCGCCATCTGCCCCTGGACGTGCAAAAAGAAGCGGCCTCGCTAGTGCGTAGCAGCATCCAGTACGCCCTGGATCACAGAGAAGAAGCCCTTTCCTACGCCATGAAGTTTGCTCGGGACATGGATGCATCCCTGGCCGACAAGTTCGTGGGGATGTACGTGAACGAATACACGCTGGAGTGCGGCGACCGTGGGAAGCAGGCAATTGAGCGCCTGCTGGCTCTTGGTTACCAGATCGGCGTCCTTCCGAACAAGGTGGCGGTGGATTTATTGTAGCACCCGGCTTCTGCCGGGCACCCTCCCAAGCTCTCCGCGGATCGTAGCGACCGAGCTGCACCACAAGCATCTTCTGCTCTCGCCTGTTCGTGTGACTTGCGCTTAGCGGAAGCGGAAGGACTTGACCATCTTGGACAGCACGCTTGCCTTAAACCCAGACAATTCGTGCCGGGTCACCCCAATAAGGCCATAGTGCGCCGGCCCGTCGGTCAGGTTGACCACTAGGCCGTGCCACTCGTGTCCGGCCGCCATGCCGCTAAACCGGCGCCGGATGGCCGGCCGCCCGGCTATCCGAATCCGGTCCTCCGGTTTGGTGACAAATTCCGAGTAGCTTTGCCGGAGCGCAGACACCAGGATTTCGGCATATGCAGAGGGTGGGCCTTCATACAGCACGCTGCCGACCACCAGCATCGTGGTTTCATCCACAGTCCCCAGCACCGTCACGGCGCTGGGAATGCTGCGGGCGGCCTGTTCCAGGATGCGCCAAGTGGGTGGCTTGAACAGTTGGAAGCGGTAGCTCTCGTTAACGTAGGTGGTTCCCTGGATGCGCTCCTGAACCGTACCGCCGGGTGGGCGGCGTTCGCGGATGAGTGGGGGCGGGGGTGGCGAGGGCGGGCGCCGCAGACGGATGGGGGGCTTGGCAGTCGCTTTCTCAACTGGTGATTTTTCTCCGCGCGCTTTCTTCGTTGCCGTTCCAGAAAATTCGATGCGCGCGATCCATTCTTTCTTGATTAGCGCTACCCCGAAATCTGTCTCGAGCCTGTAAACGCCGCGCTCCACGCCGGCGATGGTCCCAGTCAGCTTTCTTCCGTCGCGGAGGATCACTTCCTCGGCCATCGCCAGCGGGGCGACAGCCGACAGTACGACTAGGCACAAGAAGCGCAGAGAGTTCCTCATTCGGGGTACTGTCTCCTCCTAATTAGTATGGATTGTAGCAGGTTCTAGAGTCAGGTCTCAGAGGGCAGGTTTCAGGAGATTAACTGTGGCGCACGCTACGGTTTGCTGGCCCCCGCTTGCTCCCGACGGAGTCGGAATGCAAAACAAGTTATTGCAATGCAAACAGTTAGCGGCGCGGCGGACGGGCCTCCAGTTGGACGGTGACCTCCAAGCGCCGCGGGCCTCGGAACAGGGTGAGCCGGACTGTGTCACCCGGCCGTTTATTCTCAATCCGACGTCCGAGTTCTTCACGAGCACCAACCGGCTCCCCATCCATCTCCACGATCATGTCTCCTCCCGCGGGAAGCCTCAAGTTTCCGACCACTACGGTTTTGGTGCCCCCGCGGATGCCCGCCTTTTCGGCGGGGCTGTTGGGTGACACCGTCAAGACCAGGAGGCCTTCGCCCACGGGCGAATCCAGCAGCTCAGCCAGGTCAGGGCTCAAGGGTAGCAGCACTACCCCGAGGTAGGGACGCATCACCCGTCCCTCGCGCAGCAGATCGGCCACAATCAGCTTCATCCGGTTGACGGGAATGGCAAATCCAATGCCAATATTGGCCGGGCCGACGATGGCCGTGTTGATGCCCACGACTTCCCCGTGCGAGTTGAGCAAGGGCCCGCCACTGTTGCCGGGATTGATGGCGGCGTCCGTTTGAATGACGTCTTCCAGAACCGCGCCACTGCCGCGGCCCCGGATATTGCGCCCGAGCGAGCTGATGACTCCCGTGGTCAGAGTATTCTGGAACTGGCCGAACGGGTTCCCGATAGCCAGCACCTTCTGCCCCACCTGGAGGCTGTCGGACTCGCCCAGCCGCAGATAGGGCAATTCCCGCCCAGCTTGAATCCGCAGTACCGCCAGGTCGCTGCGCTCGTCGTAGCCGAGCACGTCTGCCTGGTGGCGACTCCGGTCGGCCAGCATCACCTGCACTCGCCGCGCCCCGCTGATGACGTGAAAATTCGTGACGATCTTGCCGTCTGGCTCAATCAAGAAACCGCTGCCTGCCCCGCCTTCCATCGGCACAGGATTCAGGAAGAAATCGTAGGTCAAGGTGATGGTGGTGACATTGACTACCGCCGGGCTGGCCGCTTTGTATACCTGAATGTTGTTCTGCTCGTCGGAGCCGAATCCGCCGCTCTGCGCCAGGGTTACCCCGGGCACGGGAGAAGTCTCCCCCTCCCACGGCAAAGCCCCGCGCCAGCGGCCCTTCTCGAACGGCCCGACCGGCAGATAGGTGGTGAAATAAATGAAGGCGGCCACGATCGCAGCCGCCAGCAGAAAATGGCGCAGTTTCATACCGACCTCACCAGAAGCGGCTTCAGAAACCCGTTGGGCTGTTGGTGATCGCAGTTGCAAGCCATGGGGGTCTGCAAATCAGACGGAACGGCTCCAATACATTTATATGAGCGCTTCCCGCACCAGTTGTTGGTACAGCGTATTCACCTGCCGGCGAGTTTGTTCCAACGTGCCGGAGGTGTCCACGACCAAATCGGCGCGCCGCAGGCGCTCGGCGCGAGTCATCTGAGCGGCCATGCGCCGCCGCGCTTCCTCGGCTGTGCCGCCTTTGGCCTGAAAGCGTTGGATCTGCTGCTCCTCAGAACAGTCCACCACCACCACCTTGTCCACTTGCGACTCGGCAAAGGCTTCCAGCAGCAGCGCCGCTTCCACTATCAGGATACCCTCAGAATGGTGGTCGGCGAACTTGCGCGCCTCCTCTTCGAGGCGCCGCAAAATATGGGGGTGAACCAATTCGTTCAGCCGCCGCACCTGTTGCGGATCTCCCCCCTGCCGATCTCCAAAGACGCAGGCCGCCAGACGCGCCCGGTCCACTCGCCCCTCGCCGTCCAGGATGTCACGCCCAAACTCGGCCACCACATCGCTGTAAGCAGGTCCGTCCGGGGCGATGGCTTCATGGCCCAAACGGTCGGCGTCGATCAGCCCGCATCCCTTTTCTTGAAGCAGCGCGGCGACCGTGCTCTTGCCGCACGCCAGCCCGCCGGTGAGCCCCACTTTTAGCAAACCAAACGCTCCGCCGCGCGATCTTGCCACGGCTGTGAGTTGCTAGTTGCGAGATTCGTTCTAGAACATGGCCGGGCAGTGAATCAGTCTCGCGACCCGTCTTGTGCCCTGTGGAGCCCGGGGCGGCAAGTTACCAGCCGCTGCCAGTCCTGGTCTTTGCAGAAGTTGCAGCAGCGGCCTGCTAGGCGGTCACCCCGGCGCCAACCGTCAAACCTCGCCGCAGGCACGCTGCGCGGACCGTGTTGACCATCAACATGGCAATGGTCAGCGGGCCCACGCCGCCCGGAACCGGAGTGAGCGCTCCGGCCACCGGCAGCACGGAGTCGGGATGCACATCGCCTACCAGCGTGTAGCCCTTCTTATCCAGCTCGGCCAGCCGCTGCGCGTTTCCGGGGAACAGGCGCTCGACTTCGGCCCGGTCGGTGATCTTGTTGATGCCCACGTCAATCACCGTGGCGCCCGGCTGAACGTATTCCCCGTTGATCATCGCCGGCTTGCCCATCGCAGCCACCAGGATTTCGCCCTGCCGTGCCACCCCTGGCAGGTCCCGCGTGCGCGAGTGGCAGATGGTGACCGTGGCATGCTGGTGCATCAGCAGCAACGCCACCGGCTTGCCCACCAAGTCGCTGCGGCCAATCACCACCGCGCGCGCCCCCTTCAGCGTGACGCCGCTGCGCTGCAGGATTTCCATAATCCCGGCGGGGGTGCAAGGCACCAGTCCCGGCCGCTGGGTGACCAGGTTCCCCACGTTGATAGGATGAAACCCGTCAACGTCCTTAGCCGGATCAATCGCCTCCAGCACCCGCCGGGTATCCACTTGGGATGGCAGAGGCAACTGCACTAGAATGCCGTCGATTTCCTCCCGGCCATTCAGTTCCTGAACCAGGCGCAGGAACTCCTCGGTGCTTGCAGTCGCCGGAGGCGTGAACTTCTCGCTGTAGATGCCCAACGACTGGCAGGTCTTAACCTTGTTCCGAACGTAGATGACCGAACCGGGGTTGTCCCCTACCAGGACCGCGGCTAGGCCGGGACGAACCCCTTGCGCCGCCAGTTCCTTCAACTCCAGGGCAAGCTCTTCCCTGATCTGGGTAGAAATCGAATTGCCATCAAGAATGCGGGCAGCAGCAGACATCGGCAGCGTCCTTTCCCTTCCAACGGTGCCAGATGAACCCATGAAAAATCATAGCACAGGGGGAATGACGACGTTCTCCCAGAGAAGCGGTAGCTGTTTTCTCTGCTTTCGTTGTACATTTGCCTGGTATCGGAGCGAGGAGCGCTATCATGCCCATCAGCAAAGAGCTGCTTGATATCCTGGTTTGCCCCGTCTGCAAGACGCCTGTCAAGCTAACCGCCGACGAGCAGGGGCTGAAATGCGGCCAGTGCCGGCGCGTTTACCCCATCCGGGACAATATCCCGGTCATGTTGGTTGATGAGGCCAAGATCGAGGCAGACTGACGGCGGCCCCCGGGTCGGCTTCACCTGTCCGGCAACCCGGAGCAGCGCCGCGGTTCAGAAGCTCCAGGCCTCGAAGGTGACGTTCGAATCCTTCTGGATGTCCTGTCGCCAGATTTCGTTTTTGCGTATCTCCAGGAAAGGCCCGCGGCGGCCCCGGCGGGCGGACGCATTCCAGATTTTCCACCTTTTTCCGCTGGCCGTGTTGAACAACGTGTGGCCCTTCATCAGAGTATAGTCGCGACTCCAAGGCCGTTGCTTGAACGGCTTGAATGTCCCGACCTCGCGTTCGCGCAAGTCCGGCATCGTCGAGCGCTGCCCAGCCGAGAGGTTGGCGACCGAAATCTCGCGGCCGCCCCTGGCACCGGTTGCGGGCGACGGCTGGTAGACCAAGGTGTAGGTGCCGGCAGGCACCCCCTCAATCTGGAAGCGCCCATCGTCATCCGTCACGGCGGTCAACTGGGTCAGCTCAAGCTTCACGTCCTTCCCTTCAATCGCTGATTGCTCAAGCTGGCCCAGGCACACCCAGGCCTTGGCCAGGGGTTTGCCGCTGCGCCCTTTCACCGTTCCGCTAACCGTTTGGGGACCGGTGGTGGCAGGCGTGGGTGGCGGTTCCGCCGGGGCTGGTGGGGGTTCTTCCTTCTCAGTGCAGCCAGCGATCCCCAGCGCCAGCACCACAATCAAGAACCACAATAGTTTTGCGTTCCTCATCATTGTTTGTCACCCTGTTTGTCACCCTGGGTTTGTCACCCTTGCTACGACAGTCTTCGGGGCAGGAGAAGCCGGAACCAATCCCGGCTGTCGGCACAGTGAAAACGGCACTACGAGGAGGAAAAACTGTACTGTCCTTCATACCCCCCTCCAGCCTTCGTGCTCGAATTGTGGGATAACTCAAAACCAGCCTAACACGGCAGTCAAGCGCTACGCGGGCTGGTTCACGCGGTTTCCTTGCAGCCGAATTTCTTGAAAGCAACGCTGTTCGGACCCCGAAGATCCTGCACTCCATGCCGCACGACCCCAGACGGCTGCCAAGCCGGATCCCGCAATGGCCGAGCATTGCCTGACAGCCGTTGCCGGGACGTACTAGAATCACTGCATGGAGCAGGTGGCGGGCACCTCTGGCAGCAAGGAGTCCGGTGGGCGCATCCTGGTAGTCCGCGTCGGGGCGCTGGGCGACACATTGATGGCCACCCCGGTAGTGCGCGCGTTAAGGGCACGTTATCCACAAGCCGCCATTGACTTTCTCGGCTGGGAGCCGGCCACGCCCCTGCTGGAGGCTAATCCGGGAATTACCCAGCTGTTTCGACTGCGTCACCGCCACCTGCCCTGGTGGCTGTCGCGGGAGAAGCAGCGGCTGGGGCGAAGGTTGCGAGCCGCCCGCTACGAGTTCGCCGTACTGCTGGAAAGCGCCCCCCACTTCCGCCGTCTTCTGGAACGCGCCGAGGTGAAGCAAATTCGAAGCTTCCGAGAAACTCCGGTCGCCCCCAAACTGCACGCCATCTTAAACAACCTGCGCGCTTCCGGCTTCCCCGACTGGCAACAGGCCCCGGCCGGGTCACTGGACATGGAGTTGCCGGGTTCGCCCGAGGAGGAACGCGCCGCGGAGCAGCTTCTGGGCGAAATCCGGCCGCCGCTGGTCGGTTTGCACGCCGGCTACGGACCCCGGCGCGGAAAGAAGAATCAGGGCCAGCGACTCAAGGGCTGGGGGACGGACAACTTCAACCAGCTCGGCCGCCTTCTGGTCCAACGGGGCGTGCGTTTGGTGCTGACTGGCTCGACCGATGATCGAGACGACGCCAGAGCCATCGCGGCGCAGCTTCCCGCCGGCAGCTTTGTGGAACTCGCCGGCCGCACCACCGTGCGGCAACTGGCAGCCGTCATTCGCCGCCTCCAACTGTTCATCTCGGTGGACACCGGGGCGGCCCACATGGCCGCCGCGGTGGGCACGCCGCTGGTGGTCCTTTGGGGGCCAGCCATCCTGGAACAAACCCGACCGCTATCGTCCACGACTCCCATCCGCATCGTGCGCCACCGTGTCTTCTGCGCGCCCTGCTACGGGACGCCCATGATGAAAACCTGCCAGCGCAATATCTGCATGGAAGCCATCTCCCCGCAGCGGGTGCTGGCCGAGGCCGAAGCAGTCATGAGTGAAGAGTGAAGAGTTAAGGGTGAAGCGCGAGTAGTGAGTTGCGACAGTCCCAGCAATTCCTTCGTTCTTGATTCATCACTCGTCGCACGTCAGAAGGGCGGGAAGGTGAGGCTCTTGTCTTCTCTCTCCACCCAGATGCGGGCTTCCTTACCGTTGATGCGGAAGGTGACAATGACGCCGGAGCCACGGCTGCGCGAGCCGGCCATCTCGAAGCTCTCGACTTTCCCGTAGTCTCCCTCCGGCCCCCAGTCGCGTAGGAAGTCCTGATAGCGGTATGAGGGAAGGGGCTTCGGCTGCCGCGCGCCACTCTTCACGCTTGACTCTTCACTCATCCACATGTCGTACGCCTCGCGGTACTCCTGGCGTTCGAGCGCTGCCAGAAACCTCTTGGCGGCGCGCTCCTGGCGGTAGTTCTTGAACTGCCAATAAAGCAACGCCGCCACCACCAGGAGCAGGATGGCGCCAATGAGAATCCGCCGATTTCGCCGCTCACGGCCCAGAACTTTGGGATCGGTAACTTCATCAAACATGAACGTCACCGTGATCTGCGGGTTCTGCCACGCTTGCCTCTTTGCCGGGGAAGTTCAATTGTATAGCGGCTCCCCTGCTTTTCCTGGTGCCGCTCCAGCGCCAGCTGGATCAGCCGGTCAATCAGCTTCGGATACGACAAGCCGGAGGCTTCCCAAAGCTTGGGAAACATGCTGATCGAGGTAAACCCGGGAATGGTGTTGATCTCATTCACGTAAATTTTGCCACTTCGGCGTTCCAGAAACAAATCCACCCGCGCCATGCCGGCGCACTCCACCGCCCGGAAGGCCGCCACCGCCAGCTCTCTCACCCGCCGAGCCTGGGCGGGGGTGATGCTGGCCGGGATCACCAGCTCGGAACCTTCGTCCAGGTACTTGGCGGCATAGTCGTAAAATTCGTTGACCGGGATGACCTCGCCGGGCACCGACGCCCGGGGCGCGTCGTTGCCCAGCACCGAGCATTCCAGCTCCCGGGCATCCACGCCCCGCTCCACCAGCACCTTGCGATCAAATTGTGCTGCTAGTTCAAGGGCGCGTCGCAGTTCCCTTCGATGGTGCGCCTTGGTGATGCCCACCGACGAGCCCAGATTTGCCGGCTTGACAAACGCCGGATAACGGAATTTTTTCTCCACTGCCGACATCACCCCGCGTGGGCGCTCCAGGATTTCGCCGCGCAGAAACACCAGCCAGGGAACGACCGGGAGGCCGTGGTCGCGGAACAGCCGCTTCATCACCTCCTTGTCCATGCCCGCGGCTGAGCCGAGCACGCCCGCGCCCACGTAGGGAAGTCCAGCCAGCTCCATCAGGCCCTGCACGGTGCCGTCCTCGCCGAAGGTGCCGTGGAGCGCGGGGAAGATCACGTCCACCGTCCGGTTGCCAGCCTGCTGCTGGGCCGGGGCCGGCGCCAGCACCATCCCCAGTCCGTGCGCAAGTACGCCTGCTTCGGTCTGGACCGCCGCGCTCGCGTCGCCGGCGCCGGCACGCGGCTCCGGCTGATACTCCCCGGCCAGCAGCTTCTGCGAGGCGTCGGCAGTGAGCCAGCGCCCCTCCCTGGTGATGCCGATGGGCACGACCTCGTACTTCTCCCGATCCAGGGCCGCGAGGATCGAAGCGGCCGAGCGCAGCGAGATCTCGTGCTCGCCCGACCGCCCGCCAAACAGGACCCCCACCCGCAGTTTCCTAGCCATAAGATCTATCGGCCACCGAGGCACAGAGACACGGCGTCTGCTCTGTGCCGCTGCCTCTTTGTGGCCATTTCGCTCACAGGATTTTCTTGCCGAAGGCTGAGAGCGCGAGCTCAACACCCAGCTCAGCCGTCCGGTTGGCCTCGTCAATGACCGGGTTCACTTCGGTCAGCTCGAAGGAGAGCATACGACCCGAATCCGCAATCATCTCCATGGCCAGGTGCGCCTCACGATAGGTGGCGCCGCCGCGCGCTGGCGTGCCTACCCCTGGTGCATCCTCCGGGTCCAGAAAGTCCATGTCCACGGTGACGCAGAAGCCCGCAGTCCCGCGGGAAGCCAGGGCCAGGGCTTCCCGCATCACCGCGCGCAGGCCCCGCTCGTCCAGCTCGCGCATGCTGAAGACCCGCAGGCCCGACCTGCGGACGTTGTCTTTTTCCTCCGCATCCACCGCCCGCACCCCGATCAGCGCCGCCCGCCTGGGCTTCACCCTGGGACTGAAGCCGCCGATGTGCGTCAGCTCCGGCGCGCCCAAGCCCAGGCAGCAGGCCAGCGGCATGCCATGCAGGTTCCCGCTCGGAGTCGTCTCCGGCGTATTCATGTCGGCGTGGGCGTCCAGCCAGAGGAGTCCGATTGTCCGTTTCTTATTGCGATAGAAATTGGCCACGCCCGAAACGGTGCCGATGGCGATGGAATGGTCGCCGCCCAGCACAAGGGGAGTGGATCCCTCGCGCAAGATATCCTCCACCCAGGCGGCGTGCCGCTGGCAGGTTTCGGCCACCTGATCGAGGTACTTCGCCTTCTCCGTGCCAAAGGCGTGCATCTCGGCAATGGCCACCGACACATTGCCCCCATCCTCCACCTCGCAGCCCAGGCGACGCAGGCGCGCGTTCAACCCAGCTACCCGCAGCGCCGATGGTCCCATGTCCACGCCGCGGCGGTCCTGACCCAGATCCAGCGGAACGCCGATGATCTTGATCTTTCGCATGTACGCCGCTCGTAGCGCCGCGTTTCAGCCTGCCACCCCGCTGGCGTCCTGAACGCCGCCGCTACGGATACAGACGATACAGCATCCGCGGGAACGCAATGGTCTCCCGCACGTGCTCCAGCCCGCACATCCAAGTCACCACGCGTTCGATGCCCATGCCGAAGCCGGCGTGCGGGACGCTACCGTACTTGCGCAGGTCCACGTACCAGGCGAAAGATTCCGCCGGCAGGTTCTGCTGGCGGATGCGCGCCTGCAAAAGCTCCAGGTCCGAGATCCGCTCCCCGCCGCCAATGATTTCCCCATAGCCTTTCGGAGCAATCACGTCCACGCCCATTGCGAGCTCCGGCCGCTCGGGGTCGGGCTGCATATAGAAGGCCTTGATGGCCGACGGGTAGTGGTGGACCATCACGGGCCGGTCGAACTCCTCGCCGAGCAGGGTCTCGTCGGCGTTGCCAACGTCACCGCCCCACTGGATCAGGCTACCCTTGCGCTGCAAAATCCGGATCGCCTCGTCGTAGCTGATGCGAGGAAAGGGTGGCCGCACCCGCTCGAGAAGAGCCGGATCGCGCTCGAGCGTTGCGAGCTCGGCGCTGCGGCGTTCCAGCACCCGCTGGACAATGTGGCTGACCAGTTGCTCGGAGACGTCCATGACGTCCTCCAGGTGAGCGTAGGACATCTCCGGCTCCACCATCCAGAACTCGGTCAGGTGGCGGCGTGTCTTGGATTTTTCGGCGCGGAAGGTGGGCCCGAAGCAGTACACCTTACCCAGGGCGGCGGCAGTGGCTTCGTTATAGAACTGGCCGGACTGCGTCAGGTAGGCCTTCTCCTCGAAGTACTGCACCTCAAACAGGCTGGTCGTGCCCTCGCAGGCCGCCGGAGTGAAAATGGGCGTATCCACCTGGATAAAGCCGTGGTCGTCCAGATAGTCCCGCGCGGCGCGGATCACTTCGTGCCGCACCCGCAGGATGGCGTTCTGGCGCGGCGTCCGAATCCACAGGTGCCGCCGGTCGAGCAAGAAGTCCACCCCGTGCTCCTTCAGGGTGACGGGAAACGGCTCTTCGGGGGAAACCGCCTGTACCACCTCGACATCGGAAACCTCCAGTTCATAGCCGCCGGGGGCGCGCCGGTCGGCGCGCACACGCCCGACGACACTCACCGACGATTCGTGCTGGAGGTGCTTGAGCATCTGGAAGGATTCCGGCGGCACCGAGCCTCTGGAAACCACGCCCTGCAGGACTCCGGTGCCGTCGCGGAAGATCGGGAACAGCAGCTTGCCCGCCTCGCGCAGGTTGTACAGCCAGCCGCGAATCACGACTTGCTGTCCGTCGTAGGTTCCGATTTTGGCGATGGTGGTTACCGGGAGGTCGGCTGAGGGGGTCATCGGGATGCGGCGGCTTCCAACTCTTCGAACTTGTCGAACACTTCGCTGGCGCGGGCCAGCGGGTCCTTCACCTCGGGGAATTCGCGAATCTCCAGCAGAATGGGAAACGAGTTGGGCGCGGCGCTAAAGTCGCGGATGGTGCGTCCCCACTCAATGGTACCCTCGAAGGGAAACAAGTGTTCGTCCTTGTCTCCCAGGTTGTCGTGGAGGTGGGTGGTGAAGACCCGCGACCCCATCTTCTCGAAGCTGGCCGCCACCCCCTCGCCCATGTGCGCGTGACCGCTGTCAAAGCACAGCCCCACGTCGTTCAGGTGCGTATAGTTCAGGAACTCCAGCAGGCGGCCGGGGGTGGCCAGTTCGTTGGGGATATTCTCCAGCACCAGGTCGGCGCCCCGCTGGCGCGCAAACATGCGCAGAACCTCGATACTGGAAAACGCCGCATCCATCTTGCGCAGGTCGTACTCTTCGCGCGAGACGCCCAGGTGGGTCACTGCGTAACGAAACGGCACCTGCTCGGCCAGCTCCAACGCCCGTTTGATCTCGTCGCAAGCCGCAATGCGACGCACCTTCTCCGTTTCTGCGATCGACACCACCGCCTGAGGCCCGCTGCGCCCCCACTCCTTGTCCCGGTACATCGGTGCGTGGATGGAGTGCAACCGGAGCCGGGAATCCCGGAACCAAGCGGCGAGTTCCTGCGCCTGGTTGCTGTCGTGATAATCAAAGTGCTGGCGAGCGCAAAAAATCTCCACCAGCTCAACGCCGGCCTTCTCAATGCGCTCCAGTATCGAGACCGTCAACCGCTGGTTGACGAACATGTGTGTGGACAATGCCTTTTGCATAAGAACCAGGTTTCACGTGCCAGATGTCAGATTCCAGATCGCCGTGGCTACCGAGCAGGAGATATTCCTGGCACCTGATGCCGGCTAGTAGCCCACCGCTTTGCCGCCCCGCCGAGGGTCGGCGGCGCCCAGCAGCCAACCGTCCGGGCCAAGCGCGATAGTGTGCGCATCCCCAAAATAGTCTCCAATGTCGAACTGGTGGCCTCGCGCCCGAAGCAGCGCGATGGTGTCCGGCGAGAAGCCAGACTCCATGCGGATGCTGTCGGGCAACCACTGATGGTGAAAGCGCGGGGCATCCACCGCACGCTGCACGTCCAGCTTGTAGTCTATGACGCCCAGCAGGACGTTCAACACCGTGCTGATAATCTTGGGCCCGCCCGGACTGCCCAACACCAGCACCAGCTTGCCGTCGCGGGCCACCACCGTGGGGGTCATGCTGGAAAGCGGCCGCTTGCCCGGGGCGATGCTGTTGGTCTCCCCTTGAATCAGCCCGGCATCGTTTGGAACACCGGGCTTGGCGGTAAAATCATCCATCTCGTTGTTCAACAGGAACCCCAGTCCCTCCACCGTTACCCCACATCCGTAGAGGTCGTTCAGGGTGTAGGTGAGCGCGGCGGCGTTGCCCTCGCGGTCCACGGCCGACACGTGGGTGGTTTCGCCCGCTTCGAAGGGCATCGGGTCCCCGGCGGCAACGTTGAGCGAGGGCGTGGCGTGCTCCGAGTCAATCGAGGCGCGCAGCCTCTCAGCGTATTCCTTGTCGGTGAGGCCACGCACCGGAATACGCACGAAATCCGGATCGCCCAAATAGCGCGCACGGTCCGCGAAGGCGCGGCGCATCGTCTCCACCGTCCAGTGAATGGCGTCGGCCGACAGTGCGCCTTTCTCGGCCAGCGGGACTCCCTCCAGAATGTTCAGCATCTGGAGCAGCACAACCCCGCCCGAACTGGGCGGCGGCGCGCTCGTTATGTGGTAGCCGCGGTAGGTGCCCGTGATCGGCTCGCGTTCCGCCACCTGGTAGTTCTTCAGGTCTTCCAGCGTGATCAGGCCGTCGTGTTGCTCCACGAAGGCAGCCAGTTCACGTGCTGTTCGCCCATGGTAGAAGTCGCGGGCGCCCCTGCGCCGGATACGCTCCAGCGTGCGCCCCAGGTCGCGTTGCACGAAACGCTCGCCCGGTTGGTAGAACCGCCCGTTGCGAAGCCCGTTTCGGAGCCCATTTCGAAGAAAGATGCGGTTGGAAGCCGGGAAGCGGCTGAGGCGCTCTACCGTCTTCGGGCTGGAGAGCGAGCGAGCGAGCTCGAAGCTGACCGGGAAGCCCTTTCGCGCCAGAGCCACGGCAGGCGCCACCAGACGGCTCCAGCGTAGCCGGCCATACTTGCGGCTGGCATACTCCAAGCCGGCCACCGTGCCCGGCACGGCGGCGGCGCGCAATCCGACAGTGGATGCCTGCGGGATTACGCTGCCGGAGGCGTCCAGGTACATGTCGCGAGAGGCGGCAGCCGGCGCTCGCTCGCGAAAATCCAGGAAGGTCGCGCGGCCATCCTTAAAACGGAGCAGCAAGAAGCCGCCGCCGCCCAGGTTGCCTGCTGCCGGATGGGTGACTGCCAGAGCGAAGGCGGTAGCAATGGCCGCATCCACGGCGTTGCCGCCCTCCTTCAGGACCTGCACCCCGACTCGCGAAGCCTGCTCGTCCACCGAAACCACCATTCCCTGACGAGCGCGCACCGGCGCCGGGCTGGCCGTCCGGCCAACCGCCACACCCCAGGAGGCAGCAAACAGCGCAGCAAACAGGAAGCAGAAGAGCCTGGAGCCGTTTCGGGACACCGACATAGCACTCTAGTCGAACGTAACCGCTTTACGCAAGCCGGCCAAGGGCGTAGATTCGCTACGATGACGTGGTTGTTGCTCTGGTTGCTCGTGCTATTCGGTGGCCTCGCTGGGCAGGTGGAACACGCAACGACGCGCGGTGCCACGGAGACGATTACCGTGCATGGGACTGCTGAGGACACGGACGGCGCCGCGGTCGAGGGTGTGCGCCTGGAATTCCTCCGCCCCGGGTCGCCGGAGAGGAAATCAGCGGTTACCGGCCCGGAGGGCAAATACTCGTTGAGCCTCCCTGCCGGGACCTACGACATTCTGCTCTACCTGCCGAAGAGAACTGCTCCGCGCCTGGGGCGGGCCTGGCTCGGCAACCGCGAAGAGATCACGGTGAACGTGCGAGTTCCGAAGGGAACTTTTCCTGGAGCCGCGGAGTATGACGTTCTGGGCGAATGGCAGGTGGTGAACGAACGGGGGCGGGGCATCGGGCCTGCGAAGGTGACCCTGGAGGCGCTGCTGCGTGACGGCAGCCGGGCCCGCGTACCCGTCTACGAGTTCACCGCCGAAGGCGAGAATGAAACCGGCGGGCAACTGGAAGCCGCGCCGGATGGGCGGTTCGTCTTCCGCATCCCCGAATCTCACCTCCGGCCGGCAAAGGCGATGGCTCTGGTGGCGACCGCCGAGATGCCAGGCTTCCTGCCCAATTCGGTGCAGGTGGTCCCAGCCTTGCAATTCTCCGAAACGGGGCGCCTGTTTGCTGCGTATCCGGAAGAGGAAGTTAAGATCCGTCTCAAGCGGAAACGGTAGCGTCTGGCGTGGCCGAGGCTTGCCGCCGCGAGCTGCCCGGGGCGAGGATTACAGTGTGATACGATGTCCATCGCAACAGTTCCTGAGACCCTGTATCCACCGGCATGGAGGTCTCGCCAGCAAGGAAGTCTCGAAATGAAACATCCAGCTAAGATTCAGCTTTCATCTTCACCGGCATCTTCACTGGCTCGCCTGCTCGTGCGAGTCCTGGGCGTGTTGCTGCTGGTCTGCGTGGCGGCGGCGACAACGCCAGCCGGCAAACGCAAGGTGAGCCGCTTCAAAGCCCTGCGATTGGATCCTGGCACGGCCATTGAAATCCGTCTGCTCAGCCAGATTCACTCGGGAGAAGCCCAAGAGGGCGATACCTTCGAGGCCACGCTGGCCAAACCGCTCGTGGTAGACGGGCGGACGGTGCTGCCGAAGAACACCAGTGCTAAAGGTCGCGTCGTCGAGGCGGTCAGCTCCGGGCGCCTGAAGAGGCCAGCCGCGCTCACACTGGAGCTGGTGGATGCCGGCGGCTACAGCCTGCGCACCGAGCCGGTCACCCTGGATGGTGAGTCCCATGCCGGGCGCAATGCCGCTCTGATTGGCGGGGGCGCCGCGGCCGGCGCCATCATTGGCGCACTTACCGGCGGCAAGAAAGGCGCGGTGATTGGAGCGGCCATCGGCGCTGGCGCGGGCACTGGTACGGCCTACCTGACCGGCAAAAAGGAACTGGTGCTGCCGGTGGAATTCTTGATCGGCTTTGTGACGGCTGGCAGCGCGACCACGGCACGGCAACTCAGTGCCGGGGAGACCCAGGTGTTCGTGGATCATCCCAAACCGCGACAGCCACGCGAGAAACGAGTGGAAGGCACGGTCGAGGAGGGCACGCTGCGGCGAACCTCGCCTCAAGCTGCCGTTTCCTCGTTCTCTAGTTTTGATCGCCGGACCATCAATAGTTACTTGTCCACCAACCGCGCCAACCTTCCTCCGGGTTTGGCCAAGCGCGAAAAGCTGCCACCCGGACTGGAACGCAAGCTCCGACGCGACGGGAAGCTGCCGCCGGGACTACAGAAGCGTCTGCAGCCGTTCCCGACCGGGCTTGCGGCGCAACTGCCTCCCCTGCCAACCGGCTTCTCTCGCGTCTTTCTGGGCAACCGCGCCTTGCTGCTGGATACGGCTAGGCGCATCGTGGATCTTTTCGTCACTGGCAGATAGATTCCTTGCTGCGGGTAGGGCCCAGAACTCCGATTCAACCATGGCCACCGCGTAGAAGTGTCCAGAAGTGCGGGGGAAGCCCCCGATAACAGCATGCACCGCCTGATCTACCTGCACGGATTCGCTTCCGGCCCGCAATCCAGCAAGGGACAATTTTTCCGGCAGCGCTTTGCGGAAATGGGCCGCCCTGTGGAGTTGCCCGATTTGACCCAGGGTGATTTCCAGCACACGACCCTGACGCAGCAACTGCGTTGCCTCGACACGCTGGTAGGCAACGGGCCCGCCATTCTGCTTGGCTCGAGCCTCGGAGGCTACCTGGCAGCGCTGTTTGCCGCCGGCCATCGGCAGCGCGTGCTGGGCGTGGTGCTGCTGGCCCCGGCCTTCGGGTTTGCACGGCGTTGGGCCGAGTCGCTGGGCGAGCAAACCATGCAGGAGTGGCGCGAGTGCGGCTGGCGCTCCGTTTACCACTACGGCGAAAAACAGGAGCGGCGCATCGGCTATGGCCTTCTCGGCGACGGCCTGCAATACGAGGAGTTTCCCGAGGTTCGCCAGCCGGCGCTGGTTCTGCACGGGCGACGCGACCAGGCCGTGGACCACCGGCTCTCAGTGCGTTTTGCCGAAGGCCATCCCAACGTGGAACTCATTCTCTACGATTCGGATCACCAGTTGCTGGACGTGCTGGAGCCGATGTGGGAGCGAGTGCGCGACTGCGTGGCGGGCCTGGGTCTCAAAGCTTGAGGCCCAAAGCTGTGAACAGCTAGGCTGCCGATCCTGTCACCACCTTCGGACGGATGCTGGAGCCCCGCCCGCCTGAAATTCTCGACCTGCCAGGGTGGCAGCCCCCAATTGTGCGTTTCCCGTATGGCCCCCAATGCACTAGAATGCGCCGGTCGGAGGGGAATTGTCATGGCTGATCTTTTGCAAAGCATTCGGGATCGGGCTCGGACCCATTTCCAGCGGATTGTGCTGCCTGAGGGCGGCGATGACCGCATCCTGCGCGCCGCCGAGAGCCTGGCGCGCCAGCGCATCGCGCAGGTGACCGTCCTGGGGGAAACCGAATCCATGCGAGCGCGTGCCGCCGCCTTGGGAGTAGACCTCTCGGCAGTGGCCCTGGTTGATCCTCAACAGGACCCGAGGTTGGAGCGCTACGCGGCGCTGTATTACGAGCGACGGCGGGCCAAGGGTGTCACGCAGGAGGAAGCGCGCCAAGTGGCGACGCAACCACTGTATTTCGCCGACTTGATGGTGGGCAGCGGCGACGCCGACGGCAGCGTGGCTGGCGCTACCAACACCACCGCCGAAACCGTGCGCTCGGCACTACATTGCTTGGGGCCGCGGCCCGGCCTGTCGTTGGTGTCCAGCTTCTTCCTGATGGTGTTGCCGCAGCCCGAGTTCGGCGTGTCTGGTGCACTCATCTTCGCCGACTGCGCCGTCATTCCCGACCCCACACCGAAGCAACTGGCCGAAATCGCCTTGGCTTCGGCCGACAGTTGCCGCATCTTCCTGGAGACCGAACCCAAGGTGGCTCTGCTGTCGTTTTCCACCAAGGGGAGCGCCGAGCACCCGCGCGCCGAAAAGGTCCAGGAAGCGCTGAAGACGTTGCGGGCGCGGGCGCCCCAACTGCTGGCCGACGGGGAGCTGCAGTCCGACGCGGCACTGGTTCCCAAGGTCGGCGCCAGCAAAGCGCCGGGCAGCCCGGTGGCCGGCTACGCCAACACGCTGGTTTTCCCGGACCTCGATGCGGGCAACATCGGCTACAAGCTGGTCGAGCGGCTGGCCGGGGCGGCGGCCATTGGACCGGTCTTACAAGGGCTGGCCAAGCCGGCCAACGACCTCTCCCGTGGCTGCTCGGCCGACGACGTGGTTAATGTCGCGGCCATTACTGCGTTGCAGGCCGGGGCCGCCCGCGCCACAGCGCAGTAGCATGCGGGCAAGAGCTATAACCGCTACCTATCCAGAAGCAAAGAAACTCGCATGACGGAAAACCCGCTTTGCTTGCTACAGTTGGCAGGGAAAGCAGACAATCTCACGCAACAGGCGGCATACCATGGCGGAAATGAAAGTGGGTTTCTACGGACACGTTCGTCAATACCACAACCTGCGCACCGAAATCGACCAAGCCATCCACGACGTGCTGGAGAGCGGCAGCTACGTGATGGGACCGCAGCTCAAGAAGTTTGAAGAAGAGCTGGCCCAGTACCACAACAAGAAACACGCCGTCGGGGTCAACTCCGGCACCGACGCGTTGTGGCTGGTGTTTCTGGCGATGGGGCTCAAGCCGGGCGACGAGATCATCACAGTTTCCAACACCTTCTTCGCCACTGCCGAGGCCATCTGGCTGGCCGGGGCGACCCCGGTCTTTGTGGACATGGATCCACAGACGCGCAATATTGACGTCACCCAGATCGAAGCGGCCATCACACCCCGCACCCGCGCCATCGTGCCCGTGCACTTGTACGGGCTGCCGGCCAACATGCCGGCCATCGCCAAGATCGCGCGAGCCCGCAACCTGCTGGTGGTGGAGGATAACGCGCAGTCCATCGGAGCCCGCGGCGATAACTTCGCCATCGGGGAGTTCAGCAACGCCGTTTGCCTCAGCTTCATCATCCAGAAAAACATGGGCTGCTTCGGCGACGGCGGCGCCTTAGTCACCAACAACGAGCAACTAGCCACGCAGGTGCGCAAGCTGCGCAATCACGGCTCGCTCAAGCGCTCCCATCACAGCCTCGGGTACAACAGCCGGCTGGATGACCTGCATGCCGCGGTGCTGCGCGTCAAGCTGAAACACCTGGACGAATGGACCGGGCTGCGGCAGGCTCGTGCCCGCCAGTACGACAAGTTGCTGGCCGGGGCCCCAATGACGTTGCCCCATGTCCCCGAGGGTTACCGGCACGTCTACCATCTGTACGTCATCGAGTGTGAAGACCGCGATGGGCTGCAGAGCTACCTGGCCTCGCGCGGCATCACTGCCCAGACCCACTACCCCATCGCCATTCACCAGCAGGAGGGCTTCCCCTTTGACCGGGAAGCGCGGGTCCATGCCATGCCGGAAACGGAGCGCTCCGCGGCGCAGGTGCTTTCGCTGCCCATGTATCCGGAACTCACCGAAGGAGAGGCGCAATATACGGCGGAGGCAGTTCTGAGCTGGGCGAGCACCAAGGCGGCGGCCCAGAGCGCCGACTGAAGACCCATTCATGGCCTCCAAGAAAACCTATTCTGTAGCGATCCTCGGCACTGGCAAGCGTGGCAAGGTCCACGCCGACTACTTTCACAAGGATGACCGGTTCCAGGTGGTAGGCATCTGCGGCCGCGATCGCGAGCGAGCGCAGGCGGCCCTCCAGCTTGCCGACAACCCGAAGTTTTACTCGGATCTGGCGCAGATGCTCCGGGAAACGAAGCCGGATGTTTTCTGCTTCTGCACGCCGCCGTCGGTGCGTCTGCCCATGATGCGTGCGGGAGTGGAAGCAGGCTGCAAGTTGATCGCCTACGAGAAGCCGATGGCCACCTCCTTCCGGGAGGCCGTCGAGATGGCTGAGCTGTGTCGCAAGGCCGGTGTGAAGACCGTGCTGAGCCACCAGCTCAAGTACGGTCCCCACTTCCAGAAAGCCAAGGAAATAATCTCCAGCGGGGCGCTCGGCCGCATCCACACCGTGTACGGAACAACCCTGGGCTGGCTGCTCCAGATGGGCACCCACGTCGTGGACTATGTCCGCTACTTCAACAACGAGGCCGACGCCGTCTGGGTGCTGGGCCAGGTGCACGGACGGGAGAAGCTGACCGACTCGCACCCCTCTCCCGATTTCGCGACTGGTCTGATTCAGTTCAACAACGGGGTGCGCGGCATTGTGGAGATCGGCAGCCTGGCCCAGGATGTCCCGGAGGTGGAATACTTCTGGCACAAGGTGCGAATTGGCGCTCAGGGCACGGAGGGCTTTGCGGAAGCCTTAATCGGCGGGGGATGGCGGGCGGTCACCCGCGATTCGGGCGGGCCCATTTCCGGCCCGGGTGGCTGGAGTGCCCCGAATGATCAACCCCGCTACATCCGCGACATTGCCCTGTGGCTGGACGATCCCAAGCAGGTGCATCCGTGCAACGGCGAGAGCGCCTATAAGGGGTTGGAGATCCTCATGGCGATTTGCCGCTCTGCCATCGAGCGCCGTCCCATTCAACTGCCGCTGGAACCCGGCGAGCCGGAGATGGAACAGCTGGCCCGCATCTTATAACTCGACCACCCGACTGGAACGACCACCCCCTCACGCCCGTGGGTGAGGCTTCCTCAATCCGAGCCGCCCGCGGCAGCAAGCGGTCCGCCCCTGCTCCAAAACCTGGCCTGCTCTAGAACCTAGCCTGCTCTAAGACCTGGATAGTCTCGCCCAGGCCGAACAGAAGGTTCTTCAGCAACAGAGTCGGCTTCAGGCGGTCGGCGTCGGTGGCGCAGTCGGCGAAAACTTCTGCGAACTGGCCTGCCTCGCCCAACTCCATCAGATAGCTCCCCTGGGTGCAGAAGCGTGTCTCATGCAAACCGGCATCGTGGCCCGCCCCCCGCAACAGGTCGAAGTTCACGTGAGCGGTGATGTCGCGCTCGCCGGGCTGGCGAAACACTTCTTCGGTGGCGATGTGCTTGCGGTAGGTCATCAGCGAGCCATTGGGGAAACGCATCCCGCGGCTGATCTCGCGGGCGCGATAGCCGTAGTCGAAGCTCAAAACGTACCCGCGTTCGAGCAGCGTACTGAAGCGCTGCATCCAGTCGGCGGCTGCCAGGCTTAGCTCCAGCACCTGCCCTTCCGCGGGCTCGATTCCCAACCGGGTCAGCCGGGACTCGAACTCCGGCGAAGAAAGCTCCCCTTCCTGCCAACAAAGACAGCCGTCGCGCTCGGCCACGTACAGCTCCCGCAAGCGACCTGCGCAGAAGCGGAGCGCGTGCGTGGGCTGGGAGTCGAAGAACTCGTTAGAAAAGATGGCGCCCGAGAAAGGCGGGGGGAGGGGATCGCCGTACTCCAGGGGCAGATACCGCAGGGCGCGGGAAAACTCGGGGTAGGCACGGGCAGCCCAGGCCTGCGCCTCACGCGCGACCTCACCCCGGCCGGCGCCCGGCTCGAGAAGGGTGAACTCGCCGCGCCCCAAGGATTCCCACATCGCCACCCAACGCCGCACCAGCAAGCGCGCAAAGCCAGGATGTACCTGCGCGCTGGTATAAAAATCGCCCGCTGCGCCGAACTTCTCGTGCCCGGAGTTGCAGGAGCCGCGGTAGTAGCCATAGCGGGGATGATAGAGGCACAACTCCATGTAGCGCGCAAAGGTGATGGGACCGTCGGCGCGGACCTCGGCCACAACCTCAGCTTGCAAGCTCACGTGTAGCTCAATGAAAACACGAAGACATGGTGGTGGAAAGAGTCCGCCAACAGGTGGAGTGTCGCTAGGCTGCCCTTGGGCACCGCAGTCAGCAAGTTCCGGCGGCGGCTACAAGCAGCGCCCCCCTGGCCTGGAGGCCCATCAGGCCGATGAGCTCAAAGCAGATAGCACCCCGAACACCATCGCCGCCACCCCAACCAGATACGCTGCGAACAAAATCATGCGGAGAAAGCTCATTGCCAACCTCTCCGATAGCGAACTAGTTGGCCGGAGTGTACCACAGTCCCGGCAGGACGGGGATTACCGGGCTACCCGGCAGCCTGCAGGGAGAACTTACTGGCCGCCTTCCCCTTGGTACTGCGGGTTCCGGGTGAACATTTCGATGATGTAATCGTGCAGGCAGTCGTAGAGCTGGCGCTGGAAGGTCCAGGTGAATTGCGGGTGTTCGATGTCGCGCGGGTGGAACTCAAACTGGTAGGTGTGGACGCCGAGTGAGCGGTGCTTGAAGTCAATGGAAAGCTCGACGGCCTCTCCCTTGAGCCGGGCGCCCAACTCGAACAAGGGGTGCTCGTACTTGGCCAGCTCGGTCTGGACTCGGGCTAATCGCTCAGTTGCTTCCACGTTTTCTGGAAAGCGGCTAGTGCCGCGTCGTCGAACAGAACAAACAGCACGCGCTGGAGCGAGCCGGGCGTGTGCTCGCGCACTGCGCGCAGCATGATCTCGGCGCAGCTCCCCATGTCCAGGCCGCCGACGCCGGTGCCGATGGCCGGGAAAGCGATGCTGCGCAACTGTTTCTCCTCGGCGCGGCGCAGCGAGTTCACGGTGGCTGCCCGGCAGGAGTCGGCGGTGACGCCGCCCCCGAGGTGCATCCCGGCGGCGTGAATCACGTAGCGGGCCTTGAGGTGTCCGCCGCCTGTAATGGCTGCCTCGCCGAGCTCGACGGGGCCAACTTGGTCACACTCCTGCTGGATCGTCGGGCCACCCTTCCGGCGGATGGCCCCGGCCACCCCCGCTCCCAGTTGCAGTCGCGTATTGGCCGCGTTCACTACCGCGTCCCCGTCCGCTTCGGTGATGTCGCCCTTCACGAATTCAACTGTCATTTTCCTTGCTTTCCAACCGGGTTTACCGACCGGGTTTCCCCACCGGGCTTAGCGACCGTCCTCCCTGCCTTTCACATTGTACTCGTAGTATGATTTCGCGTAACGGTAAGTGTTGATATCGGAAATTCTAAAGAAGGGCTGGAAATACGCTATGAGGAAAAAACGGGCCAAGATAGCGGTAGTTATAGTCCTAATTCTTCTTCCGTTGTTGACTGGTTGGGTCTACCAGAAAATAACAGCTGTACCAACTGAAATTACCATGGCTACTGGGGCACCAGCCGGTCTCTTTCGTCCGCTAAGCGAGGATCTGGCCGGAAAGATTGAGAAAAAGCTCAAGGCAGAGGTCCATACCGTTGCGACAGACGGCTCACTCGAAAACTTGTTCCTTCTTCGAACAGGAAAGGCCGATTTTGGCCTGTACCAGACGGGAACGCTGGAAATTGTGAGCGAGCACGATCCAGATTTTGCAACAAAGGTCGGTTTGTTGCCTCAAACACTAGAGGATGAAGCTAAAAGCGTCGCCTTTGTCGCCAACCTGTACTTGCAGCCGGTACATTTCATCGTTCTCCGCGACAGCGGCATCGAGAGCCCTGCTGACTTAGAAGGTAAGACCGTACATCTCGGGTTGAAGAAGTCAGGGAGCTACGCCATGGGTCTAGTTCTCTTACAGCATTTCGGCTTGGACGAAAAGTCGATTGACGCAAAATACCTAGAACTTCCGAAAGTCAAAGAAGGATTCCTAGATGGTACACTCGATGCGGCCTTCGTTACAGCGGGAGTGCAAGCGCCGATTTTCCCGGAACTATTCGAGACAGGACTGTGTTTTATGCTCAGCATTCCCTACGCGGAAGCTCTAGCAGCAAAATACGTCTTCATGTCGCAATACAAGATCCCGGCAGGACTTTACCGGTACCGGTCTCCCGCAGCGCCAGCCACTGACATTGCTACCGTCGCTTTGGGCGCACAACTACTGACACGTGGCGACCTTCATGCTGGGCTCGTGGAGGAGGTGACCAAGATTGTCCTCAGCGAGAACTTTCTGAAGAAGAATCGATTGACAGAGTTGATTGCCAAAGGCCGTCCGTTTGCCCAGGAAAGACCTGGCTTTGCAATACACAAAGGCGCTCTGAGGGTCTACAATCCTGCGCCGCGTCCGCTGCTGGACCCTGACTTTGTTGAGGCAACAGAAGGGATACGCTCGTTTATTGCCTCTTTTCTCGTTGCGGCCTTCCTTGGTGTCCGATGGCTGAGGCAAAAGAAGGTAAAGAAAAAGGAGGAGAAGCTAACCGGCTACGTGCAGTCGCTTATCGAAATTGAGCGACGTCAAATGTCTCTCGCTGCCCGTCCGGCGGCCGGTAATGTGGAAAGTCTACAAAACCTGCTCAACGAAGTGACTTCCCTGAGACTGGAGGCTCTTGGTGGGTTTTCGGCCCACGAGCTAACTGAGTCCCGTGCAGTGGTTTGTTTCATGGAGATGTGTCACGGCCTTAGTAACAAAATCGACGCCAAGATATCGCGGCAATGGCTGGAGCGGCGGATGCGCGAATCCTCCAACGCAGGATACGTCGAACAGTCTGATGCCTGATTAAAATCCACCAAATCCCCAGGTGTGTCGGACCCAGGGCATGCTGCCTGTTGGACTGACTGCGGATGAGCGCCTTTGACGTACCCCCACTCGACGTGGCTCTTGAGACGCGGCCTCTGCGATTTCAGGATTTTTTGGCGGTGGCTTTGGCTCGACGGCGAGCCTGGCGCTTGCGAGTCCAGCCCGACTTCGTGGTCTGAGGCGCGCGCGCAATGGCCAGGGAGTCATCCGGGACGTCTTCGGTAACCACCGAGCCGGCGGCCACGTAGGCATTCTTGCCCACACGCACCGGGGCTACCAGCGAAGTATTGGTGCCGATGAACACGCCGTCTTCAATCCGGGTGGGATGCTTCTTCTCCCCGTCGTAGTTACAGGTGATGGTGCCCGCGCCGATGTTGACGTTTTCGCCGATAGTGGCATCGCCCAGGTAAGCCAGATGCTGCGCTTTACTGCGGCGCCCCAAGCGCGTTTTCTTGGTCTCGACGAAGTTGCCGACCTTGGCTTCGGCGCCGATCTGGCTGCCGGGACGGAGGCGGGCAAATGGGCCAATGGAAGCTCGCCGGCCAACGTGAGAGTGCTCCAGCCAGCAACACTCGTGTACCATGGCACCCTCCTCCAGCACTGTATCCGCCAGGCTTGAGTAGGAGCGCACAACGCAGTTGGCCCCCAGCCGGGTACGCCCGTGCAGCGCCACGCAAGGGCCGATCACCGAATCAGGGGCCACCTCGACGTCCGGATCAATCACGCAGGTTTCCGGGCGGTAAATGGTGACGCCGCTGAGCATCAGCTCGCGGGCCTTGCGTTCACGCAGCAGCGCGTCCAGCTCGGCCAATTCGACCCGGGTGTTGACCCCCAGCACTTCGTGAGGCTCACCCAACTGAACCGCCAGCACATGCTCGCCGGCACGGCGCAACATGGCGGGCAGGTCCGTCAGGTAATACTCGCCTGCCTTGTTCTGATTGCTGACCTTGCCAAGGTGAGCAAATAACGGGCCGGAGAGAAAACAATAGATGCCGGCGTTAACTTCCCGGATGGCAGCTTGTTCCGGCGTCGAGGATTTGTGCTCGACGATGTCGGCCAGACGGCCGGTGGCGTCGCGGAGGATGCGACCGTACTGGGCAGGATCATCCAGCTCCACTGTGAGCAGCGTCGCTGCCGCGCTTGCATCCAGGTGCGCTTCGATCAGGCGCCGTAGTGTGTCTGCGGTCAGTAGCGGAACGTCGCCGTACAACACCAGCAGGTGCCGGGCTGTTCTTTCCAACTGTTTCTGCCCGACCAGCAGCGCGTGGCCCGTCCCCAGTTGCTCGCGCTGGTGAATAAAGCGCACGCCGTAGGGCCCCAGCAACTGGCGTACCGTTTCGGCCTGGTGGCCCACGATCACAAAGACCCGCTCGGCCGGGACCAACTCCAGCGCCACACGCACCGCATGCTCGGCCAAGGCTCGCCCGCCGGCACGGTGCAAGACCTTGGCGATGCCGGATTTGAGTCGCGTTCCCAGCCCTGCGGCCAGAATCGCGATAGCCAAGTCAGGGGTGCTCATGGTGTCCCGAGTGGAGCGATCAGCACGACGCGTTGGTGACTTGGAGCGCGCGGGTACGGCTCCCTTCCGGTTTTGCCTCACCCGGCTTGGGTCCAACCGCATTATCGCTGTTTTCTCCGAACGTAGCTTCGGGAAAAGGGGCGACCCTCAGGCACAGGAATGACCCTTGGTCGGCCTTCAGATGACGTTGCTCTCCGGGTAGGCCAGGTCGGCGAAGCGAGGATCTTCGGTCAAAGCCGTGAAATCCCGGTCATTGCGAGCCAAGTACCGGTTGCGAGGCTCCAGGTCAATGGCGGTCCGAAGATTCTCCAGCGCGCCTTCGATATCTCCCCGCAAGGACTGGACCGCCGACAGAGCGTAATAGACATGGTCGGCGCGCGGAGTTAGCTTCAGGGCCCGGTTCAGATGTTGCTCAGCTTCCTCCAGACGCCCGGAGTTGATGAGGGCCACAGCGACGTTATAGTGATCCTCGGGAGTGCGAATAGGCACGGTCCGCCGCCGCAGGCGCTGCTCGCAAATGTTCAGGTGCACCCGCGCCCGGTCGGTCAGTTCCTGCGTAGGTCCGGCCATCGCCTTCTCGAACAACAACTTAGCCTTCTCGAACTTCTGTTTCTGCAGTAGCCGGACGGCCGCTTCGTATTGCTCTACGGCCAGTCTAGCGCGGGGATCCGGGTTCGGCAGCGGCACGACTTCCCGTTGCCGGGCTCGACGTGCCTTCGCGGGCAGAGCGGTACTGCCACGGCGTCTGCCATGGACAGATATCTTATTCTTTTTCAATGGCTTAGATAAAGGCCTCTTTTTCTTCAATGAAGTAGCCCTGGCCACTCGGGCAGGCTTCCTTCTGACCTGCTTCTTCATTTTGCTGCCTCCCGGCATGAAGCTTCCCTTGCCGAAGATTCCAGATCACGGCCAATCGTATACTTATAACAGAAATATCAAGGGGTTGCAAGGGGCCTGCCCATCGGGCAACAAGGCCACGGCGCAAGCGCCAAAACCGTTGCAACTAGGAAGCCCCTCATGGTATACCTTCGCTTGTTCCGAGCCATTCGGGATCGCCCTTATTTTTCAAAGGGATGCAATTAGCTGAATCCGGGAGATGATTTGAGCTTCATCAATTTTGCAGCCCGCGAGATTAATTGCAAGCTGGTCTATTACGGAGCCGGGCTGGGCGGGAAGACCACCAATCTGCAGGTGGTTTTCGACAATGCGCCCAACAAGGGTAAGATGATCTCGCTGGCCACCGAAAGTGACCGGACCCTGTTTTTTGACTTCCTCCCCCTGGATCTGGGCACAGTACGAGGCTTCAAGACGCGCTTTCACCTCTACACGGTTCCTGGACAGGTCTTCTACGACGCCAGCCGTAAGCTGATCCTCCGAGGTGTGGACGGTGTCGTGTTCGTGGCCGATTCTCAGGAAGAGCGTATGGATGCCAACATGGAAGCGCTTGAAAACCTGGAAGAAAACCTGAAGGAGCACGGCTACGATTTCGCCAAGATCCCCTACGCGCTTCAGTTGAACAAGCGCGACCTTCCCAACGCCCTCCCGCTCGACGTACTCAAGCAGGAGTTGGTGCGCAAAGGGGAACCGGTCTTCGAGGCGATCGCCTTTAAGAACGTCGGGGTATTTGAGACCCTCAAAGAAGTCGCCCGCCTGGTGCTGGCCGAATTGAAGAAGGGATAAGCCCCGGTCGGAGGGCAGGCCCAGCCTAGGGTGGATGTCCTACCACTGTAGCCACGAGGCACGTTTCCACAGCCAATTTCTCCCTCGAATTGATTCTGACCCTGGGCCCATTCGGAGCCAGGAAACGCTTGTGAGTCGGGCCACTTCAAAAACCATTCCAGGAGGTTTGTGATGACAGCTTGGTGCCGTAGAGTCGCTGAGAAAGAGTCGTTTCAGTCCTTCATCATAGCTGTGATCGTTTTCAACGCAGTGGTCATTGGGCTGGAGACGTCGCGGGGGTTGATGGCCGCCTACGGGCGGCTGTTCCACGTCCTGAACATGGCTGTTCAGACAATCTTCGTCTTCGAGATCGCGGTGCGGATGCTGGCCTACTGGCCTCGTACATCGCGGTTCTTCCGCGACGGCTGGAACGTTTTCGACTTCACAGTGGTGGCCCTCTCCTTACTCCCGGTCGCCGGGCCGTTTGCGACGGTGGCACGCTTGGCCCGGGTGGCGCGGGTGACCCGGCTGGTTTCCGTGTCACCCAACCTGCGGCTGATCGTGGACACCATGCTGCGCTCCATCCCCTCCATGGCACATGTGGTGACCTTGCTGGCTGTGGTGCTCTATGTCTATGCCATCCTGGGGTACTACCTTTTTTCCTCAGTGGCTCCGGCACACTGGGGTGGCCTGGGCACGGCCCTGTTGAGCCTCTTTCAGATCCTGACGCTGGAAGGCTGGAACGAGATGCAGCAGACTACCATGGCCGCATATCCCTGGTCGTGGATTTACTTCACGAGCTTCGTCGTCATCGCGGTGTTCGTGGTCACCAACCTGTTCATTGCCGTTCTGATCAACAATCTCCAATCGGTCAAGGCCGAGCAAGTAGCCGTTGAGCAGGCGCAGAATCCGGAGGCGGAGTTGATGCGCCGGGTGGAGCACCTGCAGCAACAGTTGGGCAATTTTGCCGGCCAATTGCGCACGCTGGAGCACAGGCGCAGAATGATGCGCGCTAACGCAACCGACTGACGATGCCACCTTCAGAACCCGCTAGAGCGGTTCAAAAAAGGTGCGCGGGGTGATGTTGGTGATACGCCAGCCGCGCCGGGTGCGCTCGAATTCGAACTCCAGTTGCCGGCGGCGGCGCTCCGTCTGCCCAGCAGCGTCCTTGCGCGCCAGCTCCATTTCCGCATCCACCCGGCTCCGGGCTCTGCCTTTCTCCGCCGACCGGGACCCGCTTACCTGACGGAAGTAGGCGCGGATGGTGTCCTCGCGCACCAGCCGTTCCACTGTGTCCTGGAAGCTCGCATAGTTGCGGAACTTCGTCGAATCAGTCAGCGACAGCACACCCTGCGCCGAGCCACCTTCCAACGCGAACTGCAGGTCGCGCACGATTCGGGCGATTTCCCGCTGGACGTTGTCCGACTTGCCCGGCCCCTCTCGTTGCTGACCTGATTTCTTCTGCTTCTGCTCCTGCCCCTCCTTCCGGCCGGACTGTTTCTCCGTCCGGACCCCGCCTTCGCGTTCAACCTTGTTGTGGAGCGGAGCAAGCAGCGGCCCTGCTGCCAACCTAAGAGGGAAGTGAAGGAGGATGACGATGAGGATGCAGAGGACCACCATGGCCAGATGGGCTCCCCAGCCGTCGCGGGCCTCTAGTCGCCCGACAACCGCAAGAGCGCGGGCCCTCATGGAGCAGCGGTCACTGGACCGACACCGTCCCCATGCGCGGGTCCAGCTTGATTTCCCCGAAGGTGCTCTCGTAGGTGGCCACGTTCTGCTGTAAAACGTTTAACAGCGCCTTGGCCTGTTGGGGACTCAGGTAGATGCCCTGGAAGTATTCGATCTCCACCGCGTCGGGCACCGTCTGGTTGAAAGTGCCGAACTGGAGGAAAAAGTCCCACACGTTGACACGGATTTGTACGCTGTTGGAGTAGCTTTCGCGGTAGTCAAATTTCTTGGTGGTGTTGATCTTCGGCTGTTGTGGGGTAGACATGCTATTTATTCTTCCAGACCGGCTTGCGCCGCTCCAGGATGGCCCGCAGGCCTTCCTGCGAGTCTTCCAGTTCCATGAGGTGATTCAGATACAGATCGGCGCTCTTTTTCATCGCATCCTGCAGCGGCAGGCCCATTGAAAGATAGATCACCTTCTTGGCCATCTCCAGTACCGGCGCGCTCTGTTCGGAAATTTGGGTCACCAGTGCCTCGACCGTTTTCTCCAACTCCTTCTCGGCCACCAGCCTGTTCACCAGGCCCAGGCGCAAAGCTTCCTGGGCGACAATGCGCTCGCCGGTCAGGATCATCTGCAGGGCGCGTTTGGGACCGACCAGGTGCGGCAGGAAAACAGCGGCGATCGGCGGAAATAGGCCAGCTTTCACTTCCGGCTGCGCGAACACCGCCTTTTCGCTTGCTAACACCAGGTCGCCAAACAAGGCCAGCTCACAGCCGGCGCCCACGGCCGGTCCATTGACCACCGTCACCACGGGCTTCGAGATTTGCAGCATAGCCAGGAAGATGCCGTGGAAGCTTTCCACCATCTGGAACGCGCGATCGGGCGTGGCATCCGTCAGGGCCACTCCGGCCGAGAAGGCCTTGGAGTCCTTGCTGGCGCGCAGCAGGACCACGCGCACCTGGTTGGCATCGTGCAGTTGCTCGATGGCTTGGGTGATTTCCTGCATCATGCGAATGGTGAGCGAGTTGTTCGTAGCGGGACGGTTCAGGGTCAGCTGCGCCACCGAGCCGAGGATGTCAACACCTATATTCTCGTACTCCAACAGGGTCGGAGCCGAGACCGGATCAATCGTGGGATCAATCAGTTCAGGATCAGCCACAGCTAAGTATCCTTGCCGGAATTGCCACTTTGAGCCTCCCTTTCGCCCAAGAGCATACGCTAGCTAACCTGTCGACTCAAGGTCAGATCGCCATGGCCATCTCCCGGGTGGCATCGCGGCCGGCTTTGACCGTTCCGCTACTGGTTTGGTCTTTCTCTCACCTCCAACCCGCGTCGTTGCTGACACTTATCCTTCCGAAGACTTCTGACTGAAAGACTTCTAAACAGCTAGCTTGTCCTCTCTCCTGAGAGAATTGGGGGCACCTGTTGGGTGCGTCCCCGCTGGTCCAAAAGTACCGAGCAAAATGTAACTGTTAGCCTATTGGCTGCTCGAGGCCACTGCGTTTAACTAGGTGCTTGCAGGACATGAGAGGTTAAAAAGAAATGGAACTCAGGTCAATTGGAGTGATGGATTCACAGGCGCCTGTCGACTCGCAGCGGCTGCCTGACAAGCCCAAACATGAGGCGTCCAATCGGCGGGACCGTTATCGCCTCAAGAGCGACGCTAAAATCCTGGTCAAGGTTTCCCACCTGTCCTCGCAAGTGGGGACCATGAGGGACCTGAGCCGCACCGGAATCTTTTTCCGAGCTTTCGGCGACTACCAGCCGGGAATGATGATTGAGGTCGTGTTCCCTTACGACCCCGCAAAGTCATCGTTCGAACGGCCGCAGCAGGCGGAAGTGGTGCGGGTCGAGGAGATCCAAGACTCGCTGATAAAAGGCGTCGCGGTCAAGCTATTGAGCGTTTTCCTGAAACCCTGACCATGGATTCCTAGGTATACGCCTATGATTCTCTACGAAGCTTCAATGCGGTGCACCTACTGCGGCACCCGTATGTTCCACAAGCTTCGCACGGACGAAGTGGTGGCCTTGCAACAGAAAAAGCCACTTAAGCGCTCTTGCGAGTTTTGCGCGGGCTTGACCGAATGGGAATTACTAGACTGGAAGGGTAATCCGCCATCCGTTGCCCAGGCCAGAGTGAAATCCGATACTTCTGGAACGTCCACTGCTGAAGGGCATCCTCCGGACCGGATCCTGGTGATTGACGACGATGGACCTCACCACGATTTTGCTCGGCAAGGTTCTGGAAGACGAGAACTGCATTTTGGAAATAGGCAACGATGGCAAGGAAGGCCTGCAAAAGCTGGTGGACAGGCAGTACTCCCTGGTGATTTCTGACATCCACATGCCCGGCCTGGACGGCAAGCAGCTGTTCCGCTTCTTTGACGCGCAGGCCCTCGGTAGCAAGCGCCAGATGATGTTCATCACCGGAGACACCGGCTCGGAGACCCGCAAGTTCCTGGAAAGCACTGGCTGCCCTTACGTACACAAGCCCATCAAGGTGCTGCAATTCGCTTCCCTGGTGCGCGAAATCCTCGACGCCAACCGCGCTGCCACTGGCTAGTTCAGTTCGGGAATCCCCTCGAGAAAACAGTTTTGGAAAGAACGGCGTGAGGCCTATCCTTGATGCAGGAGAGGCAGCGTGACAGCTCAAGCCATGGCTGCGCTGTTCGGGACCTGACTCTTCTAATGTTGAGGCTTCGCTGGTGACAATCATTCGGTTGGCTCTACTGATATGCGGGGCCTACGCTTGGTCGCTGTGTCTCCGCGAGCATTACAGCTTGCCGGTGGGAATTGCGGCAACCGCGGTTGCCGCGACCCTCTACACCATGCTCGGCAGTGAAGTGAAGAGCAAGATCACGCATTGGAGTTTGGCGATGGTCGGTATGCTCGCGGGAGGATCCATTCTGTGGCACTTTGGAATTCCTTAGCAAACTACCAGTTGGCACTCTGCACACCTGTAAATGACTCCCCTGGCTGTTCGACCGACAGGCAGGGAGACCTGCCCGGCCACTCCCTAACATTCCCCGGTGGCGTAGCCTTCTCTGGCGTCCAGCTCTGGTGTCAAACTCTGGCGTCTAGCCCGTGGTCCCAACGGGGCCCCTCCTTCACAGGATGCGTCCCGAAATCTTTGCCTGTGTAAAAAACATCTGTTTCGAGGCAATCCGACTAGAATGGTCCAGTCGGACTTCTGCTGGCGGCTTTACTACAACAGTCACGGCTACAACGGTCATGGGACAAACCTTAAGCCGGGAACAATTACTGGAGCGCGTGCTCTTACTGAAAAAGGCGAACCGCCGCGTTGCGTTCACCAACGGCTGCTTCGACCTGCTTCATCCCGGCCACGTGGCCCTGTTGGAGCACGGCCGCTCGCTGGGCGACGTGCTAGTGGTGGGTGTTAACAGCGACCGCAGTGTTCGCGTAGTGAAAGGCCCGCACCGCCCGCTGGTTCCTGAACAGGAGCGGGCTGAGGTGCTTGCTGGGCTGGCTGCCGTGGACTTTGTTACCATCTTTGACGAACCCACCCCCCGGGAGTTGATCGCCGCACTACTGCCGCACGTGCTGGTCAAGGGCGCGGACTGGGGTCCCGACGCCATTGTGGGTCGCGAGGAGGTCGAAGCCGGTGGCGGGTGCGTCGTCTCGGCCGAACTCGAGCCGAGATGGTCCACCTCCTGCCTCATCCAGACCGTGCGCGAGCGCTTTGCAAATCAGCCGGGGGTCCAAAGTTCGAAGCCCGAGGCCCTCTGAAAGAGACGCCGGCTTCGGACCTGACACGTAAGACCAAGGACTCTCCACCCCATGCTTCTGCCGTTCGTCCGAGACCTTTTCCTGGAACTGGAAAAGGACGAAGTGTTTCGGACGGGGCTAAGACCAACGCACGGAACGCTGCGCCTGACCGGGCTCACCGACACTGCTCGGTGGCTCTACGCAGCACTGCTGGCCCGCGCCGCAGCGGGCCCGGCGCTGTTGTTCACCGCTGACAACAAACAGGCCGAGGCCGCCTTTGACGTTCTGGAAATTTTTTACAAGCTACTGAACCCCGCAGCGGGCCGCGGTGACGTCGTGCTGCTGCCTGCTCATGACACGCTGCCCTACGAGGGACTCTCACCCCACCCGGATATTTGCGAGAAGCGAGCGATTGCGCTGTGGAAGCTGGCCCGGGGACAGGCCCGACTGGTGGTGGCTCCGCTGGCGGCCGCGGCCATGCGGCTGCAGCCGCCAGAGTTCTACGCAGAGTTGGCCCAGGTCGTGCGTCGGGGCGATGCGCTCCCGCTGGAAGCGCTGGTCGCCCACTTGGAAGCGGTGGGCTATCTGCGCCGGGAACCGGTGGAGATGGTGGGGCAGTTTTCGGTACGGGGCGGGATCGTGGACGTCTTCTCCCCCGAGTGCCCGCGTCCGGTCCGGCTGGAGTTTTTCGGCGACGAGCTGGAATCCATCCGAGAATTTGACGTAGCGAGCCAGCGCTCGACCGGCCCACGCGAAGAAGTCACGCTGCTTCCTCTCACCGATTTTCCCGTGCACCACGACCTTGTAGCGTCGCTGGCGGAGAAGTTCTACCGGCATGAAGAGGCCCGCTACGCGCCAGGGGAGCCATTCCCCGGCTGGGAGTTCCTGGTGCCTCTGGTCAGACCCCTCACAAGCACGGTCTTCGACCTGACTGCCGATCCCCTGGTCATCGCGGAAGAGCCCCAGAGTGCCTTCGCCGAACTGGAACGGCAGGCCGGGCGCCTGGAGGCAGAATTTCAGCAAGCCGGCCGGCACGCGCAGGTTCGCCCCGAGCAGCTCTATCTGAGCAGCGAGGAACTGAAGGCCCGTTTGGCGACAACCCGTCGGGTTTACCTGGAAGAACTGGGGCTGACCCCACCGGAGCCCGACGCCACACTGCAGGAATTCGCTCTGGCCAGCCAGCCGGCTCCCCGCTTCCATGGCAACGTGAAACAGTGCACGGAGGAGCTTCGCCGACTGGTTACGCAGGGGTACCGCATCGTGTTCTTTGCCGGTACCACCGGCGATGTGGAACGCCTGTCCGACATTTTTTCCGAGTACGGACTTGCCTACCAAGTTGGGGTGCGTCAGGTGCCCCCGGGCACCGATGGTTACCTGGAAGAAAAAGCCTACATTGCCACGCCCGTGACCTCAATGGTCATTCTGAAGGGTGCGGTGTCGCGCGGCGTCCTGTTGCCCAACAACCGACTGGCGATATTCGGCACCCAGGACCTGTTCGAGACCTGGGACCTCGTGGCCAGGCGGCCGGCGGTGGCGCCTGGTCCCTCGCGGCTGGCCGCTTTGCTCTCCGACCTCCGCGACCTGCAGGTGGGCGACTACGTGGTGCACCGGGACCACGGCGTAGGACGCTACCAGGGCCTGAAAGAGATCCAGGTAGGAGAGAACGGCTCGCAAGGCGAATTCATGCTGCTGGAATACGCCGACCAGGCCCGGCTTTACCTCCCGCTGGAGCGTCTGGATCTGGTGGAGAAGTATCGGAGCCTGGAAGGTGCCCGGCCACAACTGGACAAATTAGGCGGCATTAGTTGGGAGCGCACCAAGGCGCGTGTCCGAAAATCCCTCCGCGACATGGCCGAAGAGCTGCTGAAGCTCTACGCCCAGCGCAAGTTGGCCAGCGGAATCGCATCCAGTGCAGACACCCACTGGCAGCGCGAGTTTGAAGACGCCTTCGAGTTCGGCGAAACTCCCGATCAGTTAAGTGCCATCGCCGACGTCAAGCGCGATTTGGAGAAGCCCGAACCGATGGACCGGTTGCTGTGCGGGGATGTGGGGTACGGGAAAACAGAAATCGCCGTGCGCGCGGCCTTCAAGGTGGTCCAGGACAACCGGCAGGTGGCCGTGCTGGCGCCGACGACCGTCTTGGTGTTCCAGCATATGGAAACCTTCCGCCAGCGCTTTGCTCCCTTTCCCGTTCGCGTCGAGATGCTGAGCCGGCTCCGAAGCGCCCGGGAACAGAACCAGATTCTGAAAGACCTGGAGCTGGGCAAGGTGGACATTGTCATCGGGACCCACTGGCTGCTTTCCACCGACGTTGTGTTCCGCGACCTGGGCCTTCTGGTTGTTGACGAAGAGCAACGGTTCGGGGTTCGCCACAAGGAGCGCATCAAGCAGATGCGTCAGCAGGTGGATGTGCTGACCATGTCGGCCACGCCGATTCCCCGCACCTTGCACATGTCGCTGGTGGGCCTGCGGGACACTTCCGTCATCGAGACCCCACCCAAGGATCGCCTCAGCATCCAGACCGTCGTGACCCCTTTCCAGGAAGGTGTGATCCGTAGCGCCATCGAGCAGGAGCTGGCCCGCAACGGGCAGGTCTATTTCGTGCACAACCGGGTGGACACCATCCCCTCCATCGCCGCCTTAGTTCGGAAATTGGTTCCCCGGGCGCGGACCGCGGTGGCTCACGGACAGATGAAGGAGCGTGAGCTGGAGCGGGTGATGCTGCGCTTTGTGCGCCACGAGTTGGACGTGCTGGTCTCCACCACCATCATCGAGAACGGCCTGGATATTCCCCGCTGCAACACGATCCTGGTGAACCGGGCGGATCGCTATGGCCTCTCGGAGCTCTACCAATTGCGCGGCCGGGTGGGCCGTTCCAACCGCCGCGCCTACGCCTACCTGCTGGTGCCAGAGGGGCGGGACCTGACTCCTCTGGCTCGCAAGCGTCTGAGCGCGTTGCGAGAGTTTAGTGACCTGGGTTCCGGGTTCAAGATCGCGGCACTGGACCTGGAACTGCGCGGCGCCGGCAACTTGCTGGGCTCCCGGCAGCACGGCCACGTCAACGCCGTGGGGTTCGACCTCTACTGCCAGATGATGGAGCGTGCGGTCCGCGAGCTGAAGGGCGAGGAGCTGCCGCCCGCAGAGATGGAAACTTCCATTCACCTGGGTCTCGATATCCGCATCCCGCCTGGGTATGTCCCGGAGGAAGGGCAGCGTCTCCGCATGTACCGGCGGCTGGCCAGCGTGGCCAGCCTGGAGGAGCGCACTGCCCTGGAACGAGAACTGGCGGATCGTTATGGGCCACCACCGGGGCCAGTTCGGAACCTGCTGGAATATGCCGGACTGAAGCTCCTTGCCGGGCAACTTCAGATTCATTCCATCGATCGCAAGCGAGACTTCCTCAGCATCCGCTTCGGCGAAAACTCACCGGTGGATCCGGAACGATTGATGAAACTGGTCGCCTCGCGTCCGGGAGCGCAGTTCACCCCGGCCGGCATTCTGCGCATCCCGATCGGCCCGAATCGCACCAGAGCCCTGGAGGAAGTCCAGCGGCTGCTTGAGCAATTGCGACAGGCAACTCCCGATCCTTCTCCTGCGCACCTGTGAAAGGTGCCGCACCCCTGCCCGCATGCTGATTCCAAATATTTCCAGCCGTTTGCCCGTCAGGAGCGGGCGCCTGCGACTTGGGCCTTGCCGCCATCGCGCTGGTGCGGGTAAAGTAGGGACAGAAGCCCGTTGAGAGGTGCGCTGTGTACTGGTTGCTGCTCTGTTTATGGTTGGCCTGGAGTGGGCCGGCTGCCGCCGGCGAGATCGTCGAGGAAATTGTCGCTAAGGTGAACGATGAAATCGTCACCAAGTCCGACCTAGAAAACAGCCGGGGATCTCTGCGCCAGGAATTGCAGCGGCAGTTTCCCGGGCAGACCGTGAAATTGGAAGCTGCCTTTGCCGAGCGGGAAAAGGAGGTGCTGCGCAATTTGATCGACCAGTTGCTGCTCGAGCAACGCGCCAAGCAAATGAACGTGAACGTGGACATCGAGGTGATCAAACGTCTGGATCAAATCCGTAAAGACGCAGGTCTGAAAACGGTGGAGGATCTGGAGCAGGCAGTCACGGCGCAGGGGCTGAGTTACGAGGACTTCAAGTCCGGCATCAAGACCCAATTGATGACCCAGCAGATCATCGGGCAGGAAGTCGGCTCGAATATCAAGATCCGGCAAGAGGAGATCACGAAATATTACGAGGAAAACAAGAACAAGTTTGACCAGCCGGAGCAGGTGCGCATCCGAGAAATCCTGATCTCCACCGAGGGAAAGGAAGGCGCCGAGTTGGAAGCTGCTGAGAAGCGCGCCGGTGAGATCCTGGAGAAGGTCCGTACAGACCGCGACTTTGTCGAACTGGCCGAGGAGTACTCCGACGGCGTCACCGCCAAGACCCGCGGCGGCGACATCGGCTTCTTCCGCCGAGGCCAGTTGGCCAAAGAAATCGAAGATGTCGCGTTTCGCCTGAACAGAGGGGAGACCAGCGACCTGATCCGGACCAAGTATGGATGGCTGGTGATTAAAGTCGAAGCGAAACACGAGGGCGGCATCCCGCCGCTGGCCGCGGCCGAGCCACAGATTCGAGAGATGCTGTACATGCAGGAGATGCAGCCGGCGCTGCGGAAGTTCCTGGCCAAGCTCCGCGAGCAAGCCTATATCGAGGTGAAAGCCGGCTATGTTGACACCGGAGCTCCCGCCAACCCGGACTACGCCCGGCTGACCCCGAGGGACATCAGCGAGGATGAGTTGATTGCGCCCAAGGACAGGCGTGGAAAGCGCTCCTGGCTTCCTCCCTGGCGGCGAAAAAAGCCAAAGGAAGAAGAGTAGCGCGGAGTCTGAGCGGGCTGTGGAAGTTGCGTGAAATCCGTTCTGGTTTGCTACCTGCTGCCCCAGCTTCCTCCACTCCTTCCCGGCTGCCTCTTGCGCCCCGGCCCAGCACTCGGAGGAATAGCCATGTCCCGTAAGCCTGGAACCGGCCGTCGAAGGGACCTGCCCGAACTGGAACTGGAATGCATGAACGTGCTGTGGGACAACGGCTCGTTGACAGTGCGAGACATTCGCGAGGGCCTGCTGCCGCGCCGCGCGCTGGCGTACACGACCGTTCTGACCGTGCTCGACCGGCTGGCGCGGAAAGGCATCGTGAGCCGCCGCAAGTCGGGCCGTGCCCACGTCTATGACGCCGTGTACACGCAGGCCGCAGCCCGCGAAGCAGCTCTGGCGCGACTGTTGGAACATTATTTCGGGGGGTCGCGCGATCTGTTGCTGGCGCACCTGCCTGGCTCCGGGACCTCGGCTCCGGCAGCACCCTCCGCCGCTCCTATGGAGGAAGCCGGCGCGTTGGACCCCGCTCTCCTGTGACGCTTCCTGGGCCGCGAATCCAGCCGACTCGGCCGTTGACTTCGACGAGAGTTTGTAAGAACGTGACTGGGGGCCGAGGCACCTCTTTTGGCTTACCTGCGGGCGACGGCGGTAGTCGGACCGTTCGTTGACACCGCTGGGTGAATTCGATATAGTGGCTTTACGCCACGTATCCATGTAATGTACCCATGAATTGGCAGGACACAGATTCCGTTAGTTCGAGGGAGAGTATTTGACTTCTGGGCCAGTGATTTGGCAACAGGCCAGCCCGCGAGCACCGCTACCCAGGCCTGAGGGTGCGGCGGCGGCTACCAGATCTCCGTAAGGCAGACAAGAAGACAGGTCTTTTTAGGAGGCAAGCCACAGTGGCAGGCGAACAGGAGTTGCTGAAGCGCACGCAAACGGAGCACAGCGCAACTTCCGCCAACAGCACCGCCGAAGACTACCAGAAATTGCTGGATTCCTACTCTGCTTCCGCCTCCCTTCAGCAAGGCGACCTTTTGCCGGGCCGGATTCTCAAGATCACCGAGAACGAGGTCATTGTGGACGTTGGGTACAAGTGCGAGGGGCTGATCCCAGTCCGGCAATTCCGCGACCAGGAGGGGAACATTACCGTCCAGGTCGGCGACCAGGTAGATGTCATCCTGGAAAATCCCGCGGAACACGAAGGCTACATCCGGCTTTCGCGGGAGAAAGCGGAGCGCATTAAGGTCTGGGAGGAGATTGAGCGCGCCTACCAGCAACAGACAGCGTTGAGCGGGCGAGTGATTGACCGAATCAAGGGCGGGCTGTCGGTGGATGTCGGGGTCCGCGCCTTTCTACCCGGCTCTCAGGTGGACACGAAGCCGGTACGTCACTTGGATGCCCTCCGGGGCCAGCAGATCCAGGTGAGAGTGATCAAACTGAACCGGAAACGCGGCAATATCGTCGTGTCGCGCAAACTCCTCCTGGAGGAAGAAAGCGCGCTCCGCAAGGAGCGAACGCTCAACGCGCTGTTCGAAGGGGCGGTGGTCCGCGGCGCGGTGAAGAACATCACCGATTACGGTGTATTCATTGATCTGGGTGGCATCGACGGTCTGTTGCACGTCACCGATTTGTCCTGGGGGCGAGTAAACCACCCGTCGGAAATCCTTCAGGTGAATGACGAAGTGGATGTGGTGGTACTCAAACTCGACCGGGACAAAGAGCGGGTCTCGCTCGGCCTCAAGCAGCTTTACCAGGACCCGTGGACCAACGCCGAGGAGAAATACCCGGTAAGCTATCGTGTGCGGGGTAAAGTGGTCAGTGTTGCTGATTACGGCGCGTTCGTGGAGCTGGAACCGGGTGTGGAAGGCCTGATCCACATTTCCGAGATGACTTGGAGCAAGCGGCTGAAGCACCCGTCCAAGATTGTCTCGATTGGCGGCATGGTGGAGGCCGACATCCTGGATGTCCACCCGGCTGAGCGGCGCATCTCCCTCAGCCTCCGGCAGACCGAGCCCAACCCCTGGGACACGCTTGCCGAGCGATATCAGGTAGGTGACCGCGTCAAGGGCCGCGTTCGCAACCTGACGGATTTTGGCGCCTTCATCGAGGTGGAAGAGGGCATTGATGGCCTAGTCCACGTTAGCGACATCTCGCGGAACAAGCGCATCAAGAACCCCTCGGAAGCGCTCCGCAAAGGGGACAAAGTGGAAGCCGTCATCCTCCACATTGACGCCGAAAACCGGCGCCTCTCGCTGGGCATCAAGCAACTGCAACCGGACACGTGGGAATCGTTCTTCACTCAGTACCAATTGGGGGACGTGGTGCGGGGGCGTGTGACGCGGCTGGCTTCCTTTGGCGCATTTGTCGAACTGGCCGAGGGAGTCGAAGGGCTCTGTCACATTTCGGAACTGCCCTCGGGCACGCCTCAGAATCGCCCGCAGGCCGCCGAACTGTTGGAACTCGAGCGGGAGTACGACTTCAAGATCATCAAGCTGAACCCGGCGGAAAAGAAGATCGGGTTGAGCCTGCGCGCAGTTGCTACGGAGGCCGAGCGCCGGGATATCGAGGAATACCTGCAACAGCAGGGCCCCGCCACGTCCACTCTGGAAGAGATGGTCGGCTTGAAGGAACGGGGTGGCTCGCAAACGGAAAGTTGACAGCGGTTTCGGCAGGTGGCGGGAGGTGCCGCCGCGCACTCCCCTCACGCCTAAAGAGTGGTTGCATCTGCGACTGTTTTTCTAGTAAATAAGGGCTTTGTTGCGAAAGGCGCTGGGGAATACTGCTATGACCAAAGCGGATCTGATCGATGAAGTCTCCCGAGCAGTAGAGATGACCCGCAAGGACTCCGAGTCCATTGTGGAAACCGTTTTTGACAGCGTCGTCCGGGCGCTGCGCCGCGATGAAAAGATTGAGATTCGCGGCTTTGGCAGCTTCCGCACGCGGCAGCGCAAACCGCGCACCGGCCGCAACCCGAAGACCGGCGAGAAGGTGGAAGTGCCGGCCAAGAAGATTCCCTTCTTTAAGCCCAGCAAGGAACTGAAGGATCTGATCAATGCCAACGCCGGAGCGGGAGCCCATACGTCGCCGGAACCAGCGCAGCCGCCTCAGCCCACTTCGGCAGCCTCCAGCTGACCGTCCACTATGGACTACCTCTGGAGCCCCTGGCGCTACCAGTATGTGAGCCGGGGCCCGGAGCCTTCCGGTTGCATCTTCTGCGCGCACCTGCAGAACTCGCAAGACCGGGAGAGCTACATCCTCCACCGTGGGCGTTGGAACTACGTCCTGCTCAACCTCTACCCCTACAGCACCGGGCATCTGATGATCGTGCCCTACGACCACGTGCCGGACTTGTCGGGGATGGCGCCGGAAACGCTAGCCGAAATGATGCGGCTGGCGCAGGTGGCCGAGCGCGCCCTGCGCGCCGAGTACCGCCCGGACGGTTTTAACGTCGGCATCAACATCGGCCAGTGTGCCGGAGCCGGCGTCGCCGGTCATCTCCACCTCCACCTGCTGCCCCGTTGGTTTGCCGATTCGAACTTCATGACCGTTGTGGGCGAAACCCGCGTTCTGCCAGAAGACCTGCCCACGACCTATCGCCGCCTCCTGCCCCACTTCGGCAGCCAGGCCTAAGCGCACAGGCCGTGCGAACGTGGGGCCGGCCTTTTCGGAGGCAGGTACGAGAGATCCTTAGCAGTAGTGGGCGGTAGTGGGCAGTAACGGTCTTGCTGAAGTCAAATGATGGGGTCGCCCGGGGCATCCACGATGTGGCCTGCGACCGTGGTCTTGCCATAGCCGGAGCCGCCGGAAATTCCAATCACCATCAGGGCAAGCTCAAGCCAACTGCGTATGTAGACAGGCAGGAAGCCTGCTCACTAGATCCACTCCAGCGCGCCCTTCTTGTAAATCCAGATGTATCCGACGAGCAGGATTCCGAGGAAGACTCCCATCTCCACCATACCGAAGAACTTGAACTTGGGAATCCAACCGGTGTATTGGACGGCCCAGGGGAAAAGGAAAATGGTCTCTACCCCGAAGATGACGAACAGGATGGCGATGATGTAGAAGCGCACGGCATACCGGCCTCGGGAATTGGAGACCGGCTCAACCCCACATTCGTAGGGAGTCATCTTCTCTTTATAGGGCGCTTCGGGGCGAATCAGCTTGGCGGCCAGCAGCGTCACCGTGGGAAAGGCAAGGGCCAGCAGAACAAAGATGACGATGGGGATGTAGTTACTCGGCATCGGCGCAGATCATACCACAAAGTTCAGGGCGCTAGGAGTCTCCGAAACTAATCCCCAGAGCTTTGGCGGTGTGCACCAGTTCGTCGTTCGGGTTCACGGCCTTTATGACGCCGATCGCCTCCTCCAGGGTGGTGCTTGCGATGCGGCTGCCGCGCAGGCAGACCATGCGCCCGAACTCGCCCCGAGCAACCAGGTCCACGGCCGCAACGCCGAAGCGGGAGCTGAGCACGCGATCGAAGGCGGAGGGTGAGCCTCCACGCTGGATGTGCCCCAGCACGGTCACTCGCGTTTCGCGACGGCAAGCCGAGGCAATGCATTCGCTCAGGATGCTGGAGACTGACCCGCCGCGAAGGGTCTGCCTGCGCTCCTCGGCTACCTCGGTAATGGGCCGGCCGTCAACGTGGGTGACGCCTTCGGCCACCACCACCAGGCTGTATTTACTTCCATCCAGCTCCCGATGCTGGACGCTGCGCTGGATACTCTGCAGGCGAAAGGCAATCTCGGGGATCAGAATAATGTGGGCGCCGCCGGCGATGCCGGCATGGAGCGCGATCCAACCGGCATCGCGCCCCATCACTTCCAGGATCATGATGCGATGGTGGCTCTCCGCGGTGGTGTGCAGCCGGTCAATTGCCTCGCTGGCCGTCTGGACGGCGGTGTCAAACCCGAACGTCTGATCAGTGGCCGACAGGTCGTTGTCAATGGTCTTGGGCACGCCGACCACCGGTAGCCCCTTACGGAACAGATCTAGCGCAATTTTCTGCGTGCCATCGCCGCCGATCACCACCACGGCATCTACGCCCATCGCTTGGGCGTTGTCGATCACCCGACCGGAATAATCCTTGACCACCGTCTGTCCCCTTTCCTCCAGCTTGTAGGAGAACGGGTTGCCACGGTTGGTTGTCCCCAGAATGGTGCCGCCGCGAGGCAGGATGCCACTGATGTTCGCGAGCGTCAATTCGCGGCTCTTGTCCGGCCAGATCAAGCCGGTCAAAACCGTCTTCGATGCCCACCACACGCCAGCCGTGCGCCCCGATAGCTGACTTGACCAGCCCGCGGATGACAGCATTCAACCCGGGACAGTCACCTCCACCGGTGCACACGCCAATGGTTTTCACCTTGTCGCTCATCGCTTTCCTCTCCGAGTGGCGAAGCCCCTCTGTTCCACCGCGCGGATATAATACAGGACGTGGCCGAGCAATGGGAGGCGCCCGAAACGATGTACTGCCCGCGGTGCGACGCCCCGGCGCGTCCGCTCGAATGCGGCGACTGCCACGCAATGATCTGCAGCCAGTGCGGCTCGCCCCTGGAACGCACGGACGAACTGGGGATCGGCTAGTCCAGGGCCATTCGTCCCAAGTCCCGGGCCCAAAGTCTCGGGCCAGACCCAAGAGCTAATTCTCGGGCCAGACCCAAGAGCTAATTCGTTTTTGCGTTGCCCCCGACTCTTGACGTTGGAGTTCGGACCTCGGATTTCCCCGGATTTAGCGGGTGGAGACCGTAACCGTGTTGCTGGAAACGCCTCCTATGGTGAGCACCACAGGATGCTCTCCTGGCGGCAAGCCGGAAGGGACCACGACATTCACCTGGTAGAGGCCAACAAACCCCGGGGCCAGCCCCGAGAAGTCGATCGGCGCTTCCCTTGCCCCAATCGTCACCCCCGGGGTAGTGATGGTCATGGAAAGCGGATTGGAAGAGGCAATCTGGCCGGTGTCAGGCGGGTTCGTTACCGTGCCTAACCCGGTGCCAAACAACATCACCGTTTGCCCGGCTTGCGCCGCGTTGTCCGCCGTCACCAGCGCGCCGCTGGCGTGGAGAATAGCGCCGGGCCCTTGGCCGTCCTGACTGAGGCTGAATAACGCAGGACTGAAGGGGCTAAGGCGTACCTCAAAAGGTTGGCTACGGATGCCGTCCACGCTCACCGTCCCCAGAACAGTGCTATTGGGCGCCGCCTCGAGGGGAATTTGCGCGTTCACCTGGCCAGCTGAACTGAAAAACAGGGGCATGGGAACCCCTTCCAAATCAACGCTCGCACCTCCAAGTTCCGTCGGTAGCGGCAAGACAGTGGCTCCGGCGGTTGCCGAAGCCAGCCCCACACCGAAAATCGAAACGATGGAGCCGGGTGCCAATCCTACATCGGCTTGAAAATCGGCGCCGTTCACAACCCCACCCGGGTTCACTTCCGGCACGACGGAGGTAACCCAGTAGGGAACATGGATGCTGTCGCTGGTTCCCTGGCTCAGCACGTTGATCCGCCCTTCGACCACCGTCTGGACCAATCCGCTATTGAACATGGTTACGATCACCTCGGCACTCTGGTTGGGGGGCAGCGTCAGCTCAGTTCGGTCCAGTCCAATAGTGAGGTTGGGATCCGCCTGCTGGGGCACGACGCTCAGCGTAAACGTGTCCGAAGCGCTGCCGGTATTGGAGATTGTTAGCAGCCGGGTGTCCCGAAACGTAGAGAGCGGTGAGCGGGCCCCGAAGCTGAGCGACACCGGCTCCGCCACTACGGGCGTGGTCAGGGCAGCCAACACGTTGAGCCGCCCCGCCCCAACGTTCTGTGCGGTCACCGGCGCTCCGTCTTCCGTCGTCGTCACGAGCAGGGCAGTGTTAACCAGCGCAGACTTGATTTGCTCGGGCCGGTAGCCGGGATGCACCTGGCGCACTAAGGCCGCCGCTCCAGCAGCCATCGGCGTGGCAAAACTGGTGCCACCGGACACCAGGAAGCGCGTGGCGCTAAACATGTCGCCGAAAGGGTTGAGGCTCTGAGTGGAGGACAGGATAAAGTCCCCCGGTGCCACCAGATCCGGCTTCACTGTAAAGTCTGGGGCCGGCCCGCGCCCGCTGGTACTCACCAGCACGTCAGGTTCGATTGGCCATGCCGCCAATTGCGGGTCAAAGGAGACTTGCACCTGCCCGCTGCCGGGCAGGAAGTCACGAAACACCAGGCCGTCTTCATTCCCGATGCTCATGGAGGGAATTTGGTTTCCGGACGTGTCCATTTGCAATGGCCCGGCATCAGAAAGGTGGTTGTAAATGACGGCGCCGACGGCGCCGGCGGCCGCCACGTTCTGTACTTTATCTCGGAAAAAACAGATGCCCCGCCGGACGAGCGCCACCTTCCCCTGGAGGCTGTTGGGTGGCAGGTTGATTCCGGAAGGAACTTCGGCGCTGGGTGGGCAGGCCAGCCCGCTGGGATCCAGCGTGGTCACATCGGCTAGCGGGGCCGGCCCGAAGGGTCCGGTCTGCTCCGGGACGTTACCAGGCAAGGCCCGGATTTCGTCCAACGAGGGGGGCACGGGCTCTGCCGCAGTGACCTTCACGGTGGCAAAGAAGGCGCGGGAGTTCGTAGTTGAGCCGACGGCCAGTACCTGGGGGAGGGTGGCGGGTGAGGTAACCGTGCGCACTCCCGGGCCGTCATTGCCCGCCGCCACCACAAGGATACCCGCCGCGGTGGCGTTGCTGATGCCTTCAAAAAAGGGATCTGCGCTGGGCGGCAGGGCTCCACGGGTGCCCAGGCTCAGGTTGATAACGTCCATGCCGTCCAGCACGGCCGCCTCAATGGCCGCCAGAACACGGGATCCGGTGGCCGATCCTTCGTCGTCGGTGGCGCGGTAGTTGCCGAGAAAGGCCTTCGGAGCTACCCCGCTGATGGAAGCCTGCGGTGCCTGCGCGCGACGCCCGGCAGCAATCCCGGCGGCGAATGTGCCATGTCCCACGGTGTCGGCCGCGCTGAATTCAGTGGAAAAGTTTCGCGCCACAATCACCTTGTTGTTGGTCAAGGCCGTGTTCCCCTTGGGGAATCCAACCGGCGGGCTGAGCTGCGCATCCTGGAACATCGGGTGGGTGTGGTCAATACCGCTATCTACGATGGCGATCTTGATGCCTCGACCGGCGTTCTCCTCCCCGCCGATCGCCGGATGGGTCCACGCCTCGGCAAGCTGTAGCAAGGGAGCCGCGCCATCGAGTGAGAGTGTGTACTGGCGGGCAAATTCTGCGGACTCCACCCCAGGCAAGTTCCGCAAAACGGCCAATTGTTCGACGGTAGCCCGCACCAGCAGCGTGTTCAGCACCACCTCGGTAGTTCCCACAACCTCGGCGCCCGCGGCACGGACTGCACCGGTGAGCCGGGCCTTCAGCGCCCGCAGCCGATCCATCCGCACGGTGCATTCGGGCGAGTGGAGGCGGTGGCGGTGCAGTGGTCGCTCGGGGTAGATGGCCAGGAATTGCTCAATCACCGGCGGCTGGGCCAGCACCAGGATCGCTTCCCGGCGAGCCTGGGCGCCAAGCAACTCGGGGCCGAGTAGAAACAGGAGGAACAGCAGGAGGCAGGCCGACCTGTGGATCATCCCTATACGAGAACTCTATCACGAAACGGTCGCAGACCCAGGAGTTCGAAGCGAGATAGCAAGCCCTAAGAAGGAAGCTGCTGAAGTCCGGTGCGAGGAACGAGCGGGCTCACGTCGGGCGGGTCGTGGTCGTCGAAAACTTCCAGAATCTCGTAGAGGGTGTTGCGCTGCGCCGGGATGCGCCCCAGTTCTCGAATCATGCGGCACATCTCGGTGGGCGTCAGCTCCTGACCATGGGGAGCACCAGCGGCTCGGGAAATAGTTTCGTTCATCAGCGTTCCGCCAAAGTCGTTGGCCCCTGTGGTGAGCAGGTATTGGGCCAACTTGGGGCCCAGCTTGACCCAGGAGACCTGGATGTTGTTGATCCAGTTGTTCAGCATCAGCCGCGCGACCGCGTGCATGCGCAGATCCTCAACGCCGGTGGGTCCGGGACGGGCCTCCCCTGCCAGGTAAATGGGCGCCTCCCAGTGCACAAAGCCTAAAGGCACCAGCTCGGTGAAGCCCCCCGTTTCTTTCTGGATGTCGCGCAACAGCGCCAGGTGAGCCACCCAGTGCTCGGGCCCGTCAATGTGCCCATACATGATGGTCGATGTGGTGGGGATGCCCAGGCGGTGGGCCGTCTTGATAACGCCCACCCATTCCGCGGCGGAAAGTTTGTTGCGCGTGAGTTTCCGTCTTATATCAACGTCCAGAATCTCGGCCGCCGTTCCGGGAGTGGAGCCCAGTCCGTGCTCCCGCAGCATGCGCAGAAAGTCCCCCACGCTGAGCCCGCTCCGTTCGGAGCCGTATTTAATCTCGAATGGGGAAAAGGCATGGATGTGGATTTTGGGGACGCGCGACTTAATAGCCACCAGAATGTCCCGGTAGTGGGACCCGTCAATCTCCGGATGCAGACCGCCCTGGATGCAGACTTCGGTGGCGCCCCTCCCCCAGGCCTCCTCGGCCCGAGCAGCAACCTCCTCCAGAGAGAGGAATTCAGCCTGCGGGTCGTCCCGGTGCTTGCCAAAGGCACAAAAGCGACAGCCCGTGTAGCAGATATTGGTGAAGTTGATATTGCGGACCACTACGAAGGTCACCTGCTCGCCCACCTTGGCTCGGCGGATCGCGTCAGCGGCGAGCAGCAGGGCCTGCAGCTCTCGTCCTTGGGCGCGGAACAGCGTGAGGCCCTCCTCGGGCGTGATCTCCACGTCGGCCAGGGCCTTGTCCAGAATTCGGCTCACCGCCGGGTCAATGTCACTGAGAAGCTTTTCGACGGATGTGGTCGCGCAAGCAATGGGTGCCGCCATAGTTAACTTCCCTTCCATTCAGGCCTTCAATTCAGGTTCTGCTCGGCGGCCAGGCCGTCACCGCCGGCCAGGGCCGCTAAGTAGGACGACATCTTGGGATCGACGAAACGCTCCGGCTCTGCCAGGTATCGCGGGTAGATCGTGAGGCGTTCGCGCAACCGGCAGCCCCGCGACTCGGTGCTGCGCCGCAACTCGGCAATCCGCGGCCAGGCCGCTTCGGGATTGATGTGGTCCATGGTCACGGGCGAGACTCCGCCCCAATCGTTCAAGCCGGCGTCCAGGTATTCCGCGTACTGCCCAGGATTCAGGTTGGGCGGTGCCTGGAGGCTCACCTTCCCATCCAGCAACAACCGCGCGACCGCCAGAGTCCGCAGCATGTCTTCCAACCCAGGCTCGGGCCATTGGCGCATACGAATGTCGGGCTTGGCCCGGAAATTCTGGATAATGACCTCCTGAATGTTTCCGTAGCGCTCGAAAACGGTCTGGATCGCCAGCAACGAATCCACGCGCTCGGCCCATGTCTCGCCGATGCCGATGAGAATCCCGGTGGTAAAAGGCACGCCCAGCCGGCCACCGGTCACCAGTGTCTGCAAGCGTACCTCCGGGTGCTTATCCGGGCAGCTTTCATGGGCGGCTCCTTTCTCCATAAGCCTCCGGCTGACATTTTCTAGCATTACGCCCATACTTCCGGTGACGGGGCGGAGCAAAGCCATCTCCTCTGTGGAGAGGGTGCCGGGATTAGCATGGGGTAGCAGCCCGGTTTTCCGGAGCACTCGTTCACACATATCGCGAAGATAAGCAATCAAGCGGGTATAGCCTAGCGCGGCCAGAGCCTGCCTGGCTTCTGCGTAGCGCAGTTCGGGCTTCTCGCCGAGGCTGAAGAGAGCTTCCTTACAGCCCAGGCGACGGCCCGCCTCGGCCACCTCCAGCACCTCCTCGGGCGTCATCCAGCGTGCCGAAGGAGAGGAGGGGGGCTGGGCAAACGTGCAATACCCGCAAGTGTCCCGGCACAGGTTCGTTAGAGGGATGAAGACTTTTCTAGAGTAAGTGACGGTAGTTCCCCAAGCGGCCTTGCGCCGCTCCGCCGCCAGAGCCATCAGTGCGGCGAATTCCTCACCGGCCGCACTTCCCAGCGCAACTGCTTCGTCTCGTGTGGGTCGTCGGCCGGTACGGAGGGCCTCCAGAATTGCTGTCAAGTGCGGAGGCATCGGGGTACTCCGTCGAAAGCTGCCGTCAAGGGGACCGACCCGCAGGGCACCTAGACAAGCCCGCGCATCTGTTCCATGCGGCTGAGGAACCCATCCAATGACTGCCCATCCGGGGAAAAGATTGGATCGAAGAAGAGCTCCTCCACCGCTAACTCCCGACAGCGGCTGATATCCTCCTTGATCTGGTCCAGGGTGCCGGCAAAGGCCCAACGGTCCTTGCCCAGTGGCTTTTCGGTGATGTCCGGGTGGGCCCTCACAAGGAGTCGCAAGCTGGCGGGATCACGTCCCGCAGCTTTTGCCATTTCCTTCACTCCCTGGAACATCTGCCCCATTGCTTCCACGGGTATCCCGACTGGGTTCCAGCCATCGGCAAGCTTCGCCACTCGCTTCAGGGCGACTTCGCTAAAGGAAGCCAGGTAAATGGGCGGGTGCGGTTTTTGCACGGGCTTGGGCTGGATGATGGATTTGGGGATGTTGTAGAACTTGCCCTGGAACTCCACCGGATCGGTGGTCCAAATGGCCTTGAGCACGTGGATGAACTCGTCCGCCCTGGCCCCGCGCCCTTTGAATGTCGCCCCGACCGCATCGTACTCGTCCTTGGACCAGCCCAGCCCCAGGCCCAGGCGCAGGCGTCCTTGCGAAAGCACATCCAGGGTCGTAAGCTGGCGTGCCAGCATCACCGGATTGTAATAGGGCATATCCAACACGCTGGTTCCTAGGCCAACGCGCGACGTCTTGGCGGCCAAAAAGGTTAGCGTCGCCAGCGGATCGAGAACCCGTTTGTAGATATCGGGAAGGGACCCGTCGGGCGTCGCGGGGTACGGCGTCTGGGGCTTTAACGGATAGAGGAGCCGCTCGACCACCCACACGCTGTCATAGCCTAACTCCTCGGCACGCTGGGCCGCCTTGACGACGGCATCCAGGCTGGCAGCCGGTCCCATCTGCGGGAGGCCAAATCCTACCTTCATTTGCGCTCTTCCTTTTCGGTGATTTGATAGGCTCCGCTACCCTGCCATAGGCCGTACAAAGATTCAATAAAAAATCGTTAGGCAACTACGTCGTCCGCCCGATACACGTGATCACGACAGCATTGGCCCTCTCAGGGGCTCTCCCAGACCCCCGTTGCGGTTCAGACTCTGCCCCAGTTAATGATCTGGGTGGGCACGATCTGGATCACAAGGGCCTGTTGGGGCAGCAGCGTGCCAGACGCATACTGCGGATACTTCTCCTTGAGAAGGCAGAGTGCCTTATCGTGCTTCTCTCCTTTCGAGAGGATCTCTGCCTTGCCTCGAACCAGGATGTACCAAAGTTTTCCCCAATCCTCGCCGTACTCGTCAACCAGCAGGGCTACGTTGGGGTTCGCCTGAATGTGACGCATCCTGGCAAGCCTCTCCGGAGACACCTGCTTGGGCTTCTGATCCAGGGCGGTATAGAAGCGCTGGCCGTCGTAGACGTAACAGATCGGGACCATGTGGGGACGGCCTTGTTCGTCTCCGGTAGCCAGCCGGGCGACACGGGCTTGTTTCAGTCTCGCCTGGACAGCTTCCTCAGTCATGATTCCGATCCCTTTTGTAGCCCTTTTGTAGTAAGACGCGGCTTCCTTCGAGCTTACTCCCCATCTCGCAACACCGCTATTCCTCCGGCGCGGCAAGACCCAGAGTTTCTGGCGGAGGAAGTTTCTTCTGCCGGCGGTAGTTATACCGGAGCATCTGAAATTCGCTGATCTTGTCTATCCACATGCGCGTTTCGCGGTCGTAGAGAGCCAGAACGTTGGCCAACCAGTAGGGCCGGTTCTCGGCCAGCCAGGCTGCGCGATAGTCCTTCCGAAGCGCTGTGGAGAAATCGCGGCCATCTTGGAGTAGGCCGTTTATGTTGTCGATGCGACTCAGCGCCCGTCGCGCCACCTTTCGGTCCTGCTGGTTGTCGTAAGCCTTTTGGTAGAGGTCTGCAATCTGCCGGGCGTAGAGGGCCTTGAAGCCCAGATAGTCCATCCGGCGCGCCGCCAGCCTCAGGTAGTCGAGCTGGTCCCGGTTGCGACGGGCGCGCCAGGCATTCCGCTCGACGATCTCCAGTGCGGTTTCTGCCGCCAGCCGGATCTCACGCGCCACGGGATGAATCTTTTCAAGCACCTGGCGGTGTTCTGGATGGAAGGGGTTGAGCCAGAACAGCCAGTTGCGAGCGTCGCTTACACCCGCCAGATCCAGCAGCCCATGCACCCGGTTGAGTCGCTCGATAGCCTCGGCAAACGGCGTGCTCCTGGGATTGCGGAAGAAGGCCCAGTCGAAGGCGTTGCGAAATTCCTCGGGGTCGGCCGTGCCTAGCTGCCAGGAGGCCGCCGCCCCGTACAGAACCGGGTACCAGGTCATGCCGAACAGAGCTTCCCCGTCGTCATCCCAGGTAGTATTCAGCACACCCAGCGCGCCAAATTCCTGGCCGTCGCGGACGAAATTGCGGATGTTGGGCAGCGCCCGGTCCAGGTTGGGGAAGATACGGCTCCAGTTGTTCACTCCAGGGCAGACAAACACGTCCAGCCCCGAGTTGCGGAACGGCTCCAGGTAGCGGTTGAAGTTTTCGCGAGGCGAGTAATTCCAGCTCATCACGATCATGTCTTTGGGCAGCTTCGGTAACAGCTCGGGGTAATGCAATGCGATGTCGCCCCAAAACATCAGCCGCTTCTTGTAAGGGGCTAGAATCTCAGTGACGCGCTGGATGTGGTTGAAATACACCTGTCCCAGACCCTTCTGCTTCACCAGCTCGAGCGACTTGCCCCGTCCCAGCTCGAAGGTCTCGTCCGCTCCGATGTGCAGAAACCGCCCCGGAAACAGCGGCACCAACTCGTCGTACAGCGACTTCACCAGCCTGTACGTCTGCGGGTTGGTTGGCGCGAGCACGTGTCCGTGCGGCACCTCGGCTAGCGAGGAATATTTCTCCCATTTCAGCGCGTGATGGAGGTGACCGAAGGTCTGCTGCTCTGGAACAAGCTCGATGTGGTACTTGCGCGCGTAGGCGACCAGCTGTTTCACCTCCGAGGCGGTCAAGGAGCCGCCGGGTGGGCCGATCAGCGGGTGGCGACGGTAGGCGAAGGTGTGCTCGATGTAAAACGAGTAGAGGTTGATTTTGTATTCGGCGCACGTACGCAGTTGCCGCTTGATGAAGTCGATGGTGGGGATGGGGCCGCGGCTCAGGTCGTCGTGCAGGCCGCGCCAGCGCATTGCTGGCCAATCGGTGATCCGCACCGCCGGAATCCCCTTGCGGCCGATCAGCTGTCGCAGCGTTTGCACGCCGTAGAACAAACCTGCCGAGGTGTGCGCCGAAATCGTGACTCGTCGCGGGCTGACCCGGAGAAGGTAGCCCTCTTCGCCAACCACTACCGGCGCGCCCAAGAGGGTGAGAATGATCTGAGCCTGGGGCCCGGACTCTACCTTGGCCTTGACTCGCGACACGGCGGCGATCTCCTGCTGGAGCAACTGGGCCGCGAAGCGATCGTCGTCGCTAGCCTGCGGAGGCAGCGCAATGGTCAACGGGGCCCGAAGCACAAATCGGCCCGGGCGCTCCTCTAACTGGCGCGGCGTGGGAAGTCAGCTTGATCTCAGCCTCCAGCGCGTCCCGGGCGCTCCTCTCGCCCGCCTCGCGCAACACCTCGTCAAAGGCGGCGACGGCCCCCTCCAGTGGGAATCGGCAGCTTGATCTCGAGCCAGGCACGGCGGAGCCAGCAACAACACCGCAGCAATCGAGATGACTTGGCGCTTGCCTTTCCAGCGCATCTTGGCCTCCTTTGTTCTCTAGTGCGCACGCGTATTCTACCCCGTCGCCTGCGCTGTCTCCGAACGGCGATGCTGATTCGTTCAGTATGAGTTACACCCGTTTCCGGCGAGCGCGCCCGAGCAGGGGCAAGTGCGGAAGGGAAGCGTGACGGGGATCGGTCGGATTCAGTAGCGGCGCAGCACGCCGATCAGCCGCCCCTGGATCTGGATGGCGTCGGCCGGCAGGATTAGGGGGGACATTTCCGGGTTGCTTGGTTGCAGGCGCACCCGACCGTCTGACTCACCGAAGAAACGCTTCAGGGTGGCTTCTGCGCCCTCCACCAAAGCCACGACCACGTCGCCGTTGTGGGCGGCCTGAGTGCGCTCCACCAGAATATAGTCCCCGTCCAGGATGTGCTCTTCGATCATCGAGTCGCCCTTGACCTGAAGCACGAAAACTTCCTTCTTGCCGGCAAAATCGGTCAGCGAGATGGTCTCCGGATTCTCGACTGCTTCCAGAGGACGGCCGGCTGCAATACGGCCCAAAAGGGGGAGCGTGCCCGAGACAGCGGCCGCGCTGCGCTGCGCGCGCGCGCGCTTGCGCGCTTCCTGGTAGTAGCGCGGGCCAAATTCGATCGAACGGCTCTGGTGTGGCCCGCGCACCAAGAAGCCCTTCTGCTCGAGCGTGGAGACGTGCTTGTGCACGGTAGCCAATGAAGAGACCCCCAAGCCTTCGCAGATTTCTTCGTAGCTGGGGCAGTAGCCGCGCTCGCGGATGAAACCGGCGATGATCTCGAGAACCTGCCACTGCCTGCGGGTCAAGGCCATCTTAAGTACAGTCTAGGCGAATATAAAGCGAATGTAAAGCCGAATCGTGAACACCTACCTCCACTCGCCACGAACCGGGAGGACTAAACATGATGGGTGCTCAGGATCGTGATAAACAGTGTTGACTGTGGAAATCACGTGCGTGTGGCGCCCTAAAGGCTCCCCGGTGTTCGGGTTTACGTCGTACATGGGAAAATTGCTGCTGGAGATATCCAATCTTATTTTGTGGCCCTTGCGGAACAGGTTACTGGTAGCCCAGAGGTCGATGGAAATCTGATAGATGGTTCCCGGTTTCATCAGTCCTTCCCGCTCCCGAGACTTTCGAAAACGCATGCGGAGTATTCCGTCTTCCAGATTCATCGCGTAGCCCGCTGGGTAGTCATCGGAAGGTGGATAAACGTCGATCAGTTTGGCGGTAAAATCCGTATCTTTGGCTTCCGAGGAGACCCAGAGGGTAACGCGCATGGGACCAGTGACCTCCATATCATGTGTCAAGGGAGGGGTCGCAAAGGTCAGAACATCATGCCGCGCCGACAATGGCATTTGATTGTCGGCGGCGAAGTAGTTGGCTGGCGGCACCTGATTCTGCGCGCCCCTGCGGACCAAATGCTTCCCGGAGTCAATATTCCCGCCCACCGTCGGCACAGGCTTTCTGGGATCGAATTGAAAGCGGCTTGGGACTGTTGACTCGCGGGAAGTTGCTTGGAGCGTACCGTCCCCATGGAGGTAGAACTTTTGCTCCCGGAACCCGCTTGGAGGCCAGGTTTGAGCTTCCTTCCAAACACCTCCGCTTTGTAAACGGCCATTCTTGTTTCTGGTCGCATCCCCCCCGCCCATCAGGAAATATTTCACAGGCGGTTCCTGCAAGATACCCATGTCTTTACCCTTCAGAAATTGATCGAACCAGCGTGCGGCTTCATCCTGAATGGACATCTTGGCCCGGGGACCAAAATCAACATCCCCGGCAGGCGTGATCCCCGCACTGTGCGTCCAGGGACCCATACAGAGCTTCGTAAAGGCGTTCCTTTGGGAAAGTCCCTCAAAATTACTTAACGTTCCCCGTTTAAACAGGTCATACCAACCACCGACAAAATAAATCGGAATCTCCGGATAGCGGGAGTGATATTCCTCAAAGTTGTAACCGATCTGCTTCCAATAGTGGTCATAGGCCGGATGCATCCGCCAATCCGCGTACCATCGTTCGTAGGTCGGTGCCCATTGCAGGGGAGAACCAGATTTCAGCGGAGCTGCGCGGAGCCAGTCAGGCAGGTGGTCATATGCCCGGCGCAGTGCAGCCGCAACCTTGGCATCCTTTCGCGCTTCCTTCCCCGTGAAGGCAAGCCGGAAAGCGTATGCCATGTTATGAAGCAACGCAAAGGCGCCCCCACGTCCGGCCCCGTCTTCTATGTAATTGGATGTGCCGACAATGACGAACATCGTTTTGAGGTGGGGAGGGCTGTACACAGCCGAAGCATTTTGGGTCGCGGCCATGTACGATCTACCATAAGTGCCTACATCGCCGTTGCACCATGGCTGGCCTGCGACCCATTCAACTGCGTCATATCCGTCCTTTCCCTCGTTTACGTAGATATAGAATTCACCTTCAGAGTCATACCTGCCGCGCACATCCTGAGTAACAACCGCATATCCTCGCTTGGCGAAAAATTCCCCGGATGAATTCAGGCTATTTTTACCGTAGGGCGTGCGAATGAGAATTGCGGGAAACGGCCCAAGGTTGGATTGGTCCTCAACGGTGGGAAGGTAAATATCGGTGGCCAACCGAATCCCGTCCCGCGTGGGCATCATCCGGTTCCTGCTTACTGTTACGGCTGGAGAGTCGGCACGGGAAGGTTTCGCGCCAAGAAGAAAGATGAAACCAACCAGAACACACAATACGATCTGGAAGAAGCTCTTGAACGGATGTGTTTGGAGATTCGGACGGGTCATGGCCACAAACCTCTCAGTTCTGACTTTGTTGATCACTGCCTGCGAGGCAGAGCCACACAGGGTAGGTTAAGCGAAAAGGCGAATCTCAAGCTAAAGAAGAAAGCGGCAGGTAATCCCTGCCGCTTTCTAAAGCTTTCAGCACACCTGCCTGCCTGTGAGACAGCCGGTGATCGGTTCCCTATGGCTCCAAGAGCCGTCGTAAAACGTCGCCCATCGCCAGCAGGGCAGTTCCGAATCTCTACCTCTGTTTCTTGCCCGCTCCTCCCCTGTTTAGCGGTGCGCCGGCACCGGCAAGCTGGCTGGGAGGTCTCATGCCCGTGTTCCTCCCAGAAACTGCTGGTAGTTCCACATAATTTCCGAAGCCAGACGACCCCACGGGGGCGGATGGCCGTTCGGCTCGTCCCTCCGCACCGGCAGCCAACCTCGCACTTGTTCCCAGTCCAGCTCCTGCGCCGGCTGCCCATTGGCGCGGCTGGGCGAATCCGGGAGCCGGCAGAACAGTTCGCCGGCAGCGGCGTAAATCCAGTCGCGGGGCGAGGCATGCCAGCCCAACCGTGTCCATTCCGGCCAGTGGCGCCAACTGCGGTGCCATCCGTGCTTGCGAAGCACATACAGCCATCCGTGCAGGCGGCGATGGACCGGCTGGCACCGCATCCACTGCTGCCGCAATTCCTGTTCAGAAGCATTCGCAGGTGCGCCCGTCAGACGCTCCAGTTCCCATCGCCACAACCGGCGTGCGTAGGCGACTGCTTCGTCCCAGAACTCCCACCCCGGCCGGGGATCGCTCTCGGATGGGCATAACTTCCAGCGGGTGCAGGCAGTGACTGTTTCTGAGAAACGTGCCAGCGGGAAGGGGATTTGCTCGGCAGGCAGGTTTTTCACCAGCCCGGCCAGGTGCTTGGCTCGTTCCCGGTAGGTTGGCGCATAGGCCCCGGCAAACAGAAGAAACGAGGTGGCCATGTCCAGGTAGAGCTTCGTCGTCCGGTAGTACGCCGTGTGCGACATGGTTGCCGAGGCGCCTGGGCGCTCCTCGACGGTCTCCAGATGCTCAATCATTCGGTTGGTGAGCAGGCGCCAGGCGTCTTCCAGGGCAATGTCTAATGGCGAAAGCGTGGGAATCAGTGAGAGCACCTCCGGGTCGCCCCACACCACTTGGCCACAGGCCTGCAGTTCGTAGGCAAAGACGGTCGGCGCCAGCTTGCGCAGGTAACTGGTGCGCACAACGCCCAACGTGGTGTGACAGACCAAGTCGCAAGCGAGGAGAGCAGTTTCTATTTGCTGTCGAAGCCCCTCCACATCGGGCGTGGGAGGAAGGGGGGAGTGTCCATCAAACAACAAGAGAAAATCGGCGTCCCCGAGCAGGTGGCAGCGCTGGGCCTCCCTGACCACCGTGGCCTCCTCGCGCGCCAGGCTACCGGTCAGCACGATGGCCCTGAGACGCCGTCTGTATTTTTGCAAGCAGTAATCCTGGGTCTGTTCGCAAATGGCGACCTTGACCGCCTCCATGGCGTGCGATTCCAGTGGGGCATACAGGTGCAAGGAGCCCAATTGTGCTGTGGTAGTCATGGCGTTTCACCGTGCACGTGGTTGTCTCAGGTCACGTGGCATTGTGGCTCAGCCAGACCCGCACAAAACGTACGTGTCCGACAGGGGGAGCTTTACACTTCGCAAATTCTTAGTTCGGCCGAAAAGAACTAATCACCCACCAACGCGGCCGGTGTGCTAAGACCTACACCTATACATCGAGGGGAGTCAACTGGGGGATCCAGCCAAGCAACTTACTTACTAGTTTTGGCGGGGAAGCTTTTCATGTCAAGACAAAACGCACTTTTGTGAGCAAGAGTTTGCTCTTCCCAGCCGTGCCCAGATTGCGGGAAACCCCTTGAGCTGGTGCTATCCTCCTCAGTACAAGCAAGATGCGCCCTGGCACGGGCAACCACGCGTCTTTGGCCCCCGATGTGCCTCACAGTGTACAGAGGGACATTTGGCTGAACACGGGCCGTGACAACGAATTCCGCTCGCTCCCCAACTGTCCGTTCAGAGGCGCGGCACCACGAATCCAATCCTTGATGTGGTTAAATCATCGCAGGCCGATACGCCCTGGCATGCGCTCGCGGCCTACCTCAATGAAACAGGTGACACTGATCACAGACGGCGCTTGTCTGGGAAATCCTGGGCCGGGCGGGTGGGCCTGCCTGCTGCGCTACCGGGGGCGCTATCGTGAATTGTGCGGCTCCGAGCCCCACACTACCAACAACCGCATGGAACTGACTGCGGTGATTGCGGGGCTCAGCGCGCTAAGAGAGTCCTGCCAGGTTGCCGTCGTCACCGACTCGGAATACGTCCGCCGCGGAGTGACCCAGTGGATGTCCAAATGGAAGCAGAACCATTGGGTAACCTCAGGGAAGACGCCGGTGAAAAACAAGGACCTGTGGGAGGCGCTGGACCGAAGCTTGGCGCGCCACCGGATGCGCTGGCAATGGGTGAAGGGGCATGCCCAGCATCCCGACAACCTACGTGCGGACAAGGTGGCCCAAGAGGCCGCGCGCCTGCAAATCTCCAACACCGGCTAAGGCGGCAGATCGTTAAAGAGCGGGCGGCGGCCAACCGCAACATAGACAGACTGCCGCCCGGCGAACCGGCATGTAAGGCGAATGGTTTGCACGCAGGAGCAGGACCCACGCGCGCCCATGTTAGAATTCCTAAGATCGCGCCCGTAGCTCAGGCGGACAGAGCATCTGCCTTCTAAGCGCCGTCACTGCTTCTTTTCTCTCCATCGGTTACGTTCAATTCTTTGCGTTATCAACAACTTTATTGCTGTACTGATTCGATTGGCAATATGTTTGCGCAATGCTGATTGGTTACGCCCGCGTATCTACGGAAGATCAGGACACTACTGCTCAGGTAGCGGCGCTGAAAGAGGCGGGGTGCGAATGCATCTTTCGCGAGAAGGCTTCCAGAAGAGTTGGGACCGGTCCCAACTCCTCCGGCTCCTCGATCATCTTCGTGCCGGGGATGTCGTCGTTTTAGTGGCAGTTATTGCGCGAAAGCATATTTACGAGTATGCTTTCACACATGAGAACGACGATAGATATCAATGAGGAGTTGCTACGGGCGGTCAAGGCCCATGCGGCGTGTGAGCGCAAGACTCTGAAAGTAACAATCGAGCAGGCTCTTCGCGAGTTCCTGGCGGGCCCAACTCACGCCGTTGCCGACGCTCCACCCATACCGGTGTTTCGTGGACAAGGTGTGCAACCTGGCGTGGATTTGACGGACAACGCGTCGCTCGAAGCCATCATGAATGCAGAGTCCTGACGTCAATGTTCTGGTGAGCGCATTCCGCGAGGACGCAATCCATCACGCACGCTGCCGGAGGTGGCTGGCCGAAGCTTTGTCGGGCCGGGATAGGGTCGGCCTGTTCGAACTCGTGCTCAGCGGTGTGCTCCGCGTATTGACGCACCCTCGGATATTCCATCCGCCTACGCCTGGTGCGGCAGCCATCGCCTTCGTTGATGCGTTGCTTGCACAGCCCGCGAGCACGGCCCTGCGTCCCGGCGGCGCTCATTGGCGCATATTTCGCGGCATGTCTGAGACGCTCCAACTAACGGGCAATCGGATTCCGGATGCCTATCATGCGGCCCTGGCAATCGAACACGGTTGCGAATGGGTGACCCTGGACCGCGGTTTTTCGGCATACCCCGGGTTGCGCTTGATCAACCTTCTGGATGACTGACGAACCCGGCTCCGCTGCGCTGACGATTCGGAGGTTAGGATGGGCGTTGTTGCAGAAATCTGACTCCATCCCCAACGCTCTCCCCCCTGATAGGCTAGGGGATGGGCAAAAGCGACTACACCTTCCGATATAAAGTTCGCAACTGGCTGGAGTACAACCGGGCTCTGGTGAAACGTGGGCAGCTGACACTGTGGTTCGACACGGAGGGAGTCGCTGCCTGGCGTCATCCAGGACCCTTCGAAGGGCGAGGCCGGCCCAAGGTCTACGCAGATGCGGCGATCCAATGTGCGCTGGTCCTGAATTCGGTGTTTCACCTCAACCTACGGACCACTCAAGGGTTCCTTCAATCCATCGTGGCGCTCATGGCTCTCGACCTCCCAGTGCCCAACTACAGCACGGTGAGCCGAAGGCAAAGCGCCGTCGACGTCCGACTGAGTGTAGGGCCCACGGATCGACCACGACATGTCGTCATCGATTCGACGGGCCTGAAGATCTACGGAGCCGGTGAGTGGCACATCAGAAAACACCGAACCCTCCGCCGTAGGACATGGCGAAAGCTCCACCTAGGCGTCGATGAGACGACGAAAGAGATCGTTGCGATGGACCTGACTGCGAGCAACGTCCACGACGCCCGAAGGCTCTCTTCGTTGCTGTCTAAGACTCCTGGTTCGATCGGGCAAGTCTCCGCAGACCGGGCCTACGACACGGGTTCCTGCTACGAGGCCGTGCTCCAGCACGACGCTATCGTGACGATCTTGCCGCGACGCAATGCACGATGCAGCCGAGACTCTCATCCGCCTCCGTGGCGTGCGATGCGTGATACCCATCTCCGGCGTATTAGGACGCAGGACCGTTATGAGTGGCGGAAGTCGAGTGGCTGCACTCGCCAGAGCGTGGCGGAGAATGCGGTCTCACGGTACAAGGCGATACTCGGGGTAAGCCTCTCGGCCCGCACGGTTAAGAACCAAAAAGTCGAAGCCGCGATCAAGTGCGCTGTGCTGAACCGGATGGCGGAGCTTGGAATGCCACGATCGGAGCGCGTGTACTGAGGCGGATGAGCTTCTCGGCCCGGTTCGCCGCGAGCGCGAATTACGCAACAACGCCACCGTAAGGGAGTAACTCTCGTGGCACTAATGGACATGTTCCATGACGATTCCACTGCAAAAGCATGGTTCGAGCAGCAATTTTGGCCGAATGGCCCAGTGTGTCCTTACTGCGAATCGTCAAACGTTCAGGCTAACATCAAGCACCGGACCATGACGCATCGTTGCCGTGAATGCCCTGGCCGGAGGATGTTCTCCCTGAAAACGGGAACCGTCATGGAAGGGTCCAAGCTTCCGTACAAGGTATGGGCGATTGCGGTATACTTGCTTACCACGAGTCTCAAAGGTGTCTCGTCGATGAAGCTCCATCGGGACTTGGGGATCAGTCAAAAGTCCGCATGGCACCTGGCCCATAGGTTGCGAAAGTCTCTAGAGGTGGCTGGTAAACTTTTCGAAGGCCCGGTCGAAGTTGATGAGACCTAACTGGGGGGCTTGAAAGGAACAAGCATAGTTCCAAGAAGCTGAATGTTGGGCGGGGGACTGTTGGCAAGTCTGCGATAGTGGGCGCGAAGGACCGCCAAACAAACCACGTAAGCGCACTGCCGCCGCCGCTTCCACGCAGGAGACCTGGCTGAACGCCCGCCTAAACTCTCTGACGAAGAGCACGAATAGCGGTTTCTTGCATTTAACCGATGGAACGCGAGTGTTTGCCCTGGACTGGGTAATTTAGACACTGAGGTTGGGAATTAACTACCCTGGTGTCATATGAACAAGAAACATCATCGTATTGCAGCCGACGTAAAAGCCGATATCCTACGCCGCGTCAAGGAAGAAGGCATCTCGGTGGCCCAGGCCGCCAAGGATCACGGTATTTCTGAAGGGACCATCTATGGTTGGATGGTAAAGGGAGCAACCGGTGCCCCGTCCTGGGCGGAGTTCTCCCGGCTTCAGAAGCAGAACAGAGAACTCCTGGAACTCGTGGGCGAGATCACGCTCAAGCTCTCCATGACCCAAAAAACAATTGAGCGAAGGAAGAAACAAATCAGCGCTTGCCCGAGCCCTTGGCATATCCCGCGCGAGCCTGTATTACGTCCCAAGAATGAAGGAGAAGGACTGGCGCCTCAAGGTCCGCCTGGAAGAAGAGCTGCAGATCCATCCCTCCTACGGCTCCCGGCGAATTGCTACGGCACTGGGACTCTGCCGCCAGCGGGCGCAGAGGGTCATGCGTCTGTTTGGCATCAAGCCCTACCGCAGGAGAGGCAGAAAATGGAGAAAATCCAAGGTTTCCCGGACCTATCCCAACCTCCTGCTCGCGGTCATGCCCGCATATGCAAACCACATCTGGGCAGCGGACTTCACCGAGTTCGTGCAGCACGGAAAGAAGGTCTATGTGGCGACCGTGATCGATCTCTACACCCGCCGGATCCTGGGAATCCAGGTTACGGTGAGAAAGGGAGCCGCGCTCACCATTCAGGCGCTTTCCAACGCCCTGCTCCATCATCCGCGCCCGGATCTATTCCACTCCGACAACGGGAGGGAGTATGAGGCGATGGCGTTCACTGAAATCCTTGATGGATGCGGCATCGTGATTTCACGGAGCCGCCCGGGGTGCCCTTGGGAGAACGGATACCAGGAATCGTTCTACGACAAATTCAAGGTTGACCTGGGAGATCCGAACCGCTTCAAAACACTGGGGGAGCTAGTGGCGGAGATCTACCGCACCCTGTGGGACTACAACAACACGCGGATTCACTCCGCGCTCAACATGCCGCCTGTGGTATTCGCCAAACGGTATGCGTTAGTCGCGTAAAAAACTCTCAGAATCAGTGTCTAAAGAAATCAGTCCTTGACAATACTCGAATACGTCTCGCCTTACACTATCGAGCAAGCGTACGAAGTTACCAAACGAGCTGTGGTCTTGAACTATGGAGATCACCATGGAGTTGGCAGCCAGTACTTTCACACAGCGCGTTCTTAAAGCCGTGAAGTAACCTAAGCCGTAGATGAAGCTTCTTGCGCATCTTATGCCTAATTCGTACAAGCCTTCCAAAGCTGAGTTGGAGGCCGACATCGAGTGACATCTGGCAATCGCCTGTACGAATTGGCCCGCTCCTATTGGGCGGCAACGGGCCTGTGCTGTACAAGCGCAAGATGAGCGGAGTTGTGACTTAGGTCTATAATCCCCTTTATTTGAGCTATCAAGCTTCTGAAGTTCACGACGCACAACATGCCCGTCGATGACCAGTTATTGGGCGGCAAAGCGACGCATGGCCGCAGATTGCCTACCTCGCATCGGAGATTTCGAAAGGGCCAACTGCAGCTTCATTACTACCCCGAGGTGGACAGACTCTATGTCAGGAGACTTATGGCAAGACCGGGTTTCGGAGACGTCCGCATTCAAGTCTGGGACGGCCGGAGATGGCGAGCTCTACGCAGTCGGCAGCGTTCTCGGTTTTGACATCGACCATGCGTCCAAGCGCTTTAGCCTGTTCACGCTGGAGACCGATGACCTGCCCCCGGTTATTGGTCCACCTTCCATGTTAGTCCATACGCCGTTGCAGCCGGGTGGAGCGGGGCGGAACCCGGCGGTAACGGCAGGATCACTTCCGGGGCTGGCGGCCGGTAGCCCAACGCGCTGTGCGGGCGAACTCTGTTATACTCCCGCCGCCATCCCTCAATCAACACCTTCGCTTCCCGCAAGGTGTAAAAGATCTCTCCATTCAGAAACTCGTCTCGAAACTTCCCGTTAAACGATTCCACATACCCGTTTTCCCAGGGGCTCGCAGGCTCGATGAACAGGGTTTTTACCCCGACCCGTTCCAGCCAGTCCCGTACCAACCGAGCGGTGAACTCGGACCCATTATCCGAGCGAAGGCAATCGGGAACTCCCCGCTCCACAAACAAGGCTGCTAGCCGTTCCAAGACACTCATCGAATCGGCTCGCCGTTCTACGTCGATTGCCAAACACTCTCGCGTGTATTCATCCACCACCGTCAAGATCTTCAGTGGACGACCATCGTGGGTTCGATCTGTCACAAAATCGTACGCCCAGACATGATCCTGCCAGCACGGTCTTAACCGAAGGCATGACCCATCGTTCAACCACAGCCGGCCTCTGCGGGGCATTCCTCCCCCCTTCCATGTCCAGTCCGTACCCTAACCTCTAACTTATCAACTGGACCGATTGAAGGGGGCCAGGTCAGTTCAAACTATTCTTAACCAAATCGACTTAGGCTCGATGGCACTTCCAGAATTTCAGCGAGGCTACGTCTGGAACCGTGACCAAGTTCGCGCGCTAATGTACTCGCTTTACCGTAAGCATCCAGTTGGGAGTTTGCTTGTATGGGTCACGAAGACTGAAACCGCTGACGCGAGAGGCGATCAACAATTAACGCCCGGCACAGTCAAACTACTTTTGGACGGACAACAGCGAATCACCTCTCTGTACGGCATCGTTCGTGGAAAGCCGCCCCAGTTCTTCGACGGTAACGTCCAAACCTTTACGGGGCTCTATTTCAACCTTGAAGAAGAGACATTCGAGTTCTATTCACCAACGAAAATGAAAGATGACCCTCGCTGGCTGAGCGTCACCACGGTCATGCGAGACGGGGCAGGGGCGACGATGCAGCACCTGTTACTAGTCCCCGAATTCCAGCCGCACATTTCCGAGTATTTGAATCGCATCAATGCCATTGAGAACATCACGGCGACTGACCTCCACATGGAAGAGGTCACCGGGGGAGATAAGACGGTTGACGTTGTGGTGGACATCTTTAACCGCGTCAATAGCGGTGGAACCAAGCTGTCAAAGGGTGACCTGACGCTCGCCAAGATTTGCGCTGAGTGGCCGGAAGCCCGCGCCGAGATGAAAAAGAGGCTGTCGAAATGGCAGAAGGCGGGCTACCAATTCAAGCTTGATTGGCTGCTTCGAAACATCAATGCTGTCGTGACGGGCGAGGCACTCTTTACGGCGATGAAAAACATCGGTGCTGAGACTTTTCGTGAAGGCCTTGAAAAATCCGAGAAAGTTATCGATCGACTTCTGAATCTCATTGCCAGCCGCCTTGGACTCGATCACGACCGAGTTCTTGGAAGCCGCTATGCGATTCCTCTCATGAGCCGCTATTTGGTCCAACGCGGTGGAAAGCTTACCGACCAAGAGGAACGAGACCGGTTGTTATTCTGGTACATCCACACAATGCTCTGGGGCCGATACTCCGGCTCGACGGAGAGCAAATTGAATACCGATTTGGAAGCCATCGAGGATGCGACGGGGGATACCCCCGGTCAGGCTTTGAGTCGACTTACAGAAATTCTTCGACAGGGGCGAGCTAATCTGAGGCTGAACGAAAGCGATTTTGGAGGTTCCGGGCAGAGGAAATCGCTTTTATCCGATGCTTTATATGATGACGAGGGCGTTGTTGCAGAAATCTGACTCCATCCCCAACGCTCTCCCTCCTGATCGGCTAGGGGATGGGCAAAAGCGACTACACCTTCCGATATAAGGTTCGCAACTGGCCGGAGTACAAGCGGGCTCTGGTGAAACGTGGGCAGCTGACACTGTGGTTCGACACGGAGGCAGTCGCTGCCTGGCGTCATCCAGAACCCTTCGAAGGGCGAGGCCGGCCCAAGGTCTACGCAGATGCGGCGATCCAATGTGCGCTGGTCCTGAATTCGGTGTTTCACCTCAACCTACGGACCACTCAAGGGTTCCTTCAATCCATCGTGGCGCTCATGGCTCTCGACCTCCCAGTGCCCAACTACAGCACGGTGAGCCGAAGGCAAAGCGCCGTCGACGTCCGACTGAGTGTAGGGCCCACGGATCGACCACGACATGTCGTCATCGATTCGACGGGCCTGAAGATCTACGGAGCCGGTGAGTGGCACATCAGAAAACACCGAACCCTCCGCCGTAGGACATGGCGAAAGCTCCACCTAGGCGTCGATGAGACGACGAAAGAGATCGTTGCGATGGACCTGACTGCGAGCAACGTCCACGACGCCCGAAGGCTCTCTTCGTTGCTGTCTAAGACTCCTGGTTCGATCGGGCAAGTCTCCGCAGACCGGGCCTACGACACGGGTTCCTGCTACGAGGCCGTGCTCCAGCACGACGCTATCGTGACGATCTTGCCGCAACGCAATGCACGATGCAGCCGAGACTCTCATCCGCCTCTGTGGCGTGCGATGCGTGATACCCATCTCCGGCGTATTAGGACGCAGGGCCGTTATGAGTGGCGGAAGTCGAGTGGCTGCACTCGCCAGAGCGTGGCGGAGAATACGGTCTCACGGTACAAGGCGATACTCGGGGTAAGCCTCTCGGCCCGCACGGTCAAGAACCAAAAAGTCGAAGCCGCGATCAAGTGCGCTGTGCTGAACCGGATGGCGGAGCTTGGAATGCCACGATCGGAGCGCGTGTGCTGAGGCGGATGAGCTTCTCGGCCCGGTTCGCCGCGAGCGCGAATTACGCAACAACGCCTCGCCCGGGACGAAAACCGAGTCCGTGATCGAATCAAGGAAATGTTGGAGGCACGGCTTGCGGGTCGCCGTTCAGCCATTGTCTGGCCTGACAAGACGGTAAGCGTGCCAAATGACGATCCTTCGTTTCTGATCGCCTACCTTCCTCTTGAGTTCGCAACAAGATCGAAGGCCGGCCAGGAAACCCAAGCGAAGGAAATCTTTGGGAAGTACGGCGAGAAACCGCGCGGGTATCGCAATGGCCTCGGACTGGCCGTTCCTTCTGGCGATCAAGTTGAGAGCCTCCGACGGTCCGTGAGATACCTGGTCGCAATTGAGCAGGTCAAGGCGAAGGCGAGGCAACACAACCTCACTGATGAACAGAGGAGCCAACTTCGAGAGCGCGAGGCCACCGAGAAGGCGGCGGCCGAGTCCGCCTTCCTGAAGCTGTACACAGAAGTCCGCCTCCCACGTGCCGAAGGCGGTACGATTGGCATCGAGACCGTTGCAGTGGGAGGCCGCCCACTGCAGACGACGCTGAACGAGAAGAAGGAGGCAATGATCCACGAGCGGATCATGGAACTCTTGATGACGGTCTAGCCGCGGGTGTTTTCTACTCTTACACCTCGAAAGATTGTCGAACTCTTCAAGCTCGGCGAGGGTACGTCGCCGAAATTCGCTGTGCGGACAACTGAAGTCATGGATGGGTTCTTCTCCTTCCTCGGATTTACTCGGCTCACGACGAGCGGTGTTATCCGGAAGGCGATAGCAAGGGGTGTCCAAGAAGGGACGTTCGGTTACGTCTCGGGGGCAATACCGGATCTTGGCCCAGACGGAAAGTACCTGGTCTCGCTTGCCAAAGTCCTCATCGCTACTGATATCGCAGAGGACGAGATCGACCTTGAGTCTGGCTTCATCATGATGCCCCAGGCGATTCCGCAGCCTGCAGCCGCTGCGCCCCAGGACCTGACACTGACGCCACCGGTCGGTGCAGGACCCGCAGTCGATCCGTCCCTAGGACAGACCACGACGGAGGATGCCGCCCAGCAGAAAGTGGTGGAGATCGCGTTCTCAGCCGACCGTAATCAGCTTTTCTCCGCCTGGAACGCCGTTGCGAACCTCGCCGACCTCGCCGGTAAGGTCTCCGTCTCGGTGCGCGCGGAGTCCGAAAAGGGTTTTGACCAAGGCAAGTTAGAAAATGGGGTGATCGAGCCGCTCAAGGAAGCTGCTTTGGTCGAGTAAACACGCGCGCCATATCAACCGCACCTGGGATTCCGGACGGCTGGCGGTACTCGATACGTGGTTTGTAGAAAATTCCGACCTCGCTGGACACATTGTGTAACCGTAGGTGTCCAGAATCTGGAGGTCGGTCATGAACACAGCTCAGCGGGACATTCGGCGCAAGAAACGAGTATTAGAGCATGCGAATGGACACGGATGATCGGCAGCTGCAATCCCCCGGCCCGCATCCGCAATTGCAGCAGAAAATAAGAGCTCTGGAGCTGCCCTTGTCCTTGTGGGCCCGCAACGTCGGGTCGTTCGTCCGGTGCTCGAAGCGTTTTCCGCAATAGGAACACTCGAGCACGTATCTGGGTCCGTGATGAGACGCACGACTCGAACTCGACCTGTGCGCCCTTAGAGCATCTGACGCTCGGGGTTGATCGTCGTAGCTGTAGCCGTCACGACCGCGTAGCAAGGTACTTCAGTCGCTTGGAGATCTCGTCTTGGGGCAGAAAGACCGTGTTGTCGCCTTGCCAGACCTTCAGCGCTTGGGTCAGCAGCGATCCGGCGCAGCCTCCGGTTGCATCTAGTTCGTCGACGATCCAAAGCACGCCGTGTACGCGCAGGCCGTTGTCGGACGCGACTCTACGGAGCAGAGCGTCGCCGGTCAGCAGGATGCCGGGGTACGCGAGTGCTGTGACGCAACAGAAGCAGTCATTGGCGGAGAGGGCGGGATGGCGCTTCTTGAGTGCAAGGGCTTGAGCGACTTCGTCTGGGGCCAGGTCGTGGGTGATCATGCCGGCATCGTCGAGCTGTCGCCAGTGCTGGTTGGAGAAGTTGAGGACTTCGGACTCGCGTACGGGCAGCGGGACAACAAATCGGTATGGCAGATTGCAGAGTACGGCC
>CBDCVK010000009.1:0-115385 GCA_965223005.1 Terriglobia bacterium | reverse complement strand
CATCACGCAAGATGATGCTCGCCGCTACTCTCGCTTTCCGTTGGAGATTCCCGTCTCTTGCAAATTCCAAGGCAGAACCGTGGAAACCTTCGGTGTAAACATATCGAGGCTGGGTCTTTTCCTAGCCGGACCCAAGCTCCCGGCGGTGGGCTCGCAGGTGCAATTGCGATTCTCCCTCGGGGGTGGCGAACAGATCGAGGTAAACGGTTTGGTGCGCCACTTTGTGTACGGGTGTGGGGTCACTTTTGTGGAGACGCTTCCCGAGGACCGGATACGGCTGATTGTCTACCTCAAGCGATTCTCCCGAGCAGGATGTTGAAAAAGTAGGTTCTAGCGACGCGTAATGGTTCATAACTGACTGATTCTACTTTATGTTCGCAGTTGTCCGGATCTGTTGGGCGCGCCCCTGCTGGTCCAAAGGACCGAGCAAAATGTAACTGTTAGCCTATTGGCTGCTTGCTGCCGTTGCGTTTGACTAGATGCTGTTATGAACCCGACAAGAACCCAGGCCATGGCAGCGCTGTTCTGCGTGGTAGTTGCGGCACGGATGAGCCGCAGGAGCCTGCCGGAGTTTCTACGGATTCTCCCGGTGAGTGGTGCTGGAGAGTTATCGAGGCGTATTTGAACACCACCAACTGGAGCCATGAGGCATGGAACGACCCAAAGTCTTGCTCATTGACGACGATTTAGGAGGACCTAATGGCATCCATCCCGGCGACTGAATCCTATCCCTCCGCCGCTGTCGGCATTCTGCCACCCGAACCGGTCATCTTCGGGCGGTCGGAAGCTATGCAAGCGGTGCGGCAAAAAGCGCAGAAGGTGGCCGGGGCCAATGTTCCGGTGTTGATCTGCGGGGAAAGCGGGACCGGCAAAGGGTTAGTGGCCAAGTTGCTCCACATGCGCTCTCCGTGGGAAGACGGTCCCTTTGTCAAAGTCCACTGCCCGGCGATTCTCGGCACACTGCTGGAAAGTGAGCTGTTCGGCTATGAGAAGGGGGCGTTCACCGAGGCCTATGGAACCAAGCCGGGCCAAGTGGAACTGGCCCACCGGGGCACGCTGTTTTTGGATGAAATCGCCGAGTTAGACCCGATGTTGCAGGCCAAATTGTCGCAGTTGTTGCAGGATGGCCAGTTTAGCCGGATTGGCGCTCGGGAAGACAAGCGGGTGGAGGTACGGGTGGTCTGCGCCACCAATCGTCGGCTGGAGGAGGAGACGAAGAGCGGCTCCTTCCGCTCGGATCTTTTTTACCGCATTAATGTGGTGAATATGCAACTGTTACCGCTGCGCGAGCGCAGTGGCGACATCCCGGATCTAGTGAATTACTTTCTGCAGTTTTACCGCGAAAAGTTCAACTGCGGGGTCCGGCGGCCTTCCTCGCGCCTCCTGAAACTCCTGCGAGACTATGAGTGGCCGGGGAATATTCGCGAGCTGAAAAATGTGATCAAGTGGTACGTGATTCTTGGGTCGGAAGAAACAGCCATCACGGAATTGCCGACGGGCGAACAGAGCCATTTTGACCCGGAGGTGCCCTTCAGCCGCCGAGTTTCCCTTAAACAGTTGACCCGCAACGCAGTTCGGAAAATGGAGCACAGAATTATCCTCAAGGTATTGCAAGCCAACAACTGGAACCGGAAAGAAGCTGCCCGGGTGCTCCGCATCAGCTACCGGGCGCTGCTTTACAAGATAAAGGCTGTCGCTCTGCCGGCAGGAATGGCCGATAAGAAAGGCGATGGCCAGGCAGTTCGACTACCCCTGGGGGATGGCCCAGCCGCAGCATAGCCGCGCGGTAGTACCCCTCTCGGTGCACTCTTCTCAGCGGGCGTAAACCCCACCACGGATTGGCGCATGTAGAGCTTAGTGATTGCCCGGTGTGGGTATTCCCCCCTAACACAGAGTCGGCTGCCCAAGCACAACTGCGCCTTCTGTGGAGGTGCTCCTGGTTACTTACAGGAGCAACGTAAGGGGCGGGTTGGTGGACTATAGCGAGACAGGCGCCTTGGTAGCGGCCGACTGGCATGACTTGGCCGGGGCCCATGTAGTGCTGTGCTTGAAGGAGAACGACAAAATCCGTCGTCGCGGGCAAGATTTTTGTAGTTCAGCGGCATTCGGGTCATCGTCGATTCGGGTTTGAGTTGGGGGCCCGCGCCAGAAGAGCCGCAGCGCAGGAGAGAATTGGCAGGCTTGCCTGAGTGACCCATGAAACGGCAAGAGTTGACTCAGACTTGCCGGATAGGTCTCCCACTAGTCGGTTAGCACTCACCGATGCTGCCACGCCGGCCACTTTGACGTATAACGCGCTAACCGGACAAGTGCCTTGGATCGCCTTCGGGGAAGCAGGTCTAGCGCAAAAAGGCCAATAGTCCCCACAAACAGGCTAGTGCTTACGTATGTTCTGCCCGGATTGTGTGGGGTATCCCTTGCTTCGGTCAGCGGCCTCGGACGACGGTCCAGGTAACGTAGAAAAGCGGCGGTCTGCGACCGTCGCTTGTGACATGTCCCGACTGGGAATCTACTACCGCTTCTGCCGGATCGATCCTTCCGCCGGCCGGTCTATCTTCTCAACGACCTTCTGACCTTCTTTCTTCCAATCCCGAATGCCGCAAAACTGACCTGCTTTGTAGCCCGCTCTGACGAATTTCTCGGCAGCACGCGACGCGCGCCCCCCACCCTGTCAGTAGAAGACAAGCCGGATATTCTTGGGGATGTCCTTCATCCGCTTGTCGAGCTCGGCCACCGAGATGTGGATGGCACCGGGGATCGCACCGTCCCTTTTCATTTCCCAGTCCTCGCGGACATCGATCAAGAGGAACTTCTCGTCGCTGTCGAGCTTTTTCTTCAGTTCCGAAATGGCAATGCGTTCCGTCTTCTTTTCCTGGGTCAATGCCGCACGTGGTGCGAATGTCAGAGCTATGATAACCGTCGCGACCACAATGACCACCATTCTTCCAGCCATCCGCACCTCCCACACAATTCTACACGATTCGGGATCATTCGAGTTCAGGCGATCGAGGTCTCCTCACGGTAGACCCCAATGCCAGCGCAGCCTACCACCGAGTCCCGGCCTGCCCCAGCGTCGGCGCTGGTTGGGTAGCGCCTCAAGGTAGGCACTTGTCCGGATAGTCGACTATACGTCCAAGTGAAACCGGGATTGATAGACGCTAGCCCGTTAGTGGCGACCTATCCGGCATTCCTGGACTCGCGACCCCGCTGGGTGTAGCCTTGGTCGTTCGCTTCCGAGGGGGAGAACAACCATGCACAGGACCTTGCTTGGTACCGTGGGACCGGGAATGGCGCTTCTAACGCTCGGGCTGCTAGGCGTCGCCGTGGTGGGACTGGGTTCCCGCCCTGGCCTTGCCCGCGAGTCATACTCCGCAGCGAACACTCCGGCGGCCAACAAGCTGCAGGTCGTGGAGGCTTACGGCAAGCTGCCGCTAAGCTTTGAAGCCAATGAGGGGCAGACCGACAACCATGTGGACTTCCTGTCGCGGGGCAGCGGCTACACCCTGTTCTTGACTCCCACTGAGGCAGTGTTGGCCTTGCGCAAGCCCGTCGCGTCCAACAGACCGCGCAGAGACAATGGGACGCCGCGCAATGCAGAAGCGGAGCAGGCTCCTGCTGCCCCAACGGCCGTGCTACGTATGAAGCTGGTCGGCGCCAACCCATCGCCACGGGTTTCGGGGTTGGAGGAGCTGCCCGGAAAGAGCAACTACTTCCTCGGCAACGACCCGTCCAAGTGGCGCACCAATGTCCTTCACTACGCCAAAGTGCAGTACGAGGACGTTTATCCCGGAGTGGACCTGGTTTATTACGGCAACCAGAGACAGCTGGAGTACGACCTGATCGTCAATCCCGGGACCGATCCTGGGGCCATCCAGCTCGCCTTCGAGGGTGAAGATAAACTGGAAATAGATGCCCAAGGCGACCTGGTGTTGTACAGCGACGGTGGTCAAGTTCGCCTGCAATAGCCATTGGTCTATCAGCAGGTAGACGGCGTCCGGCGGGAAATCGCCGGGGCCTACGTGCTCAACGGCGGGCGCCAGGTTGGTTTCCAGGTGGCCGCGTATGATGCTAGCAAGCCGCTCATCATTGACCCGGTGCTGAGCTACTCCACCTACCTTGGCGGCGGCAGCGCCGTAGGGGACAGCGGCTTGGGCATAGCCGTAGACACCGCAGGCAACGTCTACGTGACGGGCAACACCAGTTCGACCGACTTCCCCACGGCGAGTTCCTTCCAGGCTGCTTTCGGCGGCGGCTCCGACGCCTTTGTGACGAAATTGAATGCCGCCGGGGATGCTCTGGTTTACTCCACCTACCTGGGCGGCGACGGGCAGGAGGCCGGTAATGCCATCGCTGTGGACTCCTCAGGCAATGCCTACGTCACGGGGTCCACGAATTCGTTCGGCTTCGCCAGGACCAGGGCCAGTCCCATCCAGCCACAGTACAACGGCGGCATCTTCGACGCCTTTGTGACGAAATTGAATGCCGCCGGCAACGCTCTGGTTTACTCCACCTACCTGGGCGGCTTCGGCACCGACGTTGGCCGCGGCATCGCCCTAGACGCCTCCGGCAACGCCTACGTGACGGGTTGGACGCGTTCGCCCGACTTCCCCACGGCGAGTTCCTTCCAGCCCGCTTTCGGGGGTCGCTCCGACGCCTTTGTGACGAAATTGAATGCCGCCGGCAGTGCTCTGGTTCACTCCACCTACCTCGGCGGTAGCGGATTCGAGGAGGCCACGGGCGTCGCCGTAGACGCCTCCGGCAACGCCTACGTGACGGGTTGGACGCGTTCGCCCGACTTCCCCACGGCGAGTTCCTTCCAGCCCGCTTTCGGGGGTCGCTCCGACGCCTTTGTGACGAAATTGAATGCCGCCGGCAATACTCTCGTTTACTCCACCTACCTCGGTGGCAGCAGCTTTGACTTTGGCGAGGGCATCGCCCTAGACTCCTCCGGCAACGCCTACGTGACGGGCCAGACGGTCGACTTCCCCACGGCCAGTCCCCTCCAGCCCGCTAACGGTGGCGGCCTCGACGCCTTTGTGACGAAATTGAATGCCGCCGGCAACGCTCTCGTTTATTCCACCTACCTCGGCGGCAGCGACGACGACGGTGGCCGCGGCATCGCCGTAGACACCACCGGCAACGCTTACGTGATAGGGCAGACGAATTCCACTGACTTCCCCACGGCCAGCCCCGTCCAGCCTGCCTACGGCGGCACCGGCAGCAGCGGCTTATTTGCCGGCGACGCCTTTGTCACGAAATTGAATGCCGCTGGCAACGCTCTCGTTTATTCCACCTACCTCGGCGGCAATATAACTGATATTGGCGTGGCCATTGCCGCAGATGCCCCCGGCAACGCGTATGTGACAGGAATTACCTCTAGTATGGACTTCCCCACGACGGGGGGAGCCTTCCAGGCCACTTTTGGCGCGGGTTCTGGTCACGCCTTTATCGCCAAGATCACGGTCGCCTTACCAGACATCATCCCCCAGATCGCCAACACTGGCACGCCTGAGAGCGGGTTCTTCACGATTTTCAGCGCCGTGAACGTGACGAGCGGACCCGCGACGGTCACTGTCGAGTTCTTCGACTCCCAGGGAGCCCCTATGAGCATGCCGACATTGGGCGGCGAGTTCGTCGGTTTCACGGCGACGCTTCAGCCGGGGGGCTATACGGCGGTTCAGACAGTCCCGAACGGCTCCGGCGCCCGGATCGGTTACGCTCGAATCACGTCGACCCCAAACGATTCGGTTGCCGTCAACGCGACATTTGTCCAACTTGTGCCTGGCCGTCCACCCTTCATGGCCGGAATCCCGGCGACGAACACGCGCCATAGCACCGCTTACGTGCCCTACGTGTCGGACGGCGGTTTCACCCCGTCGCTGGCGTTGGTCTCCCGGGTGGCGCAGACCGTCACGCTGACGGCGCGGTCGGGGGTGGAGGGGGCTGTGCGCTGCAGTACAACGCTTTCGTTTGTCGACGGCGAGCACAGAGCCTTCTTGCTTCGGGATGTCCTTCCGTGCACCGCGACCGGTGAGGGTAGCCTTGAGATTCTTGGCAGCTCATCTACTCCGGAACTTAGCGGAATCGGGTTCTTAGCAAACGACGAGGGCGCATTCGTCACCCAACCCATTTGGTCCAGATGACCGGCTCCGGGGCGGTCATGGTGCAGGTGAGGCGGGGCAGTGAAACGAGCGAGGCGCAGCCGATCGGGATCGCAGCCGTATCGCCGGGCATTTTTACGCTGAACGCGCAGGGCACCGGAGCCGGGGCGATCCTGCACGCGGAAGATTTCCAGCCAGTGAGCGACAGTGCCCCGGCACAGGCGGGCGAGTTCCTGATGATCTTTTGCACTGGACTCGGTCCGGTGCAGCCCGAAGTCCCCTCCGGGGACGTTGCCCCCAGCACGGAGCCACTGGCAGAGACGCTGAGCACACCGCTGGTGAACATTGCCGGCATACCTGCCCAGGTGACCTTCTCCGGCCTGGCCTCAGGATTCGTGGGACTCTACCAGGTGAACGTGCAGGTGCCAGGGGGTGTCCCGTCGGGCACGCAGAACGTCGAGATCATCATCGACGGCGTTCCGGGCAACACCGTCACCATTGCCGTGCAGTAGCCTGCTTTGCGTCGGCCCAAGTCGCTGAGTACAAGACGCTTGCCTCAGGTTCAGAGGACTAGTCCCCACTAGTCGGCTAGCGTTTACCGATGCTGCCACGCCGCCACTTGGATGTATAACGCGCTAACCGGACAAGTGCTTGGATTCCCTTCGGGGAGTAAGCCTCGCGCACAAGGCCGATAGTCCCCACAAACGGGCCAGTCTAGTGTTTACCTGTGTTCCAGCCTGGGCAAGCTCAAGACCCCACTACCGAAAAACTGCAAGTATAGACACGCCCTACGCCCCCCGCAAGAATTATCGCTCTCGAGTCGAGTACAAAAATCATGGGGGTGCTTGTAACGTCCCTAGCCCTTTGTTGCACTTCCCTCACAGGACATGGATTTGCCCCCCTGCTTTCCCAGCATGCCCACAGAGAAGAGCGCGGGCTAGGCGGGGAAACCGGGATTGTGGTCCCTCGGTCAATGGCCGTGAACAACAGACGTTACTTGGCGGTATAGGCTACGAATAGGCCGCGGGTACCGTCAGAGCCCCTCTGGTTCCACAGTTCCAGGATGGCCTGTTGCAGAGAGTCAGCCCCGGTAACGGACTTCGAGAACTTCTTACCGGAGGAAAGCAGTTCGATTCGGCGTTTCTCTCCACCGAGACCCATTTCCCATTCCCTCTCCAGGCTGAAAACATCGTATACCGCGGCGCTGGGATGCAATTTGATGATCGTTGGCTTGGAACCGCCAGAGGGATGAAGGTTCAACCGCAGCCGTCGCGACGTCTTGATGGAGACCCGGCCGGACGCCAACCAGTGGACCTCGGCCGAAGGTATCCGCAGAGTTTCGCTTGACCCAATAGTAATGTTCGCTTCGTGTGTCAACCGCCCTTCGGCTCCCTGCGCCACCAGCCTGAATACCTCCTCCACAGCAGAGGTGTTGGTCACCACCAAATCGCATCCGAATTCGGCCGGAGCCAGGCGGAAGCGGTACACGACAGATTGGTCCTCCATTCGCTGCCCGGGCTCACCTTGCGTCCTTAACATTGGGTCCACAATCTGGGTTTCTTTGACCGGCTTGCCGGATTCCTTTGGCCAGCTCCCCTGCGTTTGTCCCTGACCCCAGCAAAGCAGTGGGAGCAACAATGCCAAACCTGCCGTGGTACAACGCTTCTTCATCCTGCCTCCTCCGTTGAGGGTACCCCAGCGCCGACCGGTCCGGCGCCACGCTACTCGACAGCAATCGTGACCGTGTTGCTGCTGACCTCGGCCTGCGTGATGACCAGGGACACGGCGTCGTTTGCGGCGACCCCCTCAGGCACCTGCACGTTCACCTGGTAGAGTCCTACAAAGCCGGGTGCCAGCCCAGCAAAGGTGACCGGCGCGTTTACGCCCCCGAGGGTCGCGGTGACCGGAGTGGTCACCGGCTGCCCTCCTCCTGTCTCACCGGCGGGCACTGTTGGACTGGTGGCTCCCAGACCAGTGCAGAAAATCGAAACAAACTCGCCCCGGTCGGCCGGTCGCGTCTGGCGGCCGGGGATGCTACCCACGGGCGCCACCAAGATATCCGTGTTTGCGATCAGGACCGCTCCCTGCCCGCCGCCGACGTCGAAGATGCCGGGCTGAACCGCGGCTAGGATCACCTGCTCGGGAGGCGCAGTGCGCCCCCTCACCGCCACCAGCAGCGAGGGCGTAGTACCCGGTGCCAAGTCGAACGGTACCTGCGCGTTGATTTGCTCGAAGCCGGAACCACCGGCGCCAACGAAGAACAAAGGCACCTCCTTGCCCCCCAGGGTGACGCGAACGTCGTTCAGGTCCAGGGGCAACGGCACTTGGGTTGCGACCATTGCCGACCGCGGCAGGTTCCGCCCAAACACGGAGAAGATGCTGCCCGGCGCCAGCGGCGCTCCCTTGGCAAAGCTGGCGCCGTTGACTGCGCCGTTGGGGAACACCAGCGGACCACCTGCCTGCTGAACCTTGCCCCCGAGCTGGACTCGAGCCTCGGGCAACCCCGGCGCCCCCGCCTGCAAGGTCACGACCACCGAGCTAGCTTCTCTGGACGGCACCCAGGTATTCGAGTAAAGCCCGTCTCCGTGGTTATTGAGCACCAGAGTCGGATCGCCAGTGCTGAACGTGGCGATTACAGTGGCATTGGTCACTTGCTGGCCGCAATCGTCCACCACCTGCGTTAGCAGGGCCCTCGGAAAACCTACCGACAGCGCAAAGTTACCTGAGGCCAACGTCTCGACGATGGCCACCTCGGTCGCCTGGCATTCTTGAGCTGCCCCATCCCAACCTGCATCGGCCCTGGCTGGCAGGGTTTGTGCCGCGGAAGCATTCAGGACCGTGCCGGGCGTCGCTAGCACCAGCACCACCGAGGCATCCAGCCTTCGGCCGGTGCTCAGGGCCACCGAGACCGTCGCGGTATGGATACCGGCAGCAAGGCCCGTGGTATTCGCCTGGGCGCTCAACGCGACAACTTCGCTGGCACGCGAGAGCGAACCGCTGCTGGGCTTCACCGTCAACCAATTGCCGCCATCCGCCGTACTCGCCGTGGCTTCATACAGAAGCTGCTTACCTCCGGTACTGGTGAGACTGATCTGCTTCGCCGACGGAGATGCGCTTCCGGCCACCCCCAGGAAGATCAAACCTGAAGGCTGCACGACTCCTAGAGCTTCGCCGCTAGGCGGAAACACATTCACCAACACGATCCCCGACAGCGGCGAGTTGGGCGCGCCCGGAGCTTCAAACGTCAGCAGGCCCACATGCGTACCTGCCTTCAACCCGGACGGGTCCACCTGGATCGTCGTCGTGGGAGCGCCGACGCTGACGCCGCCCTGGCTGGTGCCGCTGGTGGGGGTGACCGAAAGCCAGTTCCCGCCGTCGCCCGCCTCCGCCTGCACCGTCCAGTTCATCGTCCCCTGACCGGCGTTCAGCATCTGGATGGTCTGCGCCGGAACACTCAAGGCGCCTTCGGTGCCCTCGAACAGGAACCCGGTTTGGGTAGGCCGCAGGATCGAGACGGGACGGGTCACGAGAAACGTGGCCACGACTTCCTTGCTGTCACCGGCCCCTTGGACTGTCACCAGCCCGCTATAAACGCCCGCGGACAGATTGCTGGGATCCACCACCACCGTGACCGACGAAGGGGCAGTGCCCGAGGCAGGTGATACGCTCAACCACTGGCCGCCGCCGCTGGTTTGGACCGTGGTACTCCACTCCAGGGTGCCGCTGCCCAGGTTGGTGATGGAGAGAGTCTTGGCGGGAGTACTGGGCCCGGCCTCGGTGGCCTCAAAATTCAAGAACTCAGGAGCTACCTCCAGCTGAGCCGCTGCGGTGATCACGCTAAACTCGAGAGCATTCGAGGTGCCGCCTATTGGGGTGAAGACCGTCACCAGGGCCGTCGTCGGCTGCGCAATGTCGGTGGTAGAAATCGTAGCCCGCAATTCTGTGCTGTCGATAAGCGTAGTTGGCCGGTCACTCCCGTTCCAGCGCACCGCCGAGCTAGCTGCGAAATTGGCGCCCCCGACGGTCAGGTCGAAATCCGGACCTCCAGCGCTGGTGCTGGCCGGTGAAAGAGACGTCATGGAGGGCGCTGGCGCAGCCATGCCCACCGTCAACGACAGTGTGTAAGCGTCTTCTGAATAGCTGGTGGTCTCAATGCGGTAGGTCCCGGCGGCGAACGTTCGGGCGATCCGGGAATTGGTGTCGCCTCCACCGTCATCATCGGTGGCCACCACCACCCCGCTGCTGTTCAGCACCCGCAGCAAGGCGTCAAAGTCGATCGAGTCCAGGCTGATGGTCAACTCCTGCGAGCTGCCAAGACTGAAGTCGTACAGATCGGCAAAGCAGTCGCTGCAACTCACCGAGGTGCTATCTGAAGAGGTCAGCGTCCCGCTCACCGTCTGCCCCACGCTAATGTGCGTCACGGTCGGCGGCGGAACTTCCTCCAACGACACTGTGTAAGCGCCCGCTTCGTCTTCAGAAAACGTGGTGGCTTCGATCCGGTAAGTCCCTGCCCCGAATGTACGCGAAATGCGTGCGTTCGTCCCCCCGCCGCTATCATCATCTGTGGCCACCACCACCCCGCTGCTGTCCAGCACCAGCAGCAAGGCATCAAAGCCCGTGGAGTCCAGGCGGATGACCAATGCCTGCGGGCTGCTGATACTGAACTCGTGCTGGTCGGCGAAGCAGCCACTGCAGCGCACCGAGCGGCCATCCAAGAAGTTCAGCGTCCCGCTTACCGTCTGCCCCACGCCAATTGGCGTTATAGTCGGCGCCGGTGCTTCCTCCAACGACACCGTGTAAGCTCCCGCTTCGTCTTCAGAAAACGTGGTGGCCTCGATCCGGTAGGTCCCAGCCTCAAATGTACTCAAGATTCGTGCGTTCGTTCCTCCACCGCTATCATCATCTGTGGCTACCACCACCCCACTGCTGTCCAGCACCCGCAGGAAGGCGTCAAAATCCGTGGAGTCCAGGCCAATCGCCAAATCCTGCGAGCTACTGAGACTGAACTCGTGCTGGTCGGCGAAGCAGCCACTGCAGCGCATAGAGCGGCCATCCGAGAAGTTCAGCGCCCCGCTTACCGTCAGCCCCACGCTAATTGGCGTTACGGTCGGCTCTGGTGCTTCCTCCAACGACACTGTGTAAGCTCCCGCTTCGTCTTCAGAAAACGTGGTGGCCTCGATCCGGTAGGTTCCAGCCTCGAATGTACTCAAGGTTCGTGCGTTCGTTCCCCCACCGCTGTCATCGTCGCTGGCCACCACCATCCCACTGCTGTCCAGCACCCGCAGGAAGGCGTCAAAATCCATGGAGTCCAGGCCAATCGCCAAATCCTGGGAGCTGCTAATGTTGAACTCGTACAGGTCCGTAAAGCACTCTGCGCAACCCACTGAGCGGCCGTCCGCGGAGTTCAGCGTCCCACTCACCGTCTCCCCCACGCTGATCATCGTAACTGGCACTTCCTGCAAGGAGAGAGTGTAGGCCCCCTGCTGGTCCTCGGAAAACGAAGTGGCTTCGATCCGGTAAGTGCCCGCCTGAAAGATGCGCGAGATGACCGAGTTCGTTCCCCCGCCGCTGTCATCGTCGGTGACCAGCTCCGACCCGGTGCTGTCCAGTACACGCAGGAAGGCGTCAAAGTCAGTGGAGTCTAGGCGGATCACCAGTGCCTGCGAGCTGTTAATGCTGAACTCGTACCGGTCGGCGAAACAGCCGCTGCAGCCTACCGAGCGCCCGTCTGAGGCGACCAGCGTCCTATTCAACGTCTGTCCCACGCTGATTAGCGTTGGCGGCGGCACCGCCTGCAACGACAGTGTATAACCTCCCGTTTCACCTTCAGAAAACGTGCTGGCCTGGATCTCGTACGTCCCCGCCGCAAAAGTGCGCGAGATCAGCGCGTTGCCCCCTCCACCGCTTTCGTCGTCGGTGGCCACCTCCGCGCCGCTGCTCCCGTCCCGCACCCGCAGGAAGGCGTCGAAGTCGGTCGAGTTCAGGGTGATCACCAGCGCCTGCGAGCTGCTGATGATGAACTCGTACCGGTCGGCGATGCACCCATTGCAATCCTCCCGGCGGCTGTCAGAAGCTTCGAGGGTCCCGGTCTTCGTTTCCCCCACGCTGATCGGAGTTTGCGCGAAACAAGAAAGGACGGAACCGAGCAGTAGAGCCAGCAGGCGTAAAAGTGCATTCACCTTGGGCATAAACGGCAACCCGCCGGGGGCAACAGGGCGAAGATATTTCCCTGTATCCCGAAAAGTCAAGCGTCGGCAAGAGCCGCTGGACCCATCAGGCGGTGAACAACCTAGCCAATCATCTATCATCTGGAAGAAACAACATTCGGGAACTATCGTGCTGTCGTTCGACACGGGTCACCGGCGGGACTATTCCAGGACCAAGATCGGGGAGGCTTCGGCGCAGACGCTCTGAAACGAAAGAACTTGCTTCGGATTTGACAGATAGGTCCGTACTAGTCGTTCGGGAAGCCATGGAACGTGCACAGAGTGGGCACAAATTTGGGCACACTGGCACCACAGCCGTTCCTCAGCTGAACGTTGAGCAACCTACAATCAATTGATGTTCAATGGGATAAATGGTCGGGGCGAGAGGATTTGAACCTCCGACCCCCTGGTCCCGAACTCAAAGACCGCAGTGGCAAGGAGTGAGTTGGAGTGAGCTCAAGTGATACGACCAGCGGTGCATCCCCCTATTCTATGCCCCGACGAGTGATACTGAGGCACACCGAGTGACAAGGAGTTAGCTGGGCTTGGATGGCAGGGTTACGTCACAAAGTACGTCACAATCGCCGGGCGTCATCACACCGTGCCCGCGAGGCTTCCGCCACGCGGGCGTGCGCAAGCGCGTGACGGTACCAGCCCGAGCCAGAATCTTGGAATTCGGAATGACATTTATGAATATAAATGACGCCAGCCACGTCCGCTGACGTGGCTGGGTTGCGCTGCGGTGCGCTCGGCGGCGCCACTTCCAACACCGTCACCCTCTCACCGTGCAATAGCGGTAGGGCAGGGTGCGAGATATGCAAGGTTGCATAAGTTGTACCCCACCTTATAGGCAGAGTCCCCGATTAATGGGCGTCGGATTCTGTGGCCGCTGCTGATGACTGGATGGCTTCTAAGCGGATTGTGATTTTCTACAGCTGGAGACCGTTGGAGATCTCAGGTCTCTGTGCTGGCGATGATCTTCTCGATCCGCTGCCGAAGGCTGGTATCCATCGGATCAAAGGCGATGGCCGAACCAATGGTCGCCTGAGCGTAGAGAATTTTGCCTGGGATTTCCATTGAACCGCTGTCATCTTTGACCTTCAATGACACCAGCGATCCATCCTCCAGCGGAACTACCGTGTCCACAAAGCAGCCACCATCGCCGATGACGGTGAGGTGCACATTCCAATGCGCATCCTTGTCGCGGCACCATACCTGAGCCTCGACCAGGCATGGGACGCGTCGGTGTTGTCTTTTCTCGGGCATGATTGGTTGCAAACGGGAATCCCCGATTCGAGCTTCCCCTCTGCCCAGAGCATACGCCAGCCGCCCTGCGTGTCAAGTTCAGATCACGATGCCTTCTCGTGGGTGCCATAGCGGACTGACGGTCAGGTTGTAGGAGAGAAAGCGGGAGTCTCAGAGGAGGCTCCCTAGGATCACCCCCTGCCCCTGTCCGGCTGTGCGTGGAGGCAGGTAAACCCTAGCCGACTCCTGTGATCCTGTCTGGCCTCTGTCAGTCGGAAGCGAGGCGGGATCTACCTCTCAGTTATCAAGTGACGCTGCCTCAAGGTAGGCACTTGTCCGGTAAGCCGACTATACGTCCAAGTGGCCGCTGACGAGGAGCGGCAAAGCGCTGCGATAGTTTCTGGGCATGCAGTGGAAGTCGTTACACAGCAGTTGGTTATGGCTGCGACGAGGCAATGGCGCTTTCACGTTGGGCCGTCCAGGAAGGGTTTTTATGTGGGTCAGCCTAAACAATAGTTATGCGGCACAGAAGACTGGTCGGCCAGGAAATCAAAACAGTTGGACTCCATTGATCCTTAATGGAACAAGTCAATGATTCAGGATTGGTTCTTTGTTTGTTGCTGAGGGTAACGGTGTTACGATCGGCGGTCATCCCCAAAACAAAAAGAAGAGGTGGACGACATGAATAGGATCCTCTCTGCATTGGCGTCAGTGTTGTTGTCGGTGCTGGGTACGCAGGTAGCGATGGCGCAGGACGCCTCTGATGACACCAGCATGGGCTTCTTCATCACGAGCATCGGCCCCGGCAATGGAGCCGATCTGGGTGGCCTGGACGGAGCAGACCGGCATTGCCAGGCGCTAGCCGAACCTGCGGGAGCCAGCGATCGCACCTGGCGTGCCTATCTCAGCACCAGTGCTTCCGGCTCTAACGCTGCTGTCAACGCCCGGGACCGCATTGGCCAGGGGCCTTGGCACAACGCCCGAGGCGTCCTCGTAGCTCGAAACGTAGACGAGCTCCACGGAGACAATAACAATCTTAGCAAGCAGACGTCGCTCAACGAGAAAGGCGAGGAGGTCAACGGCCGAGGGGACAATCCCAATATGCACGACATCCTGACCGGCTCGCAGCTCGAAGGCACAGCTTTTTCGGGGGAGGTTGACATGACCTGCGAGAATTGGACAAGTAGCGGTGCAGGCGGTGCCCGGGTAGGCCACCACGATCGCCAGGGCGGCGGAGAACATCCAACGTCATGGAACTCTGCGCACGGCTCCAGAGGCTGCAGCCAGGACGATTTGCAGGGCACGGGCGGTAACGGCCTCTTCTACTGCTTCGCCGCCGATTGAGCCGTTGATCTTGATGTTGAGAAGGCAACGGTCCTGCCTGCTAACCCTTAATGTTGTCATTCATTGCTGGACAACTGGCGACCATGAGCAGGTGAAAGCCGCATAACAAGCCAGTGCAGCGGAACCAGGGCGTCTCCGCATTCTCTGTTGCCTCGCTCCGCGCCGGGTGAAGTGCTATTCTGTGCAGAAAAGAGGTAAATCATGCTGCCCGACAAGAAAGCATTGCACAGGCTTATTTGGGTTCTGTTTGCAGGAGCATTTTCCTGGCTGATCTTCCTTCAAGGATCCCAACCGGCTTCTTCCCGGGCAACTCACCACAATCTCACCAAGGCGGATGTCGATCGGATGATGGAGGAGCTGTCGAACTGGGGCCGCTGGGGAAAAGAGGACCAACTGGGCGCGATCAACTTGATAACTCCTGCGAAGCGCCTACGGGCCGCTCGGCTGGTTCAGGAGGGCGTTTCCGTATCACTGGCTCGCCTGGTCGAAAAAGAGGAGGCGGCGGATAATCCCTTTCCTTTCGGCCACAAGATGCTCTCCACGGGCTTGAACAATACGGCGCAGTTTGCCGTCGACACCTACACCGTTTCCTACCACGGCCACGCGCACACCCATATCGATTCGCTCGGCCACATGTTCTATCGGGGCAAGATGTATAACGGAATCTCACGGAAGGAAATTACCGAGGCCGGTGCCCAGAAACTGGGCATCTCGAACGTGAAAACCGGCATTTTCACCCGAGGCATCCTGGTTGACCTGCCCCGGCTCAAGGGTGTTCCTTACCTCGAGCCCGGTACTCCAATCTATGCGGAAGACCTTGAAGCCTGGGAAGAAAAGATAGGAATCAAGGTGGGCGCCGGCGATGCGCTCCTGATCCGTACAGGCCGGTGGAAGCGGCGGGGCCTTCGTGGCCCCTGGAACGTGGAGGAGAAAGCCGCGGGACTGCATGTTTCCTCCACGGCTTGGCTCCGCGAGAGAGATATTGCGATCCTGGGCAGCGAGGCCGCTTCCGACGTCTCACCCTCACGGATTGAGGGCCTGACCCGCCCGGTCCACCAGGTCATGCTCATCGCCGTGGGCGTGCACATTTTCGACTGCCTGGATTTGGAGGCTCTCAGTGAAGCCGCACAAAAACGAAACCGCTGGGAATTCCTGCTCACCGCAGCCCCGCTAGCCGTCTCGGGAGGAACCGGGTCTCCCCTGAATCCGATTGCCACATTTTGAGCTATGAAGAAGGCATGAACTATTGCCTGCGAGCGCGGCGTAGGATGACCGCACCGAGGAAGGCCTTCCCGTGTTTGACGTAGGCTTTCGGACGAAGGGGAAGCTCAAATCGGAAATTCCGGCTTAAGACAAGGAAGGCAATCCATGAGAAACAGAAATCGCGGACAAATCAGCCGGCGGAGATTCATCGGCTACTCTAGCGTGCCGCTGCATGAGAGCGACGAATTGTGGATCGCCTGTTTTATCTTCAAGGAAGGTGCAATGACGCGATTGGCTCTGCTTGTAGTTGTTCTCTTCCTTGCGCTTGTCGCGCCGGAGGCGTTGGCACAGGATACCGGCGCTCCCGTTACCCAAGGTGGCGGCCCGCCGGGCGGAATTGTTGTGGCGATCGCGATTGATCCGGCTAGCCCGGCTACCCTATATGCTGGGACTATTGGCGGTGGTGTCTTCAAGAGCACCGACGGCGGCCAGAGCTGGACTGCCGTCAACTTTGGCCTCACGAGTAGGATTGTTACCTCGCTGGCGATTGATCCAACGAGGCCGAACACGCTCTACGCTGGGACTATTGGCGGTGGTGTCTTCAAGAGCATAGACGGCGGCCAGAGCTGGACTGCCGCAAACTCCGGCCTTCCGGTTATCTCATTTCCTTCAATTCCTCCAATTGTTTCTGCTCTCGCCATCGATCCGTCCAGCCCCGACACGATCTATGCTGGGGTCTTTGGAACCTCGACTGACGGTGTATTCAAGAGTACGGACGGTGGAGCCAGTTGGACCAATTCCGTCCTGTTCAACACGCCTGTCCTGGCCATGGTCATCGATCCCTCCGATCCCGCCATTCTCTATGCCGGGACGGGCGATGGTATCTTCAAGAGCACCAACGGCGGCCAGAGCTGGACCGCCGTCAACTCTGGCCTAACTGCTGTCGATGTTATCGAGGACTTACCCGCGGCAATTGTCCTCACTTTAGCTATCGATCCCTCCAACTCCACCACGCTCTATGCAGGCACCTTGGCTAACGGTGTTTTCAAAAGCACCAACGGGGGCCAGAACTGGACCGCCGCCAGCTCCGGCCTTCCGGCTGTCGCATTATTTGGAATTCCTGGAATTCTCCCAGTTGTTACCTCTTTGGCCATCGATCCCTCCAACCCAGCCACGGTCTATGCTGGTGTTACTGCGGGGGAATTGACTGATGGTGTCTTCAAGAGCACCGACGGGGGCCAGAGCTGGACTGCCGTCAACTTCGACCTTACACCCACGTCTGTTTTCGCGCTGGTTCTCGATCCGGCTAGCCCCGCAACGATCTATGCAGGAACTTTTGGCAAGGGCGTGTTCAAAAGCAGCACCGGGGGCCAAAGCTGGGCAGCCATCAACTCCGGCCTAGCGGCAGCAGTTGTTCCCGCGCTGGCTCTCGATGTCTCCAGCCCCGGCACGCTCTATGCGGGGACAGGGAATGGTGTTTTCAAAAGCACGAATAGCGGCCAGAGTTGGATTGCCGCCAATTCCGGAATTCGGAACGCACTGGTTACAGCCCTGGCCGTTGATCCCACCAACCCTGCGACGGTTTATGCCGGAACTGGTATTCCGGGCGGATCCGGCTCCACAGGGGTTTTCAAGACCACCGACGGCGGAGCGAGCTGGACTGCGGCCCATTCCGACATTCCGCTTGTTCCAGCTCCCGACGGGAGCTTTTCAAAAGGCTCCTCCACTGTTTATTCGCTGGGCATCGATCCGGCCAGCCCTGACACTCTCTATTCTGGGACCATTAGTGGCGGTGTCTTCAAGAGCATCGATGGGGGCAGGAGCTGGGCCACTGCCAACTCCGGCCTAGCGTCTATGCTTACGTTCCCGGGCCTAACGGGCGTATTTGTTGTCCCCCTGGCCATCGATCCGGCCAACCCGGCGACCATTTACGTTGGCACCTTCGGCAGCGGTGTTTTCAAGAGTACAGACGGAGCTGCCACCTGGCAGCCCACCACGGTGATCCAGGCAGGAACGCCGCAGGTTTCCGCCTTGACCGTGGGCCCCCGAGTGCTGGGCTTTTCCGCGACTGTGGGAGACCCGCCTGCGCGCCAGGGCTTGCAAATTGGTAGCGATGGCGAGCCAGTGAACTGGACAGCAACGGTCTCGCTGCTGAATGGAACCGGCTGGCTCACCGTTTCCCCCAGTTCGGGCACCGCCACCCTGGCGCAGCCAGCGATTGTGATCGCGGAGGTCAACTACAGCGCACTGGGCGGCGCCGGAGTGTTCCAGGCGGAGATTACGGTGACCGATACAGCGACGGGCTCTTCGATTGCAGTTCAGGTGACGGCGGTCTTGAGCGCTCCCGTAGCCCGGCTGTCGTTGAGCCAGACGGCATTCGTGTTCCAGGGGGTGACCAACTGGCCTCCTCCTCCGCAGAGCCTTACGGTATTCAACCAAGGAACGGCAACGTTGAACTGGTCGCTTTCGGAGCTCCCTTCGTGGCTCACGGCTTCCCCGCAGTCGGGAACGGCAGGGGCGGGCTCGTCTTCGCTGGTCACCCTGACAGCGGATCTGACGGGTGAGGCTTCCCGCATAAACCAGGTACTAGTGACCGTATCCGCCCCGGGAGCAAGTAACGCTCCGCAACTGTTCACGGCGACGCTGAACGTCGTGTCAACAAGCACAGCTGCTTCGGCAGACCTGAGCCCCAATGGGATGCTGTTCGTCGCCGAGCAGGGCGTCACTCTACAGCAGTCGGGCACTGTGCCGGGTGAGCAGGACCTGACGGTGAACAACACCGGGGGAGGAACCCTCACGGCTGATTTTGCGGCTGCGACTAGTTCCGGCGGAGACTGGCTGATGGTAAATCCATCGAGCGGGACCGCATCGGGCGGTCCGTTCCCGACGCAGGTGTCGGTAAATCCGCTGGGGCTAGCGCCGGGCGTCTACCGTGGGACCGTCAACGGCAGCTTCTCCTCCGGTGGGCCGCAGGAAGTGGAAGTACTGCTGATCGTGACGCCGCCGGGCACGGCGCTGCAGACGCAGGCGGGTCTGCCAGATGCGGCCCAGTGCGCTCCATCGGGCCTGCACCTGCTGGCTACTACCGTCGGCAACGGACTGAGCCTGCCGGTTTCCTTTCCCCGTGTGCTCACCGCGTTGGTGGTGGACGACTGCGGCAGCGCCGTAAACAACGCTACGCTGGTAGCCAGCGTGGAAGGCCTGAACATCCCGTTGCGCTCTCTGAGGACCGGCTTCTACAGCGGCACCTGGGTGCCGCAAAGCGAGGCGGCCCCGGTGAGGCTCACCCTTGACGCTCTGCATCCTGACTTTGCCCAGGTGCAGCGCTCCTTTACGGTTTCGACGGCGGCTGCGCCGGGCGATGTGAGTTTGCCGTCGTTGTTCGCCGATGGGGTGGTGGAAGGGGCCGGCTTCACCAAGCGGCGGCCGCTGTCTCCCGGCGGCATCATCTCCTTGTTTGGAGCGCGCTTCGCGAACGAGAACAGTTTCGCGACCCAGCTCCCGCTGGAGCGGGAGCTGGCCGGGGTGAGCGTGCGCATCGGCAGCCAGGATGCGCCACTGTATTTCGTCGGCCCGGGGCAGATCAACGCGCAGGTGCCGTTCGAGGTGAGCCCGGGCGATAGCGTTCCGGTCACGACCAGTGTGGGTGGCCTACTGACCGCGCCGCAGAACTATTTGATTGCGCCCGTGCAGCCAGGCATCTTCATCGCCGGCGAAAACGCCGCCATTCTGGACGCCTCGTTCCAACTGGTGACGGCGCAGAACCCGGTCCGCGCCGGAGACACCATTCAGATTTTCGCCACCGGTCTGGGCGCGGTGCAGGAGCAGGTGGAAACGGGAGCCCCCGCGCCCTCGTTCAGCACCGTGCAACTGCCGGTGACGGTGACCATTGGAGGGATCGACGCCGGGATAGCCTACCAGGGGCTGGCGCCGGGCTTTGTGGGTCTCTACCAAGTGAACGCAGTGGTGCCCGCCGGCGTTGCGACGGGCGCCGTCCCGGTGGTCCTGACGCAGAACGGGATTGTTGCCAACCCGGATAAGTCCGTCACCATCCCGGCCCAAGCACCCTGAGGCCGTCGCCGGCGATGTAATTCTTTGATACGGCAGGAGTTGCCTCACATTCGGCAGATTAGTCTCCACAAGTCGGTTAGCGTTTAGTAGTCCTTTCAAGAGGGAACTCCCACAGATCTGCGGCGCATTTTCGGCGGTGCGCCCACAGCAGTGCGCCACTTGGACGTATAACGCGCTAACCGGACAAGTGCCTGGATTCCTTCGGGGAAGTTAGGTCCTGGCGCACGAGGCCGATGGTCCCCACAAACGGGCTAGCGTTTACCCATGATCCCGCATGGCTGCGGGTTATTTCATTGCGGCTCCCCGCAACTTATACCTGCGTCTGGACTTTGCGGCGCAGGCAGGTTTGCGTTCAGGGGCGATATGAGGTGGTTGCATCGCCAACCATTCGACTACGGCTGGCCTTGTAACCACCACTCCTAACGTATTCGTACCGCTTGAATTAAACCTTTAAGTAGAGAAGAAGCGCGAGTCCCGGAGCGGGGTCGCCTAGGATCACCACCTGCCCCTTGCTAGGAGGCTGTGGTATCGGGATAGTCGAACGGGTCTTCCACTTCCACGACCTCCGCCGCCCGGATGGACTCGCGATTCCGCCGGAAATAGACGAATGCCGAGACCGCACCTAGTCCGAAACCGATGGCGTGGGTCCGGTAGCTGACGTTTTCCTGAAGCGTCGACGGCCACAGGACCACCAGTATGATGCCTACCGCCCGCACGACCCGCTTCCCGAGACCCACTCTGCGATCCACGAGCAGGTTCATGCTCAGCCAGAAACCCACCATCCAATAGACCAATCCTGACGCTCCCACCAAGCTGACCTCGGGAGGATAGGTCAGCAGGGAAAGGTAGTTAGTCAACCCGGCCAGAGCCAGACCCAGAACCGGGAAGACCCAGAAGCCGAAGTATCCAAAGAGCAGATAGCTGAAGAAGGCGAGGAAGATGGCGTTGGAGAAAAAGTGCGCCATGTCCGTGTGCACGGCTATGGCCGTCAGCAGTCTCCAGTATTCATGTTCCTCTAGAGCCCCTTCCGAAGTGGCGGCAAGAGTCGGCAGGAGAGCCGCTCCGTTCTGCCAGGCTAGCAGGGAAATCCCCAGAATCGTCAAGACGGAGAATGCCCCGACTTCCAGGCTGTACTCTCGCGGTTCTCGCGACAGGAGAGTCTCTAGGACACGGCGGGACGGAAAACTTTCCATGAGGTAATCTTACCGCAGCGAAGGCGGAGGCTGCGGTCACGGTTCAGCTCCCCCTAAGGTTCCCAATTTCCAATCCGGGTTTCTCTGCTAGTTTCCTAGGAATGCCCCACAGCGCAGAAAGGCCCACTACACCCCTGACACAGCTGGACTGCACTGGTAGTTCCTAGACTGAGAATCGGCACTATAGCCAACCCTAGAGAAAGCGGGAGTCCCAAAGTGGTGCCCGCCAGGATCACCCCTCCCCGACCCCTAATAAAGGCCACGCTGGTCCGTTCTTGACTAGCTCCTGGGGGGAGCGTAGGTTGTCGGCAGGGGGGATTGATTTCTCTACTTACCATCCGCGTTCTCAGTTCCCCTGAGGGGCACAGGTGGCAACGGAAGAGGGTTTGGAGCCATTCTACTTGGAGCGATGTTTTTGTCCTAACCCTGGCTTCAGAGCATTGGCTGGGTAGCAGTGACACTCAGGAAGCCTTATTAATAAGTGAAGGGCCCCGCCGTCGAGATTGTTGCCTGCACAATGAGCTTATTGCTTAGAAGAAAAGGTGGATTATTCTCGAAAGATTATGAGCTATTGGACAAGGACTCAGTTGTTTGCTTCATGCAGTTCGACGATTGGAGACACGCCAGCCTCTTGATCGAGAAAAAGCGCTATTTTGTTCGTGCTAATGGTCGGGGGAAATGGATTTTGGAGGAGAGCGGAATCTCCATCGCTAGTTCTCAAAGACAAGGCACCGGTCCTCGATTAACGTTGACGGTGAGTTTCGATACTCGTTCTTGGCTGCTCAAACCTCGTCGAAAGGGCCTGATCTTACATCACGACATATGGGAAGACGATTGTGTAGTCGGTCAAATTGCGAAGACGATTGGATGGTGGAGCTCCGGCCTAAGTGTGACGTCTCCGGAGACGGCTCGCATAGAAATTGTCAGCTTCGCCGTTTGGTTAATAGGCATTCACGGGGTAAGTACTGCCGGTAAACTAACCGCCTCCCGCGCCGAGCTAGGTTTGTGACGGCCGTATAACAATACGCTGCACCGGACGAGTTGCCTCACCGCCATTGTGATAGCCTGAACAGGCATACCGGCCGCATCGCCAGTTTCGATGATTCCGATCGTGTCACGGCGCACTCGGAAATGATGTTACCTCCGCCCGCTCAGCGGTGTGCCACTTTGGATGTATAACGCCTTATCGGAAACTGACCCACTACCCTGGCGGGCGTAGAGGGTCACTTGTCCGGATAGCCGACTATACGTCCATGTGGAACTTGGTCGAGGCCCGCTTCCACGGCTTGGCTAGGGACGGGAGCCGATGCGCGTTGACCGGCTCAGGGGCGCGCCTGGCACAAGCAAGAGCGGGTGAAGGAGACTACCAGACTGGACAGGGCTACTCGTTGTCCTCAGCGTCCATGAATGCCCGGAGCTTGCGGCTGCGGCTGGGGTGACGCAGCTTCCGGAGGGCCTTGGCCTCGATCTGGCGGATGCGCTCGCGCGTGACCGTGAAGCTCTGACCAACCTCCTCCAGGGTGTGCTCGCTGCCGTCCTCCAATCCGAAGCGCATCTTGACCACCTTCTCCTCGCGCGGGGTCAGCGACTTGAGCACGTGGTCGGTCTCCTCCTTCAGGTTGAGGTTGATGACGGCCTCGACCGGGGAGACCACGCCGCGATCCTCGATGAAGTCGCCCAGGTGGGAATCCCCCTCTTCGCCGATGGGCGTCTCCAGTGAGATGGGCTCCTGGGCGATCTTGCGCGCCTTGCGCACCTTATCCACCGGGATCTCCATGCGCTTGCCGATCTCCTCGCTGGTGGGTTCGCGACCGTATTCTTGCACCAGCTGGCGCGAGGTGCGGATGAGCTTGTTGATCGTCTCGATCATATGCACCGGGATGCGGATGGTCCGGGCCTGATCGGCGATGGCACGCGTGATTCCCTGACGAACCCACCAGGTGGCGTAGGTGGAGAACTTGTAGCCGCGGCGGTATTCGAATTTGTCCACTGCTTTCATCAAGCCGATGTTGCCTTCCTGGATCAGGTCCAGGAACTGGAGGCCGCGGTTGGTGTACTTCTTGGCGATGGAGACCACCAGGCGCAGGTTGGCTTCGACCATCTCCCGCTTGGCCGCTTCGGCCTCCTGTTCGCCGCGCCGGACGATCTGCAAGGTGCGGCGCAGTTCCAGCGCCGAGGCACCAGCTTCTTCCTCGATGTGGGCGACCTTGGTCTTCAGGTGGCGCATCTTCCGACGCAGGTCCTTACTCTCGTCTTCCTTCGCGACCACTTCGAGCTTCTTTTCAATCCGGCCGATGTCGCGCTCCAGCGGGCGGAGGTAATCCACCACCAGGTCGATGCGATCAACCAAGTGCTTACGTTCCAGGTGGGCGAACTCTATGAAACGGATTTTGCGGGAGATATGGATCAGCACCCTGGCCAGCGAGAAGCGGTAACGACGGAAATCGCGCGGCCGCTTGCTCTTGGAAACCAGGGCCAGCTTCTGCCGCAACTGGCCACTCTTCCTGTACAGCTTGTTGCTCTCGTCCACGGTCCCGACGACCTCTTCCAGCCTCTCCTGGATCCGCTCGTCGGTGAGTTCGTCGTCATTGAAGACCACGACTCCTTTGATGGACCTAGCCCCCGACTTCAACTCCTCTCCCAGCTTCTGGACTTCCCGGATGACGATCGGGCAGCGAGACATGGCCTTCAGGACGTTGTTTTGGCCGCGCTCGATCCGTTTGGCGATCTCGACCTCGCCCTCCCGGGTAAGCAGGGGCACCGTGCCCATCTCCCGCAGGTACATGCGAACTGGATCGTTGGTTTTGTCCAGCGAGCCGGGCGTCAGGTCCAGCTCGAGTTCCTCGCCGGCTTCGTCCAGCTTCTTGTCGAAATCCAGCTTGTCCTCGCCCGCCTTAGTCCCGCCTTCAATGACCTCCATGCCGCCGCCGCCAAAGGTGGTCAGAAGGTCCTCGACGTCGTCCAGCGCCGTGGGGGACTCTGGGGGAGCCGCCTCGCCGTTGTCGTCGTAGAGCAGATAGCCCTTCTGCTTCCCGCCTATGTGAAGCAACTGTTTAATATGGTCGAGTTTGTCTTCGATGGCCAAAACCTGCCAACTCCTCTCCAGAACGCCGCCGGCCAGAGGTGGGCCGACTGGCAGACTGTTGTCTACTCTGCCCGGCGCCGATCCAGGTCGCTCCTTCGACGTGGCCCGCTACGCCGTTCCGGGAAGACAAAGCTCCAGTTCCTCAACCTCCGGCACGTAGGGCAGTATTTCTCGACAGGGTTTTCCTTCATACCTTCTGGCGATTGGTCATCATGAATGAGGAGAGACGTGCAGATGCCACAGCTTTCGCACTTGAAGACGCGGGATGGCATTTGGCTCGGCTTCGGCCGCTTCGCCCAAGTGATTCTGACGTCCGACGGCTTCCTCCTTGGTCCCAGGGCGGCCCAATCATCCTCATCCAAAAACCCCAGAAGATTTGAACCTGGAATTAACCAGCAGGCTGTTTGTGTCTCGGCAGGGTGATAGCTGACAGGCTGCCTGAACGCTACCCGTCCGCCTCAGCTCGGCCAGCGCGCCAGCAGCAGGATCTTCCCGGTGGGAGGATGAGCGATATAGAAACTCTCGCCCGCCCACTCCAGGACGAACAGGTAGGGATGGCGGGGATCTGGCCGGGCCGGGCAGTTTTGTTCCAAAGCCCCCCTAAGCCGTTCGACGACTTCTGGCCCGTAACCGCGGACATCGTCGACCGCAGACGCAATCCCAGCGGCCATCATTGCCACATTGCCTCCTGAGGCGCTAAACACGTTAGTCAATGCAAAGTTTCTCCACAGGGAAATCCCTTGAAACCGCAATTCTTAAGGGAGGTTTTTACAAAAGAAATAGAGCCGATCTTAATTGGTCGAACCCACCGCCATCATAAGAACATATCAAGTATGACTCTTCGGTCACCGTAAAGATACTGCATATAGGTGAACTGCGTGATAATGGGGCTCAACGGGCTTCCGGTAGCCTTGAGGCGGAATTTCCGATTTGAGTTCATCCCCTACAGTCCCCATGACACATGTGAATCAAGATGTTCAGTGTTGTCTTTCAACCTCCACTTGCTGAATTCTACCGCCGGGGGGCGGTTTTTATCGTGGCCGGAGGCGTGATTGATAATGAGGTCAACACCACTACGTTTGCTAATCTAGTTCAGCCGCGGTTAGCTTTTACCTATGCTGCACGCAGGCCACTTTGACGTATAACGCGCTAACCGGACAAGTGCCTGGATTCCCTTCGGGGAAGTAGACCTCGCGAACAAGGCCGATAGTCGCTACAAACGGGTTAGCGTTTACCTATCTTCTGCCTGGATGGTGAAAGGCAGTTATCGGGACCAAAGACGGAGGACCCAGGTCCTATGCGGTCTAGCAGGGTGCTGAAAAAGCGGCCAAAAAAGGTCAGTCAAGCGTTTATCCTGTCGGCCGGCAACCTTTTCTCCAACGTTGAGCCGGTTCCAGCATCAACATTGCCTTCGTAGTGACACCTCGGCTATTGGCCCCGGTTTGCGGGCCTTGTCGCGAATCAGCTTCCGCCTCTGAAAAACTCCCAGCCCGTTTGGGGTTCGTCCTTTGGACACACTCGACTCCTCAGGGGAAGAACGGCCCCTCAACTGACTTCAGCCGGCACCATCTACCCGCGGCAGGATACGGCCCCGAGCGGCTCACCAAGTTGCGAATTCCGGATCGGTTCAGGATTGAACGGGCGCAGCAGCCGTTACAGGTGAGACAGATCCTGACGCAAGACGACCTTGCGCAGCGATCAACAGGCCCCGGATGCCGCAGCCGGGTTCCGGACAGCACACCCGACCGGTCTTCATCCATCAGAGCGACAACTCGAGTCTTCCACCCGTTCTTGCCAGCGCGAGGGTGACTCTGGCTGATCTGGTAACCCGGGATTGGGAAGAACTTCGTGTGAGTCCGGCTGTCAAGAAGTAGCACTGCGCCGCCGTTCCTGGTTCTGCGCCACGTGCGGCGTGGCCTTCCGCATCCCGGCAACGACAGCTGCACCATCGCTTCGCGCCAGTCGTAGTTCTGGTCGGCACCAGGCAGCCGTTGGACGCTGCTGACGGCGGGCCCGGAACTGTCGCGTGGGGTTCCACCAATCTCCACGGCCGCTTCCCGCTCGGCGGTGCCGGTGGCCTGGATCAGCCGGCACAGGCGGTTCACCACCAGCCCGTTGCGGTCGAACTCCATCAGCACGTGCCCGGCGTAGCTCAGCTTGGCCTCCTTCGCCTTTGCCAGCTTCCGGGCGGCAGCCGAGCGCTCCGGGTCTGAGCGTCAGAGCTGGTGCGAACGATTCGTTGGCTCCAGCTTCTCGACCCAGGAGAGAGGGTTTGGTGGAAGTCCCGGACCGTGGGATTGGGCAGGCGAACTGTTCCGCATCGACTCCGGCAGCCAAAATGGCCCCTCCGGGCGGGCGTCCGATTCACTCTGAAAGCATCTTCTGGGGGAAGCTCGCCCACGAGATTAGACCTCCAGACAGCGTCCGCAAGTCCACCGTGAAGTGCTGCCTCCGGGACAGGCAACTGCCTGAATTACTGGATTCTCGCCCGCCTCGCAGCCAACACCTCGGAGAGAGGGTCAAAGACGTGCCTCGACATGCGACGGCCCCCTCCAGCCAAGCTTCGATACCCGGTTGAAAGGGATTCTCTGCAACATGATGATGACCGTCGGCGACCAAGAAACTCATCAGCCTTGCGTCCAAAGCTCCCGGGGTTGTTGAGTACACCGGCGGAGCCGGCCTGGAAGAGGACCCCCCGTTTCTGGCCAACCGGAGGTGGCGGACATGCCCGAAAAAACGGTGTCACGATCCTGGAAGTTGGCAAGCACACTGCAACGGCAAACTCCTTTGGCCACGGTTCGCTGCGGTCAATGACCCAAACGTTAAGATAACTACGATACCGCCAACTGCATCTATTTCGGCGATACCTTGCCCTACGAAGACCTGCCGGTTCTGTCCGGAAATGGCGCACATCGATCTGAAGGATAAGATCGACGGCAAGGGAGTATGTTTCCGCCCATAGGATCTGAAATTGACTTCGAAAGGGTGCCGCGGACGACGGAGCTATCGAGGTGCAGCTGAGCGTGGAGATCGAGTTCGATGACGGGGCTATCGTTGCCGCAACGGATGCAAGCTCCTGGGGCACCCTTGCGATTGCTGGGGCACTAGCAGGTAGCTGAGGGTTTCTCGCGGCCGTGTCAGGCGCTGATTCGTGAACGACTCCTTCATCTTGCAAACTCAGCTAGGATACCCTTGAATTATTCTTATGCGCTTTCATCTGCAAGCCACGCTATTTTGGTCGTCGGTCCAAACGAGGAGGTCGCCCAGGCGACTTTGTGGAGGATTCCGACTAACGCAAGGGCTGCCAACAAAAGCGGCAACAGGCACCGACTGGATGGTATATCATCCGCGATCAAGATAAGTGAACTGGTTTAGGGCCGAGAAGCGCCTTCAGTATCCTATATCCCTGCTGTAGCTGCTGCAGATTAGTCCTCTGTAGCAGCGCTTCTATCTTTCCGCGGAGGGCCTTCTCTCCAGTTTCCTCGCGGTCGAAATGGAAGAAAGTTATCCTTAGCGCTTCGCCATGAACCAATGGGACCGTATCCACAACTCGCCTGACTATAGGCGGATGATCGCCCAGAAAACGCGTTTCATCGTATCCGCGACGGCGTTCTTCGTCATTTTCTACTTCGCGCTGCCGGTGCTGGTCGGCTACTGGCCGGAGCTGATGGAGCGCCAGGTGTGGGGCGTCGTCAACTGGGCCTACCTGTTTGCGTTTTCGCAGTTCTTGATGGCCTGGGCGCTGGCGTATCTCTACATGCGCATCGCCAGGCGGTTTGACCGAATGTCCGAGAAGATCCTGGCTGACAAGGCCATCGCCAACGAGGCCGCCGACGGCGAAGGGGATGAATGAAATGTCACTATCGCTGCTGATGTTTCTGACGTTCATCGCCGCCACCCTCGGAATCACCTATTGGGCCGCGGGCAGATCCTCGGGCGAGAGCGCCTACTTCGCCGCCGGCAGGCGCATCACAGGCTGGCAGAACGGGCTCGCCATCTCGGGCGACTACATGAGCGCGGCATCGTTTTTGGGGATTGCCGGGCTGATCGCCTTCTACGGCTACGACGGCTTCATGTATTCGGTCGGCTTTTTGGTCGCCTACCTGACCGTGCTGTTCGTCGTCGCCGAGCCGCTACGGAACGCCGGGAAATACACCATGGCCGACGTACTTGCCTACCGGCTCCGAGCGCGTCCGGTAAGGGCCTGGGCATCGCTGAGCACGCTGACCGTTTCCACGTTCTACATGATCGCCCAGATGGTGGGCGCGGGTGCGCTGGTGAGCCTTCTGCTAGCCGATTCCGGGATCAGCTTTACGGGCGCTGTGACCGGCGTCGGCATCCTCATGATCGTCTACGTCGTCTTCGGCGGGATGCTGGCGACGACCTGGGTGCAAATTGTCAAAGCTGTCCTGCTGATGAGCGGTACTTTCCTGATGAGTGTTCTCGTGCTCGGCCACTTCGGCTTCGACCTCGGCGCGTTCTTCGAGGCCACCAGCCGCGTCACCTACCAGGCCGGCGGACAAACCGTCACAGAAAACTTCCTGACACCTGGGCTCTACTACAAGCCGCCCTACGGTGCGCTCGATCTGATTTCGCTGGGAATGGCGCTGATCTTCGGCACTGCCGGGCTGCCTCATATCCTCATTCGCTTTTACACCGTACCGGACGCCAAGACCGCCCGAGTGAGCGTTTTCTGGGCGATGCTGCTGATCGGCGCCTTCTACATCATGACGACGTTCCTGGGCTTCGGCGCGGCGACGATCGTCGGACGCAATGCGATCTCGGAAAACGGCGGCATCAACATGAGTGCCCCGTTGCTGGCGCAGGCGCTGGCCGGCGACGTCTTCTTCGCTTTCATCTCGGCCGTGGCGTTCGCGACGATTCTGGCCGTAGTGGCCGGGTTGACCATCAGCGCCTCGACTTCGTTCGCCCACGACTTCTACACGAACGTGATCCATCACGGCAAAGAGCGCTCGCCGGGCGAAGAGGTGCGTGTGGCGCGCTGGACGGCGCTCGTCGTCGGCGCGGTGTCCATCGCAATTGCCATCGGGTTGGGCCCGGGGGCGAACGTGGCGTTTCTGGTGGGACTGGCGTTCGCGGTGGCGGCGTCGGCGAACTTGCCGGTCATCCTGTTCTCGGTTTATTGGAGCAAGTTCACAACCCGCGGGGCGGTATGGGGTTTGGCGGCCGGGTTGTTCTCCTCGATCGGGCTGATCCTGGTGAGCCCGAGCTTCATGGGGGTCGACGGGCCGGAGGTCGCCGAAGCCGCGCGCCGGATGATTCAGGCGCCGACGTTGTACCCGCTGAAGAATCCCGGCATCGTGAGCATTCCGCTGGGCTTCTTGGCGGCGTATATGGGATCGGTTCTCTCGAAAGAGCCGTCGGCTGAGGAGAAATACATCGAGCTCAGCGTCCGCGCGAACACGGGCCTCGGTGCCGAGAAAGCAATCGAGCACTAGCCTCGCACCGGCCTGCATATCCGAGTGGGCACGAACCAGGAATTCTCGCAACCGTGGATCTGGCGGACGGGGATCCAATATTCTGCTGGAGCTGAGCCGCTGGCGAGGGTGGTGGTGGCGGTGGAGGCGCAGTTGGGAGGCCAGCCAGCGACGGTGCACTTTGCCGGTCTAGCCCCAGGTTTTGTAGGACTCTACCAGGTGAACGTGGAAATACCGGCCGATGTGGCGTCGGGCTCCGAGGTTCCCCTAGTCCTGCTTCAGAACGGCGTCCCGAGCAACACCGTCACCATTGCCGTGCAATAGCCTGCTTCGTATTGGTCCAAATCTCTGAGTACAAGACGTTCGCCTCGGATTAAGTGGGATACTGAAAGCCCTGCGCAGGCTGAGAGTCCAGGGCATGCGCCAGCAAATAGTTGGATTTGTGGGACAGGTCCTCCAGCTGGCAAGAATTTGTGTCCCACTCCCCCTGCAAGTTTTCTGTCCCTCCTCCGTTCTTCTAGACGAGGAGGAGAGGACAATGAACCGCAAGCTCTTCGGACTGGCTGTTTTTCTCGCGCTGGCCACAGTGCCCGCCTGCGCGCGTACTTCCTACCCTGCTGGTTTCCAGGTGGACGTGCTGGTGGATGGCCGTCATGTGCCCGTCTACTTCGGCCACGGCCTGCGCTACGTGGAAGCCATCAAGGACAAGAAGTATTCGATCCGCCTGCGGAACCCGCTGGGCGTGCGGGTGGCCGTGGCGCTTTCGGTGGACGGATTGAACACGATTGACGCGCGGCACACCGACCCACGCTCGGCCCAGAAGTGGGTGTTGGGCCCGTACGAGACGATTACCATCAGCGGCTGGCAGACGGGAATGAAAAACGCCCGCCGGTTCTTCTTCACCAGCGAAGAGCAGTCGTATGGAGCCTGGCTGGGAAAGAGGCAGAACCTGGGAATCATCAGCGCCGTGTACTTCCGCGAGAAGCGCCGTCCGAAGGCGCCGCGCCCGGTGGTGCCTAAGGAACAAGGCCGGAGGGATGGGCCCAGCCCGGCTCCAGAAGCTGGTGCATCGCGCGACTCAGCCGAGCGATCGAGCAAGGCCGAGAGCCCGTCAGGCAACGTCCGTGAGGAGGATTACGCCGCCACGGGGATAGGCCGCCGCTACGGCCACCGGGTCTACCGGGTGCGCATGGAACTGGAAGGGAAGCCAGCCGCCACTGTCAACATCCGCTACGAGTATCGGACACAACTGGTGCGCCTGGGCCTGTTGCCACCCTCGTCCGCGCCCTACCCGGACCCGCTCGCCCGACGGCAGAGTGCCCGCGGCTTCGAGCCGGGTTTCTGCCCCGAGCCTCGCTGAGTCTCGCGCCCCGCTCCTCTCGTTTGGGGCGCGAAATCCGGGCCCGTACCGGCCAGCGGCAGGCGGCTTACCTTACCTTGAAAGTTCTCGGAGAGTGTCTCACCTTTAGTTGAAAGTCGAGCGGCGGTTCGCTGACCTGGTTCCGTAGAATCGGGTTGGGAAACTTTCTGGAAAGGGGAACCGCCGTGCAGAGAAGCTACCACATCCTAGGCCGGAGCGATAGCCGAAGCTCCCGCAAACTGGCTGCCTACCTGGCTCGCCACGGGCAGTTTCTGCTGCCCTGGGTGGAGTTGATCGAACAATCGCGGTTAGCCGTCGACGAGCTGATCGACGTGGTGGGTAGGGCGGCGATTGAAGCGGTGCTGGAGTTGTCGGCCGCGCAGGTGGCCGGTCCACGCCGTCAGGGCCGGCGGCGCCGTGGGGTAGGCTGGTATGGGCGCCAGCGGGGACGGGTGCGCCTGAAGGAGAGAAAGCTGGCCGTGCACAGGCCACGGCTCCGGCGGCCAGGCCGGGGAGCGGGGAAAGAAGTTCCCCTCCCGGCCTACGAAGCCATGCAGGAGGGCGAGGGTCTGGGGGCCCGGATGTTGGATATCTTGCTGCGGGGCGTCTCGACCCGGCAGTACCAGCGGGTGTTGCCGGAGATGGCGGACACCGTGGGTGTGTCGCGCTCCACGGTCAGCCGGGAAACGATGGAGGCTGCCGCAGCCGAGTTAGAACGTCTGTTGAACCGCCGCTTCGAGGAAGTAGAGTTGCTGATCCTCTACATCGACGGGATGGTGTTTGGCGACCATCACGTGATTGCGGCTGTGGGCGTGGATGCGGAAGGGCACAAGCACGTGCTGGGGATTCAGGAGGGGGCTACGGAGAACGCCGCGGCCGTCCAGGACTTGCTGGAAGGTTTAGTGCGGCGAGGGGTGCAGCCGGCCCAGAAACGGCTGTTTGTGATCGACGGCTCGAAGGCCTTGCGGGCGGCGATCCGCGCCGTGTTCGGGGCCGAGCAGCCGGTGCAGCGCTGCCGCGCCCACAAGTTGCGCAACGTCCTGGACCGGTTGCCGGAGCCAGAGCGGGACCAGGTGCGGGCGGCGATGCGGGCCGCCTGGCGGTTGGATCCGAAGACCGGCAGGGCCAAGCTGGAGAAGTTGGCCCAATGGTTGGAGCGAGATTGTCCGGCCGCGGCGGCCAGCTTGCGGGAGGGTCTGGAGGAATGTTTCACCATCAACCGGCTGGGGCTTCCGGCTTCGCTGCATCGCTGTCTGGCCACCACCAATCTCATCGAGAGTCCGCAGGCGGGAGTGAGGTTGCGAACTCGCCGGGTGTGCCGCTGGCGGGATGCGGCCATGGTCCAGCGCTGGGTCGCCTCCAGCTTCCTGGCCACGGAGAAAAACTTCCGCCGCCTGATGGGGTACCAGGACCTGTGGATGTTGAAAGCGATCCTCGAAGGATCAAAGTCGGCCACTCGACGGGAGGTGGCGTAGTATGATGGCTCCGAACCGCCGCTACGAACTTTCAACTGAGTTCAGGACACCCTCAGTTCTCGGAGAGAATGTGTCAACAGCAGACGGTTACGACGAGGACTTCCCGGTATAGTTCTTGCAGTATGTAACCGACAGGGGAGACCATGACCCAGGAGGCCATATGAGATTTCTGATTCTCGTTGCAGTGCTTACACCATGTACGGTACATGCGCAAACACAACTTACTGTCTACAACCAGAATTTCGCTGCGGTAAAGGAAAACCGTACCTTCGGGTTGGTGAGGGGCGAGAACGAGGTCCGCGTGAGCGATATCACGGCGCACCTGGAGCCTGAGTCGGTCGTGCTCCGCCATCTTCGGCAACCGGATTCAATCCGGATTCTGGAGCAGAACTACGAGAGCGACCCGCTGAGTCAAGGTCTGTTGCTGCGCAAGTCGGAGGGCAAAGTGCTGGACTTCGACATCACTCTGCCGCAGACCGGTGAGAAAAAGACCGTTAGGGGCAAGATCTTGCGCAGCGGATATGTCCCCCACACGTCTGCATTTCGACGCTATGGCCGCCAGTATGCTTCCAGTCAAATGCTCTACGCGAATCCACAGGGGGGTGGTCAGCCGATTGTGCAAGTGGACGGCAGGATCCAGTTTGGCCTGCCCGGCAAACCGGTTTTTGATGCCTTGGACCCGAAAGCGTTTTTGAAACCGACGCTGTTGTGGAAGCTTTGGTCTGCCCAAGCTGGCGATCACGAAGTCGAGATCTCCTACCTCACCGGGGGCATGCGTTGGGAGGCGAACTACAACGCGGTCGCGCCGGAAAAAGGAGACACCTTCGACATCATTGGATGGATCACTCTAGAGAACATGAGCGGCAAGGATTTCGAGAAGGCCAAGGTCAAGCTCATGGCAGGAGATGTGGCACGGGTCGCGCCGGAGGGCGGACCAGTCAGCTTTTCGCGTGGGCAGGCAAGAGACTACGCTGCCGCCGATCCAGCCGTAACCGAGCGCACATTCGAGGAATACCACCTATACACGTTGGAGCGGCCGACCACCGTCCTGGACCGAGAAATCAAGCAGGTGGAGTTCCTGCGCGCCACCAATGTTGCGGCCCAACGGATCTACGTGTACGACGGCTTCAAGATGGACCCCCGGTACCGCGGTTGGAGTTTCCACAACATCCGTACGCGACCCGAATACGGTACTGTGTCGAACTCCAAGGTGTGGGTAATGCTGGAGTTCGAGAACTCGGAGAAATCGCATCTCGGGATGCCCCTTCCGCGAGGCAAGGTCAAGGTCTATCGGCAAGACGTCGACAGACGCAATGAGTTCATCGGTGAGGACAAGATCGACCATACGCCGACGGACGAGACCGTGCAACTCTACACGGGGAACGCTTTCGACCTTGTGGGGGAACGTCGCCAGACCAACTTCAAAGTGGACACGAGGAATCACTGGGTGGATGAATCTTTCCAGATCAAGGTGCGCAACCACAAGGACGAAGAAGTCGAAGTCCGCATCGTCGAGCATATGTATCGGTGGATCCAGTGGGAAATCACGGCCGGCTCGATGAGCCACACGAAAAAAGGATGCTCGCACGGTAGAGTTTCGACCAACGATTGCTGCCGGCGGTGAGGCCATCATTGACTACACGGTGCACTACACGTGGTGAGAAGAAATCTTATGCAACTGGTGCCCAGTGAATTGTTAGATGGCTGTTAGATGAGACAACTAAGGGGTTAGAGCATCCGGCCCTAACCCCTTGATTTCTTGGTTGCGGGGGTCGGATTTGAACCGACGACCTTTGGGTTATGACTTTAACCCCTTTTGGCTAAGTCATTCATTTTGCGGTACGCATAGCAATGTTGAGGAAGCTTCAGGAAGGCTTGGAAACCCTTATCGAACCCTAATCGAACCCAAACTCCATTTCCTTCTCCCGTCCGGAACACTGCTGCCGAGGATTCCCTTTGTCACTTGTCCGGATAGCCGACTATACGTCCAAGTGACCGCTGACGTTAGACGAGGAGCCGCAAGGCGCTGGGGTACTTTCCGAGTCGGCGAGCATTCGGGAGTTGGCATCCGGACCGGAAAGAACTAGAGGGTTAGGGGCAATCTATCCGGCATTACTGGAGACAAGGCAGTGTATCTCGTGCCGCTTGCAACTGGCCGAGTCGCTACGTTGATTTGCCCGCGGGCGGGGCGTAGGATCGCTGGCAAGAGGGGAGCCTTCCCATGACTGGCCAGAGCCTGGGCTACTACCCACTTTTGGGATAGGAGGCAATACAGTTATGCTCATCCGTTCTAGAAGCGCAACGTTGTTTTTTATCCTGGTAGGTTTGGTAGCTTTTGCATCCGGCGTTATTGCTGGGGGCAGATCTTTTGAAGCGTTAGAGGGGAGTGCGATCGAGCAGGCTCCCGCGGTGGTTCGCCAACGGCTCCCTTCTCCCGGGAATGATCCTGTCCAGGCCCTTTCTGATTTCGTGGACCCGCGAAAGGCGTCGCGGCCGGAGCCTCTGGCCATCATTGAATCCAGTTGGGAAATAGGTCTCGCGCCCATGGTGCTGGAGGTCATTCAATTTCTACCTCCGAACGATTTGCGCACAAAGAGGCTGTGGGGCATGCTCGAACGGGTAACCGGGCAAAGGTTGGAGCGAACTTTCTACACCTGGCTAAAGTGGATGTGGCAGCAAGAATTCCAGATGCACCCGGACTACCCGGGATTTAAAGAGGCGGTCTATATGCAGATTGACCAGCGATTTCGCTGGTTTTTTTACCCCGGGGTGCAGCACGCGATCCGTCTGGATGAAATTGTGTGGGGAGGGGTGAAAGTGGACGGGATTCCTCCTCTGGAGCATCCCAAGTTCATCGAAGCCCGGGAGGCAACCTATCTGGGCAAGAAGAACGTGGTCTTCGGCGTCTTTATCGATGGAGATGCCCGCGCTTATCCCAAGCGAATCCTGGCCGCGCATGAATTATTTAACGACACTGTTGGCGACGTCGATGTGACCTGTGCCTACTGTACCCTGTGCGGGTCCGCCGTCCTTTACGATCAAAGGATTGGAAGCCGGAAGTTCGATTTCGGGACCAGCGGCTTTATCTATCGGTCCAACAAACTGATGTACGACCGTCAGACCCGTTCCCTGTGGTCGGCTCTGGAAGGAGTTCCGGTCACCGGAAAGCTGACGGGCTCCGGGTTGCAGTTGAAGCGACTTCCCATTGTCACAACCACCTGGAAGGAGTGGAAGCAGCGCCATCCGCGGACCAAGGTGCTGTCGCTCGAAACCGGTCATGACAGGGATTACAGGGAAGGCGTCGCTTATCGAGATTACTTTGCCACCCAGGCCCTTATGTTTCCGGTTCCTTTTCAGGACAAGCGGCTCAAGAACAAACAGGAAGTCGTTGCGTTACTGCTGAAGGGAAATGCGGTCGCCTATGACACTTCTTTTCTGAAGAAGCACCCACTGTATCAGGAAAGGGCTGGAAGCCAGCCTCTCGTAATCTTGACCGATCGGTCGGGGGCCAATCGAGTCCACGATGCCACCGGGGTGAGCTTCGCTTATTGGAATCGGGACTCGCTGCTCATCGACGAAGAAGGCCAGGCTTGGGAAGTGAGGGAGGAAGCGCTCATCCACCCTTCGGGCGAACGACGACAGCGCCTCCCTTCACACCGAGCCTTTTGGTTCGGCTGGCACGCCCAATTTCCAAAATCCCGCCTCGTGCGCTAGCAGGGTGCTGAAAAACGCAGCAAAAATAAAAGTGCTTCGTTCTGGAGGAGCTGTGCGAGTCGTTTCCAGGGGCGTTCATGGGCCTTTGGGGCCTTGCTCGGGTCCCCGATTCGCCTTTTTCTGGTCTCTGAACACACCACTCCCTTAGCGGGCCCCGGATGCCGGAAGCGCCGCGTGGACGCGGTGGTCGTTTACCGCTATGACCGCTTCGCTCGCAGCCTGCGCCAGCTTGTAAATGCCCTCCTAGATGGGAACCTTGTACGAGTTCACAAAAACGAGGCGCGGCGGAAATGATCATACCCCCACCCGCTCAGCGGTGCGCCAGTTGGACGTATAACGCGCTAACCGGACAAGTGCCTGGATTCCCTTCGGGGAAGTAGACCTGGCGCAAAAAGCCAATAGTCCCCACAAAGGGACTAGTGTTTACCTATGTTCTGCCTGGATGGTGTAGCGTTTCTTAGATGGGTGGGTACGGATAGATCCTGCCTAACTGGCTAGCATTTAATTCCCGCCTGTGGGGTCCCAACTCGCACGAATTGCGTGCTCCTTTGGCCGACTAGACTGAAAACGGTGCTGCCCTGGGCTTCCCATTACATGTCATTGCAACCCGCGGTTTCGTTACCTACTTGTTACCTTGTAATCTTTATCCCAAGGACTTGTCTTTTTAACTTCCTTATTTTGTTGGTCGGGGCGAGAGGATTTGAACCTCCGACCCCCTGGTCCCGAACCAGGTGCTCTACCAGGCTGAGCCACGCCCCGACACGGAAAGAAACGCGAAAGGCCCGTTTGAGCCCAGTGTAGCTGGCACATCTCCACTTGTCAAACCGGCGCGCGTGGAGAGACTTCGTCCGGCAGGCTTCGGACATCCACCGCCGCGCGAATCAAGCTTGTGGCCCGCCCCTGCCAGGTGCTAGTGGCCTCGGTGGGAGGCACAAGAGGAACTCCCGACTGCCTTTGTTGCACCCGTGTGCTTCCGGCTGTAGCCAAAGTAGATGACCATTCCGATCGCCAACCACACGCACAGTCGGAGCCAAGTATCGAGCGGAAGGCTGATCATCATAGAAAGGGCAACCAGAATGCCGAGTGCAGGCACAAAGGGTACCTCGGGAGTTCGGAAGGGCCGCCGGAGCTCCGGGTGGCGATAGCACAGAACCAGGACTCCGGCGCAAAGGATCACGAACGCCAGCAATAACCTCCCCTAGGGTGGCATATCCGTAGGTGTAGGCGCTGCCGGCCACAGGAATCGTGGAAGCGAGTTTGGCCTAGCACAAGCCAGCAAAAGCCGAAGCCAGACCTGCCAGCACGAAGGAAAGCACAATGGCGGGACCGGCGTACTGAGAGGCCGCCGCCCCAGTTAGCACGAAGATCCCGGCGCCGCCAGGTTCAGCGGACCAAGCGCCTGCCGCAAGCCTTGCTCTTCGTCCGCGACTTCCACCAGAAGCTGGTCCACGGACTTTCGCGCAAACAGTCGAAAGGCCATTCCGGCTACCTCCTCGTGTTCAGGAATCCACAGATTTCGTAGATGCGCAGATTTTGATAGGGAAAACGGACCATCATTTACGAGCTTTTATGCAACCCTTTTGCACCATTTGTCGGCAATATCTACGAAATGTGCGTAATTTGCGGATTCCTCCTGCTCAGTAATTCTCCGATGGCTCGTTAATTCTACGCCGACTCGTTAGTTCTCTGCCTGCTGGCCTCGTGCAGGTCCGACCTTGCGGAAAGCTACGTAAACCGGCACGCCCAGCACAACTATGATCAGCCCCGGCCAGGTCCACTCTGGCTTGAATCGTAACAGAGCAGGCCGGGTGACTGAACCTGACAAGCAACGTCGGCTGAGACGATAAAAATTCCGGAGCCCATCATCGAGCCCATCACAATGGTGGTGGAGCTGACCAGACCCAGTCCCTGCACCAGTTCTGCGTTTTGAATCCCCGGAGGCGAAGGCTTCACGGGCCTAGCCTCTCTTGCAATTGGTCTTGTACTTGGTCCAGGAACTGGCGGGCGCGCGCTGCGACGTCGCCGGTGGCCAGCAGGTCGCGGGACACAGCCACCGCGTCGGCCCCAGCCTGCAGTACCGCCCGGGCGTTCTCGAGGGTGATCCCGCCAATGGCCACCAGGGGCTTGGTCACTGCGGCGCGCACCGCAGCCACCCCCTCCAGGCCAACCACCGGATCGGGCTGCTCCTTGGTGCGGGTAGGAAAGACAGGACCGATAGCCAGGTAATTCACCGGCAGGCGATCGCCCTCGCGCGCCTGCTCCAGGCTATGGGTGGAGAAGCCAATGAGCGGTTCCGGCTCCCGGCGCGAACCCAGCAGGCGTCGGGCCAGTTCCGGAGGAAGGTCTTGCTGGCCCAGGTGCACCCCTGAGGCGCCGCAAAGCAGTGCCACGTCCGTCCGATCATTGACCAGGAACCTGGCTTCATACCGGCTGGCCAGCGCGGCCAAAGCGCAGCAGTCTTCCCAGCTTCGCCGGGTAAAGGGGGCCTTGTGCCGATATTGCAGGAAGCGCACCCCAGTCTGTAGCAGTTGGTCGGCGACCGTCCGTACGTCCCGCGCCTCCAGCAAGCGGGTATCGAGGATGGCGTACAGCCTCGAGGCTGAAAACACGCCCGGCGGCCCCCTCTAGACGGTGGCGACGAGCGCCGCCGGGTTGAACCGCTGGAGGAAGCCGACGTCGAAGCGCCCAGCACGGAAGTCCGGGTCAGCCAGGATTCGCTGGTGGAGCGGGATAGAGGTGTGGATGCCTTCAATCATAAACATCTCCAGGGCCCGGGTCATGCGGCTGATGGCCTCCTGACGGTCGCGGCCGCGGACGACGAGCTTGGCCACTAAAGAGTCGTAATAGGGAGGGATGACACATTCGGCGTAAGCGGCCGTGTCCACACGGACGCCAGTACCCCCGGGGATGTGGAAAGTGGTGATGCGCCCAGCCGAGGGGGCAAAAGTTTGCGGATGTTCCGCGTTGATGCGGCACTCCAAAGCATGCCCCTGGGGAGGGACGTGGTCGTCGCTCAACGAGCCCTCCAGTAACAGATCCAGGGGTTCTCCGGCAGCAATTAGAATCTGGCTCTTGACCAAGTCAATGTTGGTCACCATCTCGGTGACCGGGTGCTCCACCTGGATGCGGGGGTTCATTTCGATGAAATAGAGCTGCCCGTCCTCATCCATCAGGAATTCGACCGTCCCGGCGCTGCTGTAACCAAGGTGCGACAGAGCCCGCAGCACCTGCTTGCCTACCTCCCGGCGCTGGGCTTCGCTCAGCGCGGGCGAGGGGGATTCCTCCAGCAGCTTCTGGTGGCGTCGCTGGATGGTACACTCTCGCTCGCCGAGGTGGGCCAGGGACCCGAAGCGGTCGCCCAATACCTGGAACTCGACGTGGCGGGGACGCTCAAGGAATTTCTCCAGATAGAGGTCGCCGCAGCCGAAAGCCATCTCGGCTTCCCGCTGGGCGGCGGCAAAGGCGTCTGGCAGCTCCGCAGGGTCGCACACGACGCGCATACCGCGCCCGCCGCCGCCGGCCACTGCTTTGAGCAAAGCCGGGTAGCCAATAGAACCGGCAATCTGGCGAGCTTCGGCCGCGTTCCGCACCACGCTGTCGGAACCCGGCAGGACCGGCACGCCCGCTTGCCGGAACACCTGGCGGGCTCGGGCCTTTTCTCCCATGATACGGATCAGTTCCGACGAGGGCCCAATGAAGGCGATCTTGCTGGTTTCGCAAACCTCAGCGAAATTGGCGTTCTCGGAAAGGAAGCCGTAGCCGGGATGGACAGCATCCGCATCGGTGATTTCGGCCGCGCTGATCACACTGGGGATGTTCAGGTAACTATCGGCCGACTGCGCCGGCCCAATACACACCGCCTGATCGGCAAAGCGGACGTGCAGCGAATTCCGGTCGGCCTCCGAATACACCGCGACCGTGCTGATGCCCAGCTCCTTACAGGCACAGATGACCCGCAATGCGATTTCGCCTCGGTTGGCAACCAGTATCTTCTTGAACATCAGCTACTTTTTGCTAGCGGTGGGCCGGATCGCAAACAGAGCCTCTCCATACTCCACCGGCTGGGAGTTTTCTACATAGCGCTGGACGACCTGGCCGGTCACATCGCTCTCGATTTCGTTCATCAGCTTCATGGCCTCGACGATGCAGAGCACCTGTCCGACCTCGACCCAGTCACCCTGGTTGACAAAAGGCGCCGCGCCCGGGGAAGGCGCCTCAAAGAAGGTCCCAACCATCGGCGACTTGAGCTGGTGGAAATCTTCGGCCAGCATTTGGGCAGGGGTTGAGAGGGATTCCGGAAGCGCAGACGCAACAGCAGGACCGTTGGCTGCGGGTGCCGCCCGGTACGCGGGCTCGGCCAGCGTCGGTACCGCTCCTTGCCAGCTCACCTGGGGCATCGAGTTCGTCCCGCGCTTGATCCGCAGCCGGATCCCGCTGCGTTCCAGTTCAAACTCGGTGATCCCTTTCTCGGTTATGAGATCAACCAAGTCTTTGATCTCTTTCAGATTCATTCGATTTGTAGGAGCTCCTTCGGGGTGGGGGTCAACACCTCTGCACCCTGGTTGCGCACCACGACGACATCCTCGATGCGAACCCCCCCGTAACCTGGAACATACACTCCGGGTTCGATGGTGATGACGGCTCCCGCCGGCAGCTTTGTTTTTTCCCGTGCCGCGATGCCAGGCATCTCGTGCACCTGGATCCCCAAGCCGTGTCCCGTACTGTGGGGAAAGTGCTCCCCGTAGCCGCACCGGGCGATGTATTGGCGAGCTGCACGGTCCACCGCCGAGCAAGAGGCGCCAGTCCGCACGGCAGCAATGGCCCGTTCTTGCGCCTCCTTCACCACGCGGTAAAGCGCTTGTGCCCTGCGGTTTGCGGTCCCCAGATAAACGGTCCGTGTCATATCGCTGGCGTAATTCGCCAGTATAGCACCGTGGTCCAGAAGCAAAAATTCCTTTTTCCCCAGCGGCCGCAAGCTGGCCCGGGCGTGGGGCCAGGCGGAACGCGGGCCGCCCGCCACGATGGTTTCAAAGGCCGCCTGTTGGGCCCCGCAGCGCCTCATTCGGTACTCCAGTTCGGCCGCCACTTCCTGCTCCGTTAGGCCGGGGCGTAGCAAGGCCACCGTTTCCTGAAACACGCGCGAGTTGAGAGCCACGGAGCGGCGAATCTGTTCCAGCTCCTGCTCGTCCTTAATCAGGCGGAGCTGTTCGACAGCGTTTTCGCAGTACCGCAGTCGCTCGATCCCTACTCCCTCGGCCAGCAGGCGATACAGCCGGTAGTCCGCCGAAGCCTCAAACCCGACCCGGCGCCAGCGCCGGGCCCGGCTCAGGGCCGCCCTGGTCGTACCTGAACTCACAATCACCACCTGTGAACCGCGCACTTCTTGATCCGCCTGCAGCGCGTAGCGGCCATCCGTGTAAAGGGTGGAGCTGCGCTCGTCCACCAGCAGGAGGCCGGCGCTGCCGGTAAATCCGGTAAGGTAAAAGATGTTGGCCTGCTGGCTTACTAGCAGGCAATCCACTTGAGCTCGGGCCAGCCGAAAGCGTAGGGCGCTGAGGCGCGCGGGTTGGTTCACGGAGTCGGACGTCGGATCGCGAACTCCGAGCCGGGAGGCAGGTCCCTCCCGGCCCGAATGGATTCTCCTGCTAGACGATCTTAGGCGTGATGAAGAAGAGCAATTCGTTGGTCTCGGTGGATACGCCGGTGCGCTTGAACAGGTGGCCAATCACCGGGATGCTGCCCAGGAGGGGTACCTGCTCGATCGTCAGGTTGCTCTGGTTTTGGATGACGCCCCCGAACACCACCGTGCCACCGTTGTCGACCAGCACCTCGGTGGTAGCCTCTTGCGTTGTGAGTGCCGGGATGCCGTTGATCCGCGGGATGCCGGCGGCAATGGTGTTGTTGGACACGTTTATGCTCAGGAAGATGGTTCCCTCATCCGTCACCTGCGGGCGCACCGTGAGCTGCAGGGTGACCGGCGTGAGCTGCACGCTGATGGTGTTGTTGATGGTCGTCTGGATCGGGATTTGCAGGCCCTGCGAGACCGTCGCCTGGACGTTGTTCTGGGTGATCAGGGTGGGCTTGGAAAGCAGCTTCCCGAGCGACTTGGTTTCCGCCGCCGAGATGATGAAGTCGATGGCCGTACTCGGGGTGCGATGAATGAGCGCGAGGCCCGTGGTGGCACCGGCGGCCGGGAAGTTGGAGAAAAGGGGCAGCTGATCCCCTTCTACGGCGAAGCGTGACGGCCCCGAAGTCGTTACGGAGAGGGGGCTCTGTGAAAAGGGGCTGCCTTGGATCACCGTGCGCCCGCTGACGCGTGGGCTGTATAGGAAGCCGAACTGCGCACCCAATTCGCGTGCGAAGCCCCGCGAGGCGGCTACAATGCGCGCCTCAATCTGGACCTGCACCGAGCGCTGGTCCAGTTGCCGGATAATGTCATCCATAACGGGGATCACCTGCGGGATGTCGGTGATAATCAGCGTATTGGTCCGCTCGTCGGAGATGATCTCACCTCTGGGTGAGCGGAACTTGGACAGCGTCTGCGTCATCGTTCCGGAACGGGAGTAATTCAGGGTCCGCAGCACCGTGACCCGCTCGACGGCGGACTGCCGGGCCTGTTCCAGGGCCAGGACTTCCTCTTCCTCCTGCTGCAAGGTTGAGCGGCGCGCAATGCGGAGCACGTTGCCTTCCAGTTGCTTGTCCAAGCCATTGTTCCGCAGCACGATATCCAGAGCCTGGTCCCAGGGCACATCTTCCAGCACAATGGTAACCCTGCCGGACACCGCGGGATCCAGCACAACATTCAGCCCGCTGATCTCGTGCATGAGCCGGAAGAAGTCCTTCAGGTCCACGTCTTTGAGGTTCACCGAAATCGGCTCACCGGTATAGCGCGGTCCCGGCATGGGCTCCTGCTGCATGGGAACCGGCGGTGGCTGTTGTTCGGCGGCTGGAGCCTCCTGGGAGGCAAAACCAGCGGTGGGAGCTGACGGCGTAGGCAGTGTCGCCGCTGCCGCGTTCGCCGGGTCTAAGGGCGGCCGTCTCCGCATGGTCCAACGCCACGGCGGAACCGGCGGCAGGCGGTGGGGGCGGGGCTATCGTTGGCCGAGCCGCAGCCAGCACGGGCAGGCGGCCCACCAGCTTATCGAGCAAGGGCAACGCCTCCACTTCGGGTGCCTTCTCAGATGCGGGTGGCGGCGCGGGTGGCGCCGCGGCCGGACGGCTGAGGTTTGCAGTGGCTACGGCAGCCTCCGGCAGAGCCACCGCGGAGCTTTTCGCGGGCTCCGCTTTTGCCCCTCGCGCATGCCCCGTCTTCGCTCCCGGAGCTTCCAGTTCCACCTCCACGACATGACCGCGGCGGTGCACTTTGTAAGGCGTCATCGTATCCAGGTCCATGACCACTCGGGAAATGGGAGGATCGTTGCGAAACTGGGCGACCCGGATCCTTTGCAGCGGGGGCGTCCCTACCTGGATCTGGCGGTGGCCGGCACGGTTCGCGGTCTGAGGAATGTCCACCACCAGCCTTGGCGGGTTCTCCAATCGGAAAGAGCGGTACTCGACCGCGCCGTTGGCACGGATCAGGACGCGCAACTTGCCCCCATCGCGAGCAAACGTCACCTTTTCAACTGCATTCCCTCTAGTGCGCAGCGCCAACGGTGTGGTTGCTGGCCTTTCCGCCCTCGCTACCGCCGGCGGCGGTGCTTCGTGGGTGCCAGGGACCGCTGCTGGCGTGCTCCGAGACACAAACGTAACCTGCAACGCGCCCGGATTTTGCTGGTAACTGACTTTGACCGGCTGCTTGAGTAAGACCTCCAGCCGGGCGCCGCGCTGCCCCTCGTGGAAGTATGGCACTACCCGATAGCTGGAAACCAGGTTGGAGGGCAACAGGTGGCTGTCGGGAGGCCGCGTGGAAACAACGCCGGGCAAATCCACGAAAACCAGCTGCTCCCCGGACGTGCGGGGCGAATAAGTAAACTCTCCACTGACTTCCAAAGTGAGGATGGCGGCCTGGGAAGAAACGGCGGCGCGCACCGCGCCCAATTGCAAGACGGGCGCCGGTGCCGGCGCGCTCGCCTCGTTATCCGCAGTGGCAAAATTGGGCTGTGCCAATCCCAGCAGCAACGCCATGCTGCTCACAACCAGAGTGGAGAAACCAGAACGAGGTGTCAGGTTCATTGCGTTATTACTCCTGCCCCATCCCTGTCACTTTAAGACGAAATCGGTGGCGCCCACCTTAAATTGCTTCGGCGGGTATTTTTTTAATTACCTCCCGCTTTTCGAGCTTGCCGCTTAGGTCAAGCACGCTTTCCTCAAAGACAATGGAGTCGGGGGTGATCTGCAGCACGCGCCCGTTGCACAGTGTCGTTCCTTCGCGTAGGAAATAGGTGCGTCCAGTATTGCTGGTCGTGATCACGGCGATCATGTCGGCAGGAGTCTGGACCACTCCGTCCAGTTCCGCCTGCCCGACGAGGATGCTGCGAACACCGGGGGGACAGTCATGGATCGGAAGCTGGCCTGTTTTGTCCGGCCGGACAGTGCTGACAAATGGGTCTCGCCGGTCACCGGATTCCGAAGCCGGGCGTTTCGATGCGGGTGCCGCCAACCCTTTTGCTTGGGACGCGGTCGCCGGGGCTTTCGACTTGGTCGCCCCCGCCCCAGGTGTCTTCGCTTTGGCTGCCTGGCCCAGGCCACGGGTCTGCGGGTTTTGGGCCAAGGCAGCCAAAGCCACCCCAAACACCACTATCAGAGCCAATGTCATCAAACGCGTGTTAGGCATAACTCGCTGTCCTCTACTGACCCGGCGGGGGGGGGTGACTGAGGCTGGTAAAATGTCGTAGCCGTACAGGTCACCACAACGGTCTCGTTCGGCGTGATAGTGTATTTCCCACCGCCGCCGGAGCCGACGGGACCTATGCGCAGGTTGCTCACATTGACAACGCGGCCGGCACGGCTCAGACGCCCAAAGTAGTCCAACACCGTGAAGTAAGTGCCGTCCAGACCCAGGTCAAAAGGCACCTCGACATAGAGCTCCCTAGGAACCTCTCCCCTGGCGGTAAAGCGGCGAAGATTGACTCCCGACTGTGACGCAGTGTCCTGCACCAACCGGATGTACTCATCGGCCTTCTTCTCTTCAGGAACGATCCCGCGGAGGGTCGCTAGCTTAGCTTCCAGCTGTTTATTCTCCGCCATGAGATCCTTAAGCTTTGGCTCCCACTGCCTTAACGCCTCATTGGCTTCTTCCTGCTTCTTTACGTTTTCTTCCAGCGCTTGGTTGGCCTCGCGCCGCACGTTCAGACTGTCCGTTGGGGGGAAGTAAAGGAACTCACCGGTGACCACAATGAGGGCGGCGGCCCCGAGCATGATGCCCAATTGCTGTCCGAAGGAGAACTCGCTAAAACTCTTCATATCTGTTGGCCCCTTGTCTGGCCCCGCAGCCCCTGGCCCGCCGGGCCCGGCTGCTACTGCATTCCCGCCGTGCCGTCTGCGTCGGGCGTAGTGAGCGGCGCCAGGTCGGCGTTGAGGGAAAAGACAAAAGTGGGAAAGTCCTTGGCGAGATTCTGCTGGTAGGACTCCCGGATTTCCACACTCTTGAACCGGCCGCTGCTCTGCAGGTTCGTAATGAAGTTGGCCACAGTCTTGACGCTGTCTGCCATCCCGCCCATGTCGACCCGACCGTCTCTGCTCGAGAAACTGGTCAGCCAGAGGTGCTTGTTGTCCTCGACGGTGCTGAGCTCGACTGTGTTGACCACCGTGTTGAGCAGTCTCACCGGACCGGTCTTTTTATTCTCCAACTCCTGAATGATGTTGATGCGTTGTTCAAGCGTCTGTTTATTCTGCAAGTTCTGGCCATACTGCCGCTTGACCCCTTCCAGGCGTGCCTTCTCGGTCTGGGCGTCCGCCTTTCGCTTGTCCAACTTCGCCTTCTGGCTAGAAATCCTCTGCCAGTCCACGACCAGCACACCCACCGCCGCCACCAGCACGATCACGAGCAAAACCGTCAGCTTGGCCCCTTCGACGCTGACCGCCGGGGCACGGGCTACCTCCTTCCTGATTCCCAACAGGTTGATGCGGATCATAGGTTTTCAAAACTCCTCAGGGCCAGCCCCACAGCGACGGCCAGTCGCGGCTGGTTTTCTGCGATCAGATCGCCGTGCGGTCCCCCCACGTCGTACCCCAACTTGCGGAACGGGTTCAACTCGTCCACCGGAATGGAAAACTCCTCCCTCAACACGTCTATCAAGCCCGGCACTCTGGCTGATCCGCCCGCCAGATGAATCTTCTGAATGTGCTCGCCAGCAGCAGTGGCCCGGAAGAAATCGAACGTCTTTTGGATTTCCAGGATGATCAGCTCGGAAACGGACCGCAGCACAGGTAGCCGCGCCTCCTCGCTGACCCCTGGCACGCCCTGTCCCATCTTCACCTGCTCGGCATCCTCGAAGCTGAGGTCCAGCTCTTTTTGCAGAGAGTCGGTGTACTGATTGCCGCCGATGCTCACATCGCGGGTGAATAAGGGAACGGTTCCGTGGACGATGTTGATATTCATCACGCTGGCGCCAATGTTGAGCAACGCCACGGTCTGGTTGCTCGGCGGCTCGTAGTTGTACTCAAAGGCGTTTTGCAAGGCAAACGCGTCCACGTCCACGATCGCCGGAGTCCGGGCTGCCTGGCTCAACACGTTCGTATAATTCAGGATCTTGTCCCTCTTGGCGGCTACCAGCAGCACGTCCATGCCGCCGGCCGACGCATCCGCGGAGAGTATGTCCCAATCCAGGTTCACCTCGGCGATGTCGAAGGGGATGTGCTGGGAGGCTTCCGACTGGATCTGTTCCGCCACTTCCTCCTCGGCCAGAGGGGGCATGGATAGGCGCTTGACGATGACCGAGTGGCCACTCACACTGGTGGCCACGTTTTTCGTCTTGATCTTATGCTCAGTGAACATCCTGACAATGGAGTTCGACACCGCGACCGTATCTACAATGGCCCCCTCCACCAGAATTTCCGGGGCCAGGGGCTCCACGGCTACCTTGTCGACAACAAGCTCCTTACCACTCTTTTTCAACTCCACCGCTTTTAGGGCACTGGACCCAATGTCCAGTCCTACGACCTGCTTGCCTTTGCTAAATCCGAACATGGCTCACTCCTACTCGCCGTCAGCCACCGCCGCAGCCATCCTGGCCGCGTTTGCGGCCCTCGACCCGGCCCTCATGGCTCACTGCACCCGCTATAGCAGGCGCCGGGCAGCCGCGTAACGCTTGCTGCCGTCTCGCACGCTAGCCGCCGCCTCTGGTTTGCCCGCCACTTCGCGGGCCATCTGCCTCCGCCTTGTCGCCAGGCTCTGCTTCTCCATCCACCGGTCCATGGTTGTCTTCTTGAATTTCCACCGGTTGCCAAGCTTGAAGCCGGGAATCTTCTCCTCGGCGACATATCGATACAAGGTATCCCGGGAAATCCCCAGGTATTGAGAAGCCTGGCGTATGTTCATGACCTCTGGCGGTGCAGGCATAACTAAGCAACCCCTTTGCTCCGGCCTCTCTCCAGCTGCTAGCCAAGTCTCAATGACACCCCAACTCCCTCAGGCAAAGGGGACCCAACCGAAACGTATCGTCCCACCTACGTTGTAACGCTGTCAAGAACCATCAGGCCGCAGTTGTGCGGGGATCTTCGGGTTTCGTCCCAGCTTCTTTGGCTGTTCTGCGGGTTTTTGCGGCACATCTGGTTGCGCTCTCAGGGGTAGGGCCCTAGATATTGGGCCTCTCTTGCCAACACCCCAAGCACCAGGGGAGTAAAACCGGATGGCTTCCGCTGCGCGACCAGGGGGAGCGGCCCTGCCTCTTGAGCCTGTCTCTTCAAGCTAAAGAAGCGTTAGAGGGGAGCAGGACGCCGGGGGAGTATCTGAGTTTCCAAGCGCACAGGCCTGAGATTTTCTGCGGAAACCTGCAAGAGTCAGGATTTATCCTCTTGCCGTTGCTTGGCTATTCCTTCTTGCCTTTGCTTGGCTATTTCTGCCCCTGCTTGGCCATCCCTGCAAAGAAAGCTTCGCCGCGTTTCTTGATCTCCTCCGGGGAGAGGTCCTCTTTGTGAGTGGCCAGCGACCACTGGTGACCGAAGGGGTCCACCAGCGTGCCGTAGCGGTCGCCCCAAAACGCGTCCATCAAGGGCATCCCCACGGTGGCCCCGGCCGAAACAGCCTGCTCGAAGGCGGCGTCTGCATCCTCGACGTACATGTGAATCGTCACCCCGGTGCCGCCCAGCGACAGTGGGGAGAGGGTCTTCCACGCCGGGAGCTCGTCGATCAGCATGAGAATGGAATCTCGGATCTTCACCTCCGCGTGCATGACGCTTTTCCCTTCCGGCCCGTGATTGATGCTGAGCACCTCGGCGCCGAACGCCCGTTTGTAAAACTCAATAGCCTGCGAAGCGTCGCGCACCACCAGGTGGGGTGTGAGCGTGTGAAAGCCTTCGGGAATGGGTTTCACCGGTTTGGCCATTGTGCTGTCCTTTCTATTCGGAGGTTCTGGAACCAGAAGCAGCCTCAGTAGGCAGAGAGCTCCCGGCAGGCGCGAATCACGTCTTGTTCGTTGGGCAGGAACGCCTTTTCCAGCGGCGGGCTATAGGGCACCGGAGTGTCAGGAGCAGTGATGCGGCGGATGGGACCGTCCAGGGATTCGAAAGCCTTCTCCGAAATGATCGCCGCCAGTTCGCCGGCCAGACCGCCGAGCCGGGTATCTTCGTGCAGCAGCACAACCTTGTTGGTGCGCCGCACACTCTCCAGCACAGTCTCCTCATCCAGCGGGACCAGGGTGCGCAGGTCCAGCACCTCGATCTCAATCTTTTCCTTGGCCAGCGTCTCGGCGGCCCGCAGGGCCACGTGCACCATGGCTCCGTAGGTGATCACGGAGATGTCTCGGCCCGTGCGACGCAGTGCCGCCTTGCCGATCGGCACCAGGTACTCGGGCTCGGGCAATTCCTCCTTAACGCTTCGGTAGAGCAACTTGTGCTCGAAGAACAGCACCGGATCGTTGTCCCGGATGGCCGACTTGATCAGGCCGCGCGCGTCGTAGGGCGTGGCCGGCGCAACTACTTTCAGTCCCGGCGTGTGCACGAAGGCCATTTCCGGATTCTGCGAATGGAACGGCCCGCCGTGGATGCCGCCCCCGGAGGGCCCGCGGACCACCATGGGCACGCCGGCACCCCAGCGATAGCGGCACTTGGCGGCGAAGTTTACTAACTGGTCGTAGGCGCAGGAGACAAAGTCGGCAAACTGCATCTCAGCCACCGGGCGCAGGCCCAGCAGGGCCGCCCCAACGCTGGACCCCACAATGGCCGACTCCGAGATGGGTGTGTCAATCACGCGCCGTGCCCCGAAGCGTTCCAGCATCCCGGCAGTAATCTTGAAGGCGCCGCCGTAGGCGCCGACATCCTCGCCGAGAATAAAAACGTCCGGGTCGCGCTCCATCTCTTCCCACAGGCCCTGCCGGATGGCTTCCAGGTAGGTGGTCAGCATGGTTTTGCTTTGTGCGGCTTTAGCAGCCCGTGTCTAAACCGGCCTTTGGGCCGGCCTCTTTTTCAGGCGGGGCAAGTGAAGAGCAAAGCCGTGAATTTGACCGTTGCACCAGGATAGGGGCGTGGGGGATTCGGGGTGGGCCATTCTTGTGGCAGTGATCCAGAAAACGAGCAAAAACAGCTCGGTGATGCGGTCTTGCAGGCCTCGCGGGGTTCCCGCCCCCAGCAGCTGGCGCAAAACTAGCGCCAGGTTGCAGGCTGCTGCCTGCAGCAACAGTTTCTTTTGCACGTTTATCTTCCCACGGACATACAAGCGTCTCATCCTGCCCGTCTCATACATGTGCGCAAACGGACGCTCCAGCATCTCCCCACGTTTCCGCAGCAGCGCCTTCCCTCGCTGCCCCGTCACCCGCCGCCGATTGCGGTAGACCGCCGCCTTCTGCTCTTCCTTGCCCGTCCATTGCCGCCGTCCCCGCTCCGGCTCCGCAATGTAGGTCCGCACCTCCATCGCCTGCATCTCTGCCAGCACTTCCCCACTGTGATACCCCTTGTCGGCCACCACCTCTTCCACCCCGTCTGCGTTCACCACAAACTCCCCTTCGGCCGTGGGTGTCGCGATCTGCTCGCCCACCGCCGCGCCGGCCGCCGGCAGGGTCTGCTGAACCGATTCCGTGTCGCCGGTCGCTCCCCCGTGCGCCGTCAGCGCCACAATCGCCCCAGTCTCCATGTCCACCGCATGCTCGGCCTTGTAAGCCAGTGCCGTGCGCCCGTCCTTCATCCGGGTGATCTCCGCTTCCCGATCATGTGGGTTCACCCACTTCGCATTGGACATCTTCTTCGGTCGGCAGCGGTCCATCCTCCGCAGCGCCGCTGCATCCTGGGCTTCGATCCCTTCGGCCTCCGCCAACCGCTTCAGGTACTCCGTATAGCTTTCCCCGCTGTCCCGCCGCATGATCGACCTCATGGCCGCGTTGGCTTCCAGCGTGGTGGCGTCAATGCCGATCGTCTTGCCCTTCAGCAGGCCCCGTTCGGCCACCAGCCGCAGCACCCATCCAAACACTTCCTGGTGCGTCGGCTCGTCCATCAGCCGCCGCGTGCGCGAGATCGTCACATGATCCGGCGTCTGTTCATCCAGCCCAATCTGCAAAAACTGCCGCAAACTCAAGGAATCGGCCACCCGCCAGGCGATGCCTCGCTCGCTGTCGATCCCCTCGAAGAAGCCGATCAGCATCAACCGGAAGTACATCCCCGGCGGCAACGACGGTCGGCCCAGCCGCTCGTGGTAGAACTGCCGGCACCGACTCTCGCAGAATCGATCAAAATCGGCTTCCTCCAACAGTTGGTGCAGCCGCCGGTAGAACGGGTGTCCGGGCGCCTCGGCCAACTCTGCCCGATACCACAGCGGCTCTTGTCGCTGACGATGCTTGCGCGTTCCCATGGCCATGGCCCGATTGTAAGTAAGAACATTTCCGAAGTAACATGTTTCTTCCCCATCTGGCGATTTTAGACACGGGCTGTTAGCCCCGGGCGGCGGAAAAGGTCCGCCGCGACGCCGGCGATTCTTGCCGCCCATCGTACACGTTGTCCAGCACAGTAGCCGGATCGGGGAAGGGGCGCTGTTCGGCCCAGCTCACCGCCTCATCCACTTCGGCGATGATGCGACGGTTCAACTCGCCCAGTGGCGCCTCCGACAGGAAGCCCCACTCCATCATCACCGCCTCCAGGCGGGTGATGGGGTCCTTGCTCGCCCACTCCTCAAACAACGCCTTGGGGACATACTCAGCCTTGTCGTGCGCCGAATGACCGGTCATACGGAAGGTCTTGCACTCGATCATAGCCGGCCCGCGACCGGAGCGAGCGTGCTCGACGGCCTGCTGGGCAGCTTGGTGGACCGCGATGACATCGTTGCCATCCACAATCTCCGCCGGAATCCCATACGCCGGGCCACGGTCGGCCACGTGTTTCACGGGCATCTGCAACTCCACCGGGGTCGAATAGGCGTACAGGTTGTTGTTGCACAGGTAGACGACGGGGAGTTTCTGCACGGCGGCCAGGTTTAACCCTTCATGCCAGTCGCCGCGGCTGGTGGCCCCGTCGCCGAAGTAGCAGAAGACCACGTTGGGCTTGCCTTGGTAGCGCAGAGCCAGGGCGGCGCCGCCGGCCACCGGGACGATGGACCCAATGCTGCTAATGAAGGCAATGAGATTCAGGCCCAGGTCGCCCATGTGCATGTTGCCGTCGCGCCCGCGGGTCGGGCCGTCCACCCGTCCCATAAACTGTGCCAGCACCGTGCGCGCACTCATGCCGCGCACCAGGAACGCCCCCAGGTCCCGGTGCGACGGGCACAGCACATCGTCCTGCTGGGAGATGAGCGCGCTGCCGACCCCAATGGCCTCCTGACCGCGCCCTCCGTAGACACCGCCCACGATCAGTCCCTGGCGGTAGAGCTTGAACTCGATGCGCTCCTCCAGCTCGCGCTGGAGTTTCATGTAATACAGCATCTGGTGCAGAAGCTCGGTGTCCAATCCCACTGGGCGTACCCTCCCCCCCCGTGAAAGGGGTGAAATGGCGTGCTCTGACAAGCGGTCGGCCATTCTACCATATGCCAATTGCCCTGAAAGCCTCGTGGAAAAGCACTGGTGTCACCCCGTCAAAAAAGGCTTTGCCCGTAAGTTTCTACCAGAACCGTAAGTTTCTACCAGAAAAGGACATGTTGCGTTTCCGTCTCAGATCGTGTGCTGATAGAAACGCTGCAAATTCCCATTTACTTGCTCTTTGAACCCTCGTTTTCTTGCCGTCGTTTGTTTACTAAGAAGCGGCGGACGCGGCCGAGCAGCGTGTCCAGCATCCGGGGCGTCAGCCTGCCGGTAAACGTGTTCTGCTGGCTGGGATGATAACAGACGAACAGGACCGGCAAGGGCGGCGGCAGCACGTAGCGGGCGCCGTGGGCGAAGCGATAGGGGGCCAGCGAGGCGACGCGCCCGGTGTCCCGGAGCAGGCGGAGGTAGCCATCAAAGCCGATTTCGCCCAGGGCCAGCACAGCCCGGATGTTGGGCAACAATTCCAGCTCCCGCGCCAGGAAGGGGCGGCAGCGGGCCTGCTCCTCGAGCGTGGGCTTGTTGCCGGGTGGAGCGCAGCGAACCGCAGCGGTGATGTAGGCATCGCGCAACTGGAGGCCGTCGCCGCGGTGCACCGCAGTGGGCTGGCTGGCGAACCCGGCGCGATACAGCGCGCCATAGAGGAAGTCGCCGGAGCGGTCGCCGGTGAACATCCGCCCGGTGCGGTTGCCCCCGTGGGCTGCCGGGGCCAGGCCCAGGATCAGCAGCCGTGCGTCGGGATCGCCGAAGGAGGGCAGCGGCCGGCCCCAGTAGTCCCAGTCCTGAAACGCCCGACGCTTCTCGCGCGCCACCTTTCGGCGGTGCCTCACCAAGCGCGGGCAGCGCTGGCAGACAATGATTCGCTTCTGGAGATGAAGCAGTGGGATTTCGCTGCTGGTGGTCCGCACGAGCCGCTGTGCTACTAAAGCTAAAGTCCCCCGGTCAAAAGCCGCCGCTACTTTTTGAACAGATTATCGAAGGCGCTGCGCGCGTTGGCAGGCCGGCCGCCGGAGGAGGTGTCGCGCTCCACGGTCGTCCGCGGCTCATAGAACGAGCACTCGTTGCGGGCGTCTTTGGGGGTGATGCGCTCCGCGATCGGCTTACTGCACTCGAAGCGGCTGCCCGTGTCGAAGTTGACGCATTGCTTGCAGCTATGCAGTTCAAAACCACAGCGCGGGCACTGGCCGCCGGTATCCACCGCCGGAGGAAGCAGCGTGCCGCACCCGGCGCAACGCATCACCGTCCGCGCGGCGGGCATGCGCAGCATGCGAGGACCGCCCAGGTCCTGTTTCGGTGGGCGCTTCTCGCCAGACGCCTCCCGATCAACGTCCATGTAGCCTTTTTGTCGGTACTTCCTCGCCATACTCCGGCGTCCATCATATTCCCGGTGGCCGGAATTGGCCACACAAACTCGACCCAAACTCTCTCTCCAGGGCGAAGTGCACGCGCCCGTATTCTGGCGGGAAGGTCGAGCGGCAGTCGGCACGCCCCGCCTGCTGCCAGGAGTTGAGACTCCGGCGTCTAGTAAATGCCCCCGGGAATCGCCTCGCTGGCGCCAGTAAGCAAATGACGGGCCCCGGCCCGCAACAACGTCACGTCGCTGCCGACCAGAAAGACGCGAAAGCCCTGCTTGACCCGTTTCTTCATCTGCGCGGGGTCGCCGGTAGGGTAGCCGACCGCCACTTTGTACTTCTTGCCAGCCGCCAGCACCCGGGCGACAGCCTGCTCCACCCGCGGATGCGCCACCTGCCCCCCGACGTCCAGCGAATAGGAGAGGTCGGAGGTACCGATAAACATTAGATCAATGCCGGGCACCGACGCGATCTCCTCGATATTTTCCACCCCTTCCTTGCTTTCAATCAGGGTGATCACCATCACGTTGTCGTTGGCCCAACCAGCATAGTCGCTGCTGGACAGGCCCCAGCGCGCCGCCGCCAGGGTCGGGCCGAATCCGCGGATGCCCTCCGGCGGATACTTGCAGGCGGCCACTGCCTGCTGGGCCTGCTGGCGCGTGGAAACGAAGGGGAAGGCCACACCCAGACTGCCGATATCGAGCACGCGCTTTGCAAGCCAGTGCCGCTTCTCGGGCACCCGGATGAAGGGCACCGCCTTCAGACCGCGCGTGGCCAGGATCATCTCCCGGGCCGACTCCAACGTGATCGGGCCGTGCTCCATCTCGATCCAGACAAAGTCGAAGCCGGCATCGGCCAGCGTGGCGGCCGCATCGGCGCTGCCCATATTGACGGCAGCTCCAATGACTACCTTGCCTTCTTGGAGCGCCTTCTTCACCGAGTTGTGAAAGGGGGCTTTCGAGGTCGCTGGCGGCGCCGGATCAGACCATAAAGGATCAGCCCATAAAGGAATCAGCAGAGAAATGGCCAAAACAAAAAGGAGAGTCAGGGAGATGCGATCTACTTGTGTCATGCGAGTCCTCTCGGCCCACGAGTTGGGCGGGCGCTATTATGGTTGGTCCGGGTGGCTGAGCCAAGCCCCTCTTACTGTGGTTATCTGCCCCATCGGGCTTTCGCTTGTTTATTGCCGGGCATTTCATTTGTTGCCGAGTCGCACTCCGATCGCTGGCATAATAAGGGGAGCCATGCTGGTAACGCTGGAAAACCGCCCGGCAGCAGGCGAGCGACCGAAATGGCTGAAGGTACGCGCGCCTGGCGGCCCCAACTACCGCGAACTGAAGGCGCTGATAGAAGGCGAGCGCCTGCACACGGTCTGCGAAAGCGCCCATTGCCCCAATATCGGCGAGTGCTGGGAGCAGCGCACGGCCACCTTCATGATCCTGGGCAACGTCTGCACGCGCCGCTGCGGCTTTTGTGCAGTGCCCAAGGGCGCGCCGATGCAAGTGGATTGGGACGAGCCGCGACGGGTGGCTGAAGCGGTGGCCCGGCTGGGGCTCGAGCACGCCGTGGTCACTTCCGTGGATCGGGACGATCGCAAGGACGGCGGCGCCGCCCTGTTCGCCCTGACCATCGCTGAAATCCGACGCCGGACCCCCGGCTGCAAGGTGGAGGTGCTGGTGCCCGACTTTCAGGGGTCGCTCGAGGCCTTGCGCATCGTGCTCGACGCTCACCCCGACGTGTTCAACCACAACATCGAGACCATCGAACGCCTTTACCGCCCGGTGCGCCCGGGCTCCCGCTACCACCGCTCCCTGGGGCTACTCCGCTCTGCCAAGGAGATGACCCCGCAGACGCCAACTAAATCCGGCCCAACTAAATCCGGCCAGACACCAACCAAGTCCGGAATAATGCTGGGATTGGGCGAACAGCGTGAGGAAATCGTTCAGACTCTACGTGACCTGCATGAACACCGGGTGGACATCATTACCATCGGTCAGTACCTGCGCCCCTCGACCAAGCACTTGCCCATTGTTCGCTACTACACTCCTGAAGAATTTGCCGAGCTGAAGCAGGTTGCCACCGCCATTGGCTTCCAGCACGTCGAGTCCGGGCCATTTGTGCGCAGCTCCTACCACGCCAAGCGAGCCCTGCAATCTCCCTAGCCGATATTGCTCTAGTGATGTAAGCGGAGGGCCAATCTGGCACGCACCTGCATTGGGAACCAGCGGCTCAAGGCCGAAGTGCGGGGCGCTCGCGTTCCTACTTGCGGCGGATGACGTCTACCAGCGCCTGCACGGCCGCCGCGCTCTTCTTCAGAGCGGCGTCTTCCTCCGGGGTCAGCTTGATCTCCAGGACTTGCTCCAGACCGCGGGCGCCCAGTTTGCAGGGCACGCCAACAAACAGATTGCGGATGCCGTACTCGCCCTCCAGGTACGCGGCGCAAGGCAGGATTTTTTTTCGGTCGTTCAGGATGGCATCCACCATCTCGACTATAGCCGCCGAGGGAGCGTAGTAGGCGCTGCCCGCCTTCAGCAGCTTGACGATCTCGGCGCCGCCGTCGCGCGTGCGCTGGATGAGCCGGTCTATGGTGGCTTGGTCCAGCAGTTCGGTGATGGGGATGCCGGCCACGGTGGAGAAGCGCGCCAATGGCACCATGGTGTCGCCGTGGCCCCCAAGCACGAAGGCGTGAGTGTTCTCCACTGAGACGTTCAGTTCTTGGGCGATGAAGGTGCGGAAGCGAGAAGAATCCAGGATGCCGGCCATGCCAATCACCCGGTTCTTGGAGAACCCGGCAGTGTCGTAGGCGACATGGCACATGGCGTCCAGCGGGTTGGTGACCACGATCAGGATGCACTCAGGAGAGTACTTCACCACCTGCTCCACCGCCTGCTTCACCACCTCGGAGTTCTTCAGCACCAGGTCATCGCGGCTCATGCCAGGTTTGCGGGGGAAACCGGCGGTGACGACGACGATGTCGGAGTGGGCGGTGGGTTCGTAGTTGTTGGCGCCTGTGAGCAGCACATCGTAGCCCTCGACGGGGCCGGCCTGGAGCAGATCCAGGGCCTTGCCCTGCGGCACGCCCTCAATGATGTCGGTGAGCACCACGTCGCCCAGGGCTTTGTCGGCGAGCCGCTGGGCGCTGGTAGCGCCTACGTTGCCCGCTCCTACCACGGTGATTTTTTTACGCATGGAATCTCCCAAGAAGAATTGCGGATTTCAGATTGGCCAAAACGCTTAGTCGGCGGCGACTCGCACTGGCCCCATGTTCTCAATAATACAGGTGGCAAACTCGCTGGTCTTCACCTTGGTGGCGCCCTCCATCAGCCGTTCCAGGTCGTAGGTGACCTTCTTTTGCTGGATGGTTTGGGCGATGCCCTCCTCAACCAGGTCCGCCGCTTCGCGCCAGCCCAGATAGCGGAACATCATCGCCCCGGACAGCAGGAGGCTGGAAGGGTTGATCACGTCCTTGTCGGCGTATTTGGGGGCCGTCCCGTGAGTGGCCTCGAAGACCCCATAGCCGTCGCCGACGTTGGCGCCCGGCGCCAACCCCAGGCCGCCCACCTGCGCGGCGCAGGCATCCGACAAATAGTCACCGTTCAGGTTCGGTGTGGCCACCACCTCGTATTCGTCGGCTCTCGTCAGCACCTGCTGGAACATCGAATCGGCAATGCGGTCGTTGATCATGACCTTGCCCGGGGGCAGCTTGCCGCCGTGCTTGGTGTAGACCTCCTCCTCGGAGAGAGTCACGTCGGCGAACTCCTCGCGGGCCAGCTCGTAGCCCCAGTCGCGGAACGCCCCCTCGGTGAATTTCATGATGTTGCCCTTGTGCACCAGTGTCACGCTCCGGTGGCCGTTCTCCAGGGCATAGCGGATGGCCTGGCGGACCAGCCGTTTCGATCCGGTCACTGAAATCGGCTTGACGCCGATGCCGGAATCGGACCGCACTTTGTGGCCCATCTCGGTGTTCAGGAAGCGGATCACCTTCTCTACCTCTGGCGTGCCCTGCTTCCACTCGATGCCGGCGTAGACGTCCTCGGTGTTCTCGCGAAAGATCACGACATTCATGCGCTCGGGATGCCGGACCGGCGAGGGGACGCCAGGGAAATAGCGCACCGGACGCCAGCAGGCGTAGAGGTTCAGCACCTGGCGCAAGGTCACGTTCAGGCTGCGGATGCCGCCGCCCACCGGGGTGGTCAGCGGGCCCTTGATGGCGATGCGGAAGTGCTGGATGGCGCCCACCGTGTCCTGGGGCAGCCATTCGTTGAACCGCTGCTTGGCCTTCTCGCCGGCAAACACTTCGTACCAAACAATCCGCCGCCGGCCGCCGTAGGCCCTCTCCACGGCTGCATCGAAGACTCGCCGGGCAGCCTTCCAGATGTCGCGCCCGGTGCCATCCCCTTCGATGAAGGGAAGGATAGGGTTGTCCGGAACCAGGTAGTTGCCGTCTCGGTACTCGATTTTGGCTCCCTCGTTGGGGACGGAAACACCATTAAACGAGCTCATAAAGCTATGCGCTCCTTCCTCCCAGACTGCCCACTTCCCCCGCGAACGAAAGTTAGCACCCTCGGCACACGCTTTTCAACTGGCAGCCTGCCCGCCGGCAAGACTCGTTCCCGGCTGTTGTGAGCCGCGCGGAAAGTGTTTACAGGCCTGTCGGCATTTCGATACTTTGAACCGGCATGGAGCAGCAGGCCCAAGGCGCAGTTCCTATAGACCCCTACACCTTATCGGAAGACGCGGTCCGGGAACCGCCGACTTCGCTGCGGCAATCGCTGCGCCACATCGGTCCCGGTCTGATCCTTGCCGCTACTATCGTGGGCACCGGGGAACTGATCGCCACCACACACGTGGGCGCGCAGGCTGGCTTCGCCCTGCTGTGGCTGGTGATTGTGAGCTGCTTCATCAAGACTTTCGCGCAGATCGAGCTGGCACGCTACACCATCTCCTCGGGCCTGACGACGTTCGACGGGTTTCGGCAACTGCCCGGGCCAGGCTTCCTGCTGCCCTGGTGGTGGCTGGTGATGATGCTGGCGGTCCAGGCGCAGTTGGCAGCCATGGTAGGCGGCGTTGGTCAGGCGGTCCACATGGCTGTGCCTGGCCTTTCCTCTGCGATCGCTGAAGGAGTGGGCCTCGCTGCCCGGCCCGAGTTGCCTTGGGCGGTGCTGGTTACGCTGCTGACGGCAACGCTTTTGGCGGTGGGCACCTACTCGGTGGTGGAGCGCAGCTCCGTCCTGCTGGTGGCGGTCTTCACGATGATGACCGTAGGATGCGTGGCGCTGCTGCCCTGGACCGGCCACTCCTTTGGCTGGCGCGAGATCTCCTCCGGGCTTTCTTTCCAGATCCCCCCCCATGCAATTGGGGCGGCGTTTGCGATGTTTGGCATCACCGGTGTGGGAGCCACCGAACTGATCTGCTACCCCTACTACTGCATCGAGAAAGGCTATGCGCGCCACGTCGGCCCGCGCAGCACGGATGAGGCCACGGATGAGGCATGGATCCGACGCGCCCGTGGGTGGCTCCGCGTGATGCGCTTGGACGCCTTTCTGAGCATGGTCGTGTTCACGGTGGCCACACTGGCCTTCTATCTGCTGGGGGCCGCGGTCTTACACCAATACACCGGGCCGGAAGGGTTGCCCGGTACTGTCAGCGGCCTGTTGCAAGCTCTTTCGCAAATGTACGTGCCGGTGCTGGGCGAGCGGGCGGCTCTCTGGTTCATTGTGATCGGCGCCTTTTCCGTGCTGTTCTCTACTTTCTTTGTCTCCAACGCCACCATCGGTCGCACCCTGACCGATTTTCTGAAGGTGAATGGCTTCATCCGGCTTACCCACCCGGGCGACCGGTGGTGGTGGATTCGCCGTTTCTGCTTCGTGTTTCCGTTTGTGCATCTCATCCTGTTTGTGTGGGTTTCCAACCCGGTGCAGCTGGTCATCATTGGCGGGTTCGGCCAGGCGCTGACGCTGCCCATGATCGCCGCCGCTGCCGTCTACATGCGCTACCGCAGAAGCGACCGTCGCCTCACCCCAGGCTTGTTGTGGGATGTCTTCCTGTGGCTTTCCCTGCTGGGCTTCTTCGCCGCCGCCTTCTACGGCGTCTGGAACACCTACCAGAAGCTCTAGTGAGTACGGCTTTCGACTTCAGGCTTTGCACTTCGTATTGTTGACTCTGGACCTACCCGAAGATTTCGTGGAAGACACCGCGGACCCGCGACGTGACTGTTTCTAGAGACTCCGCCAGGGGGCGGCCGCGCAGGGCTTGGGGCAGCCAGCGCTCGGCCAGCCCCGCCAAGGCTTCAGCCTGAGGGTCGGCTAGCGGCAATTCGCTGTCAGAGCGACCTGTGGAAACGCGTAACGCGTGCTCCAACCCACGCAGAAACATTGCTCCCTCGCGCAACGTCTGGATCTGGTCGGGGCGCAACTGGTTCATCCACTCGACCACCCGCAGCCGGTCCAGAGTGTTCAGTGAGGGAAAAAAGACCTGAGCCGCCTGCAGGCGCAGGTAAGTCAGGATGAAATCAATATCGTAGTAGCCGCCCGGGGCAGTCTTGAGCCGGTTGTGAGGGGTGGCGATGGCTTCCAGCTTCTTGCGCATCTCGGCCAGCTTTTGGGCGGCCTCCGGTCCTTGCCCAAAGCGCTCACCGATCGTGTTCTGGATGCGCGTCAGCAGCACCGTGCCCTCGGCAACGTCGCCGGCTACCACTCGCGATTTCATGTAGGTGACGGCTTCCCAGGGCTGCGCTGCCGAGGCGAAATATTCCGCAAAGCCCGCTTCGGCTTCTACCAGTTCGCCCTCGCGGCCGCGTGGGCGCAGGCGTGTATCCACCGCAAGAATCGTTCCCTCCCCGGTGTAGGCCGACAGAATCTCGATCATCCGTTCCGCCACCCGCGTCCAGAAGTGTTTGGCCTCCGGATCGCCACCGCGGTAGAGAAAAGCCAGGTCGGCGTCGGAGGCGATGTCGAATTCGCGGATGCCTAGGCGCCCCAGCGCCAGCACGATCAGGTCTCCGACGGGGTGGGCCATCGTGCGCGCCGTTTCCTTCACCGCCGCCTGGTAGGCGGCACGCAACGCCTGCTCGGCCAGCGCGCTGGTGGCTTCCAGCGTGGAGAAAACCGGAACGGGGCCTAGCAGGCTGTGGGCGTGCACTCGTACTAGGTTCCGGCGGTGATGCCGGCGCATCAGGGCCATCTTCTCGGCGAAAGGGGCATCGGAACAGGCCACGTGCATCAGCAGTGGGTCATCCTGCACCGTGTAGGCGGCTTCGACCCGGAACCGGCCCTGCTCCTCCAGGGCCAGTGCTTCGCCCGCTGGCGGCAGCTCAAGCAACTCGGAAATTTCCATCGGGTGGCGCACCAGCAGCTCGCTCAGAAACGGGCTGTGTTCAAATAGGTTCCCGGCCCGCTCCACCACCTGCGGGTGCTGGCAGAGGAAGGCGAACTCCTCCGCGCCAGCGTAGGCGCTGGTGATGAACCGCTGCAGGGCTTTCCGCCCGCGCCGCAGCGGGAGCTGGGAAATCTCCTGATAGAGTGGCGGGCAGTTGCTCTCGATGTAGCGCAGCAGTTCGGGATAGCCGTGCTCCCCGGTGGTGAATGGGGCCTCGGGCTCAAGCCGGAACGGGCGGTGAGCAACTTTCGAGGGCGAGTGAGCCAGGATTAGCCGGTCGTAAATCTCGCGCACCTGCTTCATGTGCCGCTCGACTTCGGCCAGCAGAATCTCAGCCGCCTCTTGATGCGGCTCGCCGACCTCGGCGTGGACGACTGCGGTCCGGCGTGTGGCTTTCCCGCCGGAGACGCCCGTGTGCTGGTCGAGGCGGGCGCGGCGCGCCAGCACGGCCAGCGCGTCGGGCGAGGTAGGCAAGCGGTGCGTCTGCTGGCCGCGGTCCAGTTGCAGCAGGTGCTCGATGTGGCGCAGGAACAGGTAGGCGCGGCTCAACGGGCCGTAGTCGCGCTGCCGCAGGTAGCCCTTCTCAGCCAGCTTTTGCAGGGCAAACAGGGTCCCGCCGGAGCGCAGCCAGCTCTGCTGCCCGCCGTAGAGCCGCTGCAGACACTGCGCAAGAAACTCGATGTCTCGGATGCCGCCCCGTTCCAGCTTGACGTTAATGCCCGGGTTTCGTAAGGACCGCCGCTCGAGAGCAGTGCTGATGCGTTCCCGGGCAAACAGCACGCTGTCAATGGCCGCGAAGTTCACCGAGGTGCGGTAGATGAGCGGTTGGACGTACTCCAGGAAATCGCGCGCTAAAGCCGCGTCGCCGGCCGAGTGGCGGGCCTTGGCCAGCGCCTGCAGTTCCCAGTCCCGGGCACGCTCGCCGTAGTACTGGCGCGCGCCCTCCAGCGAAATGGCCAGGTCGCCTTCCCCGCCTTGGGGGCGCAGGCGCAGGTCCACCCGGAACACCATCCCCTCGGGGCCAAATTCCGTCAGCCTGCCTACCACCCGGTGCGCCAGCTTGACGAAGTACTCCTTGTTGGAAATTCCCCCGCTGGTCTCGCCATTGCCACGGTAGAGAAAGACCAAGTCAATGTCGGAGCTGTAGTTCAGCTCGTTGCCGCCGAGTTTGCCCATGGAGAGGATAGTCATGGGGCACTCGGCATTTTCACTACCGGCGGCATCCTTGGTCTCAGGCATCGGGGTCTCAAGCAGCGGCTTGCCGTAGCGTTCTTCCAATTCCGCCTGGGCGTGTTGCAGCGAGTATTCGAGGATCGCGTCGGCTAGCCCGGACAGCTCCAGCGTGATCTCCGGCAGCGTCGCCAGATGTAGAACGTCGCGCAAGACGATGCGCAGGTACTCGCGCCGCTTGAACCGGGCCAACAGTGTTGCAAGCTCGACGCCGGATTGCTGCGGTTCGTCCGCGAATGCGCTCAGCGAATGGGACATCTCCTCCGCCGTTTTCACACGGTACAGGGTCGGCTCCTGCTCCAGCCAGAGGGCCAGATCCGGCTGGCTAATCAGCGTGTTGGCAAGGAACTGGCTATAAGCAAACAGGGACAGCAGATGGTGCAATGCCGGCGGGTGCAGCCCCAGATACTCGCGGACCTCGGGCGTCGCCGCAGCTGCGAAGCGTTCCAGGTTGCTGAGCGCCGTATCGGGATCCGGCACGCTGGGGAGAAGGCGCGGCAGCGCTTGCTGCGCCGCCGGTGGCAGCTCCCGCTCGAGCCGCGCCAAGTTTTCCCTTGCGCGCGCCGGCTGGAGGAACTGGACCGATCTCAACGCCGCTTCCACGTTCGCTTATATAGCATAGTCCGTCTGCGCTCTGGCGCAGTACAATCAGCGGCTGTACAATCAGCGAATGCGGCGGCCACTCGGTTCCAGCGCCCAGCGGGTTCACAGCTCGGGGCTCCTGTGGCGGCTGTATCTCAGCCTGCGGGGCTCCGAACAGGCGCTGGTGCGGCCGGCACCGGAACTGCCGCTGGTCTTGATTGCCCACTCGCGGCGCGAGCGGGCTCCCGCCGCTGAGTTGCGAGGCGCGCTGGAAGAAACCTGGCTGACGATTCCCACTGCCATCCGCCGGCAGTACGAGGCAGTCCTGAAGAAAGTGCCGCCGATCGTGGTGGTCATCCTGCGGCGCCGAAACCCCTGCGGGTGCCTGGGGCATCACCACCGTTCGGGAACGGAAACTCGCATTGCCCGCAAACTGCGAACCCTTAGCGGGGTGCCGGTAGGCGAGCTGGACCTGGCCTTTCAAACCATCCGCGAGTGGCAGCCGCTATTGCTCTCCGACCTGGCCATTGAACCTTCCGTACAGCAGGCAGACCGGGAAGAGCTGGAGGTGTTCCGCTACCGGCTGGGCCTGCTCGACGTGTTCCTTCACGAGTTGCACCACTACGCCGCGCCCCAGGAAGCCGAGCGGGCGGTGCGTGAGCACAGCCAGCGTTTCTACACCCAGGTTCTCGATACCTTCATGCAGGCGCGATTCGGTGTACGCTACGGGCTGCAGCAATGAGCACGCATCATTCATCAGCAGAATCAGCAGACGACCGGACGAAAAGGAGACACCCATGGCTGAATTTGTCAAAGTGGCTACCACGGCGGAGTTTGGAGACCCCTCGAGTGGCAAGCTGGTAGAAGTCGCTGGGCGCGCGGTCGCCCTGTTCCAGGTTGGCGGCAAGTACTACGCCATTGAAGACACCTGCACGCACGCAGGCGGGCCATTGTCGGAGGGTTTACTGGAGGGCAACGAGGTAACCTGCCCCTGGCACGGCGCCCACTTTGACGTCACCACGGGCGAAGTCAAGGGGCCGCCCGCCCGCGCTCAGGTCCAATCGTTTCCGGTGCGCGTTGTTGGCTCCGACATCGAAGTGGAAATGTAACGAGAGCTGTGTTCTCAGTCTCGACTGGAGGAAACGGAATGACCTTAAGAGCGATACATTGCAGGCTAGTGGTTTTGGCCGTCACCCTAGCTCTGTTCTGGGCAGCGGTGGTTGTCGGTCAGAACACGTTCGGAGCGCCCAAGACCCTGGTGCACATAGTCACGATTCAGTGGAAGCCGGATGCCACCGACGCCGACAAGCAGAAGGCCCTGGACGGGGTCAAAGAAATGGCCGCGGCGATACCCGGCATCAAGAACGTGTGGATCAAAGCCACCAAGGTTCAGCCGGCCGACTTCAACGCCGTCTTCGTGATCGAGTTTGAAAACCCGGAGGCGCTCAAGCGGTACGCCGACCACTCGGCGCACGAGAAATGGCAAGAGCATTACTCGGCCGTCCGCGCCTCCAGCTACAACAGCGTGGTCAGCAACTGAACCGCGGCTCGCGGGGCTGAGCGACAGAGGTCTGCGGGGAAGGCTGTGTCCGCGCCCGTAGCTGCGTCAGGGCGGATCTCTTCGTGCCGGGAACATCCACCTCCGGCAGCGTATAATCATAAGGAGAAATGAATTTCCGCGAAATGGCGGCGATGGCCTGGGCGGGTGTGCGGGCGTACCGGTTGCGCTTCTTCCTCACCCAACTGGGTCTGGCGATGGGGGTGGCCACGCTCATTACCGTGATGACACTCATCCAGGGCGCCAACGCCTACGTCAAAGACAAGATTGCCAACCTGGGCATTGATGTCTTTCAAGTTTCCAAGACGCCAGTGGCCATCTCCGACTTTGAAGAGTTCCTGCGGGCCCGGCGCAACAAGGACATCGTGGTGGAGGATCTGGAGGCGGTTCGCGAGCGTTGCCGCCACTGCGCTGCCGTAGGAGCGCAGGTGGATGCTCCGGCGCGGGTACGCTACCGCGACCAGGAGCTGGCCGACGTCCACATACTCGGCCAGACGGCCAACATGAGCAACATCGGCACCCGCACAGTGGAGCGCGGTCGTTATTTCAGCCCATTTGAGGAGCAGAAGGCTGCCCCAGTCTGCGTCATCGGCCACGGCCTGGTCGAACACCTGTTCCCCGCCACTGACCCCCTGGACAAGGTGGTGCGGGTGGGTTCGCAGCAACTGCGGGTGGTAGGCACCACCGAGGAAATCGGCTCCATTTTGGGCCAGGAGCAGGACAATTTCCTGATTCTGCCGCTGCCGCTGTTCTTCAAGCTGCACGGCCCACGCCACAGCCTGAAGCTGCACGTGCAGGCCTCAGGCGAGGCGGCCTACCAGGCGGCGCAGGACGAAGTGCGGGTCGTGCTGCGTGCCCGCCGACACGTCGCCCCAGGAGCCAAAGAAGATTTCTACATCGTTACCCCGGACTTTTACCTGGACCTGTGGCGTTCCATCAGTTCCGCGTTTTTTGTGGTGTTTGTCCTGATTTCTTTGATTGCCGCTGTGGTTGGAGGCATTGTCATCATGAACATCATGCTGGTCTCCGTCACCGAGCGCACCAAGGAGATCGGGGTGCGCCGGGCCTGCGGAGCTCGCCAACAGGACATCCTGCGCCAGTTTCTGGCAGAGGCACTGCTGTCGTGTGTACTCGGCGGAGTGGTGGGGGTGTTGCTCGGCTTCGGGGCGGCGACGGCACTGAGGAATTTCACCAGCTTTCCGGCCGAGGTTCGGCTGTGGGTAGCGGTGCTGGGCGTGGTGTTGGCCTCCTCGATCGGGTTGTTTTTCGGAATCTACCCGGCGACCCAGGCCGCCCGCCTGGACCCGGTGGTGGCCCTGAGGAGCGAATGAAAAAAGCAGGTTTCACGTGTCAGACTCAGCAAACCCCTGACATCTGAACCTAGCACTTGATACCTGAAACCTGGCACCTATTCTGATGACGCGTGATGAACTGAAAGAGAATTTCCTGGTCGCAATGGACACGCTGCGGGTGCGCAAGCGGCGCTCGGCGCTGACCGTGCTGGGAATTGTCATTGGAGTGACTTCGGTCATCGCAGTGGCGGCCATCATCCAGGGGCTCAACCGCCATGTGGGCGACCGGGTGCAGTCGTTCGGCTCGCGCGTGCTTTTTCTCAGCCGCATGCCCTTTGGCCGCTTCGGACGCCTGCCGGAGAAGATCCGGCTGCGCAAGCACTTTCGCTACGAAGACGCGCTCTACATCCGGGAACGCTGCCGCTCCTGCGAGTACGTCACCGCTTTCGGCACGCGGGCCCTTTTCTTTGGGGGAAGCAACGAAATCCGCGCCGGACGCGAGCAGGTGAAGGACCCCATCCTGCGGGGCGCCGACCCCGAGTACGCCGAAGTCCTCCCGCTGTTTGGCGTCCGCGACGGGCGCTTCATCAGTCCTTATGACCTGGCGCACAGCCGCTACGTGTGCGTGCTGGGGGCGGCCGTAGCCACCTCGCTGTTCCCCAACGTGGACCCGGTGGGCCGCGAGGTCGTTCTGAACGGCCTGCGCTTTGAGGTCATCGGGGTGATGGAGAAGGATGCCGGGCTGTTCGGCCAGTCGGGTGTGAATCGGTTCGTCATCATTCCCTACTCCACCTTCCACAAGCTTTACCCGGAGAGCCGCGAACACTTCCTTGCGGTCAGCACACCCGACCCGTCGCTCCTGTCGCAGACCAAGGACGAAGTGACCCATATCGTGCGGCGCCTGCGGCGGGTGCCGCTCAGTGCCGAGAATGACTTTGAGATCGCAACCCCGGATTTCCTTACCGACCTGTGGGAGCAGTTGACCGGGGCGCTAGTCCTGCTGACGGCTGTGATCAGCTCCATTGGCCTGCTGGTGGGGGGCATCGGGGTGATGAACATCATGCTGATCTCGGTGACCGAGCGGACCCAGGAAATTGGCATCCGCAAGGCCGTGGGTGCGCGGCGGCAGGATATCCGCGCCCAGTTCCTGATCGAAGCCATCACTCTGACCAGTTTTGGTGGCGTGCTGGGCATTGTGCTGGGTATTGCAGTGAGCTGGACGGTGCACTTGGTGTTTCCCCTGCTGCCGACCGAAGTTTCCCTCCTGTGGGTGACGCTGGGTTTTTTGATCTCTGTCTCGGTGGGCCTGTTTTTTGGCTTTTACCCGGCCAATCGGGCCGCCAACCTCGATCCCATCACGTGCCTGCGTTATGAATGAGCGTGCCGGTACGGGCAACCTGCGACCGGCTTTGCGGGTCGTGCTCCTGGCGCTGGCCTCACTCAGCGTAGCGGCCTGCCCGCCGCGCGACGAGACGCCGGAGCAGGCGCGCGCCCGCATGGTACGCGAACAGATCGAAGCGCGCGACGTGCGCAACCTGCGGGTGCTGGAGGCCATGCGGAAAGTGCCCCGGCACCTCTTCGTCAGGCCTTCGCTGGCCAGGCGAGCCTACGACGACACACCCCTGCCCACGGCCGCCGGCCAAACCATCTCCCAACCTTACATTGTGGCCTTCATGACCGAGCAACTACAGCCGGAGAAGGAGCACGTTGCCCTGGAAGTCGGCACCGGATCCGGCTACCAGACCGCGGTGTTGTCCTTGCTGATCTCCAAGGTGTACACCATCGAGATTGTGCCTGAGCTGGCGAGGAGCTCGGCAGAACGGCTCAAGAAACTGGGCTACAACAACGTGGAAGTGCGCCAGGGCGACGGCAACCACGGCTGGCCTGAGCACGCACCCTACGACTTGATCATTGTCACCGCGTCGCCCACGGAAATCCCGCCGGCGCTGCTCAACCAGCTAAAGCCGGGCGGACGCATGGTGATCCCGACAGGCCCCTCGGGGAATCAGCACTTGCGCCTGGTGGAGAAGGATCAGCACGGTCGCTACGTTGTCCGGTCGGTGCTTCCCGTTTCGTTTGTTCCCCTGGTGCGGGGCCCATAGCGGGCCGGCGACTAGCAGGCACGATTTCCGGCACGCCCAGTTTCCGGCAGGCCCAGTTTGGGCAGGCTTGGATACGTTCTGCCATGATGGATTCATGGTAAAATGAAGGACATGCTGATCCGAATTCCACGCCCCTGGGAGATTCCGGAACGGCTGGCCACTTCTGAAGACGCCGTTCTGAACCGTCGCCAGTTTTTGCGTGCCGGCGCCATCGGCGCCGCCGCGCTGGGAGCAAGCGGGCTGGCCTTCCCAGAAGCCGCTGAGGCTGCTGTCGGCCGCAATCCCAAGTACAAGCTGGACAGGCCCCTCACCGACGAGCGCGTCGCGGCCACCTACAACAACTTCTACGAGTTCGACCAGCAGGACAAGACCGCTCCAGCTCGCCTGGCCCAGAAGCTGACGACGCATCCCTGGACGATTGAAGTCACCGGATTGGTCCAGAAGAAGCTGAAACTGGACGTTGAGGACCTGATCCGCAAGATGCCGCTGGAGGAGCGCCTCTACCGGTTCCGCTGCGTGGAAGCCTGGGCCATGGCCGTACCCTGGATCGGCTTTCCCATGAAGGCTTTTCTGGAGTACGTGAAGCCCCTTTCTTCAGCTAACTTCGTGCGCTTTGTAACCTTCTTCCGGCCCGGCGAGGCTCCCGGCTTCGCGAAGTATCACTGGTATCCCTGGCCGTACCACGAGGGGCTGACGATGGCCGAAGCCGCCAATGAAATGACCCTGATGGTCACCGGGATTTTCGGCCATGACCTGCCGAAACAGCACGGCGCGCCGATCCGGATGATCGTGCCGTGGAAGTACGGTTTCAAGAGCATCAAGAGCATCGTCAAAGTCGAGTTCACCAAGAAGCAGCCACCCACCTTCTGGAACAAGGTTGCGCCCAAGGAATATGATTTCTGGTCCAACGTGAATCCCAAGGTGCCGCACGTGCGCTGGTCGCAGGCCACCGAACAGATGATTGACACGCGCGAGCGGCGGCCGACCCAGCCCTACAACGGCTACGGGCAGTACGTGGCCCACCTCTACTCCAGAGCCAAGTAAGCGCCCCGCCTTTTTCCACTGTTCTCCGCGCTCATGACCGGGCAGGGCCATCCCTGCCCTGGCTGGCGTAGCCTGCCGTAGCCTGACGGCTTCAGCGCTCCAGCACCTGGCGGTAGTAACGCTCGTACTGGGGAAGAATCAAGGTAGCGCAAAAGCGGGTGAGTGCCGTGTTGCGGGCGGCCTCGGAGGTGCGGCGCCGCCGCTCCGGCTCGCGGAGCAGCAGTAGCACGCGCCCGGCCATGGCTTCCACGTCTCCGACCTCGCTCAGGTAGCCGTCGTGCCCATCGGTAATGACCTCCGGGACGCCTCCAACCCGGGTGGCCACCGGCACCGCCCCGCAGGCCATAGCTTCCAGCGCCGCCAGCCCGAAGGATTCCATCCGGCTGGGCAGCAGCAACACCTCGCACAGCGGCAGCAGGCGATGCACGTTGTCCTGCTTGCCCAGGAACAACACATCGCGCTCCACGCCCCATTGGCGTGCCACGTACTCGGCGTTGCCCCGTTCCGGACCGTCGCCGATCATCAGCAGCCTGGCCGGCATTTCCTTTCTCACTCGGGCAAACACAGCGACCACGTCAGCAACTCGTTTGACTGCACGGAAATTGGACAGGTGGGCCACCAACTGCTCCCCGGCCGGGGCCAGCACCGCCCGGGCCTGCTCATCGCGCTTCGGGTGGTAGAGGTCACAGTTCACGAAGTTGTGGATGACCTGGATCGGGCGCTGGATTTCCAGATCCCGTTGGGTAGTCTCGCGCAGGTTGTGGCTGATGGCGGTGACGCCGTCGCTGTGCTCGATGGCGAATCGAGTGATGGGCAAGTAGGAGTGATCTGTACCCACCAGGGTGATGTCGGTCCCGTGCAGGGTGGTGACAAAGGGGAGGCGGCGCCCGGACTGGCTGACCAGCATGGCCTGGGCCAGGTAGGCGCTGACCGAGTGAGGAATCGCGTAGTGCACATGCAGCAGGTCCAGCCCTTCCGCAAGGGCCACTTCGGCCATGCGAGTGGCCAGTGCCAGCGTGTAGGGCGGGTAGTCGAACAACGGGTAGGTGGTCACCTCCACCTCATGGTAGGTGATATTTTGGGCGATCGCGGAGTCGGCCGATACGTCCAGGCGGATCGGGCGAGCGTAGGTGATGAAATGGACCTGGTGACCGCGTGCCGCCAATTCCATCCCCAGTTCGGAGGCCACCACCCCGCTGCCCCCATAGGTCGGATAGCAGGTAATCCCAATCTTCATGCACCTTCAGTGTAATACGCCTTTGGCTAAGGAACGCCCAAGACCACCGGGTCGGTCCTTCGTTTCACCACCAAGCCACAAAGACATCGGCGCGTAGTTAGTCGTACTCATCAGTGAAGCGCCCAGCTCAGGCTTCCAGGAGATGCCGAAAAGCCAACACTGGCGGGGAATTATAGAAAATTCCGATGGCCCGGATAACCAGCTTCAGTTGCGCGTTTTCACGCGCTATGGTGAACTGGAAAGCTATGGCAGGCAGTCGTAGCTCGGCGCCGAGTAAAGTCAAGGCCGCGCCCGCTTATCAGCGCCGCTCCGCCCAGCTCCGCGAAGAGTTTCTTGCCTCCGGGGACGGGTACGCTCTGGTTCACGGGCGGTCGGCAGCCGTGGACGAACTGGTGCTGTCGGCCTACACCCGGTACTTGTCTGCGGATCCCATCGGTCCCTCCGGCTTCTGCCTGGCGGCTCTTGGAGGATACGGCCGCCGGGAGCTGTTCCCTCACTCCGATGTGGACTTGCTGCTGCTGTTTGCCCGTCAAGTGGGGCAACCAGTCCCCCGCGAGCAAATCGCCGAGTTCCTCCGGGAACTGTGGGACGCCGGGCTGCGCCTGGGACACTCGGTCCGACTGCTGGCCGAATGCGGCACGCTGGCGGAGGGCAATACCGAATTCAGCGTGGCCCTGATGGATGCGCGCTTTGTGGCCGGCGATCGGGCACTGTTCGACCGGCTGCAACAGGAAACGCTGCCGCGCCTGGTGCAGCGTGAACGGACGGTGCTGCTGCACAACCTGATAAGCCTGGCCGAATTCCGCCACAAGAAATTTGGCCAAACCATCTACCACCTGGAACCCGACGTCAAGGAATCGCCCGGGGGCTTGCGCGACTACCAGCTCGCTTGCTGGCTGTCGCGGATCTTGCGCGCCGAGGAAAAGAGCGTGCCGCCCCGGGAGGAGTTGCCCGAAACCGCGCGGCGCGAGGTGGCTGCCGCCCACCAGTTTCTCGCTGCGGCCCGGGCCCAACTGCATCTGCTGTGCGGGCGCGACGCCAACACGCTCAGCTTCGACTTGCAGGAAGAGCTGGCGCGCCAGGGCCGGCCAAGCCAGGGCGATGCCAGCGCCGGACACCCCAGCGCGGAACACTCTAGCCCGGAACAGTGGATGCGGTCTTATTTTGGCCACGTGCGCCACATCTATCGGATGGTCAGCCACTCCCTGCGCCAGTCGGCCGCGCCGCGTTCTACGCTTTCCCGCTGGCTGCAGCAGCGGCAGGAGCGCTTTTCCAACACCGACTTTGCAGTCCACAGCGGCGAGGTGTTCCTGCGCAATCCCATCCACGCGCAACGGGACCCGGGCCTGTGGCTGGATCTGTTTGAGTTTCAGGCTCGGCACGGGGTCGCTCTGAGCCTGGAAACGGAACGCCGCCTCGAGCGTCAACTCGCCGAACTGGCTGAGTGGGCGCAGCATTTCTCCGATCTGTGGCCCCGTTTCCGGCGCATTCTGGCGCTGCCACACGCCTATACGGCCCTGGCGGCCATGCATGAACTGGGAATGCTGGGGGCGCTGTTCCCCGAGTTCCGCCTGATTGAGTCGCTCGTGATCCGGGACCTCTACCACAAATACACGGTGGACGAGCACTCCCTGCTGACCATCAAACACCTGCAAGAGTTGAAACCCTTGGCCGGACGCAAGAAGAACGAGCGCACACCCGAGGGCCGTTTCCCGGCCCGCTTCGCCGAAGTGTTCGCCGAGCTGGATCATCCTGAGCCGATGTTGCTAGCCCTGCTCTTCCATGACCTTGGCAAGAGCGGGTACGGCGAGCACGTACAAGTTTCGCTGCGGTTGCTGGATCCCATTCTGACCCGGCTGAAAATGGAGGAAGCCGAGTTGGAGTTGGTCCGGTTCCTGGTGGGAAACCATCTGTTGATGTCCACCACCCTCGGCACCCGCGATCTGTCTGACCCGGAGACGATCCAAGAGTTTGCCGCCCGTATGGAAACCACGGAACGGTTGAAGATGCTTTGCCTGTTCACCTACGCCGACATCCAGTCGGTGAACCCTGGCGCGCTGACGCCGTGGAAGGAAGAGATGCTGTGGCAGCTCTACCTGGCCGCCCACAATGAACTCACCCGGCAACTGGACACTGACCGCGCCGAGCCCGGGGAAATGGCCATGTCGTTTCGCCCCGAAGTAACCGCGTTCCTGGAGGGCTTCCCCCGCCGCTACCTGAAGACGCATACCCCGGCCGAGATTCTGGCGCACTTTGGGCTGGCCCAGCAGCTGGCGCATCGGCCGGTCCAGTTTTCGCTGAGCCGCCATCATGGCCACCACCAGTTGTTGGTCCTCACCTTCGATCACCCGTTCCTGTTTGCTGCCATCACCGGGGCCCTGGCGGCCTTCGGGACAAACATCCACAAGGTGGAAGCCTTCTCCAACCGGCAGGGCATCGTGCTGGACACCTTTCAGTTCGTGGACCTGCACCGGACGCTGGAATTGAATTCCGAGGAATCGGAACGCCTGCTGAAGATGCTGGAAGACGCCATCCTGGGCAAGACAGACGTGGCCAAGATGATTGCCGGGAGGCTGGACCGGCCCATACCCGGACGGGCCAGCTATCGCGTGGAAACGCGGGTCCGCTTCGACAGCTCGGCCTCGGCCCAGAGCACCCTACTGGAGGTGATCACTCGCGATCGGCCCGGCTTGCTCTACCGCATCTCCAACGTTCTTTCGGCGCACGGCTGCAACATCGAAGTCGTGCTCGCCGACACCCAGGGACCCATGGTCATTGACGTTTTCTACGTCACTCGCGAGGGCGGCCCGCTGGATCCTGAGTGGCAGTCGGCGCTGGAAAAGGAACTGTGCCGCGTTCTGGAGTAGGGGCGAACGGCTTGCTGCACTCGTGGCGCGGGCTCTGCCGGGGAGATTCAGAGGCCCGCTATGCCAGGTCGCGCAATTCGCTCATCCGAAGGCGCACGACGGCAGTGATGGCCAGCGCGACCAGGCAAAGCGAAGCCAGCGCCACCGGCGCTCCGACGCGCTCGGCCACCGCGCCAGCCAACAGGCCGCCGAGTGGAGCCAAGCCCAGGAAGGCCATCGCGTGCGTGGCCATGATGCGGCCGCGCATCTCGGGGGCAACGTACTTCTGAAGCAGGTTGTTAATGGTGGATATGGCGGTCACCATGGTCGCGCCGTTTAGCGCCAGCGCCACCAGTGCCAGATCAAACCGGCGGGAAAGGGCAAAAACGATCAGCGCGGCGTAAAACACCAGCGCGGAGAGCAGCGCGAAGGCGCCTTTCCGCGACCGGTCGCCGCGCCAGGCCAGCAGCAGGGCGCCTGACAGCGCGCCGACCCCGGCCGCCCCCATCAGGTATCCGAAGCCGCGCGGCCCCACCTCCAGGACGTCGCGCGCGAACACGGGCATCAGCACGATGTAGGGCATGCCGCAGAAGCTCGCCAGCGCTTCCAGCAGGATCAAGGTGCGCAGCACGCGGTGTTGGCGCAGGTAGTAAAAGGTAGCCAGCAGCGGCTTCCAAAGCCGACCGGAGCTTCCGGCATCGGCGGCGGCGCGGGCAGGCAGGCGAATCCGCGCCAGCGCCAACAGTAGCGCCAGGAAGCTAAAGGCATTCAGGTAGAAGCAGCCGGCGACTCCGATGCGGTCCATAGCCAAGCCTGCCAGGGCGGGCCCCAGCATGCGAGACAAGTTGTACTGGGCTGAGTTCAACGCGATCGCGTTGGTCAGATCCTCGGCCCCCACCAGTTCGGGCAAGCTGGCCTGGTAAGCCGGCGTGTTCATGGCCATTGCCATTCCCGACAGGAACGAGAGCACCAGGATATGCCGGATGTTGACGATGTCCAGCGAGGTCAGCAAGGCCAGCAGAAACGCCAGGACCATCAGCGCCGACTGCGCCAGCAGCATCACTCGGCGGCGATCGGCGCGGTCGGCGATGACCCCGCCGAGCGGAGTGAACAATAGCAGCGGAATCCAGGAGGTGAACCCCACCAGTCCCAGCCAAAACGGGGAATCGGTCAGCTGCAGAACCAGCCAGCCCTGCGCCAGGGTGTACATCCAGGTGCCGGTGTTGGAGATGAAGTTGCCGCTCCAAAACAACCGGTACTGCGGGTGCCGCAGTGCGCGAAACATCCGGCGCACCGGTGGCTGCGGAACCGCGGCCACCGGCACTTCCGGCTCGACGACCTGCGCTAGCTTGCTGACTTCGATGCTGGAATCCGGCTTCGGCATGCAAGGATTCACCGCCAGCGGCGGAACGGCCTAGCCGGCCTCTGCGGCGTTGGCGGCTAGGATTGGCCCTTAAACACCCCAACGACGTTCCCTTCCGGGTCAGCAAACATGCCGAAGGCTCCCATACCTGGAATCGGCGTGTTGGGAACGACCACCTTGCCGCCAAGCTCTCCCGCTTTCTTCAGGGAAGCGTCAATGTCGTCCACCTGTACATAGAAGGTCACGTAATTGGGAGCGCCTTTAGGTGGCTTGAAGATGCCACCGTTCAGACCTCCAGTGTTGGTCATCCCGTAATTCATCGGGTTGCTGAAATCAATGTTCCACTCAAACAGGGCGCTGTAGAACTTCTTGGCCTGTTCAGCATCTTTCACCGCAATTTCCCAGTGCACCACAGGGTTGGGCATAGCGTCTCCTTCTGGGTTTTTCAGGAACACCCACGCACTACAAACACCGAAGAAGCCGGGAAGCGGGAAAGAATATCAGACGATTTGCTGCACTGTCGAGAAGCTTTCCCTGAATGCTGAGATCCTGCGTTACGTCGCGCGACTCGATGGCTTCTCGCCAATTTTCTGCGTCGCTATCGGCCCGGCGTAGTATAACCACTGCCATGAACGACCCTCAAACACAGCGCGAGAATCGCGCGCCGGCCCTGGCGTACGAAAACGCGAAATTCCTGGCCAGCGCCGATGCCCGCGCGCTGCGCGTTCTTTCCGAATACCTGGAGCCGCTGGCTCGATTCCGGCGCCAGAACATCCAGGACACGGTGGTGTTTTTCGGCTCGGCCCGCGTGCACAGCCGCCAGGAGGCAGAACGGCAGCTCCAGGTGTTGAAGCAAGCCGACGCCGCAAACCGCGATCCACAGCTTGCGGAGCAGGTTAAGGAGGCCGGAGTCGCGCTGAACTGGTCGCGCTATTATGAGGAAGCACGGGAGCTGGCGCGCCTGCTGACCGCCTGGGCCAAGCCCCTGCCATTTGCCCGCTGCCGGTTTGTCGTGTGCTCCGGCGGTGGACCAGGCATTATGGAAGCGGCCAATCGGGGCGCCTCCGAAGCCGGGGGAAAGAGCATCGGCCTCAATATCTCCCTCCCCTTCGAACAACCCCCTAACCCCTATATCACCCCTGAGCTAAGCTTCCAGTTTCATTATTTCTTCATGAGGAAGTTCTGGTTCGTGTATCTGGCCAAGGCGGTGGTGATTTTCCCGGGCGGCTTCGGTACGCTGGATGAGCTATTTGAACTGCTGACCCTGGTCCAGACCAACCGGCTTGCCAAGCGAATAGCCGTCCTCATCTACGGCCGCCAGTACTGGGACAGTGTTCTGCGTCTGGAGAAGCTAGCCGAGTGGGGCGCCATTAGTCCGGAAGATCTGGAGTTGTTCCAGTACGCGGACTCGCCGCAGGAGGGTTTCGACGTGCTCAAAGGCTACCTGGAAACGAACCACCTGCACCTGCCAGCTGCCGAAGAAGAAGGCCCAGACATTTAATACCGGATATTTAATAGTAGAAGCGCCTGCGAATCTGAATGCTGCGCACCTGCCCGGAGATAAGCTAGCTGCGATGGGCCACCGCGCGTATGCGAGAGCTGCGCCACTTGCTGCGGGGCCGTGTCCGCGCCGCAGCGAATCGGAGGTCCTGGAGCCCTACGTCGAGGACGCTTCCGGGTTTACCGGACGCGCCGAATTGCTGCTGCTTCCCGACGATGAAGCCCAGGTCAGCGCCGTGCTGCGCGAAGCGGTGCGCACCGAGACGCCGGTGACAGTCTCAGGCGCCGGCACCGGGCTCACAGGAGCCCGGGTGGCGCAGGGCGGCTGGGTGCTGTCTGTGGAGCGGCTAAACCGCATTCTCGAAATTGCCCCGGGAGGCACGCGCATTCAGCCAGGAGTTTTGCTGAAAGAATTGCAAGCGGCGGCCCAGCAGACCAGGCAATTCTACCCGCCGGATCCCACCGAGATCCACGCCAGCATCGGGGGCACCATCGCCTGCAACGCTTCCGGCGCGCGCAGCTTCAAGTATGGGGCGACGCGCCGCCACGTACGCCGCCTGCGACTGGTGTTACCGAACGGCGACCTGCTGGAACTCGTGCGCGGCGAGGTGACAGCCAACGCCGCAGGATGCTTCCAGATCGTGCGGGCCAGCGGCGACATGCGCGAAATTCGTCTGCCCGATTTTCCCATGCCCGCCACTACCAAGCATTCCGCCGGCTACTGGTTTCGGCCGGGCATGGACCTTGTGGACTTGTTCATTGGCTCGGAAGGAACCCTGGGCGTGGTGACCGAAGCCGAGCTGGCGCTGCTGCCCTGGCCCGGCGAGGTCCTGGGCGGCGTCATCTTTTACTCTAGCGAGAGGGCCGCACTGGACTTTGCGACCCGAGCGCAGCGCCTCGCCCACGACTCGGAGTGGGCGGACCCGACCTCCGCGCGACTGCTGGAGTTTTTCGACCACAATTCACTCACTTTGCTGCGCCTGCACCGTTATCCGGAAATTCCTGCCCAGGCCCAGTCCGCGATTTTGCTGGAGCAGGAAATCGGCGACGGCCCGCGGGAAGAGGCCGCCGAGCGCTGGCTGGAGCTGATCGGCGAACAAGACGCGTTGCTGGAGGATTCCTGGTTTGCTGTTTCGGCCGTGGAGCGGGAAAAGTTCCGGGAATTTCGCCACGCCATCGCCCTGATCGTCAACGACACCGCCCGGCTCAACGGCTATCCCAAGCTAGCCACCGACCAAGCGGTCCCCGTAGAGCGGACTCAGGAAATTCTCGCCTTCTACCACCACGAACTGGACGCCCTGTTTGCCGGCGCCGACCAGTACACCATCTACGGCCACATCGGCGACGGCCACCTGCATGTAAACATGCTGCCAACCAATGAAGCCGACTTCGATGCGGCCAAAGCTCTGCTGCTGAAATTCGCCGAGCAGGCGGTGAAGCTGGGCGGCACGGTGGGGGCCGAGCATGGCCTGGGCAAGAGCAAAGCCCACCTACTCAAGTTGCTGTATCCGCCGGAGGTGCTCGAGGCCATGTGGCGCATCAAGCTGGCCCTGGACCCCAAGAACCTGCTCAACCGCGGCAACCTGTTCGGGACCAGTCCTCTGCTCCAGCCTGCCTAGGACATCTGTGGCATTTCCATCCTGAGCACAGCCAGAGTCATCCCGAGGGGAGTGCCTTGCGAAGAAAGGGATGACAGCGAAGCGCAAAAATCACTCGGAGCGGCGGCGGGCGAGAGAGCCGGCCAGCAGGGCTCCCAGCGTGCTGAGCGCAAGGAAACTGAACAGATAGAAGGCAGCGAGCATCGCCAGCAGCACGGCGGCGCCGCCTGGCGCATTGATCAGCTCCTGGATTTGAGCCGCATCCTCGGGTTTCAGCATGGGCGCTGACCGCTCCAGGTTCTCGCGCAGTTGATCCACAAACCCCAGAGTACTGCGCCGGATCAGGGCAAGGGAAACCACGGCCACCAGGGAGGCCACCAGGCAGCCGAAAAGGCCGCTTAGGGCTCCCAAGCGGGCTGCTTCGTTGGGCAAGGTTGTACGGCCAAATTGCTTGTGAAAGAAGAAAACCGCCAGCGCCCCGCAGCCCAGCATCCACAGGCAAGCGCAGTTGCTGGTGCCGGGCACGCCCACCAGCACCCCGGCAGCGACGGCAGCCCAGAACGCCGGGCCCACCATCTGCGGTCCGGAAACCGGCGCCACTCGCCAGCCTGGAGGTGCCGGAGCCACTTCCGGCTCCGGCGCGAGGACTGTCGAATCCTGAGTGCTTGGGGATTCCTCCTCTGGCTGATCTTCGGAAGCCGCTGCGCTATCCGGCGGCTGTTCGGAGGTCTCGAGCTTCTGTCCACAAATGGGGCAGAAATACGCAATCGCCGGCAATTCGGCGTCGCAATTGGGACAGCGTTCCATCAATTGGCGCGGCCTTGGGTGATCTCAGTCAGGGCAAGCTTGCCACTCCGACGCCTCCGGCGGACCACAGCTTCCTTCCGTGACGGCCGCATAGCCTGAGCCAGTTCCCCGTCGATGAACGGCGTGGCCGTTGCGCCAACCAGCAAACCCACCAGCAGCCGCCCCATGGCCCAAGGCGGACGCAGCCCCAGCCACTCGCTGCCCACGTCGGCGGCCAGCAACAGGCTGGCCGTCGCCAGTGTCCGCGGCCGGGCCGGAAGCCTGGCCAGCAGCGCCAGCACTGCTCCGGCATAGATGCCGAAGCAGCGCGCGCATACCGCCATGGGACCACCCGCAAACCACAATGCCCGTTCCGTCTGCTGGTGGCATACCGCCTGGAACAACAGGTACACCCAGGAAGAATCGAGCAGCGACGCCAGGCCGGCCAACAACGTCACAACCACGGCGCCGGCCAGCAGGACAATGTGTGGGGTGCGAATCATGATTTACCGGCTGTCTGCTATACCGGAGCGCATTCTCCCAGACGATCAGGAAAAGAAGATCAGGAAAACGCTGAAATCCCAGTGATCCTCTCGCCGATCGCCAGGGTGTGGATGTCGTGCGTGCCCTCGTAAGTCTTAACCGACTCCAGGTTGCACATATGCCGGAAGACGGGGTACTCCTCGGAGATGCCGGTGGCTCCCAGAATGTCACGAGCCAGGCGCGCCGTTTCCAGCGCCATTTCCACGTTGTTGCGCTTCAGCATGGAGATATGGGCGTGGTGGGCGCGGCGGGCGTCCTTCAGCCTTCCCACGTGCAGCGCCAGCAACTGCCCCTTGGTAATCTCGGTGATCATCCAGGCCAGCTTCTGCTGGACTAGTTGATGGCCGGCGATGGGTCTGTTGTCGAACTGGCGGCGTTCGAGCGCGTACTGCCGGGCGGTCTCGTAGCAGGCCATGGCCGCCCCCAGCGCGCCCCAGCCGATGCCATAGCGCGCCTGGTTCAGACACATCAGCGCTGCTTTCAATCCATCGGTATCGGGAAGCAGGTTTTCGCATGGGATCCGCGCGTCCTGGAGCGACAGGCTGCTGGTGACCGAAGCCCGCAGGGAAAATTTTTCCTTGATGTCGCGCGCTGTGAGCCCCCGGGTGCTCTTTTCGACCAGAAAGCCGCGAATGACGCCGTCCTCCGTCTTGGCCCAGACGAGCGCCAGGTCGGCGATGCTGCCGGAGGTGATCCAGGCCTTCTCGCCGTCGAGCACGTAGTGGCGCCCGTCCCGGACGGCGCGGCTGCGCAGGCCAGCAGGGTTGGAACCGAAGTCGGGTTCGGTCAATCCAAAGCAGCCAATGGCCCGGCCACTTTGCAGCCGCGGCAGCCACCGCTGCTTTTGCTCCTCGGAGCCAAACTCCAGGATCGGGTACATGACCAGCGCGCCCTGCACGCTGGCGAAGCTGCGCAGGCCGCTGTCACCCCGCTCCAATTCCTGCATCATCAGGCCGTATTCGACGTTGGACATCTCTGCGCAGCCATAGCCTCGCAGGTTGGCCCCGAGAAACCCCAGCTCGGCCATCTTCGGGACCAGGTGCAACGGGAATTTCCCCTCCCGGTTATGCTCCTCGATGATGGGAATGACTTCGTTCTCCACAAATTCGCGGGTGGTCTGACGCACCAGCAACTCCTCGGAGCTGAACAGCGAGTCCACCTCCATGAAGTCCACGCCGCGAAACGGAAAGGCCATTAGCGCGCTCTCAGCCCAGCCATCTTCTCCTAGCCTGGTCCTAGCCCGGTCTTACCCTGGTCTTAGCCTAGTTAGCTTAGCCTTAGCCTGGCTCTTGGGCCGAAAGCCCAGTATATGCCCTCTGCCGTTGCTCCCAAAGGAATCACCCCTGCGGAAGTGCGGGCCGCCCCAGGGCCGCGTATAATCTTTGGAAGAAGTCATGACGGCGGCAGAATTCCAATCCCGCTACCGTCGCCTGCTGGAGCAGCTCTACTCGGCGACGCCCGCCTCCTCCTGGGGACTGCCACTGGAGGCTTTTGCTCAGGCAGCGCACGCATCGCTGGAGAAATATGGCGGGGAGGGCAGCGCGGAGGAATACCTGCGCTCGGTCCGGCTGCGCGATCTGGCGCTGGCGGCTGCCTGTGCGCACGGCGACGAGCGGGCCTGGCGGCAGTTCTTTGAGGAACTTTGCGGACCGCTGCGGGCGGCTGGACGTGCGCTAGCAGGCCCGCGCGGCGAGGAGCTGGCCGACGCAATGTTTGGCGAACTCTATGAGCAGCGGGCGCGGCTGGCCTCCTTCGCCGGGCGCAGTTCGCTGGCAGGGTGGCTACGCGCGGTCCTCTACCAGAGCTACGTGGATCGCTTGCGCTCGGAGAAAAAGGAAGTCTCATTGGAGGAGCGGGAATCAGCCGGCCAGGCCGTATCCGCAGCACCACTTGCCGATCCGGTCGAGCAGGGACAATACGAGCGCATGGCCCAGAACGCGCTGGAAACGGCTTTGCAACGACTGCCGCCGCGCCAGAAGTTGCTGTTGGATTTTTACTGTTTTCATGGGCTGACCCTGCGCGAAGCCGCCGCTCTGGTAGGGGTGCATGAGGCCACGGCCAGCCGCGAACTGGACCGGGCTCGTAGCCAATTGCGCCAGACCCTGACTAGCATCCTGAAGAAGGAGCACCGGTTGGAGGAGGACGAAGTGAGGCGCTGCCTGTATCAGGCTGCGCAGGGCAGCTTGGAGATTCGGCGGAGCGTGCAAGATCGCGGCACGCCTGCCGTTCAGAAATAGGGGCCAAAGTGCACGTGCCGGACGACCACACACCTCTGGAGGACTTGCTGCGGCGGCGAAACTGGGAGGGCGCGGCGGGCGGTGAACTCTGCGACAACGCCGAGCTGCTGGCCGCGTACGCGGAAGGCCAACTCCCCCAGACGACCCGCGAGCGCCTGGAGCAGCACCTGGCCACATGTGCGGCCTGCCAGGCTGCTGTGGTGCGTCTGGTGCGCCTGGCGCCGCAGGAATCGGCCGCTGGTGCCGCGGCCGCAGGTACGCAGACCGCGCGGGTGCCCCGCGCTCCTCTGCTGTTTCGTTGGCGTTGGGCGTTGCCCACGCTGGCCGGCGTGATCCTGGTAGGGTCGTTCATCTACTACGAGCGCTTCCAGATCGTGGCCCCCCTCCCTTCCACTGCGCCTGGCCGAGTTGCTGAGCAAGCGACCCCGGAGCCGGAGTCGCCGACAGGCGAGTCACACGCCTACGCTCCCGCGCCTCAGGCTCCCGCAGAGGCCGCCACCAGTCGCGGCGTCCTGCTAAGCGAAGCTGACAAGGCACACCCGGTTGGGGGAGCGACAGTTAGGGGAACGACAGTTGGGGGAACGACAGCGGCAGTGGGTACTGAGGAACAGGAGCGGCTGCCGCAAACACGGCGAGAGCTCCAGGGCGGCTTCGCCGAACAATTCGCCGAAAAGGGGGCGCGAGCAGCGGCTCCTGTCCCGGCGGCTGCACCTCCCCCGTCTCCATCGGCGCCCCCATCGGGGTCTCCATCCGAAGCAGATCGGCTCGCGCATCTCGAAAGTTCCGCTGAGCGCGCGCGCAAGACGAAAGACGGGTCGCAGGCGGTCGACGATGCCTTCGCACAACGCGCCTCCGAAGCACAAGCTAAGAGCTCGGTGGCCAACGAGCTCGCCGACCGTCCTCGGGCCCAGTCCGCTCCGAAGCCGTCGCGATCGAAGGAATTGCGAAGGATGCAGGCCGAGCCGAAGAACGCGTCCAAGAGCGTCCTGGCCCTCGAGGGCCGGCTCGCCAAACGCGCCGATTTGGAGGAAAAAAAGGAGATCGAGGCGGCCGAGGTTGGAGCCCGCCGCCAAAGACGCGCGGGGAGGGCCAGCGCGACAACGGGGCTGGAAACGGGGCTTAAGGGGCGCGACGCTCAGAGGTACGGGCAGTTCCGCAAACAAATCCCGGCCGCGACGCACCGCCTGGCTCTAACTGTCTCCGGACTGCTGCTGGTGACCCCAGCCGAATCTAACGAATGGAAGCCGCTGACCATACCGACGGGCCCGTCGGGCGCGGAGGTCACTGATTTCACCGTTTTCGGCGATCACCTGTGGGTGCTTTTGCCCGGCGGCCGGGTGGCGCACTCTGCCGACCTGGGCCGAAGCTGGGACCTGCCCGTCGAGACGGGAGCAAAAGATCCTGTGATTATCTCCTTCACGAACGCGCTTACCGGCGAAATCCTGACCCGCTCAGGACGCCGCCTGCGCACCGCTGACGGCGGCCAAACTTGGAAGCCGGTGCCGAAATAGAGCGTGTGCTGGTGCCCGCGGGTGCGGCAACTGCTTTGGCAGAGGGGGGCTTCCGGTGGCAAATTGCGACGGGCACGCTGCCGTAGTTGTTCTGGAGCGGCCGGACCGCCGGCCGCCTCCTAGCTGGTTTTGACCGGGGCGGTCGCGGCCACCGGTTCATACTCGTACTTGCCGCCCTCGCCGGCGCGCACATAGCCCCAGGGGTGTTCCGCGTCGTGTACGAAGACGCAAAGCCAATTCTCGGCGGCTGCCTGCGCAAGCAGGCGCTTTTTGTTTTCGATGGTCTCCAGCGGAAACAGGTCGAACGCCATGACCCAGGTGGGGTTCAGGTGGGCAGTGGAGGGGACCAGATCGGAGAAGTAGGCGCAGGTTTGCCCGCCGGACTGGATCAGCACCACCTGCAGGTTCCTCGTGTGCCCCGGCGTGACCCGAACAACCAGACCCGGCACCAGGGTGGCGTCGCCGTCCAGCAGCGTCATCTGGCCGCTGGCGACCAGTGGTTCGTAGTTTTCGTCCAGGTAGCTGACGCGGTCGCGGTCATGGCGGAGGTGGGCATGCTCCCACTCGCCACGCTGCGCGAAGTAGCGGGCCCGGGGGAAGACGGGCACCGCCCGGCCGCCCTGCCATCGGGTGTTGCCCCCGCAATGGTCGAAGTGCAGATGTGTGTCGACGACTAGTTCTATGGAGTCAGGATCAATGCCGTGGGCGGCGATGTCTTCCGGCAAGCTGCGCTGCCGCGCGACACCGTAGAGGCGAACACGCTTCTCGTCTAATTTCTCGCCAATGCCGGTTTCGATCAGGATCGTGTGGCGGTCGCTGCGGGCCACAAGGCAGTTCAGTCCGACTCGAATGCGATTTCCCTCGTCGGCTCCCTTTTTGCGGCTCCACAGTGCCTTCGGGACCACGCCGAAATAGGCGCCTCCATCTAGCTGGTAGGTGCCGTCGGAGACCAGGACCAGCTCATAGTCGCCCAGCGTGATCCGATCCGGCATCGGCTGTCGAACTGTTAGCTGCGAACGTACTTGCGACCGCGTTCTACCAACTCTGAGGCATCTTCCACGAATTCCCTGCCCCGGTCCACCACTTCCCGGCCGCGGTCGTAGAGTTCATGGCTCCGGTCAGAAACGAAGTCGCCCGCTTCCTCGGCTTTATCGGAAACGAATTCGCGCGCTTCCTCGGCCTTGTCGGAAACGAAGTGCTGCGCCTTATTGGCCTTTCTGGAAAGATAGCGGCGCGTGTCGCGGCCAGAGCGGGGCGCGTACAGCAAAGCCACTGCTGCCCCGAAGCTGACCCCAGCCAAGAACCAGAGTACTCCGTTGCCACCTTCCTCGTTGTGTCCCATTGCTTTTTCCTCCTGGGCTTTTCCTTCTACTCTGCGCGGCAAACACCATCACTCGCCGCCGCTACTACCATTTTAACACAGTCTGGGGCGGCCTCTGGCCCCGGCCATACCGTGCCGCAGACGTCCGGGCCGCAGGCGTTACCAAGGTGCTAACAATCCGATAATTCGGTACCGGGGAGTTGCTGGCCAGTTCGTTCATGGCTATAATCGGCTCTTTTACGAACTTCGGGGAGAGTGGAAAGCCTCCATCTCACTGGGGTTTCTTAGAGAACGTTCGGTTCGCGCTAGGTCAAATCCGGATGCGCACGATCTTTTTTGGCCTCTTGAAGAGGACGCTGCTTGTGGCGGCTACGGTCAGTGTGCTTGCCGTGGCTGCCGCCCTGCTTCTTTACAGAATATAGCGCTCTGCCTTCCTAGTATCAGGTTTCCTGCCTCAGGTTCTATTCCGTCACCAGCTCTTCGCCTGCGACGATTTCAATGGTTCCCTCCCGATTCAAGCAGCTGCTCGGCTTCCGGCGGACCCCAGCCACCGGCTGCGTAGGAGTGCACAGGGCCACGCTGTTCGAGCAAAGGCGTGTACAAGCGCCAGGAGGCTTCTACTTCATCATCGCGCACGAACAGAGTCTGGTCACCGGCGAGGATGTCCAGCAGGAGTGTCTCGTATCCGTCTGCAAGAGGAGCAAAGGCCTCCTCGTAGCGGAAGTGGAGACGATGTGTTTGGAGCGTTAGTTGCTGGCCCGGCGTCTTCACTTCGAAGTGCAGGTCGAACCCTTCCTCAGGCTGCAGCGTGATCACTAAAGCGTTCGAGTGAATCTTACACGAGTCAAACGGTTGGAAGAAGGTTACTGGAGGGCACCGGAACCGGACCGCAATCCGGCTCACTCGGCGGGGCAACCGTTTACCGGTGCAAAGATAGAACGGAACCCCGTGCCATCGCCAGTTCGCTATCTCCAGGCGGGCCGCCACAAATGTTTCGGTCTGCGAGTCGAGGGCCACACCAGGCTCCTCCCGGTAGGCCGCCACCTCCGTCCCGTTCAGCTTGCCTCGGCTGTATTGACCAAGGACCACGCTCTCCGGCCGGATACGCTCAATCGATCGCAGCACTTTAACTTTTTCGTCACGGATGGAGTCAGCGTCAAAAGCCACAGGAACTTCCATGGCTGTCAGCGTTAACAGCTGGGTCAAGTGATTCTGCACCATGTCGCGCAAAGCACCGGCTTGTTCGTAGTAGTCAGCCCGCTTCTCGACTCCTAAACTTTCCGCCACGGTGATTTCTACACTGTGTACCCGGTCGCGGTTCCAAAGGGGTTCGAAGAGGGAATTGGCGAAGCGGAAAGTAAGCAAGTTCTGTACTGTCTCCTTGCCCAGGTAATGGTCAATCCGATAGACCTGCGATTCCTCAAAATGGCGATGAACCAGGCCGTTCAGCTCCCGCGCAGAGACCAGGTCGCGCCCAAAGGGTTTCTCGATCACCAGACGGGTCCAGCCTGAACTGTGGTTCAACCCAGCATCGGCAAGTCCCGTGATGGTAGCCGGGAACGTTGCTGGTGCCAGCGCCAGATAGAACACCCGGTTCCCCGGCAGGCCGTGTACCTGCTCCAGCTCGGCAATGCGCCCGGCCAGAGACCGGAAGTCCTCCGGGGTGCTCTTGCCAATTGGCTGGTAGTACAAACACTGATCGCACCAGCGGCTGCTGAACTCGCCCGCTTCTACGCCCTCAGCCTTCAATGCCTCCCGCGCCAGCGCCCGGAAGCCGGCCTCGCCCGGCTCGCTTTTCCGGGCCACACCCAGAATCAGGCAGCGATTGAGCTGCCCGCTGGTGGCCAGGCGATAGAGCGAGGGCAGGAGTTTGCGGCGCATCAGGTCGCCGGTCGCGCCAAAGACCACGAACAAATGGGCGTCTGTTCGGGGATTGGAAGACCCGGTCATCTCATGTGTCTCGCTTCACCGCGTGACCGCCGAATTGCTCGCGCATGACGGCGAGGAGTTTGTCCGCAAACGGCTCGGTTTCCCTCGAGCGGAAGCGGCGCTGCAAGGCCAGAGTGATGACCGGAATAGAGCAACTCAGCTCGATTCCCTCCAGAACCGTCCAGCGGCCTTCCCCAGAGTCGGCCACATAGGGAGCAATGCCTTCCAGCCGGGGGTTCTCGTTCAGAGCCTGTGCCGTCAGGTCGAGTAACCAGGACCGCACTACGCTCCCGTACCGCCAGATTTCGGCGATCCGCTGCAGGTTCAAGCCGAATTCGCTCTTGCTCTCCATCAGGGCAAACCCCTCGGCGTAGGCCTGCATCAGGCCGTATTCAATGCCGTTGTGAACCATCTTGACGAAGTGCCCGGCGCCGCTCGGACCCACGTGTCCCCAGCCCTTGTCGGCAGCCGGCGCCAGTGTCTGGAAGATGGGCGAGAGCCGCTGGACGACCTGCGCCTCGCCGCCGATCATCATGCTATAGCCCTCGCGAAGACCCCAAACGCCGCCGCTGGTGCCGGCATCCACAAATTGCAGCCCTTTCTCTTTGACTGCAGCAGCGCGTCGCATCGTGTCCTTGTAGTTGGAATTGCCACCATCCACAATCACGTCATCCTGGTTCAACAGAGGCAACAGCGCCTCTATCGTTTCATCCACCGGGTTGCCGGCCGGGATCATCAGCCAGACCACCCGCGGCGGCTTGAGCTGCTCCACCAGATTCGGCAGCGAGTTGGCACTGACCGCGCCTTTCTCCACCGCCCGCCGGACCGATCCTGGATCCCGGGCGTAGCCCACTACGCGGTGGCCGCCGCGTAAGAGCCGCTCGACCATATTTCCCCCCATACGGCCCAGCCCAATCATCCCCAATTCCATGGCGTCCCTCCTCTGGTTATCCAGATGGTCATCCAGAGTCAACCTCTACGCCGTGCTGCCGAAGCTGCCGGCGCAGCTGCGCTGGATCTTGATAGTGAACGGTCCGCATGCCCAGAAGCTGCGCACACTCCAGGTTCAAGGTCCGGTCGTCAATGAAGAGGCATTCTTCCAGCGCCCGCTGGGTAATTTGCGAGGCCAGACGGTAGATCCCGCGCTCAGGTTTTTTCACACCCAGAAAGCAAGAGCTGAAAAAGGCATCGAAGTAATCGCGCAACCGAAACTGTTCGATGCGGTAGAGGTTTAACTCCAAGGACTCGTTGTTCAGCGTGGCCATCAGATACTTCCCGGAGTTCGCCAATCGCTCCACCAGCGCTAGCACCTCGGGCAGCGGCTGCGATTGAGTAAATATAGAGGCCGTGAAGTCGTCCTGGCTAAACGCGCGCGCCCGATAAAAGACAGTTCGCTGCAAGTATTCGTCCAGGGTGAGGCGACCTTTCTCAAAGTCAGTCACCACCAGGTCATGCCGATCCTCAAACTCTTCCCAGTCTAAGTGGAACTGTTCGGCAGCCCGGCGGCGCGCCGAGCGGTCCCAACCATTGGTCAGCAGCACGCCGCCCACATCCCAAAACAGCGTGGTGATCTCAGCCATGCAGCACCTCCGCCAGGCGCTTGAGCCCACCGGTGACATCGCTGCCCAGATTGATCCGCAGGACACGCCTGTCGCGCTGCTTCAGGGCCAGGAAATCGCCCAGGGCCTGAGCCTGAATCAGGGCTCCAAACGTGTACTCGGTTTCCGGCACCGCCAGGTCCTCTTGCGGGTTGTCCACCAGCTGCAAGAATAGGCCCGTGTTCGGCCCGCCCTTGTGCAGTTGGCCGGTGGAGTGCAAGAAGCGTGGGCCGTACCCCAATGTCGTGGGAGCCTTCAGGCGGCTCCCCAGCGCTCGGCGAATTTCCTGTAGAGCCGTTGTTACATCGGCCGCCGGCGCCAGGTAGGCCTGGAGCGCGATGTAGGCTCCGGGCCCGGCGCTAGCCAGCCAGCTCTCCACAGCTTGAGCCAGCTGTTTTCGCCGGGCCGCCGATATTGGCTTCGCTCCATTGCGCGATCCTTTCGCTTTGCCTTTTGCCTGTCCCATCGCCTGCCGGGCCAGTTCTTTGGCCAACTGAACATCCGGCTGGTTGAATGGGTGGATCCTGAGAACGGCACCCGCGGCCGCAATGGCCACTTCCCAGCGGAAAAAATCCTGGCCCAGATCCACCATCTCAGAGAGGCTCAGGCGAATCACCGGATGGCCCGCAGCTTCCAGCGCCGCCACTTGTGTCTCCAGCTCGGAGTCTTCTTCTCCATCCCTAGGCCCATCCTTAGGCCCATCCCTGGACAGGTGAACGAAGAGCCGGTCTGGGCCGTAGCCAGCAGCGGGACGCGCTGGTTCGTCAGCGACCGGGAGAATGCCTTTTCCCTCCTTGCCGGTGCTCTCGGCAATCAGCTGTTCTACCCAGGCCGGCAAAGAGGCCAGTGAGGCGGAGGCCAAGAACGTCACCTTGTCGCGTCCTGCCAGCGCGAGTTCCCCAACGGCGGATCCCAGCGTTAACCCCGGATTGTCGGACTCCGGAACGCAAAAGGCGCAGGCCTCCGCCATTTGCCATGCCCGGTCCAAGAGCTGGTGCACATCCACCCCGATGAGCGCTGCCGGCACCAGACCAAAGACGCTGAGGGCCGAATACCGCCCGCCGACCTCGACGGGCGCGGAAAAAGTGCGCCGGAACTGCCGTTCCGTAGCAAGTTTTTCCAGCGGCGTTCCCGGATCCGTGATGGCAACGAAGTGACGTCCGGGTGTGCTGGTCAACCGGCTGACTCGTTCCCAGAAATAACGGAAAAACGAGAGGGTCTCGCCGGTCGTGCCCGACTTGCTGGAGACCAGGAACAGAGCGTGCAGCAAATCGACGCTCTTCTCGACGGTGCGCACGGCCGAAGGGTGCGTACTGTCGAGAACAAGCAGAGCGGGATGACCCGGCGCGTTACCGAAAGACTGCTGGAAAACTTCTGGCGCCAGGCTGGAGCCGCCCATCCCCAGAAGAACCACATGGCGGATGCCGTCAGCCATGGCTTGCTGGGCGAAACCTGCCAGCTCATCGAGCTGTCCATGCATCTGTTCGGGAAGGTTGAGCCACCCCAGACGGTCGACGAGTTCCGGCACTGGCTGCGGCGACCACAGAGTCGGATCCTTCTGCCAAAGGCGACAAGCAAAGCGATCCTTCTGCCAGGCTTGCAGCCGCTGTTGCACTTTGCTCTGGTAGCTTCCGAGGCTCAGCTGTTCCCGGGCTGCCTGGCCTGCCAGCAGCACCTTGCGCTTTTCTTCCAACGCGCCGAGAAGTTGCTCAAAGGAAGCCGCAAAGGAGCCGACGCCGTCTGCTTGCAGATTCTCAGTGATCACGTCCAGGTCAATGCCGAGCTTGGCCAGGCGGCTCAGCGTTTCCTCGGCTTCCGCCTGCCCCTCCTCCACGGTGCTGCCTCGCACGCGGCCGTGGTCCCCGAAGGCATCCAAAGTGGCCGGAGGCACAGTGTTGACCGTGTCCGTGCCAATCAACTCCTCCACGTAGAGCACGTCGGAATAGGCAGGGTTCTTGGTGCCGGTACTGGCCCACAGCGGCCGCTGCACGCGAGCGCCGCGCTCGCGGAGCGCAGCGAACGACTCCGCGTTGAAAATTTCCCGGAAGCGTCTGTAGACCATCTTGGCATTGGCAACCGCGGCCTGGCCTCGCAGGGCCAAAGCTTCCGGCGTCCCAATTTCTTCCAGTTTGCGGTCCACGGCCGTGTCCACTCGGCTGACAAAGAAGGAAGCCACCGAAGCGACCCGTTGCGGTTCGGAGGCCCGCTCGAGCCCACGAAGATAAGCCTGGGCCACCGCTTCGTAGTGCGCCAAAGAAAACATCAGCGTGATGTTGACGTTGATTCCTTCGCCGATGAGTGCTGCGATGGCGAAAATTCCTTCGGGCGTCGCGGGCACCTTGATCATCACATTGGGGCGGTCCAGTGCCTTCCACAAGCGACGCGCTTCGGCGAGGGTGCCCTCGGTGTCATGTGCCAGCCGGGGCGAGACTTCCAGACTGACGAAGCCGTCGGCTCCCTGGGTGCTCTCATAAACCGGGCGGAACGCATCGGCCGCTTTCTGGATATCTTCGATCGCCAGCATCTCGAACAGCACAGCAGCGTCGGCGTGAGGATCCTCACCGAGCCGGAGACGCAAGGCGTCATCGTAGTCTTTGCTGCCGGAGATGGCTTTTTCGAAGATCGTCGGATTGCTGGTGACACCACGCAGGCCGTCTTCCCGGATCAACCGTCCGAGTTCGCCGCTGGTCATCAAGCTGCGTCGGATGTAGTCGAGCCAGATCGATTGGCCGCACTTCTCGAGCTCCTTGAGTGGGTTCATGGTTTCCCCTTGCTGGCGTTGAAGGCGGCTTCCAGCGCGCTGATTTTATTCAGCCGGCGACGGTGGCGTTCTTCCTCGGTGAAATGCGCTTCGAGGAAAGTGCGCAACAGCTCCCGTGCCAGTTGCGAGCCAATCACTCGAGCGCCCAGCACCAGCACGTTGATGCCGTCGTGTTCGACGCCCTGGTGGGCCGAGTAGGTATCGTGGCAGATCCCGGCGCGGATGCCGGGGAGCTTGTTCGCCGCCACCGAGGCGCCCACGCCACTGCCGCAGAGGAGGAGGCCGCGCTCGGCTTGTCCACTCAACACGGCGCGACCGACGGCTTCGGCATAGTCAGGGTAGTCCGCCGGCTCGGTGCTGTGCGTGCCTAAATCAACAACTTCGTGGCCCAGACTTTTCAGGTAGGCGACAAGCTCCTGTTTCAAGGAAAATCCGGCATGATCGGCCGCGGCCGCAACTCGCATCAACTACCTCCCTACAAGTGTCCGGGCGCGTTCGGCCACAAGGCGACAAGCTCCTGTTTCAAGGAAAATCCGGCATGATCGGCCGCGGCCGCAACTCGCATCAACTACCTCCCTACAAGTGTCCGGGCGCGTTCGGCCACCGCGTCCGGCGTGAACCCCAGCTTCTCCAGCACTACCTCGGCTGGCTGAACAAGTGCTCGACCGGCTGGTGGGTGGGTCCGTCTTCGCCCAGGGCAATGCTATCGTGGGTAAAGATGAAAATGGAATGGGTTTGCATCAGCGCCGCCAAAGGTGTTCACACAAAGTTGATCCAACGATTTCATGGAAGCCATGCTCTCCCGTTTAGCGGGTACGGCCCATCTGGACTTCGCCTTGTTCGCTGGGCATGCAAGACCTTAGCCTGGCTGCCAGCTTTGCACTGGAAGTATCCGGCACCTGCCTTCAGCGATAATCCTCTGCGGAGGACTGTGGCTCGAAACCGATGACTTTCCGTGCATGCTTCAAGTCCCGATAGCTCCACTTGTTGTTCGACACAACGTAGAAAATATCAAAGCGCACGCTTTCGGGTGCCGCAATACAACGCTCGATCATCTGCGCGATGTCGCGCTGGCTGCACCAGACAGAGAACTGCCGAGTCTCCAGCGGGCGGTCTTCGCGGTTCACTGCACCAATACGCAGGCAGATGACGGACATGCCGTAGGCGTCCGAGAAGTACCGTCCCATGGCTTCGCCCCAGACTTTACTGCACCCGTAAAACCCAGATGGTCGGACCGGCGATTCATGGGTGATCTGCTGCCACGTCTGAGGGACCTCGGAATAGCGTCCCCGGACGATCGCACTATAAGGAAATTGTCGTTCCCACGCGCTGATGGTTGCTCCGCTGCTCGCATAGACGATGCGCTTGACTCCAGCGCGGCGTGCGGCTTCGAAAACGTTATACGTGCCGATGATATTGTTGTGAAGGACCTCTTCCCATGTTGCGGTGTCAGACGCAACGGCCGACAAATGCACGACCACATCCTTGTGCTCAAATGCCGGCTGAATCGCTTCCAGGTTTGCAATGTCGGCTCGATGGCATTCCACGCCAGCCACGTCCCGACGGTTCAGCGCGCTGAGCACATATTTGTCTTCCAGATGCTGGCGCACCACGCTACCAATCAGACCGCTCATGCCCGTTATAAGTACGCTTTTCCGGTTCATAGGCTCTCCTTCGTTATATTGAATTGCAACTTTCGAGAATAAGGTATGCCTGCCATCCGCGAGGGTACAGCCCTTCATGCAACATCGCAAGAAGCTTTGGCCTTCATCGGACAACCTACGCCGGCGTAGCCGCAGACAAGGAAAAATTGTCCGCCCAGGTGTGCTAGCATGGCGCTAAAGCAGGGAGACGAGGGGGTTCGCAAATACCCGGGCAGCAACCTGGGCTTAGATAACCCGGGCTTAGAGAGGATCCCATGGTTCCAATCACATCGATTTCTGAGTCCTGCTGGCAGGTCCCGCGGCGTGAATTCTTGAGGCGACTCGGGGCAGCGACTGCGGCTGCGGCTGCCTTTTCCGCAAAGCTCCCGGCCTTCAGCGGTTCACCGGATGCGCGCTCGCCGAAGAGGGCAGACCCCACAGGAGATTACCGTACCGGCCGGCCCGAGTTGAGTGGGGAAAGTTTCTGGGGCTTGGTCAAGGAGCAGTTCATCCTCCGCGACGGGCTCATCTTGATGAACTCGGCTAACCTCTGTCCATCACCTTTCTCGGTCATGGAGACAGTCTTTGGCTACATCCGGGATGAGGACCAAGACGCTTCGTTCCAGAACCGTGCGAAGTACGATGAGCTGCAGGAATCGTCCCGAGCAAAGCTGGCCCGGCTACTGGGTGCCGGGCCGGAGGAAATCGCTCTTGTTCGAAATACCAGCGAGGGCAATAACGTCGTAGTGAGTGCTCTGAACCTCGGGCCGGGCGAGGAGGTACTCTGCTGGGACCAGAACCATCCCACGAATAATGTGGCCTGGAGGGTGCGGGGTGCCCGCCATGGTTTCAAGGTCAAGTATGTGAGTTTGGACTGGCCTCCCGGAAGCGCCGAGGAGATCCTTGAGGCGTTCCGCAAGGGCTTCACACCGCACACGAAGGTCCTCGCTTTCTCGGACGTATCCAACGTTAGCGGCGCCGCGCTTCCGGCGAAGGAGCTCTGCGCTATGGCGCATGAGCGTGGCGTCATCGCGCATATCGACGGGGCTCAGACGTTCGGCGTGAAGAAGCTCAACCTTCATGAAATCGGGTGCGATTCCTATGCAGGTAGCGCGCACAAGTGGCTCATGGGTCCCAAGGAAGCTGGGGTCTTGTATGTGAGAAAAGAGCGCATCAAGAACTACTGGCCCCTGGCGGTGGGATCAGGCTGGGGGGCTGAAGTGGCTCCCGAGCCCAAGGGCGCTCGAAAATTCGAGAGCCTGGGCCAGCGCAATGACGCCACGCTGGCAGCGGTAGGTAAGGCGGTGGATTTTCACAACCTCATCGGGGACGTCCCCATCGAAGGCAGGGTTCGACAGCTTGCCACGGCCCTCAAGGAGGGTATCGCCAGGATTCCTGGAAGCAAGCTCTACACCTCCCTTGATCCCACTCTCAGTTTGGGCGTGGTGATCTTTGGCTTAGGCGGCGCTGTCGACCACGAGAAGGCTTACAAGCGGCTGTACGAAGATTATGGCGTGGGCGGGGCCTTGTTCCCCGGGAAGGAGCCGAAGCTTCGCCTCTGCCCTAATGTTTACAATACCATGCCCGAAGTCGAGAAAGTCCTGGCCGCGCTTCAAGAGATCGCCGCCAGAGGTGCCTGAGCCAGGTGAGGCGACTACGACCAGAACACTACCTCTTTCTCGGTTTGGGGCTTAGCGTCGTGCCGTCAAAGAAAAGAACAAAACCCATGTCCTGACCTGCCAGCAGATCCGGCACTCCGTCCCCATTCCAGTCGGCCACCTCAATGTTGGGCGTGTGGGTCCAACCTTCCAGTAGTTCCCGGCCCCGTTTTCGAAGGGCCACTCCATCCAGGTCTGTTATTTCCTTCCCTTCGGCAAATACCGGTTTTTCATTGCTCCCCACATTCTCTAGGAAAAGGACTGGGGCGGAAAAGAGCAGTCCCGCGAGGATATCCCAGTCGCCGTCGCCATCCCAGTCGTAAACATTCGGTTTGTCACGCTGGCCGTAGGGGTTATCCAGCTTGGAGAAGACGACTGGAGCTCCGGACTGGAACGCCAGCGGTGCCCCGGCCTGAAGCAGGAGTGCGCCGGTTTCATCTCGCTTCCGCAGATACAGGGTGTACCCGTAGCGGTCATTCACGGCGACCAAATCCATCAACCCATCCTCATTCCAGTCCACCGGCGCCGGTCTCACGCGGGCATGCCCTCTGGTGCGGATGATCTTTCCTGCCGCTTCCAGCAGCCGCGGTTCAGCCCACACCGGTGCCCGACGACCGCCTTCGTTCCGGAATAACAGGTATCCCGACCTTCCGATCTGGCCCGAGAGCAGGTCTAGGTCGCCGTCGCCATCCCAATCCACCAGCGAAGGCGATGAATACCCCCAGAAACGCTCCACCGGCCCCTGCGGTTGATACCCCGTTTCCACGACAATGCGCAGGGATTTGCCATCGGCAAAGCGAAGCAGCTCTCCTTCGGCGAGGACTGGCGTCTTTCGCGTCCCGATGTTGCGGAACAAACGGAACTCGCCATCGTCACTTCCCACCACCAGGTCCAGGTCCCCGTCACCGTCATAATCGACCGCATCGGGTGTGGAAAAGCCCGGAGCCCAGACCTCCGCTGCCGTCTCCCTGAAAGCCTCAAAAGTTCCGGAAAAGTACGGCTCACCTGGTTTGCCGGTATTGCGAAAAAGGAATTCGCCGTCCTCACTGGAAGCCAGCAGGTCAAACAGCCCGTCGCCGTCCCAGTCCACAACGGAGACCTTGCTGTAGATGCCTGGATACTCAATGTAGGGATGTCGGGGTTGTGCGAGTTTCGGCTGAGTGGAAGACCCGACATTTTCAAAGTACAGAATCGGGAAAGATTCCTGGGTGACCAGCAGGTCCAGGTCGCCGTCCTCGTCCCAATCCACAGCGGTGGGGCTGCAGATTCCGAAGACAGTCAGCGGATGGCCGTCCAGCAGGAGCGGTTCGACACGAGGGAAGCGGGGTTGGGTGCGGGTGCCGCGGTTGGGCAGGAAATAAAGCTCGCCGTGAATCTGGCCAAAGCTGGCGCGGCCACTGGGTGGAAAACGGCCAGGAATTGGATAAGCGAAATAATCCGTCCAAATATCGCGCGTCCCCACCAGCAAATCTGGAAGCCCATCCCCGTTCCAATCGGCCACGAAAGGCGCACCGCGGGTAAGCGGTTTCCGTCCGGCGGGCCGCGCACTTTCAAAGAGTGACGATGAAACCAACCCCTGGGGCGCGCCGAAGGTAGGCTCCCCGGGCCGACCCGTGTTGAGGCGCAGGCGGATCTCGGGCTTACTCTCGCCTCCGTCGACGATATCCCTCCGACCATCCCCGTTCAGGTCGGCTAGACAGATGTAGGAGCGCCAGTGCAGAAAGGAAAGTAGAGGGCCCTTTTTGAAAACTCCTCCGCCCACATTTTCGTACACCCGCTGATCAGCAATCAGGTCCAGGTCGCCATCGCCGTCCCAATCGATGGGACTTGACCACATGACGCTACGACCAGAGCGCTTGGTTAGGGCTGTGGTTCCCGAGGCTCGGTTATGGGCTACGAATCGGGGCGAAGATTTATCGGCCGGTGCGGCAGACAACACTGGGGAAACCGCTGTCCTCCCAACTACAAAGCCGACGCTCATGCAAATGCCCCATATCAGGCATGCTTTCCACCTTCGGTCTCGCTTTATCACGGGCGTGCTCCTCTCCAGGATTTTCTCCTTCTTACTCCCTCATCTGTCACACTCATACCCTCATCTGCCACCCTAATAAATGATACGTTGCCGCTGCCAGGCTGCTGAAAGCCCAAGCTGCTGAAAGCATTGGTAGGTCCGAGCGGGCTCGAACCGCTGACCCCCGCCGTGTCGATTTGCAGGCAAGTTAGCACCCTACATCGCGCAGTGATACCAAGTCCACAGCGCATCGGTATTCCACCGGCTACGGGTGAAATCGCGTTCGGTGAGGTGAGGCCCTCCAAGGAGCACAAACTGGACCTAGGGGGGCAGGCAGAGGCCAAAACCAGCCGCAATGTCCCCGCACGAGGTTAGGGGTGATCTGAAAGCTTGAGTCGACAAGGCGCCAGGCGTACCCTTTCCGTTCCCGCACACAAGGCTTGTCGGCACCAGGCGTATGCTTTTGTCCGAAGGGGAGATCAAATCGGAAGTTCCTGCTAAGCAAACCTGTAAGCGCAAGTCTCGGGCCGTCAAGGCCAAGGACCGGGATACCATGAGGGCCAAGTCAATACTGTCCATTCGGTGAGGCCCTCCAAGGAGCATCAAACTGGACCTAGGGGGGCAGGCAGAGGCCAAAACCAGCCGCAATGTCCCCGCACGAGGTTAGGGGTGATCTGAAAGCTTGAGTCGACAAGGCGCCAGGCGTATGCTTTTGTCCGAAGGGGAGATCAAATCGGAAGTTCCTGCTAAGCAAACCTGTAAGCGCAAGTCTCGGGCCGTCAAGGCCAAGGAGGGATACCATGAGGGCCAAGTCAATACTGTCCATTCTGATTGGAATCACGCTATTTGCTATGAGCACGCCGACATTCGCTCAGAACAATTACTCCGACGAAGGTCAAGTCTTAGCCGGGGAAGCTCATGCCGCCAAACGCTATCAACGCGTGCAATATTTATGGAACCGCCTCCTTGCTGCCTATCAACAGGGTGACAAGGGTGAAATCGAAAGAGTGGTCAAGAACCTGGACGACTACGTCAACCGCCGTTCTCCAAGCTATAAGAAAAAAGAGCGGGAAAAAATGGAGAAGCTAGCACAACGGCCCGAGTTCAAGATGCTGCTCAACGAGTTCTATACGGCCAGACACAGTGCAGACATTCAGCGCGCTTATCGCCTGAACCGCACCCGCGGGTTCTACTACTCCAACCCGATGCTGCAGGATTTCGTGAACCACCTTGGCCAGTCTCTTGTGCCAAGGACCAGCAGCCAGTTCTATGCATTCCGCATCGTGAATGACCCACGGCCCGATGCCTGGGCGCTCAGCACCGGTAGTGTTTACATCACGACCGGCCTGCTCGCCATGCTGGACAACGAAGCTCAGTTGACCTACGCGCTCGGCCATGAAATCGGCCACATCGAGCACCGTCACGCCTATGCCGAGACCCGAGGAACCTTACTCGAACAGATGCTTGAGGTTGAGAAGATCCGTTCTTCAAAAAAGAAAGCAGCCATCCTGGGTGCTGTTGCGGCCGGCCTCGGGGCCGCCGTCGGTGGCGCGACGAGGGGCGGCCAAGGGGCAGCCGTAGGAGCTGTACTCGGAGGGGCAATTGGTGTGGCTGCCGCGGGGATCGCCGAGAGCTTGCGCCAGCCCAAGTTTACAGACTGGACCAACGTTCAGGAAAAAGATGCTGACGAGTTCGCTGCACGAGAGACCCTGCGCCACAACTTCGATGTCCGCGAAGCACCCCGGCTCTTTGCAGCAGTGGAACAGGCCATCCGCAGCGATGCTCGCGTCGGAATGGCCTTCCATTATGGGAGCACAGGGAACCTCGCCAGTCGACGACAGCACATCCAGACCCTGCTGAATCAGGGGCTGAAAGCGGAAATCGAGAAGCGAAGTTCCGGAGGGCTGCGGGCAGCCTCCCCCGAGTTTGCCCTCTTGATGGCGTCTGTCAAACGTGACAACGGAATCCTGGCCCTCAAGTACGACCTGTTCGAGATGGCCCGTACAAATCTGGAAGGGGCGGTGGCTTTGCGGTCCTCGGACCCCGCGACGCACTATCACCTTGGCCGCGTCTACAAATTGACCGCGCGAAAGTCGTCGGACGACCAAAAGGCCATCCGCCACTTCCAAAGCGCCATCCGCTACGACGAGGGACGCGGATCCTTTCCCGAGCCGCATCTGGAATACGCCCTCGCGTTGCTCAAGCAAAATGACCCGTCTCTTCTTTCTCAGGCCCAAAAAGAGATCAAGACGTATGTTCGGCTCTACCAGAAAACAAACGGCGGGCGGATCCCGTTCAATATCCACATTCTCTACGATTATCTGTCCCTCAGCGGAGACAATGAATGGGCCATGCCGCCTGTCTTGCATGTCGAGTTCGCCCCGTCAGCTGACGTGACGCAGCTCTCGCCCGCCGGCCAACGACAGTAGGAGCGTGATGCGTGCTTTGACGACCCTGCTAGTGCTCGCGATAGCACTGCCCTGGCCCACCAGCACAGCGCAGCGGAGGCAAAGGGATGCCTTTTTGCTTGAGATCCCCGAACTCGACCTCGAAATCAAACAAAGCCGGGCCACTATTTTGCCTCACCGTTTTGTAAACCGGCTCCTGGTCCACGTTCGGCGAAGCGCGCAAGAGGTTCCCTATGGCGGCATTCATGTGCGCCTCAATGGAGAGGCCGCGAACATCATCATGTCTGTCCGTTCCAGCCCTGAGGGTATTCTGTGTGAGCTCAATTTGAACCACCGCCCGAACTTCTTATTAAAACCCGGCAGGAATACGCTGGAGGCCTGGGCGAAAACCATCTACGGCCGCCTTCTCTATTCCAGTTTCCTATTCGATGTTCAGAATGAGCCCACCTCTCTGCGGGAGATTCAGGTCATCACCGAGATCAGGGAGTCCAGAGCCCGCCCACCAGCGATCCGGCTCACTGCACCGCAAGGACCCATTGAGCATACCCCCATGGTTCTCCTGCGAGGGTACATCAGCGCGGAAACCCCCGAGCTGACACTATCGGTTAACGGACAACCCTTTCCACTGCGTCCCCTCGAATCTCCGGCGTCCGCTCCCGAGGGAATTCCTGATCTGGGCGGATCGGTGCACAGCTTCGGGGCAGAAGTCCCCTTGGAGTCCAAAGCAGACGAAGTGGAATTGGTGGCCTCCGATGGGCATGGCAGCCGCACTCAGCTACGGATTCCGGTCGTTCGCGGGCTGCGAAACACCGGTGAACGCTATGCCGTGATTATCGGTATTTCGAGTTATCGCGACCGGCGCTTGAACCTGCAATTTGCTGATAATGATGCTGCCGCCATACGCAAGTTCCTCCTCGATCCGCAGGGAGGCGGAGTCCGCCGCTCAAACATGCTCTACCTGACGGACGAAAATGCCACTGCATCGAGTATCCGCACCGCCCTGTTCACCTTCCTCACCCGGCCGAGCTCGCAGGATCTGGTGTTCGTCTATTTTGCAGGCCACGGTGTACCCGATCCCCGCCGCCCGCAGAATCTCTACCTCTTACCGTGGGACACGGATTATAAAAACATCGGGGGCACGGCGATACCCATGTGGGAGCTGCAAGCCGCCTTTGAGACCACGATCAAGGGCAGCGCAGTTGCCTTCGTCGACGCATGCCATAGCGCCGGAGTGGGAGAAGGATTTCAGAATCTGATTCACCAAGAATGGAGCCGGCTTGGCCAAAGCAAGAATCGCGCTGTTCTTACCGCGAGCAATGTCGATGAATCTTCCCAAGAGTCCGATGTCTGGGGCGGCGGACATGGGGCATTCACGTACTTCGTCCTACAGGGCCTGAACGGAGAAGCTGACATGAATAAGGATCATGACGTTTCGGTGGGAGAACTCTTCGACTTTGTCCGGGAAGCCGTGGTGGAAGCAACACAGGGGCTCCAAACTCCCACGGCTCTCGGTGGCTTCACGCGAGGCCTGGTGCTGACGACCGAGAGACCCGCCGATAGTCCAGCTCGCCTTTCGACGACTCCACAGGAGGAAGCGCCATGAGAGGTAACACGGTTCTGAAAACAGCAATGGTGGCGTTGGCCCTTTCCATTGGAGTCCCGGCGGGCTTGCCCGCCGAGGATAACTGGAAGAAGAGAGAGAAAGCCCACACGCACCTGATACGGGCGCGCGCGGCCGCTGCGAGGTATGACATCAACAAGGCCTCCAGCGAGGCCAAGAAAGCGCTGAAGAACGACCCGAACATGGCAGAGGCTTATGTCTACGTGGGATTGCGCTACCTACGAGAAGACAAGCTCGCGAAAGCCGAAGCCGAATTCCGCCGAGCCTTAGAAGTCGACTCCTACGAGTCTGGAGCCCACTGCTATCTCGGTTATGTTTACTATCTGCGCGGAGAAGTTGAGCGTGCCCTGGATGAGCTAAACCTCGCCGTTAAGCTGGATACGACCTCGCCCCAGGCTTACGCAGGGCTAGCCCTGACACTGTTCAAAGCCGGTCAACAGGAGGATGCGGTACGCACCTACGAAAAAGCGTTGATCTATGACCGCCGCTTCGCCGACGTCAAGTTTCTCAAGAAGAAGAAAGGGCCACGTTGGAATTCCGAGCTGCTCCGCGATGTCCAACGCTTCCTTCCACGAGTTCAAAAGCCAAGCTATCCGTACTAGCTCGTCCGCGAAAAACTGTGGTTGCGGCCTGCCTTTGTCCAACAAGCCGGCCTCCCCGTAGGGGCCCGCGACCTCGTCGCACCACGGCATAAGCGGAAGCTGGTAGAATCCCGGACATGAAACTGGTGATCCATCCGGCGATAGAGCTGGAGAGGTTCGACCAGATCGCGGTGGCGGCGGGGAACATGAAAGTGGTCAACGCCGCCGATGAGTTGCTGGCGCTCCAGGAGATCGTGGCCGCCGACGGATTTTTCGGCAAGATCACGCCCGAGCTGCTGCGGTCGGCGCGGCAACTGCGCTGGGTGCAGGCCCCCACGGCCAGCCTCGAGCACTACCTGTTCCCGCAGTTGATCGAGCACCCGTGTGTGCTGACCAACATGCGTGGTCTGTACTCCGACGTGATCGCTGACCACGTCTTCGGCTACATTCTGTGCTTCGCCCGAAACTTCCATCGGTATATCCGCAACCAAGTGGAGTGCCGGTGGCGACCGGTGGGCGATGACGCAGGGTGGGCAAACTTTGCCATCGGCCCCGCGGTGCCGACCGAGGGGACGGAGGCGCACCTGCATCTCTCGGATGCGACGCGCGGTGTCGTTGGACTGGGTGGTATCGGGGGCGAGGTTGCACGGCGGGGACTGGCGTTCGGCATGCGTGTGGTAGCCGTGGACCCTGTCCAGACCCAGGCTCCCCAGGGGGTGGCAGCGCTGTGGGGGCCGGAGCAGCTTGGGGATCTGTTGGCCCAGTCGGATTTCGTCGTCATCGCCGCCCCTCACACTCCGCAAACGGCGAAGATGTTCCGCCAGCAACAGTTCCGGCAAATGAAGCGCACGGCATGCCTAATCAACGTGGGGCGGGGGGTGATTGTGGACCTGGCGGCCCTGACGGCGGCGCTGGAGGCAGGCGAAATCGGCGGGGCGGGGCTGGACGTGTTCGAGGTGGAACCGCTGCCCCCGGACCATCCACTGTGGAGAATGGAGAACGTCATCATTACGCCGCACGTCGCAGGCTACGCGCCACGGATCCCACAACGACATCTGGAGGTGGTTCTCGATAACGTTGGAAGGTTTGCTCGCCAGGAACCTCTGCGGAACGTCGTGAACAAGGCGTTGTGGTTCTAGACCCATCCTTCTTATCATCACCGCTCCGGCTTATCATCACCGTCCCGGCCGCTGGTCACCCACAGTGCAGGTTAGTTTGATGCTTTGGCGGGTTTCTCCACAGGACGCTCCAGCCTCACGGGTAAGGGCGATCCCAACGTATCGCCGTTGGGCTTAAAACCGTCTCCATCAACGTCCACGTAGATGGGATTACTCACGGCCAGGGGCGCCGCCTTACCGCGCTCGGGCCCCATCACGGGGCCGAGCTTAGAGTTCTCGCCAACGGCAACGACAATCAGGTGGGCATCGCTCTTCAGCTCGACCGGGATCTTGTAGTCGAACTTCACCACATCGTCTGAAAAAAGTGCGGGGTTATTTGCACGAGTGTGGTTCAGCAGGGGATCCGGCTGTCCGTTGATGAGTATCTGTACCCGGTCAACGTCAAACCAATTGGGGCACTGCACACGCACGTGGAGGGTTAGCTTGCCGTCAGGCGCCCGTATGTCGTCGCCGGCCGTGCCGTTGCTGTTAGGACCCTCCCCTGCTGCTCTTGCGTGGACTTCCAAGAACGGCCCGTTGGTCATAATGAGATTGCCCCGCTCAGCGGCGTGAACAATATCCATGGTCTTGATGTGGGCAGGGTCGTCGGTAGGGGATCGGAGATAGTTGCGCAGCCAGCCCGAGCCATGAAAGTTGTAGTGAGCGTCCGTGTTGACCACGCCGGGAATCCGGTAGCCTTGATTCAGCAACTGGAGCCAGTTAAAGATGCGATGGTTCCGCAACGTAGTTTTTTGCCGATAGGTACGCAGGTAGGTAATCTGAAAGGGGATGATGTTTTCCAGCGGGTGCACTTCAATTACGTCCATATAACCGAACATTTTCTTGAAGCCACCGTCAGGGTGGCCATCGCCATCTTTGTCAAAAAAGAGCTGCCCGATATCTGGGTGATTTTCTTGAACCAACTTTTCACTGCCGCTGTCCCAAAGGGCCAGGCGCTCGATTTGCACCAGGGGATCTTCGTGGGGGAGGGGGCCACCCCAATCCTGGGTGTGAGGTTTCAAAATCAGGGGAAAGGCGTTCTGGTGATTCACTTGACTGAGAGTACGGGTCGGTTCGGTCAGCTCTATTCCTGTTGCCGTTGCCAGCGCCTGCTCGATGCCAAGCCTCTTCAGGTGGGGCACGTAGGTGGAAAGCCGATTATGCTCGGTGCACGGCGCAAACTCCAGGTGTTCAGCCACTAAGTTCAGGACCCGGCCAAGCTGGCTGCCAGTATTATCCCCCGAGGGGCTGGAGTGACTGTGGAAGTCGGCGCTAACCCAACCAGTTGTGTTGACCACACGCTTCAGGGTAGCCCGCAGGGGGACCTCCTGGCCCGGCCCAACTTCCAGTCGCGTGAAGACAGCCTCGTATTCGGGTCCGTGGCTGACGATGACTTGGTAGGTGCCCGAGGGCAGAATCTGTGTGAATCGGCCATCGTGGCTGTAGTAAAGGTTATGCACCGCGTGCTCCCCGCTATCCGGGCCAAAGTGGGGCGATTCTGTCCCTTCTATGCCAAGGAATTGGACCTTGCAGGCGATGGGATTTCCTTTCACATCACTGACCCGGGCTATCACCCGCGAGGCGATGGGGAATTCGACGCTCAGCTCTTTCCTCGAACCCGTCACTTGGAAAGAAACTTCTCGGGCATCTCGCCCCAAAGCCGACACGTTGGCCCGAAATTTCCCGGGCGGCAGGGGGAATTCCACCCGGCCGCGCTCGGAGGTCCGGGCGTTTCCGTAGGGCCTCCCACTTAAGAGGAGCGCTACATCGGCATCGGCGACCGGCTGCCCGCCAGCGTCGGTGACGTTCAAGCTGACGGGGAAGAGAGACTCGCCGTCAATCAGCCGGGCTTGTGATTTCACACCTACAAGGTTTGCTTTTGGAAAAAGGCGGCGTGAGAGCACATACTTTTGCCCCGCTCCTAGCTTCACCGTTTCCTGACCGTCCTTCAGATAGTGCAGGGCTGTAGCTCGGTTGTACTCGTCTCCCTGACTCTGGATCGTGTGGTCCTCGGCCAGAATTCCATAAGCCTGTCCGAACCATTTGTCATAAACCCAGAAGAGCTTCGACTCGCCGTCGCGTGTCTTTTCGAAGGTGATGTCCGCTCGGACTTCATCCACCAAGGAAATCATCAGCGGACTTTTCCAGGGGTTGCGATAAATTGAAGTGACACGGAGATAGGGCTCACCATCTTTCAGAGAATAGATCAGCTCCATTTCGGGGTGGCCTTCCCGGGCAGGGCTGATGCACCGCAGTTCGACAGATGGGCCTTCAACTAACGCCTTTCCCGGCTCCTCCTTGACATCCGGGTACAGCACCTTCAGCCCATGAAGCTGTAGCGGGTACTGCCGGGCGCCGGGATAGAAGGCGCTGAGTTGATCGTTCAGCCGGTGACGCTCAGTTAAGTCGATGACGGCACCCCCCACCTGCTTCACCGTCGTGTTCGCGTTGCGGCCCTTGACAGGTCTTGCCACCACTGCTACCAGCCGGTCATTGCGCAGTACGAAGTCGCCATAAATGGAGTCCACCTCTTTCCCCTGGGGTGCATACCCCTCCCAGGTTTCTGCTGTAAGCACGGCCAGCTCGCTCGCTTTCACCAACCCCGACAGTGCGCCCGTTGCAATCAGAAGACAAAAAAAGTAAATCCTTGCTCTCATAGGAAGAGTCCCTTCCTCCTTAATGATGTTATCTCCGGCTTCGTCATTAGCCGGATTAAGCTTCCTCTTCGCTCAGGAGCATACACCTGCTACCTCTGTCGCTCAAGCCCAGACCGCCGCGGCCTCTCTTGGGTGGCGTCGTTGCAATCTAGCTGCTCAGAAGTCGTCCAGGAGAAACAAGTGATAGCGGTGAGGCAGGTTCGAGGGCTGTCGCCAAAGATCATCGATTTTCAAGGCCCTCGTGATAATAACATTACGTAGGACCAACTCATTTCTTCGACGTAGCTACTCAAGAGTGGAACGATGACGACAATGAATTTCTCGAGACGCAGATTGCTTTTCTCTGCGCTGGCTTTGGCTGCCACGCATCATGGAGCCCAAGCCGCGAAAGCTGAACCCCAGCGTCGGCCGAACATTTTTTATACGACTGCAGACGATTGGTCACACGGCCACGCCGGCGCATATGGCTCGAAGTGGGTTAAGACGCCGGTTTTCGACCGGATCGCGCGAGAAGGGGCTCTGTTTAACAACTGCTTTACGTCAAATCCCAAGTGCAGTCCGTGTCGCGCAAGTATCCTAACTGGCCGGAACACGTGGCAGTTGGAAGAAGCCGCGAACCACTGGGGGATCTTCCCGTCCAAGTTTGCGGTCTACCCCGATCTACTCGAGGAAGCCGGATATCTGATCGGATACACCGGCAAGGGATGGGGTCCCGGGGACTATCGAGCGGGTGGCTTCAAGCGAAATCCCGCTGGCCCTGAATATGCGAAGTACAGCCTGAAAGCTCCCTTCCTATCCATGTCGTCGAAAGACTACGCGCGCAACTTCGAATACTTCCTCGAGCACCGCAGGCCCGGGCAACCCTTCTGCTTCTGGTTCGGACCCACTGAGCCGCACCGCGACTACGAGTACGGCTCGGGTGTGCGCAGCGGTAAGGACCCAAAGGAAGTACCCCTGCCGGCTTACTACCCGGACCACCCCACCATTCGGCGTGACATGCTCGATTATGCGATTGCAGTGGAATGGTTCGACACGCAGCTTGGGAGGATCATTCGGAAGCTCGAAGAAATCGGGGAGTTGGACAACACCTTCATTCTCGTGACGTCAGACCACGGGATGCCCTTCCCGCGCGTCAAGGGTCAGATCTACGAACACGGCTTCCACCTGCCTCTTGCTGTTCGGTGGGGAGGGATCAAAGGAGGCCTCGTCATTGACGACTTTATCAACGCCCGTGACTTTGCACCCACCTTTCTGGAGTTAGCGAGCATCAAGCCTCACACGCAAATGACAGGCCACAGCTTCCTTGAGACTCTCAGGCAAGGCAAGTCAGGTCTCATTGACTCAAGCCGCACGCGGGTGCTGGCGGGTAAGGAACGTCACGATCTGGGGCGTCCCAACAATTGGGGATATCCGGTGCGCGCGCTGCGGACCCCGGAGTACCTGTACATTCACAATTACGAGCCGGACCGTTGGCCGGCGGGAAATCCAGAGACCGGCTACCAAAACTGCGACGGCAGCCCGACGAAATCCGTTCTCTTAGGGAACTTCAATAAGTACTACGCGTTGTCGTTCGGCAAGCGGCCCGCGGAGGAGCTTTACCGTATTGGGCAAGATCCCGATTGTGTTCACAACCTGGCGGCTGATCCCATGCACGCGGAAACGAAAGGGAAGCTCCGTGCTGAAATGCAGCAGATGCTCCGCGACGAAGGGGACCCACGCGTACTCGGCAACGCCGCCGTTTTCGACACGTACAAGTGGGCCGGGCCGCCCGGTATGACTTACGACGACTGGCTGAAAAACCAGAAGCTGTAGCAGGCATTTCAACTCACTATTTTCGAGCAGGCGGCAAGAACTCCTTTCGCATTTTCGCTACCACAGTGAAGTGCGGGTCCACAACATTAGCAATGTCGTACTCCAGCACATGACCCATCAGTAGCGAAGAACCCCGCTCGCTGAAGCCATAGTCGGTCATCAGCCACCGCTGCAGCTCTGTAGTCGCATGCTGCAGGGCCTGGAGCAGAGGTCTGGCGCTGCCCAGCACCATGATGTATTCATCGTTCTCCAGCCTCGGCCAATTGATTTTCTTGTCCTTGATGAGATCAACGGAAAATTCCACATCCATCGAAATTTCAAGGGCGTTGCCGACAACCTCCCCATCCCCTTGCCTGGCGTGACCGTCGCCGACAAACAGCAGAGCTCCCGGCTCGTTCACGGGAAGCATGAGCTTGGTCCCAGCTACCATTCCGTTGTAGTCCATATTGCCGCCAAATGAGTCTGGCGTGCTGGTCGGAACCGCCTCCTTCCTAGGCGGTGCTACGCCAACGCAACCCAGCATGGGACGCAGCGGAACCTCGATCCCTTGCGGCCACATGGACTTGGAAATTGGACGAGCGACCCGACGCCCTCGATCCACGCGCCAGGTCTCGGTGCTGCGCTTCCGCTCAGCCTTCAGTCGAAGGAAAGTCGGGTCAGCGGTGTAAGGCGCAAGCAGAGTGCTCGACCATGCTGTGGAACGGTTCGGCTCAATTTTTTCCAGCCGGATGACCAACACGTCGCCGGGTTCAGCCCCTTCGATGTAGAACGGACCGGTTTGCGGGTTGGGCGGCTCACCGACTTTGTTGTTTTGGGCATCGTGGCCTCGTGCGTCGATGGTCCCGGTAATGACGCGGTCACCGGGCTTGATACGCAATACCGGCTCATGGGCAAATGAGAAGGTGTTGTAGTACCGGACTGGCTTAAACCGATGGGTCTCTGCAAGCACGGTGCGACAAATGAGCAACGAACTTGCTACACACACGACACAGGTTAAGACACGTTTCATCGCTGTCCTCCGTTGACTAATCATATCGCGTAGCCCGGCTGCTGGCACCCCGTTTGAGGCACAATTTCGCTGCATGCCAGGCCCGTTTGCCGGGAGACACGGGACGCTTAGATAGGGCCTGCCCGCGTTTTCTGAATCCCGAATTTGATGGAGTGAAGGTAAGATTGGGGCCCCATCACTCCAGGCATTTCACCTGGCGGTGATTCCGCTCAAGCTGGCTGGTCGCGAGGCCTCGCAGATTCGCGCCATTGCCTGGGCGCTATAAGGAGCTCTTATGCCGAACATTCAGCCGTCGCAACTTCGGGAAACCGCCAGAGAGATTTTGGAAGCCGCCGGCGCCACCGCGCGGGAGGCGCGCATCGTGGGCGATGCCCTTGTCGAAGCCAACCTGGAGGGGCATGACTCGCACGGGGTGGTGCGCATTCCCGAATACGTCGAACGGATGGAGCAGAAGCTGATCCACGTCGGGGCGCAGATTTCGGTGGTCCAAGAAAGCGGTGCCTTCGCCGTCATTGATGGCAACTGGGGTTGGGGACAGGTGGTGGGGATCGAAGCCATGGAGGTAGCCATCCGAAAGGCTTCCAGCGTTGGAGTTGGCGTGGTCGCCGTGCGGCAGTGCAACCACCTGGGGAGGGGCGGTGACTACCCGCGCCTTGCGGCCCAGCGCGGGATGGCCGGCATCTTGTTCATGAATACGCATGGCGCCGGCCAGATAGTGGCGCCCTGGGGTGGCCGGGAGCGGCGGCTTTCGGCCAACCCCATTGCGATGGCGATACCCCGACCGCCTCAGGAACCTCTGGTCATGGATATCTCCACCTGCGCGATTGCCGGCGGCAAGGTCACCGTGGCACTCCACGGTAAGAAACAAGTTCCCCCCAATTGCATTGTTGATGCGGAGGGGCAGCCGACGACCAACCCCGCCGATTTCTTCGGTCCGCCCGAGGGCGCCTTGCTCCCCTTCGGCGGGCACAAGGGCTTCGCCCTGGGGTTGCTCAGCGACATTCTTGCTGGAGCCTTCTCCGGTGCCGGTTGCTGCGGTCCCACCGCCACGCGTATCGGCAATAGCTTCCTGGCGGTGGTTCTTGACATTCAGCAATTCCGCGATCGGAAGATCTTTGACGCCGACGTCGAGCAACTTGTGGAATACGTCAAGAGCAGCCCGCTGATGCCAGGATTTACCGAAATTCTTGTCCCCGGCGAGCCCGAGCGTAGAGAGCGAGTGCGCCGGGAAAGGGACGGGATCCCGGTGGCGGATGAGACATGGAGGCAGATCTCCGAGACGGCACAGCGCTATGGGGTACAGGCTGGCAACCAGTCTTAGCGGTCTTGGCGGCCAAGTCGTTAAGCTTTAAGGAGCATTGGTATGAACGCTTTGGTCCTTGAAGAAGTTGGGAAATTTCAGCTTCGCGAGATTCCCAAACCTGTTCCTGGGGACCGTGATGTGCTCATTCGAGTGGGTGCGGTCGGGATTTGCGGAACGGACCTGCACATCTTTCAGGGGCTGCTCAACCTCAGCCGCGATTCGCACGGCCAGCCGATCCCGTTGGGGGAGAAGCCGCAAATCCTGGGGCACGAATTCTGCGGAACTGTGGAGGCCGCCGGTCGGAAGGTGAAAAAAGTCAAGCCCGGCGACAGGGTGGTGGTGGACCAGGTCCTGAACTGCTCCAGCCAGGGCCGCTCGCAGCTTTGTGAATTTTGTGAGACTGGGGATTCCCACCAATGCGAGTTCAGCCAGGAGTTGGGCGTCACCGGGGTGCCGGGCGCGCTGAGCGACCACGTCAGCGTTCCGGAGGCAAATGTCGTGTTGCTGCCCCCGACCATGCCCGATTTTCAGGGCGCTATCATCGAACCTCTGGGGTGCGTGCTTCACGCCAGCGACCGGATGGAAGCGGCTCACAACCGCTATTCGTTCGAGGGGCGGCGTCGGATTCGGTACGTCGTGATCCTGGGTGCCGGACCGAGTGGGTTGCTGTTCCTTCAGTATTTACGGAAGATCCGGAATTTCGACGGCGAGATCTTTGTCGCAGATATGCGGGCAAGCAAACTGCAACTGGCCGAGAAGCTGGGCGGCACGCCCCTCGATGTACGGAAGACGGATCTGGCCTTTGAGATCCAGCAGCGCACCCATGGCCAGGGGGCGCAGTATCTGATCGAGGCATCCGGGGTCGGAGAAATCTTTGACTGTATTCCCTTGATTCTCCGCCGGCAGGGGACCCTGCTGCTCTACGGGGCTGGCCACTCCGGCCGAGATATTGGATGCCTGACGCCTCTCCAGGTCATGGAGCATGTCCTGGTCACCACGGCCGGCGCCTCCGGAGGGTTCGATGCCGACGGAACCCCAACGATTTACCGGAGGGCCATGGAGTACATCCGCGACGGCAAGATTGACGCGGAAAGCCTAATCAGCCATCGTTACCGGCATTTGTCCCAGATGCAGCAGGCCTTCAGCGAAGACTCCAAGCAGCAGGACTATATCAAGGGCATGCTGCTGCGCGGCGGAACCTCGTAGCCGCGCTCCAAGACCAGGCAGGCCGGGACCAGCCGGGCACGGTGCAAGCCATCCGGCTTTCGAGGTCAAGCTTTCGAGGTCAAGCCGGCGCCGGCGGTTGGGCACTCTTTCCTCAGCGGATCATGTTCGTTTGATCGAAGAAAGGGAGTCGCATGGATAGGGAAAAGCGAGAATCAGAAAATATAGATCTAGATTTGGCCGGCACCATGGGCGCGAAACCTCGCGCCGACTACGGCATCGCTATTGTGGGTGCAAGCAAGATCGCGCGCTACGCCCACCTGCCGGTCTACCGCAACTGGAACTTGAGAGTCGTCGGAATTACCGATATTGACCAGGAGCAGGCAAAGGCCGTGGCCAAGGAGTTCCAGGTGCCCAAGGTCTATCCTGACCTTTCGGCTCTGCTCTCCGACGACAGCGTACAGATCGTGGACATCGCCGTGCCGGCGGAGTTCCAGCCGGAAATTGCCTGCCAGGCTCTGGAAGCAGGCCGGCACCTGCTCTGCCAAAAACCCTTTGCCGTACGGTACAGGGATGCGCGCAAAGTGGTTGAGCTGGCCGAGGCCCGGGGGCTGAAGGTTGCCGTCAACCAACAGATGCGTTGGACGCCCTCGATGCGGGCGGTCAAGGAATTGATACGCCGGGGCTGGCTCGGAGAGCCGCTCCGTACCGAGTTTGAGATCAACCTTTGGGAAGGTCTGGGCGGTTGGGTTTTGGAAGTTGATCCCTTCGACGTGCTCTACTATTCGATCCATTTTTATGACGTGAGCCGCTTTCTCTACGGGGAGCCCGAGTGGGTCTACTCCATTTGCGGGAAATGGCCGGGACAGGCCTTGAAGGGGGAAACGCGGACCAACACCTTGCTGGAGTACCCCGGCGGGCTGCAGCTGCTGCACCGTACCAACCACAATAACCATGCCGGTGACACTTATGCCCGGTTTCGCGTGGAGGGGAGCGAAGGCGTGGCCAAAGGAAACTTCGGCATCCACTACGGGTATCCCCACGGCCGCACCGACGAGTTCTCTTTTATCACCCGGCAGTACTTACCCTCTTGCTGGCTGGATGTCGGATTCCAGGACAAGTGGATGCCGGACGCCTTTGCCGGGCCGATGCTGTCGCTGATGGAAGCTATCGCCACGGGCTCGGAGCCGGCCACCTCAGGGCGGGACAATCTCAACAGTTTGCGGCTGGCCTTCGCTGTGCGCCGCTCGCAAGAACTTCACCAACCCGTTCGGCCCGCAGAGTTGAACCTCTAGGAAGAGTGGACTTCCCGGCTTCCTCCGAGGCTGACGACGCCGGGGCGGCCGGAAGGGCCTCCGAACATTGACCGAGCCCTCCGGAAGAGCCTATAGTTGTCTGGAGCACGCTCCCCACGGGGTGCAACGGCCATGATGATCCTGTACGAAGCCTCGATGCGCTGCCGCTACTGCGGCTCCCGTGTGGTGCACAAGCTTCTCTCGGACGAGGTGCTGGCCCTCAGGCAAAATCAGCTACCCAAGCGCAACTGCAACTATTGCGTGGGCTTGACCGAGTGGGAATTATTGGATTGGAAGGGATCTCCCCCGCCGTCCGAAGTGGAGCCCGAGGTCGGGGTCACCCAGCCCGCTGCCCCGCGCCCTCACGACCGCATCCTGATCATTGACGACGACGACCTGACGCCCATCCTCCTACGCAAGATACTCGAAGCAGAGGACTGCACGCTGGAGGTCGCCAGCAACGGGAAGGAAGGGCTGCAAAAACTGGTTGAGCAACAGTACTCTCTTGTGATTTGCGACATCCACATGCCCGGCCTGGACGGCAAGCAAGTATTCCGCTTCGTTGAAGAGCAGGCGCTGGGTAGCAAGCGCCAGATTATTTTTATCACTGGAGACACCGGCCCGGAGACCCGCGAGTTCCTAAAGAGTACAGGCTGCCCCTACCTGTACAAGCCCATCCAGGTTTTACAATTCTCTTCGATGGTCCAGGAAATACTGGACGCCAATCGCGCCCCTCTGGACTAATCCACCGCAGAGCCATTCCAGAGGAGGCCTTCCATTGGCGCACAATGCCCAGTGCCAGCCGGGCACCTAGCGCCGGAACCTCAGAGCCGACCACCGTCTATTTTTGCAGCGCCTGGCGGATCGCCTCGTTCGATGGGCGCACCCTGAAATTCACTTCGGTGAAGCGCCATACCACTTTGCCCTGTTTATCCAGCACGTAGGTGGTGGGATGGGGAATGAAGCGGCCCTTGGCGGCGGCGGCTTCATTGCGCAAGCCGTAGCGGTCAATCACCCGGTGGTCGGCGTCCGACAGCAACCGGTAAGTCACCGCGCCGGGTGACTTGGCCCGTATACGCTCAATCATCGTCCGCAGCTTGTCCGGCGGATCGGAACTCACCGCCAGGAGTTCCACTTCCTGGCGCCCACTTTCACTCAACAGATCGCGCAGCTCTCCAAGCTGCTTCATGCAGTAGCCTCACCAGTAGCCGCGGTAAAACACAAGCACAACTTTTTTCTTCCCCCGAAAGCTGGAAAGCGTCACCAGTTCGCCGGCCTGGTCTTGGAGGGTGAAATCCGGAGCCAGGCTACCCTCCCGGACCCGGTCCAGGTCGGCCGGTGGTAGGTCACGTTCCCCGACGGCAGCGCCGAGGGCAAGGGGAGCTGCCATGGCAAGAGCAACACAATTCAGCAGGAACGTCACAAAAAAACTGGCTAAGCTGAACTTTGAGCGCATATTCAGTCAGTTTACCCTCGGTCCCGGGTTACAGGAACAGGAATTCAGAGTCCGGGGAAGGTGCCCGGTGAAGCACAGCCGTCTGTTGCGGCCCGCCGAGCCGGTAGCGCGTGCCCCGCCAGGCGATGGTGCGGGTGAACCCCGCGCGGGTGAAGTTGTAAAACATCAGCAGCGGTATCAGCGGCGCCAGCAGAATGAAAGCCCAGCGCATGCGTCGGATTTCGTCCAGGTGGTCCGGCATTGCGGCACTGGCCCCGGCGACGCGGGCAGCGCCGGTGGCCATACCCACTAGCCCGATCGCCGCCAGCAGCGCGAGGGCTGGCGGTGAGGACGATGCCCAAAGCAGCGTCGCCACTGCAGCGCAATAGAGGCCGTTGGATGCCAGGCCCAGTTGCCACAGCCTGGGGGCGTAAACCCGCGTGATGATGATCTGCCGCGTCGTCCAGGAGAATAGCTCACCCCACTCGCAGTCGCCGTGTGTGGGGACGAGGCAGGTGGGCACAAACCGGATGGACAGGCCGGCCTCCCGCAACGCGGTCGTGAGGCGGTAGTCGTCGCTTACCGAGCCGCGCCAGTAACGGTCCACGTTCAGGCGAGTGAAGGTTTCGCGGCGCACCGCTGTCCCGCCGCCCCAACAAAAGTTCCGGCTGTGATCGCCCAACACCGAAGCGATAAAGGAATTCCACACGGCTCGGAAAATCGAAGGCAGGCTCCGGCCGAGGGCACTGCGGGGAGGCAGGTACCAGCGGTAGCTGGTGGTCGCGCCCACTTCCTGTTCGGGTCGCGCCAAGGGCCGCACCAGTTCGCGGAGCCACCTGGGGTCAGGCCGACCGTCCGAATCGGCAAACACCAGCACCCGGCTGGACGGGCGTACCTGCCGCACCGCCGCGCGCAGCCTCGTTACCTTTTCCCCTTCATCCAACTGAGGTGCGGCGTAGATGAGCCGGGCGCCATGGATGGCGCTGGCAGTCGCCGATGCCCGATCCTCCGGTCCCGAGGTGGTAAAGATTAGCTCGTAGTCGGGATAATCCTGCTGGCGGTAGGCGGCCAGGTTCTCCTCCAGTCCCGGCTCGTATCCTCGGCAGGGCACAATCAGGCTGAGCGGTGGGGTGTCATCTTGAGCGGGGAGCCGGGAATGGGGAGCGCCGCTTGCGGCAGCATCTGCATGACCTGTTTCGCGCAACGGGGAGCCTGCACCCTGTCTGTCGCGACCCTGTTTGTAGCGATGGATGAAGGATAGCCAGCGCCGCGCATTCAGCAGCGAACGCACACTTTGTAATAGCACCAGCAGCCCCACCGCCCAGAGCATACGGTTCAGATTATGACACGGGGACTAACGCCAAGCGCTTCCCGCAACCGGCCAGCTGGCACAGGCTGCTGCTCTGCCACGGACTTGGTTGCCTGTGCAGGTATCTGGGCAGGTCTGGTTTGGTTTCGCCAGTTTACCGGGCGCCTGGGAACCGGCAGACTGCCCAGGTGGCTTCCAGCTTGTATCCTCCTTGTATCCTCCCGATTCCACTGGCCCGATTCCACTGGCCCGATTCCACTGGCCCGATTCCACTGGCCCGATTCCACTGGCCCGGTTCCACTGGCCAGCTTGTATCCTCCCGATTCCACTGATAAGATGTGCGCGTCTTTGAGGACTGGCACTTCCGCATCCTGCCGCGCCTGTGGTTTCCCGAGGTAAACCATGACTTCACAGAAAGTACATTTGTTGGCAGATGTTTAGTCGTCGAAGCAAGGTTCTGGGACTGCAGCTGGCACTGGCCGACCTGGCCATCACGGTCCTGACATTTGAAGCGGCCTATTTGCTTCGGCAACAGCTGCCCGAGCTGCAGCTGTTTTACCTGGAACGAAGCGTGTTTGTCGGGGTGCTGGCCAGTGTGCTGGGCATCTGGTGGATGGTGGGCGCCGCCATGGGCATCTACCGCCGCCCGGAATTGTTCGAGGTGCCGCGCATCCTGGGCGACACGCTGCGTCAGGGACTGCTGGGCACAGCCGTGCTAATGGGCTGGCTCTACCTGCTGAAGCTGGGCTACGTCAGCCGGCTCTTCATCCTGTTCTTCGTTATCCTCAACACGGTGGTGCTGCTGGTTTACCGCCTTTCGGCGCGCTCGCTGCGCCGACTGCGGCGACATGACACGGGGCAGATCCGCTACTGTGTCATCGTTGGAACCGGTCCGAGCGCGCTGGAGGTAGCGCGGCTGATTGAAGCCAACGAGGATCTGGGCGCGCAGGTGCTGGCATTCGTGCGCGAGCGGCCCGGGACCGCCTCCAACGGGGCGCCCGCCGAGGGGGCGGCGCTGGAAGCCAGCGGCTTGCGCCGCGCTTACCCGATCCGGGACCGCCAGCAGCTGCCCCAGATGCTGCACGAACACGTGGTGGATGAAATCATTTTCGCGGTGTCCAAGCAGGATCTGGAGCAGATGGAGGAGATTTTCCTGGCCTGCGAGGAAGAAGGAGTCAAGGCTCGGGTGTTGGTGAACTTTTTCCCGCACCTGTCCTCGGAAATCTACCTAGAGAAGTTGCAATGGCTGCCGCTGTTGACCTTCAGCACCACGCCGGAAAACGAATACCTGCTGTTCCTGAAGCGGGTTTTTGACGTGGTGCTGGCCTCGGTGCTGCTGCTGCTGCTGGCCCCGCTGTTTCTGCTGGTGGCTGCCGCCATCCGGCTCACCTCGCCCGGTCCGGTCATCTTTTCCCAGGTGCGCTGCGGGCTGAACGGGCGTCGTTTCCGCCTTCACAAGTTCCGCTCCATGTATCAGGACGCCACCGCGCGGTTTGCCGAAGTGGAGCACCTGAACGAGATGGACGGCCCGGTGTTCAAGTCCTCCCGTGATCCGCGGGTCACGCCAGTGGGACGGCTGCTGCGAAAATTCTCCGTAGACGAATGGCCGCAACTGCTCAACATTCTGAAGGGCGACATGTCCTTTGTCGGCCCGCGGCCACCCCTTCCCGAAGAGGTGCAAAAGTATGAGCGCTGGCAGCGCCGCCGCCTGCGCATGAAGCCGGGCCTGACTTGCCTGTGGGCCCTGGAGGGGCGCAATAAGTTGGATTTCCTGAGCTGGATGCGGCTGGACCTACACTACATTGACCACTGGAGCCTGCTGCTGGACCTCAAGATCCTGCTCCGTACCATTCCACACGTGCTGTCAGGGAAAGGCGCCTAGGAGAGCGGAACCCTAGCGCCGGTTCATAATCATCTCGTCCATGGACCAGCGCCAGCCCCCCGCAGTGCCGAAGATCACCAGCAGTGCGGCGATGAACAGACCGTTCACAACCGTGGTGACAACGCCGTTGCCCACTGCAGC
>CBDCVK010000008.1:172500-244388 GCA_965223005.1 Terriglobia bacterium | reverse complement strand
CGGCACATGGCACCATCGTTAGCCGTCATTTTTTCGGCTCAACTCCTGGATTATTTCTACAAGCAGCTCCGGGTGCTCTGACGTCGTCAGATGCCCACCGGGCAGAACGCGGATATCAAGCCCGTACTCGCCCAATCGTTCCCGGGCCTTCACAATCTGTTTCGGCTCGAACGGGTCGGCATCACTGCCCACGATGTGGAACCCAACGGATTCGCGCGAAGCGAGAAACACACGGCGCAGATCCCACCGATCCGCATTGGCCTTGTGCTCATCAACAAACCCCGCGCCGTTGCTCATGAAGGCGGCGCCATTGCGTCGACTGATTGCTTCGTACAACTCCCCAAGTTCTTCGGAAGTCACGTTGTACTCCTTCGACCACAACACCTTGACCATCTGGTTGAAGGCAAGCCGTGAGCGCTGGGCGACTCACGTGCCCATTTTCCCCATGCGTGTCTTGAGCAACGGAGTTGTAAGCCAAGGGTGAGAGTGAGCGTCCGCGAACAGGCCTCCGTTGCCAAACAAGACTCTTTTGATCCTGGCGACGGGCTTGGAGCCACTGTCAAGTCGCTCCTGTTGGCGGGTGAGAAGCTCAAGCGCAACTATAGAGGAGTAATCGAACGCAACAACGAAGGTGGACGTAATTCCCTGTGATTGCCATAGGGATTCCACCAGATCCGCACGCTCCATTGTATCGTAGGGGTAGTCGGCCGGCTTGTCAGAATCGCCCTGCCCAACATATTCCACGAAGATCTTCGGGACGAGCCCGTCGCTAGTGAGATATCGGTCGACTCTCGCCCAACCAAACGAGCCGTCAGGGAATCCGGGCAGAAACGTCGTCCAAACGGCCTCCTCACTTGGCGCCCCGCTTTTCACCACCCGTTGAAACACATGGACGACGTCCGGTAAATCCGTCATTTTGCCCGGCCGCAGAATCCTCTTGGCACGGCGATCATAGGGGACTCTTTCGCCGAGGGCGAACCACCCTTGGGCAGTTGTGTTAGTTGTCTTGACGCTGGGTCCGGACACTTGCGTTCCTTCTATTGATGTCCGGTCACCTCAGCGCCCTCGTCTGAGCAGCCTGGCAAAAATCATGACATGCGTCACCAAGAGCACTGGCACCCAGAATGTCGGAATGAACCAAGTTGCCCCCAGGCCCGGTGGCACATTCGGGTCGCTGAGTGCATTTAGAAGGTCCACCGTGCCGACAATGTTGAACAGCCAGACCAACGGCAGCGCCAGGCTCCAACCTCCTCGAAGAGCTACCAGAGACAAGAGTGCAAGCAGGCCGCTGACAAAGTCCCCATAGGCAACAGTGTAGGCAACTTAGCTCGGCAGAGGTTGGGCAACCACTCCTGGGACGAAAAACGTCAACCCTATATGCCGAAATGCATGGGGGAAGATCAGCGGGATCAACGCCTGGTGGATTCGTTTCTCTGCTAGCCATGGCCTCACGTACCACTTCGCAATGAGAGCGTACACAAAAAAGCTCAGGACAAGCTGCAGACCAAAAATTGCTAGAGTATCCATGGGGCCACCTCCAATAGATAATCTCGGCGCTTTTCAAAAGCCACTTGTTGCGGGCGACACCTTTACCATAGCCCAGGTGCTCGCTGGAACCTAAAGTTCAGGACTTTCCGGTTATCGCAGGATATGGCCGTAGGGATTTTCGCATACTTGTGGCAGAATGGGCACGCCTATTGGCTTGCTGGGCCGTTCCTGAAAATTCATAGCGGGGAGAAGAGAGTATGGAACTGCGCCGTCCGTCCCTCCTGGGCGAATGTTCGGCTGAATTCATTGGCACCTACATCTTGGTCTTGCTCGGTGATACAGCGGTCACAGTGGCCGTATTCGCTGGGGGCTACGACCTGGCTGGAGTGGCCATGATGTGGGGTGTGGGTGTCGCGCTGGGCGTTTACGTAGCGGCAGGCGTATCGGGCGCGCACCTGAATCCTGCTGTGAGCGTTGCTCTTGCGGCATGGCGCAAGTTCCCCGTACGAAAATTGTTTCCCTTTATTCTCTCTCAGGTAGCCGGCGCCTTCACCGCGGCGCTCACGATTTATCTGTGCTGGCGCGGAATGTGGGAGCCGACCGCGACACGCTTAGGCGTCAGTGTGGGTGAGCCCGGCAGTCAAAAGCTGATGATGGTGTTTTCCTGTTTCTATCCCAATCCGGGCATGGTGGGTGTCGGCCCCGAGCACTGGGCGAAGGTCACTACCGGCGCGGCTTTTTTGACGGAAGCGGTTTTGACCGCAATCTTAGTGCTTGCCATTCTCGCTTTGATAGACGATCGGAACCCCGCAGCCCCCAAGTCGAACCTGGCACCCTTCTTTATAGGTCTTACCGTCATGGGCCTCATCGCCATTGGCGCGCCGCTCACGATGGTGGCGATCAATCCGGCCCGTGACTTTGGCCCTCGGCTGTTCGCATATCTGGTGGGTTACGGCAGCATTGCCTTCCCTGGCCCGCGCGGCCATGAATGGTGGCTCTATATTGTGGCTCCAATGACAGGCGCCCTGCTAGGAGGCCTCGTCTACGAGGCCGGACTCCGCCGCTTCTTGCCTGCCAGCAAGAACGCGTCCTGACCACCGGCTCTCAACACCGGCTCTCAACACCCGGCTCTCGACATACGTTGCGGTGTCGCCCCTCCGTCCCAGCAGAGGAGGGCTGGCGGAAGACGGATCAGATCCGTCGGCGGAACGGCCGAGGCGAGCCGTGGTGCCAGCCATGCCGCCAGCCATGATGTCCGCCGCGGGAAACCGTGGCAATCTGAGCTTGACTCGACAGGACGGCGGGCATACGCTTCTGATGCTTTTGGGCGCCGGTAGTGGGCTACTTTGATTCCGAAAGAGAAGCTCAATAGGGAATCCCAGTCCAATAGACTCTCTTCCACCGGTTATGATCAGATTCCGCCGTTTATGATCAGATTCTTTCGGTTATGATCAGATTTCACGCAAAGGAGGGTTTCTCCCAATGGAGCGAGTGACACCTATGGAGCTAGTGACAAAGGTTGTTCTTTGGAGTTTCGTCATCGTGGTTGCAATGAGCCCGTGCGTAGCACCAGTTCATGCGCATCACGCTCCTGGTTTTGCAGCTTTGGCAAAAGCAGCGCCCGCATCTTCGGCGGCCGCTACATCGCACGCTGCTGGAATCAGCGGCCAGGGAGAGATGAAATTCAAGGTCTTGTACACCTCCGATCATCTGCCGGAAGAAGCCCAGAAGGTGTTGAAGGCCGCCCACGGCGGTTTCGCAGTCGATCGCCGCCCGGGAAAAGGGGAAATCTACTTCGCACTGACTGGGGCGGGAATTATGCAGATCAGCGCCGATCTTAAAACGATCCGACTGCTAAAGACGCCAGCTGAGGTGAACGACACGAACATGCACAATACCACCATCTGGTACGCTCCCGATGGCACCGCGTATTTGACTTTTCCAGCGAACGATACTGGCCACGTTTTCACAACGACTCTCGATGGGAAACTTGTTCACACCCTGAACGCACCGACTGCGAAGGACGACTTCGATGAACCGACAGTCAACCAGTATTTCTCCGCGCTGGGCAATTTCGTGCCGACCGATGTGGAGCAACTGGACGGCCTTTTTTATGTGACAACCGGCTATTCCAGCCTGGACTTCGTATTGACCGCCCGGATTGTGAGCACGAATCCTTTCCGGACCGTTTGGCACCACCTGGCGTTTGGCGGCAAGGGGGGCGGGGTCGGCCAGTTCGGTTCGGCACACGGCATTACCGTGCCCCAGGGAATGAAGCGGCTGGATGTTTCGGATCGGCCGAACGCTGAGATAGATCGCTTCACTCGCTACGGCCATCATCGCTCCACGGTGAACTTCCCCAACGGCACATACCCCGGCGATATCGATTATGAAGGGAACTATGCCGTGGCAGGTTCTCTGCATGGGCCTGACCGGAGCAAAGGCGCTCCTATCCACATCCTGAAGAATGACAAATTGATTTCGACCCTCATGCCCAAGGAGGATCTGGGCCTGAAGAACTTTCAGCACATCCACAATGCCGTGATTCTGAAGGTTGGCGGTAAGTTCTATGTGATCGCGCAGGCGTGGAACCCCGGTGATTTCGCCATCCTAGAGCAGGTGACGGATTAGCAAAATCGCTTCCTACCGTCCTGCAGGCCTAACAGCCCGTGTCTAAAATCGCCAGATGGGGAAGAAACATGTTACTTCGGAAATGTTCTTACTTACAATCGGGCCATGGCCATGGGAACGCGCAAGCATCGTCAGCGACAAGAGCCGCTGTGGTATCGGGCAGAGTTGGCCGAGGCGCCCGGACACCCGTTCTACCGGCGGCTGCACCAACTGTTGGAGGAAGCCGATTTTGATCGGTTCTGCGAGAGTCGGTGCCGGCAGTTCTACCACGAGCGGCTGGGCCGACCGTCGTTGCCGCCGGGGATGTACTTCCGGTTGATGCTGATCGGCTTCTTCGAGGGGATCGACAGCGAGCGAGGCATCGCCTGGCGGGTGGCCGATTCCTTGAGTTTGCGGCAGTTTTTGCAGATTGGGCTGGATGAACAGACGCCGGATCATGTGACGATCTCGCGCACGCGGCGGCTGATGGACGAGCCGACGCACCAGGAAGTGTTTGGATGGGTGCTGCGGCTGGTGGCCGAACGGGGCCTGCTGAAGGGCAAGACGATCGGCATTGACGCCACCACGCTGGAAGCCAACGCGGCCATGAGGTCGATCATGCGGCGGGACAGCGGGGAAAGCTATACGGAGTACCTGAAGCGGTTGGCGGAGGCCGAAGGGATCGAAGCCCAGGATGCAGCGGCGCTGCGGAGGATGGACCGCTGCCGACCGAAGAAGATGTCCAATGCGAAGTGGGTGAACCCACATGATCGGGAAGCGGAGATCACCCGGATGAAGGACGGGCGCACGGCACTGGCTTACAAGGCCGAGCATGCGGTGGACATGGAGACTGGGGCGATTGTGGCGCTGACGGCGCACGGGGGAGCGACCGGCGACACGGAATCGGTTCAGCAGACCCTGCCGGCGGCCGGCGCGGCGGTGGGCGAGCAGATCGCGACACCCACGGCCGAAGGGGAGTTTGTGGTGAACGCAGACGGGGTGGAAGAGGTGGTGGCCGACAAGGGGTATCACAGTGGGGAAGTGCTGGCAGAGATGCAGGCGATGGAGGTGCGGACCTACATTGCGGAGCCGGAGCGGGGACGGCGGCAATGGACGGGCAAGGAAGAGCAGAAGGCGGCGGTCTACCGCAATCGGCGGCGGGTGACGGGGCAGCGAGGGAAGGCGCTGCTGCGGAAACGTGGGGAGATGCTGGAGCGTCCGTTTGCGCACATGTATGAGACGGGCAGGATGAGACGCTTGTATGTCCGTGGGAAGATAAACGTGCAAAAGAAACTGGTGTCCTGAACTCAGTTGAAAGTTCGTAGCGGCGGTTCGGAGCCATCATACTACGCCACCTCCCGTCGAGTGGCCGACTTTGATCCTTCGAGGATCGCTTTCAACATCCACAGGTCCTGGTACCCCATCAGGCGGCGGAAGTTTTTCTCCGTGGCCAGGAAGCTGGAGGCGACCCAGCGCTGGACCATGGCCGCATCCCGCCAGCGGCACACCCGGCGAGTTCGCAACCTCACTCCCGCCTGCGGACTCTCGATGAGATTGGTGGTGGCCAGACAGCGATGCAGCGAAGCCGGAAGCCCCAGCCGGTTGATGGTGAAACATTCCTCCAGACCCTCCCGCAAGCTGGCCGCCGCGGCCGGACAATCTCGCTCCAACCATTGGGCCAACTTCTCCAGCTTGGCCCTGCCGGTCTTCGGATCCAACCGCCAGGCGGCCCGCATCGCCGCCCGCACCTGGTCCCGCTCTGGCTCCGGCAACCGGTCCAGGACGTTGCGCAACTTGTGGGCGCGGCAGCGCTGCACCGGCTGCTCGGCCCCGAACACGGCGCGGATCGCCGCCCGCAAGGCCTTCGAGCCGTCGATCACAAACAGCCGTTTCTGGGCCGGCTGCACCCCTCGCCGCACTAAACCTTCCAGCAAGTCCTGGACGGCCGCGGCGTTCTCCGTAGCCCCCTCCTGAATCCCCAGCACGTGCTTGTGCCCTTCCGCATCCACGCCCACAGCCGCAATCACGTGATGGTCGCCAAACACCATCCCGTCGATGTAGAGGATCAGCAACTCTACTTCCTCGAAGCGGCGGTTCAACAGACGTTCTAACTCGGCTGCGGCAGCCTCCATCGTTTCCCGGCTGACCGTGGAGCGCGACACACCCACGGTGTCCGCCATCTCCGGCAACACCCGCTGGTACTGCCGGGTCGAGACGCCCCGCAGCAAGATATCCAACATCCGGGCCCCCAGACCCTCGCCCTCCTGCATGGCTTCGTAGGCCGGGAGGGGAACTTCTTTCCCCGCTCCCCGGCCTGGCCGCCGGAGCCGTGGCCTGTGCACGGCCAGCTTTCTCTCCTTCAGGCGCACCCGTCCCCGCTGGCGCCCATACCAGCCTACCCCACGGCGCCGCCGGCCCTGACGGCGTGGACCGGCCACCTGCGCGGCCGACAACTCCAGCACCGCTTCAATCGCCGCCCTACCCACCACGTCGATCAGCTCGTCGACGGCTAACCGCGATTGTTCGATCAACTCCACCCAGGGCAGCAGAAACTGCCCGTGGCGAGCCAGGTAGGCAGCCAGTTTGCGGGAGCTTCGGCTATCGCTCCGGCCTAGGATGTGGTAGCTTCTCTGCACGGCGGTTCCCCTTTCCAGAAAGTTTCCCAACCCGATTCTACGGAACCAGGTCAGCGAACCGCCGCTCGACTTTCAACTAAAGGTGAGACACTCTCAGGCCTGATGCTTCTTCGAGTTGCCACTGTTTGTTGCCTTTGCTTGCTGGTCGTGAATCCTAGCGCGCTACTCGCTCAGGTTCCTGTGGTGTTTGATGGCGGCGTGGTAAATGGCGCCAGCTTTCTGCCGAGCAATGCCACATGGGGGGCAGTTGCCCGGGGGTCAATCGTCTCGATTTTTGGGTCCAACTTGGCAACACAAACCGGCGGCGCGGTGAGCTTGCCCCTGCCAAACGATATCAACGGCACCAGCTTGACCATCGGTGGACAGGCGGCGGCGCTGTTTTTCGTCTCCGCCGGGCAGATCAATGCCCAGGTGCCCTGGGGCGCGCCGACGGGGACGGTCCAGCTTACCGTGCAAACGCCGGGTGGAACCAGTGCCCCAGTGAATGTATCCGGTGTGGACACGTCGCCGGGCTTGTTTTCCCAGGCTTCCAGCGGGCGCGGTCCTGGAGCGGTGCTGAATTTTGTCGCCCCCGGGGACACTCCAACAAACACACCGGCTTCCACGATTCCCCCCAACGGGATTGTCCAAATCTACGCCACGGGTCTTGGGCCGGTCACGGGACCTCCCGCCGACGGAGCCGCTGGCGCCGGGCAGCCAACGACCACAACGCCCGTGGTGACGATCGGCGGACGGCAGGCGGTCGTGGAGTTCTCCGGGCTGGCCCCAGGCTTGGTGAGCCTGTACCAGATCAATGCCCGGGTGCCTCCTGACACGCCCGAGGGTTGCTACCTGCCGGTGCAGGTGGCGTTCGGCAATCAGAGCAGCAACACAATCACCATTGGGGTCACCAATACGGGGGGCGATTGCAACCTGGCTAGCAGCGGCTCGCCCGGCTTCTTCTTCAACGGATCGTTCGGCGTAGCCAGCGTGAACCGGTTTAGGACGCAGCTCCCTGTCCCAGTGCCTGGGTTCCAGCTCCCGGACAGCTTCAGTGCCAGCTTCCGCCGATTCGAGGCTGTCATCCCTACGGCTGATGCCGGATTCCCGCCGGTTGGGGGTGGCTGTAATGTGGCCGTGTACCGGTTCGACGCCAACAACCCGCCCGACATCCTGAATTTCATTAGCCAGGACCAGCCGCTGGATGCCGGGACCTTAACGCTGAGCGGCCCGTTTGCCGGTTCCCCTCAGGCTATTGGGCCGAGCCAGCCGGGCGAGTACAGCATGGACCTGGGCAACAACGCTCTGGCACCCGGCACGTGGACTTTGGGCGGCTCAGGCGGGGCTGATATTGGCGCCTTCAATACGATGGTCGAAGTCCTCTCGCCCCTGTTCAGTGTGACCGACTTTGGCGTCCAAGGCACTTCCTTCAGCGCGTCGCAGCCGCTGACGATCAACTGGACCTGTCCCGACCCTAATGGAACCGTCGGTGTGTTCATGGCTTCGGCCAATTCAGCTGAATCACTGTTCGGCGTCGTCATGTGCTCAGCCTCGTGCAGCGACGGCCAGGTCACGATCGGCAGCAACCTGCTGGGCCAGCTCCCGCTCAGCAGCGAAAGCGCCGCGTTCTTGACTGCGAACTTTTTCTCCGACCTGCAGAGCGGCCGAATCGAGGCTTCCGGCCTGGACTTCGGCCTGTTTGGGTACAACGTCGGGGAAAGTCTTTTCGGAGTCACCCTGACGCAGTAACATTCTCCACCTGATTGTTTCCTGCTCCCGGGCAGCGCGTCGCCCAGTCGCTGCCCGCTGACGAACATCGCCCACCATGCCGGGCAAAGGCTCATCCAGGCTCATCCGGGATTAGAGGACTGGGTATGCAGAGGGAAGGCGCCTTGCGGGGCGTGGCATGCCCCCTCACTCAGCCGTCTTGGTCTTCGCTGTTTTCTTCCGGGCTTTGGACCAGCCGGCTCTTTGAGTCTCTGAGTACAAGACGTTTGCCTCACATTCAGTGGATAGGTCTCCATAAGTCGGTTAGCGTTTACCTATACTCCCACGCAGCCCACTTGGCCGTAAAACACCCTTTCCGGAAACTGACCCACGACCGCGCGCGGCGGGCTCTCTGCTTACTGGATTATAGGTGAGTTGCCGACGGCGACGCCTGTGGCTCTAGCCCGTACTTTTCCTCGCCGAAGTCTAGGCGGGTGGCTTGGGGCGGGTTGGGGCAGGGGGTTCGTCCGGGGGGATGAGCTTCAGCGGGGCGCGAGCCAGTTGCTGGCGCGCGTAGGATGCCCAGGGACTGCTGGGGTCCAGCTTCAAATAGGCGCGCCAGTGATGGACGGCCTTGCCGCGCATCTGCAGTTTCTCGTACACGAGCGCCAGGTTATAGTGCGCGTCGCCGTAGTCGGGCGAGAGACGCAGGGCCTGTTCGTAAGACTGCCGGGCTTCCTCCAGATTTCCCCGCTCATCGTGGACGTTGCCCAGATTGAAGCAGGCCAGCGAATACTGCGGATCAATCTCGATGGCTGCACGATAGCACTTTTCGGCCTCGGCCAGGCGGTGCTCGTTGTAGTACAGGGTTCCCAGATTGATGTAGGCGCCGGCGGCTTTCGGGTTCAGCTCGATGGCCCGGCAGTATGACTGCATCGCCTCGGGCAGTGTTTCCGGGTGCTGTTCCAGATCCAGGCCGCGGAGGAACCACTCCTCGGCCTCCTGCCGACGGTGCGGCAGCTCGGCCGGGGGAGTCTTCAAGGCGCGGATGCTGGCTTGCAACTGGCGGGTCTCGAAGTTAAACAGCAACTGTCCGGTGTCGGGGTCCATTGTCGCGCCCCGGTAATTGACGATAACCCGATGCCCGTCGGAGGAAATCTTCAGCTCCGTCAGAGGGTGTTCGACTTCGTTCAGCTTGCGCTTCAGCGCGACAACGCTGCGCTGGATTTTCTTCAGTGGGATGTTGCTGCTGCGGAGCTTCTGGATGGTCTTGAGCGCGATCAGGTCGGAGAAGCTGTACGGCCCGGTATGGCTCACCAGCCCCTGCTTCTGCCAGGCAGTCAACTGGCGTTTGGAAAGGCCAAGAATCCTGCCCATCTCCTCGCGCGAATAGCTCTCGCCTTGGGCGGATGCCATCGAGCTAACTGCTCCGGGACCGCGCCGACTTGCGGCGCGGCCGAGCCGCAGGTGCCGCTCCGGCCGCCGCCGGCTCAGCCACTCGCTCTGCCGGATCGGCCGCCGAGTCAGCAGCGGCCTGCTTGCGTGGCAACTTGCGCGCGTCTTCCAGACTTTTCTTCAGCGCCGCCATCAGGTCAATGACCGGAGCCAGCTTGGGCTTTTCCACTTCCGCCACCGGCTGGCCCTGGAGCTTGGCATCCAGCATCGTGCGCAGGTTCGCCTGGAAGCTGTCGCTGTATTTCTCAGGCTCAAAGGGGGCGCTCAGGCTTTCGATCAACGAGTGAGCCAACTCCAGTTCCTTCTCCTTGACTTCCAGGCCGTTGACCGGGCCTAGCTCTTCGATCCGTCCCACCTCGTGCCGGAAAAACATGCTATGGAGAGCCAGACCCTGCGCGAGCGGCCGCAGGACCGCCGTGTACTCGCGGTTGTGCATGGATAACCGGGCGATCGCGCACTTGCCGCTATCGGCCATCGCCCGCCGCAGCAGCACATAGGCGCGCAGCCCCGGATCGTCCGGCACCAGGTAGTAGGAGGTGTCGAAGAACATTGCGTCGACTTCGGCCAGGGGGACAAACTCCAGAATCTCCATAGCTCGGGCGGTGCGGGGCTCGATCTTCTTGATCTCCTCCGGACTGACCTCAATGTAACGGTCCTTCTCGAACTCGTAGCCCTTGACGATTTCCTCCCGCGTGACCGGCCGCTCGTGCACCGGGCAGATGTACTGCTGCTTGACGCGCGTGCCGCACTCCTTATGGAGCATACGGAAGCTGATGCCCTCGCTGCGCGCCGCCGAGAACAGCTTCACCGGGATGGAAATCAGGCCGAAGGTCACGTAGCCTGACCAGACTGAACTGGGCATAACCCGGCCATGCTAGCACGGAATCGCGCGATCAGAGCAGCGCCGCGTACCAACTCAGGCATGAGACCCCACACCCGTGGACCGGGCGGCAATTCGGTCTTGGCGAAACCCAAAACGCTGTGATAATGTTGACTCGGTCGCAAGAGGGCATTGGGCACAATGCAGAGAGACGAGTTCCCCCACCCACAGCGCGAAGCGGCCTTCTTCTTTGGTCTGTTTCTGCGTGGTCATTCCGCCGAGCGGTTGCGCCGCGACATTGATGTGCCCGGAGAAATCCTGGCCAAGTGGCAGCGCTCCTGGGAACATGGCCAACTGGGGTTTTCCGCCAAAGCGCGCCGCGCCTACGAATTCCGCAAACAGGTGCTGGCGATCTTCGACTTCCTGGTTTCCTCCGAGAACAGTCATTCGCTTAAAATGTAGGCCAGCCGAGGCAGGTTCAGGCGAGGGTGAGGAAGCAACGCCGGGGCTAGGGGACCGAGGCGGGCACCAGTCGGCGTTCCAGGACCTGATCCACGAGGCCGTAGGCGATCGCCTGTTCCGGCGTGAGGATGAAATCGCGGTCCACGTCCTGTTCCGTCTTCTCCACCGACTGGCCGGTGTGCTGGGCCAGCAGACGGTTGAGCTGTTCCCGCAGCCTCAGGATTTCCCGGGCGTAGATGTCAATGTCGGTAGCCTGTCCAGAAAGCCCGTAGAGGGAGGGTTGGTGCAGTAGGACACGCGAGTGCGGCAGCGCATAGCGCTTGCCGCGCGTGCCGGCGGCCAGCAGGATCGCGGCCATGCTACCCGCCTGTCCCATGCAGATGGTGCTAACCTCGTTGCGCACGAACTGCATCGTGTCGTAGATCGCCATACCGGCCGAGACGGAGCCCCCAGGCGAGTTAATGTACAGGGCGATGTCCCGTTCCGGGTCTTCGGCTGCCACAAACAGCATCTGGGCGATGACGTTGTTGGCGATCTCGTCATCGATCGGCGTTCCCAGGAAAATAATGTTCTCCCGCAGTAGCCGGGAATAAATATCGAAGGCGCGCTCGCCACGCGGCGTCTGCTCCACTACCATGGGAATCAGCATTTGCTTCTGTCCTCGGCGACTGTTTCTATGTTATCCGGAAAGCGGAAGCACAGCAACCGCCAGGGCCATCGTGAAGCTTTAGCCGCGCAACGCTCCCCTTCTTGCCCTCGAAGCACCCGGTGCCGGGCTCTTTCTGGCCCACGTGCTAAACTGGCCGCAATGTCGAGCCGTCGCAACCCGTACACTCGCGGTGTGAGACGGTGGGATTGGATCCTGCACGTTGTGGTGGCGCAATGAGCCGCTCGCGACAATTGCTGTTGCTGGGCGGGTTCACCCTGTTGCTTCACGTTCCTTTCCTGTTCCAGCCGGTCCAGGGCGACGAAGTCAATTACCTGGACATGGCGAAGCAAGTTCTCGAGCGGCCGTTGACCCCGCTGAATTTTCAATACGTGTTCCAGGGGCGCCCGGTAGACATGGCCGGCCACCCCCACCCGCCGCTGAATGCCTACATCCTGGCTTTGCTCTGGGCGCTATGGGGAGGCTTCTCGCCATTGTTCTTTCACGGCGCCTACTTGATGTTCGCCTTGACCATCAGTTTTGCGGCCTACGCGCTGGCCGCGCGTTTCACGACCCAGCCACTATGGGCGGCGCTGCTGGTAGCTTCCTCACCGCTGGTGCAGGTAAACAGTAACACGCTGGCGATACCGGAGGGGCCGACGCTGGCGTTTCTGCTTCTGGGCGCGGCCTTGTACCTGCGCGAGCGTTTCTTGGCCGGGGGAATCTTCCTAGCGTTAGCCGGCTTCGTAGCCTTACAGGCGCTGGCGCTGCCGCCGATCTTGTTGCTGAGCTATACCTGGCGGCGGGTGCGCCCACCCCGCGCCGCGTGGGCGGCCGCGGTCGCACCCTTCCTGGTGCTGGGCGTCTGGCAGGCGCTGCAATTCGCGCTCATCCACCGCCTCCCGTTTGCGGTGTTGCTTGGCTACATGACCGGCCCCACTTTTGGAAAACTCAGCTTGAAAGGTGCCAATGCCCTGGCGCTGCTCCAGCACCTGGGCGTGCTGGTAACGTTGCTGCCGCTGTCCCGGCTCCGGCCGCTGCTGCTGGTCCCAGGCCTGCTGGCCGCCGTGCTGGTTCCAGGATACCCCTGGTGGGAGCGCGCGTTGCTGCTCGTTTTCGTGTCTCTCGGGATCCATGCTCTTCTCTGGCTCTGGAACGCCCGTCACAGCGAGCCCTTCTTAGCCGGTTGGTGCCTGTTGTACTTCGCCTTTGCGACAGTGGCTTTCTTTGCCGGAGCCGCGCGCTACCTGCTGCCCCTGGTTGCGCCGATGGTCTTGCTGGTGGTGCGGCAGTGCGCTACACGACCACGATGGTTGGCGCTGGCCCTGGCGTTTAATACCTTTCTCGGTCTGAATCTCTCCTTCGCCACCTACGAATTTGCCCGGTTGTACCCTCAGCTCCAGCCGCCACCCGGCGCCACGTTTTTGGTAAACGGCGAGTGGGGCTTCCGCTACTACATGGTCCAACAGGGCGGGCGCATGCTCCAACACAGCAGCGTGCCGTTGCCCGGCGAATGGATTGTTTCTTCGGAGATGTCGCTGGCAGGAAACTACAGCAGCCTGGCGGAAGCCCTGGCCGTGCCGCTCGAGGTGGAAGAACTCTCCGTTCGCAGCCCGCTGCGCCTGTTGGACCGTTACGCCCACAGCGGCTTTTCCAGCGAGACTTTCGGTCTCTTGCCTTTTTCGTTTTCACGCCGGCCCGTGGACCGCATTACCTACGCGAGGACTTCCCCTTTCCTGAACTTGGAAGCACCCTGGACCCCAACACAGTTTGACGGCCGCCTCGTGTATCTGCCTACGCCCGGCGCTTCCGTCCGACTGCCCCTGGAGCCGGCCTGGCAGAGCCTGCGCCTGGCCCTGTTTGCAAGCGAAACCGGCCAGGCCACCTTCAGGATTCGGGACTCATCGGGCCGGGTACTTCTCCAGGAGTCAGTCAAGGTCCACGAGCAGTTATGGGAACCTCGCCGTGTGTCGCTTGACGGAGCGCGCGAGGTGGTGTTGTCGGTTGAAGCTTCCCTCGGGCTGCGCGCAGGCTGGGGGGAACTGGTTCCCCTCGGCTCCGACAGGCCCACCGCTGCCTCGGCCCGCTCGGCCACCGCTCCTGTGAGCGATCCCTCCCTCAGCTACCTTCATCTCGGTGACCTGCGTGCCAGGCATCAGTTGTTGGGACGATGGTATCCCATTGAAGACGGCAGCTGGCGCTGGATGAGCAAGGAAGCTCAGGCGGTGTTGCGGACCCCGGAGGAATCCCCGGTAAGCTTTGAGCTGCGGCTGTATTTCCCGGAGAATCACATGAAGCGGGTGGGCGGGTCGGTGGCAGTCTCTGTCTTGCTAGAAAACGAACTGCTTGTGGAGAAGACCTACCGTGCAGCCGGGGCCTACACCATCCGCCAGCCGGTGCCGGCCGGTTCCCTTCCCCATCCTGTCACCCGGATCACCATCCGCCTGGACCGCGCTGTTCCGCCGACGGGCGAGGAGCAGCGCGAACTGGGAGCGGTGGTGCTGGGCTTTGGTTTCGCGAGATGAGCGTTGGTCTACTTCACCGGGCCACCAGCAGCCCCGTGGAAAACATCACCAGAAATCCAGCCGCAAATCCGGCCAGGTTTGGGGCGCTGAACAGAGAGCCAGCGCGAGTCAAGTATTTGCCCACCTGGTAGAGCACCTGGAGGATGGCGCCGGTGCCCAGAGCCAGGAACAGCAGGGCCCAGGCCTCCGAGTACACCAGCCCGCCGATCAACGCGCCGAAGATCGTTGGCACTCCAGCCACCGCTCCCAGCCAGACCAACTGGCGGATTTTCACGCGTTCGCGCATCAAGGGGGCCACGATGGCCACCCCTTCAGTGGTGTTGTGCAGTGCGAAGCCCAACACCAGCATGGTACCCAGGGCCGCCTCGCCCAGCGCGAAGGCGGCGCCCACCGCCAGCCCCTCGCCCAGGTTGTGCAGCCCGATACCGATGCTGATGGAAGTGGCGAGTCCCATGGATTCGGATTGCGCGCCCGCCGCCGACCTTTGGCCCGCCGCAGCCAGGGCCAGCAGGCTGCCCGCCACACCAGCCGCGATCAGGGCGAACGGTTGGTAGGCGCCGGGAATCCGTCCGGCGGTTTCCAGCGCCTCGTGTAACGCATCCACCGCCAGGAAAAACAGCAGGCCCACCGTCAGCGCCAGTAGGAAGTGCATACCGCCCCGGGGAAGGCGCCGGAGAAAGGGGAGGAAGGCCAATCCGAGGAAGACCGGCAGAACACCGACATAGGTTCCCATCAGGGTGAACAGCCCGGCGGCGCGCCAACCCAGTTTCGGCGTGGCCACGGCCACTGGGATTTCCCGCGTAAAGGTCAGGCCGGTGCTGGTGATCAGCGTCACTTCGTGCGTTTCGCCCTGCACCCAGGGATAGGGAACTCGCACCTCGGCTTGCCCCAGCCGCGGGATGCGTCGGCCAGGCGTGACCTTGTGCGTCCAAAAGGCCTTGTCCACAATGACCTGGGCCAACGTGAGTTCGGCTGGCCCAACGTTGGTCACCTGTAGGGTGATCTCGTCGGGCTGGAGCACGATGCGCCGGATCGAAAGCTCCTCGGGTGGCGGCACGCCGATTTGGAAGACGCGGTCAGGCCGCCACACTAGTAGCAACACAAAGCCGGCGGCAATGGCCAACAGCGGCAGCAGGGCTGCCACCCAGCGGCGCGCTTCAGGCGCTTGTTGCTCGGCCGGAACCGTTGCCCGCTCGCTCATGGCTCCACCTCAAACAAACCCATCCAGCCCAGCTCGGCAAACTCGGTCTGATGTGCGTGAAACATGAATTGGCCGGGAAAGCGGAAGTCAAACTCCAGGATGGAGCGTTCGCCCTGGCAAAGCATCACCGTGTCGGTGTAGTTGCCGGGTTCCAGCCGCGTGCCTGTTCTGTACTCGTGGAAGAAATGGGCGTGCAGATGGAAGGAATTGAGGAGGTCGAACTCCAGCAGGTTCACCAGGTAGACCCGAATCAGCTCGCCCAGCCGGACGCGGATCGGGTGGCGCATAAAATGAAAGGCCACCGAGTTGACGGCATAGATCTCGTTTTCGTTGTCGAAGTTGGTGTCGAAGCCGTTCATCACCATCAGCAGCTCGCGGGCTGGGGGCCGCGGCTCGGGCGGATCCACAATGAACGCCCCATAGAGCCCCTTGTGAATGTGCCGCTTCAGAGGGTTCGTGTGGCAGTGGTAGAGGTGCAGGCCAAAGGGATCGGCGTCGAATTCATAGACGAAGTTCTCCCCGGGGTGCACGTACTGCGCCACCCCGGCTCCGTCCATAGCCGCCGGGTGGAAGCCGTGGAAATGGATCGTATGCGGGTGTGCTCCGGCATTGGAAAAGCGGATGCGAATGCGGTCCCCCTGGCGCGCGCGAATGGTGGGGCCCGGCACCCGCCCGTTGTAGGTCCAGGCCGGGAAGTAGACGCCTGGGGCAATCTCGATCTCGAGGTCCGTGGCCACCAGCTCGTACTGGCGCAGCGTCTGGCCGCTGGGCAGCGTGGAAACCTCGCCGCCGTCAAAGTCGGCGAGGTAGCTGGTGGGGTCTAGGCCTCCAGGGGCAATGTCGCCAACCGTAGTCAGGTCGTGCGCGGCGGTGTGGCTGCTGGCGGGCTGACTGGCCAGGCTGGCCTCGGGGCTGGCGGAGCGCAGCCCGGCCGCCGTCAGCGCGCCAGCGCCAGCCGACCCCGCTCCCAGGAACATTCTTCGGGAAATCCTCTTACGGGCCATATGAACTTGGGTAGACGCAGAATATTAACCGCAGAATATTAACCGCGGAATATTAACCAAGGCTAATTTCTAGCGAAGCCTACTACATCTGTCCCCTTCCCTACAAGACCCCCGTCTTGGGAGCTCCCGGAAGGGCCGCCTCCGATGAGAGTGATCTGATACCACGCTGAGCATCCAAGCGCCTTTAAAAGACGGGTTCCTTGTATAATGCGCGAAATTTGAAAGGAGGACGCCCGCTGTGGCTGAAGGGGCCGAGAGAAGATCACGCAAGCGGCACGCTCTGCCGGCGTTGGGAGCGGTGTTGTTTCGCGCCGCTTCCGCGCGAGGTACGGCCATCGCCCGCGACGTTTCCATAGGCGGCATCCTGCTGGAATCGCAGAACCCTTGGCCGCCGCTGGGTACCGAAATCGAGCTGACCTTCTCGGTGGAAGAATACGGCCTCATGTTCTCGTTGCCCGGCAGGATCGCGCGGCTGGAAGGACTGCAAGCCGGCATCGCCTTCCGGGAAGAATCGGAGAAAGTGCGGCAGATCATTGAGAGAGCGCTGGGGGCGGCTTAGGTGAGCGCCAGCGTTTCTTCCGCCGGCGGACTGAAAGTCCTGCTATCGAGCGAACAGATCCAGCAACGCGTCCACGCGATAGGGGCCCAGATCAACGGCGACTACCGGGGCCGGCCGCTCCACCTCGTCTGCATCCTGAAGGGCGCCAGCATCTTCCTGGCCGATCTGCTGCGGACGCTGGAGCTGGAAGTTTCCCTGGATTTCATCGCTGTCGCCAGCTACCACAGAGGGTCCAGCAGTTCCGGCGAAGTCCAGATCACCAAGGACCTGGACCTCCCCCTGGAGGGGCGCGACGTGCTGATCGTGGAAGACATTGTGGACACCGGCCTGACGCTGCACTATCTCTACCATCTGCTTGAGTCGCGCGGCCCGCGCTCGCTGAAGATCGTGACATTGCTGGACAAGCCGTCGCGGCGCCTGCTGCCCATTCGGGTGGACTACGTCGGCTTCGAGATTCCCGACTCCTTCGTGGTCGGATACGGCCTGGACTACGGCGAGCGGTACCGGCAGCTTCCGCACATCTGCGTGTTGGAAAATTCGGCCTGAGGACCCCCGGAGCGCAGCGCCGGGGCCCCTCTGCTGGCCAACAAGGCCAGTAGAGGGCTCGCCACACTGTGCTATGATGGCTGCCTGAAGGCAGCAAATCCGGCGACGGAAACCACCCGGCAAAAGACGGCGGCGGCGCAAGATATCGCCACCTGCACCCCCGAAATCGGCACTCGGATGAGTACCGCCGATATCGAGAACCTCATCGAGGCCATTGCCGAGGAGGTCTATCTTCGCCTGACCAACCCGGGGCTGACTCACCCAAGCGTGGGTGGTGCCGCAGGCGCAGAGCCCGACGAACTGCAGTGCCCCAGCTGCCGGGGCGACTGTGCCTTCACCTGCCAGCATCGGACCGAGCGCATAGTAAGCGCCGGGGCCTACCGCGTTTCGATGACGCCGCCGGTTCCGGCGGGACCAGCGAGTGCCCTGGGCTTGGCCGCCCTGATTGATCACACCTTGCTGCGGCCCGAGGCGGCCCAGGCCGACATCCTGCGCCTGTGCGACGAGGCACGCCAGCATGGCTTTGCCAGCGTCTGCGTCAACCCGTACTGGGTGCCGCAGGTGGCCGAGCGGATGCGCGGCACCCGGGTGAGGGTCGCGACCGTGGTGGGCTTTCCGCTGGGAGCCACGCTGCCGTCGGTAAAGCGCCAGGAAGCGGCGCGAGCCATCCATGTTGGGGCGCAGGAAATTGATATGGTGATCAACGTTGGCGCGTTGCGCTCTGGCGATCTGGAGAGCGTGCGGCTGGACATCGCCGGCGTGGTTGAGGTCAGCCACGCCGACGGCGCCCCGGTCAAAGTGATCCTGGAGACGGCGCTGCTGGACGACGAGCAGAAGGTTGCCGGCTGCCTGCTGGCACAGGCGGCTGGCGCCGACTTTGTCAAGACCTCAACCGGCTTCGGCCCCGGAGGCGCCACGGTCTACGACGTCGAACTGATGCGCTTCGTCGTGGGCCAGAGCCTGGGGGTGAAGGCTGCGGGCGGAATTCGCACGCTGAATGACATGGAGGGGATGGTGTCTGCCGGAGCCACTCGCATCGGCGCCAGCGCCAGCGTCAAGATCCTCGAGGAAGCCGCGGGTCGGAAGCCTGCTCAGCCTCCCTCCGCTGCCGGCGCTCCGGCCTCCTATTAGGGAAAACCTGCTATGGCCTGTTACGGTTTGTTGGACCAAAGGGAGGGGGTCACAGTGGGCGCAGGTCGTCGGCTCGACAATGAGAATCAGTTGCCGGGAACAGCTTTGAGTTAGTTTTCAGAGACACAGTTTTTAGAGACACAACGATGCCGAAGGAGCCCAGCTCGGTTTTCGACGTCCGCTCGGAGCCGGAAACCCTCCAGTTCCTGCTGCAGGTAGCCGAGGTAGCCAACAGCTCGTTGGATATGGATGAGCTGTTAGAGCGAATCGCGGACGTGATCCGGCAGGCGGTGGATTACGAGATCCTGGCCATCCTGCTGCTGGAGGAGAGCACCCAGGAGCTGTCGATCCGCTACGCGATCGGGCACAGCGAGGAAGTGGTGCGCTCGCTTCGCATTCAGGCTGGTCAGGGGATCACCGGGGCAGCCGTGGCGGAGCGGGTCCCGATTCTGGTCACCGACGTTCGCTCCGATGCCCGCTACATCCAGACGCGGGACGACGTGTGCTGCGAATTGGCCGTCCCCATGATCGTCCGGGATCGGGTGGTCGGCGTGATCGACCTGCAGTGCACGCAGGACGGCTGCCTCACCGAGCGCCACCGCGATCTGCTCTCGGTGGTCGCCGGCCGGTTGGGCCTGGCGGTGGAGCACGCTCGGCTCTACCGTTCCACGCTGCAGCAGGCCCGTACCCTGGCCACCCTCACCGAGATCAGCCGAGAGTTCTCTTCCATCCTGAACCTGGACGACTTGCTTCGGAAAATCGCCGAGCTGCTGCACCGGCTGATCGGCCACGACGGCTTCCACGTGCTTCTGTTGGACCAGCCGCGCGGGCTGCTCCAGCTTTACCTGAGCCAGCCCCGCAGTGAGCAGGGGTGGCAGAAGGGCACGGTTCCCCTGGGCAAGGGCGTTGTCGGGCGCGCAGTCGCCGAGCGCCGCAGCTTGCTGATTCCGGACGTGACACTCGACCCGGGCTACCTCAACGTGAACCCTGAGACGCTTTCCGAGCTGGCTGTGCCGCTGATCAGCAAGGAGCAAGTCATCGGAGTGCTGAACCTGGAAAGCGGACGCAGGGGTTTCTTTACCAGGCAACACCTGCAGATGGTGGAGCTGCTGGGGCCGCAGGTGGCCATCGCCATCGAGAACGCCCGCCTGTACCAGCAACTGGCCCAGAAAGAAGCCCGGATGGAGAGCGACCTGCGCGCCGCCCGCGAGTTGGCGTACAGCTTGCTGCCTCGCGACTTTCCGAAAATCCCCGGCCTCCAGCTTCACGCCCGATACGAGCCAGCACGCGAGTTGGGCGGTGACCTCTATGACTTCCTCGAGTACAAGGACGAAGACAGCTCCTGCCGCGGGCTGGGCGTCTTTACCGGCGACGTCAGCGGCAAGGGTGCACCGGCGGCTCTCTACGCCGCGCTCTCCCATGGCCTGCTGCGCACCCTGGCCGCCCGTTGCCAGCCGGTCGGGAGCATTCTGCACCAACTGAACCAGGCACTTTGCCAGCGCCGTGTCGCGGCGCGTTCCCTGGCCCTCTGCTATGCATTCCTGGACCCCCAGGCCTGGACCTTGGACATCGCCAACGGCGGCTTGCCCCATCCGATCTTCTGCCAGGGAGGGAAGGTGCTGCCGGTCCGCGTGGAGGGCGTGCCGCTGGGACTGCTGGAGAATGTCGAGTATCAGGCGGACGCGTTCCAGTTGCGCCCCGGCGATATCGCCGTCTTTTACTCCGACGGCATCACGGAGAACCTGAACCGCGCCGGCGAGGAATTCGGTCGGCACCGTCTCCAGGAGCTGGTCTGCCGTTATTGCACAGCAAGCGCCGAGGAACTGGTGGAGAGAATTTTCGAGGAGGCGCACCGCTGGGCGGCGTGGCAGGAGCCGGCAGACGACCGCACCGTGGTCGTGCTGAAGGTCGGCGAGAACAACCCCGAGGGAGCGGCCCCATGCGCCTGACCCACTTCCCTTACCGCGCTGGCCGGCTCCACTGCGAGGGCGTGCCGGCCGAGCAAATTGCCGCAGCCGTGGGCACGCCCGCCTATGTGTACAGCCGCGCCGCCATCGAGCACAACTTTCGCCGCTTTGACCGCGCCTTCGCCGACTATCCTCATCGTGTCTGCTATTCGGTCAAGGCCAATTCCAACCTGGCGGTTCTTGCACTGTTGGCCCGGCTGGGCGCCGGCTTTGACATCGTCTCGGCGGGCGAGCTGCATCGTGTGCTGCGCGCCGGCGGCGATCCGCGCGGCGTGGTCTTCTCCGGCGTCGGCAAGACGGAGGCGGAGATGGACGCGGCGCTGGAAGCGGGCATCCATCTGTTTAACGCCGAGTCGGAAGACGAGCTGAAGCGACTCGCGAGACGCGCCCGGCAGTCCAAGCGCCGGGCGAGGGTCGGGCTGCGCGTGAACCCGGACGTGGACGCGGCAACCCATCCCTACATCGCTACCGGGCTGCGCCGGCACAAGTTTGGCGTTGAGTTTGCTCGTGCCGAAGCCATCTACCTGCGGGCCGCAAAACTGGCCGCGCTGGAGGTGGCCGGAATCAGCTGCCACATCGGCTCGCAAATTCTGGACGTGTCCCCGTTCCTGGAGGCGCTGGAGAAGCTGCTGGAGCTGGCCGAACGGCTACGCCGTCATGGGCTCGGCATTCGCTATCTGGATCTGGGCGGCGGTCTGGGCGTCCCTTACCGGCTCGGGGAAACCGGTCCGGACGTGGCCGAATTTGCCCGCCGGGTGGTGGAACTGATTCGCTCGGCAGGCCGCGACCGCTATCACATCCTTGTGGCCCCGGGACGCTCCATCGTGGGAGAGGCCGGCGTCTTGCTTACCCGAGTGCTCTACCGAAAACGCAACGGGGAGAAAAATTTCCTTGTCGTGGATGCGGCGATGAACGACCTGCTGCGGCCCGCCCTCTACGGCTCTTACCACGAAATCCGACCAGTCGTGAAGAACACCCGCCGCGAACTGGTGAGTGACGTGGTTGGCCCGGTGTGCGAGACCGGAGACTTTTTCGCCCAGGACCGCCACCTCCCGGCTGCGCGTCCCGGAGAGCTGCTGGCGGTGTTCACCACTGGTGCCTACGTCGCCTCGCTGGCCTCCAACTACAACTCGCGCCCCCGTATCCCGGAAGTGCTGGTGGGTGGCAAGACCTTTCGCGTGGTGCGGGAACGCGAAACCTACGAAGACCTGACCCGCCTGGAGCGCCGTTGACCTCCGTGATGAGCACCTCCGTACCAGAAGCGAGCCCAGGAACCTACGCAGGCCTTTTCCTTGTGACGCTCGCCACCTTGCTCTACGAAGTGCTGCTGACACGGATTTTCAGTGTCACGATGTGGTACCACTTCGCCTTTATGGCTGTTTCGCTGGCCATGTTCGGTATGACGGTGGGCGGACTCCTGGTCTACTTGCGGCCGAACTACTTTACGCCCGGGCGGGCCCATTTGCATCTGGCGGGAGGCTCGTTGATTTTCGGCATCCTCGCCATCGTCAGTTTTTTCATTCACGTCGGCTTGCCGTTCAACACGCCTACGTCCCTTTACCAACTCCTCTCCATAGCGGTTTCCTACGCCGTCATCGCCGTGCCGTTCGTATTCAGCGGCATCAGCGTGAGCGTGGCGCTGACAAAATTTCCGGCGCAGATCAGTAAACTTTACGCAGTCGACCTGGCGGGGGCGGCGGCCGGCTGCATTGTGTTCATCTACACTCTTCGGATTACAGACGGCCCGACGGCGGTCTTCGTTGTCGCGCTTTTGGCTTCGTTAAGCGCTACCTGCTTCGCGCGACAACCCGGCAGTCGCGGACTGTTCAGGTTGGCCGTTATCTTCAGCATTGTTTTTGCTGCCTTTACGATTGTCAACACGATCCTGGTGTGGAAGCACCGTCCCTTGGTGCACCTGCAACAAGTGAAGGGCTTGGCAGACTTTGCACCACTGTATGAAAAGTGGAATTCGTTTTCGCGCATCACTGTGACCGGTGATCCCCACGGTTATGAGGAACCGTTCCTCACGGGACCGAGTCCCGCTTATCCCACTCGCCGTCGGGTGAGACAACTTTATTTAACAATCGACGCGAACGCTTTAACCACTCTGACCGCGTTTGACGGTAATTTCGACCAGCTAGATTATCTTCGGTATGACGTCACTAATTTTGTGCACTACATCAGGCCGGAGTCCAGAGTGTTTGTTGTGGGCGCGGGGGGCGGAAGAGACATCCTCTCGGCCCTGGTGTTCGGGCAGAAGTCGGTTTTAGCCGTCGAGATCAACGAGGACATTATTGACGCAGTGAATGGTCGGTTCGGGGACTTCACCGGTCATCTCGACCGGATTCCCCGCGTCACGTTCGTCAACGATGAGGCCCGAAGCTACATTGCCAGGCACCAGGAACAGTTTGATATTATTCAAGCTTCCCTGACTGACACCTGGGCGGCAACGGCTGCCGGCGCTTTCGTGCTAACCGAAAATTCGCTTTATACTGTCGAGGCTTGGAAACTTTTCCTCGACCGCACGACCAGCCGTGGAGTTCTCAGCTTCTCCCGCTGGTATCATCGTGATTATCCAGTTGAGCTGTATCGACTCACCTCCTTGGCCTCTGCGTCATTGGCGCAAACCGGAGTGGAGGATCCCCAGAAGCACATTGTCATCGTAAGGCATCTCCCCGCGGCCCAAATGGAGGCCGGAATCGGCACGATGCTGGTGAGCAAGGTGCCATTTACTCCGGAAGACCTGGAGACGATCGAAGATGTCTCTCGGAAGCTCCGGTTCGAGGTGGTTCTCAGTCCGAGATTCTCTCTCGACACCACCTTTTCAACACTGGCTACAGGAAAAGGACTGGATCAGTTGACTGCCACTTTCCCTTTCAATGTCGCGCCGCCCACCGATGATAGCCCTTTCTTCTTTCAAGTGTCGCGGCTTCGTGATGTTGGCAACTTGAAGCTGCGGCAGCTGAACCCGTCGCTGTATCTGACCGCAGGAACGCTGATCCTGGGAATTCTGCTCATCACCGTGCTGGTGCTGACTTGTCTTGCGATTTTTGTCCCGCTTTGGCTAGCCCGCGGGCGGGCGCCACTCAAGGATGCGATTCCACTGCTTCTGTTCTTCGGCGCTATTGGATTTGGCTACATGTTGGTGGAAATTTCACAACTTCAGAGGCTAATTGTTTACCTGGGACATCCGACCTACAGTCTTTCCGTTGTCCTTTTCACCTTGCTTTTGTCCAGTGGCGTGGGTAGCTTCCTTACGGGAAAGCTCCACAACGCAGATTTGGAAAAATCAGGGCAGCGCCGGCTTCTCTTGCTGCTCTGCACTCTGGTGCTTTTTGGGTTGCTCACGCCGCAATTCATTCGCCTTTTCCACGACTCCGTCACGCCAGTCCGAATTCTGGTGGCGACAGCAATCCTCTGCCCGATTGGACTGTTCATGGGGATGGCCTTCCCTCTCGGAATGAAGGCAGCGTCCAAAGGGTATGCCGAGTTGACACCCTGGCTGTGGGGGATCAACGGAGCTACCTCGGTATGTGCCTCGGTGCTTGCGGTCGTGATCGCATTGCAGTTCGGCATTTCCAAGGCTTACTGGAGCGGCTTCGCGTGGTACTTGGTCGCTTTTCTGGCTTTCTGTTGGATCGTGCGAACAAAGCGCCAAGGATATCTTTAGGCTGGCATGGTAGGCTCTCCGTAAACGGCATCCAGGCTACGGGCCGAGCCACCGCCGCGCTACAGTAGCCGAGTCCGATCAACGCATGTTTGCCGGCAAGCATCCCCGGCGCTCTCGGGCGTCCGGGTCCCCTGCTCTCTCTCCCCGCCGCCTTCCACGTTAGGAGGCAGTGGCCGCCGACCGGGCCAGCGCACGCAGGATGCCGCGGGTGAGGTTGAAGTCCTCGGCCATGGCGTCGTAGAACTCCTGCTGGTCCAGTTGCAGCGCGAGGGTCGGCTGGGTGGCCCTGGCCGAGTCCGGCTGGGGCTGGTCGGCCAGCAGGGTGAGTGCCCCCACCTCAGAAGGGGGGGCCAGCTTTTCCGTCTCCTGTCCATTCCGCAGCAGGACCACTTCGCCCTCCATCAGAGCAAACATGCTGTCGGCGGCGTCGTTCTCCCGGTACAGCAGACTGCCCGCCTCATAGCGAACCTCTTGGGCCAAAGCTGCCAGCCGGGCCAGGCTTTCGGTGGGGACTTCATGGAAGAGGGGGGCCTTCTGCAGGATATTCACCTTCTCGAGGACAGTCAGCATGGCGATCCTTAAGTGGCCTCAGCTAGTAGCAGCAGGAGCCAGCCGGGCGTTGGTCCAGTGCCAGGTCTCTTCGAGCAACGCATCGCCGGCGCGGGAGACGTGGGGTAGGTCGGCGGACAGCTCAACCAGGCGAGCTTCGCCGACCGCGTGCAGGGCGCAGGCGCGCAGCCAGCGGTCCTCCGAGTGCAGCAGGATGCGCAGAGCCTCGGCTGGTGAGTCCACGCTAGTGTGGACGAGCCGACGGGCAAAGCCAAGCTTCTGCTGCAGGGTCATCTCCGGATCCAGCACGTAGGCCAGAAGGCGGTAGAGGTCGTTGCGGAGCAGGTTCTCCAGCACCTCCAGGGCGTTGGCTTGGAGCTGGGGGCGCGGGGAGGCCAACCCGACAAAGGCGTTGTGGATGTCGCGTGGCGGATACAGCAGAGCCAGCAGGCGGAAGATGCGCTCCAGTTCGTGATCCATGCGCTCGCGCAAAGCTCGGGAGAGCAACGGTTCGCTGCCCGGGGCCCGCGATGCCGTGCTGGCGCGGGGGTCCACAGCGGCCAGGATCTGGAAGGAGCGGTAGTAGCCCATCAGCTCGGCCCGCAGCACGTCTTCGCGCTCCGCGTTGGGCACCAACAGCGCCGGATGCGAGCGGCGAAGTTTATTCATGGCTTTCAGCACGTCATAGCGCAGCCCGGGCTCGCCTTGGATGAGGCTGCTGGCCAGCACCGCGGCCGACTGCTGGCTGGGGATGCTGGCCAACACGCCAGGGATTTGCTTGCGGACGGGCAGCGGGACGTCCTCGTCGTTGAGGTAGTCCTGCAAGGTGCCCACAGCGCGCTCGCCGTACTGAGCCAGAGCAGCGCGGGCGGCGGGGGCCAGGCGGCGCCGTCCCAGCTTCTCAATGATCAGCGGCAGGTACTCGAGGCGCTGGATGTTGCCGGCGCTCAGCAGAGCGTGCCCGGCCACATCAGGGTCGTCATCGCGCAACAGGTTCAATAGCTCGGAGTGAAGCGGAGAGGGCGCCGGAATTGTCCCCAGCACGCGGGCAGCTTCGGTGCGCGCGCGCGCCGCCTCCGGGCCGGTCCCACTCAACATGTCCTGGAGAATGATCTGCGCCGCCTGCAAGTTTTCCGGGTCCTCCGTCCGCGCCAGGTAGGCCGCCACAGAACCCTGAAGCGAGTAGTCGGGAAGTTCGGTCTCCTTGCCTAGCAGGCTGAGGGGATCGATCTGGGTGTGCGCCACAAGGTAATGCATTGCCTCGGTCCGCACTTCAATCGATTCGTCGGCCAGCATCATTTCCACCTGGGGCAGGATTTCCAAGTCGCCGGTATCGCTCAACAGGTGCAGAGCGCGCTGGCGAACGGCAGGGGAGGGATGTCCCAGTAAGTCGCGGAGCATGGGGTGGTGGCCGGGCTGGCCTCCCACCTCAAACAGGCTCAGCCCGTACAAGATTTGCTGCTCGTCGCCCTGCTCCAGTGCCAGCGCTAGCACTCCGGTCGTGGTGGCGTCCAGTATGCCGGTCGCGGTGCGTTCCGGATCCAAAGCGTGGCGCTGGATGGCCCGCCGCAGCACGTTCAGGTATTCTCGCCGGACACCGTACGCGATGCCGATCCAGCCCCCCAGGAAGACAAAGTTCACCAGGCTGATGCGGCCGGGGCTGAAGTGCAGCAGGTTGGCGAAAACCCACAGCACCAGGCCCGCTGCCCCATCGGCGACCCGGTACATAAAAATGTCGAGAATCGACTTGATCTGGCTCTTGATGTCGGGCGCCATGGGCAGGTAGAGCAGTTCGGTGCTGGAGCGGTCCAGGGAGTAGCGCAGCAGATTGTGGCTGCCGCGGAGCACCACTACCGAAACCAGGGTGGGAACCAGCAACACGAGCATGCTTCCCGCCAAATACACGAAAGGCAGGATCAGCAGGGTGACCCGGATGCCCAGGGAGCGTAGCAAACGTCCGGTCAGAATCAGTTGCAGCAAGAAGGAAGCCAGGCCCATGTAGCCGTAGAATTGGCCGAAGAAAGCGGTCAGCGCAGCCTTGTCCGTCCCGTAATGGGCCTTGGCAATGACCTTGAATTGATAGCCAATGATGGTGGTGGACACCGAGCCAATCACGATCAGCGCAGTAATCAGCAGCAAATAGCTGGAGCCACGAAGCAGCGCCAGGCTCTCGAGGAGGTTCTTGGGGGACTGCTCGCCCGCGCTCGGGGTCAGATTCAGCTCGGCCAGCCGCTCCCGCGTGCGCCAGAACAGCAGTTTGACCAGCGGCACGCACATCCCCAGCGAAATGGCCATGGCCAGCAGCAACGTCTCTGAGGGCATGTCCCGCGTCGCCATGTAACGCGTCGCCGCATTGGTAAAGAAGCCGCCGAAAATCCCGCCCAGGATGGCGCCGGCGCCGATGAAGCCAAAGACTCTCCGGGCTTGCCGCGTGGTCAGCACGTAGTTGGCCATCGTCCATCCCGTCGCCGTGCCCACCACCGCCGCCGTGTACACCCAAAGGTAAATCAGCGCGTAAACGAACTTGCCGGGCAGGTGCGTCAGCCACCAAAACAGGAGAAAAGACAGGGAAAAGAACAGAAGCGATCCGGTGATCAACCGTTCCAGCCGTAGCCGGTTCGACAGGCGGATGTAGACCCAAACGAAGAGGCCGCTCGACAGCGCCGTACCCATAATCGCGTGGGGCAGATGATTGGGAAAGGCGTTCAGGAACAGGGCGTCGCCCGCCGACTGGCCCATCATGTAGAAGGCGATCACCAGAAACAGGTAGAGGAACAGCAGCAGGGCCGGCACGAACTCGTGGCGGCGCACGTTCAGCGCTTTTTCAAGGTAGCCGATCATGACCGTCGGGAGGCGCAAGGCCGGGCCGCGGTGGTGGAAATCCGGAATGGACGCTTTACCACAATAGAGGCCCGTTCGTGGTGTCGGCGTCAATCTAATCTGCTCCCTTTTGGATTGCAAGTGTATCCTGAGTCCAAGTTGCCACTTCGGCTGGCAGCTTTCGCCGGTGCCGCTAAGCCAGGTAGAGGTCTAGCGTTGCCGGACGACGCCAAAGGCGAGTAAAGTTCATCCCAGCAGACAGACCTGCGCAGCAGGGAGAGCTCGATGTCGTGCCGTCCTTCAGGAGCGTTGCTCGGGGCCGCGCTGGCCGGCCTGGTCGCCGCCGGCTTCCTGGTTGCTGCGGAAGAGCCGAACCTTACACCAGAGCGAACACAACAATTCCTGCTGACGGCCACGGGGGAGCGACCGGCGACACGGAATCGGTTCAGCGGACGACGCCAAAGGCGAGTAAAGTTCATCCCAGCAGACAGACCTGCGCAGCAGGGAGAGCTCGATGTCGTGCCGTCCTTCAGGAGCGTTGCTCGGGGCCGCGCTGGCCGGCCTGGTCGCCGCCGGCTTCCTGGTTGCTGCGGAAGAGCCGAACCTTACACCAGAGCGAACACAACAATTCCTGCTGACGGCCAAAGTGATCCGCAGCCGACAGCTCAGCCGAGGCGTCACCGCTCCATGGCGGCTGACGCTGACGGACGGCACGCTGACGCACGACGCCGCCTTCCAGTCCATTGACGAACGCAGGCCCGCCGGTCACGCTGAGCCAAACTTCCGCGACTCCTACCACTTCAACATTGCCGCCTACGAGCTAGCCGGGCTACTCGGCCTGACGCACATGATGCCGGTGACAGTGGCGCGTAAATGGGCTGGCAAGACCGGCGCGCTGAGCTGGTGGGTCACCTTTAAGTGGCACGAGCGGGATCGCTTTCTGAAAAAGCTACAGCCGCCCGACCCGGAAGCCTGGAACCGACAGATCCACAGGGTGCGGGTGTTCTCCCAGCTTGTCCATGACACCGACCGCAACCTGGGAAACCTGCTGATCACTGAGGACTGGAAGGTCTGGATGATTGACTTTACGCGCGCCTTCCGCTGGCATCACGAGCTGCGGAGCCCCAAGGGTTTAGTTAAGTGCGACCGGCAGTTGCTCGAGAAGCTGCAGCAGTTGAGCGCGGCCGAGGTTCGGGAGAAGACGCAGCCTCACCTGAACGCATCGGAAGTCAAAGCCCTGATGAAGCGGCGCGACAAAATCGTGGCTCGCTTCGATAACCTCATCGCTCAGAAGGGCGAGGACCAGGTCCTGTACTGATTCCTCCGCAGATCCGGCAAAGGCTTCAAGCCACGCAACGCTTGACGGCGCGCGATGTTGCTTGACAGGCAGAAGTCCCCATGATAGAATAACTTATAAGCGTCGTCCTCAGGGACGCCCGGGCTGGTTTGTCGGCGTCGCTCCTCAGGGCTGAGTTAGCCACTCTCGTCATGAAGACCAACGTAACCCGGACCGCTATGAAGGTGGCCACTCTTATGGCTGGGTTGGCGTTGCTCGTCATCACCACCGCTGCCTTCTCGCCCGGCCTATTTCATGATGACGATTTCAACCTGGTAGTCACGGCGAATTTCGCGCTTGAGGTCGCCCCCGAGCGGTATGAACTCACGGTCACTGCCAGCGGACGCAAGGAAACAGCCTTTGAATCCTTTCAGAGCGTCACCTTGCAGACTTCGTTTGACCTGGCCGACTCAATCGCGCCGGGGATCGGCGAGGTCCTGGCTAGCCGGCCCGGCAACGGCGTTGCCGCACGCAGCTTTGGTCCGGGGAACTCGCGGCCCATCGTGCGCGGATTTGACGGGGACCGCGTGCTGATTATGCAAGATGGGATTCGTACCGGAACTCTTTCCTCGCAGTCGGGCGATCACGGAGAGCTGATGAATACGGCGGCTCTGGACCGGGTGGAAATCGTGAAGGGGCCTGCGACTCTGCTTTACGGCAGCAACGCTTTGGGAGGCGTCGTCAACGCCATCACACGCCATCACGCGGTGCACCAACACCCACACGCAGGGTTGCGAGGCCACGTTTCCGGCACTGGGGGCTCGGCCAACGCGTTTGGCGGCAGCACGGGTGGTTTCGAGTATGGGATCGGTAAATGGATGATCTGGGGCGGTGGAGGCGGCCAGCGAAGTGGCGACTACAGCACTCCGGAAGGCAAAGTCTTTAACTCCGGAACCCGCGTGGCCAATGCCTACGGCGGTGTTGGCTGGTATGGAAACAGGAACTTCCTCAGCTTTGGCATCCACGTAGATGACGGCGTTTACGGTGTGCCGTTTGCTGAACAGTTCGGGACCCAGGAGGAGGAAAGCGAGGACCCCAAAGAAAGAGAAGTTGAGAGAATCGAGCTGGACTCGCAGCGCCAGTCCTATCAGTTCAACTGGCGCCTTCGCAAGCTGGGTTCGGCAATCGACAACTTTGCCCTGAAGCTGAATTTCACCCAGTGGGAACACGACGAGATTGGGATTTTCACCGATGGCGGGCGCGAGGCGGGAACCAACTTCAACCAGGAGCAATTTGTTTACCGGGGTTCTTTTGAGCAATCCAAGGTCGGTCCGCTCACCGGGCGGTTTGGCTTCTGGGGCCTTGCGCGCGATTACGACGTCCGAGGGGAAGAAGCGCTTTCCCCTCCGGTGGACCAGAACGCGTTTGCTGTGTTCGGGCTCGAGGAACTCGAGTTCGAACGCGTCAAGCTCCAGTTCGGCGGCCGACTGGAGAGGACCAGCTATCAACCAAAGGCGCTGGTGGGCGACCCACGTGCATTTGGATTGCCGAAGCGCACGTTCACCGGAGCTTCGGCGGCGGCCGGCGTCCACCTCGGCTTATGGCGGGACGGCGCCCTGGTAGTCAACTATGCCCATTCGTCCCGCGCGCCGGCTCTGGAAGAGCTCTACAACTTCGGTCCCCACGTTGGCACCCTCTCCTTTGAAATCGGCGATCCAGATCTCGAGACCGAGATCGGCAACGGTGTGGAGGTCTCGCTTCGCCAGAGGGGCAGCAAGTTGCGGGGCGAACTGAACTCTTTCCATTACAACTTCGACAACTTCGTTTTTCCGTTCGCCACCGGTGAGGTCAGGGAGGGTCTGCGCGTCATCAAGTTCACCCAGCTCGATAGCCGCTTCCTGGGAGCGGAGGCGAACTTGGACTTTGGACTTCACAACAACCTATGGCTGAACCTGGGGATGGATTTTGTAGACGCGCAGGAAACAGTCAATCACAACCCCCTGCCACGCATCCCGCCGCTTCGCGGCAGGGTGGGTTTTGACTTCCGCTATCGGGACCTGAGTGTAAGGCCGGAAGTGATCCTAGCCAATGGCCAGCACCAAACCTTTAGCGGAGAGGAGCGGACGCCCGGCTACACCGTGGTCAACCTGAAGGCCTCCTACACGATTGCACGAAGGCGTATTGTGCATCAGTTCGCGGTGAACGTCTTCAATATCGCCGATCGGCTCTATCGAAATCACACCTCTTTCATCAAGAACTTCGCGCCGGAAATTGGGCGTGGAATTCGCTTTACGTATCGGATTCGATTCTTCTGACCTTCACCTTTCAGCAACCCCCATCATCCGCAAAAATAGTCTGAGTCCCCAGATGTCGTGCCCCAGACGCGGCTGCGGTCAGGAGCGCAGCGCCTGGCAGAGGGCATCGCCCACCTGGCGGGTGCCGGCCCGGCCGCCCAAGTCGGGCGTCCGCATTCCGGAAGCCACCACCTGCTCCACGGCCGCTTCAATCGCCGACGCCTCGCGCTCCAGCTTGAACGAATGGCGAAGCATCAGGGCCGCCGACCCGATCGCGCCTAGCGGGTTGGCGGCGTCCTGACCGGCGATGTCCGGCGCGCTGCCGTGCACCGGCTCGTAGAGCCCGGGACCGCTGCCCAGCGAGGCCGAGGCCAGCATGCCGAGGGAGCCGGCCAGTACGGCCGCTTCGTCGCTGAGGATGTCGCCGAACATGTTCTCGGTCAGCAACACGTCGAAGGTGCGCGGATCCGTCACCAGCCTCATCGCGCAGCTATCTACCAGGGCATGCTCCAGCTCGACGTCGGGAAATTCAGCGGCGACTTCGTTGACCACTCCCCGCCAGAACTGCGACGTTTCCAGAACGTTGGCCTTGTCCACCGAGGTCAGCTTCTTGCGGCGCCCTCGGGCCAGTTCAAAGGCGGTGCGCGCGACTCGATCGACTTCCTGCCGCGTGTAGAGCAGGGTGTTCAGCCCGTGGTCGGCGGCCAGCTCGCGCGGCGTGCCGTAGTAGATGCCGCTCGAGAGCTCGCGGACCATCAACAGGTCGGTGCCTTGCACCACCTCGGCCCGTAGTGGAGAAAATCTCTCCAGCCCCGGGAGGATGCGCGCCGGGCGCAGGTTGGCGAACAGGTCCAACTCCTTGCGCAGGCGGAGCAGGCCGCGTTCCGGGCGCTTCTCGGCGGGCCAGTTGTCGAATTCCGGCGCGCCAGCCGCGCCAAACAAGATGGCGGCACAGTCCCGCGCCGCCTCCAACGTTTCCGGGGGCAGCGGGTCGCCTGTGGCGTGAATGGCCGCGCCGCCCACCAATCCTTGACAGGTTTCTACGTCGTGGCCGAAAAGTTTGGCCACTCGCTCGATGACCTTCATCGCTTCGCAGGTCACTTCGACGCCGATTCCGTCCCCGGGCAAAACCGCAATTTTTAAGCGCATGAATTTTTAGTGAACCTCTCTTAGCATGAAACGCTCAACTTCTCCCCTCACGAAAGTATTCGTATGCGGGAAGAAAATGGAAGCATTTTTCTATCCGCAGATGTCGCAGATTGGCACACATGGGCGGCCAGCCGGGACTCTCCGGGTCGAGCCTCAGCATCTGCGAAATCTGCGCAATCTGCGGATTATTAGTCGCCAGCGGCCGCTGTGGCTGTCGGCTTCTCGGCGGCAGGCTGGCGGCCTTGGACTCGCTGCCGGTTGCGGATGAATTTGTTCAGCGCCCCCAGGCAGGCCTCGGTGGCCGCAGAGATGACGTCGCTGGCCCGCGCCTGTCCCGAGTAGACCTGGCCGTCCAACCGCAGCACCAGCTCCACTTCGCTCAACCGGGTGCTCTCGTCGAGGCGTACCTGGTAGGTGTCCACCTGAAGGGTCTCTCCGACGGCGGCGCCGACGGCGGCGCAGCAAGCCAGCACCGGGTCGCTGGCATCGGCGCGGCCGCTGATCGGGTTCCCCTGGCGCGACAGGTTCACGGTGGCGCGGCTGCCCCCGTCTACAGTGACTTCGACTCGCTCCAGCTGCAAAGTGGACGCCTTTGCCTCGCCGGGCGAGCCGGGCGGGCCGGCGACTTCCAGCAGGTCCACCAGGTCATCGTCCAGGACGCTCTTCTTCCTGTCGGCGAGCTGGGTGAAGCGCTTGTAGACAGCCTGCAACTCTTCCTTTTCCAGGTGGTAGCCCAGCCGCTCGTAGCGCGCCTTCAACGCGTGCCGGCCGCTGTGCTTACCCAGCACCAGCAGGCTCTCGGGGATGCCCACCGACTGCGGGGTCATGATCTCGTAGCAGAGCCGGTCTTTGAGCATGCCGTCCTGGTGGATCCCAGCTTCGTGGGCGAAGGCATTCTTTCCCACCAGGGCCTTGTTGGGCTGCACGGGCACGCCAATGGTCTGGGTGAGCAACTGGGAGGTGGGATAGAGCAATTCGGTGCGAATACCGGTGCGATAGGGGAGCCGATCCTGGCGCACCTTCAGTGCCATCACCACCTCCTCCAGCGCAGCGTTGCCGGCGCGCTCGCCGATGCCGTTGATGGTGCACTCCACCTGCCGGGCGCCCGCCTCGATCGCCGCAAGGGTGTTGGCCACAGCCACCCCCAGGTCGTCATGGCAGTGGACGCTGACCACCGCCCGGCCGCGCAGCCGCTCGTAGACGGTGCCGATGAAGCGCGCGTACTCGTCCGGGATGCAGTAGCCGACCGTGTCGGGAACGTTGATGGTAGTCGCTCCGGCCTTCGTGGCTGCCTCCAGAAGATCACAGAGGTACGTCAGGTCGCTACGGGTGGCGTCTTCGGCCGAGAACTCCACATCGTCAGCATAGCGGCGCGCCAGTTCCACGCCCCGGATGGTGTCTTCCAGCACCTGCTCGCGCGTCTTGCGCAGCTTCTGCCGCAGGTGGATGTCGGAGGTGGCGATGAAGACGTGAATTCGCGGACGGCGCGCCGGCTCCAGCGAGCTGGCCGCTCGCTCGATATCCAGGCGGTTGCAGCGAGCCAGGGCGGCTACGCTGACCCAGTGGAACTCGGTGGCCACCCTCCGCACCGCGTCGTGGTCATCCTCGGAGGCGATGGGGAAGCCGGCCTCCAGCACGTCCACTCCCAGCTCGACCAGTTGACGGGCCAGGCGCAACTTCTCCGCCGTGTTCATGCTGCATCCGGGCGACTGCTCACCGTCTCGCAACGTGGTGTCGAAGATGTACACTCGGTTGGGATCCATCGAAACCTCCGGGGCTGACGCTCAGTGCCGAAAGTCCTAGCATGCCGGACCTGGCTGGATAACGCAAATTTATAATTCTTGTAGGAAGATAAGCTTCTGTTATACTCACCGCCATGGAACTCAGCCAACTGGAAGTCTTCCTGGCCGTGGCCACCGAAAAAAGCTTCTCCCGGGCCGCCCAGCGGCTGTTGCGGACCCAGCCCGCCGTCAGCCTAGCGCTGCAAAAGCTGGAGGCGGAATTAGGCGAGACGCTGGTGGACCGCTCGCTGAAAGACGGCACGCTCACCGACGCCGGGCGCATCGTGCTGGAGTACGCGCAAAAGTTTGAGAACCTGCGCCGCGACCTGAACAACGCGCTGGTGGAGCTGCGCGACAACAGCACCGGACGGCTCACCATCGGCGCCAACGAGAGCGGCGTCATCTACCTGCTGCGCCACGTTCACAACTTCCGCGCCCTCTACCCGCGGCTGAAGGTGGAGGTGCGCCGCAGCCTCTCCAGCCGCATCCCGCAGGACGTGCTGGAGAATTCGGTGGAACTGGGCGTCATCTCCTACGAGCCTGCGGACCGCAACCTTCGGTCCATGATCATCTACACCGACCATCTGGCCTTTGTGGTCTATCCGGGACACCGCCTTGGGGGGAAGCAGACAGTCAAGATCCGGGACCTGGGGATCGAGATCTTTATCGCCCACAACGTCATTTCCCCCTACCGGCAAACCGTGCTGCGCGCTTTCCAGAAGCACAAAGTGCCGCTCAATATGGAGGTGGAGATGCCCACGCTGGAGGCCATCAAGAAGGCGGTGCAGTCGCGGATGGGGGTGGCCTTTCTGCCGCGGATGGTGGTGGAGCAGGAGCTGGAGGCGGGCACGCTGGTCGAGGTGCCCATCAAGGAGCTGCGCGTGGAGCGCAAGATCCGCCTGCTGCACCCCGGCCGCCGCCATCTTTCCCACGCGGCCCGCGCCTTCCTGGAGGTGGTCCGCCGCTCCGGCGCCATCGAAGAACCCACCACCAGCTAGCGCGGTAAACCGCTGGTTTCTACGGGAGGCTGCGCGACGCTGGAAGACGAGACGGTCAACCTTGGTTGGGCGGACGTTGGCAGAGAGGCGCGGAAGGGGCTTTCCAGGGTGTGAAAAGCTTCCAGTAACAGGTCGCGGTATTTCTTGCGGTCATAGCCGTGCCAGCCTTCCCACAGGGCATAGGCGCGGACGCGGTCATTGGGGAGCGCGGCCGCCGCGTCGGTGATGACGTACTCCACCGTCTGCCCCGGACGGAGCTGCACGCCTCGCCCGAACAGTTGCTGGGCGGCGATGGCCGTCAGGCTGGCCTTCTGATAGTCGCGCGGCGGACGGGTGAGACGCTTGCTGATCACCAAATCCTCCACCGCCACCATGCCACTCTCCAGCCGCTCCAGGTAGCGCTCCAGCACACCGCGGGCTTCCTCCAGCTTCTGGCGATAACTCTGGCGGTCGCACGCTTCGGCCAGGATAGCGAGGATTTGCTTCTGCATCCGGGCGACCAGGGGCGGAGTGTCGTGGCGGCGACACTCCAGGCCCCGCACCTTCAACTCGGCTTCCTCGCTGACGGCGAAGAAGCGGTTGGGCACCGGGACGCCGGCAAATTGCTTGGAAGGCAGGAACACGATGTAGCGATACAGGGCCTCCAGCGCAATAGGCAAGCCGGCCCGCTCGCCAATCTCCTCGGCCAGCGCCAGATAGTCTTCCCGGACGGCCTGCGGTTTCTGCACGTACATGCTGTCCACGATGGCGTGCAGGACGCGGAACCCGCGCTGCTCGGCCGTTTCCTTGGCCACCAGAAGCTGCTCGCGCCCGATGGCATTGATGCTCTCGTGAGCCTCAATCTTGCCCAGCCGGGCGTTCTTGTACCCCAAATAGCCGAAGCAGCAGACCAGCAGCCACTTCTGCGCCTCCCGGCGGCGCCGGTAGGTCTCCAGCAAGGCGGCGTCTGCGGTTTGCCGCATGTGCTCTTTGTACTGCTGCCGTTTTTCAATCAGCGGGGCGACGGTGCGTCCCACCACTCCTTGCCGCTTGCGGCAGATGCGGTAGCCCACCTCGGGAATGGGGGGACTCTCCGGGCAGCAGCGGCAATTCACCGTCTCCGAGGACACATTGAAGTGCACCATGATGCTGGGGAACTGGGAGGGGAAGTCCAGCTCGGCCACGTTCTCGTGGAACCCCAGGATGGGTGGGAAGACCAGCCCGCCGCGGTCGGCGATCAGAAGCTGGTCGGGGTGCTTGAAGTCCTCTGGCTCACTCTTTTGCTCCGGGATGAGGATGCCGTCGCGGTAGGCCACCTCCATCTGCATGTAAGAGATGCCCGTGCCGGTGGTCGTGCGGGCGGCATACTGCACCGGCAGCTTGGTGAGCCGGGCCAGCTCCCACAGCCCGTCCTGCTGGCAATGATCGGCGATGAAGGAATTGCTCAGATCCACGTGCAGCCGCCCGTAGAGCGTGGTTGCGCTGTCCTTGAACAGAATCCGCCCGTAGCTCATAAAGCTTCGGGCGCGGCTCTGGTGCACCGGCAGGCTGGCATCCCGGTTGAGCGGCAGGGGAAGGTTCAACCGCTGGGCTTGCTGGCGCAGGAGCGGAAAGATGGTGGAGTCGCCCCACTCCGAGAGGATCAGATCCGGGTCGTGCCGCTCCACAAGGTGCTGCACTGTGACCACCGCAGGCTCGGCGGATTCTTCGATGACCGAGCACTCGCCGTCCACCTCCACCTCCAGCGCGCCGCGCCGTCCGTGCCGGGGGTTGACCGCCGACAGCCCCTCCAGCCGCAGGTGCATCACCTGGAGCGGCGGCAGCGGGTAGTCCAGCGCCCACTCGCTGTCCTGGCACTGGAGAGCACGCACCTGCCCCTTGTCGTCCACCTCCACCTCCACTCGGGCGAAGGGGAACACCCGCTTCTCCCAGCAATAGAGGGGGGCAAGCATGAGGTCGCTGTTGTAGAGCCGTAGGTCGGGATCGAACCGATGAACCCAGCGCACCCAGGAGGCAAACGCGGTGGGGTACGGGACAGTGACCTCCAGCACCTGGAGCGGTGTTGGCTGCCACAGATCGGCGCGCTCGGTCAGTTGGCACCTCAGGGGAGTTCGCCGCCCGAGGGCCTCCTGAAGCCGCCGCAGCCGGGTCGGGGCACCGTGTGCGAAGAAGGCGGGCGTAAACGGATCAATCAGCCGATGGTGTCTCTGGCGGTGGCGCGTCTGGCCCTCTTCGATCAACCACAGGGTCATCCCCTGCGGGCTGGGATAGAGGTCCAGGAGCCATCCTTGTAGTCGCATGCCCTCCCTCCGCTTGCCACAGGCGCCGCTCGAGTGCCCGCAATCGCTTCTCCTGGTCCAGCGCGATGGACAGCAGGATGGCTTCCATCGGATTGTCGCTCGCCTGGTAGGTCGCCGCCTGCGTGTAGGAGCGGACGCGCAGGAACAGGCGGTCGAAATGCTCCTGATCCTCCCGCCGCAGCGCCCGGCGGAACTTCGCCCAGCGCTCTACCGCCTGATCAATCAGCTGGCGAAAGGTTGGAACGGTGCGACCCATAGCGCTCTCAAGCAGGTAACCGCAGGCAGGAGCGTTCGCAGAGCAGTTGCGGTTTTCCGTCCGCCTGCAGCGTGAACCTCCATACCTGGTCCGCCCCGGCGACCACCCGGTCGAACAATCTTCTTCGCGGCGTGGTGAAGGAGGCAGCGTCAGAGAACACCGCCACCGGCAGCGACGCGCGCAGTCGCTTCAAGTGCTGGAGGGCCTGACCGAAGGAGGCGTACGCGGCACCATCGGGCACGTCTTCATCGAAATACAAATCCGGGAAGGCAGTGACGATCAGAATGTCCGCCGGAAAGGCTCGAAGCGCCCGCGGCACCCGGGCCAGCAATTCGGTAAGCTGGAAACAGGTGAAGGCGCGGGCGACTTTTATGCGGCGATTGAACTCCGCCGGCTCACGTCCGCGCTGCCGCGCAAAGCGCGCGATCAGCAGAGGGTCCACCCGGTTGGCGCCGTCCAGGTACAGGACATGCTTGCCGGCGAGAAAGACCCGCGGAAGGAAATAGTGAGAAAGCCGCGCCGCGCAACCCTCCCCCTGAAAGACTGCTAACCCCTGCGCGGGCAGCCGCCAGGGTTGCCCTGCCACAGGGAGACGAAGGCTCGGGGTTGCAGGCACCAAACTCATAGAGGCCAAGCCGCACTCGGGGCGTTGCGGGCAGCCACTCAGCAATCGCTAGCAAATTCATGGTAGGCGAATTAAAAGCGAAAGTCAATAGGCGAGCTTCCGGCAAAGAAGCCATTTATTTACAATCATTTGAGTTTGCTCAGGAAGTTCTGTCCTGAGTCCTAGAAAATGCCAGGCGAATAGCCCTGGCTCAGGCGGCAGCGGCACACTTCAGCCTCCCACCCTGGCGGCTGGCCGTGGCGCTTTAAAAGCGCCGCTACGAATCAACCAACGGCAAACTACTTCTTTTTGACCTTGGCGTCGTACCGGCTCATCCCGCGCGCCTTCTTCACCGCTTGGATGAGGTCGTCGACTTTGCAGACCTCGGGGTCGTATTTCACGACGGCCTCGTTGTCCGCCAGTGAGACCTTGGCTTCCTTGACGCCCTTCACCTCTTGCAGTGCAGACCGCACTGTGCTGGCGCAGGCGTTTCAGGTCATGCCGCTGATTGCGAGCGAGACAGTCTTCTCCTTGCCGGCCACGGCGTGCTGCGCGGCAACCAGCGGCCCCATCAGCAACAGCCCAATGCCAAACAAGCTTCCTAGCCTGGTCATAGCTCCACCTCCTCCGGGTTTAGCCTGTCGAGCGGATTCTAGCACAAAGGCGCTCATCCGGCAGTCCGTGGGCGAAAGGCGCGCAGATCCTCCAGGCGCAGGCGGCCGGTATAGACCGCCATGCCCAGCGCGGCATGGATCCCCAGCTCATCGAGGGCAGCGATCTCTTCCAGGGTGGCGATGCCACCGGCAGCCGTGATGGGCCTCGCGGTGGCCTGGCGGAGCCGCCGGAACCACTCCAGGTCCGTGCCGGTCATGGTGCCTTCGTTATCCACAAAGGTGCACAGGAACTCGCCACAGTAAGGCTCTAGCTCGCGCACGATCTGCTCAGCCGCCAGCCCGGTGGACTCGCGCCAGCCCCGCACCACAATGCGGCCATGGTGGGAGTCCAGCGCCAGGATGATGCATGCAGCGCCGGAGGCGTCCCGCAGCGACTCCAGGAACGGCGCGTTGATCCCCTGGCTGTGAAAAGCGGAGGTGCCGACAATCAGCTTGCTCGCCCCCGCACCGAGCAACTGCTCGGCGCGGGCCGTAGTGCGCACGCCGCCGCCCACGCGGCAGCGCGCGCGGGCACAGAGCTGGCGCACCAGAGGGTCGTTGCTTCCTCTGCCCATGGCGGCATCCAGGTCAATGACCTGGATTTCAGGAAAGCCGGCGAACTCCTCCAGTTGCCCCAGAACGTCGGCGCGCTCCAGGGCCTTCGTCTGGCCGCGCACCAGTTGCACCGCCTTGCCTTCCATCAAGTCAATGCACGGAATAATCATGGGAAACATCCGCGGATTTCGCAGATTCCGCAGAAAAAGAAATCTGTGAAAATCTGCGCAATCTGCGGATTCATTAAATTCCTATTCGATCATGCGCATGGGGACACCGCGCTGGTCGAGGTAGCGCTTCAGGTCGCTGACGGGAATCTCGGCGTAGTGGAAGATGGAGGCGGCCAGCGCCGCGTCGGCCTGCCCTGCGGTCAGCACGTCATAGAAATGCGCCGGCTCACCTCCACCGCCGGAGGCGATGACGGGGATGCCCACCGCGCGGGCCACCGCCCGGGTCAGCTCGCAATCAAAGCCAGCCTTGGTGCCGTCGCAATCCATCGAGGTCAGCAGGATTTCCCCCGCACCCAGCCGCTCCCCCTCCGCGGCCCAGGCTACCGCGTCCCGCTCAACCGGACGGCGCCCGCCGTAGGTGTGGACGCGCCAGCCATTCCCCTCACGCTTTGCGTCTATGGCCAGTACCACCGCCTGCGCGCCAAACTCGCGGGACATCTCGGTGAGCAATGCCGGGCGCTCCACCGCTGCCGTGTTTACCGAAACCTTGTCGGCGCCGGCGCGGAGCAGGCGCCGCGCGTCCTCCACGTTGCGCACGCCGCCGCCCACCGCCAGCGGGATGAACACCTTCTGCGCTGTGCGCTCCACGATCCCGACCATCAGCCCGCGTCCTTCGGCCGACGCGGTGATGTCCAGAAATACCACCTCGTCAATGCCCACTTCGCTGTAGGCGGCCGCCAGGTCGGGCGGATCGCCGGCGTCCCGCAGGTTGACGAAGCGGACGCCTTTGACCACGCGCCCGTCCTTCACGTCGAGGCAGGCGATGATGCGTTTTGCTGGCATTGCTCAACCCAGGTGCGCAGGAAATTGAGTCCGGCCGGCCCCGACTTTTCAGGATGGAACTGTGAGCCGACCAGGTTAGCGCGGCGCAGCACCGCAGTGAACGGCAACCCGTGCCGCGCGGTAGCCGCGGAGCCCTCTGCATCGGCGGGCACGTAGTAGGAATGGGCGAAGTAATACATGCGGCCGCATACTTGGGCAAGGAACGCCCCTGCTTTGGCGCTGCCAGGCTCGACTTCGGCCCAGCCCATGTGCGGCACTTTCTGGCCAGTGGGGAAGCGCCGGACTTGGCCCGGAAGCAGAGCCAGGCCGCGTAGCCCCGGTGCCTCTTCGCTTGATTCAAATAGCGCCTGCATTCCCAGGCAGATGCCCAGGTAGGGCGTACCGGACTCGAGCCTCTGGCGCAACGGGGCGGCCAGTCGGGCGGCTTCCAACGCCTCCATCATCTGCCCGAAGTGCCCCACGCCGGGCAGAATGATGGCCGAGGCCTGCTCCAGCCCCGACGGTTCCTTGGTGACCAAGAACTCGGCGTCCAGCACTGCCAGCGCATTCGACACCGAGCGCAAATTCCCTGCCCCGTAATCAATGACAGCGATCATAGCGTTCCTAGATGTCTTTGCGACTTTGCGTTGTCTCTTCACAACAGGCCTTTGGTGCTGGGCAGCTCGCGGGCCAAGCGGCGGTCGCGCGAGCAGGCCACGCGCAGGGCGCGGGCCAGCGCCTTGAACAGCCCCTCAACCTTGTGGTGGGAAGAGCGGCCATAGAGCAGCTTCAGGTGCAGGTTGGCTCGAACATGAGTGGCAAGGCCGCTGAAAAAGTCCTCCAGCAGTTCGGCCTGAAGGTCGCCCACCCGCCGCACGCGCAGTGGTGCGTGATACACCAACACAGGCCGCCCGCTCAAATCCACCACCGCCAAAGCCAGCGTTTCGTCCATGGGCATCAGGAAATAGCCGGCGCGGTTGATGCCGCGGCGGTCGCCCAGAGCGCGGTCGAAGCACTGGCCGAGCACGATGCCCACGTCCTCGACGGTATGGTGCTGGTCCACGTCCAGGTCGCCGGTGGCCTGCAGGTCGAGATCGAAGCCGCCGTGCTTGGCAAACAGCTCCAGCATGTGGTCCAGGAAGCGCACGCCGGTGCGGACGCGGGCTCGCCCGCGACCGTCCAGCACCAGCCGCGCGCGGATTTGCGTTTCCGTCGTGTTGCGCTCGACTTTGGCAGAGCGTCTCTTCATAAACTCTGGACAGGCAAGGATGCCTGTCCCTCCTCAGAGCAGATCCCGCAGCGCCTGGATGAGCCGGCGCGTTTGCGCCTGGGTGCCCAGGGTAAAGCGGAGGCTGCCGGGCAGCTCGTAGCCACGGTCGCGCGTCAGGATCCCGCGCGTCCGCAGGGCGTCGCGGATGGCACGGGCGCGCTCGCCCAGCCGGGCCAGGATGAAGTTGGCCTGGCTAGGCACGTAGGAAATGCCACGGCGGTGGAACTCGCGCTCCAACATCGCGCGGGAGCGCAGCACTCCTGCAACATATTTCTGCACGTATTCGCGGTCCGAGACCGCTTCCAGCGCCGCCGCCAGCGCCGGCGAGTTGACACTATAGGGCGACTGCGCTTTGGCCATCGAGGCTGCGGTTTCAGGGTGAGCGAACAGGCACCCGATCCGCAGCGCGGCCAGCCCGTAGGCCTTGGAAAAAGTGCGCGACACCAGCAGGTTCCGGTAGCGCTCCACTAGCGGCAGCACTGTGCGTCCGTAAAACTCGAAGTAGGCTTCGTCCACCAGCGCCAGCGTCTCGGGAAATTCCGCCGCCAGCGATTCAATCGCTTCCGGGGTCACCGCCGTGCCCGTCGGGTTGTTCGGATTAGCAATGAAGATGGCCCGGACCGGGTTGCGCCGCGCTTCTTCCCTTACTGCGTCGACCGGGAACACAAGGTCTTCACCACAATGCACGTCCACAACCTCAGCTCCGGACAGTGAACCGTAAAACCGATAGATGGCGAAGGTCGGTTCGGCCACGATCACTCGCCGACCCGCATCCACAAAGGTTGAGAGGGCAAGTTGAATGGCTTCGTCGGTGCCATTGGTGATGAGGGTCTCCTCGGGGGCACGCTCGAATGCGGCAGCCAGCCGGCCGCGGGCCGACTCGTACTCGGGGTAGGTGGCCAGCCGCTCGCGGCTCAGGTGCCGGCGGAGCAAGCGGAGCACGCGCGGCGAGCAGCCCACCGTGTTCTCATTGAAGTCCAGACGCAGGTGGCCTTCGCGCCCGGCCGAAGGGGGCGAGTAGGGCCGCATGCGCAGCACGGCGTCGCGGGGCTTCATCGCCCGCCTCCTCGCCGCCCGGCATTCGCAAAGCGAACCTCCACGGAGCGCGCGTGCCACTCCAGCCCTTCGGCGCGCGCCAGTGTCGTGATCGTGGGTGCCAGGGCGCGCAGGCCGGCGGGTGTCAGTTGCTGCACGGTGATGATCTTAACGAAATCCAGCACCGACAACCCTCCGCGGATGCGCGCCGCCCCGACCGTTGGCAGCACGTGGTTCGGCCCGGTGGCGTAGTCGCCGGCGGCTTCCGGGCTGAACGGCCCCAGGAATACGCTGCCGGCATTGCGTACCTGCTTCACCCAGCGGGGGTCGGCCAGCGAGAGGTGTTCCGGAGCGATGCGGTTGGCCAGATCCAGCGCCTGCGTGAGGCTGCCGGCCAGCAGCGCCGTGCAGTTCTTCCAGCGCGGCGGGATCTTCCGTGTCACAGCTTTAGCCAGAGCGCGCGAGGGAGTCACCAGAATCGCTGCCGCCTGGGGATCGTGTTCGGCCTGCGCCATCAGGTCGGCGGCCAGCCAGGCGGGGTTGCCGTCCCGGGCCACCAGCACCACCTCGGTCGGTCCGGCCAGAAACTCAATCGCCACCTCGCCGGCCAGCAGCTTCTTGGCGGCGGTGACGTAGAGGTTGCCTGGGCCGACAATCTTGTCCACCCGAGGCACGGTCTCGGTGCCGTAGGCAAGCGCGGCAATGGCCTGCACGCCACCCACGGCCAAGACAGTTGTGACGCCGGCCACATGTGCGGCCGCCTGCACCAGCGGAGCCGCGCGGGGCGAGGCGACGTAAACGCGCTCGACGCCGGCCACACGGGCAGGAACAGCCGTCATCAGCGCGGTCGAGAACAAGGGGAAGCGCCCGCCGGGAACGTAGCAGCCCACGCTCGCCAGCGGCCGTACCAATTGCCCGGCGAAGCTGCCCCGGCCCACCCGGCGGCGCCACTGGCTCGGCATTTGCAGGCGGGCGAAGCGGGCGATATTTTGTTCTGCCTGCCGCAGGGCGCGCCGCAACTCCGGTGGCGTCTGTCTCCAGGCCCGTGTCAACGAAGCGGAATTCAGGCGCAGCGGTCCGCGGTAGCCGTCCAGGCGCCGGGTGTAGGCGGCCAGGGCGCGGTCGCCTCGCCGTCGCACCGCCTCCAGGATCGGGCGGGCCACCGCCTCGGCGCGAGCCAGTGCCAAGCGCCGGCTGGCCAGGAAGCGCTCAATGTCGCGGGACTGCGAAAGAATGCGCATTGGCTCAAGGAATTCTTAGATCCGCAGATTTCTCGCAATCTGCGGATTTCCACCTACTCGATGATCTTGTTCAGCGGGTACTCGACAATCCCCTGCGCCCCGGCCTGTCGCAGCTTGGGGATGATGTCGCGGGCTACCCGCTCATCGAGGACTGTGTTGATCGCCACCCACCCCGTTTCGCTCAGCGGCGAGACGCTGGGCCCGCGCAGCGATGGCAGCAGTGTCAACACGGTCTCCAGGTCTTGCTGCTGCACGTTGAGCATTAGCCCCACTTTGCCGTAGGCTTCGATGGCCCCCTCCAGCAGCATCCGGATGCTCTCCAGCTTCCCCTGCTTCCAGGCATCGGCGCACGACAGCCGGTTGGCGATAAGTTGAGTGTTCGATTCCAGCACCGTATCCACGATCCTCAGGTTGTTGGCCTTTAAAGACGAACCGGTCTCGGTGACTTCGACGATGGCGTCGGCCAGCACCGGGGGTTTCACCTCGGTGGCGCCCCAGGAAAATTCCACCTTCGCCTTCACGCCGTGGGAGGCCAGGTAGCGCTCGGTGCCGCGGACCAGTTCGGTGGCGACAATCTTGCCTTCCAGGTCGCGCGGGTCCCTGACCGCGGAAGCTTCCGGAACGGCCAGCACCCAGCGCACCTTGCCGAAGCTTTGCTTGGCGTAAATCAGGTCTGCGATCTTGACCACGTCGGACTCGTTCTCCAGGATCCAGTCGTGCCCGGTCAGGCCGGCGTCCAGGACGCCGTCTTCCACATAGCGCGACATCTCTTGGGCGCGGATGAGCATCAGCTCCAGCTCCGGATCGTCCACCGATGGGAAGTAGGAGCGCGGGTTGACCTGGATCCGGTAGCCGGCGCGGCCGAACAGGTCCACGGTGGCCTCTCGCAGGCTGCCCTTGGGAATGCCCAGCCGCAGTTTCATGAGCGTACTTCTCCTGTCTTCGGGTCCGAAGCTGCCGGCGCGTTGGAGGGAATCACCGGGCGCTCAATCTCCAGCAGCGCCTCGCCATCCAGGCGTCGGAAGAAACAGCTGCGGTAGCCCAGGTGGCAGGTGGCGGTGCCGGTCTGGCGAGCCAGCACCACTACGGTGTCCTGGTCGCAGTCCACTCGAATCTCGTCGACCGCGAGGCGGTGGCCGGAGGTTTCGCCTTTGGTCCACAGGCAGCGCCGGGTGCGGCTGTAGAAGGTGACAAACCCGGTCTGGCGTGTGCGCTGGAAAGCTTCCGCATTCATGAAGCCCACCATCAGCACGTCGCGGGAGGCGCTGTCTTGGACCACGGCCGCCACCAGTCCGTCCAGCTTGGAAAAGTCTAGGTTCATGTTCCGTATCCAACAAAAAGGCCCGACGTTATTGCCGCCGGGCCTCTTCTGCTTTTCGAAAAATTGCTTCTGCTAGGCGTCCCGGCTCACACACGTGGGGTGGTGATGCGTCCGATGCGCGTGATGGACCAGGATAGCCACAACCTGTTTAGGTTAGGCAATCCAGGCGCCGTTGTCAACCCAGTAAGCGGACAACACACGGTACTTAGTGGGTTCAGCAGCCCAATCCGCGTTTGCGCCATGTTGGGCTTGTTGGAACCGGGCAGAGTAATGCTACGCTTACTACCCACGATGACCGGCACAATTCTACTTCTAGCAATGGTTTTGGGAGCGCCGCCGCAGGAGCCGGCCGGCTCCAGCGCACCGGCCCCCCAGGAAGCCCGGCAGGCGCTGGAACAGCTGCTGGCTGAGTTAAATAACTCGGGCGCGGCGCTGTACCAGCTTGAGGTCCCAGCCTGGCGCGGGCCCGGGTCGTCGAACTTTCTGGCGGTGGCGGCTTCCACCCGGCGACAGATAACAGATATTGAGCCGGTCTTGAAGCGCCTGGTTGACGAGCCCATACGGCTCAGCGCCGCCCTCCACATGTACCTTGCGATACAACACCTGGAAATGAGCCTGAATTCCATGGCCAATGGCGCGCGGCGCTACCAGGGGCCGCAGTCGGCAGCCGACGTGAAGAATGCTGCCAACGGCCTGCTGGACGGACGCCAGAAGTTGGGCAACTACCTGCTGGCATTGGTTCAGTTTCTGGAGCGAGAGAAAGCGGTCACCGAGCAGGAGCTGGAATCGTGTCGCGAACAGCTCTGGCAGCGAGCCCGAAAGCCTGGGCGATCGCGCTCGAAGCGCTGAGGCTGCTCCGGCGCAAGCCGGGCCTTCCCATCCAGAGTGGACACAGTCCAAATCATGCTCTGGACCCCCTCGAAGCCAGCCAGGGAACCAGAAAGTGAACTGGCAGGAGCGAAAAGGCTCTTGTGCCGCTGCACGAGGCGCGGCATGGTTGGGAGGCCCTCGGGGCGGGCGCCTGAGCCGGTGAATGAAGCTGGACGGATGTATACTGGAAGTTTGCGGAAGATTGCCAATATCCGAACTTCATGCTGACGTCAAAGGAGCGGGATGGACTCGCTGCAACAATACATCGAACGAAAACGCGATGCCTGGCTGCAGGAACTCACTGAATTCCTGCGCATCCCCAGCATCAGCACGAATCCTGAGTACAAGGCCGAAGTGCGGCGGGGCGCCGAGTTTGTCGCCCAGGCACTCAAGAAGGCGGGAATCGAGCACGCGGAGCTGATCGAGACCAGCGGCCATCCGCTGGTCTATGGGGAGCATAGTGGGGTCGAGGGTGCGCCCACCATCCTCTGCTACGGCCACTACGACGTGCAGCCACCCGACCCGCTGGATGAATGGAACTCGCCGCCGTTTGAGCCGGCCATTCGCAACGGGAACATCTACGCCCGTGGGGCCGCCGACGACAAGGGCCAGGTGATGATCCAGCTCAAAGCGGTCGAAGCGCTGCTGGCCACCGCAGGCCGGCTGCCGCTGAACCTGAAATTCATCCTGGAAGGCGAAGAGGAGACAGGTGGCGCCGCCATCAGCGACTACGTGGCCCGATCAGCCGAGAAGCTGCAAGCTGACGCCGCGCTGGTTTCCGATACCGAGCTGTTCGCCCCGGACCTGCCCACGCTGTGCATCGGGTTGCGCGGCCTGGTGTATGCCGAGCTGGAGGCGGAAGGGGCGGCGCACGACCTGCACTCCGGGCTGTACGGCGGCGTGGCACCCAATCCGTTCAACGCGCTCTGCTGGGTTCTGTCGGAGTTGAAAACCGCGGACGGCAAGATCCGCATTCCGGGCTTGTACGACAGCATCCAGCCGCCGGCGCGCAGCGAGCGCGCCAGCTGGCGCAGGCTGCCCTTTGATGCCGACCGAATGCGCACCGAGGAGATCGGCTCGACGGCGCTGGTCGGAGAGAAGCGCGACCCGCTGGAGCGCATGTGGGCCCGTCCCACCATGGACATTCACGGCATCGTGGGCGGCTACGTGGCCCCCGGCGCCAAGACCGTGATACCCGCCCGAGCCACCGCCAAGTTCAGCATTCGCCTGGTGCCCAACCAGGAACCGCAAGAGGTCATTGCGGCGCTGGAGCGGCGGGTGGCGGAACTGGCGCCTCCGGGAGTCAAGCTCAAGCTCCGTGTCCTGAACGATGCGCGGCCGCTGCTTATCAACCCGGACAACCCCTACCTGAAGCACGCGGCGAGGGTCTTCGCCAAGGTGTATGGGCGCAAGACGGTGTTCGTGCGGTCGGGGGGCTCCATCCCGGTGGTGGCACTGTTCGGCGAGCACCTGAAGATTCCGACGGTGATGATGGGTTTTGGCTTGCCGGATGACAACCTGCACGCCCCCAACGAGAAGTTCACCCTGTCGAATTTTTTCCGCGGCGCGGAGACGGTAGCGCGGTTCCTGGCTGCCGTTGCCAAGGCGAGAGACCTGAGACCTTGAAACGACGGCGCATCCTCGGCGCATGGCTGTTGGCCTTCGGGCTGTTGGTGGCCCATGTGGCAGCGGCCCCACCACCGCGTGTCGGAGAAGTGGTCAACGTCTCGGCCGACCAACTGACGGACAACGAGGTCAGCCTGGTCGTCAACCCCACCAATCCGTTGAACCTGCTGGCTGGCTGGAACGATTGGGAAGAGCAGCAGGGGGTCGGCTACAGCTATTCCTTTGATGGCGGCCGCACCTGGTCGCCGCCGGCGCTGATCCCGGGCGTGGTGGGAAGCGAGGGGCCGTTCCAGGTCGCCGGGGATCCTGCGTTCCATTTTGGCCCGGATGGCACAGCCTATGCGGTTGTGCAGGCCTTCAACATCACCGCGCCCTTTGAGGCGTCCCTACTGGTAGCCGTCTCCCAAGATGGCGGCCAGAGCTGGCCCCGGTTGCTGGTGGGCTATCGAGGCCACCGCGAAGAGCGGGACCGCCCCGCGCACCGGCACGTGCCGGACCGCGCGGCTGTGACTACCGATTCCCGCCCCGCCAGCCCGCACTTCGGCACGCTGTATGTTGCCTGGGGGCAGGAGCAGGAGAACAGCGAGACACCCTCGGTCTTGCTCACTTATCTGCGACCGGAGGCTGACAGCTTTTCCCCGCCGACGATGGTAACCAACTGGCCGGCAGGCTTCACTCAGAATGCGGTGCCGTTCACCGGACCGGGCGGGACGCTCTACGTCACCTTCGTCGCTCAAGAGCCCGGAATGACCTCTAGCGGCATCTACCTGGCGGAATCCCGCGACGGCGGCCGCAGTTTTGGTGAGCCACGCCGGGTGGCGCTGTTTCAGAATCCGGTCACCGGGCAATTGCCGAACACCACCTACCGCGTCGTCAGCTTTCCTGTGGGTCTGTTCGCTCCAGTGCACAATCGGCTGGTGGTGGTGTGGAACGATCGCCGGGACGGCGTTTCGACCATGCTAGTCTCTACGGCCGCCCTCGGGGAGACCGACCGTTGGTCGGAGCCGGCGCAGGTGACGGCGACCAGCACAGGCGAGCAGTTCTTCCCAGCTATTTCGGCCAGCCCCGATGGCCGGCTGGACCTGGTGTTTTACGACCGCAGCCGCGACCCCGGCAACCACCTCAACTTTGTTACTTACTCCTGGAGCGGCGATGGCGGCGCAAGCTGGGAGTCGCTGAACGTAACCGACACCCCGTTTGACGGAGAAAGCCAGACCACGCCGGGCGGCACCGCCTTTATCGGCGACTACATTGGAGTCGCCTCCACGACCCCCGTGACCCACATCGCCTGGACCGGCAACGGTCCTGATACTCCCTGTTCCTGCAACCAGGACATTTTTGCGCTGCCGGTCTCCCACGCAAGTTCCGAAGACTCTGGGTCGCAGTAACCTGCCTTGAACGAGAACCAACCTGATTGAACTGGGGCCGGATACCCCTGACCAGCAGGCGGCTAGAAATAGATCTTCACGCCGAACTGGATGCGGCGCGGTTGCTCGCTGAGCGGAGAAACACTCGGCAGCACAGAGCCAAATCCCTGCCGGCCAAAGGTGGCCTCGCCAAACGTAGAGGATTGCAGGACGGCGTTGGGATTGTTCAGGTTGGTATGGTTGAACAGATTGAAGAACTCGGCGCGAAACTGCAGCCGCCCCTGTTCCCCCAGGGGGGGGCAGAGCAAAGCTGCGGCTGAGAGCGAAATCCACGTTCCAAAAGCCGGGGCCGCGAAACGCGTTGCGCGGAGCGCTACCGATTGCGCCGTCGGTGGGCGCGCGGAATTTGGACTTGTCGAGCAGAACCACCCCGCCCCGAATCTGAGGAGGGTTGGAAAGAATGGCTTCGTCGTGGTCCTGGCCCAGGAAATCGGCGCGGTTCAAGAGGAGCAGGCCGCCGCTTTGGGGAATGAATAGTTCGGTACTGAGGACGGAGAAAGGAAACCCGGAACGGAAGCCAGCCAGGGCGGCCGCCTGCCAGCGGCCGAACACGCGCCGCCAGCCGCGGAATTTGGGAGCCTCGGCGACGAAATTGATCGCCAGGTTGTGCCTCTGGTCGAAATCGGAAAGCCCATAGTCGGCGCTCGAGTCAAACTGCCGGGTGAAGAAACCGCCCTGAAGTGTAGAGAAGGGGTCAGAAAGGAGCTGACGTCGGCCCCTTTGAGCGAGAGCGACCCGCCCCTGGGGATCGCTCTGCACGTCCCTAGTGCGGCTGTAAGTGTAGGAACCCTGAAACTGCACCCCTTTGCTCCAGCGGCGGGTCAGCCCCACTTCCAGAGCCACGTAATCGGAATGGCCCTGGTTGGCGCGGTAGGTGATGTCCGGCAAGTCGGGATTGTAGCGGCCAGTGAAGTTCCCTTCCGTCAATGGAATTGAAAAGATTCGGTTGATGACGTCCGCGGTGGCCAGCTTGCGGCCGAGCGAACCGGCCTGGTTCACTTCCAGCAGCAGGTTCGGCGTCAGCTCCCGTTGGAAGCCAAGAAACCAGCTCTGGCTGTATGCCGTGCGGAGATCGCGGTCCACCGCGACAACGTTTACCCCCTGCGAGGGCATTCCAGGCTCGCGCACTCCATCCCCCGCTGGAAAGGTGTACTCGAACTGCAAGGGCAGCCCGGGCAGGTTCGCCAGGGTGTGGAGATCGAGGGTGTTGCTGCGGACGTCTAGCCAGAAGTTATTGAACACCCGATCGTAAAACAGACCGTAGCCGCCGCGCAGCACGCTCTTGCCGTTGCCGAACAGGTCGAGGGCGAAGCCGAAGCGGGGGGCAAAATTATTGCGGTCGGGATGGAATACCGGGCCGGTTTCGAGCTGGCCGTTGGCGATGCGCTCGCCGATATTCTGCCCGTTCCCAAACGCGAAGTTGAAATCGCGCGTGTTCTCCCGGGGCACCGGCACACCAAAATACTCGTAGCGCAGCCCCAGGTTAAGCGTTAACCGGCGCGTCAACTTCCAGTTGTCCTGGAAGAACGCGGCAAAGTCCCTCTGGCTGTAGAAGCGACGGTAGTCGTCGTCGGGGGCCACCTGACCGGTCTGCCGGTTCAGCGTGATCAGCAGAAACGAGGGATCGTCAAACAGGAAGCTGAAAATATTGTTGAAAATGTAGAAGCCGTCGCGTGCCGTCGAAAGCAGCGACTCGTGCCGGGTCGGTCGCACCTCAAAGCCCAGCCCCAGCGCGTGCCTGCCGCTCAGTCGGCTGTAGTTATTCACCACATGAAAGACGGCGTCGCGAACGAAATAGTCCAATGCGGATTCGCTGCCCGGCAGCGCGATGCCGTCCCCGGAGCCGATGGTGGGAATCTCCGGGTGGGGACGCAGCGTCCGCACGCTCTTGCGGTTGAACCCGAACTTCAGCTCGTTAGAGCCGCCGGCCAGTTCCCTGGTGTAGTTGGTGACGAAATTTTGCCCTCGTACGACCAGCGGGGAATTCAGGTCCGGATAGGGGCTGGTGACGAAATCCTCGTTCGTCTGCTGGGAAAAGGCGTAGCGCCCACTGAGGCGTTGCCGTCCGTCGGCAGAACTGTAGTCCAGTCGTCCCAGGGCGAAAGTGTTTCGCTGCGGGGAGGGAAAGGCAAACTGTTGCCTGACGGCGAATCCGATGCCCGGGATGGGCTCACCCGGCGGCGGCGGAAACTGAGTCAGCAACTGCTTGGCCATGCTGCCCTCGAACAGCGAGTCAACAAACTGGGGGCTGGGCAGGAACAGATCGAACGGCTGGGTTCGGCTGGAAAACTGGATACGCTCAAAGTTGCCGAAGAAAAACAGGCGGTCGCGCCGCAGCGGGCCACCTACAGAGGCCCCGAACTGGTTCTGCCGAAACAGCTCGCGTGGCAGTCCATCGAGGTTGTTTAACGAAGGAATTGGCGTTTAGCCGGTCGTGCTGGAAAAACTCGTACAAGCTCCCGTGCAGACTGTTGGTTCCGCTGCGGGTGATGGCGTTGGCGATGAAGCCCGAGGAGCGGCCGTACTCCGCCGCGAAGTTGTTGGTGGCCATGCGGTATTCCTTCACCGCGTCAGCCGAGACGCTGGCCGACGGACCGGTCACCAGCAGGTCGTTGTTGTCCACGCCATCCAGCAGGAAATTAGAACTGGCGACGCGCTGCCCATGCACGGAAAAGCCCAAGCCGCGCGAGGTTGCACTGTCGGACGTCACGCCGGGCTGCAGCGCCAGGAGGGTGTAGACGTCACGGCCGGAGAGCGGCAACTCCAGGATCTTCCGCTCATCAATCAGGCTAGACACCGTGGCCACCAGCGTTTCGGTGGCCTGCGCCGGCAGGCTGATCATCACCGCCTGCGGCACGGCGGCATCGGCCCCGTACATGAGCGCCAGGATCTTGCTTGGGGTGGCTCCGGCAGGGGCCGCTGCCGGCGTGGCTGGCGCCGTGGGCGGAGCCGCGCCCCCCCTTCACGGCAAAATTCAACTCGAGGCGCGCTCCCACCGGGAGCTCGACGGGCGAGCGCTCCTCCGGCCGGAATCCCAGGGCATCCACCCGGACGCTATAGGTCCCGGGCTGCAGCGTGGGGAAGGAATACAGCCCTTGCTCGTTCGTGTACCGGTAGGATTGGACGTTGGTCTGGAGATTGCGCTGGATCACCAGCGCCTTGGCGACCGGCTCGCCGGTGGTCTCCTGGCTCACCCGTCCGAGCAGCATCGCCTGGGAAGATTGGGCCCACGCTGCATCCGGGGACAACCAAACCAAAAAGCCGAGCACCACAATCCGGAACAGTTTTCCGGGGCATCGGCTCATTTCTTCCTCTCCACGGAGCGCAATTTTCTTTGCAACTCACGGAGGAGTTTCGGATCGCGGGTGCGGGCCATGCCCTGGCGGTAATCTTCGGCGGCTTGCTGGAAGTTTCGCTGGGCGGCGTGCACATCGCCCAGCCAGGAGTAGGACGCCGCCGCGGCCGGATTGTTCACCATCATCTGCATGAATACCTGCTCGGCCTCCTCCAGCCTCTTGCCTTCCAGGAGGAATTGGCCGAGCGCCTCCAGGGCCCGCACGCTGCGGGGATCGCCAGCCACGGCCTGACGCAGCATGGACTCCTGCAACTCCCGGCGGCGTTGCTTGCGGTAAATCTCCGCCAGCTTCAAGCGCGGCTCCACCAGCCGGGCATCCAGGTCTGCTGACGTGCGGAAGTACGCCTCAGCCTGGCGCATCTCGCCTCGCTGCTCGAACAGCAGTCCCAGGTTGTAGTAGCTCAGCGCGTCATCCGGCACCATTTCGATGGCGCGCCGGAACTGCTGCTCGGCTCCCTTATAACGGCCCTGTTCCAGATACAGAATCCCCAGATTGTAATGCAAATAGGAGTACTTCAGGCCCAGCTCGGTCCCCAGCTCGATTCCTTTGTGAAATTCCCGTTCCGCGTCACCACAACCCCGCCGAGCGATGTGAACCAGGGCTGTGTTGTAATGAGGATAGACCCACTTCTCGGCGCGCTCCGAAGCTGCAAGGAAGTTGGCCAGAGCATCATCCCACTGTCCCAGCTTCATATGTGCGATGCCGAGCGCGTTGTAGGAATGCGCCGCTTCCGGGTCCAGTTGGATGGCCGCACGCAGCACCGAAATTCCCTCTCTGTAGCGGCCACTCTCCACCAAGGCGCGCCCGGCCATGAATTTGGCCTTGGGAGGAAGCGTGAAATCCTCCGGGTCAAGCTCCAGAGCGCGGTCGTACAGCTGCGCCCCTTCGTTATACTTCGCCGCATCCAGCCGGATGACTTGATCGCCACGCCGGTAGGCCGACAGCACTCTGTCTCCTGCGGTGGCCAGCGCGATAAACAAGTCATCCTGCACGTCTTCTTTCTCAGATTCGGGAACAGAGAGTTGGGTGTAACGTTGATACAGGTCCCAGGCGTTGTCCTCGGACGGGGCCAGCAAGCGCCCTTCCCGCAGAGCCTGCCGCAAGGCGATGCGAACTTCGCTACTTTCTGGCGAGATGACCTGCACCGAGGCGATTTCGGTCCCTCTGGGGCGGGGCGACTGGCCCAATTGCAGGTCTTCCGGACCCGGTTTGTCAATGAAGGTAATGGGAGTTTCGGCTTCAAATGTTCCAAATTCCCGAACGTGCTGTTGCCTATCGGTGGCCTCTTCGACCTTCTCATCTAGATAATCCACCAGCTCGGTCGCGTTCACCGTCTCGTCGCCATCGACGTCAGCTGCCCCCATCATGCCTTTGAGCAGATAGTAGGTGAAGACGCCGTGGCCACCACCAAACTGCGGCCCTTCGCGGGAAAATTCGTTGGGACGGCTGGCCAGCAAGCCCAGAGTTTCTCCTTCGCTCTTGCTGACGTCTTCAATGTAGCGATTGATCCTGCCCTGTACCTGACCTAGTTTTCCCGCCCGGCAGGCGTCGGCAAACAGGAAGACGCGTCTTGCCTTCCGCAGCCGACTCTGCATGATATTGCCCAGGTCTTTCATCGCCAGCGCGCTGATGTAGAGATCTTCCCGGTCCGAGTCATGCGCCAGCAGATATCCCTCCCGGGAGACTTCTTTCTCCACCATGCCGTGCGTAGCAATGAAGATGTAGACGGTGTCGCCCCGCTTGACCTTTTTGGCCAGGGTGCTGCCCAGCTTCTTTCGGATGGCGTAGAAGCTGGCCTTCTGGTCCGTCAACAGAAAGACGTTCTCCGGTGGAAAGGCCCGGCCGCGGGGGCTGGTAATGACCTTGTAAAAATCCCGAGCATCGTCGTCGGCGAAATCCAGCCACTCCTCCTTGGGGAGGTATTCGAACTCGGAAACTCCAATGATGACTGCATAAAAATTCGGCTGCTCCTCCTGCGCCAGCAAGAAGAGCGGCGCAGTCCAGGTCAGCAACAGAAGGAGCAGAACCAGTCGAGAATGGCGCACTGAGTAGTCCTGTCCCGACCGCCCCGCAACCAAATCACCGCCGCGTGGGCCGGGCAGAGCCTCCAACTAGTGTATAATTCGCTTTAGGGCCAGGTCAATCAGAGGGGGCACGTTGGCCACACCTGCATCAACATCCCTGCGGGAGGGGACGGAGGCCGGCGGGCCGCCTATCCCGCCGAAGCCGGGCAAGAAAGCTCGCGACCGCCGGTGGAGGACGCTGGCCCTGGCAACGGGCACGGCCATCGCGTCGGCGGCTCTGGCCTGGGCTCTGAGCGCGACTTCCCCCCTGCAGTTGCTAGAACTGAAAACCTACGATCTGCGCTTTGTGTTGCGCGGGAAACAGCCGCCGCCGCCGAACATCGTGCTGGTGACTATAGACGAGAAGACCGAGGACGCTCTACCGGAGCCGAAAATTTTCTGGCATCCGCACTATGCGGCATTGTTTCGCGCGGCTGCCGCGGGCGGGGCGCGCGCCCTTGGCCTGGACGCGTTCTTTGCCATTTCAGTGGAGCCTTGGGCTCCGGACCTGGATCGCGAACTGGCCGCGGCCTTTATGGAAGCTTCTGCCTCGATGCCCATCGTGCTGGCCTATGACACCTTGCACCCGCCTCCGGAATCGCTCCCCCTCTACATGTTCGCCGGCGCTCAGGGAGCGATGGGCTTTGCCAACGTCACCTTCGATACCGACGGCTTCATTCGCCGGCAGGAATTACAGAGCCAAGGTCCGGATGCCCCGGAATCGTTTGCCACCCGGCTCGCCTCTCAGGTTCTTGGGCAGGAACGTGGAGTCCTCGATGAGCAGAACAGCTCAATCCGCTTTGGCGACCACGCAGTGCCGCTCGATTCTTCCGGCTTTCTTCTGATCCACTACTGGGGGCCGGGCGGCACCTTCCCGGCCGTATCCATGGCCGACGTGCTGGCTGCCGCGAGGCAGGGCCAGACGGAGAAACTGAAGCAGTGGTTTGATGGCAAGACGTTGTTGGTTGGCACGCTGGATCCCACCGATCGGCGGCCCTCACCGTTCTACCTGGCTGGCGGCGGACAGAGTCTCACCCCCGGGGTGGAGATTCACGCCAACGCCCTGGGCACCTTGCTGGAGAAGCGCTTCCTGCGGGAGGCTTCGCCGGCGGCGACCCTGGCGCTGGTGCTGGCGGGGGCCGCGCTGGCCAGCTTGTGCATTTTCCGGATCGGGTTCCCCTGGGCGCCGCTGACCCTGTTGGGCGCCGTCGCCGTTTACCTGGTGGCGACGATGGTCAGCTTGCAATACGACCTGGTGTTGCCGGTGGTTCCGCCGGTGCTGGCCGTCGCAGTGAGCGGGCTGGCTTCTTACGGCGCCTATTCGCGCACCGAAGACCGCCAGCGCCGTCTGTTGCAGGAGGTCTTCGGCCGCTACGTCTCCAGCGAGGTAGCGCGCGAAGTGATGGAACAGGGTGAAATCCCCCTGGGCGGCAGCTACCAGCGGGTCACGGTGATGTTCTCGGACATCCGCAACTACACCGGCTACTGTCAGGGCCGCGACCCCCGTCTGGTGGTGGAGGAGCTAAACGAGTTGTTTGCGGAGATGACCGCGGAAATCAAGGCGCATGGCGGCATGATCAACAAATTCATTGGGGACGGGATCATGGCCCTGTTTGGCGCGCCCGTCCCCCATCCTGATGACGCCCGGCGAGCTGTGCGCAGCGCCTTGGGCATGGTGAAGCGCAACCAGGAATACAACCGGAGCCGCACCGAACGCGGCCTGAGGGAGCTCGTTGTTGGCATCGGACTGCACACCGGCGACGCCGTGGTGGGCAACATCGGTGCGCCGGAGAAGATGGAATACACGGCTATCGGGGACACGGTGAATGTGGCCTCGCGCATCGAAGGAGAAAACAAGACGTTCCATTCCCAGCTTCTGGTCAGCGAGGCCACCTACGAGGAGGTCCGCCAGGACGTGGTGGCGGAACTGGCGGGGCACGCCAAGTTGAAGGGGGTGGCCGAACCCATGGCGGTATATAAAATCCTGGAGTTAAAAGGTGGTGACGCATGACTCGTAAGATGCATTGGACCGTAATCGCAATGCTGTTACTGGCAGTGGCCGCGCAGGGCGCGGCCCCAGTCGGCCTGCTCTCCATGGTCTCGGGCAACGTGAGGATTCTCCGGTCCGGCCAGAAGACCCCCGTTCCGGCCCGCACGGCGGACCTGATTGCCCCCGGCGACCGTATCCTGACTGGCAAGAATTCCGAGGCCGCCTTCTTGTACTGTCCCGAGTCCCGGGCCGCCAAGATTCCGGCCGGCGCCGAGGTGCAGTTTGACGCCGAGGCCTTGAAGGTGCTGAAGGGCAACCTCAACGCCGAGCGCAAGGTACCCTCCTGCCGCCTGCCCAGCAACTTGGTTCTGGCCAGCGCGAGCAGGATGCAATCGGGCATGATGCGCCTGCGCGGTGCCAACCTATTGCTGCGTTCTCCACCCCGCACACGGGTCGCCACGCTGGAGCCCGTTTCCTCTGGGCTCCGGTGGACAACGCCGAGGTCTACGAGGTCAAACTGATGAATCGGGAAGAGCGGATTTTGTGGCGCCAGACGGTTGCGGCGACCGAGCTGCGGTATCCGGCCGAGACCCAGGCGCTGAAGTGGGGCAAGAAATATTGGGTGGCGGGTGACTGCTCGTGAAGGTGAAGACACGCTGGTGGAAGCTGTCTCCTTCTTTCAGGTGCTACCCAACGAGAAGGCCGAGCAGGTCCGTGCTACCGAGGACAGCCTGCACCAACTCCTGCAGGACAATCCGTCCGACAACGGGCCCCGCTTCCTACTTGCGTTCCTATACGAAGAGAACGGAATGGTGGATGAAGCCGCACGAGTCTACGGCGAGCTGGCCGACTTGATGGGGCCTCAGGCCTGGGTGCAGGGACGGCTGACCCAGCTTCTCAACAAGCTGGGTTGGGACCGGGTGGAATCCGGGGCGTTCCACTAGCCGGGCGTCCCACGCGGCGCCGGCGAGGGTGGCTTTATGAGGCGTGGGGACTTTTTTCAACCGCCTATGAGGCTGCCTCTACAGCCTCTCCCGGCTCCGGCTCCATCTCGTCCGGCCGACCGTTCAGGTCAAGCACTTTGAGGTTCATCGCTGGGCCCCGGCTTTAGAGCAGCAGCCGCCAGAGCAGCGAATTCACCTACCGGAGCGGTCGCAGGTACTACTCTACGTCGCCGCGTAGCGGAGCGGCCCGGCTTAGCTGATCTGGCACTAGCTCGGCGTACCCTTTGACCAGCGTCAGCAGCTGGTTCAGGTTGTGGGTCAGCCTGCATGCCAGGTGTCCCAGCGACTTCATCTTTGGCAGCGGAAGAAACTGCGTTTAGGCCCACCAGGACCTCCGGCTCGGCCTCGCTGGGTGGCTTGTAGGCCAAAACCGTCTGCTCGGCTTGCTCAGTATCAGCAGTTGGTTCAGGTTGTGGGCCAGCCTGCATACCAGGCGCCTCAGCGACTCCCTCTTCTTCAGCAGGAGCGGTTGCGCTTAGGGCCACCAGGGTCTCCGGCTCGGCCGGCCCGGTTGGCTTGTCGGCAAGAACCGCCTGCTCGGCACGATCCAAGAGCTGGCCGGGGGAGTCGCCAGGTTGATAGGCGGTCCACCCAGAAACAAAGCTGACTGGAATCTTCTCCGCACGAAAGTCCACTTCCAGATCCGCCATGCGGGGAAGCGTGACCGGCACCTGCTCGGGTCTGCCTTCGGGGAACAACACCATGAACTCATCCTGGCCTGTGCGCGCGGCAAAATCCGAGTTTCGGATCGCTTTCTTGAGTTGTGCGCCAAAATGCTTCAGCACCAGATCGCCGGCCGAGCGTCCGTAGGAGTCGATGATCTGCGCGAAGTCCTTCAGATGCAGCGCCACCACGGCGAGTGAATTTTCCTCCCTCTGGGATCGGGCCAGCTCGGTAGATAGGTGCTCCTCGAGGAAGCTGCGGTTGTACAGTCCGGTGACGGGATCCAGCATCGCCAGCTGGTGAGAATCCTCGGTCCGGAATTTCAGGTTGAAGACCGAGTCAATCTGCTGGGACAGCAACATCGAATCAACCTGCCGGGACAGCTCATGCCGGATTCGTCTGCTCACCAGCTGCTGGGCTACGGCATAGCCGCTGAAAAGCAGCACGATGGAAAACTGTGTCCAGAAGGGCGCTGAGGAGAGTGCAAGCACGGTCCCCATCAGCAGCAGCACCGCGAGGGCCGCTGACCAGACCCGCCAATCTCTCCGTTCCAGTTGCTGCAACCTGTCTTGAATCGCCGACAGGCCAGCAATGGCATCCAGAGGAGACAAATGCTGATCCGACTCCGATGGCTCGCCTTCGGCCCCCTGGGGCCGGGGGGCAAACTGAGCGAAAGCCTCCTGTGGAAATGAGGCAGGGTTCGCAGGGGACACCACGTCAGTAGTGACTAGGCTCATAGTAGCTCCTTCAACCAGACCGGCCTCGGTGGCCGGCAGGGTACTCAAGTTCGACATTGGGTTCGCATGGCTCATAACGTAAACCTCATTGGCGTAGATTTCAGTGCCATGGACTTGATCGCGCACCTCACCGGGAGAATCCGCAGAAACTCCGGGAGGGGTCTGCGGGTCTTCTGTGCCGCAACCATCGCGCAAAACAGCGCCGCCATGGTCTGGGTCGTTTGAGTTCTTGTGCTGTCCATAACAGTGCCTAGTTAAGCGGAGCCGCAGCAAATGGCCAATAGCCCCACAGTTACATTTTGCTTGGTACTTTCGGACTAGCGGGCGCGCGCCCAGCAGGTGGGAATTATGGCTGGCTGGTGGCGGGTCTCCACCATGCGAGCAGGGCTACGCTACCGGGGGATCGGTGGCGCAGCTTGGCCAGGCTCGCGGGTGCCGGCACGGCAAAGAACATGATCGAGATGGGATTGCGTCTTCATGAAGTCAGGCCTGTCCATCCTTGCTCACCCCCTGGGGGGCCTCACTTGCAAGCAAATGTGGCGCAGCGGCTTCCATAGCCGTGGCCGCCTCGGCACGGTTGCGGCCTGCACGCTTGGCCCGGTACAACGCGGCATCGGCAGCGCGCAGGAGGGTTTCCATCTCGTCCTCCTCGCTTCCGACGGCCACCCCCAAACTCATGGTGCTGGAGATCTGACCCTCCCGGGTGTGCACGGGTTCGTTGCTGAGGCAGGCTCGAATTCTCTCGGCCTGGTTCAGCGTGCTGGTGGCATCGCAGTCTGGGAGGACAATCAGGAACTCTTCTCCTCCATAGCGGCCGACCGAGTCATACAGCCGTACGGAGGAAGCCATTCTGCGGCCAGTTTCCCGTAACACCGCATCGCCGGCCAGATGCCCGTATGTGTCGTTGATAGCCTTGAAATGGTCTAGGTTGGCCAGCACAACCCCTACAGGGATTCCCTCGCGCTTGGCGCGCTCCAGTTCCCCGCCCAGAATGTCCAGGATCGCTGCGCGGTTCCAAACCCCGGTGAGAGAATCGTGCGTGGCCTGGAAGCGGTAACCTTCGCTGACCGCCAGCTGCTTTTGCAGCGTCTCCATCTGCTGCTTGAGCTCTTCGGTCACCTGACCCAGCGTGGCTTTGGCGGCCGTGAGCTCACGCAACTGCAGGTTGAGGCGCGTCTCCTCGGCGGCCAGGTGATCGCGCTGGGCAGCCACACGCTCGTGGCTGGCGTTCACGTCGGTGAGCTGCTCGGCGAGGCGGCGAGCCTCTTCCCGCTCGCGTTCCACCGTCCGTTCCAGGTCAGCAAGGTCGGCCTCTTTCTCATTGCCAGCGCGGGGAAGGGGCCTCTGGCCAGACAGGTCGGCCATGGCCAGGATGCGGTGGCGCCGGCGCTCTTCGGGCCCGCCAGCCAGTCCGGAGCGGAAGGCCAGGGCCGCAGGACCCAGGGCGATGGCCACACCCCATCGGCCTTCCCCATCTTCGTCCGCCCGCACCACGCAGCCTTCCTGCTCGGCATCCTGCGGGCCGGTGTAGGGAAACGAAACCAGCACCTCGGTGCCGACCCGGTATTGCCGGTTGCTGAGGAAGTAAGCGCCTTCTTTACTGACGTTGGTGGCCACGGTAATCTCGGGGCCGTCGGTGGCCCATCTCTTCTTGCGCACCCGAATGGCAGCCTTGATCGCAATCCGCCGATGCCGCCGGGTGTTCTTCGGCTTCTCGGGCGAGCTGGCTGCAGAAGCCGGCTCTCCGACCAACTCCCGCAGCTTCTGGTGCAACTCGCGAGCTCCGAAGGGCTTCGAAACGTAAGGCAAATGCCTTTGCTCAATAAACTCCCAGGTAGCTTCCGAGGCGATATCGCCCGTCAGGAACACAATCCGGCGCTTGTACTCTGGGAATTCCTTTTTCACCTGCTGGTAGAACTCTGCGCCCGACATCCCCGGCATCAACATGTCGCAGAGGATGGCGTTGTAGCCATTTTCAGGCAAGCGGTCCAACGCTTCACGGGCCGACTGCGCCACGTCAACGGCCAAGCCCTCACCTTCCAGTATTTTCCGGACGATGGTCAGCATCTGCTCGTCATCGTCAATGACGAGGACTTTGGGTTGTTTCGTGCCGCTCATGGCTCCAATCCAGCTGATTCAAATACGCCTCGATAGCTCTTCAGCGCCATAGATTTCATCTCCGGACTCAACGGGAGAATCCGTAAGAACTCCGGCAGACTTCTGCGGCTCTTCCGTGCAGCAACAACCGCACAGAACAGCGCCGCCATGGCTTGGGTCTTTGTTGCCTTCATAACAGTGTCTAGTTAAACGCAGCGACAGCAAGCAGCCAATAGGAGAACAGTTACATTCTGCTTGGTACCTTTGGGCTATTGAGCAAGCGCCTACCAGGCGGGTCCCGGCAGGCGGCAGGACGGTTCTCCGGTGAACTGTCGGAGAGCAAAGCGTGTCCTCCGGGACGTCTTGCCGGTAGGACGCCTTGGCGGAACACCGGGCGGGGAAATCCTTCCGGGGTTGGCACCGCAACGAGAAACAGATTGGCCAGTGGTTATTCCAAGGGGAAATGCTTCAGCTTGACGTATTCAGCACCGTGAGGAAAAAGCCGACTCTGATAGAGGAACAGTTCCGTTGCCGTGTAGCGGCCGAGATCCTCGGAGCGGTGGACTTCCCATTCCGGCGGCAAGACTGGAAGACGGCTGCCCTGCCTCAGCCGGCCCAGGGTCAGGTGAGGAGAGAATGGACGCTGCTCGGGGTCAATCCCCAGCGGCGCCAAGGCCCGCTCGACCCCGGCGGCGAGTTGGCCCAAGGCCGGCGGCGCCAGCACGCCCACCCAGAAGACACGGGGGTGGCGCTCATTGGGAAAACAGCCCAACCCGCGGAAACCGAGTTCCAGCGGCCCGGGCGCGGGCACGCCCGCCAGCGCTTCGACCAGGGCTGGCAATCTGTCTTCCGGTTGCTCGCCAATGAACTTGAGCGTCAGGTGCAGCGATTGCGGCTTCACCCACTTGACTTGGCGAACCGCCGGCTCCAGTTGGCGCAGCAGGGCGGTAATCCGCGAGCGGACAGCCTCATCCAACTCCAGGGCCACGAACAACCGCATAAGGAAGGGGTCAGCTTGCAGGTCTCACGCCAATTCCTTACAAAACCTGGCACCTGTGGCCGGACACCGGAAACTGGCTATTTGATCCGGCGGCGGAGCATGTCCAGGGCGGTTTGGGTGGCCTGAAGGCGGATGCGGTCTCGCGTGCCCGGATAGTGCTTCTCGATGACCTCGCCTGCGCGGCCGGCTTCCGCCAGTGCCAGGTAGACCAGTCCCACCGGCTTGGCCTCGGTAGCGCCGGAAGGCCCGGCGATTCCAGTGATGCTGAGTCCGAAGTCGGCTCCAAAGCGCCGCCGCACGGATTCGGCTAGGATGCGCGCCACCTCTCCGCTGGTGGCCCCGTTGGATTCCAGCACCGAGGCTGGCACCTCCAGCCAGCGCGTTTTGACCTCGTTCTGGTAAGCTACGAGCCCTCCCAGAAAATAACGGGAACTTCCCGGAACGCGCGTCATGCGTTCCGCCAGCAACCCGCCTGTGCAGCTTTCCGCCACCGCGAGCGTCTTGCTTTTCATCGTCAGGAACATGCCAACCACTTCTTCCATCGACTGGCCATCTTGGGAAAAGATGTTGTCGCCGAAAGCCAATTCCAGACGGGAAGCCAAATCGTTGAGGGCGCCGCGGGCCTCCGCTTCGTCGGACCCAGCGGCCCGCAGGTGCAACTGAATTTCCCCGGGTGCAGCCAGGATGGTGGTCGTCGGGTTCTCATACTTGCGGTAGATGGGCGCCGCCAGCTCGTCTACCTGCGACTCAAAAAGGCCGGCGATTTTCAACACCCGGGTGAGCAACCGCCGGCCGGGCGCGATCTTCTCCAGTCGAGGCAGGCACTGCCGCTCAAACATGGCTTCCATTTCGGAAGGCACGCCGGGCAGCAGCATCAGAGTCCGGCCGCCTTCCTGAATCCACTGGCCGGGAGCGGTGCCTCTTGGATTTTCCAGGATCTCGGCGCCTTCCAGGATCATGGCCTGGCGAAGGTTGATCTCCGGCATAGTGAAGCCGCGAGTGCGGAAGCGCTTCTCGATCACTTCGGCGACGCGCGCGTCACGAGACAGCCGCCTGCCCAGCAGGCGGACCACGCTTTCGCGAGTGAGGTCGTCGGCGGTGGGTCCCAATCCGCCCATCACCACCACGATCTCGGCGCGCTCGAGAGCGGCGCCCATGGCAGCCGCAATCTGTGCTTCGTCGTCGCCCACCACCGTTTTCTGCCGAACCTCGATGCCCAGGCGATTCAGCTGGTTGGTGATGAACAGGGAATTGGTGTCTAGCCGGTGCGGCCCCAACAGTTCTGAGCCCACGGCAATAATTTCTGCGTTCATCCGAACCTCAGTCCAGCCCTAGTGCCGTGGCCGGTTGATCCCGTTCGTCTTATCCACGGCGTGATTCTCGGCGTTGCTCAAGGATCGGAAGCTTCCCGAGGAACTGAATCACCGGTCACGATATTAGGAGAGCAGCGGCAACCCTCTGACGTCCCAATTCAGGTGGAAGATGGAACTGGTGTTGGCAAGGATCAGAGAGCGGCCGGCAGTGAAAGCCGCCCCTACCAGACCCGCGCCGGAAACGGCCAGATGGGCTTGCTGGTCGGGTGCGATCCGCACAATTCCCTTGCGGCCACCCAGGGAGGCAGCCACGTAGAGGTTACCCTGAGCGTCGAACGTCATGCCTTGCGGCCGCCCTAGTCCCCGGTAAAACACTTCCACCTCCCCCGCGGGAGAAATGCGATGGACGCTGTCGAAGCTGGAGGTTGTCGGCCCGGTGACGTAGAGGTAGCGGTCGGGACCGAAGGTCAGGTGGTAGGCCGCGATGCTGGCTTCCAGGGTGGCAAACACAAAGATCTGGCGGTCGCGGGAGATCTTGAAGATAGTGCCGCTGCGATCCCCCACGAACAGGTTCTCTTCGGGGTCAAACGCGAGGCCAGTGGCGACTCCCATGCCTTCCACGTAGGTGGAGAAGGTGCCGTTGGGGGTCACCCGGTACACGGCGCCTTCGTGCCGGCTGGAGACGTACAACTGCCCTGCGCGGTCGAAAGCCAGGCCAGAGGGATTCATGATGTCAGTGACGAACGGTTTGGCGGCGTAGTTCAAATCCATTTTGTAAATCGAGACCGGCACCTTCTGGCCCCGGGTCCCACTGAAGGTCACGAAAATGTTCCCCTCTTCATCCAACGCGGGATTGGCCACCGGATGCAGATTTTCAGCGATCGCGACCCCGACTTCAAACTCGTAGGAATTACTGGACCCGAAGCCGGTGCGGATGGTGACCTGGCCGGAGATAGCTCCCTCCGGGACTCGCGCCACCAGGAAATTTTCGGAACTCACCACCAACTGCGCCTCGGCATCGCCAAATCTGACTCGTGGACGGTGTTGGTTGCCGGAAGCAAACCCGGAACCGCGAATCATCACCTCGCCTCCGGGGATTGCCGCGCGGGGAGTGATTTCAGCGATCAGGGGTTTGCCGTCGGACGGTTTTCGATTAAACAATTGCGAAAGTCCTTTGCGCGCCATCTACATGCCCAACCACACTGCCACCCGGACGCCAGCAAACGCATAGACTCCAGCCCAGCAATCGTCTGCCACAACGCCCCAGCCGCCCGGTAACTGCTCACTGCGGCCAGCCGGAAACGGCTTAATGGTGTCGAACAGCCGAAAAAGTATAAAACCCAGCAGCCAATATTTCCAGCCCGCCACCCCTACGTGGCCACGCGGCACAGCGGCCAGTGCGATCATCTGGCCCAGCACCTCATCGACGACCACCAGCCCCGGATCGCGCTTGCCGAACTGCTGCTCGCAGATCCCGGAAGCCCACACAGCCGGTGCAAACAGCACCACAACCGCCGGCAGCAGCCAAAGCGGTGAGAGCCCCGCCGGCCAGAGCAGGAGGTACAGCGCTACAGCGACGGCCGAGGCCGACGTGCCGGGCACGAGCGGAACATAGCCCGCACCGAAAAATGTTCCCAGAAGTAAGCCAAGCCGCCGCGTCACTTGCTTATCTTTCGTCCCCTCTTTCGGCGTCCTCCCCTTCGGCTTCGCGACGGGACCCGCTCCGCACCGACTCTCCTGTTTCCTCCACGTCCGGAAGCGGGGTCTGGATCACGTACCGTTCCGAAGCCCAATTGCCCAGATCGATCAACCGGCACCGTTCGCTACAGAACGGCGACAGCGGAGAGCGCTGTTCAACGGGCTTCTTGCAGATGGGGCACCGTATCTGCATGCTCCTCCCGCAACACAGCCAGCACGGGCGCGCGACGTTCCACCGGCTCCGCGGGCAGAACCTTGCCCAGCAGGTCGTAGTCCAGCGCCCGGGTGATCTTGACCCGAACGAAGGAACCCGCCGCAGGCGGGCGACCAGCGACGTCGTGGATCAGCACCTTGCCATCGATCTCCGGCGCCTGGCCAGCCAGGCGGCCCTCCCACAACAGTTCGCTCTCCTGTGACACTCCTTCCAGCAGCAGGTCGAAGCTGCTGCCAACCATCTGCCGGTTCTTGCGCCGGGAGATCTTCCGCTGAATGGCCATGAGGCGACGGCGCCTGTTGTGGATCGCGCGCCCGTCCACTTTGCCGTCGGGCTGGTAGCTGGCGGTGTTCTCCTCATCCGAATAGGTGAAAACACCCAGCCGGTCAAATTCCGCCGCCTCGACGAACTGGCAGAGTTGCTGGAAATCTGCTTCGCTCTCGCCCGGAAAGCCGACGATCATCGAAGTGCGCAAGGCCACCCCGGGGATGGTGCGGCGGATGCGCTCCAGCAATCTCAGGAACTGGTTCCCATCCTGCCCCCGACGCATGCGCTTCAGCACCGAGGCGCTGGCGTGCTGCAGCGGAATATCCAGGTACTTCACCAGGGCCGGCCAGGCGGCGATGGTGTCCAGCAGCCGCTGGCTGACCCGGTTCGGGTAGCAGTAGAGGAACCGGATCCAGCCGCCGTTGCGCTCCAGCCCGGGCAATTGCGCCAGCCGCTCCAGCAGCAGCGCCAGGCCATCCCGGATTCCCAGATCTTCCCCATACCATGTGGTGTCCTGCCCGACCAGGACGAGTTCCCGCACTCCCTGCAACAACATCCGCTCCGCCTCGGCAACCACCGATTCGAAACGACGGCTGCGGAACGGGCCGCGCAGCTTGGGGATGATGCAAAAGCTGCAGGTGTGGTCACAACCTTCGTTGATCTTAATGTAAGCATAATGCCGCGGCGTGGCCAGCACCCGCGGCGTCAGGTCGTGGTAGAGGTATGGATCCAGCACCGGCGGCAACGCCGACTCTGCTGGAGCCGTGTCCTGGCAGGCGCTGACAATGCGTTCCACCTCGTTCGTGCCTACGACGGCGTCCACCTCGGGAATTTCTCTTTGGATCTGCTCGCGGTAGCGCTCCACCAGGCAGCCAGCCACAATCAGCTTGCGCGCCGTACCTCGCTTCTTGTGCTCCGCCATCTCCAGGATGGCAGCAATGGACTCTTTCTTGGCGGGGTTGATAAAGCTGCAGGTGTTGACGACCAAGACGTCGGCCTCCTCGGCGCTGGGGGTCAACTCATACCCGCCACGGGCGAGCAGGCCCATCATCACCTCGGTATCGACCAGGTTCTTGGGACAGCCCAGGCTGACAAATCCGACTTTCGGCCCAGCTTTAGGCAAAGAAGACCTCAGGACAGACGAGCTGGAGTTAAAACAAGATTTTAGCACAGGGTCAGCCGCGGGCGCCTTGTTGAACTCGACCCAGCAAGCTGTAAAGGTGAGGCACGAGGTCGACCGCCCCGCCAAACCGCGCGCTCTCGTAAGCCACGGTAAATTCCGCGACCAGCGGGGACAGCAGCGGGTCCCGGACAGTTGGGAGAAACTCGCGCGCTGACATGCTGGGCGTCTTCCGATAACCACGGCGGGCCAGCAAGTCCAGTAGGCGCTGGTAGGCAACGGTGGCATCGCGCACCGTGGCTCGGCCGGCCCGGCTGCGCACTTGCGCGGCCGAGCGCCGCCAGAACGCCAGCAGCCGTCCCGAGCCCAGCACCAGCAGCAGGGCGGCGGCCAAAACGCCAATCATGACCGGCAGCGTGGCCGGATGCGATTTCAGCCGGCCGTGTGCCGCCTTCAGACGCGCGGCCAGCGCCTGGTACTGCTGCCGCAGGTAATCGCGCGTCTCGGTCGTGGCCTTCCGCGAACCGCGGTTCATGTTGCGCATCAGCGTGAACTGGCGGGTGAAGTCGTAGTTGACGACCCAGTCCACCCAGAAGGCTTGAAACGCGTCAACCCACAGAGCCAGGCGGCTGAAGGTTCCCCGGCTCTGCGCTCCGGCGGCCGGAGTGGGATCGAACGGGATCCAGCCGAGAGTGGGGAAGTAGGCTTCCACCCAGCTATGCGCGTCGCTGGCCCGCACCACGTAGAGTTCCGAGATGTCGTTGAATTCGCCAGGCAGGAAGCCGTTCACCATGCGGGACGGAATGCCCAAGGTACGCAGCATCACCGTCATGGCCGAGGCGAAGTACTCACAGTGGCCGCGTCGCTGCTCGAACAAGAAACCGGCGACCGGATCGTCGCCAGTGAACGGCATCTCCAGCGTGTAGCCGTACTGCGTGCGCAGGTGTTCCTCCAGCAGCAGTGCACGGTCATAGGAATTGCCGGCGGCGGCGGTGACCTGCTGAGCCAGCTCTGCCACGCGGAGATCCATAGAGGGCAGCTGCAAGTAATAGTCGCGCGGGTGGGGCCCGATCCACTCCGGATACTCGGTGGGTTCGGCCCGCAGCAGCCTCGGGTCGGGTATTGCCAGGTTGGAGACTGCGTCGTAGCGAAGGGCGGCAAAGCTCCGCCTGCGCAACAGCACCGCCTCGTTGGCATCCACTTCCAGCAGGCGGAAGCGCCCGGTCACCTGCTGCGGAATCGGGATCAGGAAAAGGTTGGCGGAGGAGATGGGCTCCAGATACACCGTGTAGGCCAGCTCCTGGGACGGGTGGTAGGCTGGTCCGCGCTGGAAGAAGAACCGGCCTGCCCCGCTCATTCTGGCCGCGCCGCCTGGAGCCGGCACCGCGGACAGCACCGTACTGCCCAGGTTGGTGTTGTACCAACGCCTGCCGTCGAACTGGGCCAAGGCCACACCGCGCCACCGCAGCTGCTCCAACTGCGGTGGAAGCCACTTGAAGCGGACCCGCATCACCACCATGCTGGTTTTCTTAATGTCGCCGATTTCGCCCAGGGTGACGTCGTCGGAGAAGCCGGCGATGTGCTGCGTCTTGGGGGCGAAGCGGCTCAGGTAGCCGGTCGTGTAGCGTGGGAGGACGAAGAAAATCAACCCGCCCAGCAGAAGCACACTGATGCTGACCAGCACCGAGGTGGCACCTAAGCTGCGCAGCATCGGCCCTCCGGGCACCTCAGCTGGATGCGCCGCCCGCTGGTAGGAGCGCCGGATTTCGTAGCTGGCGAAGGTGGAGATCCCGAAGATCAGGAACACGAGGAAGAATGCCAGGAACGTGGTGTCAATCGTCAGGATAGCCGCCAGCAGCATCTCCAGGAAGGCCAACACGGCCAGGTAGAGGAAGTCACGGTTCACTCGCGCGGAGAACAGCTTCATCACCATCACAAAGAACACCAGGTGGCCGGTGGCCTCGACAAAAGCGCGCGACAGAAACAGGTAGTCGAAGGCGTAGAAGAAGAAATAGGCAACCGTCAGCCGGGTGACCGTGGAGGGCGACAGCGAGAAGCGCGAAAGCCCCAGGAACGCCAGTCCCCGCAGTGCCAGCGCCCCGCCCACAAAGAGCACCGTCGGGGCGTCCAGCTTGCCGGTGGCGGCTACCGTGACGAAGCCGGTGGCCACGAACAGGAACAGCGATAGCTCGAAGAAATAATCTATCGCTTCCCTTCCCTGCCCCCAGGTCCGAACCATATGCGAATATCGTACACCAGGCAGGCCAGGGTGGTTGCCGCATCGAGCCTACAACGTTGGCCTTGGCTACCTTTCGGCGCAGCAAAGCGGGGAATCACAGGCCGGCAAGACTCTTGGGAAATTGTGCTAACGACGGAATCTGTTCACCATTCGGTCAAAAAGAGTTTTCCGGCTGGGGAGGGTCGGTGGCTCAGGAGAAATCGGTTCGCTTTCCAGCACGGCCCGCGGATACTGTTTGAAGATTAGCTCAGCCAGGTCGTGCCCGAATCGCCCCGCAACCTCGTTGTATGCGGCCCTGAGCAGGGGCGGGCGGTGAGTGGTGTTGTGCGCGTCGCTGGCGACGAAGTGGATCATGCGGCTTTCCAGCAGCCACCGACAGAAGTGAACTGCCGACTTTCCGAAACGTCCCAGAAGGGATCCGGCAGTCACCTGGACCAGCGCCCCAGCTTGTACCCAATCGAATAGTTGCCTCCCGGCGGACAACAGCCAGGGATTGCGTTCCGGGTGAGTTACGATGGGGGTCATCCCCCGTGAGCGAAGCTCAAAGAAGGTCTGGTCCATATGCGGAGGGATGGCGAAATCGGCGAATTCTACCAGCAGGTAATGCCCGTGGTTGATGGTGAAGCAGCGCGGGGCGGCCAGCGCGCTTTGGAGGTTCTCGTAGGAAAGGTGGAAATCACAGCCCGGGTACAGGTGTGGCACGCCACCGGATTGCGTGGTGACCTCCCGGATTTTTCGCTCGACCAGGTCAGGATCGAACGGGTAGCGGTCGTTGGCGTGCGCCGTACAGACGATCGATTCAATGCCGTCATCGGCGGCCATCCGACACATCTCAAGCGAGGTCTCCAGGTTTTTGGCTCCGTCGTCCAAAGCGGGCAGGATGTGGCAGTGGATGTCCACCATAGGCAGGACTATAGCCTTCATGAGACACAAAACGCTAGAAGGGCGGATGTCGCAAGCGGAAGGCAGAAGCGCGCGCTTGAACTGCGAACCTGGCACCGAGGCACGCGCGACGAGTCTTAGCTGAACGAAGCCGAAACCTGCAGTCTACAATTGACGGCAGACCAGCGAGACGATATGACTTGCCAGACCGGCTTTCGTAGGGAGGAAGGTATGGCGTTTGAGGACACATGGGCCGATATCGAGCGGTATGCTGGCGAGGTCTTTTACCGGCTGGGCGGCCAGTCATTTACCTACGAGGTTTACCCCGACCACCTGAAGCTTTCGAATGCAGACCAGCCTCTGCCAAAGATCGCCCTGGAACGGGCCTGTGCCTCTGGCCGTCCCGCCACCGTAACTCAACTCAAGCAATTGGACCTGCCCAGCCCGTCGCAGGTCTTTGCGATTCTGACAGACCCGCGAATTCGAGTCTGACGGCTGGTTGCGCACTCGTGGCATGTATCTCAACCCTTCCTTATGCCGGCACCGAGGACTCCAACCGGGCTACACACGGGTTCTTCCTAGGAGAGAACATGAGAAGGGCGAAGAGGTATGACCCGAAGCTATATGACAGTCGCTATTATGAACGGGTTGCTGCCTGGTCACAGTCAGAAAAGTATCAATTGGAATTGCAGGAGTTGGTCGACCACCTGGAACTAACAGAGAAAGACACCCTGCTCGACGTCGGTTGCGGCACCGGGCAAGCGATGCGCTTTATCAACGCCAGGTATCATTGCAAGAGTTTTGGTCTGGGCAAGAGTTCTGGGCTGGGCAAGATTTTCGGGCTGGATTTCCCCGCCGGCTGGATTGCACCAGTGGACCTAGAGGGAGTCGCGCGTGCAGATGCAAGCGGCCTGCCTTTCGCCGATGCGACATTTAGCAAGATCTTGTTACTCCACGTAATTGGGCATGTACCGCATCCTTTGACAGTGTTAAAAGAAATCCATCGCGCTCTTGTTCCAAAGGGAAAATGTGGCATCATTACGCCCAACCGATTGCCTGTCACCTGGTATAAGGTCCTGAACAAATTGGGAATTCTGGCTCATCGCCCGGACCCAACCGTGCTTCATTTATTTTCTTGCCGGAATCTTTTGAAGCTTTTGCAGATGTCCGGGTTCGGCAAGTATTTTGTGCGTTTCCATGGCAGTTTTCCGCCGCCGCTTCATAAATTACAACCATACTTGTTCGGGAGATTAGAGTGTCTGCGTGAACGCATCATTTGCGTTGCGGAAAAAGATTGAGCAATGCTAACGACCCTCTGAGCAGCCAGCCCAAGGGTTTCGACAGCGGCCAGCTGGCCACCGGACATTCAATTCCGCCAAACGGGCAGAAGATGACATGCGCAAGAGCTTTCTTCCTTTCTCTCCCCCGTTGATCTCCGACGAGGAGATCCAAGAGGTAGTAGACACTCTGCGTTCTGAGTGGATCACCACAGGGCCGAAGGTCGCCCGGTTTGAGGAAGAGTTTGCTCGTTTCGTCGGGGCGCCCGGCGCCTTGGCACTCAGCTCAGGCACGGCCGCCCTGCACGTCGCTCTATTAACGCTGGGCATTGGCCGGCGGGATCCGGTGATCACGACTCCTTTGACGTTCTGCTCAACCATCCACGCAATTGAGCACCTTGGCGCGCGCCCCATTCTTGTGGACGTAGAACCTGACACTTTAAATATGGATCCGGCTCGGGTGGCCAAAATTCTCCGCGATCGCCGCTTGGGGAGCCGGAGGCGGGTCCGAAGCCGAGCCGCCAAGCGGCGAAAGGGAGTCGCCCGAGGGGTTGCGGGTGGTGCGG
>CBDCVK010000008.1:0-167500 GCA_965223005.1 Terriglobia bacterium | reverse complement strand
CCTTCCACGCCGGCCACCAGCGTGGCGTTGTCCACGCCGCTGCCGCAGTCGTCCACCACCAGCGCTGTCAGCACTCGTGGAAAGGAAACTGGCAGGCTCAGGCCACTTCCGATGGTCGTGGACAGCAACTGCAGCCCCGATGGAGCGCACTGGGCCGCGCGTGGCAGGCCCGCCTGCGTCCGCAGCGCACCCGCCTCAGTGGCGACGATCAACAACACTTCCACCGTCTGCGGCGGCCCGGAGGAGAAGGTAGTCGTGATGGTGCCCTCGTAAACACCGGCCGCCAGCCCGGCCTGGTTCACCGAAACCTGCGCCGTGAACAAACTATCCCCTGACGCAGTGCCGTTCGGCGGGCTTGCCATCAGCCAGTCGCCGCCAGACTCGGTCGAAACCGCATACTCAGCCGTGAGGGACCCTCCTCCCCCGTTGCTGAGCGTCAGCTCTTGCTCCGCCGGCAGAGCGCCGCTCGGCTCGGCCAGGAACAAGAAGGCTTGGGGCGTCAGGTCGCCTCGCCCGGGCGTCGCGGCTGGAACCACGTGCAGGGTCACCGTAAGCAGTTGTGGAGTGTTGCTAGCCCCTGGCGCCGAGACCTCAAGCAGCACCTGGTTCACACCGGAGCCCAGACCTTCCGGATCGGCCGTGAGAGTCGTCTGGGAAGCCTGGGGCGCGCCAGGGCCGGCCGTTCCTGTGCTTGAAGAGATGATCAGCCAAGAAGGCAGATTCCCTTCAGTTGCCGAAATGGACCACGGCAAGCTTCCTTCCCCTAGATTGATCACTCGCAGCGTTTGCGATAAAGAGCTTGTAGCTGTGCTCGCCGCCGTGAAGACAATCGCCGATGGGTCGATCAGCAACCGCCCTCCGGGCGCGCTCAGCGCTACCGCCACCGGAATCTCGAAGGAAACCTCACTTTCCGGATCGGTCACCGTAATCACCGCCTGGAACAATCCAGCGGCGCCTAGCGCGGCGAAGTTCACCTCCACGGCAATGCTCGTCGGCTGCTCAAGGGATGCGATGCCCTCCGTGGGAGAAATGGTGAGCCAACCGTCTCCGTTCAACAGATCCACCGTCGCGGTCCAGCTCACAGGCCCGCCGTCGCTGCCCACTTGCAAGTTCTGAGACGCGGCAGCGGCTCCAACAAGGGCGGAAAAGCTCAGCTCCAGGGGCGTCACCGTCAGCGTACCTGCCGGCGCCGTTCCCGCCTGGGTCACCGTCAGGATCTGCCCGCCGGTGACGGTCAGCGTCCCTATGCGTGAACCGGTGTCGGGATTGGCCTCCACCGCGTACTCCACCGTGCCACTGCCGCCACCGTTTTCGCCCGAGGTGATGGTGATCCAGCTCACGTCGCTCTTGGCGGTCCAGCCACAGCGTGTCGACACCAGCACGCTGCCGGTTCCTCCACTGGCTGGGAACGACGCAGTGGTCGGCGAAATGGCGTAGGTGCAAGTCGGTGGCGTTATAGGTACGCCGATTTTGGAGACGAAACCGTCTGTGTCTCCGCCGATGTAATCCATAAATGGGTTTACTGTGGGGAAGTCAGTCGAATCGGCATCGCCCGTCACATAGGCGTTCCCGGCGTTATCCACAGCGATGCCGTTGGCCAGATCGAAGAAGCTTCCACCCAGGAAGGTCGAGTAAACCAGGGCGCTGCCTCCGGCATTTAATTTCGCAACAAAGGCGTCGTCGCTACCCCCGAGGGTGGCCTCGGACGGGATCGACCGTGGGGAAGTCGGTCGAATTCGTGATCCCCGCCACGTTAGGCGTTCCCGGAACTGTCTACGGCAATATCGTTACCAGCGTCGGTGCTGCCCCCGCCCAGGTAGGTGGAATACACCAGGGCGCTGCCGGCAGGATTCAATTTCGCCACAAAGGCGTCGTCGACTTCCGCAAGAAAGCCCTGGAGCGCATTGGCTGTGGGGAAGTTGGTCGAATCCGTAGAGCCCACAACATAGGCGTTGCCGGAGCTGTCCACGGCAATACCGTTCCCGTTGTCGGGTCCGCTGCCGCCCAGATAAGTGGAGTAACCCAGAGCGCTGCCGGCGGCATTGAATTTCGTCACAAAAACGTCTCGGGTACCGCCGGCGAAAGTGGACTGAAAGGGACTGGCCGTCGGGAAGTCGGTCGAACTGGTATCGCCTGTCACGTAGGCATTGCCGGAGGAGTCTGTGGCGACGGCGCGGCCATTGTCCGGGCCGCTGCCACCGAGGTAGGTGGAGTAAACCAGAGCGCTGCCGACGGCATTCAGTTTCGCCACAAAGGCGTCGTTACCACCGCCGCCGTGAGAAGCCTGGAAGGGACTGGCCGTGGGGAAGTTGGTCGAAGTCGTATTGCCAGTCACGTAGGCGTTGCCGGAGCCGTCTACGGCGATGACCTGGACATCGTCGTCGCCGCTGCCGCCGAGGTAGGTGGAGTAAACCAGAGCGCTACCAGAGGCATTCAGTTTCGTCACAAAGGTGTCGTCGCTGGTGCCGCCGCCGAAGGTGGCCTGGATGGGATTGACCGTGGGGAAGTTCGTCGAACGCGTTCGGCCCGTCACGTAGGCGTTCCCAGAGGCGTCTACAGCGATGTCCGAGCCTCGTTCGGCGCTACTGCCGCCCAGGTAGGTGGAGTAAACAACACCGTTGCCGGCGAGATTGAATTTTGTTACAAAAGCGTCGAAGCTGCCCCCATTAGAGGCTTGAACGGGACTGGCCGTGGGGAAATTGGTCGAACCTGTCTGGCCGGTCACGTAGGCGTTGCCGGAGCTGTTCACGGCAATATCTTTCCCACTGTCGAAGCTGGCGCTCCCGAGGTAGGTGGAGTAAACCAGCACCGGATCAATGACGAGGGGCTGGCCAGCATCATAGGCAGCCACCTGGAAACCCACCTGGCGGCCGCCGCTGAGCACGTAAGACCCCGCGATTTCCCGCCGGATGCCGTCTAATTCCTGATAGACCAAAGGCTTATGCTGGCGGATCTCTCCCCCAGAGGTATTGAGGACAAGGTCGCCCCGGGCATCAATCCGAAGCCTCTCGACGCCCTCAAAGCTGAGCGCGATGGCGTCGGGATCGGTCCCCGGCGAAACCACGAGGTCATACTCCAGTTGGCGCTGGTTGCCGTAGTAGACCAGGTCCACGCCGGGATAAACATCCTTGTAGGACACCTTGGCGTAGCGGGGCACGTTGGTGCGCCACTTGGAGGGGTCGTTGCCAAGGAAGTAGTTGCTCTTGCCCGGCAGCTCCTCCAGCCCAGACGCCTGCGGCGACGGGTTGGCGCCGACCAGCTTCATGCGCACCACGGCCGGCGGGACAGCAGGAGCCTTCTTAGCTTCTGCACTGCCCTTGCGCAAAGCCAACACGGCCTCGGCGGGGGTCAAGAACAGGGTGTAGCCGCTGCCCCGCGACAGGAAATCCACCCGGCTGTCGGTCTGACCTTGATTGGCTTCAAAGCTCAGAGGCAGCTTGCCGTACGCCTCCGCGAGTTGCGGCTCGCTGGCCTCTGGAGTTTTCGCTGCGGAGAATGGCTTACGAGCAAGGAGTGAGCCCGGGTCGAACTCCATCAGGCCGACAGCTAGTAGTCCAAGCACCAGCGGTATCAGTGCCCCTTTCATCCGCGGTTGGATGAGTCGGATGCGACGACGAAGTGGGCGGTTGTACATGCTCTACCTTTCTTGCAGGAGCCCTGGCTCCTGTGCGCGGAGATTAACGGAAGCTACGCGCTTCAGCGGTCCGAGTCAATAGAGTTGACGCAATGGAGATTTCTTCGTCCCTTGCGTCAGGGCGCTTGGACCGGGACGGTGATGGGCTGATCCGGGTTGGCGACAATCCCGTTCTGCGTGAGGACCAGCGGGACTGCACCGCCCGGCGCTACGCCGGCCGGCACCACAACGTTCACCTGGTAGAGGCCCACGAAGCCCGGCGCCAGTCCCTGGTAGGCTATCGCGGCTTCGAGCCCGCCGATGGTCACCGTCACCGGCAGTTGCACGGTGCTGAACGAGGGGGCAGGGGCTCCCGTTTCCACCTGCTCCTGCACGGCGCCCAGGCCGGTGCAGAAGATCTGTATCGTGTCGCCAGGGCCTACCGGGTTCTGCGCCGTCACCAGCAGGAACGAGGCGTCCAGAATAGCTGCGTTTTCGCCCGCAATGAAGATGCCCGGCTGCGCAGGTGCAATCAAGTAGTTCTGCGGCGCCGTCAGTAGGCCGCCGACATTGATGGCCACCGGAACGCTATCGCCCGTGCTGACCTCGAAGGGCAGCTGCGCGTTGATCTGCCCCGGGCTGGCAAAATACAACGGAGCGTCCTGGTCGCCAACGCGCACGCTGATCCCGGCCAGCTCCCGCTCCAGCGGTAGCTGGGTGGCGAAACTGTTCTCGCTGGCAAAGCTCTGGCCGAAGACAGAAATGATGCCGCCGGGAGACAGTGGCCGTCGCGGGGTGAAGCCAGCTCCCTCCACCACCCCGTCGGCGAACAACGTCGGCAAACTCACCGCCCCCGGCGCAGCCGCCGTCTCCACCGTGAAGGACCGCTGCGCTTGGGCAAAGGTGGGATGTAGAGCGGCAAAGGTGACTGTCACCTCGGCCGCCACGCTCACCGGCACCCAGGTGCCGCTGTAGAAGCCGGTGCCCAGCCCTCGCAACGGGATGTTCAAGCCTTCCACGCCGGCCACCAGCGTGGCGTTGTCCACGCCGCTGCCGCAGTCGTCCACCACCAACGCTGTCAGCACCCGTGGGAAGGAAACTGGCAGGCTCAGGCCACTTCCGATGGTCGTGGACAGCAACTGCAGCGCCGATGGAGCGCACTGGGCCGCGCGTGGCGGACCCACCGCCTGCTTTCGCAGCGCACTGCCCGGCGGCACTACGATCAGCAACACTTCCACCTCCTGCGGCCCGCCCGAGGAGAAGGTGCCGGTGATGGTGCCTTCGTAGACGTCGGCCGCCAGCCCTGTTGTGTTCACCGAGACCTGCACCGTGAACGGAGCCCCCGACGCTTTCCCGTTCGGTGGACTCACCGTCAGCCAGCCACCGCCAGACTCGGTTGAAACCACAAACTCCGCCGTGAGAGTTCCTCCTCCCGCGTTGCTGACCGTCAGTTCCTGCGCCGCCGGCAAAGCACCGCCCTGCTCGGCTACGAAGAAGAACCCTTGGGGAGTAAGGTCGGCCTGCGCCGGAGAGGCCGCCGGGACCACGTGCAGGGTTACCGTGACCAGTTGGGGATTGTTGATGGCCCCCGGTGCCGACACCTCCAGCAACACCTGTTTCACCCCGGAGTTCAGGCCGGCCGCATTGGCGGTGAGTGTCGTTGTCGAAGCCTGGGAAGCTCCGGCGCTGGCCGCTCCTGAACTTGCCGAGACGTTGAGCCATGCGGGCAAGTTCCCCAGAATGGACCAGTTCACGGTTCCTTCTCCGAGGTTAATCACTCGCAGTGTTCGGGATATCGAGTCCGCGGATGTGCTCGGGACCGTGAACACAAACACGGACGGGCTGATGAGCAGCTTTCTGCTGGGCGCGCCCAACGCCACCGCCACCGGAACCTCAACCGCAGAGCCGCTCCCGGTATCGGTCACGATAATGACCGCCTGGAACAGTCCGGCGGAGGGCAGCGCCTCATAGTTGACCTCCGCGGTCAAGGTTGCCGGCTGCTCCAAGGTAACGATGCCGGACTCGGGAGAAACCGAGAGCCAGCCGGATCCACTCAACAGCTTGACCGTCGCGGCCCATTTCACGGGCTCGCCTTTGGTGCCGATTTGCAACGCCTGGCGATCACCAGTGGCTCCGAGAATCGCGGAAAACCTCAGGGTCCCGGGAACCACGGTCAGCGCGGAAATTCGCAACGTAACTGCAACGACAACGGGCTCGGAATCGGCAGAGCTGATCGACACCTCCCCGGTGTAGCTCCCCGCTGCCAGACCTGTGATGTCAACCGAAACGGAAAGCTTGGCGGGAGTGGTCCCAGAGCTAGGGGAAATGAAAAGCCATTTCCCGCCGTCGGTGGTGGAAACCGTACCCGTCCAGCTTACCGCGCCGTCATTAGAGTCCTCTACCAGCAGAGTCTGGGAGGACGGGTTGGCTCCGCCAATCTGGGCGGAAAAAGTTAGCGAAGAAGGCGAAACCTCGAGCGCCGAATCACCGCTGACTTCCAGGGTGACCGGAACCACAGTCGCTTTCTCCTCGGGGTCGAAGATCGACACCTCCCCGGTGTAGCTCCCCGCTGCCAGACCTGTGATGTCGACCGAAACGGAAATCTTGGCGGGGGTGGTCCCAGAGCTAGGGGAAATGAAAAGCCATTTCTCACCACCGGTGGTGGAAACCGTTGCTGTCCAGCTCCCCGCGCCGTCATTGGGGCCCTCCACCAACAGAGTCTGGGAGGGCGGGTTGGCTCCGCCAGCTTCCGCGGAAAACGCCAGCGAGGCCGGCGAAACGTCCAGTACCGAACCCCCGCTGACCTCCAAGCTGACCGGAACTACCGTCGGGTTGCCTCCCGACGCGGCGACCGACACTTCACCGCTGTAACTCCCTGCCGCCAGACCCGTGATGTCGACCAGAACGGAAGGCTTGGTGGGTGTGGTGCCTGAGCTGGGAGAAATGGAAAGCCACTTCCCGCCGTCGCTGGTAGAAACCGTCCCCGTCCAGCCCACCGCGCCGCCCTGGGAGTCCTCTATCAGCAGAGTTTGCGAGGCCGGGCTAGCTCCGCCAGCTTCTGCGGAAAAAGCCAGCACGGCAGGCGAGACATCCAGTACCGCGGTAATCTCCAAGCTGATCGGAACGATGGTCGGACTGCCTCCCGACGCAGCGACCGACACTTCCCCGCTGTAGCTCCCTGCCGCCAGACCCGTGATGTCGACCGAAACGGAAGGCTTGGTGGGTGTGGTGCCAGAGCTGGGAGAAATGAAAAGCCACTTCCCGCCGTCGCTGGTGGAAACCGTCCCCGTCCAGCCCACCGCGCCGCCTTGGGAGTCCTCTATCAGCAGAGTTTGTGAGGCCGGGTTGGCTCCGCCAGCTTCTGCGGAAAACGCCAGCACGGCAGGCGAGACATCCAGTACCGCGGTGACGTCCAAGCTGACCTCGACCAAAGTCGCTTTCTCTTCGGGATCGATGATCGACACCTCCCCGCTGTAGCTCCCTGCCGCCAGACCCGTGATGTCGACCGCGACGGAGGGCTTGGTGGGTGTGGTGCCAGAGCTAGGGGAAATGGAAAGCCATTTCCCGCCGTCGGTGGTGGAAACCTTACTCGTCCAGCTCACCGCGCCCTCTTTGGGGTCCTCTATCAAAAGCGTTTGGGATGCCGGGTTGACCCCGCCAGCCTCCGCGGAAAACGTTAGCGACGAGGGAGTAACGTCAAGTTGGGCTTGAACCGGTCCGCTGGCCAGCAGGCAAAATGCCAGAGCGAGCAAGATGACTCGTGTCGGGCTTTCCCTCACGTTCACGCAACTCTCCTTACGGGGGGAGAACAACACGTCCCGGTGGCTCGGGATGAAGTGCGCTTGCGAAAACGGCGCAATGAACACAAACAGATACTTCTCCGCTTTTACGCCTTACGCAGCGGTAAGTCAAGGCTTTTGAATAGCTCAGAGCAGGCTTTGCGCGTTTCCCTCCCCCTCACAGGAGGCAGCCACAAACGATCACGCCTACCCAGCACCGCCTGAGGTAACGGGTCACTTCCCCGGCAGCGCCAGCAGCTTGCTGCTGGCGCCTTCGGTGTGGGCCGTTTCCAAGGCCGTCTCTACACGGTTGATGAGTTCGGTGACGATATCGGGCGGCTCGATCCCGCCGCGCAGGACTGCCTCGGCAACGCCCACTGTGACCGGCAGGCCCGCTCGTTCCCCGATCCGGATGCTGGCCACCATCCTCCGGACTCGTTCCACGGCAGGGAGCGCGTCCTTGCCGTTGGTGCCGTTCAACACCATGGCCAGCGTGGTGGCGTCATAGCGGATGCCAACGTCATTTTGCCGGAGGTGGCCCGCCAGACCCTGAGCAGCCTCCCGCATGTACTCCTGCAGGTAGCTTTCCCCCAACTCCCGGACCGCTTGCGGGCCTTCGCCAAACTGCAGCAAGGCGACCGACAAAGGCGTCTTCTGTCGTTGGGCGCGGGCGGTTTCCGATAGCAAGTAGTCCACATACGAGCTGCGGGCAAGCAGCCCCGAGGACTCATCCGCCACCACCTTCATCAGGCTGCGCAACCTGACATTAGAAATGGCCATCGCCATCTGGTCCACGACCGTCTTCAGGGCCACCACCTGTTGGGAATCCCAGCGGCGCGGCCGGTCGCATTGCTCGAGCACTACCACACCGCTTTGTTTCTCTCCCTCCACCAGCGGCAAAGCCAGCAATGACTTGATGCCTAGCGACTGAACGGCCTGGGCGACTCGGGAGAGCTCTGCCGCGCCTTTCGCGTCTTCGACGACGAGCGGGTCCCCACCCACAGTGAGCTGCACGAGCGTGCTCACCAGCGGTACCGCCGCGGCGCCCGCGGATTCCGGAATCCCCTCCGCCAGGTATTCCTGCATTGCCGTAGGCGGCCTCCCCGGCGCGCCCAGGGTCACCACGCACCGGCTGACCTGCCAGGACTTGCCGATTTCGCCCACTCCGGTGGAAAGTACACTTTGGACCGTGCTCTGCCGGTAGATGCTGCGAACGATGGCCGAGATGCGGGTCATGTCCACAGCAGCTTCTTCGGGAGCCGCTGCTTTGGAAGCAGCAGCCGCCGGTGGGGCCGCCAGGCCGGCCTCGACTAACAGCGAGCGGAGCTTCTCGTTCCGGCTGTCCTCGCCAGGAAACGACTGCGTGATCTGCTGTAAGTACTGGATCGCCTCGTCCTTCTGCCCGAACTGAAGGAAAAGCTCGACCTGCAATATCATCTCTTCCAGCGAGCCGGCCGGCGCTATCCCCTCCGCCGGGTGAGCGCCCGTTTCCGGCGCAACCCCGAATGCGTCCATCCAACTGTCGGGAGCAGCAGCATTGCTGGGCGCGGAGCGGAGGCGTACTGCAAGGGCCTGATAGGTCTGCTCGTCCACGTGCTCTCGCAGCCGTTCCAGGCGTGGCTGATCCTCCGCAGGGTTGGAGCGAGCGGCGGTCAGGCTCTCGAAAGCGCGGGTAGCCCTCACGTACTCACCTGCGTTCATAGCGAGTTCGAACAGGCGCGACAGAACCTCGTTGCACTTGGAGCCCTGGTTCAGCTCCTGGTACGTGGATGCCAGAAATTCCAGCAGCTCAAAGTTGTTCGAATTCTGTTGCTCTAGTCCCTCGACCCAGCCGAGGAACTCCTCGTCCTTGTTCGTCGAGAACATGGCCTGCTTCAGCCTTTGCAACACACGAAACGCGGCCTCTCGATCGTCGGAAGCCAAGTAGCTCTCAAATACCCGAAACAGGTGTGTGTAGGCCTCGGGCAAACGGGGAGTCAGCTCCCACAGCAGTGTCTCGGCCTGGTCGAATTTCCCGGCGGCCAGATAGGCTTGGACCAGCAGCCGGTTCCGTTCGGCGGTCGCCGGGGCCGGCAACGATTCCAGCACCTCGACGGCACGGGATGGATTGTCGGAGTCAACAAGCGCGGTGGCCAGCGGGATCGCTATCCGGGGTTCGTCCGGGACCAGGGAGTAGGCGCGTTCCAAGAGGGACACGGACTGATCCCTGAAGCGACCACCGGAATCACGGGCGCCCAGCGCTTCACTTGCACGGATAAAAGCCTGCGCGGCTTCCTCCTTTTGTCCCATGCCTTCTGCCAGTTCGCCCAACCGGATCTGCTCCGAGGGGTTGCCGGGGTCCAGCGCGGCCAGCCGACGGAGCGCCTTCAGCGCCTGGCCCTGGTCGCCACTCTCTAAGAACTTTTCCACGCACGCCCGATAGAGCTCGAGCGCCTCGGTCGGCTTCTGCTTCTCTTGAAACTCGGCGCAGGTCAGCGTTCGGGCCGGGTCCTGCGGGCCCAGCCTGCTCATCTTGCGATACATCAGGACGGTTCCTGCGCTGTCATTCTGTTCCACCCGTTTGTCGAACAGATAGCCGTAGCAGTCCAAGGCCTTCTGAGTCTCATTCTGCCTTAGATACATGTCTGCAATCATCTCGACCAGGTTGTCGTTGGCGGGATCCTCGCGGTAGGCGTGCTTGTATTCTTCCAGGGCGTCGGCGTACTTTCCCCTCTCCATGTACTTCTGGGCTTTTGCCAAACGCTTGCTAATATCAGGCATGGTCCCCGCGAGAAACAGGCTCAGTGGGTGCGAACGATTCTAATGAAAACACCCGGAAATCACAACCGCGCCGGTTTCAGAATTTCCCATACTAGTTCCGGAAATTCCCATACCAGTTTCGGAATTTCCCATACCTGTTTCGGAACTTCCCATAAAGGAGGCCCGGGAGCGGCACGGATCGCTGCTGCTCACGGCGCTCCTCACTACGGACGGCGCAAACCCTGTCGGATATAATTGGGGGCTGGCGGGTTTGGACAGAGCAGCGGGACGGCTGGCTCCATTTCCAAGCCCGGCCTGCTGAGCGAAGCGACAGCACCCTCTATGGACTTCAAGCTGGTGAGTGACTATCGGCCGCGCGGCGATCAAGCCCAGGCCATTGAACAGCTCGTCCGCGGTCTCGCAGACGGCGAGCAGCACCAGGTCCTGCTGGGCGTCACCGGCTCCGGCAAGACCTACACGATGGCCAGGGTCACCGAGCAGATGAAGCGGCCGACCCTGGTGTTGGCTCACAACAAGACACTGGGTGCTCAGCTCTACCACGAGTTCAAGGCGTTTTTCCCGCACGACGCCGTCGAATACTTCGTCAGCTACTACGACTACTATCAGCCGGAGGCCTACCTTCCTGCCAGCGACACCTACATCGAGAAAGAAGCCACCATCAACGATGAGCTGGACAAGCTGCGCCTCTCGGCCACCCGCTCGCTGTTCGAACGCCGTGACTGCGTGTTGGTCGCCAGCGTCTCCTGCATCTACGGACTGGGCTCGCCGGAAGCCTACTACGGGATGCTGTTGATGCTCGAAAAGGGGCAGAAAGCGCCGCGGGCGGAGATTTTGAAGCGGCTGGTCGAAATTCAGTACGCCCGCAGCGAGGCCGAGTTCAAGCGCGGCACCTTCCGAGTGCGCGGCGACGTGATCGAGGTCTTTCCCACCTACGACGACTACGCCTACCGCATCGAGCTGTGGGGCGACCAGGTGGAGAGCTTGGCGCAGATTGACCCGTTGTTGGGGCAGGTGCGCCAGACCTACCTGCGCCTGCCCATCTACCCCAAGACCCACTACGTCATGGACGCCGCCACCCGCGACAAAGCCATTGAGAGCATCCTGGAGGAACTGGCGTGGTGGAAGCCGGAGTTGGAGAAGCAGGGCAAGTTCGTCGAAGCGCAGCGGGTCTCTCAGCGCACCATGTTCGACGTGGAGATGATGCGAGAAATCGGCTACTGCCACGGCATCGAGAATTACTCTCGCCATTTCTCCGGGCGCCTGCCCGGCGAAGCCCCGCCGACGCTGCTCGATTACCTGCCGCGCGACGCGCTACTGCTGGTGGACGAGAGCCACCAGACCATCCCCCAGCTCCGTGGTATGTATCGCGGCGACCGCTCTCGCAAGGAGAACCTGGTGGCCTACGGGTTCCGCATGCCCTCAGCGCTCGACAACCGGCCGTTGACCTTCGAGGAGTTCGAGCATCGCGTCAACCAGGTGATCTACGTCTCCGCCACACCTGGCCCCTACGAACTGACCCGCAGCGCCGGCGTTGTGGCCGAACAGATTATTCGGCCGACCGGGCTGGTGGACCCCGAGGTGGAAGTGCGCCCGGTGAAGGGCCAAGTGGATGACCTTCTGGGCGAGATTCGCGCGCGCGCCACGCACAGTGAGCGCGTGCTGGTCACTACCCTCACCAAGCGCATGGCCGAAGACCTGGCCGAATACTATGGCGAGCTGGGCGTGCGCTGCCGCTACCTGCATTCGGAGATCGAGACTCTGGAGCGGGTCAAGATCCTGCGCGACCTCCGGCGCGGCGAGTTCGACGTGCTGATCGGCATCAACCTGCTGCGCGAGGGGCTGGACCTGCCAGAAGTTTCGCTGGTGGCCATCCTCGACGCCGATAAGGAAGGCTTTCTGCGCTCGCAGGGTTCCCTGATCCAGACCATCGGACGCGCCGCCCGACACATCAATGGCCGGGCACTGCTCTACGCCGACACTACGACCGACTCGATGCGCCGGGCGCTGGAGGAAACCAATCGCCGCCGCGCCAAGCAAATCGCGTTCAACCTGGAAAACAACATCACTCCGCAGTCGGTAATCAAGCCGATTGACATGAGCCTGGTGGCCACCGCCGAGGCCGACTATGTGACCGTGCCTCTTGACCTGCCCGACGAGGCCATTGCCACGGTGGAGCAGCGGGACACCCTGGTGGCGGAGATGGAAACCCGGATGCGGGAGGCCGCCCGCAACTTTGAGTTTGAGAAAGCGGCTCAGCTCCGCGACCGCATCCGCGCCCTGAAGAACAGGGAGTTGTTCGCTGTCACATGATAGCTACGATCGGGTGGAAGGAAGGAGCAGCCGACGCGGGCCTCCAAAAAATACTACAGCCAACCAGGTCCTCCGACTCCCCCCGGAACGGCGGCCTGGTTGGCTGTTGCCAGCTAAATTTAACTTAGCTATACAGTAGATGCACTCCCCTGAGACGGCAATAGACCGTTGGTCCCGTTTTGCGCTGGTACTCCAGTACTACAGGTCCTACCGGTCTTCTAGCAGGATGCTGGAAAACTTCCTCGAGTGTCAGCATCTTGCCGAGAACAGTGCTATATTTAAGAGGCGGATGCCCATTTACGAATTCTCGTGCCCAGATTGCGGGGAGAAGTTCGAGAAGTTGGTGTTGCGGCACGACAGCGATCTGGCTGTGCCCTGCCCGCAGTGCGATAGCACCACGACCCAGCAGGTTTTCTCCACCTTCGCGGTGGCGAGCAGCACTTGCCGGTCGGAGGCGGCCGGGATGGGTAATTGTGGAGCTTCCCCCGGCGGCCGTTTCACTTGAGTTCGCTAGTCACACTCCCGCCGGCGGCGGGAGGAAGGGGCACCGCAGGCTGCCTCGCCAAGCAGTGAGCCCTTAAACAACACCTTAGTCGTAATCCAACAACGTTGTACTCTGCAGCGTGGCTCTGTCCCTCGCAGCGGATCGCCTTACGTAGTTTTCTCAAGCAGCTGAGCAGCGAAACGCGGTGCCGCGCCGCCGGCTTCATGCTTGAAATAGACATAGACGTCGCAACCCTGTGCCTGAAGCGCCTCAAACCGCTCGCGCCAGGCGCGTAGCTCCGCCGGGCTGTAGTCGGTCTTACGCAGCCGGAAGTAGGCAAAGGGCGCGGTCCTTTGGTCCGGAGTCGAGCGCTCGTCGGTCTCGGCTACACACAGCGCCACTCCGCGCTCCTCGAGTAGTTGCAGAGTGGTGTCATCAAACCACGACGGATGGCGGAACTCCATGGCCCAGCGCAACACTGGTCGCTCTGGCAGCACCGTCAGAAAGTCCTTCAGCACGGCTGGATCGGCGCGAAACTGGGGTGGCAGTTGCAGCAGCAGCGGACCCAGACGTCCGGCAGCGGCCAATGGTGCCGCTCCCGTTAAGAACGCTTCCACGATGGTTTCGGCGTTGCGCAGGCGCAGCACGTGGGTGATTCTCTGAGTCGCCTTCAGCGCGAACAAAAAACCATCCGGCGTTTGCGGCACCCATCCTTCCAGGGTCCTGGCGCTTGGCAGCCGGTAGAAGGTGTAATTGATTTCGACAGTGGACAGGCGCTGGCTGTAATACCCGAGCATCTGTTTGTCGGGGAGCTTTTCAGGGTAAAAACTTCCCCGCCACTCTTTGTAAGAGTAGCCGGAAGTGCCCACGCGCAAGACAGCCATAGCTTCTCTCGCGGAAGATTACCACGTCCGAGCCGCATACAAGGAAGTCGCAGCCGTACGTTACGTTTTCAGGCGGAGTTTCCAGCGGAGCTGGGCCACCATCCCGCGCAAAGTGGTCAGGTCACGGTCACCCAGATTGAGCCGCAGCAGCAGCCGGCGGAGCTTCTGAGTGTCACTGAGACGCGCCGTGGAGGGATAAAAGCCAGCCGCCCGCAAGACCTCTTCCAACTCCCCGCGCAACTGCTCCACCTGTCCCGCCGCCGCTCGTTCCCTAGCCCGCCGGGCCTGCGCGGATGCCGGCGTCCGGCTCAGCTCGTAGCAGCAGACTGCCACCGCCTGCGCCAGGTTCATTGAAGGAGATGCGGCCGCGGTGGGAATCTGCACTAGGAGGTGGCAGAAGCTGAGGTGTTCGTTGGTCAGTCCAGTTTTTTCAGGTCCGAACAGCAGAGCCGCTTTGGCAGCATCGGCGGCGCGGGCCGGCAGCGTCGGCAGGGGCAGCAGATCGCTGTCGAGCTTGCGCCGGCTACCCGAAGTGGTGCCGACCACCAGGCTGCGGTCTGCTAGCGCCTCGGCCAGCGTGGCTACAACGCGCGCGGAAGCCAGCAGCGCTCTTGCCCCTACAGCCGAGCGCGCCTCCTGCCACACCGGCTCGTAGGGCTCCACCAAAACCAGGTCGCGGAAGCCGAAGTTGGCCATGGCCCGCGCCGCCGCGCCAATGTTGAGCGGATTGCGCGGCCGCACCAGCACGATGCGCCAATTTGCAAATTGATTCATCTCTTGGTGAATTTACCAACCCATTGGGCCGGTCCAAAGCGCTTTCCCTTGAGCGGCGGACCTCTGCGCCAGATTCCCGCACACGCGTTTATACACGAAGACTGTTAAGCAGAACATCTAAGCCCGCAGTCGCTCCCGGTTTAGACTATGGTGACACGGGCGGATTGTACGTATGGTGTAGCAGGCCCAGGCATGGCAGCAGAGCCCTCATTCAGCCAGACGGCCACAGCAACACACTCCACAGGGCTGTATCCCCGGTTGCTGGGAACCGCCTGGAAAGAGCTGGCGGCGCCTGTGCGCAGGTTGCACTCCGCGCAAGGCAGCGTAGCGCGAGTAGGTCTGTTCCGCGTGCGTCGCGGGGAGCGGCGGCTGGCGCGATTTCTGGCATGGCTGGAGAAGCTGCCCGCTGCGGGTGAAGCTGTCTCCACTCGCTTGGAGATCACCACCGATTCGGAGAGGGAAACCTGGCGCCGGGATTTTGCCGGCACACAGATGGTTACTCGCCAGCGCGAGAGCCCTGTTGGAGTGCTGGCTGAGCGCTTCCGAAACCTGGAGTTTCGGTTCAGGCTCTGCGTTATTGATGACGCGCTTTGTTTACACCAGGTCGGGGTTGCCCTTTGTCTCGGCGGCCTGGCCGTGCCGTTGCCTCGCTGGCTGGCACCCCAGATAGCCGCCCGTGCTTCGGCGAAAAATTCGGCAACCGTGCAGGTCGCCGTGCGTGTCGACTTCCCTTTGGCTGGCCTGCTGATCGCCTACGAGGGCTCTATGGAAACTGAGGACTTGGAGTCATGATTACATGATGTGGAGGCGGCCACTCCACCGCCGAGTCTTCTACCTGGCCGCCTTTTACAGCATCTGGGGTGGCTAGGTTCAGCTATCAGGGCGAGAGGCGCTTGATGCGGGCGCCGACGGAGCCCAGCTTCTCCTCGATGTGCTGGTAGCCGCGGTCAATGTGGTAAACGCGGTCCACCACCGTTTCCCCCTGGGCTACCAGCCCGGCCAGCACCAGCGAGGCGCTGGCGCGCAGGTCGCTGGCAAGGACTGACGTCCCGCTTAGCGCCGATTTCCCCCGCACCACCGCGCGGTTCCCTTCCACCTTGATCTGTGCGCCCATTCGCGCCAACTCCAGCGCGTGCAGGAATCGGTTCTCGAAGATGGTTTCGGTAATCACCGAAGTGCCTTCGGCCTGGGTCATCAGGGCCATCAGTTGGGCCTGCATGTCGGTGGGCAGGCACGGATACTCTTCGGTCGCCACGTCCACCGCGGAAAGTGGGCGCGGCGCCCGCACCTCGAGCGCCGACGCGCCGGGCTCGGAAATTTCCACACCGGCCTCCCCCAGCTTGGCGATCACCGCCGTGAGGTGCGCGGGCGCGCAGCCCTCCAGCCGCAGGTGCCCGCCGGTGATGGCACCCGCCACCAGAAACGTTCCGGCCTCGATCCGGTCGGCGATGACGGTGTGCTCTGCGCCGTGCAGCTTGCCCACACCCTGCACGCGGATGGTGGGGGTACCGGCGCCTTCAATGCGAACGCCCATTTTGCGGAGCAAATCGGCCAGGTCAGTCACTTCTGGCTCGCGGGCCGCGTTTTCCAGAACTGTCTCGCCCTGAGCCAGCGCCGCGGCCATCATCAGGTTTTCGGTGCCGGTGACGGTGATGCGGTCGAAGCGGATGTGCGCCCCCTTCAACCCATTCGCCGCCTGAGCCTCCACGTAGCCATGCTCCTGATGAATGTGGGCACCGAGCTTCTCCAGGCCTTTCAAGTGCAGGTTAATAGGGCGCGCGCCAATGGCGCAGCCGCCAGGGAGCGAGACGCGCGCATAGCCAAAGCGTGCGCACAGCGGTCCCAAGACGAGGACCGAGGCGCGCATCGTCTTCACCAGCTCGTACGGCGCTTCTTTACTGGCGACCTGACAGGCCTGAACGGTCACTTTGTCTCGCTGCGGCTCGTTGCCGAAACTGACCTCGGCCCCGAGGCTGGTCAGCAGTCGCGCCATGGTCTGGATGTCACGGACTCGCGGAAGGTTGGCCAGCACAACCGGCTTGTCGGTCAGCAGAGCGGCCGCCAGGGCGGGCAGTGCGGCGTTTTTCGCGCCGCTGACGGTGAGCTGGCCTTCCAGGGGCACTCCACCGGAAATGAGGAATTTGTCCATTATTTACAAGCCGGTCAAAACTGCTGCAGTACACCCCGGGCGCAGACCACGGCCACTTCCAGGCTGCCGGTTAGCAGCACCAGGTCCGCGTCCGCACCGGCGGCGATGCGCCCCTTCCTCGCCAGGCCCAGCAGTCGAGCCTGGTTCAGCGTCGCCATCTTTACCACTTCCCTCAACGGCAGCCCAGTGAACCGCACCATGTTGCGCACGGCGCCGTCGAGAGTGAGGACGCTGCCGGCCAGCACGCCATCGCGGCTGCGGGCCTCCGGACCTCGGACGGTGAACTCGCACTCGCCCAGCCGGTAGGTGCCCTCCGGCATGCCCACCGCTGCCAGCCCGTCTGTGACCAACAGGACGCCGCCGGGTCCTTTAGCGTGCAGCAGCAGTCGGATGGCCGGCTCCGAGACGTGGACACCGTCGGCGATCAGCTCAGCGCTCAGGCGGTCGTCAAGCAGCGTCGCCGCGACTACGCCCGGGTCGCGGTGCGCAAACGGCCGCATCGCGTTGAACATGTGGACGACATGGCGCACGCCTAGCTCGACAGCCCGCTCGGCCTGCTCAAAGTTCGCGTCGGTGTGCCCCATACCTACTAGCACGCCGCGTTCCAAAACGTGGGGCATCATCGCCTCGGCGCCGTCCACCTCCGGAGCCAGAGTGAGGATTCGCAGAGCACCCCCGGAAGCCTGGTAGAAATCCTCAAAAAGTTCGTTCCTCGGCGCCAGCATGTGCTGGGCGGGGTGCACCCCTTTCCGCAAAGCGTTGAGGAATGGCCCCTCCATGTGGATGCCCAGCGGTTGGGCGACGAGCTCGGAGGGCAGGCCTTCCATGCGGCGAACGAGATCGCCGAGGCATTCCAGAGCGGCCAGCGTCCGCGGCATCGGAGCCGTCAGCGTGGTGGGGAAATACGAAGTTGTACCGTGTGCGGCCAGCGTGCGACCGACGGCGGCCACTGCCTCGGGAGTGCCTTCCATCAGGTCGTGACCGCCCGCACCGTGCACGTGCACGTCAATGAAGCCTGGCACGCAGGTGGTGTCGGGAGCTTCAAGACGGCGCGCGTCAGGCGGGACGTGGATTTCCCGCCCCACGGCCACGATTCGGTCGTCCTCCACCAGCACCGTGCCCTGCGGGATTTCCTCCTCAGGAGTCAGCACAGTTCCGGCTTGAATCGCCAGCTTCATAGGTTTATCTATGCGCGAAGGAGGCGGCCAATCTGGACAGACCCGAGGTCTGCCCCCACAATTACCCCTGCTTTTTCGTTTGTCTCGTCAGCCGTCCCGATGTGTCGCTTTCCAGGGCGACGGTCAAGTTGCCTTGATGGCGATGCAACAGTCGCTGGGCGGCGGCGCGACCCAGCCCCTTACGGTGCATCAAGATGGCTGCCTTCAAGTCGCCGCCCGCGCGGCGCAACGCGCGGACGGCCGTACCGTGGTCCAGTCCGAGCACGCTCCGCAGAATCGTGTAACCACGTTCACGTAGTTTCCGGTTCTTCAGGTGAACGTTCACCATGAAGTTGCCATAGACGTGCCCCAGCCGCACCATGGCCGCGGTGGAGATCATGTTCAGCACGAGCTTCTGCGCCGTGCCGGCCTTCAGGCGGGTGGAACCGGCAATGACCTCGGGACCAACCACCGGCGCAATGGTGATTTGTGCCAGGCCCGCCACTTCCGCATCAGGGTTGCATGTGACCGCGATGGTGGCGGCTCGGCGAGCCCGCGCGTAGCGCAGCGCGCCGAGCGCGTAGGGAGTGCGGCCGCTGGCAGTCAGGCCCACCACCACATCGCGCGTACCCAGCCGCTTCCTGACCAGGTCGCTTCGGCCCAGCGCCGGGGAGTCCTCGCTGGCCTCTGTGGCGCGGTAGAGCGCCCGCACACCACCGCACATCACTCCCTGCACCATCGTGGGAGGCGTGTTGAACGTGGGGGCGCACTCGGAAGCGTCCAGCACACCCAGGCGCCCGCTGGTCCCCGCCCCCGCGTAGAAAAGCCGCCCACCACGCCGCAGCCGCTCTACGACCACGTCCACCGCCCTGGCGATGGCCGGAATTTCCCTCGCCACGGTCGCCGGCACCCGAGCGTCTTCGCGGTTGATGATCTTCAGAATTCTGACCGTTTGGGCGCGGTCAATCTGGACCGATCGCGGGTTCCGCTGCTCGGTGACCAGACGGGCCAGCCCGGCAGTCTTTCGCTTAGCCATGCCTATTTCTTTGGTTGCGCGCGAAGCTTCTCTGGAAGATCGCCGAGCCGTCGGACCCGGTGAATCCGCCCCCCTTGCTCGATGGAAACAAATCGCACAACCGGCTTGCCAGTGATTCCTTTCTTCACCGTGCCTACTCCGATTAAGACAGCCACCTTGCGACCATCCGATAAGACGGCAATTGCTTCTGCGCAATGCGGCAAGTCCCGACCGCGATCGGTTGGACTGCCCGTCTGCTCACCACAGTCGTTGGCTTCCCACCAAATCTCAGCCTTGGAGCCAACCAGCTTCCGGAACCAATGGTCAAAGCGCTGTTTCGGTAATGCCGAATCCAGCTCAAAAGCGGGGGTTCGCTGTGCACGAGCAATTATTTTGCCCTCGGCAACTTGAGCAACTTGCGCCTGGAGCAAGCCGGTTGCGGGCCAGCACAGTGAAACTACCATTGCAAAAGTCGCTACGTATCTCATCGCCGCACTCGCCTTTCGGTGGTGCAATGCCCCCCCACTAGTCGATCGCGGGGGTCTTGCCGTACTCGCCGGCCAGTGTAGCCCACCCGCGGCGGGAAAAGTCCCAGTAGAGGTAGGCGCCCGCGGCAGCCCCCAGCGCCAGAAACAGGAGTCCTTCAAAGAAGAGCCCCAGGATGATTTTGCCGATGCCAAACAGGGCAAGATACACCAACAGGCAGCCGGCCACCCAATCCAGGAAGTTGTACCAGCCGTCGCGCACCGGCGGAACCTCCGGAGCCAGGCGGGCGATGGGCTTCCAGAAGGTGTAGTTGGGGCGGACGCGGCGGTAGAAGTTGAGGAGCACACCCTCGGGCTCCGGCGCCGTCAGGTAGGTTGCCGCTAGCCAGACCACGGTGGTAACCGCCACGGTGACCAGCGTTCGCTTGGCGAACACCAGTGCATCGCTACCGGCGAAGCTGACAGCGGTGTGCACGACTAGCGAAGTGAGGAAAGCCCCCGCCATGGCCGAAATCTCGCTCCAGGCGTTGATGCGCCACCAATACCAACGCAGCAGATACACGGTGCCGGTGCCGGCCCCAGTGGTGATCAGCAACTGCCAGGCTCCCTGAATCGAAGTCAGAAAAAAGGTCACCACGCCTGAGATGACCATCAGCAGCACGGTGAAGAGGCGCGAAGCCAGCACGTAATGGCCTTCGCTGCGCCCGGCGGCCAGAAATCTCCGGTACAGGTCATTAACCAGATAGGAGGAGCCCCAGTTCAGGTGCGTGGCGATGGTGGACATGTAGGCGGCAAGGAAGGCGGCCAGCATGGCGCCGCGCAGGCTGGCCGGTAAGTAATCTATTAGCACGCGGACATAGCCGGTTTCCGGGTCCTCCAGATTGGGATAAAGGATGGCCGCGGCCAGCGCCACCACAATCCAGGGCCAGGGACGCAGGGCGTAGTGGGCGATATTGAACCAGAGTGTAGCCAAAAGGGAATGCCGCTCGTCTTTGGCGCAGAAGATGCGCTGAGCCACGTAGCCGCCGCCGCCCGGCTCGGCACCGGGATACCAGCTCGCCCACCAGTTCACTCCCACGTAAACGAAGAAGGCGAGCACGGGCATCCAGACGGAATCCAGCTCTGGAAGGAACGAGAGGATGGACCCCTGACCGCCGCCGGCCGCGGCCCGGGCCGCATCCAGCGCCGCCAGCTTCATCTTCATCGCCGCCATGCCGCCCACCGCGTCCACCGCGTAGAACGCCAGGGTAATGGTCATGCCCATCATCAGGGCGAACTGGAAGAAGTCGGTCACCAGCACCCCCCACAGTCCCGCGATGGTGGTGTAGATGCCGGTGAACAGCAAGCAGAACAGGACGGCGTGCCACTTCTCGAGGCCCAGGGTGAGCGTCAGTATTTTGACCATCGCCAAGTTCACCCAGCCCATGATGATCGCGTTCATCAGCACGCCCAGGTAGATGGCGCGAAAGCCGCGCAGCAGGGCCGCTGGCCGGCCGCTGTAGCGAAGCTCCACCAGCTCGATGTCGGTGACCACCTCGGCGCGCCTCCAGAGCCGGGCAAAGAAGAACACGGTCATCATCCCGCTCAGCAGGTAGCACCACCACAGCCAGTTGCCGGCGATGCCGTTGCGCACCGTCATGCCGGTGACGGCCAGCGGCGTGTCGGCGGCAAAGGTGGTCGCCACCATGGCCGTACCCGCGAGCCACCAGGGCACGTTCCGGCCGGAGAGGAAAAACTCGCCGGTGCTGGAGCCGGCCCGCTTGCGGTAGTAGAGCCCGATGAGGAGGGTAAATAAGAAGTAGGCGCCGATGACGGTCCAGTCCACCCAGGTCAGAATCACCGCAGTGCCTCTACCACAGCGTTGTGTACCGCCGGACGCACCTTGCGGATCTGTATGTTCTCGCGCGTAGGGTGGACACGGTTGCTCAGCAATATCACGAACAGCTGCCTTTCCGGGTCCACCCAGATCGACGTGCCAGTGAAGCCCGTATGGCCGAACGAGCGCGGGGAGAAGTGCGCGCCGGCCGAGGAACCTTTGAGCGAAGGCGTGTCCCAACCCAGCGCCCGCGTGCTGCCGGCGCGGGCGGCCGGGCGGGCGGTGAACTTCTCGACCGTGCGGCGCTGCAGGATATGGCGACCGTCGTAGGCGCCGCCGTTCAGCATCATCTGGGCGAAGACCGCCAGGTCGCGCGCTGTGGAGAACAACCCGGCGTGGCCGGCCACTCCACCCATCACCCAGGCATGCTCGTCGTGCACTTCACCCCGGATCGGCCGCTTCCGGAACCCATCGTCCTGTTCGGTTGGGGCAATGCGCACCCGCAGGCACTTGGGGGGTTGGTAAAGGGTGTCCTTCATACCTAACGGTTCAAACACTCGCCTCCGCACGAATTGGTCCAGGGGCTGGCCGGCGACCCGTTCGATGATTTCCCCCAGCAGAATCATGCCGAAATCGCTGTAGACAAACTTCTCGCCGGGCAGGGTGGCCAGTGGCATGGCGTAAATCCGTTTCAACAGGGCTTGCTTGTCACGGGCTTTGCGAAACAGCCTCTCGTAGGCGGGCAGCCCGGATGTGTGAGTCAGCAATTGCCGCACCGTGATCCGGTCATGGCCCGCAACGCCACCGAACCCCGGCAAGTAGCGCACCAGCGGAGCCTCCAACCGGAGCTTGCCTTGCTGGTAGAGCAGGGCGGCGGCGGTCGTGGTCCCTACCACTTTGGAAATCGAGGCCAGGTCATAGATGGTATCGGTGGCAACCGCAGGGGATTCCCGCGAGTAGTCGAATTTTCCGAAAGCTTTCAACGCCACCAGCTCGCCTTGGTAGCCTACTGCAAGTACAGCGCCGGGAAACGCCCCGGTAGCGACGGCTTTCTCCATGACCTGGAACGCCGTTCGGAAACGTTCCTCCTGGCGGGCGGTGGCATCCCTCAGTTTCGCGACGCTCACTGCGGTTTTCGCGCTGAGCGGCGCAACTGGAGAAATGAGCGGGAGCAGAAAAAGTACCGTGGCGATACGCTGCATCGGGAAGATGCAAAAGACCAGCTTGAACATGGGAATGAACTGCGGAAGCAGAGGTGCGGTCTGCTATGCCAACAGCTTGTGGACCACTTCGCCGGCGACATCGGTGAGCCGAAAATCCCGCCCCATGTGCCGGAACGTCAATCGCTCGTGATCCAGACCCAGACAGTGCAGGATAGTGGCATGCAGGTCGTGGATGTGAATCTTGTCCTCTACAATCCGCAAGCCCAAGTCGTCCGTTTGCCCGACGACCTGCCCGTTCTTGATGCCTCCCCCGGCCATCCAGATGCAGAAGGCAAACGGGTGGTGGTCTCTCCCCTCGCCACCCTTGTCCGGGTCGTTGCGCTGCACCATAGGAGTGCGCCCAAACTCCCCTCCCCAAATGACCAGCGTGGAGTCGAGCAGGCCGCGCTGCTTCAGGTCCTTCAGCAACGCGGCGGCAGGCTGGTCGACGGTCTCGCAGTTCTTCTCGAGTTTTTTAAGGAGGCCGGTATGGTGGTCCCAATTTCCGTGCATCAACTGCACAAAGCGCACGCCGCGCTCGACCATCCTTCGGGCCAGCAGACAGTTGGTGCCGAAGGCCTTGGTTGATTCTTTGTTCACGCCGTACATCTCCAAGGTATCAGGTGATTCCTTCGACAGATCCACCAGCTCCGGACCGGCCATCTGCATCCGAAACGCCAGCTCGTAGGAGGCGATGCGCGAGGCGATTTCCATGTCCCCGGTTTCCAGGCGGTTCATCTCGTTCAGGTCGCGGAGCCCGTCGAGGGTGGATCGTTGCAGCTCCTGATCGATGCCCCGTGGATTGGACAGGTACAGGACCGGGTCACCACTGCTCCGGAAAGGGACACCTTGATTCGTGGACGGGAGAAATCCGCTGGACCAGTTCCCGCTGCCTGCCCCCGGAGAGGTGCCTCCAGAGCGGAGCACGACAAAACCCGGCAGGCTCTCCGACTCGCTCCCCAGCCCGTAGAGGGCCCACGCGCCCAGCGTGGGGCGCCCCACTAATGGTGACCCGCACTGCAGCATTATCTGGGCCGGGTGGTGGTTGAACTGCTCCGTGTACAGCGACCGGATCATACAGATGTCGTCGGCACGGCTCGCAATGTGCGGCAGCCAATCAGAAAACTCAATGCCGCTTTGCCCGTAGCGCCGGAATGAGCGCGGGCTCGCCCAAACCTTGGCCGTCGGTTTGATAAAGGCCAATTTCAAATCCTTGGTCATAGAAGGTGGGAGAGATTGCCCTTCCCATTTCTTCATCTCTGGCTTGGGGTCAAACAGATCGACTTGACTCGGCCCGCCGTCCATGAACAGGAAGATGACGTTCTTGGCCCTTGCCGGAAAATGGGGCGCCCTCAGGGCCAGAGGATTGACATTCGGTGACGCTTCCTCAGCGCTTCCTGCCCTCCCTTCGCGGGCCAGCAAGTGCCAGAGAGCGATCGTGCCCACCCCACCTGCACAGTCCCGGAAGAAACTGCGCCGGGTCTGAAGCTGCTTGAAATCTTCAAAGTTCATGGCTTCACCCCTCCCCTGGAAGGGGGAGGCGGCCGGAGTCAGCCGACCTTTCCGATAACCCAGCGCGTTTTGTCAGCCTCCGGATCTGCAGTCCCACCAAGACCGTTTCTCAGGCGGCTCGAACAATCTTGTGGGGATCGAGGATGAACTTCTTGGCCGCACCCTTGTCGAAGTCCTCGTACCCCTTCGGGGATTCGTCGAGCGAGATCACGGTGACGTTCACCGCCTTGGCGATCTGAATCTTGTCGTAGAGAATCGCCTGCATCAGCCCGCGGTGGTACCGCATCACCGGGCACTGGCCAGTCGTAAAGAAATGGGATTTGGCCCACCCCAGCCCGATGCGAATGCCGAGCCGGCCAATTTTGGCGGCTTCGTCCACGCCGCCTGGGTCACCGGTGACATACAAACCAGGGATGCCAAGTGCCCCGCCAGCCCGAGTGACTTCCATCAGCGAATTCAAAACGGTGGCAGGTTGCTCGACACCACTTTCCTTGCCATGCCCGCGGGCTTCGAAACCCACGCAATCGACGGCACTGTCGACTTCGGGAACTCCGACAATCTGGTCAATCTGGTCGGCAAGCGAGGCGTCCTTCTTCAGGTCCACGGTTTCGCAGCCGAAGCTGCGAGCCTGCGCCAGGCGTTCCGGGATCATGTCGCCAACAATGACGCAGGCAGCGCCCAACAGGTGACAGGAAGCGGCACAGGCCAGGCCAACCGGACCTGCGCCGGCCACGTACACAATGGTTCCCGTCGTCACGCCAGCGGTCACCGCCCCGTGGTAGCCGGTAGGGAAAATATCGGACAACAGCGCCAGGTCCGCGATCTTGGCCATCGCTTGATCTTTATTGGGAAACTTCAGCAGGTTGAAATCAGCATAAGGAACCAGCACATACTCGGCCTGCCCGCCGACCCAACCGCCCATGTCCACGTACCCGTAAGCAGCGCCCGGCCGGGCGGGGTTCACGTTCAGGCAGATCCCCGTCTTCCCCTCCTTGCAGTTCCGGCAGCGGCCGCAGGCAATATTGAAGGGAACAGACACGAGGTCGCCAACTTTGATGAATTCCACATCGCGGCCCGCCTCGATGACCTCGCCGGTGATCTCATGCCCAAGAATCAACCCGGCCGGCGCAGTCGTACGGCCCCGCACCATGTGTTGATCGCTGCCGCAGATGTTGGTGGCAACGATCTTGAGAATCACTCCGTGCTCGCATTTCCTCGAGCCAAGCTCGAGCTTCGGATAATCGATGGATTGTACTTCCACCTTCCTCGGCCCCATATATGCTACGCCGCGGTTTGATGCCATAGTGTCTCCTCCTGTCAGCGGTTTGTTCGTTTCACGCCATGCCCGCTGCCAATGTTCTGTTGACGTTAGATTGCACTCTTAAGCCACCAACTTCCCCACATCCTTCTCGGGGAAAAGGCCGCCGGGAGCTAGACCAGTTCGTGGACGGGTATGCCGGTTGCATCGTCAATGGAGTTGGCGATCTTGACCGGCCGCCCGATCGGGCTCATGTACGTCTTTTCCCAATCGATCCCAAACGCCTTGTAAATTGTAGCGTAAAGATCCCCCATGGTGACCTGTCGGTCAGCAACATAGAGTCCTTTGGCGTCGCTGGCACCTACCACCTGACCACCGCGGATACCCCCGCCGCCAATGGCCAGCGACCAGCATTTTGGCCAGTGGTCGCGGCCATGATTCGGATTTTTCAGAGTCCGCCCAAACTCACCCATGGCGATGACAATGGTAGACTCCAGCAACCCCCGCTGTTCGAGATCTTCCAACAGCGCGGAAATGGCCTGATCGAAGGGAGGCGTGAGGTCCTCACGGAGCCTCCTGTCGTTATCCCCGTGGGTGTCCCATGCGATGTGTTTGTAGCCGGCTGCCGTCACAAAGCGGCTGCCGGCTTCCACCAACCGCCGGGCGAGCAGCACGCTCTGACCGAAGCGGTGGCTGCCATAAGCCTCTTTGGTCTTATCCGACTCTTTCGAGAGATCAAACGCTTCTTTCACTGACGGAGTCAGCAACATTTTCAAGGCTTGCTCCGTGAAGCTGTCCAGGCTCGCGTGTTCGGCGCTCTCCACCCTCCGCCGGTAAAGATCGTCCACCACCTTGAGGAAAGACCGCCGGTCCGCGATCCGTTCCGTCGAGATCGACTTCGGCAGGCTCAGGTCCGGCACCTCGAAGTCTTTCGCGCTGGGGTCACCCAGGACCATCGGGTCATACTCGGCCCCTGCGAAGCTGGCCTTCATGTACCCCATGATCTGCGGCTCTCTCCCCAGCTCGGGTTCAAAGACGTATGGAGGAACGTTGTTTCGGGTTCCCATTTCCCTGGCAACGATAGACCCCAGGCTGGGAAAGCGCATAGCCGAACTGGGCCGGTGACCGGTTACCGCGTAGTGAATTGCCTGCGAATGGTTGGTTTCCTCTGTGTGCATGGAACGGATGATTCCCAGCTTGTCCATGTGCTTGGCCACTCGAGGTAGCAACTCGGAGATCTGGATACCCGCGACGTTGGTAGGAATTGGCTTGAAAGCGCTTTCCGGCTTCGGGTCCCAGGTATCAAACTGACTGGGCCCTCCTTCCAGCCAAAGCAGGATACAGGCCTTTGCCTTCGCTTTTCTGCGAGCCTCGCTGACTTCGGCAGCTGCTAGCTGGCTCTCCAGCTCGAAGAATTGTCGCAGACTGATACCCAACAGACCCAGTGAGCCGGCGCGGAGGAAGTACCGCCGTCCCAAATCAGGTCCTGCAGAGTGTGCGCATCCAGTCTTGTCCGTTCTCATTGTTCTTTTCCCTTCGCTTCAGTGATTCTCTGAGAACTCTCGCGACGTCAGCAGTCCCCAGAGCAGATTTTGAAATGCCTCTCTGCGCGAGGGGTGCTCGGAAACCATCTTTTCCAGCGTTGAGCGCTCCTGCTGCGTTGGAAACCGCGAAAGTGCCAAAAGGTAAAGCTCCTCGATGAGCTTCGCGTTGGAAGCCTCGCTTTCAAGCTTGCCCTCGACTTCTGCCAAGAACTTCTCCTGCAGCATCTGCTCCAGCCGGGCTCCCGGCTTCGCGATCTTGTCGTTGAAAGTATAGCCGGCCAGCATGTGCAGCGCCTGTCCCAAACTTGTCTCGCCTGTCCGCTCCGGCACTATAGTCCGAACCATGGGCTGGCCATAGATGCTCAAAACTCGGGATACAAATATATCGGGTACCTTCACATTGATCGCCCGTGTCCCGATCTCCAGAGTGCCCGGCTTGTCGTGACTCTGCTCGAACACCTCCGGCACGCCTGTCACGTAGGAGATCACGTCGATCAGCACTTCCGCATCCAGCAGCCGCGGTAGAGTGTGGGAATAGTTGATGTGGTCGTCCTTGTTGGTCTCGTTCGGCTGGCTGGAAAGCTGGTAGGTCCGGGAGTTGACGACCGTGCGCATCAGATGTCTCAGGTCATAGCCATGATCTCGGAAGTCCTTGGCCAGCGCCTGAAGCAGCTCCGGATGCGTCGCCGGGTTGGTCGAGCGGAAATCATCCACCGGATCCACAATTCCTCTTCCGAAGAAATAACCCCAGAACCGGTTCACGGTAGCCTCGGCGAAGTAGGGGTGGGAAACCATCCATTCCGCCAGCTTCAGTCGCGGGTCCACCTGGTCCTCTTCGGGCAAAACTGTGCCATCGAGGAAGGTTGGCATGACCTCCTGCTTGGTCTTGGGATGTAGAACCTTCTTCTCCCTGCCAATCGCCACATCCTGGCCTTCGGGGCTCTCATAAATGACAGTGCCGTACTCTTCTCCTCTGCCTCCTACCAGGTCCTTACGCCCGAAGAAAGCAGTTAGCCCCCAGAACTGGTCCTGGCTCCAGGCCTCAAAGGGGTGATTGTGGCACTGGGCGCAATCGAACCGCCTCCCCATAAGGACTCGGAACTCTTCGGCCATTTGGGTTTCGGGATGTCCGACGTCCGCGTTATTCAGGAAGTGGCGGGAGGCGGGGCTGTAGCCTATGGCGGTCAGCCTCTCCCGTGCCACCTGATCATAGGGCTTGTTTGTGACCACGTTGTTTCGCAGCCACTCCCTGTACGTCTCCGCCCACCTGGCGTTATTTCCATTTGCGTAAAACGCGACCCGGTACAGATCGGCGAAACGGAACGTCCAGTAGTCGATGAATTCCGGCGTGTTCAACAGAACTTCCACCACCTTCTCCCGCTTCCGCCGATCCTTGCTGGCCGCAAACTCGCGCACCCGCGCAGGCGGCGGCAAGGTCCCGGTCAGGTCCAGGCAAACGCGACGCAGGAATTCGGTGTCACTGGAAAGCTTGGAAGGGATGATATTGAACTTCTTCAGCTTGGCGAACACATGGTCGTCGATGAAGTTCGAGCGCGCCACTTTCGGATACCGGGCGATGGGCTTGGCCACCACGCCGACCCGGGCGCTCACCGCAAACCCCGACGCGCGAACAATCACCGAAGTTTCCCCGGTCCGCACGGCAGCCACCTGGCCCTGCTCATCCACCTTCACTACCTCGGAGTTGTTCGAGGCGTACAAAACCTGGTCGCTGATGTCCTCCTGTTGGCCATTCGAGAGGTGAGCGGTTACCAGCAGCCGGTGCTTGCCCTCCGGCGCCAGCACCACTTCGCCGGGCTCTATCTCGACCCGCACCACGCGCACGCTCTCCTTGTCGCCTTCCTCGCCGAACGGCGCGCCACTCCGCACCCAGTTCAGGATCGTTTCGTAGTCGGCCGAGCTCGGACGCAACGGCTGCCCGCCTCCGTGCGGAACCGCCATCGTCGGTTTCGTCAACAGCAGGCTCTTCTCGGGCTCCCTCAGGTTGATCCGCGGAATCTTTTCACCCGTCTCCGTCGTCAGAACCTGGTAGGTTCCGCCCTCGACAATCCACTTGTAGTCATCGCGCGGATACACCGCGTTCAGAGAGAGTTTGAATCCGCCCTGCCCCTTCACGCCCCCATGACAGGAGCTGTCAGTGCAGCCGCGCTTGGTGAAGATGCCTCCAATATCCCGGCCGAAACTGAACGGGCGGGTTTCCTGCGAGCCCGCTACCTGCACCTCGGTCTTGGCCGACCGCCCGCCCAACGATGCTGTCAAGACCGCGCTTCCGTCGGCCAGCGCCACCACCCGCCCCTCGCCATCCACCTGCGCCACCTTGTCATGCGAGAGCGAGAACTGGCTCTCGGCGGTAACGTCTCGCTCCAGACCATCGCTGTATTTCCCAATGACCAGGAAATGCTGGGATGCCTTCGCGCCCCACAGCGTTCGCTCTTGTGGGACCAATCGTAAGGACTGCAGCTTGGGAGAGGCCGGCCCGGCCTGTGCAGAGCTCGACAGACCTAGCACGACAGCAACCAATAGAGCCATGCATGGCATTTTCTTTTCACTCAACACTTTGTTGACCATCGCTTCCTCAGTTTGCCGGACTAGGGTCCTTTTCGGGCCAGCTCGGTCGCCTCCGCCTCCGGCTTGGTCACCATCACCGGAATTTCCTGAACCAACAGCGGCGCACCCACTTGCCCCTCCACAACTGGCCGCGCAACCAACCGGGCCACCTGCGGCAGCGGGGTGGCCGCAGCATCGGGGGTCCCCATCACCAGGATCACCACCTTCTGGGTCTTGGGAACGTACTGCTCTTTCCTGCCCAAGTCAATTTCCCCCGCTTTGGCAGGTGGCTCCTCAGCGCCAGCCAAAGCCTGCACCCCCGAGGGTAGATTCTCAAGACTCAGGGCAATGTCGCCGGCAAATCCTTCCTGATGCTCCACGGTAACCGACAGCTTCCTGGCTTCCCCGGGCGCCACGTTGATGATGTCTTCCTCGACTTTGATCTTTCCTACATGCGGGACCTGCGGCCGAATCAGAATCCGATACTTGAAGGACTGATTGCCGAAGCGGGAGATCAGTTCCCGAATGCGAAGCACATATTCGCCGTCCCGCTCGAGGGTGTATATGGTTTTTGCCTGTGGGAGCTTCACCCAGTAATTGTTGTCGCCCCCGACCCTTCTCCAGAAGTTGTTGCAGATCTCCTGCCCGCTGGCGTCCACCAGCTCCAGCCGGGGATTGAATTGCGGGAGTGTCGCCTCGGGCGTCTCCAGCTCAAATGCCAAACGCTGCCCGGCCTTGAGCTTCAGGTTGTAGCTGTCGACCTTCCCCGGACGGTCGATCGCTCCTTCCAAAACAACCGGCTCGAAGAGCTCCGGTGCTCCGCTGGCTTCAGAGGACGCGCTCTGCCCGGCGCCTTTCTCCGGCTGCGGCATCCGAACGCTCCTTCCATGAAGCTTCTCGATGTGGTTCGGCTCTAGCCTTCGCACGAAAGGTTTTCTGAGCAGATCAATGAGCGTCTCGTGGAGTTCAGGAAGGTCTGCCGTCTGGCTGAAGGCAGCTGAGGGCTGGACCGGAGCGATACGGGCCGGAGCGATGCGTAGAAGATAGACAATGTCTGGACCGCTAATTCCTGCATAGGTCCCAACACGCAGCAGGTAGCGGCCCCCCTTGCTGAACGTATACTTCAGCCGTGGAATCTCAGCGAACGCCAGACGCGTCGGCCGCTTCGGGTCGAACCAAGTGCCGCCCGGTTCATAAAGCGTCAGCTGTAGAGCATCAAACTTGCCCGAGTTGCTTGTTGTATTCGAGGCGGCGTGAAACTCGATTTCCTCTCCCGGGAGCGCGTCAAAGGAATAGTAATCAGCTTCCCCTTTTTCCCAGATCTTGCCGCCCAGCAATGCCGGCGCCTTGAGCAGCTGCGGGTTCGGCGGATCGTTATGGGGTGCCTGGCTCTCCAACGCTACCGGATCCGCTGTCACCAGGAACGGGTGAGCATTGGACAGCCCTCGCGGCGAGACCAGCCTCAGAGAGTGGCGCCCCAGCTTGGCCGAGGAACTGATTTCCAGGCCGACCAAGACCCGATGGCCCAGTGTCTCTTCTTTCTGCGCAAGGATTTGTGCATCTGCCGCCAGCTTCAGCAACGTAATTGGTTCGATCTTCTTGATGCGCCCCTGAATCCCCTCACTGCCAGACCAGACAGCATAAGCGCCCTCCAGATCGCTTCCCCGGACCTCAATCTCCGAGACAGCTCCCTTTGCTGCTCCTAAGGGGTATACCGAGATGATTTCTGGGGTCGACTTGGCCTTGGGCTTCTCGGCGGGCAAACCTGCGACTGGGGACAATACGAATATGAATGCCGCTATCAAAAGCCATACGCCACTCACCCTCGTCATGGCGATTCAGATCTCCTCAGGGACACGCCGGTCTGAACCAGCATCAGTACTCACAGTTGTGCTGAAGTTGTATTTTACCACGATCACTGACCACGATGATCAAGCCTATTCTGTCGTGGGAAGTGTTCGGAACGCCGGTGCCCGAAGACGGATTTTGGGCTTTTAGGAATGACAGCTTCTTATTGTAAGATTGAAGTAGCGTTATCAACAGTATAACCTCTTACATTAAAACAAGTTATCGTTGGGTGGCCGTCTCGCCAAGCGTTTTCATCCATGTCCAGTACTGGGGACCACCATCCTCATGGGGGCCACCGAATGGGGGCCACCGACGAAAGACATTAGGGAACTCCGATCTTGCCCCGCGCTTTAGGCCAGAAGCTGCTTCAAGACGTCGCCGTGCACGTCGGTGAGGCGGAAGTGGCGTCCCTGGTATTTGAAGGTCAGTCGCGTATGGTCAATCCCCAGGCAGTGGAGAATGATAGCGTTCAGGTCGTGGACATGCACCGGGTCGCGCGTGATGTTATAGCAATAATCGTCCGTTTCCCCGTAGCTGATGCCCGGCTTGATTCCGCCCCCGGCCATCCAGATCGTAAAGCAGCGCGGATGGTGGTCGCGCCCGTAGTCGCCGGCTGTTAACTTCCCCTGGCAGTAGACGGTCCGTCCGAACTCCCCGCCCCACACAACGAGGGTGTCTTCCAGCAGCCCTCTTTCCTTCAAGTCCTGTATGAGCGCAGCTGATGGCTGGTCGGTATCGCGGCACTGCCCGCGGATCTGTTTGGGTAATTTCTGGTGTTGATCCCAGCCCCGGTGGAACAGTTGGATGAAGCGCACCCCCCGCTCCGCCAGGCGGCGGGCCAGGATGCAGTTGGATGCAAATGTTCCCGGCTTTCTTGAATCCGGTCCGTAAAGCTCGAAGATCCGCTCCGGTTCCTTGGAAAGATCCGTCAACTCGGGAACCGAAGTCTGCATTCGGTATGCCATCTCATATTGCGCAATGCGTGTACGGACCTCCGGGTCTCCGAATTCCTCGACGGTCAACTCGTTGAGCTTGACCAAGTCGTCGATAAAGCGGCGCCGGGAGTTGTCGGTGAACCCTTGAGGATTAGACAAATAAAGAACCGGATCTCCCACCGAGCGGAACTTAACTCCCTGGTACCTGGAGGGGAGGAAGCCACTGCCCCAGAGGCGGTCGTACAATGGCTGGCCGCCCGGGTTTCCGGAACCCTGGGAAACCATCACCACAAACCCCGGAAGGTCTTTGTTATCGCTGCCCAATCCATAGGACAGCCAGGCACCAATACTGGGGCGGCCTGCAAGCTGCGCGCCGGTTTGGAAGAATGTAATGGCCGGGTCGTGATTGATCGCCTCGGTGTGCATGGACTTGATGAAACACAGCTCGTCCACGACCTTGGCGGTGTGCGGCATCAGGTCGCTCACCCAGGCGCCCGACTCGCCGTGCTGCGCAAATTTGAAAATCGAGGGCGCCACCGGGAAACTCGACTGGCCGGAGGTCATGACCGTCAAGCGCTGCCCCATGCGAATCGAGCTCGGCAGCTCCTCTCCCCGTATCTCGGCTAGCCGGGGCTTATAGTCGAACAAGTCCATCTGCGAGGGGGCCCCCGACTGGAACAGGTAGATGATCCGCTTCGCTCGGGGCGCGAAGTGAGGAAGAGCCGGGAGGCCGCCGTGCGCACTGGCGTCTTCCCCGCGCAGGTCTTCTTTCAGAAGCGTGGCTAGTGCGGCGATGCCGATGCTTGTGCTGCAGCGGCCGAAAAAGTGCCGGCGGGTCAGCTGCAACCTGTGTTCAAGCTGTGGGTCCATCCGTGACTCTCCATGCGACTACTGTTTCGTGACAGTTTCATCCAGGTTCAGAATGAGGCTGGCCACTGCCGTGTATGCTGCCAGTTCGCTGGCGTTCAGCTTCTCGTTTCGTGAGGACTCGCCGATGCTGAGCAGTTTGAGCGCCGCCTCCGGATCCGCCCGGTACTGTTCCAGGTAATACCGGAAGCTACCGAGCAAAATCTCAGCTCTTCTGCGCGATGGCCAGCGTGCGGTAGCCAGGCGGAAGGCATAGCCGATCCGCTCCTCAGGAGTGCCGCCCCCCTCGGTCAGCATTCGTTCGGCGAGAAGACGGGCCGCTTCCAGGTAGGTGACGTCATTCATCAGATTGAGCGCCTGAAGCGGCGTATTGGTCCGGGTTTCAAGCACTATGCAGGTCTCGCGCGCGGCCGCGTCGAAAACCATCATCGAGGGAGGCGGGATAGTCCGTTTCCAGAAGGTGTACAGGCTGCGGCGGTACAAGCTTTCTCCTTTGTCTGGTTTGTACTCATCTCCCGACAGCTCCTTCCACAAGCCGGCAGGTTGGTAAGGTTTGACCGAGGGCCCCCCGATTTTTTCGACCATGAGCCCGGCGATCGCAAGGGCCTGGTCGCGGACCATTCCCGCCGACAGGCGCAACCGCGGTCCGCGAGCCAGCAAGCGATTCCCGGGATCCTTCTGCAGCAACTCGGGCGTTACCTGGGAGGACTGGCGGTAGGTCGCGCTGCTCACAATCAGTTTCTGCATCGCCTTGACATTCCAACCCGTCTGGACGAACTCCGCAGCGAGCCAGTCGAGGAGTTCGGGATGAGTGGGCCATTCCCCTTGTAAACCGAAGTTTTCGGCAGTTTTTACCAGGCCAGTGCCGAAGTACATCTGCCAGAAGCGATTCACGACGACACGCGCGGTCAGTGGATTGGACGGGTGCACCAGCCAGCGCGCCAAGCCCAGGCGGTTGTTTTCCCAGCCCTGCGGCAAGGGGGCAACAACACCAGGAACTCCAGGACTTACCCTCTCTCCCGGCCGGTCGTAAGCTCCCCGGATCAGCAGATGAGTCGGGCGCGGCGTCTCGCTCTCCTGCATGACCATAACGGTGGGGATGCTCTCCAAGAATTTCTGCTTCTGCGCCCGCAGATCTCGCACCTGCACCCAGGCCTGCCGAATCTCTGCAGGGGCCTGCTCCTCCAGGAAATACAACTTGATTTTTTCCGACTGCAGCCGCGATCTCTTCTCGCCAGGAAGAGCCAGGATCTCCGCAATCGAGGAAGAGGTGGCGACTACTGCCGCCTCGTCGGGCCGCAGGACCACGTTGTAGACGCGCACGTCGTCCACATGGCCCCGGAAGCGGTTCTCCAGGCCGCCGCCTGCGCCAATCCGCAGCCGGTGTCCTGGGAAATGGAATCCTTGGCTTAGCTCGTCAAGCAGAACCTCCAATTTCTGAGGTTCACCGTCCACATAGATCCGGACTCCGTCGGCCACGTGGGAGGCGTCATAGGTCGCAAGAACGTGGTGCCAGCGGTTCAGTTCCAGCGCCCCCTCGGTTTGCACGCGCAACGAGTCATCCAGCCAGCGCGAAACGAGATTGAGCTGGACCTTTCCCTCCTTCAGGTACAGCCCATAACCCCTAGGCTCCGAGACGTCTTCGGCGTTAGCGACAATAGCCCCCTGCGCCGCTGTGGGATAAACCCAGGCCGCAAGGGTGAACTTGTCGTAGAAGCCGAACCCCGCGATATCGCCGACGTCGAGGAAATGCTTGCCGTCAAAACTGGCCGCCTGTCCAACCCGGCCGGTGACGAATGCCGGCTCTCCTTCCTGTGGGAGGGCACAATCGGGCTTCCCGCCTAGATCGCCGTCCAGGCGGTAGTGCACCTCCAGCCCCCGCGCAATGGACCAGTCCACCGCAGATGTCCTGGCAAACTCCTTCTCCCAGCTTCGCTGCGCTTCGGCCATTGCAGTCTCTAGCTTCGCAAACTTCTTTTCCGCGGCCTCCAGCTTCCTCTCCAGCTCCTGCACTTGAGCTTTCTGAGCGTCGGTGGGGGCTTTGATTATGGGCGCCGAATTGCCGTATTTATTCGCCCTTCCCTTTTCCGGGATGTTGTTGAAGTAGGCGAACAGCCGGTAAAAATCTTTCTGGGTAAAGGGGTCGTACTTGTGATCGTGACACCGAGCGCAACCCAGGGTCAGCCCCAGCCAGACGGTGGAGGTTGTCTCCAGCCGGTCCACTACATATTCCACCGCGTATTCTTCCGGGATGATGCCGCCCTCGCCGTTGCCGCGGTGATTCCGATTGAAGCCGGTGGCGATTCTCTGTTCCTGCGTGGGATTCGACAGCATGTCACCCGCGATCTGCTCGATGGTGAACTGATCGAAGGGCATGTTCCGGTTGAAGGCGTCAATGACCCAGTCGCGCCAACGCCACATGCTGCGTTCGCCGTCCGTCTGATACCCATTGGTATCCGCATAGCGCGCCGCGTCCAGCCATCGTGTCGCCATCCGCTCGCCGTACCGTGGGGATTGGAGCAGCCGGTCTACCACCTTCTCGTAGGCGTTGGGCGAAGGGTCTTGCAAGAAGCCGTCAATTTCGTCCGGGGTGGGCGGCAACCCGGTCAGGTCCAAGCTCACGCGGCGAATCAGCGTGGCCTTGTCGGCTTCGGGAGAAGGACGGAGCCCATCCCGCTCCAGTCGGTCCAACACGAAGAAATCAATCGCGCCGCGTGGCCAGCTCCGGGTGTGGACTTGCGGGAGGGCCGGAGGGCGGGGTGGGATGAAAGACCAGTGCTGCGTTTGCCACTTGGCGCCTTGCTCGATCCAGCGGCGGATCAGTTCGATCTCCGGAGCGGTGAGCGTGCGACCGGAAAATGCGGGGGGCATTTTCACCGCCGGGTCAGAGGAGGAAATACGCCGGTACATCTCGCTCCGGGCCGGCTTGCCCGGCACGATGGCAGACTTCCCTTCGAGGTCGGCAAACGCTCCAGCTTTCGTGTCGAGCCGCAACTTGCTCATGCGCTGCGACGGATCGGGGCCGTGACAGGTGAAGCACTTGTCGGACAGGATGGGCCGGATGTCGCGATTGAATTCGACGGCCTTGGAGTCGGCAGGCGAAGCGACGGCCGGACCCAGAAGAAGCCAATGCCCGAAAACACCAATCCCCAGGTAATCGAGCAAACGCCAACGCCCTTTCGTCATGGCTCCCTGCTCCAGTTGCGGGTTCCTAAATTCTGACCCTCTACGCTTTCTGAGTCAAGGGGCAGGCGGAAAGGGAATTGAAACTAACTGGTCCTCCGGAAGAACTGAATAGGCGGAAGAACCGAATAAGGCGCGGGCCGATCGCCAAGTCGGGCACTTCGGCTGTCAAAAGTTGATCTTCAGTGCGAACTGTCCCTGTCTGTTCCCACCTGCCCCGGTGACCCTACCGAAATTGAAAGGATCACTCACATTATTCCGGATCCCCCCCCACCGATGGCGGTTGAAGGCGTTAAACATCTCAAAACGAAGCTCAACGTTGACTGTTTCGGTAATGAAGGTCCGCTTGGCTATCCCCAGGTTCTCATTTAAACGAGCGAACCCTCGGATGCCAGTAACCCTGGGCGCGTTCCCAAAGGTGAAGGGCGGGGGCACCGCAAAAGCCTCTGGGTTGAGGTACTGGGCGCCGCGTTCGTCGGCGTCCAGTGTCTGAGGCACGCCCGGAACCACGTCGGGCAGATTGAGATTGTTGAACAAGGGCATCGCATTTGCGACTTGCACTGTGATTGGGTCACCGGACGAGTAGTCCAGAACGCCATTGAGCTGCCAACCTCGAAGAAGCTTCCCGACAGGCCCTGTCGCATTCCCCACAAAAGGCTTGCCCGGGCCAATCGGCAGCTCGTAGTTAAACGCTATAGCCAGCCGTTGCGGCAGGTTGCTGAGTGAAAGTGATTTTGCCAGGCTCCGGTTGTAATGGTCACGCGAGGTGGTGCCGAAGAAGCCGCCCATGCTGGAACTGGCGTCGGTGATGTACTTGGACCAGGTATAGGAAGCCAGCAGGAACAAGCCCTTGGAAAACTGCTTTTCCAGCTTCAACTGCAAGGAGTGGTAAGTGGAATTTCCAATTTGGGCGCCGCCCAGTAAGGGAATTGAGACCAGATTTGCGCTTGTTCCCACGAACAGATACTGTGGGAAAGGTCGCAAGGCCTGTGCGAGGCTTCCCTCGAAACCGGGGTATGGAGGGCGAAAACCGGCAGCCGCCACCTCCGAATCATCTATCGGCTTGGTCAACAAGTTCCCCAATGCAAGAAAAGAGGGGTGGACCTGATTGGCGTTGATCGCCCCGCTGTTGAGTCTCGTTCCTTTGGAAGCTACGTAGGCGGCATCGAGCAGCCAGCCTGGCGTCAGCTGTCTTTGAACCGTGAAGTGCCAGTTCTGCGTATAGGCAGGCTCGGAAGCGTTCGGGTCCCACAGGGAGGTTTGCCCGCCGTTCGCAGTGACAGGGTCGATGAAGGGTGGCCTCACAAAGAAAGGAAATCCATCGTCCCAGGAGAAAGCCGGTGTGACCCCATTATCCGTCGACCGAACCAGCGGCTCGGCAGCGAATCCTACGTTGTACTCACGGATGGATCCGGTTCCCGCTGAGGCGGGGCCGAAGTAGCTAATGCCGTAACCGGCGCGCATGACCCAATTCGGCGTCATCGACCAGGCAAGACCAAGGCGGGGCGCGTAATTGTTCCACGAGATCGGGGGCGTGAGCCGCCGTCTTCCGGCACGACCCGGGCCAAATCCTGCAAAAATCATAGCTCCCGCCAACCCTCCGGCATCAGGATTGGGAACCGAGGGGTCCATGATGGAGTAATTATCGTGAACCCCGTACATGGGCAGGTAGAGATCCCACCTGATTCCCAAATTCAGAGTGAAGTTCCGCGTGAACTTGATGTCATCCTGAAAGTAGGCGCCATAGTAGCCAAATCGAGAGGCACCAGCAAACTCCTGAACATGGTGATCGGCCCGATCCACCCATCCCAGCAGAAAACTGGCAAAGGAGTTCCCCGTCACCGATCTTCCGTCAGCGAGCGCCCCAGTTGATGTCATCCTGGGAAAGTAGGCGCCATAGTAGCCAAATCGAGAGGCACCAGCAAACTCCTGAACATGGTGATCGGCCCGATCCACCCATCCCAGCAGAAAACTGGCAAAGGAGTTCCCCGTCACCGATCTTCCGTCAGCGAGCGCCCCAGTGATGGGATTCCTAATTTGTCCGGGGAACGCGGTCTCATTCCGGGAAAAAAAGAACCTGCCGCTGTTGGTCGGACGGCGGTGATCCGTGCGCAGGTAGCGTTGCTCTGCGCCGAACTTGAAATTGTGCCGTCTCCTAACCAAGGAGAGGCTTTCCGTGTAGTGAAAGTTGGTGCCCTGGAGGGCATCATCCGTGCCCAGGCCCCTGTTCCCCAGGTGGATAAACGGGGGCATCTCTATCGTCGGAAAGGGGCCATTGCCGAGGACACCTTTGAGCCCTAACCGCTCCGCCCACAGTAACCCGGCATGACGAAAGTTGGAGATGAAGCCTTGCCGGTTCACTCCCGCAGTCAGATGCAACAGTACCGTTGGGCTGACGATCCAGTCGTACGTAGCCCGGGCAAGGCTTTGATTGAAGTCGAAGTCACGGATTGAAGTTGCCCCGACATCCTCAGGGGAAAAACAAGGATTGGAGCATTGAACGGTGGGGTTGTGCTCTCGATTTAACGTGACACTCACGCTGTGGACGGAAGTAATCCTATGGTCAACTTTAATCGTGAAATTATCCTTGTTGGTTTGGTTCACCACCTTACTCCAGGAAATTGTCGACGATTCCGGAACGTTCAGGATCCGGATAGAATCCGACTGCCTTTCTGGATATCGCGCTAAAACGATCCTCGAGGATCATGTTCCCGGGGAAGGGATCCCGGGTGAACCCTCCCATGCCATCCGCACGCGTGGTGGCCGGGTCGTAAATCGGGATCAGATTTCCCGTCCGGTCCCTCAGCGCGGATAAGTCACCTTTTTTGAAGGCAACCGAGGGAATGGAAATGAAGCGGCTCTGAGGCGCCCGTCGCACTACGAATCTGTTGAGGTTGAAGAAGAAGAACGAGCGGTTCTTGCCGCTATACAGTCGTGGAATGATGATCGGTCCACCGACACTTCCCCCGTAATCATTACTGACGGTTGATCGACCGCGCCGCAGGGAAGAACCCTCGCGTATCGAGCTTGTCATTGCGGAGAAACTCATAGACGTTCCCATGAAGCGCATTGGTTCCAGACCGCACGGAAAAGCTGAGGATGCCCCCGCCCGTATTGCCGAACTGGGCCGAAGCGTTGCTGGTGACCAGCGTGAATTCCTGGACAGCCTCCGGCGGCAGCGTTAAGGGACGCGTATCGCCGGGGGTCGCAAGCACCCCACTCACGTCGAGGCCATCGATCAGAATCTGGCTGGACAGCATCTGGCCGCCGTTGATGTTGAAAGAAAAGTGTCCAGTCGCCACCCCGGGGGCAAGAGCCACGAAGTCTGCCAGGCGTCTCCCTCCACCCGCATTGAGTGGCAAAGCGAGGAAGGTTTGCGGGTTAATGTTTGTGGCCAGTTCGGATGTCTCGGTTTTCAACTGCGGAGCGACGGCCTCGACAGTTATGACTTCAGTTGTCGCTCCCACTTCCAACGTGAGATCAAGCGCCCTAATTCCGTTCACATTGACCTTGACGTTCTCACGAACCAATTTTTGGAAACCAGGATGCTCCACTTTCACCCGGTACGTACCGGCGCGAAGACTCGTAATGTTGTAATTGCCGACGGCTGTGGATTCGGTGCTGAAGCTAACGCCGGTGGCTACGCTTATGGCTCCGACATTGGCCCCGGGAATGACCGCCCCAGTGGGATCCAAAATTGTTCCACGGATGCCTCCCCGATCGGTTTGGGCCGGCATCACTGTTGACACTACCAGAAGTAGCAAGCTTGCTCTCAGGCGGGGAACTGAAGCCATGGCCTGCTTTCAGATTAGTGGTTAGCCGCTTTGGGGCTTGTACTACGATTCGTGTCGAAAAGGGGGTGAGATGACATGAAAAATGCTTATCATGAACTAAAGACATAGAATGTAAGGTAGCCGACTGAATATTTATGGTGGTAATTACGAACTAGCCGGAAAGGGAGCCGAAGCGACTGGCCGGCCGATCTGCGTCGAATGTATTATGATTTCTTGTAACTCCTCTGGTAGCGGAAATGGGTTTCCTGCGCTGGGCTGACCTGGCCAGCCATACCCTACGGTTTGGGAAATATTATGCTGATCATCGACACACACACGCACATTTACTCTCCTGATGAGAAGCGCTATCCGCCAGCCAAAGAGCGATTGGAGCACGGTTGGAAGGGAGAACCGATGTCCAAGCCGCTCCGGCCGCCCGGAAAGGCGTCTCTGGAGGACTTGCGCCAGGAGAGCCGGGCCAACGGAGTGGCCGCCGTCTGCGCCATCCAGACGGCCACGTTCTACCGTTGGGACAACCGTTATATCTGCGACAGCGCGCGCAGCAATCCGGATTGGGTCGCGGGGGTGTGCACGCTCGACCCGGATGATCCCCACAGTCTTAGCATCTTGACCCACGACACCGAAGTTTACGGGCTCCGCGGACTGCGAAGCTTCCCTGGCAAGGACGGTTTAGACAGCGATGGAGTGAGAGCCCTGTGGAAGACTGCCGCCGATCTCGGGATCGTCGTGAATGTTCTGGTTTGCATTGGGCCGACTCCGGAGGGCGGCTGGGATTCGGGGAAGGATTATCTGCCCGCTCTGCACCGCATGTTGAAGGACTTTCCGGGGCTCCTCGTCGCCCTCGATCATTCTCTGTGCATGGGGGCCGGGCATCCCGGTACTGGCGAGGCTCTAGAGGCATTGCAGCGACTTGCCGAACACAAGAATCTCCACACAAAGATGAGCTGGGTGGCCTCTGGCAGCAAGGAGCCCTATCCCTGCAGGGATACACATCCTCTTTGCTACAAAATCATTGATGCCTTCGGCCCCGAACGTTGCGCTTGGGGCAGCTCGTATCCATCCGCGCTGTGGACGCCGAAACTGGGGTACCGCGACCACCTCAAGATTTTTACCCACGAACTCGAGTTAAAGAGTGAGGCGCGGGCAGCGGTGCTCGGCGAAACTGCACGAAAGCTGTGGTTTAAGGATTCCCGTCTGAAAGCCTTGGAAGCTTAGGAGTCGGCACCGATCCGTCGAAAACCCGGTCGCCAAGCGCCCGCTCGTCGAGAGCTCGATAGGCGAATGCGCCTTCAATAGGTAGGGGTATAATCGGTGAAGGCACCAAAGTGATGGTTCTGTGACGAGCCTGTTCCTCAGTTTTCTGCTTTCGGCATCCGCTGCGCCCACAAATGGGTGTGCCATCTGCCATCCGAAAGAGGTCAATGAATATGCACGAACTGGGATGGGCCGATCCCTGTCCCGACCCAATGAGCAGCCTGCCGGCAGTTTCACGCACTCGGCCTCTGGCACCAAGTTCACGATAGTCTCCAGTCCATCGGGGATGCGGCAGCGAATCGAGCTGAAGGGCGTACGGGCCGAGCATGAAATCGACTACGTTGTCGGCTCGGGAAATCACGGTTTTACTTACTTGGTACGTGTTGGCGACGCTCTTTTCCAGTCACCGCTCGCTTATTACACGCGGCAGAAGAAGTGGGATATGGCGCCGGGCTTCGAAAAACACCGGTATCCGGATTTTGACCGTCCGGTGACGCTGAAGTGCTTGCTGTGTCACTCCGGGCGGCCGATGCCGGTCCGCGGCACGCTGAATCGCTACGAGCAGCCGGAGTTTGCCGCCGAGGCGATCTCGTGTGAGCGATGTCACGGCCCTACTGAGGCTCATCTCCAACAGCCTTCATCAACTAACATTGTTAATCCTCGAAAGCTTCCACAGCGAGCGCGCGACAGCGTCTGCGAGCAATGCCATATCGCGGGCGAGGTTCGAATCCCCAATCCAGGTCTTTCGATCGCCGACTTCCAACCCGGCCAACGGCTCGAAGACGTATTCTCCGTATACGTCTTCGAGCGCACGCGTGCCACCTCCGAGGATGACGAGCTTAAAGTGGTCAGCCACGTCGAACACCTCTCACTCAGTGAATGCTTCCGAAAGAGCGCGGGGAAGATGTGGTGCGGTTCCTGCCACAACCCGCACGAAAACCCTGTAAGTCCCCAACAGTACTACCGCGCCAGGTGCCTCGCCTGTCATGGCGCAACACTGGCCAAATCGCACGCCGCTGCTTCGCGCAATTGCATAGGCTGCCATATGTCGAAGCGGGAAGTCAGCGATGGGGGCCACACGGTCTTTACCGACCACCGAATCTCGCGACTGCCAGGAAAACCCGGTGCAGGAGGGCAAGGCCAGAAGCTCGTCGCCTGGCATGAGCCGCCCGGCCAGTTAGCAATTCGGAACCTGGGCCTCGCGAACATCTCAGTTGGACGAGATGACGTATCCGCCTATCACTTCAAGGAAGGCCACCGCCTGCTCTCCCTCTACCAGAAGTCGTCGCCTGGGGACCCAGCGGTATTGGAAGCTCTTGGCTGGGCCAATTGGTTCGCTGGCTCGCATTCCCCCTCGCTGCGGTTCTTCCAGGAGGCGCTTCGCTTGCAACCAGGGTCCGCTTCCGCCCATCGGAGCGTCGCCATAGGCTGGGAGAAGGTGGGTGATCGGGGCAAGGCAATTGCCGCTCTGGATCGGGCCATCAAGCTTGATCCTTCCTATTCCCGCGCCTACATCGAATTGAGTAGAATTTATGCGGAAGCCCGCCAGTTAGACAAAGTTCACGAGACTATTTCCCGATTTCTCAAAGTCATGCCGAACAGCCTTACGGCGCGCAGGGCCCTGCAGCGAGCTAAGGAACACGCGGCCAAGAAAGATCGCCTGCCCGAGTAGATTGTTCCCACGGCTGCCGTTTCGCGCGCACAACAGTAGGGTCGTCCTTCGCAGGGTTCTCTGGGCCGAATCGCGGCGGCCTCTGACGACCTGGACAACGAAGGTGGTATTGGCACCGTGGTCTCGAATGTCGGCCAAAACTCCTATATCCTAGAATGAGTAAAAGGGAGAATGGGAAAAAGGAATAAGCCATTCGTGCCTCCTCAGGTTCGACTTCTCCGATTCTTCTCACGATCAGCAAGTCGCAAACCTGGCGGCTGGGCGACGGGTTCATTGCACTTGCTCCTTGGGTTAGCCGTCGCTCTACTGGCGGGCGGCCTTCCGCGTCAGGCTCTGCCGCAAGGCGTCGCCGTCAGTTCACAGAAGGCCCAGCCGGCCAGGCCGCTCCCACCAGGAATGAAACCGCCGCAGGTGAACTATAAGGACGTGGCCCGGGAAGCTGGCCTTACCGGAAGGAACATTTCCGGCGACAAGCAGAACAAAACCTGGATTGTGGAAACCACCGGCACGGGCCTCGCGCTGATCGACTACGACAACGATGACCTGCTGGACATCCTGCTGGTGAACGGGGATCGCTTTGACAGCTCCGGGCCGGAACCGCGCCACTACCTCTACCGCAACCTCGGAAACTTGAGATTCGAGGATGTCACCAAGAAAGCCGGCTTGGTCCACACGGGCTGGGCGCAAGGTGTTTGCGCCGGCGACGTAGACAACGACGGCCACACGGACCTGCTGATCACGCACTGGGGCAAGAACGTATTGTTCCGCAACCAGGGCACCGGAACCTTCCAGGATGAAACCAAGGCCCGGGGGCTGTCCGCGCCGGCGCAGCGCTGGAGCACCGGCTGTTCGTTCTTCGATTACGACCGCGACGGCGACCTGGATCTGTTCGTTGCCAACTACGTGGAGTTTGACCCCGCCTCAACGCCACGTCCGGGCAAGAACCCCAACTGCAGGTGGAAAGGTTTCCCGGTGATCTGCGGGCCGCGCGGGCTGCCCCCAGAGACCATGTCGCTCTACCAGAATGACGGCCGCGGCTCTTTCACTGATGTCTCAGAGAAATCCAACGTCGCGGGACCAAAAGACTTCTACGGATTCACAGCGCTGAGCGGGGACTTTGACGACGACGGCTGGCCCGACATGTACGTAGCCTGCGACTCCACTGCCAGCATGCTCTATCGCAACCGCCGCGACGGCACCTTCGAAGAGATCGGCGTGTATTCGGGCGCGGCCTACAATGAGGACGGCCAGATGCAGGCAGGCATGGGCGCGGCAGCCGGCGATTATGACCGCGACGGTCACCTTGACATCCTGAAGACCAACTTCTCCGACGACGTCCCGAACCTGTACCGCAACCTCGGGGACGGCACCTTCTCCGACGTGACGGTGCCAGCCGGGTTGGCAATCCACACGAAATTTCTCGGCTGGGGGGCAGCTTTCCTGGACTTCGACCAGGACGGCTGGAAAGACATTTTCTTAGCGAACGGGCACGTCTACCCGGGGGTGGACCAGTTGCCGATCAACGAGAAGTTCCACCAGCAGCGCTTGCTCTTCTGGAACCGGCGCGACAAACAGTTCTATGACATCTCCCCACAGGCTGGCGAGGGAATCCAGGCGAAGCACTCCTCCCGGGGCGTCGCGCTAGGCGACCTGGATAACGACGGGGATCTGGAGATCGTCGTCGTCAACATGCACGAACCCCCGTCGCTGCTGAAGAATTTCGGAGAGAAAGGCACCGCTTTGCAGGTTCGCGCCCTCCATCGTTCCGGCCGCGACGCGGTCGGAGCGCGCCTGACGCTGACCTCAAAAGGAAAGAAACAGGTCGAAGAGGTGCGCAGCGGCGGCTACCACATTTCGCAGGGCGATTTCCGCGTCCACTTCGGACTTGGGACCGAAACCAAAGCCAATCTCACCATCCGCTGGCCACAGGGCAAGGTCGAAACCTTTCGGGATCTTCCCGCCAACCACCTGGTTGTGATTCAGGAAGGCAAGGGGATCGTGAAACGCAGATCTCACGGCCGAGAAAAAGCCCGTGTCCCTCCGCCTCGCCTGCCGTCGGCCAGAAAAGGCCCCGGCCCAAAAGGGACTGCGGGCAGGGATTAGCTCGCACTGAGAGGTGTCTGAGGCTGGCCGGGGCCGGAGCTGTATCGATTACTTAGTCAATCTCCGCTTGGCTTCGATATGGTTTCGGTTTCGGGTCCAACCACTCAACGACCTTGTCCTTGATGGCCCAGGCGCTGAAAAAGTTGCCCGACGGGTTGTAGTGCCCGATGTAGTAGCGCTTGATGTAGGTATCGACGTCCAAGTCGAAACTCTTGAATTCGGCGTGATGCCTTTCCCTCAAATCCACGAACGGGTACTCCTGAGTCTTCAAGTAATCGACTAAAACCTGGTCAAAGCGATCCTCGCCCTGTAGGTGACGCTTCATATTCGCAGGACTATAGGAAAGAATGACGAAAAGTTTCTTGCAAGTCTCTCCGACGTATCTCTCCACCATCTGGAGAACCTTGATGGTGGAGAAAAGAGCCGCCTGAGTGTGAATCTTCTCCAGGTCCTCTGCGCCCACCGTGGCTCGGCCCGCGGGCGAGTAGGGCACTCCAAAATGTGCCGCCAGATCCGAGACCGCCTGGGCGGGGATGGGCCCTGCTTTCGCAGCCAGGACAGCTCGGTGCAAGACCGGATCGTCCCCGAAAGTTTCCAAGACCCAGTTCAAGTTCCGGAGTTTGTACACGTGCTGTGGCGTGGGGCAAAGATTCGGGACCTCGACAATGTGGTCCTTGCTCACGTTGGCTCGAACGTGCGGGAGCGTGCCTTCACGGACATCGTGTCGGCCGATGCTGCGCCAAGGGTCGAGGTTGCGATAGTGGTCATCGTCGTAAATATTGAGGACAATGTATTCGGCCGGATGCGTCTTTTCGACAACTTTCATCCGTTTGTACGCTTGATAGACGCTGTAGCCTCCAACGCCGAAGTTTTCAATAGGCTCCCTCAGGTGAGCCGCTAAATATTCCTGCCAAGTTTCACCGTCGCTAACCTGATCGCAGTGCGTGAAGCTGTCACCGTAGGTGTGGATCCGGGCCGTGGTATCGGCGAAATGCACTCTCCTCCGGGCGCCACTTTTTTCATAACGATAAAAAGTCCGCGATCCATCAACACCCTCATCCTGTCGAATGGTATCCCGCAACACCCAACCCAGCTCTGCATCGTAGGTCCAACCCGCATTTGGATGGTAACCGGAGGCCGGCGCCTCTCCTTTGTCGATGAAGTTCTGGATCTTTTCGATGGAGGGTAGAAGAGTCCGCAGATAATCGATTTTTTGTTGCTCGAACGTTGCCGCGAAGTTCGGCTTCGCAGGAGATTTGCCCTGCCCCAGCGAGCCCTGTCCAAGCAAAGATGCCGGGCACAGGCAGAGCGCAATCCAGCAGGCTAGTGAAGCTTTGAAAGCGGCAAGCATTCGGTGAGGACACATACAAACCCCTCCTTGGCTAGATCATTCCTTGGCTAGGTCATTCTAGCTCGACGGACACCTTCTGGAGGCGACCGTTGTGGGATAGAATCTCAACCTCGAAAGCGAACCTACTCATTGCCGTTAGGTATGGAGTGCTCCACATGAATAGGAAATCCAAACCTACCATCCAAGGCTACACCGATCAACTCAGCGTCAAGGCCGGTGATCAGATCGGGTTCCACATCTCAACCGATGCAAAGAGGTACTCGGTTCAGATCGCCCGTGTGGGCGCGAATAGGGAGGTGGTCTGGACCAAAGAAGGTCTGCCGGGCACCGAGTATCCGGTTCCAGAAAATTGTGTCTCGCATGGATGCAACTGGCCAATAGCGCTGAAAGTGCCTGTGCCGGAGCATTGGAAGTCTGGCTACTACAGCGTGGCCTTGCACGGGCACGGTTCCGGCGCCGGCAAGCAAAGTGCAACAGGCCAGAGTGCTAGAGGAGAGATGTCCTTTGTGGTCCGAGCGGCGCATCCCGGTCGAGACTCAAAGATTCTGCTGCAGCGAAGCACGAACACCGACAACGCTTACAACACCTGGGGGGGCGCGGATCTGTATCGAGGTACGGATGGGCCCGCGCGGCGGGTTTCCTTCGACCGCCCCTTTGCGGGCTCCGTTGGATTCGAGGGAAGGTTCTTGTTTAACATCGGAGCCGAATGCGAAGTCGATCTGGAGGAAGGGACGATCTCGCCGCGGCTTCGAACAGAATTCTCAAAGCACGGTGTCTCATTCACGGACCTTGCAACCATTACCACCAACAGCGGTCAAGCCGAGGGTGCGTCTGACGGGCAGACCGGCACCCAGTGGCATATCCTCGAACCCGCAGTGACCTTACGGATCCAGAAAGGGAAAAAGAAGCTCCAAGTCTTCGACGGGTTCAGCACCTTTCAAAGCTGCTGGCAAAATTGGGAACGGCCGTTCGTTGAGTGGGCCGAGAGGGCCGGGTACAGGTTTGACTATGCCGTCAACTCGGACCTGGAGTTCCACCCCGAAACTCTTCAACACTATCGGCTCGTTTTGAGTGTCGGACACGACGAGTACTGGTCATCGCCCATGCGCGACCACTTGGAGGCGTTCATTGCCGGTGGAGGCAACGTGGCTTTCCTCAGCGGCAACGTCGTTTATTGGCAGGTCCGCTCCGAAGACGGCGGCCATGCCCTGGTGTGCTGGAAGGAAGCCTACGAGCAGGACCTTTGTTACAAAAGCAACAACAAGGTGCTGACTACACTGTGGTGTAGTCGCCTGATCAACCGGCCTGAGAATCAACTCACCGGAGTCAGCTACGCCTACGGAGGCTACCATCGCTTTTTCGATCAGTTCCGGGATGGGTCCGGAGCTTACACAGTCCATCGGCCCAACCACTGGATTTTTGAAGGGACTGGTCTAAGGCAAGGAGATCTTTTCGGCGCAACGAACAAGATCGTTGGGTATGAGTGCGACGGCTGCCTTTTCGAGCTGCAGGAGGGACTTCCTGTCCCCACCCATCGTGACGGCACCCCCGGTGGCTTTCAAATCCTTGCCACCGGTCCCGCCGGGTTGTGCGCCGGCGATGGGTCGCTCGGCTTCGGAGGCGCTTCGGGAGGGCGCTCCCCAGCCGGCGCGGCAGTCCTTGGTGTCTACACTCAAGGGGGCTCACCGGCTCCGACGGCCTGCGCGGTGGAGACAAAGTCCCCAGCCCGGGTCGTCGGAGAGTCGTAAGTCCTTGGTGTCTACACTCAAGGGGGCACTGTGGTCACCGTGGGTTCGACGAACTGGTCCGACGGCCTGCGCGGTGGAGACAAAGTCGTGGAAAGGATAACTCGTAATATTCTGGACCGGCTGTCGTCGTAAGAGAGTCGTAAGAGATTAGACCCTGTTTCACTTGACGGACTAAGTCCGCAAGCCAGAAGGGGTGAACCATGAGTTTGTCGAAGATCGTTGCTCTGGGCACCGGGATTTACCATCACTACGGCCTGGAAGCTGCACTGAAAGGGATTCATCGGGCCGGGTGCGGCTATGTGGAGATGGCAGCCAACCCACCACATGCAGAACACGTTTCCCTCGACATGGACGACGCCGCAGTCGAGGCCCTGCTGGCCAAGCTTCAGCAGTACCGTCTCAAGGTCGTGGCTCTAAACGGCAACATCGGCATGATGAGGAAAGGCGACGTCGAGCGATCCAAGAAACTCATCAGCCTTGCTCCAAAGCTTGGCGCCGGGGTTGTGGTGAATACACTCGGCGGAGCCGGCCTGGAAGAGGACTTACCCCCGTTTCTGGCCAACGTCGGGGAGGTGGCGGACCATGCCCGAAAAAACGGTGTCACGATTGGCCTGGAAGTGCACGGCAAGCACACTGCCAACGGCAAACTCGCTTTGGCCACGGTTCGCGCGGTCACCCCCGCGCGGTCAATGACCCAAACGTTAAGATCAACTACGATACCGCCAACTGCATCTATTTCGGCGATACCTTGCCCTACGAAGACCTGCCGGTTGCTGTCCCCGAAATGGCGCACATCCATCTGAAGGATAAGATCGGCGGCAAGGGAGTATGGAACTTTCCGCCCATAGGAATGGGTGAAATTGACTTCGAAAGGGTGCTCAACATCTTGGACGACGGAGGCTATCGAGGTGCGCTGAGCGTGGAGATCGAGTTCGACGACCGGGGCTGGCCTCCTGTTGCCGAGGTGGACGAGGCTGCAAGCTCCGCCTATCGCACCCTCATGCGATTGCTGGAGACGCACTAGCAGGAGCTGAGGGTTTCTGCCCGCGGCCGTGTCAGGCGCTGAGGTTCTTGAACGACTCCTTCATCTTGCGAAACTCAGACACCAGGATGTCTTGCTCGTTGGCTGCTTGCATGACGCGCGCGCCGCGCTGAAACGCTTTCTTGGCAGCATCCCGATTGGCTACGGGCATTCCCCACCACTTGCCGTGCTTCGCACAAGCCTTAGCCATCGCGTCGATCGCGTCCTCGATAACTTTGTGGCGGGACTGCCCTACGAGGCCATAACTCTGAGACAGGTCGCCCGGGCCGAGCAGGAGCACATCAATCCCCTCGGTGCCGGCGATCGCGTCCACGTCATCCACCGCCTCTTTGTCTTCAATGATGACGGCGACCAAGGTCTCGCGGTTGGCGTGCTTGTAATACTCCATTTCAGGGACCGTGCCGTATTCCGCGTCGACGCTGCCGCCGGAGCCACGCATTCCCATCGGCCCATACTTGGCTTCGCGGACAATGGCCTTCGCATCCTCGCCTCCCATGCAGTGGGGGACAATGATTCCAGTGGCACTGGCTTCCAGCACCTTGATGGTCCCCGTGTATCCGGTGCGCGCGATTCGGACAATCGAATCCATATCGTGGGCTCGCGCTGCCAGGATCATCTGCGACAGTTCGCTGTAGTTGAAGTCGCTATGCTCGTTTTCAATCCAGACGCCGTCAAAACCAATGACGCCCATCATGTCGATCAGCTTCCAGTGAGGGAGGATAAAGCACTGCGACATGACTACGTATTCTCCGCGTCTCAACTTTTCCAGCATCAAGCTTCGTCTCATCGGTTCGCTCCAAGTGGTTTACGTGCTGTTCAATTTGGAAATGGTTCAGCGACCATGCGTGTCAGACGGCTCATCCTACCCGCCCTCACCCGATTCTGCAAACGGAGACAGTCCGATCGCGGCGCAAATGACTCTACCTCTAGAAACCGGCTTTCTTGTCGCAGACATAAACCAACTGCTCGCCGGCTAGATAGCGGCGCAGATTATCCTTGCAGATTTGCTTGCGGCGTTCCCACATTTGCGATGAATCCGCTGAGATATGAGGCGAAATCAATACGTTGGGTGCGTCCCACAGAGGACTGTCGGCGGGAAGCGGTTCCTGGGCAAACACGTCCAGGCCAGCTCCGGCGACGTGCCCAGATCGCAGGGCCTCAATCAGAGGTTCTTCCTCGACGATCTGACCTCTTGAAACCACAACGACGACGGCGCCCTTCTTGAGCCGTTCCAGGCGCTTTCGATTAATGATGCCGCGCGTCTGGGCCGTCAGTGGGGCAGTGACAACGAGGTAGTCGGAGAGCGCCATGAGATCATCCAAACGGTCGAGCGTCCACACTTCGCGCACACCCGGTGGCGGGGGCATTTTCTGGATGTCGACTCCGTAAACCTCCATATCGAATCCCCGGGCCCGTTCGGCGACAGCTTTGCCGATATCCCCCATAGCTACGATCCCCATCGTCGTGCCCGCCAGTTCTCTCATTCGTCCGAAATACTTCAAGGTGTCCCAGCGATGCGCCCGCTGGTCCTCGATCAATTGAGGAACGTTGTGAGCAAAAGCCAGGATCATGGCGAACGCATGGTCTGCCATCGAGATGACATGCGTCTTGCGACAATTGGTCATCACCACGTCGCTTTCCACTAATTCAGGAATGCTTTCGACAATGTGGTCGAATCCGATACCGATGTACTGGAACCAGCGCAGGCGTTTTGCCGCCAGGAACACGTCCCGGGTAATTTCGCCAATTTGGATCTCAGCGTCCGGGACCTCCCGTAGCTGTTCTTTCACGGTGTACGCAACTCGAAAGTCAAGCGCGGGAAAGGTCGCTCGCATATCTTTTACGAACCCCTCGCCCACATCGTGGGCCAAGACCACTTTCATAATCACCTCAGTTCACGCGAGATCTCCATGGCCGGAAATGTCAAAGCAACAGGTCATGGGGGAGCGGATTGTACCATGCGCTCTTCACCTGGCTCGCACTTTTTATTGACCCGCCGGCTCCCGCTCTGTCGTCTCCGCGGGTTGAGTCAGCAAGGTGCGCAGCCCTCTGCGAAGGAATATAAATAAGGCTTGGCAGTTCATGCTGCGAAGTCATTGCGTGTCAGTGGCCGGGGGTGTACAGTCGGGGCAGGAGAGTGAAATCGGAAATCCCCGGTTGGAACAGGAGGGCAACCATGCGGTCAACCATTCGCAGGATAGGCATTTGTGGAGTCATTTTGTGCGCGTTGACCCTGGCGTTGGCGCAGCAGCCCGCCAGCCGAGTGGTCATTAACCTCCCGCAGGGTCAAACCTTTTGGCCGGACTTGTCGATTTCACCCGATGGCACACAGGTCGCTTACATCGCCCGCACGGGAGACATCCTGCAGCTCTACGTGCATCGCTTAAACGAACAGCTGAGCAGGCCGATTCCCGGCACTGCGGGGGCGTTCCATGGTGCTTTTTCTCCCGATGGGAAGTGGCTCGCCTTCGGCGGACTCGACGGACTGCTAAAGAAGGTGTCGGTTTCCGGGGGAGCGCTCCAGACCCTATGCACGTACAGCGAAATAGCAGGTGGGGGGTATCTAGGTCAAAGCTGGACTCCGAACGGGGACGCTCTCATTTTCGCAGGCCCCTCTGGTTTGTTCCGAGTTTCGGCCGCCGGGGGTACCCCTAAGGTGATCGCCACTGTGATCGAGGCGACCAAAGACTTTCATGCCTGGCCGCAGGTCCTCCCAGACGGCAAGGCAGTGCTGTTCACTGTTGGGCAAAAAAGCGGTCCATCAGTCGCTGTGCGTTCACTGGAAACTGGCGAGCAGCGGACCCTGATCGAGCACGGCTCCCATGCTCGGTATGTACCAACCGGCCACCTCGTCTTTGCACGGGAAGACAAGTTGTTGGCGGCGCCCTTTGATCTCGACCAGCTCCAGTTAACAGGATCGCCCGCCGTCGTCCTTTCAGGGATCGCGAATTATTCTGCAGAACTGGGAGAGACACCATTCAGCGTGTCTAAGAGCGGATCACTCGTCTATGTCCCGGGTTCTCCTTCTGTGAGTAAGCGCACGCTGGTTTGGATAGATCGTCAGGGAGCGGTTGAGTCCCTGGCGGCGCCTCCACGCAACTATGACAACCCCCGTTTCTCACCAGATGGCCAGCGGCTGGCCGTCCAGATCGGGCCCGAAACCGGCAACTCCGACGTCTGGATTTACCACATCCCCCGGGGGACATTGACCCGGCTGACGATTGAGGGAGACAACTTCGGTCACCTCTGGGCACCGGATGGAAAGCGGGTGACATTTGGTTCGGCCAGGGGCGGCGGCGCTGCGAACCTGTTTTGGAAACCTGCCGACGGCAGCAGCCCGGCAGAGCAGCTCACGGAAAGTGAACGCTTCCAGATGCCTTCGTCCTGGTCGCCGGACGGGCAAATCGTGGCCTTTTTTGAACGTCATCCCACCACGGGGTGGGACATCTGGGTTCTTCCGTTCGAGGGGGAGCGCAAGCCGCGCCCCTTCCTCCAAACCCGATTCGGTGAAACCGGGGCGGTGTTTTCTCCGGACGGTCGCTGGCTCGCGTATGTCTCCAATGAGTCCGGCCGGCGGGAAGTCTATGTCCAGGCGTATCCCGGCCCCGGCGGCAAGTGGCAGATCTCCACCGAAGGCGGCAATGGGGCGGTCTGGGCGAAGAACGGGAAGGAACTGTTCTACCGCAACGGCGACAAGATGATGGCCGTTGAGATTACAACGCAGCCAACCTTTCGCGCAGGCGCTCCCACCCTACTGTTTGAGGGACACTACGTTCAGTCGGGCCCGGGGCGTGCAAACTACGACATCACGCCCGACGGCCAGCGGTTCCTTATGATCCAGCCAGGTAAGCCTGGCGCGACACAAATCAACGTGGTGCTCAACTGGTTTGAAGAGCTGAAGCGCCTCGTTCCCACCGACCGAAACTGATCTCGCCTAATTTAGTCCGTATGGGTTTTCGCATACTTGTGGCAGAATGGGCACGCCTATTGGCTTGCTGGGCCGTTCCTGAAAATTCATAGCGGGGAGAATAAAGCATGGAGTTGCGTCGTCCGTCCCTCCTGGGCGAATGTTCGGCTGAATTCATTGGCACCTACATCTTGGTCTTGCTCGGTGATACGGCGGTCGCAGTGGCCGTATTCACCGGGGGCTACGACCTGGCTGGAGTGGCCATGATGTGGGGTGTAGGTGTCGCGTTGGGCGTTTACGTAGCGGCAGGCGTATCGGGCGCGCACCTGAATCCTGCCGTGAGCGTTGCTCTTGTGGCATGGCGCAAGTTCCCCGTACGAAAACTGTTTCCCTTTATTCTCTCTCAGGTAGCCGGCGCCTTCACCGCAGCGCTCACGATTTATCTGTGCTGGTTCGGAATGTGGGAGCCTACCAAGGTGGTCAGTGCGGGTGAGCCCGGCAGTCAGAAGCTGATGATGGTGTTTTCCTGTTTCTATCCCAATCCGGGCATGGTGGGCGTCGGCCCTGAGGCCTGGGCGAAGGTCACTACCGGCGCGGCTTTTCTGACGGAAGCGGTCCTGACCGCAATCTTAGTGCTTGCCATTCTCGCTTTGATAGACGATCGGAACCCCGCAGCCCCCAAGTCGAACCTGGCGCCCTTCTTTATCGGGCTCACAGTCATGGGCCTCATCGCCATTGGCGCGCCCCTGACGATGGTGGCGATCAATCCAGCCCGTGACTTTGGCCCTCGGCTGTTCGGATATCTGGTGGGTTACGGTGACATTGCCTTCCCTGGCCCGCGCGGCCATGAATGGTGGCTCTATATTGTGGCTCCAATGACAGGCGCCCTGATAGGAGGCCTCGTCTACGAGGCTGGACTCCGCCGCTTCTTGCCTGACAGCAAGAATGCGTCCTGACCTAAAGCTGAGAGCCAGGTAGGAACGGCACTCTGAGCTTGACTCGACAGAACGGCGGGCGTACGCTTCTGATGCTTTTGGGCGAAGGAGAAGCTCAAAAAGGGAATCCCAGTCCAATAGACTCTCTTCCACCGGTTATGATCAGATTCCACGCAAAGGAGGGTTTCTCCCAATGGAGCGAGTGACACCTATGAAGCTAGTGACAAAGGTTGTGCTTTGGAGTTTCGTCATCGTAGTTGCAACGAGCCCGTGCGTAGCGCCAGTTCATGCGCATCGTGCTCCTGGTTTTGCAGCTTTGGCAAAGGCAGCGCCCGCATCTTCGGCGGCCGCTACATCACACGCTGCGGGAATCAGCGGCCAGGGAGAGATGAAATTCAAGGTCTTGTACACCTCCGATCATCTGCCGAAAGAAGCCCAGAAGGTGTTGAAGGCCGCCCACGGCGGCTTCGCAGTCGATCGCCGCCCGGGAAAAGGGGAAATCTACTTCGCACTGACTGGGGCGGGAATTATGCAGATCAGCGGTGATCTCAAAACGATTCGACTGCTAAAGACGCCAGACGAAGTGAACAACACGAACATGCACAATACCACCATCTGGTATGCTCCCGATGGCACCGCGTATTTAACTTTTCCAGCGAACGATACTGGCCACGTCTTCACGACAACTCTCGAAGGGAAACTTGTTCACACCCTGAACGCACCGACCGCGAAGGACGACTTCGATGAACCGACAGTCAACCAGTACTTCTCCGCGCTGGGAAATTTCGTGCCGACCGACGTGGAGCAGCTGGACGGGCTTTTTTATGTGACAACCGGCTATTCGAGCCTGGACTTCGTATTGACCGCCCGGATTGTGAGCACGAATCCTTTCCGGACGGTTTGGCACCACCTGGCGTTTGGCGGCAAGGGGGGTGGAGTCGGCCAGTTCGGCTCGGCACATGGCATTACCGTGCCCCAAGGAATTAAGCGGCTGGATGTTTCGGATCGACCGAACGCCGAGATAGATCGCTTCACTCGCTACGGCCATCATCGCGCCACGGTGAACTTCCCTAACGGCACCTACCCTGGTGATATCGATTATGAAGGGAACTATGCCGTGGCAGGTTCTCTGCACGGGCCTGACCGGAGCAAAGGCGCTCCTATCCACATCCTGAAGAATGACAAACTGATTTCGACCCTCATGCCCAAGGAGGATCTGGGCCTGAAGAACTTTCAGCACATCCACAATGCTGTGATTCTGAAGGTTGGCGGTAAGTTCTATGTTATCGCGCAGGCGTGGAACCCCGGTGATTTCGCCATCTTAGAGCAGGTGACGGATTAGCAAAATCACTCTTGGCCGTCCTGCTGACATAGGGCCGCTGCAGTCCAGATGGCAGGAACCCCGCCCCCTGGGGTGCGGTCAGGTCTTTCGAGCCGAGGAGGGCATCATGAGCCAAGCGGAACGAATCACTCGCCGGTCCGCGTTGGCCCGCGTGACGGCCGGCGCCACAGCGGCGGTGGCCGGGGCGCTGGCGGAACCGGGGGCCGTGGCAGCGATCGCAAAGCCCGACCATCACGGCGAGGCCGGCCGGCAGAAGCTGAAGGGGCGCATCCAGCAGTCAGTGTGCAAATGGTGCTATCCGAAACTGTCGGTCGAAGAGCTGGTGCGCGAATCGGCCAAGATGGGCATCGTGGGCATAGACCTGATCCGGCCGCCTGACTGGGGCACCGCGTTCAAGTACGGGATTCGACCGGTGATGGGATACGTCGCGGGAGGAAACCCTCCCGACGGAATCAACACCAAAGCCAACCATCCCAAATCCGAGGAGGAGTGCCGCAAGAACATTGACCTGGCCGCCAAGGCCGGCGTACCCAACCTGATCTGCTTCTCCGGCAACCGCCGCGGCATGACCGACGAAGAGGGCCTCGAGAACTGCTACATTTTCCTGAAAAAAGTCACCCCCCAGGCCGAAGACAAAGACATCATGATCTGCATGGAGCCGCTGAACAGCAAGGTCGACCACCCCGATTACCAGTGCGACCGCACGGAGTGGGGTGTGGAACTGGTGAAGCGGGTGAACTCGCCCCGGTTCCGGTTGCTCCACGACATCTACCACATGCAGATCATGGAAGGCGATGTGATCCGCACGATCCGCGACAACATTCAGTACATCGCCCACTTCCACACGGGCGGTGTTCCTGGGCGCAACGAGATCGACAGCACGCAGGAACTCAACTACGCCACCGTCACCCAGGCCATCATCGAGACCGGGTTCAGCGGCTACATGGCGCACGAGTTCGTCCCCAAGCGCGATCCGATGGCTTCACTGCGAGAGGCCGTGCTGCTCTGCGACGTCTGAGCCTCGATCTCAGCAACGAAGCGATCTCACTCGGTTGACATCCTCGACTCCCTAGCCCTCGGCATCGAGAGCCTGATTCTCGTAGCGCATCCGTGGTCGCTGCCCATCCGGTCTCAGCTTGACACGGAGGGTGGCTGACGTATGCTGCTGAGCGAAAGGGAAGCACGAATCGGAAATTGCAGCTCCAGACGAAGAAGGAGGAACAATGTCAATCTCTGTGAAACGAGTCCTCGTGGTTGTCCTGGCGGTTGTGGCAGTGTTCGCTGTGTCAGTTTCACGGCTTCATGCGCAACAAACCTCTATCAATTGCGATACCAAGGGCCACGGCCTCCAGCGGCAAATCAATAGCGCGGCGGATGCGGAGATCTTCGTTATCGGGACCTGCGAGGGACCTTTGCGCATTACCAGGAATTTCACGTTGACCGGTCCCGCAACACTGTCGGCGCCTGGCAGCGAGAGTGTTCTTTTGATAAGTGGAGCTGCTGTAGAACTTCGCGGTCTCACGGTCGATGGCAGTGGCGCCAATTTGGCGATCGAAGTTGCTAGCGGCTCGGTCAGCCTCAACAACGTGACTGTCCGGAATGCTTCCACCGCAGGTGTGTTTGTCGGAAACACGAGCTTTGCCGACATTCGGCAGAGTACGATCAGCAGCAACGGCGTGGGAGTGTTCGTGACGAAGAGTTCGAGTGCAAACGTGGTTGAAAATACAATCCACAACAATTCTGGCAGTGGGATTGCCATAGATCTGAGCAGCTCGGCCAATGTTCGTGGCAACAAGATCAAGAACAACAAGAACGGACTTTGGGTGACCAAGATGTCATCTGTTGATCTTGGAGGGAACACAATCGAAAATAATTCCGCCAAGGGGGTTTGGGTCGGGCAGCAGTACGCGTACGTCGGAACATTGAGTCCGCCAAACACCATTCAGAACAACAAGGTCGACGTAGCGTGCGGCAATAGAGCTATCTTTGAGTCCCCGCTAGCGCAGAAAAGCACCACTAAAACCGTAGCGATCACCGCTGGTTGCGCAGTCCTTGGCACAATGTTTTGATCTGTATTTGGCCATCGAGCGCAGTGGCCCTGTTGACATCTTCGTCGGATGCTGCTGCTTCCTGCGCACCAGATACGGCTTGACTTCACTACGCTGGGAACACATGATCCCAGGTAAAACACCGGCAACAGGAGGACCGTCATGAGAAAGATGGGGATATTTTCAGTCGCTCTCTTCTTGGCAACATGCTCGATCCCTGCCTGGGCACAGGTCACGTTTGACAAAGTTCAAATCCGGACGAACTTCCTCGAAGCGGAGGAGGGCGACAAAGGCAAGCTGGTCATCAACAGTGAGCGGATTCAGTTTACGAAAAAAGACGGAGTGACCGAATACTTCTCGATACCGGCGAAGGCGGTGACGGAAGTGCTCTACTCGAGTGTTTCCGGGAGGCGGAAAGGCACGTTCCTGTTGACCAAAGGTCGCAAGCACTACATGGCTCTGTCGTTCAATGACGGCGCGGACCTGGTTGGTAAGGTCGAGTTCAAGCTCCACAAGAGCAACTACCAAAGCGTGCTTGGGACTGTCGAGGAAGTGACCGGCCGGACCGTGGCATCCCGAGAGGAGGGCGTGACGAACACTGAGCAGACCGTCGCATCCCAAGAGGAGAGCGTGACGGACACCGAGCAGACCGTCGCATCCCGAGAGGAGAGCGCGAAGGACACTACGCAGACCGTCACATCCCAAGAGGGGGCCGTGAAGGACACTACGCAGACCGTCGCATCCCAAGAGGACGACAGATCCGGAGACATGCAAGGTGTCCTGAAGTTAACTTGCGATCCTGCTTGGCTTGAAGTCCGGATCGACGGAATCTACGGTGGAGTCTGTCCACAGTCCAGAGCATTGGCACCGGGCCAGTACAAGGTCAAGGTGCAAAAGTATGGTTTCAAGGATTGGGAGCGCACGATTGAAATCAAGGCTGGTGAAACGTTGGAGGTTCGCGTGGAGATGGAGGAGAGCAAGTATTGAAACGAGTGGGCGGCCTGGGTTACTCGGGGCGAATCTTGATGAACCATCGAATACTGCGGGCTACCTCCTCAAATCCTTCAGTGCGATAGAGCGTGTTCCCGACATCGTTCTCAACCAAGCAGTCTAGGTAGGCGTGCTCAGCGCCACGATCCAAGAAGGCACGGAGCATAGCGTTCAACAGCTGTCGCCCATAGCCTTTGCCCTGAGCCTTGGGATCGACGGCCAAAAGGTCCACATAGCCCAGCCGAAGTTCGGGGTCGATGGTCCCGCTGGAGAATCCCACGATCTCCCCGTTGGTTTCGCCCAGCAGGATGATTTGGGTCTCGAAGATCCTCTGCATCCGTAGCCTCCAGTGGTCCTTCCAGTCCTTACCGTTCAAGGAGCCAAACTTCTCGCCAATAAGGCGGAAATAAGTAATGGACTCGAAGCTGCTGATGGCTAGCTCTTCAACGCGCGGATGATCAGCCGGTGTGGCAAAACGAAAAGTTAGAGGCATGAGCAGTTACCCCTCTCTGAATCATGTGTGTTCGCCGGTAGGCCGTGACAGGCCGTGATCCTCCATATTCAGAAGCAGGCAGCACACACAATAGGGAGCATTTGAATTGTAATACGGTAACGGCTAATTCCTACTACCGCCTCATAGCACAGCTATCCAGAAAGCAACTCGCTACCCCGGGAAAGCACTACTTCAGCCGGTTAGGGTATTAGTCGAGGCGTACCACGAAAACGGAGAGGCGGTCCTGCCGGAGCTGTCCGGCGATCAAGGCGGCTCGTTGCTCGCTGGGCTCATTGCCCACCCAAACGCGGTAGCGGTGCCCGCTGGGGGTCCGGTTCAGGAGCACAGGATACTGGGGATAGCTGCGGGCGAGCCGGGCGCGCAATCGGTCGGCATTGCGCTTGTCGGCAAAGGCACCCACCTGCACAGTGTAACGGCCGTTGCGAGTCCCCGCGCCACCTCCACCACCGGCGGAGGAAGGGGCGCCGTTCTCCGGAACGCGAAGGATTTTTACCTGTACCAGGGCCGTCCCGGGGCCAACCAGGCGGATGGCTTTGGCAGCCTTCAGCGACAGGTCAATGATGCGACCGTCCACAAACGGGCCGCGATCGTTGATGCGCACCTGCACCTTCCGCTCATTCTCCCTGTTGGTCACTTCCACCTCGGTGCCAAAGGGCAGGGTGCGATGGGCAGCCGTCAGCTTGTGCATGTCGTAAGTTTCGCCGTTGGAAGTCCGCCGGCCGTGGTAGGGATGGCCGTACCAACTGGCGTACCCGTACTCGAAGTCTCCTGGTTGCACCGCGACAGGGGAAGGAAGTCGCGGCGCGCGTTTCCCGGCACTTCGTTTCTTGCCACACCCGGTGGCGCCCACCACCAGCACCAGCGCCAGCAGCGCAACCAAGATCAGCCGAGCGTGCCGAGAATTCATGGCTTATTGAAACACACTCTGCAGCGGATTCCGGGACGGGCCACGCGGCGAGCACGGTACTATAACGGTACTATAATGGAATCGGACGATGCCTCTCTCGCCCCACATGAGGTGGAAACTGGAGCGGTACCGCCGCTCGCTGAGGGACCGGTTGGACAGGCTCAGCTGGCTCTTTAAAGCCAGCATGGCGAAGCAAAAGGTTTGCCCGGCCTGTCGCGCCTTGGTGGGTGCGAAGGAGTCGCGGTGCCCGTACTGCAACGAGTCGCTGTCAGCCGTCCACCGGGTTGGCATCCGACGCTTGCTCACCGGATTGGTGCCCGAAAGAGCTCGCTATACTACGTTGCTGCTTGGGGCAAACTTTTTCCTGTTCGGGATTTCCCTGGTGGCGGCGGCCCGCAGCGGCGTCGGGCTGGAGGCACTTGGGAGCATGCCCGGGCGGACGCTGGTGGAGTTAGGCGCGCGCGACTACCACGTGGTAGAGGGCGAGTGGTGGCGCCTGGTAACCGCTGTCTTCCTGCATGGCAATCTGATCCACCTGTTGTTTAACAGCCTGGTTCTGTTCGACCTCGGCCCAGCTGTTGAGGAAATGTACGGCACCGCCCGCTACTTGGTGCTCTACTTTCTGGCGGGCATTGCCGGCAGTCTGGCCAGCTTGCTGTGGCACCCGTTCGCCGTTTCGGTTGGCGCATCAGGCGCTCTGTTTGGTTTGATTGGCGTGATGATTGCCTACGGCTACCGGCACCGTACGGCTCTCGGTGCGCAGGTCAAAACGATGTACATGCGCTGGGCCATCTACGGTCTAGTTTTCGGATTCTTCATTCCCGGAATTGACAACGCCGCCCACATCGGCGGGCTGCTGGCAGGCCTGGTGTTCGGCGCGCTGGTTAGCGACACTCCCTTGTTCCAACGCACCTCCATTCTCGCCTGGCGGTTTGCCAGCTACACTGTGCTGCTGATGATTGCCATTTCGTTCCTGCTGGTCGGTTGGAACTTCGGCCGGCTGGGCTAGCCTGGATTTCCTGCGTTCGCCAACTGACTCGGGGTTCAAGGCTTCTCCCTGCCCGGCCGGTGCGGCCCCCCGGAGACTACATCCTCACGGAGGGGATTGTATCTCCCCCGGAAGTCCATCCAACGAATGCACCACAGGTCGGCAAACATCCGCGCGCTGGCACTGAACATGGAAACTTTGGTGTCTTGATCATGGCTCCAGCGAACCGGCACCTCCGCAACCTGGTATCCGAACTTGCGGGCCAGGTAGAGCACTTCCACGTCGAAGCCAAAGCCGTCAATCTGCTGGCGGCTGAAGACGGCGCGCGCAGCCTCGCGCCGGAACAACTTGAAACCGCACTGGGTATCCCGGAAAGGAAGTCTGGTAAAAGCCCGCACGAGCAGATTAAAAATCCGTCCCGCCGTTTCGCGCATCCGGGACTGGTGCACCGCGATCAGCTCGGGCCGCAGGGCGCGAGAGGCAATCGCGACGTCGTGGCCGGCTTCGAGCACCGCCAGCAGCCGGTCAGCTTCCTCGATGGGTGCGGCCAGGTCGGCGTCGGTAAATAGCGCAATCCGCCCGGCCGCTTCCAGCATTCCGTGGCGCACGCTGTAGCCCTTGCCGCGGTTGCCGGGGTTGCGCAGCAAGCGGACGGCCGGCCAGTTCGCGGCCGCACGGGTTGCCGCAGCGGCAGTGCCGTCACGTGAGCCATCGTCCACCACCAGCACCTCCAACGCAAAACTTTTCGAGGCCGCATAGGTGGCGATGGACTCCAGCGCGCGCGGCAAGCGGGTTTCCTCGTTGTATGCCGGGATGACGATGCTGAGAAAGGGTTCGGGCGATCGGGCCAATCAAGACTCCCCTCGCATTATAGCGCCATGCGCTCAGGCACCCTGGCACCGAGCATGGATTTCCTATAACCTGTTGCCATGACCTGCTGTACGGAGATGGAGGACGCCTTGGACCGCGAATTCCTGGCACACGGCTCGATCCAGCGGCTGCCGGGAGGGCGGGTGCTCAATGAAATCGATTCGGAGTACTTCCTACGCAACGCCGAGACGGACCGCGTCTCTTACATGGCGGTCAATTATTGCCCGTTCTGCGGCCGAGCAATCTCGCGCGGCCTGTGGATCGCGGAAAAGAAAAAGTAGCGGCGGGATTGTAGCCAGAGGACGCGGCCTGCTTTGGACAATCACGCTCCGGTGGTCAGTTCCCGGAAGAACACGAGCAGGTTGGGATCACCCCAGTCGGCGGGGCCAACCAGTTTCCGCAACAGCCGCCCCTGCCGGTCCAGGATGTAGGTTTCCGGGTACATATAGGTCTGGTAAAGGGTGGCGACCTGGCGGCCGGGGTCGCGCAGGATGATCATCTCGAGTTGATGGTCGGCCGTGAACCGACGCAGGGCTTGCTCATCATCGTCCACGCTGACCGCCACCACCACCACTCCGCGGGAAGCAAAAATCCGCGCGAAGCGGTTGAGCGAAGGCATCTCCTCGACACACGGAGGACACCAGGTGGCCCAGAAATTCAACACCACCACCTTGCCCCGGTACTTCGAGAGCCGAACCGCTTGCCCTTGGAGGTCCGACAGCTCGAAGTCCGGTGCAACTTCTCCGACTGCCGGCGGAGCATCGCCGGGATTCAGGATGGCGAAGACAAACGCGACGACCAACACTACCAGGAGTGCGCGTGCCACAGTTTGGGGCTGCAAAGAAATCATGTCCCGTCGAATGCGCCCTGCCCGACCTGCGGGCGGTATATAATGATAAGCTTGGAGTCCCCACTCAGTTTACAACAGGAAGGAAGGAACTGGGCTGCAGTGGTCGCTGCAGCCGGGACGCCCAGGGACGGGGCGGCGAAATGAGACATCCATGACGAACTCCGCAGCGAAAACACCGGCCGGGAGCTCGGCTACCGTGGCCACTCCCGACACTCAGCCGTTGCAGGACTTGGTTCGCGAACTGCTGATCCGGCTGGGAGAAGACCCGGAGCGGGATGGCCTGCAAGACACACCCAGACGCGTCGAGCAGGCGCTGCGCTTCCTCACCCAGGGCTACCGGAACAGCCTGGAGGATACGCTGAACGGAGCGCTGTATAGCGTCACGTACGACGAAATGGTCATCGTGAAGGACATCGAGGTGTTCAGCCTGTGCGAACACCACCTGCTGCCTTTCTTTGGCAAGGCCCATGTGGCCTACATCCCGAACCAGAAGGTGATCGGGCTGAGCAAGATCCCCCGCCTGGTAGATATTTTTGCCCAGCGTCTCCAAATTCAGGAGCGGCTTACCTTGCAGATTGCGCAGGCCATCGAGGAAAAAATCCAGCCGCGAGGGGTGGGTGTGGTGATGGAAGCACGCCACCTCTGCATGATGATGCGCGGCGTGGAAAAGCAGCATTCCCAGGCCGTCACCAGCGCCATGCTCGGCTCGTTCCGGGCACAGAAGCAGACCCGGGACGAGTTCCTGGCCCTGGTCCAGCGCGGCAACAACGGCTAATCTCGACGAGCCCACAAGGGGCAGAAAGCCAGGACCAATTCATTCTTGATCGTAAAATCCGAGACCCTCTCCCAAAGGCCTCAACTCGTGCCGACCGGCTCGTCGCGATCCTCAAGCCCCGCCCTAGTAAACCGCCGACGGTACGATCATCGTGCCGTGGCTACCCATTTACTGACGCTCATACTACGTCGAAGGCGCCACGAATTGCTTTGCCAATACAATTGATCCGTTTTTCGTCGAACTAAGCCGGACCTGTTTCACCGGGCCATAGTCCGCATCGTTATACCAGTTGCGAGCCGCCTTCTCCGAATCGAACTTCAAAACCACATTCACCCCTGGAGCCCGTCCTTCCAGAGGTTCAGCTTCAAAGTCAGCGACCAGAATTTCAGCACCGTGCTTCTGAAGCAGCGGCATGACGCCGGGGACGTAGCTCTCATAGCCCTTGGGGTCGACGATGTCATAGGTGACGATTACGTAAACGGACATGTTTGAATCTTCCGATTGTCAACTTCAATCTTTCTTGCGGATCTGGAGGCCCAGCTCGCGGAGCTGTGCGTCGCTGATGGGCGTGGGCGCGTCCACCATCAAGTCCACGGCGCGCGCCGTTTTGGGGAAAGCAATCACCTCGCGGATCGAGGTCTCCCCTGCCAATAGCATCACCAGCCGATCCAGTCCCAGCGCCATGCCACCGTGGGGCGGCGTCCCGTACTCGAGAGCTTCCAGAAAAAAGCCGAATCGGGCGCGCGCTTCTTCCTCACTGAAGCCCAAGGCGCGAAACACTTGTGATTGCACGTCGCGCCGGTGAATTCGGATGGAGCCAGAGCCCACTTCAGTCCCATTCAGCACCAGGTCATAGGCGCGGGAGCGCACTGCGCCTGGAGCGCTTTCCAGCCGGCCCAGGTCTTCCTCGTGGGGCGAGGTAAAGGGGTGATGCGCGGCCACCCAGCGCCGATCCTGCTCGCTCCATTCAAACATGGGAAAGTCCGTGACCCACAGGAAGCGGAAGTCGAGGGGCTTCAGCAGCCGGTGGCGGTCGTTGTACTTTTGTCCCAAGTGCAGGCGCAGGGCGCCGGCAGCGTTAAAAATCGGCGTGTCGTGCGGGGTCACGGCCGGACCCGTCGGAGGAATCTGCTCGTGACGTGACTCCGGGCCCAGCGGCGCGGCCATGAGCGGGATCAGGTCCCCGACCTCAGCGGCCACGGCGCCGGCAACACGGCGCGCCGTTTCCGGCAAGCTCCGGGCCAGCGAGCCCTCCAGCCCGTCACCTGACAGGCGGAGATCTGCAAAGCCGCGTGCGTTCCGCTCAGCGATGAACTGGTCAATCTCCTCCCGTTCCTTTCGCGATAGGCCGGCGCATTGGGGCACGCGGAAGGCCACCAGGGGTAATTCCGGGTCAAAGCGCAGTTTGGCGGTCTCCTCCGGGGCGAACAGCTGGTTGACGCGCACGAGCGGCGGCAGGCGCAGGTCAGGCTTGTCGCTTCCGTAGAGTCGGATGGCCTCGTCGTAAGTCAGGCGCGGGAACGGCCTGGGTGCTTCCACTCCGGCCAGCGCGGCCAGGCGCAGCATCAGTGGCTCGACCAGATCGAAGAGCCGGTCCTGCTGCGTAAAGGCCATCTCGATGTCCAGTTGGGTGAACTCGGGCTGGCGGTCGGCGCGTAGGTCCTCGTCGCGGAAGCAACGCACGATCTGGAAGTAGCGGTCCAGGCCGGCGATCATCAAGATTTGCTTGAACAACTGGGGCGACTGCGGCAGCGCGTAGAAAGAGCCGGGCTGGATGCGGCTGGGCACCAGGTAGTCGCGCGCCCCCTCGGGAGTGGAGCGCGTCAGGAACGGAGTTTCGATCTCGAAAAAGCCCTGCTCCGTCATGTACCGGCGAATCTCAAAGCAGATGCGGTGGCGCAACGCGAGCTTCGCTTGCATGCCCGGTCGCCGCAGGTCGAGGAAGCGGTAGCGCAGCCGGGTGTCCTCCTGAACGGTGGTGTTGTCTTCGATGGGGAAAGGCGGCGTGCGGGCATCATTCAGCACGAAGAGCTGCTCGGCAACCAGTTCAACGGCCCCGGTGGCCAGTTCCGGGTTGACGGTTTTCGGGTCGCGCTCGACCACCTGCCCGCGCACTCCCACGACAAACTCCCGGCCCAGCCTGCTGGCGCGCTCGTGGACCTGGGGAAGAAGATCCCGGTTGAAAACGACCTGGGTGACGCCGGCGCGGTCGCGCAAGTCAATGAAGATCAAGCTGCCCAGGTCGCGCTGTCGCGCCACCCAGCCCGTCAGCACCGCCGTTTGCCCGGCGTGTTCTGAGCGCAGCTCGCCGCACATGTGGGTGCGGCACAGGTCGCCCAGGAAGTCGAGTTTCATTGGTCCATGCCGCGGTCCATCCCGCGAGCCGCCGGGCTGGCACTGGCAGGCTCGGCCGTCTCGCGGGAGCGCCCCGGCGGCGCCAGTTCCTTGAGTAGCTCAGCTTTGCTCAGCTCCCGCTGTTCGCCCCGGGCCAGATCCCTCAGTGGATACCGACCTTGCCGGATTTCGTCTTCCCCCACGATCAGCGCGAACCGCGCCTTCTGCTTGCTGGCCAACTCTAACGCGCGGCGCAGCTTCAAGGCTTCCGGTTGCAACTCGACGACCAGCCCGCGCGTCCGCAGTTCGCGAACGAGCTCGGCCGCGTGGCGATAGGCGGGCCCACCCGGGCCCGCTGAAGCAGTAGCGGCCCTAGGCTCTGAAATCCAGGCCACGTACACGTCGAGTGCTGGACCCGGCATCTGCACCCCTGAAGCCGCCAGGGCCAGCACAAACCGGTCCTCGCCGATGGAGAAACCAATCCCCGGCCCTTTCGGTCCACCCAGCGCCTCCGAGAGGCCATCGTAGCGGCCGCCGCCTAGCACCGCGTCTTGGGCACCCAGGCCGCGATGCACAAACTCAAAAGTGGTGCGGGTGTAGTAGTCCAGACCGCGCACCATGCGCGGGACGACAGTGTATGCCACCCGGCGATCCTCTAGAGCTTGCTGGAGGGCTTGGAAGTGCTCGCGGCAGGGGTTGCAGAGCGAGTCCGCGACCGCCGGCAGCTTCTCAATGATGGGCTGATCGGCAGGCACCTTGCAGTCCAGCACACGCAAGGGGTTGGTGACGGCGCGGCGCTGGCAGTCGCCACACATTTGGCCGCGCACCGCCGCCAGTTCCTGCCGCAGGCGCTCCAGGTAAGCGGGGCGGCAGTTCTCGTCGCCGATCGAGTTCAGTCGCAACTCGTAGTCCTTGAGTCCGGCGCGTTCCAGCAGTTCCACCAGCATCTCCAGCATCTCGGCATCCACCGCCGGGCTCTCCGAGCCAATGGCTTCGGCGCCGATCTGCGAGAACTGCCGGTAGCGGCCTTTTTGCGGCCGCTCCCGCCGGAACATCGGCCCCATGTAGTAGAGCTTGGTCAATCCGGGGCGCTGCCACATGCGGTGCTCGATGTAGGCGCGGACGACCGACGCGGTGGCTTCCGGGCGCAGCGTCAGCGAGCCACCGTCGCGGTCCTCGAACGTATACATCTCTTTGCGAACGATGTCGGTCTCCTCGCCCACGCTGCGGGCAAACAACTGCGTCTCTTCGAACAGGGGAGTGCGGATCTCCCCGTAGTTGTAGCTGGTAAACAGCTCGCGGGCCAGCGCCTCCAACCGGTTCCAGAGCGCGGTTTCGGGCGGCAGGATGTCCCGGGTGCCTTTGATGGCGCGGATCATGAGAGGTCTGGGGTCTTTCCCCGCGTGCTACTTCCTGCCGCTTTGTTCCGCCAGATAGGTCGCGGCATTCTCAACGTAGTTCGATGCGTGGCGGCGAATCACAATGAGATCTTCCGGACCCAACTGACGCTTGAACCTGGCCGGGGTGCTCAGGAAAAGGCTGTTGGGCGGCACGACGGTGCCTTCCGTCACCACGGCGCCGGCGCCGATGATCGAGCCCGAGCCAACCTCCGCCCCGTTCAACACGATGGCGCCCATCGCAATCAGGCAATCGGATTCGATCCTACAGCCATGCAGGGTAACGCTGTGGCCGACGGTAACCCGGTCGCCTACGAGCAGCGGGTGGAGGTCCCTCATCACGTGCAACACCGAGTTATCCTGGAGGTTGGTTTCGGCGCCGATACGGATATAGTTCACGTCGCCTCGAACCACCGTGCCCATCCAGACGCTGGACCGTTCGCCAATCTCCACGTCGCCGATCACCTGCGCGCTCTCGTCAATGTAGGCGTTGTGGGCGATGCGCGGCAGCGCCCCGCGGAAGCTGCGGACCATCGATCTCCTCGCTGGTGAAATTCGCCGAGAACAGGATAAGCGAGAAACCTAACACAGGGGGCAGAGGCAGGCAAGCCGCGCCGGACCGTGGTAGTGGGTCAGTTTCCGGGAAGCCGACTATTCGCCCAACTGAAACCGGGATTGATGTTTATGGATTTCCCTATTGGATCAGGCTCGGTCAGCAGAGGAGGATAAAAACCGTTGAGTGGGAACCGGCACTTTGGATATCCTCCCGTTACGAACGAGACCAAAACGAAAAGCCCGGATGAGCAAAGCGGGTTTAGCAAGGCTCAGTGCCTTAAGAGAAATCACAGACGAAAGGAACAAGGGAGCATGTACATCCGGATCATCTTGGCAATGGCAACATTATGCTGCGTACTGCCTGTAGCCACGTTAGGACAGCAGGCTGACGCGGCCGGATCAGCCGATCACGCGGCAATCACGCGCTACAAAGGTTCTGCGTTGCTCTTCTATGATCAGCAGGAGTATGACGCTTACCTGCTTCCACTCGGAAACTGGACTCGGGCCAAACGAGGTTTCGAGTCTTCGCGGACGGTCGAGGGTGAAGTCACTCGGCGATCTTATGTCGCTCCGGAAGGCCCCTCGGTTCTGGCGGTTTATCGCAACTTCGAAAGGGCGGTTCAGAACAGCGGCCTGAAAATCCTCTATGGCTGCCCGGAGCAGAGCTGCGACCGCAGGTTTGCAAGGAGCTTCATTGGGATGATGCCAGATCGGCTCATCCCGAAGGATCACTATCATAACTTTCACGGACTTTCTCAGATGGCGTATATCGCCGCTGAAGGAGAGCACAAGGGGCGGCCTATATGGGTTGCCATTGGCATAGGCACGGTGACGGTAGCAGGATCCCGTTACAGGGATGCAGACAATCGACGTCGCAGATTTGCCACCGACCGGGTTGTGTTCTTCGTTGATACGGTCGAGGGCGCCGAGATGGCGACGGACATGGTAACCATCACCCTTGACAAACTGGCTCAGGCGCTAGCGAACGAGGGGAAGATGGTTTTAGATGGCATTTTCTTTGATACCGGCAAGGCCGTTGTGAAACCGGAATCCGGCGAGGCCCTCGCCATTATCGCGAATTACCTGAAGAGCAATTCGGCCATGACTTTTTTCGTCACCGGACACACGGACGGCACCGGGAGCTACGAGCACAATCTGCAGCTTTCCGACGCGCGGGCAAAGGCAGTGGCGGCGGTGCTGTCGCAGAAATACGGCATTGCCGCCTCTCGGCTTGAGGCGGTGGGCGTCGGACCCGTAGCGCCCGTGGCAACTAACGAGACGGAGGAGGGCCGCGCCAAGAACCGGCGGGTGGAACTGGTCAAAAGAGCGAACTGAGCGACAAGTCTCGCTGCTGAATGCTGCGGCCCGGCTCTGTTCGCTCGGAATGACCAGGTTGCACGTTTTCAGCAGCACCCCAGAACCTGGCCTGGAACCTGCAACGCAGAGCTTTCACAGGCCGCTCATGCGGCGGATTTCGTTGAACTCGGCTTCGGAGAGCGGTGAGACGGCAATCGGGCGCATCAGCTTGAACAACTTCATCTGGGCCAGCTTCCTGTTGGCCTTCAGTTCCGCCAGCGGAACGGGGCGCGGCAGCTTCTCGAGTCCCTTCACGTCCACGACCCAGTTCTTCTTGTCCTTAATCTCGGGATTCTGGTAGGCGTCGCTCAAAGCTTCCAGCACGGCGACCACCTGTTTTTCTGGCGCCGTGTGGTAGCCCAGGATGCGATCGCCGCGTTTGACCTGCCCCAAAAAGCTCTGCGCCGCCGTGCCAAACACCCCGTCCCACGTTTCGCTCTTGCGCCGCAGCAGCGCGTCGAAATGGTAATCCTCTGGGTCGCTGAGAAAGAACCAGTAGGACATCGTCGTTTGCCTCGCGCGATAGTGGAATGGCCCTCACTATAAGGTAGCCACTATAAAGGCAACCATTATAAGTCAGCCTGTAGGTCAGCCGGGCGCCGGCATGCTATACCCTGCATGCTATACTTCGCCTGCTGCCCACAACACGCGCACCCACTCCGGGAACAGGCGCAGAGAGCGGAATTCCGGCTTCCCATGCCTTTGACCAAAGTCGGACGCTACCAGATTCAAGAAGAGTTGGGCCGGGGCGCAATGGGAGTCGTGTACCGTGGCTTTGACCCCACCATCGGCCGCCCGGTCGCAATCAAGACCATCTCGCTGGAGGCCGCGGACCCGGAATTGGTGAAGCGCTTCCGGCGCGAGGCCCAGGCGGCTGGCATCCTGTCGCATCCCAACATTGTCACCATCTACGATGCCGGCGAAGACCAGGGGCTGTTCTACATCGCCATGGAGCTGGTGGAGGGGGAAACCCTGCAGCGCATCATAGGTCGCACTCCGGTGCCAGTGGAGCAGGCCATTCCCATTGTGGAGCAAGTAGGCGCGGCGCTGGACCACGCCCATTCCCGCCAGATCATCCATCGCGACATCAAGCCGGCCAACATCATGGTCACGGGCAGCCACGTCAAGGTGATGGACTTCGGCGTGGCCAAGATCGTCAACATGGGCATGACCCGCACCGGCCAGGCGCTGGGCACCCCGTCCTACATGTCGCCGGAGCTGGTGAAGGGCGGAGCTTTGGACGGACGCTCCGACATCTTCTCGCTGGGCGTGGTTCTCTACGAGATGCTGGCCTGGACCAAGCCCTTCGCCGGCGAAAACATTACCACCGTCATCTACCAGATCGTTGGGGAGCAACCACAGGCGCCGACCGAGTTGAATCCCACACTGCACCCGGGCTTGGACCACGTGGTGCTGAAGACGCTGGCCAAGGATCCGGCTGAGCGCTACCAGAATTGCGCTGAGCTGGTCGCCGACCTAAAAGGTCATGCCGCGGGGGCGCCAAAGCAAGGCGCAGGGGCTAAGGCGACCGTGCTTGCTCCGGCTGCCGCAGGCGGAGTTGATGCCTCTGCAGAGAAGACGATGCTTCTCCAGGCCGGCGTGCAACCTGAAGCAGCGCCACGGGTCCTTGGCGCAGCATGGTTGCGAACAAGATGGTGGCGGCGAAAGAAAGCGTTGCTGGCAGTGGGGGCTGCCATAGTGCTGGCCCTGGCCGCCGGAGCCATCTGGCGGATGCGCAGCCCCGCGGACTCAGCCCCAGCCCAGGCGCCCGCAGCCACTCAGTTGGAAAGAGCAACGCCGCCGGCGCGCCCACAGCCACGGTCAGGTCGTGCGGCGGCCCCAGCGGCGGTCGGGCGGCTGGTGATCCACACTCGTCCCAAGGGGGCGAAGATCTATCTGAACGGAAGAGCCACTGCTCACCGTTCCCCGGCCAATATCGGTCTTACTCCCGGCAGGTACCGGGTCACCGTTGATCGTGCCGGATTCAACCGCCAGACGCGGTACGTGGTGGTGCACGATGACGGGATGGAACAGATCCGATTCAAGCTGAAACGGAGCCGCCGCAAGGGGCGCCGCCGCTAGTGCTAGACGCCAGTTGGGTCAGGCGAATCCCGCAGCATTTGGAGCAGAGCCGCATGATCAGGTAGGACCCAGTGCGCGCCCTCAAGATGACTTCGAGGCAGCGTCGTCTCTAAGGCCACGCAATGGCATCCGGCTGCCAACGCCGCGGTGACCCCAGCCGGAGCATTCTCCACCACCAGCACCTGGGTCCCTTTCACTCCCAGTTCCTCTAGGGCTTTCAGGTAAGGGTCGGGGAAGGGCTTGCCGCGCTCCACCATGGTTCCGCTGATGACCAACGGGAACCACTGCCCCAGACCTCTTCCGTCCGGGCCCGCGGGATACTGGTTCAAGCAAACGTCGAGGCTTTTCTGCGTGGCTGCAGATACGACAGCCAGGCGGTATCCCGCCTGGCTGAGCCAGGTCAGTATCTCCGGCACTTCGGTAAAGACCCGGTGCTGGTAGACTTGGTAGAAGAGCTGCCGTCGGCGCTGCGCCAGCTCTTCGATTCGCTCCGGAGAGAATGCCCACCCCTTATCCTCGGCCAGGGATCGGATCACGTCCGGCGAACCCAGGCCTTCGCGCAGGTAAATCTCCATCCGCTCCAGCGGCAGACCTTCCTCGGCCAGCAGCCGCCGGTAGGCCTCGTAGTGAAAGGGCATGGAGTCAATCAGCACGCCGTCCAGGTCAAAGATGACGGCAGAAATACCCAAGCGATCCAGGAAGGAGCTGCCCGCGGGCGGTCTGTTTGACACCGTTGCTCGGCCTCCAGTTACGACAGCAAATCCAACTTATCTGACTTCCATTTTTCTTCGCGGGCCGAGTTATTTTGCCCCGGCTGTGGTGCGAGGAAAAGCACGTCAAGCAAGTTGTTCAAACCAGTTATACATGATACGTTCCGGGCTGCTGGCGCGGAAGCCCCCTTCAGCAGCCGGTAGGCCAAGACGTATCTAAGCAGGAGGTGCTATGGAGTCGGGCCAGGACGCGAACCTATCTGAAACCCAAACGCCGGAATTTGTGGAGGCTGGCGCGCTCCGTCCCTGGACGACCGGAGATTTGCCCCCCGCACCGGGAGGCGGCCTCGCCTATTGGAAGAAAGCGATCGGGCCGGGACTGCTGTTCGCGGGCGCTTCGATTGGCGCTGGAGAGTGGCTGTTCGGGCCGGCGGTCTCGGCTCAATATGGGGCCGTCCTCCTTTGGCTGGCCTTCCTCAGCATCGCCGGCCAGCTGTTTATCAACCTCGAATTGATCCGATATACGCTCTACTCAGGCGAACCCATCTTCGTTGGATTTTTCCGCACCCGCCCGGGCCCGCGGCTCTGGACCGGCTTTTATGTGCTTTTATGTTCCTATATGATCTGGCCTTTCATGGCCGCCAATGCCGCGGTTCCGTTGGCGGCGGCCATCCTCGGCCATCTCCCCGGCGACGCCACGATCACCATAGTTGGATTCACGATTTCCGAGAGCACGTTCGTCAAGGTCCTGGGCTACTGCGTGTTCCTGGGAGCATTCGTCCCCCTGATTTTCGGAGGAACCATTTACAAGGTGATCGAGTGGCTCATGACCACCAAGCTGGTTCTGGTCCTGGGTTACTCCATCATCATCGCAGCCCTGATGGTACCTGGCAACATTGCTTGGGAAGTAGTCCAGGGCTTTTTCCGGTTTGGCACGGTGCCGCTGCGCGCCGAGACGATTATCCTGGGTCCCCACTTCACCCTCACCGAACGCGATGGGCCGTCCGTTTATACCGTGAGGGGCACGCTGGAGGATGGGCAGCCACTCGTAACCTCATTTATCGTCCGCACCGGGGAAAATAAGCAGAGCTTCGCCATGGGCGACAGCATTTCTCCCGACCTTCAACCGCGATATCAACGGATGGTTGCCGCGGCGCTGGCTCGCGTCGAACAGGGGGGGTTCTTTGTCCGGCACCGGCAGGGAGAGAAGATCCTTGTCGTCGAAGGTGATGTGGATTCGGACGGGAGCTGGAAGCCGGTGGCGTTTTCAGCGCGGGAGGGCGATCAGCAGTCAAGCTGGACAAAACTGGAAGAAATCCCTGGGCCACTGGCCTCGACGTTCACGGAACTGGTACGCAATCGGGGTGTCGAGCACAAAAACCTCCTCGGCTATCTGTTTGGCGGTGGTCAGCTTCCCGACCTGGACTGGGCACTGCTGGCCGCCTTTGCCTCCATCGCCGGCGCGGGCGGGATCGCCAATGCTCTCTTATCGAATTACGTGCGGGATAAAGGCTGGGGAATGGGAGCTCGCGTGGGGGCCATCCCCAGTGCCGTTGGCGGGGGACGGGTTACCCTTTCTCATACCGGCCAGGTCTTTCCTCTCAGTACCGCGAACCTGGGCCGCTGGCGCGGCTGGATCCGCCACATTTGGCGCGACCAGCTTTGCATCTGGATGATCGCCTCGCTGTTGGGCATGGCGCTGCCCTGCATGATTTCCTTGCGCTTCATCCGTCACGCCCCGGTGGTGGGCGACCGAGTTGCGGCCATGACCGCAGGAGCTATGGCGCAACAGTATCCTGACTACGGACCACTCCTCTGGATCCTGACCTTGTTTACTGGCTTCATGGTGCTGGGTCCCGGGCAGGTGTTTGCAGCCGACATCATCGCCCGCCTCTGGACAGACCTTCTCTGGGTGTCGAATAAGAGGGCGCAACGGCTTCAGGGAAACCAGGTCAAGTATATTTACTACGGCATCCTGGTTGTGTACGGATCCTGGGGCGTGTACTCGCTGGCCTTCCTCGATCCTCTGCAAATCGCCAAGATTGGAGCGGGCCTCGCAAACGTCGTTCTGGCGGCTACCGCTTTCCACACCTTCTACACCAATCGCGTTTTTCTGCCCCCATCGCTACGATCCCACTGGATTGTGCAATTGGGACTGCTGTGCGCCGGCGTCTTCTTCGGCGTACTCAGTGCGATTGTGATCGCCAGAGTGTAGCGCCGGGAGCCTCCCGCCAGCAGGCGAGGACTTATCCAAACTGGAGGTGCTATGGAGTCGGGCCAGGACACGAACCTATCTGAATCCCAGACACCGAAGCTTGTGGAGGCTGGCGCGCTACGTCCCTGGACGACTGGGGATTTGCCATCCGCACCACCAGGCGGCCTCGCCTATTTAAAGAAAGCGGTCGGGCCGGGACTGCTGCTTGCGGGCGCTTCGATTGGCGGTGGAGAGTGGCTGTTCGGACCGGCGGTCACGGCTCAATATGGCGCCGTCCTCCTGTGGCTGGCCGCCCTCAGCATCGTTACTCAGCTGTTCGTCAACCTCGAAGTGATCCGATATACGCTTTACACGGGCGAACCAGTCTGGGTCGGATTTTTCCGCACCCGGCCCGGTCCGCGGCTCTGGGCAATCGTTTATGTGACTTTAATGATCTCTGACATTTTTCCTTTCATGGCCGCCAATGCCGCGGTTCCGTTGGCGGCGGCCATCCTCGGCCATCTCCCTGGCGACGCCACGATCACCATACTTGGATTAACGATCTCTGAGAGCGCGTTCGTCAAGGTCCTGGGCTACTGCGTGTTCCTGGGAGCATTCGTGCCCCTGATTTTCGGAGGAACCGTTTACAGGATGATCGAGTGGCTCATGACCACCAAGCTGGTCCTGGTCCTGGGTTACTTCATCATCATCTGTGCACTGATGGTTCCCGGCAACATTGCTTGGGAAGTGGTCCAGGGTTTTTTCCGGATTGGTACGGTGCCGGAGCGCGCCGAGACGATTATCCTGGGTCCCCACTTCACCCTTACCGAATACGATGGGCCGTCCGTTTATACCGTGAGGGGCACGCTGGAGGATGGGCAGCCACTGGTAACCTCGTTCATCGTCCGCACCGGAGAAAATCAGCAGAGCTTCGCGATGGGCGACAGCATTTCCCCCGATCTTCAACCGCGATATCAACGGATGGTTGCTGCAGCGATGGCTCGCGTCGAACAGGGGGGATTCTTTGTCCGGCACCGGCAGGAGGAGAAGATCCTTGTCGTTGAAGGTGATGTGGATTCGAACGGGAGATGGAGGCCGGTAGCGTTTTCGGCGCAGGAGGGCGATCAGCGGTCAAGCTGGACAAAACTGGAAGAAATCCCTGAGCCGCTGGCCTCGACGTTCACTGAGCTGGTACGCAATCGGGGTGTCGAGCATAAAAACCTCCTCGGCTACCTGTTTGGCGGTGGTCAGCTTCCCGACCTGGACTGGGCACTGCTGGCCGCCTTTGCCTCCATCGCCGGCGCGGGCGGGATCGCCAATGCTCTGATATCGAATTACGTGCGGGATAAAGGTTGGGGAATGGGAGCTCGCGTGGGGGCCATCCCCAGCGCCGTTGGCGGGGGACGGGTTACCCTTTCTCATACCGGCCAGGTCTTTCCCCTCAGTGCCGCGAACCTGGTCCGATGGCGCGGCTGGATCCGCCACATGTGGCGCGACCAGGCCGGCATCTGGATGGTCGCCTCGCTGTTGGGCATGGCGCTGCCCTGCATGATTTCCTTGCGTTTCATCCGTCACGCCCCGGTGGTGGGCGACCGCATTGCGGCCATGACCGCCGGAGGTATGGCGCAACAGTATCCCGACTACGGACCACTCCTCTGGTTTGTGACCTTGCTTTGTGGCTTCGTGATCCTGGGTCCCGGGCAGGTGTTTGCAACCGACATCATTGCCCGCCTCTGGACAGACCTCATCTGGGCCACGAGTAAAAGTGCGCAACGGCTTCAGGGAAATCAGGTCAAGTATGTTTACTATGGCATCCTGATAGTGTACGGATTCTGGGGCCTGTTCTCGCTGGCCTTCCTCGATCCTCTGCAGCTCGCCAAGTTTGGAGCGGGCCTGGCGAACGCCGTCCTGGCAGCTAACGCTTTCCATACCTTTTACCTCAATCGCGTTTTTCTGCCCCCGCCGCTGCGATCCCACTGGATGGTGCAATTGGGAGTGCTGTGTGCCGGCACCTTCTTCAGCGTACTCACTGTGATTGTGATCGCCAGACTGTAGCGCCGGAACAAGGGGCAGCGGCGGCAAGGGTTCGGCTCCTTTGCCCTTCTCGGGTTCGACTGCCGGCCTCTCGCGGCAGGAGCGGCTGCGTGCCGGCAGTCCTTTGACACCTCGGGTTCGTCTCCGCTAGCATAGGTATGAAGGGTGTTAAGCCGACTCCCTGCAGGCGGCGTAGCTCAGTCGGCAGAGCGAGGGTCTCATAATCCCTAGGTCGTGCGTTCGAGTCGCACCGCCGCCACCAACTTCCTCAATCACTTGGGGCCAGTCCGGTTTTTCCACAAATGTGTAGGTGCGAGTAGACGTGCGAGTTTCGGGTACCAGACACTCGACCGCCTCAGCTTGGTGACCCGCGGTGAGGGAAGTCCGCGTTGCTTCTGAAGGGCTTCCACTAACCCATATGAAATTTGGTGCGGAAGGAGGGATTTGAACCCTCATGCCCGCGAGGGGCGGCGGATTTTGAGTCCGCTGCGTCTGCCGTTCCGCCACTTCCGCAAGCTTCAAAACAAGGCACTTAGCTGAGCGTGCTTTCTGCCCCTTCCCCTACTGTAGTGAAAACTGTAGCGGGTAGCTGCAGTTCCTACGCCTCAGATAGCCCTTGGTGGCCCTTTCGGTCGGAGCATGTAGCCGGGCGAAGGCGCCTTCAAGCGATTCCGGGCTGGGGTGTACGTACCTCTGAAATTTGGCCGACCTGCTGTGTCCCGCGATCCGCGTGATTGTAAAGGCGTCCGCCCCAGCTTCGCCCAAACGGTCAGCAACGTATGCCTCGATGAGTGTACCACGAAGTCCGGAGGGAGCCGAAGCAAGGCCCGGCCCCTTTCGTGCCGCGTTCTCGAAAGACGACGCCTAGACAGAGATAGAACCTGGACCATGTACATCCAATGTGGTGTGCGGATCATATGGGCAACATTTGCTATTGACCAGACCCCCCAAGGGGTTGAGGATGTAGTTCGCATAGAGTTTGGATGGCACCGGTGAAACGGATGCTTGCGCGTCTATTGCCTCGCGATTGTAAAAAGGGCTTCAGGAGCTTGCGTTCGATGGAGCTTTGCCAGCAATTCGGCCCTTTCGGGTCGTTTGCGCGCAAAAGAACCGTTGTGCAGCGTGATGAAACACTCCAGAGACTGATGTGATCCGCGTCCTAATCGCCAAAGTGGGGCTTGACGGTCACGATCGCGGAGTGAAGATCGTTGCCCGCTGCCTTCGAGACGCCGGTATGGAAGTGATTTACACGGGGCTGCACCGAACGCCCGAAGAGGTGGTCTCCGCGGCGATTCAGGAGGACGTGGACGTGCTGGGCGTCAGCGTACTGTCCGGGGCGCACATGACGATCCTGACACGGATCCTCGACCTGCTGAAGGCCAGAAAGGCGCAGGACATCATCCTTGTGGCGGGCGGCGTTATGTCGGAAGGGGACTTGACAGCGCTCAAGAAAATGGGGGTGGCGGAAGTCCTGCTCCAGGATACGCCGCCCGAGACAATTGTCAACACGGTCCGGCGTCTGGTCGCGGAGCGCCTCCCGCGTTGAGGGCTGTCTTTGGAAGCCTCCACACGGTAGACAAGGAATGGAATACTGGTCCTTTCCGCCGCAATATGATCCCCACTATATTCCTGAGCTGGGGAACCGGTATTGGTTTCCCGTGCGGGAAACGATGGATCCGCAGGAGCGGGAACAGGCGATCCTCGGGCGCATCCGGCAGGTCATGCACTACGCTTACGGAAAGGCGCCCTTCTACAGGCAAAAATGGGATGAAGCCGGCGTCCATCCGGACCGCATTCAAAGCCTCGAGGATTTCGAGCGCGTGCCGGTTGTCACCAAGACAGAGCTCAGAGAATCCCAGGAGCGCGCCGCGCCGTTCGGTGATTTTCTATGCATCCCGGAGTCAGAAATCCATCACATCCATGGGACGTCAGGTACGACCGGTCGGCCCACCGCCTTCGCTATCGGCCGTAGCGACTGGGACGCCATCGCCAACGCCCAGGCTCGGGTGATGTGGGGGATGGGCATTCGCCCGGGCGACACGGTGTTCATTGCTGGTGTATTCAGCCTGTACATGGGCTCATGGGGCACGCTAGCGGGGGCGGAGCGGCTGAGGGCGAAGTGTTTCCCGTTCGGGGCGGGTGTGCCAGGGATGACGGCTCGGGCGGCGATGTGGATGAAGCTGGTGAAGCCGACCGCTTTCTACGGCACGCCCTCCTACGCCTTGCACCTCGCCGAGGTGGCTGAGGAGGAGGGCTACAATCCGCTCGATTTTCGGCTGAAGTTGATGTTCTTCTCGGGTGAGCCAGGAGCCTCGATTCCCGGCATTCGCAAACGCATCGAGGACGTTTATGGGGCCCGAGTGATCGACTGCGGTACGATGGCTGAACTGACGCCCTGGATGAACGGCGCGGGAAGCTGGGAGAGTCACGAAGGCATGCTCCTGTGGCAAGACTTTGTTTACACCGAGGTGTGTGACCCCAAGAACCTTCGCCGCGTTCCTTACGGCGAGGAAGGCACTCCTGTCTATACGCACTTGGAACGCACCTCGCAGCCGATGATCCGCCTGCTGTCCGGGGATCTTACCCGGTGGGTGGACGGGCGAACGCCGTGCGGGCGAACCTACCCGCAGCTGCCCCGCGGTATGTATGGGCGAATTGACGACATGTTTACCATTCGCGGCGAGAACATTTATCCCAGCGCCATCGACGCCGTGCTCAACGAACTGCCGGGATACGGCGGCGAGCACCGCATCGTCATTACTCGGGAAACCTCGATGGACGAGTTGGTGGTGCGAGTCGAGGTTCAGCCATCGATTTACGAGCAAGGGGACCAAGCGGTAGCGGGTTTTCGCAAGCAGACGGAACGCGACTTGCAGCGGGTCCTGGGGGTCCGGGCGAAGGTGGATGTGGTGCAGGCCAACACCATTGCGCGGACCGACTTCAAAGCACGGCGCGTCATCGACGACCGCGACCTGTTTCGAAAATATGAAAGTCAAACCGGGTGAATCGGCGTGCGGGATCCGTTCCGGCACTCGCAGGCGTGATGGATCGTGCCTTCCTACGGGACAATGATCTGCAGGTAGTGGCTAAACTTTTTGTCTGACTCAAGTCCCCGGTAGCGTTATTACTTGCACGAACATTGCGGGCGCGGGCTGGAGTTGGGGGATGGTGTCGAGCTAGTGATCGGAAACGAGGGTGAAGCCATGGCAGGCAAGGAAGACCGCAAAGATAGGCGCGCTGTAGCCGACAGCAAAGACGCTAAGGCAGCGGCGGAAATCGCGCGGTGGGAGGATCGCGTGCGCGGGTGGGAGGAGGGCGAGCTTGCGGCTTTTCTGAAGCGCCAGCCGGAAAGCCGCGCTGAGTACCGGACTCTGGCCGGGTCGCCCCTCCAGCGGGTCTACACTGCCCTGGATCTCAAGGAAACTTCACTCGAAGACATCGGGTTGCCGGGACAATACCCCTTCACCCGTGGACCCTATCCGACCATGTACCGAGGTCGCCTGTGGACCATGCGGCAGATCGCCGGCTACGGCACGGGTGCGGATACGAATGCCCGGTTCCAGTACCTGATCTCGCAAGGGCAGACAGGCCTTTCGACCGATTTCGACATGCCGACTCTCATGGGCTACGACTCCGATCACCCGATGTCGCATGGAGAGGTGGGACGCGAGGGTGTGGCCATTGACACACTGGCCGACATGGAGGCTCTGTTCGAGGGGATTGATCTTACCCAGATTTCGGTGTCCATGACCATCAACCCTACGGCCTGGATCCTCTTCGCCATGTACATCGCGCTGGCGGAAAAGCACGGCTATGACCCAGGCCAGCTCTCCGGGACCATCCAGAACGACATCCTGAAGGAGTATGTGGCCCAGAAAGAGTGGATTTATCCTGTTCGTCCCTCGATGCGCGTTGTGCGGGACACCATTGTGTACAGCACCCGCCACCTGCCGCGCTACAACCCGATCAACATCTCCGGTTACCACATCTCCGAGGCCGGGGCCAACGCGGTGCAGGAAAGTGGTTTCACCCTGGCGAACGCCGTAGCCTACGTGGAGGAGGTGATCAAAGCCGGAGTGGACGTGGACAGCTTCGCGCCGCGGCTCTCGTTCTACTTTGTCAGCCAGGCGGATTTTTTTGAAGAGATCGCCAAGTTCCGTGCGCTGCGCCGCGTGTACGCCAAGATCATGAGGGAACGCTTCGGCGCAAAGAAGCCCGAGTCCATGCGGCTGCGCTTCCACTGCCAGACTTCGGCAGCCACGCTCACCAAGCCGCAGTACAAAGTCAATCTGCTCCGTACTGCCTTCCAGGCGCTGGCTGGCGTTCTGGGGGGTGCGCAAAGTCTGCATACAAATGGATTCGACGAAGCGTTCACCATCCCCACCGAGGAGGCGATGAAGCTGGCTTTGCGAACGCAGCAGGTCATTGCCGACGAGACCAACATCACCTCGGTGGTCGACCCTTTGGGGGGCTCTTACTTTGTGGAGAGCCTGACCACACAAATGGAACGGGAAATTTTCACGATCCTGGACAAAGTGGACGCCATGGGTGGCGCGATTCAGGCGATCGAGGATGGTTGGTTCCAGCGAGAAATCGCCGACACGGCCTATCGGACGGCACTGAAAAAAGCCCGGGGTGAGCACAACGTCATTGGTGTCAATAAACATGTAGAGAAAGATGAGAAGCTGGATCTTGACGCCCATCCCTATGATCCAGAAACCGAGCGCCGCCAGTTCCAGGCCCTTCAAAAGGTTCGTTGCGAGCGCGACAATCAGAAGGTTGCGCAGCTCTTAGAGGAGTTGCAGCGGGTGGCCAGGGACGAGAACCAAAATATCATGCCAACCACGATCGAGCTGGTGAAGACGGGCGCCACCATGGGCGATATCGTGGAGACGCTCAGGCAGATCTGGGGCACGTACCGGGAGACCCCGGTCATTTGAGGTCCGTCAGAAGCGAGCCGTCGGGGAGCTCCAACGTCGAACGATAGCTCAGGTCGCTCGAAGTCCAGTCGCCGCCGATGAGAGTTCAACCTGCACACATCCTAAAGAAGCTGAGATGGCCGCTGTTGCTGCTGGTCGCTCTGGCCGGAGGACTCTATGCGATAGGCGCTTACCGCGATGCTTATCCCCGCCCTGAGGTGACGCGCTTGATCGAGTTGCTGGAGTTAGAGCCCGGCACCACAGTAGCGGAAATCGGTGCTGGCAAAGGCCGAATGACTATCCGGGTGGCCGAGCACGTGGGCCCCGCTGGTCACGTCTACGCTACAGAGCTGGAAGGATCTATCCTAGAAGAGCTTCGGAACAATATTGCGTCAGCCGGCTTTGCGAACATGACCGTCGTTGGCGGTGAGGAGGCGGACACGAATCTGCCGGCGGCATGCTGTGACGCGATTTTCATGTCGAAGGTCTATCATCACTTCACTGATCCCACGGCGATGAACCGTAGTGCCTACGAAGCGCTTCGTGACGGTGGCCAGCTTGCGGTCATCGACTTTGAGCCGCGCGTTTGGCGATTCTGGCTCTCGACACCGGATGGAGTGCCGGAAAACCGTGGCGGACATGGTATGCCCATGGATGTTCTCATCCAGGAGCTCAGAGACGCAGGGTTCCAACTTGAGCACACCATAGATACCTGGTGGTCTTGGCCTGAGCAACGCTTTTGCGTTGTCGTTCGTAAGCCTTGAGCAGTTGACTCAAGGTCCGATCGCCAATGGCGTTTCCTGTTTGGCATCCCGAATTGACGAGGGACCACAAGACCATTCACGCCGTGGAGAATCTTTGAGGGCGTGCGTCAAATGGTCAGGATAGGTTCTTGAGCAATTCGCTTGCTGTGAAGGGCCTGGAAGCCTGGACTTCGACCGAGAACAGATTCCGAGGGTGGCCATTGTGCGCCACCGAGTAACCGCTTCCCGCAAAGAGTTTCCCGAAAAAGCCTTCCAGTTCCGGCTTCGCAGCCTGGTAGGTTTTCTCAAGGTTCGGAGCCAGCAGTCGGTCGTTCACAAATAGCTCCAGCTCCTGACCGTTCAGAAGAAATTTTCCCTGAATCCGCGGATCGGAATCTAGACGTCTGTAGGCGGTCAGCGCCGCCCGGGTGGCTTGCACGAAGCGGTCTTGATTGCTGCCGGCTATGGGAGCCTTGCGATTGTAGCGAACGCCCAGCCGGTTATCTGCATTGTCCAGACTGTAATTGGCTTCATGGCCGATCAGGACCACTCCCGGACCCCGATGAACGTGCCGGTAATCGGCCACATCGATCAACAATTCCTCACACACCTGATCCTGGATCCAGTTGTGAAAGACTGGAATCAACACCTCTAGGTCAGTTCCCTTTGGATTCTCCACGTAGAGCTTTACGTTGACGTGCTGGAGTTCCATAAGGGCATCTTCGCTAGCGCCCTGGCTACGCCCTGGCGCCAGCCGGGGTGGCCATGCGGCTGTAGCAACTGTGCGAAGCCTCGATGAACAGTTGCGCCTCCTCGATCAAGTGGTGGGTGGCCTCCGGCGTGTATGGATCCTCGGCCTTTCGGTGAGCGGCAAACAGGTAGTGGGCGAACTTACCGCCGGCAAAAGGATCGAAGAACTTCTGCGTGTCGTAGAAGCGGGTGCGGAATTGCTGGACAATCTTATCCGAGTCGTCGGAAACATCCAGGTACTCGATTCGGACGAGTGCTTTGGCAGCATGGAGCATGGATTGATACGCCGTCTCTCTGGCCTTCTCCGTTTCGCCACTTTCCAGCGCCACCTGCGCCTCGAAGACTTCGCGTTCTGCGGCCGCCAGGCCGAACTCGATAGAGCTCACCACCTCCCCGGCGCATTCGCCGATGCCGAGGTCGCCCAGGCTGTACTCCCGGGGGTCACCCCAGTCCTGGAAAAAGGAGCGATCGGTCGCCGGGTCGAGTGGCTGGGCAAGATCTTCCAGCATTTTCTTTAATTCCGCCTTGCCGATTCGCTTAATGAACTCCTGAAAGCCTTCTCCGTTCTTTCGGCCGGAGACATAGCGTTCGGTAATGCGGGTGACCACTTCCGGAATTCTTCTGGAGGGGATCGCTACAATGGCCAGGCCATAGGAGCCGGCATTGTGGGTCCACTCACCGCCGAGAACGACCTGAAAGTGCGGTACGGCATGGCCCGCCAGCTTGCGGCTGACGCCGTAAAAGCCCAGGTCGGCGACGTGGTGCTGCCCGCAGCTGTTAAAGCAGCCGCTGACTTTGATGTGTAGGCTTTGAACGGCCTCATCCAGTTGAAAGCATTTCTCGGCCAGTCGTTTCCGCAACTCGGCGGCCAGCCCGCGCGAGGAGGAAATCCCGAGTTTGCAGGTATCGGTGCCGGGGCAGGCGACAATGTCCACGAGGGTGCCCGCGCCCGGCTCTGCCAGGCCGGCCTCCTTTAATGCTCGATAGAGTCCGGGCAAATCGCTTTGACTGATCCAGCGGAGAACGAAATTCTGTTCCACAGTCGTGCGGATGGTTTCTTTTGTGAACCGGCGGACGATGTCGGCCAAAGCACGGAGTTGTAGCGAGGTGAGATCTCCCAGGGGAAGCGCCACCGTGGCCACGACATATCCCTCCTGCTTCTGCCGGCGAGTATTGGTTTCCACCCAGCGCCGGAAGTCTTCCGAGCCTCCGGCCGGCAGTTTCCCTCCGGGTCGGAGAGCTCCTTCCGACTCCTGCTCAGCGCCCTCCAGGGAATCGTTCCATCGGGCATCCGGAGGCAGATTCTTGCGCTCCTCGAGCACCAGCTCCTTGAATTTCTCAATCCCCAGGTCATGGACCAGGAATTTGATACGGGCCCGATTGCGGTTTTTCTTCTCCCCCTGTCGCGCGAAGACCCTGGCAATTGCCTGAGCTGTCGGCAGAAGCTCCTCCGGCCGCAGGAAGGAGTCAAACAGCTTCGCCTGATAGGGAACGGCCCCCAATCCACCGCCGACGTACATTTCAAATCCGCGTTCTTCTTTTCCGCCACCGTTCCGTTTGACTGCGATCAACCCCAGATCGTGCATGTTGGTAAGGCCACAGCCTTGGTCCCGGCAGCCGCTGAAGGCCGGCTTGAACTTCCTGCCGAAGTTCTGCGCGTCGGGATGTCCCAGCAAGAATCGGGAAAGGGCGCGGGCATACGGGGTGACGTCGAACGCCTCGTCCGGGCAAACGCCGGCGTAGGGGCAAGCGGTCACATTGCGCACCGAGTTGCCACAAGCCTCGCGGGTGGTGATCTTGACCGCGGCCAGCCGCCGCATCAAAGCGGGCGTATCGTCAATCTGGACATAGTGGAGTTGGAAGTCCTGCCGGGTCGTGACATGCGCAATGCCATCGGAATATTCCTCGGCCAAATCCGCCAGAGTCTCTAGTTGCTCTGCATTAAGTCCTCCATAAGGGACCTTGATGCGCTGCATTCCGGGAGCATCCCACACCGTATTCGGGCCCTTGGTCAGTTGTCTGGAAGGATAGGCGAGATCCTGGACTTTCTGCCCATCGTGCCGGTGGCCGTTGTCATAGCGTTGTCCGTAGACACCTCTGCGAAGCCGAGTTTCCGCAAAGAGTTTTTCTTCCACTTTGCCCTGTCTTCGCAAATCTATCTCCGTTTCGAAGATGTCCACTTCGCGGGCCAAGCTATCCGGCATCTTCCCGGCAAGCCGTTCTTTCCAACGTGCGTTAGAGACTTTCATGATTCCGTACCCCGTCTGCTTCCGCTCAGCTCGATCGCGCGGAACGAAAAACCCGCCCGAGAGGCCCGATCTCTCGACGGCGGGTCAGTCTGGATGATAACTTAGGCTACAAGCTACGACACGAACCGTCCGCCGGAGAGCCGCCCGCACGGGCAACAACATCCCGGCGTCGGGCAACAAAGCCTTAACTCTCTCCGGCCGAACTGCACCATGAAGTGATTTTCCCTTAGGGCTTCTACCGCTGTCAAGGACCTTCTGTCCAATGGAATTGCAAAGCAGTATTGGCTCTGCCCTTTGAGATTGAGGTATATGGCTGGCCCGACTAAGCCAGAATTTCCTTCAGGACCTCACCAGAAACCCCCGTCAGCCGTGCGTCCAAGCCCTGGAACTTGACCGTCATGCGCAGGTGATCGATCCCCAGTAGGTGCAGCATGGTGGCGTGGAAGTCGTGGACGCTCACGGGTTTTTCCACCGCCGCATAGCCCAGCTCGTCCGTGGCTCCGTACGTGATGCCGCCCTTAATCCCACCACCCGCCAGCATGAACGAGAAGCCCTTGATGTGATGGTCGCGTCCGTTGTCACCCTGGGACATGGGTGTCCGACCAAACTCGCCTCCCCAAACGACCAACGTATCCTCAAACATGCCTCGCTGCTTCAAATCCTTGATCAGCGCGGCAGTAGCCTGGTCCGTTTCCTGCGCCTTGATGGCAACGTTGTCTTTAACCGCGCCATGGTGGTCCCAGTCCCGGTGATAGAGCTGGATAAACCTCACGCCGCGCTCCGCCAGGCGCCGCGCCAGCATGCAATTGGACGCAAAAGAGCCATCCCCTGGCTTGGCGCCATACATGTCCAGGATATGGGGTGGCTCCTTGCTCATGTCCATGAGGTCGGGCACGCTAGTCTGCATCTTGAATGCCATCTCATACTGCGAAATCCGCGTAAGAACCTCCGGATCCCGCCGCGCTTCGTGTTGGATCTTGTTGATGGCCTGAATCGCCTGCACCGAAGCGTGCTGGATGCTGGCATTCAAGCCCTGCGGGTTCTGGATGTATAGTACGGGGTCCCCGATGGAGTTGAACTTTACACCCTGGAATTTGCCGGGCAGGAATCCGGAGGCCCATTGCCGTGCCGCAATCGGCTGCATCTGCCCACCCTTACCCTTTGAGGCCAGTACCACGAAACCCGGCAAATCGTTGGCTTCCGACCCGAGCCCATACAACAACCATGATCCCATGCTCGGCCGGCCCGCGACGATCGCTCCAGTGTTCATCAAGGTATGGGCCGGATCGTGGTTAATCTGTTCCGTCCACATCGAGCGAATAATGCAAACATCATCTGCGACGCTGCCGATGTGTGGAAACAACCCGCAGATCTCGAGTCCCGATTTGCCGAACCTGTTGAACTCGTGCTGCGGTCCAAAGCAAACCAGCGGCTGGCCTTGCAGCTGGGCCAGCTGTTGACCCTTGGTGAAGGACTCGGGCATTGGTTTGCTGTTCATTTCGGCGAGCTTTGGCTTGTAATCGAAGGTCTCGAGGTGCGATGGTCCGCCCGCCTGATAAAGAAAGATAACGCGCTTGGCTTTCGCCGGATGATGTAGCGGGTCCACAACTCCTTGCGACCCCTGGGTTCCCAGGGCCGTTTCCGAAGCCAACAGCCTCGCATCGAGTAATGAATTCAACGCCACCAGGCCCAGTCCTGAAATGCCGTAGCGCAGGAACGTCCGCCGGTGAATCTGCAACGCCAATGATTCTGGGTCCATCGGAGTCTCCCTAGTTCCTCGTAATGGTCTCATGGAGGTTCAGGATCGCCCGCGCCACGGTTGTCATCGCCGCCAGGTCGGTTGGTCTTACATCCGTCGCCAGCGGCGATTCCCCCACACGAACAAATTCTCGCGCCTTCTGCGGCTGCGCAGCAAACTCCGCAAGGCTCTTCTGGTGCAGGTCGGCGAGGATTTTTCGCTCGTCAGGGGTCGGCTTCCGGCTGAGGGCCTGCAGGAAAGCCCAGTCGATGCGCGCATCGAGCGTGGGACCTCCTTTCTTCAGGGTGTTCTGCGCAAACACCCGCGCGGCTTCGACGAAGACCGGATCATTCAGGAGGATCAGTGCCTGCAACGGCGTGTTGGAACTCATCCGGTTCACCGTGCACTCCTCACGCGAAGGCGCATCAAAGGTCAACAAGCTGGGATGCAAGAACGTCCGCTGCCAATGAGTATAGACGCCTCGACGGTACATGTTTTCGCCTCGGCTTTCCGAGTATGCGCGCATGGGAAAATTCATCGCCGCCAGGTAGCCTTCCGGTTGATACGGCCGGACGCTCGGGCCGCCGAACTTTTCGACCAACAAACCGGAAACAGCCAGCGCGACGTCGCGGACGACTTCCGCATCTACGCGGAACCGGCTCTGGCGCGCCAGGAACCTGTTGCCTGGGTCGCGCTCGTCGAATTGCGGGCTGCTCATGGAGGACTGACGATAGGTGTGGCTCGTAACAATCGTCCGGATAATGTGTTTCACATCCCAGGGGTGTGTGCCCTCTGCCCTCCAGCTCGGCTCCATGAACTCGGCGGCAAGCCAGTCGAGCAGCTCGAGGTGTGTTGGCCACTCGCCCTGCGAGCCCAGATCGTCGAGCACCTTGGACAGCCCCGTGCCGAAGAACTGTCGCCATAGGCGATTTTGGAACGCCCGTGCAGTCAGTGGGTTCTTACGGGAGCCAATCCAGTTTGCCAGATCCAGACGATTCGCTCGGCCGTTGGTTTCCATTTGACCGAGGAACCCGGGAATCGCGGGTTGTACAATCTCGCCCGACTCATCCATCCAGTTCGCCCGTGGGAGAACGCGGGTTTTCCGTGGTTTGGTCGCTTCGGTAACCATCACCGTGGGAATCTCAGTTTCCAGCAAAGCCCGGGCAGCTTTCAAACGTTCCAACTGGACAAAAAGCGGCTGCAGCCCGGTAGAAGACCATTGGAAATGCTCCTTGAGGGCCTCGAGATGGTTTTCGCACCTGGCTTCCCGGGCGACTTTGAGGGCCTCCAGCACCTCGCTGGGCATACCATCACCCGCGCCACCTTTACTGGAGCGCTGCTCGCCAACTTCCAGGTCATCGTCTGCGGCTGCGGTATCTGAATCATCCAGCGGCCAGGAGTACCGGCCGGAGGAGAGCGCAAAGCGCAGCCGGCCGATCGTCGCACGGCGAAGCGAGGAATCGTGCCGGAGACGGACCGTGATCACCGAGGTTGCGTCCGTCTTGACAGGCTCAGCGAAACGGAGCGCGAGAAACGGGCTCCGACCCTCGTCGACTGGACTTCCCCGATCGCCAGCCCAACCGCTGGCCGGGTCGCCGTCAATGGCGGCCATTGGCGGCTGCTCCAGGGGTCCTCTAGATCCGCGGGTGGTCGCCAGAACGAACGAGAGGTTCTGCTCTGGCGTCTTCCCATTGGCCGACAACACAGCCTCGACCTCGGTCAGCATTAAGCGATCCGCGCCTCGCCCCAGCCGCTTGCCAGGCAGACTTTCATCCTGGATTGCCTGCACCCCGAGGGCCGTCCATGTTCCGGGCTCTGGCTTCAAGCTGATCGTGTAAGTCTCGTTGTCCGGATTCGGTCCGCTGACCACGACCAGACCATTTCCGGGCTCTCGTTGTGTTACCAGTGTCGCCTTCGCGTCGACATGGAAGGTGCGTTCGACGAGCTCGTCTTCGTAGATGGTGAGGTGCGCGCCATTGCTGGAGCTAGCCGAGAAGGGTCGCTGATAGAGCCACTCTAGCCGGCCTGCTTCAAAGTCAGCTAACAGTTGCCGTTCCCATCCTGCCTGCTGTGATGCTAGGCTCGCCGTCTTCTCCTCGAGCGCTTGCTCGGCCGCCTCGACCGCTTCATTCAGTTCCGCTAATCGCGTGCGCTGCTTTGGGGTTGGCAACGACAGGGTTGCAATCCAGGCTTCCGGGCCAGAACCGGGTAGAAGGCCTTTCTCTTTGATGTCGGCGAAGAAGGCCTTCATCGAATAGAAGTCCTTCGTCTTCACCGGATCGAATTTGTGGTCGTGGCACTCCGCGCAGCCCATTGTCAGACCGAGCCAGACGCTGGACGTTGTCCGCACGCGGTCGGAGGCATACTTGGCCAGGTACTCCTTTTCCTGGAGGCCGCCCTCCCGTGAGGTGCGAAGGATGCGGTTATATGCCGAGGCAACTCGCTGCTGCACGGTGGCATCCGGCAAGAGATCCCCGGCAATCTGCTCCCGCGTGAATTCGTCGAACGGCTTGTTGTCGAGAAACGCCCGCAACACGTAGTCCCGATAGGGCCACGCCGGCTGGTCGTTGTCTCCATGGAACCCGCGCGTGTCCGCATAGCGTACCGCGTCGAGCCAGTGCATCGCCTGCTTTTCTGCAAAGCGCGGAGAAGCCAGCAGTCCCTCAACCAGCTTTTCGTAGGCACCGGGCGAAGTGTTTTTGAGGAACGCTTCCACCTCTGCAGGCGTGGGCGGCAGACCTGTGAGGTCTAGCGCGACCCGCCGAATCAGCGTCCGCCGATCCGCCTCGGGAGACGGCTGCAATCCCTCCTTCGCCAGACGATTCTGAATGAACGCATCGATCGGATTGCGAATGGCGGCTCCTCTTCCCGCAACCGCCGGCACTGCCGGCCGCTGGACGGGCTGGAAGCTCCAATGCCCCTCGTATTTGGCGCCCTCGGCTACCCACTGCCGAAGGGTTTCCTTCTGGCTCTCGGTCAGTTCCTTGTCGGCGAAAGCCGGTGGCATCATGACCCTGGGGTCATCCGAAAAGATGCGTTTGACAATCTCGCTCGCTTCCGGCTTGCCGGGAACAATAGGAATGTGGCCGGACTTGGTAGGCCCCAGAGCTTCTTTCCGGATGTCAAGCCGCAGACCCGCCATTCGGGCATTCTCGTCAGGACCGTGACAACGGAAGCAGGTATCCGACATGATTGGGCGGACGTCGCGATTGAAGCTCACCTCTGCTCGCGCCGTCACGGCCAGCATAAGTGCGATGATCAGAGAGGTGCTCAGGGCTTTCAGGGTCATCGACATCCTCCTCAAGCGTCAAGTCCTGCAACTGCGAATAGGACTCATTCGGGATGTATCTAGCATCTTTGGATTTTGCATCCCGGAAAGCAACCTGTCTAGCACTTCTTCAGGGCGCCAGAGGACGGCCATTGCTCCGCTCTCGCAGGTGGCGTCAGGCTAGGTCGAACAACAGAATTTCGGAGCGATCAGTGGCCTTGATTTCCAAGACGAGCTCCTCGCTCACCGCCGCGCCGTCGCCTGCGTCGAGCCGTGAACCGTTGAGCGTGGCCGCGCCCCCCGCCACCTGCAGCCACGCGTGACGGCCCGGCTTCAGCGGATGCGTCGCCTGCTTCTCCGGTTCCATTTGCGCAATGTACAGCTCTACATCCTGATGTATCCGCACTGCGCCTTCCAAGGGGTAGGCGGCGGCCACCAAGCGTAGTTGGTCGCGCTTCTCTTCGGCGAGCGTGGCTCGCTGCTCGTAGCTGGGAGTGAGGCCTCGCTCGCGTGGCAGGATCCAGATTTGCAGCAAGTGGACCGGCTCGCGTTCTGAGTGGTTGAACTCGCTGTGGGTAATGCCGGTGCCGGCGCTCATGAGTTGCAGCTCGCCCGGACGAATCGCCGAGCCGTTCCCCATGCTGTCGCGGTGCTCCAGCGCGCCTGCCAGCACGTAGGTCAGGATTTCCATATCGCGATGTGGGTGAGTGGAGAAACCTTGGCCGGGGGCGACCCAGTCTTCGTTGAGTACGCGCAGGTGCCGAAACCCCATGTAGTTGGGGTTGTAATATTGGTCAAAGGAAAAGGTGTGGCGGCTGTCGAGCCAGCTCAGTTTCGTGTGGCCACGCTCATTCGCCGGTCGCACGTGGATCATGGCGCACTCCTTTCGACTGCCCTAAGCATAAGGGGGAGGTGCGGGTTTTTAAGCAGTCGTTTCTCTCGAAACAACGCAAGACCACCTCTAGCCCGGCTAATTGAGATTTCGGGTGTGCGCTTGGAAATCGCCCTGGCTTCCGAAACACCCGGTGCGAAGATTTGGTTAAGAGGAGCGCGCCGCGCCGCTCAGCTCGCGCCGGATGGCGTCGAGGACGCCGTTGATGAACCCTACCGACTCGTCGGTGGAATAGCGGCGTGCGATCTCCAGCGCCTCATTGATGGCGACCGCCGGCGCGACGTCGGAGCGGGTGAGGAATTCGCACACGGCCAGCCGCAAGATATTGCGGTCCACGGCCGACATCCGTTCCAGGCGCCAGTGTTCGGCGTGCGCGTCGAGCATGTGATCAATGGCTTCGCGCCGTTCCAGCACCTGGTCGAACAGGCCGTTGGCGATAGCACGCACGGGCGAGTCGGCTCTGGAGCGCTGCCAGTACGACTGCTTGACCCGCTCGGGAGCCTCCTTGCCGAGTTCCCACTGGAACAGCATGCGGAGCACCGCCTCCCGCGCCTTGCGAGGGATGCTCATGGTGTTTGCCGGAGGCGCTTTAGCAGATTGGCTGTCTCGACGGCCGCCAGCCCGGTTTCGAACCCTTTGTTGCCGGACTTGGCGCCAGCGCGGTGAATCGCCTGCTCCAGGGTGTCGCAGGTGAGCACGCCGAAGATGATGGGGATGCCGGTGGCCAACGCGGCTGCCGCGATACCGCGGGACACTTCGCTGCTGATGTATTCGAAATGCGGCGTTTCGCCACGGAGGATGCAGCCCAGGCAGATGACTGCGTCATAGTGGCTGCTGGCCGCCATCTGGCGAGCCGTTACCGGGATTTCAAACGAGCCTGGGACGCGGGCTACCTCGATGACCGCAGGGTCGGCGCCGGTGCGCTCCAACGCATCCAGGGCGCCGGCCAGCAGCCGATCGCCGATGAAGGCGTTGAAGCGGCTCACCACAACCCCAAACCGAAGGCCGCGTCCGTCCAGTTCGCCAACGTAGTTTTTCATGACCTGGGCCATAGCTTAGCAGTCATTGCTGGCCGGCAGGCAAGAATGCCTGCCGGCCAGCCGGCCGGACGCGTGCCTGCGGCACGAGTACTATCGGCCGGTGAAGCGCGGAGCGCGCTTTTCCAGAAAAGCGCGCGTGCCCTCCTTCATGTCTTCGGTTGCGCAGCTGAGTCCGAACAGTGTGGCCTCCAGGAAGAGTCCGTCGGCCAAGTTCATACCCAGGCCGCGGTGGACAGCCTCCATCGCCAGGCGGACGGCCACCGGCCCGTTGGCCAGGATCTGGCTGGCGACGGCTTCGCAGCGCGGCAGCAGTTCGGCAGGCGGCACCACCTCGTTGACCAAGCCGATGCGCAGCGCCTCCCGGGCGGTGATTGGCTCTCCGGTTAACACCAGTTCGAGCGCGCGCCCCGCGCCGATGAGGCGCGCCAGCCGCTGAGTTCCGCCGTAGCCCGGAATGATGCCCAACTTCACCTCGGGCTGGCCCAGGCGCGCGGTCTCGGAGGCAATGCGGAGCGTCGAGGCCATGGCTAGCTCGCAGCCCCCGCCCAGCGCGTGGCCATTGACGGCAGCGATGACCGGCTTACCCAGGTGCTCGATGCGGTTCATCACGGCCTGCCCGGCCAGCGCGAACTCCTTGCCTTCGGCTGGGCTTTGGGTGGCCAGCTCGTTGATGTCGGCGCCGGCGGCGAACGCCTTCTGGCCTGCTCCGGTCAGAATGACCGCGCCGACCTGCTCATCCTGCGCCAGTTGCTCAAAGCACACCCCCAACTCGCGCAGCGTGGCCCGGTTGAGCGCATTCAGCACGCGGGGCCGGTTGAGTGTGACGTAGCCGATGCCCTGGCGTGTTTCCACCAGCAGATTCTCGAAAGCCATGGCTGCTTGCTCCTCCTTGCATATCCTACGCCGGGTTTCCGCTTGGCAGTGGGGTTGGGAATCAGGGAATGTGAAAACAGGGCTCCCTGGCGGTCTCGGCTCGGCATGATTGGAAGTGCTGAGGCGAAGGCGCCAAGAAGCGGTCGTACGTCGATTTCTCCGGCGGCGTTCAGCGCAGCAAGTCCAGGGGGCGCGGGGTGGCCGGGTCAGAGTAGTCGTAGAAGCCGCGCCCCGATTTGCGCCCCAGCCAGCCGGCCAGCACCATGCGCCGGAGCAAGCCGGGGGCGGCAAAGCGCTTTTCGTGGAACTCCTCGTACAAGATCTGTGAGATGGAGTAGGCGGTATCGAGGCCGACAAAATCCAGCAGGGTCAGCGGACCCATGGGGTGGCCGCAGCCGAGCTTCATCGCGGTGTCAATGTCGGTGACGGTCGCCAAGCCTTCTTCGCAGGCGCGGACAGCCTCCATCAGGTACGGGGTCAGCAGCCGGTTGACGATGAAGCCGGCTCGGTCGGGAACGCGCACCACCGTCTTCCCCAGGCGCTCGGCGAAAGTCACCACCGTTTCCAGCACGGCCGGGTCGGTGGCAATGGTGCGAGCCACTTCCACCGGCTTCATCACTGGAACAGGGTTGAAGAAGTGCAGGCCGAGGAAGCGCTCGGGCCGTGAGGTGACCGTCATTAGCTCAGTGATCGAAAGCGAGCTGGTGTTGCTGGCAAAAATGGCCTGGCGCTTCACGATGCTGTCTAACTGCCGGAAGGTCTCCATCTTCGCCTGCAGGTTTTCGGTGACGGCCTCAATGACCAGGTCGCAGTCGGCAAGGGCAGCCAGCTCGGTGGAGCCGTGCAGCCGGCTGCGGATGGCGTCGCGTTGTTCCGGCGCCAGCGAGCCCTTCTCCACCTGGCGGGCCAGATGCTTCTCGATGGCGCGCAAACCCCGCTCGCACAATTCCTGCGAGACTTCGACGACGGTGGTGGGGAAGCCGGCTGCGGCGCAGACCTCAGCGATGCCTGAGCCCATCAGCCCACAGCCCACTACACCTACCTTGTGCACTTCCATAGCTAGGCCTTATGCACTTCCATGGCTAGGTACTCCTGGGGCTATGTACTCCTCGCGGGGATCACCTGCTGTCAGGCTGCGGTTGACGATTCCAGCGGCGGCTTCAATAATTTAGAGGCGCCACCACCCTCCCCCTGGGCCCCCTCCAGGGCCTGTTCCAGGCGGTTGATCAGTTCGGTGACGCTATCCACTGGGTCGATGTCGCCTTCCAGGAATGCTTCGGCGATGCCAGCGGTCATTGGCAGGCCGTCTCCGCCGGCCATCTTGACTCCGCTTATCATCTTACGCATCTTGTCCACCACGAAGAACGTGTCCTTGCCTTTGGTGTCGGGCAGAACCAGAGCCAGGGTCGTGGTGTCGTAGCGGATGGCGATGTCGTTCTGGCGCAGGTAGCCCATGATCACCTGCGCTGCCTCCTGAACGTATGGCTGCACGACCGCCTCCTCCAGCTCGCGCGCCGCTTGCGACTCGCGCCCAAACTGTAGCAGCAGAACCGACAGCGGGGTGCGCTGCTTTTGCGCCCGGCCACATTCCGAGAGCAGGGCATTCAGGTAGGAGCCGCGGTTGAGCAGCCCAGATCCCTCGTCGGCCACCGCCAGCGTCTTCATCAAGCTGCGCAATTTGACGTGGGAGATGGCGATCGTAGTCTGGTCCACGAGCGCTTTGAGGACCACGACGTCGTTGGACCGCCAGCGGCGCATCCGGTCGCATTGCTCGAACACAATAATGCCGATGGGCTGATCGGTCTCCATCATGGGCAGCGCCAGCAGCGACTTGATCTGCAGGGACTGTAGGACGGGGGCAAGCTTGGAGAGTTTGGCAGAAGCGGCCGCGTCCTCCACAGACAGCGGGTTCCCGTCAGAGGCGATCTGCACCAGAGAGGAGACCAGCTTCACGATGGAAATCACCTCGGACTGGGGTATGCCCGAGGCACAGTATTCCAGCACTGCCGAAGGGGGCTTGCCGGGCGTGCACAAGCCGGCGACACAACGACTGCCCCGCCAGGTTTTCCCGATTTCGTTAGCGGCAGTGGACATGACCGCCTTGACGGTGCCCTCCCGGCAGATATTGCGGGTAATTTCGGCGACGCGGGTGATGTCGGCCAGCGTTTCTTCGGCCGACGGAGTGGCAGTCGGCTCGCCGCTCGGCTCTGCTGGCGCTGCTGGCGCCGGTTTGGGTGAAAATTGAGCCGACCCGTACAGGGAACGCAGCTTCTCGTTGCGTTGCTCCTCGCCAGGGAACAGCCGGGCGATCCGCTGCAGGCGCTCGACGGCCCGATGCTTCAGCCCGTACTGCTGGAAAATCTCGGCTTGCAAGATCAGGTCTTCCAGGACATCGCTTTCCGCTTCACCGTCGGTACTCTGCCCAGCCTCTTGTGACGGCGCTTCGGCAGCAGCCACTGGAGCTGTAGTGTCGGCAGCCTGCTGGAAGCGGGACGCAATCGCCTGGTAACGATGCGGGTCCAGCTTCCCGCTCAGCCGCTGCAGGCGCTCGCTGTTCCGGGCATCGTAGGGGTCCACGTCCACCAGGCGGTCCAAGGCGTTAGCCGCCTTGATGTACTCTTCGGCATCCGCGTGCAGGTCAAAGAGTTGGCCCTGTGCGCTGCTGAACAGGGAGTCGTAGTTAAGCTCGTTGTACAGTTCAGCCAGAAACTCCAACACCTCGACGCCCGCCAGGCCCTTCTGCTGTAATCCCTCCACGGAGGAGATGAAGTCGCGGTCCTTCTGGGCCGCGAACATGGATTTCTTCAGTTTGCGCAGAAGTTTGGCGGCGTCCTCATTGTTCCGCCGGCGCAGGTAGCCCTCCGTTACTCGATGCAGCTGCTGGTAGGCGTCGGGGAACTCAGGAGCGATGCCCCACAGCAGTTCCTCGGCGCGAGCCAGGTTCCCCGTGGCCAGGTGCGCCTGGGCCAGTAGCCGGTTGACTTCCGGGAGGCCTTGGGCCGCCAGCGGTTCCAGCAGTTGGGCAGCACGTCCCGGGTTGCCGGAGTCAAAAAGCGCCGTTGCCAGCGCCGTGGCTACATGCCCGTCACTGGGGGCTAGGGCCTGGGCCCGTTCCAATAGCGCGAGGGTTTGATCATCGCCGTCGGCTTGGCTGGCGCGGCGTAGTTCCGCCGCCCGCGCCAGGGAGCCAGCGGCCAGCTCCTTACTCCCCAAGCTCTCTGCGACCTCGCCTAGCTGCAGGTGCACGTCGGGATTCAGGTCGTCCAGTGCCGCCAGACCGCGCAGCGCCTCCAGCGCTTTGCCCTGATCGCCGCGCTCCAAGAAAGTCTGTGCGGCAACCCGGTAGCTCTCTTGTGCTTCCTCAGGCCTCTGTTTTTCCTGGAACCGGGCAACGGTCAGCATCCGATCCGGATCCTGTTCGCCCAGCTTGCCCATCTTGCGGAACACCAGAATGGCCTTGGAGCCATCGTTTCGCTCTGTGTGCTTGTCGAACAGGTACCCGTAACACTCCAGCGCCCGGTTCTTATGGTTTTGCCGCACGTAGAGGTCAGCCACAATTTCAGCTACCGCGTCGTTGTGGGGATCCTCTTTCCAGGCAGCCAGGTACTGCTCGATAGCCGCGTCGGGCCGGTTCTTTTGGAGGTATTTTTCGGCTTTTTCCAGGCGCTTGGTGATATCCGGCATGGGACCCCGCGGCAGTGGCGGGCTGGCTTGCGAAAGTCATTCTAATGAAACCGGACTGAATTGACAACCGCGCAACCTCTCTGCTAGGTTCAACTCGGTGCCTGTCTTGACTCGCCTGCGAGCTCTTCCTGGGCAAATCGTCTTCCTCGGATGCATCGCGAGTTAATCCGCAATTTCTCGATTATCGCCCACATTGACCACGGGAAATCCACGCTCGCCGACCGGCTGCTGGAATGGACAGGAGCCCTGAGCTCGCGCGAGATGGCCGAGCAAGTGCTGGACAGCATGGATCTGGAGCGCGAACGTGGCATCACCATCAAGGCCCATGCGGTTCGTCTCAATTACCGGGCCCGTGACGGGCAAATCTATCAGCTCAACCTGATTGACACGCCGGGGCACGTGGACTTTACCTACGAGGTCTCGCGCAGCCTAGCCGCTTGCGAAGGAGCGCTGCTGGTGGTGGACGCCTCGCAAGGCGTGGAAGCGCAGACGCTGGCCAATACCTTCCTGGCCCTGGAGCACAACCTGGAAATCATCCCGGTCATCAACAAGATTGACTTACCGGCGGCCGAACCAGAAAGAGTACGAGCGCAAGTAGAGCACTTGATTGGCTTGGCGGGCCACGAAGCTCTGCTCATCAGTGCCAAGCACGGAGGAGGGATCGAGGAGGTGCTGGAAGCGGTGGTGGCCCGCGTGCCTGCTCCCCGGGGCAATCCGCAAGACCCGCTGCGTGCCCTGATTTTCGACTCCTGGTTCGACCCCTACCGCGGCGCAGTTGTGCTGGTGCGAATGAAGGAAGGGACCCTGCACTGCGGCCAGCGCATCCGGCTGTGGTCCAACGGCCAGGTCTTTACGGTTGAGGAATTGGGCGTGCTGACGCCTAAGCCCGTTGCGGTCACTCAACTCGGGACGGGCGAGGTGGGACTACTGGTGGCCAACATTAAGCGTGTGGCGGACACCAAGATTGGCGACACCATCATCGAGGATCGGCGGCCTGCCGCCGCGCCCCTGCCCGGCTTCGACGAGGCCAAGCCGATGGTCTTTGCCGGGCTCTATCCGGTGGATGCCGACCACCAGGAGCCCTTACGCGACGCTCTGAACAAGCTGCGACTCAATGATTCCTCGTTCTTCTTCGAACCGGAGAGTTCGGAGGCGCTTGGCTTCGGATTCCGCTGCGGATTCCTGGGACTGTTGCACATGGAAATCGTGCAGGAGCGGTTGGAGCGCGAGTTCCACTTGGAGTTGATCACTACGGCTCCGGGTGTTCGCTACCGTGTGATCACTCACTCGGGCGAGATGCGCGAACTGGACAACCCCAGTCGGTTGCCGACGGTGCAAGAAATCGCTCAGATCGAGGAGCCCATTCTCACCACCACCATCATCACTCCCGACGAATACCTGGGAAACGTCCTGAAGCTGCTGGGAGAGAAACGTGGCGTGCAGAAGGGCTTCGAATACCTGGCGCCGGGGCGTGTCCTGCTGACCTATGAACTTCCCCTGAATGAGGTTGTGCTGGATTTCTACGACCGTTTGAAAACGGTTTCCCGCGGGTACGCCTCGCTGGACTACCACCTCTCCGGCTACCGTGAGGCTCCGCTAGTGAAGCTGGACATCCTGGTAGCGGGCGAACCGGTGGACGCGCTTTCCACCGTCGTGCACCGCGACCGCGCCTATGCCCGCGGCAAGGCCCTGGTGGAAAAGATGAAGGAGTTGATCCCTCGACAGTCATTCGAGGTCAGCCTGCAAGCCGCCATCGGCAACCGGGTCATCGCCCGGGAAACGGTGCGGGCGTTGCGAAAAAACGTGCTGGCCAAGTGCTACGGCGGCGACGTCACTCGTAAGAGGAAGCTGCTCGAGAGGCAGAAGGAAGGCAAGCGGCGGATGAAACGAGTGGGCCGCGTGGACATTCCCCAGGAAGCTTTCCTGGCGGTGCTGCGCGTCGAAACCTGAAACGAAGGATTGAGAACCCGGACTCAGCTGCCTCGATCACAACCGGACACATTGGCTCGCGCACGGAGAGTTTATGGCTTCCGGCGTAGCACGCGAGACGAACTGGCGCCTCTGGTACGATGACCAGTGTGAGGTCTGTCAGGCCGGCGTGGCGTGGTTGCGTTGGCTCAATCGACGGCAATGTTGTGGTGTGGTCGCAATCCCTCTTTCCAGCGTGTTGGCCAGCGTGTTGGCGGGCGATCCGGACGCCGCACCACCGGACGCCCCCATGGAGGACCTTTTGCGCAACCTCCACGTGGCGGCGCCCAGCGGACAGGTCTTCATGGGAGCCCCAGCCGTTGCGGCGCTCGCCCGCTTGTTCCCTCTAACTTGGCTTGTCGGATGGCTGGCGAGCGTCCCAGGGGTCTCCGCGGTTGCGGGATGGTTCTACCGATGGGTAGCGGCCAACAGATACAGCTTGAGCCGTTGCCGCGGCGGTGTATGCAGGAGCGTTGATCAAAATCTCGTCCGACAGGAGGCGCCGTGGAGAGCGTTTCAGATCTGCCGCCTCTTGGGATGGGGCATCGTCGCCCCTCTCAGTGCACTCCTCTATATTCGGCGTTTGGGATTCCAGTCAGTCACCTGGTGGCGTACTCGTAACCGTGTGGCGACGCTGCTTGGCGGTCGACTCTCGATCTACTTTCTCCGGGGCGGAATCAGTTGGACGGTTTCCCTGCTGTTCGGCGAACTGTTCACCATGATCCGCTATCGCTCGCTCCTCGTCGATCCCGGAGGGACACGCATGCGGGGCTGCGTGGCACACCACCTCGAGGAGGCAAAGCACAAAATCAGATACGTGGTGGCAACGCACGCCCACGAAGAACACGGCGGAAACCTCGAGCTGGCCGCCGGCGCCACCGGGGCGCGCGTCCGGGCCCATCCACGCGCTATCCCGATGTTGCTTGCGCCTCCGCGGATCCCCTTTATGCGGCGGCTGGTGATTGGGCAGCCCCGCGCAGTTCTCTCACCCATCGAACCTCTGGCAGAGAGGCTAGTCCTGGGTCAAGAGGATTGCGATCTCGTTCAGGTCATTGAGACACCAGGCCACTGCGACGAACACGTCAGCTTCTACATCCCCCACGAAAGATTGCTGCTGGCCGGCGATGCGTTCATGGGCACGCACTTCTCGAGTCCAAACGAGGAGGTTGATCACCACGGCTGGATTGTGGCTCTGGAACGGCTGTTGCAGCTGGAGATCGAGATCATGATCGAAGCACATGGACACGTGCACACCCTTCGCGAAGATGTCCTCTTCGAGCTGGAGCGAGCTGGGTTCTCCTCGATCGCCTCACGCCGGAATCCGAAGGAACTTCTGCGTCAGAAGCTTGAGTTCTTGCGGTGGGTGAGTGAGCAGATCGCGCTCGGCGAACGAGAACGCCTTCCGCGACAATGGATTCAGGCGACCGTCTTCCCCTGGACCCAGCGCTGGTCGTACGAATCAGCAATCGGCGATGCGCTTGCCGCTCTCCTCAGCAGCCGGGCGTTCGGCCGGCACAAGGTCGTGCGGAGCTTCCACCCGCCGTCCGATGAGCAAGAAGGACTTCCAAGGATCTACGAGCTTCGGTGGTCCGGCCGATCCAAGCACTCAGTCGCTGATCAGGAGCCGGAAGGCTCCGGGCGACATTCTGACTCCTTGGCTGACTCCTTGGGCAAGCCAACCAGCTCACGGGAATCGTCAGGATAGGGTGAAGGAATCGCCCAGGGCCCATTGCAAGCCGTTCAGCGGGGGCGGGAGCGTTGGCTGGAGTGGGGCAGGCAGGGCGCCGCCGCTACTTGGCGTCGCCCATGACCCAGCGCAGCCCGTTTAGCAGGAAGGTCCGGAGGCGCTCGCCAGCCCAGATATCGGGCAGGTGCCCTGGAGCAGAGTAAAAAACCCGTCCCTGGCCATAGGTGCGCGTCCAAGCCACGCCAAAGTCTTTGTCGGTACGGTTAACTTCCTTGTTGTTCAAATCGACCGAATCGGTGTCCAGGCTGAGCAGCACGTGCACCTTGTCGCGTGACCAGTTTCGGAACTCGTAAATCTCATCCTTGATGGTGAACCCTTCGCCCAGGTGCCGTGTGGCCGGGTGGTTTCGGTCTTCCACTTTTATGCGCACTTCGGGCCAGTCGCTTTCGCGGTCCAGCTCGTGCCAGGGATGCCCGTTGTAGTAGCCGCCGATCAGCTCCCCGTACGCTGGCCACCGATAGAAGGTGTCGGTGGCGCTATGGAGGCCGGCAAGGCCTTTGCCTCCGTGGACAAAATCCAGCAGCCCTTGCTTCTCTTCCTCGGAAATGGGCAGCTCCCCGCTCGTGAAGAACAACACCGCGTCATATTTCTTCAAGTTCTCTGCGGTGAGTACGCTGCAGTCATCGGTGACCGTGGTCTCAAAGGCGCCGCTTTCCTCTCCGATTTGTTTCACGATCGGTCCGGTCTTGACCGCGCTCTCGTGCAGGTAGGTGAAGGCTAGATCTCCGGCAGCACCGGGGGCCGCGTGATACAGATAGAGTAACCTGCGCATGGAAATTCCTCCGGAACGGACCAGGCTCGCCGGAAGGGTGTTAGGCGACCGGATCGTTCAGCTTCTTGTGAATTGCGTAGAGCGCCAGCTCCAGACGGTCGGACACGCCCAGCTTGTCGAAGATATTGTGCAGGTGGTTTTTCACCGTCTGCTCGCTGATGAACATCTTCTCGGCAATTTCCTTGTTGCGGAAGCCCTGGCAGACGAGGCCGACAATTTCGCGCTCGCGCCCGCTGAGCAAGTTTTTGGGCTGTTCGCGGGGCGCCGGGGGCGGCTCGGAAAATTCGCGCAATACCGCTGCTGTCAGGCGGCTGTCCAGCCAGACTTCCCCGCCAGCCACCTTGCGGATGCTCTTGATCAGCATGTCCGTGGCGGACTGCTTCCGCACCACGCCAGCCGTTCCCAGCCTCACGGCCTCCACTACCTCCTCCTCATGTTCGGAGGCGGTCAGCACGATGACCCGAGTGGTTTTCACCCGGTCGTGGATTTGTTCCAGCGCCGCCAGACCGTTCATCACGGGCATCTTCAGGTCTAGCAGCAGGATGTCAGGCTGCAGCTTCTTGACCAACTCGACGGTCTGCTGCCCGTCCTCGGCCTCTCCGATGACGTCCAGGTCCCGCTCCAGGCTCAGGAGTTTCTTCAGGCCATCACGGAAGATAGCGTGGTCGTCAGCAATGACGATGCGTATCTTCTTTTTATCTTTGGCCCGGCTACGAGACGAGGTTTTCGCTGTGGGCACGAGAGCTCCCGGCACTAACCCCTTTGCCGTTTCCTGCGTTCTGGCCTGCTCCGTCCGTCTTCACCGCGGTTCCTATTCTAGATAGGGGCAGTGCAGGTGTCAACGCCGCGCGTGCGTGCACGCGAGGTACCCAATTGGGAACTCAGGCTCGATTTTGAAGTCAGGCGTAGATGCCGCGCAACTTCACAGCAAAGGCCACGCGGTCCATCGCCAGCATGTGGGCGGCGATGCGCATACTGACCTGATATCTTTCCACGTAGCTGTCCACGTCGTGGAATGCGCTGCGCATGATGTGCTCCAGCCGCTCACTCACCATCTTCTCAGTCCAGAAGTAGCCCTGCCGGTCCTGCACCCATTCGAAATAGGAAACGGTGACGCCGCCAGCGTTGGCCAAGATGTCCGGCACCACGAAGATCCGCTTCCCCCGCAGGATTTCGTCCGCCAGCGGAGTGGTAGGCCCATTGGCGCCCTCGATGACGACTCGGGTGCGCAGCCGGTCGGCGTTGTGCGAAGTGATCTGGTTCTCGACAGCCGCCGGCAACAGTACATCGCACTCATGGGTGAGAAGCACGTGCGGCTCCACTGGCTCGGCCTCGGGAAAACCAGCCAACGTCCCCTGTTCCTCGCGGTGGCGGGCCAGCGCAGGAATGTCCAGCCCGTGCCGGTTGTAGACCGCCGCGTCAGCCTCGGCGATGCCGACAATCTTGTACCCGGCCTGATGCATTAGACGCGCTGCCTGACCCCCGACGTTGCCGAAGCCCTGGATGATGACGCGGGCATCCTGGCGGCCCAGTCCAAGCTTCTGCAACGCCTCGTCGCAGACAATCATGCAGCCGAGGCCGGTAGCCTGGCGCCGTCCTCGCGAACCTCCCAGGACCAGCGGCTTGCCAGTGACCACCGCGGTCACCGTTTGACGCGCGTGCATCGAGTAGGTGTCCATGATCCAGGCCATCACCTGCTCGTCGGTGTTCACGTCCGGAGCGGGCACGTCCCGCTCCGGGCCCATATAGTCCAGCAACTCGGCCGTGTACCGCCGTGTGATTCGCTCCAGTTCCGCGCTGGAAAGAAGATGCGGGTCGCACACCACGCCTCCCTTAGCGCCTCCGAAGGGAATGTTGACTACGGCGCACTTCCAGGTCATCCAGGACGCCAGGGCGCACATCTCATCCAGGGTCACACCGGGTGCAAACCGGATGCCGCCTTTGGCCGGGCCGCGGGCAATGGAGTGCTGTACCCGGAAGCCGGTGAACACCTCCAGGCGCCCGTCGTCCATTTGCACCGGGATGTGGACGATGATCTCGCGGTTGGGCTGCTGAAGGAACTTCACCAGACCGCCGTCCAGCTTGAGCCGTCGCGCGGCTTCATGGAAGCGAGCGGCCTGCGCCTCCCAGGGGTTCGTCTCTTGTTCCAGGGAAATGGTGGCCATGCTGCCTCCACGCCAGAGGGAGTCCAGAACCAGTATACCCTTCTGCCTGCTAGCGGAGAGCCCAGCCGGCTTCCCTCGTCGTTCGGACTTGACGGGAGGACGGCCGTTGTGTAATTATTCACCCTGGCGTATAATTATTCATTCGGAGCAACATGCCGTGCGAAAAGATGCCGCCCCCGCTGTTTCGAGTGCCGCGCCCTTATCGGTTCCGGTGCAGGTTCCGGCCCACCTGATCCGCGATGACGACCTGAGCCCGGCGACCGTCACCGAACTATTCCGACTGGCCGCCGCTGTCAAGGCCGAGCCGCGCCGCTACGCCGGCGCGCTGGAAGGGCGGTCGCTGGCAGTGATCTTTGAGAAGCGCTCCCTGCGCACCCGCTTCACCTTCGAGCTGGGCATGAAGATGCTGGGCGGTAAGAGTGTGTTCATGGACACGGGGCAACAGCGCATCCCCGACCGTGAGCCGGTTTGTGACGTGGCACGCAACCTGGCTCGCTGGGTGGACGCCGTGGCCCTTCGTACCTTTTCCCACGCCACAGTGGAGGAGTTTGCCCGCTTCTCCTCGGTGCCGATCATCAACGGCCTGAGTGAGGTGTTCCACCCCTGCCAGTCGCTCACCGACTACTTCACCCTGCAAGAGATTTTCGGGAACCTGAGCCAGGCGCGCCTGGGGTTCGTCGGGGATGGCAATAACGTGGCGCATTCACTGCTGCTGTGCGGGGCGCTGGCCGGCGCCCAGCTCCGCGTGGCCACTCCGGAGGCCTACGCGCCACATCCCGACATTGTGGCCCTGGCGCAGGAGTTGGCATCGGGCACCGGCGCGCGGCTGGAAGTTGGGCACGTCGCCGAAGAAGCCGTCGAAGGGGCACACGCCGTCTACAGCGACGTTTGGGCCAGCATGGGCTTCGAGCAGGAGGCCGACGAGCGCGCCCGTGTCTTCGCTCCGTACCGCGTAACCCCCGAGCTGTTCGCCCGTGCCCGACCCGATGCCGTCTTCATGCACTGCTTGCCGGCCCATCGCGGCGAGGAGGTGTCGGAAGAAGTCATTGAATCGCCACGCTCAGTGGTGTTCGACCAGGCGGAAAACCGCTTGCACATGGCCAAGGCTATCCTGCTGACGTTTCTGACCAGGTAGCGCTCAGGAGGGCGCCGGCCTGGGCAAACAACCGAGATCATTCCGATGAAACCGAACAAAGTGGTGCTCGCCTACTCCGGCGGATTGGATACTTCGGTCATCATCCCCTGGCTGAAGGAGAACTACGGCTGCGAGGTGATTGCGATGGCCGGAGACCTGGGCCAGGGGGAGGAGCTGGAGGGGGCACGGGAAAAGGCACTGGCCACCGGGGCCAGCAAGATCCACATCAAAGACCTGCGCCAGGAGTTTGTACGCGACTACCTGTGGAAATTGGTGCGCACCGGCGCTGTCTACGAAGGCAAGTACCTGCTGGGCACCTCCATCGCCCGGCCGCTGCTGGCCAAGTATCAGGTGGAGGTGGCCCTGGCTGAGGGCGCCGACGCGGTGGCCCACGGTTGCACCGGTAAGGGCAACGATCAGGTGCGCTTCGAGCTGACGTACCAGGCGCTGGCTCCGCACCTGCGGGTGATCGCCCCCTGGCGCGAGTGGGACATCCACTCGCGGGAGGACGCGCTGGAATATGCCCGGCAGCGCAACGTCCCGGTGTCCGCTTCGGTGGAGAAAATCTACAGCCGCGACCGCAACATCTGGCATATGAGCCATGAAGGCGGGGTTCTGGAGGATTCCACCAGCCCGACCCCGGATGACGTCTGGGTGCTGAGCAACTCGCCCCGCGCCGCGCCCGATGAGCCCGGCCGCGTCACCATCGGTTTTGAGCAGGGCAGCCCTGCAGCTCTTGACGGCCGGCAGATGAACCCGGTGGAGCTATTGGAGAAGCTGAACCAACTCGGTGGCCGGCACGGCATCGGGCGCGTGGACTTGGTAGAGAACCGCTTCGTGGGCATGAAGTCGCGTGGTCTGTATGAGACGCCTGGGGGCACCATCCTCTACGCCGCCCACGCCGAGCTGGAGGCACTGTGCCTGGATCGCGCCACCCTGGCCTACAAGCAGCATGTGGCACTCGACTACGGCCAGATGGTCTACAACGGGCTCTGGTTTACTCCGCTTCGAGAGGCCTTGGATGCATTTGTGGACTCCACCCAGCAGGTGGTGACGGGCGAGGTCACGCTCGAACTTTACCGCGGCAACCTCCAGGTTCTCGGGCGCCGCTCGCTCTATTCCCTCTACTCGACCGAAATCGCCAGCTTCACTATGGGCGACAGCTACAACCAGAAGGATGCCGAAGGATTCGTCCGGCTCCTTGGGCTGCCCCTGCGCGTGCGGGCAGCGCTGCGCGCCAAGGCCGGTGGGGCCAAGCAGGAGTCAAAAGCAAAAAAGCCATGAAACTGTGGGGTGGACGATTCGACCGGACCCGGATGCGCGCCGATCAGGCGCAGCAGTTTGAGGACTTCTCCCGCTCGCTGTCGTTCGATCGCCGGCTGTTCTTTGCTGATCTGGAGGGCACTCGGGTCTGGGCGCGCGCGCTCCAACGTCTGGGCATTTATTCTGCCAAAGAGGCCGCACGCGTTGCGGCGGCGCTGGACAGCCTGGCCACCGAGGCGCGCGGCAATCCGAATTTCTTCGAAGAGGCTAACGACGAGGACGTGCATACGTTGGTGATTCGCCTGATGGCTGAGCGCGCCGGGGACGAGCTGGCCGATCGCCTGCACACTGGCCGCAGCCGCAACGAACAGGTGTCTCTGGACCTTCGCATCTGGTTGAAGGAGGAACTCCGGGCCACGCTTAGGGCGCTGGACCGTCTCCTGGAGGCTTTGCTGAAACAAGCCGGACGCGCGCCGAACCTGGTTCTGCCCGGCTACACGCACCTGCGCCGCGCGCAACCGGTGCTGTGGTCGCACTACCTGCTGGCCTATTTCGAGATGCTGGCCCGCGACCGGCGCCGCCTGGAGCGCTGCTACGAATCCGCCAATGTGATGCCGCTGGGCAGCGGCGCCCTGGCCGGCAGCGGCCTGCCGGTGGATCGCCGGGCCCTGGCTCGCGACCTTGGCTTCGCCGCTCTTACCGCGAACAGCCTGGATGCCGCGTCGGACCGCGATTTCCTGTTGGAGTTTCTCTCCTCCGCCTCCTGTGTGCTGCTGCACCTGAGCCGGCTGGCCGAGGACTGGATTCTCTATTCCAGCGACGAATTCGGCTTCTTGGAGCTGGCTGAGGAAGTCACCAGCGGCAGCAGCCTGATGCCCCAGAAGAAAAACCCCGATTCGCTGGAATTGATCCGCGGCAAAACCGGCCGCGTGCTGGGCCACTTGGTGGCTCTGGCGATGGTGTTGAAAGGGCTGCCGCTCAGCTACAACCGCGACCTGCAGGAAGACAAGGAACCCGTGTTCGACACCGCCGACGAGTTGCGGGGCGCGCTGGAGATGACGGCGACGGTGGTAGCCACCGTCACCCCGCGCCCGAAAGCGATGAAGACCGCCGCTGTGGGCGGCTGGTCGTGCGCCACCGACCTGGCTGAGTACCTTGCTCTGCGGGGCGTTCCCTTTCGCCAGGCCCACCAGACGGTGGGCCGCATCGTCCGCACTGGCCTGGCGCGGGGCCGTCCTCCGGAGCGTTGGCGCCTGAGCGAGCTGCGAAAGTTTCATCCGGCTTTCCGAAAAGATGTGTTGCCTCTGCTGAAGGATGCCCGTGGCATCGCTCGCCGCGAGGTGCCCGGTGGCACCGGCCGACGGGCCGTGGCCCGGGCCCTGGGCCAGGCCCGTCGGCGCCTGGCCTCCTGGAAAAGGGGGGAGTCAGAACGCGGTAGGCGATAGGCAGGAACCGCAGGAGACCCCTGACGCCTGATGAACAAGCACTACCGACAGGAACAGATTCTAAAGCTAGTGCGGTCCCAGGCGATTCACACACAGGAAGAACTGGCCGACAAGCTCCACCGTTTGGGAATCCGCACCACTCAGGTGACCCTGTCGCGGGACGTTCACGAATTAGGGTTGGCCAAGACCGCCAGGGGGTATAAGGAAGTGGGACCGCTGGCATCTCAGCACCCGTCCCCTGTCTTGCCCGCTTCCTCGGTGCGCGGAAACGAGTCCCGCCCCGACTCAGTCGGCACCCGCCACCTGCGGCGCACAGCCGGGGAAGTACTGCGCGATGTGCGCCAGGCGCAGAACCTGCTGGTGCTGCGCACCAACCCCGGCAACGCGCAGCCGCTGGCGCTGGCTCTGGATCAGGAAAACTGGCCGGAGATTGTGGGCACCATTGCCGGTGACGACACCGTGCTGGTGGTCTGCTTTTCAAAGAAAACGGCGGCCAACGCTCGGGGCAACCTCCTGGCATTGATCACTCACTGATTCCCAGTTCCCATGGTGCAACGGCACGATGAGTAGACCTAACGCTCCGCGATATTGGCTCTATGTGATTCAATGAGCGCTCGCGAGCACTACTAGTTCGAAAGGTCCTGCGAAAGCGCTAGCCTGCGCGCAAGGTGCCGAAGAGCGATGCCGGAAGTTTTATCGGTGAGCGGATTTGTGCTGGTTGGGGGCCGGAGCTGGCGCATGGGGCGGGACAAAGCTCTGCTTCCGTTCCAGGGCCGGCAGCTTTTCCAGCATGCGGTGGAGTTGCTCCGCCCGCACGCGGCGCAAGTCACCCTGCTGGGTCCTCCGGCCCGCTTCGGCGACTTTGGAATCCCGGTTCTTCCGGACCGGCGTCCCGGACGGGGACCGCTCGAGGCGCTCTGCACGGGACTCGAAAATTCGCCTTGCGAGTGGAACATCTTCTTGGCCTGTGACCTGCCATTTCTCGAAGGCCGTTTCGTGCAATTCCTGATCGATCAGGCTCTGGCATCGGAAGCGCAAGCCGTGGTTCCGAGAACGGCCGACGGGTGGCAACCGCTCTGCGCCGCCTACCAGCGCGGCTGCCTCCCTGTTCTGCAGCAGGCTCTCGACGAGGAACCTGTGGGAATTGTGGACCGGCTCGCCCAACTCCGCGTGCAGGTTCTGGCACCCGACCAATTGCTTCAGTTTGGTTTTTCCCAGCGGATGTTCAAGAATATCAACACGGCTGAGGATTGGGAGGAAGTCCAACGAGAGTTGGAGACAAAAAGTAAATGAAAAGTTCGGAGCGGCACGCGATGCTGGATCTCTTGGTCCGGGCGGCTGCGGCTTTTCTCTTCTTCGCATCCCTTCTGCAAGCCGCCGCGCACTCGGCTTCGGCCGTCCGCACAACCCAGCCGCCCACCATCGACGGAATCATCCACGGGGACGAATGGGACAGGGCCACGCGACTGGAAAACTTCATTCAGCTGGAGCCGGAGCAAGGCAAGCCGGCGACCCAACGCACGGTCGCTTACTTCGCCTACGACGATAACAATGTTTACATTGCCGTGCATTCCTACGACACCGAACCCGAGAAGATTACTGCGCGCCTGAACCGTCGGGACGACAGGCTGTCGAGGGACGATTCCGTTACCGTTTTTCTCGACACCTTTCACGACCGCCGCACCTGTTACTTTTTCTCGACGAATCCGCTGGGCACCCAGACCGATGGCCGGATCAAGGACGACGGGCGGGTCCGGGACAGCAGCTGGGATGCCGAGTGGCTTGTCGCTGTCCGGACGGATTCCGATGGCTGGACAGCCGAGTTCGCCATTCCCTTGCGCGGGATGCAGTTTCACTCCGGCGAGAACCGCTCCTGGGGAATCAACATCGGGCGGTCTCGGCGTAGCAATCTGGAGCAGAGCTTCTGGGCCGGTCCGCTGGAGTCGCCCTACCGCGTTTCCCAGTACGGGGAGATTCTCGGCCTGACCTTGCATGGCGGCGCCAAGCGCTGGGACCTGATCCCGTATGTGCAGGGGGGTTACGAACAGGGAGGGAAGACCACCGGTAATGCGGGGTTCGACCTGCGCTATTCTTTCCGGCCGGAGACGACTGCGAATCTGACCATCAACCCCGATTTCGCCATCATTGAAGCGGATGAAGAATTCGTCAATCTAACCCGCTTCGAAGTCCGCCTGGAAGAAAAAAGGCCCTTTTTCCTGGAAAGCAACGAGCGCTTCCGGCAGCGTATTCAGACGTTCTACTCGCGCCGCATTCAGGACATCGACGTTGGAGGCAAGCTACTCTCCCGCAAGGGGCCCTGGGACTTGGCCCTGCTTTCGGTTCGCTCATCTTCAATGGAGGTTGACTCCGCACCCGATGGCGCACCCACCTTCGAGCACGCGAACTACACGGTAGCCAGGGCTGAAAGGCAAGTCCTGCGATCGTCCAATATCGGCTTCATGGTCGCCAACCGCTCCCTGGGTGGGGGCAATCGCGGCTCGGTCGGTCTCGATACGACGATGCACCCGACCCGCACGATGCGCTTCACCGGCCAGTTGCTCCGCTCCCATGGCCTCTTCAAGACGGGGCGCTGGGCCTACTTCGTTCGGCCCGCCTGGGATACCTCGACTTCCCATTTCCACTTCCGTTACAGCCACCTGGGGGACCGCTTCGGCGACAACGTCAATGCCGTCGGATTTATCCCCGACGACAACCGTCGAGAGATGGACAGCGATCTGGAAAAGACCTTCTGGGTTGAAAAGGGCCCTGTCCAGCGTATTTCCCTGGAATCGAAAAACAGGATCTACTGGAGCCAGCAAAACGTTTTGCGCTATTACCACAACTTCGAGACCATGGAGGTTGAGTTTCGTAACCGCTGGAGCCTGGAGGCCAGTCACCGCAATGTTTTCGAGCGCTTTGAAAAAGGTTTTCACAACGATCGCGCGGAGTTCAATGTCGGGTATAACACGCGGGAATACCAGTCCTGGCAGGTGGGCTATCAAACCGGCCGCAACTTCGACTCCGATCTCGATGCCGTCAGCGCACGTGTCCGGCGCAAGCTGACTCCTGGACTGGGCCTGGAATATCAACTTTCACGCGTTTGGCTCGATCCTGACCCGGAGAAAAAGGCCACTTTCATTAACGTTATTCGCGTTCGCCAGAACTTCACACGCGATTTGTTTATCCGAGTATTCTTTCAGACGAATTCGGTGATTGACCGTAGAAACCTGGAAGCGGTATTCGTCTGGCGCCACAAGCCTCCCTTCGGTTCGATTCAGTTTGCGTTTCAACGAGGAAGGGCAGCTTTTGGCCAGCGCTCCGAGCAGGGGAACACGTACTTTATCAAGGTTGGTCACGTGTTTTGATGACCGGCGGGCCAGAGGGAGGAAACGCGGATGAAAAGCCTGGAGGACTACATACAAGCGGCAGCCAAAGACGGGGACACACGTTCCGGGATCATCCAGGGCATCCGCATGGCCATGATCGCGCTGAAGGAACTGGGCATTGAGGAGCCAAAGCAGACCCACAGGTCACTTATTACGTTTGTGGAGGTTGACCGCTGCCTGCCTGACGCGGTCGGGCTGGTCACCGGCTGCCGCCTCGGCAACCGCACCCTGAAGCTTAAGGACCTGGGGAAGATGGCGGCTACCTTCCTGGACCTGCGCACGGAGCGGGCCATCCGCGTAGCTGCCCGGGAGAGCGCTAACGAACGCGCGCGGGAGATCTCCCCGGATCTGGAGAAGGAAGAAAGTTTGCGACGTGCCTATCGGGAATTGTCCGACGAGGAGATGTTCACCCGGCAGTGGGTCCGCGCAAGCCTTCCGGCAGAAGAGCGCCCCGGATATCGCGCGCCGCGCGTCCTCTGCACCGAATGTAGTGAAGGCATTAACTTCGGCCGCGAAATCCTGCGCGACGGGCGCGCCCTGTGCCGCGCCTGTGCCGGCCAGGGATATTTCCACCCGCTCTAACCGTGGCAGCTCTTAGACTCCCTGCTGCGCGTCGAGGTGGATGCGCCAGCCCCCGGAATAGATATTAAACCGGTCGTTGCGCACGAATCCCACCAGCGTCATCTGGAACCTTAGGGCAAGCTCGACGGCAAGGCTGGAAGGCGCGCCTACGGCGGCCAGCACGGGAATGCCCGCCATCAACGCCTTCTGCACCAGCTCGAAGCTGCCGCGTCCACTCAACAGGACCAGCGTATCGGAAAGAGGCAAGCGATTTTTCAGGAATTCGGCGCCGATCAACTTGTCCAGTGCATTGTGCCGGCCCACATCTTCTCGCATGCTCAGCAGCTTTCCCGTGGAGTTAAACAGAGCGGCGGCGTGCAGGCCGCCGGTGCGGTCAAAGACGGCCTGGGACCTCCGCAGCGTCTGGGGCAGGCGGTGGATCACCGAGGAATCAACGAGAGGCTTGGCCGAGGGCAGAGTGGGGCAGCCGGTGGCCTGTAGCGCCTCGATCGAGGCTTTCCCGCAGACCCCGCAACTGGAGCTGAGATAGAAGTGGCGTTCCAGCCGGTCCCAATCGAGCTTCACTCCTCGTTTCAGGCGGACAGTAACCGTGTTGCGGTTCTGCTTGGCGTTCTTGCCGGGCCCGCCACCTTGGATTTCCACGATCTGGTCGGGGACTTGGAGTATGCCTTCCGTGAAAAGGAAGCCAGCCGCCAGTTCAACGTCGTGGCCAGGGGTGCGCATGGTGATCGAAAGATCTTTGCTCCTGCGAGCTCCCTGAGATTGGAAGCTCAGCCGCAGTTGCAGCGGCTCCTCAACGGCCAGCAGGTCCTGCTCGGCGGAGGAGGAAACACCCTGGACTTTCTGAACCGGGATGGTGATGATGTTCGTCTTCATCGCTCGACGGCCGGGCTCGACGGCCGGGCTCGATGGCTGGCCGGAGAACTCACCCAAAGTCTGATTATAACTTGAACTACCGCGATGCCATGACGTGCCCGCTGGGGCTTCCCTACCAGGGTCGCCATCGTGACCCTGCGGACTCTCTCGGCGCGGCGGTCGCTTTGCTAGCCCAGCTACACCGGGTATATTACGCCGGGTATATTTGGTCTGGCAGAAACCTAAGTGGGCTGCCAGTAGAACCTAAGAGCGCTAGAACGTAGCACGACATGCCGGCGGATGCGCTTTCCCGGGCCGTAATTCTGGAGCTACTTCAGCAGCTGATCCGTATTCCCTCGGTGAACCCGACCCTGGCGCCGGAGGAGGGACACGGAGAGGCTGCCATCGCGGCCTTCGCCTCCCAGTGGCTTGCAGCCCGGGGCCTGCATAGCTGGTTGGAGGAGGCAGCGCCGGGGCGGCCCAATGTAGTGGCCGAAGCCGGTGAAGGACCGGGGCCGGTTTTAGTCTTGTGCGCGCACCTGGATACGGTGGCCACCGCCGGCATGAGGATTCCTCCATTTGAACCGCGCCTGGAGGGCAACCGGGTCTACGGGCGTGGCAGCTACGACATGAAAGGCAGTGTCGCTGCCGTCATGGCAGCGGCCGCCGCGCTGGCTCAGGAGCACCTGCCCAGCCAGTTGCCCAGGCGAGTACCCGGGCGAGTAATAACTGCGCTGGTGGCCGACGAGGAGTATGCCAGTCTCGGCACCGAGGCTTTCCTGAAGCGCCACCGGGCCGATGCTTGCATCCTCACCGAGCCCAGCGAGGGTCGGCTGATTCTGGCGCACAAGGGCTTTGTCTGGGCGGAACTGCTGACCACGGGCCAGGCAGCACACGGCAGCCGCTGGGACCTCGGGGTCAGCGCCATCGGCAAAATGGGGCGCATCATCACTGCCCTGGAGCAGTTTGACCAGCAGGAGCTGCGGCGGCGCGCTCACCCTCTGGTGGGGCCAGCCTCACAGCATTGTGCTCTGATCCAGGGCGGGGCGGGCCTTTCCACTTACGCACCGCAGTGCCATCTGCGAGTAGAACGGCGGACGCTGCCCGGCGAGACCACCGAGCAAGTGATGCGCGAATTACAGCAGGTGGTGCGGCAGGCCGGCGAGGAAGCCGAAATTCGTTGCTTGCTGGACCGCGCTCCGCTGGTGTGCGACCGCGACACGCCGATTGCCCGTTGCCTCCGTGAGGCCGCACAGGTGGTTACGGGGCAGCCGCCTCCGGAGGCAGGAGTGGCCTACTGGATGGACGCAGCCCTGTTCGCCGCCGCCGGCATCCCTACCGTCAACTACGGCCCGGCAGGCGCCGGCGCGCACGAGGCAGTCGAATGGGTGGACCTGGATTCGGTTGTGGGCTGCGCGCAGGTCCTGGTCGAGGCAGCCCGCCGCTTTTACACTTCTTCGCTGGTCCCGGGCGGGCGCGGATCGCGGTAAACTTTACGGGCCAAATCTTTTCTTGGGAGGAGGAGTCTATGCCGGTAGCCAGTGGGTGGTGCCATTGCCGGGAGAATCACCCTGACACGCGGCCCTGCCTCGGCCCTTTGAAACAGGAACAGGACGGAAAGGGCGCCTCGTGCAGTTATTGCGGCACCAAGTACCCGAAGGGCGCCGCGCAGTGTCGCATGGTAATCTGCAACCAGTGCAACGGCAAACGTCTCTGAGCACCCCCTCGGAGACGCTAGCTTATGGCAAAAGCCTACAGGTCGGACCCAGTGGCCTCAAAGTTTTGCGGGGCAATTCTGCTTGGAAGCATCCTTCTGGCCGTCATTGCGCTAGGACAGGTGGAAAGCCCCGAGCATCGATTCGATCGGCTGATGCGCGACCTTCTGATCGTGGACGTGCATATTGACACACCCGCGTACATCGTGGATGAACGGTACCGCCTCGCCGAGGAGCACAACTACTACGAGACCGATATCCCGCGCCTGCGCCGGGGCCGGGTGGGCGCGGCGTTCTTCGGGGTGTATGTGCAACCGCCGGACTTCGCTTCGCCGCTGTGGGTCCCGCGCGCGCTGGAGTGCATCGACGCCGTCTACGAAGAGGCGCGGCGAAATGCCAGCGATATCGAAATCGCCTACACGGCGGGTGACATCGTACGGATTCGCCGGGCAGGCAAGATCGCCATCTTGCTGAGCCTCGAGGGCGGCCACATCATTCAGGACAGTCTTCCGGTGCTCCGTAATTTCCACCGCCTAGGCGTGCGCTACATGACCCTGACCCATTTCCAGACCAACAACTGGGCGGACTCAGGCACCGACAAAGCCGTCCATAACGGCCTTTCCACCTTCGGGCGCGAGGTGGTGCGCGAGATGAATCGTCTCGGCATGATGATCGACATCTCCCACGTTTCCGACAAAACTTTCTACGACGTGCTGGAGACGGCCCGCGCGCCGGTCATCGCCTCGCACTCCTCGGTCCGCGCGATCTGCGACGTGTCGCGAAACATCAACGACGACATGCTTCGCGCCCTGGCACGCAATGGCGGTGTGATTTTCATCAACTTCAGCGCGGCCTACCTGGATCAGAAGGCCTGGGATGTCTTCCTCGGGTATCGTGACCAGAGGAACCGCGAGATCTCGGAGATGATGATGCTAAACCGGGGCAACCCGCAACGGTGGGACCGGAAGCGGGCCATCCAGCGCCGCTATCGCGCGCGCCTCCCTAAGGTGGACGCGCGGGCCGTGTTGCGCCACATTGACCATGTGGTCAAAATCGCTGGCGCGGATCACGTGGGCCTCGGGTCCGACTACGACGGCATTTCCGGCATGGTGCCAGAGGGACTGGAGGACGTTTCGAAGTATCCGGCGTTGGTCCGCGGCCTGATGGACCTTGGTTATTCGAACACCGATATTCGCAAGATCATGGGCGGAAACCTGTTGCGGGTGATGCGCGCCAACGAGGCGGTAGTCGCCGAATAAAGGCTGGCCACCTCCTTCAGCGTGTCGGGCGAAAAGTGGCGCACCTGCAGCTAACCATGAACATGCCGGTTGATTGACGTCGGCGGCCGAGTCGTTGGGAAACTGCTAGCGTAGCCGCAACCCTGTCGCTCGGCTGGATCTCAAAGACCTAGTTGAGATCTTGGTGTTTCCGCGTAGCACACCTAGCAGAATGGTCGGCCTTCTTTTATAATTCCGTACGGGGCCGTCTGTCGCGATGTCGAAAGCACCGCAGCCAACCGCTTCTTCGAGCCGAGGAGCTTTGAGTCGACGGGCTTTCGTGGAGTCTCTGTGCGGCGGCCTGGGCGCGGTGGGGCTCTCCGGGATGCTGGCCTCCGACCTCTGGGCCGCAAATTCCCCGGTCGGACCGCACTTCGCTCCCGCCGCCAAGCACGTCATTTTCCTGTTCCTCACCGGCGGACCGTCGCATCTCGACTTGTTCGACCCCAAGCCGGCGCTAGCGAAATACGCCGGCCAACGGCCCGACTCGGTGGACTTGCGCACCGAGCGCATGACCGGCGGCCTGCTGCCCTCGCCGTTCAAGTTCCGGCAGCACGGTCAGAGCGGCATCGAAGTGAGCGAGCTGTTGCCGAATCTGGCGGGCCTTGTCGACGAGCTGTGCGTCATCCGCTCGATGTACACGTTCAACCCGACGCATACTCCGGCCAAAAATCTGATCCATTCGGGGAATATCGCTGCCACCCATCCGACTCTCGGAGCTTGGATCTCCTACGGGCTCGGCAGCGAAAACGAGAACCTGCCGGGCTTCGTCGTGCTGAGCCCGTCGTCACGCCAGAGCTACTTGTGGCGCTCTGGCTTCTTGCCGGCCGAGCACCAGGGCACGCACTTCAACAACGCCGAGACCGACCCCGAGAAGATGATTCGATACCTGCGTAACGGCAAGCTCGACGCCGGCGCGCAACGCCATCAGCTCGACTTGCTCACCGCCCTGAACAAGGCACACCGCTCCGCCGTCGGGCAGGACGCCTTTCTGGAGGCGCGCATCCAAGCGATGGAGACCGCCTATCGCATGCAGTTTGAAGCAATGGACGTCTTCGATGTGCGCAAAGAACCGGAGAAAATCCGCGAGGAGTACGGCTCCACACCATTCGCCAACGGTTGTCTGCTCGCCCGCCGACTCGTCGAAAAGGGCGTCCGCTACGTGCACCTCTACTATGGCCCCCGCCAGCCATGGGACGATCACAAAGAGATCAACAAGAACCTGCGCGAGCGTTGCCCCGACATGGACCAAGCCACCGCCGCACTCATCCGAGACCTCAAACGGCGCGGACTGTTGGAGAAAACCCTCCTCGTCTGGGGCGGGGAGTTCGGCCGCACACCGGTTTCAGAATCCGGCGACGGACGCGACCACAACCCGTACGGCTTCACGATGTGGATGGCGGGCGGCGGCGTTCGCGGCGGCGTCAGCTACGGCGCCACCGATGATTTCGGGTTCCAGGCCGTCGAGAACCGGGTCAGCGTTCATGACCTGCACGCTACAATCCTCAACCGGCTCGGTCTGGACCATGAGCGTCTGACGTACCGCTATGCCGGCCGGGATTTCCGTCTGACCGACGTTCACGGGCGCGTACCGGCGGAGTTGCTGGCATGATGCGCCTGACGCTCCTCGTGGCCGCGGCGGCGCTCGTCGGCTCGGCTCAGAGCCCGGAGATCGAACACTTCGAGCGCAGGATTCGGCCCGTGCTGATCGAGCAGTGCATGGGGTGCCACTCGGCTCGGCTCGACGAGCCCATGGGCGGCTTACGTGTGGACTCGCGCGACGCGCTCCGGCGCGGCGGCGCTTCGGGCCCGGCGCTGGTGCCCGGGCGGCCGGATCAGAGCCTGCTGATCAAGGCGCTCCGCTATCAAGACCCTTCGCTCAAGATGCCGCCGACCGGAAAGCTGCCTGACCGCGTGATCGCGGATTTTGCCACCTGGATTGCTGACGGCGCCCAGGACCCGCGCATCGACGAGCCCAGCGCAACCTCGGAGGCCACAAAACCCAACAGCTCTGGGGAGGCCGAAAAACCCGACAGCTCCGGCCCGGGCACGCCGATCGAAGAGGGCCGCCGCTGGTGGGCTTTTCAGCCTCTGGCCGAGTTGCAGGCGCCCTCCTTCAGCCACCGCGGCTGGGTGCGGCGCAAGATCGACGCGTTCGTGCTCGCCAGGCTCGAAGAAAACGACCTGGAGCCGTCGCCCGAGGCCGACCACCGTGCGCTGATCCGGCGCGCTTCGCTCGACTTGACCGGACTGCCGCCGAGCTACAAAGAGGTCGAAGCGTTTCTCGCCGATCCCTCACCAACAGCCTATGAAGAGTTGATCGAGCGCCTGCTGGCATCGCCGCGGTACGGCGAACGTTGGGGACGCCATTGGCTCGACGTGGCGCGCTGGGCCGAAGACCACCCCACCAGCGAGTCGACCAACCAGCCGCACGAATTCGCCTGGCGCTACCGAGACTGGGTCATCGAGGCCTTCAACAAGGATATTCCCTACCCTCGCTTCCTCCGCATGCAGTTTGCCGCCGACCTGCTGCCGGGTTTCGAGCCGGCCGACATGAGGGCGCTCGGTTACATCGGCAACTCGCCCATGTATCACAAGGACCCGCGACTCTCGCGCGACGTGATCGAGACTCTGGCGAGCGACGACTGGGACGAGCGGGTCGATGGTGTCTCTCGCGGGCTGCTCGGTCTCACCGTCGCCTGCGCCCGCTGCCACGACCACAAGTTCGACCCCATCACCAACGAGGACTACTACGGCCTGGCGGGCGTGTTCGCCAGCCAGTGGCTGGTCAAACGGCCGATCGTCGAAATGGATTCCGAAGCGGCGGAAAAACTGGTTTGGGATCACGAGAGGTTCTACCGCCTCAAGGGCCAGTACGGCCTTCTCAAGGAGCTGAGTACCATCGCTGAAGAGCTGCATCCCCGTATTCAGGCGATGAAGGCGGAGATTCGAGAGCTCGATGCGCGCTTATGCGAAGACGACACGCCGTTGACCCACGCCGTCGTCGACTGCGGAGTGTGGATCGATGGCAGCACACCCACGGTCACTTGGATCGACCTGCGCCCGGGCCAGCCCCGCGACCTGCCAGTATTCATCCGCGGCAATGTCGCCAACCCGGGCAAGATCGTCCCGCGGCGGTTCCTCACGGTCTTCTCCGAGGGCGAACCCAACTCGTTCCGGCAAGGCTCAGGACGTTTGGAGTTGGCCGACAAGATCGTCGGCGAAGCCGGTCCGCTGGCCGCGCGCGTGTGGGTCAACCGCGTCTGGGGTTGGCACTTCGGCGAGCATCTGGTCCGAACGCCTTCCGACTTCGGTACACAGGGGCAGAGGCCTACGCACCCGCAACTCCTGAACGACCTTGCAGCTCGCTTCGTCAACAACGGCTGGTCCCTCAAATGGCTGCACCGCGAGATCCTACTTTCAGCAACGTACCGGCAAGCGAGCCGCAGCATCGAATCGGCGCAGCTGGCCGACCCGACGAATCGTTGGCTGTGGCGGATGAATCCGCGTCGGCTGGAGATCGAAGCCTGGCGGGACGCGATTCTGCAAGCATCAGGCGAGCTCGACCTGACGATGGGCGGACCTTCCGAAGATGTCGACGTCGAAGGCCCCGCCCGCCGGTCGGTCTATTCGAAGACCAGCCGCGGCCGGCTGCATCCATTCTTGCACCTTTACGATTTCCCAGTTGCGACGCAGCACATTCCCAAGCGCCAGGTCACCACCACTCCGCTTCAGCAGCTCTTCGTGCTCAACAGCAGGTGGATGCAGCACCAGGCTGAAAGGCTGGCGGCGCGGGTTGACCATCTGCAGGACTCCAACGCCAGGATCGCGACTCTCTATCGCATGACCCTGGGCCGCGAGCCGAGAGCGCACGAGGTTGATCTCGCTCTCACGTTCCTGGGTCGGCGGGAAGCCACGGTAGGCTGCCAACCCTGGGAAGAGTACGCCCAGGTCCTTCTAGGCTCCAATGAGCTGGCCTATCTGGACTGAGCGCGCTGGTGGCGGTGGTGACGAGCGGATCACGAAGGCCGGCCAATGCAGACCAAGTGAGCGGCGGTGCGGAAATACCAGCGGCCATCCACCAGCGCCGGCGAAGCCAGCGTGCGTTCGCTGAGGCGATTGACGCCCAGAAGTTTGAATTCCGCCCCGGCTTTGAGCACAAATGTTTCGCCGTCGTCGCTCGTGAAAAACACCTTGCCGTCCACCCCCACCGGGGACGCCGAGAACAATTCGCGCCGGGTTTCGGCCAGCCGGCCCTGCCACATCAGCTTGCCCGTTTTTGCCTCGTAGCAGGTGGCGATCCCCACCATGTCGTTGACGAGGTAGAGGTAATCCCCGTAGAGCAGCGGCGAGGGGATGAACGGGGAGCCCTTCGGCGTCTGCCAGACGAGGTGCGTGCCGGTGACATCGCCCGATCCTCCGGGACGGATCGCCAACGTCGGGCCTGCCCGGCCGGAACTGCAAAAAATCAGGCCGTGGCCCACTACCGGAGTGGGCGTCACCTCAACCAGGTTCCCCGCGCAGCGCCACAACTCTCTGCCGCTGTCCGGATCATAGGCATAGACCCATTTCTGACTGCTGACAATGATCTCATCGCGGTCCCCAACGCGCACCGCCACCGGTGAGCCCCAGCCGGTCTTCTCCCGGCGCTCGGTCCACCACAGTTTCTTGCCAGTCCGCTTGTCAAATGCCGCGACAAACGACCCGGAGGACGCGCGATGGTCTTGATAGATGATCACGCGATCCCGGTAAAGCAGCGGAGAGCCGGCGGCGCCGTGGAAAGGATTCATCGGGCCCAGATCGTGATGCCAGACTTGTTTGCCGTTGAAGTCCACGGCCAGCAAGCCATGATTCCCGAGATAGGCGTAGACCCGCTTACCGTCGGTAGCTGGTGTGCCCGAAGCGTAGCCGTTCTTGGCGTGAGCCCTCTCAGGACGTCCTTTCGGAGCAAAAGCCTCCCAGAGCTGCTGGCCATCCTCGCGCTGGAAGCTCAGAATCGACCGTCGGCTCCCGTTGTCGTAGGCCGTCGTCAGAAAGATGCGGTCGCCCCAGATCACGGGAGAGGAGTTGCCCTTCCCGGGGACCTTGACCTTCCAGAGAACGTTTTCCCGATCCGACCAGGTGTCGGGATAGCCCGAGTCGACGGCCAACCCCTGCCCTGAGGGCCCGCGCCAACGCGGCCAGTACCGGCGTCCCTCGCCGGTGACTTCCACCATCGTTACTGGCGCCATCAATAATGGCGCCTTTGACGCGCCTGCCGGCGGCAAAAGGCGGTGCCAGGTTTCCTGCAGCGAAAGGATGAGGACCAGGGCCAGTGGCAGCCCTAATGGCAGCCAAAGAACCGTCACTCGTTTCAAGCCAGGCATTGCATTCCTCCCACGCTTCGACGGCAACGGTTCAAGCCGAGCTAAGGTTGATCTCCAAAAAGACGGGTCGCTTACGTTGCAGCCGGACAATCCAGTCTACGATCCGAACCTGCCAGCCGTACTTCTTCGAGATCAAGCTCCTGGGGCGGGGCTCCTCGGGCGGATTGAGTATCCGGCAGAGGGCCTTAACCGCCGACCCCTTGGGTTTTCCCCTCGCTGTGCAGGGCGCCACTTCCACCTGGGGATTGTTGCGCAGCCTCTTGACCTTGCCGGTTTGCGCTTCGGTTCTCACGTACAGTTTGCCTGCGTCCTCCACGAACCAAACGGGCGCCGAAACAGGCTGTCCCGATCGGCGGAACGTTGTAAGGGAGATGTACCGCTCCGGCTCAAACATGCAGGGTGGAAGTATAATCCAGACTGAGGCAAAAAGCTCAGGGCACAGCATCGTAGCTGGAAGATTTAGGAGACCTTCTTCTGGACGACAACATCCTCGGCCAGTTTGACGAGGAATCGAATGATCATTTATCGTGCTGACCGGGACGAGGCGTTATGCGAATCAGCATGAACAAGAGTTAGGTGTCCACAGGCTTTGTAAGGAGGTTCTCAAATGATCCAGAAGGTTCTGTTTGTTCTAATGATCGTGCTGATCATTATCTCTGCAGGGTGCAGCAGCAAAGACACCGAGGCCCCCCTTGTTGTCGGTACATCCCCACCAAATGGGAGCCAGGATGTCGACCCGTCTACAAACGAAATATCAGCAACATTCAATGAGGAAATGATGGATCAGAATTGGTCATGGGCATATACGAATAAGAACGACTTCCCGGAGATGACAGGGCAGCCACACTATACGAACAACTACACACGCAATGTATTGCCTGTAAAATTGGAGCCCAATAAAGAATATGTCATTTGGATAAATAGCCAAAAGTTTAAAAACTTCAAAGACAAGAGTGGAAACCCTCTAGTTCCTTTCAAATTCACATTTAAAACAAAATAGACATTGCGGCCGAGGGAGAGCGCTCGCAGAGGTCAGAGTATGAAACGCGCGGGAAGCGCGGCTATGCTGCAGGCTGGGCCACCCCGCTGTAGTCGGGATGAATGACCCCTCTTCTGCCCTAAGACTAGACACCCCCGGAGGGATGTGCTGGGGTAAAGCCGCGCCGGTTCATCCGGCCCCAGGCTCGCTTGCCCGCCAGCAGTTCGATCATTGCCACTACCCGCCAGAACACCAGAAACTGCCGGTAAGGGAAGAACTCCAGGGTGCACAGGAGAAGCAGCCGTGCCACCTCGCTGATCTTCTGATAGCGGCGGTAGGTGATCTCCTCTAGGACGACCGAACCAATGGAGACCAACGTGCCCACCAGATAAGCCAGGATCATGAAATAAACAAAGGTGGCCCAGGTGAGCACTCCCAGCAAGGCCGCAGTTAGGATGGCAAGCCAGCCGAGCAGTTCCACCACCGCTCCCAGCAGTTCCACCACAACGTGGTAGGGGAATGCTACCAGCCCGATGAACCCGTAGCGCGGGTTCAGCATCATGGAGCGGTAGCGCCAGAGCACCTGGACCAGGCCCTTTTGCCAGCGCTTCCGCTGGCCCGCCAGAGAGGCCAGGTCGCTGGGCACCTCGGTCCAGCAGACCGGGTCGGGGATGAAGCGGATGCGATAAGAACTCCCCCGTTGGCGCCGCAGGTGCAGATGCATCCGCACCACCAGATCCATGTCCTCCGCGATCGCGTCCGCGCGGTAGCCGCCCAATTCCAACACCATTTGGCGGGAAAAACAGCCAAAGGCCCCGGAGATAATCAGCATGCCATTCAACGCGCTCCAGCCCTCACGGCCGAACAGGAAGGCCCGCAGGTACTCCACCACCTGGATGGCTTCTATACTGGGACGCGGCAGGTGAACGCCGGTGACCCGTCCGGAGGCGACCCTGCACCCGTTCACCACCCGCACGATGCCGCCGACCGCCACCACCCGCTCCGGGTCCAGCACCATGGGCAGCGCCATCCGCAACAATGCGTCGCTTTCCAGCACTGCGTCAGCATCCAGCGCACAGAAATAGGGGTTGCGGGCGACGTTGATGCCGGCGTTCAGCGCATCCGCTTTACCGCCGCCATTTTCTTTGTCCAGTACCAGAAGACGGGGTTCGGTCAAGCTGACATAAGCGGCGCGCACCGTTTGGGTCTTCAGCCGCGGAGCAATGACGTACTGAGTCCGGATCAACCGGAAGGCGCCCTCCAGCCGGGCCAGCGTCTGGTCCTCGCTGCCGTCGTTAATCACCACCACTTCCAATTCCGGGTAGTTCAAGGACAGCAGTGAGCGGACCGACTCCACAACAGTGGCCTCTTCGTTGTAGGCCGGGACCAACAACGAAATGGGAGGCGTGAAAGGCGAGGAGTAGATCTCCTGAAGCGAGAGGTTCTTTATGCGCCGCTGGTGTTGCACGCTGGACCACAACGAGGCCACCATTAACAGCAGGTAGTGGACCGCGGAATACAGGTAGTAGAGGACAACGAATTGGTTAAACGCGATCAGCCAGCGCATGACGACCTCGGGGAGGCTCATAGGCAGCCGGTGCGACCAGGGCCGCTTGTAACTGTTCACTCAGCCAGCGCAGCACGCGCTGCTGCCGACCGTCGGTGGCGCGAGCCTGGATTTGCTCGATGGCTGGAGCAATAGCCGGGCTAGGGTGTTGAACGAGCAGTCTCGCCACTTTCAAGCGAACCCGAAAATCGGGGTGCGTTTCCAGCGCATATAGGAACTCTTGGGCAACCCCGGCGCGGAGTGCGGCACACAACAGGCTGGTGGCTTCCTGGCGTTCCTCGGCTTGTGCAGACAGCAGTAGCGCAATCGTACGCCACAGTAACCCGCTGCGGCCCAGCAGCGACAGGTACGCCTCCAGGGCGTAGCGGTCTCCTGCATTCATCAAGTAGCGCAGAACGGGTAAGGGTTTGGCGGCCAGGCGCGCCAGGGTCGTGGCAGCGCGCTGTCGTACCTGAAAATGGGAATCGCGTGTCGCATGCAGCACTGCGTCCAGGCACTCTGGACGGTTCAAGTCCCCGATGCCCGCCAAGGCTCGCAGGCGCACGAACCAAGCGAAATCTCTCGCCAGCACGACCAGTATTGGCGCAGCTCGCGGGTCAGCGGTGCGTCCCAGAATTCGGGCTATTTGCGCGCGCACTTCTTCGTCGGGATCAAAAGCAAATTCCTGCACCTGATCGAAGGTGGCTGGTTCAGGCAACTCACTCAGAGCGCGGGCTGCCAGGGTGCGCACCTGCGCTCGCTGGTCGTGCAGCAGCAAAATCAGAGATCCCCTCGGGATGCGGCAGCCGACCGCCGCGTGCAACCAAATGGTAGGGTGCAGCGGCAGGGCGGGTTCGGCGACGCACTGGATCAAGGCCGAAGCCGCTAGCGGGTCGCCGATAGCTGCCAGGGCCCGGGCGGCAGCCTGGCGCAACTCCGGAGAGGGGTCGCGCAGGAGGTCTATCAAAGCTGGCACTGCCACACGAGCGCCGGCTCTGCCCAGCAGGGCAGCCGATTGCAGCTTCTGCCAGTGCTTGCCGCGCCGCAGCCAGTCCACGTGGCGGTCCAGAAAGCCAGCGCGCTCCAACAGCTTCCTCAGCCGTTGCGCCTCCTGCCCGGTAGCGACTTCCAGGCGATCGATAACCAGCGTCTCCAGCGTCTCGCGCCGATCCCGCGTGGCCAGTTCGACCCGGGAAATCTCCACACCCGACAGCAGCACTGGGAGCCGCTCCACCCACTGACGCCGCAGGTCATCGCGCCGCGCAAACCGGCGACCTCGCCGCCAGCGCCGCAGCGCCATGAACCCGACCATGGCCAGAATGCCGGCCAGCGGCAACAGGGGCAACAGCAGGCTCCAGGCCGGGAACACAGTTCATGCAATGCACGTGGCATGCCAGCCCATTCCCTTTTCTTTCTGGAAGTTAGAAGAAGCGTCGATTCCCGTTTCGAAACTGTCCCTCAACGGGAAGCTTCACTGCGACTTTTTAGCGAGGAATGCTACTGACCTGCTTCCCAAGAATTGGACCGGCCTAAATGAGAGTCCTCCGGCATGTTGACCTGCCCAGTGAAACTGTGGGCTTCCGCGCGCCGCACTGGCAGACTCCAGGCCAACACCAGCGCTGGTACCTTTGACCGCCGGTTGGTCCAACGGCGAAATCCACAGCTATTCTTGCCCGTTTCGCAGCAGGCCAGCACGACAATGAACATGTATGCTAATCAATACCGGAGACCGTCATGGCGACCGTTAAAGCCCTGGACCGGAAGCCCTGCGGGATTCTAAACACAAGTTACGAGATGTGGGAATGGCTAAGTCCTTGGAAAGATTGGCGGGGCCGACGGGACTCGAACCGGGCTTTTCCCCAGGGTTCATCAGCAAACGTAAGAAGCGGCGCCAAGATCAGGAACAGAGAGCCAAGAACAGATTTAGTCATGCCGGAACCCCTTCCGCCCTGCCCCCACTAGGGTGGCAGGGTAGGTTCTCTGATAGATCACCCGTTTCTGATTCGATCCGGAGTTCCCCATTCGAACTTCTCTTGGCTGAAGAGCAACGCCAGCCGTCCTGTCGCGACTGTCGCGGGTCAGCCGCGTGTCTTCAGCCTTGTAAACGACGCCCATGCCGCCTTCTCTGGGCTTCTCGACGATACCGTAGCGTCCGAGCGTCTGGCCAATCATAGGAAGCCCCCCTCGGTGCGGCCATGCTACGCCCCGCCCGCTGGCAAGTCAACGCGAGGGGGGTCTGTTGAGAATGCCTGAGAAAAAGCTACTTCGGGGAGTTCGCGGCGGAAGGGGCTTGCGAGGCTTCCGGCTCGCGGGTCGGGCGAGGGTCCTGATGCTACCAGCCCACCTCCGGCCCGCTGCCATCGCGCCGTGTCTTCACAACCACCTGCGGCCGGCTCGTCGCCTCCAGCTCAAACGGGATCTGTGCGTTTACCTGCCCTCCACTGGTGAAGAACAGCGGCGCCTCCACGCCCCCGATATTTATCTTGAGCCGTTTTTGATCTCGATTTCACATTAGCTATTAGAAGGGATAGCCGGACTGTCAGGTTCCCGGCGTGAGAACTCGGAATGCACGCCGGCTGTTAAGAATGGGCAGTCCTTAAGAAGAGGACACTAATGATGCAGAACGAGACAAATCCAATACATATCCGGGAAAACGGGAGCGTATCGGCCGCTGCGGAAAAGCGAGCCTTGGTGTGGATGGCCAAGCGCCTGCCACCGTGGATCACTTCGGACCATTTAACGCTCCTGGGGTTTGCTTCCATGTTCTCAGCTGGAATGGCCTACTGGGCAGCCAGCCAGAACCGGATGGCATTGGTGCTGGTCGTTATCGCCCTGGCGCTTAACTGGTTCGGAGACAGTATGGATGGCACCCTGGCCAGAGTCCGAAACCGGCAGAGGCCTCGGTATGGTTTTTATGTCGATCATGTGATCGATATCGTGGGGACTTTCTTCCTCTTGGGTGGCCTGGCCCTCTCGGGCTACATGAGCCCCCTGGTGGCGTTGGGAGTACTGGTCGCCTTCCTGATGGTGACTGCTGAAGTATTTCTCGCAACACATGTACAGCGGGTGTTTCGTCTCTCTTTTCTGAGACTTGGTCCAACAGAGCTTCGGATACTGCTGGCCGTGGGGACGCTCTATCTCCTTTATAAGCCAATGGTCTATCTGGGAAGTATCGGGCCTTTTCTGCTGTTCGATGTGGGCGGGATTATCGGCATTGTAGGCCTAGCGTTGAAACTAATGGTCTCAGCGATTCGAAATACGCGCGCCCTCTATCTCGCCGAAAGGCTACCGCAATGACGGGGGAGACTCAGACCGTGTGGTGCCGCTTGGCCCGAGCCTGGAAAGCATCTGCACTACTGCGGCGCTGGATCGTCTTCAATGCAGTGGGTGCCTTGGGGATTGTAGTGCAGCTGTTCACATTAGGAGTTCTGACATGGGGGTTGGGTTTGCACTATCTGCTGGGGACAGGAGTGGCAGTGGAGGCAGCGGTTCTCCACAACTTCATATGGCACGAGAGTTGGACGTGGGCCGAACGCGTCCGGGGAAACAAGGCCGGCAGGTGGAGAAGACTTGCACGCTTCAATCTGACGACCGGTGCGCTGTCCATTGGGGGAAACCTCATCTTAATGAAGCTTTTCGTGGGCAATTTGGAATTGAACTACGCGCTCGCCAATTCACTGTCGATTGCTGTTTGTTCAACCCTGAATTTCTTCGCCTGTGACCGACTGGTGTTTCAAGGAGGTCTCAAACAAATGGAGCAGGTCAAGGGGGGAGGCACTTGTTTCCCGGCAACGATTTTGTCAAGGCACGGACATTTCTGAGGAAGGGAGGGAGTATGCGACACCAAATGCTTCACGGGATAGTTGGATCACTTGTTATGCTGGCTGCGATGTTCGGGATGATGCGCGGCAATCGGCTCGAAGCAGCCGAGTTGCAGGCCGAGACGATAAAGGAATGGACGGCTTACGTTAATGCGACGGAGCGACGCATTGCCAGAGAGATCCAATCGGGAGGACGATTCCTCGCACTGGACTTTCAATCCGCCTCAGAGAGAGCAGAGGAGAGGAGTGCCTTGTTTGCAGGCGAAGTTCCGGTGACCAAAATGAAGGTCCTCAATTCGAGGGGAAAGGAGATCGTCGTCGCAGGAGGCATGGTCCATCATTGGCGGGGGAGCATTTTCATCCCGGGCATCGAACTGGACGATGTGCTTTCGAAGGTCGCGAATCCAGGCGCTCGCGATACGAGACAAGAGGACGTGTTGGAGTCGACTGTTCTGGAACGAGGTCCGAATTGGCTGAAGATCTACCTCAAGCTGCGGCGTTCTAAGGTCGTGACCGTGGTCTACAATACAGAGCACCTGGTAAGCTATCGCCGATACAGCGGGGCGAGAGCATCCAGCAGGAGCGTGGCAGTAAAGATCGCTGAGCTAGAGAATCCCAACTCCGCGGAGGAACGAGAGAAGCCGCAAGGGGTAGACCGAGGGTTTCTCTGGCGGCTGAATTCGTACTGGCGATATGCGCAGGTGGACGGCGGCGTCCTGGTTGAATGCGAATCGGTGAGTCTAAGCCGTACTGTTCCAACTCCCCTGAAGTTATTGATACGATCCTCGATCCACAGCACGGCTCGTCAGTCCATGAAGCGAACGCTGAGCTCGTTGCGCGATCATCTCATGAAAGCCCGACATCAGAGGGATCTGACCAGCATCAGCAATATTGGCTGACGAGTGTTGTGGGGCATTTTTTGCACAGAGGTCCTCGCTGCTCAGGCGCGCGGCACAAAAAGAAGAGGAATTCAGCGATGAGTTTTTTGGCTCACGCCGGAGCTCGGATTCCTCAACGCCGCGCGCGTGGTGGCGGGTTCAATGAGCATGAATGCAGCCAGGCTGCCTATGGCAACACCCACTAGAAGAGTGGCCACTGCTGTCTGGGAATCATGAATCGCAGCCGCTCCCGCCAAAAGCAGGAGAATGAACAGCACATCCGAACAGCGCAACCACAGGAACACGCGTCGCCGCTGTGCCTCGAGCTCGGCAGGATATACCCTTGAGGTGAACCATAGATGGAGACGCAGGTTCGCCGCAATGCCCACAGCCATCACCGCGGGAAAAAAAATGAGTGATCCCCAATCCCCGGGGGTCCATTGCTTCACTTTCCACAGCGGATACAGCATCAAGTAGTACCCGAATCCGACAAAGGCCTGATGGAACTGCCACCACCAGAGCGGGCTTAGGCGTGTTGCACGCCGACCGTCAACGATTCCGACAGTCACTTTCGAAACCGGTGACTGCGAGCCGGATTCATAGACCTCCGGACTGAGTTGCTCGAGATCGGCCAGCAATTCGCGAGTGCCTACGTAACGCTGCTCCGGATCCTTGTGTAGACACCGTCGGAGGATCTGATCGAGTCCAGGGGGGCTGGCGGGACTGAGCCGTGCGAGTTCTATGGGCTCTGCCTCGAGGATGCGCGCGATCGTCGAGACCGGATCCGAGCCGGCGAATGGATGGGTTCCCGACGCAAGCTCGTATAGCAAAATGCCGAATGAGAAGATGTCGGTCCGAAAATCCAGCTCCCGAACCAACAACTGCTCCGGTGATGAATAGGCTGGGGTGCCTAGGAAGGTTCCTTCCCTGGTCAGTCGGATCGCTGAGACAGTATCGCCTGGCCTGGTCCGTTGGAAGCGGGCCAATCCGAAGTCGAGGATTTTTATGCTGCCTTCCGGGGTTCGAATAATGTTCTCGGGTTTCAGGTCCCGGTGGATCACGCCGCGCTCGTGGGCAGCCAGGAGCGCGCGGGCTACCTGGATTCCTATCTGCAACAGTGCCGCGGGAGGAATCGGCCCCCTGGTCAATTCCTCGCGCAGGGTTTCTCCAGGTACATACTCGCTGACAATGTACAGGTGCCCGCCAAATTCCTCCAGAGCGTAGACGGTGGCAATCCCCGGGTGCGCGAGGGTCGCAGCAGTTTTCGCCTCCTGCTGCAAACGTTGGCGGTGTTGCACATTGCTCGTATATTCTGGCGCGAGGGCCTTGATCGCAACAGGCCTCCCTAGCCGGGTGTCCTCGGCCAGATAGACAATACCCATCCCGCCCTCTCCGAGCTTCTTGCTCAGGAGGTAGGGGCCCAGCTGGTGGCCGATAAGCGATTCGCCGGAAGTGTCCTCGAAAAGCTCGGCGGCCTCCTGGTAAACCGGCCGTTCAAGGAAGCTGTCCTCCTGGTGGCCGGAAAGTAGAGACACCACCTCTTCCCGCAAGCGTGAATCGCCCGCGCAGGCTCTGTCGAGAAATGCAGTACGGCTTGCTGGGTCCCGCTCGAGGGCTGCCTGAAACAGTTCTTTAAGCCGCTGCCAGCGCTCAGGATTCATGGCGACGTTCCCCGCGGACTTCATGCCCGAGCCACGCCCTGGCCATGGTCCACTCGCGCTTCACGGTCGCCGGGGAGGTCCGAAGAGCTTCCGCCGTCTCCTCGATGGTCAGCCCTCCAAAAAACCTCAGCTCCACAATGCGCGCCTGCTGCGGGTCGATGTCGCCCAGCTTGTGCAGTGCCTCGTCGAGGGCCAACAATTCGAACGATTTCTGGCCGCCCGAGGCGATCGCGTCATCCAGCGTGATGCGCACTTTCGAACCTCCACGCTTTGATGCAGTACGGGCACGAGCCCTTTCGACCAGAATCTGGCGCATCGAGGTGGCGGCGATTGCCAGAAAATGAGTTCGGTTTTGCCATGCTCGGGTCTTGTCCTTCACGAGCCGTAAATAGGCCTCGTTGACGAGATCCGTCGCCTGAAGAGACTGGGCGGCCCGCTCCCGCCTGAGGTAGCGACGGGCGAGCCTGCGAAGCTCGTCGTAGACGACGGGCATGATCTCCGATGGGGCCTTGCTGTCCTTTGTGCCGGCCTGGTGGGTCTTACCAGTCATCGCGTCTGGAGACCGGAATTTCTTATGTGAGCTTCCGTTTCGCATAAAAGCATACGCCAACGGCTCTGTCGCCTCAAGCTCGGATCACCATGGCTTCTTTGCAAATACGGCCACCAAACTAGGCCACAGTACCTCGCGGAGCTGTTCGCGCCTTGAGTTGGCGTCAGCTGTGCCAAACCACCGAATTCCCCTTCACGAGATGTCCCCTCCTGACGCGGATACCGGCCTCGCGTAGCAACCGCTTGGCCTGCCGCGTGAGCAATTGGACGGTCTCGCTCTTCGTAGTCATAGGACGAGTCCACCAACCCGAGGGATTTCAAATCCATCAAGGCGTAAGAATAGATTGACCACGGCAGTTTGAGCGCCGAAGCCAGCATGATTGCCGAACGGTCCTTGCCTCGCATCAAGGCCTCTATGAGCTTGCGGCGAGCTGCAGGACCGGAAGCTATCCCCCATCTGGATGTGCTTGAAGTGACTGGCGGGGCCGACGGGACTCGAACCCGCGATCTCCTGCGTGACAGGCAGGCGTGATAACCAGCTTCACTACGGCCCCGCTGCGCAATGGCATCGCCGCCCGACCGGGCAGCGCGCGGGCAACGGGAAACTCAAACTCTGGTCCCCTCTTGCTAAGCTATCACAGCTTGGTGCTTGAGACCACCCTGGCGTCTTCCATGTATGGCTCTACTTCCTCGTGGAGCGCGATGGCCTCGGCGGCATCCGGGCGCAAGCGCTCGATCCTTTGAAGAAACGACCAGTTGGCTCCGAATGGTTTAACTTATAATACGGTGCTGAGCATAGCGCTAGTGATCACTTCGAGTTCCTCAACAGGGCCGCCAGAGGCTTTGATTAGGACAGCCCCTTCGACTACCGAGTGGGGAGCAGCCAAGTGTTGAGTGCCTCGCTAGCCACGCAACAGGAGGATTCTGGATGTCGCAAAAGCTGTACGTGGGAAATCTGCCCCACGCGGTCAACGACCAGGACCTGGTGGATTGGGTCACCAACGAAGGCTTCAAGGTCGAAACCGCCCGGGTGATCCGAGACCGGGCCACGGGCCAGTCCCGTGGGTTTGGTTTTGTTGAGTTGACGCAAGGGGAAGACATGGCACAGGCGATCGCCCGCCTGAGCGGAATGCAGTGGGAGGGGCGGACGCTTCAGGTGAATGAAGCTCGGCCGGAAGCCGGCCCGCCGGGAGGCGGCCGTGACTTTTCGGGCGGGCGCGGCGGGCGTGGCGGGCGCGGTGGTTTTTCCGGTGGTGGCGGCAGACGACGCTGGTAACTTCTTCGGAGTGACCTTTCCACGGCGGCCCGCTAACGCAGTGCATGACTTCGCCACTGGTCGCCGTCCCACCTTTCACTTGCCACGTTTCGTCTTGTACGGCTACGCCGTTGCCGACGCGTTTCGGCGAGATCAAGCCTTCCTGTCAAACAAGAAACTGCGACTTGAGAGCTAGCTGCAGCCGGAGGTGGAGCCGCAGTTGCCGCATTTGTAGCAGTTGCCGTTGCGGGTCATGAGGCTGCCGCAGTCGGCACAGACCGGGGCGTCCTCAAGGTAGGGCTCTCGGGTGATAGGCAGGTCCAGTTGTGGCTCCGGCTCAGTGGGCTTCAGTGGCGGCGCCACCGCATCCGTCTCTGCTTCGCTTTGTTTGTATTCGGGCGAGAGGAACTTGGCTCCCAGCCAGCGGAAGATGTAGTCCATGATGGACTTGGCGTAGGGGATTTCCGGGTTGCCGGTCCAGCCGCTGGGCTCGAAGCGCACGTGGCTGAACTTGTCCGCCAGCACCTTCAATGGCACACCGTATTGCAGGGCCAGGGAAATCGCCGTGGCAAAGCTGTCCATCAGGCCGCTGACGGTGGAGCCCTCCTTGGCCATGGTGATGAACACCTCGCCGGGCGTGCCGTCCTCGTACATGCCGACGGTGATATAGCCCTCGTGGCCGGCGACAGAAAACTTGTGGGTTTTGGAGTCGCGCTCGGCAGCCAGCTTGCGGCGGCGGGGTTCGGCAGCCACAGCGCCGGCGGGCGTGGCGACCGGTTTTGCTTTCGACTCCATCTCCTTGTTCTCCGTACTGAGCGGCTGGACCTTCTTCGAGCCATCGCGGTAGATAGCCACAGCTTTCAGGCCTAGTTTCCAGGACTGCAAGTAGGCCTGAATGATCTCCTCGACCGTGGTCTCCCCCGGCACGTTAATGGTCTTGGAGATGGCGCCGGAAACGAACGGCTGCACCGCGGCCACCATCTTCAGGTGCCCCATGTAGTGAATGGCGCGCGTCCCGCCGGCCGGCCGGAAGGAGGAATCGAACACCGGCAGGTGTTCCGGCTTCAGGTTGGGGGCGCCCTCGATGGTGCCCTCACGGTCAATGTAGCCGACAATCTCGCTCACCTGATCGGGCGCATAGCCCAGCTTGAGCAGCGCAGCCGGAACGGTCTGGTTGACGATCTTGATCGTGCCGCCGCCCACCATCCGCTTGAACTTCACCAGGGCCAGTTCGGGCTCGATCCCGGTGGTATCGCAATCCATCATGAAGCCGATGGTGCCGGTGGGGGCGATGACGGTGACCTGCGCGTTGCGGTAGCCGAAGCGCCGCCCCGTGTCCAGGCACTCGTCCCAAACCTCCTGCGCAGCTCCCAGCAGCGCAGGAGCCACCAGCCGCGCCGGAATCTGCGCTACTGCGTCGCGGTGCATCCCGATCACCCCGAGGAACGGCTCCCGGTTCGGCTCGTAGCCGGGGAAGGGGCCGATGGCGGCGGCCAGCCGGGCGCTGGTCAGGTAAGCCTGGCCGTGCATGATGGCGCTGATGGCGCCGGCCGCCGCCCGGCCCTCGTCGGAGTCATAGGGCAGGCTGCTGGCCATCAGCATCGCGCCCAGGTTGGCGTAGCCAAGCCCCAGCGGACGGTAGTCGTGCGAGTTACGGCCGATCCGCTCGGTGGGGTAGCTGGCGTTGTCCACCATGATCTCCTGGGCCACGATCATCGTGTCCACTGCGTGGCGGAAGGCCTCGACGTCAAACTGGCCGTTGAGGAACTTCATCAGGTTCAGCGACGCCAGGTTGCAGGCTGAGTCGTCCAGAAACATGTACTCGCTGCAGGGATTGGAGGCGTTGATCCGGCCGCTGCTCTTGGAGGTGTGCCAGCGGTTCACCGTGGTGTCAAATTGCATGCCGGGATCGCCGCACTGGTGGGTGGCTTCCGCGATCATGCGCAACAGATCGCGGGCCTCGTAGCTCTTGACCGGACGGCCGTCCAGCGTCGAACGGGTTTGCCACTCGCCGTCCCGCTCCACCGCCTGCATGAACTCGTCGGTGACCCGCACCGAGTTGTTGGCGTTCTGGAAGAAGATGGAGCTGTAGGCTTCGCCGTCCAGCGAGCTGTCATAGCCGGACTCGACCAGCCTCCAGGCCTTACGCTCCTCTTTGGCCTTGCATTGGATGAATTGCACCGCGTCGGGGTGGTCAATGTTGAGCACCACCATTTTGGCAGCCCGGCGTGTGGTCCCGCCGCTCTTGATGACTCCGGCGAAAGCGTCGAAGCCGCGCATGAAACTCAGCGGGCCGCTTGCCCGGCCGCCCCCGCTCAGCGGCGCGTCCTGCTCGCGCAGCGACGACAGGTTGGTGCCGGTGCCGGAGCCGAACTTGAACAGCATGCCCTCGGTCTTGGCCAATGTCAGGATGGAGTCCAGAGAATCGTCGATTGAGTTGATGAAGCAGGCCGAGCACTGCGGCCGCCGCTCCTGCTTTTCCACCGCGCGCACACCGTCCACTGCCTGGTCCCAAATCCAGCCGTAGCTGTTCTTCGACGTGCCCACGTTGAACCAGACCGGCGAGTTAAAGCTGGCCTTCTGCTGGGTCATCAGGTGGGCCAGCTCGTCGCCGAAGTTTTCCGCATCCTCCGGGCTGGCAAAGTAGCCTCCAGCGCGACCCCACTGAGTGATGGTGTCCACCACGCGGCGGATCAACTGGCGGGCACTGGTTTCTCGCTGCGGGTCCTGTGGCTTTCCGTAAAAGTATTTGCTGGCGACGATGTTGGTAGCCGTCTGCGACCAGTCCTTCGGCACCTCCACGTCTCGTTGTTCGAAGATGGTCTCGCCCCGCTCATTGGTAATCGAGGCGATGCGGAACTCCCACAGCACGTCGTCGTAGGGTGAGACCGTGGCTTTGGTAAAATAGCGGGGGAAGTGGATTCCTTTAGGAAAGCGTTCGCCAGCTACTTCCGCATTGGCCTTCAGTTTTACAGAAAGCTCGCCCATCCTAACCTCCTTACGGCGAAGGGACCCCGCCCCTGAGCCTCCAAAGGCCATTGTAAGATTCACTAGGTTGCGGGTAGCGGGCCTGGGTGCTGCACGTGGTCCCCATTTGATCGCGGGCGGTATGATTACGCAATATATTGTGTCTTGTCAAGGCAAATCGTCTACGTATTGTACTATTCCCGAATCGCCCGCTAGGTCAATCAGTTAGCGACCAGCGTTAGGTCGCGGGCATGATTAGGCTCCAAGTTACCGAAACAGAACTCAGCGTGTGGCTGGCCGTGTTGCTGGCTATGCTGGAGTCATGCTGCCGTCAGGCCTCGGGTGGGTGGCGGTGGACCCATTCGGTGGCCTGCTCGTAGGCGTACCCAACTCGCAACACCGTAGACTCGTCAAAGGCTCTTCCTACGATCTGCAGCCCGATAGGCAGCCCACTGTGGTCGAGGCCGCAGGGCACCGATAAGGCGGGCGCGCCGGCAAAGTTCCAGGGGCGCACCAGGCGAGTGCTTGCCAAGCGAACGTCCTCGGGCTCTCCGTTGACGAGCACGTTGGTTTCACCGATCGTAGGCGCAGTGATGGGAGTGGTGGGTATCACCAGTACCGCCACCTTCTGGAAGACCGCCTCCAGCTCGGCCACAAATCGGCGACGGGTGCGCTGCGCGTTCACGTAATCGGTAGCAAGGATGCATTCCCCTTGCTCCAGCAGGGCCCGCACGTCGGCGCCGATCTCGTGGCGGCGACTGCGCAGCAGCTTCTGGTGCAGCGCCGCGGCCTCCCCCAGCAGGATCAGCCGGCCCAGCTCACTGGCCTCCTCGATGCCGGGCAGCCGCAACGGCTCCAGACGCGCGCCGAGTTCCTCCAGCGTCTTAAGCGCCGTGCGCACCGCTCGCTCCACGTCCGGGCTGAGGTGATCGAAAAAGTAGTTCTCGGGAACCCCGACCACCAGGCCGCGAACGCCCTGGCCGATCTCGCCCAGATAGTCGGACACAGGCGCCGTAGCGGCGGACTCATCGCAGGAGCCAGGGCCTGCAATGGCCCCGAGCATCGCCGCGGCGTCCCACACGGTGCGGGCCAGAGGACCGGCGGTGTCCAGGCTCCAGGCCAGCGGAATCACGCCGTGGAGGCTCACCCGGCCAAAGGTCGGCTTCAATCCCACCACCCCGCAATACGCAGCCGGGATGCGGATCGAGCCGCCGGTATCGCTGCCCATCGACGCCGAGCAGAGCGAGGCCGCCACCGCCGCACCGGAGCCGCCGCTGGAGCCGCCGGGGATTTGCGTGCAACTCCAGGGATTGCGGGCCGGGCCGAAATGCGGGTTGGTGGTGGTGATCCCGTAGGCCAGCTCGTGCAGGTGTGTCTTGCCCAGCAGCACGGCGCCAGCGTCGCGCAGCCGTGCGACGACGGTGGCGTCATGATCCGGGACAAAATCAGCGAAAATCGGGGACCCGGCGGTGGTGCGCACGCCCCGGGTGTAGTACAGATCCTTCACGGAGACAGGAATGCCATGCAGCGGCCCGCGGTACTGGCCGGAGGCAATGGCTCGCTCCGCCTCGCGCGCCTGCTCCAGAGCGGTCTCCGGCAGCGCTGTCAGGTAGGCATTCAACGCCGGGTTCTGTTTTTCGATTCGGTCCAGCATGGCCTGTGTGAGTTCCACCGGGGAGAGCTTGCGCTCTCGCAGCAGGCTGGCCAGCTTCCCGATGCTGAGCGTGGTCACCGAGGACGCGCTCACGACTCCCCTCCAGGCAGGCGGAAGCAGACGGCGGGAGCCGAGAAGCCCAGGTCTGGCTCGAGCGCCTGGCGCGTGGCGGCGGTGATGCGGTCGAGCGTAGGGGCGATCGCTTCGATCTCCTCGTCCGGGATTTCCAGACCGGCTGCGGCGACGAAGCGCTTCCAGCGCTCAGCCGCCGAAGTGGTGTCACGCTTTTTCTTTTGCATTGAGAATTGACCTATTGATGATTGAACCGAGGCGGCAGTATAGCACGCGACCCGCTCTGCTCATGCCCAACCGCCATGGAAGCCGTCGGGAGATTGTCGCCCGGATATCCTTTGACTCCCAAATCCCTGAGGAGCAGAATTCGCTGCAGATAGCCTCGCAGAAAAGCAAGTTCCAGTTAAAGGGGGCGTCTTTCGACCTGCACGAGGCCGTCAGTCGCAGAGGGGCACTTCCAGGGCGTATGGGGTTAGTCGAGACAAGCTGCCGGTAGTTCGTAGAGTTCGCCAGCGGGGTCCACGCGGACCACGCCACAGCCTTAGGCTGGAGGTCATCGTAGTGGCGTCCAGATTCTTGCTCTCTTCGCTTCTCTTCCTTTGGTTCATTCCGCTAGCCACAGGAGTTGCGCTTTCGGACAAGCCGGCAGATGAGTGGCCGCCGATCTCGCCCGAAGAGCTGGCGATGAAAGAGTACCCGGCCAGTCCCGGTGCCCCTGCCATCATCCTCTACCGCGAAATGCACACCGATGACGTGAAATCCTTCGAGACGCATTACCAGCGGATCAAAATCTTTTCTGAGGAAGGAAAGAAGCATGCCAACGTGGAAATCCCCTATTTGAAAAGAAAATTTCGCATCAAAGAAATCAAAGCCAGAACAGTCCATCCGGATGGAACGGCAATCGCTTTTACTGGGGATGTCTTTGAGAAAGTTGCTGTCAAGTATAAAAAACTCAAGATTCTGGTGAAGAGTTTCACGCTGCCTGACGTCCGGGTGGGAAGCATAATCGAATACAAGTACAGCATCCATTGGGGTTCAAGTTTGCTCCTTCCGACACGCTGGATCATCGAGCACGAACTGTTCACCCGGCGGGCGCGCTTCTCGCTCAGGCCATACGTATCACCTCCATCATCTTCTTCTTTTTCTACAACGCATAGGTGGACAAGCTTCAAGGTGCCCACGGACAAGCTGCTGACGGTACCGCATGAGATGGAGCTGCATGACATCCCGGCCTTCCAGGAAGAGGAGCACATTCCGCCGGAGACCGAACTGAAGATGTGGGTTTACGTTTATTACCTCCGTTCTTCTTTGGCGTTACCTGAATTATTCTGGAAAGAAACGGGGGAGGAATTACACAAGAAGGTGGAGAAATTCATCGGCAAGCGCAAGGCGATCGCGAAAGAGGCGGCCCGAATCGTTCAGCCGGACGATCCCCCAGAAACCAAGCTGCGCAAGCTTTACACGCGGGTGCACCAGATCCGGAATCTGAGTTACGATCGAAAAAATGCAAAAAGAGACGAGAAACTAAGGAAAAACAAGAATGTCGGAGATGTGTTGAAGCACGGTTATGGCCGCCCCTGGCACATCAATTGGTTGTTCGTAGCTCTCGCCCGCGCGGCGGGTTTTGACGCCACGGCTGTGCGAGTCGCTTCGCGGACGGATCGCTTTTTTAAGCCTAAGCTACTCGATGCCAGCCAGCTCAACGCCGATCTGGTGCTCGTTCGCCACGGCGGCAAGGAGTACTACCTGGACCCGGCCAACCGCTACTGCCCGTTTAAGCTGCTTTCGTGGGACCAAACGGGAGTCAGCGGCATCCGGCTGGCGGAAGACGGAGGCGAGTTTGTAACGACACCGCTCCCTTTGAGCTCCCATACAATGACCGGGCGTAAGGCGAACCTGCAACTGGGCACTAGCGGAAGTCTGCATGGCACGGTGGAAGTGGCCTTCACCGGACAGGAAGCGTTGCGGCGGCGGGTGGATGCCATCGAAACGGACGAGTCCGGGCGGCGCAAAGAGCTGGAAGAGGAGGTGAAAGGGTGGCTGCCCGCAGGAGCCATGGTTGAGCAGCAGAGCGTTACGGGCTGGGAAGGGACCGAAGAGCCGCTGAAAGCGGAATTCGCCGTGCGAATTCCGAACTTTGGAACCTCCACCGGGCGCCGCCTGATCTTGCCCCCGGCCATCTTCCAGGCCAACGAAAAGCATCCCTTCCCGCACGACAAGCGGGTCCATCCGATTTACTTTCCCTACCCGTGGCAGGAAGTTGATGAGATCACCGTGCAGTTGCCCGAGGGGTACAAGGCGGAGAGCCTCCCGAAAAAGCGGACGAGCAGGCCGAAGTTCGGCAGGTACGAAATTTCCTATGAGAATCAAGGGCGAACGTTGCGGCTGCAACGCAGCTTTGCCATGGGAGCCATTTTCTTCCCTGTAGAACATTACTCGAGTTTGCGGCTTTTCTTTGACGCGGTGAGGAGAGGTGATGAACAACAGGTCGTATTGCAAGCCACAGAAACTGACCCACAGGACTAGAAGCGTCGCTGGGCTGCTCGTGGCTGCCGCGCTGTTGGTGTGGATTCCACCTGTTACTGCCGGGACTCCCGATTGGCTCCGGGCATTGGCCCGGGCGGCGCTGCCTAATTATCCGGAGGACACCAAAGCAGTCATGTTGCTGGATGAGCAGGTGACCACCGTTAAGAAAACCGGCGAGTTCAAGACTCTGCACCGGCGGGCTTACAAAATCCTGCGGCCTGAAGGAAAAACCTACGGCAGGGTAGTGGTGCACTTCGACAATGAAACCCGCCTTTCCAGGCTCAAAGGCTGGAGCATACCCGCCCGCGGTAAACAGTACGAAGTCAAGGAAAAGGACGCGGTGGAAACCAGCCTGTTTACCGCGACGTTCTATCAAGACACGCGGTATAAGGTGCTGACAATCCCAGCCGCCGAGCCAGGAAGCGTGATCGGCTACGAATACGAGCAAAAGCGACGCCCCTGGATATTGCAGGAGATCTGGCGGTTTCAGTCCTCAATCCCGGTGCGAAAGGCGCGGTTCGCGCTGGAGCTGCCTGCCGATTGGGAGTTCCAAACGCACTGGATAAACCACCCGGCCGCTGAGCCACAAGCCACCGGCAAGCGCCGATGGGTTTGGGAGGTGGCAAACATCCCCGCCATAGAGCGGGAACCCTCCATGCCGCCCTGGCGGGCAACGGCAGGGTGGTTGGCCGTGAGCTTCTTTCCCCGACAGGAATTCCTGCGTGTCAAGAGCCATGGGAGCTGGCGCGACGTTGGCCGGTGGTACGGTCAGCTTGCTTCCGGCCGCCGACGAGCCACGCCGGAAATCCAACAGAAAGTGGCGGAACTGACGGCCGCAGAACCCGCACTGCTGGATAAGCTGAAGGCATTGGCTGCCTTCGTGCAACGGCAGGTCCGTTACGTGGCCATTGAAATCGGGATTGGCGGCTACCAGCCCCATGCGGCCCGGGAGGTGTTCGCCAACCTGTATGGGGATTGCAAGGACAAAGTCACCTTGCTCAGCGCCATGTTGCGCCAGATTGGGTTTGAGTCGCATTACGTACTGGTTCACAGCAGTCGGGGCGTGGTAGTGCCGCACTTTCCCTCGGCGCTGAGTTTCAACCATGTCATTTTGGCTATCCAATTGCCGGAGCATGTGCCCCCCGACTTATACGCCCTGCAAAATCATGAACGGCTGGGGCGGATGTTGTTCTTCGACCCGACCGACCGCCTCACCCCGCTGGGCTATTTACCCCCGACACTCCAGGCCAACTATGGGTTGCTGGTCGCCGGGGACGGTGGCGAGCTGGTGGAATTGCCACTTCTGCCACCCCCGACTAATCGGTTGCTGCGGATAGCTAAAATGGAACTGAACCCCACCGGCAGGTTGGACGGCGCGGTTCGGGAGGTTCGCTGGGGCGCGCCCGCCGCGTCGCGGCGCGCCCATTTGCTGGGAGCGCAGCTCTCCGAGCGCAGAAACGTGTTGGAGAATTTCCTGAGCAACTCCCTCGGCGGCTTTGCGTTGCAAGGCGCCGAAGTGGAAAATCTGGAAGATTTCGACGAGACCCTGGTTCTCAGCTACCGTTTTGTGGCCACCAACTATGCCCAGGCAGCAGGGGACTTGCTGCTGGTCCGGCCATGCGTCCTGGGTCAAAAGGGCTGGGACTTGCTGGAGGGCAAGGAAAGGAAGCATCCGGTAGAATTCCCCAACACGACTCTGGAGAGTGACAGCTACGAGATTGCGCTGCCTGAGGGCTATGAGGTAGACGAGCTGCCCCCTGCCGTGGAAATTGACTCTCCCCTGGGAGCATACCGCAGCCAGGTGGAGGTCGAGGGCAACGTCCTGCGTTACCGTCGCAGCTACGAAATTAGGGATGTACTGGTTGGCCGCGAGCGCCTGGATGAGCTGAAAAAGTTCTTCCGGCGGGTTGCTGCCGATGAACGCAACGTCGCCGTCCTGAAGCGCTCCGCCCCTTGATCATAGAGGAGCAACGCGCGAAACCGCCGTCGCTTGTGCGAAAGAGATCCAGCTACGGTCAGGCGCGGACAAGCTGGAAGTGGCTGATCTCCGGCGGGCACTGGACACGGATCGGCAAGCCTACAAACCCCACGCCGCGGTTCACGTACAGGTAGTGGTGGCCTTCCCGGTAGAGGCCGCTCATGTAGCGGAACACGGCCGACCCCAGTGCCAGCGGGCGCCCCTTGTGCTCGGCGATCACGATCTGACCGCCGCCGTGGGTGTGCCCGGCGAGCGTCAGCGAAATGCCGAATTCAGGCGCCTCGTAAAAGACGTGCGGATGATGAACCAGCAGAATGCGGGGCGCCTCGCCCTGGTATCCCTCGAGCGTCTGCCGCAGCGCCGCGCGCGCCATCCGACTCAGGTAGAGGTTGGGATTACCGCGTGGAAAGCCGGTCCAGTCCAGCCCTAGCAGCAACAACTCCTCACCGCCCTGCCGGAGGCCCTCGCGCTGATTGCGGAGCATGCGCACCCCCGCCGCTTCCATGCCCTCGATGAGGCGCAGACAGCCCGGATAGGCCGGACGGCGGCGGTCGGCGTAGTAGTCATGGTTCCCCAGGATGCCAAAAATACCCAGCGGGGCGCGCAGGCGGCTGAGTTCCTGCTGCGCGACAGGCAACAGGTCCAGGCTGGCATCCAGGATGTCGCCGGTGATGACCACCAGGTCCGAGCGCAGATTGTTGGCCTCCTCAATGGCGCGACGCAGCTCCCGCTCGCGAATGTAGGCGCCCGCATGCAGGTCCGAAAGCTGGGTGATAGTCAGCCCATCAAAGGCCCGCGGCAAATTTCTCACCGGGATCTTTACCAGTGGCGAGACTTCCAGGTCCTCGGAGCCATAGACCGCTCTGGCGGAAAATGCAAGAAGCACTGGCGGGATTACGGCGGCGGCGGAAGCCAGAAAATTTCGCCGGGCCACGACGGTCGCCGGGGCGGGTTGGCTGCGCGGGAACAGCAAGCGAACCCCGTGAAGGATTCCGCCTACCAGCTCAGCAGGGGAGGCAAGGAGCAGGAAGGCCAACAGCATGGCCACCCAGGCGTAGAAGGGGTAAATAAACCAGCGCAGGGCTGGCTGGGAAAGATGATGCAGGCCCACACCCGCTATCCAAAGGATCAGCAGGACCAGATATGGGGCGTTCATCAACAGGAACAGGCTTCGTACTGCCCAGATCCAGCGGGTTGCCGCATCACCCGAGCGCCAGCGCAGCACCAGGCGGCGCGCTTTACAGTAGAGGTAATAGTTCAGTCCGGCTAGAAAGAAACCCAGGATGCCGGCAAACAAAACAAACCGCATACTCAATCAGCATACTTATCCGGGCGCTGGTCTGGCAAGAGCAGAACCAACCGCGTCGCCCTACCCGGGCCGATTCCGCGACGCATGCCAGCGCCAGGCGTGTTCTACAAGAGAATCCAACTCGGGGTAGCGGGGCCGCCACCCTAGCACCTGGGCGGCACGGCTCGCATCGGCCACCAGGGCCGGCGGGTCGCCCGGACGTCGGCCGGTTTCCCGCACCGGGAAGTGCCGCCCACTGACTCGCTCGACTGCTTGAATCACTTCTCGCACGGAGTGCCCTTTGCCCGTGCCCAGGTTCAGCGCCATGCTGCTGCCACCGTTTGCGAGATAGCGTAACCCCCGCACGTGGGCCTCGGCTAAGTCCGTCACGTGGACGTAATCGCGGATGGCGGTTCCGTCTGGGGTTGGGTAGTCGGTTCCGTAAATCTCCACAAAAGGCCGCTGGCCAAGTGCGGCCTGGATCACCAGCGGGATCAGGTGCGTCTCGAGCTCATGCTCTTCGCCGATCTCCCCTTCCGGATCCGCCGCCGCCGCGTTGAAGTAGCGCAGCGACAACCAGCTCAGCCCGTAAGCCTGGCCAAACCAGTCGAGCACGCGCTCGACAAACAATTTGGATTCGCCGTAAGGGTTCACCGGGCACTGTGGATGATCTTCGCGTATGGGAACGGATTCGGGAAGCCCGTAGCTCGCACAGCTGGAGGAGAAGACAATGTGCCGGACGCCACTGTCGAGCATGGCTTCGAGCAGGTTCAGGGTATTGGCGACATTGTTGCGAAAGTATTTTTGGGGGTTGGCGACCGACTCGGACACGTACGCGTGAGCAGCAAAGTGAATCACTGCTTCCACGCGATATTCCTGCAACAACTCCTGAAGCAAGCTTGTATTGGCTAGGTCCCCGACCACCAGCGGACCCCAGCGCACCGCCCAGCGATGCCCGGCCTCCAGGTTATCCAGCACGACCGGTTGGAAGCCGGAGTGCGCCAACACCTTCGTCGTGTGGCTTCCGACGTAACCCGCCCCACCCGTCACCAGAATACGCATTCACGCACCTAAGCGAGAAAGAGTCTGCGCTTTCCTACAATCCTTCGCTTGCAAATCACATGAGGCTCCAGCACATTACACCTTCGGCAATTATGCCTGCGTCCTGGGTGTCTCTAAAAGTATTTCGGGGCCTTGAAAAGCTATTGGTCGATCTTCTCTGTGCTTACAACATTGCCATGTATTGAACTTCCGTAGGGATTCCAGGACGAGAGCCGTGGATGATACGGATTGGCAAGGTGCCCCAGCCACCATCTACGGCAGCGGCCAATCTAATGCCGCACTGCCCCAGGGGGCCGAGGGGTGAGCGGACTGACGGTCAGCATTATAGGCAAGCGGAGAGAGATCGAGAGTCCCACGGATGGTCCCCGCTAGCATCACCCACCCTGGTGCGAGGTACTGCTCAGGGGTGTGGTGCACAGTGTCCGGTTGCTGACCTAAGCCGATACGTCGTCGACTCTATCCAAGTAGGCTATCAACCGCGTCTGCGGCGTGGGCGCCTTTTGAAGCTCGAAGCTTGCGCATTCGCAGAGCGGCCATTAGAATGAGCGAGTATATATTGAGCACATTAGGGCTCGTTCATTGGAGGAGTGCATGAAACCGCCTCTGCTGGCAGTTCTTGTTCTTTTTGGCTTCACTTCTTCCCCCGCTCAGCAGCCTCTACCGCCCCAGGAGCCTGGCGCTAGTGTCCGTGAATTCAATGAGCGCCTGTTGGGGGCGACTCCGAGCAAGCGTGAGACTGCTTGGCAGGCACATCAGGACTACCGAATCGGGGCGGAGGATCTGATCAACATCTCCGTCTTCGAGGTGCCGGAGCTGAGCCGCACCGCGCGGGTTTCGGCCTCTGGAGAGCTCTCTCTCCCGCTGCTAGGTCGGGTGAAAGCGGCCGGGCTGAGCCCCATAGAATTGGAGCGCGTGCTGAGCGAGCTGCTACGCAGGACCTACATCAAAGATCCGCAGGTTACTGTTTTTCTGCAGGAATTCCGAAGTGACCCGGTTTCGGTGGTGGGAGCAGTGAAGATGCCGGGCCTGTATTACATTCGGACGCAGAAGAACCTGCTCGAAGTTCTGGCCATGGCGCAAGGCCTTTCCGAAGGCCTCCGTCGTCATCCGGGCCGGACCGTGGTGATTACCCACAGGCCTCGCCGCCAGAGGGCCGCTGGCACTTCGCCGAACAGCGCCGCCAGCACTGTTGGGGACGGCGACGGAGTGGAGCAGGCGGAGATTGTTGAGGTCCCACTGAAAGAGCTGCTGAACAGCGGAGACCCGAAATGGAACGTACCCGTCTACCCTGGGGACGTGGTCAAAGTGCCTCCCGCGGGCACAGTGTACGTCGCCGGAGCTGTGAGGAGCCCTGGAGGTTTCCCTCTGACTGACTTCGACTACATTTCCGTCATTCAGGCGGTAGCGATGGCAGGTGGACCGACAAAGACGGCCAAACGCAGTCAAACGGCCATCATGCGTCTGGACGCCGACGGAAATCGCACCGAGCAACAGATCGACCTGGGACGGATCCTGAAGGGAAAGGACCCTGACCTCATGCTGGGAGCCAATGACATCTTATTTGTTCCCGGGAGCGTCGGCAAAGCAGCCGCCCTGCGCAGCATCGAAATGGCGATCAGCATGGCCACAGGAATTCTCATCTGGGGCCGCTATTAATCGCTGAGAGATCTAATGTCCGAGGAAAATTCACTGGAGAGGGTTCCCAAGCGGTCCTCCGAGGTTCCGGCGACGATTACCGTTCCCGCCTACACAGTACCGCAGGAAGAGGAAGAATCCCTCCCCTTGCTGGAATATTGGCGGATCCTGCGCAAGCGTCGCTGGACGGTGCTCAGCGTCATGTTGTTGCTGGTCGTTACGGTCGTGATCGGCACGCTCAAGCAGCAGCCGGTCTATCGGGCCGAAGTGGTGTTGCAAATTGACCGCGAAAGCCAGAACATCCTCAACTTCAAGGACTTCGTTGCCGATATCAACCCCTACGATGAATCCCACCTGGAAACCGCTTACAAGGTGCTGCGCAGCCGCACTTTGGCCCGCCGGGTCATTGAGAAGCTGGATCTGGACCAGGTTGCCGAATTCGATGAAAAGCCCTCACTGCTGCGACGAGTGCTACGCTGGCGCCCGTCGTCTGTCCCCGAAGGGGTGGAGTCGGACCCGCACACGGGATTGATCGGCACCTTCCTGGACCGGCTCGCGGTAGAGCCGGTGCGAAACAGCCGTTTAGTGAAGATTTCGTTTGAGTCCTACGATCCAGTTCTGACGGCCCGGATCGTCAACACCCTGGCTTCCAACTACATTGACCAGAACCTGGAGGTGAAATGGGAAGCCACGCAGAAGGCTTCCGAGTGGCTTTCTCAGCAGCTCGTCGGGCTCCAGGGCAAGCTGGAACAGTCCGAGGAAGAGCTGCAGCGCTATGCCAAGGAGAATTCCATTCTGTTCATCGACGAAAAGCAGAGCATGAGTGCGCAGAAATTGAAGCAGTTGGAGGAGGAATATACCCGGTCCGAAGCCGAGCGCATCCAAGAAGAATCTTTGTACAACCAGGTCCGAACGGGCGAGGACAGCTCGATTCCAGGGATGCTGGAGAACCGACTCTACCAGGAGCTGAGCGTGAGGTGTGCCGAGCTGAAGCGGCAGCACTCGGAACTGAGCGCGACCTTTACTCCGGAATACCCCAAGGTCAAGCGGCTGCAGTTCCAAATCGACGAACTGGAACGGTCGTTGGAAAACGAGCGGATGGCTCTGACCCGGCGGGTTCGAGATAACTACCTGGCGGCGGTCCACCGGGAGCGGTTGCTGGAGCAAGTCGTGGCGCGGGAAACGCGGCAGTTCAACCAAATTGCGGAAAAGTCTATCCAGTACAACATCTTGAAACGTGAGGTGGACACCAACAAGCAGCTCTATGACGGTTTGCTGCAGCGCCTGAAAGAAGCTGGAGTTTCGGCTGGACTGCGGGCCAGCAATGTCCGCGTGGTCGACACAGCCGAGGTCCCGTTGCAACCGGCCCGACCGCGCAAGCTGCTGAATCTGGCGCTGGGGCTCTTCCTGGGCCTGGGGTTGGGCATCGGACTGGCCTTGTTCCAAGAATACCTGGACAATACCTTGAAGACGCCCAACGACGTCCAACGCTTCCTACGCCTGCCAGCCCTAGGGGTGATCCCTTCGGCTGCCGCCAACGGCCAGGGGAAGCTCCCCTACGGATACGGCTATGGCACACGGAAGCAGTTGCCCAAGCCCGCCACCGCCCTGGCGAGCAATAGGGCCAGTCTCCATCTAGAGTTGATTGGAACCGACAGCAATTCACCTCTGTCGGAAGTCTATCGCTCACTGCGGACCTCCATGCTGTTGTCAACTTCCGGCCGGCCGCCCCGCGTCGTCCTCATCACCAGTGCGCAGCCCGGGGAGGGAAAGACCACCACGGTCGTAAACTTGGCAATTACGCTGGCACAGCTGGGCAGCCGGGTGCTGGTGGTGGACTCAGACATGCGCAAGCCACGTATTGCCAACTTGCTGAAGCTGAAACCGTCCTTGGCCGGGCTTTCCACCTATCTGACGGGCCAGTCCTCACTGGACGAGGCAATTGTGGCCACCAGCATCCCGAACCTTTATGGCATCCCATGCGGGCCCTCTCCGCCTAATCCTGCCGAACTGCTCTCCTCCAGCCAGTTGAAGGAGCTGCTGAACGGAACGCATGAGAAATTTCATTACTTGCTGCTCGATTCCCCGCCCGTGCTCCACGTTGCCGACGCCCGCATCCTGGCAGCGCAAGTGGAGGCGGTCATTCTGGTCGCCCACGGGGGCGTGACACCGCGCGAACTGGTCAACCACGCCAAGATGCAGTTGCTTCAGGTGAACGCGAATGTCATCGGAGTGGCACTGAACAACGTAGATTTTTCCACGTTTGGCTACGATTACTATTATCGCCATTACAGAGGGTACGGATACGGCTCTTACGGCCGCGAAAACGAGCAGCAGGGAGAGTCAGTACAATCCTAGTACGCTTGTGAATCCTGTCGACTCTCGCCGCAAAGTCTTCCATTGATTCTTAGAAAATCGCCCTCTGGCTGTGGCGCCATTGTGTTGCCGCCCCGGTCCAACTGCGTAGCCAGCTCCTTGACAGAAGTCGTGTGGGCCCTACGAAGCCCAAAGGAAAGAGCAGGCTGAGAATGTCGGCCGGACGCGAAACTCAGGGCAGGAGCCTCAGCTGGCAAGCACCAACCGGGGTGGGGGAAATCAGCCTTGGCTTGGCGTTGGTGGCGATCTTCACCGTCCTGGCCTTCGGCGGCAGGTACTCCCTGGCGATTTTCATCATGCAAACCAGCATCTGCGCGCTGGGCATATTTACCCTGTGGAGATTCGGATGGCCGGCGGTTCCGCGAGCCGCTCTAGCTGTTCTCGGTATCTTGCTGGTGATTCCGCTGGTGCAAATGCTGCCCCTGTGGGAGGAAATTGTGGCTGCCCTTTCTCCTGCCCGGGTGGCGATCGCGCGCGACGTCTTGTCGCCGGTTGTGAGTCCCTCCAAGTTCCTCACACTTTCAGTCAACCCATACGCCACGAGCGCGGCGACGCTCAATCTGGTGTGCTACGGTCTGGTATTCCTGCTGGCCTTCTATGTATGTATCCACCGAAGGCGGCAGCCCGCCCTCGTTGCCGTACTCATTGTGGTTGGCTGTTTGGAGGCAGCCTATGGGATTATCCAGTATCTGACGGGCTGGCAGTACATCTTTACCTATGCCAAGCGGCTCCATGCCTCGGATGCTACAGGGACCTATATCAACCGCAACCATCTCGCTGGCCTCCTGGAAATGGTGCTGCCATTTGTGCTGGCGGGAATTCTGTTTCGTTTGCCGGCGCCGGGTACTCCTGGCCGCCCCAGGTGGGTGCAGGTCCTGCTCTCCCCGGCCGCTTCTCGTTCCTTACGAGACGTCATTGTGTTTGCGGTCGTTTGCGTCGCACTCATCTTCTCGCGCTCTCGGATGGGGATTGCGGCGGCGCTGGTAGGTGTCGCGGTTGTGGTAATGATCGCTCTCCTACAGAACACCCGCCGAGCCGCACTTCCTCTGATCCTTCTCGTTCTGGCGCTTCCCGCCACTTATGCCATCTGGATCGGGGTGGCGCCGGTTCTGGAACGTTTCGAAGCAGGACTCCCGGTAGGCCTGGAAGAGTACCGTCTGCCGGTCTGGCGCGACACGCTCGTGCTGATTCGCGACTATCCACTGCTAGGGGCCGGTCTGGGAGCTTACCAGTGGGCTACCGTTCCCTACCAGTCAAGCCTGTTCGAGCTACGCTACGTGTATGCCCACAATGACTACCTGCAATTCGCTGCCGAAATAGGTGTGCCCACGACCGTGCTTCTGTTTGGCAGTCTTTGGTTCCTAGCAGGGTGCTGAAAAGGGCCAAAAAATTCAGTAGCGTTTATCCTGTGGGAATTTTCTTTGAGCCGTTCGGTTCGTAGTGAACCTCGCTATTGGCCCTTTGGGGCCTTGTCTTTTGCCTTTCCCAGCCCTTTTTCGTCCTTTGGACACACTCCTCCTCAGGCGGCCCCTGGGCCCACTACCCGCGGCGGGACGGCCCCGATCACCAAGTTGCGAATCCGGACCAGGTTGAAGGCGGCAGCCGTAAAGGTGAAGATCCAGCCGACGCGCTCCAGGCCCCGATGCCGCAGCTTCCGCAGCAACCCGACCGTCTTCATCCATCCGAAACTCTCTTCCACCTTCTTCCGCGCTCTCTGGCTGATCTGGTAACCCGGGTGCCGTGTGGTCCGGCTGTCGATGGCACTGCGCCGCCGTTCCTGGTTCTGCGCCACGTGCGGCGTGGCCTTCCGTTCCCGCAACTGCTGCACCATCGCTTCGGCGTCGTAGTTCTTGTCGGCACCCACCGTCACCTGCTTCGGGCCCGGAATGTCGTCCACCATCTCCACGGCCGCTTCCCGCTCGGCGGTGCCGGTGGCCTGGGTCAGCCGCACATTCACCACCAGCCCGTTGCGGTTCTCCATCAGCACGTGCCCGACGTAGCTCAGCTTGGCCTCCTTGCCTTTGCCCTTCCGGGCCAGCCGAGCGTCCGGGTCTGTCGTCGACTGGTGCGTTTCGTTGGTCCGCTTCTCTTTGTGGAAGTCCACCGTGGGATTGCCCGGATCCTCCGGCGGCGGCCCCTCCGGCGCGTCCTTCCTCTGAAAGCTCTTCTGGCTCGCCCACGCCTCCAGCAGCGTCCCGTCCACCGTGAAGTGCTCCTCCGACAGCAACTCCTGCTCGCCCGCCTCGCGCAACACCTCGTCAAAGAATGCCTCGGCGACGGCCCCCTCCAGCAGCCGGTCCCGGTTCTTGCTGAACACCGTCGGCACCCACACCGCGTCATCCATGTTCAGTCCCACAAACCACCGGAACAGGAGGTTGTAATCGAGTTGCTCCAGCAGCATCCGTTCGCTGCGGATGGTGTAGAGCACCTGCAGCAGCAAGGCCCGCAGCAGCTTCTCCGGGGCGATCGAGGGGCGACCGATGTCAGCATACATCCGCTCGAACCGCGGCGAAAGCCGTTGCAGTGCTTGGTCGGTCATGCGGCGTATCGGCCGCAACGGATGATCCTGGGGCACCCGTTGCTCGGGGCTCAGGTAGCTGAACATCGCGTCTTGGTGCAGATCGTGTCCTCGCATAATGAGAACAATTATACTCATTTATATTTTGTTCGTAAGAGGTCGCCCAGGGACTTTTTCAGCATCCTGCTAGTGGTAAAAGTAGCGCGCCGGACCACGGTTTTGGAGCGGACCAGCGACAAGGTTTTGGCCGCGGGTTGCGCCGGGGCGATGGCCTCCTTACTGATTCACTCCGTCACCGACTTCAACCTGCAAATCCCCGCCAATGCATTCTTGTTTTCTTGGATTGCAGGAACCGCGGCAGCTCTGGTCCAGCCCGGCCGGCAAGCCTAACGGGCCCGAGTGGATGGACTTGGCAGCGCGCCTTGAGCGGCAGGGAGCGGAGTTTACTTTTAGTGCCGAGGCCCTCGGGATACATATCTGGGTGGACGAGGAAGCGGCGTTTTACGAAAAAGTCCACCTCGCAGGACGAGCATTCGTCCAGCTACTCCGTCGCCATGGGCTAGATTTCCCCGAATCCGAGCGCACTCTGCCGGTCAAAGGCTACACGACCTGGCGAGGAATCTGCTTCCGCCGCGCCTTTCAACACGCGCCCTGGCTAGTTCGGGCCATCCGCGACCTGGTCGGCGCCATGGCCAGACTCGGACCGTTGAAAGAGACGTGGCTGGCCGGCCTGGACCACCGCCTCAAGCTCCACTATGCCTTTTGGACCGGCGTACGGGAAGTGATTCGCTGGGAGGATCTGGAGCGGCTTCTTCAAGCGCAACACCCTAGCCAGGATCGCCCTGAAGCGGCCCGATAGTGACCGCCAAGCCCACGGAAGCATCAGGGAAGTGAGGGGGAGCCCGTTGCCGGGCCTTCAAGAGGTGATCAGCGGGCAAGCACCGCCCGGCTGCCGCCGAGCTTCCACTTGGCCCGCAGCAGCAGCCCGCGCATCTTCCCTCTGGGATGCCAGCCGAAACGGACGCACAGCGCCAAGTCCAGCCAGGAGTCCTGCGGCCAGACCATGATGCGACGGAGTAGGTCTAGCTCGGTGGCTAGGTGGTTCAGACCCTTTTCGTCGCCGCCAAACGCAAGGGCGAACGCGGCCCCGGCGCACTGACGGACAGCGGCGTTTGATTCGCCGTAAGGATACGCAAAGCAGAGCACGGGTGCGCCCAACAGGTTGGTCAGGTCCTTCTTGCTGCCCTCGATTTCCTCCGCCAATTCGGCAGCCGGCAAACTTCTCAGGTCGGGGTGAGTGCGGCTATGGGCCCCGAACTCAATGCCCTGACCCGCCCACTGGCGGATTTGCTGGGCAGTCATCAGAGGGTGGGTGCCCGAACCCTGGCGCTCGTCCCAGGTATTCGTCTTGCCTACCTGTCCTGTCACTACGAATACCGCGGCACCGAACCCGTAACCGTCAAGGACCGGAAGCGCGTACTCGGCGACATCCGCGTAGGCATCGTCAAAGGTGATCAGCACAGGCTTGTCGGGGAGCGCCGCTTCTCCGCGGCGCCAGGCCAACCAATCCGAGGGGCGTATCCCCGCGTACCCCCGGCGGGCCAGCCAGCGCACGTGAGCTCCAAACCTCTCGGGGGAAACCGTCAGGAAGGCAAAGGTGCCACGTCTCACAGGTCCAACGTGGTGATACATCAGCACCGGCAAGCGCACCGCACGACGAAACTCTGCGGCTCCCCCTGGCGCTTCAGTTGAAATCGAACGACTCCGGGTGCAAAGTGGGGTCGGTCTTGATGAACACCGTCTGATGGGTCATGTCCTCAATTCCCTGCATGACCGGAACGTCCCGCTGTTTCAGGTACCGCGCCACCTCGGGGCTTACCCGCAAGGTGATTTGCTTGCGGTGCGGGAAGGGGACGAGCTTGGAGGCTTCGGTCAGGATTTCCATGGCGATGGTGTGCGGGGACTTCAGGAAGCCGGAGCCGCTGCAGTGGACGCAGGGCGCGCACAGCGTGTGCTCCAGCGATTGCTTCACGCGCTTGCGGGTGATGGCCACCAGCCCGAACTCGTTAAAGGCAACGACCTTGGAAGGGGCGCGGTCCTGCCGGAGCGCTTCCTCCAACGCCTGCATCACCCGCGTGCGGTTCCTCCGCTCTTCCATGTCGATGAAGTCAATCACGATGATGCCGCCCAAGTCCCGCAGCCTGATCTGGTGCACGATTTCCCTGATGGCCTCCACATTGGTTTTGACAATGGTGTCCTCCAGCCGCGGCGTCTTACCAACGTACTTGCCGGTGTTGATGTCAATGGAGACCAGCGCCTCTGTATGGTTGATCACGATGTAGCCGCCGGATTTCAGCCAGACCATCGGCTTCAACGCCTTGTTGATCTCCTCGTAGACGTTGAACTCTTCGAACAGGGGAGCATCTTTGGTGTACAGCTTCACGCGGGAGACCAACACCGGCTGCAAGTTTTGCACGAACTTCAGGATCGTTTCGTACTCCTGCTCGTTGTCCACCCAAAGCGCGCGGAACTCCTCCGAGAGCTGGTCGCGCAGGATGCGCTCCACCAGGTTCAGGTCGTGGTGGAGGAGCGCGGGGGCAGCGGTGCGCTCCGCCTTGGCCCGAATCTCGAGCCAGAGGTTGTGCAGAAACTGGACGTCCTCAAGGAGCTCCTTTTCGCTACGCCCTTCCCCGGCGGTGCGGACGATGAAACCTCCCGGGATTTCGCTTTTGGCTTCCAAGATGACCCGCTTCAAGCGCTGTCGCTCCTCCTCCGTGGTTACCCTGCGCGAAACTCCCACGTGCTCGAGCGTCGGCATGTAGACCAAATAGCGGCCCGGCAGGGCGATGTGGGACGTAATGCGTGCGCCCTTCCTACCTAGCGGTTCTTTAGCGACCTGAACCAGAATCTCCTGCCCTTCGCGCAACAAGTCGGTAATCAACGGCTGGGAGCGGACACTACGGTCCGCGGGTGCCTGGGGGCGCGGCTGCTGCCGGCCGTCGCTCTGCATCTTGCGACGCAGCCGCCGGTTGACCCGACGGCCAAAGCGGGGGCCTGAGGCACTAACTCGTCCTCCAGCCGGCTCCCCCGCTGGCGCACCTTCAACGCCAGCGACGCTGCTCTCCCCCGCCGGAGTCTGCTCCGGGTCGCCAGCCTGGTCGCCGCCGACAATTGCCGCTTCCGCGTCCTCCTCGGTAACTGCCAGCGATGAAACATCCTCCAGGGTTTGAGGGACACTTTCTTCAGGAGCTTCTTCTCCGGCGGCTGGGGCTGGCTCCTCCATCTGGAGTTGCTCGACAGATTCTTCGCTGGGTGTGGGCTCCAAGATCGCCTCAGATACCGAGCCGGACGCCGGAGGCGCACCCGGCACCTGTTCAAATTGTGCCGCCTCCGGTTCGCCGGTTTTCGGAACCACCGCTGGAGCGGACCACGTGTCGGTCTCGGGGCTGGAAGCTTCCTCCTGCCGGGCCTCCTCGGATTGTGGTTCAGGTTGGCTGCTCCCGAACGGCTCCGCCGTATTGTCTCTTTCCTGCGGTTTCTCGATTTCCTCTACTGCGGGTTCATGGAAGGCGGGGCCGTCAGACGCGGCGGGGATAAGTTGTCGGTACTTGGCTAGCGATTCACCTGGAAGCACCATGGGCGCGGGGCGCCGACTCGCAATCGGGGACGGGGAGCTGCTTTCTCCCTGTTGGGAACTGGCCCCCTGTTGGGAATCGGCCCCCTGTTGGGAACTGGCCCTCTGTTGGGGACCGGCTTCCGACGGGCCGGCATATTTTGCTTGAGGGAATCCGCGGCCACCGAAGCGGCGGCGCGCGCGCCGGCGTCCGCGGCGGCGACGCCCCTGAGCCGCCCCACCCGGGCCAGTTGTAGCCTCCGGTTCCGGCACAGAAGCTTGAGGAGCCGAAATTGGTTCCGGTGGTTGAGGCGCGCCAAGGGGACGGCTGGCGGGAGAAGGTGCCCTTTCGCTGATCCGTGCTAGGCTATCTCCGACCCCGGTATCAATCTTGTCGAAAACTTCGGCGTCTTCGAGAAAGTCAGAGACATAGAGAAAGGCGTCGCGCTCCAAGCCGATGTCGACGAAGGCGGACTGCATGCCCGGGAGCACGCGCGTCACCCGACCTTTGTAGATGCTCCCAGCTATTGAGTATTCGTGGGATTGTTCAAAGTAGACTTCGGCAAGCTGATCCTCTTCCAGAATAGCCACCTTCGTCTCGTAGGGAGACGAAGAGATCAGTAGTTCCTTCACCATGGAAACTCCTTTGGGCGGAACCACGTCGGACGGAGCAATTAGCGTGAGGGGCGGCCATCTTCCTCGGCCAAGGCACCCTGGTCGTCCACCCGGGGCTGGTCCAACGATTCCGGGCTACTTTTCGCCCCTGCCACAGGCCTTCTTGCAGGCTCGAGAAAGCGCAGGGGTAAGGCCCAGACGGATCGGTTGGAAGAACACCCGGACGGGCGCGGGCGACCCTCTCGCCCTGTAGGTTGGACATAATCACCCCAAACATGGTGTGCCCGCCGGCCTTCAGGGGCCGGACTTAAAATCGTAAACTCGCGGAGGGAACCTGCAACTCAGTGTCCGCGCGGTTGGCTTCCCTCCCGCCAACCGTCTCGGCGCCTCAAGCTACGCACGCAGGCGCGATCCCTCCAGGCATGCTAATGGACAAAGCGGCGCAGCCTGACATTGTTCACTAGGCCGAGCGCCATAAACGTAAACAGCACCGAGGAACCGCCGTAGCTCATCAGCGGTAGCGGAATGCCGGTGATCGGCATGAAGCCGATCACCATCCCGACATTCACCAGGATATGGAACAGAAGCACACCCACCACTCCCATAACGATGAACACTCCGCTGCGGTCGGGAGCCGTCTGGGCATTGTGGATGAGCCTCATCAAGACCATGAAGTAGAGGAGCAGGGCGGAAAGCACTCCGAAGAATCCGTGCTCCTCAGCAAAGGCCGCAAAGATAAAATCGGTGTGGGGCACTGGGAGAAACCACAATTGAGTTTGGGTGCCTTTCTTGCTGCCTTGGCCCCAGAGGCCCCCCGAACCCACCGCGATCTTGGATTGCGTCAACTGGTATCCACCCGCCAGCGGGTCCTTCTCCGGATGGACGAACGTCAGGAGTCGCGCTTTCTGGTAGGGCTTCAGCCCATAGGTCCAAGCGACGGGCATGGCTAGCGCGAACAGCATGCCGAGGACCACTACGTGTTTCAGCCGGATGCCTGCCAGAAGCAAAGCCATCATCATGATGGGAGCATAGGTAAGGGCGGTGCCGAGGTCCGGCTGCAGTAAGACCAGCCCCATCGGTATGCCACCCAACAGCCCCACCTTGATCAGGTCCGGGCTGCTTACCCGCCCCTGGCGAGATTCACTGAAATACCTCGCCATGACCAATATTAGCACCAGCTTGACAAATTCTGACACTTGAAAGTGAAAGCCGCCAGCCAGCGGAATCCAACGCCGGGAGCCAAGCACCTTACGCCCCACCACCAGCACCAGCACCAACAATCCCACGGAGACCAGATACATCAAAGGGGCTTGATCCAACAGGGTGTGGTAGTCAATTAAGCTCATCAGGTACATCAAGACCAGGCCGGCTAAGATCCAGTAGATCTGCCTCTCGTAGGCTCCGGCGAACTTGGTTCTGTAGGTAGCGCTGTAGATCTCCATCAAACCCAGGGCGGAGATCAGCAGAACCAAGCCCAGCAGGAACCAGTCCATCCTTCTGTAGCTGATATAGCGAGACATAGCTTACAACTAGACATAGCTGCCTGGGGCAGAGCTCCTCAGGGTGCCAGCGAGCTTTGCGTGCGCGCCTGGCCGGCGGCCAGTTGCGGTGGCTTCTGAGGCTGACGCTTGTCCCAGTAAGTCTTGATCACCTCGCGCACTATCGGAGCAGCCAAGTAGCCATGCCCTCCGTGCTCGAACAGACAGACCACCACAATCTCCGGGTTGCGCCGGGGAGCCATGCCGACAAACCATGCATTATCCTTTAGATGCGGAGCCACGACACCCTTAGTGGCCTCCAGGCTGGCCAGCTGTGCGGTTCCGGTCTTTCCGCCCACCTCCACCCCCTGAATGCGCGCCCGCCCACCGGTACCTCCACGCTCATTGACCACCCCATACATGCCCAGGGTAACCTGTTCAATGGTCTCCTCGCGAAGCGGAAAGCGCCACACATTGTCCGGGTTCGCGCCATCCGGGTTCGTGCTGGGCCTGTAGTGTTGGATTTCGGAAGGAAACACCAGACGCGGGCGCCGGAAGACCCCGCCGGAGGCAATCCCGCCGATGGCGTAAGCCATCTGCAGCGGTGTCATTGCCACCGACCCCTGGCCGATGGCCACCGAGATGGTTTCGCCCGCATACCATTTCTCCCCAAACAGCCGCCGCTTCCATTCCGGCGAAGGCATCACGCCTTCCTCCTCATATGGCAAATCGATTCCGGTCGGAGAACCCAGGCCGAATCGCCGGGAGTAATAGGCCATTTTTTCGATACCCAGACGCTTGCCGACATTGTAGAAGAACACGTCGCAAGATTGGACGATGGCGCGATGCAGATTCACGCGGCCGTGCCCGCCCTTCCGCCAGCACCGGAAGTACCGACCATAAAAAACAGCGCCTCCAGGACAATAGAAGGCGGTTTTCTCCGTCAGGACCTCCTCCTCCAGTGCCGCCGCTGCCAGAAAGATTTTATAGACGGAACCGGGAGCCAATTGGGCCTGAATGGCACGGTTCAGCAAAGGCAGGTCGGGGTCTTGGGTGAGCCGAGTCCATTGCTGGCTGCTGATACGGATGGCAAAATTGTTCGGATCATAGACCGGGCGGCTGACCAAAGCCAGAACCTCCCCGGTGCGAGGGTCCAGGGCCACCAGGGCGCCCTTCTTGTCCTCCATCGCGACTTCCGCCGCGACTTGCAGATCCAAGTCAAGGGTCAGTCTCAGCGGTTGCCCACCTACGACGGGTGTTTCGTCCAGCCGCCCCACCTCGCGGCCTATGCTGTTCACCAGGATGTGTCGCAATCCATCCTTTCCCATCAGGATGTCGTTGTACTGCCGCTCCACGCCCCTCTGGCCCACAATGGCACCAGGGCGGTAGTCTGCGAATTCCGCGCGGTTCAGTTCGTCCTCGCTCACCTCACCCACATAGCCAAGGACATGCGCTGCGAAGCCGTCACGCGGGTAGAGGCGACGGTGCACCATCACCGCCTCCAGCTCCGGCAGGTCATCGCGGTGCGCTTCCAGGAATCCCAAGTCCCGGGAGGTAGCGTCCTCCCGGATGACGACGGGCTCGTAAGGCGCCGCGGTACGGAACCGAAGCAGTCGAGCCTGCAGCTCCTTCAGCGGGATTCGGAGTCCGGCAGCGATCAGCTGCAGATTCCTGTGATCCTTCATTTGCTCGCGCAGTAGCAAGATACTGAACGAAGGATAGCTGGAGACAATGACGCGTCCTTCGCGGTCCAGAGTGTGGCCGCGCGGTGCTAGAATTGGCAGGCTCTTCACGCGGTTTTGCTCGGCCAGTGCGGCGTAATATTCCGGGCGTTGGATCTGAAGCCGCCAGAACCCGGTGGCCAGTGCCAGAAAGATACCCAAGGTCAGAAACTGGACAACCGAGATCTTGAATTGAGCAAACTTTGTGTCGCCGGATTCAAACATCTCTAGAAGGCCCGCCAAAAAGCCCACCGGGAGAGCCCGGAAGAGCTAATGATCCCAAACTGAACAACTTGGGCTGCGGAGTCCCAGGGCCTGCTTGCATTGTAGCAGGCTCGGCCGGCTCAGCCCAACCCTGGGGGTGCGGCTCGTGAAAAGTTTACCTTCTTAACCGAAAGCGTTGGAAGAAGAACAATTGGACAACCGGCGCTCAGACCGGCTTTCTGAAGCGGTCCAGCAACTGGAAAAGCAGCACGGCCACGATCGCATTGATCAGAGCGACTGCCAGGCTGCGCACCCCAGGCATGCTCACGGCCTTTTCTAACAAGACCTGCTGCAGCAGCAGGAACAACCCCAGGTGGACGTAATAGAACCCGAACACCACCCCTAGCCGTACCCCCGGGTGTTCTGTATCAAAGCGGGTGCTGAGCGAGGATGCGGCGTAGCCCACAACGGTTTTTACGATCCCGAACAGGCCTATAGGTCCGTGGCCCAGGCTGTCTTGCGCAAGACCGATTGCGGCGCCCACCAGCATCCCGGAGACCTGACTGCGGCGGTTGAGAGCGAAATACACGGTCACGAGCAAGGGCAGGTCCAGGACCTCCACAGCAGGGAACCACAGGGGCAAGTGGCCCTGCAGCGATAGGGCCAGCAGGGCAATCAGGATGACCGTCCAAGGAGGAAACCGATACGCCTCCACACGGAGGTCAGACCGCGTGTGGACTGCAAACTTCATCGCGCAGGGGGAGGCTCTGGACTTGGAAGCCGCCTGTCAGTGGGCTTCTCAGGAACAGTGGCGGCAACCGGCTGGCTGCCAGGACCAGTGTCAGACGCGGCTGCTTCGGCTTCGACTTCGGTGGCCGCCGGCTCCGGGGCTTCCGGCGGTCTGGGGACAACGGCAGGGGGAGGCGTCCGACGTTGGGGGGGCACCAAGGCTCGCTTCTGATCCTTGCCCTTGTGCAGCTGCGCAGTGCGGTAGGCTTCGAGCAGCTTGTCGGCATCCGTTTCAAGTCTGGTACGGGGCCTCGCCTCTGCCTTCGCCCGGGCTTCGGCCTTGGTCGTCGCTGCAGCGACCGGCGGAGCGGCTGTCGCGACAGTGGCCCCAGCTTGCCGCGGCGAGGTCCCTGCCACGAACGGCGCTTCAGCCCTGGAAGGAATCTGCTTCCCGGCGCCACGCACGACAACCAGCACTTCTTCCAGCCGGTTCAGCCGAGCCGAGGGCTGCACTTCGATTTCGTGGAACACGCGGCCCGGCTTGACCGAAGTGACCGAGCCGATCGGCAGGCCCTTGGGATAGATCAAGTCCTCACCCGAGGTCAGCACCTGTTCTCCCACTTCCACGCTCTGGCCGTTCACGACGTAGGCCAATTGGCAGAAGAAGCCGCCGGAACCCCGCACTGCGCCGTGCACTCGCGACTTTTCCAGTAGGGCACCGACGCCGCTGTCGGGATCTGTGATCACCAACACTTGGGCTGAGCCCCAAAACACCCGGGTCACCTTGCCAACGATCCCGTTGGGGGTGATCACCGGCATGTTGGGCCGAATCCCGACTTCGCTGCCTTTGTCAAGAAACAGCCCGCGCGAGGTTTCCGAAGCACTGGAACCGATAACCCGGCAAGCTATGCTGGAGAAGGGGATTTGGCTGCCCAATTGTAGTACTTCCTTCAGCCGGCGGGCTTCCCGGGCTTCCTCCTGCAGGTGGTGGTGGGAGAGCTTCAGCCGGCCAATCTCCTCCATCAGGCGCTGGTTCTCCTGCCGGGCGTGGCGTAGGTCCACGTAATCTCGCCACACACCGACCAGGCCGCGGATGACGCTGCTGGAGGCTTTCTCCACAGGCGCGATCACCGCCACCGCCCAGATGCGGATGAGCGGGACATCCTTGTCGCGTTTCACCTGAAAGGCCAACAGGCCCAGTTGCAGAAACAGGACCGCAACCAGCACGATGGCGTTTCGATGTCGGCTTAGCAGACTATCCATAGAAGCGCTGCCTGTATGGGTTCGCCGGACTATCTCCTTCGATGGCTCATTCGATGGACACCTTTCGCAGGAGCTTGAAATCGCTGAGCATCCTGCCAGTGCCTAAGGCCACCGAAGCCAGCGGATCCTCGGCGATGGAGACGGGGAGCCCGGTTTCCTCACGAATGCGCCTGTCCAGGTTCTTCAGTAGAGCGCCGCCGCCGGTCAGTACGATGCCGCGGTCGCTGATATCGGCCGACAGCTCCGGGGGCGTGCGTTCCAGCGCCACCCGAATGGCATTCATGATCGCCGAGACGCACTCCGACATCGCCTCGCGAATCTCGCTGTCGTTCACGGTGATGGTTTTGGGCACGCCTTCAACCAGGTTGCGCCCTTTGATTTCCATGGTCAGGGGTTTTTCCAACGGGTAGGCGGAGCCGATCACGATCTTGATTTGCTCGGCCGTGCGCTCCCCGATCAGCAGGTTGTATTTCCGCTTCAGGTAATGCATGAGGGCTTCGTCCATCTCGTTGCCTGCCACCCGTACCGAGCGGCTGTAGACGATCCCGGACAGGGAGATGAGGGCAATGTCGGTAGTACCGCCGCCGATATCCACGATCATGTTGCCGCTGGGTTCGCTGATGGGCAAACCTGCGCCGATGGCCGCCATCATGGCCTGCTCGACCAGATGTACCTCGCTGGCTTTGGCCTGGTAAGCCGACTCCATGACTGCGCGCTTCTCCACCTGGGTGATCTCGCTGGGCACGCTAATGACGATGCGCGGGTACACCAGCATCTTACGGTTGTGCGCTTTTTGGATGAAGTAGTTCAACATCTTCTCGGTGACCTTGAAGTCGGCGATCACCCCGTCCTTTACCGGCTTGATGGCCACGATGTTGCCCGGCGTGCGGCCCAACATCTCTTTGGCCTCCTTGCCCACCGCCTCCACCTCGCGGGTATTCTGGTTGATGACCACAATCGAAGGCTCGTTCACCACAATCCCTTTCGCGGCGGAGTACACCAGGGTGTTAGCGGTGCCCAGGTCAATCGCCAGGTCCGAGGAAAAGAGACTGAACAGCGAGCGGAGATTCATCGTCTACTCTGCTCCGAAAGCCTCCCCCACCCCGAGGGGAGCAGCACATCCGGGTCACCCGTTCGCTATTGAATATACACGGTTTTGCGCCGCGTGGCGATTTGGCCTTTGGCGTTTTGGGCTGTAATGGTGATTTGATTAGCACCAGGGTTGGCGAACGGCTGGGTGAAGTGCTTGAAGGTGCCGTCGGGAGCGACCGCAAACACCGGCTCATCGTTCACGATGACCCGGGCGCCGGGCTCTGTCCTGCCCACAATCTCCATTACTTGTCCGTGCTGGATCAGGTTGTCCACTTCCAGAAGGATTTCGTCCTCGGGCAATTGCCGCAGCAGAGTAAACTTGTTGGCGTCACTGGTCTGACTCTCCTGGTTCTTGGTGTTCAGGGAAGAGACAGCCCAATAGTAGGTGCCCTCCGGCAGTCCGTTGACTTTCACCGTACTGGAAGCGACTCGGCGGTCATACGCCCGAGTCGAAAAAATCGGGGAAGAAGAAATGCGGAGCCGGTACGCCTTCGCCGTGGGGACCGGGGTCCAGGAAAACGTCACCCTGGATTTTTGGCCCTGGGGCGCCACCACCGGAGCCTGGTTGGCCGGTATGAGCAACAGCGGAGGTCCCATGACCCGCTGCCGGCTCATTTTCCCAGTTTTCCCGCGAAAGGAAACCTGCTCGTAGGCTCCCAGAACCACTCGCTCGGTTCCACGCAAGACTTCTGAATTCCCCTTCACCAAGGTCAACTCGCTGCGCTCCGACTTCGGATCACTCTTGACGTTTGCCCGACTATCCTGGCCCATCGTGGCCACGGCATTGGCAAACAGGACTCTAGATTCGCCCTGGAACTTTGTTGTCAACAGGTCCACTTGCCCGGAGTTGACCTGGACAGAAACATTGGTGACGTTCGAATCCGGCACGCTGGCGTTCTCTTCCACCACGATCAAGGTATCGGGTAGCATCGTGTAGACGGTGCCATCGGCGAACGATACGCGCGCCCGCCCGCCTCCGGAGGTTTGCACTACATCCCCCTTTTCCAGGGGCATATCCAGAGAGGCAGAGGCCCACTGCACCTCATTAGCCTTCTTGACCCTGACGTTGCCGTCAATGTTCAAAAAGCGACCCTGCTGCTGCTCCAACACCGGCTCGGCGGTCTCTCGCTTCGATGGGAGAAGCCTGGCGAAGCCGCGGCGAATCTGTTCCGGGTACAGTAGATACAAGATTACTGCCACGGCCAACACCAACAGCACACCGATGACTGTTACCGTACGGTAGGAGATCGTGTGCCACTCAATCTCCACCCGGCGATCTGGTTTCTGATCTTTAGGCTCCAGAAACTCGGGGATTTTCGGCATGGTCCAGCGAGAATACCCAGCTCCCTTCTGCAGGGGCTTCCGCAGCCAAATGTACCACCGGGGCCGACCGGCCGCAACAGGTTTTCCCTGCCTTCATCCGGCTTCCCAAGCCTGCATTCTCACCCTGGTAGTGGGCTACTTTGAATCCACAGGAGCTGTCGTAGGGGCGGCCTTGGGGCCGTCATGGATCTTGGCAGGCCGAAGCATCCAAAAGGGTCAAAATAGCCCACTACCCTCACCGTCTGTCTTCTGTTTCCCCTGCCGGATCGTTTGCTACACTAACCCTTATGTGGCCTCGCTTGGCCCTGGGCGCGATCGGCCTGCTTGTGGTCCGCGTCGGCTCAGGGGTTCTCTCTCGTGCCTGGTTCCTGCTGCGTCAGGTATGGCACGAAGCCATCGGGTTTCTCTTCCTCGCTTTGGCGGTGATGGGAACCTCGACCATCATCCGGGAATGGCATGCCGGCTTCAGCCTGGGCGTTCTACTAGCCTTGGGCTTTACGGTGATGATGGTCTGCTTCGGCATCGTCTCCTTCCGGAGCGCGCGCAAGGTCCGCCAGGAAGACCAATCTCGCCACCGGTGAAAAACATGGAAGGCTCATCTCTCCGCCGGAAAAAAGCCGGTGGCCGGCAGAAGAAGACTGCTGGTCCCGAGCATCAGGAAAAGTTTTCGACTTCCTCCGGACTGGAGCTGAATCCCTACTACACCCCGGAAGACCTGGAAGAGAAAGGCTTCCAGTACGAGACGGACCTGGGCGAGCCGGGCCAGTTCCCCTTCACCCGGGGCCTCTACTCCAACATGTACCGGGGCCGTCTTTGGACCATGCGCCAGTATGCCGGCTTCGGCACCGCCGAAGAGTCCAACCGCCGCTTCCGCTACCTGATTGAGCAGGGTCAAACGGGCCTCTCGGTCGCCTTTGACCTGCCCACACAAATGGGAATGGATTCCGACGACCCCCTGGCGGCCGGGGAGGTCGGCAAAGCGGGCGTCGCGATTAACTCGCTCGCCGACATGGAGCGGCTATTGGAAGGGATTCCCCTGGAGCGGGTTTCCACGTCCATGACCATTAATGCAACGGCGGCCATCCTGCTGTGCCTGTACGTGGCCGTGGCGCGCAAGCAGGGTGCCGAGCTGCGCCAGATCTCCGGCACGGTGCAGAACGACATTCTGAAGGAGTACATCGCGCGCGGTACCTACATTTATCCGCCCCGCCCGGCAATGCGGTTGGTCACCGACCTGATCGCCTGGTGCCACCGCGAATTACCCGAGTGGAACACCATCTCCATCAGCGGCTACCACATCCGCGAGGCCGGTTCCACGGCTGTGCAGGAGGTGGCCTTCACGTTAGGCAATGCTTTGGCCTATGTCCAGACGGCGGTGGAGGCGGGCCTGGAAGTGGACCAGTTTGCGCCACGACTCTCCTTCTTTTTCAATGCTCACAACCACCTGCTGGAGGAGGTGGCAAAATTCCGGGCAGCGCGCCGCTTGTGGGCCCGGTTGATGCGGGAACGGTTCGGGGCGCGGCAGCCGCGCTCCCTGATGCTACGCTTCCACGCCCAGACGGCGGGCTCCACGCTCACCGCCCAGCAGCCTGAGGTCAACGTGGTTCGCACCACACTGCAAGCTTTGGCGGCGGTGCTAGGCGGGGCGCAGTCTTTGCACACCAACGCCCGCGACGAGGCGCTGGGTCTGCCCACCCAGGAGGCCGCCCTGCTGGCCCTGCGCACCCAGCAGGTTCTGGCCAATGAAAGTGGAGTGACCAATACGGTGGACCCGCTGGCCGGCTCCTATCTCATCGAGCACCTGACGGGCGAGATCGAGCGGGGCGCCCGTGAATATCTCCAGCGCATCGACGCGATGGGTGGAACCTTGCGTGCCATCGAGACCGGTTACATCCAGCGGGAAATTCAGGCCGCCGCCTATCGGTACCAGAAGGCCGTGGAAAGCGGCGAACAGGTGATTGTGGGCGTGAACCGGTTCCGAACCAACACTGAGAAGCCCGTCCCCGTGCTGCGGGTGGACCCCCAACTGGAAAGCGAACAGGTGGAGCGCCTCCGCCGCCTGCGCGCTACTCGGGACCCAGCCGCCGCGATGGCTGCCCTGGAGGTGTTGGAACGCGCCGCGACTTCCTCCGACAACCTGATGCCTCTCATTCTGGCCGCGGTGGAGGCATGGTGCACGGTGGGCGAAATCAGCGCCGCCCTGCGCCGCGTCTTCGGCGAATACCGCGAAACGGTCGTGCTCTGAAGATTGCCGCGCCCGCAGGCAAGTCAACGCGAGGCGGGTCTCTTCAATGCCTTGACCTGCCTGTTGGCGTGGCGTAGGATTGCCAGCAAGAGGGGGTTCCTCGTGATACGGAGCGTAGTAATCATCCGCCGCTCGGCTTAATTGATAAGTTGTATTTGTCTTAATTCAGGAAACTCTTCCGCCATCTCGCGTAAGACTTCTAGAATTCGTTCTGTGCCCCACTCTTCCCCAGCAGCCATAGACTCCTGCATAATCTGCGGTAATACCTTAACAAGCCGGCGGCCTAGTGGGGTCTCATAGAATTGGATCAGCCCTCTGATTTCCTCGTGGGAAAGGTGCCTGTCGTATATCGGGATGACCTTTTCGCTCATTGGCCCTTTGGGGCCTTGTCTTTTGCCTTTCCCAGCCCTTTTTGTCCTTTGGACATCCGACATTTCCTCAAGCTTGTCGCCCGTTGGTGGCCACTCTTTTTAGCAACTTTCCTAACATCGTTCTAAACAAGTTGCGAATCCGTCCCTGGGCGACCTTCTTAGGCGGCAGCCGTAAATGAGTATAAGATCCAGCCGACGCGCTCCCTTCTGAATGACCCGATGCCGCAGCTTCCGCAGCGGCGGTGCCGACCGTCTGCCTTCCATCCGAAACTCCGTTGCACCTTCTTCCGCGCGTCTCTGGCTGATCTGGTAACCCGGGTTTCGCCGTGGGTCCGGCTGTCGGGATGGCGACACTGCGCCGCCGTTCCTGGTTCTGCGAAGTCCACCGTGGACGTGCGGCGGGCCTTCCGTTCCCGCAACTGCTCTGAACACCATCGCTTCGGCGTCGTAGTTCTTGTCGGCAGCCACTCGTCACCTGCTTCGGGCCCGGAATGTCGTCAACCATCTCCACGGCCGCTTCCCGCTCCAGCAGCCGGTGCCGGTGGCCTGGGTCAGCCGCACGGTGTTCAGCACCAGCCCGTTGCGGTTCTCCATTCGAGCGGACGTGCCCGGCGTAAGCTCGAGCTTGGCCTCCTTGGCTTTGCCCGATGTCGGCATTCGCGGGCGGGCCGAGCGTCCGGGTTGGTGTCGTCGACTGGACAGCACGGATTCGTTGGTCCCGCTTCTCTTTGCTGGAGCCACCGTGGGCGATTGCCCGGATCAATTCCGGCGGCGGCCCCTCCGGCGCGTCCTTCCTCTGAAGGCTCTTCTGGCTCGCCCACGCTGCGACTTCCAGCAACGTGTCCCGTCCACCGTGGGAAGACCTGCTCCTCGAATTTTTGCGACAGCAACTCAAGGACTGCTCGCCCGGTGGCCTCGCGCAACTTTCCACCTCGTCAAGTTGGAATGCCTGAGCGACGGCCGGAGCCTGCTTGGCATGCAGAATCCGGTCAACGGTTCTTGAGGGAACACGGCGTCGGCTGACCCACACCGGTCATCCATGTTCAGTCCACAAACTCCACCGTCTGCAACAGGAGGTTGTAATCCGAGTTGCTCCAGCAGCATCCGTTCGGTGGGTGGTGTAGAGCACCTGCCGAAGCAAGGCCCGCAGCAGCTTCAGATCCGGGAAAGCGGCATCGAGGGGCGCCGCATGTCAGCATACATCCGCTCGAACCGCGGCGCAAGCCGTTGATCAGTGCTTGGTCGGTCATGCGGCGTATCGGCCGATCAACGGAGATCCACCCAAAAGGTTTCACCCGTCCGAATCCTGGGGCTCAGGTAGCTGAACATCGCGTTTTGACTTGGGGAAGGCTGCAGATCGGCAGTCCTCGCCCGGATAATGAGATCAATTATACTGACATTTATATTTTGCTTCGTAAAACCGAGGTCGGCCCAGGGAAAATCAGCCCTTTCAGCATCTTGCTGCAGTTTTGTCGATCATAGAATTGGGTCAGCCCTCTGATTTCCTCGTGGGAAAGGTGCCTGGAACGTATATCGGGATGACGCTTTTCGATCATCCCTTCAGCACCCCTTGCTCTCAATTTTACAGCCGGTGCGGGTTAGGTGGTCAGGACAAGCTCTCCGACGATTTCGGCTCAAGCTTGTCGCCAGCGAGCTGGTGGCTCTGCAATTTTTAGCAACTTTCCTAACAGGCCCTTCTAAACGTTGGTTTTGACATCGATTCCATGTTTCTCGTCACTTGAGCCGCTACCTGCTTGGCACCAGTTAGATCCATGAGGCGGTATATATCGGCAGCTTTTGAGGGATCAACTTCGGCGGGGGTTACGCTGCCAAATCGCGGGTTCACGTACTCGGCGGATACTTTTGTAGGAACCAAGAACAAGCACAAAACTCCACTCAGCAACAAGGGTATCTTGCCGTGCGTCATAACTATCTCCTCCTTATAGTTACTGACCTCAAGGGGTGGGTTAACCGGAATTTCCATTTTGAGCTTCCCCTCTGCCAAAAGCATACGCTCGTCGCCCTCTGTGTCAACTTCAGATCAGGCAAGAAAGCGGCACAGGTCGCTCGCCTGTTGACCTTGACCTGCCTGCGGGCGGGGCGTAGGATTGCCAGCAAGAGGGGGTTCTTCCCCATGATTTGTCTAAACCTCGGCCACTACCACATCGTCGAGAAGCTCGGCGATAAGAGGAGGCGTGTCGTGTACCGGGAGCACGATGAACAGGTGGACCGCGTTGCCACCCAAAAGCGTTTCCTAATGGGAATCCGAATCCTGGGTGTGGCACTAGTACTTTCTGTTTCCATGCTCTGGGCGCAGGGTTTTGACGAGCGGATGCAGATGACCGAACGGGATCGGAGGCTGATGGAGGACGAACGGCAGTCGCAGCAGCTTAAGATGGAGTTGCCGTCCCTCCAGTTTGAGAAGCCGTCCCGCAAGCTGTCCAAGCGAGAAAAGGCCCAGGAGGAATTTGAAAAAGCGCTCGAGGCCGCGCGCAAGAAGAAGTACAAGAAGGCTCTCCAACAGCTAAAGAAAGCCACCAAGATTTATCCCCAGTACACGGAGGCTTTCTACGAGATGGGACAGATCTACCTGGAGATGGGACGGATCTACCTGCAGCAGGGTCGAAAGGAGGAGGCGCGCAAAGCCTTCGGGCAGGCGATCGTCGCAAACCCCAAATGGGTGCATTCCTACGACGAACCCCAGCCGTTGCTGGAAACCTCGAACGAGATCTTACAGCTCTATCCCACCCTGAGCGTGGGGCATCTCTTGCACTCCTACGTCAACCTGTCGCTGGGCCGTGTGGAGGAAGCCGAAAAAAGCGCTCTACAAGCGAATCAACATGAGCACCGCAAGGTGCCTCAGATCCATCTACTGTTGGCCAAAATCTACTTGCAGAAAGGAAAGCTGGAGGAAGCCGAGAAGCAGCTGCGCACTTTCCTGGCCAAGCGCGGTTCCTACGCCAGAGCCCTGTACGGAAAGGCAATTGAGGCCTACGAGAAGGCCATCGCCTTGAAGCCCGACGCTGCGGACTACCACTACAACCTTGGCCGGGTTCTGGCGTCTGCCGGAAACATGGAGGGGGCCGAGAAGGAGCTAAGCACGGCCGCTGAACTGGCCCCGGACGAGGCTGCCCGTTACTTCTTTAATGTGGGCGCCGTGCTCAGCAACAATGGCTGGAAAGAAGAAGCCATCGAAGCCTTCCGCAAGGCCACCGAAGTTGACCCCAACTACGCAATGTCCTGGTATCAGCTTGGCGTGCACTTGAGTGCCGAAGCTGAGGTGGATGAGAAGACCGGCAAGTCCCTCCCGCCCCCCGGCGCGGTGGAGGCGTTGCAAAAGTTCTTGGAACTTGAGCCTGATGGGCTTTTCGCGGCAGTAGCCAGAAGCCGGATACACCTTGCCACCCGGAGCCGATAGGGAAAGTTCAAAACCCAGTCCTTAGCGTGCTAAGCGCGTGAAATAGTCTTTAGACTTCTGGATCTCCTCGAGAAGGGCTGAACGGTTCTTGCGAAGCAGGTCCACTTTGACAATATCCCCCTGATTCCGCTCCAGTTTCTTGGCCAAATGCGCAAGCTGATCCTCAGCCAACCGGGTTTCTAAATCGTCCAGCCGGGCCAGCCACTTGCGAGCCAAGAGCTTAGCCCGGGGATGGGCAGAAAGAGGAGGTGCTCCTTTCAAATTTACATAAACCGGAGCCGAATGAGCCTCCGACGTTGGGCGCATCGTGCGGTGTGGAAGAACCCTGGGAACTATTTGATTTAGCTTTTTTCCATAAGCCCGAATAGCCAACCAGGAAGCCTCACGAACCTTGTGTTCGAACTTGAACCGGATCTCGGCCGACCCCGCTGCTCTCGGGAAGCTTCGCAACAGTTGCCCGTTCTCAATGACCTCGAGATGCTCTACCTCATCCCAGGTCGGGTCAAAGCGCACCCGGCCTTCTATCTGCACTGAGCCAGGCTGGCCAAGAACCACTTCCTCCCCCATCCCCTTGCCATTGACTTGAAACTCAAGGATCGGTCCATTGGTCACAAACGTGTGGCTCTTGCGGACCCCTTCCAACCAATTCTTGTAGGTAAAGGGACCTTCAATTTTCGTGTAGAATCGCTCACGCCCGGGGATCGTTGCTCTTCCGCACGGATAGTCTGTTCCCGCCGTAGGTATCATGCGAAAGCCGGTGTTCAGAATTTCATACCAAACATCGTAAATTCCCCGATTGAACTGCAACACTTCAAGAAAACTCACCAGACCATGGGGCAGATCGATGCCGAGGCCGTAGGGACCACCAACAATATCGTTGCCGTAGTGGGCATACCCGCTCAATGCCCCCTGACGGCGCGCCTCTTCAAAGACCAATCT
>CBDCVK010000007.1:0-13438 GCA_965223005.1 Terriglobia bacterium | reverse complement strand
GAGCGAGACGTCCGTCGCAGGTCTTGTTTAGAAGTTCAAAGGCCTGGTCAGACTCGGACAAGGCAGCGGATACCTGGCGATAGATGACAGCCTCCCCGAGGCGATTTCGGCCCTTGCCGTCACACGCATTTTTGGCGATTGGGATTGGGTGGGCGGTGAAAGCGACTGCCTTCGCGCCCTGGAGCTGAATCCGGACCTTTCACTGGCTCGCTCGGCATACAGCGTCTGCTTGCTCCTTAAAGGCCAGGTCGAGGGAGCTGTGGCCGAGCAGAGACGAGTGGTGGAACTGGACGCGCTGTCTCCCGCCTTCAATTACGTGCTGGGGATATGGGTGTTTTTTGCACGCAGGCATGAGGAGGCGGTGGAACAATTGCAGAAAACACTCGAACTCGACCCGGGCTTTTCCCGGGCGCGGCAATTCCTCGCCATGGTCTATGCGCATCTTGGAAAGTATGAAGAGGCCATTGCCGAGTGTCAAAAGATGATCGCATCATCCGGCCGCAACCCTTACCCCCTGGGGACGCTCGGATACGTCTATGCTCTGGCGGGGAAGCACCCGGAAGCCCGGAACATCCTGGAAGAACTAACGAAGATTCCGGACCCCGGTCTTTTTGTGCATTATTCCCGCGCCATGCTCCGGGGCCGCTTTGCGCTCCGGCGCCAGCTTAGCTAGGCCAAAATCCAGCAGCTTGGCATTGCCCCGCCGATTGAGGAAGATGTTGGCCGGCTTGATGTCCCGGTGCACGATGCCTTTGGCGTGGGCGGCATCCAGTGCATCGGCGAGCTGTATGCCCAGCTCCAGCACCTGCTCGATGGGCAGCGGCTTTCGAGCGATGTGTTGCCGCAGGGTCTGGCCCTCCATCAGTTCCATGACCAGGAACTGCTGTCCCTGGTGTTCGTCAATGTCATGGATGGTGCAGATGTTGGGGTGATTCAGGGCTGAGGCGGCGCGGGCCTCGCGGCGGAATCGCTCCAAAGCCTGCTGGTCGCGCGACAGCTCCTCGGGAAGGAACTTGAGGGCGACCAGGCGGCGCAGCCGGGTGTCCTCAGCCTTGTAGACGACGCCCATGCCGCCGGCCCCGAGCTTCTCCACGATGTCGTAGTGCGAAATCGTCTGGCCAACCATCAGGAACGAGCTCCCTCTTCAAATCATGCTACGCGGCCCTGTGTAGGTAAGTCAACGCGCGGGGTGACCTAGTGAAGTTCAGGGGACAGTCGTGGGTTTCCAAAGTGCAGCTCGGAGTGTAAAGAAATTCCCATGCGGCACTAGGCCTTTGATAGCGGCGATCACATCGTGTCGTTTGCTGGGTGTTGTGTGCTGGCACCAACTTGATGTTTCCACAGGACAATGGCAGACTTGCCAAGAAGCAGTGGGCGACCTACGTGTTCGGAGCAGGAGAGTCTTTGCTCGGCCCGAACCGCGGGCGTCGCGGCTTTGTTGGCCGAGAGCGAAACCGCTATGCCCGTGACAGGCTTTGACCCTTGGGGCCGCCAAATCTTCCCGCAGCCTGAGTTGCGTCTACATCTGAAAGAGCCTGACTACCAGCGGCCGCTGCTCCAAATGACCGGCGAGCAGAAGCAGAAGATCCTAGAACAGTTGACGATTCTCTACGGCAAAGAGCGCGCGGATGCCTGTTTTCCGGAAGTGGAGCGGGTGATGCGGGTTCACTATGCGCACCGCACCTCGCAAATGATTGAGGGGGACCGGCAGTTCAATCCTGTGAACCGCTTCACGGAGCGAGACTTGGTGGTGATCACCTACGGTGGGTTCTTGCGGGGAACGGCCCGGAACCCACTTCAGATTCTGCACGACATGCTGCTCCTGTTCCTCCGCGGGATGGTGAACACGGTTCATCTTCTGCCGTTCTTCCCCTACAGCTCGGACCGGGGCTTTTCGGTCGTTAACTACCGGGAGGTCGATCCCAGCCTGGGCACCTGGGACGATATCGAGCGGTTGAGCCTTCGCTTCCGCCTGATGTTCGACGGAGTAATCAATCACGTTTCCTCGAAGAGCGAGTGGTTCCAGCAGTTTCTTAACGGCAACCCGGAGTACCAGGACTTTTTCACTTGTTTCAACACGAAGGATGAGATCAGCGAGGACCACCTCCAGCTCATTCTGCGGCCAAGGACAACCGAACTGCTCAGCCCGTTTCAAACCATGAACGGCCTGAAACATGTCTGGACCACCTTCAGTCGCGACCAGATTGACCTGAATTACAGAAACGAACAGGTGTTCCTGCGCATCCTGGAGGTCCTTCTCTCTTATGTGCGCCGGGGCTCCAATATCATCCGCATGGACGCGGCCACCTATCTTTGGGTCGAACTGGGCACAAGTTGCGCCCACCTGGCCGGAACTCATGCCGTGATCAAGCTGTTTCGCGCGGTGCTGGATGTGGTTGCGCCCAAGGCGGCCATCCTTACGGAAACCAACGTTCCACATCCGGACAACGTCAGCTACTTCGGAAACGGCTATGACGAAGCACACATGGTTTACAACTTTGCGCTTCCCCCGCTGGTGCTGCACACGTTTCACACCGGCAACTGCCGGAAGTTGTCACGGTGGGCTGCTGACCTCACCCCGCTGTCAGAACAGACCACGTTCTTCAACTTCCTGGACTCGCACGATGGGATCGGACTGCTCGGCGCAAGAGGAATCCTGAGCTTCGAGGAGATTGACGCCCTCGTGAGCAAAACCACCGAGCACGGGGGGTTGGTCTCGTATCGAACTTCCTCCGATGGTTCTCCCAGCCCCTACGAACTCAACATCCCCTGGTTTGACGCGCTCAACCGGTATGATGCCGGCGAGGACGACGACCTGCAGGTCAGTCGGGTGATTGCCTCTCGGGCCATTTCGTTGGTTCTAAGAGGCGTGCCGGCCATCTACATTGCGATGTCCTCCTCGCGGGATATCTTGCCGGTGAAACCCTCCGATTTAGACGAGCCCAGAAGCATCAACCGGCGCCCAATGGATGAGGAGGGTCTTTTTGCCAGCATGAGCGATTCAACTTCGCTTCCTTACAAGATCATGTTGCGCTTTGGTGAACTGGCGGAACAGAGGGTGGGCTGCCCGGCCTTTCATCCAAACGGGCCGCAGCAGGTTCTGATGCCCAGTGAATCCGTCTTTGCCGTGGTCCGCCAGTCGCCGGATCGAAGCTCCCTGGTTCTTGCCTTGACCAACGTCACCGGCCGAGTCGAGGAGGTGGCGATTCCCGAGTCGGACCTGCCCCGCAAGAGTCTAGCCTGGAAGGATCTTATCAGTGGGGAGAGTACTCAGCCGGAGAAGGGCTTCCTTCTCTGCAGGCTCGAACCGTACCAGGTGGCTTGGCTAGCACCCCAGCGGTAAACCTCACACTGCGCGGTCGCGGGGATTCCGTGACCTGAGAAAGTTCCGCAACCCGCGCTGATCGCCTGGCGGGGCTGGTGGCGCGTCAGCCCTTTAGGGCGGCGAGGCCGGCCTCCGCGCACTCCACGTCCTGGTCCTCGGTGCCGCTGCTGACGCCGATGCCGCCCACCACCTGGCCATCCACCACAATGGGCAGCCCACCGCGGATCGGGGTGATGCTGCCACCCGTAGCCAGGGGCAGGCCGATGGACAGCAGCACGCTGGCGTCCTGGGCGCTGGGCATGGGCCCGGTGGGCGAGCGTCGCGTCGCTGCCGAGACGGCTTTGGTAAGGGCTACCTGCACCGAGGAAATCTTGCCGCCGTCCATGCGGGAAAAGGCCAGCAGGTGACCGCCTTCATCCGCCACGGCGATGCACTGTGGGACTCCGATTTGGCGGGCTTTGGCTTCCGCTCCCTCGACGATGGCCCGAGCCCCCTTGTGCGTCAGTTTCGGCGCTTGTCGAATCATAACTCCCTCCTGAATTCTGGCTCTGGAAACCGCTCTCCGACGGTCATGGCTCGGAGAGACCGCCTGTGCTTTCACGGCGGGAAAGTAGTTAAGCAAAACCGTCGTGCTAAGCCAATTGCGCCGATTGCCGCTGCTGGGTGACCATGGCCCCCCATCTGGATTACTTGACAGTGCCCGTCAGGCCGGCTCGAAACGAACGGCGGTCCAGGCGGGACAGCCCTGGAATCATGGCCGGCGACAGCAACGGGGTGTGGGAGACCTCGCCCAGGTGGTCGCCGATCACCCACAGATCCTGCTCGGTGGTCATCCACTGGATGCGATCAAAGCGCGCCAGATTCACGGGCCGGGTGGAAAAGGTGCGGAGCGTTTTCTCTCCCTTAAGGTTGTAGTAGTGCTCGAAGTAGGAGACCGCCAGTTCGCGCAGGCTGCGATAAACCGGCTCGCGGAACCGCAGCCCGGCGTAATTGGACTTGCCCACCGCGCCCCAGTAACCGCGGTGCCGGAAAAGCGCCAGGACGTGGTCGTCGTCTCGCACCGCTTCCAGGTCCAGCAGCAGCGGCGGAAAGCCAAGGACGCGCAGGGCACCGGCGGCAAACAGGGCTCCTTCGAAGCACTGCGCCAAGCGGTCGCGCAGCACGCGGCGCGGAGAGCGGCAGGTGGGCCCGGCGCTCTCCTTGTTGTAATGGACCTGGAACTCCAGAAACTCCTGAACGCGCGATGGCGTCTTCAGGCTCCGCAACAGAGAGTATTCTTCGCGGCTTAGCCCAAGGGAATTTTGTGCCACCGGGAATTCCGACCTCTTATCGGAGTGTCTTCCATCCGACGCAGGCGCGCTCAATGCGCCAGCAGTTTTTCAACGGCGGCCTGGACGTCAGCTGCCGAGGGCAACACCTCAGCTTCCAGCGTGGCTGCCGAGGGCACGAAAGAATCCTCGGCCGCCACCCGCATCACCGGCGCGTCCAAACTGTGGAAACAGTTCTCGGCCACCCGCGCTGCCACCTCCGCTCCGAAACCCATGGTGAGGGAGTCCTCGTGCGCCACCAGCAAGCGGTTGGTTTTCCGCACGCTGGCGTAAACTGCTTCCTGGTCCCAGGGAATGATGGTTCGCAGGTCAATAACTTCGATCGACTTGCCTTGCGCGGCCACAAGTTCAGCCACTTCCAGTGCCAGGTAGACGGTGCTCCCCCAGGTGACGACGGTCAGGTCACTGCCTGGACGTCGAATGCGCGCCTTGCCGAAGGGGATCAGGTAGTCGGCGTCGGGCTCCGGCGTACGGGCCTGCATGCGCCGGTAGAGTCCTTTGTGCTCGAGGAACAGCACCGGATCGTTCGAGCGGGCGGCTGTTTTCAGCAGGCCCTTGGCGTCCTCAGCGCAGCTGGGATACACGACGTACCACCCCGGGGTATGGGCGAAAATGGCCTCGATATTGGTGGAGTGCCATGGCCCACCCTTGATGTAGCCGCCGCAGGCCACCCGCACGACCACCGGACAGGTCCACACATTATCGCTGCGCCAGCGGACGGTGGGAATTTCGTCGCGCAGTTGCAGGAAGCCGGGCCAGATATAGTCGGCAAACTGAATTTCGACGATGGGCTTGTGGCCCGCGATCGCAGACCCGGCGGCGATGCCACAGATGCTGGCCTCGGCCAGCGCCGAGTTCTGGACTCGATCCGGATACTTCGTGGACAGGCCTTTGGTCACGCCGAAGACGCCGCCTTTGGGGTCCGCGATGTCCTCGCCCCACATGACGATCTTCGGGTTGCGCTCGGTTTCTTCGTGCAGCGCGTGGTTGATGGCATCGATCATGCTCACCGACTGGTCGGAGAGGTAGCGCGGCGGCTTCTCCTCGAAAAACGGGCCCGGTGTATCGTAGATGTGGAGGGTCGCGATGGCCGGGTCAGGTTCCGGCGCCCGGTCGGCTTCTTCAGCAGCCTGGTCCACTTCCGACTGGATTTCGGAGCGGATTTCCTGCAGTTGCTGCTGGGTAAAAATCTTGCGCTTGACCAGGTATCTCTCCGTCTGCACGATCGGATCGCGCTCGACTGCTTCGCTTATCTCATCCGCGGAGCGGTACTTCTTTTGGTCATCGGAGGAGGAATGCGGGTCGATGCGAATCACCTCGCCCTCGATCAGAGCCGGTCCCTGGCCCTTGCGGATGCGCTCCAGCACAGGCGGCAGGGTCTGATACATTGGCTCGTACCAGGTGCCGTCCAGGTCATAGGTAGGCATGCCAAAGCCGCGAGCAATTCGGTGCATTTCAGCCACGTGCTGGGTGGCTGAGGAGACGCTGATGGCGTAGCCGTTGTTCTGGATGACAAACAGCACCGGCAGCTTCTCGCGCGCCGCCCAATTCAACGCCTCAAAGAATTCTCCTTCGCTGGTCGTGCCCTCGCCCGAAGAGACGTAGACAACGGCGTCGGAGCCCTGGTGGCGCAGGGCCTTCGCGGCTCCCACGGCGTTCAAGTATTGCGTCCCTGTGCAGGCGGTCATCGACACCAGATTTAATTCACGCGAGGAGAAATGTTCGGGCATATTGCGGGCGCCGGAATTCGGATCGCCCGCCCGCGACAGCATGCAAAGGAAGATGTCCTTGATGGGCATCCCCAGCGCCACCGCGATCGCCTTCTCGCGGTAGTAGGAGAAGAACCAGTCGTGCTGCGGCCGCATCAACATGACGATGCCCACTTGCAGCTTCTCGTGACCCCGAGTGGAGGCCAGGAAAGTGCACTTGCCCTGCCGCGTGAAGATCTTCATCCGCTCCTCGATGTAGAAGACGGTGATCATCTTGCGATACAGCTCAATCACCATCTTGTTGGGGATTATGCCGTGGTCGCTTTCCGACTTCACCGCGGGTCTTGCTTGAGCCATAGATCCTCCAGAGGGGCGCGACGACGTTCCCTGCCAATCTGTCTGCCCCGCATATATTAGACCCGAGAAGCGCCGGTTGGAAACCCCTTGTACTCCTGTGGGCGGCTATTGACGGATTGGACCTCCCATCTGGGTTTCCCCTCTGCTGTGCTCAGTCTCGCCTCCCCGGAATCGCGGTGGCCGAATGCGTAGTGTCCGAGTGTTCGAGTGCCTGCTAGAATGCCATCCTGATGAAGCGCGCCATCAGCGATGCCAGACGCTTGGCGCGATTCCTGTCCCAGTTTTCTGGACGGCGAATCGGCGTGCTGGGCGATTACATGCTGGATGAGTTTATCTGGGGGCGGGTATCGCGTGTTTCCCCGGAGGCGCCCGTCCCGGTGCTGGAGATGAGCGAGCAGACCGCCTCGCCGGGTGGGGCGGGCAACGTGGCGGCCAACATCGTGGCGCTGGGCGGCCGTGCGGTCCCCTTCGGCATTCTGGGGAGGGACGAAGCAGGCACGCGGCTGCGCGCGTTGCTGCGGAAAATGGGCGTGCCCACCACAGGTCTGCTGGCCGATGCCAGCCGCCACACGACGGTCAAGACGCGCCTCATTGAAGTGGCCCGCAAGCACCAGTTGGTGCGCTCCGACCGCGAAACCCGCAGCCCGGCCTCTCCTGCACTGTTGCGACGCCTGGGTCGGCGCTTGCTGCGCGAGGCTGCCAGCTTCCATGCCATTATCGTGTCTGACTACGACAAGGGCACCCTCACGCCGGAACTGCTGGGGGAGGTGCTGCCGGCCCTGGAATCAGACGGGGTGCCGGTGTTTCTGGACCCCCGCCCTCGCCATCCGCTCAGCTACCGGCCCCTGACCGTCATTACCCCCAACGAAAGTGAAGCGGAGCAGATGGCGGGCGTGCAGATCAGCACGGAAGGCTTATTGAGGAGGGCTGGGGAACGGTTGCTGGAAACGTTGGGCTGCCCTTACGTATTGATCACTCAGGGAGAGCGCGGCATGACCCTGTTCGAACGGGGCGGGGGTGCGCACGTCATCACCGCCCAGGCCCGGGAGGTCTATGACGTAACCGGGGCAGGGGACACAGTAATCGCTGCACTGGCGCTGGCCTATGCTGCTGGAGCCAGTATGGCGGACGCGGCCCGCATCGCCAACTGCGCTGCCAGCCGGGCCGTGGCTCATGTCGGAACCGCAGCACCCACGGCGGAAGAAGTCCGTATGGCGTTGCTGGAAGCAGCGAGCCCCTCCATGCGCAAGCTGGGCCGACGGTCCAGCTTGCAGTAGTTAGAGGGACTGTTCTGACTGCCGGCTGCCTACCGCCTACTGCCCTCGTGAGCCGTTGGACATGGAGCCCAGGAACTCGGCGTTGGATTTGGTGCGGGCCATTTTGTCCAGCAGCAGTTCCATGGCCTCGACCGGCGACAAGGGGTTGAGCACCTTGCGCAGCACCCAGACCCGGTTCAGATCGTCCTTAGAAAGCAGCAGCTCCTCCTTGCGGGTGCCGCTCTTGTTGATGTCGATGGCCGGGAAGACGCGCTTGTCCACCAGCTTGCGCTCCAGGTTCACTTCCATGTTGCCGGTCCCCTTGAACTCCTCAAAGATGACGTCGTCCATGCGGCTGCCGGTGTCAATCAGGGAGGTGGCGATGATAGTCAGCGAGCCACCCTCCTCGATGTTGCGGGCCGCGCCGAAGAAGCGCTTGGGGCGCTGTAGAGCGTTGGAATCCACGCCGCCCGACAGCACCTTGCCCGAGGGGGGCACGATGGTGTTGTAGGCGCGGGCCAGCCGGGTGATGGAGTCCAGCAGGATCACCACGTCGCGCTTGTGCTCCACCAGCCGCTTGGCCTTCTCCATCACCATCTCGGTCACCTGCACGTGGCGAGTGGCGGGCTCATCAAAGGTCGAGCTGATGACCTCGCCCTTGACCGAGCGCTGCATGTCGGTGACCTCCTCAGGCCGCTCGTCAATCAACAGCACGATCAGGGTGATCTCGGGATGGTTGGTGGTGATGGAGTTGGCGATCGACTGCAGCAGCATGGTCTTGCCGGTGCGGGGCGGCGAGACGATCAACCCGCGCTGGCCCTTGCCCAGCGGGGTCAGCAAGTCCATCACCCGCGAGGAGAGGTTCTCCCGCGTGGTTTCCAGCTTGACCTGCTCGTTGGGATACAGCGGGGTCAGGTTGTCGAAGAAGATCTTGTTGCGGGCCTCTTCGGGCGACTCGAAGTTGACCGCCTCGATCTTCACCAAGGCAAAGTACTTTTCCGCCTCCTTCGGGGGGCGGACCTGGCCGCTGACGGTGTCGCCGGTGTGCAGGTCAAAGCGGCGAATCTGCGAGGGCGAAACGTAGATATCGTCCGGGCCGGGCAAGTAGTTGTAGTCGGGGCTGCGGAGAAAGCCGAACCCTTCGGACAAAATCTCCAACACGCCCTCGGCAAAGATCAGGCCTTCCTTTTCCGCCTGGGCCTGCAGGAGGCGGAAGATCAGGTCCTGCTTGCGCATGCCGGATGCGCCCGGCAAATCCAAGCCCCGGGCAATCCGGGTCAATTCGGCAATGCTTTTTTCCTTTAGTTCAGCGATGGTCATAACTCCTCATTTTCAAAGACGCGGCGTGGCACGGTAGGAAGTCCAACTCTTTCAGACCAATTGCTTGGCGGTCCAACGATCGAATCACGAATCTTTGACGCCAATTGTGGGTTGGACGCGCTGATCGGAGATTTCTGCCTCCCGACTGCCGGGAGAGAAGCGGAAATTCTATAGTCGTCTGCAGATCCCTGAAATCAACTCAACGCTGGGGTTGGCTCGATCCAAAAGCACTCCAGCCCCAGCCTGTTTCAAAGCCCTCATCATATGAGATGTAGCTCGGAAAGGGAAGGCGCATTCCTGGCGAGACGCGCGGCCGGCGACCAATGCGTGTTCGCCAGAGCGGGCAATTCAGCTCCCGGCTTCGGCCTGTCGGGCGTGATACAATTCCGCACGGAGGCCTTAGGAACTGAGCCCCAAAGTGGCTTTTCCGGGCGAACGTGGCGGAATTGGCAGACGCGCCAGACTTAGGATCTGGTCCTGGAAACGGGGTGAGGGTTCAACTCCCTCCGTTCGCACCAGCTTTCAGCCTTTGACTTCAATGGATTACCGCCCCTTTTCCCTCGTGTACCCCAGATGTACCCGCGTAGATGCCGCGCATTAGAACTGAAATGCGCTCCTGCCTGGCGGGACTCCATTTGGCGTAGTGCTTCCGGGCGATGGCCTCGCTGATGCTCAAAATGTCCGCGACATCAGCCATCGTGCCTCCACGAGCCAAGATATCGGTGGCTAGGGTGTGGCGGAACTGGTGTGGTTTTGCGTCGCGAATACCAGCCTTGCGGAAGACTGCAGACAGCAATTCCCATGCGCGCTGCCGGCAGCCTTCCTTGCTGCCAACGCCGCTCCAGAAAAAATAACCTGCGTCCACCTGAGAGCCGTCCTCTCGCATCGGTAGGGGCAGCACGTCCAGCGCCATCTTGAGTTCGCGCGGGATGGGAAGCATGACGTGGCCGCCGGTCTTTTGCGTGTAAAGACGGAGTTGCCAGCCGCCCCGTCCATCTGGCCGGATGCGGTCGCTAGCCAAAGTGTAGGCGTCCGTGACCCGCAGACCGCTGTAGCGCAACAGGAGCACTAATGCAAGCGCCCGCCGGCGCTCATAATCGCTCTGGCCGATTGTCTCGCTGGCGGCGAGCATCGCCGCCACTTGCTGCGGCGTGTAGGGTTCTACTTCGTTGCCCCACTCTCTGCCCATCGGAAGCAAGGCGGCATAGTTCTTCTTAACCCATCCCCGCTCATGGCAGAACCGAAAGAACTGCCGCAGGGTAGAGAGTTCCTTGATTCGGGTGTTGTGCGCAATCTTTCTGGAAGCGCGAAACTTACCAAGGTTCTCCATATCCAATTCGTCGACTGTTTCAATACCGTGGCGCCAGCAGAAAGCACGGAGATAGCCAATTAGGCGCATGTACTTCTTGCGGCTTGTCTGTTTTACATCAAGTTCTGCTTCCCATGCAGCGATTGCGTCTGTGATCTGCTTGCTGGGAGGCGCATCCGGGTCCTCCAGGGTGGCCAGCTTTCGAATAGCTCGTTGCCAATCTCTCAGCTTCAGCGAAACGCGAAACTGGCGTCCATTGCGATCCCCGTCTGCCCAGATCGGACATGAGCAGCCGGTGTAGTTGCGGCCCTTCTTTCGGTGCGGACAATTCTTCCTGTGGCGCCGGTAGAGATTCATGCTCCCTCCTGGTTGGCGCATTCTACTACCGGCACCTCCGATGGTACATCCGGTTCAAGACAGACTCCGGTATCCGCAGGGTTGTGTAGTCGCGCCGTCCACGCCGGCCCGTCTGTCCGATCTTCAGTACCCCGGGTTCGTCTCTAAACAAGTCGCGGATGGTCCGCTCATTGAGGCCCCACGCTTCGGCTACTTCTTTCGGCGAGTAATGGGGCTCGAGAGCAGGCGCGGCACTGTGGGCCATCACCGGTTCCGGTGCTGCCGTCACAACTCTCATGCGCGGGCCACCGGCTGCCGATCCTGACGCGGCCCCTCACCTTGCAAGCGCCAGGCCTCCAGCCGGGACCTAGACATCTGCCAGCGGTCGGCTAGCTGGACTTCCGTGAGGAGGATTGGGGCGGAAGTCATCGTGTCAGGCTCTGGCACGGCTCGCGCCGTCCGCCTTGGAAATCACTTCGTACAGCCAGCCGCCTCCGTGCTTCTTTGGGCACTGTGTGACGGCGAGAAACCTGAAAGGAAACTTGTCCGCAGCTATCTTCACCTTCACCCTGGCATCGTCTTCCCAATGCCCTTTAACCTCGTGCAGCTCAATCTCAGCGTCACGGCGCATCACCATGAAGTCGGGCCGGTAAAAGCATTTGGGGGCCAGGCGCAGGTTGAGAACATCAAAGGCGTACCACTCAATCTCGCCCGCACGTTTCCGCAGCTCTAGGTGTTGCGCATAGAGAGTCTCCAGCTTGTTCATGTCACCTGGAGCTCGGCGAACGCCACGACCGGTTCTGCGAAATGGGTAGCTCATCCGCCACCGCACCCGAGAAGGTTCCGCGTCTTGCTCAACAGTCGAGTCGCCTCCGTTTGCGGGAGTTGCCTCAGCCCGCCCGTTTCTGCATGCAGCTTGAACGCCTCAATGAAATTCTTGTGGAGCCAGTGAAGGTCCGAAGTGGCGGCCTCGCTGATCGCCTGCCGCCAACCAATCCTGCGGAAAGCGTACTCCCCGGCTGCGGTGAGCGCCAGCGGCGGGTCGCTCGGGTACACCGTGGCTCCATGCTCTCGGACGTGGGTGATGATCGCTTCCCACTCTGTCTCGGCGGCCAAGGTGATGCGGTCGGCGTTCTTTGGTTCTTGCTGGGCGTGACGGCCAGCGAACTCTCGCAGCACGGCGACCGGCGGCAGAGTTAGGAATTTCCATTCCAGCCAAGCACGACGGCAGGCGTAGTGGACTTCCTCCACCGTCAAGTCTTGCAACCCTCGTCGGTAGTTCTCAACCTGGAAGTCAGTCAGTTCCTTGGAGCAGTTTTCGCTCAGAACCATCAGCCACTCTTCGAGCGGCTGCATGCCGGACGACTTCGAAGTTGCGTCTCGTTCTTTCTCCTGCATGGCTTAGCCTCTGTTGGTTTCCTCTGCCCGGAGCATGGATCGGCCCCTTCAGGAAAACGTCAAAGTTCGCAGAGAAGTACGCCAGGCTCATTCCCTGCCGCACGATGAACGGCTCGGTGCTTGCGGCATACGCATCCCAGCGCCGCTGAAACTCCGCCACTTCCAGCTCCGGCCATCGCCGGAATAGCTCTCGGGCCTGGACGTAGTGCTTCTTGGCCCATGTCGGCTTCTGCCCTGTCCTGCGGTGAAAGTCCCGAAAAGCGTACTCAATCGCCTCGTGGGCGACTGCCATTGCAACCGTCGTGCTGACGGTGCGGCAAGGGTCTCGGGTCCCTTCCAGTTGAACGATGAGCCGGCGAAGCCAGCCATCAATGATTTCAATGTCCCGCCGTATGGTCTGTCGCTCGTCCGGCATCGCGCCCCGAGCCACAACACCTGCATCAACACGACTGCAAAATTCGGCTAGTTTGCGCAATTGCCCTTGGCCGTCAGTAGAAAGAGCAAACTCTTCGGGGTTGCGCGACTTTGTTTTGTTGGAGTTAGGGGGTGACGCCTCACCCATCGCCTGTCGCGCCGCGGCTTTGGCTGACATCTTGACGGACTTTTGCGGCGTCAGGTTTACAGCGATGCGGCCGTCGCTGGCTGACGCCTTCCCGCGCCATTCGCCGACCAGCTCCTCGAACTTGTCTTCCGGCACGGCGGCGAGCTTCTGAGCGCGGCTCGACAGATTCTTGCTGATACCCGCTTCCGATAGGGTGGGTTGATTGCGGTACTGTTCGAGGACCGCAATAGGCTCATTTTCTACCGGTACTGTTTGAGGACCGGTAGGAAGTCCTTGATATTGCTGTACTTTTTCTACCGGTACTGTTCGAGGACCGGTAGGAAGTCCTTGATGTTGATTGCGGTGCTCTTCGAGGACCGCAATAGGCCCGATGCCGCGCGCTCCCGTTGCCAAACCGACAGTTTCTTTCTGTGCCTTGATCAGCTCGCCCAGCCGCCGCTCGGCCCGGATACGGATTTCGGCAGCGTCAACCTCAAGCTGGCGGTCCTTGGCTTGGCGGGCGTACACGCGCATGGCCTCGGCCTTGTCGCGGATGTCC
>CBDCVK010000006.1:0-169837 GCA_965223005.1 Terriglobia bacterium | reverse complement strand
TGCCTATGAACGAGGACGTGGGAACCGTGGAAGAGATCGACGCGGCGCGGAGTGATCCCCATGACTAGCGCCGGTCAGCCTGGGAGAGGCCCTGCGAAGAAAGTTGCGGCGGAAGCCATGGAGCAGATCAAGCGTGGCGATGCGCCCTGGCAGAAGCCGTGGAAACCGAGGGACGGAGGTTTTGGGCGGATGATCGAGCATCGGGCGAAGTTTGAAGAGCGAATTGAAAACGGGGGCACCCGATGGCTAAACAATCCTTTTGGCAGCGCGGGGAAGACTACGCCGAGAAAGTCTCTAGCGAACTCATCGAACAAATCAAGGCGGGCGTGGCACCGTGGCAGAAGCCGTGGAAGCCGGGGGAGCAGAGTCAGCCCGGAGAACCTCTCGACCGGCAAGACCCTACACGCGGCGGCAACAGCCTCTACCTGATGAGCCGGGGTATCCGCGATGGACGGGGGAGACAACCGTTGGGGCACCTACAACCAGATCAGAGAAGCGGGCGGGCAGGTTCGCAAAGGCGAGAAAGGGACGCAGGTCTTGTTCTTCACGGATCGGACGGCACGAACCGCAAAGGACGAGCAGGGCAAGGTGCTCAAGGACAAGGACGGAAAGACGATCCACGAGGAAGAGCAGCGTGCCCATCCCATCTGTAAACAGTACACCGTGTTCAACGTCGAGCAAGTCGACGGATTAGAGTTGAAACCGCGACCGGCACAGGCGCGGCCCGAATGGGACGCTCACCGCGATGCGGAGAAGGTGATTGAGGCGAGCGGGCCGAGGGTCGAGCACGTCTCCGGAGATCGGGCCTATTACCGGATCGCCGAGGACAAGGTGGTGCTCCCGGAGCCGTCCCAATTCCCGACGCGCAACGGCTACTACCAAACGGCGCTGCACGAATGCGGTCACTCGACCGGCCATCCGGACCGCATGGACCGCGGCACGCTCAAGGATGGGCTGGATAAAGGCTTTGGATCGCCGGAGTACGCCCGCGAGGAATTGCGTGCCGAGATCAGCGCCATGATGACGGGGGAGCGCGTGGGCGTGGGGCATGACCCGCAGCGCGGCGCGGCCTATGTCGAGAATTGGGTTGCGGTGCTGGAAAAAGACCCGCACGAGATTCATAGAGCGGCGCGGGACGCGCAACAGATGACCAATTACCTCATGGACCGTGCGATAGATCACGAGCGCGAAGCGCCGATGAAAGAGAAAACGGCGGCGGAGTTGAGCCACCAATACTCTCACGCTCGCGGGCCTCAGATCAGCCAGACGCCGAAGCAATCCACGGAACAACACGCGCAGAAGCTCCAACGCGAGGCTGGGTTGAGCCGGTAAGGAGCCGTCGTGTTCGATCCGCGAGACCTAGCTACCGATCCCCGAACCCGGACGCCCGGAGCTCGCCCCAGGCGCGACCACACCAAAGAACGGGAACAGCGGGAGCGCAGCGGCCACCGGCGCGAATACGATCCCCGCACCGAGCGCAAGAACTTTCAGGAGCGGGCGGATCGGGCGGTGGCCGAGGTGGGGATGTATCGCAGCATCGCCTACCGCGACCTGGCCGAAGCTCACTTCGATGGACACCCTTACGCGGCGCGTCGGGCCGTGGATCGCATGATTCGGGCCGGGCACGTCCGGGAGCACACTGCCGAGGGGCCGCAAGGCGGCGCCTACAAGGTGCTCACGCTCACCGAGCGCGGAGTCGAGCGGGCCGAGCGCGTAGCCCGTGAACAAGGACTTGACAAAGAGCAGAAATCATGGAGCGGGCTCGTGAAGCCCGGAGAGCTTCAACATGACGTGGCCGTGTTTCGAGCCGCAAGGATTGAGCAAGTGCGGTTGCTCGAACAAGGAGCCGTCCTCAAGCGGGTCCGCATTGATGCCGAACTCAAGCGCGAGGTCGCCCGCGCCACGGAAACCGCGAGAGCGCGAGGCGGAAAGGAGGCGGCGGACGCCGCACGGTTCCAGGCGGCGGAGGCGCTGGGGCTCCCCGTCAAGGATGGACGGGTGGAATACCCGGACGCGCAGCTGGAGTACGACATCGAGGGCCGCAGCGGGCGCGTGAACGTCGAGATTGCGACCGAGCACTACAACGTGAAGAGTATCGGCGCGAAAGCCGCCGCTGGATTCGCCGTGCATGGAAGCAATGGGCGGGCGGCGGCGCGAGTAGCGCGGGCGCTCGGCCAGGACCACAGCACCGGAGGCGGAGGAAGAGGCGGCGGCGGTCGAGACAAGGGCTCCATCGAACTCTGAGGGAGAAGCGATGCAACCGTGGAAAATCAGTGTCGGACTGACGGCCATCATCCTGGCCGTGGCCTTGATGGTGGCCGGCGAGAGCTTCGCTTATCTCAAGCCGTACTTAGGAATCATCGCAACCGACTACTGGATGCCGTTTGCGTGGTATGGCGGTCTGGCCGTGGTGACGCTGATGGTCACGCTCTACTCCGCCGCCCGTGCCTTGGGGCTGGCCGACATGGGCCGCAAGGTCGATCTGATGGAGCGGTCCATCCGGCGCGGGGAGGGCGGGCAAATCGAGCTTGCCGAAAAACTGGAACAAGAGGACCGGGGGCGGTTTCCCGGAGCCTGACGCACAACGACCCAACAGACACGGAGGGAAGCATGAAGAACAACAACTCAATCGTCTGGAAGCGTGGCGCTCTCCTGGCGAGCATCCTTGCACTCTCGGCGGGAGAACTCATGGCGCAGGGAACGAGCCCCTGGCTGCAGGCGATTGATGTACTTCAACAAGCCTTCACCGGACCCATTGCGCGAGGACTGAGCTTGATTGCCATCGTGGTGGGTGGGCTCATGTTCGCCTTTGGTGAAGGCGGCAGCAAAAAGGCCCTGGCCGGGATCGTCTTCGGTCTGGGCATGGCCATGGGCGCGGCCAACTTTCTGGCGTGGCTCTTCTGATGGAGCGCGGCAAGACATGGCGCGGCTACCCGGCGCTCAGTAAACCCCTAACGATCATGGGCGTGGAACGGCGCTGGTTCCTTCTGAGCGCCACGTTGGGCCTTGCCATGTGGAACGCCATCAACTCCATTGTGACCGGGGGAGTCATCTTCGCGGTGCTCTACGGCGTGGGATTCTGGGCCTGGAAACAAGACCCCAACATGCTTGAAATCCTACGGGCGTCGGCCAAGTTCCGGGTCCGCTACGATCCGGGCAAGTGGGCAGCGCAGCCCTGGACGCTTCTCATTCGGAGATAGCGCGTGAATGTGGACAACGAACTCATGGACTACGACGCGGCGGGATCGCTGGCCGAGGAACTGCCCTGGTGGGGCTGGCTGGGAGATGGGCGAACGTGCCTGACGCGGGCCGGGGAACTCATGAGCATCGGGCGGATGACGCCTCGCGTCCTGGACGGCCAGACTCCCGAACAACTGGATCGGGTGATTGACCGCTGGCAGCGGATGTTGTCGGGGCTCGATTCCAGGACGCGGCTTTACTTCTATCTGTTGCGCCGCCCGATCCACTTTGCGGACGAGTCCGACGGCGCGGCGTCGAGCGTGGCCGCGCTCGGACGGCGCAAGCGCCGGGCGTTCCTCGCGGATCGAGTGCAGGACGTGAGCGCCTACGTCGCATGGGTTCACGATCCGCACCTGTCCGCCGTCACCACCGAGAGGACGGGCGGGCCGTGGTGGATGGCCTATGCCAAGAACTGGATGGCCCGGAGGCGGAACCAGCATGAATCCGTTTACCTCCATTCCTCTATCGAATCGGCGGCGGCCAGCTTCCGGCAGCTGGTCGAGGCAAGCCGGGCGCTGGTGGATGACCTTACGCCGGTGCGGATGCTCGAAGCGCGGGATGCGTCTCTCGTCTTGAATGAACTCACGAACCGGCCCGGAACCTTTTGGGACGGCGCGAGGGGCAGCGGCATGAATTGGCGGCTGGCCGTCTCAGAGCTCGAAGCGGAGCGGCGCAATCTGCGCCTGGACGGTGAACCCGTCATTCTCTACTCGCTGCTTTCGCCACCGGGAGCGGCTCGCGCCAATCTTCTGCAGGGTCTTTACCGGCTCGATGCGACGATGACCGTTACGCTCGAATGGCGGCCGCAGCGCCTCGATGCCGCCCGGCGCAAAATCCGTGGGGCGCAGCGGCATTACTTCTCGAAGCGCTACTCGATGTCCGCGCACGTTCAGGAAACCGAGGGAACCGCGTCAGCGATGGTGGACACGGCGGCGGCGGCGGAATCCGACCGACTGGGCGATGCCCTGGTCGAGTTGGAGACGGACGGGATTGCCTACGGCGACCTTGCCCTGACCGTGGCGATCCACGGCCCGTTACCCGAGACCGAGAGCCTGGACGGAGATATCCGGCGCATCTTTAACAGCCACGACGCCAAGCTGATCCGGGAGGGTTACGGCCAGCTTCCGGCCTGGTTCTCGCGGATGCCCGCGCAACCGCGACGGCGGCAGGTTCGATCCGTGTTTGTATCGGCGGGCGCGGTCGCTTCGATGGCCCCGATCTTCGGGCCGCCGGTGGGGACACCCCGGAGCGGCCACTTGCGGAAGCCGGCGCTGGCGATCCTTGAGACCCAATGGCGGACTCCCTACCACTACGATCTGTTTCAAGGCGACGTGGGACACACGCTGGTTCTCGGTGCGACCGGCGCGGGTAAAAGTTTCTTGCTCAATTTCCTGCTGGTTCAGGCGCTGCAATACGATCCGCGTGTTCTCATTCTCGATCTCGGCGGCTCCTATCGCTGGCTCACGCAGTTTCTCGGCGGCGGCTATATGGAGCTATCCCCCGACGGGAGCGCGGGCGCCGGTTTCCGGTTGCGCCCCTTCTCGCTCCCGGCGGGGGCGCGCACCTTCGGGTTCCTCACCGGCTGGATATCGCGTCTGTTGAGGATCGGCGGGTGGAAACTCAGCGGCGAAGACCCCAGCGAGATCCGCGCCCGCGTCGAAGACCTCTACGCCTTTGCACCCCAGCGGCGGACCCTTGGGGTGCTGGTCCGCTCCCTTCCCGCAAAGATGTGGCCCGCTTTGGGCCGCTGGCACGGAGCCGGAGCGTGGGCCAGGTACTTTGATAATCCGGCGGACGGAGACGATCTCAACTTCCAGGACTGGCAGGTGATCGACATGGCGGGCGCGGCGGAGCACGAAGACTTGTGCGAAGCGGCGCTGTTCTACCTTCTCGAACGGTTGCGGCTGGCTTTGGAGAACCCGGATGAGACCGCAAGGGTAAAACTCATGGTGGTCGATGAAGCCTGGCGCTACCTCCAAGACCCGGCGGTGCTTTCCTATCTGGCCGAGGCCGCCAAGACCTGGCGCAAGAAGAATGCGGCGCTCGTCGTCGCCACGCAGAGCGCCGTGGACGTAACCGGAACCGCAGGGGCGGAAGCGTTGCTCGAATCCATGCCAACCAAGCTATTCCTTGCCAACCCCGACTTGCCGGAGAAAGCCGCAGACACCTTCCGGCTGAACCCTTCGGAAGTAAACACCATTCGCGGCTTGATTCCCAAACGGGAGCTTTACCTGCGCCGCACCGACGCAGCGGGCATCTTGCGGCTCGAAGTCGATCCGGCCAGCTATTGGCTCTATACCTCGTCGCCGGTCGATGCTCAGAAGCGGGCGGAAGCAGTCAAACAGTATGGCCTCACCGAGGCCATTGAACACCTGTCCAGGAGGTAGCTCATGTTGAAGATCATTCCACTCGTGACGGCGGCGCTACTAGCCTTTTCTTTGCCGCTGATCGCTCAGGACGGCGGGCAGGTCCTGCGCGTCATCGAGGCCCAGGATCAAATCATTCAGGTTCGGGCCAAGACCCGGCACACCACCGTCATCGTGCTTCCCGCGACGGAAAACGTGCTGGATTTTGTCGTGGGAGATTCCGAGTACTGGCACCTGACCGGGGCCGCTAATCTGGCCTTCCTCAAACCCATCGCCGAGGGCGTGACTACCAACGTCGCGCTGGTTTGCGAGTCGGGGCGCATCTACTCGTTCCTCGTCACCGAGCGAAGTGCGGGAGATCCGCACCTGGTGGTTCGCATCGAGGCGCAGGCGGACGCCGACCCGCGCATCTCACCGGCCGGGCACGAACCGGCCTTTGTCGCTCGCTCCCAGGTTGCGGCCTATCAGCAGATGACGGAAACGGCCATCGAGACGGCCAAGGCCGCACAGGTCGACGCGGATTCCCGCATCGCCGACGTTACGGCGCTTGCGGCGCGGGAAACCGAGGCGTTCCGGGCGGAGTATCCCACGCGCCTCAAGTTCCCTTACCGATTAGAGGGCAAGGCGAAGAAATGGCCGTTTCTGGTTGAAGGGATGTGGCACGACGGGCGGTTTACCTACCTTCGCGCCAACGCCCAGGAGTCGCCCGCACTGTACGAAGAGAAGGACGGGAAACCGGCGCTGGTGGCCTACGATCTGGGCGAGGACGGGCTGTTTATCGCCCGTTACGTTTTGGGTGACGGCTGGTTGCAGATCGGCAAACAAAAAGTCCGGTGGCGCTTCACCGCGCCGGAGATCGGGCCGTGATCGGCTGGCGGCGGCTGTACCCCAAACCGGCGGGATCGCTGCCCGGCGGCATCGTCACTCAATGGGGCGTCGGGATCATCACCATTCTGGTCCTCGTGTTCCTGACGTACTGGATTTATTTCGGAGGCGGTGAGGAAGCAGGGCTTGCGCCGGGCACGGAGACGGAACAGGGGGCGGCTCGGAGCTTCGCCGATCAGATGGCCGCGCAAGTGGAAGCAGAGTCGCTTCGGGCCGCGACGCGCCGACAAGCGGCGGAGCGGGCTTTGCAGCAGCAGGGACGGCAGCAACGACAACAGGGCGCCAGCGGAGGCGGGATCGGCGCGGGGCGGGTGAGTGTCGATGAAGCGATGCTCCTGGCCGGGCCGAGTCCCGACACCGGGCAACCCTATACCGAGGAAGAATGGGAACTCCGGGAACGCTTGCGCCTGGAAGCGGTCGAACGGCGCAGCCGGTCGCTTCGCAGTTCGCCGGTCGCACAAACCTACCGGCAACTGGACGGCAGGGAGGGGGCGTCGTCCGAGGGGCAGAGGGCCGAAACCGCAAGCCCGGTCGATGCCATGAGAGCGGAAGGGGCGGCGGCGCTCGAACAGGCCCTCGACACGATTGGGACGGTCACGACCGGCCTCGAAGATGAAGTAGCGGCGGAGACTCAGGCGGACCGAGCGTTTATCGAAGCACTCAGAGGGACACCAACCGCTGCGGCCGCGCCCGCCGTTCCCACGGCGTCAGCGGGCCCCCCACCGGCGCGGGATTACTCTTCTCCGGCTCGTGTTGGTGCACCGGATGATCCCCCCGGTTGGGAGCGCATCCATGAAGGCTCGTTTTTGGAAGCGGCCCTGGTCACGCAGCTTTCCGGTGACTTCCCAGGCCCGGTCCTGGCCGTGGTTTCGGTGCCTTTTTACTCGGCAGACCGGCAGCGCATCCTGGTGCCGCGAGGGGCGCGGGTCATTGGCACGGCTCAGGCCGTATCCAATCAGGACCAAGCCCGGCTCGCCGTGAGTTTCCACCGCTTGATCTACCCCGACGGGCGTTGGGTGTCGCTGGAATTTCATGGGCTCAATCAACTCGGCGAGGGAGCCTTGAAAGATCGGGTGAACCGCCACTACCTGTCCATGTTCGCCGCTGTCGGGGCGGTCGGCATCCTGGCCGGACTCACGGCGCAAGGCGGCAACCCTTACGAGGGCGGCGTGGCGGGCTTCCGGGCAGGGGCCGGACAGGGGCTCGGACAAGGCGCCACCCAAATCTTGCAGCGGTTCTTGAATCGTTTACCCACCATCACCATTCGCGCCGGGCACCGGCTTCGCGTCTGGTTCACTTCCGACGTGCTGGTTCCACGGCCCGCAAAAAGGAGACTGAAATGAAACACCGAATTTTTACCGGAGCGGTGGTCATCCCGCTTCTGATCGTGCTGACCACCACGCCCGCCTACGCCGTCTTCGGCTCGATCCTGGCGGGCATTCAACGGGCGCAGATGATCATCAATCAGGGCGTCCAGATTTACGAGGCGCAGATCGCCAAGCTGACGATGGACACCCAATTGACCGAACTGACGGATCAGTTCTCACACTTGAAAGATCAGGCGCTTGGCAGCGTCGGCGCGCTCACCGATCCGTTCACTGAATTGGTATCCGCACCGGCGCAGTTTATCGGCGTGGGCCTATCGTGGAAAAGCGACTTTACCGGCGTGGCGGCGGAGCTTGCGGCGTCGGTCGAACAGATGGGCGAAACCGGCAAGAGCTTTACCCAATCCTGGCGCGGGCGGCTCACCGCCGCCGACACGGTGACCGAGAGCGACATCCTCACTCTGTACGACGACTATCGCCCGGAGATCGCGGCGCAGGCGGCCAGCGGCTACCTCGCGGCGCGGGAGGAAGGCGACAAGCGCCTGGTGCTCGATCACGCAATGAGCGATGCGGCGGCGAATCTCATGATTGCGGCGCGCGACGCCGTGGAGTCCTACGAAGGACTACGAAACAACACCAATACTTCCAATACCGCGCTGGCCCAATCACAAGTGGCCGGGACAGTGACGCAGGGTAACCTCACCGCTGCTATGGCGCAGTTGATGGCATTCCAGGCGGCGAAGGAGGCGGCAGAGGATTACGAACGCGAGATCGCCCGGCGGGAGGCGCTGGCTCGATGGATCGAGACGCAGCGCCGCGCCGAGATCACCTTCGCGGCGCAACAGGCCGGGCTCGATGCCCGCCGCGATTCCATGCGGGAAGGGTTGCTCTTTCGGATTCACCCGGCCTACGGCGGGAACGGCCAGTAATCCATTTCGCCGATGCAGATTCAACTCGATCCCAACATCCCGGCCCACCTTTCTCCGGAACAACTGAGGGACTTCAAGTCGTTCCTCGATGTCGCTCTGGATGGCCTGACCGCGGCGGCGGGAGGGGAGGTTTTCGCCACCGGAAACGCGCTCTTGGGGGGGCTGGCCGTCATCGTTGTGGTGTTGAACGGGGTAAAGATCGCCTTTAGCGGGAACATTCAGCCGTGGGAGCTGGTGCGGGTCGTCATCGGGCTATGGATACCGTGGGTGATGTTGCAGTTCTACACCACCACCATTCCGGGGATGGCTTTCACCTTCCCAGGGATGATTGCGGCGGGCGGAAATTGGCTTCACGAACTGCTGATCGGCGATGCCGTCTATTCGATGCAGACCGAGCTTGGGAACCTCATTCGCTCTCTCGCGGCGAACCAGGCGGCCCAGGCGCAAGCGGGGAACACGCTCGGCCTACTCACCGGCGGGATTCATGCCGCGATAACGGCGGTTGCGGGGTTTGCAATGTTTGTGTTCGTGGTTCTCATGCTGCTTCTGTTGGCCGCCGTCACCTACGCTCAAGTGATCTGGGCTCAAATCGCGCTTGCCATCCTCATCATCTTGGGGCCGATCTTCATTCCGTTTCTGGTGTTCGAGCCGCTGTCGTTTCTGTTCTGGGGATGGTTCCGGGCGATGATTACCTACTCGCTCTACGCCGTGATTGCCGGAGCGGTGCTGCGCGTGTTCTCCGCTGTCGGAATCTCCTACATCACGAGCTTGGGGAATGCCAACCTGGACGTGCAGAGCTTCATAGACGTGGGCTTGTGGATGATCGCCGTCGTGCCCTTGTTCGTCGCCGGGATGCTGGCAAGCCTCAAGTGCGGCGAACTCGCCTCGATGCTCGTCACCAGCACAGGAGCAACCGGGAGCGGACTCATGGGCATGGCGACCACGGCGGGAACGGTTGCGGCCACCGGAGGCGCGGCGGCGGCGAAGGCGGGCGCGGGAGGGATCAAATGAGCGGACCCGGAACCAAGGCCAAAGACGCCGGAGCCGAGTACGCCGAAATATGGGGCGAGGCCATCCACTCCAACCGTCATCTACGGGTGCTTTCGGTCGGGTTGGGAATCGGGTTGCTCTTGCTCATCATCGTCGTCATTCGTATTGTGTCGGTCGATCCGCCCCGCCCCATCGTCGTGAGGGTCGATGAAGTAGGCCGGGCGGAGGCCATCGCCTACGAGGCGATGGAGGCCCAGGCCGACCCGCTGGACCCCACCACCAAATACTTTCTCAATCGCTTTATTTACGACTTCTACTCGCGTCGGCGGGCCACGGTCCAACAGAACTGGTCGCGCAGTCTGCGCTTCCTGACCACCGAACTCGCCAACGCCTCGTTTCGGGCTGAGAGTCAGAACATCGCCCTTCTCGCGGCGGGAGCGGCCAAGGACGAGCTTCAAGTGGATCGCGTCGTTTTGCGGATTCAGGCCAACCCCCAGGAGCCCCATAGCGCGACGGCCGATTTTGACCTGGTGCGGATGGCGATGGCAAACGAAGTAAGCCGGGAACGCTGGACCCTCTCGCTTCAATTCCAGTTCCTCGATGAGATCCCGCCGGACCTGATCGTCCACAACCCTATGGGGATCGTTATCACCTACCTGCAAGGGGATCGGGCGATAGTCACAGGCGATCCATGATGATCAAACATTTGCGGGGGCGGGAACAGAAGCTGGAAGCGCTCGGCTGGACCGGGCCGGAGGCGGAGTGGATCGCGCTCGTGTGTCTGCACAGCGGCGTCTTCACCCGCGCCCAATTCTGTCACTACTTCAATACAGATCGGAAGCAGGCGCTTCGCTTTGTAAAGGCACTGATTGACCGCCGGGCGGCGGTCGAAAGCGATCATGTGACGTTCAACGGCGGCGGGCGGACGTGCCGGATATCGAACAAGCCGATCTATCGGGCGTTGGGAGTCGAGAACATCCGCCACCGTCGCAAGGCCCATCCGCCGGTGGTGATGCGCCGCCTTCTCTCGCTCGATTTCGTATTGGAGCATCCGGGCATGAACTGGCTCCCTGCCGAGCCGGAGAAGGTCGCGTTTTTTGACGGGCTCGGCCTATCGCGGCGGCTGATCCCGCGCCGAATTTACTATGGCGCCGCGGGAGCGCAGAAACGCTACTTTGCGCTCAAACTTCCCCTGGCCGGGGACGCTGAAACCGTCATCTTCGCCTACGTCGATCCGGGCCACCAAACGGATCGGGAGTTGCACTCCTGGGGAGCCGCGCATGGGCGGCTTTGGGATGCGCTTCGCAAAAAGGGGCGGCAGGTCCGGGTGATCGGGATTGCGGCGGAAAACGAAACCGTGGATCGGACGGCGCGGGTGCTCCGCGTGTGGGCCGCAGCCCCTGCGAAGGAGACCGGGGAGGGGCGGACGTTGGCGGAGGAAATCAAGAGGATCGACACCGCACTGAGAACCAATGATCCGATAGTCCTGGCCGAGTACGGGGGATTCAACGCGGCAATGAAAAAAGGAGCGGAACTCGAAAGTCTTCCGGGGGCAAAAGTGACGGAAGGGGTCTCGATTGACAACTATTCGACGTGGCGGGCCACCCGGTTTGCGGCGCGAGACGAAGGCGGATGAAAAGAGCGCACAAATCCGGGAGTTTTTGTGCCACTGAGGACCGCATGTTAAGTGCCACGCGCTCAGAGGGAGGGGTGTGGCACGATTCTGGCTAAAGGTGCGGCAAAGCCACATTCCTTTATGTCTCTCATTCCGCTGTGGTTCTCCCCTGCTAATCGGACTCACCCGCGCCGATCCAGGAAAATCGGGGAGGACGATAGCGACCCCCCCGAAAACCGGGGGGTCATGTGGCCCCGATAGCGGCGCGCTGTTCCACGCCTCTATCCGGCCCCATGCGGGGTCGCTATCGTCCTCATTGATCCCTGCGGGAAGGCTCGGAGCAGCCCCCAACGGGGGCGATGACGGAAGGGAGACGGACCCATGAAATGGAGGCGGTTCATTCCTCACATCCTTCTGTTTTTCGGCGGGCTGGGGTACGCCCTGTGGAGCTTTGTCCGCCGTCCCTTCCCCATGCTAGGGGACAGTCCCTTGCTCGATCTCATGGACTATCACACCCCGAACTTCTACGGCTGGGTGATGCTCTGGTACTACGCTTCGCCTTTCGTCGCCGTCATGCTCGCGGGCCTCGTTCTCATGTCCGTTTGGAAGGTCTGGCTGGAAGCGCGGCGGCGGGATTTCGCGCCCTTTGGGGCGCTCCCGACCTGGCCGCTTTCGCCCCGACAGAAGGCCCCGGCCATCGTGATCGGGGAGGTACATCACCCGGTGGAGGCGCGCGAGATTTTCAATCCCTCCTGGCTCACCATCCCGGAGCGGGGGCTGTATACCGGCGTGGCGATTTTCGGAGCCGTCGGGTCCGGGAAGACCTCGGCTTGTATGCACCCCTTCGCTAAGCAGCTTCTCGGCTGGCAAGCGGCGAATCCACAGATGCGGGCGGCGGCGCTCATGCTCGAAGTCAAGGGAGATTTTTGTCACGATATCCGGCGAATCCTGATCGAGGCGGGCCGTGGAAAAGACTACATCGAGCTTGGCATGAAGGGCCGCTGGCAATGGAACCCGCTCTCGGCCTGGTGGCTCGATTCCTACTCGCTGGCCTACACCGTTTCCAGCTTGCTCAACCAGTTGTTCGGGAAGGGCAAGGAACCGTTCTGGCAGCAAGCCTATACCAACTTGGTCCGCTGGATCATCGAGCTTCACCGGATATTCCCGGAGCGGTGGGTGACGTTGCAGCAGGTCTACCGCTGCGCCATCGACCCGGAGCTTTTCGCGGCCAAGATCGAGCAAGCCGAAGCGTGGAGCGACGAGTTGAACAGGGGAACCGTTTTCGTTCGGGCCGATCTAGTAGGCGAGAACAAAATGAAGCTGGCTGAATGGGTATGGGAAGGGACGCTGGGCCGGGAGGAAAAGCAAGCCGTCTACAGCCGCTCGCTACTCGAAAAACTGGACGAACTCAGGCTGACCTGCCGGGTGGTTTGGGACCCCGGACCCGGAGACGACGTGAGAGAACGGGTGGAGGCGGTGAAGCGCTGGTTTGTCAACGACTGGCAAACGCTGGACAACAAAGTAAAGTCCTCGATTGTGGAGGGGGTTTCGGTGTTCCTTGCCATGTTCGATATGCCGGATGTGGCGAAGGTGTTTTGTCCGGGGCCGCCGGAAGTCCCCGACGATCCACAAGCCATTGCAATTCAGGCCAGGGCCGCGAAGCGGGCCGTGGAAGAAGCCCGGGAGCCGAACAAGAAGCCGGAGGCCGCGCCCACGTCAATTCCTTCCGTCGAAGAGGAACGAGTCGAAGGGCCGCGGCACCTGCCCCCGCTCTATGAATTGATCGAAAGGGGCAAGGTGTTGGCCTTGAACATGCCCGCCGGATCGAACCCGGCGCTGGCCCGCGCCGTGGGCGTGATGCTCAAAAACGCCTGGCTACAGGCGCTTCTCATGCGCCCGACCAAGATGAAGGAGTCGCCGGGGGTCTGTTTCCGGCCCGCCGTCTTTCTCTGTGACGAATATCAAGCCTTCGCTTCGGTGGGCGAGGACGATCCATCGGGCGATGAGAAATCCTTTGCGCTGACCCGGCAATGCCGCTGCATCCCGATTGTCGCCACTCAATCTATTTCCTCGCTCCGATCTGTGTTGGGAAGCTCGGAAGCGTGGCGGTCGCTGTTGCAGACGCTCCGCACACGGATTTTCCTGTCTCTCAGCGACGACGCCAGCGCCAAGATTGCAAGCGAAATGTGCGGGCAGGTGGCGAAGATCAAGGGATCCTACACGATCAGCGAGACCTCCAAGCGGGCAGAAGTTTCCCCGCTCTCAGGCCGCGCCGGGGGAGGCGGCGGCAGCATCGGCGCGACCAAGTCTTTCCGGGAGCAACGCGAGGCCGTGTTTCACCCGCGAGACTTCACGCTGCTCTCGAACTGTCAAGCGATCTGTCTGCCCTATGACGGGTCGCAGTCGCTTGAGCCGCGACGGGTCTATCTCAAGCCTCACTATCTGCCCCGCGAACATTCGTATTGGAGAGCGAAAGAAGCAGGTCAATTATGAGCTCCGCGAGTGGACTGGAACACCTGAAACCATTTCTACCGGGATTGGAAAGCGCCCTGGAGGATTCCGAAGTCAGCGAGATCATGATTAACGGGCCGTTCAATGTCTGGGTCGAGCGGGCCGGGCGGTTGACGGCGCATGACGCGCCGCGCCTGGACGAATCGGCCCTCCTACGGGCGGCCATCCACATCGCCCGGCCTTTGGGCCTGGACCCGGCGAGCTCGCCGATTATCGATGCGCGCCTGGACGACGGCTCGCGGGTTGCGATCTGTGTTCCGCCCGCGAGTCCTCAAGTAGCGATCACCGTGCGCCGTTTCGGGAAGCGGTCTTTTTCGGCGGATGATCTCGTGAGGCAAGGCGCACTCCCCGAAAACGTGCGGGCGGAAGCGGAGCAGATGTTGCACTCGCGGCGCAACATCCTGGTTTCCGGCGGCACCGGATCGGGCAAGACCACCTTGCTCAATGCGCTGATCGAACTACTACCCGATGACGAGCGAATCGTCGCCATCGAGGACACCCTGGAGCTTCGTATTGATCGCTCGAATTGCGTCCGCTTCGAGGCTCGCGGGTTGCAGGAAGGAGCGGTGACGATCCGGGATTTAGTACGCCACGCGCTTCGCCACCGCCCGGATCACATCGTCGTGGGCGAGGTGCGCGGCGGGGAGGCGGCGGACCTGCTGCAAGCCTTGAACACCGGACACGGCGGGTCGCTTACGACCGTGCACGCCAACAACGCCGAGTCGGCCTTGTCGCGCATCGCCAGTTGCGCCATGCAGGGCGGCGGTGAGCTTCCCTGGGAGGTCACCTGCCGAGGCGTGGTGGACGGCATCGCTATGGTGATTCACATGACACGGCGAGAGGGACGTCGGTTCGTGGAGGAAGCGCTGCTCGTCGAAGGTTACGACGCGCCACAGAACCGCTGGCTCATTGAACCGATCCGGAGGGAACACGATGACGGATGAAGAAAAAATCATACGAGTGAAGACCCTCGAGGACTTCGACCTGGAACTCGGCCGGGACGGTGACGAGACGCTGGAAGTCCCGGCGTGCATCGCCGAGCAATACGGCTTCTTCCTCGAGGACATGGGCAGCGAGGAAGTGGTCGGCGGCAGCCGGGGCGAGGGAAAAGACGGCACCAGGGGTCCCGCTCAGAGGGACTTGGCCGCCTTCGAGCTGTAAGAGACGATGCAACTCTGGAAAGTCAGCGCCGGCCTGACCACCGCCGGAGCGGGATTGGCGCTTCTGCTCCTCGGCTCCCGGAGGGAGTATCTCGCGCCGTTCTGGCAAGTAATCCTGTTCAACTACGGGCGTGACTATCGCAGCACGCCTGGCGTTCGCTCTGGTGACTGTCGCGGCCATCCTCTATGGGGCGGCGTGGAGAGGGTGACCTTGATCTCGCCGAAGCCCTGCATCGTGATGCCACCCGCGAGTGGGACTAACGACAAAATCGCAACAGCCTCTCCGCGCGGAGTTCCCCCTTGTGGTCTTGCATGGAGAGTAGGGAGGGAAAGATGAACCTTGACGGAGAAGCGACAGATGCCCCGATCACGGTGAAGGCCGCCGCCCGCTTCTTGGGAGTTAGCCCCTCGCTGGTGTATGCTTACGTCGAGCGAAAGCAGATTCCCCATCTCCGCGTGATGGGGCGAAGCATCCGGTTTCTCAAATCGGATTTGGAGCCCTTCCGCGCAAGCTTCAGGCAGGAGGTGGAGAATGGCAAGACCGAGTAAGCATGATGGTGTCATCTATCGCCGGAACGACAGCAACATTTGGTGGATGCGCTATCGGGATAAGGCCGGGCGGCGTCGCCTGGAATCAACACGAACGGAGGACTGGCAAGAAGCCCAACGGTGCCTACGCGAGCGGCTTCAGGCCAGAGACAATAATACCCTGGCCGCCCTTCGCCGGGGTCAGCGGGTTACTTTCGGGGAATGGGCCGACTTTTTCCTGGTCAACTACTCTCAGCCCCCGATTCGGGCCGAGAAGACTCACGAGGCAAACGAATGCGCGCTCAAGAGTCTGCGGCCAGTGTTCGGACCGATGAAGATAACCGAGATCGGAGCTGAGCAAATCGAGCTTCATCTCCGCCAACGGCTGCAACAGCACAAGCGAGTCCGTCGTCGGAGTGGTGTCGTCGAACTCGGGCTTCTGAAACCCACCACCGTGCATCAAGAGCTTCGAGTTCTCCGGCGTATCTTTGGTGTTGCAGTGAAGAAGAAGCTCTGCCCGGCCAACCCCTGCGCCGGCGTGGAGTTTCCGGTGATCCTGAAAGGTTTCTTCCGACCCCACTACATGACCTGGTCCGAGCAGCAGAAAATCGAACGGCATGCTCCCGCCTACCTCAGGAACATAATTCGGATCATCACGGAAACGGGGCTCCGGGTCTATAAAGAGCTTGCCGCGATGCGCAAGGATCGAGTAGACCTCGCCAACAAGGTAGTCTTCGTGGAAGATTCGAAGACACCGACCGGGGTAGCCGAGGTTCCTTTGACCGACATGGCTACTGAAGCCTTCCGTAGCCAGATCGAATTAGCGGGACCCGGTCCATGGCTCTTTCCCAGCCCGCAGAACCCAATTGGGCATCAGACTAACTTCAGAAAGACCTGGGAAAGAGCACTCCGCAGAGCCGGAGTTCCGTACTTCCGCTTATACGACCTGCGCTCCACCCACGCTACGCGCCTTAGCGCCGGCGGCGTTGCGGACGAGTGGGTGACCCAGCTTCTTCGTCAGACGGACGCCAAAGTCTTCAAGAAGTATTCTCAGATGAAGCTCCAGATGAAGCGGGATGCGTTGACAAAACTCAATCACCGTGCAAATGAAACTGCAGCCGTTGGGTTTTGATACGGCACATCAACAGTTGTGGGGTTTTGATACGGTTTTGATACGGTTTTGAGGTTTAGGGATGGGCAAATGCAATCGAAACCGATCTACCTCATTGATTTGGAAGGACTCGAATGGTGGGCGACAGAGGACTCGAACCTCTGACCTCCTGCGTGTGAAGCAGGCGCTCTAACCAACTGAGCTAGTCGCCCTCCCCAGTGATCGACGCGAGTACGGCGCCATTATACCACGCGTGGACAATTCGCAGCCTACAACCCACGGCGCGCAGACCTTCGAGCGCTTGCAGAAGTCGCTGCGCACCATCATCCGCGGCAAGGACGACGTGATCGAGTTGGCGCTGGTGGCCCTGTTGGCCCGCGGCCACTTGCTCATAGAAGACGTGCCCGGGGTGGGCAAGACCACCCTGGGCCACGCGCTGGCCCGCCTGCTGAATTGCACCTTTCATCGCATCCAGTTCACCAGCGATCTGCTGCCCAGCGACGTGCTGGGGATCTCCATCTACGACCAGCACCGGCAGCAGTTCGAGTTTCGGCCCGGGCCGGTGTTCACCAACATCCTGCTGGCCGACGAGATTAACCGCACCACGCCCAAGACCCAGAGCGCGCTGCTGGAGGCCATGAATGAGGGCCAGGTCACAATGGACAGCGTGACCAAGCCGCTGCCGCAGCCTTTCATGGTGATTGCCACGCAGAATCCCGTCGAGCATCACGGCACCTATCCCCTGCCCGACTCGCAACTGGATCGTTTCCTGATGCGGATTCGCATGGGCTATCCGGCCGAGGAGAGCGAGCGGGAGATCGTGCGCTACCATTCGGACGGCAACCAGCTCAACGGAGTCGAGCCGGTCCTGGATGCCGCCCAGGTGATGGCGCTGCAGCAGGAGGTGAAGTCCGTGTCAGTGGATGAAGACCTGGTGAGCTATACAGTGGCCATCGCCGGACGCACCCGGGAAAGCGAATACCTGTCGCTGGGCGTCAGTCCGCGCGGTTCGATGGCGCTTTACCAGGCGGCGCAGGCCCTGGCCTATCTGCGAGGCCGGCGTTTCGCCACGCCCGACGATTTCAAGCGCCTGGCGCTCCCTGTGTTCGCCCACCGCGTGGTGCTCAACTCGCGCTATATCTCCACGTTAAAGAAAAGTGATCAGGCCGCCGAAGCTCTTCGCGAACTCATCGACTCCGTGCCGGTCCCCATGTGAGACCCAATGTGAGTGCCGTGCGCCTGCCCGTTGCTCTTACGGGTTGCCATCCACGGCAGCGCTGAGGGGAAGGCAGCAAACGACTCGGAACCCAGGCGGCTCGTTGTGCACTTCCGACGCCCCATTCCAGAGTTCTCACTAATATGATCCGTACCGGAATCATCGGTCTCGTTCAGTCCGGCAAGACCTCCGTGTTCAAGATCCTGACGCATAGCCCGGTGGTCACAGGATTCGGGGGCCATGAGGCCCACCTGGGCGTGGTCCAGGTGCCCGATCGCCGACTGGAGCAACTGGCCCAACTGATCCAGCCCAAGAAGACCACGCATGCCGCGCTGGAATTCATGGACGTGCCGGCCATCCGCAAGGAAACCCTGCGGGAGCCATCCTACCTCGCCAACCTTCGCCAGGTGGACACCCTGACTCACGTCGTGCGAGCCTTTGGTGAGGAAGCAGACCCCGGTCAGGACATCACCGATGTAGACCTGGAGCTCATCCTGAGCGACCTGGAGCAGACCGAAAAGCGGCTGGAACGAGTGGAGCGCGATCTGCAGAAGATGAAGAATCCGGAGCTCGAACATGAGCGCGAAGTGCTGGAGAAAGCCCGCCAACACCTGGAGCGGCAAAGACCGCTGCGGGAGTTGCAACTGGACCGCAACGAGAAGAAACGCATCCGCGGCTTCATGTTCCTTTCCGAGAAACCGATACTCATCGTGCTCAACGCCAGCGAGCAGGACACGTCGGAACTGGACAAGCTGAAAGACCGCTACCACCTTGACCTTCGTTCACAGACCGGAGTCACCGGCGTCTGCGGGCAGGTCGAGGCGGAGTTGGCCGAGTTCTCTGACGAAGAAGCCGAGGAAGCCGCCGAGTATCTGGCCAGCTACGGCTTAAAGGAACCCGGACGGGAGCGGTTGATCCGCGCCTTCTGCGACCTGATGGACCTGCTCACCTTTTTTACGGTCAGCGAGGCGGAATGCCGGGCCTGGATGCTGCACCATGGGCAAACCGCGCTGGAAGCTGCGGCCTGCGTCCACACCGACCTGGCGGCACGCTTCATCCGCGCCGAGGTGGTAGACTGGGCCGCCCTTTTGGAGGCAGGTGGCCTGGCGGCTGCACGTGACCGCGGCCTGATCCGCCTCGAGGGCAAAGAATACCCGGTCGAGGAGGGCCAGGTCCTTTACATCCGCCACTCCGGCTGAAGATGACTCAGACCACGCTCACCAGCCTGATGTTAGGGCTTGCCGCAGCCACCGCCAATGTTGTCGGCGGGCTCATTGTCGCGCAAATTCACTGGGCCCGCCCCTCATTGCGTTATTTCTTGGCCCTCGGCTCCGGCTTCATGCTGGCAACGGCCATTGTGGAGATGGTGCCGGTGAGTTTCCGGTTACTGGGAGACCGCGCGGCCTTTCTGATCCTGCTGGGCTACCTGCTGGTGCATTTCTTTGAGCACTCCATCCACGCGCACTTTCACTTCGGCGAAGAAACTCACCACGAGGAACTGGTGCAGCCACGTGTGAGCACCAGCGTCCTGGGCGGTCTGATGATTCATAGCTTGTTTGACGGCATCGCCATCGCCAGCGGGTTTCTGGTCTCGCCCTGGTTGGGTTCGGTCATCTTTCTGGCCGTTTTCCTGCACAAGATGCCCGAGGGGTTCACTGTGGCCTCAGTGATGCTGGCCGCCGGTCGCAGCCAGCGCGCGGCACAGGGTGGCTCCCTCCTGCTTGGGGCGGCGACGCTGGCCGGGGTGCTGGCAATGCTCCTATTCCGTCCGGGCGTCGGCTACGCCTTGTCTCTTTCGGCGGGAGTTACTGTTTACGTCGCCGCCAGCGACCTGATCCCGGAAGTCAACCGCGAGCCTGGCATCCGCCTGGCATTTGTCGTCTTCGGGGGGGTAGCACTGCTTCTAGCGCTGAAGTTTGTCTTTCAGCCGTGAACGCTACCCACAAAAGCGGCCCCGTCGCTGCGCTCGGGATGACAGTGCAGAGCACCGGGGGGACCTGTCAATAAGAGGGCACGGGCGAAAACACACGGGTTACAATAGAGTGTTGACTACGCGGGGTTCTCCTCTTGTTGTGAAACTGCCGGTTCTGAAACTAGTGGTGTCCGCCCTCCTGCTGGTGTCGCTTCCTGCGGCCGCGGCCCCGGTTTCTCCTGCCGACCTGCAGTATCGCGGATACGTCAACGACTTCGCCGAGGTCATTGGTCCGCAGTGGGAGCAGCGGCTCACCCAACTGATCACCGTCCTGGACCAAAAGACCAAGGCGCAGATTGCCGTGGTCACCCTGGCGTCGCTCGAAGGGGACCCAATCGAGGACTTCGCCACGCGCCTGTTCGAAGTGTGGGGAGTCGGCCACAAGGACGATCGGGGCGCGTTGCTGCTATTGGTGATCCAGGACCGCAAGTCGCGGCTCGAAGTGGGCTACGGCCTGGAACCCATCATCCCGGATGGCTACGCAGGCAGCGTGCTGCGCGAGATGAGGCCGGCGCTGCGTCAGCAACAGTACGGCGAGGCCGTGTACGCCGGCGTGCTACTGCTGTCGGAACGGATTGCGGCGGAGGCCGGTGTTAAACTGGAAGGAGCAGGAGTGGCGCCGCCCCAGCAGAGACGACGCGCACGGCGGCGGAGCCCTCTGGGGTCCTTGCTGTCGCTGATTGCCATGTTGGCGTTCGGCATCATGCCCTGGTGGATGCCGGGGATGGGGTTCGGCTACCGACGCCGCCGTAGGGGTGGTCTGTTCTTGGGTGGCTTTGGTGGATTTGGTGGCTACGACCGCGGTGGCTTTGGCGGCGGCTTTGGGGGTTTTGGAGGCGGACTCAGTGGAGGTGGTGGCGCCTCCTCTGGTTGGTGACGTAGCAGCAGGCTTCAGCCTGCCACGGGTTGTTGACGTAGCGGCAGAACAGAACCAGTACAGCATGAACACCGAGAAGCTTCTTTCGCAATTAGTGAAGCGCTTAGAGCAGGCCTACGGGCCCGACCTACGCAGCGTGGTGTTGTACGGGTCGGCGGCGGGCGGCGATTTCCACCAGAAGTATTCCGACTTGAACGTCCTTTGCGTGCTCCGCGACTTGGGCCTGGAGAGCCTGCAGAAGGCTGAGCAGACCGCCCAATGGTGGCGCGGCCTCGGCAATCCGGCCCCGTTGCTGTGGTCTGAGAAGGAACTGACGACCGCCTCGGATGCTTTCCCCATTGAGTTTCTCGACATCAGAGAGCAGCACCGCGTGTTGCACGGCGAGGAGATGGTGGCCGCAATCACCATCGATCCGGCCTTCCATCGCGTGCAGGTGGAGCACGAGCTGCGCACCAAGCTGCTGGCCTTGCGGCAGCGCTACCTGGGCATCTACCGCGACCAAAAGATGGTGATCAAGCTAATGGTGGATGCCCTGCCCAGCTTTGTCACCCTGTTCCGGCACGCGCTGATCCTGGCAGGCCAGACCGCACTGGCTGGCGCCGCGCCTCCGGAAACAGCTCCCACGCGGAAGCGCCAGGTTCTGGAGGCGGCGGGTCGCCGCTTCGGGATTGATCCCGCCCCCTTCCTGGCCGTGCTGGAGGTGCGGGAAGGCAAGCGGAAGCTCCACTCAGGCGAAGCCGCCTCGACCTTCCAGGGATACTACGCGGACGTCGGTAGAGTCTGCGAACAGGTGGATTCCCTGTTGAAAGAAGAAAGGGCCCATACTCCATGAAGAAAGCTTGGATTGCCGTGTTGGTGGTGCTGGGGACGCTCCTGGTCGCTGCCCTGGCCTTCGGTTCGCTTTATTTCGGTCGGCGCAACGATATGGTTCGACACCAGGAAGCCGTCCAGGCGGCTTGGGCCCAGGTGGACGTGGTCCTTAAGCGCCGCGCCGACTTGATTCCCAACCTGGTGGAGACCGTGAAAGGCTTCGCGGCCCATGAGCAGAAAGCGATCCAGGAAGTGGCCCAGGCGCGAGCGGCCCTCATCGGCGCGCGCACCCCTCAGGAAAGCATGGGGGCCAACGCCCGGCTGTCTGGTGCCTTGGGCCGCCTGTTGGTGGTGGTGGAAAACTATCCCAACTTGAAGGCCAACGAGACCTTTCTGCGCCTGCAGGACGAGCTCGCTGGCTCGGAAAATCGCATCGCGGTAGAACGCCGCCGCTACAACCAGGCGATTCAGGTCTATAACACCTACATTCGGTTGTTTCCCAACAACTTGGTGGCTGGCTTCAGCGGATTCGAGCGCAACGATGCCTATTTCAAGGCCGAGGAAAGCGCCCGCGCTGTGCCGGAAGTGCAGTTTGCGCAATAGCTTTTCGCAGCAGCCGGGGAGACTGCCGGCTTGCACGCGGCCTGACCGTGCGATTTAGGCGCAACTTCCTTTCTCCCATAGGGTTTAGCGGAGTGTGAGGGCAATGGCGCTGGAGCAAGACGCGCAGCTAATGCTCAGCGTGAAGGAAGGAGACGAGGCTTCTTTCGCCCTGCTGCTGGCGCGCTACCGCACCCCGGTCATGAACTTCATTTACCGGATGGTGCAGAACCAGCCCGTCGCCGAGGAGCTGGCCCAGGAGGTGTTCCTGCGGGTGTACCGGGCTCGGAACGGCTACGCACCAAGTGCCAAGTTCACCACCTGGCTGTTCCGGATCGCCACGCACCTTGCGCTGAACGCCATCCGCGACAACCGCGGCGAGCGGGTGACGGACAGCCTGGACGAGGAACGGACGCCTGCCGCCGCCGTGGCCGACCGGCAGGCCAGTGTCGAACAGGTACTGCTGGAGGAAGCGCGGCTGATGGAGGTCCGGCGCGCCGTGCAGGCGCTGCCGGCCAAGCAGCGCGCGGCGGTCCTGATGCACAAGTACGAGGAGATGGAGTACGCGCAGATCGCCCAGGTGCTGGGCTGCTCCGAATCGGCGGTGAAGTCGCTGCTGTTTCGGGCTTACGAAACATTGCGCCAGAAACTTGCTCATTTTGCCCCGAGCGCCCCAACTGGCGCGCCTTTGGCCAACAGGGGCTCGGTGGGCAAGCCATGACGAGGTTGCCCCATGACGAGGCTCCCCATAACGAGGCTCCAATGAAGTGCGGCAAACTGGAAACACTTTGGCTTCCCTACCTGGACGGCAAGCTTTCGTCCCAGGAGCGCGCCCTGGTGGAAGCCCATCTGGCCCAGTGCTCTGCCTGTGCGGAGCAGATGGAAGGCTTTCGGCAGGTTTCGCAGTCGCTGGAGAGATGGCAGGCTCCGGCAGCCTCGCCCTGGTTCGAGGCGCGGCTTCGCCAGAAGGTCGCTGAGGAGGCTGCGCCGCGCGGCCTGTTCGGCTGGCTGCTGGCTCCGCTGACCAGTTTCCCGGTCAGCGCCCCCGTCAGCATCGCCGTCCTGCTGTTGCTGGCAGCCCTGCTCATCTCGAGCGGCGGGATACGCCGGTCGCCGGACCTGATCGCAAACGACGTCCAGGTGGACGAACTACTGCAGGTTGTTGAGGAGGGTGACCTCTACGTACAGCTTCAGGCAGCGCTCCAGGAAAATTCCACCGATGAGCTGCTGAACGTCATGGCGGAAGTTGAACTGCTCGATGAATTCGAAGTGCTGGGCGAGTTACAGAAACCTGTTCAGTGACAGAGGCGGTAAGTTGCGTTGGGTTATGAACAGATTGAAAACCCTAGCCGGTGTGAGTCTGATGCTGCTGGCCGGAACCTGTTTGCTAGCCGCGCAGGGTGCCGAACAGCAACCTGAACCCGCTGAGCAGGGACCAGCACGGGCTGAGCCGCGGGACTATTTCATTGGACACCCGAGTGACCGGCCTCACCCGCCCCCAGAGCTGCGGCCGCGCCAGAGACCCGATTCCCAGCGGCACCCACGAGGTCGGGGAGGCCGCGGCCACCACCGCCGGCATGGCCCGCACCTGCCGGGCTTGCTGTTCCGCCTCGCTGAGAAACCCCCGGAGGAGCAACAGCGCATCCTGCAGGCCATCCCGCGCTTCCGTCGCCTCCCCCCGAGGGTGCAGCGGCACTTCCGTGAAAAGTTACGGCGCTTTAGTGCGATGACCCCGGAGCAGCGCCAGCGCTTCCGGGGGCGGTACGACACTTTCCACCGCTTGCCGCCCGAGGCCCGGGACCGGATTCGCCGGGACGTTTTCCCTGCCTGGAGACACCTGCCGCAGGAGCGACGTCAGGCACTGATGAAGGAATTTCGCCTGCTGCGCAGGATGCCCCCTGCCGAGCGCGAGCGCCGCTTCGGCGAGGAAACTTTCGGCAAGCGCTTCTCCCCCAAAGAGCAGCGCCTGCTGCGCCACCTCGCTACCCTTCCCCCCTCGTAATCCGACAGGATCACCGGGAATTGCAGGAAGTTGCCGGAAATTGCGCTGAAACTGAACGCAGCGTCCGGCCCCACGCTGGGTAGGAAGGAAGTCAGGTTGTTCAGTGCTGGAGCGGGGGGCTGGCTGAGGCTTGGGCGGATACCCGAACTTCCATGCAGGGCCGAGCTGAGGGGAGCATTTTCTGCGGATTCAAGTTGCCGGCCGGGTTGAAGACCTCTCGGATCCGCGACATCACTCCCAGGTCGTCGTCGCTGAACAGGGCCGGCATCAGATCCCGCTTCTCCAGTCCCACGCCATGCTCTCCGGTGATAGAGCCGCCGACCTGGATGCAATAGTTCAAGATCTCCGTTCCGGCCGCCACCACTTTTTCGTAGTCACCCGGACGGCGGCCGTCAAACAGAATGAGCGGGTGCAGGTTGCCGTCGCCAGCGTGGAAGATGTTGCAGATGGTCAGCCCGTAGCGCTGGCTGGCTTCCTGGATGACCCGCATCGCCTCGGGCAGCTTGCTGCGCGGGACCACACCGTCTTGCACGTAGAAGTGAGTGGCCACGCGGCCGATGGCGCCGAAGGCGTTCTTGCGCCCCATCCAGAGCAACTCACGCTCGCGCTCGCTGCGCGCCACCCGCACCTCTCGCGCACCGCAATGGCCGCAGACTTCAGCCACCTGCTCGACCTGCCACCCAACTTGCTCCTCGAGCCCTTCCAGCTCAATCAGCAGCGCTGCGCCGGCATCCTGCGGATAGCCCGCGTGGCAGTACTGCTCGACGATCCGGAGCGTGTGGTCATCCAACATTTCCAGTGCGGCCGGGGTAATGGTGCGCGCGGTGATCTCGGCCACGGCTCGGCTGGCATCATCCACTGAGTGAAAGACGCCCAGCAGGGTCTTCACCGCCTCATGTGCGCGCAGCAACCGCACCACTACCTGGGTAACAATGCCCAGCGTGCCCTCCGAACCAACCAGCAGTCCCGTCAGGTCGTAGCCGGGAAGATCCAGCTCCTTTCCGCCGGTGTGGATCACACTGCCGTCGGGCAGCACGACCTCCAGGCCCACCACGTGGTTGGTGGTGACCCCGTAGGCGAGTGTGTGCGGACCGCCGGCATTCTCGGCCACGTTGCCGCCGATGGTGCAGGCCTTCTGGCTGGATGGGTCCGGCGCGAAGAAGTACCCCGAAGGTAGCACCGCCTGGGTGATGTCCAGGTTCACCACTCCCGCTTGAACGACGGCGCGGAAGTTTTCCAGGTCCAGCTCCACGATGCGGTTCATGCGCGAGAAGCCGATGACAATGCCGCCACTAATGGGAATGGCGCCACCGCTGAGTCCGGTTCCGGCGCCGCGCGCAAGCAGAGGCACCCCTTGGCGCGCTGCCAGCTTCACCACCTCCACCACCTGCTTCGTGGCGCGTGGGAACACCACCGCGTCCGGCGTGGACTTGCTAACGCCGCCGTCATACTCATAAAGCATCAGATCTTCGGGCTGGTGGAGGACGGCCTCAGGCCCCAGGATCTCCTGGAGCTGCTGAACAAGCTGCATACGAACGTTATTGTATCACCCGCGCCGCAGCGGCTACCGTCAGTGCCTGTCAGGAACGCGCGGGGGTTAGGCGGAGATTAGAGCGCATGGCGCTTGACTTCCGCCACAAGATGGTCAGCCAGCCGGGTGGGACGCGGCAGGCGATAGCCGTCGCCGCAGGCCAGGACAAAGCGGATGGCGCGGGAGAGTGATACCCGGTGGCCTATGGAGACAAAAATGGGGCGCACACCGGTGCGAGATCGCAGCGCCGCGCCGATCACCCGGCCGCGATCGCATAGATGGGTCACGGCGCCGCGGGTGACTCCCAAGCGCCCGTGCCGGCCAACCAGAATGGATTTGGCGCAGCCAATCGTGGGCAGCTCCAGCGTCAGGCCCAGGTGAGACGCCAAGCCGCAGCGGCGCGGGTGAGCATAGCCGTGTCCGTCCACCAGCAGCAGGTCGGGGCGGGTGTGCAAACCGGCCACCGCGTCAGCCACCGCCGGCGCTTCGCGAAAGGTCAGTAGCCCGGGCACGTAAGGAAACAGAATCGGGCGGGAAACCCACGAGCGCTCGACCTCCTCCAGTGAGGGAAACCGAAACACCAGCACTGCAGCGTAGGCCAGACGCCGTACCGGGTCGAAGGCTACGTCTGCGCCGGCGACGCAGCGCACCTTGCCAAAGGCGTCGCGGCGCACGACGCTATGACGCAGCTGCTCTTGCAAAGCGACGGCGGCGGTGGTATTCAAGGGCATGTTAGAGTTTGGGCGCCGAGCCTCAAAAAATGTTTGTGCTCGGCCGCAATCGAGTGTAGCTTAGCAGCTTTGAGCAACAAGCACTTAGGTTCACGATGACGCCTGACAGCTTAAAGTTGCGCGGCCAACGCTTGCAGTTGTTTTCCAGCCACCTGACGCAGCGTGTTTACGATCGCGCGGCACCACTGTATCCGCTCACGGCCTTGCTCTTCCACAGCCGCGCTCACCGCCGGGCTGTCGAACTAGCCGGATCTCTGGAAGGACGAACCGTGCTGGAAGTGGCCGTCGGTTCGGGCGATCTGTTCCGAAAGCTGCTGAAGCGGAACCGAACCGGACTGAGTGTGGGCGTGGACCTCTCCCCGGGCATGGTCTCGGTAGCGAAGAAGCGGCTGAACGGCGCCCATGGCCGCAACGGCAGCCGAAACAACGGCCACGGACAGTTCTCGCTGCAGGCGGTGGATGCGCGCCAGATGCCCTTCGCTGCGGACACCTTTGATGCCCTGTTCAACTGCTACATGTTTTGTGTGCTCTCCCCTGATGACATCCGGCGCACCCTCAGCGAATTCCACCGCGTGCTGCGGCCGGGCGGCAAGCTGCTAATGGTGAACGACGGTGAGGGCAGCCCCGCGTTCAACGCCATCTATGGCCACCTGGGCTCCGCCGTGCCTTCTTATTGGGGCCGGCGGGTAGCCCCCGAGGTGCCAGGCTTCCTGGAGGACGGCGGCTTTCGCATCCGGCACCATGAGGTGGTTTCCCAAACCTTCTATCCTTCCTCGGTGATCCTGGCCGACCGCTAGGCAATGCAGGCCCCGATCCGACGGTGGGTCCAGATCTTTCTGGCCGGCGCCTTGATTGTGGCTGCCCTTCGGTTGGCACATATCTTCTATCAACGAAGCCGCCCTCCACAACCACTGCGCTCAGCCGAGGGGGCCTCCCGCCCGATTCCCGCCGATTATTTCGTCCACATTCCGCGCGCCTATCTCTCCACCTTCCGCAGTGCGCAGAAGCTCAAAGGGAGCGCGGTCTGGATACGCGACGGCTACCGGTATGGGCACTTCCCCTTTGACGCCCGCCGGCGCCGCAGCCACGAAATCGAGGATCCCCCGCTGCTGGCTCCGATTCAGAGAATCACCATCGCCGACGTGGTCCGCGAGCCCACCCAACGGCGAGGCGTGGACGAAATCAACTTTATCTTCGAAGACCCGGTCCCGTCGCCAACGCTGCGTGCAATCACCATCGGGCATTGTGACCGTCGTCGTGACTCGTGCCGTTTCTACTTTGACGAGATGTTTTTCCTGAAAAACCCTAGGGAGCTTTACTCACACTGGCCGCAGGAAGCCTGGGAAGCCGTCGAGCGCGAGGAGGTGAAGGAAGGAATGACCGAGACGCAGATTTCGTTTGCAGTGGGCTTCGGACGCCTGCTCCCTAAGGAAACAGCCGCCGCAGGAAGTGACCGGGTGGTGGAGTTTCGGCCTCCGGGGCGTCCGCCGCTGGTGGTCACCTTTGGCGCGGACGGCAATGCCCGCCGAATCCAGGACCGGTGAAACCAGGCCCAGTGAAACGCTGCCCCCTTCTCCCGCCGCGAGGGGAATGCGAAAGTTGATCCACTTGGGTCGGCGCCCGGCGTAAGATCTTTGAGGGAAATCGGCCTTCACGCTGAATCGCGTTTGGAAACGGCTGCTGGTTGAAGAGGGCGCTGAGCAGATTCCATGCCGCAATTTTTTTTGGGAGTCGACGGGGGCCAGTCCTCCACCATCGCGCTGATTGGGGATGAACGTGGTGTGGTCATCGGCTACGGGGCGGCTGGCCCATCGAACCACGTGGCCGGACCGGGCGGCCCGGCACGGTTGCGCCAGGCCCTGCTGACCTCGGTCTCCGCCGCCTGGAACAACTCCCCGTTCGGCGGAACCAAAGGGCTACCCCAGTTTGAAAGCGCTTTCTTTGGGATGGCCGGCGGGGCTGAGGACAAGGTGGTCCTCATCCGGCAGTGGATTTCGGCACGCCGCTTGGAAGTCTCTCACGACGCGGCTGGTGCACTGATCGGAGCGACGGAAGGACGACCCGGCATCATTGTGGTCGCCGGGACCGGCTCGATCGCCTTCGGGATGAACGGCCGTGGGAAAACAGCGCGAGCTGGCGGCTGGGGTTACTTGATTGGCGACGCCGGGAGTGGGTTGGACCTGGCACGATCGGCGCTGGTCGCGGCTCTGCGGCACGAGGAGGGCTGGGGGCCGCCGACGAAACTGCGTGAGCGCCTCCTCGCCTTCACCGGCGCGACCGGCCTCAACGAGGCACTCCACAAGTGGTACACCGCGGAGTTCCCACGCGAGCGGGTAGCATCTTTCTCGCGGCAGGTGGATGAAGCGGCGCGCGCCGGCGACCGGGTGGCGCGCGAAATCCTGCGCTCGGGAGCCGGCGAACTGGCGCAGTTGGTGGCGCGCGTCCGCCGCCGCATCTTCCGCCCGCGAGAACATGCGCTGGTCTCCTACAGTGGCGGCGTCTTCAAGAGCACACTGGTACGGGACCGCTTCCGCCGGTTGGTCGGGCAGCAGGGCAGGGCTACCACCGCGTGCTGCCGCCCGCGCTCGCTCCTGCAACCGGCGCCCTGCTGGCCGCCTATTGCAACGCCGGAACCAGCTCCTCCACCGAGACCTTCCCTCCGCTCAGCTTCTCATTGAGCCTGATCCGATTCAGTGGACGGTTTAGTTACGTTGGTTGAGTCTCTCTCTTTTTTCTTCCTTTCATGAACGCGATAATGGGTGTGGACGCTGTGGGAAACCGCGTCCTGTGCGGTTTTCCAAGTCACTCGTGGACGCGTTTTCCGCGTCCACAGGGACGGCAGCGTCCATGCCCTACGCCGCCACGCGTCGCTCGACGGGCCGACGTCAAGCTGCGGAACGTGCCACCGGAGCTATAGCGTGCCCTGTCCAACAGGGCAGCGCAGATGTGGCCGCCCGCTTGCGCCTGTCGGCTGAGCTAGCTGGCCAACCGCTTCTGGATCAGTTGCTCGTAGTCAGGGAAGTAGCGCGCGATGACCGAGAGGTCAAACTGGCCGAGAATGGATTCCTTGGGTTCGCGTTCCAGGAGGAACTCAAAGGACCGTCGAACCAGCTCCTCCACCGAGACCTTCCCTCCGCTCAGCTTCTCATAGTGGTCTTGCCGGACTGTGACCCGGTGAGAGGACCGGGTCCCGCCCTCCGCAACCGTCACCAGGAACTCGCCTTCTTTCTTCTTCTCTACTTGAATAGTTGCGCGCATCGCCTCAGGCTAAACCTCTTGGGTATGCGGATTCCTCACACGCGACGTTGGCCAACGCTTGCCAACTTCGGCCCAGCTTTGGCCCAACTTCGGCAAAGAAAGCCAACCCGGGCAGCCATCCTAGCTCAAGTTCTGCGCAAAGCGTATGGCAAATCCACAGGTTCCCCAGCCGGATTCCGAGGCCTTTCTCAACTGCGAATCGTTTGTAGCTCCGTGATGGGAACGCGCCAGCCGGCCGGCAGTTTCTGTTACAATCCGGTCTGAGCATGAGCCGGCAGCAATTCGTTCACCTGCACCTGCACACAGACTACAGCTTGCTCGATGGCGCCTGTCGCATTGAGAAGCTGGTGGAAAAGGCCAGGGAGCAAGGCATGCCCGCCGTGGCGGTCACCGATCATGGCAACCTGTTTGCCGCCTTCAAGTTCTACGAGGCCGCCCAGAAGGCGGGCATCAAGCCCATCCTCGGTTGTGAGATGTACGTGGCTCGGGGCAGCCGCCACAGCCGCTCCGAACGGGACCGCTACAACCACCTACTGCTGCTTTGCGAGGATCAAACCGGGTACCGGAACCTTTGCAAGCTGGTTTCGGCCAGCCATCTGGAAAGTTTTTACTACAAGCCGCGGGTTGACAAAGAATTGCTGGCGGAGCACAGCCGTGGGTTGATCTGCCTGTCTGCCTGCCTCCGCGGCGAGATTGCTGAGGCACTGACCGCCGACCAGTACGACGCGGCCAAGCGCCTGGCTTACACCTTCCAGGACATCTTCGGCCGCGAGAACTTTTTCCTAGAGATGCAGAACCAGGGCCTGGACTTGGAACGTCACATCAATCCCAACTTGTACCGGCTCTCGCAGGAAACCAACATCCCGGTGGTGGCCACCAACGATACCCACTACCTGGAGCGGGGTGACTCCCGAGCCCACGACGTGCTGCTTTGCATCCAGACCGGCAAGACTGTGGGCGAATCCAACCGGATGCGGTTTCCCACTGAGGAGTTCTACCTGAAGTCCTATGCCGAAATGCATCGGGTGTTCGGGGAAATTCCGGAGGTCCTGGAGCGCACGCTGGACATCGCCGAGCGCTGTCACTTGAAACTGGACCGGGTCGAGGAACCGTTCCCGCGTTTCGTGGTTCCGGAAGGCTACACGCTCGATTCCTACTTCGAGCAAGTCGCTCGCCAAGGGTTTGAGAAACGGCGCGCGAAGCTGCAGGAGCTGGCGCGTGAGGGGCGAGTGAAGCACACGCTGGCTGAATACGAGCAGCGGCTGGCGCAGGAAATCGACATCATCCAAAAGATGAAGTTCTCGAGCTATTTTCTTACCGTATGGGACTTTATCCAGTTCGCTAGAAATAGCAATATCCCCGTCGGTCCAGGCCGCGGCTCGGCGGCCGGCAGCGTGGTGAGCTGGGCGTTGGAAGTTACTGACCTCGACCCACTCCACTATGGCCTGCTGTTTGAGCGCTTCCTGAACCCGGAACGCGTCAGCCTGCCCGATATTGACATTGACTTTTGTATGAACCGGCGCGGTGAGGTGATTGACTACGTCACCGCCAAGTACGGGCGCGACAACGTGGCCCAGATCATCACCTTCGGCACGCTGGGGGTCAAGCAAGCCATCAAGGATGTGGGGCGCGTCATGGACGTTCCCTACGGGGAGATGGATCGGCTGGCGAAGCTGGTTCCCAATGTACTGAACATCACGTTGGACGAGGCCCTGGCGCAATCGGCTCCGCTCAAGGACGCGGTGGAGCGGGACGGGCGACTGCAGGAAGTGGTCGACACCGCGCGGCGGCTGGAAGGATTCGTCCGCAACGCGTCAGTCCACGCCGCCGGCGTGGTGATCTCCCCAAAGCCGCTGACCGAACTGGTGCCGCTCTACAAGACCAACAAGGACGAGATTGTCACCCAGTTCGACATGAACGACCTGGAGCACGCCGGCTTGTTGAAGATGGACTTTTTGGGCCTGACCACACTGACCATCGTGGACGACACGCTACGGCTGTTGCACGCCCGGGGCGTGGCCCTGACGCTGGAGGAGATCCCCCTGGACGATGCCGAGACCTATGCGCTGTTCAGCCGGGGCCAGACCAGCGGCGTGTTCCAGTTTGAGTCGGCCGGGATGCGCGACCTGCTCCGCCGCTACCAGCCCACCCGCCTGGAAGATCTGATTGCGCTGAATGCGCTGTACCGGCCTGGGCCCATCCAGGGCGGCATGATTGACGACTTCCTCAAGCGCAAGCACGGCGACCGTCCGGTGACCTACGAGTTATCGGAACTGCGTGAGATTTTGGAAGAGACCTTCGGGGTCATCGTTTACCAGGAGCAGGTGATGCAGATCGCCCACCGCCTGGCCGGATATTCCCTGGGAGAAGCGGACCTGCTCCGCCGGGCGATGGGGAAAAAGAAACTCGAGGAGATGGCCGCACAGCGCGAACGCTTCGTCAAGGGTGCCGTGTCGCGGGGCTTCCAGCAGAGAAAAGTTGCGCGAATTTTCGATTTGATGGAGCAGTTCGCCGGCTACGGCTTCAACAAATCGCACTCGGCGGCCTATGCCTATCTGGCCTACATCACCGCTTATTTGAAAGCGCGCCACCCGGTAGAGTTCATGGCCGCGCTGCTGACCTCGGAAACCGGCAACACCGACAAGGTGGTGCGCTACATCAATGAGTGTCGGGAGATGGAGGTAACGGTGCTGCCGCCCGACGTCAACGTGAGCGAGATTGACTTCACGCCTGCCGGCAACGCGATCCGTTTCGGGCTGCGCGCCATCAAGAATGTCGGTGAGCAGGCCATCCGGGCGGTGCTCGAGGCTCGCAGTCAGCTCGGCCGCTTCACTGCCCTGCTCCAGTTCTGCGAAAAAGTGGAGTTGCGCTACCTGAACAAACGGGCTCTGGAAAGTCTGATCCGGGCTGGGGCAATGGATTCGCTCGGCGGCCGGCGCGCGCAGTTGATGGCCGGGCTAGACCGCGCGTTGGAGGCTGGTGCCAAAGTGCAACGGGACCGTGAATCAGGCCAGCAGGGCCTGTTCAACTTGCCTGCGACGGGTGCGTCCGTGGATCCCCACGGGCAGTTACCCGACGTTCCGGAATGGGAGGAGCGCCAGCTTCTAGCTGCCGAAAAGGAGACACTGGGGTTTTACGTGAGCGGCCATCCGCTGGCCACTTACCTGGAGAAGTTGCGCGAGATTTGCTCGGCGGACACGGCCAGCCTGGAGAACCGCCCCGCCGGTGAAGAGGTGACCCTCGGCGGGCTCATTGCTGGCCTTCGCCAGATGCGCAGCAAGAAGGGTGACCCCTGGGCGATCGTTCAGCTAGAAGACCTGCACGGATTCGTAGATCTGCTCATTTTCCCGGAAACCTACCGGCGCGTCTCGGAGCGGATGCAGGCCGATGCGGCTATCTTTGTGCGCGGTCGTATCCATCCGGAAGAAAACACAACACCAAAGATCGCCGTGAGCGACCTGGTGGCCCTGGACGCGGTGGAAGTGAAGCTGCCGGAGAATCTGGTGATTCGCATTCGGCTAAGCGCCAACGGGTCCGGCAACGGCGCCGCCCAGCGCCTGGCCGACCTGTTCCAGCGCAAGCCCGGCCGCGCCAACGTGCGCCTGGAAATCATCCGCGAAGGCGACTTCCGTGTCACCTTGGAGCCGACCCTGAAGGTCCGGCCTGACAAGGAATTTCTGTCCGCGGTGGAGACCATCTGCGGCAAAGGCGCGGTGGTAGTGATCTAGCAGCCTGCGTAACAAACGGCCCAATTGTCATTTCGAGCGAAGCGAGGAATCTGCTTTGCAACTTCACGCCTCGCCGGAGAAGCAGATTGCTCGGGCCAACCGGCGGCGCCGGCCCTCGGAATGACACTCTGGAAAGGGGTTCTCGGCATCGTGACAGGAATCTGCGGAAAGGTTTTCCACAAAAGAAATGTCGTCTGAGCCGGAGCAGCCTGGTAGAGATCTGGAGGCCGTCGAGAAAGAAATTCGGGAACTGGAGCAACTCAGCCAGGAACCGGCCACGCAGGAGCGGCTGCGGCATCTTCATGCCATGGTGGAACAGATGCGGGCACAACAGGACAGCGGGCCACCGGCAGCCTGGCGGAGCGTTCAGATGGCCCGACACCCACAACGCCCATATTTCCTGGACTTGGTAGGATTGGTGTTCCAAGAATTCAGCGAAGTCCATGGCGATCGCACTTTCGCCGACGACCCGGCCATCGTCTGCGGCATGGCCCGCTTCCACGGTCGGCCCGTAGTCGCCCTGGGCCACCAGAAAGGGCGAACCACCAAGGACAAGTTGCGCCGCAACTTCGGAATGAGCAAGCCGGAGGGCTATCGCAAAGCCCTGCGGGTGATGCAGTTTGCCGCCAAGTTCGGGTGCCCTATCCTCACCTTTCTCGACACCCCCGGCGCCTACCCGGGCACGGACGCCGAGGCGCGCGGACAGGCCGAAGCCATCGCCCGCAACCTGCGGGAGATGGCTCGCCTGCCGGTGCCTATCGTGGTGACTTGCATTGGGGAGGGGGGTAGCGGCGGGGCGCTGGGCATTGGAGTGGGCGACCACATCCTGATCTTGGAGAACGCCATCTACAGTGTGATTTCCCCCGAGAGTTGCGCCGCCATTATCTGGCGCGATTCCGGAAAAGCCGACCTGGCTTCCCAAGCATTGAAGCTGACGGCACAGGACCTGCTCGGCCTGAAGCTGATAGACGAAATCGTTCCGGAACCGCCGCACGGCGCCCACACTGACCACCGGGCGGCCGCCGCCCTCCTGGAACCCGTCCTGGAACGCTGCCTGACCGAACTGGAACGCATTCCGCCGCGAGACCTGTTGGAACGCCGGCGGCAAAAATTCCGCAACATGGCTCTATATTTCCAGAGCGAAGTCTAAGCCGCACAGGCAAGATGCTTCCCGCAGCAGATCACTGTTGCGCTTGCCGCTTCGTTCAGGTCCTCAGGGAGTGGTATGGTGGGGCCGCATGTTTCCCGCTTCTCCGGAACTGATCACTCTGCTGCTGGTGCTGGTGTTCCTGGTGGCAGTGGCCTACTCTTCCGTGGGTCACGGCGGCGCGTCCGGCTACCTGGCGATGCTCAGCTTCTTTGGCCTGGCACCCACGGTGATGGCCCCCAGCGCGCTCTGTCTCAACCTGCTGGTGGCTGGCCTGTCGTTCCTTCACTACCAGAGGGCTGGCCATTTCGTTTTCCGGCTGCTTTGGCCGTTCCTGCTGGCTTCAATCCCCGCGGCGTTCCTTGGAGGACTGACGGAGGTCCCAGTCCATCTCTACATGGGCGTGCTGGCCGCCGTCCTGGTGTTTGCGGCACTCCGCTTGCTGCTGGTCCTCCCACCTAAACACGAGGAGTCTTTCGTCAAGCCTCCCGGGCTGCGGGTGGCGCTCCCCATGGGGGCAAGCATTGGTTTTCTGTCCGGCGTTATTGGCGTGGGCGGCGGGATCTTCTTGAGCCCGCTGCTGATTCTGCTGAAGTGGGCCGACGCCAAGCGCACCGCCGCCGCCTCGGCCGCCTTCATCTGGATCAACTCCGCCGCCGCGCTTTACGGCCACCTGTCGCGCAAATCGGTGGACTGGTCGGCTCTGGTCTGGCTCGTGGGGGCCGCCTTTGCGGGTGGTTTGCTGGGCTCCTGGCTGGGTGCCCGCCGCTTCCGGGGTATCTGGCTGCGGCGCATTTTGGGAGTCGTGCTGCTGGTGGCCACCGTCAAGTTACTGGGTACTGCGTTCTAATCAGGTACGAAACGCGTGTGCTTCCCTCAGCTCTCGCCTACGTGAGCCATTGGATCACGCGGGCAGCCCCATAGGCGATCCCCGCGGCCGCAGGAAAAGTCAGAATCCACGCCGTAACGACTTCGCGGGCCACCCTCCACCGCACCGCCGTCCAGCGGTGGAGGGAGCCGACCCCCATAATCGAGGTGTTGATGGTGTGAGTGGTGCTGAGTGGGATGGCCAGGACAGTTGCCAGCATGATGCATAGGCCGGCCCCTGTTTCAGCGGCAAAGCCCTGCACCGGCTTCAAGCGGGTCATGCGGCTCCCCATGGTGTGGATAATGCGCCAGCCGCCTACCGCGGTGCCCACCCCCATTGTGGATGCGCACAGCAGAATCACCCAGAACTTCACTTCGAATTCCGGCAAGATGCCGCCCAGGACCAGCGCCAACGAAAACGTTCCGATAAACTTCTGGCCGTCGTTGCTGCCGTGGCCGAACGCCATCAGCGCGGCCGAAAACATCTGCAGGCGTCCAAAATAGCGGGTGATCTTGTCGGGGCGTGCCCTCCGAAACAGCCAGGCGATCGCCAGCATGATCGAGAACCCGCCGCCGAATCCCAGGAAGGTGGAAAAAACAATCCCCTGGCCGACCTTGATCCAGCCCTCACTCAGGAGAGCCTCCCAGCCGGCAGTAGCCAGCGCGGCGCCAGCCAGTCCGGACACCAACGCGTGCGTTTCGCTGGTCGGCAGGCCATATTTCCACGCCACCGTGCTCCACACCACAATGCCGATCATCGCCGCGCCTACGGTGTGGATGTTGATGACGCCCGCATCCACGATGCCCTTCCCGATGGTGAAGGCCACGGCGGTTCCCCACATGGCTCCCAACAGGTTCATGACAGCGGCCATGATGACTGCCCGTAGGGGGGACAGGACGCGGGTGGTCACCACCGTGGCGATGGCATTGGGTGAGTCGGTCCAGCCGTTGACAAACTCAGCCGCCAGGATCAGCAGCAGCCAGGGCGAAAGGCGGATCCACTCATCCATAGGTCATCCATGGGCAATCTGGGAAAGGACAGTAGGAGACAACAGACGGGCAGAGGCTTGGCAGCCCCTGAGAAAACTAAACCGCAACCTGAACCGGGTGGTTGTGCCGGCCCGCACCTGCCGCTGGCTCATCGTGGCGACAATCGCAGGTTCAACTGCTCTTCAGGACAATCGTTTCCAAAACGTCAGACACATCCTCGGCCTTATCTACGGCTGCTTCCAGCACTTCGTAGATTTCCTTCCACTTGATCAGCGTGATGGGGTCACGCTCGTCCTCAAACAGTTGGGCAATGGCAGCGCGGGAAACCGTATCAGCCTCGTGCTCCAGCCGGCTGACCTCCTGGCAATGATCGAGGATTTTTTCGCCCTTATCCAAGATGTGAGGCACGGCCTCCAGCAATTCCCCCGTGGCGCGCTTCACAATGCGAGCCAGTTCAATGCCGGCCGGGCGGACGTCGTTAATCTTGAATAATACCATGCGAGTGGAAACGGCGTCAATCAGGTCTAGCACGTCGTCCAAGCGGGACGACAAGGCGTGGATATCCTCGCGGTCAAACGGGGTGATAAAGGTCTGGTTGAGCCGGCGGATGATGTCGTGGGTCATCGTGTCCCCACGGTGCTCCAGCTTTTTGATCTCATCGGCCAGATCGCGAAGGTCGTGGTCGGCCCCTTCCATCATCTTCAGCAGCACCTGGGCGGCCTCGTGGAGCACACCCGCCTGCTTCCCGAACAGGTCAAAGAACTTCTCTTCCTTTGGAAGAATGCGGACCATAAGTTCCCTTTAGAATTCCAAAATATGGCACGGTTGGCTTTCCCCAGTCAACCATGCAAGAAGGGAGGCCTTCCTCCCACCTGCTACTATGCTACCCCCAAGACCCGCTTGGAACTTTTCCATTACTCCGTCCCCGCCAAATCAGCTGATTTTCGACCGTGCGTCTTCCAGGATGCGTCGCGCTCGGCTTGGGTTGAAGATGCCGCACGAGCAGAAACGCGCCATGTACTCGCACGCCTGTACCGACGTCCGCCGGCCTTCCCGCACCCAGTCAATCATCTTTTTTGCCAGGTTGAACGAAACCATGCCGTGGCCGCACATGGTCGAGAGCTCCAACACGTGCCGGTTGGGGAGCCGGTCGAGCTGTCCTTGGAAGCCGAGCGAGTATTCCACGCTGTGACGAGTCAAGCCGCCGGCGCAGCAGCAGACCTGCGCGCCCTCCACCGAGGTGCTGACGTTCACTGAAATGCCCAGGTCGGCCTGCTTCACCTCGCCCACGAACTTTTCTGCTGCCTCTAGATTATCGAAGACGACGGCCACCGTCGTGGGTCCATCCACCTGATAAATCACCTTGTCGAAATCTTTCGCGGTCTTGCGGCGCCAGTGCACGGTGGGTTTTAAGTCGGTGGCAGGTTCGAACAGGGAGCCGTACCGAGCGTTGCCCATGTTCACCGGGCCGTATTTGACTGCCATGCGAAGAAAAGTGCGGAGCTTCTCGGCAGAGCCCTGATCATTGCGGCCGCGGCTGGGGATGGCGAAGACGATGTAGTCGTCCCGAAACGTTTCTGCTTCGCCGTAGCGGTGCAGCGTGTTCGTCACACGTTTACTCCAGCCCTCCTATGTCAGCCTGGCGCCCTCCACGGTGGTACCCGCTCACTGGTGGAGGAACTTTCCCACGTAGGGAGAGTTGCGTTCGAACCCTGTTCCCTGCCTGCGGAAGTGACCCGCCGGCCCCTCGCCCAAATACTCCGCGAACCAGGCCTCGTGCTCAATCTCTTCGTGAAGGATGGCGAGCGAAAGGTCATAGGTGCGATGGTCTTTGCCGGCGGTTAGGTTGCAGACTTGTGTATAGCCAGCCACCGCGCAGCGCTCGGCCTTCACTAATCCGGAATTTCCATTTTGAGCTTCCCCTTCACCCGAAAACCTATGCCTCGTACCCTGTCGTGTCAACCGCAAACAGCTCTGGCCTCTTTGAGGTGGTAGTGCGGCACATTTTGGCTGTTCTTCGGAGTCGCTGTGCGGGTTTCGCCTGCCCAGCCTGCCTCGCCGCTGACACTTATCCGGCCCGACCACTTCTGAGCACCTGAAATTACCCTCTCTCCCGGTTCGCTAGCCATCTGGCAGCGGCAGCGCCGCGATCATCCTCAGCATGCTGCCAAAACGCTGCCGTGTGAGGTGCCCCTCGGCCAATAGCAGCCAGTAATAGCGCGCATGTTTCACCAGCCGTCGCCGGTCTTGACCAAGCGCTGCTGCAAACTGGTTAGCGACCAACTCTTGATCCTCTGCGGCAGTGCCAAACGTCGCCACAGGTTTCCCAGATTATAGGCGATCACACTGAGCCAAAGCCGCACCTGGTTAGACCGGAACCGGTGGCAGCTCAGCCGCGTCATCTTCACCGCCTGCTTGCCTTCCTTGATCCACTGTTCGGCAGTGCCCCGCTTGTTGTAAAAACGCACCACCGCCCGACTTGGCAGAGTCAAGTTCGTCACGATGAATCCTAGCCAGCTCCCCTGGATGATGCTCCACCTTGGCCACCACCCTGCGTGCTGTCTTCCAACTGGCCGCTTGGTATAGAAAGCCCTTGGGCCTTCTGGGTCTCCCCACCGGCCGAGTCAGCAACTCCTCAATGTCCCGCTGTAGGCTGTCGTTAGCCGGGATGCGGATGGCGTACTTTACCTCCCGCTCCTCCAGTGCCTCGTAAATCTCCGGCTTGGCAAAGGCCGCGTCGGCACGAAACACCACTTCCTTGCCCAGCTTCTGCTGCCGCTCGATCTCCGGCAGGAGAAGTTCTTCCCAGTCCTCGGCGCTGTGCACGTTGCCCGGTCGCAGCTTGGCCGCCAGACAGTCACCCTCGCGATTGAACAGCAACAACGGGTGATAGCAGCTCGACTCGAAATGCCCGTTGTAGGCACTCTGCTCCTGCTGGCCGTAGACCGGAATCTCGGTCGAGTCCATGTCCAGCACCACCCGTTGCGGGGAATCCATAGCTTCCGCCCTGGCGATTAAATCCCGGTTGATCGCTGCCAAACCAGCCAGGTTCTCATCTTGCGTCAGTAGTTCTGTCTCGAACGATTGCAGCCGGGAAGTCAACGCGGCTCCTCGCTCCTCTTTTCTGAACCGATCAGCCGGAACGTCGGATCTTGAGAGAGCCGTTCCGCGTCATTCATATCTTCGTAACCCGCCAACCGGCTGTACACGGACTGGCGCAGGAGGTCAGCAAAGGGCAACCGTGTGTTCTTTCCTCGAGGATCGCCAAGTGCTGTTTGATGAGTTCCCCGAATCCCAAATGTTCGTCTAATTCGCGCACGAAGATCAGGCCGCCGTCGGAAGTAACCCGCGACCTCTGGAAATCGACCTTCAATGCAGCATTGAAAGAGAACTGAAAGGGCTGATTTTGCCTCTCACCCACTCGGTTTCTACCTCCGGAAGCTGTATTGACGCTGGAACCGGCATAAATATTGGCGTCGGAGGTCAGTATAAGGTTAGCTTTGGAGTTTTAAAACGGAAATTGCTAATACGTCGAGCATGGCTTTAATGTCCGTCGGCTTATTGGGCAGGTAGGCGGGCGGGCAGGCCGAGATGTCGTGGAAATCGTTCATGTTCCTCGGCAGCTTGCCACCCGATTCGTAGACGCGAGGGACTAGCGCTTCGAAGTGATTCCGGTCTTCGATGCGGGCGTCCTCGACGATTTCCTTTAGCCCTTCCCCATCCAGGCCGATCAAGTTCGTACGCAGGATCGTGTAATAGTAGTAGGTGGTCAGTTCCGCCGAGGCGTTGCGGACCAACATGTTCAGCAGCTTGTTGACGTTCACACCCGTTTTCGCGACGACTTCGCGAGCTATTCGAGCCATAAGCTCCCTCCTTTTTCCTGAAGGGACGTGTGCTTTAGAACTAGGTGCCGCTCACATTCTTGCCTCGGCCGCTGGGGCCTCGGAGGCCGCGACTGGTTCGGCGGCGCGCCCCAACCCGAGGTTGGTCTTGCCGCGGTGGAAGACATACCCTTTCTCGGCCAGTAGCGGCGCCAGATGCCGGTCTTCGCCTTCCGCGTCGCAGCGAGTGGCGACGCCCACTGCCACGATGGTCTCCAGCTGCCGCGCCACTTTGGCAATCGTGTCCAGCACCTGGGGCACCTGCCCGATTGCGCATTTCATTTCGACGATGGCCGAAAGGATTTTTTCTTCCAGGATGTCACTGCGAATTAGCCCCTTGCCCGGGTCGCTCATCAGCGACGTTACCGGATTGCGCTGCTCGAACTGGACACCCAGGGCGGCCAGCGCCTCTGTCATCTGCTGGATCTGACGGAAGCGCACCCCGACCCCGGGTCGGCCGAACTCCACCGTGAACCCTGCCTCACCCATTTGAACACGCCCGGTGATATCGTTGGTCTTCACTTCCTCAGTGCCGCGCCCGTGCACGCCGGTGCTCTCGTGGGGCACCTGCGGGTCGCTGAAGGCGCGGCGCACGATGCGCGGCCAGGCGAGCTCCTCAGGGACAAATGCGGCAGTGGGACAAACGTCCGGCTCCGGTTCGAAGCGAAGGCGAAATACGGCCAGCACCCTGCGGATGGTGCGCACGAAGACCGGGTTGAGGTGCTCCTGGCTCATCCCGCGGAAGCAGGCGTGGCATTCGACGCATTCGTCGCGGTTAATGGTGGCGCGGCCAACCTGTGGGTCAACGTAAATCGCCCCCATCGGACACACGGCTATGCAGTTGCCGCAAGCCACACATTTCTGCGGGTCAATTCGCATGTCATGCTTCCAGGCTGTTGGAGTCCCCGGTTAGGATTCTACCATTTGGTGAAGATGGGCAGGTCGAAGATTTGTCATGCCTCGATCCAGGCTGGAAGTTATCGGGAAGAGGACCTGGCGACACCGTAACGTTCTCTTGCCTTGGCACAGAACGTTAGGCTGGAAACTGGTTGCTGGGAGATGAACTACCCGCTGCTGGACGGCTACCCTTATCGAGAAAGCGTAAAAATCACATCAACAGTTGTTTCCACCCTCACAGGTTGGCCGTTCAGAATGGTCGGCCTGTAGCGCCACCTCTTCACTGCCTCCAGTGCAGCCTTCACCAACAGCGGATGACCGGAAATTACCCGCAACTGCTCAATCGTGCCGGATTTGCTGATAGTTGCTGCCAGTCGGACGATTTCCGAGATACGAGCCTGCCTTGCCAATGGCAGATAGCGCGGTTTCTGCTGGCTGAGGAGCTTCGCCTGCTGCACGATTCCCCCCACTTGGATTGGTGGAACTCCCCTGGGTCTGACAGAAGGGGATGGCGGTGGGGAGGTTGGCGGTGAGATTCCCAAGATGGAACCGATTCCACTGCCTATCCCGCCATCAACGCCAACAGCCGAAGTTACCAGGACAGGGGGCGAATGCGGTGCTTCATCCGTAATGATTGTGACCGTTTCGGGAATGCGAACGGGGGCAAGCAACTCTCCTTGCTCAAACTCAAATTGCACGCGTTTCTTGGGTGCTGCGTCACTCGGAGGCTTGGCGGGCGCCGGGGGAGGACCAGCAGGCGCTGCCAGGAGCGATACAAGCAGCCGCCTGGGTAGCACCTCGGGGTACAGCAGGGGCCCCAGAGTCAACGCGCTTACCAGCACAACCTGCAGGAGGACAGACAGTCCCCACGCCCATGCCCCGCGTTGCTTGCCTTCCACCGAAGCCTCTAGCAAAGTGAGCTCAAACATAATTTCTCCGGGCTGTTTCGTGGCTACGAAACAGCGAAACAGTGTTTTGCCCTTCGAGTTGATAGACACCGGAGCAGGCTCAGGGTTCCTTTTTATTCTTCGAAGGTGACCCGGAGGCCTGTCGTTACATCAAGCCACCGCGGGCGATCTGCTCCACGAGTTCGCGGTCGGCGGGGAGAAAGTCAAATTCAGGAAGCTCGTTTCGGGGCACCCAGCGGATTTCCGCAAACTGGCGGTTTTGCGGCTCACCGCGAAATTCCCTCACCTGGAAGAAGACCAGCAGGATGGGGCTGCGACCGGGATACTCATAGGAAAAGCGGCAGATCTCAGGACCGATGTCGGCGTCCAAGGCCAGCTCTTCGCGCAGCTCGCGGCGCAGCCCGGCGGCCGGCTCCTCGCCGTCCTCAGTCTTCCCGCCGGCAAACTCCCACTTCAGCGGCAGGAATTGGTCGGCGCGACGCCGACAGATCAGGAACTCTTCGCCGCGCATAATCAGAGCTGCTGTGACTGTGCTCACGCGGATTCAGCGGAGGCCGCGGGCCTGCCCTGAGCTTTTGCTCACTTGCCTCAGGTAGGGAGGGGCATGCGGAACTTTTCCAGCTCCTGCACGTCGGTTTGCGGCAGCCGCCCCAAGTGCGCCTTCAGATAACGCCAGGGCAGGCTGAACAGCAGCACGCGTGGGGCGAATTTCATGCTGTCGTGGAGGAAGCAGCTATGGGTGCACCAGCAGTTGGCCCGGGGGATCTCGTCCACCTCGGTCTTCATCTGTGGCGAGGCGAGGACCTGAGTCAGATTGCAGTCGAACTCCTGCACCCGCCCCAGCGACCCGCGCATCTCGCAGGCGCGGAACTCGCCATTGTGGTCAATCACCACCGACGTGGCGCCGGCCGTGCACGGCATAGGCCAGCGGTGTGGCTCGTAGTGGCACTGCTGGTGGACGTCAAAGTGGAACTTAACGGTGCCCAGGTAGTACATCCGAGCGAACCAGCGAGGCACTGGCGGTAGCCCGTCGAAGAGCCGGTCCGCGTACTGCTCGTGAATGGAAAACAACCTCTGGTGGAGAGCGCGCAGCTCTTCCGGTGGAAGGTGCTTCAGGCGCGGATCGAGGGGGTTGCCGCGGATGATCTCAAAGTAATGCCCGCTGGCGTTGCCGTCGCCCAGCAGCTTCAGGCCTAGCTCCACCAGCTCACGGTAATTGTCGGTCGTAATGACCGAGACCACGTTGCGGCGAAGACGGCGCACGCCGCGATAGTTGCGCTCCATCAGCGCCATTGTCTCCAGGGTGCGCTGGAAGTTGCGCGGGACGCCACGGAGAGTGTCGTGGGTATTGGCCAACCCGTCGAGGGAAAAGTTCAAGTCAATGGTAAGGTTTGGGTTGTCCTCCAGCACCCGGCCCACCACCTGATCAATTTTGCGCGGCAGCAGGCCGTTGGTAGGCAGGTTCACGGTGTCGACGCCGTTGTTGCGGGCGAACATGGTGATGATGTCGGCTAGCTCCGGGCGCAGGAACGGCTCACCGCCTGAGAGCCACAACTTACGGAAGAGCGGCGCGGTGCGTGAAAGCCCTTCGATTTGCTCGAAGCTGAGGTCCTGGTTCTTGTTCAGATTGTCCCAGTAGAAACAGGTCTGGCAGACAGAGTTGCATCGCGAGGTAACAAACAGGAATAGCGACTCCAACTGCCGACGGCGATTGATTTTCTTGAGGACCTGCCAGTATTCTCGGATGGCTGGCACTGGCGCATTGTGCCATGCAACCGGGTGCCTGTAAAGGGCCTGTGCGGGACCTGTACCTGTGAGAGCCAAGGATGCACCACCCACTGCTGCTCGAACATTTCCGCAACCCGCGCAATGCCGGGGAACTGGAAGATGCCGACGCCGTAGTCGAGTTCTCTAACCCGGTTTGCGGCGACATCCTCAAGCTGTGGGTGAAAGCGCACGACGGGCGGATTGCGGCCATCCGGTTCAAGTGCCGTGGTTGCGTGGCGGCGATGGCCTGTGGCTCGGCGCTCACAGAGCTGGTCAGCGACCGGCCTCTGGGGGAGGTGGAACAGATCACTACCACTGCGGTCGAGCAGGCGGTGGGCAAGCTGGAGACGGCCAGCAAACACGCTGCGGTACTAGCGGTGGACACCTGGCGCGCCGTGCTAAAAAAGCTAGAGGCAATCTAGAATCAACGCGGATTGCCTGGTGGCCATCTTTGGTGCCTCTGACAGGAGTAGAAAATGCGACGTACCGATCGGCGGTCGCCAAAGGGTCCGCAATCGAGATTGGCTCCACTTAGTCGACGGCAGTTTCTGAAAGCAACGGGACTCGCCGGAGTCACAGCCGGAATTCAGCCTCCTCTCGTCCGCGCCCAAGAATCGGGGCGGAGTAAGGGGGAACCCGTTGGTGAGGGGATAGCGATTTATCTGTCGGATCTAGAGAAATGCCAGCCCTCGGCGGCTTTGTCGGAGGGTTCAGCACCGGGCGTCTGGCGGATGCTTAAGTACAAAAGCCGCGCTTTTTCGGGGACGATGTTGGTAGCTACCGAGGAGAGCGACGCACCAGACGTGAGCTATTCCTTGGGTCGCTCAGGTTGGTACGAAATCTACATCGGGATCTATCGAAAGCCGTTTGAACGCCCTAAACAAGTCCAGGTTAAACTCGGCGACGATCCAGCTTATACCATTCTAACCGGGCGCCCTGGTGAAACGGATCATCAAGAGAACTGGATCGATGATATCTACTGGAAAACCGCCGATTTGACCGGGCGCGATATCGTCATTCGCCAGATTAAATTACCAAGGGTTCAACATAGCTGGGTTGGATATATCAAATTGGTCCCTCTTTCTGAAGAAGAGGTTCGCGCCGTGCAAGAGGACCGGAGCCGAACGGATACCAAACGGCTATTCGTGCATAGCGATGCTCACCTCTCCAACGTCACCGGATCCACTGAGGAGATTCTCAAATACCTTGAACCCCTGCGCCACACCGACGTGGCTCGCATCTACTGGGAAGCGGGAGGCGGCGACCGTACCTTGTACTTCTCTCAGATTGGCAGGGACTACGCCAGCTCGCTTGAGGATGCTCCGGTTTTCTTCCCTCGAGTCATTGACCGCGAGTGGGCTTTAACCTGGCAGGCCTATCGACAGAAAGGGACGGATCAGCTTCGAGTGGCTGCTGAATTCGCAAAGAAGATCGGTGTCGAATTTCACGCGGCTTATCGAACGGCGGGATTTGTCCATCCACCCCCATATGATGATATCCGGGGAAGTTTTATCAAAGAACATCCTGAGCTGGTTTGTGTGGCTCGGGACGGAACCAGGTTGCCAAGAATGTCTTATGCCTTTCCGGAGACTCGCCGCTATGTGCTCCGGTTGTTTCGAGAAATGGCGGAGTATCCCATCGATGGCGTGTGTGTCCTCTACAACCGCCGGCCCCCGCTCGTCGCTTACGAAGCGCCTCTGGTCGAGGGGTTCACGGCCCGCTATGGCCAGGACCCTCGCCAACTGGACGAGCACGATCCCCGCTGGCTCTCCTATCGAAGCTCGGCACTCACTGAGTTTATGCGGGAGCTAAGAAAGGAAATGGATGAAGTCATTCAACGGACGCAGCGGTCGCAACGAGTGGCCATCTCAGCTGTCGTATTCCGAAAGGAAGAGAACCGGCTGCACGGGATGGATCTCCACACATGGATCCACGAGGGGCTGGTCGACACGATTATTCCCTACTCGTCCTCCATTCGTTTGAACAGCTACGAACCGGCCTGGGAGAATCGCGAGGATATCGACTACTTCGTTTCGCTGGTGAGGGGGACGAATTGCCGGTTGGCTCTTAACCTGATGCCACGTGCCCTGACGTCCGAGCAATACCTTCGCAAAGCGCACTTCCTCTATAGTGGAGGAGTTGAAAACTTCTTCTTCTGGGATGGAATCAGCCGGGTCAGGAAGGTGCCCCGACTCGGTCACCGGAAGGAGGTTGCCCGCTGGATAACAGCAGGGGAACCAGCAATCGTTCCGGCGGCAACCCGCTTGCATCACTTAGGCGGGTGGGATCTGACGCTTGAGACCCCTGGATAAGTGCGCAGCTCGAGGACGTAGCCCACAGTCATCGAGCAGAGCAGTCCGAACAAACTCATGGCTGACCGTTTCTACCTAAGTCTCTGGCTAAAGGAGCAAGAAGAGGCGCGGATGCTAGAACGCTTCCGCGTACTGTTGGAGGCATTTCCCTACTCCGAGTTGCGCCCCCGGGTGCAGGCTCTGCGGGTCCATCCTCTCAACTGGACCGAGCCTCCCGTTGTGGATCAGACATTCCGCGAGGGCGCCGAAATTGGCGACGTCCTGGCGCTGGCCGCCGAGTTCCTGCATGTCGATTATTCCTACCAAGCGTCCATGTTCTGGGACCTGTGGGTATTCCAGACCAACGGGGGCGCAGCGGCCTGGAGGAGGGCAGCGCGCTCGGTCACATTGCTTTGCCACGGCCCCGATTTTGAGGACGGACAAACCGAGCGCGGTCACCTGGAAGTGGATTTTGGTCTGGACACGCCCTTCCGTGCGGACCAGGACATCCCCGATGCCCAGGCGCGCATGCTGACAGGCGACTATCGCCGGCGCCTTCAGGAAAACCTCCGCAAGCTGATGGACTTCGTCCACCAATTGGAGAACCGACTGCCGGTCGAAAAGCGCTTGCTGTGGACCGAGTCGGGGGAGAACTTCGCCGAGATGATGCGCAAGAGTTTTGACTAAAGGCAGGTTCGGGTGTCAGGTACCAAGTGCCGGCTGGCAGTTCTGCTACTTTTGCTGATGATTCGGTAGCAACCTAGCTTTCCAAGGTTGCTTCACTCTTCCAGTGACTGTATGGCCGCTTCAACAATGGTTCCGGTGCTGATTCCATAGTAATCGTAAAGTTCTTTTTGGGTACCCGACTGGCCAAATTCCTCCACTCCCAGACCGATGGTTCTGGTCCCAAAGACACTGCCAATAAAGGAAAGCGCGTGGGAATGGCCATCCATCACGGTGACGACGGGGGCCTGGCGTTCCGCCAGAGGGATCAAACGTTCCAGATGAAAACCGACTCCGGCGGTCGAGCTTTTCATCCTGTGCTTGTTGGCTTGTTGCCAGCTGCGATAGAGGAGACAGGGACTGGTCGCGCTAATCACATTGGCAAAGACGTCTTCCTCGCGAAGTAACTGGCTGGCTTCTATGGCATTGGGGATCATGACCCCGCAGGAGAAAATGTTTACGACATTCACTCCAGGTTGGTAGGAGGGCTCGGCACTGTAATCGACAATCCGATAACCACCGCGCACGACATGTTCACGCAAAGTGTTGGCGTATGTCTCGTCGCCCAACCTTTTTTGCGGGAAAAGAGCTTGCTCGATAGGTCGAGTGGACAGCCGCAAATAAACAATTTGCCCTTCCTTCCGATCCAACAGGTTTCTCAATGCTGCCAAGAAAATCCATTCCAGTTCGTGGGCAAAAGTGGGCTCGTAGTAAACCAGATTGGGCAGTTCGATGCCGATGGATGGAGTGATGAAGGACTGATGAGACCCGCCTTCCGGGCCCAACGTGATTCCCGAAGGCGTAGCAGCAAAGATAAACTTTGATTTGCTGTAAGCTGAATAGATGAGAGCATCTAGACCCCGACAAACGAATGGGTCATAGAGGGTTCCCATCGGAAGCAACGTTTCTCCGCTGAGTTCTTGGGCCAAGCCGAGCGCGTTCAGAAGCAGGAAAAGGTTATTTTCGGAAACACCCAGCTCAATATGATGGCCTCGCGGCTTCTGCTCCCAATTTAGCATTAATGGAATCGCATTTTCGCGAAAGTAATTGTTCATTTCCTGGGGGCAATATACCCCCATCTTGTTGATCCATCCGCCCAGGTTGGTAGAGGTAGCCACGTCAGGTGAGACGGTGACCAGTCGTTCGGCAATCTCGGGGATACGGCTGCAGGCCAGCAGGAGACTGCCCAGAGCCTGCTGGGTAGACGTCTCCCCCTTGTAGGTGGAGTGCAGTGTCTCGGGAATTGGTGGGTGGGCCGCTGGACCAGGAGCGCTCAACTCCTCTGCTTGTAATTTCAAGCGCTGCAGGTGAGATTGAACATAGCGCGCCTCCGGGCTTCCCTCAGCGAAGCCTGCAAACTCCTCCCCCGTAGGGACTTCCAATTGCTGCTGGAGTTCCTCCATTTGCTGCTGGGTCAGCAGCTTGGAATGATTCAGTGGGTCACCAGCAATGGGCAAGCTCCAGCCTTTGATGGTATAGGCCACAATGACCACGGGGCCGGTGTTAATCTGCTCAGCTTCTTCGAGAACGGTCAGGATTTCTTGTAAATCATGCCCAGCCAGATCCGATAACAAACTCTTCATTTCCCGGGCGGGATAAGTCTCGAGCAGGCGCAGCAATTCCTCGTCGAGGACTCCGTCACTCCATGCTAACTTTTGTCGGATTTTCTCTCCATCATTGAGCCGCAGCAGGCTTTGATACTCCTCGTTGCTCATCAAATCAATGCGAAGGCGCAACTTCTGCCCGGCTGGCCGAGCAAAGGCTTCTTCCAAGCGTCGGCCGTATTTCAGTTCCAGCACATGCCAGTCGTTGACGCGGAACATTTCCTCGATTTTTTGCGCCTTCCCACTGGGTACGACCCGATCCAGGCTTTGTCGATTGAGGTCAATAATCCAAAGCACCCGGCCCAGGCGCCGGAGATTCTCTTCCCCGAGAGCTTCCCAGACATTTCCTTCATCCAATTCGGCATCTCCCACGAGGGCAACAAAGCGACTTCGTCCAGGACGACCGAAATGGTCCTGAACAAACTGCTGTGTGAGCGCCGCAAAGTTGGGTGTGACCGCCCCGAGCCCTATCGAGCCGGTAGAAATGTCCACTCCATCCACATCCTTGGTGCGGCTGGGATAGGCCTGCAATCCTTTGAAACTGCGGAATTCCTTGAGCTTCTCTTCCGGCAACTTCCCCAGCAGAAACTGAATGGCATGATAAACGGGGGAGGCATGGGGCTTCACGGACACTCGGTCACCGGTGCGCAAAGTGTGAAAGTAAAGCGCGGTCATCAGGCTTACCATGGACGCGGAACTGGCTTGATGCCCACCCACCTTCACCTTGCCGGGATTGTCGCGCACGGAATTGGCATGGTGGATCATCTGCGTGCTGAGCCAGAGAACCCGATGTTGAATTCTCTGTAAGATCTCCAGATCGTAACCGTGCCCAGACTGGATTTCCTGTTTGGCGTTGACCGGCATGGCCTTCTCCTATTTCAGACCCCCATCTTTATCCATTCTATCATCGCAAGAAATTCTCGACTGTTGCCCACTTCCATTCTTCCCAAAGGCGGCTGCTACCGGCTGGCGCGGGTGGCTTCCGTGAGGGCTTCCACGCCGGGCAGCTTTCGCCCGGCGAGAAATTCCAGCGAGGCCCCCCCGCCCGTGGAGACGTGGGTGACCTTCTCCGTGAGCCCGGCCTTGGCCAGAGCCGAAACCGAGTCGCCGCCGCCGACAATACTGAGCGCCCCAGAGGCGGCCACTGCCCGAGCCACTTCCAGAGTGCCCTGGGCGAAATCGTCGATCTCAAACACACCCATCGGGCCGTTCCACACTACAGTTTTGGCGCGGGCAATCTCGGCTGCATAGGTACGGGTGGTGGCCGGGCCGATGTCCAACCCCATCCAGCCCTCCGCAACGCCGCCGGGCGCCGAGTCATCCACCACGTGCTTTTCGGCGCCCGCTTCCGCTTTCTGGGCGGTGACGTGATCGGAGGGAAGCAGGAAGCGGAACTTACGCTGCTTGATTTCGTCGAGCACCCGCTGCGCCAGGTCCAGCTTGTCGGCTTCCACCAGCGAACCGCCCACGGGTCGTCCTTTGACGCGAAGGAAGGTGTAGGCCATGGCCCCGCCGATCAACAGGCTGTCGCAAAGCTGCAGCAGATTGTTAATCACCTCAATCTTGTCGGACACTTTGGCGCCGCCGAGAATCGCCACATACGGACGGGCGGGGTCGGTGATGGCTTGCGTCAGATACCGCAACTCCTTCTCCATTAGCAGGCCGGCGGCCGCTGGCGTCACGTGGCGGGCAATTCCCTCGGTGGACGCGTGAGCCCGGTGCGCGCTGCCGAAGGCATCGTTCACGTAGATGTCGCACAGTGCGGCCAGCTGCCGGGAAAACTTCGGGTCATTGGCTTCCTCCTCGGGGTGGAAGCGCAGGTTCTCGAGCAGCAACACGTCGCCGTCCTTCAAGGCACCTGCCAATCGCTCGACCTCCTGACCCACGCAGTCGGGAGCAAAGTTGGCAGGTTTGCCGAGCAGCTCGGCGAGCCGGCCGGCCGCGGGCTTGAGACTATACTTGGGATTCACTTTGCCCTTGGGACGACCCAGATGCGAGGCCAGTACCAGCCGCGCACCGCCCTCGATCGCCAGCCGAAGCGTGGGCAGAGTCTCGCGGATGCGGGTGTCGTCTTCCACATGATCACCCGCCAGGGGGACGTTGAAATCCACCCGAATGAAGACGCGCTTCCCTTTCAGCTGGAGGTCGCGAATGGAAAGCTTAGGCATAAACCGTCCCTGTTCAGGGTCCAAGGCCGGAGCTCTTAGTCCGGGACTTTTTCGTTTTACAAGCCGCGGGAGTTCAAGAAGGTGACCAGATCCCGCACCCGGCAGGAGTATCCCCACTCGTTGTCGTACCAGGCGACCGTCTTGACGCAGTTGCCGCCAATGACACGAGTGAGAGGCGCGTCCAGGACCGAGGACCGTGGATCGCCGCGGAAATCCGAGGACACCAGCGGCTCCTCGTTGTAGCCCAGGATGTCCTTCAAGGCATTTTTTGAGGCCGACTTCAAGGCGGTGTTGACCTCATCCACGCTGGTCTTCTTGTCCACAAACACCACCAGGTCCACCACTGAGACGTTGGGCGTGGGCACTCGCATCGCAAATCCGTCCAGCTTGCCTTTTAGCTCGGGAATGACCAGGTGGACGGCCTTGGCGGCCCCGGTCGAGGTGGGGATCATGGAGAGCGCGGCGGCGCGCGCGCGGCGCAGATCCCGGTGCGGCAGGTCCAGCAACTTCTGGTCGTTGGTATATGAATGGATGGTGGTCATCGAACCGCTGACAATGCCGAAGCCGTCATGGAGCACCTTAGCCACCGGCGCCAGGCAGTTGGTCGTACAGGAGGCATTGGAGACAATGTGATGCTTGGCCGGGTCATAGCGTTGCTGGTTCACGCCCAGCACAACGGTGAGGTCTTCGTTGGTGGCCGGAGCGGAAATAATTACTTTCTTCACTGGTCCGCGCAAGTGCTTGCGGGCCTCTTCGGCCTTGGTGAACAGGCCGGTGGATTCCACCACGACCTGAGCCCCAACCGACTCCCAATCGATCTTGGCCGGGTCCCTTTCGGCGAACACGCGGAGCCGCTTTCCATCAATCTGAATGGAGTCAGCTTCCGCCTTCACCTCCTGGGCCAAATTGCCCAGGATGGAGTCGTACTTAAACAGATGGGCCAGAGTTTTAGGATCGGTGATGTCGTTGGCGGCCACGAATTCGATACCCGCGTCGCCTAATGAGGCGCGGACGATATTGCGGCCGATCCGACCGAAGCCATTGATGCCAACCTTGACAGACATATGTCTCCCTCCGCCGTAAGCTGAAGCCCTGATACTAGCAGGGATTGGGGAGAACGGTAAGCGGAAAAAGGCGCTCCGGCCGGTGCGGTGGCGCGTGAAATTGTCCAGCGGACCAGGGACACTACCCGGAGACTCTGGCCAGCGACGCCTCAACCGGGACCGGCGACTATGGCTCAGAAGGCGCCGGCGGCGCCTCAGCCGGGACCGGGGCTTCGGAGGCGTCCTCTGCGTCTACCGAGGATTCCGCGGTTTCGGCTGTGGCAGCTCGCAATGCCTCGGAGGCAACACCCGGCGTGTATTCCTTCACCTCAATGACCTCGCTACCTCGAAAGGTGACGAAAGTCACTTTCGACGGTGGGACACCGTAGATCCAGTCTTCTAGCTCGATGCGGCCGTGTTGCTCGCGGACCTTGCGGTCAGGCCGGCCGCGTGCGGCAATCACCATCTGGCGATCCATCCCCACCAGAACTTGGTGGTTCTTAATGGCTTCCCGGACTTCTTTTGAGAGCGACTCGGTGTAAATGACGCTGGCCGACTGGCGACTGAAATCCAGCAGGCCGCCGAGGACTTGCTTCACTTGATCCGAGGTCAGGTCCGGCACCGGGCCTTCAAAGCGCAAGGCGATGCTGGACCCGGTGGGCAAGGCCATTTGCCTCGTCACCGGACGCGTGGTCCCCCCGAAACCGACCTGGATTCTCTGATACCACTTGCCCTTTTCCTTGCCGCCTCCATTGAGGTCGAAAACAATTTCCTTCTTGCGAAAAGCGATGTTTGTGATCTGGACCCTTTCGCCAGGCTGGAGGGCGACGCCGTTCATACCGGTCAGATGTTGAAGTTCCTCCTCATCCACCTGCCCCTGCGAATCGAGCGGAACAGGCTCTTCCCCGCGAGGCAAAGCCTTCTTCAGGGTTGCCATTTCAGAATGCAGGCCGCGGAGAATCTGGAGGCGCGACTCGTGGCTCAAGGTGCTGGCCGGTTTACCACCGGCCCAAAGCAGGTCAGGCAAGGCCACGGCAAGGATGAGAAGGATGAGAACGAGCTGAGTCATGCGCTTCATTGAACTTCGCTCGAGCGCGCTGGCGTCTGGCTTTGACCCCCTCGCAGGATCAGCGCCACAGTGACCGCCGAAATCACCAACGTAGCGGGCAATGACGCTTCCGGCCCGTACCCACCGCCGTGGAGCAACTCGGCTCCGCTGACCTCTGCCACCAGCGGTCCACATACTATTCTAATCCCACTCACGGGAAATCCAAAAGCCGCTTCAAAAAAGTTCCAGCCCCAATGCAGCCCAATGGGCAGCCACAGTCGTCCGGTGCGCAGGTAGGCGACGGCGAACAAGATACCTACCAGCATGGTGTTAACCGTGCCCACCAAGCTGGCGCTGGGATTGCTGTAATGCAGGGCGGCAAAAATGGCCCCCTGGACTAATACCGCCGCTGGCGTCCCAAGTACCTCCAGCAGCCGCTGGAAGGGGTAGCCGCGGGCCAGCAGCTCCTCGTGCACTGCGCCGGCCAGAAAAACGAAGAAAAACAACAGCAGGCGGGCGACACCGTCCGCTGCCGGAACCCCGCTTGGAACCACCCGCAAGTGCCCGGTGGCCCACTGCAGCAATGCGACACCCCCTATCATGGCGAGCCCCAGCAGAAAGCCGCCGGCCAGTTGGGAAAACCAGCCCGGCTCGCCTCCCAGCCCGACAAAGCTGAGCGGTCGGTGCTCCACCGCTCCCAGCATGAACCATGTGGCCATCGCCACCGCGAACAAGCCCGCGATCACCGAGAACAGCACGAACTGCAGGTTGGCCGTAGGCGGGGATGCCGGAAACAGCAACAATCCCATCACCACCCAGGCAGAAAGCACATACAGGAGAACGAACAGAAAGAAGCGCCAGGCCGCCCGCAAACGACCCGGCGGGCCAGCAAACGGAAGGGGAAACTTAGGGGTCATGGTTCAACCGTGGTCACTGCGATCCTGGCGCGGTCTCTGCGATTCTGGCCCGGTCTCTGCGATTCTGGCGAGGGTGCTCCCTGGTCATTCCGAGCGAAGCGAGGAATCTGCTCTTTCAACCCGAGTAGCTTGCCGCTTCATGTCCGGTACACCCGGACGGTGAGTCCGTGGGCCGAGATGCCGACAGGCAGGATACGGCCGCCATGGCTCGCCAGCGCTTGGGCTACGCGTCGCTTAGCGCCGTCCTCCACGTAGAACAGCACGCAACCCCCGCCTCCGGCTCCGCAGACCTTGGCCGCGGTCGCCCCGTGGCGGGAAGCCACCCGGGTCAGGCGCTCAATGAGCGGCGTTGTGATGCCCGGGGCGTTTCTCTTGCGATGGTTCCATTCGGCCTGGATCAAGCGACCCACTTCTTCCCAGTCCTGCCGCTCCAGCGCCCACCGAAGCAGCCGCGAAATTTCGGCGATACGGGTGAAGTTGCGGATCACCCGCTTGTCACCATCAATGTGCGCTTTCATCACCTCCCAGTTGTTGATGCCCGACTCGCGTGGGAACCCGGTGTAGGCCAGCACGAGCCGGCGCAGCAGCGCTCCGCTGTCCACCCGAACTCGTTCCCGGATCACGCCGCCGGGCGTCAGCCGAATGGCGTTCACGCCACCATAGGTCGCCGGATAAAAGTCCTGATCCCCGGTGGGCACGCGGATCACCTGGGCCTCCACGTTGCGAGCAATCTCCACCAATTTGGACTTGGGGAAGCCTGCCCCGGTCCACTGGTTGAGCGCCCCGCACACGGCTATGTTCAGGGCCGAGGAGCCGGCGATACCGGCTCCGGCCGGGGCCTCCGAGGTGGTGGTCAGCGTCAGACCTTGGACCGGTGCAAAGAAGCGGATCAGGCGAGCTAGCAAAGGGAGCTTGTAGCGATCGGCCTTGATCACCTGCGCGAGGTTCCCGAAAGTCTCGCCGAGTCCCAGATCGTGGGATTTAAGGTGAATCCGCTTGTCGCGCCGAGGCTCGATGACGCAGGTGGCGTAGAGCGTGGTAGCGAAGTTGATCGTCTGGGCGTCCTCGTGGAACAGGTAGAGCGGCCAGATGTCCAACGTGCCGCCGGCCAGATCCACCCGCGTGGGGGCGCGGCTGACGATTTTCATGCGCTTTTCCGTTTACTTTTCCTGGGGGGTTTCCTCAACCGCTCCACTTCTCCCTTCAGGTCCCGAACCGTGTGGAACAGTTCGGGTAGACGGCTGAAGGCGGTGATGCAGCGCAGCCACAGCTTGTTGTCCAGGCCGGGCGCGCCGGAAATCATCTGCCCTGCGGGGACATCGCGGTGGACAGCCGACTTGGCAGTCAGCACGGCGCCGTCGCCCATCTTGAGGTGGCCGGCAGAAGCAGCCTGACCGGCCAGTAGCACATTGCGGCCCAGTTCGGTGCTGCCCGCCAACCCTACCTGGGCGCACAGCAGACTATTCTCGCCGACTGTGCAGGCATGGCCCACCTGCACCAGGTTGTCAATCTTGGCGCCGGCCTTGATGCGTGTCTCGCCCATTGTTCCCCGGTCAATGCAGCTATGGGCCTGCACTTCCACGTCATCTTCCAGGATCACCACGCCCGCCTGCACGATTTTGTAGTGACTGCCATCGTCCTGGCGGGCAAACCCGTAGCCGTCGGACCCGATGATGACGCCGTTTTGCAAGATGACCCGGTCACCGATCCGGCAATACTCTCGGACTACAGCGTGGCTGTGGGCATAGAAATCGTTTCCAATGCGCGCCCCGCGATAGACGGCTACATGGGAGTGCAGCACGGCGTTGTCACCAATCTCCACGTCCTCATCAATGGAGACGAAAGGACCCACGCTGGCGTTTTTTCCCAGGCGCGCGCTGGCCGCGACGGCTGCCTGCGGATGAATGCCCGGCACGGGTCGTGGCGGGCGGTAGAACAACTCCAGCGCCCGAGCAAAGCACAGGTAAGGATTGGGCGAGCGGAGCACCGGCCGCCCGATGGACCCTATATCGGGGGAGACAACGGCCGCCGCCGCCCGGGTCTGGCTCAACCTGGGCGCATAGCGCGGGTTGGCTAGAAAGGTCAGTTCGGAGGGTCCGGCCTGCTCCATGCCAGCAACGCCGGTGATTTCCAACTCGCCGTCGCCCTCCAGGGCGCAGCTCAGCCGTTCAGCAATTTTGGAAAGTTTCATGGGAGTTAGCGTTCCAGTTCGAGGATGAGGCCAATGGGCCGAGCCACGGCTATTCGGTAAACAGTCGGATTTGCGCCTGCGCCGCTACCGCAGCGCGCTTCTTCTGCCTCAGCGGGTGCCTGAGCGGGTTCCCAATCACTCCCATGACGGTCAGTTCAGCCAGCGAAGACTTTGGGACATAAATGCGCTGACTGTTCGCATAGGGGTCTGGGGGAACCACGGTGAAACCTTTTTCGCCGACCAGCAAAAGGTTGTTGGGCAAGATGCCGTCCAGCACTTCGTTGTCCTTGAATTTCATCCGCAGCCACAGGCCGTCCAACTTGGGCCGGGAAGTGAACACCTTGCGCTCCAGGTGGCTGGGATTGCCTTCGAAGTCCCGGACGAAATGGACACCCTTGATCTCCTTGTAGGACAGGGAGACAACCTGCCCGGTGACAGAAAGTATCTCAACCCCTTCAGATTTGAGGAAAGTTTGGGGATTCACATAGCCACGCACGACCTCCTTATTCATTTTTCGAACCAAGACCCGCTTGTGTGTGGACTGACTCAAGGTCGCGCCAGACACCTCATCGCGCCCTTTTGCCCCAAGGCGTCGGGCTATGCTAGTATAGCGTTCGTGGGATGTCAAGCTGACCAGGGCGTAACTCACTCATTTCTGGAGACTTCGTAGCTGTCCTCGAAAGATACAAAGCAGATTTTACGGTCGGCGGGGATCATTAGCACGCTGACCCTGGTCAGCCGCGTATTGGGCTACGTCCGCGACCAGCGAATTGCCTACATTCTGGGCACCTCCGTGGTTAGTGATTCCTTCGTCCTTGCCTACAGGATTCCCAATCTTCTCAGAAGGCTAGTGGCGGAAGGTTCAATGAGCGCCTCATTTATTCCCGTTTTCGCCACCTTCCTCAAGGAAAAGGAGAGCCACGAGTGGAGGGAATTTGCCAATCGCATGTTCTGGACGCTCTCGCTGTTGCTGGCGGTCGTTACGGTACTGGGCGTCATTTTCTCTCCCACCCTGGTGGACTTGTTGACGCTGGGCACCGGCAATGTGGACCTCGAGCTGGCGGTTCTGCTGAACCGCATCATGTGGCCTTACATTTTCTTCATCGGCCTGTCAGCGCTCGCCATGGCCATCCTGAACAGCTTTCGGATCTTTGCCGTTCCGGCGCTGGCCCCGGTACTATTGAACCTGAGTGTCATTGGCTTTTCTTTGGTAGCTCTCCGCTTCGAGCAGCCTGCAATTCCACTGGCGTTTGGAGTCGTACTTGGTGGTCTCCTCCAGCTCGCCCTGCAGCTTCCCTTGCTGTGGAGGCACGGGATGCGCTTCAGTTTCGGAATTTCCTTTCGCCACCCGGGAATCCGTCGAGTGGCTCAGCTGATGGTGCCCGGGTTTGTAGGAATTGGCGTGGCCCAGATCAACTTTGTGGTGGATACCGTGTTTGCGACCCATAAGTTGATGCCCCAGGGCAGCCTGATGTCACTGCAAATCGCCGACCGGGTCATGGAGCTGGTGTTGGGTGGCTACGCCATTGCCGTGGCAACGGCCATCCTGCCGATGATGGCCCAGCAGGTAGTAGAAAAGAACATGGACGCGCTGCGACAAACAATTTCCTTTTCCCTGCGCATTGTTTCCTTTATAACCATCCCAGCGATGGTAGGCCTGGTGATCTTGCGGGAGCCAATCATCCAGGTGTTGTTCCAGCATGGGCGTTTCGATGAGCGCTCCACCCAGATAACTGCCTGGGCCTTGCTGTTCTTTGCCTTTGGCCTGCCCTGGTTTGCCGCGACCAAGATCATCGTGCCCGCTTTCTACTCGACCCAGGACATGCGCACGCCGGTGAAGGTTGCTGCCATCGTCATGGTGGCTAACGTGGTGTTTAACTTTATGTTTCTCGAGCCCCTGCGCAATGGCGGTCCGGCAGCGGCCACCTCACTGGCCGGTTTCCTCAACTTCGCCCTGCTGCTGGGGATTTTCGTGCGCCGCTACGGCGAGCTGGGCCATCGCGCCATCCTGCTTTCGGTGGGCAAGGCGTCGGTGGCAACTGCTGTTATGGGGCTGGCCTGCTGGAGCATGTTGCAGGCCTCCGGCTTCCAGCAGCCACATCCCCTGAGCTGGCAGGTGATGATGCTGGCCGGCATGCTGGCCGCGGGAATCCTGGTATTCTTTGGCATGGCCCGATTGTTACGCTGTGAGGAGGTCAGCGAGTTATACGGAATCGCGAAACAAAGAAGGCGGCCACCCGAACCCGGCCCGGGGCAGTCGGCGTAGTTCGACCGAAGGCTGACCTGAGCAAGGGCCGGCGTCGGATCGCCGAGTTCTTGAACTACATCCGTGTGGAAAAGCGCCTCGCCCTGAACACGGCGGCTGCTTACGAACGCGATCTGCACCGCTACGCCGCTTTCTTGGAAAACGGGGGTCGGCGCCCCGAAGAAGCCACTCGGCCTGACGTGCAGCGGTATCTGGCCTCGCTGTACGCAGCCAAGCTGGACGGACGGAGCATCGCCCGCCACCTGGCCACGCTCCGCGGCTTCTATCGGCAATTACTGCGCGACGGTGTGCTCAAAACCGACCCCACACTGAACCTGGAATCGCCCAAGACCTGGAAGACCCTGCCCCGCTATCTAGCCCTGGAAGATGTCGAGTGCCTGCTGGCAACCCCCGATCCCGGCAGCCCCGAAGGGGCGCGGGACCGCGCCATGCTCGAGCTGCTCTACTCCACCGGCTTGCGCGTCTCGGAACTGGTTGCGCTGCGTACCGGCGACCTGCACGCCCAACTGGGCTACCTTCAGGTGACGGGCAAGGGCAACAAGCAGCGGCTGGTGCCAGTGGGACGTTCGGGGCTGGAGGCGGTGGAGGCCTACCAGCGCGGCGCCCGCCAGGCCTTGCTGGGACGGCGCACTTCGCCCTTTTTGTTCGTCAGCCGGCGCGGAACGCGTCTGACGCGCCAGGCATTCTGGAAGATGATGGTGCAGGCCGGGCGGCAGGCTGGCATCCGCCAGCGGTTGACCCCCCATCTGCTGCGCCACAGTTTCGCGACACACCTGCTGGCGCGCGGCGCCGACCTGCGCTCCGTGCAGCAGATGCTGGGACACGCTGACATTGCTACTACTCAGATCTATACCCATGTGCTGTCCGAGCGACTACGACAAGTATTCCTGCGCCATCACCCCAGGGCTTGAGCCAGAATTGGTGACGGCGGTTGGTGACTGACGATCATGCCTGACTTCCTGTTTCTGATGGAGAGCCGCCTGGCTCCGGAGCAAGTAGCCGTCGTGCAGCGCCTAGAGCATCTAGCAGCAGAGCGGGACCTCAATCTCTTTTTGGTTGGGGGCGCACTGCGGGACATGCTGTGCGGACATCCGATCCGCGACCTGGACTTCGCCGTCGAGGGCAACGCGCTGAAGCTCCTGCGAGCGGTGGAAAAGTTGCCAGGCGTGGAAGTGCGCGAGATGGATCGGCAGCGCCAATCCGCCGAACTGATCTTTCCCGGTGAGGTGACCGTGGAATTGGCCCAGTGCCGATCCGAGCGTTACACCAAAGTTGGGGCCGAGCCGAAGATCGCGCCGGGCAATATCCACATGGACCTGCGGCGCCGCGACTTCTCGATGAACGCCATCGGGCTCTCGCTCAACCGGGCCTCCCGGGGTCTCGTGCTGGACCCCAACAACGGCGTTGGTGACATCGAGCGCCGCGAAATCCGATCCTTGCACAACTACTCGTTTGCCGACGATCCGACCCGCCTGCTGCGCCTGGTGCGCTTCCGCTCTCGCCTCCATTTTGCCCTCGATCCGAAAACGGCGACCCAGTTCCACTGGGCCAAGGAACGGGAACTGTTGCAGCACGCCCTGCCGGGGCGGCTGCGCAAGGAGCTGTACGAGATTACGCAAGAGTTACGCCCCTGCGAAATCCTCAAGGCGCTGGACAAGGAAGAAATGACCCGGGTGTTCCACTCGAAACTGAGCGGCCGGCGACTCAACTTACCAGAGGTGCTCCGGATGGAGAAGACCGCCCGCTGGCTGGACGAACATGGGCTGCGGGCCAGCCTCTACGGGCCGTGCGTCTTTTACCTGACCCGGAGGCTTTCTTCCCGTGACTACGCGACCCTTGTCCGACGATTGAAGATGAAGCGAGCCGCCACCGAACCCTGGATGAAACTGGAAGCGCGGGGCAAACAACTGGTACGCCGACTGGCCAGCAAGGAGGCCAACGCCCCGTCGAAAGCATTCCAGTTGCTGTCTGCGCAGCCCGCTGAACTACTCCTGTTTGTCCTTCTCTATTTCCCCCAGAGGAAGGTTCAGGACAAGCTCAAGGGCTACATCTCCCGACATCGCCCGTTGAAAGAAAAACTTCCTGAAAAGGAATTACAGGCCCTGGGAGTGGCTCCGGAGACACCTGCTTACGGGCGAATCCTCAACTCGCTCTTCACGGCGCTACTGGATGGCAAGGTGAAATCGCGGACCGAGCAACTCAAGTATTTGAAGAAACTGGCGGCTGACGCCAAGCGGTAGGACCCGCCACTGCCCGGCAGTGGCCTGCCCAGAGACAACCTCAAGTTGCGGGCTCCCCAGCACAGGGGTAACGGCCGCCGTCACCAGCAGTCAGCAGAAATACCGGTCCTCGAAGGCGCCATGTGACGGCGAGCCTCGGACGGTAGAGCAAGAACTTGTTCACTGCTTTATTCGCCCTCTGAGCTTGCGCGCCAGTTTCTCAATCTGCTTGAGTTTCTTAAGCGTGCTTACAGACAGGATGTTCGCCCCGCTTTTGTTTAACTCTTCGTCCACCTCCGAGACCAATTGCACCAACTGGCTGCTGAGTTTCTTGGCCTGTTCGTGCCGGTGTTTCAAGAGTTTGGAAGACGCAGGAGGAGGGAATGGCGAATCGGTGCGGATGCCCCGCAGACGCAGGAGGAGGGAATGGCTCGGTGCGGATGCTCGCGCGGGCTTGCTCCAAGGGTCCCCCCTCCCCCTTGGGCCAGGCTCGAAAGCACGCAAAAACAAACAAGCAACGTGATGAGAAGGAAATGCCGCATGCTTTCATTCTAACGCAGGAAGGCGATCGGCCCAACGGTCATCCCGGCCGTGATCTCCTCATAGGCCGGGAGGGGACCTGCCCTTGGGACCAGGGGTTGATCTGCTCCTTGGGAGAAGACGCCGGGCTGACTTTGCCAGAGCCAGCAGCGTGCTGAAAAACCCGGGAAACAACTCGCTAATGGTCGCGGCTCTCAATCAGCTTGACTGATTCTCCAGTAGTTACCGAGCCGCGCGCGCAAGCAAGCGGTCCGCAAGATCAGTTCTTCAGCACCCTGTTAGTCGGCTCCGCGCCGGACCGAAAGCCACGTCCAGGCCCGCGCCTGCTTTTCCCCTTGGCGCTTGGCCAAGTTTGGTATACATTCGCTTTTCTTCCCAACTGATCTAGGGGTGCGCTTTTGAGATTGGATCTTCGTTTTCCCAGCGACCCCCGGCTGTTGCGCACAGTCCGCTGCCTGGTTGGGGAAATGGCGGAGCATTGCGGTTTTGCTGAGGACGAAGCGCAGTTCATCATCCTGGCCGTGGATGAAGCTTGCGCTAACGTCATCCGCCATGCGTACCAAGGCCGCACAGACGGGGAAATCGGCCTCTCCTGCTCCGCCAAGGAGGACCGGATCGAGTTCCTGCTGGTGGACCAGGGACGCTCGCCGCGACCGGACAGCCTACAGCCACGTCCCCTGGAGGAAGTCCGACCCGGCGGATTGGGAACGCACTTGATCCGTTCCGTTATGGACGAAGTTCGCTACCGGCCCAGTGAACAAGGGAACGAGTTGTTCTTGGCCAAATCTTTGCGCCCGCGCCGGCGCGTCGAAACTGGCGCTGTCACAGAATGAGCATTCAGATCAAAGTCCGCAAAGAAGGCGGAACCTCCGTGATTGACGTGGTGGGTGACATTGACCTGTACTCCTCCCCTCAGGTGCGCCAAACCATTCTGGACGAGCTGAACCAGAAGAGCGGAGACCGCGTGCTGTTGAACCTGACCGGGGTCAAGTACGTTGACAGTTCCGGGGTCGCCTCGCTTGTCGAAGGGTTGCAGCTGGCGCGGAAGGCACAGATCCGTTTTGCGCTCTGCGGACTCAACAAGGCGCCGCGACAGGTGCTGGAACTGACCCGACTGATCAAGGTCTTCGACATCTATGACACGGTAGAAGAGGCGCTGAAAGCTTAACGCCGGCGCCCCGCCCACCCGAGGAAGACGGCCCAAGCGTTTCGCGACCTGAGCACCGCCATGCTCTCCGCCATTGGAGCCCATACGGTTCGCTTGCTGGAGTATATGGGAGGTGTTTCCCGCCAGACCAAGGCGGGATTCTACTGGACTCTCGTTGCGCCTTTTCGCGGGAGCAGGTTGCGCTGGAGCACTGCCATTCACCAGATGGTATCGGTGGGCATCCAGGCGGTGCCCGTGGTTTGCCTGATCGGCTTCTTTATTGGCCTCATCATGGCCCTCCAGGGCGCCTATGAGATGAGGAAGATCGGCGCCCTTCACCTTGTGGTGGACCTGGTAGGCGTTTCCATAACCCGCGAATTGGGTCCCCTGATGACCGCGATCATTGTCATTGGGCGTTCCGGTTCGGCGTTCGCTGCCGAATTGGGAACCATGAAGGTCAGCGAGGAAGTGGATGCGCTGGTCACCATGGGCTTGAATCCCATTCACTTCCTTTTGGTCCCGAAATTTCTGGCGATGATCGTGATGATGCCGTGTCTGACCATGATCGCCGACCTGATGGGGATACTGGGCGGGGCGACGTTCGCCTATACTTCCGAGCTGGGGATGGGGCTACGCCAGTACCTGCTGGCCACCGCTGAAGCGTTGGTGATGCGCGACATCATTACGGGGCTGATCAAAAGCGTCGTGTTCGGGATGGTCATCGTGCAGATCGGCTGCTACGAGGGTTTCACCGTGACCGGCGGGCCGGAGGGCGTGGGGCGCTCGACCACCTCGTCGGTGGTGATTTCGATTTTCAGCGTGATCGTAGCGGACGTGATCTTCACTGGTTTCTTTTATGTGCTAGGCTGACGATCTGGTTCAAGGTCCAAGGCCCAAGGTCGGAACTTGACTTTGAACCTCCGACTTGGAACGTTACACATGGAGCCGATTATTTCCGTCCAGAACCTGGTGGCCCACTACGGGACGCGACCGGTGTTGCAAGGGGTCAGCATGGACGTTCACCGCGGCCAAACGATGGTCATCCTAGGCGGCAGCGGCTCGGGCAAGAGCACGCTGCTGCGGCACATCGTGGGCCTGGAGACACCCACCTCTGGTTTCGTCTACATCATGGGACACGACTTTTGCCGCCTCCCGGAGCGCGAACTGAATCAGATCCGGCGCAAGATGGGAATGTCGTTCCAGGGGTCAGCGATGTTCAATTCCATGACGGTAGGGGACAACGTGGCCCTGCCGCTGCGCGAGCACACCGAATTGGAAGAGTCCACCATCCAGATCATCACGCGAATGAAACTGGAGCAGGTGGGGCTGGCGGGCTTTGAGAACTACATGCCGTCCCAGCTCTCTGGAGGCATGAAGAAGCGAGCCGCCGTCGCCCGCGCCATGGCCATGGATCCGGAGATCCTCCTGTTCGACGAGCCTTCCGCCGGCCTGGACCCCATCATTGCCGCTGGCATTGATGAGCTGATCGTAAAATTAAAGCAGGCGTTCGGCATGACGATCGTAGTGGTCACCCACGAGCTGGCCAGCGCCTTCCTGATTGCTGACCGCATCACTATGGTGCACAAGGGACGGGTTATCGCCAGCGGTACCCGCGAGGAAATCCAGGGCAGTACACAACCCCGTGTTCGCCAGTTCCTGGACCGCGTTCCCGACGACGAGAGCCTCGAGGCTTCCGATTACGTCCAAGCGCTGCTCGGCACAGAGGGCGACGCCGGCCGCAACGGCAAGACAGCAGAATCCGCGAGGCCCGAGCTGCAAAAACGCGCTGGTTCGGCGGGATCGATATGAACGACCAAGCAAAAGTGGGCCTGATGGTGCTGGTCGCGGTGGCCATCCTGGTGACGGCGGTCTTTTACATGACGGGGGTGGGGCTGGGAACAGAATACGTCGGGTACAAAACCTACCTCAAATTTGCTGGCGGCTTGGAGCCGGGAGCCCTGGTGCGGTTTGGTGGCCTGAAGGCGGGCCACGTCACGTCCGTGGGGGTCTCTTCCGGAGATGTCTACCGCATCGAGATTGGCCTGGACGTGGAGGCCGACGTCCCCCTGCCCACCGACAGCGTGGCGGGCCTTTCCCAACTGGGCTTGCTGAGCGAGAACTACATAGAAATTCAGCCGGGCACCGCGCCCTCCACCCTGCAACCCGGCAGCACCATTCCTTCCATGGAGACGCAGAACTTGGCGATGCTAATGCGCAAGTTGAGCGCAATGGCTGACCGGGCGGAGCCCCTGGTTGCCGACCTGCACAAGAACGTCAACCAGATCTCGGCGCAAGTGGACCAGCTGCTGATCAACCTGCACGATGCCACCGGCGAGGAAAACCGAGCGCACCTGGCTAGCGTTTTGCGGCAGACCGACGAGATGATCGAGCGTCAGTCGCCGAAGATTGATAAAATCGCCACCAACCTGGAGAACGCTTCCGGCAAGATCGACCCGTTCATGGCCGATCTGCGCGCGACCACCGCAAAGGTGGACAAACTGATTGCTGAGGTGCAGGCGGTGGTGGCCGAGAACCGTCCCGACCTGCGGGCTTCGCTGGCTCAGCTTTCCCAGACGCTGGAGGAGGCGCGCGAGCTGATGACGAAGTTGAACGTCGTCATGACTACCAATTCCGACAATCTGGATGAGACTATGGAAAACATCCGGGTGACGTCGCAGAATCTCCGGCAGCTCTCCGACACCCTGAAGCAGCGGCCGTTCAGCCTCGTTCGGGTGGTCCCCAAACCGGAGCGCCAGGTGCCCGGCGGGAGCAAGAAATAAGCAGCCAGCGATCGTGTGAGGTCGCGGGCAACGTCAAGGAGCCAAGAGTAATGAGGGCCCGTCCCGCAGCTCAGAGGTCACTAGCCGGCGTCGCAGCGGCGTTGTTGCTGCTGTCGTTTGTCGGCTGCGGAAAAGTTCCCCCGAGCCACTACTACACGCTGGAATCGTCGCTGCCGGTTCCGCCGCCGGCCGCCACCACGGGCGTGGAGATCGCGGTGACCCGCTTCCGGGCCAGCCAGGCGCTCTCCCAGGACCGGCTCATGTACAGGCCCGGCCCTCACCGCGTGGACTTTTACGAGTACCACCGCTGGGTAGACACGCCTCCGGACCTGATCACGCAAAACCTGATCTCCCACCTCCGGCGCTCGGGGATGTTCCGTTCGGTGACGGGTACGCGGGGCGCCTCTCGCGCCGACTACCTGCTGCGCGGTCGCGTCGAACACCTGGAAGAAGTGGATTCCGCAGGGAGCGTGTCTGCCCGAGTTGGCTTGAGCGTCGAACTGGTGGAGGTCAAGACCCGAACGCGAGTCTGGTCAGGGGAGGGCTCCCACGAAGCGCCGGTTGGTGAGCGTTCTGTAGAAGGTGTCGTCCGGGCGCTGAACGAATGCCTGCGCGAGAGCATGGACCAGATTGTGGCCGGCCTAGCCACTCATTTCCAACAACACGCCTCCCGCTAGCGATTCCTCCACCCAGCAACAACCAGAGACGAGCGGTACGCTAGCAGAGACGAGCGGTACGCTAGCAGAGACGAGCGGTACGCTAGCGGCTTTGGCTGGCAGCGGAGACGGTGTCGTAAGCGGGAAAAACGGAGAGAAGGCGAACATCCTCCAGGACACGGCGCAGGCGGCCGGGCGGGACCACCAGGCGCAATTCACCGCCCTGGGCGACGGCGCTAGCCAGGCAGCGGGCAAGACAGCCGATGCCACGGCTGTCCACGGTGTGCGCCTCTGTCAGGTTGATCACCACGATCTGGTTGCTCTTGACCGCCTCCAGTACGGTCTTGCGGATGTTATCGGCCATCCCCTGCTTTCCCCACAGGCGCAAGTCCCCCTGGAGATGGACCACCGCAAACGGACCGTCGTATTCCAAGCGTACTTCCATCGGTCTGCTTCCAGGGAGAATACGCCACTGCCGGGCACGATTCAAGCCGGCCGTTGGCCGGTGTGAAGGCAGGCGATCCCGCCCGTTAATGTTTGGAATGTGACTCCCGCAAAGCCCGCTTCCCTCATCCAGCAGGCAAAACCCGCGGGCGAGGGAAACTCCGCCACCGACTTCACTAGGTATTGATAAGCTCCGGCATCTCCGGAGAAGGCACCCCCGACGCGAGGCAGCACGCGGCGGAAGTAGAAATTGTACAGCGGTCCAAGAAGCGACGACTGTGGCTGAGAGAATTCCAGGATGCCGGCTTCTCCGCCGGGCATCAGCACGCGGAAGATCTCGCGGAGGCCTGCCTCGTAGTTGGCCAGATTGCGAAAACCGAACGCCGCGGTCACGAGGTGGAATGAGCTGTCTGCGAATGGCAGCACCAGCGCATCGGCTTCGGCTAACAGTGGGAGAAAGCCGCGGCGGAGCAGTTTGGTCCGCCCGCGTTGCAGCATGGGGTGGCAGAAGTCGGCGCCGATGATGCACGCCAAAGGATCCGCCACTGTGGCCAGGCTCAGGGCAAGATCAGCGGTGCCGCAACACAGGTCGAGCGCGCGCGTCCCCGGCCGCTCCAGGGTGCGCCGAAAGCGATGGGCTACTGTCCGCCGCCACCATCGGTCCGCCTCGAGCGACAGCAAATGGTTGAGGAAATCGTACCGGGGAGCGACGCGCGCGAACATCTCACGTACATAAGCAGCCCCCGGCGCAGTCCCTGGAGTCCGCAGCACCGAATGGGGAGAGCGAGGGGGCGCGCCCTTCATGCCTGCTCCCTACGCAGGCGTTCCAAGACTCGCACCACTGCGTCGGCCTCGATTCCGGGCACGATTCGTACCTTCCCGATTTTTTCAGGCAGGATAAAATGCAGCACACCCCGATGCGTTTTTTTATCCGCCCGCATGCGCGCCGCCAGCCTCGCCGGCGCCACGCGACCCAGCGGCGGCAAAGGCCCCAGGCTCTTCACCAAGGCGTGGATCCGCTCGGCTTCTGCCTTCGCAATCAACCGCTGTTCCTCGGCGAGCCGGGTTGCCGCTCGAAGGCCCCAGGCGACCGCTTCACCATGCAGGAAATAGCGATAGCCGGTCTCGGCTTCCAGAGCGTGGCCGACAGTGTGCCCGAGGTTCAAGATGCGTCGCAGGCCGCTTTCCTTTTCATCCCGGGCCACGACCCAGGCCTTGATCGCGACCGAGCGCCGCACCAGCTCGGCCAGTTCGTCGGGATTCTTCTTCAACAGGTGCTTGCGGCGCCGCTCAACAAATTCAAACAGGCCCTTGTCAAGGATGATTCCCGCCTTGACGGCCTCGTACAAACCCGCGCGCAGCTCACGTACCGGCAGCGTGCGCAACACTTCCGGGTCAGCCAGTACCTGCCGGGGCTGGTAGAAGGTGCCCACTAGATTTTTGCCCGCGCGCAGGTTCACGCCGGTTTTTCCACCCACCGAGCTGTCAATCTGCGCCAGTAGCGTGGTTGGAATGTGGACATAGTCAACCCCGCGCAGAAAAATGGAAGCGACGAAGGACGTCAAGTCCCCAATCACGCCGCCGCCGAAGCCGATCAGAAGACTATTGCGGTCCGCCCTCTGCCGCACGAGTTGCTCACATAGGCGTTCGGCAGTGCGAAAGTTTTTCTGTTGTTCCCCAGGAGGAATGCGCAATAGACCGTAGCTTCGCGGGGCCAGCGCGGAACCGAGTGCCCTGCCCCAATTCTTCCAAACAACCTTGTCCGTGACGACCACCCATGGCCGCCCGCCTGCCACCTTGTCGAGCAGCCGCCCGGCGTGCGCCAGCAAGCCGCGCTCGACCAGTACTTGGTAGCGCGCGCTGGACGCATGCACTGTGATCGCCCCAGAAGCTTTTGCCATCTTCATGCCCGTAGCTTGCTTGTACCACGCCGATCCCATCCGAGAAAAGCGGTCAGGCTAGAAATTCTCGGCGTGGCATGGTGGACGCGTCGAATTGCGGCGTTGCGCGCCTCGCTATCGGAGCAGGTCAGGCGTGGTATCATCCACTCGACATGACCCTCCCCGCGGTGACAAGCACCGATTTCCTGGTCATCGGGTGCGGCGTCGCTGGTCTGCGAGCTGCAGTGGAGCTGGCATCAGCGGGGCGGGTGATGGTGCTCGCAAAGGACCAACTGTCAGAATCAGCCAGCGAGTACGCCCAAGGCGGCGTTGCCGTCGCGCTCGGCGACGAGGATGAGGTCAGGTTGCACCGCCAGGACACATTGCGGGTGGGCGACGAGCTGTGCACCGAGACGGCAGTAGACGCGCTCGTCGAGGAAGGCCCCCGCTACATTCGGGAACTCATTGAGTGGGGCACGCAGTTCGACCGCGCCGGCAAGAAGCTGGCGTTCAGCCGCGAAGGAGCCCACAGCCGATCACGGGTCTTGCACGCCCATGGGGACTCAACCGGGCGGGAGATCGTGCGGACTCTGTTCGCCCGCGCCCGAGACTTTGGCAAGCAAGTCTGCTTTCACAGCTTTTCCTCCACCACCGAGCTGCTTGTGGAAGGCGGGCGCGTGGCCGGCGCAGTGGTGTACGACCAGCAGGACAACAGCCTGAAGAGCATCGTGGCCCGCGCGGTGCTGCTGGCCACCGGCGGCCTGTGCCAGGTTTATCGTGACTCCACCAATCCGGAAGTCGCAACCGGCGACGGGGTGGCGATCGCTTATCGTGCCGGCGCCGAGGTGAGCGACATGGAGTTCGTCCAGTTTCACCCCACGGCGCTCTACCTGAAAGGCGCACCGCGCTTCCTGCTGTCGGAGGCGCTGCGCGGCGAAGGAGCCATCTTGCAGAACGCTGAGTTCCTTCGCTTTATGCCACGGTATCACCCGGACGCCGAGCTGGCGCCGCGCGACGTGCTCTCCCGTGACATCCTTTCCGAGCTGCAGCGCACCCACACCGAATATGCCTTCCTCGACCTGACGCACATGGAGGCGGAGTATCTTCGCAAGCGCTTTCCGCGGATTTACTCCACCTGCCTGGAGTTCAACATTGATCTGGCAACCGAGCCAGCCCCGGTGCGGCCGGCGGCCCACTATGCAATGGGCGGCGTGGCCACCGATCTGGAGGGGCGCACAACTCTGCCGGGCCTGTATGCGGCGGGCGAGGTGGCCTGCACTGGCGTGCACGGGGCCAACCGTTTGGCCTCCAACTCGCTCCTGGAGGGTTTGGTCTTCGGAGCGCGGACCGGAAAGGCCATGGTGTCGGATGCGGTGCCGGAGGCGCCTCCCCATGGCCCAACGCCAAGGTTGCCCACCCTCGCAGCAGACCCGCAAGCCGGCATCCGCGAACTGCGCGAGCTGTTGTGGAAGCACGCCGGTATCATCCGCTGCGGCAAGGAACTGCGTCTGTTGGTGGAAAGGCTCCAGCAGCGCACCGAACAGCTAGAGGGGACCGCGGCGGCCGCCGACACCGGGCCGGCCAGCCGTTCCGCCTTCGAGTACCGTAACATGCTGGTTGTGGCGGAATTGATCGCCACCGCTGCCCTGGCCCGCGAGGAAAGCCGCGGCGCCCATTACCGCTCGGACTTCCCTTACAAGATCGATAAATTCAAAAAGCACTCCTCGGGCCGCGCTGGCACGAAGGTCACTTTCCGCTGATCGGCGCACCACGATAAAAGCTCACTGATCCGCTTCCACTGGATGGCGCGCCCCTTCCACCAGCTTCTCGTCTTGCTTCTTGGGAAAGATCAGCGAAGCGCCCACAGAGCCCCCCAAGACCGCCACGACCACGCCGAGGGCCACGGTGATGGGAATGTGAAAAAAGCCGGAGACCAACATCTTGGTCCCGACAAACATCAGGATTACGGCGAGGCCGTAGCTCAGGTAGTGAAACATCGTCATCATTCCAGCCAGCGAAAAGTAAAGCGCGCGCAGCCCGAGGATGGCGAAGACGTTGGAGGTATAAACAATGAACGGATCGCGGGTAATGGCCAGGACGGCGGGAACCGAATCCACAGCAAACATGATGTCGGTGGTTTCCACCACCAGCAATACCACAAACAGCGGCGTGGCATAGGTGCGGTGGCCGACCCGATGGAAGAATTTTCCGCCCACATAGGTCTCGGTGATTGGCCACCAGCGGCGGAAGAGGCGCAACACAGGGTTCTTTTCCGGATTCACTTGCCGGTCGTGAGCGCCGAACAATTTGAAACCGGTCCAGACCAGGAACGCCCCAAACACGTAGATGATCCAATGGAACTTACTAATGAGTGTCACCCCGGCGAGAATGAAAGCAGCGCGCATGACGAGCGCGCCGACAATGCCCCAGAACAACACCCTATACTGGTGCTCCCGAGGCACGCGGAAATAGGTGAACAGCATCAGGAAGACGAACAGGTTGTCCACGCTCAGGGACAGCTCAATCACGTAGCCGGTGACAAACTCGAGCGCGGTGTTCCCCCCGCGCCAGAAAAGCACCAGCACGGCAAAGGAAAGGGCTAGGCTGATCCAGAAGGCGCTCCAGCGCAGCGCTTCCCGGAGCTCGATGACGTGGGCCTTGCGGTGAAACACCCCAAGGTCCAGCACCAGCATGGTGACGACAAAGACGTTAAAAAGAACCCAGAACCAGAGCATGAAGCCCCAATTGTACCCGTTCTCGACTCCCGACGAACGGCCAGTCGGAAGCGAGCTCTATTCTCTGTGTTCAAGCGCGGCGATCGTGCCCAGCACAATGCGCCCCACCGCCTGCAAGCTGCGGGCGCTGAGCTTGTCGGGAGTGTCCTCAGCCGAGTGCCAGAAGGAATTGTTGGGACCGTAGTTCATGTCAATCAAGTCGACGACAGGCAAGCCGATGCGACTGAACGGCACGTGGTCGTCTTCCACAGCGGTGGTGTGGTCACCGAATGCCTGCGCCTGCCCCAACTGCTGGGCCACGTCGCGAACCAGCTCATTGAGCCAGCCGGTCGAGTTCAAGTCGCGAAGCAAGTCCAGGTTGCGGTCGCCCACCATGTCCACCACCAGGACTGCGCTCAGGCGGCGGTGCTCCCCGGCAGCTCGGAGCCGTTCGGCCATACGCCGGCTCCCGTAAAGGGAGTCGGCCTGGGTCCAACGCCTGCCTAAGGATTCTTCCCCGTCCAGAAAAGCCAGCCAGACCTCGCACCAGCCGGGCGGCGAATTCTTCAGCACGCGAGCAAGTTCCAATAGTAGCCCGGTGCTGGAACCGCCATCGTTGGCGCCAACAAAACGGAATCGCGTTTCCAGCTTAGTGTCGTAATGGCCGGCGACCAACACGACCCGTTTGCTCCTGCCGGGAAATTTGGCCACGATGTTTTTCATTGGGCGGGGGCCGACCGGAGTTGCAGCCGTGAAGGCGTCCACTTCGGGTTGCACTCCAAGGCGTTGGAGACGCGTCAGGATGTATTGCTGGGCCTTTTCATGCTCGGGGGTGCCGGGAGGCCGCGGGCCAATTTTGGCCAGCTCGGTGGCATGCTTCAAGGCGAGGGCGCCGGAGAAAAAGCGCGGCGCCGGACCAGCTGTGCGGGAGGGTCGCCTCCCTGGGCTCTCCGAAGCACAGGCAACTGGCGTGATGGCCAGCAATAGTGCCAAAAGCAGCGCCGGGCAGGAGTTCACGTCGTGCGGCGACGCCGCGTCACCAGCCATACCAAGCCCACTCCGACCATGTAAAGAGCCATCATGGGCATGGCGAAAATCATCAGGTTGATAATGTCGGCGGTGGGCGTGACCACTGCTGCCACTATGACGATCAACAGCACCGCGTACCGAAAGTTCCGCATCAGAAAGCCCGGAGTCAGAATCCCTAGCAGCCCCAGGAACAACATCATCACCGGCAGTTCAAAAATGATGCCCAGGCCCAGGATGACCGTCCAGAAGGTGTTCATGTACTCGGTGGCCGTGATCCAGGGCACCAGGCGCTCGCCGCCGAAGGTAAGCAGAAACCTGAGGGCAAACGGGAAGGCGATGTAGTAGCCGAACAGACCGCCGCCGATAAACAGAGAGGAGCAGAAGAAAACAAAGGGAACTGCGTACCTTCGTTCGCGCTGGTAGAGGCCGGGCGTGATGAAGGCCCACACCTGGTAGAGGACAAACGGTGAAGCCAGGAACAGGCCAATAATCAGCGCCAGATTTAGGTAGAGCGTGAAGGCATCGGTGGGTTTGATGAAGTAGAGCTGCTCTTGCATGCCCATGTCCCGAAGGGTGGCCCGCAGTGGCTCCGACATGTGGTCGAAGATCCGTCTTGCAAAACTGAAGCAGATGAAGAAGGCGACCGCCACTGCGATCAAGGAATAGATGATGCGCTTGCGCAGTTCGTCGAGGTGGTCGAGGAATGACATCTTGACCATCTCTTCTTCTGCAGGCTCCTCGCCGTCAGGGCCATCGCCAGCCGGAGGAGGCGGTTGGCTCCCCCGGCCGCCAGTTCCTGCTTCGGGCGGCGTTTCATAATCCATTGGGGCGGAAACTTCTGACCCGTGGTCATCGGAGCTCGGGCGGGTTTCTTCTTGCTCCTGCCCGGTTGGAGGGGGAACGGAAGCCGACTCGGCAGTCGGGGCTTCTTGCTGGGACACGGTCCGGGGATCCTCGGAGGTAGGCGAGAACTTCGGCATCAATCCTGGCGTTCGCCGCTGGAAGCCTCGGAGCGAGAGCTCCTCTCGTCCACTGCTGTGACGCTATTGGCGGAAACCTCGGCGGGGGTCTCGCTGGATTCCTCGAACTTCGTCTCCTGCTCGGCGGGGATCTGGGTAAATTCGTCGAACTTAGTCTCCTGCTCAATGCTATGCATTTCGCGTTCCAGAGAACTTCGCAACTCCGCGGAAGCCCGGCGGAATTCTGAGATGCCCCTCCCTAACGAGCGACCCAATTCGGGTAACTTCCTGGGCCCAAAGACGAGCAGGGCCACGATGAAGATGACGACCATTTCAGGGACCCCGACGTACCCCATAGTTAAATAGTATTCCTGGAGTCGGGAGGGCGTCAACCTCAAACCAGACTGGCTGGGCCGCGACGAATCGCCTCCAGGGCTGATGAACCGGGAAGCGAACGCACCGGTTGGTCAGCCCATATGCAAGGCCGGCGCGCATGGTATACTCTGATGGGTAACGAGAGCCTGTTCATGAGCAGCTTGCGGAGATCCGTGTTGACGATTCCACTGGTGATTCTGTCCTGCGCCGTGTTGGCAGGGGTCTACGGGAGGCAGGTCAAAGCGACTCCGGGCACCAGCAATGACAATGTCCGGGCCAGCCTCAGGCTGCTCACCAAGGTGTACTCGGCGGTGGAGGAAAACTATGCTGACGCGGTAGATCCTGAGAAGGCAATTTACCACGGGGCAATTCAAGGGATGTTGCGGACCCTAGACCCCCACTCGAATTTCTTCGATCCCAAGAGCTTTCAATTACTGCGAGAAGAGCAGCGCGGCAAGTACTACGGGGTCGGCATGACAGTGGCTCCACGCGGCGGCAAGACCATCGTGGTAGCGCCGTTCGCTGGCTCGCCTGCTTATCACGCCGGTCTGCGGCCCGGCGACATTATCGCGCAGGTGGACGACACACCCACCGATAACCTGTCCACCAGTGGGGTGGCAGAGTTGCTGAAGGGACCCAAGGGGACCACCGTCCGGGTCTTGGTGTTACGTGAAGGGACTCCGGCACCGCTGGAGTTTGCCATTACCCGCGCCGAGATTCCCCGCCCCAGCATCGAGCACGCCTTTGAAATTCGGCCCGGCATCGGCTTTATTAGGATCGCCAACTTCAGTGAGACCACCAGCCGCGAACTGGCCAAAGCGCTCAGGAAGCTGAACCAAAAGAACCTTCACGGGCTGATCTTGGACCTGCGGGGCAACCAGGGCGGGTTGCTATCGGAAGGCGTCAGCGTCGCCGACATGTTCCTGAGCCGGGGCCAGGTGGTTGTCAGCCACCGCGGGCGCGCTTCGGGCGAAAAGGTCTACCGAGCTGCGCGAGGCAACGGGGGAGCGATGTATCCGTTGGTGGTGCTCATCGACCGCCAGAGCGCCAGTGCCGCAGAGATTGTGGCGGGCGCGGTGCAGGACCACGACCGCGGTCTGGTGGTCGGCGAAACCAGCTTTGGCAAAGGCTTGGTGCAAACCGTGTACCCGCTCAGAGAAAACACGGGGTTGGCCCTGACCACCGCTAGGTATTACACGCCCAGTGGTCGCCTGATCCAGCGAGAGTTCACCGGTATTACTCTTTACGACTACTACTATTATCGGGACGAAGACGAATCGGACGACAATGAGCGCCCTGGGCGACAAATTCGGATGACTGACAGCGGCCGCCCCGTCTACGGCGGGGGCGGAATTACCCCCGATGTGAAGATGTTGACGCCGCCCCTGAAGGGCTTCCGGCGCACCCTCGTGCGGAAATACGCGTTGTTTAACTTCGCCAGGTCCTACCTTGCTTCCCACGAGACGATCGCCCGGGACTTCGAGGTAGACGAGTCGGTGCTGGACGAGTTCCGACGGTTTCTGGACAGGGAGAAGATCCTCTACACCGAAGAGGATATTCAGGAACACCTGGAGACCATCCAGCGGCGCATCAAGCAGCACCTGTTTATTTCGGTTTTCGGAAAACTCGAAGGGGACCGGAGCGCTCTTGAGACCGACCGGCAGGTGTTGAAGGCGATCGAACTTCTGCCAAAGGCCAAAGAACTGGCGGAGACCGCCCAGAGAACTTTGGCGCAACAGCTGGACCGCTAGAAAACTGCCCGCCGGAAATCTATCCAGCCGTATATCGGCCCGTAGCCTCCGTTTGTTGACACATCACTGGCCCTGGGACGCCCACACGGAATCAGGCCGGAGGGTTTGACTCAGGCGAGCTCCCGGAGCACCTGTTCGGTTGCGTCCAGACTCCGTTCGATATGTTGTTTGTCGTGGCTGAAGCTGATGTGATTTCGCTTCAGGTTGAAAGGCAGTTCGAAGATCCCGCGCTCGAGCATCTTTTGACGGTGGGCGACGAAACGATTTCCGTCATTGCGCAACAGGTCGGTGTAGCTTTCGATCGGACCTTCCAGAAAGTACAGAAGGAAGACGGAGCCGAAGCCAGCCACCGTAATCGGCAGCCCGAGCCGCCCCACGATCTCCTCCAAGCCTAGCCGCATCTTCTCCCCCAAGCGGAAGATGTGCTCATGAACCCTCCGAGTTTCAAGGGTTTCAATGGTCGCCAGCGCCGCCGCGCACCCAATCGGATGGCCATTGTAGGTGCCCGCAAAGTACACATCGCCGTCCGGATGAGTACTGAATCTGTCCATCCATTCACGCTTCCCGGCCACGGCCGCAATGGGATAGCCGTTGGCGATGGCTTTCCCTAGCGTCGTCAGGTCCGGTGTAACGCCGCAGATTTTCTGGTAGCCACCGAGGCTATGGCGGAACCCGGTGATGACTTCATCAAAGATCAGAAGGATGCCCTCGCGCCGGGTGATCTCTCGCAGGCCCTGAAGGAATCCCGGCTTTGGCAGTACGCAGCCAATGTTGTGAGGAATCGGCTCCAGGATGATCGCGGCGATTTGCCTGCCGTTCTCCTTCACAGCTTTTTCGACACCATCCAGATCGTTGAAGTCGCAAACCAAGGTATTGGCGATGACTTCAGGCAGGGTCCCGGCAGAAAGCGGATCCTTCTTCCCTAGCTTGTCGGGCTGGCTAATCACGTTCATGGCCACGCTGTCGTGCCAGCCGTGATAACAGCCTTGGAACTTGATGATCTTCTTTCGCCCGGTCACCGCCCTGGCCAGCCGGATCGCATGGTAGGTAGCCTCGGCACCGCTGTTGCACAGGAGGACCTTCTCAGCGGAGGGAACATGCTGGCAGATCTTATGCGCCAACTCGATCTCCAATTCGGTCAGGCCCGTTCCCAGAAGATCGATCTGTTGCATCGCCTCGGCCACCCGGCAGTTCACCGCCTCGAAGTTGTGGCCGAGAATGACTGGCCCGAAGGCGGCGTGATAATCAATGTAGCGATTCCCATCTGCGTCCTGCAGAACCGCCCCGCGTGCTTCTGTAAAGACAAGTGGTGGATCGATGTTCCGGATGGAAGTATTCACGCCGCCGGGGATGGCTTCGCGCGCGTGCCGAAATAGCTGGCTGCTTCGATGGTGGGTCCGCATCTTCGCCTTTCGTCCTGCCCTACTTCATGGGATCGAAAATCCCCTGACGTCTCAAGAATCTTCCCCTGAAGGGCAGACTAGTACTTAACACAAAATAACAGTATGCCATTTCCTGTTCCACCAGAATAAGGCAGGCACGGAGCTGCCGCTACTCGGCGGCGCTCATGACCCACAGCAAGCCGTTCAGCAGATGGGTACGGAAAAGTTCGTCAGCCCAGACCCCCGGGTGGTGCCCCAGCGAGGAGTAAAAGACCCGCCCTTTGCCATATGTGCGCGTCCAAGTCACGCCGAAGTCTTTGTCGGCGCGGCGAATGTCCTTGTTGTTTAAACTCACCGAATCGGTGTCCAAGCTGAGCAGCACGTGCACCTTGTCGCGTGACCAGTTTCGGAACTGGTAGATCTCGTCGTTGATGGTGAACCCCTCGCCCAGGTGCCGGGTGGCCGGGTGGTTGCGGTCCTCCACCTTTATGCGCACTTCCTGGAACCAGGGATGCCCGTCGAGATAGCCGCCGATCAGCTCCCCGTACGCTGGCCACCGGTAGAAGGTGTCGGTAGCGCTGTGGACACCCGCAAGTCCTTTGCCCCCGTGGACAAAATCCAGCAGCGCTTGTTTCCGCTCTTCGGAAATGGGTAGCTCTCCGCTCGTAAAGAACAACATCGCGTCATAGTTGTTCAAGTTCTCTGCGGTGAGTACGCTGCAGTCATCGGTGGCCGTGGTCTGGAAGGCGCCACTTTCCTCTCCGATTTGTTTCACGATCGGTCCGGCCATGACCGCGCTGTCGTGCTGGTAGGTTTGGTTTAGATCCCCATCACCACCGGCTGCCGCATGATACAGGTAGAGCACTCGACGCTTGGAACCGCCTGAAGTCGTCACAGCCGCCTCCCTTACCACTATCCTCTTCCTACCAAGTGCTGCTGGCCAGGTGCTGCCGGGTAAATACGAACTATTTGCGAGTGTTAGCCTCTATCTGATCCAGCACCTTAAGGATCCGATTGGATTTGCGTATGATCACCGTCGGAAAGTAAATCGTGACAGCCGTAATGAGCAGCAGACATACGATAAGCCATTCCATTGAAACCTCCTTTTGTGCGACTGGTTTTTGTGCCTAGTGTTAAATAAGGCCAATGGACATTCCACTCACAGAATAGCGCGCGCCGTACCGAAGCCAAGGCTGATGGCGCCGAATCCACTCCAACTATGATCTGCCGACGCCAACTCAATCAGGACGGGATTGTAAGACATCCTGCGTCAACACATCAAGTCGGCGGCCAGAACCCTAGGCATTCCTCGAGTCAACTGGCTGGTGCTGCCGCGAACAACAGTTCGGAACCTCTTTTGGCTCGCAAGTGATTGAAAGCAATGGTGGACGTGAGGGGATTCGAACCCCTGACCTCAGCGTTGCGAACGCCGCGCTCTCCCAGCTGAGCTACACGCCCGATCTGGCCCGGGCAGCAGTATAGCACGCGCAGCCTGCACTTCCCCCTCGGCGCCGTTCACCGGCGCGAAACAGGAAGCCGCACGCTCCAGCCAATTTCTCTGGCGATCTTTTTACGTATTGAGGTGCTGGCTAAGGGTTTTTTCCAGCACCGACTTGGGCTGGGAGCCTACCAGTTGCTCGCGAATTTCGCCATCCTTGAACAGCAACAAGGTGGGGATGCCCTGAATTCTGTAACGCGAAGCTGTGGCCACGTTCTCGTCCACATTGAGCTTGGCGACCTTGACTTTACCCACGTACTCATTGGCCACGGCCTCCACCGTGGGCGCCAGAACCCGGCAGGGCCCACACCATTCGGCCCAGAAATCCACCAGGACCGGGATTTTGGCTTGCAATACTTCAGTTTCAAAATTCTGATCCGTTAGTTCTACTACATTGGGCGCCATTTCTCCTCCGAACTATTAGATGACCGGCACCGGGAAAAAGTCGCGCCGGTTTTGCCGATAGGGGAAGTTCAGCCGGCAGCCGCCCGCCCGGTGCGGACAACCTTCTCGTAGACGGCGACATACTCCCTAGCTGAAACATCCCAGGAAAAGTCCTTCCTCATGCCATTCCGCATGAGACGGTGCCACGTGGCCCGGTTCCGGTAGACGCGAAGTGCCCGCCGCACCGTTTCCAGCAGGGCCTGCCCTGAGTATATGCGAAATTTGAAGCCCGTGCCGGTGCGCGTACGAGAGTGGTAGGGCTCGATGGTGTCGTCCAGGCCGCCGGTGGCACGAACGATGGGCACGGTCCCGTACTTGAGGCTGTAAATCTGGCTCAGGCCGCAGGGCTCGTAGCGGGAAGGCATCAGGAACGTGTCCGCGCCCGCTTCAATCTTGTGGGCCAGAACGTTGTCGTAGGCGATCCGGACCGCAATCTTGCGCGGGTACTGCCGCGCCAGGCGACGAAAAAGGGTCTCGTATGGCTTGTCGCCCGCCCCCAGAACGACCAGATAGAAGTCCTCCTGGGCGAGAACCCCGGCGACTTCGGCAACCAGATCGGCCCCTTTCTGTGCTGTCAAGCGCGATACGATTCCAATCAGAGGCCGATCCAGGTTCCTTGCGGGCAACCGAAATTCCTTCAGCAGGTCTTTCTTGCAAATGCGTTTGCCGCTGAGGTCTTCTGGGGTATAGCTGGCAGCAATGTAGGGGTCGGTGGCAGGATTCCAGGTCGTGTAGTCCACGCCGTTCAGGATACCTGCCAGCGCCGCCGACCGGAGCCGGAGAACGCTGTGCAGGCCAAAGCCGTAGTCGGCCGTCTGAATCTCGTCAGTGTAGGCTTTGCTGACCGTGTTCACGAAGTCGGCGTAGAGCAACGCTCCCTTGAGGAAGTTCATCTTGCCGAAAAACTCCAAGCCATCAATGGTGAACAGGTCCCGGCCCAGGCCGATCCGCTCCAGCACTTCGGCAGGAAACAGCCCCTGATAGCCCAGGTTATGAAGGGTAAACAGGGTGGCGGCATTTTTCAACGCCGGATCCTCGGCGTAGGCCGTTTTCAGCAACACTGGAACCAAGCCTGTCTGCCAGTCGTGGCAATGCACCATATCGGTCGGGAACAGCAACTTGGCCGTTTCCAGTACGGCGCGAGAAAACAGCGCGAAGCGCTCGGCGTTGTCCGGGTAGTCGCCGGCTTCCGAGGTGCCATAAAGGGCCGATCGGTCAAAGTACGGTGGGTAGTCAATGAAGAATGTGCGAAGACCGTCCTTCGGGGGACCCGCCAGCACTGCGGGGAAGTGGAGCTTCCGCCCCAACGGGATTGTCAGGCTGGGCAACACAGGGCGCAGCGTGTCCAGCGGTGTCGTACGGTAGCGGGGCAGAACCACCGCCACCTCGTGACCCAATCGGGCAATAGCCTGGGGTAAAGCCCCCATCACATCGGCCAATCCACCTGTTTTGGAAAACGGCACCCCCTCCGACGCCGCCATCAGGATGCGCATCTTGTAACGTTCCTACTGATCCATATGAACCGGACACTGTACCACAGGTCCGAGGGGCACACTCTCGTGTCTCCGGCTTGACCCAGCCGTGATGAAATAGCAGCCATGGCTCCTAGGCTCGGGCAGCATTTTCTGATCGACCACCATGTCCAGCGCCGGATCGTAGAGGCGCTACGACTCCAGCCGGAGTTTCTGGTGGTGGAAATCGGCGCCGGGCGCGGTGGCCTGACCCAGCTTCTGGCCGAGCGGGCCGGGCGGGTGGCCGCTATTGAAGTGGATCCGCACCTAGTAGCCTTCCTGCGAAAAAAGTTTGCCGGACATCCCCGGGTACGCGTCGTGGAGGCTGATATCCTGCAAGTGCCGCTGCCCTCCCTCGTAGCCGAGTTGGGCTATACACGCGCCCACGCAGTGGGCAATCTTCCCTACTACATCACCTCCCCCATCCTGATGCGGCTGTTTGAGTTCGCCGACAGGCTGGAGGAAATCGTGGTGATGGTCCAGCGGGAAGTGGCCGAGCGCCTTACGGCTGTTCCGGGCAGCCGCGACTACGGCTTGCTTTCGGTGACCACCCAATGCCATACGCATCCCGAACTGCTGTTTCGCATTCGCCCGACCGCCTTTCGTCCGCCACCCAAGGTGGAATCGGCACTCGTGCGCATGACAGTAGCGCGTCGCGACGTGGAACTCGGCCTTGAGGACCGGCAGGGCTTCTTCGCTTTCGTGCGTGCCTGCTTTCAGCAGAAACGCAAGACACTGCGTAACAACCTGAAGGGCCGTTACTCGCCCCAGCGGATCAGTGATGCCCTAGAAGTCTTAGGACGAGGTTCAACCACTCGCGCGGAGATGCTAAGTCTGGAGGAATTCGTTACCCTGTACAAATTGCTGAAGCAACATAGCCGCCGATAAGCAAACAATCCGCAGATTTCGCAGCTTCTCCGATAAACGGCCGCCTCCGATGACATTCCAAACACAAACTGACGGGTCCCAGGCTTGGATTTTCAATCTGTTCCAATCTGCGGAACAGGAAGCACATCAAGTGCGGTAGCTGGCGTTGATGTGGATGTACTGCTCGGTGAGGTCGCAGGTCCAAAAGCACACACGAGCGCGGCCCCGCCCCACATTCAAGTGAATCTGCACCTCGCGAGCAGCTCTCAGGCCGGCCTGCAGGGCCTCCTCGTCAAAGGGAGCAGCTTGGCCGCGCCGACAAACCGTCGTGCCGTTCAGCGAGACATGGACAAGCGCCGGATTGAGCGGCGCGCCGGAGGCGCCAGCGGCGGACAAGATGCGTCCCCAGTTCGGGTCACCGCCGGCAATCGCTGTCTTGACCAGGGGAGAGTTGGCGACCGCGCGGGCGATCAACTCGGCTTCCCTCTCCGTCTGCGCTCCACGCACCTGGACTTGCACCAGCCGCCGTGCCCCTTCTCCGTCCGCGGCGATCGCTTTCGCCAATTCCCCCATAGTCGCCTCGAGAGCTTCAGCCAGGCGCTGCTCCGCAACCGGTCCGGCACTACCGTTGGCCAGCACGAACACGGTGTCGTTGGTGGAAGTGTCCCCATCCACCGAAATGCGATTGAAGGTACGCGCCACGGCAGCCCTGGTGAGCCGCCGTAGTTTTGGCGTCGGTAACGCTGCGTCGGTCAGCACAAACGCCAGCATAGTCGCCATCCGGGGGTGAATCATTCCCGCACCCTTGGCCATTCCCAGCAGGCGCACCGGGTTGCGTCCTCCCCTCCCTGGAACTTGCCGGAACGCCAGCTTGGGACGCGTATCAGTAGTCAGGATCGCTGACGCAACCTCTGCGAACCGCTCCGGCGCCAACTCTTTGACCAGCCGCGGCAGCGCATTCGGAATGCGATCCTCTTCTAGTGGCACGCCGATGACTCCCGTCGACGCGACCAGCACCTCTGAGCGGGGAATGCCCAAAAAGCTCGCTGTGGCCATAGCAGAGCGTTCGGCCACCCGGCGCCCGTTGCGCGTAGCACAATTCGCGTTGCCCGCGTTGGCGACGATTGCCCGCGCAATACCGCCGCTGGCACGCAAGTGCGCCCGTGAGAGCACCACTGGAGCCGCCGCTACCAGGTTCGTGGTGAAGACTCCGGCGGCTGCGGCGGGCCTCTCCGACATGATCAGGGCCAGGTCTGCGCCTTCGCCGCTGCGCAGCCCGGCCGTGACGGCCGCGAATCGGAAGCCTTGGGGAACGAGCGTAATCTGTGACTCTTCAGCTTTCACCGTTCGCTCCGGCAACGCGACCTCGGCAGTGTCTGGGACAAACACTCCACTACTGAGGCGCGTGGAGAATGCGGGAAAAGGAGCACAGTGTAGCACGCCGGCCCATGCGGCCGGTCCGCATCCTTCGTCTGTGCTAGGATGAAACCCATGGCGGAACGCAAGCTACAGGTTATCCCCCTTGGCGGTCTGGGGGAGTTCGGCATGAACATGATGGCACTGCGCTACGGTGACGACATGATCGTCATTGACGCCGGCCTGATGTTCCCCGACGTCGAATTGCTGGGCGTGGACTTGGTAATCCCGGACATCAGCTTCTTGCTGGAAAACCGGCAGCAGGTCCGGGCTCTGATTCTCACCCACTGCCACGAGGACCACGTCGGGGCGACGCCGTTCTTGCTGGCCGAGATGAATATGCCGGTGTACGGAACGGCATTCACTCTAGCCATGCTCGAGCGCCGGCTGGAAGAGCATGGGCTGCTCGAGCAGGTCGACCGGCATCAGGTGCGTTCTGGCGAAAGCGTGGAAATCGGACCATTCCAGATTCAGTTCATCCACGTCACCCACAGCACGATAGCTTGCGTGATGCTGGCGATCCGCACACCGCTCGGTGTGGTCGTGCACAGCGGCGATTTCAAGGTGGATCCCACACCCACTGACAACGAACTATTTGACTTGCACAGCGTGGCCGAGTGGGGCAAGCAGGGCGTGTTGGCGCTGTTCTCCGACTCGACCAACGTGGAGCGGTCCGGGTTCACGCCTTCGGAGCGGGCGGTACGCGGCGGCCTAGAGGAGATTTTTGCCGATGCCACCGGGCGCATACTGATTTCCTGCTTTTCCAGTTCGGTGCACAGGCTTCAACTGGTGGTGGACCTGGCTTCCCAGTATGACCGCAAGTTGGCCCTTTTCGGACGCAGCATGATGAACACCTCGGAGATCGCGCACCGCATGGGCTACCTGAAAATCCCCGACGGCCTACTGCTCCGGCCGGCGGACCTGTCCCAGACCAGCCGCAACCGAGTGGCGGCTTTGATCGCTGGCAGCCAAGGCGAGCCGATGTCGGCGCTGTCGAGGGCTGCGGTGAACAATCACCGCCACGCGGTTGTTGAGGCCGGCGATTCCGTGGTGCTGTCCGCGCGCGTCATCCCTGGCAACGAGAAGGCCATCTTTCGCATGATGGACCACCTGTTCCGGCGGGGCGCCCATGTGGTCTACGAGGATGTCTCCTCGCGCCCGGTGCACGTCTCCGGGCACGGCAGCCAGGAAGAGCTGAAACTGATGCTAAATCTGGTGAAGCCGCGCTTCTTCATCCCCATCCATGGCGAGTACCGGCAGCTGTGCCGGCACGCCGAACTGGCTCAGCAGGTGCGTGGCGCTCCAGCTCGCCCCGGGGCTTCCGAGTCGGCGGCCGGCGGACTACAGGAGACTTTTGTGATCGAGAGCGGCGATGTTCTGGAGTTCGACGAGCGCGGTGCTCGCAAGGCGGGCCGGGTCACGGTAGGCCGGCATTGCATTGACTCCGGCTCAGTGGACGAGGTGGTGGAGGAGGTGGTGATCCGCGACCGCCGGCACCTTTCCGAGCAGGGCATCGTGCTGCCTATCCTGGCCATTGACAAGCACACCGGGAAGGTAGAAACACCCCCGGAGATCGTCACCCGCGGCTTCGCCATCGGCGAGCCAGATGGCTTCCTGGAGCCAGCGCGGCAGATCGTGCTGCGCACCTTGGAGAGTTCCAGCAACGAAGAGAAAGCCGACTACGGCGTTATCAAGGAGAAGATTCGCAGCGACCTGAAGCGCTTTATCCACAAGCAAACGGCCCGCCGCCCCCTCATCCTGCCCGTCATTCTAGAAGTATAAGTAGGGCTAGAGCTGTAAGTGACGCTCTGCCTCGCGCCGGGCAGCTCTCTTCTGCCCGCAAGGAGTGTCGCTACACAAACCTGTAGTCGAGTTCAAACCCCGGCTGAGGAGAGGTGCCGATGTTCGAAGTCGGGGGCGGTACCCAGCCCCAGTGAGAGCGTGTTGAAAAAGTTGGCAAATCCGGTCATCACCACCGCTTCCAGAAGCTGCTCATCGGTGAAGCCGTGCCGACGTAATGTCTCAATGTCCTGGCGATTCGCGCTGGAGGGCTCCTGGGTCAGCTTGAGGGCGAAATCCAACAAAGCCTTGTCCGCCTCAGTGATGTCGGCGTAGTGGTGATCCGCGGCCAGTTGCTCCAGCTCGGGGTCGCTGACGCCCATGGCGCGCAGCATCTCGCCATGCATGAGCACGCAATATGTGTTCAGGCGGGCCGCCGAGCACACCAGGGCGATAGACTCCTTCTGCTGCCGCGAGAGGGCGCCCTCCTTCGCGAGCACGCTGAGCAGGAGTGGGACCTCGGCCTCGATGAAATCGGGGCGCATGCTCTGGGCACGAAAGATGTTAGGAATGAGACCCAACTTTTCCTGCAGGACAGCGTAGGGACCAAAGGATTTCTCGCTCAACTCCACTTCGCGCAAGAAACTCATGTAGGTTCCTCCTTCGACTCGCGGATCCTGGCCATGATACGCGCAGATAGGTCCACGGGCAACTCGAAGCACCGGCTTTCGGTGAGAACCCGCACAGTCTTGCGTGTGGAATCGTACAGGACACTGCAGGTGCGGCACTGTTGCAGATGAGCTTCCAGGTCCTTTCGCAATTCAGCGGCCACATCCTCGTCCAGATATACGGACAGTTCCGCCATCACTTCACGACAGCTAAGCACGATTACCCTCCCCGCGTTTGCGCTGAAAGTGCGGAGCCAGCGCCTCACGCAGCATCAGGCGACCGCGAAGCAGGCGCGTCTTCAAGGCTGGAGCGGTTAGCCCCAGGGCGGCCCCCGCCTCCTCGGTGGAGAGCTGTTCCAGGTCGCGCAGCATAACCACCGACCGATACTTGAGAGGAAGCTTCATCAGTTCTCCCTCCACCAGCTCACGCATCTCTGCTTTAGAGTACGCCTGTTCGGGACTGTCCTCCCAAGCCTGCACCTGGCGCGGGCGAAACCCCTGATCGCTGTCCGTCTCCGGCTCATCCAGGCTCTCCATGCTCTTGCGTTTGCGCAGCTGCTGCAACCCCTCGTTGATGGCGATACGTGTCAGCCAGGTGGAAAACTTGGCGGCTGCCTGGAACTCCCCGATGTGCTGAAACGCCTTCAGGAAAGCGTTCTGCGTACTGTCCTCGGCGTCCTCGCGATTGCCGGTAATGCCAATCAGTGTGCGGTAGACGCGTCCCTGGTGGCGCCGAACGAGCCCTTCGAATGCATCCGTGTCCCCGCTCTGCACTCGAGACACCAGACTGGCATCCTCATCCACCTGCGGAGCGCTCTTCGCCGCTAGTTCTGCTTGGTTCTTCGGAACCGCCATGGGGTTTCTTCGACTCTTCCGGGCGACAATACTCACCGCTACGCCCGGAATCGACCCGGAAACAAGCACATCAGTTTGACACAGGATGCCGGCCGGAAGATTCACTTTATTCCCTTTGCCGGAAAGACTCGGTGGCGCCAAGCTGCAGCTCACGGGTAGAAAGCATCGGATCAAAGCGTATAGCGAATGGCACCTGCGGTCATTTCCGAGCGCGCCTGCACTTGCCACCCTCCGCGGCAGCCCAGTATGCTGGAGAACGGCGATTCTCCTCGAGCCTTCGGGACGCATTCCATGAGAAGCAAGATTCTGGTGTTGTGTGTGTCGATGCTCGGGACTACATACGCGGCCTTCGCCGTGGAGCAGCACGCTGTAGTCATCAGCAATCAGCACGAGGGTGTCCTGAACTCAGTTGAAAGTTCGTAGCGGCGGTTCGGAGCCATCATACTACGCCACCTCCCGTCGAGTGGCCGACTTTGATCCTTCGAGGATCGCTTTCAACATCCACAGGTCCTGGTACCCCATCAGGCGGCGGAAGTTTTTCTCCGTGGCCAGGAAGCTGGAGGCGACCCAGCGCTGGACCATGGCCGCATCCCGCCAGCGGCACACCCGGCGAGTTCGCAACCTCACTCCCGCCTGCGGACTCTCGATGAGATTGGTGGTGGCCAGACAGCGATGCAGCGAAGCCGGAAGCCCCAGCCGGTTGATGGTGAAACATTCCTCCAGACCCTCCCGCAAGCTGGCCGCCGCGGCCGGACAATCTCGCTCCAACCATTGGGCCAACTTCTCCAGCTTGGCCCTGCCGGTCTTCGGATCCAACCGCCAGGCGGCCCGCATCGCCGCCCGCACCTGGTCCCGCTCTGGCTCCGGCAACCGGTCCAGGACGTTGCGCAACTTGTGGGCGCGGCAGCGCTGCACCGGCTGCTCGGCCCCGAACACGGCGCGGATCGCCGCCCGCAAGGCCTTCGAGCCGTCGATCACAAACAGCCGTTTCTGGGCCGGCTGCACCCCTCGCCGCACTAAACCTTCCAGCAAGTCCTGGACGGCCGCGGCGTTCTCCGTAGCCCCCTCCTGAATCCCCAGCACGTGCTTGTGCCCTTCCGCATCCACGCCCACAGCCGCAATCACGTGATGGTCGCCAAACACCATCCCGTCGATGTAGAGGATCAGCAACTCTACTTCCTCGAAGCGGCGGTTCAACAGACGTTCTAACTCGGCTGCGGCAGCCTCCATCGTTTCCCGGCTGACCGTGGAGCGCGACACACCCACGGTGTCCGCCATCTCCGGCAACACCCGCTGGTACTGCCGGGTCGAGACGCCCCGCAGCAAGATATCCAACATCCGGGCCCCCAGACCCTCGCCCTCCTGCATGGCTTCGTAGGCCGGGAGGGGAACTTCTTTCCCCGCTCCCCGGCCTGGCCGCCGGAGCCGTGGCCTGTGCACGGCCAGCTTTCTCTCCTTCAGGCGCACCCGTCCCCGCTGGCGCCCATACCAGCCTACCCCACGGCGCCGCCGGCCCTGACGGCGTGGACCGGCCACCTGCGCGGCCGACAACTCCAGCACCGCTTCAATCGCCGCCCTACCCACCACGTCGATCAGCTCGTCGACGGCTAACCGCGATTGTTCGATCAACTCCACCCAGGGCAGCAGAAACTGCCCGTGGCGAGCCAGGTAGGCAGCCAGTTTGCGGGAGCTTCGGCTATCGCTCCGGCCTAGGATGTGGTAGCTTCTCTGCACGGCGGTTCCCCTTTCCAGAAAGTTTCCCAACCCGATTCTACGGAACCAGGTCAGCGAACCGCCGCTCGACTTTCAACTAAAGGTGAGACACTCTCATCAGCACCTCTACCGAAAAGCAGACCTGGAGAGCAAGACCGTGGGCCGCCTGGCGCTCGACGAGCAGGTCTCGGTGACGGGACGCGAAGACGCATTCCTGCAAGTGACGGCGCCAAGGGGGGAACGGGGCTGGACGCTGGCCATCGGCCTTGTGGTCCTGGACAACAATCCGCGCGCTCCCGGGCTGCTGTTCCATGCCGCTGAGGCACTGGCAGAGGAAGATTCAGCCCAGACCTGGATCGCGGCCGCCCGGCTGTTCCGGAGGGCGGCATCCGTTGTCCCAGACGGTCCCTATGTGCCGGAGGCCCGGTGGCGCGCAGCAGAGCTGTCTTGGCGCATTGAAACCCGCACCATAGGCAGCATCAACCCCACGGGCACCGTAATGGAACTGCAGCGGGTAGTGCGCTCCTATCCCAAGACGCGGGCCGGCGCCGAGGCCGCCTTTCTCCTGCTTCGGACCAACCTGTGCGACTATTGGGAATCAACGCCGGGCTGCCCGGAAGTCGAGATCGGGTTGATCACTCGCTACCTGGAAGATTATCCGGACTCCGAGCGCACCACTGAGCTGCGCTATGCGCTGGCCTACCGGCATGCGGCGCTGGTGGAAATCTACTTACAGCAGGGCAAAACCCACTTCAGCGCGGAAAAGGCGGTTCGGCATAAGCAACAAGCCCGCCAGGCAGTCGAAACTTTGCTTGGCCCCGGTGCGGTGAGCTTCGATGCATCATGGGCAGCGCGCGCCGAGCGGTTGCTGTGGTCGCTCGAGAATAATATCGGTGTGTTCTCCCAGATCGAAGTCGCCTTGAGCAAGTTCTGAGCGAAGAAAGCCTGCGCTTGGCTGATGCCGATTCAGCGGGCATGATCAGCAGCCGGGCTTGCTTATTTAGTCTGTCGATACGACTCATCGAGGATTCGAATCGGGCATGTTCAGGATTCAGGGTATGATCGGTCGCGAGCATAGATATCATTACCAACGGATTCCTGGGGCCAATCAGGAGCATTGTGAACTCGTCTTCCCCCAGACGGGCAACCGTACCCTGCGAGCGCAGGCGCTCATGGCGCTTTGATGCGCAGTCTCCACTCCGGCGGGTGCTATTCAGCCTGGCTGCTATAGGCGCCTATGTTTTCGCGTTTTTCCCATTGTACCGGCTGACTGGTCCAGGAACGGCCGCGCTGGCCACAGCCCCAGTGATTGCGCTGGCATGGCTCTGGGGATTACGGGGCGGTTTGATTGTCGGGTTTCTTAGCCTCCCGCTCAACACGCTTCTTTTCAATTTTGTCGGGCTAGAAGGCTGGGACGCGGTATTCCAGCACGGAGGAGGGCCCGGGTCGGCCATGGCAGTGTTAATTGGCGCTGGGATCGGGCAACTGCGTGACTTGGGAGAGCGGCTGACGGTGGAAATCACCGAGGGCGAGAGGACGGAGGAGGCACTGCGGGTAAGCGAAGAACGTTTCCGGGGCCTGTTTGAAGAAGCGCCGGTGGCCTACCACGAGATTGACTGTGAGGGTATCGTGCTCCGTGTCAACCGGGCTGAGTGCACTCTGCTCGGCTACGAAGCCGAAGAAATCCTGGGCAAATACACCTGGGACTTTATAGCACCGGAAGAACGTGAACCAGCTCGACAGGCCTTTCGCCGAAAGATCCGCGGGGAACAGCCACTTGAGATCGTTCATCGGACAGACATCCGCCGGGACGGCGCACCGCTCACCGTGGAAATCCATCAGAGCTTGATCCGCGATGCGAAAGGTGCCGTGACCGGGATGCGTACGGCCCGCGTGGATATCACCGAGCGGAAACGGGCCGAGGAGCAATTAGTCCGCAATGCGTTCTCCGACGAGCTGACGGGCCTTGCCAACCGCGCTTTGCTACTGGACCGCCTCGAGCGCGCGCTGAAGCGCCGGATTCGACATCCGGATTACCTTTTCGCCGTGCTCTTTCTGGACCTGGACCGCTTCAAGCTGGTCAACGAGAGCCTGGGACACAATATCGGCGATGAATTGCTTCGGGCGGTGGCTCGAAGGCTGGAGAAGTGCCTGCGCTCCCAATGGGATACGGTTGCCCGTCTGGGGGGAGACGAGTTCACAATGTTCCTTGAGGACATTAGAGACGAGACCGATGCTACCCGTGTTGCCGAGCGCGTCCACAAGGATTTGAGGGCCCCTTTCCAGGTTGACGGGCATGAGGTCTTTACCACCTCGAGCATTGGAATTGCCCTGAGTTCCACGGGTTACACCCACCCAGAAGAGTTCCTGCGCGACACGGACACAGCCATGTATCGTGCTAAGGCGCTGGGCAGGGCCTGCTACTCGATGTTTGACACGGCCATGCACGTGCGTGCGGTAGCACTCTTGCAGCTGGACCACGACCTGCGACGCGCCCTGGAGCGGAAAGAGTTCCGGCTTCACTACCAGCCCATTGTGTTGCTGGAAACCGCTAAAGTGATCGGACTGGAGGCTCTTCTGCGTTGGGAGCATCCGGTACGTGGCTTTGTTTCGCCTGCAGAGTTCGTCCCGCTCGCGGAAGAAACCCGATTGATCATTCCCATCGGCCGGTGGGCTCTCGAGGAGGCGTGCCATCAGATGTGTGCCTGGCAGGTCCGATTTGGCACGGCCGTGCCTGTGAACGTCAATTTTTCCGGCAAACAGCTTTCGCAACCTGATTTCGTTGACCAGATCACTCAAATCCTGCAACAGTTCTCACTGGACGGGAGAAGTTTGAAGCTGGAGATCACCGAAAGCGTGATCATGGAAAATATTGAATCGGTGATCATCATGCTCCAGCAACTGAAAGCCTTGGGGATTCAGTCCTCCATGGATGATTTTGGTACAGGCTATTCCTCCTTGAGTTATCTGCACCGCCTTCCCATTGATGTGTTAAAGATCGACCGTTCCTTTGTCAGCGGGACGCGCACTGGGCTCGAAAAGCCGGAGGTGGTCCGCACCATCATGACTCTTGCCCGTGATTTGGGCATTGATGTGGTCGCGGAAGGCGTCGAAACGGCGGAGCAACTGTCGCAACTCAGGGAACTGGGATGTAAATATGGGCAGGGATATCTTCTCTCCAAGCCGCTCGATAGCGAGGCGGCAGGGAAGTTTATTGCGGGACGCCTGCACCAAGCGGCGGGGATTTGACCGCGAACACAAACATCCTTACACCCTTTATTCACTCGCGCGGCCATCGGCCACGGGTGGACGCTGGCGCCGTGGCGGCGAGTGATGGCGGATGGAGGCGGAGTGGCGTGTGAGTCTCCGAGGTGTGTGGAAGAAAGTTTCGTCTCTACCTACACCTCGCAGGATTGCTCCTGATCGAACTCGGCATGGAGGTCAATGGCATGTCTGGTGAGAGCGCGCGGAGGGCCGAACGGCGTCGACATATCCGCTACCCTGTAGAGGGCACTCTGACGCTGACGATCGGCGAGCAGAAGTATGTAGGCAAGCCGGCGAACCTCGGCCTGGGTGGCATTCTGTTTACTGCTGAACGGGCGCCGACAGTGAGGTCGGAGGGGGTGTTACGACTAGACTTGGAGGGGGCATCGGATACAATCTCCGCCGGAGTGCAAGTGGTTCGCGCCTACGAACAGGCGGTGGCTGCAAGATTCCTGGAGACGCCTGCTGCACTGGAAAGCTACATAGGGCGGCTGGTCGCCAAGTAACTGCTAACTTTACACTCCCTTTTGCCGAATGCCGATTCATCAGGTGGTGATCCTGGCGGTGGTTCAGGCCCTCACCGAGTTCCTTCCCGTCTCCAGCACCGCCCACTTGGCTCTGGTCCCCTGGCTGCTCAACTGGCGCGATCCAGGACTCACCTTTAACGTTGCGTTGCACCTGGGGACGCTGGTGGCCGTCCTGGTTTACTTCTGGCGCCTGTGGGTCCGCATCGTGTTTGCCGGACTCGGACTGAAACCGCCGGTGGAGCCAGCCCGGGGGCCGGCCCGCCGCACGGGCTTGCTGGATGGCGCGCCGGCGGAGGATGACGAGGCGGTGGCCGACCGCCGCCTGCTCTGGCTGCTGGCCTTGGGGACCATTCCCGCAGCGGTGGTGGGCTACTCCCTCGAACACCACGTCAGGACCACACTGCGCTCGCCCTACGTGATGGCCGCCTCGCTGATACTGGTCGCGTTCCTGATGGCCTACGGGGAGCGCGTGGCCCGGCAGCTCCACGGGTTGAAGGACCTGGGCCTGAGCGACACCCTGTTGGTAGGCCTGGCACAGGCGCTGGCGCTGATTCCCGGCGTGTCCCGGTCTGGCATCACCATCACCGCCGCCCTTCTTCGCCACTACCGGCGCGACTCTTCGGCGCGGTTCTCCTTCTTGCTGGCTACCCCTGTCATCGCCGGTGCAGTCGTCAAGGAAAGCGTGGGGCTGTGGAGCACCGGCGTTCCTGACCAGATGCGCCTGCCTTTCCTGTTGGGAATAGCTGTAGCTGCCCTGGTGGGGTACGCCGTGATTGCGTTCTTTATCCGGTACCTGCAGACGCGGACCCTAAAGATTTTTATTTACTATCGGGTGGTCTTTGGGCTTATGATTCTAGTACTGGCGATTTTTTCCTCGGCTCCGTAGTTGCCCGACACTGGGAAGAGCCGCAGGTTTCAAGAACTGTTTGCATTCGTCTACGGCGCCTTCGGGTTGCTCGTGGCGCTGGCGCTCGTCTCTTACCATCCTTTTGACCCATCCCTGAACTCGGCGCCCCCGCCCCACCAGCCTGTGCAGAACTTGGTGGGGCTCGTAGGTTCCTACGTCGCGGACCTGCTATTGCAGGTTCTGGGATTGGTGGCTTTTCTGATCCCGGTGGGACTGCTGGCCGCCCCGGTGGCGAACTGGCGCAGGCCTGTTGGACAGCCGGCCGGCCCTGGCTGGGCACGAACAGCCGGGGCTCTGCTGCTGGTCACGGCGCTATGCGGCGGCTTGGCGCTACCCGAAGTGTTCGGGAGATGGTCCTGGCGCTGGCAGGGAGCCATCGCACCCGGCGGCTTAGCCGGCACGCTACTGGCTTCCGCTTCGCTGCACCTGTTGAACCTGACCGGTACGCTGGTCCTGCTGGCCCTGAGCTTCGTCGGCTCGCTCTACCTGCTGACCGCACTCTCCATCTCGCAGGTGCGAGTTCGTTTGGCTTGGCTGGGCCGGCTGAGCCAGCTACGGGAGCGCTGGCAGAGCTGGCGGGAAGCGCACCAAAAGGCAAGACTGCGGGCGCGGCTAGAAAGGTTGCGGGCCAAGGGCCGGCCTGTGGCTGTTCAGTCGGGTGTGCCTGAGAACCCCCGTGTACCATCTAGCGGCACAATCCAACCGCCCGCCTCACGCCCGCTGGTTGCATCAACGGTGCAATCCTCTGCGGAACTCCCGGACACACTCGGAAATGCGGCGTCCGAGTCCGCTTCCCCACCCCGCCGCCTCGGGCTGGCGCCAAGAATCGCTGGCGGCTTCCGGATGCCATCGCTGGCGTTGTTGCGGGAGTCCGATCCAGCCGAAGGGATTGAGGAGGAGGGGCTGAAGCACCTAGCCGCCCTGCTGAAGATGAAGTGCGAAGAGTTTGGAGTGACGGGCACAGTCACTCAGGTAAACCCTGGCCCAGTGGTCACCACGTTCGAATTCAAGCCGGAAGCTGGAGTCAAGTACAGCCGAATAACTAACCTCGTAGATGACCTGTGCCTGGCGCTGCAGGCAGAATCCATCTTGATCGAGCGCATCCCCGGCAAGTCTACGGTTGGTATCGAAGTACCCAACTCACACCGTGCCACCATCTACCTGCGCGACATTTTGCAAACCGCGGAGTTCGCCGACTCACCATCGCGCCTGACCATGGCGCTGGGTAAGGACATTAACGGGCGCATTCGCATCGCTGACCTAGCCTCCATGCCGCACTTACTGATTGCCGGCTCCACCGGCACGGGCAAGAGCGTGGCCATCAACTCCTTCATTGTTTCCTTCCTCTATAAGTCCACTCCCGACCAGGTTCGCCTGATTCTGGTGGATCCCAAGCGTCTGGAACTAGGGCTGTATGAGGGCGTTCCACATCTGATGACGCCGATCATCACCGAGCCGAAACAGGCTGCGAACGCGCTGCGCAATGCCGTCCGGGAGATGGAACGGCGACTGAAGCTGCTGGCAGAGAAGGGGGTTCGCCACATCGATCAGTACAACCGGCTCTTCGAGCGTCCCGCGACGCTCAGCTTGTTTGACCCGAAGGGTGAGCCGGAGCGGCCGCTGCCCTACGTGGTCATTGTGATTGACGAGCTGGCTGACCTGATGCTGATAGACTCGCGCAACGTGGAAGAATCCATCACCCGGCTGGCCCAAATGGCTCGCGCCGTCGGCATCCACCTGATCCTCGCCACACAGCGGCCCAGTGTGGACGTCATCACCGGCCTGATCAAAGCGAACTTCCCGGCCCGTATCTCGTTCCGGGTAGCCACCAAGGTGGACTCTCGCACCATCCTTGATAGCAACGGAGCCGAGGCGTTGTTGGGCCGCGGCGACATGTTGTACTTGCCGCCAGGCTCGGCTCGCCTGCTGCGAGTGCATGGACCGCTGGTGACTGAGAAGGAAATCGCCGACGTGGTGGAGTTCTGGCGGGCCCAGTCCAAGCCCACCTATGAACACCAGTATCTGGCGTCCCCGGCCGAAGAGGGAGAAGAGGCCGAGGGTGGCGAAGAATCGGGAGCCGGCGATGACCCACTCTACGACGAAGCGGTGCGGATGATCGTTGAGATGGGGAAGGCCTCCACCTCCATCTTGCAGCGCCGCCTACGACTGGGCTACGGCCGTGCCGCCCGCCTGCTGGATATGATGCAGAGGGATGGCATCATCGGGCCCCCCGACGGAAGCAAACCCCGCGAGGTTCTCAGCCGGCCCGCATGGCTGGCCGAAGTGGACCAGCAGATACGCTAACCGGAAACAATTGGTCTGGCTGGCCTCCTACCACAACTGTTTCTCGATGAATCGTCCGGCGCGGGAGTATCCAAATGAAAGAGGTGCGTAGCCTGCCGCCGCAGACGCAACTGGGCGCAGCTCGGAAGGAGTCAGGCTGTCCGAGCTCGGACTCTGCGCGTTGCCCGAGGGCTCAGGCAGCCTTCCTCATCATCCGGGCTGCAACAATGCAGTCCAGCGATCCGGATCAAGTGGGCCTGATCGCGCACTCGCCAGCAGCGATTACACACTTCCAGCTGCTGCACTACCCTCCGCACATGGTCGCGCATCACAAACCACTCTCGCACCTCTTCGTGAGTTAACTTCATTGCAGCCTACCTCCAGGACCGGCAGCCTGTTTCTTTTTTGACACGCGTAGGTCAGTAACGCTATAGGCCGAAAGGCTCATTTTGAGGTAGTACGAGAGGTCCAACACGCTTGTGACGCACCGACAGCCCCGCCGATGCGCCAGGAAGAAGCTTGCGAAAGGCAATCGTGCTTATCGGAGGATCGAAGGCAGCAGCGCCTGAGGGGAACCTGGCGTAGAATCGGCGCGTGAACCGGCTACTGGCCCAACTTGGTCCGAAGCAAATGGCGCTCGACCTGGGCTGCGGGGCTGGCAGCCTCTCCTACGCCGTTGCCTCCTGCTGCGTCGTGGGTGTAGATTTGCGCGCGCCGCCAGTAATTCCCCACCTGCGTCAGGGTGGTTTTGTGCGAGCAGATGCGGCGTCGCTACCACTGCCCGATGCTTGCTGCGATCTAATTATCGCCAACCACACCCTGGAGCACATCCGAAATTGGCCAAGCGCTCTGCGCGAAGCGGCCCGCGTCTTGAAACCAGAAGGGATCGTGCTGGTTAACGTTCCCGACGGATACTGTCTATCGGCCGCGCTCTTCCGCTTCCTAGACAAGGGACGCGAACACGTGAACCGCTTCCGTCGGGAGGAGCTGGTGGCGGCCGCGCGGGAAGGTGGCTTGTGGCCCCAGCGCTATCGCTTGCTCTATTCCTCCTATTCGTTTTTGAATCGGCAGCCGGGCCAGCGATGGGGCGGTCGGGCGCAGGTTTTGAACTGGGCACCTCCGCGCTTCCTGCGTGTCACTCTGCTGGCCTGGAATGCCCTGGTCCGGGCCGCCGACCGTCGCCTGGGAACCCGCTGGAGCACTTACGGCTGGCTGTTCCACTTCAGCCGTCAGGGCGGTCGGGAAGTTTCGGAAGACCCGTCGGAATCCAACGTCTGTATCCGCTGCGGCAGCAGCCATGATGCGGCCTGGTTGCGCACACTGGGGCACGTGCGGGGCAAGGTCTTGCCCCGCTACGATTGTCCCGCTTGCGGCACTTTGAACCCATTCTTCCCGACGTAACGTCGTTTTTAAGGCTGGCGCCAGCCTCGCTGGCCGAAGCTAGTTACTGCCTCCGTTTGACAGCCTCCCAACCCGCCACATAAAATGCTTGGGCCCCTTTGGGCCAGGTAGCTCAGTCGGTAGAGCGCAGCCCTGAAAAGGCTGGCGTCGGCGGTTCGATTCCGTCCCTGGCCACCATTTTTCAAACACTTCGGGGTCTTCCCTACCCCATCTCGGTTCCATTTGGTTCCAAAACCAACCTAAAGGCGCGCCGGAGTGCGTCTCATATCGCCCTGCCAAACTAGGCTTGTGCCCTCACACAACACCGCCAAGTAGAGGCGTCGGAAAGGGCAAGGGTGCCATCGCCCTCTCTCCCTCAGTCATGCAAGTATTAAGCGTAGAAGAAAGCACAGAGGGCGCCGAGAAGAAAAAGCAACCAGCCCAGCCAGAGTGACAGATTCTTTGGGACAACACTAACTGCCCGAGCAAGTATGGGTAATCAATTGTACCCAGGCGCCAAGATAGCGCGAGGAAGAGAGAAATTGCCCGGCATCCAGAGAGCTTCTCACCGCCTGCACTTTGACTCCCCGCTACAGTGATTTCGCTTGGGCAGTCCAACAGGTTATTTGGCTTTCCCGTGCAAGCGTCTAGCCGAATTCAGGAGGGGAGGGGCTTGTTTGATGTCAAGTAAAGGGAGCAGACACAGCGCTGGCAAATAGGATTTCGCGGGATGTCCAGGGTCCTCCGGAACTCGAAGGCCTCTGGGCTGTTCAGGACCTGCCGAAGTGAACGCCCTCCAAGATTACCAATCGGTCGGTGAAAGAAACAGGGGCGAACTGTACCATCCGATTCCACAACGGCGGACACCCATGGTGCGTTGCAACGCGGCGCGACCGGCTCCACCATACCCTGGTGCGCCCGAAAATGATGGACGATACGTCGCAACTTTTCCGGCGCCTCCAGAATGAATCCGGTCTTCAGATAGCCCGCGTCATCGCGGATCATCGCCTCTATCTCTTTCTCAAGGACAAGCAGCTCTTCCGTGTTCAAGCCGACTTCCGCCTGGCGCTCGGTTGGCCAGCTCTGCGGCCGATTGAACGCAGTAGAGTTCAAATCCGCTGCGAGGAACGAAATCGATCGCAGGCCGAGCTGACGCGCCGCCTTCACTGTTTCCGCTAAACGGCCGACGTTCTGCTTCTGGACCGTGCAGCGAGCTGCCACGTGGAATTCCGGCCTTAGCCGGCGCAAGGCTCGCACGCCTGCCGCCAGGAGGTCGAAAGCGTGCGGGATACGACGTATGCGGTCGTGAACCTCTGGGGGGCCATCCAGGGAAACAATTACGCCGTCCAGGTGCTCGACGATTCGACGGGAATACCTACCGAGCAGAAGGCCGGTGGTCAGAATCGTGGTGCGAATTCCCAACGCCCGGAGGCGTTCGCACAACCGGAACAGGTCCGAATGCATGAGCGGTTCACCGCCGGAAAAAACGACCCATTCCACGCCCAGAGCCTCGATGTCCCCGGCGTGACGATCTAGCTCGGCGGCGGCGATTTCCCGGACAGTCTCGATTTTCCAGATGTCGCACATGATGCAACGGCAATTGCAGCGACTGTGCGGAAACAGAATGAGAATGGGCAGCTTCTCGATCTCGTAGTTCTGCCGGGAGGAATTCATGCCCGCACCCGCTTTCCCGCGACGCGAATTTCGGGACCCAGCACTCGAGTCGCCCGGCGATGCAGCTCAGGAACGTTGGCGTCAACCAGAGCTTTTCCTCTCCCTTGGACGGCCAGCGGATAGAGGCGGCGACGAACGAAAGCCGGTAGCTGAACCGCCAGGGAAGGAGAAACAAGCTTGATCTGACCGGCGACCATAACCATTTCAGGGCCCCGGCTCACCAGGCCACAGAGTGTTGCGGCCGGGCTTCGTCCTCGGTCGCGGACGGCCACAAGGTCGGCGGGGCCTCCCTCTGACACTCTGCCCGCTCCCTTTTCCAGACGCAAGACCTGTGCCGCCTGTTCGGTTACCATGCGGTAAAGATCGCCGCGCGACAGACGACTGGCACTCCGCGCTGCGCGGAGTTCGTCCAGAAGATCGCCGGTCGCCGTCAGCGCTGAATCGGTGCCCAGGGCCACAAGAATGCCGCTTCGTAGCACCCCAGGAGTCAGCGTGCGGCCCAACAGGAACAGATTCGAGCTGGGGCACCAAACCACGGAGGCGGCTTTGCTTTGCACGAGGCGCCACCCCTGGCGATCCAGTGCGACGGCATGAACCAGTACTGTACGATGGTCGAGGGCCCCCATCTGATCCAGCCGAAAGACCTCGCACCTGCCGGCTCTATCCGTCGCTTCTCCCAGGTGCACCAGGAAAGGCCAACCGGGCGGGGTTCGGCGAAAACGCTCGGCCAGGTCGGGGCTGAACTCGAGGGAATGCGCCCATCCAAATCGCTTTACCACGCGGACGGGGAAGTTGCGGTCCAAGATCGAGTTCTCCCGGGGATTATGGTGGCAGACCGTGGTCACGCCGCTGAGGAGGTTCTTTAGGCCGCCCCACACAAGACGCGTGGCCTTGGGTATCCGCAGGTGATCCTTGATCGGAGATTCCCCGGGCCGGTAGATGTGGCGGGCCCAAGCCGCCGCATTCGGATAAGGACCGCGACCCTGGCGGGGGAAAAGGTTCAGCTCCAGATGATCGTGGGCGTTGATCAGCCCGGGGAGGATCAAGTGGCCGCGGAGGTCCAGGATCGGCGTGTTTCGCGTGCGCCGCCGTTCCCCCGGCGCCCGAATTGCCCAGATCTTCCCGGCCCGGATTTCAATCTCCCGCTTGTTAGCCCGGGCCGGCCCAAGGGCCACTCTGGCGCCACTCAAAATCCACGAGCGCTGTCGGGCCATGCTCGCTTCCTCACCGGCGCTTCCACCGGGCGATCAGCACGGCGGGGATTTCTCTCAGCTCGTCGAAAAGCTGCTCCCTCCCTGCCCGGCGAAAGATCTCCCGCTCTGGCTCAGCAAAACGAGCTTCCACTAGCTCCTCCAGCTTCAGGCCCACCCTGTGACCGGCATCGAGAAGTTCCCGGGCCGTGTAATGGTGTTGTTCGATCTCGTAAACCTGAGAACCGCTCCGAAACGAGCGCGTCCAACCTCGGCAGTGCGTCTGCGGATGCAGGTCGCTCGTGATGACCTCTCCCCCCGGTTTTACTGCCCGGGCCAGTTCTTGCATCACCGTAGCCAGCGATTCCAGGTATGCCAGACAAAAGGCGCACAGGACCACGTCGGCGCTACCATCCGGCACGGGAAGGCGGCGAACGTCGGCCAGCGCTACTCGACCTGCAAGCCCCGCTTTGCGTTCCGCTTGCACCAACATGTCGCGACACAGATCCACACCGAGGATCCTGGCACCTTGTCTTCGGGCCTCAGCTAGCCATCGTCCCGTTCCGCAACCAAGGTCTAGGAAGAGCTTTCCCAGCAGATTGCCCGTCATTCCAGAGACAATGCGGAATTCCAGCGCCAGCATCGGGTTCGGATCGGCATCGTAGGTTTCAGACCAGAGCCGGTGTCCTTCGAGCGGCGCAACTTTCAAAGGCTTTCCAACCGAGGCTTTCTGAGATGGACGAGTTTCTGCGCCCACTGGAGCTCCCACGGGTACCCGTAAACGCCGAGCCTGTAGCGCCAACTACTCAGCAATTGAAGGAAGGTCCGCCCCCAGTGTTTTAGGCGGATATCCTGGATAGTTGGCCAGCGTGAGGTCACCACCAGTTCGAAATCGTCGATGCGCTGCTTGATCCGGCCCGGAAGCCAAGCGAGCTGCGGATCAGTTCGGGTGGCGAAGTTGTACCACCGCTCGGTAGCCCACTGCTCCGGGGTGGTCGGGAATTGGATTTTGCCGTCGACCCCACCGTACATTTCATCCCGTTGAGGCGTGGGGATGTAGTGCTGTACGATGATCTCGGCCTGGGTGTTGATCCGCTTGATCTTCCGGATGAAGGCGATCGTCTCCTCGGTGTCACGCTCCGGATCCTGTGGGTTGCCCAAGACAAAGGAAAACTCGGGGACGATCCCAAATTCCCGGATCCTTTTGGCCAGAGCCAGGATCTGCTCGGCTTTGAGTTGCTTCTTCATTTGCCGGAGCACGGCATCGGAACCGGACTCAGCGCCAAAGAAGATCATGGTGGCGCCTGCACGTTTGAGTGTACGCAGCGTTTCGTCGGAGTATCGGAGCACCGTGTCGATGCGTCCTTCACACCACCAACGCATCTGCAGCGGCGTCAGGCGGTCCGCTAGCTCTCGAGCGTGATCCTCGCGCAGGAAGAAATTGTTGTCATAAAATTGGATGGCGTTCACCCCGTAGTGCTCCTTCAGATGTCCCAGCACTGCAGCAGTGCGCGACGGGGATTCCACTTTCTGCCGGCCGTAGACGGGGACTACTCCGCAGAAGTTGCAACGGAACGGACATCCAATGCTGGCCTGGTGCACGGCGGTGCGCGAACCGAGAAACGTCGGTAGGATGTACTTCGAAGTATCCAGTCGGTGATAGGGGAACCAGGGAAAATCTTCCGGCGACCGTATCGGCCGCTCAGGATTGTGGACGTGCAACCCACAACGATCTTTGTAGGAGAGGCCGCAAATCCGGGAAAAGTCCCAGCTGTCGCGCAGGGCAGCGAGCAGCTCGAGAAAAGTGTCTTCTCCCTGCCCGCGGACTGCGAAATCCACGTACGGGGCATTAAGAGTTGCGTCGGGATAAAGGGAAGGAAAGTACCCACCCCAGACAATCGGAACCGACGGGTACTTTTGGCGAAACGCGCGACAAAGCGGGATGGCCGCCCCCATCTGAGGCCCGGGCATCACAGAAACCGCCAGAAGCTCCGCTGGGGTTTCTTTCATAATCTGTTCTAGGGACTCCCAGGGGTGAGGATCGACGTTACCATCCACGATCGTGTAATCTTCCCTGCCCTCGATGACCGACGCCACCGCAAGGATGGAGAGGGGGAAGCGCCGGTTCTTGGGCCTGGTGGCCCGGGGATGCAGAAGGACGATCATGGCTGCGAAAAGCTCCCAACGAGGATCCAGAACCGGGAGGGCGGCCTCTGCCCCCCAAGGCGCGCCTTCCAGGGGCGGAGGTGCCATCCCCACCCGTACCAGGGCCGGTGGATTTGCCAGCTCAGCCCCAGGTCGCTGGACAACTGCTTGAGCAGCGAATCGTACAGGTACTCAAGACTGGGAATGCTGTCGGAGCGGAAGCCATAAAGCGCCTCAAATCGCTCGTGACGCTCTCGCCGCATCTGCTCCCCATGCTTTCGCTGTTTATAGATTGGCGAATCCAGAATGACGATGCGGCCCGTCGGTCGCAGGCAGCGCCGCGCCTCGAGCAGGGTCCGATGGTAGTCGGTCGAGTAATGCAGTGCAGAGTTGAAGATGGCCAGATCAAACTGGCCGTCGACAAAAGGCAGTCGGTCAAACTCCGCTTCCACCAGGGGAAAGCCGCCATAGTGCCGGGCCGCGTCTAGGCCGTCCATCGGATCTGTGAGGATATCCACGGCCACCGGCCGATGGCCTCGCCGGGACAGCCGGTGAGAAGTCCAGCCGTTCCCGGCACCCAGGTCGAGGATATCCAGAGTTTGAGCCGGAAGCACGTGGGTTTCAAAGTACCGATAGGTCTTCGCGCGGATGGCCCACTCGTCGCGACGCCGGCCGGTCAAATCCCTATAGGGCAATTCGAGATAGTAAGATGGATTCTCGGATCCTCGGCCCTCTGCCCGACGGATCTTTGAATATTCTTTCCTGGAATGCTCGTAATATTTCTGACGCCCTGGTAGGAGCGCCCGCAGAATGTTCTCAGTTTTGCGCAGCGCGTAGCCGCAGCTGAGGCAAACCATCCCTTCGGCTGTGACCTCTTGCAGCCGGACGGAAGGTCGGAGGCAGGCAGGACAGCGAAGCCTCAAGAATGCAGATCTCCCGAGATCAGGAGTCCCCGCTTCCGGCGAAGTTGCGTAGGAAGTAGCAGCCATGGATCATCTTCGGACAAAAATAAGCAGGTAATGATCCCCTATGGCCCGCAGAAGCGGCCAGCCGGCGAAAAGCCGATCTAGCAACACCAATGCTCGGAATACTCCAGGGGAGGCTTTTACAGAAGGGGGCGGGACAAAGACCCCGATTCCCCGGAAACCCACTCGCCGGAAGTATGGCTCAAAAGCCGCACTGATGTCGGCCACCGAAGCGTAGAAAACCGGGAAAAAGTGGCCAGAACCCACCGAAGCGGTGACGCCACCGCGACGCAGGCGGCGGAAGGCCTTGCCGAGTCGGGCACGCAGCAGATACCAGATCGTCTCCCACAGGTAGAAACGCCCCATCGGACACAGCACGAGCCGGCCGCCCGGTCGAACCAGCCGCGCTAGCTCCCCTGCCAAGGATCGGAGATCTCGAACACAGTTCAGAACGCCAAAGTTTGTGATCGCGCCGTCAAATACGCCTGTAGTTTTCAGGCGAAAAAGATCCTCGGCAGCCAAGACTTCGCACGTGATCTGGCCCGTAAGCCCGTCCGACTCCAGCCGTTGCCTTGTCATCTTGACCATTCCCGGCGCAACATCGATGGCATGGACCCGGACGCCACCGCGAGCTAGGTGCAAGGCGTCCTCCCCCGTTCCGCAACCCAGATCCAAAACCCGCGCTCCTGGGAGGAAGAGGGGGGCGATTTCTCTCCAGACGGCCTCGCGCTGAAGGCGCCCGACAACAGAGCGTGTCCACGTCTCGTCGTAGCGGGGGGCCAGCTGATCAAAGGCTTCGGCAACGCTCATGCTTCCACTTCCCCGTAGGCTTCCAGTAACCCACGGCGGGCGGTCTCGATCTGGCTTCGCAGCGTGGCCACAGCAGCAGAATCCTCTGTAGCGTTGCCCAACTTCTGTAGGGTCACCTCGCTCTTCAGCAACTGGTCAGCGAACTGGTAAAAGCCCCTGGAATGACGACCGGCGATCTTTAGTTCGCGGTCCGTGCTCTCCGCCCAGTCGCGGACCTGCATCAGACGCGGCGCCACCTAGTCATAGTAAGGAGTTCCCTGAATAGGGTAGGAAACTGTTGTCAGGAACACATCCGGCTGGCAGCTTTTCACGTGTTGCACGGTGGCCTCAATGTCCGACAACTCCTCTCCGTTGTAGCCCCACATAAGAAACATACCCGTCTGGATCCCCTGCTGCTGGCAGAGACGAACTGACTCGCGAACCTGTTCTACCGTCACCCCTCGTTGCATGGCATCCAGTATCCGCTGCGACCCGCTCTCCGAGCCGATCCAGACGCGGAAGCATCCGAGCTCGGCCAAAGCCTCAGCGATGCGCGGATTCAGCCGGTCAGCACGGGTAATGCATTCGAACGGGATTCGCAACCCACGCCGTTTCATCTCCGCGGCGTATTCCAGGATCCAGCCGGGATGAATTGTAAAGACATCGTCGGCCATCCACAGCATGTCAGGTTGATAGCGCTCGAGGACCCACGCCACTTCGTCCGCTACACTTTGGATAGATCGGCGCCTGTGGGTCTTGCCGAAAGTGGAGTGGCTGCACCAGCGGCAGTGGTAAGGGCATCCGCGTGCCGTGATGACCGACACGGAGCCCGCGCCGTGGTGTTCGCGCCACACTTTCAAGTACCGGTCCATGTCCACCCGCTCGCGGTCAGGCCAGGGCTGTGCATCCAGGTTGGGAATAAGGGCTCGGGGTGGAGTACGGGCCACGGATCCATCTCGTCGCCGGAATATGATTCGGTTTACCCGTTGCAGCGCCTCCTTCTGACCCAGGGTGTGCAATAGCTCCTCCATCGTCACTTCCCCTTCTCCCTCGACGATGGCGTGGGCGCCGGCCTGCAGATACTCGCCAGGATAGTTCGAAGGTTCGGGGCCTCCCAGGACCACGGTCCACCCCGCCGCCCGTGCAGCCGCCGCGATGTCCAGAACATTCCGGCGGGTCATGAGGTTAACGTAGATTCCCACCACCGAAGGCGGCCCAGTTTCAAGAATCCGGAAAAGCTCCTGCCGAGACCCAAATGTGCTGTCGTAAATTTCTACGTCGAAGCCCTTTTCTCGCAGGTGGGAAGAGAGATAGAGGATTCCCAGGGTCACGTACTGCTTCATGATCTGAAGCTCTTTTGTATCCTCGTAGAGGAAGTAGCCGTGGGTCAGCAACAGGTCCATAAAGGTGTGGGATTGGGGTTAACGCAAGTTTTCTCCAATTTTCTGACTCGAGACCACAAGTGTTGAAGCCGTTGCAGGTTGTCGCCGTTTTGGCACCTCCTATTGCGTAAGTTAACTTCCAGATGTAGCGCATCGCGGAGAACGCGATAAAAATCGCTAGAATAGCTTCCGCGAAACATGATCGTCAGGCCGTCGCTATCGGACCAGTTTCGCTTGGCGCCAAGCTGGGCCGAAACGAAATCGAAAAATTTGGTTCCCGGTAATGGATAGGAAACCGAGACCCCAATGTCGTCGGGTCTTGTTTCTCTGACCAGCCGAATTGTATTTTCAATGTCCTGCCACGTTTCGCCCGGATAGCCAAACTGGAGGAAGAGGCAGGCACGGATCCCGTGGCGCCGCAGGTTTTCACAAGCCTCGTAAATTTGCTCGACGCGGATTCCTTTTTCCATCGCGTCCAGGACTTTTTGGGAACCTGATTCGGCGCCCATCCAGATTTCGGTGCAGCCTGCGCGTCGGAGGGCATCCGCCGTATCGCGAGTCATCAAATCACAGCGCGACTGCATCTTAAAGGATATCTGGGCCTGCCGCTTTTCCACCTCCTCGGCGAATCGCCAGGTCCATCCCGGGGAAAGGGCGAAGATGTCGTCGGCAAACCAGAGGTGGTCAGGTCGAAGGGTCGACTTCAAGCAACCCATTTCCTCGGCCACTCGCTCCGGTGTTTGGAATTGGGAAGTCTGGCCGTAAATGGGCTTAGCGCACCAGTTGCATCGATACGGGCAGCCACGGCTGGACACCATGTTGAGGGAGAAATAGCCGTGGGCCCTGACCCAGGCGTCGCGGTACTTGGAAATCTCGACCAAGTCCCATGCCGGAAGTGGCAGTCGGTCCAAGTTGGTCATCGGCTGCCGAGGCGCATTGCGACGGATCTCGCGCTCCCTGGGATGACGGTAGGCTAGGCCGGGAATCTCTTCCATTGGGCGCGAAGAGCGACCCAGCAGATGCCGCGTAATCTCCAACAATGTGATCTCAAGCTCGCCTACCAGGACGAAGTCCAGATCCCGGTCCAGGTACTCCGCCACGTGATCAGAGGCATCCGAACTGTTGACCAGAGTCGGGATTCCGGCCTCCTTGGCGGCGCGACACATGGAAAAGGCCAGCTCGCGGTTCCTCGCCAGACACATCTTGGAGAGGAAGTTAAAATTGTCCTCGCACAGAGCCACCAGGCGCGGGCGATGCCGCGCCATGGCGGATCGAAATCCCTCCTCTGGAGGACTCCACGTGGAATCAAAGAGGGCGACGTCGAATCCTTCCTGGCGCAGAAAAGCAGCCGCCAGCAGAGTCTGCAGCGGAGGATAGGGCTGCATCTTCCGCACCTGCTTCGGATCAAAGAACAGATGGTTGCAATGGGTCAGGAGGATATCGACCATCGGATTCGATCCCTATTCTGCTTCCGGTCTTGCCTCCTTTCGGCGTTCCAACCGGCACCTAGCAAATCTTCTCCAGGCTGTAACCGAGGCCTTGCCCGGTCAGCAGGGAACGGCGCACGACCAGCTTGTTTTTCGCGTGGACCAGCCAAAGCTCCAAGGGCCATCGAAAGAACTGATACTTCATCCGCATTCGCAACGGTTGACGGAAAGCCCGCAGCAGGAGGCGTTGAAAGCGTGAAGCCCGGGTCCGGCGCACCGCCTTGGTGACCTCGTTGTTCAGCAGGAAGAAGGACAGGCTCCGTTTCACGCGGCTGTACGGCTCGCCCTGCAACCAGGGTAATAGGTTGGTTCCCAGGGCGATGTCGGTCCAGGCTTCCAGAGATTGCGGCTCCTTGACCCCCAGGCGTCGCAGTTCCGGCCAGATGGGGATGCCGGGGTAGGGCGTGAATACGTTCGGCGAGAAAGTGACGTTATCGAAGCGTCCACCGATTTCTCCCATAATCCGGAGGGTTTCCTGGCGGTCGGCCTCGGTCTCTCCTGGGTAGCCCACGATGAGGTTGAAGGTAACGCGGATCCCGGCCTGCCGGCATTTGCGTGCTGTCTCGAACATGTCCGGAATCCGCTGGTGACGCTTGTTCATCTTCAGCAGGACTTCTTCCGAACCCGACTCGGTGCCGAACCCGATATGGTTCACGCCGCTTTCGCCCAGCAGGCGGACTTCCTCATCCGTCAGCCGGCAGAGCAGATCTGTTGAGGCCTGAAAGCTCCACTGGAATTGCAAGCCGGATGCGAGCAATCTTCGTGCGATTTCCACGGTGCGCCGTGTATCCACCAGAAAGTTCGAATCCAGCAAAGCTACCTTATCCAGACGGTGGCGGGATACTAGGTCTGTGATTTCCTCTTCCGCCCGCTGGGCGCTGTAGGCGTTGAAGCGCCGGTTGTAAAAGACCGTATCGGTGCAGTAATGGCAGGCATAGGGGCAGCCTACACTGGTGCCATAGAGCAGTTTGCGTTCGCCCGTCACGCGTTCATAAGCATCGAAATCTACGAGATCATAGGCGGGAGGTGGAAGCGAGCTGATGGGCACAGCAGGCCGATCGGGATTTTGATGGAGGCCGCCGTTCCGCTTGAACCAGCAACCGGCTACCCCCTCCAGGCTCCGGCCCTGGTCGATCCTTCGGACGACCTCGAGAAGCGTCACCTCTCCCTGGTGCCGCACCACAACGTCAACAAAGCTTTCGCGCAAGGTCTGTTCTGGCATCAGGCTAGGATGCCATCCGCCGAACACGATCGGTAGTTCGGGCCGCAGGCCCCTGACGAGATGGCCAGCGGCTATGGCATCGGTAATCATAGGACCAGTCAGCAGGGAGATGCCGAAGCAGAGGGCGTCCGGAATTTCGCGTTCGATCGCCGCAAGATAGTTCGGGAACAAGGCGGAGTCGATGATCTTTACGTGGTATCCCGCTTGGCGGAGGGGCGACGCCAGACACAGAAGACCGACCGGGGGGCCTAGGACCGGACCAGGGTACGGTGGGAGGAATAGGACGACCTTCCTCATCGGTGTAAGCCGTCACGCGCAGGAAATCGCACTGGCTTGCCGTTCAACATGTCACCGGATCAGTAGAGAGCTGCTGGGCGTCCACCTTCGGTTTGGGTGATTCAAAAGTCCGATTCACCAAATTCTTGAGCCAAATCTCAAACGGACACGTGTACACATCGTGCTCCAGGCGCCAGCGGGCAGGGATGCTGATCAGTTCATGCACTGCGCGGGTGATGGGACGCCTGCGATCCTCTGCGATTGGCACGCGGTGGAAGGCAAGCCGAAGATAGTCGCGGATGACTTGCAGCCTGCGGTGCTTACGCCCGTTCAGCCAGGGAAGAACGGTATAACGCGGGAAGAACTCCGCCCATCCTTCGAAGGACTTGGGAGCTTCGATCCCGAAGTCCCCCGCCCGCTGCATGATGGGAGCTCCTGGATAGGGGGTAAAGATGTTCGTCCAGAATTCCGCTCCCGGATAGCGGCGGCAGACGTCCATGATCAACCGAATTGTCTCGCGGCGCTCTCGGTCGCCTTCTCCAGGGAAAGCAAAGATGACGTTGAACGAAGGTCGGATTCCGGCCTGAACGCATCTTTCCGCCGCCGTGTAAATGGTTTCGATCTTCTGGAAGTCCTTGTTCATGAGTTTCAGCACTTTGGGCGATCCTGATTCAGCCCCGTGACAAATCTGGGAAAGTCCGGCACGACGCAGAAGTCTCAATTCCTCCACCGTCAGCCGGGCCACTAGGTTGGTCGATGCCTGGATGCTCCAGTCAAACCGCACACCCCGACACACTAGGCCCTCTGCAATCTTTAGGGCACGCTCCCGATCCACCAGGAAGTTGTCGTCTACCACCCACAGCAGTTCCAGACCATAGCGCGACACAAGATCAGCGGTTTCATCCACCACCCGCTCGGCTTCGAGCGCATTCCATTGCCTGCCGTAGACGCCCTCATTCGTGCAATACGCACAACTATAGGGGCAGGCGAGGCTCGAGATATACATGGCCCAGCGGCGCCCACAAACTCGTTCGTAGGCGTCAAAGTCAGCCAAATGATAAGCCTTCGGAGGTAAGCCGCCGATGGGTTTGAGGAGCCGCGGCGGGTTGAAAATGAGCTTTGCGTCTTCCTTGTAGCCTACTCCTGCGATTCCTTCCAGCGATGATCCGTCCTCCAAGCGCTGGACGACCTCCAGAAGCGCGTCCTCGCCCTGGCCGCGGATAACGATGTCCACATATTCTGCGGCCAAGGTCTGATCCGGAAGCAGCGAAGGATGCCATCCCCCGAGAATGACAGGCAGACGAGGGTACAGCTTCTTCGCTGCCTGGGCGATCTCCACTGTCTCGCGGATCATCGGACCCGTGACCAGAGAAACCGCCAGGCACAGAGCATCCTCAAGTTCCTCGAGGACACGCTTTTGGAAATCGGAAGTGATGGTGGAATCGATGATGCAGATTTGATAGCCGGCGCGCAAAAGGGGAGTGGACACGGCCAGGATTCCCAATGGAGCTGTGGCTTCGAGACTTGAGAACGCAGGAAAGAAAAAAACAACCTTCTTTTTGGAAATCCGTTTTGATCGCATGCGACGATCCCTTGCCAAGCTAGCCCACCACGAGCTTGGAGCGAAGTTTAACACAGTATTTTTCGAATTCACAACACGCCGCGGTCAGGCCCATCAGTAGGTTTCCGTGGTGTTTGCGGGCGTCTAGTATGCAACGACGTCGTCCGTTCCTTGTTCCGGGGAGTCCACCCAATTTCGCCGACAGCTATGGGGAATGCCGGATAGGTCCACCCTAACGGGCTAGCGTTTATCAATCCCGGTTTCACTTGGACGTATAGTCGGCAAACCGGACAAGTGCCTCCCCTGAGGCAGCGTCACTTAACAGCTGAGAGCCACTTTGGTCCGCCGAGATTCGGGAGTGGGCTACCACTGAGGCACAGAAGTTTTGAGCATTCACAGAAGTGGAACTTACAAGACCATCAAAACCTGCCAGTCGGCCCAATGCGATCCTTGGATGTCCGGACAATTTCTTTGATGGTGGGTCACCAACGCGTCCAGTAAGACTGAGCCGCTTCTGGAAGCAGCGCATGTAAGTGTTAAGGTCAGGCGAGCTCGAGCTGGATGCGGTGGTGGCCGGTGGCGCCTTCCGGCCAAGAGTCATGTTTGGTGGCCGTTTGCACCTCCCCGCGGCCGTTCACAGCCCGCACTCGCAGGTTGTAGGTGCCCGCGGCTGAAGGCCGCCACTCATAGCGCCAGAAGGTCCAGACGTAGGGTGAGGGGTTGCTGAAAATCTCGACAGGTTGCCAGGACCGGCCATCGTCATCGCTCACCTCGACCCGCGTAATTCCGGAGGCGTCAGCGACGGCGTAGCCAACCAGGAGAAAACTCCGGCCGGAAAGGGTGACTCCCCGGCGTGGTCTCGGGCCGTCGATCACACCTCGAGTCTGCCGCTCAGCGGTGTCGGACCAGCCGCGTTGCTCCCAAAAGCCCGGTTGATGCTCGGCCAGGAACTCAATTCGGGTGAGCCATTTCGGCTGCTTCATCCCGTACTTGCCGGGAAAGAAGACCCGTAGCGGATAGCCGTGCGCAAGCGGCAGCGGTTCGCCATTCATCTCATAGGCCAGAAAATTGTCCTCCCAAAGAAGGCGTTCCAAGGGAATGCCGGTGGTATAGCCATCTGCTGCGTGGAGCAGGGCCGATTGAGCTTCCTTGAGGGGGCGTGCGCGCTCCAGCAGGGGCCGAAGCGCGCTGCCGCGCCAGCGTGCATTGCCAATAGCGGGGCCTCCTACGCGGTTCTCGATGCACTCCAGCGTCAGCGTGCGCTCCAGCTGCGGCAGTGCCTTGACCTGCGGCAACGTTAGCGTTACCGGGTTTTCGACCAAGCCGTCGATGACCAACCGCCACTCGTCCACTTTGATCTGCGGAGTCCAGCCCTTCGAAGTGATGTAGAAATCTGCGTTCGAAGTGATGGCCTCGAGTGCTGCCCGCTCACCCAGGTGCAGGTAATCTTCGACCCGGACGCGGGAGTCGACCGGCTTGGGGCCAAACTTGTTGTAAAGCGTCAACAGCCCCACGAACCAGGCACTCCCGACCGTGCTAATGATGAGGAAACGTCTACGGTCCACTCTTCCACAATTTTAACCTAAGTTTTTAGATTCCCCACTGGCTCAACAGAAAATCTTTTGTGCGCATCTTAAAGATCTTTGAAAGGTACCTGCGGACCTCCCCCATGGATCCGGAGGCTGCGGCTACGCGAAGAGTCTATGAGAGAATGGAGCGGATGTGGGGGTAAGCGATCTGTCGGGAGTTGCTGTGTCGGATATACCTTCCAGCTCAGACCCGAATACCGAGGATCTTCCCTCCGCCACGGGGCGTATTGAGGAGATTGCTGGCGGTTTGCCCGGCAAGCGTATCGCTGTTTTTCTTGACTACGATGGGACGCTCACACCAATTGTGGATCATCCTGACCAGGCAGTACTCTCCGAAACCGTCCGCAGTACTGTCGACCAACTCTCAAGGCGGTGTACGGTGGCAATCATAAGTGGAAGAGACCTGCCCGACATCAAACGGCTAGTGGGCCTGCAGGAGATCTTCTATGCAGGCAGCCATGGCTTCGAGATCAAGGGGCCTCGGAACTCGCCTCTGCAGAAGGAACAAGCTACCGATTTGCTCCCTGTGCTCGACAGCGTCGAGCAAGAGCTCCGTGAGCGACTGGGGAAGATTGCCGGCGTCCTCGTGGAACGCAAGAAGTTCTCCGTTGCAGCCCATTTCCGAAGAGTTAGAGAGGAAAACGAACGCGTGGTGGGGGACATAATTGACCAATTGCTGTCACGTCACCCGGAGTTACGCAAGCTATGCGGCAAGAAAGTGTACGACCTGCAGCCAAAAGTCAACTGGGACAAAGGCAAGGCCGTCCTGTGGCTACTGCAGAAGCTAGGACTGGATCGGCCCGACGTTCTGCCCATCTATATCGGTGATGACGTAACCGATGAGGATGCTTTCAAGGCCCTAGCGGGCCGCGGAGTGGGGATCGTGGTCCGAAACGGACCCCGCGGAACCGCAGCTCGGTATTCCCTGCAGAATGCGGGCGAGGTTAGGCACTTTCTCCAACTACTTACATCCAAATTAGAAAAAGATTCCCGATGAACTCGTAGTCGCTGGTATTCGAGGGCTTCGATCCTGCTCAGGAGGGGCTACGCGAGGCCCTTTGCGCCCGCTAAGAACGGCGCACCACTTCTGCTCACCTCCACGTATTGTGAAAAACCACAGTGATACGCATTCCCACTCCAAGCCAATGTGCCTACGCAGGGACGAATAACGGGCACAAACAATGTCGCCGACCCTACGGGGGCTGAGCCGTCGTGCAGATAAGGCTGGCTGTCCACCTGCACACGGCTATTCAACGCGCCCGAGCTTTACGAGAGGGATGGCCTATCTCTTGCTGCAATCGCTGCTGCAATCGCTGATTGAAAAGGTCAACGTAGAGATCAAGCCGTACCAACGGGCGGCTGACGACTTCACTGTTGGCGTCCTCAATCAACCCTGAGGTCACCGTCCCACAGCCCGCTTGGTAAGCAGCCTCGAAAACGTCGGCCGCCGGCAGACCTCGATCAAGCAACCAAGTCAAGGCCGCCGAATGAGGCCGGAGCAGCGCACCCGCAAATTCTCGTGTGGTGTTCGCGCAATAAGCCCTGACATGCGCCAGCAACGGGGCAAACGTATCCAATTCCCAGGCCGTGGAGGTCGCGACCAACACAAACTTGCCGGGCTTCGTCGGCCGGGAGTGCTTCGGCGAGCGACCGTCGCGCACCTCTAGAAACGGAGGGGTCAGCGCAGTCATCCGGTCCAGGAGGTTTTTCATCTGGGCGCACATACCGTCGCAATAGACCGGAGTGGCGAACACCCAGACGTCAGCTTCTTCCAGCCTGGGCCGAAGGATATCCATATCGTCCTTCCGCGCACGCCTCCCCTTTCCTTTCAGCCACGGGCTCAGGTCCCCCTCGGAAAGTGCTAAACGAAGATCCCTCAAGAAGAAAACTTCGACGTCCGCTCCCCGATCCCTGATTCCCGCAATGAAGGGGCCCAGGATCAGGATCGTCCGGCTGGAATCGAATGGCGGGCTACAGTCAATGGCGATGACTTTCACAAACCTGCTCCCGTCGGTGGCAGAGTGTCGTTGGCTGAAACACTAACGCAGTCCCGTCAGTTCCGTCGAGTCAAAAAGCGAGAGGAAAGAGGCCCCGGAAAGCGTTCAACCCGTGGCGCGGGCAGGTTCGCCGCGAAGTCATGCAGACCCATCATAAACCGTCGCTTCGTGGGCAGGGCGACGCAGCCCTGCACTGGCAATCAATTGCAGTTGCCCTTTGGTTTGGAGCCGAGAAAAAACGGCCGCAGATTCCAGCGATCGGCATAGCCAGGCAATCGGTGCCGGTAAGGCAAGGCTCCGAGGGGCGCCCTAAGCTGGTATAATCCTCGAGTGGATCAGCCAAGCGGTTTAAGGGTGGGACAGATCTTCACCGGATAGTGGAGTAGCAGCTGATGCCGAGCTGTTGGGGTAGCAACTTCCCGGATATTTTCGTGTTTAGAGCTTTAGCAGGTGCGGCCTGTGGGGTTGCGCGCCCAGCGGCTTCTGCGCCACTCCAGATGGCACGCCAACGCGGGGACCGGCGAAACCGGGGGCTGAGGCGAAGGAAGAATCTGCTGAAATGATTCAGTTTATAAAACGGATACGTCTTAGCGAAACTTTCCAGAGGCATCGCTTTCTACGTCTCCGCTTTCTAGTCCCTTTGGGGTTGGTGGTCACGGGAGTCGCATATCTGGGATTGAAGGACGGGGATGACGGGGGCAACGATACATATATCACAGTGGAAGCTACCCGTGGAAGTATCCGACACTCTGTCAGCTCCACAGGGATCCTTCAGGCGGTAGTAACCGTACAGGTGGGAAGCGAGGTCTCGGGACGTGTGAGGGAGCTTGATGCGGACTTCAACAGCCTAGTGAAAAAGGGGCAGCTCCTGGCGGTCATCGACCCGGCAAACTTTGAAGCCCAAACGGCCAGGGCTCGAGCCGCTTTGGGCATTGCAAGAGCCAACGTTAAGAACGCGGAAGCGGCCCTGGTCAACCGCAGGGCGGAACTGATTAGCTCCAAGGCCAACCTGGAGGCTGCCAGTGTGACCCGCAGGGACGCCGCGCAAGTCCTGAAACGTGCCCGGGAGCTCCATGAGGACGCGCTCATCCCCGAGCGCGAGATCGAAGCAGCCCAAGCCGCCTTTGAAGAGGCCACGGCCAGGGAGAATCAAGCAGCCGCCCAGGTGAACCAAATCGAAGCAGCCATCGGTTCCGCACATGCCCAATTAGAGCAGGCTGAGGCCAGCGTTAAGCAAGCGGAAGCGGAGCTGCGCGTCGCTGAAGTGAACCTTAAGCACACCAGGATCATATCGCCGATTGATGGTGTCGTGATCGAACGCAATGTGGACATTGGACAAACGGTGGCCGCAAGCTTTCAAGCTCCCGTGCTATTTCTGCTCGCCAATGATCTGAGGCAGATGCAGGTAATTGCTCAGGTGGACGAAGCTGACATTGGTGCCCTTTCCGAAGAGGCACAGGTGGAATTCATTGTGGATGCCTTCCCTCAAGATACCTTTCACGGCAAGATTTCTGAGATACGATTGAGCTCCAAGCTTCCCGCCAGCTCAACGCCTGATTCCACCACAGGGGGAGCGACTACCTCCAACGTGGTGACCTATAACGTCATCATCGATGTGGCCAATCCCGACCTAAAGTTGAGGCCGGGGATGACAGCCAACGTGACTTTTACTGTCGCCGCGGAGCAGAACGTGCTGAAGATAGCGAATGCCGCCTTGCGCTATCAGCCAGACGATGAGCGCATGTCGGAACAGCTCGAGAAGCTGGAACACTCGCCGAAGTCCGGTGCACCTGCAGGCACCGTTCAAGAGGCGTCTTCCTCACAAGGAGGTAAGCCGAAGGGTAGCGGTCCCAGAAGAGGAACGGGCTGGAGCCGCGGCAGGGATGACGGTGCTCCCGGTTCAGCTCGGAACCAGAAAGGGCAACAGCCACCGGGAAAGCCCCGAGCGGGCTCCGGACCGCTCCGGGCGGATGCCGAGCGTCCTACCCTGGCTGACAATCCTAGTCCAGACCGTTATCGCGTCCAGCAGGCGGCGAAGATCCACTTTCCCCCAACGGAGGTATCCAGGCCGCGTTGGAGCACCGTTTGGGCGCTGGATGAGAACGGAGAACTCGCGCCCCACCGTGTCAAACTCGGCATCACCAATGGAAGGGAGACGGCGGTCCTTGAGGGAGAACTCTCTGAAGGCGCCCTGATCGTCACGGGTGAGTACCTGGATGGTGATGAGGTTGGCGCGCGCTCGCCTTTTGGTGGGCCATTCGGGAGCCGCCGGCCTAGAAGACAGCAGCGTAGGCGACGCTAGCCGTGCCGAATCCACAAGCGAACCTGCATGAAGCGCGTATGGGAACAAGCGTAAGCGCGAACGGGAAGGCAGAGGACCAAGAAGCGGCGTCATCAAGTCTCATTTCTCTTCAACATATCCATAAGAATTACAGCTTGGGCGAGCAAACTGTACGCGCCCTCCAAGATATTTCCTTGGAAATTCCACGGGGTCAGTTTTTGGGCATGATGGGGGCTTCTGGTTCGGGCAAATCCACAATGCTCAATATCGTAGGATGCCTGGACCGACCGTCCAGCGGGACTTATCTTCTGGACGGCGAGGATGCGTCCGATCTCTCCTCCGCCCAGCGTTCCGACATTCGTAATCGAAAGATTGGCTTTGTCTTCCAGAATTTCAATCTCTTGCCGCGGACGACGGTCTGGGAAAATGTAGAGGCGCCCCTACTCTATGCCGGCTTGCCAAAGGCGGAGCGCGGCCACCGGGTCCGGCAGGTGCTCGAGACTGTCGGAATTGCGGAAAAAGCGAATGCCCTGCCCACTCAGCTTTCTGGAGGCCAGCAGCAACGGGTGGCCGTGGCTCGGGCACTGGTCAATCGCCCGGCACTCCTGCTGGCGGACGAGCCCACGGGAAACCTGGATAGTGTTACTTCGCAGGAGATCATGCGTTTCCTCCGTGATCTCAACGCTCAGCATGGTCTCACATTGCTCCTGGTGACCCACGAGGCCGATATAGCCGCCTACGCCGCTCGGATCATCCACATGAGAGACGGCCGCATTCAACGGGATGAGGAGAATGCAAACCAACTTCTCTAAACGATTCCGAGCCCGGGCGGAATACCGTGCGAGCGTTACTGTGCGGTGCGTCCGAATTCATAAACGAGGCACGCCATGAATCTGCAAATGATTCTCCGAATTTCCCTCAGAGCTCTGAGGCGTAACAAGATCCGGTCGATTCTGACGATGCTCGGCATCATTATCGGCGTCGCCGCCTTGATTTCCATGGTCAGCCTGGGGCAAGGGGCCCAGCAACAAGTCCAAGAACAGATCGCTGCCATGGGCACCAACATGCTCTACCTCAGAGCCGGCAGCCGGCGCGCTTGGGGACTCCAGGGCGGCCCAGGCACGGTGAATACCCTGACTCCGGCGGATATTGCGGCTATCGTGCAGGAATGCCCTTCCGTGCATATTGCGAGCCCCAGTGTGGGGACCCTGGCCCAGGTCGTTTTCGGCAACCAAAATTGGAATACACGAGTAGAAGGTTTTAACCAGCATTTCCCCGAAATACGCAAATGGCAAGTAGTGCGCGGAACCTTTTTCGACGAAGGCCACGTGAAGACGTCCGCAAGGGTGGCGGTTCTAGGTCAGACTTTAGGCGACATTCTGTTCTCAGGAAGCGACCCCGTGGGCCAAACGATCCGGATTCGCAACCTGCCCTTCCACGTATTGGGAGTCTTGGATGTGAAGGGACAAAATCGGTGGGGACGGGATCAGGATGACGTCATCATTGTTCCTTACACTACGGCACAAAAGAAACTGCTGGGCGGGATTATGCACATCCAGTCAGCCATGGTCTCCGCGGTCAGTGCGCGCGCCACCTACACTGCGGAGCAGCAAATCAAAGCCACGCTGCGCCAGCGCCACCGTCTGCGGGCTGTACAGGACGATGACTTCTCCGTGCGGAACCTGAGCGACATTGCGGATGCCGCTGCAGCTACCAATCGCATTCTAACTGCCTTGCTCGCCAGCATTGCCGCCGTCTCTCTTCTTGTAGGAGGCATCGGCATCATGAACATCATGCTTGTAGCCGTGACCGAACGCACCCGAGAGATCGGCATCCGAATGGCCATCGGCGCTCGTCCCAACCAAATACGCGTGCAGTTCTTGGCCGAGTCGATGGTCCTATGCACTCTGGGCGGTCTCCTAGGGGTGACGACCGGCGTTGGTGGTTCCTATGCTATCTCTGGACTTCTGGGCTGGCCAACGTTACTTTCTCCTGTCTCGATCGTCATCGCAGTTGCCTTCTCCGGCTTTGTCGGGGTCTTCTTTGGCTTTTACCCTGCGCATAAGGCTGCCCTTCTAGACCCGATCGAAGCACTACGGTACGAGTAGTCCAACAGATCGTTTAGTTTTCGGAATCCTAGACAAAAAACGTGCCGGTCTCCGGGCACCCCAGGCGGGTGTCCTGTGCCCGACAGACCACAAGTAGCTTTTAATAGAATAGGTTGAGCGGAGATCTTCTACTTTAACTTTACGTTCGTCCGGAATCATACGCCAGCCGCCCTGGCGCCTTCTCCCTCCGCCAAGCACCTCACCAAGTTTCACTACACAAGCGGGGTCGCACTACACCAGCGGGAACAGCCAGCTGGCCAGGGCGGTCACGGCGAAAGCCACCACGCCCATAATGGCGAGCATGAGCGACCATGTTTTCAGGGTTTCCATCTCCGTCAGCCCGGACATCTGCTTCACCACCCAAAAACCGCTGTCATTCATCCAAGAGCCGATTTTGGAGCCTGCGCCGATCGCCATGGTGATATAGACCGGATGGAAGGGCAAGGCTGCCGGTTGAACCAAGGGGCTCACGATGGCCGCAGTAGTAATCATAGCCACTGTCCCGGAGCCCTGGGCAATCTTGAACAGAGATGCCAGAAAAAAGGCCAGCAGCAGGACCGAGAGCCCAAGATGTTGGGAGAGTTGATTCAGCATGTCTCCCACGCCTGCCATCACCAGCATTCCGCCAAAGGCTCCCCCGGCACTGGTGATCAGAATGATGATTCCTCCACTGGCCAGACCGGTTTCCACAGGCTGGGCTAACTGCGCCAGTGAGTAGCCCTTTTGACGGGCCAGGATGTAAAGAGCAATCGCGGTGGAAACCAACAACGCGAAACTGGGATTTCCCAGGAAAGCTGTCACCTGCGCCAAAGAGCTACCCTTGTCGAGGGAGCTCACCACAGTGTTCGAGGTGATGAAAACGATGGGGAGCACGATGGGAAGCAGTGAAACCACAAAGCTCGGTAGCTCGCTTTCAGGTTTCAGAGCCAGTTCCTTTAGCTCCTCCATTCGCAGGCCCGGGGCTTCCCGAAACTCCACGTGCATCTTGCGGTCCATATAATTCGCATACAGCCAGCCGGCGAAGGAAGCAGGTAAAGCCACGGAAATTCCCACTAGGATCACCATTCCCAGGTCCACCTGAAGCGTCGTCGCCATGGCTACGGGACCGGGGGTTGGCGGGACCAGAGAATGGGTCACCGCAGCACCTGCGCAGATGGACATGACGTACAGCAGGTAGTTCTTGCCTGTCCGCACGCGCATCGCGCGGGCCAGCGGGATCAGCAAATAAAATACTGTGTCGAAGAACACCGGCACTGCCAGAACGTAACCGCTCCCGAGAAGGGACAGCGAAGAAAACTTCTCGCCGAGGAATCCGACAATGCGGCGCGTAATCTTGTCGGCTGCACCGCTTTCCATCAGGCACTGCCCAATGACGGCAGCCAGCGCAATGACAATCCCAATCTTGCCGGCCGTTTCCCCAAAGATGCGCGTGGCTTCCTTCATGGCGTCGGCCAACGGCACCCGTGGCGAAAGGATTCCCACCACCAGCGCGCCGGTGATGAGCGCAATGAAGGCGTTCACGTGCAGCCGGATGATGAGGAGAAAAATGAGCACCACCGCGATTGCTAGAATCAGGATCGGATGCATCAGAAAACCTCCGGATAATCTTACGCCAAAGCGGCTCCATCTCTCTTAACTCAGATGGAACTCCGTCCGACGGATGACGGCAAGGAGATCCCCTCTATGTGCCCGTAGTACTGCCAGTACGAAAGTTAGATTGACAGCAGCCCTGCAGTTACCAGAGAATCAGGTTTACCCCCCCCCCTTGCCGGTGAATTGTACCCTGCTGTCAGGAGGAAAACTTCGGTGCTATCCATTCGCCTAAAGACTTCCGCATTGTTTTGCACAGTTAGCTTCTTGGCCGGCGCACTTGCGCTAGCCCAGGGTCCGCCCAATGGCGGAGCCGGGGGGCCAGCGGTTCTGGCGCGGCCGCGGGCGTTGGTCTTTCACATGGCCGAGGGGGGCGACAACCCCGAGCCGCGCACCCTGACAGTTTTCAGTCCCACGGGCGGCGAAGAATTCGAGTGGACGGCGACGCCCATGGGAACTTGGCTGGATATTGACCCCACCTCGAGTACTGGACCCGGGGCCATCACCGCAACCGTGGACGGCGAGGGTCTGTCAGCCGGCCAGCACGATGGCTCGATTACCGTCACCAGCGGAGATACCTCCGTTGAGGTCCGTGTAAGGCTGCTAGTGCGACCACCAGCGCCGGCGAACCTGGTGATCCATCCGCGGGCCTTTAATTTCATCATGCATCCCGACGGCCCTCCCCCGGCCCCAAAGACACTGCACGTGAAGAGCGCCGGGCATGGGGAGTTGGACTGGACAGCAGAAGACTCCACAAGCGAAGGCGACTGGCTTTCAATTGACCCTCCCAGCGGAACGACACCCGACACCATCGAGCTTTCGGTCGATCCCAACGGTCTGGAGCCCGGCCACTATACGGGCATGGTGGAGGTAAGCGCGGGCGACAAAACCAGGACCGCTCGCGTATGGCTGCGCATCGTTGGCCAATCCGGTAACGGTGACAATGGCGCCGAGGAGTCATCCACCTCCAACCAAACAGCAGTGCAAATTTCTCCGCCCGTAATCAACTTTACCGCCACCAACGGGACCACCGCCCCCGGCCTCGGTGGACGTGCGCCTGCATTCAAGCCTGAGCGGGTTGACGTTCACCGCCACCCCCATCACCAGTAGCGGAGGTGACTGGTTAAACATCGAAACTGAGTCCGACGAGATTCCAGGAACCATCAACGTCAGCGCCACGCCCGGGGACCTGCCAACCGGCATTTACATAGGCCTGGTCATGCTGGAAATTGATGGGGCAGTGATGGAGGAGCGCAGTATTCCGGTTGTCCTGCGAATCGGAACGCCAGCCGGGCTGCCGCGCCTGCGTACCCGGCCGGGCGCCGTCGTGTTCCGAGCCACAGAAGGCGGAGAAAATCCGGCGCCAGCCGAAGTCGAAGTGACGGCCCATGGGGCCCCCAGCATCCCCTTTGAGACCTTCGTGAGCACCCGCAATGGCGGCCCCTGGCTACTACCCGTTGACCCCACCAGTGGTACCGCGCCCAGCAGCGTGAGCGTGGAGGTGGATATTGCCGGCCTTGCGGCGGGCAGGTATCGAGGGGCAGTCGTCTTTCTAGGAACTGGGGTCACTCCGACCACGCTGAAGGTGGTCCTACTGGTCAGTCCGGCAGTGGCAGAGGAAGGCACAGGAGCGCTACCGACCATAGCTCTGTCCCGCACCCTTGCAGGCGCCCAGCAGGCGGCAGGGCTAGAAGGAGAATTCCTGGAACCTCCGTCGGCATTCATCGCTACCGCACAGCTCCCACTGGAGGTTCAGGTACTGGTGACGGACTCCGCAGGTGCACCGGTGGAAGGCGCCGAGGTGCTGGTAGCTTCCAGCAACCTGGAGCCGGAGTTCACCCTGGACGATCTGGGCGCGGGAGTCTACAGCGGTGTGTTCCGCAGCCTGAGCGAAGGGCCAGTGGCTCTAACTGCTGTGGCCACCCAGGGAGGGACAAGTTCGCCACCGTTTGGCGTCGGCGGGGACCTGGAAGGCAGTCCTGAGCTCATTCCGGCCATCTTCCCCGGTGGTGTGGTTAGCGCGGCCAGCTTTGCCCCGGACCCGACGCCGGTCGCCCCGGGCTCACTGGTGAGCATGTTTGGTCTGGATCTGACGCCGGCCACCGCGTTTGCAGCCAGCCAGCCGCTGCCCAGGGAACTTGCGGGCGTGCAGGTCCTGGTGGGTGGCATCGCGGCCCCTCTGTTGGCCGTGGCAGCGAGCGACGACAGCTCTTCCCAAATCCACTTCCAGATACCCGTGGAACTGGCAGGAGTGACTTACGCCGACGTGGTGGTTGACAACAACGGCCTGTTCGGCGCTCCCCAGGGGATTCGCATCTGGCCGGCTCTGCCAGCCCTGTTTACCAGCACCATGACGGGCACAGGAACTGCCGTCGCGCTGCATGGCGATTTCGAGCCCGTGACACCGGAACGACCGACCACCCCTGGAGAGACAATCCTGTTGTACGCTACCGGTCTGGGAGAAACTCGCCCGTCACAAGTCTCGGGCGAACCGGCGGCGGGCGCGGCGCCGGTGACCGGCAACGTTACAGTCACCATCGGCGGCCGCTCGGCAACCGTGCACCACGCCGGAGCAGCTCCAGGCTTCGTTGGGCTCTATCAGATCAACGTGACGGTACCCGAGGGCCTTCAGTCCGGGAATGCTGCGGTGGAGGTCACCGTGGACGGAATTGGCTCGGGCGGAGGAGTAACGTTACCAGTCGCGCCAGGCCTGTGAAGTGAAGATCACAGCCGTCGAAACCCTCCATTGCGACGCCGGCTGGCGGAATTTCTCGTTCGTCAAACTCACCACCGATACTGGCCTCGTTGGCTGGAGCGAGTACCAAGAGGGCTTCGGCTCACCAGGCGTCAGTGCAGCGATCGAAGGCCTTGCCGGCCCGACGATCGGTCAGGATCCACGGAACACAGAAAAGATTTTCTGGGACCTCTACGCCTCCACCCGCCCAGCGGCCGGCGGTGTCGTGGCAGAGGCCATCGGCGCGATTGAAAACGCGCTGCTGGACGTCAAAGCGAAGCACTATGGAGTTCCAGCATACGAGATCCTGGGCGGTGCGGTGCGCGAGCGGATCCGGCTGTACTGGTCCCATTGCGGTACCTACCGGGTCAACTGGCCGGACGTGCACGATTACCCGCCAGTCACTTCACTCGATGATGTCAAGGCGCTTGGCCGGGAGGTAAAGGAAAATCGCTTCACGGCTCTTAAGACCAACATCTTCTTGTTTGACCGCACACCAGCCGGTTACTTTCCGGGATTCAACCGTCCTGGTGGCTATCCCGAGCTGAACGCGGAACGAGACGTCATCCATGGCCTGAGAGCGGAGATGGAAGCCTTCCGCGAGGGTGCGGGACCTGACATCGACATCCTGCTCGATCTTAACTTCAACTTTAAGACAGAAGGGTATCTGAAAATCGTCGACGCCCTGGCGCCACTGACGTTGTTTTGGATCGAGATCGACAGCTACAACCCAGAGGCGCTTGCGCTCGTCCGGCGGCGCAGCACCACGCCGATCAGTTCCTGCGAAACCCTAATCGGCCTCCGAGAGTTCCGGCCGTATTTCGAGCAGCAGTCCATGGACGTAGCAATTATTGACGCGGTGTGGAACGGCGTCTGGCAATCGATGAAGATCGCTGCCGTGGCCGAGGCCCACGAGGTCAACATCGCGCCGCACAACTTCTACGGCCACCTGTCGACCATGATGAGCGCCCACTTCGTCGCAGCGGTCCCTAACTTCCGGATCATGGAGATCGATATGGATCACGTGCCCTGGAGGGACGAACTGTTCACCATCGCGCCGAAGATCGAGGACGGTTACCTGATCCTTGGCAAAACCCCGGGCTGGGGCACACAGCCCAATGAACAGGCACTCAAGGCGCATCCGCCGCGGCGCGGCGGCAGCTTCCTCAAGCAAAGCTGACGAGGTGGCCGCGATCCCCGCGGGACTATAGTTCGCCGTAGCTTTGCGAATGCCGGAACGCAAGCACCCGAAAGGGCGCCTGCTTCCAACTCCGAACCGGCCATCCAGCGACGCAGTCTGTGTGCCTAGACACCTGGTGTGCCCGAGGACTGTGCCTCTGCATCAGGAAGCGCCTCGGCCTGCTTCAATCCATGGGCAATGGTGGCATCCCACTCCAGGTGAGGAAGAGGGGAGCTCTGGGCGACGGTGAACAACTGCAAAGCTTCTGCTTTCCGACCCATCCGCAACATCAGGTTGGCGTGTGCCAGTAGCGCCTGGAAGGATGTGTTGTCGGCGGCGCTGTTGCTGTAGATGTTGCAATATTCCTGCGCTGCACCATCCAGGAAATTGCTTTTTTCCAGATGTTTGGCCAGGCGCAGCCGCAATGCTGCCGGCACTGCAGTTTCCAGTTCCGCTTGACTCATCTCCTCGTAGAGATCCAGAGCCGTGTCCAGGCTGTTCTGTTTCACATATAGACCGATCAGGCGCACGTAGGCGCGCCTTGCCCGCTCCTGGTCCTCGGCGGCTTTGGCAGCTCGTAGCAATTCCAGTTGTGCGTCCACGCTGCTGGGGTCCTTTGCCCCGACTTGCTCCAGCAGACCAATGGCCTCGGCCGTCTGACCTGCGTCAATCAACTCTCCCGCTTTGACGATCTGTGGGTCCTGATGCAGCGAAATCTGGCCCTCAATTCCGCGGTTTACCTTCTCCTCAATGCCGCTCACTCCGAGCGCCAGGGCAAACACCACACCGTAGACGAATCCGCCAACGTGCGCCCAAAAGGCGACGCCACCGCCCTGGCCAGAGGTCAACAGGCCGCAAAAAAAAGTTGGCTGCCCAACCACAAGGGCAACATCAGGTAAGCCGGAGCGTGGAAAGTCCCGGCGCGAATGAAAAAGAACATCCAAAAGAACCAGAAAAACTTGATGCGGGTCCGGGCAAACTTCATCAGAAACGCCCCCATGGCGCCCGCAATGGCACCGGAAGCACCGATCAACGGGATGAAACTCTGCGGGGCGGAAGCTTTGTGGCTCAGCGCCGCCACTACGCCAGCGCTCAGGTAGAACAGGGGGAACACCACTCGGCCCCAGCGATCCTCGATGTTACAACCGGCCAGCCACAAGAACAGCATATTGAAGATCAGGTGCATCCAGCCGCCGTGCAGGAACTGCGAGGTAATCAGGCCCAGCGCGTTGTTCTCGGCGGGGATGTAGGCGTACTTCGTTAAAGGAGAAGCTTTTTCGGCCTCGGCCACCGCCGCGCACATCTTGTCCAGTCGCGCCTGCTGGCGGGCCTGGGTGGCGGGTTTCACTCCGCCCCGGGCCTGAACCGAGTCTTCGTGCAGCGCTTTCATGGATTCCACCATGAGCCGGTCCTTGCGCGACGCCCCTGCGATCTGGGTCAAGAACTTGTCTAGGGGTGGCTTCGGCTCCAGATAGGGGTGAGAGACATAGTAGTCAAAGGCGATGTTCAGCCGCTTCACGAACGCTCCATGCTGCCTCTGGATACTCCAGTGCGTGGTCAAGAAGATCAGAACGTTCAGCAGCAGGATGGCAGCGGTGACGTAGGGCCACCGTCGGCCGCTCAGGTCTTCGTGGCTGATGGGAATAATGATCATCGGTCTGCCCGCGGGCCGTCACAGTGCGGACAAGCGGTCTCAAATGAACTTACGGTAGCAAAAAAATGAGCACAGCGCCACAGCTCGGCCCGTCCGCCGTCAGCGAGGTACCACTTTGTTCAAACTCCCCCCTTAACTGGCTCGCGAAGTCCGGCTTGGCCGACGGCACCAGATGGATCCTTCATCAGGGGTCAGTCGCCCAGGACTTAAAGGAAGCAAGTCTCACGAGCGGCAAGGAAGTTTCACGGGTATGATAAGGCGGTTCGCTTATGACCACCGTAGAGATCAGGTTTCGCTATCAAGGCCAGCTTCGGACTGAACTGCTGCCTCGCACTCAGGAGCAGCACGGCTACTTCGGCATCCGGCGCATCCTGCTAGACGAAGCCCGGAAACTCATCATCGTGGAATACGACGCCACGCGATTGGATGAGAAGGGCGTAGAAGCGGTGCTGCGACGGGTGGGTGTCCCGGTGGTGGAACAGGTTCAAGACTGAGTCGCAAGAGAGAGCCGGACAGAACGGGCTCCGTCAAAATTCTCGGACTTGCTCCCGAAGTCCAGCTTGCCTACGCCGGGTAGAGCCCAACAGATAGCAACACTTCGGAGAGTGCCGGAGAGGGTAAGCTGAGTCCGGAACGTGGTACGCCTGCCTAGGTCCGTCATGAGTGTGATCGTTGGAATTGCCGCAGGGCTGGCCCTCGTGGTTGTCGGAATTCGCCTCTTTGAGGGTCGTTTTATCTATTTTCCTCCCCGCGATTCTGTGGAGCTTCCGCTTCCGGAAAAATACGGCCTGCGGGTCGAAGAAGTCTGGCTGAGAGCAGAAGACAATGTGCGGCTGAACGCCTGGTATCTGGCGAGTCCCAGCGCTTCCAAGGTTCTGCTGCTGTTTCATGGCAACGCCACCAACCTTGGCACCGACCTGTCGCGCTTGCAGTTCTTCGCGCGCCTCGGGGTGAGCCTATTTGAAGTGGACTATCGAGGCTACGGCAAAAGCGAGGGGTCGCCGTACGAGGTCGGCCTGTATCGGGACGCAAACGCAGCCTACCAGTACCTGGTCGAGGTTAAGGGTCATAAGCCCCGCGACATTCTCTTGCACGGCCAGTCGCTGGGCGGGGCGGTGGCCGTTGAGCTGGCCTCACGGCGCGAATGCGGCGGTCTGATCGTCGAAAGCTCCTTCACCTCAGCCCGTGAGATGGCTCGACGGATGTTGCTCCTTCCCTTGCTGGAATACGTCCCCAAGAGCCGTTTTGACTCGCTAAGAAAAATCGGGCAGGTGCGATGTCCCGTTCTAATCGTGCACGGCACACAGGACCAGCTCATTCCCTTTCCCATGGGCCAAGAGCTTTACCAAGCGGCGCGCGAACCCAAATCCTTTCTCCCTGTCGAGGGAGCCGGGCACGCGGATAGCTTCGTAGTCGGCAGTGAACGCTATTTGGAACGCCTGCGAAAGTTCATCGGAGTGGCGCCGGCTGCGGAGGGCATCGCATCCTCCCGCCAATAGGAGAAGCGGCGATTCTCGTTTCGAAACGGTCCCTCAACGCGAATCTTCACTGCGGCTTTTTCGAGAGGTCGGAGGGATCCACGCCGGTGTCGAACTTCACTTCGGTCACGGAAGCATCCATGAAATTCGAGCCGTTTCGAATGACCTGCACGCGGAAAGGTACTTTTATGCCAGATACCTCTTTGTACTCCGAGTAAATTTCTTCTATGTCGGCCAGGCCGCCCCCTTGCGACGGCGCCCGATAGGCTTTTTTCAGAACGGCGCCGGTCGAAGAATCTACGAACAAACGTACGCTCCGCCCTTCTTTGGAGATGGCGATGACGTCGGCTTCGGTTTCTCCCACCTTGTCGCGTTTCTCAAACTGCACCGTGAAGTCACCTTCCGCGCGCAGCAGGTTGAGAGTATTTCGCGCGACCTGGCCTTCCAGCGACTTCCTCCTGCGGTCAGGCAGGTCCCGAACCCCTCGCGGAGTGCTGATCCAGCCGCCGTCGCCGTCGTAGTAGGTGATCATGGTGCCAAAGGGCAGGGTCTGTTCGCTGCGCAGTACACCGGGAAAGACAACGGTGTCGCGGCTACTCATAGCCATCTCGCCTCGCGGCGTGGTGACTTTGCCCGAACTGGTGACTGCAACATCGGTGATCGCCCGCAGCCGCTCCAGGCCACCGGCCGCCGCCTGTGCCGCCGTCAGCACGGCACGGCCGCGCTCCAGCGCCGCCGCAGTGGCCGGAGCAGCGGCAATTGCCGGCTGCGCCTCAGGAATCGCAATGTCAATGGTGTTCACCTTGCCCTCGGCCAGCACCAGTTCTGCAAGTGGCCTGTCGAAATCCTTGTCGTTGCCCACCGCCAGGATGGTGAGCCTGTCCGGCTCCAGATGCTTGCGCGCCACCCGCAACACTTCAGCCTTGGTGACCTTCTCCACATTGGTCTTGTATTGCTGGAGAAAATCCTCCGGATAGCCGAAGTAGATGTAGGTCATGATCCGGCCCATGATCTGGCCGGGATCGGCAAAGTTGAAGACGAATGAGTTCAGGATCGATTCCTTGGCCACCTGCAATTCTTCGTCGGTGACCTCCGTTTCGCGGATGAGCCGCAACTCGCGCAGCACTGCTTCAGTTGCCTCTACGGTAGTCTCCGACTTCGTCCCGACAAACACACTAAAGGTTCCCGGGTGGTCATATCGGGCGCCCCAGAAGCCGGTGGCCGCGTAGGCCAGGCCCATTTCCGTACGAATGCGCTTGAACATGCGACTGGAAGGGCCGGCCGCCAGAATCTGGGTCATCACCCGTAGCGCGAAGTAGTCGGGATCGTCGCGCCGCCCAGCCAGATGCCCGATGCGAATCGAGGTCTGGTTGATATCCTGCTTGCGGATGAAGTTCACCGAGGCGTTCCGCTTCACTTCGACCGGCGGCAGCGGGGGCAGTTGGAGCTCGGGCGCCGGCCTCCAGGCGGCAAAGGCAGCTTCCACCTTCTGCCGAATTTGCTCGGCGTCGACGTCGCCGGAAATGCCGATCATCACGTTGTTGGGATGGTAATAGCGGCGGTGAAACTCGATCAGGTCCTCGCGGCGGATGGCGTCAATGGTGGCATACTCGGTGTGGCGAGCGTAGGCACTCTCCGACCCGTAAATCAGCTTGCGAAACTCGCGCGCGTTGATACCCCTGGGTTCGTCGTTGCGGCGTGAGATGGCAGTGCGGACGAAGGTCTTGGCCAGCTCGATCTTGTCCTGGCGGAACTCCGGGTTCATCAGTACATCAGCAAAGATGGCCAGGACACGGTCCTCATCGCCCTTCAACGCGGAGAACCTGGCGCTGCCGGAGCCCAAACCGATGCCGGTTTCCACCGAGGCGGCCAGCGCCTCCAGCTCCTCGTCCAGCTCGTCGCCGGTTTTGGTGGCCGTGCCGCCGCTGCGCATCACCTGACCGGCTATACTGGCCAAGCCGGTCTTCTCCGCCGGCTCCCAGCGGCTGCCGGTATGGATCATCGCCGCGCCGCCGACCAGCGGTAGCCGGTGGTCCTCCACCACGAACAGGCGGATGCCGTTCGAGAGCGTGTAGCGCTTGATCTCCGGGAGCTTGACGTCGCGTAGCGGCGGATACTTGAGCTGCTTCCAGTCCTTGGCCGTACTCGCCTTGTGCTGCGCCGCAAGCGGCGACACGACCCCAAACCAGAGAATCCAGATCAGCGTTAGCCAGCGGGTCATCGTCAATACCCCGATTCGCAGCTAGGAAAAAGCAAATCAGCCGCGAAGACACCACCAGAAGAAGTGTTTAAAAGTTGCCTCGCTGCCTTTACGTCTTGGCGATTCACTAGTCGCTTTTCGTTGAATCGCTCTGTGCCGTCGGTGCCGCGGACTCGGCCGGCACGATCACTCCCACGGTCCGGTTCTTGCGCTGAAAGTATCGATGGGCGGCCTGTTGCACATCCTCGGCTGTGACTTTTTCGATGGCGTCCAGGTCGCGGAACAGATAGCGCCAGTCGCCGAGCAGCGCCTGATTCATGGCCAGTGCAGAGGCCAGGCCGCCGTTGGAGCGCAACCCGCGCAGGACCGTGGCCCGCGCCCGCCGCTTCACCTGCTCCAGCCGCTCGGACGGAACTTGTTCCTTTTTGATGCGCTCGATCTGTTCATCCAAAGCCTTCTCCACCTCTTCGGCAGTGTGCCCAGCCGAGGGGACGGCGAAGAAGAGGAACAGGCCGGGATACTTGTAGCCCGGAAAGCCGGTGAAGGCCGAGGCGGCCACTGCGATCTTCTTCTCCTTCACCAGGCTCTTGTAAAGCCAGGAGGTACGGCCGCCGCCCAGGACGTCACTGATGACGTCCAGGGTGGCGCTGTCCGGGTGTTTTACTCCTGGCCGGTGATAGCCGACCAAAACATAGGGCTGGGAGGCGGCCTCCACCATGACCCGGCGCTCGCCCTCCTGCGGCGGCTCCACGGTGCGCACCGGCTCGGGCCGCGGGCGCTTGGCTAGCCGCCCGAAGTACGTCTCGGCTAGCCGCCGGACCTGCTGAGGGTCCGCGTCACCCACAATTACCGCCGTCATGGCCTGCGCCACGTAGTGCTTGCGGAAAAATTCCGCGGCCTCGCTCCGCCGCAGCCGCGTGAGTTCGCTGCGGTGCCCAACCACCGGCTGCCCATAGGGGTGCGCTTTGTAGGCAATGGCGAGGAACTCTTCGATCAGCTTGCCGAAGGGTCGGCTTTCGGTGCGCATCCGCCGCTCTTCCATCACCACGTTGCGCTCCTTGTAAAATTCACGAGCCACCGGCTCCAGGAAGCGCAGCGACTCCAGCGCGAACCAGAGTTCCAGCTTGTTGGACGGTAGGGAGAAAAAGTAGCGGGTGGCGTCGGAGGAGGTCGATGCATTGAGTCCCACACCGCCCGCGCGCTCCACGATCTCCATAAACTCGTCAGTGACCACGAAGCTACCCGCCTCCTCCTGCGCTTTGCGGAAAGCTTCTTCAAGCTCCTTCAGGCGGGCGGAGTCAGGCCGTTGGCCCCTGGCCCGCTCGGTTTCGAGCGCCCGGTAGGCCGCGTCCAGCTTCTCCAGCGCCTCCTTCTCCTTCTTGTAGTTCTTCGTACCAATGGTGCGGGTGCCCTTGAACGCCATGTGCTCGAACAGGTGGGCGACGCCGGTTTGGCCGATGTTCTCGTCCACCGCGCCCACGTCCATATACGTGTGGAAGGCCACAATGGGCACCTCATGCCGCTCCACCACGATGAAATGCATCCCGTTGGCCAGCGTAAACTCAGTGACTGTTTTCTCAAACTCTTCCAGTGACTGCCCAGCCGCCGGCGCAGCCATCAGCAGCAGCAGCCCCAAGATCAACACACGCTGCTTCACGGTATCGCCGTTCTTCTTGCGCATCACCTACTCCACACTCCGCACTGGGAGCTTGACCATTCCACTCCGCTTATAGTCAGCATAGCTGAACCGCCGCGCATTCAGCAATGTTATAAGCAGTGCTATACTCGAGTTGCTCCTGCGGGTTGAACGCATGTCTGGCCCGTTCCGATGCCTCGTGGCGGACTGGCAAGCGCCCGCAACGTGGGTATGAAAACTTCTCTGCTCCGCGAAATTCCTTCAGTGGATGAACTACTGGGCCGGCCGGAACTGTCGGCGCTGGCCGCACAAGTCAGCCGCGGCTACGTGGCAGAACGCGTACGCGAGGTGCTGGAGGAAGTGCGCGCCGAAATCCGCTCCGGCACGGGAGGAGAACACCCGCTGGCCAACCTGGAAGCGCGCATCGCTGAGCGGGTCCGGAACGCGCTGGAGCCGTCGTTGGGCACGGTGATTAACGCCACCGGAGTCATCTTGCACACTAATCTGGGGCGCGCGCCGCTGGCGGCCGGCGCCGTGGCACGGGTAGGTGAGGCCGCTGGCTCCTACAGCAACTTGGAGTACGATCTGGGTCGGGGCAAGCGCGGCAAGCGCGACGTGCACACCGCCCGCCTGCTCCGCCAACTGCTGGGGGCGCCAGCGGTGGTGGTCAACAACAATGCCGCCGCACTGCTGCTGGTGCTGAACACGCTGGCCGAGGGTGGCGAGGTTGTGGTCTCGCGCGGCGAGCTGATCGAGATTGGCGACTCGTTTCGCATTCCCGACGTGATGGCCAAGAGCGGTGCGGTGCGGCGCGAGGTGGGCACCACCAACCGCACTCGCCTGGCCGATTACGAGACCGCTATCGTGCCGGGCCGGACCCGCTTGTTGCTCCGAGTCCACCCCAGCAACTACCGCATCGTGGGCTTTACCGAACGTCCCTCGCTTGAGGAACTTGTCGGGTTGGGTCGCCGCGCGGGCGTGCCCGTGTTCGAAGACCTGGGCAGCGGCTGCTTGGTGGATTTGCGTCCCTTCGGGATCATCGACGAGCCGCTGGCCGGCGACAGCCTGAAGGCTGGCGCCGACCTGGTCAGCTTCAGTGGCGACAAGTTGCTGGGCGGGCCGCAGGCGGGCATCATCGCCGGCCGGCAGGATTTGGTCGAGCAGGTTCGCCGCAACCCACTCTTTCGTGCCCTGCGTGTGGACAAGATGACCTACGCAGCGCTCGAAGCCACGCTGGCGATTTACTTGCGCGGCGAGCTCAACGCGCTACCCGTGATGCACATGATCCGTGCCAGCTCCGACGAGATTGCCGCGCGCGCCCGCGCGCTGGTCGCCGGACTGTCGCTGCCGGTGGAGCTGGTGCCTGGCAAGTCGGTGGTGGGCGGCGGTTCCACCCCCGGCCAGTCGCTCACGACCACACTGATCGCCCTCGCGCACCCCGCGCTGAGCGCTACCGAGGTGGAGGCACGCCTGCGGGCCTCCACTCCACCGGTGATTGCCCGAGTCGAGCAGGACCGCGTCCTGCTCGACCTGCGTACCGTGCTCCCCCACCAGGAATCCACCCTCCGCCGCGTCCTCGAAACCCTTTCATAACTCGCTTTCTCGAGCCAGTGCACCTGGCTCACTTATTCCTGCTTGGCGAACGAGTCCCACGTTCCCTTTAAGGCTTCATAGAATCTCTTGTCTCCTCCGCTTTCACTGGAAACCGGAAACGAAACGACGCTATTATCGGCCAGTGTCAGGTAGACTTGGCTGTCCTCCCAAAACGTGGACTCAGAGAATTCTATGTCCATGTCTTTTATCTCTGCGAAAGGAAGAATCAGGGCTGGTTGCTCATATTCACTCTTATAAACGACCACCTTGCGCTCGGTGAAAAGGTAGAAGCCATCTTCTATGTTGACGAGTGCATCGGAATAGAAAAACTTAACCTGCTCTCCAGGTTCAAGTAAATCCAACGCGCGAATCTTTGAAAGGAATCTCTCGGGCAACTGGGCGCCGGGAACAACCTCAATATCCGGGCCGACGATACCCACATATATGACGAGGCTTAGTAGAACAACGACCACAAACGTGACCGATCCTCCCAGTATCCACAACCACTTAGGCATTCCAGAACCCTGCCTTTCTTGGAGAGTTTGCTCAACTCAAGGAATGGTAGGCGAATGTCCCTCGAATCCCTTGGAAAAAGAAATAGCCGAACAAAATTGCCATGGTCACCCCTCGCACGTTGCCCATCGTCGCCCACAGGATGATCTTTGAACCGACAAAATAGACGAACAGCAGCACAGCACAAATGCGGCTCTTTTTGTATAGGCCGAACGAGAGACCAAGAACGGTTACGACGTCGATCAGGCTCCACCAATCAACACCGAGTTTGGCGAAAACCGTCGAGCCAGAAGCGGCAACCAAGATGACCAACAGCGTAATCCCTGCTGAGATGATGCCGGCCACCCAAGCCTGCTTGATGTGTTTCAATGCCGCTTCTTGTGTCATCTCTTTCGTCCTGGCTTGCTGATGTCTCCCCCTGGCGAATTAGTTCCACCAGGGGATGCGGGAGGAGTGGGAGCGGCGGTGATCGAGGCGCCACAAACCGGCTGCCCGTGCGGCTTCCAGAGCCCACTCGTATTCGCCTTCGCTAATTCCGCGACCGATTTCCGCGAACTGGGCGCCCGCAACGCGCCCCGCCGGGTAGTACTGGTCCATGATGTTGACGTAGGTGTCGGGCGAGATTTCCTCGGCCAGAAAGCGCATGATGGAGGCGCTGCTGGCAATCTCACCCGGCATGATCAGGTGCCGCACCAGCACGCCTCGCTTGGCCATGCCCCGCTCGTCGAACTTCAGCGCGCCCACCTGCCGGTGCATCTCCCGGATGGTCCGTCGCGCCGCCTCCGGATAGTCCCTGGCCTTCATGTAGCGGAGGGAAAGCTCGGGGTCCCAGAACTTGAAGTCCGGCATGTAGACGTCCACGACGCCGTCCAGCAGGTGGAGGCTGTCGAGGGAGTCGTAAGCTGAGGTGTTGTAGACGATGGGCAACCGCAGGCCTGCCTCAACAGCGATCGGCAACGCCTCGAGCACCTCGGGCACCACGTGCTCCGGGGTAACGAAATTGACGTTGTGGCAGCCTTGGGCCTGCAGCTCCAGCATCATCTCCGCAAGCTGCTCGGGCGGCGTCTCCGGTCCGCGGTGCGCCTGGCTGATGTCGTAGTTCTGGCAGAAGACGCAGCGCAGGTTGCACATCGAAAAGAAAATGGTGCCGCTGCCCCGCGAGCCCCGCAGGCAGTTCTCCTCGCCGAAGTGTGGAAAGTGGCTGCTCACCTGGGCGTAGCGGCCGGTGTGGCAGGCGGCGGTCTTGTCGACCGTGCGATCCACGCCGCAGTTGCGCGGGCAGACCAGGCAGTGCGACAGCCGCGTCACCGCCTCCTCGGCTCGCCGGCGCAGCTCGCCGCTGCGGTGTAGAGCCATGTAGGCAGGCTCAAAGTCTTGGCTGAGAATAGTGAAGTCGGCTGCGCTTGCTTTCGATGCCATCGAACTCAGGCAACTCTCGGTCAATTGTAACCCCGGGCTCAAGGGCACTGTGGCAGTCTGAAACTCGCTATGTGGACGTGCGGGGTCAGGCGCGCAGCGTGTGGCCTTCGGAGCGGGCGACGTAGGCGGCCGTGACCACGTCGCCGGTGATGTTGAGCACGGTGCGGCACATGTCCAGCAGGCGGTCCACTCCCAGGATGATCCCCAAGCCCTCCCAGGGCACGCCCACCGTCACCAGCAGGGCCCCCACCATGGGCAGCGAGCCGCCCGGCACGCCGGCAGTACCCACTCCCGCCAGAATGGAAAGCAGCACCACGCTGACCTGTGCGCCCAAGCTCAAGTCCACGCCGAAGAACTGTGCCAGGAACAACACGGTGACCCCCTCGTAGAGCGCGGTGCCGTTCTGGTTGGCGGTCGAGCCCACCGTCAGCACAAAGCCGCCGATCTGGCGTGGCACGCCCAGCTCCTGCTCGGCCACCCGCAGGGTGACCGGCAGGGTCGCGTTACTCGAAGAGGTGGCGAAACCCGTCAACAGAATCTCCCGGGTGCGCCGGAAGAACTGGCGGGGCGAATACCCAACCGCGTATCTCAAAAAGAGCGAGTACACAACAAACATGTGCAACGCCAGCCCGCCGATGACGACACCGACGTACCAGGCCAGCTTTTGAAGAATCTCGAAGCCGAAGCGCGCCGTCAGGCTGAACAGCAGCGCCGCCACACCGTAGGGGGCCAGCTTCATCGCCAGCCCGATCACCTTCATCACCACCTCGTAAACGGCCTGAAGCAAGCTGATCAGGGGCTGGACGCGCTCGCGCGGGCACAGTGTGACGGCAATGCCCATGAGGAGCGAGAAGACCATCACCGCAACCATCTCGCCCTGAAAAGCGTTCACCATCGCCTGCAAGGGGTTCGCGGGAATCAGGTCGAGCACAATTTCGATGCCCGCCTTCGGTGGCGGCGGCTCGATGTCAGCCGCCGAGCGGCCGAGAATCTCCAGCAAATTGGCTTTGTCGGCCTCCTGCATGCCGACACCCGGCCGGATCAGGTTGACCAGGGTAATCCCAATCAGCACCGAGAGGCTGCTGAGCACTAGAGTGAAGACGACAGTCTTCAGGCCCACTCGGCCCAGCCTGCGCACGTCGCCCAGCTCCGCCACTCCCAGCACCAGTGCTGAGAAGATGAGCGGGATCACTACCATGAAGATCAGGCGCAGGAAAATCTGGCCGGCCGGGTAGGTGACTGTGCGGACGAAGTCTTGCAGCCCCTCTGTTGGTCCCCACGCCCAGTTTGCAACCAGGCCGGCGCCGGCGCCGGCCACCATCCCGTAGAGAATCTTCTGGTGCAGCGGAGTTCCGCCCGCCTTAGCCATGGCGCCGTATCATAACGGGTTCGCGCAGCCAAGGTCGAGCCACAATCCTGCATGGACGCCGGTCGTTGGAATGAAACAGGAGCATGGAGGGCGGGGTCTTGAAGCAGCTACTCCTCAGTTGCGTCGCGCCAAAATCTCACTGACCCAGGTTTGCTTTGCCCTGATTCTGGCCGGGCTTACTGGCGAGCACGCAGGACACGTTCCAGCCCTGAATGACGTTTAGCGGGAAGATTCGAACTTGGATGTTCTCGAATCCTATTCCCGAGAGGGTTGTGTAAAGCCAGCCTACTTCGTAAGACAACATTCGCATGAACAATTTTCCTTGCCCGCGCCGGAGCCGGTATCTCCGACAATCGGCTCTGAATTGCCCCAAAGCCTTTTGAAGAACATAGACGGGGCGATAGAGCCAGTGTAGCCGCGGCCAGGCGCAGAGCGGCAACTGAACCATCATTGTTCCACACGGCGCAAGGATGCGAAAGATCTCTCCGAAGCAGGCCGCCCCCTGGGAAACGTGGTCGAAGTGCTGAAATACTTGCGTAGAAAACACCGAACAAACTGAGCGACTCGAGAGCGGCAGTGCGTTTCCGCCAGCGATGCAAAAATGGACGGACTTTTCTTCGACGTGAGGACGAGCATAGCGAATCATCTCCTCGGAGATGTCCACTGCGTAAAATCTCTCGAAATGGCGGCTTAAGGGAAGGATCATGCGTCCCGGGCCGCAGCCGATCTCCACACAACTGCTTTTGTTCAGTCCATACTGCTGCCACTGCTGCCGGTAGTTTTCCCAATCCAGGGCACCCGTGGCAAGAAACTCCTCCTCTGTCCAGGGATGAACGCCTGTCTTTTGCTTACCAGGCCAAGATACAGCAGCATAGAGTGGGTCCGTCTGGCCCCATCTTCTCCATTCAATAATGGATTTCACTATCGGCCTCTACAAACTCGTCACTTCGCCGCCGCCTGGACTTTCTCTAAGCTCATCAGGTTACTTGAAGGTACCGTGCGTCGGCACACCTTTTCTGTTGCGGAAGAAGGATTTGCGAGATGGATTGACGACCATCGGTAGGATGCTAATCGACGCAACGAAGCGAACCGAAAGCCGGGGAAGCGAACTATAATCACTGAAGGATGTCGGAGCCTTCGACGCCCCTGATGCGGCAGTACAGCGCGATCAAGCAGCAGCACCCCAATGCTCTGCTCCTGTTTCGGCTGGGAGACTTCTACGAGCTATTTTACGAAGACGCCGTGATCGCGGCGCGCGAGCTGCAGATCACGCTGACCTCGCGCAACAAGGAGCGCGGCACCCCTGTCCCCATGTGCGGCGTTCCTCATCACGCCGTCCAGACCTACATGCACCGGCTCATCCAAAAAGGCTACCGGGTGGCCATCTGCGAGCAAACGGAAGACCCCCGCTTTGCCAAGAAGCTCGTGAAACGCGAGGTGACGCGGGTGGTGACGCCGGGAACAGCAGTGGAAACAGCGCAAGCCACCGAGCCCAACTACCTGGCCGCTATCCGCCCCCTGGGCGACCGAATTGGGCTCGCCTGCGCCGACCTGTCCACCGGAGAGTTCCGGACCACCGAGTTCGAGGGCCCGGAGCGCGAGGCTGCCTGCGCCGAAGAGATGGCGCATCTGCGCCCGCGCGAGGTGCTGTGGCCAGCTTCGGCCCCCTGGCTGGCCGCGCTGTCCGAGGTTGCGGACGGCGCCACGGGCTCGCGCTTCACCCGTAGCGAACTGGATGAGTGGGCCTTCGCGCCAGACTATGCCCGGCGGCTGCTGGGTGATCACTTCGGGGTGCTCACCCTGGACGGCTTCGGCCTGGCTGGCCGGGAGGCCGCCATCGCGGCCGCCGGCGCCGTGCTGCATTATCTGCGCGAGACCCAGAGGGCCGGCCTCGAGCACCTGAACGGCATCAGCTTCTACCAGCAGCAGCAGTGGATGATCCTGGACTGGGTGACGGTACGGAACCTGGAGCTGGTCGAGCCGTTATTTCCCGGCCAGACCGACGCCACGATGTTGGCTATGCTGGACCGCACGCTCACCCATATGGGCGCGCGGTTGTTGCGGAGCTGGCTGCTGCGCCCTTCCCTCGACCGGACAGTCATTGAGGCCCGACTGGACGCGGCCGAGGATCTGAAGCGCGAGACCATCACTCGAGGCGAATTAGAACGCACCATGTCCGGCGTACTTGACCTGGAGCGGCTGCTCAGCAAGACCACGCTGGGGACGGCTACGCCGCGCGACCTGCTGGGAATGGGCGCGTCGCTGGAACGCATCCCTTCTCTGCGCGCCACGCTGGGGCGCTTCACGAGCGCGCGCCTGGCACAGTTGCGGGAAGAGATGGACGAGCTTGCGGATGTGGCTGGCCTGCTGGCCCGCGCCATCAGCTCCGATGCCCCCGCCAACCCGGCCGACGGCGGCGTGATCCGTGATGGCTACCATGCCGAACTCGATGAGCTGCGCGGCCTGAGCCGCAACAGCAAGAGCTACATCGCCCAGATCGAGGCACGTGAGCGAGCCCGCACCGGCATCGGCTCCCTCAAGGTCCGCTTCAACAATATCTTCGGCTACTACCTGGAAGTCTCCCGCCCCAACCTGCACCTGGTTCCAGCCGACTACGAGCGGAAGCAGACGCTGGCGAATGCCGAGCGCTTCACCACGACGGAACTGAAGGAGTACGAACGCCGGGTACTGGACGCGGAAGAAAAAATCCTGGAGCTGGAGCGCGCACTGTTCGCCGAGGTGCGCGCACAGGTGGGAGCGCACGCCGCGCGCATCCGCCGCACGGCGGGGGCGGTGGCCGAGGCTGACGTGCTGCGCAACTTCGCCGCGCTGGCCGCCGAGTATCACTACAGCCGACCGCAGTTCTCCTCGACCGGTGGAGGTGGCGAGATGCAGGTCCTCGCCGGGCGCCACCCGGTGATCGAGCAGCTGGCCGAGCGCGAGCGAGCCGAGCGCTTCGTCCCCAACGACCTCTACCTGAACGATGCGAGCGACCTGATCCTGCTCCTCACAGGACCGAACATGGGCGGCAAGTCCACCTACCTCCGCCAGACGGCGCTGATGTCGATCCTGGCGCAGATGGGCAGCTTCGTGCCGGCCCAGAGCGCGCGGATGCCGCTGCTGGACCGCATCTTTACCCGCATCGGCGCCGGCGATAACCTGGCGCGGGGCCGCTCCACCTTCCTGATGGAGATGACCGAAACCGCTGCCATCCTGAACACGGCCACACCGCGCAGCCTGATCCTGCTGGACGAAATCGGGCGCGGGACGGCGACCTTTGACGGACTGGCCATTGCCTGGGCCGTGGTGGAACACATCCACGGCCGCACCCGCGCCAAGACCCTATTTGCCACCCATTACCACGAGCTGACGGCGCTGGCCGAGCACCTGCCCGGAGTGAAGAACTACCACGTTTCGGTCAGAGAGACCCAGGACGGCATCGTATTCCTGCGCAAGGTGGAGCCCGGCAGCGCCGACCGCAGTTACGGCATCGAGGTGGCGCGGCTGGCGGGACTGCCGCCGGGCGTGGTGGAGCGGTCGCGCGAGGTGCTGGCGCTGCACGAGCGCGGTGAAGAACGCGTCAGCGAAACGCTGTCGCCGGGGGCCGAGCCGGCCCCCGTGCAGTTGACCATTTTTACGCCTCTGAACCAGGATATCGTGCAGGCCATAGCCCAGGCGGATTTGGACAACCTGCGCCCCATCGAGGCGCTGACGTTGCTGGCGCGGCTGAAGCAGCAGATCACATGATGGACACAGAAACTGCCGTCGGCCGGCTCTTGTTGGTCGGCTTTGAACAAAACACATTTGATGAGGAACTGGCGCGGTTGCTGACCGAGATCCGGCCGGCCGGCGCAATCCTCTTCGGACACAATATTGCCGGGGCGGCCGAATTTGCCGCGCTGGTCCAGCAGATTGTCCAGGCGCTGGCCGAGCACGGGCCGCCCGGCGGGTCTCCCCTGCTGGCGATGGACCTGGAGGGCGGCCCGGTGGACCAGCTGCGCAACGTCCTGGCGCCGTTCCCTTCACCGCGAGCGGTGGCCGCTACAAACGACGATCTTTTCGTCCGCGATTTTGGTGCGCTAGTGGGGGAAGCGCTGGCCAGCTTCGGGCTCAATGTGGACCTGGCGCCCGTGCTCGATTTAGCCAGCGCGCCGGCGGAACCTGTGCTGGGCCCCCGCGCAGTCAGCGCGGATCCCCCACAAGTGGTGCGCTTCGGCCGCAACTTCCTGGCGGGCCTCACCCGCCAGGGCATAGTCGGCTGCGGCAAGCATTTTCCAGGCCTGGGCAGCGCGTCCGAGGATACTCATATCGAGTTGCCCCGTGTGGAAAAGCCGGCCGAGCAGATGTGGGAGGAAGACCTGCTTCCTTTTCGGGAACTGCACAATGAGATTCCCCTGGTGATGGTGAGCCACGCCTGGTATCCGTCGCTGGAGGCCACGGGCGAGACCGCGCAACCGGCTTCCCTTTCCAGCCAGCTCCTGCGGGGGCTGCTGCGGGAACGTATCGGCTTCCGCGGGGTAGTGGTTTCCGACGACCTTGGGATGGGCGGCATGCTGACCGGCCGCTCGATTGGCGAGGCCGCCGTCGCCGCTGTCGAAGCTGGCTGCGACCTGCTGCCCGTTTGCCGCTCGGCTGAGAACATCCGGGCCGCACACCGGGCGCTGGTGGAGCGCGCCAGCCAGGAGTCCGGCTTCGGCGAGCAGGTTCAGGAAGCTGCCCGGCGCGTCGAGGGGCTCCAGCAGAATCTACAGAAAGCTGCGACCGCACGCCCGCGCCCGGACTGGCGGCGATTGAGCCAAGCCATTCAGCACCTGCACGAACGCGCGGAGGACATGGGCACCATGGCCGCCGGCACGCCCCGCTTCAACACGGATGCGGCGCGCCCCCAGCGCGCCCGCCGGCCACCGCCGGGCGGCGGCGACGCTCGACCAGGGGCCGGACCCCGGCGCGATCGCCGCGGCCGTGAAGACCGCGGTCCTGGTCCGGGCCGTCCACACAGGCCGCGCGGCCCCCGCGAGCGGCCTCCTCGCCCTCCCGGCCGCCGGCCCCCACGGGAACCCTGATGCGGGAAGGGCCGCGCAAGGGGATGCGCGCGGGCGGACTCCGCGTCGCGGGACTCATCAGCGGCACCTCGATGGACGGCATCGATGTCGCCATCGTGCGCATCCACGGTGCCGGCTCGCGTATCCGTCTGCGCCTGGAAACCTTCCGCACGGTTCCCTATCCGACCCGAGTCCGCCGGGCTCTACTCGCAAGCTGCAACGCCAAGCAAATCTCGGTGGCTGAAATCAGCCAACTCAATTTCCTGGTCGGGGAACTTTTCTCCCGCGCAGTTGAGAAAACTTGCGCCAGAGCGCGAATCCCTCTGCGGTCATTGGAACTGATCGGCTCACACGGCCAGACCATCTATCACCAGGGCCGCGCCGGCAACGCGCACGGCTTCCGCGGGGCATCGACGTTGCAGATCGGCGAGCCGGCCATAATCGCCGAGCGAACCGGCGTTCCCACGGTGGGAGACTTCCGTACGGCTGACATGGCGGCGGGAGGCACGGGCGCGCCACTGGCGCCCTTCCTCGATTACCTGCTCTACCGGCACCGGCAGCGAGGACGCGCGGCGCTGAATATCGGCGGCATCGCCAACGTTACCCTGATCCCGCCCGGCGCGGCGCCAGCTGATGTGGTGGCGCTGGATACCGGTCCTGGCAACATGGTGCTGAATGCGCTGGTGGAGCACTTCACCGGCGGCCGTCGCCACTTCGACCGCGACGGCCAGATGGCGGCCCGAGGCCGCGTGCGCCAAGCGCTGCTGAGCCGCCTGTTACGCCACCCGTTTTTCCGACAGCCGGCGCCACGCACGGCAGGCCGGGAAGAGTTCGGGCGCGAGTTTGTGGCCAGGCTGCTCCGTGAGAAGCTGTCGCTCGAAGACCTGCTGGCCACTGCCACGGCGCTCACCGCCGACTCCATCGCCATTGCAATCCGCCGCTTTCCCCCAGGACCCATCAACGACCTCGTGATCTCAGGCGGGGGTGTCCACAATCGATTTCTCATGGAGCGGCTGGCGGCCGCGCTGCCCATCCGAATCTTAGCCGCTGAGAAGTTTGGGATCCCCGGAGACGCCAAAGAGGCGGTGCTATTCGCCGTGCTGGCCTATCACACCCTACAGAAAATCCCGGCCAACCTGCCCTCCGCTACTGGCGCCATCCCGGCCAACCTGCCCTCCGCTACTGGCGCCAGACACGCCGCGATCCTTGGTAAACTGGTTCAGGCCAGCCGATAAACCTCTACAATCGGCTCAGAAGAGCTTGTAGACGTGAGATCCCGGCCCTACTGTGACGCGTTGGCCTTTAACGTCTCGTACTGCTGGTCCTTGTTTGCCAGCTTTCGCTGAATGTCTTGACTGGTGGGTGGAACGGCAACAGGTGGCTGCTGGCTGGCTGCCCAGTCAGCCATGTTGGCTTGATGGTGTTGAGAGGGAGCCCTCTCGACGTAGTCGCCCGGGATCTCGAAAAGCTCCGGCGGCGGCTCCCCTACATCCACAGAAATTGCCGTTTCTTCGCTATAGTCCGTCACGGTCCCGTCGGGTCTCCGGTACTCGAATCTCCTACGGAGGGCATAGCAATCCAGGTCCGGCGCTCGCCAGAATTGATCGCCGCCACTGACTTCCTGTAAACGGATGACCCTGAAGCCGAGTATGGTGTCTTCGCCAAGGACGCCGAATTGCCGGGGATCCAGGGGGTGCACGGCGCAGTTCGAATCCGTGAAGCGCGCATAGGGCTTGATGATGTGTTCTTCTTTCAGATGGAAGGTGGTCTTCGACCGCGTGCGTTGAGTAAACCCGATCATCCTCTTTTCTGGAACCAGCGTCACCCCGCCGCTGTGAATCAGCATGCCGTCATTTGGAAGCTCGGTATACTCGCCTTGAGCGTAGGAACCGTCGCTGCGAACGGCATAGAAAAAGTCACGTTCCCGAAACTTTGTGGGATCATCCGCCAGTCCGGCCTTCCCATACATCTTGACGAAGAAAGCTTTCCTCGCTTCGGCAAAAACCGCTTGGGAACGGCTGTATCGGACGGCCCGAAACGAGGCCAAGCCAGCAACCAGCATCAGCAATAGAATCAGCAGAAATCTGGGTCTCATAAGGCTTTTGTGCTCCGACGCTTTCGACATGTGGCCTCGTCAAGCGCAGGTTAGCGGACAGAAGAAAAACGCAGGGTTGGAGCACGCGGGCCAGCCGTACCCCACACAAGTGTCGGTATACCAGTCGCCCCACGGTGGCTGACAATACGGATTGTCCGAAGGCGTGGAGCAAATCTCGACCTGGCAAACCCAAGTTGCACAGTAAAAGGTATAGCGGATATTGCAGTAACCCAAGCAGCAGCCATTCCACTTAAGGCACGACTCCTGCGCCTGCGCCGGTTGGCTGCCAAGCCATGCACCCACTGCCGCCGCGAACAACACGATCAGCATGATTTTGTAGTTCGGAAATCGGCTCACGCTCCCCTCCTTCACCCCAAAGACCCTGCAGCAAGGTCTTCCCCCAAAAAGGCTCAATTGTCGTATTACATGTTTTAATCAGATTCAACAGAAATGTTTTATTGACCAAGGCAGACTCAGGCGCTAGGTCGCGAGCTGGAGCGATAGCCACCAACCGTTAGACACAGCGGCCGTTCGACCCAACGGTCGGACGGGCGTAATTTGTATTGAGGGTGGAGGGATGCTATAAGCAAGGGCTTGGCCTTGCGAGAACTACCCCCAATTGAGACCGCCATCTTCGGCAAGCATGGAACCGAAATAGCCAGAGGTGCGTAAGGCTAAGGTAGAGCGCCGGAAGCTGTTCCGCTTCCCGCCAGTCACGGACGCAATGATGCCACCATCTCCCGAGGGAAGAACTAGGCTGCTGCTATGGACAGCCGTTCTGGTGCTGGCCTTGCCGGGACTGTTGCGCGGCGTTGAGCTCTCCCAAAGGCAGCCGGCTGCTGCGCCCGATGCATCCCTGATCACCCGCATTGTGGCCAACCAGCAGGCGGCCATGAAGCGTCTGCTTCAGTTCTGCTTCCGCCAGCGTATCCTGGAAGAGAAACTTCGCGACGACGGCCGGGTGAAAGAGACCGAGGAGCGCGAGGAGCTTGTTTGCCACCTGGACGGCGTGCCGCTGTATAAGCAACTGCTGATTAACGGACAGCCCACAGGCCAGCGCAAGACTGATCCCTGGCCAGACATCCGCAAGGACAACAATTGGCAGAAGCAGGTGCAGCGTGCCGCCAAACGCCACCAGCGCTACCAGACGATGATCGGCGAAGTTCCCAAGGCGATCGACTTCGAACGTGTGGGGGAACGGATGGTCGAGGGACGGCGAACTGTCCTCTACCGCTTGACGCCGAAGCCAAGCTACCGGTCCAAATCTCGCGCCACCGAATTGCTGAGACATATCACCGCGCTGAGCTGGGTAGACCCCGAGTCCGCGCACGTGGTGCGGTTCCAGGCCCAGGTGAAGCGCGACTTTAACGTCTGGGGCGGAGTGCTGCTGAAAGTCCGTCAAGGAGCTACCATGGAGGTGCGGCAAAGGCCGGTCAACGGTGTCTGGCTCCCCTACTTTGCCGAAGAAAGGTGGCACGCCCGCATCGGGCTGATCAAGAATCAGGGATACCACAAGCGTGTCGAGCGCACCGATTTCCGTCCTGCGTCCGAGCTTCCTAATGGCCGCCAGTCGTCCTCCCTTCGGGCGAAGCCGGCTCCGGACCGGGAGCTCTGAGTGCGCAGATTGGCGTTCCCAGATGTGGCACTTCTTGGCCGAGGGACGGTAGTGGGCTACTTTCAAAGTAGCCCACTACCGGGGGAACGGTTGCATTGACAGTAACACCAGCCGGCACGTACCATCAGCTCGGTTTGGTCATGGCCATCCCGAACCTCTAGCGAAGCATGGCCGAAATCGCGCAAACCCCATCGGCAGCTCCACAGCGGGTTCGCATCGTGGTTGCCACCACGGTGCTGCTCAGCTTCATCAGCTTCTGGCGCGCTGCCGCCATCGTCCTCAACGACCTGGGCTCGTCGGCCTTCTACGCCGCGGGCATCGCCGAGCAGGCCTACGGCAGAGCAGCCCCCTGGTTCATCTTGGCGGTGATGCTGTTCGCCAACGCCGTGCGCATGGTCTACATCGAGAGCTGCGGCATGTTTACCCGCGGCGGGGTCTATCGCGTGGTGAAAGAAGCGATGGGGGGAACGATGGCCCGGCTGGCCGTGGCCGCCCTGATGTTCGATTACATGCTCACCGGTCCCATCAGTTCGGTGTCCGCCGGTCAGTATATGGTCGGGCTGATCAACGACTCGCTCGCCGTCGACCTACCCCGTGATGCCAGCTCCATGTTCTTTGCGGTACTGGTGATCTTGTACTTCTGGCGCAAGAACATCATCGGGCTGCGCGAGTCCAGTGAAAAAGCTCTACGCATCATGTACGCGGTCACCGTGCTGGTGGTGCTGGTGCTGGCATGGTGCGGCATCACGCTGCTTTTACGGGGCGGCCAGCTCGCCCCCTTTCCTAGCCTGGAAACCTTGCAGTTTAACGAGACGGCGCTGGGTTGGTTGAAAGGGACACCCCTGACCAACATCCTGGCATTCGCTATGGTGATGGCCTTCGGCCATTCCGTTCTGGCCATGAGCGGGGAAGAGTCCCTGGCCCAGGTGAGCCGGGAAATCGAACATCCCAAGCTGAAAAACCTCAGGCGCGCTGGAATCCTGATCGGTGGCTTCACCTTGTGCTTCACGGCGCTGACCGCCTTTCTAGCGGTCGCCCTGATCCCAGACGCGGAACGGACGACCCGCTATGCCAACAACCTGATCAGCGGACTGGCGATGAACGTCGTCGGGCCAGAACAGCTGCGACTGTTGTTTCAGGCCTTCGTTGTGGTGGTGGGCACTCTCATGTTGTCCGGGGCCGTGAACACGGCCTTGATCGGCTCCAACGGCGTGCTGAACCGCATGGCCGAAGACGGAGTGCTGACCGATTGGTTCCGCCGTCCCCATCCCCGTTTCGGCACCACCTACCGCATGATCAACATAGTGGTCCTGCTTCAGTTGTTTGCCGTTCTGGTCAGCCGCGGCAATGTCTACCTGCTGGGTGAAGCGTACGCTTTCGGAGTCATGTGGAGTTTCACGCTGATGACGATCTCCACCTTGGTGCTGCGCTTCAAGAATCCCGGCCCGCGCGAGTGGCGCGTGCCGGGGAACTTCCGGGTGGGCCGCCACGAAATACCGGTGGGAATCTGCCTGATCGCGCTGGTGCTGTTCTCGGTCGCCTTCACCAACTTGTTCACCAAGAAAGTAGCCACCGTCGCTGGCCTTTCCTTTACCGCTTTCCTGTTTATCGTTTTCAACGTTTCCGAGTACATCACCACCCGCCGCCGCGCTGCCCAAATCGGCATGGAGAAATTCAACCTGAGCGCCCAGGAGCAGGTGACCCGGGACTCGGTGGGGTGCCGGCCGGGCAACATCCTGGTGGGGGTACGTGATCAAAACACCCTGGAGCATTTGGACCACCTCCTTGGGCGCACCGACACCGACGAACGCGATGTGGTCGTGATGACCACGCGGCTGGTCAGCGGCGGCGACTTCGCCGAGCATCTGGCCGGTGACCAAAACACCTTCAGCCAATATGAACAGATGCTCTTCAGCCGTGTTGTTAGCCACGCCGAAAAAATGGGCAAGCCCGTCTTCTTGACGGTGGTGCCGGGAACCGATCCCTTCGAGGCAGTCATGCTGACCGCCCAGCGTTTGCAGTCTTCTGCTGTGGTAGCAGGGACGTCCCACAAGCTAACCCCGCAGGAGCAGGCCCGCCGGACCGGCCTCGCATGGGAAAAGCTGCCCCATCCCCGACCTCGCTTGTCCTTGCAAATCATCAAGCCCAGCGGTGACACCCAAAGCTTCCTGATGGGACCCCACGCCCCGTCGCTGCGCCCGGAGGACGTGGAATTGCTGCACCGGCTGTGGCTGGAGCTGACCGCGGACCCGAACCTGCGTGGTCTGCACCATGACCAGATCATCAGCGTGGCTCTGCGCAGACTTGCCGCTTCACTGCGCGCAGCCGACCGCGACGACATCGTGGCCGAGCTCCGCCGTCTGGCGTCCGGGGAATTCCGTCCCCGGCGTTAGGTTGCCGTTCCTCGACGAGTCTGACAGGAAGAGGCGGCCCGCCGGTTGGACCGCAGGCAGTTGGAGGCATAGTCGGAGGCACATTGGAAGCGCACATTGGAAGCAAAGATAGGTTCTGATAGGCTCGTGCCATGAACAAACACGGCAAGACGCGGGCCGCGCTCTGGGCCGGCTGCTGGTTTCTGGCCGTGGCCGCGCTAACCGGCTGCAAACAGGCACCGTTGAAGCAGCCTCTTAAGCAGCCTCAGGTGGGACCCGTGTTCGAAAACGACCGCGTTCGGGTAATTGACGTCCTCTGGGAACCGGGTGCCGGGGTGGCTTCCAAGCAACTGGTAGCAGACAACACGATCGGCGTAGTCGGGGTTGTCGTCCAGGGTGGGACGATGGAACACGTTCAGGCCAGCGGAGAAAAGCAGCAGCAGGAGCGGCGGGCCGGTGACGTGCTTTGGCAGAGCGGCATTGGCAAGGTCGAAGCGCGCCGGAACATAGGTCAGACCGAGATTCGTGTCGTCCAGGCGCTCCTGAAGAAAACCGAACCCACCGGCGCTTATCAGGGCCCGGTGACGGGAGCAAAGAACGTCTACGAGAACCCACATCTGGTGGCGTTTGACCAGACATTCGCTCCTGGCAGCAAGTCTCCCATGCATCCATACGGCCCACGAGTTTGGGTCATCCTGGAGGGCGGCCAGTTGCGCTCGACCGACGACACCGGATACCAGGAAGAGATTTCCCTTCGACCGGCCCAGTGGGTGTGGCTCCCGGCGCAACAGCAGATCCTGGAGAACATCGGCTCAACCCCCGTGCGAGCCATCTCCCTGGAGCTGAAGTAGTAAGCCTTCGTGGATTGACAGGCCGCAGCCTCCGATGTACGATCAACCCGAAAGAGGAAGGAGTTCCCATGAATCGCCGCCAATTTCTGCAATCCGCCGCAGCAGTAGCCGCAGCACACCCGGTGCTGGAGGGCTACTCGCCACCGCGCGGCACAGGGACTCGCATTCCACTGCGCCCGCTGGGCAAAACGGGCGAAAAAGTATCCATGATTGGCCTGGGTGGCTCCGACCTTGGCAGGCCCCGCGAGGAGAAGGAAGCACTGCGCATGATGGACTACGCCCTCGACTTGGGCGCCACCTTCTTCGATAACGCCTGGCTCTACGACGACGGCCTCTGTGAAGAGCGCATGGGCAAGGCCCTGGCGGCTCCCAGCAAGCGGCGGCAAGCTTTCGTGATGACCAAGGTTCATGCGCGCGACGCCGTCGGAGCCCAGAAGCAGCTGGAAGACAGCTTGGGTCGCCTGCGGACCGACGCGATTGACCTGTGGCAGTTCCACGATATTACCGACTTCAAGCAAATCGACACGATCTTCGGACCCGGGGGCGCGATGGAAGTGGCGGAGAAGGCCAGAAAAGAAGGGAAGATTCGCTACCTCGGCTTTACGGGCCACACCGATCCGGCAGTGCACCTGGACATGCTGGAGCGCTATGATTGGGATGCGGTCATGATGGTCATCAACATCGTGGACGCGCACTGGCACAGCTTCCAGAACCAGGTGCTGCCCAAGGTGGTGGAGAAAAACATGGGCGTGCTGGCGTTCAAGACGCTGTCGCGCGGGCGTGCCCTCATCCGCGCCCACACGCTCAGCGAGGCGCTGCGCTACGTCTGGTCGCTTCCGGTGTCGGTGCTGATTTCGGGCATGGACCGTATGGAATTCCTGAAAACCAACCTGGACCTGGCCATGAAATTCGAGCCCATGCCGGCGGCCGAGAAGAAGGCTTTGCTGGAGCGTACCAAGCCGTTCGCAGGCCCGGACATCGACTACTACAAGAAAGTGGTCAAGAGAGCGTAGCCCACACCCGCACCTAAAAATCAGCCCCATCTCAGCTGGGTGCTCCCACTGCCGCCATTTAGGGATTACACCAGCTGGAATCCGCCAGGTACAGGAAGGACAATCTCCGCTGGCGGGAAAACGCCCACGAGAGAGGTAGCATGCGCGCCGTAATCCAGCGGGTTTCCCGGGCCCAGGTCAAGGTGAACGGGCAGATCACCGGCCAGATCGGGCGCGGCCTGCTGGTGTTGCTGGGTGTGGGCAGCGCGGATGACGAGCAGGCGGCTCGCCACCTGTCGGAGAAGATCGCCCACCTGCGCGTCTTTGAGGACGACGAAGGAAAAATGAACCGCTCGCTGCTGGAGACGCGCGGAGCGGTTCTGGCCGTCTCGCAATTCACTCTCTACGGCGACTGCCGCAAGGGGCGGCGCCCCAGCTTCGATCGCGCGGCACGGCCGGAGTTGGCGCGGTCTCTCTACGAAAACTTTGTTGAATTCCTCCAAGAGCAAAGTGTTCCTGTCGAGCAGGGCGTCTTCCAAGCCATGATGGAGGTGGAATTGGTAAACGACGGCCCAGTTACCCTGCTTCTCGACACCGAACGCCAGTTCTGACCGCTGATCTCAGACCAGCATTCTCGCCTAAGAGACTCTGAAGACCCCAAGCCCAGCTCTTGCTTTCTCTCTGTGCCTCTGAGTCTCTGTGGCAAATCGAAATCCGCAATTTCTATCGGTCGTTCCAGCGGAAACGGATTCCTACCAGCACTAACCGCGGAGCGGCGAGGGTTTCGAGCGGGGTGCGGGCCACCGGATAGCGGCGGTCGAAAAGATTGCTGGAGCGCAGAAACCATTCCAGGTGATTCCCCAATGGCTGCGTCCAGGACAGGTCCGCTTGGGCGAAACCGGCCAGCGGCAGCTGGTTGCGGTCGTCGTCGAACTGGACTCCGGAGAGCCGTGTTTGCAAGTGCAAGATTCCGCCGCGCCAGATTGGCAGTTGCAGGCCGAGAAACCCTTGGTGCCGCGCCACCTGTGGAAGCCGCAGCCCTTCCAGGCTGGGGTCGGGAGCGAAGCGGCGGACGCGCGCATCATCGAAGAGGTAGCTGAGGCGGAACTGGGCCTTGCGACGAAAGCGCCATTCCCAGTCGACTTCCAGGCCCCGGATGCGCGCTCGGCCCACGTTTTGGCGCTCGCGCAAAATGAGCTGCTCTATGGAAAGAGTGACGTTGGAAACCGGATCGCGCAACTCGGTCCAAAACCCAGTAAAGCGCAGCAAGCTTGTGCCGAGCTGCACATCCGTTCCTGCTTCGGCGCCGTTGGCGCGCTCCGGCCGGAGGCTGGAGTTCGCCAGCGTCAACACGTTGCCCACGCGAAACTGCCGGTAGAGTTCGTTCAGGGTGGGTCCGCGAAATCCCCGATAGCCCTGAGCACGCAGTGCGACTCGCGAGGAGGCCTGGTAGCGCAGGCCCAGTTGAGGATTGAATACGGTAGCCGAATTGACGCGGCCGCTGTCGCGGTCCGTGCTGGACCAGCGATCAGCCCGCACACTGGCTACCACCTGCCAGGCCGGTGCGGGCGTGAAGACATCCTGTACAAATAACCCGCCCGTCCATTGCTGCCCCCCACGGATTGCTTGTCTCCCGAACGATTGCTCGTGGCTCGCCCCCTCCACCCAGCGCAGGTCTCCGCCCGCCGTCAGATGATGGCGGGCGAGCGGCCGCGACCAGTCCGCCCGCGCCATTACGGAGTTGGAGGGGACTCGCTGGCTGAGCGTCAACGTTTCCTGGTTGCGGTCGCCGCTGAGGCGCGAGAAGGTGCTGCGGAACGTTTCCCCTTGCGCGAAAAGTCCAGCGCGCCACGTGCTGCCCCCACTCGTATGCCACTGCGCGCCCAACGAACCGTAGCGAAGATCGGTGGAGTTGGCGCGAAGGCTCGTTCCGTTTTCGCGGTCCTCGGTAAGCACACCAGCGGAAGCGAACGCCAGCCCGCCCCGCGGTAACTCCCGCTCCAAGCGCAACCGCGCGGTCACGTAGGACAGGGCGAAGGGCGCATCGGCCGCACCCCTGTCCCGGCGCCTCACAGCATAGTAGCCGTCGTTGCGAAAGGCTTCTCCGTCCAGCGAAACGCCCCAGCGCTGGTTCGCGCTACGCGTGCTGGCGAACCAGGAGGCGTCGACCAAGCCTGTACTACCGCCTGCCAGCGAGGCGCGGACTGTGCGCCGTTGTGGGCGCTCAGAAAGGATGCTGGCCACACCGGCCAAGGCCGCATTCCCGTAGAGGCTGGAGGCGGCCCCGCGCAGCACTTCTGCGCTAGCCAGCGCCTCGCGAGGGACGCGATTCCAGTGCACCCAGCCACCAAACGGATCGTTGGCTGGAAATCCGTCCACCAGCACCAGCGAGCGGCTGGTTCCGCTGGGTCCTACCCCGCGCAAGGAAAGACCCTGGGCGGTCGGGTGGGCGGCCAGGCTGCTTGTGCGCCGAAACAGGGAGAAGCCGGGGATCGCGCGCAGCACTTCGTCGAGGGTGACGCCGGGGGAGTTGCGCAGCCGCTCCCCATCCAACACAGTCACACTGGACGGCACGCCGGCGGCTTGCCGCGGGTCCAGCGTGGCTGTCACTGTGACGCTTTCGCGCCGTCCAGCCACCGCCAGCACCAACTCTACGCGGACTTCCCTGCCCGGAGGCACCTGGGCCGTGCGTTCTGCGGCGGCTACGCTGTCGTGCTCCACGGCCACGCGATAGAGCCCGGGGGCGAGCCCGATGATCGCAAATCGGCCGCGAGCGTCGGTGCTGGTTTCTACAGCCCGCTGCCCGGAGGCGTTCGAGAGTCCGACCTTGTCCCCAACCACCTTGGCCCCAACCACTTTGGCTCCAACCACCGGGGTGCCGTCGGGGAAAAGTACGTGGCCGACGATGGCGCCCGAGGGTTCCTCAGGCGTCACCATAGTCGTGCAGGCCATCGCCAGCCATAACGCAGCCACAATCACGGCGTTCTATCGTGGCACACGCGAACGGACACAGCAAGTCGCGCTTCCTTATCAGCAACGCGCTTCCCTGCTCGGACAAACAAGACCCCGACCAAGTCCGACATGCCCGAATCCGGCAAGCCCAAATCGGACAAGCTAAAGATACCCGTGTCGGCAGGATGGTAGAATGCCTCCGACAGGAGCCCGCTGAAGATGAACGTCCTGGTGCTGAATTGTGGTAGCTCGTCGGTGAAGTTCCAGGTGATCGAGACCAATAGCGACCGCATCGCCGCCCACACTGACCTGGTGCACCTGAGCGGCATGATCGAGAAAATCGGGACGGCGGAGGCCATCTTCACCCACACTTTCGGCGAACGCCCACCGAAGCGCAGCATGGAAGAGCTGCTGAACCACCATGCGGCCATCGGGCGTGCCGTTGGCCTGCTGGAACGGAGCCCGGAACCTAAGCCAGCAAAGGCCGCCTCGGCGGCAGGCGCACCGGCTCAGCAGCGGCGCCGGCGAACCGTCACCATCGATGCCATCGGACACCGCGTGGTGCACGGGGGCGAGCACTTCACACAATCCCACCTGATGGACGAGGAGGTGATCCGCGGCATTGAACGAGCGACTCCGCTTGCGCCCCTGCACAATCCTCACAACCTGAAAGGCTACTCCGTCTGCCGCGACCTGTTTCCCGAACTGCCGCAGGTAGCGGTCTTTGACACCGCTTTTCACCACACCATGCCCCCACATGCCTTCCTTTACGGGTTGCCCTACGACTACTATCGGCGGCAGCGCATCCGGCGGTACGGGTTTCACGGCACTTCAGTCCGCTACGTCTTGTTCCGCTATCTGGAACTGACGGGCGCGGAGCGCAACGCCGCCAACCTGATTGTCTGCCACCTGGGCAACGGCTGCTCGGTGACGGCGATCGAGAACGGGCAGTCGGTGGACACTTCCATGGGGTTCACCCCGCTGGAAGGCGTGATGATGGGCACGCGATCGGGCGACCTGGATCCGGCGATCCTGCTGCACCTGATGACCAAGGAGGAGCTGGCGCCGCACGAGGTAGCTACGCTGTTGAATCGCTGGAGCGGCCTCTACGGAATCAGCGGCGACTCCAACGACATGCGCACGGTATTGAACTCGATGACCGCCGGCGATGAGCGCTCCAAGCTGGCCGTCGAGGTGTTCTGTTACCGCATCCGAAAGTACATCGGGTCATATTGGGCTGCGTTAGGACGCCTGGATGGACTGATCTTTACCGGAGGCATCGGACAGAACGCCGCACTGGTTCGCCAGATGATTTGCGAGCGGCTGGATGCGCTGGGCTGCCAGCTTGATGAAACCCGCAACTTGTCGCTGGCCGGGCGGGAGGGCCTGGTGTCGCTGCCCAGCAGCCGCGTGGCCATCTGGGTCATCCCCACCGACGAAGAATTGCTCATTGCGCGCGACACCTACCGCGTGGTTCAAGGACTGCCGTTCCCGTAACCCGCCAGGGACAGGCCAGACACAAGTATGAAGGTTGCCATCATTGGAGCCGGGATCATCGGCCTGGCGCTGGCGCGCGAATTGCGGCGGCGCGGCGCCGATGTGGTGCTAGTGGAGCGGCAAGAACCAGCCAGCGAAGCCACCTGGGCGGCCGCCGGCATGCTAGCACCTTCAGCGGAAGCCGCCACTCCCGGAGACTTCTTCGAGTTGTGTCTGGAGGCGGCGACGCGCTACCCGGACTCCATTCGCGAACTGGAACAGGAAACAGGCCTGACCACTGGCTATAGTGCCGCAGGCGCGATGTTCTTGTACTACTCCGATGAGATGCGCCAGGAGGTGGAACGGCACTTCTCCTGGCAGCGCGAACGAGGCGTCCCTATCGTGCATCTGGACGCCCAGGAAGTCCGGGTGCTGGAGCCGGAGGTGCGCGCGCCGGGCGGCTATCTGCTGCCGGGCGAAAGCCAGGTGGACAGCCGGCGCCTGGCCGCTGCGCTAGTCGAGGCCTGTCGCCGCCGGGGCGTTGATATCCGTCAAGGCACGGCAGTCGAGGTGGCCGAGCAAAACGGGCGTGCCGCTGGTGTGTTGTTGGCCGACGGGTCGCGCCTGGCCGCCGACGCCGTGGTGAACGCGGCCGGCGCCTGGGCTTCGACCATCGCGGCCACCGGAGCTGAGACGGCATCCATCCGTCCGGTAAAGGGGCAGATGCTCGCCGTGGCCATTCGGGGCTGGTCGTTGACCCATGTCCTGCACACTGTGGGGGTGTACGTGGTGCCGAAGGACGATGGGCGCCTGTTCATCGGCAGCACAATGGAAGAAGCTGGCTTTGACAAGACCGTGGACCCTGCCGCGATTGCCCGGCTCCGCTCTGCCGCTGAGCGGCTGGTGCCACGGTTAGCAGAATCGCCCACGCTTGAAACCTGGACCGGCCTGCGCCCCGCCTCCCCGGACGGGCGTCCCCGGATCGGGCCCACCGCCCTGCCCGGTTACTTCCTCGACGCCGGACACTTCCGCAACGGAATCCTGCTGGGGCTGCTGACGGCACAATTGCTTGCTCCCGTCATCCGGGGAGCGTCACCGGATCCGCTGCTAGCCCCGTTCCTGCCTGAGCTCTGATGTAGCTTCGCGCGAATTGCAAGACCGGGCTTGTGAAGCCTCTCTGCGTGCGCAACTCACAGGTTGCCGTCCGGGGCTGGCAGCGGCCTGCCCCGGCGCGAGCCGGCATAGCTGCCAGTTTACTGAGTTGCAGTGGTCACAGGCAGCGGCTTGCTCGGCGCCAGCAACTGCTCCTTGCGGTAAATGAGAGAGGTGGTGTTGTAGCTGGCAATCTCGAAAGCGTGCCCGTGGGTGATGGCGTCGGTGGGGCAGGCTTCGACACAGTAACCGCAGAAGATGCAGCGGTTGTAATCAATGTTATAGACTGTGGCATGGCGCTCGCCGGCACTGATGCGCTGTGTTTCGGTGTTCTCGGCGGCCTCGATGTAGATGCAGTTGGAGGGACAGGCGGCAGCGCACAGGAAGCACGCCACGCACTTTTCCAGCCCGTTCCCATCGCGCTGCAGCACATGTACACCCCGGAAGCGCGCTTCAAAGTTCGGCGGCTCGTCGGGATAATTCTCCGTTACGGTTGGCCGGAACAGGTGCTTGAAGGTCACCGCCATTCCCTTGGCCAGCGCCGACGCCGTCTTCCAAACTTCACCAACCATACGTGCCTACTATAACACGGAGCCTGTCACGCCAAACAGCAGACGTCATGGGCTTCGGCAAGAAGCAGTTGCTGGAAGAGTCCGAAGCTCTAGCTCAGGGCGTGTCGGCTCAGTAGTTGAGAGATGTGGGCTGCAATCTGGCGGCCGTGGAAGCGACCGTTCTCAATGAAGATTTCGGCAGATTGCATGCCGGCGACCAGCACGCCGGCCAGATAGATTCCCGCCACATTCGTCTGGTAGGTTTCCGGGTCACAGTCCGGGCGGCCGGAAATCGGGTCCAGGGTCACACCCAAGTGGGCCAGAAGCTCCACGTCGGCGTGGTACCCGGTCATGGCCAGGACAAAATCATTCCTCAGCCGATCGCTACCGTTTCCCGACTGCACCCCCGATTGCACGCCCGATTGGAGCAGGATGTATTCCGGCTGGATCTCTCTGACCGAGGTGTTGAACAGGGCGCGGATTTCTCTATTCTTGATGCGGTTCTCCAGATCCGGCTTGACCCAGTACTTCACCTTGTCGGAAACCGCCGGGCCGCGGTGGATCAACGTGACACGGGCCCCGTGCCGGTAGAGCTCCAGGGCGGTTTCGGCCGCCGAGTTCTTTCCGCCAATGACGGCGACGTCGCTGTCGTAGTAGGGGTGGGCTTCCCGATAGTAGTGGGAGACTTTTTCCAGCTGCTCGCCGGGAATGCCCAGCAAATTCGGCTGGCCGTAGTTGCCGGCGGCCAGCACCAGTTTGCGCGCGCGGTAGCAGCGATCCTGGCCGGTGCGGGTGCGCGAGCGGACCGTAAAGTTTCCATCGGCGCCCTCCACCCGTTGTGCGACCTCGTACTGCCGCACGCGCAGTCCGTAATGCTGGGCCACGCGCCGGTAGTACTTCAGGGTCTCGACCCGCGTGGGCTTGTCGCGTTGGGCGGTCATGGGGACGTCCCCGATCTCGAGCAATTCAACGGTAGTGAAGAACAGCATGTTGACCGGGTAGTTCACCAGGGACTGGACCAGGCATCCCTTTTCCAGCACGACGTAGGAGAGGCCCCGGCGCAGGCATTCAATGGCGCAGGCTAGCCCGGTCGGGCCTCCCCCCACAATCAAAACGTCGAAAGTTTCCATAGACACGCGGGTATTTTCAGCGAAGCAACAGGCGGGGCAAACTTTCCGGGGCGAGGCCTCCGATCACTGGAATTGCAGATTTCGCTCGAAGTCGGCCGGGCTGGTGGCGGCATGCATGGCCACGTCCAGCGAGATGGTTTCCGACCGGTAGAGATCCGTCAGATGCTGGTCGAAGGTCTGCATGCCGTACATCTCACGGCCCTTCTCCATGAAATCTTTCATTGTGTCGGTCTTCTCCGGGTCCTCGATGCACTCCTGAATGGATTTGGTCTGGCGCATGATTTCGCAGGCCACCACCCGGCCGCTGTCATCGGCCTTGGGCAGCAGGCGTTGCGAAATCACACCCTGCAAGACCTCAGCCAGGCGCATCCGCACAGTTGGCTGTTCGGCCGGATCAAAGACTGCAATCAGGCGCGAGACCGTCTTGGGCGCGTCGGTGGTGTGCACGGTGGAGAAGACCAGGTGGCCGGTCTCGGCCGCCTTCATGGCGATGTCAATGGTGACGGTGTCGCGCATCTCTCCCACCAGGATGATGTCGGGGTCCTGGCGCAGGGCCGCGCGTAACGCCTTTGCAAAGCTCTCGGTGTCGGAGCCCACCTCGCGCTGGATGATGTTGGCCTTGCTGTCGCGGTATATGAACTCAATGGGATCCTCGATGGTGATGATCTTAGCGCTCCTGTTCTGGTTGATGTGATTGATCAGCGCGGCCAGCGTGGAGGACTTGCCGCTACCGGTCGTGCCGGTCAGCAATACCAAGCCGCGGTCCGTCATGGCGACCTTTTCCAGCACCTCCGGCAGGCCAAGCTTTCTGAAGTCCGGGACGTTGAACGGGATGTGCCGCAGGACCAGTGATAGCGAACCGCGCTGGCTGCAGATGTTGACGCGAAACCGGCCGACCTCCGACAGGCTATAGGAACAATCGAAGTCGGTGATTCCCTGGACGAATGAGGCCACGTTTTCACGAGTACACTTCCGCCCCGCCAGCAGAATGCCGGCGGCAATCGTGGCCACGTCTGCGGGAGTCAACGGGCTTGGGTCCGCGGGCGATACCATATCTCCTTTGAGGCGTATGCGAAATCCGCTTCCAACCACGACGTGAAGGTCGGAAGCACCCTTGCTGACAGCCTCCCGCAAAACGTTATTGAAACGGTCAAACGAAGTAACAGGCCTTGTAGCGGTCGGGGTCGTTGCCATAACAGCGTCTCCCTGCAGACACAGCGATTCGAGCGGTATTTATGGTAGCGATCGAGCGTGGAACTGTCAATGACTGTCCCTGCAAACGAAACTGAGACATATGTTGAGCCCGTAACGTTAAGCCTATAATGAAGCTGTGAAGCTGGCGCTGGGACAGATCAACACCACGGTCGGCGACTTGGCCGGCAATGTCGATAAGATGGTGGAATTCGCCCGCCAAGCACAGGCGGCCGGCGCCGAACTGATCATTTTTCCCGAGATGGCAGTCTCCGGCTACCCGCCCCGGGACCTGATAGAAAAGCCCCTGTTTCTCGAGCGCAACCAGCAAGAGCTGGAACGCCTGGCGCGCGAGATGGCTCGTCTGCCGATCCAGGTCATCTGCGGCTTTGCCGGACGGGCCGAGCAGGAAACCGGCAAGGCGGCAACTAACAGCGCAGCGCTGCTGGCTGGCGGCCGGGTCGAGTTTCTCCAGCGTAAGATGTTGCTGCCCACCTACGATGTCTTCGACGAGGCGCGCCACTTTGCATCCGCCGAGCGCCAGTCACTGTTCTCGCTGTGCGGACGGCAGATGGCTCTCACGATCTGTGAAGACATCTGGAACGACAAGAACTTCTGGGTCCGGCGTCTCTACGAGCGCGATCCTGTTGAGGAACTGGTGAAGCAGGGAGCCAATCTGCTGATCAACATCTCCGCCTCCCCGTACTCCATGGGCAAGCGCCAATTCCGCCACAGCATGCTCGAGGCTTTGGCGAAGCGCCACCGCATGCCAGTCGTGCTGGTGAACCAGGTTGGAGGAAATGACAGCCTGGTGTTCGACGGCTCTAGCGCCGTCGTGGACGCCGACGGCGTTACGCGCGCCCGCGCCAGCGCATTCGAGGAAGACCTTTTGCTCTACGACACGGCCACGAACCGGGGTGCGGCGCGTCCGTCACTTGAGGACGAACACGAAGCTGTCTACCGCGCTCTGGTGCTGGGCACGCGCGATTACGTGCGCAAGTGCGGGTTTCGCAAGGCGCTGGTCGGCCTAAGTGGGGGCGTTGACTCTTCGCTCACCGTCTGCATCGCCGCCCAAGCCCTGGGCCCGGAGAACGTCACCGGCGTGGGGATGCCCGGTCCCTACTCTTCGCCAGCCAGCCTGGAGGATGCGCAGGCCCTGGCCAAGGCGCTGGGCATCGCGTTTCACACGGTGCCCATCGGCGATATCTGGCAGGCCTACCGGGACGCGACGGCAACTGTGTTTGCCGGCCTGCCCGAAGACGTTACCGAGGAGAACTTGCAGTCTCGGGCCCGCGGCAACGTGCTGATGGCGCTGTCCAACAAGTTCTCCGCGCTGGTGCTCAGCACGGGCAACAAGAGCGAGCTGGCGATGGGCTACGCCACCCTGTACGGCGACATGGCTGGGGGGCTGGCGGTGATCGCCGACATCCCCAAGACGATGGTGTATGAGCTGGCGCGGGTGGCCAACCGCCCCGAGCACCTGGGCGGTGCTGTTCCGGAGCGGGTCTTTGAAAAACCGCCTTCCGCCGAACTCCGGCCCAATCAGAAGGACACCGATTCCCTGCCCCCCTACGAAGTTCTGGACGCCATTCTGAAGGGCTACATCGAGGACTTCGAGTCGCCCGCCGAGATTGCCGCCAAGAACAGCGTGCCGCCGGAGCTGGTGCGCCAGGTCTGCCAGCACGTGGACCGCAACGAATACAAGCGCCAACAGGCCGCCCCCGGCCTGAAGGTCACTTCCAAGGCCTTCGGCATCGGCCGCCGCTTCCCCATCGCCCAGCGCTTCTCTGAATAGGAACCTGTCTTAGATCTCTGTCGGTAGTGGAAATTCCTGAACGTGATGGCAACCCTTCTTGCACTACCCGGTTTTGCTCGTATAGTTAAGGCGGCATGAGAAGTGGGCTGGCGTTACTGTTGCTTGCCGCCCTGGCTGCGTTGCAAACCAGCGCACCGGAGCCACAATGGCCGGGGCCGAAGCCGGAGGGGTTCCTGCTACCCACGGGCTGGCGGCTGGCGCCGACCGGAATCCAGGTGCCGCTGCCCGACACGCTGCCGATGACGCTGGCCCTGCACCCGGACGGGAAGCAGCTGTTCGTCCTCAGCGCTGGCTACACCCAGCCCTCGGTGCTGATCCTGGATTCGGCGCAGCCCGGTCGCGAGGGCGGAGTCACTCGCGTGGGCCTCAGCCATGCCTGGCTGGGCTTGGTGATTCACCCCGAAGGCGACGTCTTCTACGTGCCCGAGGGCAACGCCGGCACGGTGCGCGAGTTTTCCTTCAGCGAAACCGAAATCAAGCCCGAGCGCGAATTCAAGCTCTTTGAGGGCGTGACCAACCCGCTGGCTCGTGGGCGCCAGCGCTGGAACCCCAACCACTTCCTGGGCGACGCGGCTCTGCATCCCGACGGCAAGCGGCTCTACGTGGCCGACATGCAGGCCGGTCTGGTCTACGAGCTGAACCTCGATAAAGGGCGGGACAAGGAGCCGGACAAAGGGCCAGACAAAGGACCAGACAAAGAGAAAGTCGCGCGCCAAATCCGGGTCGGCGCGCATCCTTACCGGGTGCTGGTCTCCTCCGACGGAACTCGCCTGTACGTCAGCAACTGGGGCAGCAGCACCATCAGCGTGATCGAAGCCGCTACCGGCAACGTGCAGGCCACCTTCGCCAGCGGAGCGCACCCCTCCGACATGCTGCTGGCTCCACGCGGACGCCTGTACGTGGCCTGCGCCAACACTAACGAAGTCTACGTGCACGACGCCGACACCGGAGCGGTGCGCGAGCGCATCTCCGTGGCGCTGCATCCCAAGTCGCCGCCGGGAAGCACCCCCAATGCGCTGGCGCTGGCGCCCGACGGCAGCCGCTTGTATGTGGCCAATGCCGACAACAACGTCGTAGCAGTGATCACGCCGGACCCGGTTGCATCGCGTGTCGAGGGCTTCATCCCCACCGGCTGGTATCCCACGGCGGTGCGCGTCTCACCCGACGGGCGGCGCCTGTTCGTCGCCAACGGCAAAGGCCAGGGTAGCCGCGCGAACCCGGGCGGGCCGCAGCCAGACCGGCCTCGGACTCCGCAAACCGAGTCCACGCCGCGCATTCAGAGGGGCTCGCTGAGCATCATCAACGTGCCGGACGCAGCCCAGTTGAAGATTCTGACGCGGCGCGCGCTGGCCGCCTCCCCCTACCACGACGAGCTGCTGGAGACGGCGCCGGGGCCCGGCACGGTGATTCCCACACGGCCTGGCGGACCGACTCCGATCCGCCACGTCATCTACATCATCAAGGAAGACCGCACCTATGACCAGGTCTTCGGCGACATCCCGGAGGGCAATGGCGACCCGTCGCTGGTGCTGTTCGGCGAGACGGTCACGCCCAACCACCATCGCCTGGCGCGCCAGTTCGTGTTGTTCGACAATTTCTACGCCAGCGCCGAGGTAAGCGCCGACGGCCACAACCGCTCCATGGGCGCGCTGGCCAACGACTACGTACAAAAGCTTTGGCCCGCCACCTACGCCGGGCGCCGCGCCCTCTACGACTACCAGGGACAGGACCCGACCAGCCGCCCGCCCGGCGGCTACCTGTGGGATGCCGCACGGAAGGCCGGCGTCAGCTTCCGCGTCTACGGCGAGTGGACGGAGAACCCGGAGGACCCAAAGCAGCCCGTCCGGCCACGGGTGAAGGAGCTCGAAGGCCACGTCGCTCCCTACTACCGCAACTTCGACCTGAACTACTCGGACCGGAGGCGCGCCGAGGAGTGGCTGCGCGAGTTTCGCCAGTTCGAGAAGAACGGTGACCTGCCGCAGCTCCAGATCGTGCGCCTGCCCAACGATCACACCGCCGGCACCCGCCCCGGGGCCTGGACGCCTCGCGCCATGGTGGCCGACAACGACCTGGCGCTGGGACGGATCGTCGAGGCGGTGACCCGCAGCCGCTACTGGAAGGAGACCGCCATCTTCGTGCTGGAGGATGACGCGCAGAACGGGCCGGACCATGTGGACTCGCACCGCTCGATCGCGCTGGTGATCAGCCCTTATGCCAAACGGGGCGTGGTGGACAGCACGATGTACTCTACCGTTAGCGTCCTGCGCACGATCGAGCTGATCCTCGGTCTGCCCCCCTTGACGCAGCAGGATGCCGCCGCCACCCCGATGTACGCCGCCTTTACCGACAAACCTGACTTTCGCTCCTACACCGTCGTGAAGCCGGAGGTGAACCTGAACGAGCGCAATCCGCCCGAAGCCCCAGGCGCTGCCGCCTCGGCTCGCATGGATTTCAGAGACTGATGGATGACCAACAGATGAACGCGATCCTTTGGCGCGCCATCAAGGGCGATGTTCCCATGCTCGCCCCTCTGCGCAGCGCCTTTCCCTCGCTTTTGGCCCCAAAAACCCGCGATACGCACAGGTAAAATACCGGCATGTGGCTCAGACAGTTGCTCGTTTTCCTTTTGTGCTCCAGCGCGCTGTGGGCCGAGGTTGCGCGCATCGAGATTCACGCGCGCAGTGACGTTCTCGATGGGCGCACGTTCGGCCTGGCCGGACCCTACGAGAAGCTGGCCGGCAAGGTCTACTTTGCCGTGGACCCCGCCAACCCCATCAACCAGATCATCGCCGACATTGACAAAGCCCCGCGCAATGCTGAAGGCAAGGTGGAATTTTCCTCTGACCTATACGTGTTGAAGCCCAAGAACCCGGAGCTCGGCAACGGTGTGGTGCTGTGCGACATTCCCAATCGCGGCCGCAAAGTCATGCTGAGTTTTTTCAATCGCGCTCCGTACAGCCTCGACCCCAGCACGGGAGCCGAGTTTGGCGACGGCTTCCTGCTGCGGCAGGGCTACACGCTGGTCTGGCTGGGATGGCAGTGGGACCCGCCGCCAAGGCCAGGGCTAATGCGCCTGTATGCTCCGGTGGCGCGCGACATCCAGGGACTCGTGCGCGCCGATTTCGTGGTGACGGAAAGGGTCACCCGGCGCTTGCTCTCCGACCGCAACCACATTCCCTACCGGGTAGCTGATCCGGACGATCCCCAAGCCACCCTGACAGTGCGCGATCGTGTGGACTCGCCGCGCCGGCTCATCCCCCGAAAGCATTGGGAATTCTCGGCGGACCGCACCAGCGTGGAAATATCGGCGGGCTTTGAGCCGCACAAGATCTACGAAGTTGTGTACACGGGTAAAGATCCAGTGCTGGTGGGCCTGGGGCCGACGGCCGTGCGTGACTTCCTTTCGCACCTGAAATACGGGCGCGCGGCCGCACCGGGCGCTCCGCCTGAGGAGCCCCTGATTCCTGCCATCCGCCGCGCCTACGCCTTCGGCGTCTCGCAAAGCGGCCGCTTCCTGCGCACCTTCCTTTACTACGGCTTCAACCAGGACGAAGCTGGCCGCCAGGTGTTGGATGGGGTCATCCCGCACGTGGCCGGCGCCTCCCGGGGAAGCTTCAACCACCGCTTCGCCCAGCCGTCACGCGACGCCCATCCCTTCATGAATTTCTTCTACCCCACCGTCATCTTTCCCTTCACCGATGTCGCACAGACCGACCCGGAGACCGGGCTGACCGATGGCCTGCTGCGGCGGGCCCGCCACAGCGGTACGGCCCCACGGATCTTTCACACCAACGCGTCCTACGAATACTGGGGCCGGGCAGCATCGCTGATCCATACCAGCCTGGACAGCAAATCCGACGCGCCCATCCCTGACAATGTGCGCATTTACCTGTTTGCCGGCTCGCAGCACGGCCCTGCCCCGTTTCCACCCGCGCGGACGATCGGGCAGCAGCGCGATAACCCAAACGATTTTCGCTGGGCCATGCGCGCGCTACTGGTGGCGCTGGATCGTTGGGTCAGCAAGGGTGAGCCGCCGCCACCCAGCCTCTACCCACGCCTTGCGGACGGGACGCTGGTGTCGGCTGAAGCGCTGGGCTTCCCAAAGATTCCCGGAGTGGGCTACTCGGCGCGGGTGCTCTCGGCCTACCGTGCCGACTACGGGCCGAAGTGGAAATCCGGGATCGTCACGCGGGAGCCACCAAGGATTGGCAAACCATTCCCGGCGCTTGTGCCACAAGTAGATGCGGACGGAAATGAAACTAATGGTTTAAGGTTGCCAGAGGTGGCTGTCCCTCTGGCCACCTATACCGGATGGAATCTGTTCAATGCGAGATCGGGCCCTCCGGACGAAATTTCCAGCATGGCCGGAAGCTACATCCCCTTCCCACGAACTCGCGCCGAACGGCTGCGCACGGGCGACCCTCGGCGTTCGATCGAAGAACGCTACCGCGACCGCGCTCAGTACCTGGGGAAGGTGGCCGCCTCTGCCCTGCAATTGATCGAGCGGAGGTATCTGCTCGATCACGACCTGCCGGAAATCCTCAGACAGGCGGCCGAGCGGTGGGACCACGCCGCCGGCAAGCGAAGATAACAAACAGGCAAGATGCGGAACCTCCCTGAGCCAGAATGGAGTCCCTCGGCTACGACCGGAATCTAGAAGAGGTTATGGTACCATCCGCTGAAGGACCGATGCAGTGTCAGTGCATGAAGCAGACCAACATCCCGCATGCCACGCGGTTGTTCACCGACTTTCTCTACCAGTTTGATCGAGTCCGGTCTTTTTACAGCTTCGCCCCGTTCGACGACGCATCGTTTTTCCAGGCCGCCAAGTCGGTGACCTACCCGGAGGAAACCCGCTCGGCGGCGGCCGAGGTTTTAGAGGAACAGAGCGAACGGTTCGGGGCCACCGAGCAAACCCGACGTAATCTCGAACGCTTCCGACAGGGGTCAGCAGCAGTGGTGACCGGCCAACAGGTGGGCCTGTTCACCGGGCCCGTGTTTGCTTTTTACAAGGCACTCACGGCCATCCGCCTGGCCGAGCGTCTGACTGCGGCGGGCCTGGATTGCGTACCCGTCTTCTGGCTGGCTACCGAAGACCACGACCTGGAGGAGGTCAACCACGCCTTCCTGTTCAACGCCGACAACCAGCTACACCGCATCGCCGACGAAGAGACACCACGCGCGCCTAACAGGCCGGTAGGCGAGGTGACCATAAGCGACGGGTTTGCCCGGCAGATCGAGCAGGCAATCGGCTTGCTGCCGGAAAACGATTGGAAACCGGAACTCGCCCGCGCGCTTGCTGAAACGTATCGTCCCGGAGAGACCTTCGGAAGCGCCTTCGGTCGCCTGATGGCTCGGCTGATGGGCCGCTTCGGGGTGTTGCTGCTGGACCCGATGCATCCGCGCCTGCACCGGCTAGCGACCGGTCTGTTCCGGCGTGCCCTGGAATCGGCCGACGAGTTGCGCCAAGCGTTGCTCGACCGCAACCGGGAGCTGGCCCAAGCCGGCTATCACGCCCAGGTGCACGTCACTAACCATTCCACCTTGTTATTTCAGCGCACTGGCGGCCAACGTACTGCCTTGCGACGCCGCGACGGCGAATTCCTGGTAGGCGACGAGCAGCGGAGCACCGCCGAATTAATGGAACATCTGGAGCGCTCTCCTGACGATTTCTCACCCAATGTTCTTCTACGTCCCGTCTTGCAGGATTATCTGTTGCCTACCGTCGCCTACGTCGGAGGACCGGCTGAGGTAGCTTACCTGGCGCAGGCCAGCGCGCTCTACCACCACCTGCTGGGGCGCATGCCGGTGATTCATCCCCGGGCCAGTTTCACGCTGCTGGACACGCACGCCGAAGAGCTGCTGGGACGATACCAGGTGACACTGGCGGACGTGCTGGCCAACTCACAAATCCTCCGCGAGAAAATGGCCGAGCAACTGTTGCCTCCCGAGCTGGCGGCCGCCTTCACACAGGATGAGCGTCAGCTCCAGGAGATGCTGACCTCTCTGCGCCAGCAGATGGAGGCTTTCGACCACACCCTGGCCGACGCCGTGGCCACGTCCGCCCGGAAAATGAATTATCAACTGGCCAACATCAAACGCAAGGCTGCCCGCGCCGCCGGTCTTCGTTCCAGGCAGATGGAGCGTGACGCGGTTATTTTGGAAAATCTCCTCTATCCACGGAAGAACCTTCAGGAACGTGTCTACAGCGGAGTTTCCTTCCTGGGGCAGTTTGGCCCTGACTTACTGGATCGTCTCTACCAACGGATTTCACCACACAGCGCCGACCACCAGGTTCTGGTTCTCTGACCCGACCCTGCTTCTCGCCCACTTCAACAGCCTGCTGAGGCCTCACGTCGCAACCCGAGCAACCGCTTGCTGACGCGGGGGCTTCGGCAACTTAGGCAACCACAGAGCTGCGCCCGTTGGCGCAAATCCGCCGCTACAAATTTTCGCCGAGCATGAGGTTGCGCAGGGCGGTCTCGGCCGTGGTGTGCGCCAGCGCCAGCACAGTGTCGTGCGAGTTGAAGGCAGTGTCGCCGCGCGGCACCATAGCTTGACCGTCGCGCAGCACCGTGACAATGCTGGTCTCCTGAGGAAATACAATGTCCTTCAATTTCTTCCCCACCAGCGGCGAATTGGCGTCCAACGAGAACTCCAGAATTTCCAGGTCGCCGGTGTGGATGTTCAGCAAGGTGCGGATCTTGGTGGCCGGCACAACACTTTCAATCACCTCGCTGATGATGGCCGTGGAGCTGACCGTGACGTCCACGCCCAGTTTCTGCATCACGGCTTCATTCTTCGGGTTCTTGACGCGGGCGATCGTCTTGGGGATGCCAAAGTGGAACTTGGCCACCTGGCAGGCGATCAAGTTGTCGTGGTCGTGATTGGTGACGGCCACAAACACGTGGCATCGGTTGGCGCCTGCCTTCTCCAAGATCTCGATAGTCGAACCGTCGCCTCGGAGCACTGGACAATCCAGCTGGTTGCAAACCCTGGCATAGACTTCCGGGTTGGATTCGATGAGGGTGACTTCGTTGCCCTTGTTGAGCAGCATGCGAGCCAAGTAGTAGCCCACTCTGCCACCCCCCACCACGATCATGTAGCAGGGCTGCTGAAACTCACCGGAATGGAGCGGCGCCGGGGCAGGTGCGGGCTGACGTTCCTCCAGCACGCGGCGCACTTCTTCGAAGGCGGTTTCGGTGCGGGTCGAGACCCCCTGCAAGGTCAGGGCCAGGAATTCCGCGCCGGCCACCGTGAGAGCCATGGTCTCGATTCCGGCGGCGTGAAAACTTTGCTCGCGCTGTGTGTCATAGACCACGGCCACGACCCGGGGCACTTTGAATAAGGCCCTGGCGATCTGGGCGGCCATCAGGTTGGTGTTCTCATCGCGGGTCAGAGCAAAGACCACGTCGGCCTTCTCGGCGCCCGCTTCGCGCAACAGTTCCGGGTCAGTGGCATCGCCAAAGACCACTCGGGCGCGGATGTCGCGCGCCGCCCGTTCCAGCACGCGGCGGTCTTTATCAATGACGGTGATGTGATGCTCTTCGAGGCTAAGCCGCCGAACCGTTTCCGCGCCCACCCTGCCGTATCCGATCACAATGATGCGCATAAACTCATTGTAGCGCGCGAACCCAGTCGTAGAAGCCGATTCTCCGCCGTTTGATTGTCCCTCCTGGGAGCCATGCGGCCCTTCCACTGGCGCGAGGATCAGGAAGACCGGAATCCCGTCCAATGTGTTGACACCGCCGTTTTCTTGGACCTATCCTCGCTTGGACCTATACTGGCTTTGACCTATCCTGGCAAGAAGAGTTCCTATGCATGCAAGCAAGCGCTTACGGGCGTTACTCCTGTTGCCCCTGCTGGTTCTGCTGGCAGCCGCACGAGGCGAGGAGGCGAAGACTGGCAGCGAGAGGGGGCGCTTTCGCCAGTTCCTGGCCGCGGACTGGAAGCGCGGCATGGAGGACAACCCGGAGTTCGCCACCTTTGTCGGCTATCCCGGGTACAACCATCGATGGACGGACCAATCCTGGGAGGGCATCCAGCGGCGGCATCGGCGGAAGAAGGAGTCACTCGAAAAGCTAGAGTCGTTCGACCGCTTCCAGCTCGATCCCGCAGACAAGCTTAACTACGACCTCTACCGTAAAAACCTGAAGCAGCGACTGGAGGGCAACCTCTACCCACGCGGACTCAAGGGCGAGCCCGGCTTCGGCGGCCCGATGCCCATTAACCAGTTGGGCGGGCCGCAGCAGTCCCCGGCCCGGGTCATCGACGCTATGCCCACCTCCACGGTGAAGCAGTACGAAAACATCGTGGCACGGCTCGAGGCATTGCCGACTTACATCATCCAGAGCATCGAGTCGATGAAGCGGGGGCTTGCACGCGGGCTGACGCCGCCGAGGATTACCCTGCGCAACGTGCCCGAGCAGATACAGGCTCAGATGGTGGACGACCCGATGGCAAGCCCCCTGCTCCGCCCCTTCAAGAAATTTCCCAACTCCATTCCCGAGGCGGAACGGGAGCGGCTCACGGCAACGGCAAAGAGGGTCTACATCGAGGGCATCCGCCCCGCCTATCAGCAGCTGCACGACTATCTGGTCGAAACCTACATCCCGGCGGCGCGGGAAGAGACCGCTCACAGCGCGTTGCCCGACGGAGAGGCCTGGTATACCTATCTGGTCCGCCTGTACACCAGCACCGGCCTGAACCCGGAGCAGATTCACAAAATCGGCCTCGCGGAGGTGAAGCGCATCCTGGCCGAGATGGAAGAAATCATCGAGGAAACCGGTTTCGAGGGCAGTCTGGCGGAGTTCCGAAAATTCCTGCAAAGCGATCCGCGATTCTTCTACACCAACAAAGACGAGATGCTGCGCGACTACCGTGCCACCGCCAAGCGCGCCGACGCGGCCACCGTCAAGCTCTTCGGGCGGTTGCCGCGGCTGCCCTGCGCCGTCCGACCGGTCCCAGGGTATGCGGAGAAGTCTGCCCCCGGCGCCTACTTTCGGCCGGGTTCGGTTCGGGCCGGGAGGCCGGGCACCTTCTTCGTTAACACCTACGACTTGAAGAGCCGCCCTAAGTGGGAGATGGAAGCCCTGATTCTCCACGAGGCCGTTCCCGGCCACCAACTCCAGAGTGTTATCTCTCTGGAGTTGGAAGGACTGCCCGAGTTCCGCAAGCGGAACTACGTCGGCGCTTACATCGAAGGGTGGGGCCTCTACGCGGAAACACTGGGCGAGGAGATGGGTTTTCTGGAGGACCCCTACTCGAAGTTCGGTCAGTTGACTTTCGAAATCTTCCGGGCGGCGCGACTGGTGGTCGATACCGGCTTGCACGCCAAGGGCTGGTCGCGGCAGCAGGCCATTGACTTCCTCAAAGAAAACACAGCCCTGGCGGATCATTCTATTGTGGTCGAAGTGGACCGCTACCTTGTCATCCCCGGCCAGGCCTTGTCGTACAAGATGGGCCAGTTGAAGATCAGCGACCTGCGCCAGTACGCCAGCCGGGAACTGGGCGACGCCTTCGACCTCCGCGCCTTCCACGACCAAGTGCTGAGCAACGGCGCGCTACCGCTCGACATCCTCGAGGCACACATCAAGGACTGGGTCCTCCGGCAGAAGACCAAAGCCGAAAAAGCAGGTTAGGAGACCGCGACCTGGGGCTTGAAGTTTGGGACCTTGGGCTCGGCGTGCAGGTCCTGGAGGGCAAACACGCGTGGGGTCCCACGTTGCAGCGCCTCAATGGCGGCCACCGCGGCCCTGGCGCCAGCCAGCGTGGTGATGCAGGGAATGTGGCGCTGCAAGGCAGCCCGGCGGATGGCCCGCTCGTCAAAGTAGGAATGCGCGCCGAGCGGCGTGTTGAGAACCAGAGCAATCTCTCCGCCTTTGACCCAGTCCACTGCGTTGGGCCGGCCTTCGTTGATCTTGAACACGCTCTTCACAGGCAGCCCGGCAGCCGAAACCGCCCCTGCCGTGCCGCGGGTGGCCAGAAGCTCGAAGCCAGCGTCGTGCAATTGTCGGGCCAGCTTGGCAATCTCCGGCTTGTGCCGGTCGGGCACGCTCACGAAAACTTTGCCACGAAGCGGTAGTCGCTGTCCGGCGGCGATCTGGGCCTTGGCGAAGGCTTCCCCGAAATCGCCGCCCACGCCCATAACTTCCCCGGTCGATTTCATCTCCGGACCCAGGCTGGCGTCCACGCCGGGAAATTTCTCGAAGGGGAACACCGGCGACTTGACGAAGGCCGGACGGCAGGGCAGCTCGCCGGTACCATAGCCGAAGTCGCGCAGCCGCCGGCCAAGCATCAGCCGGGCGGCCAGCTTGGCCAGCGGCACCCCGGTGGCCTTGCTGACGTAGGGCACGGTGCGTGAAGCGCGCGGGTTCACCTCCAGCACGTACACTTTGCCGTTCTGGATGGCGTACTGCACGTTCATCAGACCCACCACATTCAGCGCCCGGGCCAGGCGAATCGTATAGTCGCGCAGGGTGGCGATGGACTCCGGCCCCAGTGAGATGGCTGGCAGCACGCAGGAGCTGTCGCCGGAATGGATGCCGGCCTCCTCGATATGCTCCATAATGCCGGCGATCAACACCTGCTCGCCGTCGGCCAGCGCGTCCACGTCCACCTCGGTGGCCTCCTCCAGGAACCGATCCAGCAGGACCGGGCGCGCCTGCGAATACTCCACCGCCTGCTTCATGTACTGCTCCACGGTATCTTCGTCGTACGCAACCACCATGGCGCGCCCACCCAGCACATAGGAGGGCCTCACCAGCACCGGGTAGCCAATCTGCTCGGCTACGCGCAGCGCCTCCGGCACACTGGTGGCCGTCCCGTGTTCCGGCTGCGGGATGCCAAGCGACACCAGCAGCTTGCCGAAGCGCTGGCGGTCCTCGGCCAGGTCAATTGAGTCCGGAGACGTGCCCGCGATAGGCACACCGGCGCGCTTCAGGTCCAGGGCCAGGTTCAGCGGCGTCTGGCCGCCGAACTGCACGACGACCGCACCGGGGCGCTCGCGTTCGAACACGTTCATCACGTCTTCGAAGGTGAGCGGCTCGAAGTAGAGTCGGTCGCTGGTGTCGTAGTCGGTGGAGACCGTCTCGGGATTGCAATTGACCATGATGGTCTCATAGCCGTCCTCGCGCAGGGCAAAGGAGGCGTGGCAACAGCAGTAGTCGAATTCGATGCCCTGTCCGATGCGGTTTGGCCCGCTGCCCAAGATCATCACCTTGTCGCGACCGGTAGGGTCCGCCTCGTCCTCAAGCTCGTAGGTCGAGTAAAGGTACGGGGTGTAGGACTCAAACTCGGCTGAACAGGTATCTACGCGCTTGAACACGGAGCGGATGTCGTCGCGCAGGCGCTTTTGACGCACCTGGTGCTGGCTGGCAGGTACCCCGCCCTGCGTCAGCAGGCTCCCCAGCCGCGTGTCGCTGAAACCCATGCGCTTGGCCTGATTCAGTCTCTCAGCGGAAACCGACTCCAGTTCCTGGCTCTCCAAGCTGCCCTCCATCTGGCAAATCTCGTGGAGCTGCTGAAGGAACCACGGGTCGATTCTGGTTAATTGCGCCACTTCCTCGACCGTATACCCATGGCCCAGCGCATGACGTAAATACGTCAGCCGGTCGGGGTGAGGCGTCACCAGCCGCTGTGAGAGCAGTTTCGTGTCCACCTGCTCGGCTTCGAGCCGCCGGCCAGTTTCCAGCGAGCGGACACCTTTCAGCAACGCCTCCTTAAAGGTGCGCCCGATGGCCATCACTTCGCCCACTGATTTCATTTGGATCCCCAAGGTGTCATTGGCTCCGCGAAATTTCTCAAACTGCCATTTGGGGATTTTCACCACCACGTAGTCCAGGGTGGGTTCAAAGCAGGAAGGCGTCTTGCGCGTGATGTCGTTGGGAATTTCCTCCAGCCTGTAACCAACGGCGAGCTTGGAGGCGATCTTGGCGATGGGGAACCCGGTGGCCTTGGAGGCCAGGGCCGAGCTGCGGGAGACGCGCGGGTTCATCTCGATCACCACCATGCGCCCGGTCTCGGGATGGATCGCGAACTGGATGTTCGAGCCGCCGGTTTCCACACCCACCTCGCGGATGACCAGGATGGCGGCATCCCGCATGGCCTGGTACTCGCGATCGGTGAGGGTCTGGGCCGGAGCTACGGTGATGGAATCGCCGGTGTGCACGCCCATCGGGTCGAAGTTCTCGATCGAGCAGATGATGATGACGTTGTCGGCCAAATCGCGCATCACCTCCAGCTCGAACTCCTTCCAGCCCAGCACGCTCTCCTCGACCAGGGCCTCGTGCACGGGGCTGATCTCCAGACCACGGGCCAGCAACTCAGTGAACTCTTCGGGGTTATAGGCGATGCTGCCCCCGGTGCCCCCCAGGGTAAAGGAGGGACGGATGATCACCGGATAGCCGAAGCGGGCGGCAAACTCGGCCCCGTCTTTCACGTTGTTGACCAGCACGCTGCGGGGTGTGTCGAGGCCGACGCGGTTCATGGCGTCCTTGAACATCAGGCGGTCCTCGGCCATCTTGATGGCACGCAGGCCCGCGCCGATCAGCTCCACACCATATTTTTCCAGAACGGCCGCCTCGGCCAGCTCCACCGCCAGATTCAGCGCCGTCTGCCCGCCCACGGTGGACAGCAACGCGTCGGGCCGCTCGCGCTCGATGACAGCCTCCACGTAGGCGCGCCCCAGAGGCTCGACGTAGGTACGGTCGGCAAGATCCGGATCGGTCATGATCGTGGCCGGGTTGGAGTTGACCAGCACAATCTGGAAGCCCTCCGCGCGTAGCGCCTTGCAGGCCTGCGTCCCCGAGTAGTCAAACTCGCACGCTTGCCCGATGACGATCGGCCCCGAGCCGAGAATCAGAATCTTCTTGATGTCGGTTCGCTTGGGCATTATTTGAATTCAGCTCCAGAGTTCGTTCATCCCACTACCGACTCTTGCAATCCTCCATCAGCTTCATGAAATCCTGAAACAGGTAGAGCGAATCGTGGGGTCCGGGTGCCGCCTCCGGGTGATACTGCACGCAGAACAGGGGCGCGGCGCGGTGGCGGAAGCCCTCCAGCGTCTGGTCGTTCAGGTTCATATGCGTCGGCTCCACTTGGCTGCGGTTCAGCGAATCCGGATCCACTGCGAAGCCGTGATTATGCGAGGTAATCTCCACCTTCCCGGTCAGCAGGTTTTTCACCGGATGGTTGGCGCCATGGTGCCCGAATTTCAGCTTGTAGGTCTTGCCGCCCAGAGCCCGGCCAAGAATCTGGTGCCCGAGGCAGATGCCAAAGATGGGCTTCCGGCCGATCAGGCGGCGAACCTGGTCGACCTGCGCTTCGAGCGGCTCCGGGTCGCCAGGGCCGTTGGAGAGAAAGATGCCGTCGGGTTCCAGCGCCAGCACCTCTTCGGCGCTGGTCAGCGAAGGCACCACGGTCACGCGGCAGCCTTCCAGGGTCAGCCGACGCAGGATGTTGCGCTTTATGCCGTAGTCATAGGCCACCA
>CBDCVK010000005.1:0-275024 GCA_965223005.1 Terriglobia bacterium | reverse complement strand
GAACAGCTCTCGATGGACCAGTTGGAGAAGTCGGCCGACGAGGCGCCGGTCGTCAAGCTGGTCAACGTGATCCTGACCGAAGCGGTGAAGAAAGGCGCCAGCGACATCCACATGGAGCCGTATGAGAAGGAATACCGCGTCCGGTTCCGCATTGACGGGACCCTGATGACCATCATGAGCCCTCCGCTGAAGCTGCGCGACGCCATCACCTCCCGCATCAAGATCATGTCCAAGCTGGACATCGCCGAAAAGCGGCTGCCCCAGGACGGGCGCATCATGTTGCGCATGGCTTTCGACGGCAAGAAGAAGCAGCTCGACTACCGGGTCAGTGTTCTGCCCACCCTGTTCGGCGAGAAGGTCGTGATGCGGCTGCTGGACAAGGAGAACCTGATGCTGGATATGACCAAGCTCGGGTTCGAGCAAGAGTCGCTGGTCAAATTCGAGAAGGCCATCCTGAAGCCTTACGGGATGGTCTTGGTGACCGGCCCGACCGGCAGCGGGAAGACCAACACGCTGTATTCCTCCATCGCGCGCCTGAACCAGCCGGACACCAACATCGTGACCGCGGAAGACCCGGTGGAGTTCCAGCTCCCGGGCATCAACCAGGTGCAGATGAGAGAACAGATTGGTCTGAACTTCGCGGGCGCCCTGCGCAGCTTCCTGCGGCAGGACCCGAACATCATCCTGGTGGGCGAGATCCGCGATTTCGAGACGGCGGAAATCGCTATCAAAGCGGCCCTCACCGGCCACATGGTCCTCTCCACGCTGCACACCAACGACGCTCCCTCCACCATCAGCCGCCTGATGAATATGGGCATCGAGCCCTTTCTGGTGGCTACCTCGGTGCATCTGATCGTTGCACAGCGCCTCATCCGCCGTCTATGCAAGGGCTGCAAGGTGCTGGAGGAGCTGCCTGCCCAGGCCATGCTGGATTTCGGGTTTACGCAGGAAGAGACAAAGACGGTTAAGGTTTACAACAAGGGCCCCGGCTGCGATCAATGCAACGGCCGCGGCATGAAGGGCCGCGTGGGACTGTACGAGGTGCTGGAGATCACTGACGACCTCCGCGAGCTGGTCCTGGTGGGCGCTTCGGCTCTGGAAATCAAGCGGAAGGCGATCGAGCAAGGTATGATTTCGCTGCGCCGCAGTGGCCTGCGCAAGGTGATGGACGGAGTGACGACCATCGAGGAAGTGGTCAAGGAAACGGTTCTGTGAGCAGGAACGGGTTTCCTAGGATCGGAGCAGGGAAGGGGGAGAAATGCCAGCCTCACTGAGCGACCTTTTGAAAAAAATGCTGGAGATGTCGGGGAGCGACCTGCATGTCACGACGCAGAGTCCGCCCCAAGTGCGCGTGCACGGGCATCTAAGCCCGTTGGACCTTCCACCGCTGACCCCGGCCGAAACCAAGCAGTTGGCCTACAGCGTCCTAACGGACGCCCAAAAGCACCGCTTTGAAGAGCGCATGGAGCTGGACTTCTCTTTCGGCATCAAAGGTCTGGCCCGATTCCGGGGGAATCTGTTTAACCAGCGGGGCGCGGTCGGCGCGGTCTTCCGGGTGATTCCCTTTGAGATCTTGGGCTTCGACAAACTGCAATTGCCGGCGGTCGTGGCCAAACTTTGCGAGAAGCCGCGCGGGCTGATCCTGGTGACCGGCCCGACAGGGAGCGGCAAGTCCACTACGCTGGCGGCAATGCTGGACAAGGTCAACACCGAGCGCCACGAGCACATCATTACCATTGAGGACCCCATTGAGTTCGTGCACCAGCACAAGAACTGCCTGGTCAACCAGCGGGAGGTGGGCAGCGACACGCAGAGTTTTACCAATGCGCTGCGCGCCGCGTTACGCGAAGACCCTGACGTGGTGCTGATCGGCGAGATGCGCGACCTGGAAACCGTGGAATCGGCGCTGCGCATCGCCGAAACCGGCCACTTGACCTTTGGGACCCTGCATACCAACTCGGCCTCCTCGACGATCAACCGCGTCATTGACGTATTCCCGGCTCACCAGCAGCCGCAAATCCGAGCGCAGCTTTCCCTGGTGCTGGAAGGCGTTCTCTGCCAGACGCTGCTGCCGCGCACCGACGGGGGGGGGGGCGTGCCATGGCCATGGAAATCATGGTTCCCAACAGCGCCATCCGCAACCTGATCCGTGAGGACAAGATTCACCAGATATATGGCGCCATGCAGATTGGTCAGGAGAAGAGCGGAATGCAGACCTTCAACCAGTCTCTAGCCAGTCTTTATTTCAAACGCGCGATCGCGCTGGATCAGGCAATGGCGCGCTCCAGCAACGCGCCTGAGCTGCAGGAAATGATCAACCGCGGTTCGGCAGCTGGTACGCCGGGCGCAGCAGGTGCGAAGGGCCCGGCAGCCGGCTTGAGGAGGTAGGGGAAGTCGGGAGGTTCAACAGAGAGAATTCTGCCTGCTAACAGCCCGGTCCCGCATCGCGGGAGCAGACGGACCTGGGCAGCGGGTGGGGAGGGGTTGACGATGCCTGTCTATCAGTACACCGGTAAGTCGCGTACGGGGGCCGCTGTCAGTGGCCAACGGAATGCCGCGAACAAGACCCAGTTGGCGGCATTACTCCGCAGGGAGCAGATCACACCGACCGCCATCAAGGAAAAAGGCAAGGAATTCGCCGTGCCCAAGGTGGCCAAGGGCGGGGTCAGCTCCAAGGAGTTGGCCATTTTTTTTGCGCCAGTTCTCGGTGATGATTGATGCCGGCCTGCCCCTGGTCCAGTGCCTGGAGATTCTGGGCGCGAACCAGGACAACAAGGCTTTCAAGAGTGCACTTGAGCAGATACGCGCAACTGTGGAGGGAGGCTCGACTCTGGCCAACGCCATGCGCCAGTTCCCGAAAATCTTTACCGAGCTTCACGTCAATATGATCGAAGCCGGAGAAACCGGCGGGATCCTGGACACCATCTTGCAGCGGCTTGCCGGTTACGTCGAGAAAGAGGTCAAGCTGAAGGCCGCGGTCAAGTCGGCCCTCATTTACCCGGTGGCCGTGATCGCCATCGCCATCATCGTCGTGGGCGCACTGATGGTCTTTGTGGTGCCCATTTTCGCCAACATGTTTGCCGCGATGAATGTGGAGCTGCCGCTGCCGACCAAAATCGTTGTGGGCATGAGCAACTTCCTCGCCACTTTTGGCTGGGTGTTCGTGGTCCTGGGTGTGGGCGGCTTCTTTGCCCTGAAGCAGGTGTACGGCACCCCCGGCGGCCGCTTCGCGATTGACAGCATTCTGCTGAAGTTGCCCATTTTCGGCATGCTGCTCCGCAAAATCGCCGTGGCTCGCTTTACCCGCACGCTGGGCACCCTGATCACCAGCGGCGTTCCGCTACTGGAATCGTTGACCATCACCGCCCGCACGTCAGGGAATGCAGTGATCGAGAAGGCCATCCTCGGGGTGCGCAAGGCCGTGGAAGAAGGCCGCAACATCACCGACCCGCTCCGGGAAAGCGAGATCTTCCCCAACATGGTGACGCAGATGATCGGCGTCGGTGAGCAAACCGGCGCCATGGACGCCATGCTGCAAAAGATCGCCGACTTTTACGAGGACGAAGTGGATGCGGCCGTCGCAGATATGCTCACGTTGCTGGAACCGGTCATCATTGCCTTGCTCGGCGGCACCGTCGGTGGCGTGGTGGTCGCGCTCTACATGCCTATGTTCAAGCTGATCGGCCAGCTGGCGGGCTAAGACGGCGTCGGAGAACGACCGCCCGCCGAGGGGAAAGGTCCGCCAAGGAGAGTCGGGCTTACTGCTGGGGTTGGGGCAAGCAGATGTGCTTGCCCCAAATAACTTCACATCGACCGCAACGATACACTAGCGGTCCTACTAGTGGCTCCCCCGCCTGTCTACGCGGACAGGCCAGTTCCTACACGGCAGCACCAATCAGAAATCATTTGCGGGCTAGGGCACGCAGGAACTGCTCCGGGCCCAGGGTGTTGAGCACGTTGGCGGGCTCCAGCCACGCACGCCGAGCCACCTTGACGCCGTATTTGATGTTATCCAGATGCTTGGGGTGATGGGCATCGGTGGAGATGACGATCTTGACGCCTCGCTCCTTGGCCATGCGTGCGTGGCGCTCGTTCAGGTCGAGCCGCTCGGGCGAGGAGTTGATTTCCAGGTGGATGTTGCGGCGGGCGGCTTCCTCCAGCACGCGCTCCAGGTCGAACGCAAACGGCTTGCGGTGGAGCAACTGCCGCCCGGTGGGATGGGCCAGCACGTTCAGATAGCGGTTCTCGAAGGCGCGCAGCAGCCGCTCGGTCATCTCCGCCTGCTCCAGGTTCATGTAGGAATGCACGCTGGCCACCACGATGTCGAGTTGGGCCAGCACCTCATCGTCCAGGTCTAGTCGTCCGTCGCGGTGAATGTCGACCTCGATGCCGGCCAGGATGCGGATGCCCTCCGCCTGCCCGTCTGCCTTGCGAATTTCCTCGATCTGGTCCAGAGCACGCTGTTCGTCCAGGCCATTGGTCATGGCCAGCGCTTTCGAGTGGTCGGTGATGGCGATGTAGCTGTAGCCGTGGGCGCGAGCCGCTTCGGCCATCTCGCGAATGGAAGCGCGGCCATCGGTGGCGGTAGTATGCATATGCAGGTCGCCCCGGATGTCGTCCGGTTCCAGCAGCTGGGGCAGGCGGTGCTCAGCCGCCGCCTCCAGCTCGCCCCAGTTCTCCCGCAGCTCCGGCGGGATGTAGTCCAGGCCGAGCAAGCGATAGATTTCCTCCTCGTCGGCGCCTGCCACCTTCTTTTCGTCACGCGCTTGGAACAGGCCATACTCGCTCAGCTTAAGGCCCAGCTTGATGGCGCGGTTGCGCAGCGCCACGTTATGTTCTTTGGAGCCGGTGAAATACTGCATCGCCGCGCCATAGCTGGCTGGTTCCAGGAAGCGGACGTCCACCTGCATGGCCGGAGGCAGCTTCACACTGACCTTGTTCTCCCCCTTGGCCACGACTTCTACGATCTTCTGATACTTCAGCAGGTATTCGATTTGCGCTTCTGGCTGCCCACCGGTGACCAGCACGTCCAGATCGCCGACGGTTTCCTTCCCCCGGCGTAGACTGCCTGCCGGGGTGACCTGCAACTGCTGCGTTGCGGGTCCCTGGCGCAGGTAGCCGCACAGTTCCTCGGCTGCCTGTTCGGCCACATTCACCAGGAAGCGTCCGGCGCTGAGTCGGTATGCCTCGATAGCCTTCAGGATTTTCTGTTCCAGCTTCTCGCCCATGCGCGGCAGCTCGCGGATTTTCCCTTCGCGGCAGAGTTGTTCGACTTCGTTCAGGGTTGCCGCCCGATAGGTGCTCCAGATCAGCGCGATGCTCTTAGGTCCCAGGCCCTGGATGCGCAGCAACTCCAGCACTCCGGTCGGAAATTTCTCGAGCAGTTCCCGACGGCTGGTGAGATCGCCGGTGAGGCAGATTTCCCGAAGGTGCGCTACCATGCCCTTACCGATGCCTGGAATAGCCAGCAACTGCCGGTCGCCTGCTTTGGTGTCCGGATGGCCGACGATCTCACCGATGCGCTCCGGCCAGGTCTCCACCGGGTTGGCGCCGGTTTTCTGGGGCGGCAACTCACTGCAACACGCCCTGACCCGGGAACGGCCCAATTGTCGTTCCGAGCGAAGCGAGGAATCTGCTTTTCCAGGCTGCGAAAAGAAGGTCCCTCGCTATGCTCGGGATGACAGCTCGAAGTGGCGGCTTTTCCGGCCAGCCTTATCAGGCGTCTCATGGGGACACCACACTAGCCCGCGTCACCATCAGCGGTCAAAAAAGCGGCAAGATGGGCAAAACCGGCAAGGCAGCATTGGTAGGAGTGAAAAGCCCGGCGCGCGGGTTGGTGCCGGGAAGCTTCTTCCTGTAAACTTCTTAGAGGGGAGCTCTTGCGGGTCCTTTCTCTTCGCAGGTGATGCCCGGTGAACCTGACTCTGGCCCAAATCGCTGAGATTCTGGCCGTCCCCGGCCCGGTGGCCGAGGCCACGGTGAGGGGCTATTCGATTGATTCCCGCACCATCCAGGCCGGGGAACTGTTCTTTGCCCTCCGAGGCCCGCACTACGACGGGCACGATTTTGTCAGGGCCATTCTCAAGGCGGGGGCCACGGCTGCCGTTGTGGAACGGGACTTGCAAGGGGGAACGGTGGATGTAGCTAAGGAGGATGCGGCCAGAGTGCTGCGCGTCCCGAGCACGCAGCGGGCGCTCGAGACCCTGGCCGCCGAAGCGCGCTGGCGGTGGGGGCGGCCGGTGGTAGCTGTCACCGGCAGCGCTGGCAAGACCAGTACTAAGGAGATGATCGCTGCCTCACTAGCCACCAGCTACCGCGTGCGCAAGAGTGAGGGCAACCTGAACAACCAATATGGGTTGCCACTCTCCTTGCTTCGCCTTGAAGAAAGCGACCGGGTGGGCGTGTTTGAGCTGGCGATGTCGCACGCGGGAGAAATTGCACACTTGGCGCGGATCGCTCAGCCCGAGACGGGCGTAGTCACCTGCGTCAGCGAGGTGCACCTGGAGTTTTTCTCCGGCATTGAAGAAATCGCCCGAGCCAAACAGGAACTCATCTACGCCCTTCCGGCCAACGGGACGTCGGTGCTCAACGCCGATGATCCGTTGGTCGCCCGGTTTGGGCAGCAGTTCGCCGGCCAGACCATCTCGTTTGGAATCGAGCAGCCAGCCGATTTTCGCGCCCGCGACATCACCGGCTCAACCCAGGGCGGCCGGCCCGGCGTGCGCTTCCGCCTGGAGTGGGCCGGTGACCCGCTGGAGGTGGCGCTGCCGCTGCTCGGGCGCCATCAGGTGTTGAACGCACTGGCCGCCGTCGCCACCGCGCACAGCCTCGGCATCGCGCCCGACCGCGCTGCTTCGGCACTCGTGGCTTTTCGGCCGCTGAAAATGCGTGGGGAGTTGTTGGAAGTCAACGGCGTCGGCATCCTCAACGATTGCTACAACTCCAACCCCCGGGCGCTGGGGTTGATGCTGGAGACACTGGCCCGCGCGCCGGCGCGCGGGCGACGCATCGCGGTTCTGGGTGAGATGCTGGAGCTGGGCCCGGCATCGGACAAACTGCACCGGCAGGCCGGTCGGCAGGCAGCGGCTGCCGCCGACCACGTCGTCGGCGTCCGCGGCCATGCCCGTTTCCTTGTGGAAGGCGCTACTGCCGCTGGCCTGGACCGCGGCCGGCTGGCCTTCTTCGGATCGGCCGCCGAGGCTGGGGACTACGTGGCTTCTCTGGTTCAACCTGGCGATCTGGTGTTGTTCAAAGGCTCCCGCGGGGTCAGACTGGAAGACGCGCTGTCCAAACTGATGCCAGACTGATGCCAAACTGATGAATGATGGGTGAATAAGTGAATGAGCGGTCCGACCGACGATCCATCCTCAAACCCCTCGGCTCCGGGCTCTTCACCCTTCACTCATAGCTGCGGAAATGCTTTACTGGCTCCTCTATCAGGTCCTGTACGAACACTTCTCGCCCTTCCGTGTCTTCCGCTACCTGACGTTTCGCACCGCCTTCGCCGGCGTGACCGCCCTGCTGCTGTGCATCATTCTGGGCCCGTGGCTGATTCGACGGCTCCGCGAGTTCCAGATCGGCCAGTTCATCCGCGAAGATGGCCCGCACGGACACCAACTCAAAGCCGGCACGCCTACCATGGGCGGCGTACTGATTCTCATCTCCTGTCTGGTGCCCACACTGCTCTGGTCCGACCTCAGTAACGTCTACGTCTGGATCGTGATTTTCTCCGTGGCCAGCTTCGGCCTGATCGGGTTTCTCGATGATTACCTGAAGATTCGCGGGCGCCAGAACAAGGGTCTGACGGCACGGACCAAGTTCTCCCTCCAGGTGCTCGCCAGCCTCCTGGTGGCTGTGTTTTTGCTGGTGCTGACGGCCAAGGGACAATACTCCACACACTTGATGGTTCCGTTTTTCAAGAACCTCCGGCCCGACCTGTTGATTCACAGCTTGCTTGCCAACCATTACACCTACCCGTTGGCGGTTTCCTTTTTCGCCCTCTTTGTGGTGCTGGTCATTGTGGGGTCCAGCAATGCCGTGAACCTGACCGACGGGCTGGACGGCCTGGCGGTGGGGCTGACCATCATCGCCGCCGGGGCACTGACCGCGCTGGCCTATCTGACCGGGCACGCGGTCTTCGCCCGCTACCTGGAGATCGATTTCTTGCCAGGTGTGGCCGAGATCACCATCTTCTGCGGGGCGCTGGGCGGCGCCTGCCTTGGCTTTCTCTGGTACAACGCCCACCCGGCAGAGATTTTCATGGGCGACGTGGGCTCGCTGGCGCTGGGTGGAGCCATCGGCACCATCGCCGTCATCATTAAGCAGGAACTGTTGTTGCCGCTGATTGGCGGCGTGTTCGTGATCGAGGCACTCTCGGTGATCCTTCAGGTGGGCTCCTACAAGTTGCGCGGCAAGCGAATCTTCAAGATGGCGCCGCTGCATCACCACTTCGAGCTGATCGGCTGGCGGGAGTCCAAGATCATCATTCGTTTCTGGATCACAGGCCTGTTGCTGGCCTTGTTTGCTCTCACAACGTTGAAGCTGAGGTAACCGTGCAAATCGCAGGGCGGCGGGTGTTGGTCGTTGGAGCGGCGCTTAGTGGAGTTGCCGCTGCGCGTTTCCTGCTGGCTCACGGGGCCCATGTCACTCTCTCTGATCGGCGGCCAGCGGAAGAGCTGCCCGAAGCCCGGCAGTTGGCACGCGAACTTGGCGTGAAGCTGGAGACCGGCGGACACAGCAAGCGGACCTTCCTGGAGCAGGATCTGGTGGTGGTGAGCCCCGGTGTCCCCACCAAGCTGCCTGAGCTCGCGGAGGCGAGGGCCGCCGGAATGCCTGTGATTGGCGAAATGGAGTTGGCTTCTCGCTTTCTTCAGGGGCGAATCGTTGCGATCACCGGCTCCAATGGGAAAACAACGACCACCACACTGCTGGGCAACATCCTGGAGACTGCGGGCTTCACCGTCCAGGTGGGCGGCAACATCGGCCGACCGCTGAGTTCGCTGGTGGAAACCTCCCGGCCGGAGAGCGTCCACGTGGTCGAGGTGTCCAGCTTCCAGCTGGAAACGATAGATCAGTTTCGCCCTGCGCTTTCCATGGTCTTAAACGTGACCCCGGACCACCTGGACCGCCACCGCTCGTTCGAGAGTTACTCTGAAGCCAAGGCTCGCATTTTCCTCAACCAAACCGAGGAAGATTTCGCGGTCCTGAATGCCGATGACGCCTGCTGTCGGAGCTATGCTGCGCAGACCCGTGCCCGGGTGGGCTGGTTCAGCCGAAGCCACACGGTGGAGGCGGGCGCTTTCGTTGAGGATGGCGACGTCGTGTTCAGTGGGGCAAGCGGTGTTTCCTCTCCGGGGAGGTCAGTGCATCCCCAAAGTGAAAGGGAAGGGAAGGATGCCCTTCCAGCACCACCCTACACTCTGTTTGGAGTGGAGGAGATTCAGCTGAAGGGCGCTCACAACGTGGAGAACGTCCTGGCCGCGGTCTGTGCGGCGACACTGCTTGGCGCGGACCCTCGGATGATTCGCGCCGGAGTGCGTGCATTCCGCGCCGTCGAACACCGTCTGGAATACGTAGCCACCATTAACGGCGTTGAGTTTTACAATGATTCAAAAGCCACGAACGTGGATGCCACCATCAAGGCCCTGGAGGCCTTCCCGGGACGCTTATGGGTGATCCTGGGTGGCCTGGACAAGGGGAGCGACTACACGCCCTTGCAGCCTCTAATGGCACAGAAGGCGCGCGGCGCGCTGCTGATCGGGGCTGCCGCCGACAAGATCGCTTTGCAGCTGGGCGAAGCTGTCCCGATGGTGCGCGCCGGTACCATGGAGGCTGCGGTTCCGGAAGCCGCCCGGCGTGCCCGGCCCAGCGACGTGGTGTTGCTGGCGCCGGCCTGCGCCAGCTTCGACCAATTTGAAAACTACGAGCACCGCGGCCGGGTGTTCAAGCAGCTGGTAGAGAAATTGGCTGAACAGCACGCCAGCGCGCCCCGGAGGCCTTGAAATGACTCGGCGATTCTTGAGTGACGCCGGACCTGCGGGTCTTCACCGCCTGGTAAAGCGAGGCCCTAGACAAAGCCCTAGATAAAAATGGCGAAGCGCCTTCAGTCCGATCGCATTCTGTTCGTCACCACGCTGGCTCTGGTGGTGTTTGGGCTAGTGATGGTGTTCAGCGCTTCGGCCGTGCTCTCGAATGACCGGTTTGGCAACGCCTACATGTTTCTGGCGCGGCAACTGGCTTGGGCCGCCGGGGGCCTGGTGGTCATGTTGGCGGTGATGCGCATCGACTACCGCAGCTACCGCCACCCTGCCTTCATCTTCTTTTCTCTCTCAGTGACGCTGGCGCTGCTGGTTGCCGTGCTGATGTTCGATAGCTCGCACAGCACGCACCGGTGGTTCCGCTGGGGCGCGTTTTCCTTTCAGCCGTCGGAGCTGTCCAAACCCGTACTGGTGCTGTTTCTGGCCTGGCTTTTGGAGCGGCGCAGTCCCGCGGTCAACGACCTGCTGTATACACTGCTGCCGGCCGGCCTGGTGGTAGGCGCAGCAGTGGTGCTCATCTTGAAGGAACCGGACCTGGGAACTGCAGTCGCCATCCTGCTCACTGCCAGCGGCCTGTTCTTCCTGGCCGGCTTGCGCCTCCGTTACTTTGCTGCCCTGGCCTTGGCGGCTATCCCCGCCTTCTACCTGCTGATCTGGCGCGTGCCCTACCGCCAGAACCGCATCGCGGGCTTCCTGGACCCCTACGCGGACCCGCAAGGTAAGGGCTTCCAGGTGATTCAGTCGCTGATTGCCGTGGGCACTGGCGGCTTGACCGGCCTGGGCTTGATGGAAGGACGCCAGAAGCTGTTTTACCTGCCGGCCCCCCACACAGACTTTATCTTCGCTGTGGCCGCCGAGGAACTGGGTCTGCTGGGGGCGCTCGCCCTGGTCGCTGGCTTTGGCGTGCTGCTTTGGCGCGGGCTGCGGGCTTCGTTGCGCGCCCCGGATCTGTTCGGGCGCTACCTGGCCGCCGGCCTCACCATCATGATCGTGGGCCAGGCACTGGTCAACATCAGTGTGGTGCTGGGCATGATGCCCACCAAAGGCATCCCGCTCCCGTTCATTTCCTACGGGGGCAGCTCGCTGCTGTTCAGCCTGCTTTCCATAGGCCTGCTGCTGAACGTGACGCAGCACACCGAATGAATGCCGAGTGGGATTCAGAAGAAGCGGGGCGCTACGGGGCTGGACTTAGATGCGGGTGATCATCGCAGGGGGCGGCACCGGGGGCCACTTGGTTCCGGCCCTGGCGGTGACGAGCGAGCTACGGCGGCGCGGATACGAGGTCCCGCTGCTGGTGGGCACCCGAGGCGGGCTGGAAGCGCGCCTGGCTGCCCGCTACGGCCTTCCCCTGGAAACGATTGAGGTGGGCGCTCTGAACAGGGTCGGTGCTGGGAAGGCCGCTACCACGCTGCTTCGCCTACCCTACAGCTTTTGGCAGGCAGGACGCGTCCTGGATGCCTTTCAGCCTCAGGTGGCTTACGGTCTTGGCGGTTATGCCTCCGGGCCGGTCTTGCTGATGGCGGCGATGAGGAACATCCCCGTGGTGATACACGAACCCAACGCTGTGCCCGGCCTTGCCAACCGGGCCATTGCGCCGTTTGTCTCGCGGGCACTGGTAACGTTCGCCGAAACTCAGCGCTTCTTCCCCGCCAGTCGTGTGGAAATCGTAGGGGTGCCGGTACGGCCCGAGTTCTTCGCCGTGCCGCCGAAAACCCACCAGCCGCCATTCACCATCCTGATCTTCGGGGGCAGCCAGGGCGCGCACCGCATCAACCGCGCCGTGATGGATAGCCTACCGCTGTTCGCTCAGTGGGGACAGGCCTCCCCCTCTGTCTCTGGGGGCTCGGAGAGCGCTAGGGAAAATAGCTCTCTTTTTTTCATCCACCAGACCGGTGAGAAGGACTACCCCGATGTCCAAGCGTCCTTCGCCCGAAACGGGCTGGCCGGTCAGGCAGAGGTTTTGCCGTTTGTTGAGGACATGCCTGCCGCGTTTGCTCGCGCCGATTTGCTGGTGTGTCGCGCCGGCGCGAGCACCGTGGCCGAGATCACCGCCGCGGGCAAGGCGGCCATCCTGGTTCCTTTCCCCTTCGCCGCAGACGACCACCAACTGCAGAATGCGCAGGCGCTGGAGCGGAGTGGCGCGGCCCGTGTTCTGCCAGACAGCGAACTCGACGGGCAACGGCTATTTGCCCATGTGTGCGAGCTGATGCCCCGCCTGGGTGAGATGGAACAGAATTCGCGCGCGCGAGGTCAACCGGGCGCCGTGGCCAGAACCGTGGACGTGTTGGAAAGGGTAGCCTTGCATGTTCCTTAAGGCACAACGGATTCACTTCATCGGGATCGGCGGGATCGGCATGAGCGGCATCGCCGAAATTCTATTGTCGCTGGGACCTTACCGGATCAGCGGCTCTGACCTGCGGCGGTCGGGGGTTACCGACCGCCTGGAGAAGCTGGGCGCGCGCGTGTTCGAGGGGCACCGCGCCGAGCAGGTGCACGGCGCCGACCTGGTGGTCACAAGCTCGGCCGTGCCGCCCAGCAACGCGGAAGTCCTGGAAGCGCGCCGGCTGCAAATCCCGCTGATCCCACGCGGGGAGATGCTGGCGGAACTGATGCGCCTGAAGTACGGGGTGGCCGTGGCCGGCTCGCACGGCAAGACCACCACCACATCGATGATCGCGGCCATACTCCAGCACGCTGGGCTGGACCCCACGGTGGTGGCGGGCGGGCGAGTCAACGCTATCGGCAGCAACGCCCGACTGGGATCGGGGGACCTCATGGTGGTCGAGTCGGACGAAAGCGACGGCTCATTTCTCCACCTGGCGCCCATCCTGGCGGTGATCACCAACATTGACCGCGAGCACCTGGAACATTACGCTGATCTGGCCGCCATTCAGGACGCCTATGTGCAGTTTGCTCAGCGTGTGCCTTTCTATGGCGCGGTCGTGCTGGCCCTGGATGAGCGCAACATCCAGGCCGTTCTGCCGCGCCTGAACAAGCGCCTGCTCACTTACGGCACCACCCAGCAAGCCAATCTGGCAGCCAAAGAGATTTCCTGCAGCCCATTCCGCAGCCAGTTCCGGCTGAGATTCCGCGGAAGCGATCTGGGCCGGTTCACTCTGAACATTCCTGGCCACCATAACGTTTCCAACGCCATGGCTGCTGTGCTGATCGCACTGGAACTGGGGGTCGCCCCGCCCTTGATTGCCGAAGGGCTGGCCGCCTTTGCGGGTGTCGACCGCCGCTTCCAGGTGCGCGGGAAGGCCAACGGCGTGACCGTGATTGATGACTATGGGCACCACCCCACGGAAATCCGCGCCACGCTTAGCGCCGCACGGGACTGCGGCTTTCGCCGGGTCCTGGTGCTGTTCCAGCCGCACCGCTATACCCGCACCAAATTCCTGTTGGAGGAGTTTGCCGGCTGCTTCTTCCAGAGTGACCAGCTCTGGGTGTTGGACATCTATCCGGCCAGCGAGCCGGAGATCGAGGGAGTGACAGCGGAGTTACTGGTGGAAAAGGTCCGGCGATTGGGGCACCGCGCGGTAGAATACGTTCGAGACACGTGCACAGCGGCGGAGAAAATCGTGGGCACGGCTACGGAGGGGGATGCGGTCATTCTGCTAGGGGCCGGCAATGTGAACCAGGCGGCCGAGCCTATTCTGGAGCAATTAAGGAGAAATTAGGTGCACTGCTTGCCCGGTGGGATACCTGAGGGCTTGGGCCCGGAGCTGGAGGTCACGGCTTAGATGGGCTTTGAACTTTGACGGGGGACTGCTCCTAACATGCATACTGAGGATCGGGACAACAGCCTGTTGGAACTCGAAGAGCCTTCTTACCTGCGCCGACAGAAGCGGATCGAGGTGCGGCGCGGCATACTGAGTCGCCGCGCAGCCGCGCTGCTGAAGAAGCTTGTGTTTGTTGGAGCGGTGCTCGCAGCTCTTTCCTTCGTGTCTTATCGTTCGCTGACCTTCGGCCTGCAGGATCCGCGCTTCCTACTTTCCGAAGACCGGCTCCAGGTAAAAGGGTTAAATCACGCTACCCGCCGGCAGGTGGCCGAAAAGTTTGCCGGCGACGTGGGGCGTAGCATCTTCCTGGTGCCACTGGCCCGCCGGCGGACCATGCTGGAGGAAATCTCCTGGGTGGAATCGGCGGCGGTAGCTCGCGATTGGCCCAACCGTCTTCGCGTGGGGGTTCGGGAGCGGGCCCCGGTCGCCTTTCTGCGCACAGCGAGCGGGCTGGCAATGGTGGACGCTGCTGGAGTCATCTTGGAGCGACCAGAGCGCGCCAACTATACGTTTCCTGTCCTGACCGGCTTCTCCGAACAGGACTCCCTGGAGGTTCGCCGCGAGCGCATGGGCCTCTATCTGACTCTGATCGAAGACCTCGACCGCGACGGCGGCCGCCACAGCCTGGACATTTCTGAAGTGGATCTAGGTGACCCGGAGGACGCGCGGGTCACCGTCGCCGACCGAGACGGCTCCGACGCCGTCCTGCTGCATATGGGCAACACCAATTTCCTCGCCCGCTACCGCAGCTACCTAGCTCACATCCGCCAGTGGCGCCTGCAATTCAAGAGAATCCACTCGGTGGATTTGCGCTATGAGCGCCAAATCGTAGTTAACCCCGACCGCCGCTGAGAAACCACCGACTTGTCTGTTCCCCGAGGCTCGCCTCTTGGCCCTCAAGTCTCAGAGTTGGGTTGAAAGCTCGGCTCCTAGCGGACGCGGGCGACCAGCAGCGTCAGGTCGTCCTCCCGCTCGCGGCCAGTGAAGTGCTCGACGGTTGTGGCGATGGTCTCCAGCAGCGCCGAAGACGGCAGGTGGCGCTGGCGTTGTACGATCTCCAGCAGGCGTGCCTCCCCGAATGACTCACCGGCGTCGGTTTCGGCGTCCGGCAGCCCGTCGGAAAAAACCACCAGAATGTCGTTCGGAGCCAATTCCACTTCAATGGTCGTGGGCTCCCACTTGAGGAAGAGTCCCAACACAGTGCTGGTGGCCGCCAGCCACTCCACCCGGCCGTCGGCACGCAGCAGCAGCGGCGGGTTGTGACCGCAGTTGGCGTAACACAACCGGCGCGTGGCATCTTCGTAAATTCCGAAGAACAAAGTAGCGAAGCTGCTCTCCGGAGACGCGGAGTGGAACAGCCGGTTCACGGATCGGAGCATCCGAGGCAGGTCGTCCATCGCCACCGCGTACTGGTTGCGCAGGTTGGCCTGCAAGTTGGCCATCAGCAAGGCGGCGCCCATGCCCTTTCCGACGATATCTGCCAGCACCAGCCCCACCCGGCCTGGCCCCAGCTCGACGAAGTCGTAGTAATCGCCGCCTACCGCGCGCGCCTGAATGCAGCGCCCGTCATAATCCAGCGTCTTCAGCGCGGGTACATGCTGCGGGAACAGGCCGGCCTGGACCCGGGTGGCAATTTCCATCTCGTAGCCCCTGCGCCGCTCGGCTTCCATTCGCTGGGCTATCTCCTCGGCAAAGAGGATGCTCTCCAGGGCGGAGCCAGCGTGGCCGGCTGCCGAAGCCAGCAATCGCCTGTCCTCTCCCGCGTAGGGTTCCTCGGAAAGCCGCTCTCCCAGTGCCAAGAGGCCCAGCAGCTGGCCGTCACGTCCCAGCATGGGTACCAGGCAGTCCGGCTGAAGTGAGGCCAGCACTCCCAAGCTGGAAGGCTTCCCTGATTCCGGCGGAGGCACGTTCCAAGGTTGGCCGAGGCGGGCGACTTCGGGCAGAGGCGGCAACGCGGCCGAAATGGAGCGGAGTTCCGCCGGGACAGTGCCAGAGGTAGCGCCCAGGTGGCCTTCGCTGGTCAGCATGTACACAACCAGGGAGGTCGGATGGAGGGCCTGATTGAGTTGGCGTTCCAGCAGTGCCGCCAGCTCTTGCCGGCTGCTGGCCGCCCGTGTTTTCACTGCAAGGTCCTCGAGTATCCGGCTAGTGTCGTAGGCGCTGCGGAAGAAGGCCCGGTCGATACGCTTTGTGATGCGTCGTTCGACCTCGCTGCGGACCGAGACCAACAAAATGCCGAACCCCACGCCGACCAGTACCGCAGCAGGTACGGCGGTTTCCATGTTCTCTTGGGGGAGATGGGAAAAGAAGGCCACGAAAGCCAGCGTCACGCTCAACCCCAGCAGGAACTCCAGAAGCACGAACCCGCGTTGCACCAGCAGGTAGCGGGCGCTCCGTTTTAGGAGCACCGGGATTTCGAGCACCCGATGCTTCACCACCGCGTAGGCGAACGACAGCGGCAGCAGGAAACAGACCAGGACTGTCGGGGCCCAAACCCAAAAAGGAAACGCGTAGGGGTTTTTCTTGGCGTAATGTGCCGCCGCTGCCAGTACCAGGCCGGGCGTGACGCCGACTACTGTTCCCCAGACAATCACTCTGGTTTTTCGGCGAGCCTCCGCTGTGGGAGCGCGAACGCTGTTCCACACCAGCGACACCAGGCCCAGCCCGTATACGCCAAAGAAATAGCCTAGCAGCAGCGGAAGAATTGTTTTTTCGCCCACCCGGCCGGCAAACACCTGTAAAGGTATGGAGCTGCCGGCGAGCAGCGCCCACAGTCCCAAGGGCACCGCCACTATAACTGCGGCTACCAGCAGTACCGACTTCAACCACGGCAGGCGGCGGTCTATGGGGGAGGCGACGGGAAACACGGCAAAGAAGTAGTAGAAAATCGCCGCTGACAATCCATGGAACGTCACCTTGTAAGCCAGCGCAAACCCCCGCAGTGTTGGATGGATTGCCCCTTCCACCGCGAGGAGCGGCGCGAGCGCAATGAAAGCGCCAAACAGTAGGGCCAAGAGCCAGGCGTTGCGGTCTTCCAGGCGCAGGAACAACACCGGCAAGCCCACCGCCAAGAACAACAAGGGGTAGGAATTAAGAATCTCGAGCGCCACGGTCTGCGTCGGCGTCAGCTCCTTCGCTTGTGCCGGCCAGCGTTGCAATACCGTCTGCAGAACTATCGGCGCCGCCGTACCCGGTCGCTCCACCGTCACCTCAACCACATCGCCGGGCTGGCCCTGATACACCGCGTCGAAGTAGGGATTCACGGTGTCGAGCCGACGACCGTTGATCGCCACAATCCGGTCCTCAGGCCGCAAGCCCGCCTGCTCCGCAGCGCTGCCTTCCGGCACGTGGGTAATGTTCAGCGCGCGCGTAAGCATCGAGTAGCGGGTCTCGATGCCGATTTGGGCCTTGGGCTTCCAGCGTATGTAGTGCATCCAGATGGCGCTGTAGAGGGTGGTGGCGGCAGCGAAAGAGATCGCTAACCCCATCAGCAGCGGTCGCGGCAAGGAGAAGAAGCTGCGCATCGAACGTGTCAGCGGCCATTATAGGCGCAACTTCGCTACGAAGTCGAAGCACCCACCATCACTGCCCAAGGGCCAGAGGTGAAAAACCCTTTCCCGGGGTGTGCGCGCAAATTGCCTGTCCGCGTCGGCAGCCAGTTGTGTTGCTGGTGTCACGATGCGCCCAGCCCACGATTCGCCATCTGAGCTTGACCCAACAAGGGGACTGACGTACAGTCTGGTGGAAGCCTAAAGTCAAAATCGGAAATTCCGCATACGTAACCAGTGGACTACCAAAGGAGGTAGCGATGCCGAAATACCCTGGTGAGGAACTTGGACTGCCGCAAGTGCCGCGGACAGCGATAATTGCTGCGGTGGTCGTAATTGCCGTTGTCGCTGTGTTAGGGGGAGCCCTGGGGACGGTCGGCGCAGGACAACGAGGCGTCTTACTGCGTTTTAACGCCCCGACCGGGGCAATCAAAGAACAAGGTCTCTATTACAAGATTCCTTTCGTGGAGCAGGTAGTTCTGATGTCAACCCAGATTCAGAAATACACCGCTCCTGCCACCTCTTCCAGCAAGGACTTGCAAGTGGTCAGTACGGAAGTCACCTTAAACTACCAGTTGAATGCTAGCAGTGTGACGGAAATCTATACCGACCTGCGACAGGAGTATGAGGGCCGCATCATCCAGCCGTATATCCAGGAAGCGGTCAAATCCACCACGGCCAACTACGACGCCGAGGAGTTGATCACACAGAGGCCGAAGGTGAAAGATGAACTTCAAGACTTGATGGCAGTAAGGTTAAAGCCACTTGGGATCGACGTTGTGCAACTCTCCATCACTGACTTTCAATTCTCGCCAGCCTTCCAGGATTCCATCGAGGCGAAGGTGAGAGCGGTCCAACAAGCCCTCGAGGCGGAGAACGCCCTGAAGCGGGTGGAGTTTGAAGCGCAACAGGAGATCACCAGGGCCAAGGCTGAAGCCGAGGGACTGAGGCTCCAAAAACAACAGATAACGGCGCAGTTGCTGGAGTTGCGGCAAATCGAGGTTCAGCGAACCGCTGTGGAGAAATGGAATGGAGTGATGCCCGGCGTGGTCACCAGCGGAGGACCGGTGCCAATGTTGGATGTGTTTCGGGCACGGCGGTAAGGGAATGACTGCACATTCGACTCCCGCCTTGTAATCTGTAGACTCCGAAGCTGCAATTGAGTGACGGAGGAGGCGATGCCAGTCGCGACGGGCGACTGGCAAGTCCGCCTCCCTGTTGCACGGGGAAGGTGGCCTTGTCGTGACAAATGAGCGGCGGCTGCTCGTAGAGTCTTTGTAAGGGCAGCGCCAACCAGTCGATAAGCCAGGAGTCGATAGGCCAGGAAGACAATGAATTCGCTTGGAGGGAAGCGGAAGTGAAAACGATTGATTGCATTGCCACGATTCTGCGACAAGAAGGCGTGGAGTACCTGTTCTGCTACCCGTCCAACCCCTTGATCGATGCGGCCGCGCGAGTGGGGATCCGGCCGATCATGGCGCGCACCGAACGGGCAGCCCTCGCCATGGCGGATGGTTACAGCCGGGTCTGGAACGGGCGGCGGATTGGCGTCTGTACTGTGCAGTACGGACCGGGCATAGAAAATTCGTTTGCCGGGATAGCTCAGGCGTACGCCGATGCGGTCCCGATCCTGTTCCTGCCAGCTCATCTTGGGCGAGCCCGCCTGGGTTCGACCCGGAATTTTCAGGCTGTGCCCAGTTATCGGCCGATCACCAAGTGGGCCGAGCAGATCAATCTGCCCGAGCGCGTGCCTGACATGATGCGGCGCGCGTTCAGCTATCTGCGCAACGGCCGCCCGGGTCCCGTTCTGCTAGAAGTTCCCATCGATGTCGCCGATGGCGAAGTGGAAGCAGACTCCTATAAGAGTCCTCAGCGAGTGCGATCGGCCGGGGACCCGGAGGCGGTCGAGGCTGCGGTCCAAGCTTTTCTCAAGGCCCAGCGTCCTGTGATTCACGTGGGGCAGGGAGTGCTTTATGCCGAGGCCACCCAGGAGTTGCTGGAGTTTGCGGAATTGGCCGGGGCCCCGATCATGACCACCCTGCTGGGGAAGAGCGCCTTCCCCGAGGACCATCCTTTGGCCATTGGGGCGGGAGCCCTAACCGCCACCAAGCCGGTGGAGCACTTTGTGCGCGAAGCGGATCTGGTCTTGGGCGTTGGCAGTAGCTTCAGCAGGGAGTGGATGGTGGTGCCCATTCCGCCGGGCAAGACGGTGATCCAGGTCACCAACGACGACCGCGACCTGAACGCGGACATGATGGTGGACCTGGGTATCCTCGGCGACGCGAAGCTGGTGCTTGCCCAACTCACCGAGGAGCTGCGCCGGCAAGCAGGTGCAAAGGGCCGGGATGGAGCCGCCGCAGTGAAGGAAATCGCAGCCGTCAAGCAAGCCTGGCTGCAGCAGTGGATGCCCCTGCTGACCTCCGACGAAGTCCCAATCAACCCCTATCGGGTGATCTGGGACCTGATGCACACCGTAGATCGCACCAAGACGATCGTGACCCATGACTCCGGATATGTCCGCGACCAGGTGATACCCTTCTACGAGTCGGTCGTGCCGCGAGGTTACCTGGGCTGGGGGAACTCCACGCAAATGGGGCAGTCCATAGGCCTAGCGCTGGGAGCAAAGGTCGCCGCCCCTGACAAGATGGTGGTGCATTTCATCGGCGATGCTTCCTTTGGCATGTTAGGGCTGGAGGTGGAGACGGCAGCCCGCCATCAAATCCCAATCTTGACAGTCGTTCTGAACAATTCCGGGATGTGTGGCGTTGAGCACTTTCTTGGAGCGGCAGCGAAGAGCCAGGGCATGACACAGCTGGGGATAGATCATGTGAAGTTGGCTGCGGCATTAGGGGCTGCGAGTGAGCGGGTCGAGCAGCCGCAGGAGATCATTCCCGCGATCCATAGGGCGCAGCGAGAGCTTGCGACCGGGCGGCCAGTCCTCCTCGAAGTGATCACCAGCAAGGAGGAAAGAGTTCCGCGCTTCTGGTAGGTCCCTCTTCCAAGGCCCTTAGCGCCTTGTGGAAGGACAAGTAGTCTTCTTGCAATGCCTACTCCGGTGAGCCGGAGCGAATCACCAAAGCACAACGCAGCGAGCAGGGAATTCCGATCCCAGAACCGACGTGGCGGGATATTCGAGCCGCTGCCACAGAATCGGGTCTTGAACCTCCTCCCGAATAGCCATCTCTGACGCCCCCGCCGCTAACGATCACGACTGTCCCGGAGGCCGGTGCCTCACATGGGACGACTGCTGCATAGGGGAGTGATAGGATGAGGCCATGAGCACGCGTCGATTGTTTCTTGGAGAACTCGCTCTGGGTAGTGCCGGATTTTCGCCGGTTCGCCGTACCGGTTCGGGAGCGGGCTCCACGCAGGGAGCCTCGGAGTTCAGGCGGCCGGAGCGAAAATGGCCCTCATTCACAACACGCCCGGTCATCCTGGGGCGCAAAGGTGTGGTGACGTCCGGGCATTACCTGGCAACCGCCGCCGGCTTTCGCATGCTGGAAAAGGGAGGCAACGCGTTTGACGCGGCCGTGGCCATGGGATTCGCCTGCGCTGTGCTTGAGCCGCACTACTACGGCATCGGCGGAGAAGTCTCCATCCTGGTCTACTCGGCCAAGGATAAGAAAGATAAGAAGGTCTGGTCTGTCAGCGGCCAGGGGCCGGCTCCCGGGAAAGCCACCCTGGCTTGGTTCAAAGAACACGGCGTGGACACGATCCCCGGAGTGGGTTTTTTGCCGGCCACTGTGCCCGCGGCTACCGGTGCCTGGCTGACGCTGTTGGAACGCTTCGGGCGGTTGCCGTTGAAGGAGGTATTGAGTCCGGCCATCGAGCTAGCCGAACAGGGTTACCCAGCGCATGCAGGAGCGATCGGAACAATTCAAAGCGCGCTGAACATTTATCCCACGACGGGCCCGGCTTTTCGCCCGCAGGATCATCTGCCCGAGATCGGCGAATTGATCCAGATGCCGGACTGGGCCCATACCTTCAAGCGACTTGTCCAGGCTTCCGGGTCGGGCGGATCCCGGGAGCAGGGGATCCAGGCGGCTTGGGACCTCTTCTACAAGGGGGATATCGCGCGGCAGATCGTGGACTTCGCTAAGAGCACGCGCGTGAAGGACTCCACGGGCCAGGAGCACCACGCGCTGCTGGAGTACGATGACCTGGCCCGCTACGCGACCCTCATCGAGCAGCCAGTCACAGCAACCTACCGAGGCTATCAGGTCTACAAGTGCGGTCCCTGGACCCAGGGTCCGGTGTTCTTGCAGCATCTGAAAATCCTCGAGGGTTACGACCTCGAAAGAATGGGCCACAATTCGGCGGACTATATCCACACCGTCATCGAAAGCGCCAAGCTCGCCTTCGCTGATCGGGACGCTTACTATGGGGATCCAAGATTTGTGGACGTCCCCTTGGATCGCCTGCTTTCGGAAGCCTACGCCGCCCAGAGGCGCAAGCTGGTTGATCCGAGGCGAGCCTCCATGGAGCTTCGGCCAGGGGCGGGACCGGGCAGTGTTTTCAAGATTCGCAAGGGCCTTCCGGCGGCTCTGGATGACACCACGCACCTGGACGCGCTCGACGGCGAGGGCAATATGGTGGCAGCTACGCCGAGCGGAGGGTGGATCAATATGTCTCCCATCATCCCGGGCCTGGGTTTTTGTCTGGGTGTACGGGGGCAAATGTTTTGGCTCGACCCGGAGCACCCTGGCTGCCTGCAGCCGGGAAAGCGCCCCCGCACGACTCTCACTCCCACGCTGGTACTGAAAGACGGCCAGCCGCGATTGGCCTTCGGAACACTGGGCGGCGACAACCAGGACCAGTGGACACTCCAGTTCTTCCTGAACTATGTCGACTTTGGCATGAATCTGCAGGAAGCGATCGATGCGGCCGGCTTCGCCACCGCTCATTTCTACAGCTCCTGGTCTGGGCACCAGGCGAACTTGGGAGTCATGGACGTGGAAGGTCGAATCAGTCCAGGCGTCGTTGAGGAATTGAGGCGTCGGGGGCATCAAGTCACTGTCGGCTCGGACTGGCAGAACGGTCGTGTCCTGGCCGTCGAAATGGATCGCAAGAACGGGACTCTTCGCGCGGCCGCTTCGCCGCGGAACGAAACCGGGTATGCCTTTGGTTGGTGAGCTACAAGCGGGCCTTAAGAGCCTCGGCGCTACCTAGCCAGTGCCTGCCGCGGAGCTGCATCACAAGCCACGAGAGACACAGAATGTGACGTTGTGCTACAAGTGTCCTTGCCAGAGATCGACCGAGGGGACGATCCTAAACTAACCTAAATTAACAAAGGAGGTGATGAGATGGCCAAAGTCTCGCAGCCGTCGAATCGGAGGAGTTTTCTGATGGAGGCAGCCGCGGCCGTGGGCGCCGTGATGGGTGCTTCAGCAACCCTTGGTGCGGCTCGAGAGCAGAAAACACCTGAGAGACAGAAAAAAGCAGCACCGCTAAAAATCACCAAGATTAAGACCTACAAATTCAACGTGAACACCGGTCAGTCCGTTCGGGACCCTAGTAATCGCCAGTTGGTTTCAAGCTCTTTCAAGACCTGGCTGTTTGTCAAGATTGAAACCAACACCGAGCTTTACGGCTGGGGGGAGGGAAGTACGGAGTGGCTTTCCCCTGTCATTGAAACGACTCTGCGCGGATGGGAGGAATTGCTGGTTGGCCGCAACCCCTTGGACGTCGTGGCGATCTGCGATGACATCGCCGACCGCCTTCCGTGGAAAGGAGGACCGGTCCTGGGGAGTGCCTTGGCGGCCATCAACATGGCCCTCTATGATATCGCCGGCAAGGCTTGGAAAGCCCCGGTGTACCAGCTCCTGGGAGGCAAGAAACGTGACCGCATCAAGATTTACAACGGAGGCATCAATTTTGAGTCGGTGGAACGCGCTCGTGCTGAGGCTCGGGCTGCCGTCGAGGCGGGCGCCAGGGGCTTGAAAGGCAATCCCCTGGAATCTCGAACCTGGCCGATGGACCACCACGCCTTAGAGCATTCCGCCAAGGTGGTGGCGGCGGTGCGCAAGGAAGTTGGTCCGGATGTCGAACTGATGGTGGACGCTCACGGCAGCCCGAATCCAGCGCTGAGTATCGCATTTGCGCACATGGTGGCGCCTTACCGTCCCCTGTTTCTCGAAGAGCCATGCAAGGTGGGCGATGTCGACGCACTGAAAGCGATTTCGGCAAAAAGCCCGGTGCCGATTGCCACCGGGGAGAAACTCTTTGGTTTTCGGGATTTCAAACAGGTAATCGACGCTCGTGCCTGTATCTTCCTCCAACCTGATGTGAGTCACAGCTTTGGCCTCAATAATTACCTCCACATATCCCGCCTGGCGGATGAGGCGCAGATGCTGATGGCTCCCCACAACGCGGGGGGACCTATCCATTTCGCCGCGCTGCTACACGGGGACGCAGTGATCAGGAATTTCTTGATCCAGGAGGTTTGGCGGCTGGACCGCTTTAGCGAGTTCGTAGATCATGATTTTCTACTGAAAAATGGGCACATCGAACTCAACGATCGGCCCGGTTTGGGCGTGGATGTCAGGGAAAACCACATCGCCAGGCTTCCTTATGAAAGAAACATGCCCTACCGCCAGTACCGGCACGACGATGGAAGCTGGAAGGGTTGGTAGCGGCTTCGAGCGAGCTCTTGAGTCAACAAGACCGTTGGCGTAGAATGCCGAGCCACGTGGAGAAGCGCGTAGCGAGCAGCTGCTGTGTTATAAGGTCAGCTCGCGGAACGTGCCGGAAACACAGTTGAAATGAGTGAAATTGTCAAGGCAGACCCAGCGCTCGATTCGATCGTGACGGAATCGTCCAAGATTGAAAAGTTGGCCGGCGGGTTTCGCTTCACAGAGGGTCCCGTCTGGGTCCACGAGGGATATCTGCTGTTTAGCGACATACCCGCGAACTCCATCTTCAAATGGGCCCCCGATGGTGGAGTCACCTTGTTCCGGAAGCCAAGTGGTTACGACGGATCAGACGCGCCCGAGGGAGCCGTCATCGGCTCAAATGGTCTGACGCTTGATTCTGAAGGCCGGCTCGTCATCTGCGAGCACGGGAATCGCCGCATCACGCGTCTGGAAAAGGACGGTAGTTTGTCCGTGCTGGCTGACAAATACAAAGGGAAGCGCCTCAACAGCCCCAATGATTTGGTTTACAAATCCGACGGGTCTCTCTACTTCACAGATCCTCCTTATGGCTTGGTAGGACTCGAGGACGATCCCCAGAGGGATTTGGACTTCAACGGGATATACCGCCTGGCTGGAGGTGAACTGCAGCTGCTTTACAGCGAGATGACTCGTCCCAACGGGCTTGTCTTCTCTCCGGACGAGAAGTATCTCTACGTAGCTAATTCCGACCGGGCAAAGAAAATCTGGATGCGCTTCGAGGTGCAGCCGGACAGTACGATCGCCAACGGCACTGTCTTCTGCGATGTCACGCGAGAGGCCGAGGCAGGTGCACCGGACGGCATGAAGGTGGACAAGAACGGAAACCTCTATTGTACAGGCCCGGGAGGTGTCTGGATCTTTTCACCCGACGGCAAGCATCTCGGTACAATTAAGCCCTCTGAGATTCCCGCCAACTGTCACTGGGGTGCGAGTGATGCCAAGACACTCTACATGACCGCTCGAACGGGACTATATCGGATTCGTCTGGAAGCAGAAGGAGTTCGTCCTTAAGGCTTCCAGAGCCGCCCGGGCGGCCATCCCAAGGTGCTACCCCTGTGAAGTTGCCCAAGAGAGCGTCTTTGTCATTGATTATTGACAGTCACCCCGATGAGGCCTACCCTTACAAGAGGTGTTTTACGAGAGGCAGCTGGCGAACGGTTTCAGGCGTTTATCACACATTTTTCCTAGCTAGCCTCTCGATGAAATGCAACAAAACACCTCCTGCTTGATGACCTTGCTGGTGGCAGGGGTTGTACTTCTGCCGCTCGCCAACACCGCTGCGCCTCCGAAGGATCCCTTCACCCCGCAGGACCGCAAATACTGGGCGTTTCAGCAAGTCAAGCGGCCTGAAATTCCAGAAGTTCAAGGCGCGAAATGGGTCCGCAACCCGATTGACGCCTTCATACAGGCCCGGCTGGAGGCCAAGGGCCTGACCCCGGCGTCTCCCGCCGACAAGATCAGTCTGCTGCGGCGCGCCACGTACGACCTGACCGGCCTTCCGGCCACGCCGCAGGAGGCCGATGCTTTTCTGGCAGACCGCTCTCTCAACGCTTTCGAGAAAGTCGTGGATCGTTTGCTCGCCTCACCTCATTACGGGGAGCGCTGGGCGCGTCACTGGCTTGACCTGGCCCGCTACGCCGAAAGCGAAGGTTTCACGGAAGATGAACCTCGACCCAACGCCTGGCGCTATCGAGACTACGTCATCCAGGCATTCAACCAGGACAAGCCGTACGACCGGTTCATCCGCGAGCAAATCGCCGGCGATGAGCTCTGGCCTGACGATCCTGAAGTGCATATCGGCACTGCTTTCAACCGTCATTACCCCGACGAAAGCCGCGCCCCGAATGTCCTGCGGCGTCGGCAGGAAATCCTGAACGACATCACGGATACGGTGGCGGCGACTTTCCTGGGCCTGACCTATGGCTGCGCACGCTGCCACGATCACAAATTCGACCCCGTCTTGCAAGCGGACTATTACCGATTGCAGGCTTTTTTCGCTAATGTGGGCGCGAATGACGGAATCTTTCTCTGGCCGCCTGACCGTGTCCGGAAGCATCGCGAACGGATGGCTGTGTGGGAAGAAAAAACCCGCCACATTCGGGAGAAGATTGAGGCGCTTATTGAACCCGAGCACACAACGGAAGTAGCCGAACTCTGGGCCAACTACCTACCCGAAGTCCGAAGTGCCATTCGCAAGCCAGCCGCCGAGCGGAGCGCCATCCAGCGGCAAATATATTACAGGGTCAAAAAGTTCTTGAACCCGACCTGGGAGACCGTAGCGAAGAAACTGGAGGACGATGCCACACGGCAGAAGCGCTGGAAGGAGGTCCAGCCGGGGCTGGAGGCGCTCAAGGCTGAGATGGAAGAGTTCTCTTCGGTTCATCCAGGCGAACTGGCCCTGGGCACCGGAATCATCGATATCAGCCGGCAGTCCCCGCCGACTCATATCTTAGTGGTGGGCAAGTATGACGCGCCGCTAGAAGAGGTTCAGCCGGGCTTTCTCTCGATCTTGGACTCCCGTTCCGCAAAAATCATCCCACCCAGCGTGGCGGAATCCACCGGTCGTCGGACGGCTTTGGCAAACTGGCTGGCCAGCCCGAAAAATCCGCTGACCGCCCGAGTCATGGTGAACCGTATCTGGCACTACCACTTTGGGCGCGGGATTTTGGCCACACCGAGCGATTTTGGCAGGATGGGGGACCGGCCGACTCACCCCAGGTTGTTGGACTGGCTGGCTGATGAGTTTATCCGAAGCGGCTGGAGCATCAAGCAGATGCATCGGCTGATCATGGCATCGAACACGTATCAACAGGCCTCGGCTGGCCGCGAAGAGGCTGCGAAGGTTGACCCCGGCAACCACCTGTGGTGGCGGTTCCCGCGCCAGCGACTGCAAGGTGAAGTCATTCGTGATTCAGCCCTGTTCGTCGCGGGCCTATTGAACCCCAAGGTAGGAGGTCGCAGCGTCTTGCCCGAGCTTCCTCCAGGGATGGTCATCCGAGGCGGTTGGAAAGTCTCGAAAGATCCAGCGGAGCGGAATCGTCGTAGCATTTATATATTTGTGCGTCGGAACGCCCGCTACCCAATGCTCGAAGTTTTCGACATGCCCGACACCCACGAAAGTTGTGGGCGCCGCCATATCACGACCACGGCGCCGCAGGCGCTGACGTTTCTCAACAACAAATTGACGCTGGAGTGGGCCCAGGCTTTTGCGGGCCGCGTGCTGGGGAGGGCGGGCCCGAGTCCGGAGGCACAAATCGAAGAGGCGTACCGGCTGGCTTATTCGCGGCAGCCTGACGCGGGAGAAAAGCGAACCGCGCTAACATTCTTCCAGCGCCACCGTGCGCTCGTTGCTGAGCGAGCTTCGGCAGACGAAAAGCTGGCGTTACCGACCTCGCTGCCGGATGCTATGGATCCGGTGCACGGAGCTGTACTGGTCGATTTCTGCCACATGTTGATCAACTCCAACGAATTTGTGTATCGGAACTAGGAGCAGGCCATGATGCAAAAAAACGGACTTCCTATCGTTCCCGTCCGAACCCGACGCGAGTTTCTCAACCGCGCTGGCAGCGGCCTGGGCGCCTTGGCGCTGGGCTATCTGCTCGGCCAGGATGGCAGATTCCCCCCGATGGCGGCAGCGGCCACTGTTAATCCTCTGGCTCCGAAGCAACCGCATCATCCACCCAAAGCTACGTCGGTCATTTGGCTTTTCATGGAAGGCGGGCCGAGCCATGTGGACCTGTTCGATCCCAAGCCGATGCTGGAAAAGCTGGGGGGCCAGCCGATGCCGGATTCATTTGGCCGGCCCATCACTGCTGGAGGCGACACTTTAGAGCGGAGTGCTTCGAACACGCTCATGCCCTCGCGGCGAACCTGGAAGCGCTACGGCCAAAGCGGCATCTGGGTGTCTGACTGGTATACCCGGATCGCCCAGCACGTCGATGACATCGCTGTCCTGCGGTCATGTTGGTCCGATGGCATTTCCCACCTACCTGCAAATAGCCAGATGAATACCGGGTCGCTCCTGGCCGGGCGGCCTGCCTTGGGCGCCTGGGTGACTTACGGGCTAGGTTCGGAGAACGAGAATCTGCCCACCTTCGTGATTCTTACCGACGCGGGTCCAGTGGTCGGCGGCTCCAAGAACTGGAGCTCCGGTTTCTTGCCCGCTAGTTACCAGGGAACGCGCTTCCGCAAGGAAGGTCCCCCCATTTTCCATTTGGTTCCTCCCGAAACCATAGGCGAAAAACAACAGCGTAGCAAGTTGGACCTGCTGTCCGCCTTGAACCAGCACTACGCTGCTGACAAGCTCGGCGACACGGAGTTGGAAGCCCGGGTGAATTCCTACGAGCTGGCCTATCGGATGCAGTCGGCGGCTCCCGAGGCGGTAGATCTATCGAAGGAATCCGAGACTACCAAGAAGCTTTATGGCTTGGATGAGGAGCCGACCGCCAAGTTTGGCGCCAACTGCCTGATGGCCCGTCGGCTGGTGGAGCGCGGCGTGCGATTTGTAGAATCGTATTGTGGCAGCGGCAGGGCCTGGGATGCCCATGAGGACGTGGAAGGAAACCATTCGAAGATGTGCAAGGTCTCCGACAAACCCATCGCTGGCCTGCTGACCGACCTGAGGGCCCGCGGCCTGCTGGAGAGGACGCTCGTGGTGTGGGGCGGCGAGTTCGGGCGCACGCCATTCAACGAAAAGGGCGACGGCCGTGACCACAACCCCTGGGGTTTCACGCTCTGGATGGCCGGCGGCGGTATTAAGGGTGGCCAGACCATTGGTGCCACCGACGAAATCGGACTCCGCGCCGTCGAGCGCCCGTGCCATGTCCACGATATCCACGCCACCATACTGCACCTGATGGGTCTGAACCATCTCAATCTGACTTTCATGCACAACGGCAGGGCCGAGCGAGCTACCATCAACGGTGGCAACCTGATCGAGGAAGCGCTGGCTTAACCCCCCAAAGCCCCCCGAAGAAGGTCGTCAAGCGTAACGGCTGACTTCCCTTTTTCTGAGCGAAGGGGTCGCGCCTACGCATCTCACACGAACTCCCCTGGCTGTGCCGCCAACCGGCAGGCGGACCGACCCATTGCTCAGCTATACCCTCCGTGGCGCGGCGTTGCTCACATGGTGGAGAAGCCCCGCCATCCTGCCATGATCCCCACCTGCTAGGCGCCCGCCCGCTAGTCCAAAAGTACTAAACAAAAATGTAACTGTGGGCCTATTGGCCATTTGTTGCGGCTCCGTTTAACTAGGCACTGTTATGGACAGCACAAGGACCCAAAGGACCCAGACCATGGCGGCGCTGTTCTGCGCGATGGTTGCGGGGCGGAAGACCCGCAGATCCCTCCCGGAGTTTCTACGGATTCTCCCGGTGAGTCCCCAGATGAAGTCCATGGCGCTGAAAAAGGGACAGCACTGAAAGGACCAATCTTATGCTAACCACAGCTATTGCCAGCAAAGACGCGACAAGCAGCGGAACTTTTCGAGCATTACTCGAGCAAACGGGGCTTGTAAGCTCCGTTGCGGAATGGACCCTACCCAGCAAAGGTGACTGGCAGCTTGGCTCAGGGGAGACGGTGCCGGACGTGGTCCTGTTGGACCTCTACTCGGACACCGAACCATACCTGGCCCTGGCGGACCAACTCCGGCGTCGCCGTCCGACCGTTCACATCATCGCCTGCTCCCCCTGGAAAACTCCGGATCCAGAGTTGCTCCTGAAAGCCATGCGGACCGGGGTGCAGGAATTCCTACCCAAACCCGTTCAGCCAGGAGCGCTGAAAGCAATCCTGGAGCGTTTCCTCCAGGAACACGAAACCGGGCAAGCCGAAGACGGAACAAGAGTGATCGTAGTGATGGGTGCGAAGGGTGGCGTCGGTACCAGCACGGTCGCGGTTAATTTAGGCGTCCAACTTGCCCAGCTCACCAGCAAGCGTGTGGTTCTGTTTGACTTGGCCCGCCCTTTGGGCCATGACGCTTTGCTGCTGGATCTGCAGCCGAAATTCTCGATTGGCGATGCGGTGGAAAACCTGGAACGCCTGGACAGCCACTTTCTAGGTGGGCTCCTGGTGCAGCACGAGAGCGGCTTGCAACTCTTGGCAGGAGCGTCCCATCCGGACCACTGGCACAGGCTTTCCGTGCCTGCCATTGCCCGAGTGGTCAACGTGGCTCAGAGCGCTTCCGATTTCGTGGTGATCGACCTGGGTTCGGACTACTCAACAGAGTGGAAGCCTGTCCTGAGCCTGGCGCACCAGGTTTTCATGATCACAGAAGCAAACGTCCCCGCACTCTGGAGCCTGGACCGTCAGCTTTCGGCCGTTTCCTCTACGGGCTTTGCACCCCACCAAATTCACGTCGTCGTGAACCGCTGGCATCGCAAAGACGAAGAGGCTCTGAAGAACATAGAGAAGAACCTGAAGCGCCGCATTTTCGCTCGGCTGCCAAACGATTTCCGGCAAGTGAGTGAAGCCATGAACCTCGGCGTTCCGCTCTCGAAGAACCATAATGACCAACTGACCACCAGCCTACGTCGGATCGCCGCCGTTGCGGCCGGCATCTCCCCCCCCCGCACGGAGGAACGGAGCAAATTCCTCCATTTCTTTTCTATGCATTCGAGAAGTAGCGAAGTAAATGCAAGGCACTAACGTTGCTCAAGTGGACTTTTGAGGGCTGGCGCCTGACCTTTTGGTCATCACACCTGCCGTCGGTGGCTGCCCTCATGGCTGGCGCTGAAGAACGGATGGACACAGCGCTAGCAGGCGGAAAGGGGCACAGCACAAACGGAATCCTACTGATGGCTGCCGGTTCCGCTTTCAACAAACGCCATTCCGCCCGCCGGCGCCAACACGCCACCATCCACCAATAGGGCCGCTCCGGTTATGAAAGAAGCCCACTCGCTGGCCAGGAACGCAATGGCGTTGGCCACTTCTTCGGGTCGGCCGATTCGCCCCAAAGCGTGGGCCCGGGTGCAGGCTTCGATGACTTTATCCGGTTCGGGAGCCAACCCGGCGGACCAGCGCAGCATAGGCGTGTCGATCGCGCCCGGGCAGACAAGATTCGCCCGGATCTTCTGCTTTGCGTGGTCGATCGCAATCGCCCGCACCATGCCCAACAAGCCATGCTTGGCGGTTACATAGGCAACCGAATTCCCCAATGCCGCCAGTGACTGCACAGAGCCAGTAACAACAATGGCTCCGCCTCCCCGTTCAATCATCCGGGGGACCGCGTACTTGGAAAGCAAGAACGACGCTTTCAGATTGACGGCCATCACTTCATCCCACGTCTCCTCGGATGTGCTCACCACGTCGCCGTAGCGCTGAATCGCAGCGTTGCTAACCAAAACGTCTATGCCGCCGAGCTTGCTGACCACGGAGGCAATGGCTCGCTCAACCTGCCCCGCCGTGCTGACGTCACAGGCGAAGAATTCTGCCCGCATGCCCTTGGCCTGCAAGGACTTGGAGGTCTTCTGGCCAGCCTCTTCGTTGTTGTCCAGAAGAGCAACCGTTCCGTCAAGCTGCGCGAAACGGAGCGCGACTGCCTCCCCGATTCCCATGGCCGCGCCGGTGACGACTACAACCCGATCTTTGAAGCTCATATTCATGCGCTCACCCTCCTGTCGCTGCGGTCGTACGACTCCATCTCCTTTACCTTCTTAGCATATTCATCTGCCTGGGTCACGATGTCCACCCCGACCATTTCACTCCAGGCTGCCATCAGTCTCCGAGTTAACTTTCCCGGCTGGCCACCGCCGATGGGTTGCCCGTTGATGCGGGTGCAGGGCATGATGGCAAACCCCGTAGCCGTACAGAACGCCTCGTCAGCGGTCACCACCTCGTACAGCCCAAAATCTTCCTCACTCCAGGGGGTTGCCATTTTCGTTAGCAATTCCAAAACAGCCCCGCGGGTTATCCCCAACAGGATGTTCCGTCCCTGCGGCGTAAGGACCCGCCCCCTGCGAACAATGAAGAAATTCCATCCACTTCCCTCGGTGATCAGCCCCTGGTCGTCCGTCAGCAGGGCCCACCCTTTGGGATCAGCCTTCTGGGCCAGGAGATTCGCCATCTGGTAGAAGACACGACTTCGATTCTTGACCTTCGGATCGATGAGATGGGCGGGAACCGAGCGCTGGGCGGTAACCACAGCGTTAACGCCAGATCGATAGAGCGACACATAACCCGCCAAATGCCACCACAACGGCCAGCAGTTGATGGATACGGTGGGACGAAGCTTACCGCCAAAAACGCTCTTGTAGAATCCCAGGGGGCCGCGCGAAATATCGTGCATGATCTGAACGTCAGCGTCCTCGAGGGCGGGAAGGTTGATCTCGAGAGTCTGCAGAGTAGCTTTTTCCATCTCCTCCAAGGTCATCCCACAGTCAATTTCGAGATATTTCAATCCGGCATAAGTTCGCTCCAGATGTTCCCGAAGTCTGAATGGCTGCTGACGGTAGGTTCGGGTCATGTCGAAGACCATGTCGCCATACATCAGGGCCGAGTCGAAAATCGACACTCGAGCTTCCTGCTCTGAAACAAACTCGCCATTGAAATAAACCTTCCGCCGTGACATGAAACCTCCCATAAGAGTCTGCGTCGGGTGGTTCACTTGCGGATCATGCGGCCCACAAGCCCGTCGCATTCCAGTGCCGGATGCTCACCGCTTCAGCAGTTCATCCAACGAAATCTTCTCAAATACCAGATCAGCCTGGCTGCCTTCATAGACAATGCCGATGTGCTGTTCGTCAATGCGTGTGATGCTCGGATAGCCGCGTCCCAGGCCTTCGTCCAGCAGAAGATGGCTTTTCTCCGGCCATGTGCGGCCGTCGTCGAAACTGACTTGAATCGTCTGGTGGGTCCGGCCTTTCTGTGTATGCGGGTTGGAAAAGAGCAACACCCGCTTTTTCTCGCCTGCCCTCCCATAATCGACCCGATACAAGCTGCCATTGCAGTTCGGTTCGATCAGCGTGTTGCGATTCGTTTCGTGCGGATGCCACGTCTGGCCAAGATCGTGTGTCACGTACACGGCGCGATACCGTTCATGATCGTTGCGCATGTTCAGCATGATCGAGCCGTCACCCAGCTGCACCGCCTGGCATTCGTTCCCTCCACTGAAGGAGGGATTGCTGACGGTCCAAGTGGCGCCGTGGTCGCGGCTGACTATGAGGTTGGCAAAAGGCACTCCCTTTTCATCGCGGCCCTGCGAGGGCATCACAAGCGTGCCGTCGGCCAGGTTGATTCCTTGCTGCGGCGACGGAGCGAGCAGCCACCATTCAGCCTTTTTCAACTTGCGGGTCATGTTCTCGGGCTTTGTCCAGGTGCGGCCGTCGTCCTTCGAGCGAACCAGCATGAGTTGGGCACTCTTGCCGATCTCATAACCCGGTTCGGACCCGTCTCCTCTCCATTGATGCTTGCCGGGCTTGCCCCACATCCATACCGCAAAGCTAAAAATTTCGCCGGTCTTCTGATCGACAATGATTCCCGGGTCGCCGACTCCGTTTTGTTCCTGGGGAAGCCCGCCATATTCACCCATGTCCATAATGACGCGGGGCGATTCCCACGTCCGGCCGCCATCGGTGCTGCGGCTAAGCCCGACGTCGATGTCTTCCTGCAGATCACGCGACTTCCGCCATCTCATGTCATACACGCACAGCAACGTGCCCTTGGGCGTAGTCGTCAGCGCGGGGATACGATAGGTATGAACGCCGTCGTCATTGTGCTTGCGCAGCGCGATTCCGATTCGCTTGCGCACTCCGGGCGATTGATCACGCGGGGTCAGCTTTCCTGCCGTGGTGTCAATCGACGTGCAAGCTGCATCCACTTTGCGGGACAAGCCGGCCTTCGACCTCAGCCTGCAAGACAGCCAGAACACGTGGCTCCCGGCGCGCAGGGTTTGATCTCCGCGGAAAGAGATCCTGGCGGCCGGCTGGGCCGGCTTGCCAAATGCAGTTTCAGTTGCAAACTCGCGCTTTTCGCCGGTATAGAACAGCTCCAGGGATTCCAGATCGTTCAGGTTGTCGGTCCCGTCGAGAGAGAACGCGACGGACCGCAGACGGACGTCTTCCTTCTGCTTCACTTCCACAACTACCTGCAGCAGTGCGTTATGGTCGTTGCGAATCAGCACGGGGTGAACGCGTTGCGACATGCTGGCATCCAATCCCTTTAATAAAGCCGCTCCGCGGGTCCCGCCCGCGAGAGGTAACAGAAGAGCCGCCAGACACAAGGTACTCAGACGAAACATGGCATTCTGCGCTCCACTGGGTGTCATAGGATCATCTCCTTTTTTCTTAGCGCGGTCGGCAGGTGGCGGACCTGCCAGGTTCATTAGCCTAGCACGCGGTCAGCCCACCGGCGACGGCGAGATTGTGCCCGGTGACATAGGGGGAGGCTGCTGAAGTGAGCTCCCTTCACTTCCTTGCTATCCTGTCCCATGCGGCCCATCGGGACGTTCGCGCTGTATCGTTCCACAAACTAGGCCGCAGCCGTCATTGCTTGACCTCAACCGCGTAGCCCATTGACTTACCTCAGAACAAAGCACTACACTGCGCTCCACTCGAGGAGGGCACGAGTGTTCCAGGAAATTAGCGTTCCAATTTGGCTTATCGTAGTCATTGGCGTCGCCCTTTTGGTGGCGTTCACCAGCCGTCGCTGACCGGGCACTTCAAGCGGATAGACCCCCACTAGTCGGTTGGCGTTTACTAATCCGCGTCACGCCGTGGGCCCGGCGCGCGGCATTTTCTTAGTATCCGTTTCTTATCCTGCCAAGCCTAACCTTAGTTCCCACACCTCCAATGCTGCGGGCGCATGGAATCCCTGCCGACCGCCAATGCCGGATAGGTGCGACTAACGGGCTAGGGTTTACCTATGTTCCAGCCGGGCAAGTTAGAGACTCCGCTAACGAGAAATTGCAAGCATACAGGTCCTACCCACCTAAAACTTTTTGTTCACAAAGTGTGCGCCAAGACCACACGCCGCTCGCCCGCCACGCGCCACCCTCTGAATTGAAAGAGGCAGGTGGGATTGGTCCGCAAGCGGCAGTACGCGGACCAACTGTGGTCCAGATTGCCAATATGCAATCCGTTGCTTGTCAAAACTTTGGACGCCAGAAGAAGGTAAATCTTTTTCCTTCGGGCGTCTCGATCTTTACCCAGGTGAGCACAGCCGCACCACCTATGCCTGGGCAAATCGGAAGGGCTTCGACTCCTTCCTCTACAACTGCAAACGACCGATCCCGCCGAAGGTATATCGGATCGCCAGTGCTCGTGAAATGGGGTTCGTAGTTGTCTTCGAGGTCTGCCATGAGCTCGGCGCCATTTCCATTGGCGCGCGCTTCATGAAGACCCAACACATCCGGTCTCTCCGCATCGATGGTACCGACCACTTGAGCCCGGCGATTCTGGTTCCATCCTGGCGCCTGAACATTGTACGTCATGAGCTTGACCTCAACGGACGGAATCGTCTGGGGACGCGCCGCTGTTGCAATGACCAGCGATGAGGCTAGGACGGCTAGTAGCTTGAGACTCAAAGAACGTATCTAGCGGCGGGGTTCCAGCGCTTTCAAGGAACAACCGACGGGAAACGATGTGGCGGGAAGCGATCTGGATCGTTTCCCGCCTTCCAACTCCTCGGTGGGCCCTCTGGCGCGCGAACCTGCGTCAAATTGCCATGAATCCGGCAGAGGAAAGCCGAACCAATGGGCTTCGATCTGCTCACCTGCGTCCGCGCCCACCGTGTCCGCGGCGTTTCGTCCCGAACTGCTCGCGCCGTTGCGAAAACCTCTCTTGCTGCTCGGCTGTGAGGATCTCACGCATACGTCCCTGCCGGTTTTGGCGAAGTTCCTGCATCCGGGCACGTCTCTCTTCAGGAGAAAGATTCTGATCCTCGCGCAGTACCTGGATCTGCTCTCGGTGCTCAGTGCGCGTCTGCTCGATTTGTTCCCTTTGTTCCTCGCTCAGGTCCAGCCCTTCACCGAATCTGTCGAAGCCAGGTCCTGCCACCGGCCCGCGGCCTGAGCTTCTACGCCCACGCCTTTGCCGCATCTGACCAAACTTCTCTTGCTGTTCCGCAGTGAGAATTCCGCGAAATCGGTCCTGGCGGGCTGTGTTCAGCTCTTGGAGCTTCGCTCGCTTTTCTTTATTCGTCAGTGAATCGTCTTCCCGAATGACTCGAACCTGCTCGGCTTGCTCACGACCGATCTGCTGGAGCTGCCCTTTCTGCTCCTCGCTCAGACCGAGCGACTGGGCCAACCTTTCCAAGTCCGGACCATGTTGCCTCGGTGCCCGGCCCTGCTGGCCTGCCAGCTGTGCCTGTCCAAACATGAGAAAGGCGCACACGGCAAGAACGACGTACATAATCCCCTTGTTTCCTTGCATCGGATCTTCCTCCTGTCTGGTTTTACTATTGACGCGTTTCTCAAGACCGTTTCGATTCTTCTATGATTGGCTCACTCACAGCCCGTCCGGTCTTAAAAACGCCTTCCAGTTCTTATCAACCCACCGGAAAGAACAAAGTTGCGCCGGGCTGGCGCGAAGGAAACTCCATGCCGAACAAGCGGCTGCTGGCTGCGCCATTGCTTCCGCGTACCGGTTCAGGAGCGAGGGGGGGAATCCAGCTCACGCGAGAGACTGAATCACTTAGTCGCGTAGTCGGCTATCCGGACAAGTGACCCTCTACGCCCCCAGGGTAGTGGTCAGTTTCCGATAAGGGCGTTACGCGACCAAGTGGCGCACCGGGCCAACCCTCTTCTCGGCGTCGGCACGAGGACGAGCCATAGAAGAATCATCATATAATCGGGGGCCTCTAGAGAAGCAGCCTGGCAACCAGGGAGTTGGTTCCGCACGTGCCTGCCGGGGCCACCAGTTCACCCCAGGAGGCACACGTTATGTTGATCGAAGTCTTTCGGCTCGTGCCTGTAGCCCGATTGTTAACAGCGCTTGTTTGCATTGCGACGTACGTCCAGGCGCAGGGCGAAATCCCGTTACAGCCATTGGCGCGACAAGTCCGCCAGATCGAAGACGCCCTCAACTTCCTCGGGCAGCCGCTGCCAGCAGAGGTCCATCGTCAGATAAACAAGGCGATCGGTATGGAGGACGAACAACGAGCAGTCTCGCGGCTGCAGGAGATCTTGGATCCCTACGTCCTCGCTGTGGTCGACATCAACCCCGAGAGCCGCGTCAAGGTCAGACAAGGTGCGGCCAAGCCGGTGCTAGTCGAACAGGGCACGAGACTTTTTTTAGTGAAGGTGCTCAACCAAGCCGGGGTCACCGCGCCGCTTATAGTGGAGAGTCCAAACAGTGGGCCGAAATCCATCAAATCCGAATCGGAACCCGAGCCCGAGATGAAGTTGACTCTGCGCGAGGCAAAGGAACGCTGGGCTGACCTTGCGATCTACAATAAGCCTCCCATGGCCGAGAGGCTTTCGGGCCTGGGCCTCGAATATCAGGTCCTGCAAGCGTACAGTCACGATCGAGGACAGCGCTCGGCCAAGATCTCCTTCCATGTCGGCCAAGGGAGCCAGGACATCGGCTTTCGGAACGAGGTCCTGGTGCTGTTCAATATTCAACCATCGCACGCCATCACCTTGCGCGTCAAAGACGAGAATGGAAACCCGACGATCGCCAGCTTCATCATCAAGGATCGTGCCGGCAGGCTATATCCGAATCTCTCGAAGCGCCTGGCGCCCGACTTTCCCTTTCAGCCGCAGGTCTATCGCGCCGACAGTGAGACGGTCCGCCTACCGGCGGGCGACTACACGATGGAATACTCGGCCGGGCCCGAGTATTTCACACGAACGAAAGAACTTCGTATCGATAAAAGCGGTCCTGCTGAGCTTTCCTTTCAGCTACAGCGTTGGATCGATCCTTCCAAGTACGGCTGGTGGTCAGGCGATCATCACATCCACGCCGCGGGGTGCTCGCATTATAAGAACCCGACTGAGGGCGTCGAACCCAAAGACATGATGCGGCAAGTTCTGGGTGAGTCCTTGAACATCGGCGCGGTGCTCACTTGGGGCCCCTCGTGGTACTACCAGAAGCAGTTTTTTAGCGCCACCGATGACGTCGTGTCCAAACCCGAACGACTCCTTCACTACGACGTGGAGGTTTCGGGATTCCCGTCCAGCCATGCGGGCCACCTTGTGCTCATGGGGCTCAAGGAAGATGACTACCCCGGGACGACGCGGATCGAGGAGTGGCCTTCTTGGGATCTGCCGATTCTCCGCTGGGCCAAGTCGCAGGGCGGGGTTGTGGGCTTCTCTCATTCGGGTTGGGGGCTGAGCGTACTGAGCGAGGAGCTCCCGAGTTACGAAATGCCCGGCTTCGATAGCATCGGCGCCAACGAATACATCGTTGATGTAACTCACGATGCGGTGGACTTCATTTCGGCCGTCGATACGCCCTATGTTTGGGAGCTCAGCATCTGGTACCACACGCTCAACGTCGGTTTCCGCACTCGCATCAGCGGCGAAACGGATTTCCCCTGCATTTACGACGATAAAGTGGGTCTGGGCAGAAGCTACGTGAAACTCGACAAGCTGACCTACCGCGGTTGGATCGACGGTGTCCGCGACGGCCGCACCTACGTCAGCGACGGTCTAAGCCACTTGATCGACTTCAAAGTGAACGGGGTCGAGGTGGGCGATGGTGAGAGCGAACTGCGCATGAACGAGGGGGGAACGGCTCGCGTAGAAGTCAAAGCTTCAGCCTACCTCAATCTGTTTCCCGATCCCAAATTTCACAACCTGCGCTCCAACGAAAAGCCGTACTGGAATCTAGAGCGCGCCCGCATTCGGGGGACCCGTAAGGTGGCTGTCGAGGTCATTGTGAATGGCGAACCGGTGGCTAGCAGGGAACTCCTTGCCGACGGACAGGTTCGCGACCTGGAGTCTTACGTGCCAATTCCGAAGAGCAGTTGGATAGCAGTGCGCATTCTGCCCTCCTCGCACACCAACCCTATTTTCGCGCTGGTTGACGGAAAGCCGATCCGGGCCTCTCGACGCAGCGCCGAGTGGTGTCTGGCGGCGGTCGATCAATGCTGGAGCCAGAAAGCACCTAAAATTCGCGACCAGGAGCGCGACGAAGCCCGCAGGGCTTACGATCACGCCCGGGAAGTTTATCGAAAACGCCTCGCAGAGTCAGTCCAGTGACGCAGAAAGAGAACGCTTTACGGAGAGAGACGTGCGGCTTGAGTTCCAGGACACGAGGGGGGAACATCGGGCTAGCGTTTATCAATCCGGATTCACTTGGCCGTATAGTCGGCAAACCGGGTTTAATGTGGAAATGCGCAGAGTCTAGGCCGCGTCGGCCTGGGTTGTCAACGGCAGCATCGGCTGGTAGGAGGAAGGTCATTTCCGCCGCGCCTCGTTTTTTTGAACTCGTACATCTAAGTGGAAAGCAGCTATTTTGAGCGGATTCTAGCATTCTGAAGCCTGCGGACTGCCGCTTACCGCCGCACCAGCGCCACAATGCGACATGGCGCGCCCGAGCCCTCACCAATCTTCATAGGTAGGGCCAAGAGGAGAGAACCGGTCACTGGTACCCGATCCAGGTGGGCGACGTTTTCGAGGCACCCAATCTGCGCCTCGGCAAAAATCTGATGAGCTTCGAAATCACGCGAGGGGCCGTGGTCTATGCTGGCTGTATCGATGCCTACCACGGCGATCCGCCGCTGGACCAGGATCCCCGCTGCTTCGGGTGAAACCCCGGGGAAATGGAGATCTTCGGTATCGCCGGGGGCGTCACTCCCAAGATACGACTTGACCTCGGGCCAAAACCGACCCCAGCCCGTTCGAATTAGCACCCCTATTCCCTCCGGGATCGCTCCATGCTGGCGTTCGTGAGCTTCGAGGTCGTCCACCGAGAGTTGGTAATCGGGATCGGACTCGCATTGAGCGGAAATGTCGACGACCACGGCAGGTACGATGAGCCGCGAAAGAGGGATGTCGGAGACACTCTGTTTGCCCTCGGCGAAATGAATCGGTGCGTCGAGATGCGTACCGCCGTGCTCGTTGCCCGCCAAGTTGTAAGAGCTGTACCAGTAGCCGCCCTCGGTCCGTCCCCAGGAGACCCGTTCGTGCTCGAAACGTTTCCCGGTGGGCCAATAGACGGTCTGCTCGTCGAAGGTGTAAGTCAAATCGATGGGGCGGTAGTCTTCGAGACTCGGGGCCTTGGGGCCGCCGCTGCAAGCACTCAGCCACATGAGTCCGATCGTTATCAGGATGACGTGAAGGCAATTCATGGTGTTCTCCTTCCCTCGATCCGGAATTTCCGCCTAATAATCTAGGCTGCCGCTAAACCTGCGACGCAAGGACAAAATGTCACGTACCGGGCCCACTTATTTCCTCGGGCGTTGCGAGACCCCACCTTGTCACCAGCAATGCTGGATACGTTCTCACGGGTTAGCGTTTACCAACCAAGAATGTGAACCACGCCGGGGGTGATCCCCCGTGAAGTGGCTGCCTGGTCCCGACTGAACTCCACCAATGCCGAAGGCGGAAGACCACCGGCGCGACTAGCCGAGCTGCCTCACGTTGACTTGCCCTTGGGCGGGGCGTAGCATAGCCCCCGAGAGAGGGGTTCGTCCCATGACTGGCCGGATCGTGAGCCTCTACCGCATCCTGGAGAAGTTGGGGAGCGGCATTGGCGTTCTCTGCGGGCCAGGGACACCCGGCTTAACCGCGACAGTCGCGACAGGGCGCCTTGCCGTATGCTTCTTGAGCGATTTGGGAAGGTCAAATCGGAATTCCGGCGGTACAAATTGAGAGCGAGAATATGGGGCTGACAACCAGTTGCTTCCGTGCCAGGGTCAGAAAGCTGGTAGTGGTGTTAACGGTAACCCTGCTTACATTTTCGATCACCGCGGAGGCAGCATGGCCTGACTCCCCGGCTGGCCCGGAGAGAGAAGTCCGAAACCCGCTTGCCGGGGACCCCGAAGCAATCCAGCATGGCAGGGCTTCTTTCCGTCATTTTTGCAGCTTCTGCCATGGTCTGGAAGCCACCCGAGGGACCCGTGGGCCGGATCTGACCAGGGGGCGCTGGACGCACGGCAGCAGCGACGCCGCCATCTTTCGAACCATCAGCGAGGGCGTGCCGGGTACGGCCATGCCGGCGACCGTTATGACGGAGGACGAGGTCTGGGCGATCATTACGTATCTGCGGAGTCTGAGCGCTGGTTCGGCCACGCCAGTCAGGGGCAATCGCAAGGAGGGCGAGCGGATCTTCTTCGGCTCCGGCGGCTGCTCCCAGTGCCACATGGTGAATGGCAAGGGGGGCCGCCTGGGCCCAAGTCTATCCCGCATCGCGGCTTCGCGCGGCACCCAGCACCTCATCGAATCCATCCGTGATCCGAACAAGCAGATCACCAACCGCGACTGGATGGTGGCCGAGGGGTACGAGACGGTGCGCGTGGTGACCAAGGACGGCAGGCGCATCAGCGGCGTGCGTTGCAACGAAGACAACTTTTCCATCCAGCTTATGGACCGGCACGAGCAGATTCACCTGTTTTTGAAAAAGGATCTGCAGGAGGTGATCCACGAGCGGGGATCCCTGATGCCCGAGTACAGCGAGCAGATGCTGAACGAAGCGGAGTTGCAAGATTTATTAGCTTATCTAGACAGCTTGCAGTGAGGACAAGGAACCAAAAGGAAGATGAGGAGATGGGAGCGAGGAACTTGGAGGGAAAAAACGGGGTGAAACCTTACGCGCTTTTCCTCCTCCTGTGGCTTACCAGCGTGGGCGCCCAGGGCGCTTGGGGCCAGGTCAGCTACGAGCGGCTGCTGAAGGCGGCTGACGAGCCGCACAACTGGTTCACCTACTCGGGCGATTACACCGGTCAGCGCTACAGTTCGCTGAAGCAGATCCACACGGGCAACGTCGAACAGTTGGCGGTGGAGTGGGTCTTTCAGACCAGGACCCCTGACAAGTTCGAAACCACGCCCCTGGTCATCGACGGCATCATGTACCTGACCGCGCCGGAAAGTCGTGCCTACGCGCTGGATGCCCGCACCGGGCGGCTCATCTGGCGCTACCAGCGCATCCTGCCCGAGAAAATTCCCCTGTGCTGCGGCACCCCCAACCGCGGGCTGGCGGCGCTGGGCGACAAGGTGTTCCTGGCCACGCTGGACGCGCACCTGGTGGCGCTGGACTCGAAAACCGGCGAGGTCGTTTGGGACGTGGAGGCCGAAGATTACCGCAAGGGGTACAACTTCACAATGGCGCCGCTGGTGGTCAAAGACAAGGTAATCGTGGGAGTGTCCGGGGGCGAGTATGGAATTCGCGGCTTCATTGAAGCGTATGACGCCGAGACCGGAAAGCGCGCCTGGCGCTTCTACACCATCCCTGCTCCGGGCGAGCCCGGCCACGAAACCTGGGCGGGGGATTCCTGGAAATCGGGTGGTGCGCCGGCCTGGCTGACCGGCACCTACGATCCGGAGCTGAACCTGATTTACTGGGGCACGGGCAATCCAGGGCCGGATCTTTACGGCGGAGATCGCAAGGGGGACAACCTGTACAGCGACTCTGTGGTGGCGCTGGATGCCGACACGGGGAAGCTGAAGTGGTATTTCCAGTTCACCCCGCACGACTTGCACGACTGGGATGCCACGCAAATCCCGGTGCTGCTGGACCTGGAGTTTCAAGGTCGGCCACGAAAGCTGCTGGCGATGGCCAATCGCAATGGTTTTTTTTACCTGCTGGACCGCACTAACGGCAAGTTCCTGCTCGGCAAGCCGTTTGTCCGCGTGACCTGGGCCAAGGAGATTGGTCCGGATGGCCGTCCCGCCCAGCTCCCAAACACCGATCCGACTCCTGAAGGCACTTACGTCTGTCCCGGGATCATCGGGGGGACCAACTGGATGTCTCCCTCGTTTAGTCCCCAGACGGGCTATTTCTATGTGGCCGCCCGCGAGCAGTGCGATATCTTTTTCAGCTCGCCGCAGAAGCACCGACCAGGACAAATCTTTTTCGGCAGCGCGTTTCGGGCCAAGCCTGGCGAAAAAGGACAGGGAGCCCTGCGTGCCATTGATCCTCTGAGCGGGCAAATCAAGTGGGAGTTCAAATACCACTCGCCCTCCTGGGGAGGCACGCTGGCCACCGCGGGCGGATTGGTCTTCACCGGGGACCATGAGGGTTACCTGCTGGCCTGCGACGCCAAAAGCGGAAAGCACCTCTGGCACCTACAAACCGGCTCCCCTGTGATTGCTGCGCCCATGACCTACGCTCTGGACGACAAGCAATACGTTGTCATCCCCTCCGGAGGCGCCCTTTTTGCCGTCGCCTTGCCCGATAGCGTCCTTGCCAAAGGAGGTTCGGGGAAACGCTAAGTCCCGAAGGTATGGCACGGCCGCAGGCATTCTAGCGCCCCGGGGGTCCGGCTGTCCGCCCGGCTATGGCTTCGCGGAGGTTCCCGGACGCGCCTGCCCTCCGGCTCCACCCGATTTAGCATCACTGGCTGGTAAACTACAGCAAGGCAGGCAGTTATAGTGGACCGCGGTCCCGCTGGTGCTCACGCAGAACGGGATTGTCGCCAACCCGGATCGGTCCGTGACCATCCCCGTCCAGTCGCCCTGAGGCCGTCGCCCAGGGGTGTAAAGAGTTACCGGCGCAGTGCAATCGAGCCACGTCAGTGGGTGTGGCGGGCGTCATTTATATTCATAAATGTCATTCCGAACTACAAGATTCGGGCTCGGGCTGGTACCATCAGGACCCTCGCCCACGGGTCGAGCCGGAAGCCCCGCATGTCCGCCCAGGGCAACGTAGCACTCTCACTCGCCAGGGGCTTGATTGACGTCCCGTGACCACTATCTGCAACTACCGAGAGGTATGGCCTGATACCGGCGGAAGCGTACCGAAATCAGCCTGCCAGCTAAGTGCTTTCTGTAGCACTCGGTAGCAGTGGGTGGCTTGGTAGCGGTACCGGGAATCGAACCCGGGTTCCCAGATTGAGAATCTGGTGTCCTAACCCCTAGACGATACCGCCACTTTGGACCCAGTGTAGCCAGCGATCGGTAGGTCGTCAAGCGAGACGGAAGGGGAGGGTCAGTTCAACCGAACGTGGGCGCGCAAGCGGCGCAACTTGGCCCGGCTGATGCCGCGAATGATCAACAGCTCCTCGACGCGGCGGAACCGCCCGTTGCGGCTGCGATGGTGAATGATGGCGCGCGCAGTGGCCGGTCCGACACCCGGCAACTGCTGGAGTTCGGTGGCTAAGGCACTGTTGACGTCCACCGGTTGAGCGGGAGGAGGCCTGCCTGCTGGCTTTTTTTCAGCCGGCGGCTTATCTGCTGGGGCTGTGAGTGCGTTGATGGCCAGCAGCAGGAGCGCGCACAGTAAAACAGCCCGAAACATAGACCGATTGTACACCCAGGGCTTGCATTAGACTAGACAGGTGCCCGATCCCTCTTCGGCCGCCGAACTACTGGCGCCGGAAGGCGGCGTAGCTCGCCTCTTGCCGCACTACGAGGTTCGTCCCCAACAGCAGCAGATGGCCGAACTGGTGGGCCGCGCGCTTCAAGAGAACAAGCTCGCGGTCATCGAAGCCGGCCCCGGCACGGGAAAGAGTTTCGGCTACCTGTTCGCCCTCTTGCTGCATGCCCTCCGGACCGGAACAGCGGCGGTGGTCAGTTCCAGCACCCACGTCCTTCAGGACCAGCTTATCCAGAGGGACATTCCTTTCACGCAAAGAGTTCTGGAAGAACATGGCATCGAGTTCCGGGCGGCGGAAGTCAAGGGTATGGGCGCGTATTTGTGTCGACTTGCGCTGGCGGAAACCTCGGGCGCGCTGATCGTGGATTTCCCGGACGCCGTAGGAAAGTTGGAGCGCTGGGCCGAGCAGGCGCGCGAAGGCACACGGAGCGAAGCGCCCGCCGTTCCCCCTGAGGTGTGGGAGCAAGTCCGCGCCGAGCGCGACACTTGCACCCGCGACAGGTGCCGCTTCTACGACTCCTGCTTCTTCTTCAACGCTCGCCGGCGTGCCGCCCAGGCACACCTGTTGGTGGCCAACCATAGCCTGGTGTTCGCCGACCTGGCAATCAAAGAGGAAGGCGGGCGCGTGCTACCCCACTACACGGTTTTGGTCCTGGACGAAGCTCATAACGTCGAAGACGCAGCCACTCGCTTCCTGGGCTTGGAAATCAGCCTGTCCGGTCTGAAGATGCTGCTGCACCGCCTGTACGATGGGCGCGGGCGAGGCGCGCTGCCTGGGCTGGAGCAGGCAGTGCCTGACTTTCGAAGGTTGCCGGCGGGCGAGCGTCGCGCCCTACCCGACTTCCTTCAGCAGCAAGTCTATCCGGAGGTGGGTAATGCCGAGGCGGCGCTGGAGAACGCCTTCCGGGGCATCGAGCGCGCCTACCACGAGCTGGCGCCCAACCCGGAGCATGCGCGAGAGATCCTGAAGCCGCTGCGGTTGACTCCGGGTATTTACGAACACGCCGCGCTGGTCCACGCGCAGGTGGCAACCCACCACATGGCAGCGACGCTGGATCTGGTCGCGAACCGGGTGGGGCAATTCCTTCGGCGAGTGGAACCCGCCGAGGACCTTCTGAACAGCCGCGATTTTATCACCGCGCGCTCGGCTTGCCGATCCCTCCGCGAACGCGCCCTGGACATCAAGGACTTTTTCGAACCCACCAGTGGCGTGGGAGAACTTGTGAAGTGGATCCAGCCGGATACTACGAAGAAAGGCGCCTTTCGCCTCAAGCTGGCTTCGGCACCGCTAGATCTGGCGCCGCACCTGGAGCAGCGCCTGTTCAAAAAACTCGATGCCTGCCTGCTGACCAGCGCCACTCTGGCTGCCGGCCGCCAGTTCGAGTACATTCGTGGGCGGCTCGGCCTGGCCGGCGATCTGGCGCCCCGCACCGAGACGCTGCTATTGGATTCCCCGTTTGACTACCAGCGGAATGTGCTGGTCGGAATCCCCGACGACCTGCCTGAGCCCACCGATCGCGAGCAGGACTTTCTGCAAGAAGCAGCCCGGTTTATCTGGCGGGCACTGAAGGTGTCGCGTGGCCGGTCGCTGGTGTTGTTCCATGCCTGGTTCACTCTGCGGGCCACCCACCAGCTGATCGCTCCACATGCGGAGAAACTTGGCTTCCGGGTGCTCTGCCAGGGTGAGCTTTCCAGGAACCGCCTGATTGAAATCTTCCGGCGGGACCTGAACTCAGTGCTGCTGGCCACAACCAGCTTCCGCGAGGGCATTGACGTGCCAGGCGAAGCGCTCTCCAATCTGATCCTGCACCGGCTCCCCTTTCCGGTGCCGGACGAGCCGGTGACCGAAGCCCGCATGGAGCGTATCGAAGAAGACGGTAGGAGCAGTTTTCGGGAGTACGAGCTACCGGCCGCCGTCATCGCCTTTAAGCAGGCGTTCGGCCGGCTGATCCGACGCCGAACCGACTACGGGATTTTCCTGTGCCTGGATAAGCGGCTCCTCACACGGCGCTACGGCGGGCAGTTCTTGCAGGCTTTACCGAGGTGCGAGATCGTGGGGGCGCCAAAAGAAAAAGTCCTGGGGCGCGCAGCTGAGTTTCTGCGGCACCGGGACCACAGCGGGTCGCCACGCAGCAGGGCTCTTTAGGCCGCCATCTCTTTTCAGGGTGGTTCAGGATGGGATACTAAGCCCGGCGCTACCGGGCCTTGCTGACTGACCCGGTCCCCCAGTAAAATAAACATTGCTTCCTCTGACGGTGCTACCCACTGGGAGATGGTGTAATGGTAACACGGCAGACTCTGGATCTGCTTATCCAGGTTCGAATCCTGGTCTCCCAGCCAACTACGATCAGCACGGTTGTCAGCTTGAATTGACAGCGGTTGCTGGCGTATGATTCCGAGCGGCATGGAAGCTCAGATCGGACATTCCGGGCATAATCACTGGACCAAATAGCGGGAGTAGCTTCTTCAACCATGAAAAAAATCCTTGTGGCAGAAGACGACGCTTCGATTCGGCGCATTGTGGAGATAGCTTTGGCTGAGGAAGGGATGGAGGTCATTCCCGCTGGCGACGGCGAAGAGGCGTTTCAGAAAGCGTTGAAAGAGCAACCAGATGCAATACTGCTGGACATCATGATGCCGAAGATGAATGGCCTGGAAGTTTGTGCGAAGCTGAAAGCCAACCAAATAACCGCTGAGATTCCGATTGGGTTTCTCACCGCGCAAAAGGAATTCAGCTCTTATGAACAAGCCCAAGAACTAGGAGGCTTGCTCTACGTCACCAAACCCTTCGAACCCAAGAGGCTAGTTAACTTCGTGGGAGTATTGATGGCTTCGAAGGGGTAAGTTCTTGGGCGCACCCACCCGGATGGTGCAACAGGGCGCGGCCCCATGCGGAGCGCTAATACGGACTCTGGATCTGCTTATCATCTACATGTCCGGGTGCGTATCCGGGTTCAAATCCTGGTCTCCCAACCAATTCTCCCTTAGTCAGTGCAACAATCTCCGATGAGGTTCGGTTGCCGGAGCGGGATGTATGGAACGCCCGCTATCTTGCGGGGCGCGTGTTGAAGCAGCTACGCCACAATCTGAAGAATGGGATCGCCGTAAACGTCGGTGAGCCACAATGCTCGACGCTTGTTGGATTACAATAAGACCACTGCCAGTCAGATGAGGAGTCTTAAGATGCGTGACGTCATCGTCATTGGGTCCGGGTGCGCGGGGCTGACCGCGGCCCTCTACGCCGCGCGAGCGAACCTGAGACCTCTAGTCATTGAGGGCTGGGAAGCCGGCGGGCAATTGAGCTTGACCACGACGGTTGAGAATTATCCCGGCTTTCCCGAGGGAGTGATGGGACCGGACCTGATTCAGAAAATGAAGGAACAGGCCGCCAAATTCGACACTGAGTACAAGCAGGGCTCGGTGACCCGGGCCGACCTTGCCCAGAGTCCCTTTCGAATCTGGGTGGAGGACGAGGAATTGCAAACCAGGGCGTTGATATTGGCCAACGGGGCCTCAGCCCGCCTGCTGGGCCTGGACGCAGAGAAGAAGTTGATGGGCCACGGGGTTTCTACCTGTGCCACTTGCGACGGCTTTTTTTTCCGCGGCAAGAAAGTGCTGGTGGTGGGCGGCGGGGACTCGGCCATGGAGGAAGGTACCTTCCTCACCAAATTTGCCGCCTCGGTGAACATCATCCACCGGCGCGATCAGTTTCGCGCCTCCAAGATCATGCTGGAACGCGCTCGCCGCAATGACAAGATCAAGCTCACCGTGGATACAGTCGTCGAAGACATTTACGACCCCAGCCGGGGTCAGGTCACCGGAGTGAAGCTGCGCAACGTGAAATCCAAAGAGCCGAGCGAGCTGGAAGCCGACGGCGTCTTTCTCGCCATCGGCCACCAACCCAACACCGACGTGCTCAAAGGCCAGATCGAGCTGGATCCCGAGGGATACGTAGTGACCCAGGACCACGTCCGCACCAGCGTCGAGGGGGTCTTTGCCGCCGGCGACGTGCAAGACCGTGTCTTCCGCCAGGCTGTTACCGCTGCCGGCAGCGGGTGCATGGCCGCCATTGCCACGGAAAGGTGGCTGGAAGCCCAACACTAGTTTTCCCTGTCCTCTCTCCTCCGCTGCACATGCTGATCCGAAGCCTGCTGCTCCACTTGGCTGAGAGGCCTTCCATTCAAAAATTCATGCTGGAGTCGCGGGCCGTGCGCGCACTGGCCCGCCGGTTCGTGGCCGGGGAAACAATCGAAGACGCACTACGTGCCGCCCGTGCAGTGCAGGAGGCCGGCTTCAGCGTCAGTCTGGACTACCTGGGCGAGCACGTCACCAGCGAGGCGGAAGCCGCTGCTGCGCACAACGTCTATCTCCAGCTACTGGATGAGATTCAGGCTCGGGGCCTGAACACGAATGTATCGGTCAAGCTGACACAGTTAGGTCTGGACCTTTCCACGGAGCACTGCCAGCAGCGGCTGGCGGCGGTGGTGGAGCGGGCCGCTACCTACGGCAACTTTGTGCGGGTGGATATGGAAGGCTCCGGGTATACGGAGCGCACTCTGGAGTCGGTGCGCGTCCTGCGGCGGCGGTTCGACAACCTGGGCGCGGTCATCCAGGCCTATTTGTATCGCACCGAGCAGGATGTCGAACAACTGCTGGCGGAAGGTATCCGCATCCGCTTGTGCAAAGGCGCCTACGACGAGTCGCCCGAAGTGGCCTACGCGCGCAAGTCCGACGTGGACGCCAACTTCCTGCGGCTAATGCGGCGGTTGCTTCCCAGCGGCCTCTATCACGCTATCGCCACGCACGATCCGCGGATGGTCCGCGCCACACGGGACTATTGCCAGACCCAGGGAATTGCGCCGGAGGCGTTCGAGTTTCAGATGCTGTACGGAATCCGGCGCGACCTACAGCAGCGTCTGCGCCGTGAAGGATACCGGATGCGTATCTACATCCCCTTTGGGCGTCAGTGGTTTCCCTACCTGACCCGGCGTTTGGGCAAGCGTCCCGCCAACCTGGTATTCTTCCTGCGGAATCTGTTCCGGGGCTGATGGGAGGATCCGGCCGGCTGAAATCGCACGGCAAATCGTGCAGGCGCTAAACCTTCCCGAAGCGGAGGCGCGCCGAGCTCGTGGCCCCACGGCTTCGCCAGTTGCCAAGCCGGGAAATTCGATTCGAACCGGGGCATAGCCGGGCGTCTCACCCCCCTTTTCAGACCGAAAATCAGACTCACCGTGGTATACTAAGCCCGCGTTTGTTGCGCTCGCCCGTTCATTGACGCCGGCCACCTGGCTGGAAGTGCCGGTTGGCGTCGTCCTTGGAAAGTCGAGAAGCCCAAATAGCTCAAGAACGAAGGGGATAGTTTGTGAAAGAAGAAGGTACTGTGAAGTGGTTCAACCCGTCAAAGGGATATGGGTTTATCCAACGGCAGACGGGCGAGGATGTCTTTGTCCATTTTTCGGCGATCCAGTCAGAGGGCTATCGGTCGCTGGAAGAGGGGCAAGCTGTTCAGTTTTCGGTCACCAAGGGTCCGAAGGGCCTGCAGGCCGAGGATGTTTCCCTTCTGTGAGTCCGAGTCCGAGCGAGCGGAGTAAGTTACTCCGCTCGCACCGTGCCTATCCTGGTAGCGGCAAGGTCGCAGCAAGATTTCGATTCCCGGGTCTTGTCCCTGCCACGTACCCTCGCCACCATTGAGAAAGGAAGAAGCATGAAAAAGCTATATGTCGGGAACATGAGCTTTGAAACAACGGAGAGCGAGTTGCGATCGTTGTTTGAGCCATTTGGGGAAGTCGGCGAAATACACGTCGCGACAGATCGTGCCACGGGCCGCGCCCGGGGGTTCGCTTTCGTAGAATTGATTGACGACGAATCAGCGATCAAAGCTATGGCGGAATTGAACGGAAAAGTAGTGGCTGGTCGAGCCCTGAACGTGAACGAGGCGCGTCCCAAGCCGCAACAGAGCTTTGGCGGCGGCGGCAAACGTCGCGGCGGCGGCCGGTTCTCGCGGGATGATTACCGTGGTTCCGCACGGCAGCCCCGTGAGCCCCGCTGGTAGCGCAGCGAGCGTGTTTGCGGAGCGAGAGTTTGCGTCGCGTTTCCAAACTTTGATGTGAGGGAGGGTTTATGGCCCAGCGAGGACGGATGACCTTTCAAAAGCGCCAGAAAGAGATTGCGAGAAAAGAAAAGCGGCGCATGAAAGTAGAACGCCGGGTCCAGAGAAAGGCGGCCGGCGGCCTCGAACAACTCGAATTTGAGAGCCAGGCCGCGTTGGAATCGGAAACGCAAGAACCCATGGAGCAGGCTCAAGAACTCGGGGACGGGAGTTCCACCTCCGGATCGGAAACGCCAGCAGCCGAGGCAAATTCAAGCTAGTTTTGCCTCGATTGCATACTCCTCTGCTTTCCTCCGGACACGCCGGTCCGCACCGTTGCCAAAGAGCGGTGACCATGAACAGCACGGCAAACCGATCCGTAGTCTGTCACCGTGGCGCAGCTTCTCTCTTTCTGGGCAGATGAGGAGGATGGTGGAGCATGCTTATATACACGGGATTTACCGTAGTGCCGGGCGGCCGCGAATATGGTTTCTCTGTCCCAGGGAACAACACTCCAACTCGTTCCTTCACCGTAGTGATCGGGGATGCCGCCTTTCGGCCGGGCCTTCTCAAGTACCAGGAAGGACCGGAAATTTGTTACGGCAAGCTGTTGACCGCTCTTGCGGCTGAACAGAGTGATTGCCCCTTATGCGCTCGGCAGGACGTGACCGAATCGGAGGTGGCCGAGTACAAGGCTTCAGGTCGCGCAAAGGTGGGAAGGTGGAGTGAAGAACGGCGCCTGGAGGCGAAGCGACGCTTCAAGGCGAACCGTGCGCAAGGTCTGGTACGGTGAACCTCCATTCGCCGGCAACTTTCGCGTAGCTGCTCAGGGCACCTAATTTCGGTCAACCCCAACTGGTTTCCGCTACTGGCCCGCAGAGGTTCTACGAAAAGCAGTAAGAATCCCCCGAAGTTCTGAAGGTTCCAATAGAGCTTGGAAGCTTACAACTTTACGATGATGCGAGTATCGGTCTCGCTGACTCCCTCCAGGTTGTGGATCCGCCCCAGGACCAGTTCGCGAAGTTCCGTCTCATCGCCGACTTCCACGTGGGCGATCACATCGGGACGACCCCAGCAGGCATGCACGGTTTTCACCTCGGGGATTTCGTTCATGTCCCGAATAATCTTCCGCGCCCAGCCGGCATGCACGTTGATAAACACGTAGGCCTGCATTGCCATAGCCGTCATTCTACCTCCGCCGGTCCTCGACGCGCGAGGGCCGCTCCAATAACAGGACAAGAGGGGAGCTAGGCGGTCGACTCCCCGGCAGCCCGTCGTCCACGGCCTGTCTCGCGCGGGCGCACCGGTCAGCTCGCAAACTTGCCGCTTCCCGCCTGCTCCCACCGATGAGGCATAGCTGGAGCGCACACGCGGGCTGTGACTCAATCAAGCGGAAGGGGCAAAGAACAATCTAATCGGGGAAGGAGAACTTTTCGACGTCTTTCCAGGCGCTGACCTTCAAGTGGCGGCAAACCCAGCAGAGCGTATCATTGTGCTTGCTGGCTCCCGGGTTGCCACAGACGCGGCACCGGATCGACCGGCTGGCCTCAAATTCCTCGACCGAGGCTGGGGGCGGCGGTGGTGGGGGCGCAGGATCAAATTGGAAGTCCTTTTCTGGGCGCTTCTTCATAAGAACATCCGCAATTTCGTCTGCGTCTACTCAACAACTACTATATCACCTCCTGGCTTTTCTTGACGGGAAAAGATACACGCGTGCCGTAGCTCTTATGAAACCTCAGACGGCCAAAGACCGGCAGTCCAAGCGCCGGTCGAAGGCTGCCGCTAGCGCTCCGCGCTGGCAACGACCTCCTGGAATTGCTTCTGGAGGAAGGTGTCGGTCATGCCGGCGATGTAGTCACAGATAACTCGGTGCGGCGCTTCCTCATTTATCCTTGCCCGGTAGGCGCGGGGCAGGCGGTTGGGATGTTCCAGGTAAAGGTCGAACAATTCGGCCACCATTTCGGCGCCCCCCTCCCGCTCCCGGCAGAGTGCAGAGTGATCGTAAAGTCGCCGGTAGAGAAATTCCTTTAGGCTACGGGTGTGCTGGCTCATTTCCGGATTAAGGCTGGCCAGCCGGCGGGGGAAGTCGCGGACGTCTTCGACCGAGCCAGTCCGTTCGCGCTCCAGTGTGGCGCGAGTGCTTTCGATCAGGTCGCTGGCCAGCGCGTCCAGAACTCGCTTCAACGTTTCGTTAAACTTCAGCTTCGGCAGCGCGGCCGCGAAGATCTGTTCCACGGCTTCAAAGTGGACGTTGAATAGTGGTACTTCGGCCCGGATCAGCTCCAGCTCGAGAAGTCCGGCTTCAAAGCCGTCGTCCAGGTCGGCGGTGTTGTAAGCGATTTCGTCGGCCAGGTCAATAAGTTGTGCTTCCAGTGGTGGCTTCTTCGCCAGCAGGTACTCGGCCAGCTCGGGGTGTTCGGTTGCTGAGTAGTCGCGGGAGTGCTTGATGATGCCCTCGCGCACTTCAAAGGTCAGGTTCAAGCCGTGAAAGGCGGCATAACGCTGTTCGAAGTACTCGACGATTCGCAGGGCGTGGAGGTTATGCTCGAAGCGGTCGCCGAAGCGGCGCATCGCCCGGTCCAGGCTTTTCTCGCCGGCGTGACCGAAGGGCGGGTGGCCGACGTCGTGGACCAGCGCCAGCGCCTCGCACAGCTCCACATTCAGACGTAAAGCGGCACCAACAGTGCGGGTGATCTGGGCCACCTCGATGGTGTGGGTGAGCCGGTTGCGGAAGTGGTCGCTGTAGCGGCTGGTGAATACCTGGGTTTTGTTTTCCAGGCGGCGAAAGGCTCGGGAATGGACGATGCGGTCGCGGTCGCGCTGGAAATCGTCGCGGTAGGGGTGAGGCGCTTCCGGAGAGCGGCGCCCCAAACTTTGCTCAACACGGAAGGCGAATGGGGCAAGCATCGGGGCCAAGGCGTGCCCGAACGCACGCGCTGGCTAGCGTGGCGCTATTGGCTCTTCCTCAGTTCGGACAGCCGCTCGTAGGCTGCATCGGCCGCGGTGCCGTCCGGGGTCTCCTTCTGGATCTGCTGATAGATCTTTTCGGCTTCGTCCGGCTTTTGCTCGCTCAAGTGCTCGGCCAGGGTCAGTAGGGCCGTTTCCCGGGAAACCAGGTCTCCCGGCCGGTCTGCCAGTTCTCGGTAGAGTTTCTCGGCCTCGTCGGATTTGCCGTTTTGGGCATAGATTCCGGCCAGCGCAAACCGGGCCAGGGGCGCCAACTGTCGGTCCTCGTCCTGCTCGGCGAGCGTGCGCAGCTCGCGCATGGCTTCTTCGGTTTGACCTAGATGTTGCTTGGTCAGGCCCAGGTAGTAGCGAGCTATGCGCGGCTGGCCACCGAAGCGGAGTTTGGCGAGCCAGCCATACTTCTGAGCGATGGCCGCAAACTCTTTTTCGGCCTGGCGGTAACGCGCCTCCTCGTCGGAGAACTTCATGTCGGGCTCCGCTTGGGGGTTCTCCGAGGTCGTGGGAGCGTAGAAGACACGAATGGCGTGGGCCAGCTCCTCATTAGCCTGCGCCTTCCGATTCTGCACATAAAAGTAACCGCCCAAGCCCAGGACCATCACTAGGACGACGGCAATCAGCAGCAAGATCAGAGCAGTGCGGTGCTGTTGGAGAAACTGGTAGGTCCTGGAGAACTCAGTGACAAATTGATCCTTCTTGAGTTCCTTCCTGCTAATTCGCGCCAATGGTGATCTCCGAACTTACAACCACGAAATGCTAACAGCGTCCCTGCGGTACTGTCAAACGACCCGGCTGCCCGGTACTCACCTGCGGTGGGCCGGGCGCGACAAAGGGCGAGAAACGCAGAGGAACTAGCGCGTCTGTACAGCAGACAGCCCGGCAAGGGCACGCTGATTGGCGGGATCTAGCTCGAGCGCCCGGCTGAACAGGCGCCGGGCTTCGGGCAGCTGGCCCGCCCGCAGGCTTAGCTCCCCCAGGCGGGCCCATGTTTCGGCGTCGCCGGGTTCCAGGCGCAAAGCTTCACTCAGCGCGACCCGGGCCCCGCGCAAGTCGTTCAGCGCAGTCAGGGCCAGTCCCAAATTTGCATGGGCGGAGGCCGAGGCTGGGCTCAGTCGCGTGGCCTTGCGCAGATGAAGCACAGCTTGCTTCAGCCTTCCGACTTCAAACAAAGCCGCGCCCAGATTGTTGTGGCCCTGGGCAAAATCCGGGTCCAAGGCCACAGCTTGCCGGTACGCGGAGATGGCACGACCCAGCTCTCCCGTCTGCCCGTAGGCTACGGCGAGGTTGTTCAGCGACAGCGCAGCGAAGCCAGGCTTGCCCTGTTCCTGGGCCAGGTCTATCGACATCTGATATTGGGCCAAAGCCTTGTCCCGTTCTCCCAAGCGCCAGTAGACGAACCCGAGAGAATTGTGCGTGAAAGGATCGCGAGGCGCCAGGCGCACCATAGCCTGGGTGTGAGGCAGCGCCTCGCTGGCCATGCCACGGCGCAAATAGGCATCGGCCAGTATTGGGCGAATTCCTTCGGATTCACCCTCAGTCCTCAGCTCATGCAGGTAAAAGCCAATTTCGTCGCGCCACTGCTGGTTCCGCAGCACAGTCCGCCCGCCGTAGGCTAGCACCAGGGCCAGGCTCAAGCCCACCACGGGTCTCCAACCCACTCGGAAGGCCAAGCGGTCCAGCGCTGCTGCCAGGAGCCAGCAAAATCCCACCGAAGGCAGGTAGAGATAGCGCTCGCCAAGCCAGAAGCCTTTTACCAACTGGGTGGTCGGCGGAAACGAGGGCAGCAGGACTACCAGGAACAGCACCACAGCCAGCCATTCCGGTTGGCGGCGCCGGTAGAGCCAGATGCCCAGTGCGATCCAGCCCCCGGCGATGACCAATCCTGCGAGCACATTCGGCTCCAGCAGTCTGCCGGGAGGGGACATGACATGAAAGCTGCTGAGCCTTAGGGGAAAGACGACACGTGCGGTGTATTCGTAGACCAGGGCGATCCAGCCGAGCACCATCTGACCGCGGCTGCCTTTGAACCCCCAGGAGACGGGAATTAGGCCCTCCAGCGCATACCAGCGCATCGCCAGATAGACTGCCGTGGCGCCGGCCATGGCCGCGTATGGGAACAGGCGCGCGCGCAGCAGGGAAAGGGGCCGCCGCTGCCGTTCCAACATCTCGTAGATGACCAGCAGGAGCGGCAGCGTAAAGCCAATTTCCTTGGTCAAAAAGGCGAGCAGCAGGCACGCTGCCAGAGCGGTCTCTTGAGCGTAGCGGCGCCACCCATGAGTCTGCTCGGCGCGCAGGTAGAGCTGAAAGCCTGCGAGCACCAGCAGACTGCATAACAGATCGGGAAACGCTGAGATCCAGGCGACTGCTTCCGTGTGGATCGGGTGCACGGCGAACAGCAGCGCGGCCAGCCACGCCACCGTCGCGTTCGGCTGGATACGGCGCAGCCAGAAAAACACGAGCAGTGTGACAGCAGCGTGCAGCACGATGCTCAGCGCATGATAGCCGGCCGGATTTTCGCGGAACATCCGCCACCAGAAATACAGGACGGTGTGCATCAACGGCCGGTAGTAGTTGGTGAGGCTCTCCTTCTGCACAAAGGCCCAGACGTTGGTGGTGAAGATTTTCTTCAAGCCGTCGCGCTGGCGCAGGAAGCCGTTGTCAACAATCTGCTGGCGATCGTCAATGACGAACGCATTGGGCAGCGTATTGAGATACACAAGGCCGGCCAGCAGAGCCACCAGCAAGCCGGCACGCCATGGCGCGAGGCGGGGCAGGTTCACGGCTGTGCCTCGTGCGCGCGCAGGGCGGCCATGCCGGCCAGTGCCCGCGGGTTCTGCGGGTGGGGCTGGAGAGCTCGCCAGAAACGCCGCTGCGCCGCGCGCTCCTCTCCCCGCGCAAGGTGAATCTCCCCGATGCGCGCGTGCACTTCCGGATTGTTGGGACTGAGCCGCTCGGCTTGCGCCAAGGTCGCCAGTGCTGCCCCCCATTGGCCTCTCATGGCGTAGGCCAGCCCGAGGTTGGCATGAGCTTGCCCCAGGGTGGGGTCGCGTTGGATGGCGGCGCGCAGTTGCCGCGCTGCCTCCTCCACTTCTCCCTCCAGCAATAAGGCGAAGCCGAGGTTGTTGTGGGCGGCGGCGAATTCCGGGTCGAGCTGCAGCGCCTGTTGGTAGGCAGCGATGGCCTCCCGGTTGCGCTCCTGCGAGCGGTAGACGATCCCGATGTTGTACCACGCACGGGCGGCGGAATCGGGCCGGTTGTCCTGCAGGGACAGTTCGGCCGCGTAGCGGTAGTGAACGAGGGCAGTTTCCTGCTGTCCAAGCAGCCCGTAGGCCTGGCCCAGACTGTTATGGATATCGGTATGGCCGGGGCGCAAGCGCAGAGCTTCCCGGAACGCGGCGGCCGCCTCCAGTGGCTTCTGCTGGCGCAGCAGCGCCTCGCCGCCTTTCAGGTGAAGGTGGAAAGATGCAGGCGCATGCGCCAGCCCCTCTCGGAACAGATTCACTTCGTCACGCCAGTCGTCCACACGGGCCGCGCTGCGGCCGGTGTAGGCCGCTAGCACAAGTACGGCCAGCAGTGTGGCCGTGCGTACACCACGCCGCTCCGCCAGCTTCACCAGGCCTGCCGCCAGCAGCCAGCAGAATGCCACCGACGGCAGGTAGGCTGCCCTCTCGATCATCAGCAGTCCGGTGAAGATGTAGGGCAGCTGGAAGACAGGCAGCAGCGGCAACAGGTACATCGCCGGAGCCAGCGCTTCAGGTAGCCGCCGGCGATAGAGCCAAACGGCCAGGCCGGCAAAGCCCGCCAGGGAAAGCCAACCCGCCACCACCGCCGGTTCCAGCGGGCTGCGATTCGGCTCGTAGTAACGGAAAAAGATCAGATCCATCGGCCAGAGCAGCAAGACCAGATAGCGATAGAACAAGGCGACCGAGGTCCAGAGCTGCTCGGTCCAGGGGACCGCGATCTGCTTCGGAACCGGAAGCAACCCACCCAGGGCATGGACGCGCATCGCCAGGTATAGCAAGGTTGCGGCGCCTAGGGCAGAGTACTCGGGCCAGCGTTGCTGCAATAGCGTCCGCAAGCTGAGGCGACGCACGAGAAATTCATAAGCCAGGATGACCATCGGCATCAGCACGCCGATTTCTTTCGAGAGCTGAGCCAGCAGCAGGCTCCCTCCCATGGCCAGCGTAAGCAACGCACGGCGCAGGCCGTAGGCCTCGACGGCGCGCAAGTACAACCAAAAAGCCAGCAAAGAAAACAAGGAGCTGAGCAACTCAGGCGAGCAGGAGATCCAGGCCACCACTTCTGTATGCGCCGGATGCACGGCAAACATCAGTCCAGCCATCATGCCCACTGCATGCCACCCTGACAGGCGGCGCACCACGCCCGCCACCAGCAGGCTAACGCCGACGTGCAGCGTCAGGCAGAACAAGTGAAACCAGGCCGGATTGAGCCCAAACAACCGGTACAGGAGATAGTGGAAGCTGTGCATCACCGGCCGGTAGTAGTTTCCCAGGATGATGTGCGCCGCGCCGAGGAAGTCCCACACGCTGCCGCCGAAAAACTTGCCCAGTGCCTGCGGATGTCTCAGATAGGGATTTTGGACAATGCTGTTCCAGTCATCATAGGCAAAAGGATTCAGGATGACGCTCAGGTGCGGGAGGGTGGCCAGAGCGCCAATGGCGATCCAAGGCCAGGAAGAATCGGGCGATGCGAGCGCGGCGCGGACGCGCCCCCATGGAGAATTCACTGTGCCTCCCGAATCGCGTGGAGCCCAGCCTGCGCGCGGTCGTTGCCAGGGTCCAATTGCAGGGCCAGGAGAAACTCGCGGCGGGCGGGAGCGAACTCGCCGCGCGCCAAGTGGACCTCGCCCAGGCGGGCGTGCACTTCACTGCTGTTTGGATTCAACTGCTCGGCCTGGCGTAGATGAGCCAGAGCCGCCTCCCACTCCTGGTCTTCCGCATAGGCCAAGCCCAGGTTGACATGGGCTACGTCCAGCGTGGGATCCAGTTCCAGGGCCTCGTTGAAGTGGTGGATCGCTTCCTCACGCTGGCCTTGCACCAACAGCGCATACCCGAGGTTGTTGTGGGCACTGGCGAAGTGGGGATCCACCACCAGCGCCTGGCGGGAAGCGGCCAGCGCTTCCTCCAAGCTACCTTGCTGGCGATACAGCACCCCGAGGTTGGCCAGGGAGCGCGATTGGACGAAGCGATTTCTCCGACGCTCGGCCAGCGTGGCGGCGCGCTGGAAATGATGGATAGCTGCCTCCTCGTTCCCCTGGCGCCAGTAGATGCGCCCCAGGTTGTTGTGTGGGTCGGGATAGGTGGGTGACAAGCGCGCGGCGGCCTGGGTAGCCTCCAGCGCTTCCGGTAGCCGGTCGCGTCGCAGCAAAGCCTCGCCGAGGTTCAGATAGGCGTGCGGGAAGCCTGAGAAGGCGTGGACAGTGCGGCGGTAGAACGCCACTTCGTCGGCCCAATCTCCATTTCGGAGGACCGTACGCACCGAGCAGGCGACCAGCACAATTGCAAACAGTGCGCCCAGAGGCCGGTATCCCCAGCGGTCCGCTGCCGCGACCAGGCCTGCCGCCAGCAGCCAGCAGAACCCCACGGAGGGCAGGTAAAGGTAGCGCTCCGCCATCAACCAGCCGATGGAAGAGTAAGGCAGAAGGAAGGCCGGAGCCAGCGGGAGCAGGTACAGGGCCACCGCCAAGACTTCTGGGTGCCTGCGGCGGTAGAGCCACCATCCCAGTACAGCAGTAGCCAGCAGCGTGGCCAGGCCAGCCAGCACTATTGGTTCCAGCGGGCTGCGGTTGCGCTCCAGGTAGTAAAAGGCATGCAGCTCGAGCGGCCAGACCTGTACCCAGAAGTAGCGAAAGAAGAGTCCCACCGCAGTCCAAAGATGCTCACCGGGAGGAATGGGGTCCTGCGCCGCCGGCATCAAGGCCTTCAGGGCGTGCAAGCGTGCGGCCAGGTAGGCGGCGGCCGCCACAGCAAACGAGGCGTAGGCCGGCCAGACGGCCCGCAGTGCAACGCGCCAAGGCGCGCGGCGCACCAGCAGTTCATAGCAAGCTAGCAGCAGCGGCACTGCGACCGCGATCTCCTTGGCCAGCAGAGCTAGCAGGAAAACCGGCCCGGTCAGGACGAGAAGGGCCAGGCGTGCTCTGCCCTGCGCCTGTTCGGCACGCAAATACAGCCAGAGGACCAGCAGGGTTAAGAAAGCACACAGTAGTTCCGGGTAAGCGGAGATCCAGGCTACCGCTTCGGTGTGCACCGGGTGTGCGGCAAACAATAGGGCTGCGACAACGGCTGTGAGGCGGCGGCCTGAGAGCCGAGCAATCACGGCGTAGACCAGCAGGCAAATAGCCGCGTGTAACAGGATCGAAAGTGTGTGGTAGCCGGCGGGGTTGAGCCCGGAGATCCGAAACATCAGGTAAAAGGCGCTGTGCATCAGCGGCCGGTAGAAGTTGCTCACCGCCACTGGCCCCATGAACTCCAGCACGCCGGTGGTGAAAATCTTCCGCAAGCCGTCGGACCGTCGAAGAAACGGGTTTTCCACCACCTGCTGCCAGTCGTCAAGAATGAAGGTATTAGGAAGAACGTTGAGGTAGAGGATCACCGCCAGCGTGGCGACGGCCACCAGCAGCCGGGAGGTCTTTACCGAGGAAAGGTGCCAGGGGTGGGTCGTCTTCGATGTCGAGGAGGGTCCCACGAGCAAGGCTGTTCAGCCAGCGGCTATTTTATCACCCGGCCTGGTTGGCATCACGCCTGCCAAATCCCACTCTGAAATGAAGAAAGCGCGGGCGGGAAATTCATGGCCGAGAACACCAGACCACTCGGCAAAAAGGCTAGCCGACGTTCATGGACTTGAGGAACTCGGCGTTGGATTTGGTGCGGGCCATTTTGTCCAGCAGCAGTTCCATGGCCTCGACCGGCGACAAGGGGTTGAGCACCTTGCGCAGCACCCAGACCCGGTTCAGATCGTCCTTAGAAAGCAGCAGCTCCTCCTTGCGGGTGCCGCTCTTGTTGATGTCGATGGCCGGGAAGACGCGCTTGTCCACCAGCTTGCGCTCCAGGTTCACTTCCATGTTGCCGGTCCCCTTGAACTCCTCAAAGATGACGTCGTCCATGCGGCTGCCGGTGTCAATCAGGGAGGTGGCGATGATAGTCAGCGAGCCACCCTCCTCGATGTTGCGGGCCGCGCCGAAGAAGCGCTTGGGGCGCTGTAGAGCGTTGGAATCCACGCCGCCCGACAGCACCTTGCCCGAGGGGGGCACGATGGTGTTGTAGGCGCGGGCCAGCCGGGTGATGGAGTCCAGCAGGATCACCACGTCGCGCTTGTGCTCCACCAGCCGCTTGGCCTTCTCCATCACCATCTCGGTCACCTGCACGTGGCGAGTGGCGGGCTCATCAAAGGTCGAGCTGATGACCTCGCCCTTGACCGAGCGCTGCATGTCGGTGACCTCCTCAGGCCGCTCGTCAATCAACAGCACGATCAGGGTGATCTCGGGATGGTTGGTGGTGATGGAGTTGGCGATCGACTGCAGCAGCATGGTCTTGCCGGTGCGGGGCGGCGAGACGATCAACCCGCGCTGGCCCTTGCCCAGCGGGGTCAGCAAGTCCATCACCCGCGAGGAGAGGTTCTCCCGCGTGGTTTCCAGCTTGACCTGCTCGTTGGGATACAGCGGGGTCAGGTTGTCGAAGAAGATCTTGTTGCGGGCCTCTTCGGGCGACTCGAAGTTGACCGCCTCGATCTTCACCAAGGCAAAGTACTTTTCCGCCTCCTTCGGGGGGCGGACCTGGCCGCTGACGGTGTCGCCGGTGTGCAGGTCAAAGCGGCGAATCTGCGAGGGCGAAACGTAGACGTCATCCGGGCTGGGCAAGTAGTTGTAGTCGGGGCTGCGGAGAAAGCCGAAGCCATCGGGCAGCGTCTCCAGCACCCCTTCGGAAAACACCAGGCCGTTTTTCTCCGCCTCCGCCTGCAGGAGGCGGAAGATCAGGTCCTGCTTGCGCATGCCGGATGCGCCGGCGACGTTGTGGTCTTTGGCCAACTGGGTCAGCCGGCCGATGTTCAATTCCTTTAGTTGCGTGAGGTTCATAAGCTATTGGATGCACCCCCGACCGTGGCCTGTCCTCCACTGGTGAAGCGGCTCGGGTCTTCGGGGGAACCAGCCTGCGACGCCGGGTCGGCGCCGGAATTTGCAGAGCGCGGTTGCGCCGTGCGATGCCTCCTGATGACGGCTCGGAGTCCTATTGCGTGATCCGGTCCTGTTCAGGCACCGTGGGTTGAAAGTCGGGGGCCGCCGGAATCGGCGACTCGGCAGGCGTCCCGACCAGGGGTCGTTCCAGTGCGACCTGCAGAACTTCGTCCATGGTTTCCACGGCGTGGATTTTCATTACCTCGAGGATGTTGGCCGGAGCATCGGCCAGATCTTTTTCATTGTCTTTCGGGATGATGACCTCGAAGAGCCCCGTGCGGTGGGCAGCCAGCAACTTCTCCTTGAGACCGCCGATGGGCAGTACTTTGCCGCGCAGCGTGATTTCTCCGGTCATGGCTACGCCGCGGCGAACGGCGATGCGGGTGAGCGCGCTGGCAATAGCCACTGCGATGGTAATGCCGGCCGAGGGCCCATCCTTGGGAATGGCGCCCTCCGGCACGTGGACGTGGAAGTCCCGGTGGCGATAAAAGTCGTTCTCCAGGCCCAGTTGGGCGCTGCGCGATCGCATATAGCTCATGGCGGCCTGAGCCGATTCCTGCATCACGTCGCCCAGCTTGCCGGTCAGCGTCAGCTTCCCCTTGCCCTCCATCAAGGTGACTTCAGTGGACAGGATTTGCCCCCCGACCTCTGTCCAGGCCAGTCCCATTGCCAGCCCTACCTCGTTCTTCTCTTCGGCCCGAGTGTCTCGGAACTTGATGACGCCCAGGTATTCCTTCAGGTCTTCCGGACTGGTCTCAATACGGATGTTCCGCCCTTCCTTGAGCACCTTGCGCGCCACCTTGCGGCAGACGTTGGCGATTTCTCGTTCCAGGTTGCGCACGCCGGCCTCGCGCGTGTAGTGCTGAATGATGCTGGAGAGCGATTCGTCAACGAACCCCAGGTTTTGTTCGCTTAACCCGGTGGCCTCGCGCTGCTTCTTGACCAGGAATCGCTTGGCGATCTCGACTTTTTCCGGCTCGGTATAGCCCACCAGGCGGATGACTTCCATGCGGTCCTGAAGCGCGGGAGGAATTGTGTGCAGGACGTTTGCGGTCGTGATGAAGAAGACCTGGCTGAGATTGTACTCTACGTCCAGGTAGTGATCCATGAACATGTAATTCTGTTCCGGATCGAGCACCTCCAGCAGCGCCGCCGAAGGATCGCCGCGGAAGTCCATGCTCATCTTGTCCACTTCGTCCAGCATGAAGACCGGGTTGCGGGTTCCGGCCTTCTTCATCATCTGAAGGATCTGGCCGGGCAGCGCGCCGATGTAGGTGCGGCGATGCCCACGAATTTCGGCCTCGTCGCGAACGCCGCCCAGCGAGAGGCGCACGAATTTGCGCCCGGTGGCGCGGGCGATGGACATGCCTAGCGAGGTCTTGCCCACTCCGGGCGGTCCCACAAAGCACAGGATCGAGCCGCGCGGGTTCTTCACCAGGCGGCGCACCGCCAGAAACTCCAGGATGCGCTCCTTGATCTTCTCCAGTCCATAATGATCTTTTTCCAGGACGTGCTCGGCACGGGCCATGTCCCGGATCTCTTTGGTTTTCTTTTTCCAGGGGACAGCCAGCAGCCAATCCAGGTAGTTGCGACTGACGGTGGATTCGGCCGACATGGGCGGCATCAGCTCCAGTTTTTTCAGCTCCTGGATGGCCTTCTCGTGAGCTTCCTTGGTCATGCCGGCTTCGTCGATTTTCTTCTTCAGCTCGTCCAGTTCGCTCTTCTCGCCGCGTCCCAGCTCCTTCTGAATGGCCTTGATCTTTTCGTTCAGGTAATACTCTTTCTGGGCCCGTTCCATCTGGCGCTTGACCCGACCCTGGATGCTGCGGTCCACGTTGAGCTTCTCGATCTCGAGGTCGAGCACGTCACCAATCCGCTGCAGCCGATCCAGCGGATCAAGAATCTCCAGCAGTTCCTGCTTCTCCTCGATAGCCAGTTGCAGGTTGGCGGCGATGGTATCGGCCAGTTTGCCAGCGTCGTCCACCCGGACGGCGGCGATCATCGTCTCGTAATTCAGGTTCTGGCTGAGCTTGACGTATTGCTCGAAAAGCGCCGTGACGCGCTGGGTCAGTGTCTCCACCTGCGGACTCTGCTCAGTACGATAAGTAACGGTGCGGGCGATGGCGCGGAAGAAGCCCTCTTCGTCGCTGAGGCTGACCACCCGGGCGCGCTCCTGACCTTCCACCAGAACCTTGATGTTGCCGTCCGGCAGCTTCACGCTTTGCACGATGTTGGCCACCGTGCCCACCTGGTAAATCTCGTTGGGCTTGGGCTCTTCCACCGAAGCGTCGTGCTGCGTAGCCAGGAAGATTTTCTTGTCCGCGGCCAGCGCTTCTTCCAGGGCGCGAATGGAGCTTTCGCGGCCCACCACGAACGGGGTCATCATGTGCGGGAACATGACCACGTCCCGGATGGGCATCATCGGCAGCCGCCGGGTTTCCACTTTTTCGCGCACTGTTGCCATAGGTATAATCGGGCTCGTCCCAAGCCCGTGTCGCCCCTCAATCGTGCTCGTGGGCGACCCCAGCGGGCCGGGGACGCAAACTCTACCCCGCCTTCTCCATATAGTTTGACATATTTATCTGCTGAGATTCCACCATTTCCTTGGTCACCGTAAACTCGCGCACCTTCCGGTACGACGGCAGGTGGTACATGACCTCCAGCATCAGGTCTTCCAGGATCATCCGCAGGCCGCGGGCGCCGACTCGCCGGGTCTGGGCCAAATCGGCGATGGCTTCCAGCGCCTCAGTGGTGAACTTGAGTCGCACGTTCTCATATTCGAATAGCTTCTGGTACTGGCGGACAATGGCGTTTTTGGGGCGGACCAGGATCTCCACTAGCGACTGCTTGTCCAGTTCCTGCAGCACGCCAATCACCGAGACGCGGCCAACGAACTCCGGGATCAGCCCATATTTGATCAGGTCCACCGGCTGCAACTGTTCCAGTAGCTCGATTTCCCGGCGCCCGCTGGCGGTGACCGCCGTCGGCCCCGCTTCGGCCCGGAATCCCATTGCCTTATTCCCCGTGCGGTGGGCGATAACTTTTTCCAAGCCGACGAACGCCCCGCCGGAAATGAACAGGATATTGGTGGTATCCACCTGGGTGAATTCCTGGTGCGGGTGCTTGCGGCCGCCCTGCGGTGGGACATTGGAGACCGTCCCTTCCAAGATCTTCAGCAGGGCCTGCTGCACCCCTTCGCCGGAGACGTCACGAGTGATCGAAGGATTCTCGTCCTTGCGGCAGATCTTGTCCACTTCGTCAATGTAGATGATGCCCTGCTGCGCGCGGGCCACGTCGCCTTCGGCGTTCTGCAGCAGGCGGAGCAGGATGTTTTCCACGTCCTCGCCCACATAGCCGGCCTCGGTCAAGGTGGTGGCGTCGACGATGGCGAAGGGCACCTCGAGCAGACGGGCCAGGGTCTGCGCCAGCAGGGTCTTGCCCGTACCGGTGGGGCCGATCAACAGGATGTTGGATTTGGTCAGCTCCACATCGCTGTGCCGCTGCCGCGCCAGCTGGATTCGCTTGTAGTGGTTGTAGACGGCGACGGCCAGTTTCTTTTTGGTCTTCTCCTGGCCGATCACGTACTGGTCCAGGAATTCCTTGACCTCCTCGGGCTTGGGGAGTTGCTGCAGCCGGCCCGCTGACGACTCGCCGTGGTCGTCCTCCAGAATCGAGTTGCAGACCGTCACGCATTCATCGCAAATGTAGGACCGTGAGTAGTCGCTGGGCGAAGAAATGAGCTTACCCACCACGTCCTGGGTCTTGTGGCAGAACGAACATCTTGAAATCTCGTCTGATCCGCTGCGTTTGACCACAGCCGCTCCTTGTGTCCCTCGCCGGCCAACTTCCCACTATACTACCGGCTCACTATACTACCGGCTCACTGACTACCGGCTCACTGAACTACTGGCCCACTATACTACCGGCCTCGGAAATCCTACCAGAGGGTATAGCTCCTTTGCTCCCATTAGAGGACCAACCCAGAGGTTGACGAACTTGGAACTCTCCTCTGCCGCCGGTTGCTTCATCGTCGCTCATCGCTGCTTCATCCGGGAGGACCACCGCCTAGCCGGGAGGGCCAGCCCGTTCCGACCCTGCCGCTGCTCCCAGAGCTTAGCGGTTCTTAAAGATGATTTCGTCAATCAGCCCGTAATCTTTAGCCTGCGAGGAGTTCATGATGAAGTCGCGGTCGACATCACGCTCGATCTTCTCCACCTCCTGGCCGGTGTGGAGAGCCAGCAGCTCGTTCGTAATCTGGCGCCAGCGCAGGATTTCCCGCGCCTGGATGTCAATGTCAGTGGCCTGGCCCGAGAGCCCACCGGAAGGCTGGTGGATCAGAACGCGCGAGTTGGGCAGGACAAACCGCTTGCCCTTAGTGCCAGCTGCCAGCATCAGAGCCGCCATCGAGGCAGCCTGGCCGATGCAGATGGTGCTCACGTCGGGCCGGATGAACTGCATCGTGTCGTAAATGGCCATTCCGGCTGTGATGGAACCGCCCGGGCTGTTGATATAAAGAGAGATATCCCTTTCCGGATCGTTGGCTTCCAGAAACAGCAACTGGGCCGTGACCACGTTGGCGATGTTGTCGTCAATCGGGGTGCCAATAAAAATAATGTTGTCTCGAAGCAGGCGGGAATAAATGTCGTAGGCGCGCTCTCCCCGGCTGGTCTGCTCTACGACCATGGGGATCAGTGCGGAGCGAAATTGCGGGAAGCGCGGCCGATTCATTCAGTTTGGGGTCTTACTTCCTCGCCGGCGTGCCCGGCAATTTTCCTGGCTTTCCGGTACAGCAAATCCAGAGTTTTGTCGTTGCGCAGCCTACTCTTGATCTTATCCGCCACCTCCGGCCTTGTCAAGCGAGCGCGTGTCACCGCAGTGTTGCCGCCTCGCGCTGCCTGCTGTGCCAGGTTCTCAGTTTCCTGCCTCAGCTCTTCCTCACTGACTTGGATCTCCTCCCGTTCTGCGATGCGCTCCAGAAGCAGCCCGGCCCGGACGTCTCGCCGCGCGCCCTCCAGGTGTGAGGAGCGGAGGCGCGCCCAATCCAGATCCAGGCGCGCCGGATCCACGCCCTGCGCCGCCAACTGGCGCACGGATCGCTCCAAGCGTGCCTGGACCTGTCTGTCCACCAGAAATTCGGGCACCGGGAAGTCGTGCCGCTCCACCAGCCGGTCAATCATCTGTTCCTTGGCCTGCTGATCGGCCCGCTGTCGTTCCTGCTCGAGCAGGTTTTGCCGGATGCTGGCCCGGACTTCCTCCAAGGTTGTAAAGCGGCCCAGATCACGGGCGAACTCATCGTTGAGTTCGGGAGTCTGTTTCTGTTTAATCGCATTCACCCGCGCGGTGTAGAGCACGGTGCGGCCAGCCAGGCGCTGGTCGTTGAAATCTTCCGGGTAGCTGACCGGGAAGGAGCGCTCCTCGCCTGGCCGAGCGCCCCGAAGGTGCTCGCTGAAGGCCGGAAGAGTATCGGAGCCGCCGATTTCACACAGCGCCTCTTCCAGTTTCACCGGCCCGGCGCCCGCAGGCTGGCCCCTGCTTGGCTCTTGACCCTCCGGGGTCTTTCCGGCCGGGGTTTTTTCGGCCTGGGGCTTTCCTGTCAGGGACATCACGGCAAAATCCCCATCTTCGAGCGGACGATCCTCCACTGCGGCAAAGACCGCCTGCTGTTCCTGCAACTGTTTGAGACTGGCCTCAACCTGCTCCTCCGAGACGGCTGGCTCCACAACTTCCACTTCCAGTTCGGTGTAGTCGCTCAGGTCAAAGGGAGGAATTACCTCGAATATGGCTTTGAACCGAAGGGGCTGTTGGGCCTCCGTCTCCAGGGAAACCTCTTCAATCTGAGGGGAGGCGACTGGCTCCAGGTTTTCTTCCTGCATCCGGCGCCGGACGTACTCGGGAACCAGCGCGCGCAACACCTCCTCCCGGATTTCTTCGCGAAACCGCTGCTGGATCAGGCTCAGCGGAGCCTTCCCAGGCCGGAAGCCAGGCAAGCGGGCCCGCCGCTGCAGGTCGCGCGCGCCCCGCGCGGCCTCCTTCTGCACCTCTTCGGCCGGTACCTCGATGGCCAGTTCGCGCTTGCAGTTTGTCGTTTCGCTGTTGCTCATGAAAGGAAACTATGTCACGCCGTCTGCCCACCAGGAGCCGCGAAGGATTCTCTCAGCGAGCAGAGCGAGCTTGGCTGAGCCCTCAAACGCTCGGGCAAGTGCCTGGGCCAAGTGCTTCGACTGCCAATTCAATATAGCCAATTCAATATAACTGGGCCTGGGGCTTCAGTCAAATTCCCTGTTGGTGGACAGTTTCAGCGCTGCGACGAGTTGGCGGTGCGCTGGCGGACCAGGCGCAGAATGGTTTCCACCACATCCTCCAGCGAGAGTGAAGAGGTGTCGAGGTAGACGGCATCGGCAGCCTGATGCAGGGGCGAAAGGGAGCGCTCGCGATCGCGCTGGTCCCGCGCGCTGATTTCAGCTACGGTTTCCTCCAGACGGTTTTGTTCGCCAGAGCGCGGTTCAGTTTGCATGAGGCGCCGCTGGCCCCGCACCTCCGGGGCGGCGTCCAGGAATATCTTCACCTCAGCGGCGGGGAACACCACCGTGCCGATGTCGCGGCCTTCCATGACAACGTTGCCCTGCTGGCCGAGCTTGCGCTGCTGCTCGACCAGCGCCTGCCGGACGCCCGCCACGGTGGAGACGACGGAGGCCGTCTGGGTCACTTCGGGGGCGCGTACCGCCTCGGTGACGTCTTCCTCGCCCACCAGCAGACGATTCCCTTTAGGCGAGGGGACAAAGCGGAACGAAGCCTGGCGGGCCAGTGCCGCCACGCCCTCCGGGTCAGTTGTGGAGACGCTGCGGCGTAGCGCCAGCAGAGCCACGGCCCGGTACATGGCGCCAGTCTCGATGTAAGGGTATCCGAGTCGCTCCGCCACCAACCGGGAGACAGTGCTTTTTCCCGCTCCGGCCGGCCCATCAATAGTAATCACCATATGGTAGGAAGCGCTAGAGCCGGTGGAAGGCCTTCAGGATTTCGCGCAGCGAATATTTCAGCACCACCGGCCGGCCGTGCGGGCAGCTCATTGGGGCTTCGGTGCGCGCCAGCGCGTCGAGCAGCCACTGCACCTTGGCCTGGTCCAGCGGCGTGTTGATCTTGATGGCGGCGTGGCAAGCGATGGAAGCGGCCACGCGTCCGCGTGCATCCTCGAGCGGGCTCAGGTGGGAGACCTCCTGCCCGTCCAGCAGGTCGCGCAGCATCACCTCGATCTGCTGGGCGGGGATGCCCGCCGGCGCCGCTTTCACCGCCACCGTGCGCTGCCCGAACGGTTCGATCTCGAAGCCGTTGGCGTCCAGTTCCTTGCCGATCTGCTCCAGGGTGGCCTGCTGAGCGGGGGTGAGCTGTAGGACCAGGGGCATCAGCAACTGCTGAACCTGCCGGCGGCCGGCGGCCCGGTCGCGAACCGTTTTCTCAAACAGCACTCGCTCATGGGCCACGTGTTGGTCAACAATCCACAAACCCTCATCGCTGGCGGCTACGATAAAGCTCTGCTGAAGCTGGCCCAGGGGGCGCAACCCGGCCAGCTCATCGGTGGCCGTCGGCTCGGCTGGTGCCTCAGCGGATGACGTGCCCGTCGATGTTGCCGCGCCGGGCCCGCTCCCTGACGGTCGAGGCTCCGCTGTTGACGCCCGCACCTCGAAAGGCGTCACAGTGGCAAATGGGAGACGACGCGCCTCCGGCTCCGGCTGCGGTGCCGTCAGGCGGAAATCACCGGACGGGGCGGGGCCGAAGGGCTGGCCCGAGGGCTGGATGGGGGGGCCTGCCAGCACCGGCCGCGGTTCCAGCGCGGGAGGCGAACTCACTGGAAAGGTAGAGACGGGGCGCGTCTCGGCCAGCCGCCGCCGCACTGAGTCGCGCACGAAATCGTGCACGAACCCGTGGTGGCGGAAGCGCACCTCGATCTTGGCAGGATGCACGTTGACGTCCACTTCGTCGAACGGGACCTCCAGGAACAGCAGCGCCAGGGGGAATGCCGCTGGCGGGATCAGGTTTCGGTATGCTTCGCTGAGCGCGCGCAGCAGCACTCGATCCCGGATCAGCCGGCGGTTGACGAAAATAAAGATGGAGTTGCGGTTGGCTTTCTGCACTTGCGGCCGGGAGACAAACCCGCTCAGGCGAAGCGTCTTGACGGTGCTTTGACGTTCTCGGTCGGAGTCGGCTGGCGGCGGGTGTTCGGGAGTGAATCCCGGTAGCACCGAGGCAGGTGCGGGCAGCACCAGTTCGGTCTCGATGGTGCCCAGCTCAACCAATTGATCCAGCATGTCGGCTCCAAAGACCTGGAACACGCGTTCGCGCTGCGTCTGGACCGGCGTAACGTTCAACAGTTCGCCGCTGCTGGACGACAGCGTCAGGTGCCGCTCGGGGTGGGCCAGGGCGTAGTGAGTCACCAGCGAGGCCACGTGCCCCAGTTCGGTGGCCTCTTTGCGGAGGAATTTGCGGCGGGCGGGGATGTTGTAAAACAGGTCGCGGACGGTGATGCAGGTGCCGACCGGCAGGCCGGCGTCGCGTACGTCGCGCAGGCGCCCGCCGTGAACCTCCAAGCGCGTTCCCGAGGGACCCTCGGCCGGGCGGGTCTCCAGCACCAGCCGCGAGACAGCGGCGATGGAGGGCAGCGCCTCGCCGCGGAAGCCCAGCGTGGCCACCGATAGCAGGTCATCGGCGCTGCGCAGCTTGCTGGTGGCGTGCCGCTCGAAGGCCAGCAGAGCGTCGTCGCGCAGCATCCCGCAGCCGTCGTCGGCCACCCGCACCAGCCTCCTGCCACCAGCCTCCACCTCGACGCGGACGCGGCTGGCCCCGGCATCCAGCGCGTTCTCCACCAGTTCCTTGACCGCCGACGCGGGGCGCTCCACCACCTCCCCTGCTGCGATCTTGTTGGCCACGCTGTCGGGAAGAATGCGGATCTTGCCCATGCCTGTTCCCTATTTCACCACCAAGCTACCAAGACACAAAGAATTTTTACCGGGCACCTCTGCCATGGCGTCCCGCTCACGCCATCCCGCTCATATCATCCCAAGCGAAGCGAGGGATCTGTTTGGTCGTTCCTGGCGCAAGGTTTTTGCAATTGAAAGCTTCCGCTGCGCAGGAATAGACTACGCCCAACGGAGTTACGGAAACATGCCGCCACCTTTGTCCGCCGTCGGAGCAATCTCACCAGCTTTTGAGCAGACGCGGCGCCAGCTGTTCCAGCCCTTTCGCTTCGCCTTCTGGGCGCGTCTGGGTATGGTGTCGTTGGTGACTGGGGAGTTTGCTGGCGGGGGCTGGGGTGGTGGAGCGAGCGGCATCAACATTCCCTCGCAGCAGGAGGAGGAGAGCGGTGAGATAGGCTTCGAACTGCTAGTGCCACCCAATCCGGTCTGGCAGCGCATGCAGGAATATCTCCCCTGGATCCTGGCGGGAGTGGTGGCGTTGGTGATCTTGGGGCTCATCGCGGTTTATATTTCCTGCGTCTTCCGTTTCATCCTGCTTGATGCTGTGCTCCGGGACCGCTGCGAGCTGGGCGAGGGCTGGCGCCGCTGGCAGCAGCAGGGAAGCAGCTTCTTTCTCTGGGTGATTGGCTTCGGCCTGGCGATGCTGGCTGGTTTGGCCCTGCTTGTCGGCGGGCCGATCTATCTGGCCTGGCAGGCGGGGGTCTTCCGCCAACCCAACGAGCATATCGGCCTGCTAGTAGGCGGAGGCGTGGCGCTGTTCTTCTTGCTCTTGGTGTTTTTCCTGCTCGGAGCGCTGGTGGCTGTGTTCGCTAAGGACTTCGTTGTTCCGTTGATGGCCCTGGAGGAGCTGGGGGTGCTGGATGCCTGGCGGCGATTGCTTCCCATGCTGGGAGCCGAGAAGACAGCCTATGCAGGGTACGTGCTGATGAAGATCGTACTGGCGCTAGGCAGCAGCATGCTGTTCGGAATCGTCAACCTCTTCGTCTTGCTGGCGCTGTTCATTCCTTTGGGAATCGTCAGCGTTGTCCTCGTTCTGGCCGGGAAGGCGGCGGGGCTCTCCTGGACCGTGTACACCGTCGGAGCGGCAATCGTGTTGTTTGCCGTTGCCCTGTCAGCTGTCATCTACGTCATCGCTTTCGTCTCCGCGCCGGCGATGTTCTTTTTTCAGTCATACAGGTTGCATTTCTTTGGCGCACGCTATCCGGCGCTGGGCGCCCTTCTGCCCCCTCCACCGGCTCCTCCATCGTCCGCCCCGCCGGAGCGGCTCCGGCCCCGGCGTTCTAAAGTAACAGTTTCATACATATCCCTAACCATATGACAAGTGGTATGGTTATAACTGCAAGAGAGCTGGCTGTCTTATGGGCTAGGGGAACCGTCGGCAACCACCACGGCCTGCTGAAGGGCCACGTCGCGGTGAGATTTGAGCATGGCCACCACCAGGCCCAGCAACACCGGACCGAGCACGAAGCCGATGACCCCAAACACGTAGATGCCGCCGACCACTCCCAGCAGCGCGACCAGAGGATGGAGTTGCGCGCGGCCGGCAATCAGCCGCGGCTTCAGGACGTTGTCAATATTCATGACCAGCACGCCGCCGTAGATCAGCAGCCCAATCCCGCCGAACTTGTCCCCCACCGCCAGCCGCGAGATGGCCAGCGGCAACCAGACCGCAGTGGCGCCGACGACCGGAACCATGGCTGCCGTTATGGTGACGAGGGTCCAGAGCAGGGCATGGGGAACGTGGAAAACTACGTAGCCGATCCCGGCCAGCGAGCCCTGGACGAAAGCGGTGATGAACTGCCCGTAGATCACGGCGCCGAGGGTCTGCTTCAGGTTCATCGTCAGCAACGGCTTCACTTCATCTTCCAGCGGCAGGATCAGCAGGAAGTTCTGCCAGAACAGGCGGCCATCCCGCAGCACGTAGTAGAGGGTGTAGAGCAAGACGAACAGTCCCAGGGCAGTGTTGCCAATGGCTCCGATGATGCTGGGAGCAACGCGTAGGGTTGCATCCCGCACACGCCCAATATAAGTGGTCAAGTTCTCGCTGATAGGAATGTGGCGGCCCAGCATGGCGTCCAGCCATTGGTTTACTTTCTCCACCGCCTGGCTCAGGTCGGCTGAGCGGAGCGCGCCGGGAATCTCCTCGACCACCTGCATCACGATCAGGAGTACGGGGAGCGCCACTACAAACAGCACCAGCAGCACCAGCAAGGCCGCGCGCAGGTCGGCAGAACGGAGGGCCCATGCCATACGGTCGTACACCGGCAACAGCAGGTAGCCCAGGATGATGGCCACCATCACCGGGATGAACAGCGGCAGCAGCATCGCGGCCGACAGCAGTCCCAGGGCACCCAAGAGAATGTAGGAGGCGACCCGGCCTTTCATAGCCGAAGTATACTTTGCCGCAGGCCGCTGAGAGCGGTCTTTCCTGAGTGAGGCGCTTCGCGATCCGTGCCGCCAGTGTCCGCCAACTCTGCTCCGGCCGGCGGGCGCTGCGCGAATGGCTTCTTACGGTTTTTCGGGCTGCGGTCGGGTATAATGGCGTGGATGAGTCAGGTGGCGCAGACGGAACTGGAGACCAAGCAGCAGGCGCTATTGACCAAGCAGCGGGCGCTTTTGGAATCGTTGCGGGTGCTCCAGTCCACGATTGTGGCTTTCTCCGGTGGTACCGACTCCGCCTACCTGGCTTGGGCCGCCCGCCAGGCCGTCGGCAACAGCGCGCTGGCAGTCACCGCCGACAGCCCGAGCATGCCCCGCAGCCACCTCCAGGATGCTGTGGAGTTCGCCCAGCGCTTCGGCATCCGCCACGAGGTGGTTGCCACCGAGGAGTTCGACAACCCCCTCTACGTCCGAAACGATGCCAACCGCTGCTTCCACTGCAAGGACGAGCTGTTCACCTGCCTGGGCGAAATCGCCGCCGAGCGCGGGTTTGCTTCTGTCTGCTACGGAATCAACAAGGACGACACCGGAGACTTCCGGCCCGGCCATGGCGCGGCCCAAAAGCACAGCGTGCTCTCGCCGCTGCTGGACGCCGGACTCAGCAAGGCCGAGATCCGCGAGTTGTCGCAGCGCGCCGGACTTCCCACCTGGGACCGCCCCGCCTCAGCCTGCCTGTCTTCCCGCATCCCTTATGGCACGCCGGTAACTCGGGAAAACCTGAGCCGCGTGGAGGCCGGCGAAGAGGCGCTTCGCGCGTTGGGATTCCGGCAGTATCGTGTCCGCTTCCATGACGAAATGGTGCGGCTGGAGATTGCCGAAGAGGAGTTGCCCCGCGCGCTCACCCCGGCAATGGCCCGCGAGTTCACCCGCATCTTCAAAGAGCTGGGCTTTCAGTTCGTGACCCTGGACCTGGAAGGCTACCGCCAGGGCTCCCTCAACGTCCTCCGCTAATCCAACACAACAGGTCTTTCCCCAGACGGATCACCCCCGGGCTATGGGTGCGTGGAGCAGCTTGCTCGGTTCACTCGGAGTTACTTCACGACCGGGATGGAGGGGCGGGGAATCAGCAGGCCGAGCAGGCGGCGCCAGAAACTTTTTTTCCGGGGCGAGAGCATGTCGCGGACGTGGCCGGCGGCCTCGGCGGTGGCGGCCGTGGTCTTCTCCAAATGCGCGGTGGAGCGCTCTAGGTTCTCGGTCGAGCGCACCAGGGCCGGGCTCCCCGCCAGCCGCTCCAGGTTCTCCACCGCTCCGCGGCTGGCGGCCAGCAGCAGGTTAGCCTGGTGGCCCAGCGTGTCGGTCTGGCCGGCGAGAGTTAAGGCGGCCACGCTGAAATTGTCCAGAGCGCGGCTGGCAGCCTGGCTGACTTGCTCGGAGCGCTTGTCCATATTGGCCGTCAGGTGGGCCAGGCGGGCTTCGGTGCGGTCGAGCCGGGCGTCGGTGTGCTTTACCAGACGACCCAGGTGGATGGTGGTGAGGGCCAGCGCCTTGCCGGTGGCTTTGTAGTAGGTGCGCTGCTCGCGGGTCGCCTGGCGGACCAGCTCCAGGGTCTGGTTGATGCTGAACAGGGCGAGGTGGCTCTGCCGGTGCATGTCACTCAAGATGGTTCCCGCCTGGGCCAGCAGGAAGCTCACCTGGAGGCCCACGGCGCAGGCGATCAGCAGCAAGCCTGCCAGCAGGGCGCGGTGCAGGGCGCTCATTGTTTCCTCCGAAAGCGCAGGCCCTCGACCGGATGACTGCCAGCGCAGATGACGATGGAGTCCTCGGGCCCGATCGCGCCCGAAGCCAGCAGGTTGGCCAGCGGCTCTTCCACCATCCGCTCGATCGCGCGCCGGATGTGCCGGGCGCCGAATTTGGCCTCGTAACCCTGGCGCGCAATCTGTTCCACGGCTGCGGCCTCGTACTGCAGGGCCACCCAATCGGGCTCGCGAGCGCGCAGGCGTGCCGCCAGCCGGGCCAGTTCCAGGCGGCAGACGCGCAGCAACTCCTCCCAGCTGAGAGGCTGGTAGGCGAGAGTGGCTGTGAGTCGGTTGCGGAACTCCGGTGAGAACACCCGCTCGGCGCTGCGCACGGCTATGCGGCTGAAGCTTCCACTGCCGCGGTCGGGGGCAAAGCCGATCCCTCCCGAGAGCGCTTGGGCCACATCGCGCCCGCCGGCATTGCCGGTGAGGAAGACCAGGGTCTTGCGGAAGTCGGTGCGGGTGTTGTCGTTCAACACCACCTCGCCCTTATCCAGCAGGCCCAGCAGCAGGTCCCAGAGGGTCGGGTGAGCGACCAGCACCGACGGGTCATAGCGCAGCACGTGGAGACGTGGGCGGCGCACGATGCCGGGGCCGTGGGACACAATGTGTCGACCCAGAGCGGCCGAGACGGCTTCGGCAAAGGTGCGGCCGTTGCGGGTCCGGTAGAGGACCTCGTGTCCCCGCGCTGAGCGGCCGCTTGCGGGCTGGCGAGGGGCGGCGTTCAGGTGCAGGCTGAGTAGCAGTGCAGCCTGGTTCTCCTGCGCCAGCCTCACACGCTGCCGGAGGCTGCAAGAGGTGGATCTGTCGGGGCGCGTCAGCAGGGTGGCAAAGCCGCGGGCGCGCAGCGCGTCGTCCAGTGCGATCGTGTAGCGAAGCGCAAAGTCGGCCTCGGTCGCCGCGATTTGGTCCGGGCCATGGCCGTTGCGGCTGTAGCGCACTGCGCCCGGGTCGAACACACCCGGCCGCCGGTTGCTCTGCCCGTGTCCCGCGTCCACGATGATCAGCTTGGTCTGCACTCTTGTTGTCCGCCATCTCTAGGGTCAGGTGCGGACCGGCCGGGGTAGCGCCGGCCCGCATGCCAGGGCCAAGAAGAGATGGGGAACAAGTGATACGGCGCGTCGCCATCGGCCGTCAAAAAGGGGCAAGATGGGCGAGATCGGCGAGACCGGCAATGTCGGCAAGATCGGCAAGCGTTCCCGCGTTGCCTCCCGGGAGAAATTGAGCGCCTCTCTATAGAGGGAGGCTAGAATTGGTCTGGATGAGCAAGCTGAGCAAGCTGGACAATCTGAAAGCCGCGGTCCTTCTGGATGCGACGGCGCAGGCGGAGCTGGTGCGGCGCCGCGAGGTGCAGCCGATCGAGCTGGTGGAAGCGGCCATCGAGAGGATCGAGCGGCTGAACCTAACACTAAACGCAGTGGTGACAACGATGTACGAACAGGCGCGCGCCTCCGCCCGCGCCGGGCCACCTGCGGGTCCATTCACCGGCGTGCCCTTCCTGCTGAAAGACCTGCTGGCTTCCTATGCCGGCGTGCGGATGACCTCGGGCGCGAGCGCCCTGCGAGACTTCATTCCGGATCATGACAGCGAGCTGGTGTCCCGATTGAAGGGCGCCGGCCTGATGATCCTGGGCAAGACCAACACGTGCGAGTTCGGCCTACTGCCTACCACCGAGCCTCGCTTGTTTGGCCCAACCCGCAACCCCTGGGACACGTCGCGGACCCCGGGCGGCTCCAGCGGCGGCTCGGCGGCAGCGGTGGCGGCGGCGATGGTGCCCATGGCGCACGCCAATGACGGCGGTGGCTCCATCCGCATTCCCGCCGCCTGCTGTGGCGTCTTCGGAATGAAGCCGACCCGTGGGCGCGTTCCGCTGGGTCCGGATATTGGCGACATCCTGGGCGGTCTGGTCGTCGAGCATGCCATCACGCGCTCGGTTCGCGACAGCGCCGCGCTGCTGGATGCCATCTCCGGGCCAGCTGCGGGCGACCCCTACTGGGCACCCGCCCCGGCCCGTCCCTTCCTCCAGGAGGTAAGGGCCGACCCCGGGCGGCTCCGCATTGCGTTTTCCAAGGTGGCATTGATCGGAGGCCCGCTCCGCGAGGATGCCGTCAGCGCGTTGCAGGACGCGGCAGAATTGTGTGCCGCCCTAGGCCACGAGCTGGTCGAGGTGGCGCCGTCACTGGATGGGGAATTACTGACGAAGGCATTCCTGACCCTGTGGGCCGCCGGGTGTGCAAACACTGTTGAGGGAACGGCGCGGGTCACTGGCCGGTCACCCAGGCCGGACCAATACGAGACGCTGACCTGGGCGTTGTATGAAATGGGACGCCGCCACAGCGCGGTTGACTACCTGTCGGCTTGGCAGGTGCTACGGCGCTTCGCCCGCGAGATCACCGGGTTTCTGGCACCTTACGACGTTTGGCTCACCGCGGCCCTCACCGAGGCGCCCGTGCCGCTGGGCAGCTTCGATGCCACGCCGGAGGAGCCCTTGAAGGGATTCTGGCGCGCCGTGGAGTTCGTGCCCTTCACGGCGCTCGCCAACATTACCGGACAGCCGGCCATGTCGGTTCCGCTGTTCTGGAATCGGGAGGGACTGCCGCTGGGAGTGCAGTTCGTCGGTCGCTATGGGGACGAAGCCACGCTGTTCCGCCTGGCAGCGCAGTTGGAGCAGGCGCGGCCCTGGGCGGCGCGCCTGCCCCCGGTTGCGGCCTGACTTGGCGACGGGCCGGCTATTGGCCCGCAGTCTCCAGTTGGCCGGCAGCTTTCTTCATCGTGGTCTGGTAGCGATCGAAGTTGTCGGGCCGGCCATCCATTTCCAATTTCTGCTTAGCGATCTGTTTCTCCACTCGCTTGATCCGGTCCTTGAGCTTCGGATGTGTCCTGTTCAGCCACGATGTCTTCGGTTTTGATCGGGCGGTAACTTCCTGCAAGGTTTCCAGGAAGCTTTTCAGCCCGTCGGGCCTATAGCCGGCCGCGTGGGCATAGTTGACTCCGCGACGGTCGGCGTCGTGTTCATCCTTAGGGCTGAGGCCGCGGTCAATCAGGCGGATCAGGATTTGCCGCGCCAAGTCCTCCAGGAACTGGCTGCCTTCGGTAAATTCCTGTGCGACGTCGGCGCCCACCTTGATCGCCTTACCTCGCTGGATTTCCCGCACGATATGTTTACCGGCCACGTGTCCCACTTCATGCCCCAGGACGCCGGCCAGCTCCGCTTCCGTTTTGAGGTTTTCCAGCAGGCCCCGGGTCACAAAGATGAAGCCGCCAGGGGTAGCAAAGGCGTTGACTGCGTCGGTGTCGAGTACCTCGAAGTGGTAAGAGACGTCCTGACGCTCGCTCTGCTGGGCGACCGCCTGGCCCACCTTGCGCACGTAGGCGGCGGCCTGTTTGTTTTCGAACACCTTGAAGTAAGCGATCATTTTGGCTGCGACCTCACGGCCCATCGCCACTTCCTGTTCGGTGGTGATCTCCATCTCGGACAGGGTCTTGGCCTGCTGTGCCACTTTCCCGGCTCTACCGGGGATGGGAATTTTTCCGAACTGGGTCCAGGCGGGCACTGCGGACGCGCCCAACAAGCATCCAAGCAGCGCGATCACAGCCGTCCTTGTTTGCCGCTTCATGAGCTCCCTCCTTTGCTCGGTGGAGAAAGATTGCCTTCCTTGAGGAAGGCCTCCATTTCTTCCTCGCTGGGCTTGGCCGCTTCCATAGCTGCGACCCGAGTACGGGCGTCAGAGCTCACCGGCGACTTGCCGATTTCTTTGCCTTCGCCCACGCCCTTGGCGCCGGCCGACACAGTGGCCTCTCTTTGCTCGCCTCTTTCGGTAGCTTTTGTGAATCCAGCGAACAGACCGCCGCCTTTTTTTTCTTCCTTCTGTCCCTGTTCTTTTTTCCCCTTCTGCTGCTGGGCTAGAACGGCAGCCGTAGCGACAGCGAAACTCAGGATACAAGCCAGGACCAAGCCTGTCCTAGAGGGAAGTTTGCGCACTTGCATATGCCTCCTTCTCCTTCTGTGCCGTTCCCGCCATCCCAAGCAGCTCGTAGACGTGGATGGGCACGTCCTTGCCTTTCACATGGATGGTTCCCAGATCGCGCACCTCGGCCACGTCCGCGATGCGCTGGTAGGTGGCGTCGCTGATCACGATGGAAGCCTTCAGCTCCTTGGTCACGCTCTCCAGCCGTGCCGCCAGATTAACATTATCCCCGATAACGGTGAAGTCCATGCGCCGCTCGGAGCCGATATTCCCAAAGATCATCTCGCCGCCGTTGATGCCGACGCCGATCTTCAATTCCGGACGGCCCTGCTGTTTCCAGCGCTGGTTGAGTTGTTCCAGCGCGGCCTGCATCTGCAACGCCGTGCGCGCCGCAAGCTCGGCGTGGTTCTCCAGCCGCAGTGGCGCGCCCCAGAAGGCCATCACGCAGTCACCGACAAACTTGCCCAGCGTGCCCTGGTTGCGGAAAATGACCTCGACCATGGCGTTGAGGAACTCGTTCAGCGTGGCCACCAGCTGGTCCACCGGGATCTTTTCCGACATGGTGGTAAAGCCACGGACGTCAGAGAATAGCACGGTCAGGTCACGCTTTTCGTTGTGCAGCTCGGCCAGGCGGCGATCCGCCGTCATGGCCTCGACAATCTGCGGAGACACATATTTCATCAGGGTCGAGCGGTAGCGCTTCTTCTCGCGGCCCTCGGTGACGTAGCGGGTCAGGTTGCCGGTGCCGTAGGTGATGGCCGCCGCGGCCAGCGGAGCAACCAGCACCAGCGAGACACGTGCCGCGTGGAACAACAGGAAGTTGAGAGCCAGGAAGCCAAGGGCCAGCCCCACCGCTGCCGCCGTATAGGCACGCCAGTCGGTGAAGCGCCACACGGCAAGTGAAGTCCCCAGCGACAACAGCACGATGGCCAGCATAGCCCAGGCGTCTCCCGCCGGACGGACGAAATGCCCTTGGAGCAGATTACTGATTAGTGTGGCGTGGTATTCCACTCCAGGCAGATTCGGCGAGAAGGGTGACGGGCGGAAATCGGCTAGGCTGATCGCCGTCGGCCCGATAAGTACAATCCGGTCGTTGAATTCCGACAGCGCCACCGCCGGCGGCGCCCCCTGATCGAGCGCCAGAGCAGAATTGAAAATCTGGTACACCGGGTAATGCCGAAAGGTGTTTTCGGGGCCATACCAGTACACTAGCGCCTTACCGTTCGGCTGTTCGACGGGAATTTCGAGCGTGCCGAGTCGGAGCTTCCCGGAGCGGAGCGGGCCGCCGCAGAGGAATTCTGCCCGCCGGTCGTGCAATGGGTTCGGCGGGGAATCCAGAAATGGGGCAGCCACAGCCAGCGCGAGTGCAGGGTAATGAGCGTCCCCATAGCGGAACAATAGTGATGCCCGGCGCAAGACGCCGTCGGCGTCTGGCCTCACGGTGATGCACCCCAGACCGCGCGCCTTCTGGTTCAACTTAGTGAGAGAAATCTCCAGTCCCGTGTATTCCATTGCCGGTCCGCAAGCCGCGTTTGCCACACTCCATTCGTTCGGCTGTAGATCGGGGTGTTTCGCTGCTTCGGTATTTTGAAGACGCGTAAAGGAGAAGGCCAATACGGTATCGTCCCGCTCACCGAGAAATTGGGCGAATAGCTCGTCGTCACCCTCGTGAGCGTCTGCTCCGGCAAAGGTCACGTCAATGGCGATGGCCCGGGCCTGGGCCTGTCGCAGGTACCACAGCAGTTGCGGGTATAGCCTGCGGCGCCAGGGCCAGCGACCGAAATTCTTGAGCATCTCTGGCGACTCGAAGCTCACATTGTCCAACGCGATGATGACCACATCCTTGCTTGCTAATTCGGGCCGGGCCAGCTGGCGGAAGCGCCAGTCGTAGGCTGTACGCTCGAGCGGCATCAGGGCGTCCGTAAGGTGCAGGACGCAAAACAGCACGGCCACAGCGCCGCCCAGCATCGCGGCGAACGCGGTTGGGTGTAGCTCCTGGATCTTCAGCTTGGCCATGAAGGCCCCTGCAGTGCTGTCGGAGGGAACAACGCCCTGATTGTGTGTGAGACACCAGCGTTCGTCAAGCGGGGAGATGGAAATGCGGCGCCTGCGCAAGAAAAGAATGCATCCCTTTTGGGATTGCGCTAATCTCAGCAGAGGAAGGGGGCCTGGGCTATGGGTCTGAGCTTACACGCGCAGGGCGACGCGCTGGCTTCCGCGCAGGAGCAACTGCGCGTTCTCAACACCCCGAATGGGCTGCAGCCCTTCGAGGCGTCCCTGGCAAGCTCCGGCCTGGCCCCACTGACCGCCACCGGAATCACCGTCTTCCAGATCAACGTGGGCAAGCTTTGCAACCAGACCTGCAAGCACTGCCACGTGGACGCGGGGCCGGACCGGCGCGAGGTGATGACGCGCCAGACCATGGAGTTGTGCGTGGCGGCGCTGGAGGGCACCGACATTCCCACCGTGGACATCACCGGCGGCGCCCCGGAATTGAATCCTGACTTCCGCTGGTTGGTCCAGCAGGCCCGGGTGCTGGGGCGCCACGTCATAGACCGTTGCAACCTGACGGTGCTGCTGCTGCCCTCGCAGGAGGGCCTGGCTGAGTTCCTTGCTAACAACGAGGTGGAGGTGATCGCCAGCCTGCCCTATTTCCTGGCTGAGCGGACCGACGCACAGCGCGGTGTGGGCGTGTTCGACAAGTCGATGGAGGCGATGCGCAAGCTGAACGCACTGGGCTACGGGCGCGACCCGCAGCTGCAGTTGAACCTGGTTTACAACCCTGTGGGCGCCTACCTGCCGCCGGCTCAGCAGGCAGTGGAGGGCGACTACAAACGGGAGCTGGAGCGGCGCCACGGCGTCGTCTTCAACAACCTGTACACCATCACCAACATGCCCATCAGCCGCTTCCTGGAGTTCTTGCTGCGCACCGGCAACTACGTCGGCTACATGCAGCGGCTGATCAACGCCTACAACCCGGGTGCTGCCGCCGGGGTGATGTGCCGCTTCACGCTTTCGGTGGGCTGGGATGGCACTCTCTACGACTGCGACTTCAACCAGATGCTGGAGCTGCCCCTGCAGCAAGCCTACCCTCGCCACATCCGCGACTTCGATCCGGTGAAGCTGGCTGGCCGCCGCATCCTCACCGGGATGCATTGCTACGGCTGCACGGCCGGCAGCGGCTCCTCCTGCGCCGGCTCCATTACCTGAATACTACTTCCAGGCAGAGCAGATACTTACGGAAATCATTTGATGCTTTGGTTGAGCTGCTCGGCGCGTGCGCGCGCCTGGCGCGCACTCTCCTCGCGGCCCAGCGCCTGGTATAGCTCGGCCAGCTTCAACCAGAGCACAGGATCCTGGGGTGTGAGCCGAGTAGCCCTTTCCTGGGAGGCCAGGGCGCGAGTGCCGTCGCCCAGCCTGCTCCAGGCCTGGGCGCGACCGGCGGCCACTTGGGCCAGAAAAGCGGCTGCGGGCACATCAGTTCTGCTGCCAAAGGGACTCAGACGTTCCGCGTCCTCGAAGGCTTCGAGCGCCTGGCTATCCTGATCCATAGCCAGGTAGAGCTTCCCCAAAGTTAGGTAGTGGTAGTAGGGGTGGAAGGAAAGCAATGCCGCGCGCCGGAAGGCTCGGGCGGACCGCGGATACTGCCCTTCGAGCGCGTGCGTCCGCCCCAGTGCCGCCCAGCCTGCTTCGGTTTCTCTCAGTTCCAACGATGCCCTCAACTGCTGCCTAGCTTCCGGAAGCCGGTCGGCAGCTTCGAGAAGCTGTGCCCGGAGCAGGTACAAGTTGGGGTCGTGCGGGAAGATTTGGTGGGCGCGCTCCACGGCCTCGAAGGCCGCGCCGTAGCGTCCCAGCCTGTAGAAGACCCCGGCAGCATTGGCATAGAAGTCAAACAACTCCGCTTTCTTGTTGGTGCGGGGCGGCTGGAGCTCGACGTGGTCACAGTTGATTTCAAGGCGCTCCAACCAGCGCGCGTTTTCCTCGCGGTTGCGAAGCAGCACGACGGCCACCTCGTCCAGGTAGACAGGCCGCCACGACGGGCTGTCACAGAGCTGGCGCAGCGACAGGCCGCCCATCCCAATGGAGCGGGCCAGGGAAAACATCAGCGTGTTGATGCCATAGCGGTCCGCCTCCCGCTGCCATTCGCGCGAATCGGGGGATCTGTTCATCAGCGTGCGCAGGCGGAAAAAGTGGTCCACTCCAAACGGGATGGCGCGGCCATCGAAGTAGACCGGGTAGTAGGGGCCGAGGCGCCAGATGAGATAGCCACCCAGGTTGTAGTCGTTAAACACCTGTCCCGGGGGCCGCTCGCGAAGGATGAAGGACGTCGCCCGCTCCGGGAACCAGCCGGAAACGCCGGGGCCGAAGACGGAAGTATCGCCGCGGGACAGGTAGTATCGGTTCGAGACCAGGTCCGAGACGCGGAACCCAACCAGTGACACCATGGCCGCCAGCAGGGCGAGCGTCAGGCCGGTTGCCAGACGCGGATGCCATCGCTCGGCCTGGCCTTCCTGGCCCACCCGGCGCGGAAAGAGCAAAGGCCACAGCCAGCCTGCTGTAAGGACCACCACGATCGCCAGCAGTCCCTGGAAGCGGATATAGCTCAGGGAAAGCGCGACCGCGCCGGCCAGAACCAGTGCTGCACCGAACTGCCTGCGCCATGCCGATAGGCCGCCGAGCACCAGCCCGACCAGCAGCAGCCACCAGTAGCCGCTTTCGGGGCTTCGCCAGGCCAGTGCCTGGGCCGCGGCCGCCAGCGAAAGCGGCGTGCTCCGCCAGTAGCCGATGAACGGACCCACGGCTTTCAAGACCTGGTCCTGCTGCACCAATCCGGCATAGATGCCAGGTCCCCAGGGATTGACCAAGGTGGCTGCAACGGTCGCCACCGGCCATACCGCCGATTGCCGCAGGCGCGCCAGCGCGGCGGCGCGCCGCTCGGCAAAGGGCAGTTCCAGCAACTCCAGCAAGAGATAGGCAGCAATCGCCAACAACCCGGCGGCGAATCCCAGGTGCAGGTTCACCCAGGCCAGCATCAGCAGAGGCAGCAGCCACAGGGGAGCGCGGCCTCGACGGAACTGCTGCCACAGCAGGCTGAGGAAGGCGGTGAACAAGACGGTGCTGAACAGGTCGGCCCGCGGAGCGGCCCGCAAGGCAATCGCCGGCACGGCCACGATAGCCAGAGCCGGGGCCAGCGCCGGCCAATGTGGCAGGCCGGCGAGGCTGGCGCCGCGCAGCAGCAGCGCCACGACACCGGCGCAGGACGCGGCGCAAAACCAACTCAGGATGCTGAAGCCACCGAATGAGTACAGCCCGTAGAAGAACAGCCCGGAGAAGGGCGGGTAGATCCACTCCTGGCCGCGAGCGGTGTAGGTGAAGACCTCGTGGTAGGGAACTTGCTGGTGCTCGACCAGGTAGCGGCCGGTGGCCATCTGCCAGCCAATGTCAAGATCGCCGACAGTGCGCAGGCCCGCCAGCGCCGCATACAGCAACGCCAGCACAGAAAGCGCCAGGACCACATACCGGTTGAGGCGACTCGTATCCATAGGATCGTAGCGCCGGGCGCTACGTTGAGCTAGCCGGTTCTACTTTGAGCGAAAAAGATACCGGAAGGTGTCCCGCTTTTCCACCGCGGCACGGCCTACCAGGCTTCTACAACTTGTTGGGCCGAGCCCGTCAGGAAGCATGCCCACGCCTGCATAGGTTTGCGCGACCCGAAGCTTAGGGGAGGCGATCTGCTACTGCGGTCCCTTCAACTCAAGCTTCAGGTTGCGCCCTTGGTTCAGCTCCTTGGTGAAGGCCAGATCGAGTTGGTCCACGGGGACGCATTTGCCGACCCCGTAGCTGTTGAGGAAGCAGAGCTGGTCGCCCGTTTTCCAGTATTCGGCGACCGAGTAGACAGAGCGGTCCTTGAAGACCAGCAACGTTTGAGGCTGGACGGGTTCCGGCGGGACAGGGGGCGGGCGGGTTTGGTACCTGCGACCAACCTCCTGCTCACGCCGGTCGGGCCGCTCGGACGGTGGTCGGCTCGCACCGCGTTGCTCGTACGGCGCCTGCGGCGCCGGCATGTGGACTGACGGTCTCTGTGGCCCTTCCTGGATGATGATGACCGTCGGCGGCGGAGCGCCCGAGGCGTAGCCCCCTATGACCGGCACGCCGACGGCGGCCACGCCGCCCAGGCCATAGGAGCCGAGCCCGTAACCGTAGCCGTAGTAGGACCCGTAGGGATAAGCATACCCGTACGGGTAGCCGTAAATCCGGGGCCCGCGAAGGGAGCGGGGGTGAGCGGAACGAATTCTGAGAGGAGAGCCGATGTGGCGCGTGCGGAAACCGAAGCCGAATCCGCCACGGCGGATGTGACCGAAGCCACGAAAGTGAGTGAACCCCCTCCCAACACGCCCGAAGCGAAAACCTCCACGAATGTGGCCCTGCCTGAAGGCGTGGCCGCCATGCCCGTGGCCACGAAACCCGCGGCGGCCGGGAGGCGCGGCCATCAAAGCGGGCGGCACGCTCAGCAACACCAGTAGGCTCAGCACCAGCAGCCCGATTGTCGCCCGGCGGAACATGTGCCCCTTCCCTAAGTCTAGCACGAGTCTTAAGCTGCGGAGGGGCGGTTGTCAGGATTGGTACTTCATGTAAACAGTTTTTCTTTGCAAGTAGTGCTCCAAGCCATATTTCCCATCGTCGCCGCCAATCCCGCTCTGTTTCCACCCACTATGGAAGCCGTGAATCGACTCTCCGGGACCGCGGTTGATGTAAAGCTCACCACACTCCAGATCCCGAACTACGCGCATAATCCGGTTCATGTCGTTTGAAAAGAAGTAGGCTGCCAGTCCATAGCGCGAGTCATTCGCCAACTTCAATCCTTCGTCGAAGTCGGAAAACTCCATGACCGGAATCACGGGGCCGAAGACCTCCTCCTGCATGATTTTCATATCTTGACGGATGTCGGTTACGACCGTGGGCTCGTACCAGTGCCCTCGCGAAAAGGCGCCGTCGCTGAGCCGCTTTCCTCCAGTCAAAATTCGCGCACCATTGTTTCGTGCCTCCTCCACGTAGCGCTCGACCTTCTCAAGCTCCTCGCGATTGAACTTGGGTCCGACCTTAACGTCCTGTTGGAGCGGATCGCCCACGCTTAACTGCTTCACCTCAGCAAGGAATTTAGTAAGAAACTGGTCGGCAATTTTCTTGTGGACATAGGTGCGCTCATTACAGATACAAACCTGGCCACAGTTTAAAAAGCGCGAGAAGACCGCAGTCTTCACCGCGGCATCGACGTTGGCATCCTCCATGACGATGAACGGAGCCTTGCCTCCCATTTCAAGCGAAACCATCTTAACCGTATCGGCCGCGGTGCGCATGATCTGCTTACCCGTCGGGACGCTGCCCGTAAAAGTGACGAGTCGAGCAATGGGGCTCTTCACCAGGGCTTCACCCACCGTTTCGCCGGGCCCTGTGACAACGCTAAAAACACCAGCCGGGACGCCCGCCTCCTCAGCAAGTTTTGCCATTTCCAGAGCCGATAGTGGAGTCTCTTCGTGGGGCTTGAGCACAATACTGTTGCCCGCGATGAGGGCTGGAGCCACTTTCCGGGCTGTCAGCGCCGACGGGTAATTCCATGGAATGATGCCCACCACCACACCCACGGGCTGGGACAGGACCCAAATTTGCTCGTCCGGATTGTCTGACGGCAATATATCGCCTTCAATCCGGCGATCGAATTCCGCATAGTAGGCAATCCAACTGGCGCCGAAATCGACTTCTCCCAAGGCTTCGGATAAAGGCTTGCCCTGCTCCTGGGATACGATGCGCGCCAAGCGCTCTCTGTTCTTTAATACCAACTCACACCACCGCTTGAGGGCCGCTCCTCTTTCGACACCCGTCCGTCTTGCCCAGCTGCGTTGCGCATGCGCGGCTCCTTCTAAAGCGTTCTGGACGTCTCTCTCTGAGGGGACGGGAACCGTCCCAACCACCTCCTCGTTGGCGGGATTGTAAACGGGCATGCTTCCGCCGCCTGAAACCCATGTTCCATTGACCAACATTTGGTATTCCATAATCCTCCTCCCCTCGGTGGCTCTGCCAAGACTCCCGGAGCCTCTAATGACTCGGAGTTTCCAATGTGAGCTTCCTTTCGCGCAAAAGCATACGCCAGCTGCGATGTCGGCTCAATCGCAGATCTTCATGGTCTCTCCCTGCCACCATTGGCTACCACTGCGGACCGACGATCGGTTGCAGGAGAGAAAGCGAGAGTCCCGGAGCGGGTCCCCTAGGATTACCCCTCCGCTTGGGAGTCTCTGTTGTCAATTGATTGATTCTAAATGAGAAACAATGGTGGAGGCGGCGGGAGTCGAACCCGCGTCCGGAAGAGCCTACAACCAGAAGCCTACATGCTTAGTCGCGTTCGATTGGTTTCGCCAGCTCAGATTAGAACGGACAAGAATCTAAGCCGACTAGTCCGATAGATTTCGCCAGCCACCCACGGACCGAGGATGACCAGCTATCCCGCTAAAGTCGTCGCCACCTAGCGGCCTGCGGGCCGGCCACCAAGTAACGCGCCACCTTTAATTAGGCAGCGTAAGCCAATTGGTTATTGGCAGTTGTTCGTTCCCAAGCGATTTCGGGTGCCTGGACCCCGGCATGCCTTCTAGCAGCAGTTCAATCCCGTCGAATCCGTGACGCCCCCACGGGTTCAATTTGATTATAGCACGCCGCCGCCGGGCCCCAGGCGGTAGGCAGTGGGCAAGGGGACCGGTGGGAAGTTGACAGCGCTGCCAGGAGATGCTGCGGCGCATCGCAGGCGAAGACCCCGGTGTGCTGGGGGGTGAGTATCCCGGCCCTCTGGGTTGAAGGCAGTGCACTTCCGCGGGCCTCGATGAGTTGGTTTCAACGGTCATTTGCCCTCTTCCTCGGTTGCTTCCTCCTGCTGCTTGTAGGCCTCGGTTTGGTGCTGGAGCCGCCGCCAGCAGACGCGGCCCAGCGCGCGCGGCGTAAGGGATCAGCGAGCCCCGCGAAGCAGAAGACCCGGACGCGGCCCCAGTCCACACTTGCCGGCACCGGGATCCGGCCTCACGCCAACCCACTGCTCGCCGACCCGGTGATGAGCCGGCTTCGGACAGCCAGCCAGAGTTTCCTGGATTCGCCCACCCCCGATGCTCGTCGAGCGCTGCTGCGCTTCGCCGCCAAGCATGCCAACCACCAGGCCGGTGCCCTGGCCTACTTGGCGCTCGGCTACCGCGCCATTCAGGAAGGCGAACTCGAGGATGCCGTGCTCGTTCTGCGCGGCGGTCGAAACCTCGTCTCGCCGGTGCGCGACTATCTGGACTACTACCTGGGGCGCGCACTGCACCAGTTGGGGCGACATCAGGAAGCTCTCCAGGTGTGGAACGGCTTCCGGCAGCGACACCCGCATAGCTCGCTGCGGGCGCGGGCGGCGGCGGCACAAGCCGAAACCCTGATCCAGGCCGCTCAGCCTGCCGCCGCGGTCCAGTTTCTCAAAGCGTCGGGGCGAGACCTGAAGCGGCCACAGGCGGACCTGCTGCTGGGCCGGGCGTATGCCGCGGCGGGCAATGGGCGCACCGCCATCGAGGCGTACCGCCAGGCCTACTACCTTTATCCGGCCTCGCAGGAGGCCAAACAGGCCGAGCAGGAAATCCAGCGACTGAGACGTAAGGCCAAGAGGAAAATTCCTGCGGCACCTGTTGCCCTGCGCAAACAACGGGCGGAGCGGCTGTTTGAAGCGCGGCAGTTTCGTGCGGCGCAGGAAGCCTACCGGCAACTGGCTACCGCGGTCTCGGGCGCCGAACGCGAGGACGCGCTGGTCCGGGCCGCCGCCGCCGCTTACCGCGGCAGGAGGAGGGGGACGGCTTGCGCCTCGCTCCCGCGGCTGCGACCGGCCAGCGCTTCGGTTGCCGCCGAACGCCTCTATTACTTGGGAGAGTGCCATCGCCGGCGGCGGCGGACGTCGGCTTTCCGCCAGACAGTAAGCCGCCTGGGCCGCGAGTTTCCTGATTCTCCCTGGCATGGGAAGGCGCTGTTTTCCGCAGGGAACTTCTATTTCCTTAGGCGCGACGAAGCCCTCTACGAGAGCTACTATCGAACGCTCTACCAGAAGTTTTCATCCGGGAAGGATGCAGAGCGGGCGCACTGGCGCGTGGCCTGGAAGCACTACCGGTCGGGACGTTTTGAGTCGGCGCGGCGGCTGTTGGAGCAACAGGTCCTCCGCTTCCCGAACAGCACGACGGTGGCAGCCGCGTTGTACTGGCTTGGCCGCCTTGCCGAGAACCAGCAACCCGCCGTCGCCCTGGCCTACTTTCGCAAAACCAGCGAGAATTTCCCGCAGTATTTCTACGGCACGATGGCGAGGCGGAGGCTGAACGATAGATCCGCTGCGGCCGGCCGGGGCGGCGGCTGGGTGGTACCGGCGAGCACCGTGCCCAGCAACGTAGCCGGCGTTTTGGCGGCCGTGCCCACCTACCGGCCAGACCCCATTGGAGTGGGGCTGCCGGTAGAATTCCTGGCGCGCCGGCTTCGCGCCCAGGCGTTGGAGGCTGCCTGGCTGCTGGACCTGGCGGCGCTGGAGTTGCAATCCGCGGCGGACGACGCCACCGCGTTCCGCCACCTGCAGCTGGACCTGGCGCGCTTGGAACACAACCGGGGCAGGTTCTTGCACGCCATCCGGTATTTTCGCAAGGCATTCCCCAACTACCTCGCCTATCCCCCGGAAGAGCTGGGACAGAAGGAGTGGGAGCTGGTTTTTCCGCTCCCTTGGTGGCTGCTGGTGGAAGCGGAGGCCGAACGGCGCGGGCTGGACCCGTATCTGGTTGCGGCCCTCATCCGGCAGGAGTCGGCTTTCCAGCCGCGGGCCGTCTTGCGTGCCGGCGCCCGCGGCCTGATGCAACTGCTGCCTTCCACCGCCCGGCTCGTGGCCCGCAAGATGGGTAAGCCGCGGCCGAGCCGAACGCGGTTGTTCGATCCACAGACTAACGTTGAGCTGGGCACGCAGTACCTCTCCCAGGTGCTTCGGCGCTATGACGGGCGACTGGAGGCGGCCCTGGCCAGCTACAATGCCGGTCCGGGCCGGGTGGACGCCTGGCTGGCCCGGGGGAAGTACCGCGATCCGGCCGAGTTCATCGAGAGCGTCCCCTTCACCGAAACACGCAACTACGTTAAGGCGGTCCTGCGCAACGTTGCCGTCTACCGCCGTCTTTACACCGGCAAGCACTAACGGCAAGCTCCCGCCTGCCAGAAGGGACTTCATTCGCTCTCGCGTGTTGTATAACCTAGAACCGATGCAGCCGGGGCTGAAACGCGCGGTGATCTCCCACAAGGCGAGTCAGTTCACCGAGTCGGTCATCCGCGAGATGACCCGGCTGGCAATGCGCTACGGAGCGGTCAACATGGCCCAGGGTTTCCCCGACTTTCCCGCCCCGCGCGAGCTCAAGGAAGCGGCCAAGCGCGCCATTGACGCCGACATCAATCAGTACGCGATCACCTGGGGCGCGCGCTCGATGCGCGAGGCGGTGGCGGCGAAGGCGCAGCGCTTCCTTGGCAAGGGGGGCCTTGACGGGGGCCTGAAGGTGGATCCGGAAACCGAGGTCACCATCACCTGCGGCTGCACGGAGGCCATGATCGCCTCGCTGCTTGCGATCGTGGATCCAGGCGAGGAGGTAGTGATCTTTGAGCCCTTCTACGAGAACTACGGCCCGGACGCCATCCTGTCAGGCGCCGTGCCGCGCTTTGTGAAGCTGCGCCCGCCCGACTGGACCTTCGACGAGCGCGAGTTGCGCGCCGCCTTCAGCAACCGCACTCGGGCCATCATCCTGAACACTCCGAACAACCCCACCGGCAAGGTCTTTCCCAGGGAAGAGCTGGAGGTGATTGCGCGCTTGTGCTGCGAGTGGAATGTGGTGGCCCTCACGGATGAGATCTACGAGCACATTGTCTACGGCCCCCGCCCTCACCTGTCCATGGCCACCCTGGACGGCATGCGCGAGCGCACGGTCATCATCAGCGGCATTGGCAAGACCTACAGTGTCACCGGTTGGCGAGTGGGTTGGGCCATTGCCGCCCCGGCGCTCACCGCCGGCATCCGCAAGGTGCACGACTTCCTCACGGTGGGCGCCGCCGCGCCCTTGCAGGAGGCCGGCGCCGTGGCCTGTGCCTTGCCCGACGAATATTACCAGCGCCTGGCCGCAGACTACCGCGCTCGCCGCGACCTGCTGCTGCCCCATCTCGAGGCCGCTGGCTTCCTTTGCTACCCGCCCGAGGGCGCCTACTACGTCATGACCGACATCGCCCGCCTCGGCTTCGCGAGTGACGTGGAATTTACCGACTACCTGGTGCGCGAAATCGGCATTGCCGTGGTGCCCGGCTCCAGCTTCTATCGCGACCCGGCCGCCGGCCGCCAGCAAGTGCGCTTTGCATTCTGCAAGCGAGACGAAACCCTGGAGGAAGCCGGCCGCCGCCTCCAGCGCCTCCGCTCCTAGCAGGGTGCTGAGAAACAGATTTCGTGGACCGCTTGCTTGCGCGCGCGGCTTGGAAACCGCTGAGGAATCATTACTTCCAGCGGCGTTTGATGTCGGCAGAGAAGGCTTCATACTCGCGCACTGGCACGATCTCCTCAATCTCCAGGTAGTGCGCCATGGGAAGCTTGGCCATCAGAATCTGGTCCAGTTCATCATGAGATTCCGCGTTTACGATGGCCAACACGCGGCGCTGCCCGGACACTTTGTAAAGCCCAACAAGCTTGCCGGCGGCTTTGGCCTTCAGGCTCGCTACATTCTCTTCTTCCCAGATGTCCCACAACTGATCTAGCGACAGCTCTTTTGGCTCAACGCGTACTTTCACGAAGAACAGCATCAATCATCTCCTCATGAGGTTTTAGGGCTAGCAACACTTGGATCCCGAAAGCAATGAGCCGCCCACCAGTCGGCGATAGCTGTCCGGGGTGTCAATGTTGGCAAGGATGCCGGCGTCATGGACCGGCAGCTCGCGCGCGGCGTGCCGGCGAACCACGACGCGCGCGCCCTCCTCCAGCGGCGCGGCCAGCAGTTCAGCAAACAATCGAGCCGAGAAGACTACTGGATGACCGCGCCGGCCTTCAAAGGTCGGCAGCAGCACTTCGGGCTGTTCGGCGGCGAAGGTCTTGAGCAGCGCCGCCACCACCTCCGGTTCCACGGAGGGATGGTCCACGGGAACGACCAGCAGCCCGGAGACTGGGCTACCTTCTAGCGCCCGGATGGCGGTCTGCAGCGAGGAGAGCTGGCCCAGCCGATAGTCCTGGTTGAGCAAGACACGCACCTGTGGCGGCAGACGCACGGCCTCGCGGATGCGGTCTGCACCATGACCCAGCACCACCAGCAGCGGCTCCACCCGGCTCAGCAGCAGGTACACCAGGTGTTCCAGAAACGTTGTGCCGCGATACGGAAGCAGCGCTTTGGGGGAGCCCATGCGGGAGGATTCGCCTGCGGAAAGGATCACGCCGGCGGGTGGCCGCTGCGGTTCGGTGGTGGATGCTGAACCCGGCTGGGGGACCATGACAGGGCCGTCCGCCTAACTGGCGGCGAAGATGGATTTGGTGACCGGCTGGGAGATCTGAGCGCCTCTACGCGCGGCGATCATCTCGGCGACCACACTGACGGCGATCTCTTCAGGAGAAATGGCACCGATCTCCAGGCCCATGGGTGAGTGGAGGCGCTCCAGTTGCTGGCGCGGCAGGCCTTCCTTCTCCAGCGTCTTCAGCACCTCGATGGCCTTGCGCTTGCTGCCGATCATGCCAATGTAGCGCGCCGGCGTGCTCACTGCCCAGCGCAACACACGCATGTCGTCCTTGTGCCCGCGGGTGACGATGACCAGGTGCGAGGAGTCGTTGACAGTCAGCTTGGGGAAGACCTCCTCAAACTCCGCGGCATAGATTTCGTCCGCCTCGGGGAAACGTTCGCGGTTCGCGAACTGCTCGCGGTCGTCCACCACTACAGTGCAGAAGCCGGCCAGCGAGGCCATCTTGGAGAGGCTCAGAGAAACATGACCGGCGCCGAAGATGTAGGCCGTCTGGACCGGCAGGATGGCCTCGATGAAGACGTCCAGCTGGCCGCCGCAGATCAGACCGTTGTCGTAGAGGGCCTCGCCTGCGAGATTGAAAGACATCTTGCGCGGCTTCTCGGTTTCGATCACTTCGCGCGCCGCGTTCCAGACCTCGGCTTCCACGCAGCCGCCGCCGACCGTACCCAGCATGCTGCCGTCCTCGCGCACCAGCAGCTTGGCGCTCTCGTGGCTGGGGATGGAGCCGCGGACGCCGACGATCGTGGCCAGGGCAGCCTTCTGTCCGGCCCGTCGCAGCCGTACCAGTTCCTCCAACAGGTCCATCGGAGTTATGCTAACACGATTGGGCAGCACCTGAGGTACTCTCCCACGGAAGTGTCGAGTGGAAATTGGCTGAAACGCACAAAACCTGAGTCACAGAGTCCACGTTTCCGCAGAAAAAATGCGATACTTCATTTTCGGAAAAGGCCTGATAGGACCCGTCCGGTATGGCGCTACGAGTCTTGGTTGTAGATGACGACGCCCCTGTGCTGAATCTCATATGCGACGTTCTCACTTCGCTGGAAGTGGAGACTCGGCCTGTCAGCGACAGCCGGCAGGCGTCCATTTTGATCCAAAAGGAAAAGTATGACGGAATCTTTCTCGAGCTGTTGATGCCCGAAGTAGATGGCTTCACGCTGACTCGTCAGATCCGCCAGTCTTCCTGGAACCGATTTACCCCCGTGATGGTCATCACCAGAGCGATAGAGCAACAAACGATGAAACTGGCGTTTGATGCCGGGGCAACCTTTTTTTTTGCCAAGCCTGTCGATAAGCAAAAGCTGACCCACTTGTTCAACTCCGTGCACGGGGCCATGCTGGGAGAGCGCCGCCGGGTACTGCGCGCGGCCTTGGAGACCGAAGTGGAGTGCCTATTGGGCATGCGCAAGATCACAGGCAGAACCCTTAACATCAGCCAGGATGGAATTCATCTCCAAGCCGAGGGTGCGCCGCCTCCCGGCAGCGAAATGCGGGTGTTCTTCCGCCTGCCCAAGCGTGCGGACCCGATTAATGCAGAGGGGGTTGTGATCCGATTGGGCAGCCAACACCGTGTTGGGGTCCGCTTCACTCGCTTGAGCCCGGAAGACCGCCAACGTATCGGAACCTTCGTCCTGCGCCAGTCTGACAAGGCTTGAATTGTCTCTGGATGCCTTGGACCGCCCTGGACGCTATCACCCGCCCGCTATGGCAGATTGAAGCTCTGCCGAGGAAACGATGAAGGCTGTACGATTTCACGAGCATGGCGGGCCGGAGGTGCTGCGCTACGAAGATGCGCCGGAGCCGGCCGTGCCGCCCGGCGAGGTGCTGGTGCGCGTGCGCGCTTGCGCCATGAACCACCTGGACCTGTGGCTGCGCCGCGGGCTGCCCGGCCGCCCGATGCTGCTGCCGCGCATTGTGGGCAGCGACATCGCCGGGGAAGTCGTCCGGGTGGGTGAAAGCGTCAGCAAGCTCGCTCCCGGCGATCGCGTCCTGATTGCCCCTGGCCATAGTTGCGGACTTTGTCAGGCTTGTCTGCAAGGCCGCGACAATCTCTGCCGCCAGTACTCGATCTTCGGCATTGTGCGCGATGGTGGCTACGCCGAGCTGGTCACGGCCCCGGAGGTGAACGCCATCCCGATCCCGGACGATTTCTCGTTTGACGAGGCCTCCGCCGTGCCGCTCGTGTTTCTCACTGCTTGGCACATGCTGCTTGACCGCGCGCAGCTGCGCGCCGGCGAGGAGGTGCTGGTGCTGGGCGCGGGAAGCGGCGTGGGCAGCGCTGCTGTGCAGATCGCCAGGCTGTTCGAGGCCCGCGTGATCGCCACCGCCGGCACCGAGGCGAAGCTCGCCAAGGCACGCGAACTGGGCGCCAACGAGGTGCTCAATCACAGCACGCAGGATTTTTACCAGGAAGTGAAGCGACTCACTCAGAAGCGGGGTGTGGACGTGGTCTTCGAGCACGTGGGCGCCGCCACCTGGGAGAAGAGCCTGATGTGCCTGGCGCCCGGCGGGCGGCTGGTCACCTGCGGCGCCACCACCGGCGCCGACGTGCGCGTCGATCTTCGCTACCTGTTTGCTCGCCAGCTCTCCCTATTAGGTTCCTTCATGGGCAGCAAAGCGGAGTTGCTGGAAGTGCTGCCGTTCCTGTTCCGGCGCCAGCTCAAGCCGGTGATTGACTGCCGCTTCCCGCTGGCCGAGGCGCAGGCAGCTCACCGGCGCATGGAGCAGCGCGAGCTGTTCGGCAAGATTCTGCTACACCCCTGAGCTGTTTCCGGATAAAATCATAACGTGGGCACACTGCAAAGCGGCGATCAGGGCTGGGAAGGCGTCCTCACCACGAACTTAGACAAGGTGGTCAACTGGGGGCGCAAGTCGTCGATTTGGCCGATGACCTTCGGCCTGGCCTGTTGCGCCATCGAGATGATGTCGATGAGCGCCGCCCGCTTTGATATCGCCCGCTTCGGCGCCGAGGTGTTCCGTGCCTCGCCCCGCCAGGCCGACCTGATGATTATCGCCGGCCGCGTCTCGCAAAAGATGGCGCCCGTCATCCGCCACCTTTACGAGCAGATGCCCGAGCCCAAGTGGGTGATCTCGATGGGGGCCTGCGCCACCTCCGGCGGCGTGTTCAACAACTACGCCCTGGTGCAGGGAGTCAACCAGGTCATCCCGGTGGACGTCTACGTGCCCGGCTGCCCGCCCCGGCCCGAGCAGTTGATCTACGCCATCACGCTGCTGCAAAAAAAGATCGAGGCCGAGCGCGGCTCCTTCAAAAAAGCCCTGAATCTGGCCTGAGCGGTGAGCCCTGCCAAGACAGATGCCGCTGGGGTGATCGCTCTCCCTCCTGTCATTTACTTGGCGTTCCTGGGGATCGGGATCGCGTTCGATCTCCTGTTTCCCCTCCCGCTGTTGCCAGACAGTGTTCAGTACAGGATCGGGTTTGTGGTAATTACCGGCAGCGGCTGCATAATGCCTTTTGTCCTTCTCCAATTCCACAGGGCGGGGACGAATTTCGATCCGCGCCAGGCGACTACCGTGTTAATCACCGGCGGTCCTTATCGCTTTTCCCGCAACCCGTCCTACATCTCGTTGAGTCTTTTGTACGTGGGCGTCGGTATCGCGGCCGACAGCATCTGGATTTTGGGGTTGTTCGCCCCGACTCTGACCGTCATGCACTACGGCGTAATCCTCCGCGAGGAACGCTACTTGGAAAACAAGTTCGGCGAGGAATACTTGCGCTACAAGCGCACTGTCCGCCGCTGGATCTAGGAATGTTAGGTGACTTACACTCCGGGGAAGGGAAGCGGGGAAACTTCGGCTGTCATGCCTTCCACCTGGACCTGCGCTCCTGGCTGGGAGAATTCGTGGCGGAGGTAGGCCAGGGCGATAGGTTTGCCCAGGGCGAAGGAGTGGGCGGCGCTCGTGACGCGGCCAATGTCGCGGTCGCCGGCCGCGATCTTCATCCCGACCCGCAGCGGAGCCCCGGCCGGTGCCACCAGCCCCACCATCTTGCGATTCACTTTGCCCCGCGAGCGCACGCGCTCGACGATTTCCTGTCCCAGGTAGCAGCCCTTGGTGAAGCTGAGGGCGCGGAACTGGCCGGTTTCCTGAGGGATGTTGTTCTCTTCGATGTCGGCGCCGTAGCGCGGGGTGCCAGCCTCGATGCGAGCCACTTCCAATGCCGCGAATCCCACGGGCCGTCCGCCCAGCGGGCGGGCTGCTTCCACCAGCGCCTGCCACAGTTCCGGTAGGCGCTCGACCGGAGCCACAATCCAGAACCCTTCCCCGGTCAGAGCGGTTCGGACCAGCAGGAAGTCGGGATTCCCGTCCGGACTCAGGTGAGCCAGGGGCTCGGCCGGTAGTTCGTCCACGCCTAACGCCGCCGACACCACCTGTGGAGTTGCCGGTCCCTCGACCGCTAGCGTCCCCAGATGCGCCGAGCGGTCCTCCAACTCCACTTCGTCCATGATGATGTAGCGCTCCAGCGTCGTCCGCAGCTCCTCGGTGAGGAACGGCTCGCAGTCCAGCAGCAGACGCTCGGGCTGGACCAGCACGTTCAGGTCAGCCAGGATGTGTCCCTGGGCGTTGAGCAGGAAGCAGTAATTGCCTTGGCCGGGCTGAAGCTGTTCCACGTCGTTCGACACCATGCCTTGCAGGAAGCGCGCGCGGTCTTCTCCGGTGGCGACCAGCTTCCCACGGAAGGAAAGGTCCACGATGCCCGCTGCGCGCCGCAGCGCCTGGTATTCGGCCTCCACGCTGCCAAAGTTTTCCGGAATCTCCCAGCCGTGGTAAGCGCAGAACTGCGCGCCCGCAGCGGTGTGAACCGAGTTGAGGACAGTGCGCATGACAAGCCGACTTGTCAACCAACCTCCTAAGGGTTGAATACACCCTTGGGGGTAAAACTGGCAAGCGGCATTCCAGCCGCTATAACGCCACCCCCACTATAATGAAAGCTCCAGGAGGATGCCGTGCTAAACATGAGGTCGTCTGTGGCATGATCCACGAGATTCTGCCGGTAGGCTTGTTGCAGTGCAATTGCTCGATCTTTGGCGACCAGGAGGGCGGGGAAGCGATCGTCATAGACCCTGGCGACGAGATCGAGCGCATCCTGGCAGTGCTGCGCCGACACCGCCTGAAGCTCACCTTGATCGCGGTCACCCACGCCCACATTGATCACATCGGGGGGGCCAGGAAGCTCAAGCAGGCCACAGGCGCGCCGGTCTACTTGCACGAGGCTGACCTGTGGCTGGCGCAAGCACTGCCGCAGCAGGCGCAGATGATCGGGCTCCCCGAGAGCGAGGCGCCGGAAGCGCTCGACGCGCCCGACGCGCTGCTGCGGGAAGGCGACACGGTACGCGTCGGGCCGGCTACTGGCAGCGTCCTTCACAGCCCCGGTCATACGGAGGGCAGCGTCTGCCTGTACTTTCCCGACGCTGGAGGCAGCAAGAAGTTGTTCGCCGGCGACACCCTGTTTCAGGGCAGCATCGGACGAACGGATCTGCCCGGCGGCGACACCGACCAAATCTTGCGTTCGCTCCAAACCAAATTGCTGGCGCTTGACGACGACACCGTGGTGGTGCCGGGTCACGGCCCGCTGACCACCATTGGCCGCGAGCGCGCCGAGAATCCCTTCCTGCAAGGCCTGTAGCCCCGCTGCTGTCAGCGGTCCGCGAATTGGTTGTGGTTCCGGCACTTCGTCTTAGTGGCGTTGGAAGCGCCGCAGGGGAAAAGAAAGGCTAGCCCGCATGGATGAAATGAATGAAATGGATGGATCAGGCAACCTAGCCTGGCAGTTCTTGGACCGGCACCTGGAAGCCGGTCATGAAGAGCGGCCGGCGTTGCTCACTGCCGGCGCAACTCACACTTATGGAGAACTGACGGAACTGAGCAACCGCGCTGCCGGAATATTTCGCGACCTGAGTGTGGGCCGCCGGGAGCATGTATTGCTGGCCCTACCCAACGGCCCGGAGCTGGTGGCAGCCTTGCTGGGCGCGCTGCGACTTGGCGCCGTCGCTGTGCCCGTAAACCCGCTTTCCCGGGCGAGCGAGTTGCTGGCGTTGATCCAGGATTGCGCGCCTCGGGTGCTGGTGGTGGATGAGCTTGCGCTGGGCGAGCTGAAGCAGTGCCGCCAGCATGTTCGGCCCGAAGGACTGCTGGTAGTGGGAGAGACCGCGCCCGAGTGGTCGTGGCGGCACCGAATCGAGGACGTGGAACCCCACGCGGAAACTCCAACGGGGGCGCTCGAAGACCCGGTAGTGCTCCTGTACGCGCCATCTCCCGGGGGCGAATTCCAAAATGTCTACTACCGCCAGGAGCATCTGCTTCATAGCAGCCGGCAGGTCGGCCGCCGTTTAGTTAATATTGACTGTCAGGATCGTGTCTACTCGACTCTTCCCATCTGGTCGGCCTGGGGGCTGCTCGCCAGCTTGGCCTTGCCTCTTTCGTCAGGCGCAGCGACAGTGCTGGAGTCGCAAGAGGTCACAGCGGAGGCAGCGGTTGGCGCCATCGCGCGTTTTCGTCCCTCACTTTTGTTCGCAGCCACGTCGTTGTACGACATGCTGCTCAAGACGCCGGGCGAATTCGACCGCACATCCCTTCGGCAGGCGATTGCGGTTGGGGAGAGCCTGCCCGCCGAGGTCGCCCGCCGGTTCAGTGAGCGCTTCGGGGTGGAGCTGCTGCAGGGCTTGAGCCTGGACGAGATGGCGCAGGTCGCGCCCTCCGGCACGGATTAGCTGGCGTGTAGTAAAATGATTTGGGGAATCCGCCGTGGCATGGCTCCGCGCCAACACACCAGACATTTACCTCTAAGCGGAAGCATTAGGGAGGGTCTGAGCGGAAGCATTAGGGAGGGAAGATATGGCAGAGCCCTGGAATTTCCTGGACGAACAGTACCGCCTGAAGGTGGGACTGGCAGAGATGCTCAAAGGCGGGGTCATCATGGATGTGATCAATGCCGAGCATGCGGAAATCGCCGAGAAGGCGGGGGCGGTAGCAGTGATGGCCCTGGAGCGGGTGCCGGCTGACATTCGGCGGGAAGGCGGTGTGGCCCGCATGGCCCCCGTCAAGACCATCCGCGACATCATGAGCACCGTCTCCATCCCGGTGATGGCCAAGGTGCGCATTGGACACTTCACCGAGGCGCAGGTGCTGGAGGCGCTGGAAGTGGACTTCATTGACGAAAGCGAAGTGCTGACCCCGGCCGACGAGCAGCACCACATCCACAAGCGCGGCTTCAAGGTGCCGTTCGTTTGCGGCGCGCGGAACCTGGGTGAGGCGCTGCGGCGCATCGCCGAGGGCGCAGCCATGATCCGCACCAAGGGGGAAGCCGGCTCGGGAAACGTGGTGGAAGCGGTGCGGCACATACGAGCCATCGTGGGCGAGATGCGTCGGTTGACAGTGCTGGGCGAGGACGAGCTGGTGGCGAAATCCAAAGAGCTGGGGGCGCCCCTGGAGGTGGTGCGCTGGGTGGCCCAGAATGGCCGCTTGCCGGTGCCCAATTTCTCTGCCGGCGGCATCGCGACTCCCGCCGACGCGGCGCTGGTGATGCAGTTGGGGGCCGAGGCGGTTTTTGTCGGCTCGGGCATCTTTAAGTCTTCGGACCCGGAGGTGCGCGCCCGCGCCGTCGTGACCGCCACGACTCATTTCAATGAGCCGAAGATGTTGCTGGAGTGCTCGGGAATGCTGGGGGAGGCCATGCGCGGGCTTGACATCGCGGCCCTGGAGGAGAAGGAGCTGCTGCAAACGCGCGGCTGGTAGAGATGGGGGAAGCCGAAACTCGGGAACCGAGCAAGAACGGCGCGCGCATCGGCGTGCTTGCGGTGCAGGGTGATTTTGAGGCTCATGCCCGCGCCCTTCGCCACGTCGGGGCCACGCCGGTACTGGTGAAGCATGCGCGGCAGGTGGCCCAGGTGGATGGACTCATTCTGCCTGGCGGCGAGAGCACCACGTTGCTGAAGTTCCTCGGCGAAGACGGCTTGCTGGAAGCCATCCGCGAGATGGCGGCCAAGGGTCGGCCGCTTTTCGGCACCTGCGCCGGCGCCATCCTGATGGCCAGCGAGGTCAGCAATCCCCCACAACGCAGCCTGGCTCTGATGGACATTGCAGTTCGTCGCAATGGTTATGGCCGCCAGTTGTCCAGTTTCATCACCCGAGAAAGTCCCGCTGACGGCTGGTCCGATTCTTCATTGGAGATGGTCTTTATCCGCGCGCCCATCATTGAACGGGTTGGGCCGGGAGTTCAGGTGCTGGCTGAATGCCGGGGTTCGGCGGTGCTGGTGCGCCAACAGTACCTGTTGGCCGCTACGTTCCACCCGGAATTGACCCCCGACCCTCGCCTCCATCAATATTTCCTCACCATGGTAGAGGGGCGCTGAAGCGAGGCTGGCGCAGCCGCGGGCATCACCTCGATCAAACCCCCATTTTCAAAAGCGCAGTACTCACACTGGGCGACTGGCACTTTTATGCCCGGACGCTTCGAGGAAGCTGCTCGCATCTAGCAGCAGATCCTCGTCCTGCAGCCCAATGACCCCGACTACCTGGCCTCCCGCGCCGCGCTCCGCAAGGTCCTGAATCGTCCCCCGTAGACGGCCCGTGCAATCCTTACGTAGTATAGTGGCCGTAAAAAATGAGCTTCTCCACCTTCATGAGCCTTCGGGGCCTGACGCCAGGCCGGGGCGTGGTGGCTTTGGTTCTGCTGACCGGTCTGGTCTATGCACACTCGCTGGGCGGCGCCTTTATCTGGGACGACGAATGGCTCTACTTCGACAACCCGCGACTGTTCAAGGAAACCGTGACGTCGGTGTTCAGCCTCGACTCCCATCCATTTGATCCGGAAAAGGCGCAGTACGTGGTTTACCGTCCGATCCAGTTTTTGGCTCATTCCTGGCTCGCCCGGCTTACCGATCGGCAGCCCTTCGGACTGCACCTGGCTTCCGTCGCCGTGCACGCCGCCGCCGGCCTGCTTCTCTTCTTGCTGGTCCTGGAATTCGCCGAACTCCGAGTAGCCTGGTTCACGGCCGCCCTCTTCCTGGTCCATCCCCTGCACGTGGAAGCGGTGGCCTGGATGGCCGCCTTCTCCGAGGTGCTGGCCGGCGCCTTGATGTTGCTGAGCCTTTACGCCCTGCTGCGGGCGCGGGCCGGCCCAAGATGGATGCTGGCTGTCAGCTACCTGGCCGCCGCCATCGCTTTCTTGACGAAAGAAACAACCCTGGCGCTACCGCTGATGGCGGCGCTGTTTGTCGGCTGGCGGGCCTGGGCATTCTTTGCCATTGCCGGCGCCACGCTCCTGCTGCGTTTCTCGGCGCTCGGTCTTGCCGTCGGTCAGCTGCACCAGCGCTCCGTGTTCGGGCACATCGACATCATCGGCGCAATTGCCTTGCAGTACGCGAAGAAGCTGATTTGGCCGTGGCCGCTAGCTCCTGAGTATCACCTGGCGCATCCGCCCACCGCCTGGGTGGTCTTCGCGCTCGCCTGTGCGCTGGCAGGCTGGGCCGCTACTCGGCACAAGGAAGTGCGGCGTGCGCTGCTACTGCTCTTCCTAGCCTTGACCCCTGCGCTGGCGTCCAGCATCGTCCTGCCTCCTCTGCGGCAAGCGCAGGATCGCTACGCGTATGTCGCGGTCCTGGGCCTCGCCTTACTGATCGGGTACGCGACCCGCCACCGAGCGGGGGCCGCGGCTGCGCTGGCGTTGCTGCTGATATGGAGCGCGCTTTCGGTGGCTGCCGTTCTGAATTGGCGCCATGCGGAGACGCTGTGGACTCACACCCTGCGCGTAACCCCCAGTTCCAAGACCGCCGTGCTGAGCCTGGGCCGCTTGTATTTCATAACCGGACGCTACGAGGAAGCTGACCGCATGTATCAGCAGGGTCTGGTCCTGCGGCCGAATGACCCCGACTACCTGAACTTTCGCGCTGCAGTTCGAAAGATTCTGCATCCCGAGCAGCTCGCTGAACGCAACCGTTCGTCCAGTCTCGCACCAGGATCAGGCCGCCATCAGTAGTCACTCGTGATTCTTGGAAAATCGGCACGAAAGAACCTATTGAGCGAGAGTTGAAAATGGTGGTTTTGGTTCTGATCCACTGGGTTTCTACCTCCGGAAGGCTGTCCTGAGGCTGGAACCAGCATGCATATCGGCGCCGGAGGTCAGGACACGGTTAGGTCTGAAATTTGGAAACGGATATGCAGGGTTAAAGCTTCTGCAAAAGAAACTGGTTGACAAATCAGGAGATTGGAATTGAAATTGCCTTCCCCCCTTACCAAGGAAGCGAGGGAAAAGCCAAGATGGGCAAACAGAGGGGTTTCTCGCTGATCGAGTTGCTGATCGTGGTAGCGATCATTTTGATTATTGCCGCGATTGCGATCCCTAATTTGTTGCGATCCCGGCTGGCCGCCAACGAGGCGTCTGCCGTCAGCTCCTTGCGGTCGGTGAACACCGCTAACATACAACGCCACGTATAACTCGGGCTATACGGACAACTTAACCCGGCTGGGCCCGCCAACGGCAGGCTCGTCAGCCGACGCCAACCGCGCCGATATAGTAGACCCGATTCTGGCGGGTATGAGTACGGGCGGCACGGCTACCAGCTTCACCAAGAATGGCTATAGTTTCTCGTACGTTCCCACTGGCACCAACATGACCTTCGGGTTCATTGCCGCCTACCAGATCGCGGCCGACCCAGTGGTGCGCGGCTCCAGTGGCCAGCGTTCCTTCTTTACCAACGAACCCCTGGTCATTCGTTTTAACCCCACGACCACGGCGACAGCTACCGACACGGTTATCTAGACTGCTGCGCTGCTTAGCGCGTCGTTTCGCCACGGTTGGGGCGGCGCCAAGAAGTGTCCACGCGGAGTGACACTTTTTGTCACCTTACTGAGTTGCTTGCGTTTGCATAAGCGACGGTAGAAACCAACCTGTTGCTTGGTTTGAGTTTATTCCTGCCCCGTGGGTCGTGGAGGAAGCTTGCTGTTTGGAACAGAGATTGCTACTCTTAGCGGCGCGGGGTTTATCCTGCAACCATAACACACCAATGCAGCCTCCCCTTGAAGGGGGGCGGAAGGGCAAAAACAGATATGAAGAAGCAGAAGGGCTTCTCACTGATTGAGTTGTTGATCGTGGTGGCGATCATTCTGATCATCGCGGCTATCGCCATCCCAAACCTGCTGAGGTCTCGGATTGCCGCCAACGAGGCGTCTACCACCAGTTCCTTGCGTACGTTGAACACCGCGGAGATCACCTACGCCTCTACATATAACTCGGGCTTCACCGATGGGTTGAACCGTCTTGGCCCACCGGCGGCCGGCAGCCAGGCCGATGCAAACCGCGCCGATTTGGTGGACCCCGTACTTGGCGGGCTTGAGGGCACGGGTACGAACACCACGTTTACCAAGGGCGGGTACATCGTCACCTTTGCTCCGACCGGCACGAACACCACTTTCGGGTTTATCGCTCAGTACATAACCAATTCGGATCCGGTCGCGCGTGGCTCCAGCGGCCAGCGCTCCTTCTGCAGCAGCGAGGCCAATATAATCCGTTTCAATCCTACGACCATCGCGTCGCTCACCGACACGCCGATCTAGTCGGCCCGGTGCTTTTGTCTTGACGATGAAGGGAGAACCTTCCGGGGTTCTCCCTTCACGCGTAGCGCGGGTCAAGCCAGGATATGGCCCATCAGCGGCGATTGCTGCTCGCCCTAGCTACCCTCGCCGTCCTATATGCCGCTCTGAGCGGCCTGCGCACAGTGGGCGACTCGGACCTGGGGTGGCAACTGGCTACCGGCCGTTACGTCCTCCTGCACAGAGAAATTCCTTCCCACGACGTCCTTTCCTACACAGCCCGCGGTCAGGAGTGGATCTATCCGCCCTTTTCAGGGGTTCTCTTCTATGGGGCGCACTGGCTTGGAGGCTACGCGGCAATCTCCTGGCTGACCGCGGCGGCGTGCGCGGGGACGGTGGCGATGCTGCTAGCTGCAGGTGGCCCCGCCCCCGCAGCCCTGGTGCGCGCCTCCCTGGCGGTGCTGGCCGTTCCCGTGGTGGCCTTTCGCACAGCTCCGCGGGCCGATTTGTTCAGCACCCTGCTGTTTGCTCCGGTGTTGGTGCTCTTGTGGCGCCACTACCGCGACCGGCCTTCTCCCCTGTGGTTGCTGCCGCCGCTGCTGTGCCTGTGGGCCAACCTACACCTGGGATTTGTTGCGGGAGTGGCGCTATTGGCCGCCTACGTAGTGGTGGAGCTTCTGGAGCTGCCGTTCCCGGAGAAGCGCGCCCCGGCCTCGGCTCGCCTGCGGCGCGCCGCTCCCTGGCTGGCCACGGCAGCACTGGCCACACTGGTGAATCCATGGGGGCCGCGTCTCTATGCGGCGTTGTTCCGGCAGAGCCGCCTGCTGGAGTCACTGGAAGGGCACGTCGGTGACTGGCTGGTGGTCCGAGTCTCCTGGGCCAGCCTGTCGGAACTGCTGGCCTGGCGGAACCCTGACAGCGCGTTCTGGTGGTTGCTGGTGGCGGGCGTGCTGGCTGCCGGCGTGGCCCTGTGGCGTAGGTCACCGGGAGCGGTGCTCCTGTTGGCCGTCGCACTGTTCGGCTCCATGCGCTACCTGCGTTTGCAGGCGCTATTTGCCATAGTGGTGGTCGTGGTCGGCGGGGAGCTGCTGGCTTCGTGGCCCTGGAAACCTAACTGGCTGGTGCGCCGACAGTGGCCGGCCGCGGCCGGCGTTCTGCTGGCGTTGGTGGCTCTGGGAGGCTTGGTTGGCGTGCGGGCCGCCGATCTGGTTTCCAACCGCCATTACCTCAGCGTGGTGGGTAACGTGGGTTTTGGCCCCGGCGTTTCCTGGTGGTACCCGGAGCGCGCTACCGCTTTTCTGCTGCGAGAGCGCCTGCCGGGCCGTATCCTGAACGACTTCAACCTGGGCGGCTATTTAACCTGGCGGCTGGGGCCGGACTATCCGGTGTCGCTGGACGGCCGCGCCGTGCCCTTTGGCGCGGAGCTGTTTTTCCAGCACAAGGCACTGTTATTGCAGCCACCCGATTCCCCGCAATGGCAGCAGCAGGCTGAGCGCTGGGGCGTCAACACTGTAATCCTGGCTGTGGCGCGCTATGCTGGGCTGGGCAATATCGCGTTGCGGCGATTTTGCGAGAGTCAGACCTGGCGGCCAGTTTACTTGGATGAGGTGGCTGCGCTGTTCGTGCGTAACCGGCCTGAGAACGCGTTCTGGCTGGACCACTTCCAGATTGACTGCGCTAGCACGCAGTTTACGCCGCCCAAGCCCACCTCCAGGTTCGGCTCTCGAAACGCTGCCGAATTGTATAACTTCCATGCCAATGCTGGCTGGGTGCTATTTGCCCTTGGTCGGAACGGGGAAGCGCTCCAGGCCCTGGAGCGGGCCCAACGGATTTTCGCTGACGACCCGCAACTACACCTGATGAAGGGCTCCGTCTTACAGGCCAGCGACCGGATTCGCGAAGCCGAGCAGGAGTACCGAGCAGCCCTGCGCCTGCGGCCGAGCGACCAGGCTTCGTACGCCATTGGTCAGGCACAGGCGCTGCAGGGGCAGTATTCGGAAGCTGCCGAAGCGATCCGCCGCGCCGCCCGTCATTCTGTGTCCGCGCATGAAATGTACCGTGTTCTGGGCGAGGTGTACTTGTCCATGAAGCAGCCGCGGCAAGCCCTTCGGGCTTGGGAGGAGGCGGAGAAACGCAGCCCTTACCGCGGCCCGGCGGCGCCCCTGGGGCAGGCGTTTCGCGTGCAGGTAGCGGTCGGTCGGGCCCGCGCCTGGAGGAGCCTCGGAGACCTGGGCCGCGCTGTCTCTTTTCAGGAACAGGCGGTACAATCGGTGCCGGAGGACCCGGCTGGGTGGCTTAACCTAGCGGAGCTGTATCAGGCCCAGGACCGCCAGCAGAGTGCGCAACAGGCACGCCAGCGAGCCCGAGAGCTGCAAAAGGATCGGCTTCTGGCCCAATGAAGTTCTTGTCAGAATAGGAATCGAGCAATGGCAGGACCGGCGATCGAAATCGAGCAACTGACCAAGGACTACCTGGTCGGTTTCTGGCGGAAACGACCGCGCCGGGCGCTGGACGGGTTGACGCTGACCGTCCAGGAGGGCGAGGTGTTCGGTTTTCTCGGTCCCAACGGTGCCGGCAAGACCACAACGTTGAAACTGCTGACAGGACTGATCTTTCCCACCTCAGGGGAGGCGCGCATTCTGGGGCACTCCATTGAAGACGTGAGCATGCACCGCGACATCGGCTACCTGCCCGAGCAGCCGTATTTCTACGATTACTTGACGGCCCGGGAATTGCTCGACTACTTCGCGCGCTTCTTTGGTTACGGGGTGAAGGAGCGCCGGCAGCGCGTTGAGCAGTTCCTGGAATTGGTGGGGCTGGCATCGGCCGGCAACCTGCAACTTCGCCTTTTTTCCAAGGGAATGCTGCAACGGGTGGGACTGGCCCAGGCGATCCTGCACGACCCGCAGGTGCTGTTTCTGGACGAGCCGATGTCGAGTTTGGATCCGCTGGGCCGCCGCGAAGTTCGCGACATCATCCTCGAATTGAAGCGCCGGGGGCACACCGTCTTCTTTTCCACGCATATCCTGTCTGATGCGGAAATGCTGTGCGACCGCGTGGCCGTGCTGGTGAACGGGCGCTTGCAGGGGGTGGGCTCGCCAGAGGAAATCGTCTCCATCCAGGTGCACGGCCTGGAGATTCTGTTCGAGTTGCCGGCCGATGCCTCGCTGCCGCCGACTTTGGCGTCTCGGGCCACCCGGACCGGGGCCCGGTACCGCATCGAGGTACCCGAGGAGGAGTTTTACCCGACGCTGGAGCGGCTGGGCGCCTGCAGGGCCCGCATCCTCTCGGTGACCCAACTGAAGCCGACGCTGGAAGATTTCTTCCTGCGCCTGATCGGGCGGGAACAGTCGGCGCCGCACGCCGTCGAAGTGGAGCGCTGAGCATGTTGAGCTGGGTGGTTGCTGTCAATACCTTTCGCGAAGCGGTGCGCGACCGTGTGCTCTACAACCTGATCTTCTTCGCGCTGCTGATGATTGCCGCCGCCGTGCTGGTGGGCCAGATCTCGATCGACATTGAGCGCCTCGTGATCGTCAACCTCGGGCTGACGTCCATCTCAGTGTTCGGCTTGTTGATGGCAGTGTTCATCGGGGTTGGGTTGGTCTACAAAGAGATCGACAAGTTCACTTTATACGCGTTGCTCTCCAAGCCCATCCGCCGCTGGGAATTCCTGGTGGGTAAGTACGCCGGGCTGCTGCTAACCCTGACCGTCAATACGGCGCTCATGACTGTGGGACTGGCAGCAGCGCTGTTTTACGTCACGCGCGCGTTCCCCAGCAGCGCCCTCTCCGTGCTGGTCGCCATCTACTTCATTTTGCTCAAGCTGGCGCTGGTAACGGCGCTGGCCCTGTTGTTTTCTTGCTTTTCGACGCCGCTGCTGTCCACCTTGTTCACTCTCGGTTTGTACCTCACCGGGCTGTTTGCCCAGGACATCCGGACCTTCGGCGCCATGACCGAGAATCCCCTGTTGGAGAGGATCACGGTAGTGCTGTACTACCTGCTGCCAAATTTCAGCAATTTCAATGCAATTGCCGCCGCCGCCTACGGACGGCCCATCCCGCTGTCGCTGGTCCTGCTGAATACGGGCTACGCCGCCCTGTACATCAGCGTGATGTTGCTGGCCGCTTCGGCGATCTTCTCCAGCCGCAACCTGAAGTGAAATGAGTAGTCGCGGGCGCACAGGACAAATCTGGATCGCCGTACTGGCCCTGCCGGTTCTGCTGGGGGCGGTGTATCCGCTTCAAGTGCGCATTGAGGAGCAGACACAGACCGTGCAGCAGCAGAAGGAGGTGTTGCTTCTGCGTTCGCGCGGGCTGCTGAAGAAGTTGAGTTTTGGCTACGACTCGCTGCTGTCGAACATCTATTGGACGCGCGCCGTGCAGTACTACGGTGGCAAGCGGCGCGACCGGGATCCTAACTTCGAGCTGCTGGGGCCCCTGCTCGACTTGACCACCACGCTGGACCCGCACCTATTGGTTGCTTACAAGTTCGGCGCCATCTTCCTGGCAGAGCCGGCTCCCCGAGGTGCCGGGCGTCCTGACCTGGCAGTGGCCTTGATCCGCCGGGGCATCGTAGCCAACCCCGAGGAATGGCGCCTGTGGCACGACCTCGGCTTTATCTATTACTGGGACATGAAGGACTACGAGAAAGCCTCCCAAGCCTACCGCCAGGGAAGCAAGCATCCCAAGGCCCGCGACTGGATGAGAGTGATGGCGGCCAAGATCGCCCAGGAGGGAGGCTCGCGGGAAACCTCGCGCTTCCTCTGGCGGGAAATCTACGAATCCACGAAGGACCCCAACATCCGCAAGAATGCCCTGGACCACCTGACTGGCTTGAAGGCGGAAGAGGATGTCGAACAACTGGAGAAGCTGGCGACGGACTTCAACAGTCGCTTTCGTCGGCTTCCGAGTTCGGTGGCCGAAATGGTTGGGGCCGGAATGCTGCGGGGCCTGCCGATGGACCCGTCCGGCTACCCCTACATTCTGGGCCCGGACGGGAAGGTACACCTGCATCCTTCGAGCACCGTCCGAGGTTCTCAGGCCGTTCCGGCCGAATTGACCCCCAAACGCCAGGTGCCCTGGAGATGCGTCACCTGACTGGCTTGAAGGCGGAAGAGGATGTCGAACAACTGGAGAAGCTGGCGACGGACTTCAACAGTCGCTTTCGTCGGCTTCCGAGTTCGGTGGCCGAAAGCTGCGGGCCTTGCTTCTGCAGGTCTCTACACCATCCGCAGCGAAACCCGCTGCTGCCGTTCCGGTGGGGCCGGAATGCTGCGGGGCCTGCCGATGGACCCGTCCGGCTACCCCTACATTCTGGGCCCGGACGGGAAGGTACACCTGCATCCTTCGAGCACCGTAGTATCCGAGGTGTCTCAGGCCGTTCCGGCCGAATTGACCCCCAAACGCCAGGTCCCCAGGTCGACAGATGTGCTCCTCAGATGCGTCCCTAAGACGCGCCCCTAAGGCTCGCCCCCGCTGCCACTTCAGATTCTGTCCCTGTTCTTCTGGTGTTACCTGCCGCCCGGGGTCGCGAAACCCGCTGCCGGTTAATGAGATAATCAGTCTGAACGGTTGCCGAAGATGGACCGTCCTAAACAAAGAGAGATGGTCACAGCGGCGGAGACGCTGGCGGGGAGGGTGCCCTCGGGCGCCGTCGCCGAAGCTCGCCAAGCCACCGCCGTCTCTGTGACCGACTCCCCAGAGTGGTTTTCCGAACTGGTTCGGTGCTACCTGCGCCGCGTCTTTGCCTTGCTGTACCGGATGGTAGGCAACCGCGCCGATGCTCAGGATCTGGCTCAGGACGTGTTCCTTAAGGCCTTCCAGCGCCGGCACCAGTTGCGTGACCCGGATCGGGCACTGTCTTGGCTGTTGCGCATCGCGTCCAACACAGCCATTGACTTCCAGCGGGGGCGCGCCGCCGAGCGCCGGACTGAGCCGTGGAGCGAAGAACTGGAGCCCTCGTCACTGGCGCCTTCGCCCGAGCAGCAACTGGTTCGGCAGGAGCGGGAGCAGCGCCTGCACGAAGCCCTCCGGGTGCTGAGTCCCAAAGAACGGGCCGCGATCGTGCTGCGCGACCTGGAGGACCTCAGCGGGGCTGAGGTAGCCCGCGTCCTGGGTTGCTCCCAGATTACCGTGCGCACCCACATTGCCAGCGCTCGAATCAAGCTGCGCCGTGTCCTCGAGAAAACTCAAGCTCGGGTGGCGCACCCAGCGAAGGAGATTTTGTGATCTGGCATCCTTCTGAATTTGATCTTGCCCTGGTGAATGCCGGCGATCTGCCGGGCTGGAAGCGCTACCTGGTAGAGCGTCACCTTCAGCGGTGCGCTGCTTGTTCCGAGCAGGCCCAGGGCTACGGAGAAGTTTCCCGCGAGCTACGGCGACTCGGCCAGGGCATCCCGGAAACGCCCGAGTGGCTGGCGGCCAGAATTGTGGCCGGCCCGACGCACGCGCCGCGCCAGGTTTTTGGAATACCACAACCGTTGGCGCCGGCCGCGGCTTTGCTGGCGCTGATTTGCCTGGCGGTGTTGCTCATCGGACAACGGACGCCGCTGCCTCCCCGCTTCGACTACCAGGCTTCCGCCAGCGCTGAGGCGATCGTGGGCGAGTTGAGCGGTCCGCAGGGGCGCCAGCGCGTGGTGCTCTATACCGGGATGCGCCGCGGGCCGGTGGAAGTGTCGGCTGGCGCGGGAGTCCTCGGCATTTCCTACGCCGACCCGGACACCGGCGCGCTAACCATTACCCGAGTTTCACTGGAGGGCGCAAGGTGAGCACCCGTTGCCGCTCCTGTTGCCGGTTTCGATGGGCCCGCTTCGCGGGCTCCCTGCTAGTGCTGCTGCTGGCAGCCCCGGCCGCGCTGCTGGCGCAACCAGGCCAGACCACGCGCTCGCCGTTCACGCACCCGTCGCTCAGGCCGGCCGACATTGACCCTCGCCGCTTCGTGCGGGTAGTTCTCCCAACGTCTGGGCCGCTGGAATTGGTTCACCTCGACTACGGCTCCAGCCGCATCACTCGCGGCGAGCAGGGCATGCTGATGGACTTGGACTTGCGGCTGACGGTGCGCAACCGCTCGCCTAAACCTATCGAAGGGCTGGCGCTGGCCCTGAGCTACGGTTTCAGCACGCCCGGCACGGGAGGGCTGAACGCCGTATCCGGGATTCGCTTAGCGCCCGGCGAAACCTACGCCGTGCCGGCACGGATGCGCGTGGAAATCGAACTGCCTCCCCGCACCTCGCGGGCGCGTCCTGTGGACCTCCCCACCTCGGTGCGCATGCAGCTGGATTCCGTGCTGTTTGCCGATGGGTCCGCCTACGGTCCCGACCGGATGCGGGTGCTCGGTACCATGCGGATTAACCAGGCCGAGTCTGCCCGCGACCGCCGCTATCTGCAGGGCGTGTTTCAGAGGGCGGGATTTTCCCACCTGATTCGGATGCTCGAGAAATGGGCCAGCCAAGCGGCCGGGCCTGGACCCAGTTCGGCACAGGGGACTCCCCGGGTGTTGGCCGGAGCTGCAGCTGTGCGCGCCCGCAAGCTGGCCCAGAAGGCCAATTTCCGCGTCGTGCGCTTTCCCGACGCACCGCTGGAGATTGTGTGGGCGCGAGCGAGCGTCTATGAATCTGGCCCGAAATCCGGCTTGGTTGACCCCGCACTGGAGGTGCGCAACCGCGCTGGAACCGGGATTGTCGACTTCCAAGTTGCCTGGCTGTTCGAAGGCGCTTCGGGACGGGAGTCTCGTGCTGCCACCATTTCTGGCTCCGGCAGAGCGTCGGCAAGTCGCGTCCTCGTCTTGCCGCCGGGTGAGTCCTTCGGGTGGAGTGATTCGGCAGTGCTGGAGACTGGCTCGGACGCCTCTGAGCCTCTCCTTTCAGGCCGTGTGTATTTGCGCGCGGTGCAACTTAGCGATGGAAGGATCTGGGTTCCCGAGCGGTCTGCCTTGGAAGATGCCGGACTGGGAAGCGTGCTGCCTCCTTCCTCGGAGATGATTCGCCTGTTGCGGTTCTACCAGGCGCGCGGCCCCCAGGCTCTCAGCGCCGAGCTTCACCAATAGCTTCAGATAGAAAGCTGCAGGGAAGCAGCTTGATGGCCAAGGGTGCGGAGAGTTCTTCTCAGCAGACGGAAAAAGCAAGCCAACTTGATTTCCGATTGCCCCCCCATTGACCACTCTTCTTGAGGTTCCCTAGCACAAGGCCAGCAACTGAAGAACCGGCTACTGAAGAATCGGAAGGAAGGGGCGGTCAGCGATCTGTCGGTGGAAGGACTCGGCCCAGCGGCCCGGGACAGCGGCAGAGCAAGTGGGGCAGCGGCCCTCCCGGGTCAGCCTGTAGTCGCGGATGCGGTAGCCGTAACGCTCCACCAGCAAGTCGCCGCATGCCGGGCAATAGGTGTTCTCCAGGTTGCCCACCCTCCCGGGCAGATTGCCGGCGTAGACGTAGCGCAGCCCGGCACGCTTGCCGATCTGGGCGGCCCGAACCAGCGTCTGTGGCGGCGTGTCGTCCGGGTCCAGCATCTTGTAATCCTTGTGGAAAGCAGTGACGTGCCAGGGAATGTCGGGCGAGATGTCAGCTAGAAACTCGGCCATCCTGGTAAGCTCCTCATCGGAGTCATTGAAGCCGGGAATGACCAGGGTGACGATCTCCAGCCAGAAGCCCATCTGGTGGATGAGCCGAATACTCTCCAAGATGGGCTGCAGCCGCCCGCCCAGTTGGCGATAGTGGCGGTCATCGAAGCTCTTCAGATCCACCTTGTAAAGATCCACGCTGGGGCGGATGTATTCCAATACCTGCGGGGTAGCGTTGCCGTTGGAGACAAAGCCGGTGAGCAGGCCGGCTGCGCGCGCCTCCTGGAAGACGGCCACAGCCCACTCGGCGGTGATCAGCGGCTCGTTGTAAGTGCTGACCACCGCGTCGCCTCCCATCTCGCGGGCAAGCTTCACCAATTGGGGCGGGCTGGTCAACTCAGGCGGCGCTACCGCACCGGGGTCGCGGATGGCCTGGGAAGTCACCCAGTTCTGGCAGTAAGAGCAGTGCAGGTCGCAGCCCAGCATGCCGAAGCTGAACGCCAGCGCGCCTGGCCGCACGTGGAAGAACGGCTTCTTCTCGATGGGGTCGCACTGGATGCCGCCCACGTAGCCCCAGGGGACGTACAGTCGGCCGCCCCGGTTGAACCGCACCTTGCATACTCCCGGCTGCCCCTCCGGAATGGGACACTGGTGGCCGCAGGCATAGCAGCGGATGCGGTTGCGCTCCAGTGGCTCCCATAAAACGCCTTCTTGCACGTGCTGGGCCAGGACTTCAGCCAGGGTGGGCATCCCCTGTTCACCTCTACCCAATTATACCTCTGTGTCCGGGCTTAGGGGTTACTGGCAGAGTCTTCCGTATCGGTGGGGCTCTGGCTCGGGGCTGGAAACAGCAGGTAGCCGGGATTCGGCGGGAAGGTCTCTGCCAGCAGCTCCAGGCGTCGGCGCAGGTAGCGCGAGGCCAGTTGCTGCGGCCCGGGATCCACATTGATGTCGCAACAGAGTCCGTGCAGAAACAGGGTGAGCGTGTCTTCGAGCGCTTGGCGTACGTAGCGGCGCATGAGCTTGGTGTTGCGGCCGGGAAGGTGCTGGCGCCGCTGTAACTGCAGCTTCAAGTGCAAGCTGGCTTCGTCTACCTCACCTCGAGTGCCGCGGTTCAGCTCATCCAGAACTTGGGTAGAGAAACGGAAAAACTCTTCCTCACGGAGCGCGCCGCAGGCCAAGCCAGACACCATGCTGAACAGCTCGTGGTGGTAGTCCGCCACGTCTTGCTGTTCAACGGCAAACAGCAGGAACATTTCCTCGCGCACGTCGAAGATCGTGCGGCGCAGCAAGCGCTGGTTGGGGGGCTTCTCGAAGGCGACCAGGCCGGGGCTGCCGACCGTTCCTTTCTCCAGATGCGGCACCAGCAGCAGCCGCAAGGGCACCAGCCGCTCCAGCAGCGCGGTCGGGATGGCTTCCGTTGGTTCTTGCAAGAACTGGCGCTGCTGCTCGGCGTCCAAAGAGACGGCCTGGAAACAACTCAGATGCGAGGTCAGGGGAACCAAGTGGCGGCGGCACTGCCCCGCAAACTCTTCCACGGCGATCCGGGTGATGCTGGTGCTCTGCGGAGTGTCGCCCATATGCCTAGATGGTCCGGGAATTCTCCTCCCATCTTATCATGCCGCTCGGTAGTCGAGTGAAGGTCGGCGAGTGAACTTCCGAGTGACCTGCATCTTCCTACGAGGCTCCCCTGTTTCGTCCACAACCTGGGCTACAATTATGACAGCGGCAGGCGGCGCATCATGTGCCACCTGAGTGAGGGCGGGGCGTAGCTCAGCCTGGTTAGAGCGCGTGCCTTGGGCGCACGAGGCCGGAGGTTCGAATCCTCTCGCCCCGACCATTCCTTTCCGTGACTTGCCGGCTCACTCACCGATGCTCCAGGGTTTGCCTTCGAAGTGCGGCGGCAGCGGCACGCCGAACAGGTCCAGCGCGGTGGGCGCAATGTCCAGCAGCGAGGGCCGTTCGCAGTGAATCTTTTTGTCCGAGAACAGCACGCCGGGGACCAGCCTCGGGTCTATGCAGTGGTCGCCACTCCAGGCCTTGCAGTTGTCCTGGAACACTTCACTGCCGATCGTGCCCGTCACAGAGTCCCAGGCGGCGCGATAGCCCTCGTTGTAGCCGATGATCAGGTCCGGCGCATTGTCCCGATAGGGGCCGGTAAAGACATTGCTACTGTCAAACACCTCGCGGATGGCCACTCGGCCGGTTTGAGGATCCACCAGCCCGCCGAGCTTTTCACATAATTCCCGCTTGAGTTCCTCAGTTTCTCGGCCCGCAGCGACGATGCCGCCACGCTCACGCCCCTTTTGGTTGATGTAAACGCCGCTGAGTCCAAGTGCGTAGGCGCGGGTCTGCTGCCAGTCCACGTTGCGAAGCCACTCGGCGCCGGGCCGTGCACCGTCCTGCAACGCGAGAAAGCCGTTTCGCCAAAGCCAAGTGTTGATGTTGATGCCGCGCTCGAAGGACTTGAACCCGTGGTCAGAAATCACCAACAAAATGGACTCCTCATCCATCTGCTGGAGTGTGCGACCGACCAGATCGTCCATCCGGCGATAGAGTTCCTCGATGACGCCCCTGAACGGATTCGCCGCGCCGGCATTGCCGTCGGCCGGATGGCCGCTGTCCAGATAGCGCCAGAACATATGCTGCACCCGGTCGGTAATATCAAACACGCAGACGCAAAGACCGCGCGGCGTCTTCTCCAGCGCGTCGAAGAACATGCGTTCCCGCTCTTCGTGAATCAGGTAGCACTGCCGGAGAAAGGCCTCCTCGTCGAGCACGCCTTCGTTCAGTGCCCAGGTATCTTCAGCCAGCCCCAGCGTGGCGTAGGGCCCCAGGAGCTTGGATAGATAGATCGAGTAGGTGAACGGGTGTGAGATCGGTAGCGCAGGCTTTCCGGGATGGATGTTGATGGGAGTGACGTAGAGCTCCAGGTGTGGCTCGAGTTCCTTCAAGTAGAAGCGGCAAATGCCGTGCACCTTGATGCCCAGACCGGCCTTGAACTTCAACTCGACCCATTCGGAATACTTCCCCTTGCGCAAGGTGATGCGCTGTCTCTGGATCTCGATTTCCGCCTCGCTCCGGGCAGCATCTGCACGCACACGGAACGGGATGCGCAGTTCGCTATGCTGCGTCTTCAACAAATGATTCTCCGGGCCAGGGATGTAGGAGCGGAACCCGCCGCCCTCCGGCTGCAACCGGAAGCGCAGGCCGCCCTGTGGGCCTTCTGCAGGGCCGTCGCGCGTCGTGTAGAAAGAAAAGGTTCCCTGGCTACCCTTCAGGTCCGGGACGCACATGCTCGCCAGCAACACGCCGGAGAATTTTTCGGCGGGAAAAGTGATCGGTACGCGAATCACGGAGCAGAAAATGTCTGCCTCAGCCAGGTAGTGCCAGAAGGACTTGGCCTTGCGCAACAGCCTGCTACGAGAGCGGCCCAGCGGAATCGCGTACTTGCCCAGCGCAAGGCTCCGGCGCGGCCCCCGAATCTCGACCGAGGAGAGGTAGGGAAGATAGGTGGCGCAATCTCTGGCCAGGAAGTCGTAGATGTTGTGCTTGCCGGGATTGACGCCGGTTTGAAACGAGGACCAGGCTACCGGAGAAATCGGCGGGCAAGTAGTCTGCAAAGGGAGAAAGGTGCCTCGATCGCGTAGCGCTGCCAGATGAGGCAACTTGCCCTCCTGCATGTACCTTGTGGCTAGCTCGGGGTCCATGCCATCTAGGCCCAGGATGACCACCCGTCGCACGCGGGCTTTGCGAAGAACTTTGCGGCGGCGCAGCAGTCGGCGAAGCTGTCTCAGCGGCCAGCTCAACAGAGCGAATAGGGAATACAGAAACGCCAAGAAGAGGGTCAAAAACGATGACAGGACCGCGAAGCCAGCCCCGGGGCCAACGTACCCCCAAGCTACCCCGGGCCATAGCAACAGGGCAGCAAGCGTGCCTGCCAGCAGGCGTCGGGCGCGTGAGGTCTTCGGGTGCCTCGAAATCATGGGAAGGGCGTTAGAACTGAGTTCTGGTCACGGCCTTCGCCGCTAGCGTCCAGACCATTACAAGAACAAAAAACGGAATCAGCCAGTGTCCCCGGTACGGTCCCAGCTCGATGCTGCGCGGCGGGTACCTCACCTGAATTGCTTCCAACGGGCCATCGGCAGGCAAGGGGAGTTCCCCGGGATGTAGCAGCGCCTGGAGCAAGTTGCTCTGGAGACGTGCGGAGGAGAGCCGGGCCAGATCAGGCGCGACCGTCACCTGTTTTGTGAAGCTCTGGCCTGCAGCCATCACCTCGATCGGAAAGTTCCCGTAAGTTTCGGCTCGAATCCGCCAGCTGATTTCCTTCTGCTCCGGAATTCGCACCGGCGGGGCGGAGAGCGCCAATCCATCGGGCAGGCGAAGCGCCACCTGGTCCGCCGAAACGCCCCCGTCCAGACGGGCTTGGAGTAGAAACGTGTCGCGTGGCTGGAGGGCAGCCCGGCCCAGGCGCAGCTCAACCTGCGCCAGCAGTAACACCATCGGCACCAGCATCACTGCCAGGGGCTTCAGGCAATACCGCAGGTAGGTGAGCGTGCAACGCAGGATGCGTCCGTAAGACCGCAGCACCGCTCCCAACTGGTCCTGATACAGCCGGACCGCCAGCACTTGCGCTTGCAGCCGGTCTTTCACCTGCCGTATGGCCTGCTGGTTGGAGGCGTGCCGGAATACCAACACCAGAAAGGCGCCAGTCAACAAGGAAAAGGCTGCCAAACCGTAGCGCGGGTCCAGCGTCCGGAAGGGCCAAAACAGAAGATCAAAGAGGCCATTCACAAGGGACAGAAAAAACGGCATCGGGGGCGCCTTGAACCGCGTTCCTCTTCCGGCGTGTTGCCGGCCAACAACTCTTCACTCGATATAGCCCAGGCCTTGCAGCCGCTTTTTCACTTCTTCCTCAGGATCGCGGCCTTCTTCCTCCGAACCAAGGAGGCGGGCGACCTCTTTTTCCAGCAGGTGGGTGACGAACTCCTCCGCCGAGGCGTAGCCGGCCTTTTCGGCGCAGGTCTTCACCTTATCAAACAACTCGTCATCAATCTTGATGCGCGGACCGAACATGCTGTGCCTCCTCGGCGGGGCAGCCTAGCGTGAACCCATTGATTGGGCCCCGAACAACGACCTGCCTTCCATGTTATCTGGTTTGGCGACCTGAAATTCGGCCAGGATCGTGGGAGCCACGTCTCTCAGCTCGGGTGATTCGGCCGCGATCTTTTTGTTGCTCAGCAGGACTCCCGGCACCAACGCAGGCTCCACGCAATGGTCGCCACTCCACGGCTCGGTATTGTCTTCCAACGTCACCCGGGAAACTCCTCCCAGCACAGAAGCCCAGCCGACCCGGTAGCCGCGCGCATAGCCAATGAGCAGGTCCGGCGCGTCGCGGACTTTCGGACCTGAATACACCTCAGTCGCCTGGTGGGCCCGGGCCACCACAGGCGACTCGGTGAGCGGATCGCGCAGCTCCTCCAGGCGGGCTGCGATCTCCGCCCGCAGCGCCTGGGCTTGTGTTCCCGGCGGCACAATGCCGTAACGCTCCCGGCCCTCCAGGTTCAGATACAGGGCGTTTAGCCCCAGCCCATAGGCGCGCGTCCTGGACCAATCCACATCGCGTAGGAATTCGCTTTCGCCGCGTTCCGTTCCCGGCTCCAGTGCCAGGTAGCCGTTTTCCAGCAACCAGGCGTTTAGATTGAGGGAACGATAATAGGGCGCGAAGCCGTGATCCGACACTACCAACAGGGTGGCGTGCCGATCCAGTTTCGCCAATACTTTGCCCACAACCCGATCCATTTCCTGATACAAGTCTTCTAGGACGCCACCGAAATCGGCTGCCAGTTGCGTTTCGTAAGCGGGATGGCGCTCGTCCATGGCCCGCCAGAGCATATGCGCATTCTGATCCAAGGTGGAGAAATAGAAGAAAAACAGTCCGTTACGAAAGCGGCCGAGTTCGATATCAAAAATTCTTAGGCGCTCGTCCAGCACCATGCGTGCCTGCTGCACGTATTCCTTATCGGTCCAGATACCGCTGGAGAGGGCTTTGGTGTCCTCGGCGATCCCTTGGGTATAGAAGTAACCGACTTGCTTCGAAAGCTGACGCGCGTAGCGCTTGGGGGTAGACAAAGGCAAAGCCGGCCTCGAAGGATCGAGATTGATGGGGGTGACATAGAGCTGAAACTGCGGACGCACCTGCTTCAGGTAAAACTTGCAAATGCCCGCTACGCTCTCCAGATAGGGGATCAGCTCGAACGACAGCGGCACCCAATCGCTCCATTCCCCTTCCTTGAGAAGAATCTCCTGATCTTGAATCGCAATTTTTACCGCCGGTTCCTGCGGGTCGAGCCAAACAGCGAAATCCGCTGTCGCGGGAGGTTCACCCTGGCGAAACGGGTTGCGCGGGCCTTCCAGCCTTGCGTCCACACGCCCGCCCTCTACGTTCACCGAGTAGATCCGCCCTCCGCTCACCGGGCCGGCCTCGATAAGCGGGTCGTCGGTGAAGAAGAAGAATGTCCCGTAAGTCCCCAAAAGATCGGGGGTCCCCATGCCAGCGAACGTTCGTGCGTTCGACTCCACTGGGGGGAAGTTGGCGGGCATCCGGAGGACGGTTGCGGGAATCCCGTGGTCGTCCAGGATTTCCCAAAAGGGTTTCCCTTGCCGGAGAAGGTTAACCCGGCCGCCGGAAATGGGAACCACCCACTGGCCTAAGCGCAGGGTGTACTTGGGAGGTTCCACCCGAGAGGTTGAAAAGTAAGGAACCAAAGTGTCCGGGTCGCGGTGGATGAAGTCAAAGATGCCGTGCACGCCCGGATTGGTGCCGGTGATCAGGTTGGACCAGGCCACCGGACTTTGCGGCGGAGTGCTGGTGCCCAGCCGGCGGAAGCTGCCGCTCGCGGCCAACTTGGCAAAATTGGGCAGCTTGCCTTCCTGCATATAGCGCTGAAGAAGTTCCGGGTCCATCCCATCGAGTCCGAGTACGATCACCTGCTTGGAGGGCACGCCGTTTCCCCGGGGGGCAAGCCAGCAGGCTGCGGTTCCCAGGGCAGCGGAGAGCACCAGGACCAGCGCCAGCATCTTGGCCTCCCGTGAAACGCCTGTAAGCCTGCCCCTTGTCATTTTGCTGGTCTACCAGGTTTCTCGCTTGCGTTCATTGGTATTGCCATCATCCCTGACCGGCGAGGTCCGCCTGCTTGCTGACCATTCCTTTGACCAGCGAGCGCCCCTGGACAGTCCCTGGGATTTCGTAGCCGGCCAGATCCAGCAGCGTCGGGGCGATATCCAGCAGGCCGGCGCCTCCGTAGGGGCCGCTCGGCGGACAGTTGGGAGCCACAAGTAGGAACATGCCGAACTGGGAGTGGTTGCAGGCGTCCGGACCCGTATCGTTCTCCGCCACGTGCACCCGCCCGTAGCCCACGCTACCGATCGAGCGCCAATACAGGCCACCCAAGTGCACGATGAGGTCCGGCGCGACGTTCCGCACATGCCGGTAAATTTCCTGTGGTTTGAAAACCACCGAGTTCAGTGGCCGTTCCCGGTCGTCGGTAAGCGCCTCGAATTCGGCCTTCATCTCGTCCTGCAGGGCCTCATAGTCGGACGGCGGAACCACACCCTGCGGCTCGCGCCCCTTTACGTTGAAGAACACGCGGGCGTAGTAGCCGCCCTCGCTCCACGCTTTGGTTTTCGCCCAGTTCACCTTCAGCTTCTCGAAGGGCGTGACCGCGTTGGGAAACTCCTCTACCACCAGCAGCCCCTTGCGGATCAGCCACTCGTTGATCGCAAAGCCACCGTCCAACCGCTGGGCTCCGTGGTCCGACACCACCAGCAGAATTGTCTCGCGATCCAGCAGCTCGACGACGGCGCCGAGTTGTTCGTCAATCCAACGATAGTATTCCGGAATGACACTCTCATATGGGTTTCCTGCTTCGTAATGCCGGTGTTGTGAGTCAAAATATTGCCAGAAGCCATGGTGCACGCGGTCCAGACCGATATCCACGAAGTGAAAATAGTCCCACTCCTGCTCTGCGAGCAGCCAGCGCACCACCTGCCATTGCTTCTGACTCATCTGGAAAATTTCTTGTTTCAGCCACTGCTTGTCCGCGGTGCGGAAGCCCTTGACGTCCACCGGGTATTCCCCCACCCGCTTACGGATCTGTGCCTGGAGGCTGGCCGGGTAGGTGAAGGGGTCCCTGGTCGGGTCGGGCGTCAGGAAGCAGCCGATGCTGAGGCCGTGGACGCGCCGGGGCGGGTAGTTTGGTGGTACGCCCACCAGGATGGACCGCTTCCCCTGACGCGCCAAGTGATCCCAGATGGCCGCCTGCTGGATAGAAGTGGAATTGGCAATGCTGAGCCGGCTGTAGGAGTGGTCGGTCCGGTTGCGGAAACCGTAGACGCCGAGCGACCCTGGATCCTGGCTCGTTGCCATGCACATCCAGGCCGGCACCGTGATGGGTGGAATGACGCTTTCCAGGCGCCCATACACACCCGCCTGCATCAGCCGTCGGATGTTGTGCAGCCGCTCGTCCCCGAAGATGATTTCCGGGGCAGCGCAGTCCAATCCCAGCACGCAGATTCTCATCGCTCGACCGGCGTCGGGCAGCGACCGGTGTCAGGCAACAAATTGACGCTCCCCTTTCCGCTGGAGTATGTTACTAGATTCCAAAGGGACGAATGGCCAGTAGAGGCAGAAATTCCCGGCGCACGATTGCGGTCGATTTTGACGGGGTGATCGCCCAGTATGAAGGCTGGAAGGGCCGGGGTGTGCTAGACGGGCGGCAGTGAGGACTTTTCCTCCTTGGCTGTCTGAGTGCTGCAAGGCTCCGCTGTTGCGTCCCATTCCTGGAGGATCATGTCCAACCGACCTCACGGTGGCAGGCTAATCAACCGCGTGCTGGAAGATCAGGCGCGCCAGCAGTGGCACGAGCGGGCCGAACGCCTGCCGCGCCTGCAGTTGAACTCGCGCCAGATCTCCGACGTAGAGCTGATCGCCATTGGCGCCTTCTCGCCGCTGGAGGGCTTTATGGGCCAGCGTGACTATGAAAGCGTCCTGACCCAGCAGCGGCTCACCAGCGGCCTCCCCTGGACCATCCCGGTCACCCTGGCAGTCGCTAAAGAGGAGGTCCAGCGACTCGGGGGGCCCGAGGAGGTGGCTCTGGCTGACGCGCAGGGCCACCTGCGCGCCGTGCTCCACCTCGAGGAGGTGTTCCAGTATGACCGGCAGCGCGAAGCGCAGGCCGTGCTGCTGACCGACAGCGACCAGCACCCGGGCGTCCGCTACCTGCGCAGTGTCGGCGACTACTGCTTGGCCGGGCCCATCAGTCTGCTAGAGCGCTCCGACCGCGGACCCTTCGCTAAATACACGCTGGACCCGAAGGAAACCCGGTTCCTGTTCGATTACCGACGCTGGCGCACCATCGTTGCCTTCCAAACGCGCAATCCCATTCACCGGGCTCACGAGTACATACTCAGATGCGCGCTGGAGACCGTCGATGGCCTGCTGCTCCACCCTCTGGTGGGCGCTACTCAGGAAGAGGACGTGCCCGCTGAGGTCCGCGTGGAGTGCTACCTGGCCTTGCTGCGTGACGCGCTGCCAGCGCGGCACTGCGTCCTGAGCCTGTATCCGGCGGCGATGCGCTACGCGGGTCCCCGCGAGGCGATCTTCCATGCCCTGGTCCGTAAGAACTATGGCTGTACACACTTCATCGTTGGTCGCGATCATGCCGGGGTCGGCAATTTTTACGGACCCTATGACGCACAGAGGAAATTTGTTGAATTTGAGCCGGGCGAGCTGGACATCACGCCCCTTTTCTTCGGCGCCACTTTTTACTGCAAGAAGTGCGGGCAAATCGCGTCGGAGAAGACCTGCCCGCACGGGGCGCAGGAGCGGCTGATTCTGAGCGGTACCAAAGTGCGCGAACTGCTCCGTGACGGCCAGAAGCTGCCGGTGGAGTTCACACGGCCTGAAGTGGGGGAAATCCTCCGTGAGGCCTACCGCCAGAAGGATCTCGGCAGTCAAGTCCCTTGCCGCGAGGCAGGCAATCCCAACAGATGAATCCCAACATGAGAAACAAAGGGTTTACGCTGTGGTTCACCGGTCTGCCGTGCTCAGGTAAATCCACGCTGGCGCAATTGGTCGGCGAAGAACTGATGCGCCGCGGGCGGGCCATCGAGGTTCTGGACGCCGAAGTCGTCCGCACCCATTTGTGCAAGAACCTGGGCTTCAGCAAGGAGGATCGCGACACGAACATCCTGCGCATCGGTTTCCTCTGCCAGATCCTCAGTAGGCATGGTGTGGCGGCCATCGCTGCCGCCATCTCCCCCTACCGAGCCACCCGCGAGAAAGTTCGTGCCACCATTGAGAATTTTGTGGAGATGTACGTGAATGCTCCCGTGGAAATTTGCAGCCAGCGCGATGTTAAGGGTCTGTACAAGCGAGCACTCGCTGGCGAGATCAAGAACTTCACCGGAGTTGATGATCCCTACGAGGCGCCGCTCAATCCGGAATTGGTGCTCGAGACGGACGGGGAACCTCCGGCCGCCTCGGCCGCTCGCGTTCTGGCCAAGCTGGAGCAACTGCAGCTGATTGAACCGCCCGGGTCGCCTGCTGACCGGCCGGAGGAGGCGGAAAAGATCCGTGCCCGTCTGGTCGCCTTTGGTTACATTGAGCAGTAATCGCAAGCAGTTCTTTACCCCGCAACTCCTCCCATGTGCTGGCCTTGTGCTGCCTGGAGAAGGAAGATTTCCCAGGAGCACTTTGCCAACCGAAGCGCAGCACTGAGCTGCTTGGTGGCGGGCTAGGCAGAGAGATGGGACGGAGGCTGATTCTGGGGGAAGAGGCCACAGACACCCACCATACCGGCGGCCAGGTCTTCGACCAGTTGCTGGAACAACTCCATTAGTGAGGCTTCGCTGGGGCCGTGCGGAAAATTGCGCGTCAGGTCCTGCCGCACTTCCGTGGCCAAGCGGACCCCAATCCCCGCGCTGCTGAGCGGTTCCAGGGCGAATGGGGTGTTGAACACCGTGCCGGTGCTCCCGCTGACGAAGGTGCGGGCCGCTGCCAGCCGGCCCACCTGGCGTGGGTTGGCAGCGTCAAAGAACATAGGGCGCCGCTCGACGGGGAGCAGCGAGATCAGCAAGGCCCGCTGCTGCTTCTGGATCTCGGTCTGAAAGCCGGCCTCGGCAGCGATCTTCTGCAGCTCTTCCTGATCTGGCTCAAACAGTACGTAGGTGGTGTCCTTGACGGTGAACAGTTGCATCGGCTTTCGGTAGTGACGTGTCGCGTGCGATAGCTACCGTCTCCGCGGTCACAGGCGCCCGCGGGCACTTTGTACTAAAGGTTCAAAGCGCGGGCCTTAGCCAGCAGAGTCTTGTACGCGATGCCCAGTTTTTCGGCGGCTTTCATCTTATTCCAGCGCGCTTCCTTGAGGGCCCCCAGAATCTTGGCCTTTTCCACCAGGGTCACGGCCCGCCGGCTGACTTCCTCCAGCGGTCCTACCCAGTTGAACGGCTCGGGGCCCAGCTCCGGCTCGGAGTGAGCAACTGCCGGAGCCTGCAGAACCAGGTCTTCGGGCTGGATGCAGGCGGAGGCCCGGTCGCAAAGGATGACGGCGCGCTCGATGCTATTCTGCAATTCCCGGACGTTGCCAGGCCAGTAGTAGGCCAGTAGGGCCTTCTCAGCTTGCGGCGAAAGCCGCAGGCCACCCTTTCGGAATTCGCCGGCGTAGTGGTGCAGGAAAGCACGGGCCAGTAGCAAGATGTCGGCGTCGCGCTCGCGCAACGGCGGGATGGTGATGGGAACGGTAGATATGCGGAAGTACAAATCTTCCCGGAAGCTCTTTTCCGCGACCGCCTGGCGCAGGTCGCGGTTGGTGGCGACCAGAATGCGCACATCCACCTCGATCCGCTGGAGGCCGCCCACCCGCTCGAAGGCGCGCTCTTCCAACACTCGCAGAATCTTGGACTGCACCGCCAGCGGCAACTCACCGATCTCGTCCAGGAAGATGGTGCCGCGGTGGGCCAACTCGAACTTGCCGATCTTGCGCGCCCCAGCTCCGGTGTAGGCACCCTTTTCGTGCCCGAACAGTTCGTTCTCCACCAGTCCCTCAGGGATGGCGGCACAGTTCAGGGCTACAAACAGCCTGTCTTTGCGGGAGCTCAGAGAGTGGATGGCACGGGCGAATAGTTCTTTGCCGGTGCCGCTTTCGCCCAACAGCAAGACAGTGGTTTCCGTTGGAGCAACGCGCTGCACGTCGCGGGCGACTGCTACCATCGAAGGATGCTCGGCGATGATACGGGGAAACCCATACCGGACTGCCGCTTCCTCCTTCAGCAGCAGGTTCTCGCGCACCAGTTGTCGCTGGAGCAGGGCGCGCTCCAGCAGCAGCTTTAGGTGTTCCAGGTCCACCGGCTTCTGGATGAAGTCGTAGGCTCCGCCCTTCATCGCCTGCACGGCTTCCTCGATCGAGCCGTAGGCGGTTAGCAGCACCACCGGCATGCCGGGGTCCATCTCCTGGGCCTGGCGAAGCAGTTCCAGGCCGGAGCGGCCTGGCAGCTTCAGGTCTGTGAGCAGCAGGGAGAAGGGTTGGGAATGGAGCAGGTGAGAGGCCTGAGTTCCGTCGCCAGCATCCTCGACGCGGAACCCAGCTTTTTCCAGCGCCAGCTTCAGCATCTGGCGGAGTTCGGCCTTGTCCTCAACCAGCAGGAGGGGTTCGGCCATCCCGATTAGCGGGCCCAACCGGGCGGTAGTCCCTTTCGGCGCAACTCCTCTTCGCGGTCGGCGATGGCTTTCCGGGCGGCCGCAATGGCGGCCTTTTGCTGTTCGAGCTCCTGTTGGCGGGCTGTGAGTTCGGCGCGGGCAGTTTGCTCGCGCAGCGCGGCGTTAGGATCGGAGTAAAACTGCACGTTGGCCATGTTAAATTCGCGCTTGAGCACCTCCAGTCTCCGCTCCTCGAGGGTGAGGTTCTCACGCAGCTTGCCGGCCCTCTCGCGGTACTCCTTTTCTAGTTCGGCCCGGGACTTCTTGCCTTCTGCCGGTTCCGCCGTTTTGTCTTCTTTTGCCTTTTCCCCAGGCTTGGCTTTCGTCTCAGTTGTGACCGCAGCGGTGCTCATACGACCTCCCCCGGGCAGGGTGTCGTTCGTGTAGACGCGGGTGGCCTTGGGCTGCCTGGCCTTTTTCACCCGTGCCCGGCGTGCCAACTCGCCGAGCGACTGCGCCGAAGCAGTCGCCGCCAGCAACAGCGCTGCCAACAGGACCAGCATTTGGGAAACTCGCCCGAGATGCCCGTTCATAAGAACCGTCCTTCCGTCATGCGTGCCGTAGCCAAGATCGCGGCCCAAATTCACGACCCGCATTCTCGACTAAGCCGAGTTTAGCGCTCGCAGTGGCGCAAATCAAGGAAACGCGCTGCTCAGGTGCCACCGCCTGCACCTGATGGAGCCGGAGCGCCTGTGGCCACCAGCGGCAGCGTCACCGTAAAGGTGGTCCCACCGCCAGCCGCGCTTGCCACCTGGATCTTCCCGTTGTGGTTCACCACAATCTTATGGACGAGCGCCAGCCCTAAACCGGTTCCCTCGTTCTTGGTGGTGAAGAAAGGAATAAAGACTTTATCGAGGTTCTCCGGGGGAATCCCCGGCCCATTGTCGGTGAACCGCAGCCGGAGGATCGGACTGCTCTCGGTTCGTTCCAACTGGCCATCCACAACAATGCGTCCGGGCCGGCCGCCCTGGGCAATCGCTTCGCAGCCGTTGCGCAGCAGGTTGGCAAAACACTGCCGCAGTAGGGTCTGGTCGGCCGTCACGGTAGGAAACTCGCCGGCCAACTCCAGCGTCACCCCAAGGAACTCGCCTTGCCCGGCAATTTCCTGAAAGCTCCGCTCGATCAGCTCACGCGTAGAAACGTCGCAGGCGACTAGGTTCAGCAGGCGCGAGAAATTCAAAAAGTCATTGACGACCTGAGTGAGGAACTGGGTCTCGCCGACCAGACGTGCCGCATGCTGGCGTGCGGTCTCCAGACTCTCTTCCTGACGTATCAATTGTCCGTAGCCGGAAATTGTGGCCAGCGAGTTCTTGAATTCATGGGCGATCCCGGCCGACATCTCGCCCAGCGCCGCCAGGCTTTCCTTCAGCCGTACCTGCTGTTGTAGGGCGGCCATCTCCGTGAGGTCGCTGAGCAGGCATATGACACCGCCCTCCCGGCTCTCCTGCTGAATCGGCGCCATGCCCACCCCCAGAACCTTGTTTTCGCCCGTGGGAGCGCGGTAGGGCACCGTGATGCGATGGAACCCCTGGCCTGTGTGCAGGCAGGTTTCCAGCATCTCGGCCAGCGCCGAGGTGGCGTGGGACAGCTCTCGGGTCTGTCCCAGGACCTCGCGGAAACTCCGCCCCTCCAGGAGCTGGTGTCCCAGCATCTCCTTCGCAGCCGGATTCGACCCGGTGATGAGTTCCTGCGCGCTGACCATCAGCACTCCGGTAGCCAGGTTGTGCAGGATGGCGGCGGTGAGCTGAGCGCTCTGCTGGGCTCGCTGGCGCTCGGCGTGGTGCAACCGCTCCAGTTCCTTTTCCTGCTCGCGCAGACGCTGGATGACGCCCTGGAAGGCAGCCATAGCGAAGGCGGAATCGTCCGCAGTCCTGCCGGTACCCGACTGCGGTTCGAGGCTGGGTTTGGCGTCAACTTTCTTGAAAACCCGGCGTACCAGCAGCATCGCTACCACCAGAAGAACCAGCGCCACCACCGACAACGCCAGCAAATTGATGAGTAGCGACCGGGGCTCATCGCCGCCCGCCCCGGGGCTGTCGGGGAATACCGCTGGCAGCCAAGTTAGAAAGAGAGAAACAGGTACCAATGCACAATCTCCCTGCCCCACATCGCCGAGACCAGCGCCGTAAGACCCAGAAAGGTTCCGAAGGGCAATTCGTACTGGCTGTCCTTCCCCCCGAGCAATATGTAGGAGCCGCCAATCACCGTGCCGAGCAGCGAGCCCAGGAAGATGGTCAGCAGTGCCAGTGCGGGCCCCAGGAAGGCGCCGACCAGCGCCATTAGCTTCACGTCGCCAAAGCCCAGGCCCTCGCGATGCCGCAGCCGCTTGTAGGCTTCCGCAACAAACCAGAGTACGCCCGCACCGACAAGGCCGCCCAACAGGGCATCGGCCAGCGACAGCAGTTGCAAAGAGTCCGGCCGCAAGCCACCCACTCGCAGCAGCGCCGCCGCGCTGCCGTCGCCCACCGGGACCAGCAGGCTGAAAACCAGCCCGGCCACCATTCCCGGGAATGTGAGGACATCGGGGAGCAAGCGATCGGCAAGATCAATGAACATCAGCGCAATGGTCAGCGAGGCGAACAGGGCGTATTTGAGGAACGGCAATCCGAAGCCGAAGACGGCGGCCAGGATTGCAAAGATAGCTCCGGTCAGCAACTCCACCATGAAGTACCGGACAGAGATCGGCACCCCGCAAGAGCTGCAACGCCCTCGCAGCGCCAAGTAGCTGGCCAGGGGAATGTTCTCGTACCAGGCGATCTGGTGGCCGCAGTGCGGGCACCGCGAGCGGGGAGCGACAACGGATTTCCCGCGCGGCACGCGGTGGATGACCACATTCAGGAAGCTGCCGATAACCAGGCCGAAGAGGAATGCCGAAAGTGGGAACACGTCTGACGCGCGAATTGTCCTTGCTTGTAACCCCTCAGTTCAACTGAGACTCCGAAGGGCCTCCAGGTACACGCGCTCCGAAGCTTCAGCCATTATATCATCCGTTGCCCGAGCCTCAACGAACTGGCGCGCCCGGCGACCCATGCCTGCCGCCAGTTCCCGGTCCGCCAGTAGCTTTTCCAGACCCGCGCCCACTTCGCCGGCCTGGTTCTCCACCAGCAGCCCGGTTTCACCCTCGAGCACAATCTCCGGCAGGCCGCCGACGTTGCTGGCGACCACAGGCAGGCCGTGGGCCATGGCCAGAAGCGACGCCGAGCCCAGCCCTTCGGAGTCTGACAGGTGCACAAACGCGTCCAGCGCGAACAGGAACGGGGAGGCATCGGCTTCAGGACGGAGGAAGTGAATGTTGCTGGCTCCGGCGAAGGCTCTGGGCCGGGTTAAGAGATCTGCCGTATCGCTGGACGCGACCAGGAGATGCATTCGCTGGCGACCCTCTGCGGCCTCCAGTAGCGGGAGGATCGGCTTCTCGCGCAGGCTCGTCAACGTCCCGGCGACGAAGGTCTCGGCGGGGAGATTCCAGCGGCGGCGAAATGCCGCGCGCTGCTCGCCGCGCTGGGTCAGGACGGGCAGGGAAACGCCATCGAGGACTACCGCGATGCGTTCCTGTGGGATGCCGACCGAGCGCAGCTGACGCGCGACGTAGTGCGACACGGCGATGTAGTGTGCAGCGCGCGCGTATTTCCAGCGCGAGAGCCATCCGCGTCCCACTGGAAAGCTGACCCGCCGCGAGACCACTAGCGGTGCCCGCCTGCGCCGCAGGACGGCCGCCGTGTGCGAAGCGGCATCGTGCGCGTGAATCAGGTCGGCAGGGAAGCCACTCCCGGGAGGCAGACGCCAGCCCAGGCGTGAGGGTTCAACGGCGAAGCCGGCGCGCCGCGCCCGCTCGAGCAGTGGAGATCCGGGCCGCGCCAGCAGTTGCTGGCGGTGCCCGCGCCGACTTAGCGCCTGCATCAGGAGCAACACCTGCCACTGACCGCCGCGCAACTGGCGCCCGTTGTCCAGGTGAAGGATATTCATCCGGGTTCTCGCGTCTTGGCCCACTTCAGGAAGACGTACCAGGCGGCCATAGCCGAGATGAGCAGTCCCGGATAGCCGTCGCGAAAGCCTTGCTGCAGCAGGTAGGTCTTCAGGAAGGTCAGGGGTGGAGCCAGCATCAGGCGAGCCGCGGTGGCCTGGCGTCCCTGGGTGCGCAGCTCCTGCGCGGCCAGCGTAGTGTAGCGATCCAGAGTGCGCATGTGCTGGCTCAGCGAATCACAGGTGTAGTGCAGCAGGTCAGCCTCGAGCATCTCCACGGGTCCTTCTACCTCGACGCTTTCGTGGATGTATTGTCCCGCCCAGCGCCCACGGCGGCGATCGTAGAGCCGCAGCTTATGGTCGGGATACCAGCCGGAGTGCAGGATCCATCGACCCAGATATTGGGCGCGGCGGGGCATGCGGTAGCCGGCCGCACGCGGCTCCTCCTGCTTCAGGCGCATGATTTCCGCCGAGAGACTCTCGCCGAGCGCCTCGTCGGCGTCCAGCGACAGAATCCAATCGTGGCTGGCCTGCGCAGCGGCGAAGTTCTTCTGGGCTGCGTAGCCGGGCCAGGCATTCTCGATGACGCGCGCGCCGTAGCGGTGAGCAACCTCGCGGGTGCGGTCGGTGGAGCCGGAGTCCACCACGACCACCTCGTCGGCGCAATCCAGCGTCTCCAGGGCTCGCGGCAAATTGCGCTCCTCGTTCAGGGCGATGATGGTGGCCGAAATCTTCATGATGCCTGTGAGTTCAGCATGTCTGATTGGCCGCTAAGCGCTGTTGGGCACGTGTTTCCGCGACCGAATCCTTCATGCGCGCCATGTCCGCCACGCCCGCATGTTACCGAATCTACCGCTTGCAAGGCACCATATTGTTTCTTTTCTGTAGCAAATGCTCCGGCTTGTGTCGGCGGTGTTCCCCGGCGAAGTGCAGTGGTTGGCTTAAGGGACTGCGGTATTTTTATGGAACATGAGGCCATCGGCCGAAGCATCGGCAACAGAAGAAATCCAAAAGCAAAAGGTGTAGAATGCAAATCAAGGTCACTTTGACTAGCTCAACCGGCAAGGAGGCTCACGATGCTGCAGGAAAGATTTGAGTTCGCAATTTCCGCGCGGAAGTTGCTGGTTGTACTGCTTGTCATCGCCGTTCCTATCAGCCTTGTTGCTTTATACGGGATTAACCGAACCGCTAGAAGCGCGGAGAGGGAGATCGGTGGCCATTTCACAACGATCGCCCACGCGACCGCCGACGCGATCTCTGACTCCATCCACAGTACTGTAGTAGACATAACTTTGATAGCAGCGAATCCTGCCGTACTCGACGTATTGGTCGCTGCCAATCGGTCTTACCGGGGGATGAGCGATATTGCAATCAGCGCGAAAATGCAGAAGGGAGATGAGGTCTGGAACAAGGGCGAGGGGAAGCCGCTGGTGGACCGGGTACTGTCTAACCGGGCTTCGCGTGAGCTTCGCCGTATGCTTCAACGCGACCCCAAGTTTCTGCGGATTACGGTGATCGACGAGCAAGGTGCCACCGTTGCGGCAACTCATAAAACCTCCGATTACTTTCAGGGGGACGAAGAAGATTGGCGCAGCATCTATGCGGAAGGCAGGAGCGTGATTAGCATCTTGGATATCGAGCACGATCCGGCTACGGGGATCAACTTTATTGGGATTGGGGTACCCATCCTCGAGGAGGATTCAGCCCAGTCTATAGGGGCGCTGCACGCGATGATCGACATTGCCAGCATTACGCCACTCCTAGAGCGGGCCGACGTCGGCCCTCGGGGCCGTGTCATTTTGGTGAGTGGTGACGGGAGGATCGTTAGCGGCCCGAATATTTCGTTCTCGGCGAATGTACGCTCCGATGGATATGTGTCGGTTTTCGATGCGTTAGGTGTGCTAAGGAGTCGCCAAACAGGTTACATTGTTTCCGAAGTCAGGGACCAAGGCGAAACTCTCATCGGCTTTGCAGACACTGGGCTCAAGGAGGATTACAGCAATTTGAGCTGGGCTGTATTAGTGTCTCAGCCGGCCGCGGAGGCATTCGCTATTATCCGAACTCCTGAACTGATCATCATCTTGATGGCCTTCCTTGGGTTAGGCGCCGTCGTGGCCGTTGGAGTCTTTTTCGCACAGCGCCCTTGAGCCGAAACCCCGCCTATATAGGCTGTGACTCTATCGCAGCGGAAGGCGGGCCGCGTTAAAGCCCGAACAGAGCGCGATACTTCTCCGATAGCGGACGTGGCTGCAGGTTTGAGTCGGTGATGAAGTGCACGGTTTCGCCGGTGGCCAGCAACTGGCCACTCTCGGAATTGTGCAGCTCGTAGGCGAAGGCAATTACGGTGGGGCGGGTGTGCTTCAGCCAGGTGCGAATTCGCAGCAGGTCGTCGAAGCGAGCGGGCGCCTTATAGCGGCAGCGCGCTTCGGCCACCACCAGCAGCGCGCCGTCCTCCCGCTCCATGTCGCGATAATTGAAACCGCGCGCCCTGCACCACTCCACGCGCCCCACCTCGAAATAGGTGAAGTAATGCCCGTAGTAGACCACGCCCATCTGGTCCGTTTCGGCATACCGCACGCGCACGGTGCTTTCCACGGGGTCGCGCATCAGACTGCCGTTTTCCGCCTCCGGGCCGCGGGCTCGGCCGGGACGAAGTAGACGTCAGTGGGCTTGAACTGGGAATTGCGGCGGAACCGCGCGGCGATGCCCATGCCCACGTGGATCTGTTCCTGGGTGACGCCCACCAGGCGGGACAGCAGCAGCGTGTCGATTCTCTCAAACTCCACCAGTACCAGGTTGAACGGGGTTTCTTTCAGAAACTCCTCGCCGCCAAAGTGGCAGGTGGTCCAGGTGTGGATGCGTCCCTGACGGGGAAGCTCGATCCATTTGGTCTGAGCGCCGCACTGCATGCAGTAGGCGCGGGGGGTGGCAAATGCGTGCCGGCAGCGGGTGCAGCGGCTGCCCATCAACTTTCCCTGCGACAAGCCAAGGAAGAACGGCGTGTCTTCCGCGTAGCTGTGGATGTAATCAATTTCGTAGTGCGCGCGAATGATCAGCGGGTCCGTGTTCCAGACCACAGTGCCGGTGTCCAACTCCGGCAGCCGGACCTTATCGTACCGGGGCTTGGAGCCGGTCGGGCGGGAGGGCTTCGCTTTTTTTCTGAGCATGGCTAGACGCTCTCCATCAGCGTGGCGGTCACATAGGTGCCGGTGCCGGCGTGGCTGTGGATCAGGCCGCGCATGGGGCGATTTTTCTTCTTCTTTGGCTTGACCTGCATACGGCCGTCGCCGCCGTTGTGCTTAGCGACGGTGCCCTGCAACTGCCAGAAGGCGAACACGGCTTGCATCAGGCCGGTGGCTCCCACCGGGTGGCCGCAGGCAATCAGTCCTCCGGAAGGGTTGACCGGAATGTTTCCGTCCAACATCGGCGCCCCGGACTCAATGAACTTGCCGCCCTCACCGTAGCGACACAGGCCCATGTCCTCGTAGGTCTGGATTTCGCTGGAGGTGTAGGCGTCGTGCAGCTCCATGAAGTCGATCTCTTCAACCGGGTTGGTGATGCCAGCCATCTTGTATACGTTGATGGCGGCCGTCCGCCCGGCGCGGAAGGAATGTACGCCGGGATATTTCAAGTTCTTGTACCACTTCTTGTCCTCATGGGGCAGCAGGGGGACCTTCCCGTGGGGGCGATCGGCCATGCGCATGGCGTCGGAGCCGGCGCCGATCGCCTTCACCAGCACCGGGCGGCGGCAGACTCGCTGGGCTACCTCCTCCGAGCACAGGATGCAGACTGCCGCGCCGTCCGACATGGTGCAGATGTCGAGCATGGTCAGCGGGTAGGCTACCATCGGGGAATTCAGCACGTCCTCCACCGTCAGGTCGTAGTGGTGTTGCGCCCACCTGTTGTGGAGCGCATTGCGGTGGTTTTTCACCGTCACCAGGGCCAGTTGCCGGCGGGTGGTGCCGAACTCATGCATGTGACGCACCACCATCATCGCGTAGTAGCCAGTGTAGAAGCCGCCCACCGGATAGTCAAAGTTGGTGTCGGAGGCACAGGCGATGAATTCGTTCCCCTTCCAGGTGTTGACGCGGGACATGGTCTCGAAGCCCATAGCCACCACGCAATCCATCATGCCGCTGGCAACGGTGCGCCAGGCCTCCTGGACACAGAGGCCGCCGGTGGCCCCGCCGCCCTCGATGCGCACCGTCGGCTTGGGCACCAGGCCGCACATGTCCACCGCCATCACTCCGGCTTTCAACTGGCGAGTGAAGTGGTCGGAGAAGTAGCTGACCACGGTGCCGTCAATCGTGTCGGCGGTGAGCTTGGGCACGTCGCGCCGAGCGTAGTCATAGGCCTCCTTGACCATCACCCGGAAGCTCTTACCCGGCTCGGCTTTGCGAAACTTGGTGATTCCGCCCGCGACCATGTAGACGGGACGCATAGGGAGTTGCTCCTTCGGGAAATGTGCCTTCGAGCAGCCTGCCGCGGGGCCTCACCTGCGGGCAGGGTGCTCCGAGACATGAGTCTGGACGAACTGGATGATACTGTCCATCGAGGCGCCGGGCTGGAACACCGCGGTCACACCCTGCTCTTTCAGCGCGGGGATGTCGGCGTCGGGGATGATGCCCCCCAGCAGGACCAGCACGTCGTCCAGCCCCTTCTCCTTCAGCAGGGCGCAGACGCGCGGGACGATGGTGGTGTGCGCGCCCGACAGGATGGAGAGGCCCACCACGTCCACGTCCTCTTGCAGCGCGGCGGTGGCAATCATCTCCGGCGTCTGGCGCAACCCGGTGTAGATCACCTCCATGCCGGCGTCGCGCAGGGCGCGAGCGATCACCTTGGCCCCGCGGTCGTGACCGTCCAGGCCGGGTTTGGCAACCAATACCCGAATTTTCCTGGATGGATTCATTGACGATTCACCGCAGGGCGGCGGCGATTTTCTTGCAAGCGAATTGAAAACAATTTATAACACATCTACACTATCACCACTGCCAGCCCCAAAACCGGGAGCCTACAAGGACCAAGCCAATGGAGGCCGAACCTATTCCTACGCCCCAAAGAAGCTTCCGTTCCAATGCACGCAATTGTTCATACTGCATATCAAACTCTGGAAGACCGACAGCCTTCCTGCGATAGAGTAGCTTCAAGCCAGGCTGGCCACCATTCCAGTTTCTTACGACGAAATTCAACTCCGACCAGAGTTCTGGACGCTCCCGCTGCAGCCATTCCCGGAGTTTACTGGCTTTTCGGGATAACAGGACGTCGCACACAAACGCAAAGACGGCCGAAACGCCAGCCAGGGAAATCAGGATTGCTATCTGAGGACTTGCCATAGATTGGCGCATCCAGAAAGTAGTTATTAAGAGCGGTATCTATTTGTAGCCATTCTCCATGTTTCGCTGTATCTGTGTTCCCTATCCATTCGTCATAAAATGCTGGCTTCCTCGTAGGTGCCGAAGATGCCCCGCAGAGCGTCGCATATTTCGCCCACGGTGCCGTAGGCGCGGACACAGTCCAGAATCAAGGGCATCAGGTTGTCGCTGCCGCGCGCCGCACGTTCCAGGGCACTCAGGGTCTCGCTGGCCCGGCGGCTGTCGCGCGTGCTCCGCAGGCGCCGCAATTTTTCGGCCTGCTGCTGCCGCACGCTTTCGTCAATGACCAGGGTCGCGATGGGGTTCTCCTCGGCGGCGAACTCGTTGACACCCACGATGATTTTCCGCTTTTGCTCGACAGCGCGCTGGAACTGGTAGCTGGCTTCGGCGATCTCCCGCTGGGGGTAACCCTTCTCGATGGCGGCGATCATTCCCCCCAGCGCGTCAATCTTGTCGAAGTAGTCGAAGCAGCCCTGTTCCATGTCCAGCGTCAGGCGCTCCAGAAAGTAGCTGCCGCCCAGCGGGTCCGCGGTGTCGGCGACGCCGGACTCGTAGGCCAGAACCTGCTGGGTGCGGAGAGCCAGCGTGACGGCTTCTTCGGTGGGCAGGGCCCAGGCTTCGTCCAGCGAGTTGGTGTGGAGCGACTGCGTGCCGCCGAGCACGGCCGCCAGGGCCTGAACGGCGGTGCGGACCACGTTGTTGTAGGGCTGTTGCGCGGTCAGCGACACGCCAGCGGTCTGGGTGTGGAAACGGCACACCCATGCGCGCGGGTTCGTGGCCCCGAATCGCTCGCGCATCACCCGCGCCCAGACCTTGCGGGCGGCGCGGTACTTGGCGATCTCCTCAAAGAAATCGTTGTGGGCGTTGAAGAAGAACGAGAGGCGAGGACCGAACTGATCCACCTCGAGGCCTCGCTCGATGCCCCATTGGACATACTCGATGCCGTCGCGCAGGGTGAAAGCCAGTTCCTGCAGCGCGGTCGCACCGGCTTCCCGGATGTGGTAGCCGCTGATGGAGATGGTATTCCAGTGGGGCGCGTGGCGAGCGCCAAACTCGAACGTGTCCACCACGAGCCGCATCGAAGGATGGGGCGGGAAGATGTATTCCTTTTGCGCAATGTATTCCTTAAGGATGTCGTTCTGGGTAGTGCCGGAGATGTTTTCCCAGCCGGCGCCCTGCTTTTCGGCCACCACCAGGTACATCGCCCAGAGGATGGCGGCCGGGGAGTTGATGGTCATCGAGGTAGTGACTTGGTCCAGCGGGATTCCGTCAAACAGCGTTTCCATGTCGGCCAGCGAGGAGACCGACACGCCACATTTGCCCACCTCGCCTTCCGACGTAGGGTCGTCGGCGTCGTAGCCCATTAGGGTGGGCAGGTCGAAGGCCACCGAAAGGCCTGTCTGGCCCTGGTCGAGCAGATAGCGGTAGCGCTGGTTCGTTTGCTCCGGGGTGGCGAAGCCGGAGAATTGCCGCATCGTCCAGAGCTTGCCGCGGTACATGGTGGCATGGACGCCGCGCGTGTAGGGCCACTGGCCCGGACCGCCTAAATCTCGGGCGTACTCGAACCCGGAAAGGCGCTCGGGTGTGTAGAGCCGGTTGACGGGCCGGCCGCTGATGGTGGTGAATTCGGCATCGCGTTCGTCGGCGCCGGTCTCTGCCTGGGTCTCAGCCTGGTTCACCAGCAGCTTGTCTCGCTCCGCCATGACTCCATAATAGCCCACTCACTGAGCTTTTAGCGCCGGTAGCCGCACCTTGCACCTAACAACTCATGGAGGATTTGCCCAAGCAGTTTGTCAATTGCGCGCAAGCGGAGGGCATCCGGCGTGCTACACTGCCGCCTCGATGGCACAGCTTCACTCCCAGTGAGCTACACTATGCTTACGGTGCGCTTGCGGCACCTCCCCCTTGAGCCAGGAATTCCGGAGGGAATTCGAGGGATGGAAGGACAAATGAGTCCAGCAGGGCAGCGCGGTCCAGTTTTACCGGCGAAGCGCAAGAACGCAACACGCGCGCGCCTCATGCATCCCGCCGCGATCCGGCCCGCGGCCGTCTTCATGGCCTGGTGGCTCTGCTTGGGCTCGCCTGCGACGGGCCTTGCAGCGGGGCATCCTCAAGCTGCCACTGAGGCCGACATCCGGGCGCTGGCGAAGAGGCCGGCGGTCGAAGCCGCGCTGAAGCACTTGAGTGACCACTACGACCAGATTCTCGAGGACCTAGTGGCCCTCACCGAGATTCCCGCTCCGCCGTTCAAAGAAGCAGCCCGCGCCCGGTACTTCGCCAAGCGCCTTCGCGGACTGGGCCTGGAAAACGTCCACATTGACGAAGGGGGAAATGCCGTAGGCGAGCGTTCCGGCGCGGGTGACGGGCCCACCCTGATGCTGGCCGCGCACCTGGATACGGTGTTTCCTGAGGGGACCAAGACACGGGTCCGGAAACACGGAAGCATCTACGCCGCCCCCGGCATCGGCGACAATGGGCATGGCCTGACGGTCATGCTGGCGCTGATCCGGGCGCTAGAGGCCGTCTCGGTGCGCACCGGCGGCGACATCATCTTCGTCGGCGACGTGGGCGAAGAGGGGCTGGGCGATCTGCGCGGCGTCCGCTATCTGTTCGAGAAGAGCCCCTTACGCCAGCGGGTGGACCTGTTCATTTCCATAGATGGGCTGGGGGATTCGGCAATCACCAATGGCGGCGTGGCTAGCCGGCGCTACCGGGTCACCTACCGCGGCCCGGGCGGCCACAGCTATGGTGCCTTCGGCTTGGTGAACCCGGCATTCGCCATGGCCGCCACCGTAGCACGCTTCAGCCGCTTGAAGGTGCCCGAGCATCCGAGGACGACCTTCAACGTGGGTCGTTACGGCGGCGGCACCTCAGTGAACGCCCTCCCCGAGTCGGTGTGGATGGAGGTGGACTTGCGATCCGACTCCCCGGCCGAGCTGGCCAGGCTCGAGCAGAAATTCCTGGCTGCGGTCAAGGAAGGCGCCAGGGAAGAGAACCAAGCGCGCAGCACCGAGTATGGCCGCATCGTTGTGGAACCCAAGCTGGTGGGGGACCGCAAAGGCGGCCAGACGCCCGCCGACTCCCTGCTGGTCGAAACCGCCGTGGCGGTGACCCGCGCTCTGGGGAACTTGCCTGCGATGCGCTTCGGCAGCACTGATGCCAATGTGCCGATCAGCCTGGGGATTCCCGCCATCACGGTCGGCTCCGGCGGCCGAGGTGGCCGCAGCCATTCCCTGGACGAATGGGTGAACGTGGACAAGGCCGGTACGATGCCGGGCATCGAACGCACCATGCTGCTGGTCCTGGCCTTGGTGGGCGTAGAGTAACCGATGAGCCTGTAGCCGGGCAGGCTCAGGGCAACCGGGCTAGCTCGACACGAGCGCTGAGCAGACTGGCATCGAAGATTAACGCTCGCTGGAAGGCGTTGCGGGCAGCTGCCGGGCAGCCGGCATGGCGAGCCAACAACCCGCGCAGGTAGGAACCTTGGGCGCGTTGTTGGCGCCGTGGGGCGCGCTCCAAGCTTTCGGCGTCGTTGCGCACGGATCCCAGAAGCAGCTGGGCCTGTTGGGTGCGGCCGAGGTGGGTCAGAGCCTGGCCGCGGAAGAAACGCTCCTCAGGACTGTCGGCCCCAGGACTAGCGATCTCTGCGGCGGCCAGCTCCCAGCGCTGCTGGAAGGCCAGCAGGCGGGCCCCAGGCCGACCTCCTGACTCATTGGCCCCCAGGCGAGCGAGTGGCTCGGTGGCAGCAGCAAAGCGCGCCGCGGCCACGGGCAGATCACCGCGCCGCTCGGCCTCCACTCCCCAGCCCAGGTGAACTTCCCGGTACAGGTCCAGCAACGAACGCGCAACCAGTTGCGGGCGGAAGGGGTGGCTACGAAGCAGTTCGGCGGCCTCAGCCCAACGTCCCTGTTGTGCCAACAGCGCGGCGCGTTGTCCCACCACGCGATCATCGTCGGCTGGCATGTCCTCGAGTAGCGCCTCGGCTTCTCGGGTGCGGTCCTGCTTCGCATATACGCGCGCCAGCACCAGCCCGGTGTAAATGTCGTCGGGAGCCATTTCGTAGGCGCGAGCCAGGGTTTGTCCGCCGGCTTCCTGATCGCCAACCTCCACTTCAGCCGTGCCCAGGGAGCGAAACGCCAGGTGGTGGGTCTGGTCGACGGCGAGTGCTTGGCGCCAGGCTGACAGTGCCTCCGGCTTCCGGTCCAGCGCCCACAGCAACGTGCCCAGCAGGTAGGAAGCGACTGAATCGCTGGGGTTGGCTTGCGCGGCGAACTGCAGGATGGCGACTCCCTCAGAGCGAAATGGCCAGACGTCCAGCGTCAGTTGGCAGGAGGCGCCTTCCGCCAGATCCCTGCGAACCGCAGGTGGGATCTCGCCGGCTTCGGCCTGGGAAGCAGTGGCTTGCTGGGCCCGCGCGTAGGCGCGGTAGTAGAACAGCAGTGGGTGGCGGACGCCGGAAGCTGCCAGCCCGAGGCTGGCGATTTCGGCGGCCTCCTCCCAGGCCCCTAGGCGCATGTAAGCGGCGGCTAGTTCCAGATAGCCCTGGACGTGGCGCACCACGCGCTGGTCCACGGCGGTGGTGGGACCGGTGCGGGCAAACACCTTTTCGGCGGCGACCAAGGCGTTAGTCGGGTCCAGCGCGTCCAGTGCCGCCAGCTCATTGGCTGCCTCGCGGGAGCGCTCCATCTGGCGCAGGACATAGGCCAGGGCTTCGCGCGCGCTGCGATCCTGGCCATTGGCTTTCAGTACGCGGCGGAACAGTCGAGCGGCCGGCGCAGGGCGGCCTTCCAGCAGCTCCGCGCGACCTAGCTCGAATTGCGCTCGGGTGTACTTCTGCGAACTGGGGAGCACCTGGTAGAGGTGGTGGCGCGCGGCGGCGCGCTGGCCACGCTGCAGCTTCACCAGGCCGAGGTGGTAGCGCACTTCGCCCCAATCCGGGGCGCGCTCAATGGCCGCACGGAACCTTCGCTCGGCGCTTTCCCAGTCCGCGCGCGCGAAGGCCAGCAAGCCCAGTTCCAGCAGCGCAGGGGCGAACCGGACGTCGCTTCGTAGGGCCCCCCGGAAGCTTAAGGCAGCCCTCTCCGGATCGCCCGACTTCACTTCGGCGACGCCCTTACGATACGCCTCGTCGGCCGAAAGCGACTCAAGTGGGCCGAAGTTTCGCGGCAGGGCATCGATGGCCAGCTCTTCCGGCTGAGCCGGCGTCCAACGCAGCAGCGTGGCACCCTGGGCATCCGTTACTTCGACCGCATCCACCAGGGTAGCCGAGCCCGCAACGAGGCCGAGCACGAAGTCGCGCCGCCACGGCTTCTTCGGAGACAGGTCAGCCGAGGCCTGGGCGACTTCGCGACCGCGATGCAGCAGCCGCACCGCCGCCTGCTTCCAGACGCGAGTGGGGGAGATTCCCACCATCACCGCGCCGGGTTTCTCCACCACGTTCAGCGCACCGTTGAGGTTGGCGGTAACGAAGCCGCCGATGCCCCGTACCGGGTACCAGTATTCGGTCCAGCCATCGGCGGCGCCGGGCTCGAGGAACTCGTACTGGCGATGCCCGGCGAAGCGACCGCTGCGCAGCTCGACGTAGGGGCCGTCGGCATCGGTGTAGGTGGGAACGTGCTGGCGTCCGGGCTCTCCGGCGCCCCAGGTCCAGATCCCGGCGCCTCGGGCCACAAAGCGGTTTGCGTGGCGCACCAGGCCGCGGTCCTTTTCCGCGTCGTAGGAACCAATGTAGTCGTCGACCAGATCGAGAGCGAGCAGGCCCGCCGCCCGCTGGTGGTTACGATACCGGCTCTGGTCGATGCCGTCGGCCACCGGCCAGGGGCTCCACTGCGAAGAGCCCAAGGCGCGGGCGCGTGTCATCGGGTAGAGGAACCGGGTGCCCGCAGAGGCTGGTATGGCGGCGTTGGTCCAGAGCAGGTAGCGCTTGCGGGTGCTGTTGGGGTTGAAGAGGTTCAGCGTGACCTCGATGTAGGAGCGGCGGGGGTAGAGTCGGAAAGTGGCCAGCAGCTTGGTGCGGAACAGGTGGTCTACGTGGGAGAGCACGACGGCCACGCTGCCGTCGCGACCCAGCAGCACCGCGTCAGCCCACGGCTCGCCGGGATAGGTGAGCGTGTGCGCGCCGTAGGGCCCGTACACCTCGAAGCCGCCCGCCGGCCACCCTCCTCGGGGGTTGCGATTGGTGGGCTTGACCACGTGGTTTTCGTAGAACACCGGCTGCCCGGTGGCCTTCTCGGTAGCCGACCAGATGCGGCCGCCCAATTCGGGCACCAACGTCACCCGCAGGTATTCGTTCTCCAGCACGATGGCGCGGTAGGTCTTGGCTTCCGGCGTCCGGCTCAGCGTAGTGCGATCGAAGGAGGCGTAAGGATAGAGGCCGCTGTCGTACTGAGGAAATAGCGGCGGGGCCGGCTCCGTTCTGGCCAAGGTGTAGGTGGGCAAGACGAGCTTCTCTTCGCCGACAATCACGCTTCCCGCCGGAGCGGCTCCGGCGGTCTGGACCAGCGTGCAGGCCAGTACGATGGAGGCAACCCGCAGCCAGGCGCTCAGAGACATGAATCTATTTCACCACAACATGCCACAAACCGGAGGTTCGGACTGTTTCTCCCGGAAGGATAACGTTGCCTGTAGGCAACCCAAAAGGCGGGGGATGGCGGGCGGAAGTCCCTCACCGCTGCGTTCATTCTTGCTTTGTCCGGCTGGACAAAGCAAAAAAAACCGCCTCCAGACCTGTGACCGTCTGGAGGCGGATGCGTGAAAGTAGAAGCTAGAAGTTGAGCTTCAATGCCATCTGTCCCGAGCGAGGTGAATTCCCTGCGCCGCTAATCGTGCCAAAGGTAAGTTGGCTCACATCAATGGAAGGATTGCCGAACCGAACCCGGTTGAAAGCGTTGAAGAACTCAAGCCGCCATTCGATATTGACCCTTTCCGTGATGCCCGTTCGCTTGATCAGCCCGAAGTTCTCCGAGTAAAACGGGAAAGTCCTGACACCCGTGACAGAGGGCCCGTTTCCGAAGGTAAAGTCGGCTGGAATCTCAAAAGCAGATGGGTTGAGGAACTTATCGCGTGATGCCGTCGCGAGACCGACGCCGGGGTCGAAATCGCCGCTGGCCCCTCCCTGAGACACTCCCGAAACTACGTTGGGAAGCTGGCGGCGAGTAAACAAGCCCACGGTGTTGGGGGCAATCACCTGGATCGGATTTCCTGTCTGGTAGGTCAGGGCCCCGGTGAGCTTCCAGCCGCCGAGCACCTTGGCCGCAGCGCCGGTGGTACCGCCGCCTAGCAGCTTTCCAGGACCAAACGGCAGTTCATACATGAACCCCGTGACCCATCGCGCCGCGATGTCGGAAGGCGCAAGCGCCTTTTCCAGTTGCCGGTTATAAAAGTCGCGCGCCCGTGGCGACCAGAAAGCGCCCCAATTGGAATCCGAGTCGGTCAACATCTTGGACCAGCGGAACGAACTCAGCAGGTATAGGCCCCCCGTGAGCCGTCTCTCGAGCTTCGCTTGGAATGAGTGGAAAGTTGAGTTTCCAATGCCAACCGCGTCAATCGAGTCCCCGCCGATGTCCCCAACGGTCCCGACCAGGTTGTATTGCGGGTAGGGCCGCAAGGACTGGGCCAGGGTGCCCTCGAATCCTGCGTAGGGAGGCGAGAAGCCAGCCGCCGCAACCGCAGGGTCGTTAATGTCTCTTGTGAGCAGGCCTGCGGGCCCCAGCGAGAGGAAGCTCGGATTGAGCTGGTTTTGATTAAAGATACCGCTCGTCAGCCGCGTTCCCTTGTTGGCCACATAGGCGACGTCAATGAGCCAATTGCCGGGCATTTGGTGCTGAATATTGAAGCTCCATTCCTGCCTGTAAGGTATCTTGTCGGTATCGTGGAACTCCCAGGCGCGGCCGCCATTGGCAAAGCCCGGCTCAATAAGCGGAGGCCTCCGATAGGTTGGAAATCCCAGAGTCGCGGGATCACTCCAGTTGTAGGAAGGCGAGATGCCGTTATCGGGCGATATTAAACTGGGAAGGGCCTCAAAGCCGATCGCCGATCGCCGCAGGTTTCCGGCCATGTGGATCATCGTCCCATAGTAGTGGACGCCGTATCCGACCCGAAGCACCGTCGACGGCGCAAACCTCCAGGCCAGACCGATGCGCGGAGCAAAGTTGGTCATATCCACCTTATCCGCGCCGAGCAAACGGCTCGCTCCGGTGCGTCCCGCGCCTTGACCAGCAAAGATCAGCGCACCAGGCCGTCCCCCGGCGTCGGGGTTGGGCAGGTTGAGATCCAGCACCGACCAGTTGTCATTCACATCGCGCATGGGAGTGAACATATCCCACCGCAGACCCATGTTCAGCGTGAGGGTCGGGCTGAGCTTGATGTCATCCTGGAAATAGATTCCCAACATATTGACCCGAGACCTCGATAGTCCGTCGGGTTGAAATGCCGGGTCCAGAAGCCCAGCCGAGTCTACATCGCCTAACAAGTAGCTCGCCCAATCAAGGCCCGTTCCGGACACGCCAGGCAGTCCAGTCTGGGTCCGCCTAAAATTAAAGCGCCCGTTGCTGGGAGCCGAAAACTGGTCCACGTGGATTGTACGGAAGTCCATACCGATCTTCATGTTGTGCTTGCCGCGAAGGACCGTCAGAGTGTCCGAAAAAACGTAGACGTTTTGATAGAAATTCGTGTTCGTATCAATCGAGCCCCCGGAGCCGCTGATTCGAGCATAGCTTCCAGCCTCAAAGTTGATGTCGGGAAAGGCGCCGTCATGGAGGCCGGTGAAGGGAGCCTGCCCCTGCGGGCCCCGCATGCCGAAGCCCAGTGTGTCCGCCCATCCGTCTCCATCGCCTAGCATGAAGAACCCCTCAGGGTTCTGATTGAAGCCGCCCGACAAATGATTGGTCACCGTCGGCGAGATCACGAAGTCGTAAGCGCCCCGAATGGCCAAATTGTGGAAAGTCCCCCTTGCGTTCTGGCCGTGCGGGAAGGGGATGGCACCGACATCTAACCTGGGCGCGGGAGCATAATTGTACATGCCGTAGATGCTGTGACGGTCTTTAATCCGATGATCCATTCTTATGGTCAGCTTATAGAGTTTGCTCCTCGGCGCGGAGGTAGACAGAAAATTGTTGAACTCGCCCGCACTTGTCGGACTGGCGAGAAAGCCGTTGATGTTCTTCGATATGGGACTGATCCGGTCCGATGGGATGATGTTGCCGACAAACGGGTCGCGTAGGAGCCCGCCTTGCCCGTCATCGCGGGTGGTTGCCGGGTCGAAGACTTGGTTCGCCTGATAGGGAGTCCCTGCGATCGGAGCCCCCAGGATCCCAGAAAGATCGCCGCTCTTGGCGGCGGCAGTCGGCACCGAAAGAAAGTCGCTCCCTCCGGCATCGCTCCGTCTGAAGTAGGTCTGGTTCACAAAGACGAAGGTCCGATCCTTAAAAACTGGGCCGCCTATACTCCCTCCAAACTCGTTCCAGCGCCGCTTCGGGACCGATGTGGCGAAGAAACCTCTCGCGTCGAAGTAGTCGTTCCGCCAGAATTCATACAGGTTCCCGTGCCACTCATTGGTTCCGGACTTTGTGGTGAAACGTGCGACACCACCACCGGAGGAGGTCTCCGCCGAGGCGGTGCTTTGCGCCATCGAAGCTTCCTGAATCGCTTCGGGTGCGAAGGTCAATTCCCGGCCGGTATTGGTCCACACCCCCGCTTGCATACTCAGGCCGTCCAGGTGCAATTCCATCGTAAAGACCTGGCCACCATTCATTCTTTGGAAGAAGGTACTGCCAACCTGCGAACTGCTACTCCCGTCAGGGGAAGAGGTGCCGCCCGAAGAGGCGCCCGGCGTCAGGAAAATGAATTGAAGCGGCTCGCGGCCGCGGCCAGAAACCACCATAGGGAGATCGGTCATCACGACTTGAGGGAGGACGCTCCCGACCTCGGCGGTCTCGGTTCTCAGTTGCGGCGCCGCCGCCGTCACCTCCACGCTTTCGGCCACCGCGCCCAGTTCCAGCGTGAAGTCTAAACCGACCACCTGCGAGACGTTCACTACGACACCGTCTTGCACTGAGCGCTTGAAGCCGGACAGCTCCACCGCCACGACGTAGGTCTCCGGCCGCAGGTTAGCAACGTTGTACAGGCCGGAGCCGCTGGTCGTCGTTGATAAGGAGACGCCCGTGGTAATGTTGGTGACTGTGACTGTGGCTCCGGGGACAGCCGCTCCCGTGGGATCGAGCACTGTTCCCCGAATCACTCCGCGCTCACCCACTTGTGCCTGCAAGTTCAGCGCAAATGCCAACACAAAAACCAAGCCAAAAGACAGGCTCTTCCTCATGACCAAAACTCCTCTGTTCGTAAGCTAGACTTTCCGCCCAAAACTGGAGGAATAATAGGATAGTATAATTTCTTGTGTCAAGTGTTTTTTTGTGCGTGGTTTAGCCGACAGCACCACTAGCCGAGAAATGCGCCCTGGTGGCGCCCACCCGCTCAAGTGCTCGCGCCTGCTCCCACATTACGCCGTGTACCTCGAAGCCGGGGGCGGCAAGTCTGAGGCTAAGGTGGAGGAATGTTCTCAATCCTCACCGGGCTGAGGCCGAGGAAGAAAGCAGCTTCGTGTTGAACAATGGCCCACGTAAGAGCGGAATGTGCCGCCCCGACCGAACCTTGTCCGAGGCTACTAGTCATATTAAAATCAAATAGTTACGTGCGATCGAGGAAGGAGTTCGTTTTGTAGTTTGGTTTGATTAAACACCCCGCTCGTCAGCCGCGTTCCCTTGTTGCCCAGATAGCCGACGTCGATGAGCCAGCGTTGGCCTCCCTTTACCGCTGGCAACAGCGCATACATAGGTGGCGGTTGGCCCCGGCGGGTTATTGCTCTGGCTGTTCGAGCTGCGCTTTCGCCTGCTGCTGTAACTCCGCGATTCCGGCCCGGACTTTGTCGGCGTTGGGCCCCTTGGGGCTCTCTTGCAAAAACGCGCGCAGTTGCTTTTCCGCTTCCTCCAGCTTGCCCTTCTGCCAGTAGATTTGGGCTAGCAACAAGTGGATCTGAGGCACCTGACGGTGGTCATGTTGATCCGCTTGTAGAGCGCTCTTTTCGGCTTCCTCCAGACGGCCCAGCGACAGGTTGGCGTAGGAGTGGAAGAAATGTCCCGGGCCCAGGGTGGGCCGGAGCTGGAGGATTTTGTTGGAGGTTTCCAGCAACTGTTGCGGTTGATTGTCGGACATTTGCAGAGAAGCCAAGCTCAGGTAAGCAAGCACCCATTCGGCGTCGGCGGCGATCGCCTGCTCAAAGGCGTGGCGCGCCTCCGGCTGCTGATTTTGCCGCAGGTAGATCACTCCCATTTCGTTAAAGGCTGCCGCATACTGGGGATACATCTCGGTAGCTTTCTGCAGCCGCCCGAGGGCCTCCTCGTACTTCTTCTTTCGCGCGGCCTTGCGGGCTTTCCTAAATTCCTTGGCGGCCTTCTTGGGCACATTCAGGCTGGCCACACTGATGATGGCGCCGCCGCCCGCGGTGTTATCGCCAGCAAATTGGGTTCTCCGGATTCTCTCTGGCCGGATGATGATCGTGATCGGCGCGCCGTGGTAGAAATCCACCTGTTCCACGTATTCCTGGCCGTTACCGAGGTCCACGCGGATTTCAAAACGGTTGCCAGACTCCGGCTGTTGAAACTTGAACGTACCGTCCAGGTTGCTAATGGTGGTATCCGCGAGCATCATGTCCCGGTAGAGTTCCACGCGCAGGTGAGTAGACGGCGCGCCTAAGATTCTCCCGGAGGGGCCTTGGCCCCTGATGAATGGAACGCGGTCGGACGGGTCTTGGCCGGGGATCGAGGGGCCCGGCGCCCGTCCCTCCGGGCTGCCTGGGCCACGCGGGCGGCCTTCCTTTTCCCCTCCTAGGTCCGCCTGTTGCGCCCACAGCAGAGAAACAGAAACTATCAATGCTAAACCCAAGTTTCGGGCCAAAGCCACGTTTCGGATTCCCATAAGAAACCTCGCCGTTCGGGTGCGTCGTTCATCGCATCATACGCCCCCTTCACTGGCAGGGGAATACTGAAGTTCAACAGTGTCGTTCTTTCGCCCGCCGCTACCGCGGAGCTGGCCGGAAGGGCAAGATACACTGGTCAGGCAGCAACGCCGCGGGGCCTGTGTGCCTCACCGGCACCTTCATTTTTGCTTTGTCCCGGGCGGACAAAGCAAAAAAAATCCGCCTCCAGACGTGTGAGCGTCTGGAGGCGGATGCGTGTAAGTAGAAGCTAGAAGTTGATTTTCAATGCCATCTGTCCCTGACGAGGAGAATTCCCCGGGCCGCCAATCGTGCCAAAGGTAGTAGCATTGCCAATATCAATGGAAGGATTGCCGAACCGAACCCGGTTGAGGACGTTGAAGAACTCAATCCGCCATTCGACATTCACGCGTTCCGTGACACTGGTCCGCTTGATCAGCCCGATGTTCTCCTGGTAGAACGGGAAAGTCCTGACTCCCGTGACAGAGGGCCCGTTTCCGAAGGTAAAGGGTTCGGGGTTCTCAAAAGCAGATGCGTTGAGGAATTTGTCGCGTGATGCCTCCGCGAGACCGATGCCGGGGTCGAAACCGCTGGAGATCCCGTGCTGATCTATTCCCGAAACCACGTTGGGAAGTTGGCGGCGAGTAAACAGGCCCACGAGATTGGGGGCAATCACCTGGATCGGATTTCCCGTCTGGTAGGTCAGGGCCCCGGTGAGCTGCCAGCCGCCTAGCACCTTGGCCGTAGCGCCGGTCGTCCCGCCGCCTAGCAGCTTTCCAGGACCGAACGGCAATTCATACATGAACGCCGTGACCCATCGCGCCGCGATGTCGGAAGGCGCAAGCGCCTTTTCCAGTTGCCGGTTATAGAAGTCGCGAGACCGTGGCGACCAGAAGGCGCCCCAATTGGAATCCGAGTCGGTTATCATCTTGGACCAGCGGAACGAACTCAGCAGGTATAGGCCCCCCGTGAGGCGTCTCTCGACCTTTGCTTGGAATGAGTGGAAAGTTGAGTTTCCGATGCCAACCGCGTCAATCGAGTCCCCGCCGATGTCCCCAACGGTCCCGACCAGGGAGTACTGCGGGAAAGGCCGCAAGGACTGGCCCAGGGTGCCCTCGAATCCTGCGTACGGAGGCGAAAAGCCGAGAGCCCCGATAGCCGCAGCGTCGTTTTGAAAGCTCAGGCCGAGGTCGCTCCCCAGCCCGAGGAAGCTCGGATTGAGCTGGTTTTGATTAAACACACCGCTCGTCAGCCGCGTTCCCTTGTTGCCCACATAGGCGACGTCGACGAGCCAGTTGCCGGGCAACTGATGCTGAACATTGAAGCTCCATTCCTGCCTATAAGGTATTTTGTCGGTATCGTGAAACTCCCAGGCGCGGCTGCCATTGGCGAAGGCCGGATCAATAAGCGGAGGCCGGGCATAGTTTGGAAATCCCAGATTCGCGGGATCGCTCCAGTTGTAAGCAGGCGAGAGGCCGGCATCGGGCGATATGAAACTGGGAAGGGCCTCAAAGCCTAACCCCGAGCGCCGCAGGTTGCCGGCCATGTGGATCATCGTCCCAAAGTAGTGGACCCCGTATCCGGCCCGAAGTACCGTGCTCGGCGCAAACCTCCAGGCGATCCCGATGCGCGGAGCAAAGTTGGTCATATCCACCTTATCCGCGCCCGGCACACGGCTCTTTCCAATGCGTCCCGGGCCTTGACCGGCAAACGCCAGCGCACCAGGTCGTCCCCCGGCGCCAGGATTGGGCAGGTTGAGATCCAGCACCGACCAGTTATCATTCACATCGCGCATGGGGGTGAAGGCATCCCACCGCAGACCCAGGTTCAGAGTGAAGGTCGGGGTGATCTTGATGTCATCCTGGAAATATAATCCCAACATATTGACCCGAGACTTCGATAGTCCGCCGGGATTAAATGCCGGGTCCAGCAGCCCAGCCGTGTTGACATCACCCAACAAGAAGCTCCCCCAAGAATGGCCCGTTGCGGCCAGCCCAGGTTGTCCACTCTGGGTCCGCTCAAAAGTAAAACGTCCGTTGCTGGGAGCCGAAAACTGGTCCACGTGGATGGAGCGGAAGTCCATACCGATCTTGATGTTGTGCTTGCCGCGAAGCACCGTCAGAGTGTCCGAAAAAACCCAGATGTTTTGAAAAAACTGCGTGTTCGTATCGATCGAGCCCCCGGAGCCGCTAATTCGGCTATAGCTTCCAGCCCCAAAGGTGATGTCGGGAAACGCGCCGTCATGGAGGCCGGTGAAGGGCGCCTGCCCCTGCTCGCCGCGCCTGCCGAAGCCCAGAGTCTCAGACCACCCGTCTCCATGGCCCACGATGAAGTACGTCTCAGGGTTCTGATTGAAACCGCCCGCCAAATGATTGGTCACCGTCGGCGAGAGCACATAGTCCCAGGCGGTCCGAATGTTCCTATTGTGGGAACCCCCCGTTCGGTTCTGGCCGTGCGGGAAGGGGATGGCACTTATGTCCATAGCATCCCGGGGAGACAGATTGCTCATGAAGAAGACGCTGTGACTTTGGGTAACCCGATAATCGATTCTAAAGGTGTTTTTATAGAATTGCTGCCTCGGCTCGGACACAGACAGGAAATTGTTGAACTCGCCCGCACTCGTTGGACTGGCGAGAAAGCCATTGATGCTCCGCGATATGGGACTGATCCGGTCCGATGGGATGATGTTGCCGGGAAACGGGTCGCGTACGATGTCGGTTCCCACCGTGCGGGTGGTTAACGGATCGTAGATCTGGTTCTCCCGGACGCCAGGCGCGATTTCAGCCCCCAGCAGCACAGAAAGATCGCCACCCTTGACGGCGGCAGTTGGCACCGAAAGAAAATCGCTCCCTCCGGCATCCTTGCGTCGGAACCAGTTCTGATTCACAAAGAAGAAGAGCCTATCTTTAAGGATAGGGCCGCCTATACTAAATCCATACTCGTTCCAGCGCCGCTTCGGGGGCGTTGCATTGAAGAAACCGCTCGCGTCGAAGTAGTCGTTGCGCCAGAATTCATACAGGTTGCCGTGAAACTCATTGGTTCCGGACCTTGTGGTGAAACGTGCCATACCACCACCGGAGCTGGTCTCCGCCGTGCTGGTGCCTTCCGCCATGGAAGCTTCCTGAATCGCTTCCGGCGCGAAGCTCAATTCCCGGCCGGTATTGACCCACACCCCCGCTTGCATACTCAGGCCGTCCAAGTTCATTTCCATCGAAAAGACCTGGCCACCATTCATTCTTTGGAAGAAGGTACTACCAATCTGCGAACTGCTACTCCCGTCAGGGGCAGAGGTGCCGCCCGAAGAGGCGCCCGGCGTCAGGAAAATGAATTGAAGCGGAGACCGGCCGCCGCCTCCAACCGCCAGAGGGAGATCTGTCAACACGACTTGAGGAATGACGGTCCCGATCTCGGTGGTTTCGGTTCTCAGTTGTGGCGCCGCCGCCGTCACTTCCACGCTTTCGGCCACCGCGCCCAGTTCCAGCGTGAAGTCTAAGCCCACCACAGCAGCCACATTGACTTCGACGCCGTCTTGCACCGCGCGCTTGAAGCCGGACAGCTCCACCGCCACGATGTAGGTTTCCGGCCGCAGGTTCGAAACGTTGTAAAGGCCGGAGCCGCTGGTCGTCGTTGATAAGGCGACGCCCGTGGTAATGTTGGTGACTGTGACTGTGGCTCCGGGGACAGCCGCTCCCGTGGGATCCAGCACTGTTCCCCGAATCGTTCCGCGCTCACCCTGTGCCTGCAAGTTCAGCGCGAATGCCAACACAAAAACCAAGCCAAAAGACAGGCTCTTCCTCATGACCAAAACTCCTCTGTTCGTAAGCTAGACTTTCCGCCCAAAACTGGAGGAATAATAGGATAGTATAATTTCTTGTGTCAAGTGTTTTTTTGTGCGTGGTTTAGCCGACAGCACCACTAGCCGAGAAATGCGCCCTGGTGGCGCCCACCCGCTCAAGTGCTCGCGCCTGCTCCCACATTACGCCGTGTACCTCGAAGCCGGGGGCGGCAAGTCTGAGGCTAAGGTGGAGGAATGTTCTCAATCCTCACCGGGCTGAGGCCGAGGAAGAAAGCAGCTTCATGAGGAAGAAAGCAGCTTCGTGTTGAACAATGGCCCACGTAAGAGCGGAATGTGCCGCCCCGACCGAACCTTGTCCGAGGCTACTAGTCATATTAAAATCAAATAGTTACGTGCTATCTGCGGAGGAGTTCGTTTTGTAGTTTTGCCCTTAGCCATGTCTCCGAAAGCGCTAGTGGAACCATACAGGGGAATCCTCTACCCTATCGAGATACATTGATGTTGAGTGGCGGTGGAGTTGGTTGTCCCGACCGCAGGCGCTGCAGCCGCTCCAGTTGGGCGAGCGTGCGGTCGAAAGCCCGATCCAGAGCTCCTTCGTAGCGCAGCAGGCGATCCGCCACTTGCTGCTGTGGGACCAAGACGGTAGTTTTTTGCAATTTGAGGCGCTCCATAGCGCGGCTGTTCCATTCATCGAAGAGTTGCTCCAGCCGCTGGATCTCCTCCTCGACCAAGCCGACAATCAACTCAGTAAATTCCCCCTTGCATTCGGCCGCTGCACCCTGCGCTTTTCCCGATAGAGCAATCTCGCGGTACTTATCCGCCAATTCGCCGAGGGGATCCTCATCGAGCCCCTCACGTGCTGATTGCGTGCCGTACACAGATTTCAGCGTGTTTCGGTCGCGCTCCCAGTCAAGTCCCTTCTCCCGAATTTGGTCCCGGAGCTTTTCAAGGAGAAGAGCGGCTGCCGCAAGACTGACTTCGTCATGGGTGGCCATGGCCCCCTTAATCAAGCCGAGGTTCCCGACCGGCGTTTTCCTGCTGATCGCTCCACCGTTCAATTCCTCATCCTCGATGGTGTAGGTTTCTCTGGCGATCTCTGCCGCCTCGGCCTGCAACACACGCCGATGGCGCCACAGTGTCATTGCCAGTTTTTCGACCAGGATCTCCTCGATCTTTCCGACAGGCTGCAACGAATCGGCCAAGTCATTGACGAGGGCGTTGTATTCAGCACGTGACTCCCGCCCACGGAGAAACCCTACGGCGAAGATACCGTGCCTGACTGCGTTAGAGCGCGACTTCCGTTTCCCCCGCTTAGTCCTTGGGCCGGTCGCTCCATGGACTGTGAGAGCCAGCGTGCCAGCTTTCTTCCGTCCCGTTCCCCCAGCGGTAGCTTCTGTATGTGGGGTTTCTGCGTCCTTGGGGCCTGTGTTTGACATTGCTCATTCAACCTTTCCAAAGCCAAGTATTCCTATTACAATCAGACAGTTACCTGCGAACGGCGAAGAGTTCGTTTTGTAGTTTTCCGCTATGCATTCCGGTTGCACGGGAGGACAATCGCCTCTCTCTCTCTACTTCGCCTTTGTTTCGCTATACTACATCCTGTGATGGTGAGAGTCAAGGCAACAACGAATGGTGGGCGCGGTCGATTTCGCCGGTCTGGCTAGACTCTGCGAGCCGGCAGGTTCCCTGATCTGCTATTTCTCTACTAGTCCGTCGACCTCGGTCGCCGTTGGGTGAGGAAGCGCTGGACGTATTTGGGACCCTCGTTTTCGTAGGCCTCTACCCCAAGAGTCAGTAACATCTCGCATACTTGCGAGATGCTTCGCGCTTCGCGCTTCGCCACGTCCTGCAAACCTTTCTTCAGACCAGCCGGAATTCGAAACGCCAGGAGAGCATCTTTCTTCATCGGTTGATGATTGTAAGAGGAACTCTTCATCCTGCCAATAAATCTCTTGACAAGCCAGATGGGAAATGTATGCTATTGTAATAGATAGTAATAGAAATGCATATGAGATCAAGGAGTTCCCAAAGCCAAGCGCAGTTTAGGAAGAATCTGCGGCTGGCCAGGCAGCTTTGGCCTGGCCGAATCGGCAAAGTTCAGGGCGAAGGGCTAGAAAGACTTACCACCCGGTATCTATTTTCAGTGGCAGTGGGTGAAGTTCATTTTCTGGATGGTCGTTGGTATGTCACCCATGCTGGCCTCCTGCGCTTGGCCGACCGCAATCGTTGCTCGGGCATCCGAGTCCAGCCGGTGCGCGAGTTCTGCGACCCAGCCGCCAGCCGGTGGGTGTTCAAGGCCACGGTCTATAAATCTCCTGGCTCCCGGGGGTTCGTCGGCTACGGGGATGCCGATCCCTCCAACGTTTCTGACCTTGTCCGCGGGGCTGAGATGCGAATGGCCGAGACCCGGGCCGTCAACCGGGCTCTACGAAAGGCCTATGGCATCGGCCTGTGCTCGGTGGAGGAACTCGGATCCTCCTCCTCTCAGATCGAGCCCGGCCGTGTGTCCACGAAAACTCCTGTGGCAGCAGCGCAAACGGTGTCTAGGAATGGCCGCCCACGGCTGCGCGACCGGCTGTGCCAGTTGATCCGCCAGCACCGACTCGACCCCACCCTGGTCAAACTCTACGCCGCTGACTTTTGCGGAACCGAGAATCTCCGCGCCGCCACCCCGGAGCAGGTCGAGGCTTTCATTAACAACCTCGCTGAACGGGCTACCAAGGACCGAGCCGGGTTGCTCTGCCAACTCAACAGCTACGCCCGGCCCCAGGAGGCTAAGTCATGAAACGTCACATCCCAGGCCTGCACCAGGAGGCACGGAACGGAGATCACATCCCGGACGGGATTTTCCTGGTCGAGATCGGGCGAGTGTTCTACCGCTACCATCCACAGAAGCCCTTCTTTGCTCTTCGCTTGACTATTCTCGAGCCCGAGGAGCTTGCCGGAAGGACGCTGTCCGGGCGGCTCTACTGTACCGCCAAGGCCCTGTGGAAGCTGAACTGGTTTCTGAAGGACTTTGGCTACGACGCTGAACTGTTGGGCCAGGACGTGGTCGACGAGAAAGCTCTCATGGGCCTTCGGGGCGTAGTCAAGGTCTCACACGCTAACGTGAATGGTCGTTCCTACCTCAACCTGGATGGATTTGCCCCGGCGGAAGAGTGGGTGGAACTTTCTGCTGTCACCGTGGGTAGCAGTGAGGACGTGGATAAGAGCGATGACCTATAGCTACACCCAGATCAGCCATTACCTGGGCTGCCCTCGTCGCTACCGCCACCGCTATCTGGACGGCTGGCGGGAGAAGGAGACCCGGGCCAGCATGCTGTTCGGGCGGGTATTTGAGAAGGCCCTGGCGGCTTATTTCCGCCGCGAGGACAGCGTTGCAGTCCTATTCGAAGAGTGGGAAGCCTATCGCGAAACCCCTCTGGAATACGCCAGTGGCGATAGCTGGGACCGAATGGTCCGGCAGGGCGTGCAGCTGCTGGAACGGTTCGCTCAGGATGACCGCATCCGCATTCGCCAGCCTCGCCGCAACCTGCAGGCCAAGCTAGGGCGGCAACTTACGAATGGGAACGACTTCGTTGCCTATATCGATGCCCTCGGGTATCTGGACAGCACACGCTGCTTGATCGAGTGGAAAACCACCAGCAGCCGCTACCCGGAGGAACCCGAGGGCCTGCTGGCACTTGACCCACAGCTGGTCTGCTACTCCTGGGTCAGCGGTATGGCTGAAGTCGCCCTGATAGTGTTCGTTCGTAAACGCCTGCCCGAAATCCAGTACCTGCGGACTTCGATCCGCGAAGAGCAACGCCAGGAGTTCTCGCAGTTGGTCCAACAGAGCATCGGCCAGATCGAGACTGCCCACTTCCTACCTCACAGCGGCATCCGCTTCCCCCAGAACGGCTGCCTCAGCTGCTCCTACCTGGGGCTTGGTGGCCTCCACCGGACCGCCCGGAGCTGGTTCAGGCCCGGCTCCACCGCAGACCGGAGGCCAGCGACCTTGCATGGCTTGACCAACTTGAGGGCTAACGGACAGTCGCTAGAGCCACCGAAGCTGAACCGCCGCCGGGCGCTGTTCGTGTTGGCCAAGATCGACGTGATCCTAGCCTGGGAGCAGAGCATGGAGCGCGAGCGGGACAGCCGCTTTGTCGATTTGGGTCGCTACCTGTGCGAGGTCCGCACCGGCCAGTACTGGCGGCTCGACAAACTCAGCTGCTTCGACGAGTTCCTAGAGAAGCGCTTCCCCGAATCCAGGCGCAAGGCCTATTACCTGATGGCGATCCACGAGCACCTGCCAAAAACGGTGAAGCGGGAGTTGAAGCAGGTGGGCTGGAGCAAGGCGGCAGAGTTGGTCAAGGTGGCCCGCTCGGAGAGGCAGGGGTTCGATTGTGCAACCTGGTTGCACAAAGCGCACTCCCTGCCAAAAGAAGAATTCAAACGGGAGGTTGAGCGCCATCTGAACGGAAAGGAAACCGAGCCTTGGGAACTGATCTACTTCAAGCTGTACAAGAGCCAGCTGCCGGTAGTGGAGCAGGCCCTGGAGACAGCTGCCCTGATGCTCGGGACAAACAAATCCCGTGGTTACTGCTTGGAGATGATCTGCGCCGACTTTCTGTCAGGCGCCAACCTAGAGAAGGGCAACCCGAACGCTCTGCTTTTCTCTCTGTGTCACCTGTTTGAGTTCTTGCCGCTTCCCCAGAGGGAAAAGTTTCTGGAGCAGGCAAGAGTAGCTTGATGACTCCAGCGTTTCCCAGGCGTCCCCGGTTCCGGCTTAACTCGGAATCTTACCGCCGCCTTTGCCGGCACGTGTTAGAGCGCGACGGTTGGCGCTGCCAGTACTGCGGACGAATTGCTGAACTCCAGGTGCACCACATTCAGTCACGAAGCAGGCTAGGAGATGATGCTGAGCAAAATCTGATCACTCTCTGCACCAGTTGCCACCAAGCTGTCCATCTGCGAAGGGCAAATGCGGCTTGTTCCGACTCCCACCTTTGAAACAAATAAAACTAGACGACAAGTGAATGGACAGCCTCCGCAGGGCGCTCAAACCCGAGAGGCACATGGCCATTGTGGATTTCTCCAAACAGGACGAGATGCGCGACCACGTCCGCCTGGACCGGGATGGGGTCGTGAACGAAGTCCAGCCCTTCGGCTGGAAGCTTCAGGCGGGATGTGGGCCGTTTCGCCAGTCTATCTCAGATGATGATCCGCGAAATCCAGAAAGCGGCGCCAGTCGTAGAGCTTGATCGTATGACCGCCGCGGCGAATGTGGTATCCGACCTCACTCTCGATGATCGGTTGCTCGGGCTGGGGAGACGCTTCCGACTCCAGGCCCCTCTTTCCTAAGAGCCGATATACCTCGCTCGCGTGGTACGCGGACAAATACTCTCCTCGCGGGTCGGCCCAACCATCCTCCACCGCGCTTGCGACGTAAACCGGCCGCGGAGCCATCAACGCCAGCAACATGTGTTGGTCGACGGGCAAATCGTCTTCGCGATTGACGAACTTCCGTGCGTTCTCGCAGAGCCAATATGGGAAGCGGCTGCTCATCTTCTGGAGCGTCTCGCCGATTCTCCGGCGCCAGAGCGCTGCTCCGGCGCACCCGGATTGAACGGAGATGGCCAGGGCGAAACGCTCGTCCTGCGCGGCGGCCCACAGCGCCGCCTTGCCCAGCTTGGAATGGCCCATCAGCAACGTCCGGGTGTGATCGACCTCGTCATCAGTCTCGAGGTAGTCCAGTGCGCGCATCGCTCCCCATCCGCAGGCGGCTAGCACGCCCCACTCGCCCGCATTGGGGAAACTCTGCCCTTCCTTGTAGAACAACCGATGGATGGCCTCCTTGGGGGGGCCTGTTTCCTCGGGGTGGAAGAACCTCCAATAGAGGCCGCGTTGGAAGTCGACTTCGTTGTTCGCGACAAGGTCCGCATGATAGACCGACACGAAGGCGTACCCGCGGTCCAAAATCTCCCCGAGAGGCAAACCGATTCTGAGCATCGTCGGATTGCTCGGATCGACCTCGAGCAATTCGTGTTCGTGATTAATGAAGTTCAGAATCATGAAGGCGGGGGCGGGCTTTTTCTTCTGCGTCGGTACAAAGACCAGAACCGTCATGCGCGACTCGCCGTGTCGGTTCCGAAAGCGAATCAACACCCGTTTGCGAACGGCCTTGCCGCCCATGAAGTTCCGGTCCACGGCCTCGATCGTGAAGTCGGTCTTGATCGGGTCGGCAGGCACAGGCACGCGCCCATAAACGAGATTCGAGAATAGAGACAGGATCTGCGGACGCCTCACGTGCCTCCACTCTTCCGCCGTCTTGATCGCCTTGCCTTCCGCCGAAATCAGCAGGGCCGGAAGGTCGTAGGGGACAATCTTGCTCTCGTCGTAGTTGATGTCCCTGTTAAGCTCCTTCAGTTGCTGGGCCGGGAGAATGACGGCCCACGCACAGACTGCCAGCAAACCGAAACGTGAGAGAACCCTCCTCATGCCATTCCTCCTATCCGAAAATCCTGCTGAACCTTTCAAAAGACGCTCGGAACCCATCCTCAAACGTTCTACCTTCGGGTCGATAAACGCTCTCAAACGACACCACCCCCTCGTAGCCGTCGCGCTCGAGAGCGGCCGCGAGGTTTTCAAAGTACGGCGCCATCTGACCCCCACCGAAGCGGCATTGCTCGACCGTCGCCCTGGGAATGTCCACCCGACAGTCCTTGATGTGCAAATGGCCGAAGTAGCCCCCCCGCAGCGCTTCGTATCCGTCCGGATAGGCCGACTCGGCGCAGTAGAGACTGTTGCCCGGGTCCCAGAGAATTTTCAAATGGTTGCTGCCCATCTCGTCGACCAGCTTGCGGCCGAGGTAGCCTGAGGTGATCATCGCGTTGTTGCCCGTCTCGACGACAAGAGTGATTCCAGCGTCCTCGGCGAGCCGGATGGCCGGCGCCAGCAACCTCTTCAGCTTGTCCCAGGCTCCGTTGCTGACGTTCCAGACCTCGGCGCCGCCGGAACCGAACAGGATCATCTCCTTGCGAAAGCTCATGATCCGAACCAAGCCACAGCTCAACGCGTTCGCCATTTCGATACAACGCCCGAGCGCCGCCATGTGACGGGAGTGGGCTTCGTCGCCGACCTCGGTTTGTCCCACGAGCATCCCCGCGAAGTTGTGGCGAGATATGCAGCAGATCTCCATCTCGTACTGTTCGATCAGGCTTTGCGCCCGCGCCATTTGTGCGTCGTCGAGATCCCCAACCTCCTTGTCCCAGAGAAACTGCAGTTCGGCGTACCTCAGCCCGAACTCCTTCATGACTTCGAGTGCGTGTTCGAATTCGCGGCTGATGCCGTCGGTGATAACTCCTAGCTTCCCCATCCATCGACCCTCTCTACCAAGTCACTTTCGTGCCGGCAATCTCCTCGAGCAATTTTACGACCGACCAATTGTCCTCGTCGGGAAACCTCGAGATTCCCGCCTGGAACAGCTCGTAGGCGGCGCTGGTGGTGAACATAGCTGCGCCGGTCTCGCGCGCGAGACTCATCGTAATGCCGAGATCCTTATACATCGTTCCGATATGGCTACCCGTCCCCTTGAACCTGCGATCCATGATGAGACGCGCGCAGTTCTCGAACAGCGGGCTGCCGACGGCGCTCGAACGGAATACGTTGAACAGCATCTCGCCCTTGACGCCGGCCTTGTGCCCGAGGACGAGTGACTCGAAGATGGCCGCGAACGTCGCGCCGATGAATGCTTGCAGCGCGGCCTTGACGGTCTGGCCTTGCCCGATCTCTTCGCCAACGTGGAAAACCACTTTCGAAATGGCCTCAAGCACGTCGCGGTTCGCTTCCAGGACGTCAGCCTTGGCGGCGGTCATCAGCGTCAAGGAGCCACCCTCGGCTCCCGACTTTCCGCCGCTTACAGGCGCGTCGATCAGACAGGCGCCCTTTTCGGCCACGGGCGCTTCGAGCGCCCGCACTTCGGCCGGCATGATGGTCGCCGAGACGATGACGGTCTTCCACGGCGAGAGGCCGGCCAGCAAGCCGTCATTCCCGATCACCACATCGCGCACCTGGGCGCCGTTGAGCACCATGACGAACATTGCGTCACTGGCCTTTGCTAGCTCCGCACAGTTCGCCGCGCGCCGCCCGCCGGCGGCCTCAACAGCGGCGAGTCGCTCTTCGCGCAGGTCGAAGCCGACCAGCGGAAATCCGGCCGCCAAGACGTTCTTTGCCATGGCTAGGCCCATGTCTCCCAGGCCGACGACTCCAACAGTCTTCACTTGGCTATCCTTGCTCTCCTGACCGGGCGGAGCCCGCACGGATAAGCTTTTAGAATAGACTAGACCAAGGCTCTGCGGGCATGGAAGGTGTTTTTGATCCGTAATCGCGCCATCGTCTTTGTGTTTCTCGCGGTCACCCTCGGAGCATGCTCCGGCCGTGACTCTACGTACCGTTTCCGCTACGCCCACGCTCAACCGGCACAGCATCCGCGCAGCGAGTCAATGGTGTTCTTCGAGCGCGAACTGGAACGCAGAACGGACGGCAAGATCGAGGTCGAAGACTATTTTTCCGGCGTCCTAGGCAACGACCGGGAGATGATGGACATGGTCGCCACCGGCATCTTGCAAGGCACTCGCGGCGGTCTGTTCCCCGACGCCAACCCCAAGTACAATCTCTTCCTGCTGCCGTTCTTGGTCGAGGACTGGGACCAGGCGCTTCGGCTGATCTACAGCGACTTCACCGCCCGCATCAACCGCGAAGCGCGTGCTAACGGCTTCCACATTCCGGCCTGCGGCATCTCCCAGGGCTTTCGCGCTCACACGACGAGCGTTCGGCCGATTCGGTCGCCCAGCGATTTCGTAGGCCTCAAGCTGCGCATCCCACCGCTGGAGGTCTACATCGTCACCGCGCAAGCCTTCGGCGCGAATCCGCAGGAGATCCCCTTCATCGAGGTCTATCAGGCGATCAAGACCGGGGTCATTGACGGCCAAGACAACGCGCTCTCGAACATCTGGGACACGAAGATCTACGAGGTCCAAAAGTACATGTCCGTCACCAACTACAGCACCGGCCCCGACCCCTTGATCGTCAATCTCGATTGGTATGAAGCTCTGCCTGAGGAGCTGCAAGTTCTCTTCGACCAAGTCGCGGTCGAAGCGATCCGATACAGCGATCGGCTGAACCGCGAGAGTGAGGCTGATTACATCAAGCGGCTCTCCGACAAGCTCGAGGTCAACTACGTCACCGTCGAGGCGCTCCAGCAGTTCCGCGAGAAAACGCAAGCCGTTTACGAACACTTCGTCAAGAAGGGGTACTTTACCTGGGAGGAGATCGAAGAGGCTCGCCGCGTCGCGCGCGGGGAAGCTCCGTGACCGTCATGCAGTCGCTGTACAGGTTGGAGGCGGCTCTCAGCCGGGCGCTCGAGGCGGCAGTGGCGCTCTGCTTGCTCGTCTTTCTTGGGCTGATCGCTACGACGACCTTATTGCGGTACCTGTTCAATACGGGCATCGTCGGCGCCAACGAAACCGCGACGGTTCTCTTCGTCTACGCGACTGCCTTGGGAGCCGCCGTAGCGGCGGGGCGCCGCGAGCACATCGCCGTCACGTTCCTCGTAGACAAGCTCGGCGAACGAGCCCGCCGTGCGGCCGCCGGCCTCGCCTTCGCGCTGGTCGCGCTCATCAACGGCGTCGTCGTCTGGCAGAGCCTGCGGTGGATCGCCGTGACCGGCGGCTACCTGATGCCGGCTACGCAAGCGCCGCGGATCGTCGCTCAACTCGCCGTCCCGGTCGGCTGCGGGCTGGCAGTCGTCTACTGTCTGATCGGGATCGCAACGACGCTGAAGGGAGACCGCGGGACTTCCCGGGTGTGACGTCATGCTGGTCCTACTCGCCGCACTGCTGATCCTGATCGCTTTCGGCGTGCCGGTTGCCTACTCGCTAGGGTTGTCCGCTCTCGTCTTCTTCCTGGTCGACGACCCGGCGCTGGTCCAGGTCCTACCCCAGCGGCTGTTTGCCGGGATGGACTCCTACGCCTTGATCACCTTGCCTTTGTTCATTCTCATGGGGCTCGTGATGAACGCCGCACAGATCACGGCGCGTCTGCTCGATTTCGGCTCGCTCTTCGTCGGCCGTCTCAAAGGCGGACTGGGCCTGGTCAACGTGTTTGCCAGTATGCTGTTCGGCGGGATCTCCGGCTCGTCTGCATCCGATACCGCGTCGATCGGTTCCGTGTTGATCCCCGAGATGAAGAAACGCGGCTACCCGGCCGACTTCGCCAGCGGGATTACGGTCGCGTCGTCAACAATGGGGATGATCATTCCGCCCAGCATCCCGATGGTGCTCTACGCGGTGGTGTCACAGGTGTCTGTCGGACGGCTCTTTCTCGGCGGCGTCATTCCCGGCATCCTAATCGGCGTCCTCCAGTTGGGCATGACGGTGGTGATCTCTCGGCGGCGGGACTACCCGCGTGAAGAAGTCGCGCCGGGATGGCGTCACGCAATCCGGGAGACGGGCCGCTCGGCGCCAGTGCTGGCGATGCCCCTCTTCGTCGTCGGCGCGGTCGTTCTCGGCGTCGCTACCGCGACGGAATCGGCGGCCTTGGGGGTGCTCTACGCGCTGGTCATCGGCTTCTTCGCGACCCGCGTGATGACGTTCGGCGCTTTCCGAGAATGCCTACGTCAAAGCGGGCTCACCAGCGCCAAGATCATGCTGATCATCGCCTTTTCGCAGGTCTACATCTGGGTCCTGGCGCTCGAGCGCGTCCCCGAGGCTGTCGCCGCCTTCGTCGTCGAGCTCGGTCTGGGGCCGACGGCGACGTTATTGGTCATCGGCCTGATAATCCTGGTCGCGGGGACGGTGATCGACGTGAGCCCAGCGATTCTGCTGCTGACGCCCGTCTTCCTGCCAGCGGTGACCGAGGCCGGCATCTCGCCCGTTCATTTCGGCGTCATCCTCGTCTCCGGCCTGGCCGTTGGCGCCTGCACCCCGCCGGTCGGCAATTGCCTGAACGTGTGCGCAGCGATTTCCAAGCTCGGCATCGGCTCGATCTTTCGCGGCGCGGCTCCGTTTCTTGCAGCGAACGTTGCCGTCATGCTGCTTATCACGCTCTTCCCGAGCTTGGTGCTGTGGCTGCCGGCGGTTCTGATGGAATAGCTCTAGTTCCACCAAGGACGGCGTATGCTCGGTTTCTCCTCCGCGCCTTTCCTCTTGCGGGTGATACTTCTCGCCCAGGCCGCCGCTTCTGTTTGATCTGTCCCGTCAATATCCCAAGGCAGCAACTCGGTTACTAAGGAACTGCCGGCGCGCACTCCCTACTGGCCTCGAGAGGCCGCCAGTCGAACCCGAGAAGGAGAAAGGAGCCGAACCCTAGCCGTCGCTGCCCCTTGTTCCGGCGCTACACTCTGGCGATCACAATTGCACTGAGTACGAGGGAGAAGAGGCCGGCGCACAGCAGTCCCAATTGCACGATCCAGTGGGATCGCAGCGGTGGGGGCAGAAAAACGCGATTGGTGTAGAAGGTGTGGAAAGCGGTAGCCGCCAGAACAATATTCCCGAGGCCCGCTCCAATCTTGGCGATCTGCAGAGGATCGAGGTAAGCCAGCGAGAACACGCCCCAGAGTCCGTACACAACCAGGATGCCATAGTAAACATACTTGACCTGGTTTCCCTGCAGCCGTTGCGCCTTCTTATTCGATACCCAGAGAAGGTCTGTCCAGAGGCGGGGGATCATGTCGGCTGAAGTCACCTGCCCGGGACCCAGCACCAGGAAGCCACAAAGCAAGGTCAGGACCCAGAGAAGTTGTCCGTAGTCGGCATACTGTTGCGCCATAGCTCCGGCCGTCATGGCCGCAACTCGGTCGCCCACCACCGGGGCGTGACGGATGAAGCGCAAGGAGATCATGCAGGGCAGCGCCATGCCCAACAGCGAGGCGATCATCCAGAGGCCGGCCTGATCGCGCCACATGTGGCGGACCCAGCCGCGCCAGCGGACCAGGTTCGCAGCACTGAGGGGAAAGACCTGGCCGGTATGGGAAAGGGTAACCCGTCCCCCGCCAACGGCACTGGGGATAGCCCCCACGCGAGCTCCCATTCTCCAGCCTTTATCCCGCACCCAATTTGAGAGGAGAGCGTTGGTGATCCCGCCCGCTCCGGCGACGGAGGCAAAGGCGGCCAGCAGCGCCCAGTCCAGGTCGGGAAGCTGACCACCGCCAAACAGGTAGCCGAGGAGGTTTTTATGCTCGACACCCCGATTGCGGACCAGCTCCGTGAACGTCGAGGCCAGCGGCTCAGGGATTTCTTCCAGCTTTGTCCAGCTTGACAGCTGATCGCCCTCCCGCGCCGAAAACGCTACCGGCATCCATCTCCCGTCCGATTCCACGTCACCTTCGACGACAAGGATTTTCTCTCCCTGCCGGTGCCGGACAAAGAACCCCCCTTGCTCGACGCGGGCCATCGCCGCGGCAACCATCCGTTGATATCGCGGTTGAAGATCGGGGGAACCGCCGCCTTCTGCTCTTCCTTGCCCGTCCATGCTGTCGCCCATCGCGAAGCTCCGCTCATTTTCCCCGGTGCGGACGATGAAAGAGGTTACCAATGGCTGGCCATCCTCCAGCGTACCTCTCACGGTATAAACGGACGGCCCATCGTGTTCGGTGAGGGTGAAGTGGGGATCCAGGACAATCGTCTCGGCGCGCAGCGGCACCGTGCCAAACCGGAAAAAGCCCTGGACTACTTCCCAGGCAATGTTGCCCGGAACCATCAGTGCGGTGATGATGATGCAGTAACCTAGGACCAGAACCACCTTGGCGCCCATGAGCCACTCGATCACCCTGTAAACGGTTCCTCCAAAAATCAGGGGGACGAATGCTCCCAGGAACACACAGTAGCCCAGGACCTTGACGAACGCGCTCTCGGAGATCGGGAATCCAACTAGGGTGATCGTGGCGTCGCCGGGGAGATGGCCGAGGATGGCCGCCGCCAACGGAACCGCGGCATTGGCGGCCATGAAAGGCCAGATCATGTAGTGGCATAAAATCACATAGAAGAGGGTCCAGAGCCGCGGGCCCGGCCGAGTCCGGAAAAATCCGACGAAGATGGGTTCGCCTGTGTAGAGCGTGTATCGGATCGCTTCGAGGTTAACGAACAGCTGAGTACCGATGCTGAGGGCGGCCAGCCACAGGAGGACGGCGCCATATTGAGCCGAGACCGCCGGTCCGAACAGCCACTCTCCAGCGCCCAACCAAGCGCCCGCCAACAGCAGTCCCGGCCCGACCGCTTTCTTTAAATAGGTGAAGCCGCCTTCTGGTGCGGGGGGCAAATCCCCGGTCGTCCAGGGACGGAGCGCGCCAGCCTCCACGAGCTTCGGTGTTTGGGTTTCAGATAGATTCGCGTCTGGCCCCGACTCCATAGCGCCTCCCGGCTAGAGTTTACCAACTGCTGGCGAGTATAGCCCGGAGCGTCATCGATGGTTTCGGGAGCGAAGAGGATTTCGCAACAAGTATGGCTTTAAGTCTTGCGGTTCGCCGGCTGAGTCCGTGGGCAGGTCGCCCCATGGACCGCCGATGGGTGTATACTCGCGAGTGCCGGAGGGCCAAAAAACTAATTCCGGCTAAGGCCTAACAGCGGGCTCTTTGGCTTTGTATCTCCAACTACAGCGCTTATCCGATGGGGTGGACGCTTCTCGAGGAGCCACCAGGTGTTGCGATTCGGGCTAGTCGGCGCCGGTCGCATCGGCCGTATACATGCGCCCAACCTGGTTGCCAATCCGCGCGTCGACCTTGCCTACGTCTATGACATCTATAAACCGGCGGCGCGCGAGCTGGCCGAGCAGACCGGCGCCAGGGCGGCACCAGATATCGCTGAGGTACTGGCCGATGGCACTGTGGACGCGGTGCTGCTCGCCTCCGCTACGGATACGCATGTCGATCTGATAGCCAAGGCGGCCAAAGCCGGTAAAGCCGTATTGTGCGAAAAGCCGATCGGTCTGGACATTGCCCGCGTCAACGAGTGCCGTGACCAGATCAGCGATTGCCGCGCGACGATCCAGATCGGCTTCAACCGCCGTTTCGATCCCAGCCATCGCGCGGTCCGTGATGCGGTTCAGAACGGTGATATCGGACGCATCGAGCAACTCATTATCACGAGCCGCGACCCTGTGCCGCCCACTCTCGAGTATCTCAAAGGCTCCGGTGGTCTGTTCCGTGACATGATGACCCATGATTTCGACCTGGCGCGGTTCATTGTGGCCGAGGAGCCTACCGAGGTTAGCGCGATGGCCAGCGTCCTGGTTGACCCGAAAATCGCTTCCTTGGGAGATGTCGATACCGCAATGGTCACCATGAAAATGGAGTCCGGCGCCCTGTGCCAAATCAACTGTTCGCGGCGCGCGGTCTACGGCTATGACCAGCGGGTCGAAGCCTTTGGCTCGGAAGGCATGGTGCTTTCCAACAACCGGACCCCGACCACGGTTGAGCGTTACGGGAAGCAGGCGACCGCCGCCCGTGAGCCACTGCTGCCTTTCTTTATGGAACGCTACTCGGAATCCTACCTGCATGAGGTCAACGCATTCATCGATGCAGTTGAACAAGACTGCACGCCGTCCCCCAGCTTCGAGGACGGTCGCCGCGCATTGATCTTAGCCAACGCCGCCGAGGAGTCACTGAAAACAGGGCGTTCCGTGAAGGTTGTTTATTGAGGGTGGCGTACGGTCGGATCACCCTTCAGGGGCCTTTGAGGGATTTAGAAGATCAGAAAGCCAGAGTACCGACCGGCTTTGCTATGGTCGAAGCCGTCCGGACGGCTTATCCTGGAAAAGGTCACTAAGGACATCCCAGTCAATTGGAAGCTGGCTGTGGAGGGGCAGATTCGGTGCGCTCCGGCTCGCGCACCGTCAGGATCTGGTTAGGCTGGACTCCCTCCAGCCGCTGCACCACTCCGCTGGGCCAGCGGATCTCCAGCAGGCGAATGGTCCGCTCACTCCCCAGGCCGAAGTGGACGCGCTTGTCGTTGGAGGACATGTAGCTGCCTGCGGTGCTCACAAAGGCGCGCTGCTCGCGTCCGGAGCCCGACACCAGGCGCAGCGCAGCCCCGATGCCCTCCCGGTTGCTGCGCGTGCCCACCGTGTTCACCAGCAGCCAGTGGTTCTCCGGCGGGCTGGCGTTGCGCAGCACCAGCGCCGGGCCGTCCAGGATACTGACTACGATATCCGGCCGGCCATCGTTGTTCAGGTCGCCGAAAGCCGCGCCACGGGCGGCCAGCGGGACCTGGAAGGCCGGGCCTGCCTGCTTGGATATATTCTCAAAGCGGCCGCCCAGGTTGCGCATCAGCAGCAGCGGCTCCAGATAGCGCGCGAAGGTCTGCCGCAAGTGGATGTTGTCCATCACGTGGCCCTGGGCCACCATCAGGTCCTTCCAGCCGTCATTGTCGAAATCGACGAACTTGGTGCCCCAGCCGGAGTGCAACAGCGTGATGCGGGCGACCTCGGTGGGCCCTGAGGCGTACTCAAACGAGCCGTCATCGTTGCGGAACAGCGCATAGCGCTGAGCAGCCAGGGCATTGACGAAGATGTCGGGCCAGCCGTCATTGTCGTAGTCGCCGAAGTCAGTCCCCATCCCGGCAAACGTTTTCCCGTCGTCGTCATAAGCCAGGCCCAGCGGCAGGGCCGTCTCGGTGAAGGTGCTGTCGCCATTGTCGCCATTATTGCGGAACAGCTGCTGAGGGAACGAGTCGTTGGCCACGAAGATGTCGGGCCAGCCGTCGCGGTCGAAATCGTGCACCGCTACGCCCAGCCCTTTTCCCAGCGAGGCTTCCACTCCCGATGGCCCAGACACATCGGTGAAGGTGCCGTCGCCATTGTTACGGTAGAGCAGGTGGGAAATGGGCCGGAAACGGTCCGGGTGACAATACGCGCGGTAACCGGGTTTGCACGGCCCGCAGAACGGACTCAGCTGGAAGTCCCAGACCACGTAGCGCGTGACGAACAGGTCCAGGTGGCCATCGCGGTCATAGTCAAGGAAGGCGGCGCTGGCTGACCAGCCCCCGCCCCCGACGCCCGCCTGCTCTGTCACGTCGCGAAAGGTGCCGTCGCCGTTGTTGTGGTACAGGATGTTGTTCCCGTAATTGGTGACGTACAGGTCCGCATGCCCGTCGTTGTCATAGTCGCCCGCCACCGCCCCCATCCCGTAGGAATGCCCCGCCACGCCCGCTTCCTCCGTGACATCGGTGAAGGTTCCGTCCCCGTCGTTGCGGTACAGCCGGTTCCAATAGCGCGGCTCGGATTTGTCGGGCTGGCCGCCTTCCGGCATCGGGTCCGCCAAGGCCGCCCCGTTCACCAGGAACAGGTCCAGCAGCCCGTCGGCGTCGAAATCCAGCATCGCCACGCCGCCCACCATCGATTCCATCAGGTACTTCTCAGAGGTCTTGCTGTTCGCGGTCTTGAAGTTGACGTCCGAGCGGGCCGTCTCATCCACAAAGGCGATCAGGGGAGCCGTGGAGGCGGGCCTGGACTGCGGCCCGGCCTGCGCCACTTTCAGAATCTTCTCCCGGGTCGCCAGCAAGCGCTTGAAGAGCGGTTCGGCTGCGGCCTCGTTGCCTTGGGCACGGTAAAGCCGCGCCAGGTTGTTGAGGGTCTGGGCCGCATCGGGATGCTCCGGCCCCAGAACCTTCTCCTGGATCGCCAGCAAACGCTTGTAGAGTGGTTCGGCTGCCGCGTAGTTGCCTTGGATGTCGTAAAGCTCCGCCAGGTTGTTGAGGCTCGAGACCACATCGGGATGCTCCGGCCCCAGAACCTTCTCCCGGATCGCCAGCGAGCGCTTGAAGAGCGGTTCGGCCGCCGCGTTGTTGCCTTGGATGTTGTAAAGCTCCGCCAGGTTGTTGAGGCTCGTGGCTACATCGGGATGCTCCGGCCCCAGAGCCTTCTCCCGGATCGGCAGCGCGCGCTTCAAGAGCGGTTCAGCTGCTGTGTAATTGCCCTGGGCGCGGTAAACCCCCGCTAGGTTGTTGAGGCTCCGGGCCACGTCGGGATGCTCCGGCCCCAGAACCTTCTCCTGGATCGCCAGTGCGCGCTTCAAGAGCGGTTCGGCCGCGACGTAGTTGGCCTGGGCGTGATACAGCCCCGCCAGGTTGTTGAGGCTCCGGGCCACGTCGGGATGCTCCGGCCCCAGAGCCTCCTCCCGAATCGCCAGCGCGCGCTTGAAGAGCGGTTCGGCTGCCGCGTTGTTGCCCTGGACGCGGTACAACTCCGCCAGGTTACTGAGGCTCGTGGCCACCGCGGGATGCTCCGGCCCCAGAGCCCTCTCCCGGATCGCCAGCGCACGCTTGTAGAGCGGTGTGGCTGCCGCGTTGTGGCCCTGGGCCTGGTACAGCCCCGCCAGGTTGTTGAGGCTCCTTGCCACATCGGGATGCTCCGGCCCAAGAGCCTCCTCCTGGATCGCCAGCGCGCGCTTGAAGAGCGGTTCGGCTGCCGCGTTGTGGCCCTGGGCCTGGTAAAACGCCGCCAGGTTGTTGAGACTCGTGGCTACGCTGGGATGCTCCGGTCCCAGAGCCTTCTCCTGGATCGCTAGCGCGCGCTTGAAGAGCGGTTCGGCTGCCGCGTAGCTGGCCCGGGCGTGGTACAGCCCCGCCAGGCTGCTAAGACTCGTGGCTACGTTGGGATGTTCCGGCCCCAGAACCTTCTCCCGAATCGCCAGCGAGCGCTTCAACAGCGCCTCGGCTTCCGCGTTGTTGCCCTGGGCACGGTAAAGCTCCGCCAGGTTGTTCAGGCTCGTGGCTACGTTGGGGTGCTCCGGCCCCAGAGCCTTCTCCCGAATCGCCAGCGAGCGCTTCAACAGCGCCTCGGCTTCCGCGTACTTGCCCTGGGCGTGATACAGCCCCGCCAGGTTGTTCAGGCTCGTGGCCAGGCGCGGATCCTCTGGCCTAAAAGCTTCCGCTTCTTTCAGGGCAGCCTTGAGCTGCTTCTCGGCCTCGGTGTATCGGCCTTCCCGATAGGCCTTGGTAGCCGCCTCCATGTAAGTCTCCCAGCCCGGCGTCTGCGCCGAGGCGAACTCTCCCGCGAAGGCCCACAAGGTGAGCGACAGCAAACCCACCAGCAACCAAGCGTTGTCCTTGCCGGCCATTGCGATCACTCTTCTCGTCATCGGGCCTTACTTGCGGAAGCAAGCGCGAACAAATTTCGGGTCCCTACGGCCAATCTGCTCCTCAGGACTACTATGGATGACCTGTTGGCAAAGGACAACAGGTCAGGAATCCTGGCTGAAAGACCTGCTTTGCAGATAGCCTATTTCTGTTCCATTTCTCGGGGTTATCTCTGTCAGGTTATCTTGATCGGGTTATCTTGGGCGTGCTTGGCCCGGATGGCCCGAGTGTGGGCCAGGCCCTTTGCTAGTTCGTCGCTTTCGGCAGGAAGACCAAGTCATTCGCCTCTTCGTTCAGGCCAGCATCTTTTGCACGACAGTACCGCCAACGTCGGTGAGCCGGAAATCGCGGCCCATATGGCGATAAGTGAGCTTGGTGTGGTCGAAGCCCAGGCAGTGGAGCATGGTGGCGTGTAGATCGTTGATGTGCACAGGGTCTTCGACGATGTTCAGGCCTAGTTCATCGCCTTCGCCGACGATCTGGCCACCCCTGATCCCTCCGCCGGCAGCCAAGACAGTGAAGCAATCCGGGTGGTGATCGCGGCCTTCGTCGCCGGGTCGGGTGGTTTGACTCATAGGCGTGCGGCCGAACTCACCGCCCCAAACGATGAGGGTGCTGTCGAGGAGCCCTCGTTGCTTGAGATCCTTGATCAGTGCCGCTGCCGGCTGGTCGGTAATCTGGCAATTCTTGGTCAGATTCTTGTTCAAATTATCGTGATCATCCCAGCTGGTGTGAACCAGCATCACGAAGCGAACCCCTCGCTCGACCATGCGCCTCGCCAGCAGGCAGTTGGTGGCATACGGTTTTGTGATCTCCTGGTGGACCCCGTACATATCGAGAATGTGCTGCGGCTCGTTGGAAAAATCCAGCAACTCCGGAGCCGAAGCCTGCATTCGAAAGGCTAATTCATAGGACGCGATCCGCGAGGCAATTTCAACGTTGCCGGTTTCCTCCTGGTGGATTTGGTTGAGATCCCGGAGTGCATCCAGCCCGGCGCGTTGAGTCTGGGGGCTCACTCCAGGTGGGTTCGAAAGGTAGAGGATGGGATCGCCACTGCGGCGGAAAGGCACACCCTGATACGTCGAGGGCATAAATCCACTGGACCAATTGATTGCGCCGGCGCTCAAGCTTTTTCCCGAGCCAAGAACCACGAACGCGGGCAGATCTCGCGACTCACTGCCCAGGCCGTAGGCCGTCCACGCGCCGACGCTGGGCCGGCCGGCGAGTTGAAATCCGGTCATGAACAGCGTTTCCCCCGGCGTATGATTGAACGCCTCGGTGTGCATGGATCGGACCATACAAAAGTCGTCCGCGTGAGTGGCAAGGTTCGGCAGCAAATCGGAAAACTGCATCCCGCTCTGGCCATGACGTTTAAATTTCCGCGGGCTGGCCCAAATCTTGGCAGTGGGCTTGATGAAGGCCAGCTTCAAGTCTTTCGTCATCGATGGCGGAAGGGGTTTTCCGTCCCACTTTTGCAATCCGGGCTTGGGATCGAACAGATCCACCTGGCTGGGCGCACCGGCCTGGAACATGAAGATGACATTCTTTGCTGTGCCGGGGAAATGCGGCGGCTTAGGGGCCAGATGGTCCAGGCGGGGCACTTCGCTGGCCGCCGTCAGCCCACGCTCGGTCAGTAGATTTCCGAGGGCGATCATGCCCAGGCCACCGGCGCAATCTCGAAGAAACCGGCGGCGTGTGTCGATTTGGAGAAAATTTTCAGGAGTCATGGCTACTCTCTCGTCAAGAATTCGTCCAGATTCAGCAGCACCCGGCTGAGGCCGACCCAGGCCGCCGCTTCTGTTTGATCTGTCCCGTCGATATCCCAAGGCAGTAACTCGGTTACGGATTCGGGTTCCTTTTCGAGGATTGCTTTCTGTCGAGTGAGATACGACAGCATCACTTCCGACTCATTTGCGGACGGCGGCCGGGCCAGGCACAACCGGAAGCCATAGTCCAGCCGGTCGTGAAACGAGGCGGCGGGCAGTTCCTTCAGAATCCGAAGCGCCAGAAACTGCGCGGCTTCGAAAAACACGGGATCGTTCAGCAGGTTCAGCGCCTGTAAGGGGGTATTGGAGCGTTCCCGGCGGCAAGCAGCCGTGGTCGCGTCGGGTGCGTCAAAATTCTGAAGCAAAGGATAGGGCGAAGTGCGCAGGAAGTGAATGTAGAGGCCGCGCCTGTAGAGATCTTTGCCGCGACTCTCTTCCCAAACCGGATCATAGCCCAGTTTGAGCTCGAGTACGGAGTCAGGCTGCGGCGGGAAAACGTTCCGGCCACCCACCGCCGGATACAACAAGCCGCTCGCCGCGAGGGTGGAGTCCCGCAACAGTTCCGCCGGAAGGCGAAACGCAGTCTGCCGGGCGAGCAAGCGGTTGCCGGGGTCCCGCTCCGCCAGCTCAGGTCGCGCTTTCGACGATCGCCGGTAGGTGGCCGACGTCACCACCAACCTATGGATTCGCTTCATACTCCAGTCGCTATCCATAAACTCCGACGCCAGCCAGTCGAGCAACTCGGGGTGGGAAGGCTTCTCGCCCTGGGTCCCAAAGTTGTCCGAGGTCGTCACCAGGCCCTGCCCAAAATACTCCTGCCAGATACGGTTCACGATGACCCGAGCTGTCAGCGGGTTTTCCCGCGAGACGATCCAGTAGGCCAAATCCAGGCGCGAAGCTTCCGGACCTGCCGGGGAAAACGGATGCAACACGCCAAGCGTGCCCGGGCTCACCTCGACCCCCTTCGCGCGGTAGCTTCCACGCACGTGAATGTGATTTGTCCGGGACTCTGGGCTTTGGGTGATCGTTTGCGCCATGCTGATATTTGGGAAGGAGGCTCGGAGCGCGAGCAACTCTTTGTTCCATTCAGGGAATCCTCGCTCCTTATAAGCCTCCTTTCCAATCACCTGGTGATAATACTTGAGGAGGTGATTGGTGACCGCGTCCTGCTGTTGGCGCGTGCGCTGCGCGGCGGGGATCCTGAGGAACCTCAGGCCGTGATCGACCTTCTTCTCAAAATTTTCATAAACCTCGTCCCAGATGGTCCACTTACCGGGGTTCTCGTAGGCGGCAATCAGGCGCCGCTCCCATTCCGGCTGGATCTCGGTCACGCCATACTTCTCGAGCAGTTCGTCACGCTTGCGGTGGTACTCGTCCCGATGTTTCAAGTAAGGACCCCACTCACCTGGCAAGGGGGCTTCGACGTCGCGCTCTTCCGCCGTATTGAAGAAGGCAAAGAGCTGGTAATACTCCTTCTGGCTGATCGGGTCGTACTTGTGGTTGTGGCATTGGGCGCAGGCGACCGTCAGTCCGAGCCAGACCGTCCCCAGACTGTTCGCGCGATCGACGATCTTCTCGAAGCGAAACTCCTCTAACTTCGCCCCGCTCTCGCGATTGGAGAGCGTGTTGCGGAAGAAACCCGTAGCCGCTTTTTGGTCGGGTGTGGCGTTGGGCAGCAAGTCCCCGGCGATCTGTTCGACTGTGAACTTGTCGAACGGCATGTCGCGATTCAGCGCCTCGATGACCCAGTGCCGCCAGCGCCAAGCATGCGGCCGAGGTAGGTCGCGATCGTAACCGTCGCTGTCGGCATAGTGTGCCTGGTCGAGCCAGTGCCGGGCCCATTTTTCTCCGAAGTGCGGCGACAGCAAACGATCCTCCACGAGACGCTCGTACGCATTCCGGCCCTCGTCGGCCAGGAACTGGTCGACCTCGTCGGGGGAGGGCGGCAGCCCGATCAGATCAAGGCTAAGGCGCCGAATGAGTGTTCGTTTGTCGGCTTCGGGCGATGGCTGGATTCCCTTGTCCTCGAGCCGGGCAAGAATAAACGCGTCGATCGGGTTGAGTACCCCTTCCGAGCTTCGAGTGGCTGGAACAGGCGGCCTGCGAATTGGCCGCAACGACCAGTGCGTCGACTGACCGCCATCGGCTTCCTGGTCGGTCGCCGCCGCTGTTTCCTCCTGCGGCCAGGGCGCTCCTTGGTCAATCCACGCCCGGAGAGTGGCAATCTCTTCCGCTGTCAGGCGCTCGCCCACGGGGGGCATGGGCGACCTGTCGGCCTGCCCCGTTACTCTCAGGATTAACTCGCTGGCACTGCTGTTCCCGGCTTGGAGGAGTGGGCCGGATTCGCCGCCGCGCAGCGCGTCCTGGCGACGGTCGAGCCGCAGCCCGTGCATTTGCTGCTTGGAGCCGTGGCACAAGTAACAGCGAGACCGGAAAAGCGGCTCAATGTCACGACGAAAATCGACCTCCGGCGCACCTGCCCACGCCAGGCTCAGAAGTGGACAGAGGCCGGCAAGCACCAAGCCAAGAAGGACTGCTCGGGGCCTAAAGTACATCGTTTCTCCTAAGTTTGCTTTCGCACGGCTCGCCAACCCTGCGCGTTCCTGATGTCTCCTTCATGGGGCAGCGCCTCTAGCGGGAATTTCCGATTTGAGTTTCCTCTCTTCTACTCAACAGCATACACCAGCCACCCTGTCGGTTCAAGCTCATATCGCCACGGTGCATCCTGAGCACTCCTGAGCAGTTCGATTCCCCTCTCGCCTGGCAGTGAGGGCACGACTGGGGCGCAAACGGGTGTATATTCTCAACCGCCGGAGAGCCAAGAAGCTAATTCCGGCTAAAAGGCCGGCTAAAGTGAAACAGGAGCAAATCGTGCCAAGATGCATACTTACTGCCGCCGTCTGCTGCTTTCTATCACTTCCTGTTGCAGCCACGGGTCAGGCCACCCGCGACACCGCAGCCTACCAGCGAATCAAGGCATTTCTGGATACCGTGCCGATTATCGACACCCACAATCACATCCGGCCGTTTGATCAGTTGCCTCCTTACGTCGAGACGGAACATGGCCGCGGCATCAACCTCTATGGCATTTGGTCGCGCTCTTATTACCAACTCTACCGGCGGCTCACTCCGTGGAAGCCTGGTGAACCTTTTAAGGAGTGGTGGTCGCGAGCCAAGGGCGACTTTGATGAGGCGCGGGCTTTGAGCCAATATCGCTATATGCTCCCCGCATTCCAGGATCTCTATGGTATCGACTTCAACAGCATCACGGACGAACAGGCAGCCTCGCTGGACCGGCGCATCTTTGAGAACTATCGTAACAAGAAGTGGCTGTACGAGGTCATCACCGAGCGGTCCAACATTGAATTGATGCTCAACGATCGCTATTGGGCGCCGCTTGATTTCAAGCTCTACCATCCGTTTGAGGTCATCATCTTCAGAGTGGGGTTTCTATTGAACGGATTCCACTCCGCTGAGTTCAAAGAACCTTCAGTTTCGTTCAGCCCGCCAACTTCTTCATCTGATCCCTACCGCTTCGCCCGGGAACGAGGACTGAAGGTGGAGTCACTGGACGACTATCTCGTGGTGGTGGATCGTGCCTTCCAAACCGCCAAGGAGCATGGAGCGGTCGGGCTGAAAGTACACACCCAGCGCAGCCTTCACTTTGAAAATGTCGACAAGGAGCGGGCGGCTCGCGTTTTCGGCCGGCCTCGAAAGGAGTTGTCGGCTGAGGAGATCAAGGGCTTCGAGGATTTCATGATGTGGCGGCTGGTCGAGCTGAGCGCCAAGTACGACCTGCCCTTTCAAATCCACACGGGGTACCACCTCCAGCCCTCGAACCCACTTTTGTTGGTTGACCTCATAAATGCCAATCCGCGGACCAAGTTCATCCTGTTCCACGGCGGCTACCCTTGGGTGAGCGAGACAGCGGCCATTGCCTTTCGTCGGATTCTTGCCGCCGCGCCGCATCCGCCCAATGTGTGGCTCGATTCCTGCTGGCTGCCGCTCATCAGCACCACGGTCGCCAAGCGAGCGTTTCACGAGTGGCTCGATATTATTCCGTCGGATCGGATCATGTGGGGTGCTGACACCGAATACGCCGAGGGTGTCTACGCTTCGACGGAATTTAGCCTCCGCTGCTTGGCTGAGGTCCTGGCCGAAAAAGTCATTAGCGGCCAGCTGCGCGAGAAGGATGCGCGCAGGATCGGCCGCAACATCCTGCGCGACAACGCCCTGAAACTGTTTCCTCGGCTCAAAGAACGACTTTGGAAGCACAAAGGCCCGCTGCCCGTGAAACACGAGTGAGCAGTGGCGGGTGGAGGCCTGTCGAAGACTGCTACACAAACACATTCGGCCTTGGTTTCTAACGCTAGGGATTCCTTCCCAGCCCCAGGGGCGCTTCAATCCTTCTTCCGCTCCCGCTGCTGCCTGGGGGAAAAGTGCCTTAGGCGTCACTCGGTGAGAGGGCACAAGTAGCAGCGCGTCGGGGTACATTCAGCAGCGATGCGGGAAGCCGATTTGTATCCGGCGCTGAAGCGGCACTTCGAGAGCACGGGCTATGCCGTGTATGCCGAGGTGCCCGCGCCACACGGTGGTTACGTGGACCTGCTGGCGGTGCGCGAGCCCGTGACTGTGGCCGTGGAGTTGAAGCCCTGGTTTTCGCGCGGCGCGGTTCGCCAGGCTGGGCGCAACAAGCGCTACGTTTGGGAATCCTACGTCGCCGTGCCAGATGGGGCACGGATTCCGCCCCGAAGGCGGGCGGTGCTGAAGCGGCACGGGGCAGGCTTGCTGCTCGTGAAAGTGGGGCCGGCGACGGATGCGGATTCCGGAGTGCGCATGGGGATCGACGCCCGTCACCAGGCTCCAGCCTGTACAGTGCGAGAGGCCTTCGGGCCACACCTGCGGGGGCAACTTGGGTTGGCTTACAGGGCGGCGGAGGGAGGTGTATCGACCAGGAACAGAGTGAGCGCTTTCAAGCTATTACTGGACAAGATTAAAGCATCGCTTGATGATCATGGCGGGTGTGCCAATACCGACCAGGTCCTGTCCGACACGCTTCCGTGGAATTACTTTCGCAGCCAGCGGGGTGGCTTGCGGTGGGTTCTGGTGCACAAGTTCCAGTCGCTGGGGCATGACCTGTGGGAACTGAAAACAGACCCCGGAGGCCGTGCTGCAAAGCTCAATAGGCGGCGGCCAGTAGAGTACCCGCTGCCGCTCGAATCGCTGGTGCGCACACACTTACCGGATACCTACGTCTGCCTGCCCCCACCCAACATCCGGCCTCTGCCGGGCGATTATCTAAGTCTCCGGAAGAACGGGCGACAGCTGCGGCGGTCGCGAATCGTCTCCGCCAAGCAGCACGTCATTGTGGAGACGCCGCACAGAGAACTGCGCGCCGGGCCAGCAGTCTTCTGTCCTTGGCGTTGTCCCCGGCCCTGGCGCTGTCCCCGGGAAATGGAGCTGCCGGAGAAAACTTTGGTCCTGCGCCTGATCCCGGACGAGGATCGAGCGCGGTAGTGCTGGCAAAACGCTAAAATGGTCAGAGGTTGCTGCTCAGGTCGCTTCCACGCAAGAGTAGAGATGAAACGGTGAGTGCCTTCGCGGAACAGATTCGAATTAGCGCCCCCAAAGAGGCGGTTTGGGATGCCCTGGCCGATATAGGGTCCATATACAAATGGAATCCTGGAGTTGTTTCTTCTCGAAAGACAACGACTGGAGAAACCGGAGTAGGCTCAGGACGACGTTGTGAGCTAGGCGGAAAGAATTATCTCGATGAAAAGGTGTTGATTGGAGGCCAGGTGAAGAGTTGACAATGCGAATTGTCGGGACAAACCTCCCGTTCAAGACAGCGGATATAAGATTCGTGCTCGAAGCCCAAGGCGAGGAAACAGCAATCACCGTGTCGCCGAGATACACGCTCAAATTTGGTCCATTGGGGAAGCTTCTCGATGCAGTCTTTGTACGGGCGTATTACAGGAGGGGAATGGTGAAACTCCTACAAGGACTGAAGCAGCATGTTGAAAGTTAGATCTCCTGCTCCTGAATCTATGGCGGCGGTGGGGCTCCGGAGACGGACAAGAACAGGCGCCTGAATCGATCGGGGCGCGCTACAATGGGTGCGCGAGGTGGAGGCATGATCGAGGACATTGACCGGCGAGAACGGGGACGTTGCAGGCTGCGGGAAGCCGTAGCCGCTGAGTGGAAAGGCCGGCGCATCACCGGCGAGGCCACCGAATTGAGCCAGGACAGCATCTTCGTCGAAGCGGCTTCGCCGCCTCCGGCAGAAGCTGAGGTCCAGATCACTCTGGGTTCGGGCGCCGAAGCCATTCGTCTGCCCTGCCAGGTGCGGCGAATCACCGGCACCGGGTTTGCCGGCGAGTTTGAGGCGCTGTCGGGGGAGCAACGCGGGGCGCTCGGGAAGCTGCTGGCCCGGCTGCCCTACTAGGTGAGGAAGGGACTGAGATGAGTGTATCTGTAGCGTTTGTCGCGATTGCGCTTAGTCTGCTTGCCGGAGTCCTAGTCGGCGGCCTCTTCACTTGGGTGCTCACTCGCGATCGCGTTCCCCCGTCCTTCCAAGAACGTTTGCAGGAGGCGGAACTTAGCAAGGCAACCTCGGAGGCTTTTCTTACATCACAGCAACAAATACTGCGAGAGAAGGAAAAATTGATAGAGGAAGCCCGCACTCAACTATCAGCCGAGTTCAGCGAACACGCGGCTCAGACGTTAAAAACCAACAACGAAGCGTTTCTTGACCTCGCGACCCAAAAGTTCAGCACACTCCGGGGCGAGGCGGAAGGAGACCTGAAGCAGCGCAGGACAGAGGTTGAGGCGCTGGTCAAACCGCTTGCCGAGGCGCTCACTAGGTACGAAGGACATCTGCAGTCGATTGAAGGCGAGCGCCAAAGAGCATATGGAGACCTGCAGGGTTTGCTGAAAGGGATTGGGGAAACACAAGACCTTCTCCGACGGGAGACGGCAAACCTGGTTTCTGCGCTACGGCGCCCGCATGTTCGCAGCCGTTGGGGAGAACTGACGTTGCGGCGTGCCGCGGAACTTGCGGGGATGGCAGAGCATTGTGACTTCGCGGAACAACCCACGGTGAATACCGAAGATGGTCGATATCGCCGTCCCGACATGGTCGTGCACATGCCCGGTGGCCTTTCCGTCCCTGTGGATTCCAAAGTGCCGCTTGACGCATACCTTGACGCGGTGGAGGCAAACACGGACGAGGAAAGGAACTCGGCTCTCACCCTCCATGCCAAGCACGTGCGGAGCCACGTGGACCAGCTGTCCTCCAAGGCCTACTGGGAAGGGCTGGCCGCCGCTCCCGAATTCACAGTGCTTTTCCTTCCGGGAGAGCCATTCTTTAGTGCTGCCGTCGACCGGGATCTTTCTCTGGTGGAACACGCAATTGAAAACCGGGTGCTCATTGCGACCCCGGTGACTCTGATCGCTCTTCTGAAAGCAGCCGCTTACGGATGGCGACAAGAAGCCGTCGCCGCGAACGCGCGTGAGATCAGCGAGGCGGGGAAAGAAGTTTACGAACGTGTTTCTATTTTTTGGGATCACTTCAGCAAGTTGCGCGCAGCGCTGGATGACGCGGTGGACGCCTTCAATAAGACTCTTGGTTCTCTAAAATCCCGGCTTCTACCCAGTGTTCGCAAGTTCAGGGAATTAGGGGCGACCACGGCGGAGGAGATTGCGGAGACGGAACCAATCGATCGGGTGTTGCGTTCTGCTGAGGCCCCAGCCGTGCAAAGGGAAGAGGCCCAAGGACCGGAAGTGGAATTGGGGGCGACCATGGTGGCAGAGAGCGCCGCGGAACAGATTCCGGAGCCGGAACTACTGAAGCAGGCGTTGAGTTTCGCTGAGCCTCCAGCCGTGCAGGGAGAAGAGGCCCGAGGACCGGAAGTGGAATTGGGGACGACCATGGTGGCAGAGAACGCCGCGGGAGAGATTTTAGAGACGGAACCAATAGGTGAAGTGCTGGACTCGGTTGAGCTGCCAGCCGAGCAGGGAGTACAGGAGCGAGGATCCGAAAGGGGATGGGGGGCAACTATTTCAGAAGAGATTGCGGAGACGGATCCGCTAGATCAACTGCTGCGTGCGGCCCACCAGAGATACCAGGAGCGCAGATCCCAAGTACATTAGTTGTGCGGCGTCTAGGCGCTTTCCGCCTCCGCCTTGCCTGGCGGTATCGGCTTCTGCTGAGCCTCGTAAAGGCGCCGCCGCAGTTCCAACTCACTCCGCGCCACCCACTGCGAGCAGAGGGTCGCCAACGTGGCTGATGCTTCTTCCCGAGCCTGCTCGAGAATCCGCTCCAGGCTCTGCCGGAAGGCCGCCTCAGCCTGAGCCACTCGGGCGGGAGTTTCCCGCAACAGCATCTCATGTGCCTCGCGAACCCGCTCGATGGCGGTGCGGCTCATCTGTTGCGTCTGATCGCGGACCGGGACGGCCGCATCGGCCACGGAGTCCGTGAGCATCCGCGTCTGCTTCTGGCAAGCTTCCTCGTACTGCTGTGCCAGATGCTGCAGGCGCCGCTCGTAGTCGCGGCGGAGGGTTTCGACGGAGCGCTCGAGGCCTGCCACCCGGCTGCCGCCAGCCTGCTCCAGGCGTTTCTCTGCTTGCTCGAGGGTGCGGTCCAAGGCGGAGCGGATCCGCGCCTGGAAAACTTCCTGGGCAGCCTCGCCCACCGCTCCAATCTCTCGTTGACCCGCATTCAGCCACTCTTTTAGTTTCTGGTGGTGGCGAGTGGTGAGGGCTTCGGCGCGTCTGTCCAGCACAGCCTGCATTTCCTGATGTGTCTCGTCCAAGGCCGTGCGCGCGTCTTCCACCCGCCGCTCCGCGGCGGCCACCGACAGCGCCAGTTCTGCTTTGGTCTGGTCCACACTGGAATAGAAGGAAATCAGGCTGGTGCGTTTATCCTCCAGAGCCGAGGAAAATCCGGCAAATTGCGCCTCCAGCCGCTGGTGCCTCTGCCGGGCCTGGTTTTCCATCTCGGCTCCCTCCCGCGTCATGGAAGCGCGTGTCTGCCGGATAGCGTCCAGAATTTCTCCTCCGGCAGTCGCAGCTTTCGCGTTACTGTCGGCGACCGCGCCCACAGCGTCCTGGGCTGCTTGCTTGACCGAGTGCTCGGTGTCCGCAGCATGTTGGGCCAGGTGCTCCACGCCTGCCTGCGCGCTGGCTTCCACTTCCTGACGCACCTGATGCAGCCGCTGCGCAAGAGCGGCCGACACCGCCCCCAGCTCCTTGCAACGCTCTTCGGTGTGGCGATCCAGGGTCGAGGCCAGTTCGGCGACACGCGGGACGGCTTTTCCCATTTCTGCGGCCAGCGTCTGGCTGAATCTCTGCTGCGCATGGGCGGCGGCCTGTCCCAGCCCGGCTGAAAAGGCGTTGCGGAGGGATTCGAGCGGCCTCGCGGCGCGCTCCTGCAGCTCTTTTTCCAGCGCCAGGGCGCCGGCCCGCAGTTTCTGCTCCAGCTCCAGCGTCCTGGATTTCAGTGACGCTTCTTGCCCGGCGGCGAAGCGCTCGATCTGTGCTTGGTTCTCCTCCGTGCAGGTCCGCAGCGAATCCAGGTTGGCGCGCAGGTCGGCGCGGCCATTTTCCAAGGTTTCCAGGAGTCGGTCCAAGGCCTCCTTCCGCTGGTCATATCGATTCGTCAGCGAACTGAACAGGGCGTCGAGTGCTTCCCGCTTTTGCTCGGCGCTCTGATCCAGCGTGAGACGCATCTGCTGCACGTCGCGCGCCTGCTCACCGAGCTGGCGGGTGGCTTCAGCGGCACCGGTCTTGAGCGATTCGGCCTGCTGCTCGAGACGTTCGAACGCCTTTGCCGCAGCCTCTCCCAGTTCGCGGAGGTGGCGCGTGGCGGTCTCCCGCAAGTGGGTTTCGGCTTGGCCTGTCGTCGCCGACAGCTTTTCCTGGGTGCTGGAAATTGCCCGTTCTGACCACTTCGCCAATTCTTGCAGGGAGGTACGTACCCGCTGCAGGCGTGCTTCGACCGCCGCGGCCTCGGCGGAGCCGGCCTCCTTGGCCTCCCGCAAGCGCTTCTGGAGCGACGTCTTGAACTGCTCCAACCCCTGCCCCGCGTGCTCGGCCAGTGTTGCCCGCGAGGCGTTTTGCAGCTCGGTGAAATTAGCCCGGGCAGTCTCCAGCGACTGGGCAATCCAGCGAGTGGCAGCGCTTTTCTGTTCGCCCAGCACCGCGGCGAACGAGCGGGACGCCTCGTCGACGAGTTGTGGTGTCAGTTTTCGGAATTCCTGGATGCTGGCCAGGGACGCCCCATGCATTTCGCCGCGGCTTCTGTGGGTGATCCGCTCTGCGTCCTGCCGCAGGCTGTTCAGACTGGCTGCCATCTGCTCGCGCCAGCTGGCGGACTGCGCTTCCAGTTCGGCCACCCCCTGCTGGTGCGCTTCCAAGCTGGCGGCCGAGCTCACCACGATTTCCTGGGCCTTGCTGCCTTCCTGTGCTAGCGTCTGTTGATATTTCTCCAGGGCCGCCTGCATTGCGGCCTCGAATTGCTGGGCCAGTTTCCCAATCTTTTCCTCCGTCCCGGCCGCCTGCCGGACCAAGGAGGCGCCGGCGCGTTCCTCCTGGGCGCGGATGGCTTCCGCTGCGCACCGCCCCTGGTCAGTAAGCTCCTCTCTGGCGATGTTCTTCCGGGCAGCCAGCAAGTCCAGCTGGGGCGCCAGCGCGCTAACCCCTTGCCGCCGTGCGGCTTCCATCTGTTCGGCAAACTCCCGGAGCATCGTCTCGGCCTGTGCGCGAAGCGTTTCGCCTTTGCGCAGGACTCTCTCCAGCGATTCGTCCAGCGCATGAACGCGCTGGTGCGCCGCGGCAGGTTCCTCGGCTGGTTTTTCATCTTCCACCGCTGCAGCATCCTTGTCTTGCCAGTCGGGAGGGAATCCGTGCTCCCAGTAACTTTCATCCTCCAGGAATCTCACTCCGAGCTGCTGTAGGCCAGGTTGGGAGCACGACTTCACCGAAACCACCCGGGCCAGAGCAGGCTTGCCTCCGGAGCGGCGAATGGCCAGCGGCGCACTGCGAGGAAACGCAGTCCGAGCGGTAAGGCTGGCGCCATGCCGGCTGATGTCGCACGTAGAGGTGGATTCCACCAGAACTTTACCGTCGGCTCCCCGGCCCGCGATTTCCACCTCCACTACGCGAGCCAGGCGCGGACTGCGCCGACGGTTGCCATTGGGCTTGCGGATGTCAGTAGCTCCCATAAGCGAACTCAGCGTGCCGCGCCGGCTCGCCCTGCTACAGGGCCGGGCCTTCTCGCAGCGCGCAATAAAGCTGGAATCAAGGGGTCCCTAAGGTATACGCGCCAGATGGAAGTCCAGCCTGTTCTAGGCCTGTCTACGTTTGCGCTGAGGGCGCCAGGCGCCCTTCCAGAGCCCGCACCAGGTCGATCAGGAAAGGCCGCGCATCCAGTTGAGCGCGGAAATATTCCAGCGCCTCGGCACACGCGGCATCCGCACTCGGACGCAGCAAGCCGCGCATGCGCTGGCATTGCAGGAAAACGAGATAGGTCAGGGCCACGTCGGCCATGCAGTACTCGGCAATGCCGGCCAGGTTCCCCTGTTCGTATTCCCCTTCCACTTCGGCGCCGTCCATCTCGGTCTTGCCGGGTAGCCCGACCAGCTTGGCTACCGCGTCCAGGGAGGCTTTGGGCGCGGCTCCGAAGTTGGTGAGGAACTCGACAATGTCGAAGTGGAACTCCGGCGCGTAGCGGTAGCGGTAATTGTTGAATTTGTCCCGCGCGGTGAAGTAATCAACTGAGCCCATCCCGTACCGCAGCGAGCGGTGCTCGATCACCGGCAGGTCGAAGCTGCGCCCGTTAAAAGTGACCAACGCGCATTCGGGGCCCGGCACCGGCGGCGGGTTGCGCCGGCCGCCACCGTAACGCTCGAACGTTTCCCAGAAGAATTGCAGGGTTTCGCGCTCCTTGTCCGGATCGCCGGACATGGCCCCGAAACTGCGGATGCGCAGGTTCTCGTCACAAACTAGCCCGCCGATCACGATGGGGATGTGGAACAATGGGTGCAGCAGCCGGTTCGATTGCTCCTTCACGCTGGCGTAGCTGTGGCCGTACACGGCCTCTACCAGGGGTTTGTCCGGATACGTCTCAATGTCGAAGATCAGATAATTCATGGGCACGCTGCTTTGGCGATAGCATACCCGGGAAAGTGGGCTAGAGCAAAGGATCCGGAGAGGGCGCGCCGGGCCACCCCATCAAATGCAGCGCGGGGGCGGGGGCAAGCCGGGGCTAAGGGTCCGCTCGCGGGGGTGGCGCCACGGAGGCGCGGGAGTGCGGCGGCAATCCATACTGCTCCAGTTTCTTCAACGTCAGGGCATTCAGCTTTCCGGTCCGCTTCAGATCCTGGGCCTGTTGAAAGTCTGACAGGGCGGCCACCGTGTGAGAGTCGAGCTTGCCGGTCGGCTTTCCGTCGTAATGACCGCTTCGGCTCAGCGACTGCTGGATTTCGCGGATACGCTGAGCTGTGGGCACTCTCTGGCCACGCACCACCCGCCGGCGCCGCCGGCGGACAGCGCGTCGCCGGGTTTTTCGCCGGGAACGCTTGTTCTGGGCAACTGAGGTTTTCTTGCTGCTGCTGGAAACCTTCTTTGCTGGGGAGGCCTTGGCCGGTGGGGCCAGCGAGGCTGAGGCACCGGCGGCCAGCACCAAACCGGCTAGAATTGACGCGAAGTACCGGGAAGCTTTACCGGACATAGCGGCCAACCGCAACCTTGCGACGGCTCCCTTGTCCTGATCCGCCACGACGGCTGGCTATTCTCCTGCCCAAGCGGGAGGGTTCGAAAACCTCCTAGGGCAGTGTGCCTGCCAGGAAGAGGGTCTGCATTCGTCGGCGGAGTCCGCGGCGCAGTATCTTGAAGACGACATCGTCTCCAGAGCTCAAACCACGCTGAATTCGGCGCAAATCCTCCACCGAGCGGACGGGCTCCCGCTGCAGTTCGACGATCAGGTCACCGCGAAGCAAGCCCACGTCTCCGGCGAAGCTGCCTGGATCCAGCTTCGTCACCAGCACGCCTTCCTCGTCGCCGAGTCCCAGACGGCTGGCCAGCCGCGGGGTGAGATTCTGCAGGGTCAGGCCGAACTTGGCCTCAGTAGGCTCTTCGGGCTGCAGCTCCTCCTCTTGCCCGCCCAATAATTCCTTGAAGACTTCAGTACGCTCGGCGACGGTGATACTGGTCTTCGCTTTCTTGCCATCGCGGACGTACTTGATGCGAACTTTCTCGCCGACCGGAGTTTCGGAGATCTTGGAGACCAGTTCGTCGCCGGAGAGGATGGGGGTATCGTCCACGGCGACGATCACGTCGCCGGACTTCAGCCCACCCTGGTCGGCCGGGGAGCCAGGCATCACTTGATTAATGATCACGCCGCCCTTGACGCCGAAACTGCGCAGCAAAGCTTCGTTTTCCGAGCTTTGGCCCTGGAACTCCACGCCGATGGAACCGCGCGGCACGCGGCCGTGTTCGATGATCTGGTTGTAGACGTAGACAGCCGTGTTGGAAGGCAAGGCGAAGCCCACGCCTTGGTAGCTGCCGCGGTTGGTGGCGATGGCCGTGTTCACTCCCACGACCTCACCGACCATGTTCACCAGCGGGCCTCCGCTGTTGCCGGGGTTGATGGCCGCGTCGGTCTGCAAGAAGTGCTGAAACTGTTGGGCACCAACCAGGTCGCGATTTTTGGCGCTGATGATACCTGCCGTTACGGTCTCCTCCAGGCCGAATGGGCTACCAATTGCCAGCACCCAGTCGCCGACCTGGATGCCGTCGGAGTTGCCCATCTTGGCTGGCGTCAGGGACGTCTTGGCGTCGATCTTGATGACGGCCAGATCGGTTTCCTTGTCCGAACCAATCACCTTGGCTTTGTACTGCTTAGGATCGTTGAACAATTTCACCTGGATGCGATCCGCTCTCTCGACGACGTGCCGATTGGTCAGGATATAGCCATTTCCATCCACCAAGATTCCGGAGCCCAGGCTGCGCTGCTGGACGCCACTTTCGGGTGCAGACGGCCCTTCAAAGAATCGCTCGAAGAACTCTTCGAACGGGTCCTGACGCTCGCGTTCCCGAGGGCTCCGCCGGCGGCGGGGCGTCGGCTGTTTCACGGTGGCCGATGTGTTGATGTTGACCACCGTGGGCCGGACTGCCTTGGAGATCTGCACAAAGGCCGAAGAGAGCTGAGCCGGGGACTGGATGGACAGGGGACTGGCCCCTGGGGCCACCGAGCGGTCCAGGGCGCCCACCGTTCGGGTTACGACGGTCCCAATTGCGATGCCCACGACCAGCGTCAACGAAACCAGGGCCAGTGAGACCCACTTTTGCCGGCGCAGTCCGGCTACCAGTTCGTCCAACCTGGAATTCATCGGGGTATACTCCTCATCAAGAAAAACGCAGACCTTAACTTCAAGTGCATTATACCACTAGTTTAAAGATGCTCGGCGGAAGCCAATGGTTTCGTCGCCACGCAATTCCCCCACATTTCCCCTGCAGGGACAGAGGCAAGATTGGGTGTAGGTGAGAAGGGCCAGACACAGCAAGGCAGTAGGCGGAAGGTCAGGGTTTTCGTTCGACTCTCGAAGACGGAGACAATGGGGGTTCGCGCCTTGTGGGGTGCCTCCGGCTCTCTTCTCCCAATGAGAAGGAGGGTCGCTCGACTGCCGTGAATGTTTTCTCCGACTCCTTGATTTCCAGGAACTGGTTTACCTCGACGTTGTGGAACACCTGCCGCGTGTCGCTGGTGGGCCACCAGATTTCCAGGGTTTCGATGCTGCCAGCCTTGCCCAGCCCGATGTGCTGCTCCAGCGGGGAGGCGCCAAACGATCCACCGCTGCCGACGAGGCGGTGAATGAAGCGGCGCCCACCCTCGGGCGTCCGCACGCCAAGCTTGATGCGGGTCCCGATGGCCCCGCGGTTCGTCTTCACGCCCACCAGCCGCAGACGGATCCAGTTGTTGCCGTGCCCGGGGTTTCTGAAGAGCAAGTTCCCATGCCTGTCGCCCGGCACCATGCCGCCCATCTGAATAAAAATGTCTTCATCGCCGTCGTTGTCGATGTCGGCGAAGGCCGCCCCATGTCCCTTATGAAGACAGCCGGTCCCCGAGGAAGCGGTGACATCCACGAAATACTTCCCGTCGTGATTCCTAAACAACACGTTTGGAACTAGCACTGCGTAGGAGGGACTGCCGGTCCCCAGGTAGAAATCGAGAAATCCGTCATTGTCCAGGTCGCCGAAATTGACCCCCATAGGCGTGAAGATCCGGTCCAGCTGAACCTCCTTGGTCACATCCTGGAAGCCCGAGCCGGTGTTCCTGTAGAGCTTGAGCGTCTCGACCTCCACCGGTAATTGCAAGTAACTGCCGACGATGTCCACGATTGAGCCATAGTAACTGGAGACGAACAGGTCCAGCCAGCCATCGTTGTCATAGTCGAAGAACCAGATCGGAAAGCTGAAAATGGGTTGTTGCACTCGCAAAGGTTCGGCCATGTCGGTAAACGTTAAATCCCGGTTGTTGTGGAAGAGGAAGTTCTCTGCAAATCCATTTGAGACGTAGAAGTCCGGGTAGCCGTCGTTGTCGTAGTCGCCCGCAGCGACGGCTTTGGTGAACATGACCCGGTCCACGCCGGCGGCGGGCGCAATGTCCTCGAAGGTCCCGTCGCCCTGGTTGAGGAAAAGCTGGCTGGGAGAGCGTTCGTTGCCCACGAACAGGTCCAGGTTGCCGTCCAGATCAATGTCGGCCCAGGCAGCGGTTTGCGTGGAAGTGGCGGGCACCGCCACCCCACTCGTGCGGGTCACGTCGGTGAAGGTTCCGTCGCAGTTATTGCGCAGCAGCGAGTTGCGCATGGGCAGTTCCCATGCGCCCCGGAGCACCAGAATATCCAGGCAGCCGTCATTGTTGTAGTCGGCCGGGACCATGTTCAGCCCGCCAAGCTGATTGATCAGCCCGGCCTGCGCGGTTCGGTCGGTGAAGGTTCCCGTCCCGCTGTTGTGCAAGTAGCGCATCGGCGCGCAAGGGTCCATTGCGCTGGTCACAATGTCCAGCAGTCCGTCACTGTCCAGGTCATCCACAATCGCTCCGCCGGCCGTGTTGAAGGTGTCGGCCCCCACCACAGGGGCCACGTCAACAAAGCGGCCCACGTCTTCCTTGGACTCAAAGGGCGCAAGAGGAATCCGGTATTGCTTGGGAACAGCCTCGGGGTGCCTGCCCGAGGCCATGGAGGCAAGGTTCAGCAGCCATCTCACCTCCAGGTCTTCCGGCTGCTGCTCCAGGAACTTGAGAAAATGCCGGATGGCGGCCTCCCAATTGGCGGTCTGCTCCGGCTGCGCCCTGCCACGCATCGGGAACATGCAGGTTTTGACGCGAGCGCTGGGTACCAGGTTCTCAGCCTGTGCCAATCCCAGGTGGGCAATCCCCAGCTTCTCCTCCAATTCCAGTAGAACCTCCTTGTCGCCGCGGGCGACAGCCTGCTCGTACGCCGCTTGGAAATACTTGATCGTTTGATCGAAATCCCCACGGTGTGCCCACTGCTGAGCCAGTGTCTGATAGACACCCAAGAGTCCAGCGTCCCCCACCTGCCTCGCGCTTCCGTTCTCGGCCTCTGCCAAATATTTTTCCAACTCTTGAAATCCGATGCGAACCGCCATGATCTTAATCGCGCAGATGGTTTGCAAATCCTGTTCCCAGCCGACTGGCTTCTGGATGCGCTCAAACAGGTATTGAACTTCTCCAGCTCCCGAGACGTCGGTGGTCAGTCGGCGCTCCGGGGCGGGTTGCGCGCTCTCGATTTCGGTGCTCTCCGCTTCCTCTTTAAGCATCTTCAGGATCATGTAGCCGCTCGACGTTTCGACAACCCCGGACACCTGCCCCGCAGGCAGCTCCTTCAAGGCCTCCTGAATTTCGGGGCGTAAGTCCGACAGCTTCACTTTGCCTAGATAGCCGCCCGCTGGCCCGGTGGAATCGATCGAGTGCTTTTTCGCCAGCTCGGCAAAGTCCTCTCCGCGCTGGAGGTTCGCCAGAACCTGCCGCGCCTCTTCGGAGGTGCGCAGCAGAATCATCCGCACGGCAACTTCCAAGGGCTGGTTCTGCTCGCTCGCCCAGAAGACGGACTCGATCAACAGGAAAGCGATGCCCAGCACGACCACGGCCGGGTACAGCTTGATTCCTTTCATGATGTCCGTCCCACCTTTTCTTCACGGCTGCCGGATGCCATCTCAGGCTTCCGCCCGCACAAGGCAGGGTGCGCACGTCCCGTAAAGATGCTCGGCGGAAACCAATGGTTTTGCCTCCCCCAAAATCGGTGCGCATTCCCCCCCTTCCGGGACAGGACGCTGATTGGGTGCAGAGCGAGCAGGGCCAGCCACACGGGGCAGTAAGCGGAAAGCAGTACTCCAGAGGCAAAAGACTGGTTGCGAGGCAACGGCTAGCTGTCCACCCCCGCCAGCGCGCACAAAGCCAGCAGGATGCGCTCGAGCCCGAGTTGGCGACGAGCCGGGTCGTACCATTCCTGCGGGGAGTGGGTCGCGCCCCCTTGGCCGCCCCCACCCAGGGAAACTGCCTCGATGCCTAGCGCCAATGGAATATTCGCGTCGGTAGAGGAGCGCTCGACACGCGAGGGGATCCCCAGATAGCGGTCCACTGCCCGCACCGTTTCCAGGATGCGAGCGTTCTGCGGCAGCTCGGCCGCGGGGCGTTCGCCGATATCCTGAACCTGATAGGTGAGCCTGTCACCCTGTGCGCGCTGGTTCTCCTCTTCCACCGCCCCCCGGACTACGCGTTCCAAAATGGCCGCCAGCCGCCGGATCTCCTCCACCGAACCGGACCGGATGTCCACCTTGATGGAGGCGAACGAGGGAACCGAGTTGATGCTGGTGCCTCCTTGGATTTCACCGACGTTAAACGTAGTGCGCGGCTGCTTGGGGACGGAAATTTGGGCGAAGCGGGCCACCGCTGATCCCAGGGCGTAGATGGGGTTTGCCAGGCCAAAGTCACTCCAGCTATGCCCGCCGGGGCCCTCAACGGTGACCCGGAAGCGCTGGCTGCCCAGGCCGGAGGCGGTGATGTGGTCCACGCTGGCCCCGTCCAACACCAGAACAGCACGCGCTTGCCGGCAGATTTCTTTCTGCTCAAGCAAGTGGCGCATGCCGTGGAGATTGCCTTCTCCTTCCTCCCCAACGTTGGCCACCAACAGTAAATTGTCGCGCAGGCGCAGGTTTGCGCGGTGCAGGACGTGCGCCACGCCCAGCAGCGCCGCCAGGCCGGCACCGTTGTCGGTGATTCCTGGGCCGTAGATGCGCCCGTTGTGGCGGTGGACCTCGATTCGATCCGATAGCCGGAAAACCGTATCCAGGTGGGCGCTCAGCACTAACAAGCGCCGTTGCCGCGCTGGCGCGGTGCCTCGCAGTTCGCCCAACACGTTGCCGGCAGCATCGCGCCGCACGCAGTCTAGTTTCAGTTTGCTGAACTGCTGGAAGAAGTAATCGGCCCGAGCCTGTTCCGCAAAGGTGGGCGCCGGGATCGAGGTGAATTCGACATGCCGGTCAGTAATCCAGTCCGCCTCTTGCGCGATCAACTCCAGCGCCCGGGCTACCATTGCGCGGCTCGCCAGCACCGCTATCGTCTCGGTTGTCGGAGCGGCAGTGGAGCTTGCCAGCATGCCCGATCATGTTAGCACGGGATTAGGAGGCTCCGCCTTCCCGCTCCCAAGCCTCGAGTCTCAAACCTCAGGCTATGGGACTCCAAGCCATCACGCACGTCTCCCTATTCCAGGGATGGGGCGAACGTTTTTGAAGGCCGAAGTGAAAGGGGATGCGACAGAAGTGGATAACCATCGGTGCGAAAGACAGCGGAGCAATTCAAAATTCTAAATAGATTGGAAGCAGTGTGTCTTCATCGGTGGTCGCTGAAGCAACCTGTTCTGTTGTGACATTTTCGGCTACTTCGAGATCCGCCTTACTGAGGTCGGCCCGGCGAAGATCCGCACCTTGAAGGTTTGCGGCGGTGAAGATTGCGCTCCTGAGATTCGCGTAGCTTAAGTTCGCGTCGGTCAGATTCGCCCTGCAAAGGTTCGCCCCGACGAGCGACGCTTTGCTAAGGTTTGCTCCGCTGAGATCCGCTTCTTCAAGGTTAGCGCCGGAGAGGTCGGCCTCGCTGAGGTCTGCCTTGCTCAGATCAGCAGACCGGAGGTCCGCGCCTGGAAGACTTGCCGCCCCGAGATCCGGGATTACTTTCGGCCTCTGCGCGCGTATGAAGTTCCATCGTTCAACTTCCTCTATCTCCAGAAGCTCAAGGTGCCTTTTGTTTGCCATACGGCCACAGTTCCCGCCGACCTGCCAGCCACCTAGAAAGAAAGGATGGCGGTGCGGGGTTCCTCCGACGTGTGGGGCAGGTAGAGCGTCTTGCAACGTTCACAGCGGTAGACTTCGGCATTCTCGCCAAATGTTTTCTTGACCTCGTCGCCGAAGCCGCGCCAGCGTTTCAGGTGCCCGCAGCAGAGCTTGTCCTTGGCGTCCTTTTCGTTGCAGGCACGCATTCGCAGGGTGCGGCGCTTCACTTTCTGGCCGCTGGACAGGGTGGTCAGCAATTCCGAAACGGGAGGATTCTCAACAGTCGTGCGGGGTTTGACGGCCATCCAGGCTCTCCTTTCGTTCCGTAATGGCAACCTTCAGGGTGCCATGTAGAGGCAGGCTAAAGCCGGCCGCTATGGCTTCTTCAGTCTCTCATAGTTTGCGGTGGAACAAGGCGCGGATCGCGCCCGGCAGGCCGCTCATCCGCGCCGGTCGCGGGATTGATGGATTTCACCATAAGACAAATTACGAATTATGAGTGAAGTGTGACGTTTCTTAGTATTTCACGGAAACCAGCCAGAGGCCTTTTCCGGGCAGAGTAGGTCCGGCCCCGGTGCGGTCCCGCGCAGCCAGAATCTTGGGGATCTGGTCTGCGGCCAACCGCCCCCTGCCAACCTCCAGCAGCGTGCCAACCATGTTTCGGACCATGTGGTGAAGGAAGCCGCTGCCTCTCACCGTGTACACCAACTCCTCCGCTTCCCGCGTGAGACTGGACTCATGGATGATCCGGGTCTTGGATTCCTCAGGGACATCCTCGGGACTCGCCCCGCCCCGGCCTTCGGAAGACGCCATTGCGGTGAAGTCGTGGGTGCCTTCAAACAGCGGAGCCGCGGCTATCGTCACCGCTTCATCCAACGTGTGAGGAAAGTGGTGCACGTAGCGCCACAGGTAGGGCGGGCAAACCTCGGCGCGGTACAGGCGAAAGCGGTAAGTCTTGGAGCGCGCCTGGAAGCGGGCGTGGAAGCCGGCGGGAGCTTCTTCGGCTGCCAGCACCCGGATGCTGTGGGGAAGCTTGCCGTTGAGCGCTCTGGCCAGGTTGGCCACCGGGATGGTGGCATGCGTGTGGAAGCTGGCCACCTGCCCGAGCGCATGCACACCAGCATCCGTGCGCCCGCTGGCATCGACTGGCACGCGTGTGCCAATGACCCGTTCCACTGCTTCCATCAGCGTGGCCTGGATGGTCGGCTCGCGCGGCTGGATTTGCCAGCCGTGGAATTCGCTCCCATCGTAGGAGAGCGTCAGCTTGATCGCACGCATGACTCACCACTAGCGGCGTGAGCCGGGCTTTTCCAGCGGAGCTCCCTGGCGGCAAAGGTTGCACTGGTCCGAGGCCCAGGTGGGGAGAGACAATTGCAGGAGGCTGACCAGGGGGACGCCGAAATCACCGTGGCCACCGCTTCGGTCCACGATGGTTGCCACACCGCGGATTTCGGCGCCTCCGGCACGCAGTACCGTCAGCACCTCGCGGGTGGAACCGCCGGTGGTGACCACGTCCTCTACCACCAGCGCACGCTCGCCGGGTATCACCTGGAAGCCTCGGCGCAAGGCCGCCTGCCCGCTGGCGTCGCGCTCGGTGAAAATAAAGCGCGCCCCAGCGGCGCGGGCCACCTCGTGGCCGATGATCAGCGCTCCCACCGCTGGGCTAGCCACCAGATCAACCATCTGGCCGGCAAACTTCTCGGCCAGCGCACGACCCAGGTGTTCGGAGCGTTGGGGATCTTCCAAAAGGCGGGCGCATTGCAGGTAGTGCGAGCTGTGCAGCCCTGACGACAGCAGGAAGTGGCCCTCCAGCAGCGCGCCCGTTTCCTCCAACAACTTCCGCACTTGTTCGGGGTTTGACACGTAATTGCTTCTATTCGAGCTACTCTGCGTTGTCAAGGTGAGTGAGTGGATGCTAGCATGAAAAGGTTCGCCCTTGGTCCGCGGGAGCAAGAGCGGGTCTGCGGCCAAGTTGTTGAAATCGCGGAATGTTTGTCTGTCCCCTTTTGTATTAGGAAGACTACTGTGTCCTTTCCAAACCAGACACAAGGCCTGATAAAACACACAGGAAGAGGTTCATGTCTATGATGAGAGCATGGGTCGTGTTGCTGATCGCCGGGTTGGTGCTCCAGCCGCTGCTGTTGGTGGCCCAGGAACCGGACTATACGAAGGGCTACTCCGCCTTTCCTAATTTTCTTTCGTCTTACCGGCCTATGGGGATACCCGCACCGGTGCTGGGCAACTCCGGGCGGGTCGAGGACCTGCTTCGGGAAGGCAAGCTGATTCTGTCGCTGAGCGACGCCATCTCGCTGGCGCTGGAGAATAATCTGGACGTGTCCATCCAGCGCTACAACCCGAGGATCGCTGACCTGGATATTCTGCGCACCAAGGCCGGGGCCTCGCCCCGGGGCGTGCGCACGACGGTGACCGGTGCCTCGGATGTTAGTGGAGGCGGCGGCGGCGCAGGTGCCCAGGGAGGTACAGGAACCGCTGCCGGCGGTGTGGGCCAGGGCGCCGGAGGATTGGTGACTTCGGCGTTGGGCGGTGGCGCCCCCATCGGCAGCTTCGACCCGGTGGTCACCGCCAACCTCAACATCAACCATCGCACCACCCCCATCACAAGCTTCTTCTTCTCACAGTTCCTGGGCGTTGACCAGCTGCAAACCAACACCGGGACGGCCAATTTCACCTACCAGCAGGCCTTCCACAGCGGCACCTCACTGAGCCTGGGGTGGAACAACGGTCGTCAGACCAACCGAACGGAGACTATCAACCCGCGGATCAATGCCAACTACCAGTTCCAGATCACGCAGCGGCTGTTGCAGGGCTTCGGCTTCGGCCCCAACACGCGCAACATCCGGATCGCCAAGAACAACCGAGAGGTCAGCGACCTGGTGTTCAAACAGCAGGTCATTCTGACGGTGACCCAAGTCCAAAATCTCTACTGGGACCTGGTTAGCACCCTGGAGGACGTCAAAGTGCGCGAGCGGTTCGTCGCGGTAGCCGAGAAACTGCACAAAGACAACCAGCGCCAAGTGGAGATTGGCACGCTGGCCCCTATCGAGATCGTGCGGGCCGAGGCCGAGGTGGCGCGGACCCGCCAGGACCTGATCGTGGCCCAGACCACGGCCCAGCAATTGGAAACTTCGCTGAAGAACATAGTGCTGCGCGACCTGAGCGATCCGGGGCTGGGGGCGGCTCGCGTTGTACCCACCGATCGCATCACTGTTCCGCCGGTCGAGCCGGTGGTGCCCGTTCAGGACTTGATTGGAACGGCTTTGTCAGCCCGGCCCGAGTTGTCCCAATCCCGCATTGACCTGCGCAACCGTGAAATCTCCATCCGGGCAGCGAGGAACGGCATGCTTCCTACACTGGATGCCTTCGCCTACTGGGGAGGCAGCGGGATCGGTGGCCAGGCCGGTACCAGTCCGATCACGGGCGAGCCGGTCGAGATTGCGGAGCAATTCAGAGGCGGCCTCGGCAGGTCGCTGAACCAGATGTTCGGCGGCGATTTCCCCGATTACGCATTTGGGCTGCAAATCAGCATCCCCATCAAGAACCGGGCCGCGCAGGCTGACGCCGCTCAGGCCCAGGTCGAGGAGCGGCAGGCGCAATTGCGACTGCGCCAACTGGAGAACACGGTGCGCGCCGAGGTGCGTAATGCGGTGATTGGGTTGCAGCAGAACCGCGTCCGTCTGGACGCCGCCCGGAAGGCGCGGGAGCTGCAGCAGCGTACCCTGGACGCCGAGCAGAAGAAGTTCCAGTTCGGCGCCGCCACGATCTTCCTGGTCATCCAGGCGCAACGCGATCTGGCCGAGGCGGAGGGCGCCGTCGTACGGGCACTGGGTGATTACATGAAGTCGCGGGTCGAGCTGGACCGCTCCACCGGCGAAACCATTGTCAAGAACAGGATTATCCTGGACGAAGCCTACCAGGGCCAGATCACCCGGCCCCCGCAGGCGCTCCCCAATTCCTAGCGGGGTCCTACTAGGGTCCGCGCTGCCTCACGGCCGATGTTCACACTGAGAGGCATGCGCACCACCAGGTTGCGTCCCGGGCCAGTGTGTATGTTGGTGAGTTCCAACTCCAATTCGAAGCGATGGGTGCCTTCGGGTGCCCCGCGGGCAAGGTACGGGAAGAACACCGAAGTGCCGGCGGGAATCAGGTTGGTGTGGAGGTTGAACCAGTCAGGCGCCTGCCGGACGCGAAGACGGAAGCCGATGGCGGAGTTGTTGCGGATGCGGAGGGCCAGGTAAGTGCCGCGACCGCGATAGTTCAGCTCAGGGTTCTCCACCGTCACCGCGGCTTGCCAAAGCCCGCGCAGGAAGGACTCCGCGCCCCAGAGCTGACCACCCATCCAGGCCACTGTGCGGCGGGCCAGCAGCGCCTCGCGGACGCCAGCAGCATCGGCCGTGCGCACAAACAGCAGAGTGATGGGTCGGATCCCACTCACGATGCGGGGCGGCATTGGATCGTGGCTGTCACTGGTGCTAATAATCGTCAGTTTCTTCTCTTCAATCCACGGATAGGCCCCGGCATAGAAATTGGTCCCATTCACCAGTTCCATGCCCTGAAACAGCTTTTCCTGGTGGGCGGCCGCGACAGGTGGGAACCACTCCGGTTTTGCGACGCCAGACTCGGGATGGTTCCAGAAAACGAAGGCGTCCTGAGCGCGCGCCCGACGCAGTGCCTCGAATAGGTCGGGTACATTCAGGGCATTGGGGTCGGTGACGAACAGGGCGTTGAAGTGCGTCGGCCCGTGCGGCTGCGTCTTGGTGATTTCTAGGCCCTGGATCAGGATCAGGCCCAATTCGTCGGCCAGCGGACGGGCCAGAGCATCGGAGCGGGTGCCGTCCACCTTTACGTCTCCGGCGTGGATATGGGAGTCGACGTGGTCCGTCAGCCCGATCACATCCAGACCGTCGCGCCAGGCCTCGATGACCCGCACGGTCGGCCACACCTGGCCATCGGAGAAAACGGTATGGATGTGGAAGTCGCCCTTCAGTGTTTTGTAGCCGGGAAGGTCAGGGACCGGCAGCGGATCCCGCACCTGGAGGGAACCTTGACCGTGGGCCGCCTGTACGGTCCCGAGTACCAGAAGCAGCCACAGAGCGTGGGAGAAGGCGGTCCTTGTCGCGACAGAACATTGCATTTCGCACCTCGTGCCCGACGCGCTTGCCCGCCGCGCCGAAGTCGCCGCCATTCTACCATCAGCCCGTCTGGACTGACTATGGGAACGGGTGAGGTAACTGCCGGCCGGAGAGTGGGCGCGGCCCGCCGGCGGAGGGGCCGGGAGGCGTATCAAAAACCTTGCCCAAACCGGCGACAATCGCCCATGATAGGGGCGCAGGTTCGAATTTGGAGTCTGTTGTGAGCACTGAAGCCAATTCCGGCGCAAGGCGCCCCGTAGCTCCGGCGCAGGGCAAGCTAGGGGTTTTGATTCCCGGCTTGGGGGCCGTGGCCACCACGTTTATTGCTGGCGTAGAGGCCGTGCGGCGTTCCTACGCCAAACCCATCGGGTCGCTGACGCAGATGGGAACCATCCGGCTGGGCAAGCGCACGGAAAACCGGGTGCCGGCTATCCGCGACTTTGTCCCGCTGGCGGAGTTGAACGATTTGGTGTTCGGCGGCTGGGATATCTACGAGGATGACTGTTATCAGGCAGCTTCGAACAGCGGCGTGCTGGACCCGGCGCTGCTCGAGAAGCTGAAACCGTTTCTGGCCGCGGTCCGGCCCATGGCTGCGGTCTTCGACCAGCAATACGTCAAGCGGCTGGAGGGGCCCAACGTTAAGAAAGCCGCCACAAAGTGGGATGCCGCCCAGATGCTGATGGAAGACATCAGGCGGTTTCGCGAGCAGAGTGGCGCCGCGCGGCTGGTGATGATCTGGTGCGGGTCCACGGAGGCTTTCCGGACCGCTTCCGACACGCACTCCACGCTGGAAAAATTCGAGTGCGGCCTGAAGACAAATCACCCAGAGATCGCCCCCAGTATGATCTACGCCTACGCGGCCCTGAAGCTGGGTGTCCCGTTTGCTAATGGCGCACCGAACCTGACCAACGACGTGCCGGCGCTGCTGGAGTTGGCCGGGCAAAATGGCGTGCCTGTTTGCGGCAAGGACTTCAAGACCGGTCAGACCTTGATGAAGACCGCATTGGCGCCGATGCTCAAGTCCCGCCTGCTGGGACTCAGCGGCTGGTTTTCCACCAACATCCTGGGCAACCGTGACGGCGAAGTGCTGGACGACCCAGGGTCGTTCCGCACCAAGGAGGAGAGCAAGCTGTCGGTACTGGACCAAATCCTACAGTCGCAGCTCTATGCGGACCTTTACGGGAACTTCTTCCATCAGGTGCGCATCAACTACTACCCGCCGCGCGGCGACAACAAGGAAGGCTGGGACAACGTGGACATCTTCGGGTGGCTGGGCTACCCGATGCAAATCAAAATCAACTTCCTGTGCCGCGATTCCATCCTGGCGGCGCCGCTGGTGCTGGACCTGGCCCTGTTTCTGGACCTTGCGAAGCGGGGCGGATTGAGCGGCATCCAGGAATGGCTCTCGTTCTACTTCAAGAGTCCCATCACCCCGCCGGGCCTCTACCCCGAGCACGACCTGTTCATCCAGTTGACGAAGCTCAAGAACACTCTGCGTTGGATACAGGGCCAGGAGTTGATCACCCACCTGGGCCGCGAATACTACGACTAGTGCTGTGCCCGGCTGCTGTGCCCGGCTGAAGATGTATTCCGCACCGGGCCGCCGGGACGGCGGCGCTACAAGCCAGTAGCAAGGGAGATGCCGGACACGTTGCTAGCGAGTGGGGTGTGCCCGGAGGCGCGCGAGCGGGAAGTTATCTCTGGACACCGTGCGCAGAAAGCGGGGCGGGTGAAACACCAGCCAAAGCCCGAGCAGCGCGGCGGCCAGATTCAGAGCCACGTCGTACGCCGCCGGATGGCGAAACACAGAAAATACCTGGATCGTCTCGGAGGCCAGCGCGACGCTGGCGCAACAGAAAACAGCGAGGCGGCGAGCGTCGCGGGCCACTTTTCTGAAGGGAATCGTACTCAGCCCCAGCAAGAAAAAGGCCACGACATGATTGCTCTTGCGAAAAACGGTGTGCCCGAAGAGGGTGAGGTCGTCCTCGACGTCGACCGGCTTCCCCGAAAGGGATTCCACCATTGCCAAATAAGCGCTTTCTCCAGTGAGGAAATCGGTCGAGTACACCAGGATGACGACGCTCAGCACTGCAAAAGCGGCCCAGCTTCTCGCGCGCATGACAGCCTTGAGTTAGGCACTTCGCTAGCCGATTGCCGCCGCCGTGACATGCTTGCAACTCTTTTAAAATTCGTGCGAGACCAGGCCGTGGTTAGGCAGGACTATTCCAAAATGGGAAATTGGTTGTATTTCGAAACGCTACGCCCCCCGCGCTGGCTACAAATGGGGGGCTGCGAATAGGGCCTGTTGGGCGGGAAGCTCCGTCTCGACAAACGACTCCAGTTCCGGGTAGACTTCAACCAAAGTTGCTGGCGCCTCGACCGGCTTGCCTAGCAGGATGCTGATCAGTTGCAGGGCGTTGGCGGCTGCCTTTCCCTGGTAGTGGTTGTTGGTAATGACGTAAGTGGTATGCGCGCCGGCGGCCACCTGCTGGATCCGCTTTCGCCACGGCTCCATCTCTTCCGGTGAGTAGAGATAATTGTAGCGCTCATGCCGCGACTCGGTTTCGCCATTGGCGAACCAGGACTGATAATTGCGCCCGTGAAAGCGGATGTAGCCAATTCGGCCCGCGAGCACGGCGCTGGGGCCCATGCCGTGGGACAGCGTGGGTTGGTCAATATTGCAGAAGCCGGCGCCGTGTTCGTTCAAGAGTTCCAGGAAGGGTCGGGAGAGCCAGTCGCCGTGCCGCATCTCCACCACCATCGGGTAGTCGCGGAGGCGTTCCAGCAGCGCGCCCACATAGGCCCGGTTCTCCACCGTGTGCTTGAAGGACCAGGGGAATTGGGCCAGCACCGCCCCTAATCGCCCCGACTCCATCAGCACGTCGGCCATGGCCCGGAATGCTCGCTCCTCTTCGGGGCCGGCATTGCCGTCGTGGGTGAAGGAGCGGTGGAGTTTGGCAGTGAACAGGAAGCGCTGGTTGTAAGCCACGCGCAGGGCCCACAGCCGGGCGTGCTCAGGGCGGACGGGCCGATAGAAGGAAGTGTTGATTTCCAGAGTATCGAAGTACTGGGCCAAGTAGGCCGCCTGGTGGAAGCCAGGATGTCGGAAGCGCGGATAAACAGGGCCCACCCAGTCGGCGTAGGACCAGCCGGCGGTCCCAATCTTGATCGTGGCCGGCAGCGGCATCGCACCCCAAGCCTACCACAAGCCACAAGCTGCCAGCCCTTATGCCTCAAACTTCATTTGCTTCAAGCCTTCCTCCAGCGTCCAGTGCTTCATACGGAAGGTCGTGAGCATCGGGGCGGTGTCGCAAGTGGAGCCCTCTCGCATCATCGTCAACTGGTTGCGGGTCACCGGCGGGAAGGGAAGGAAGGCTTCCAGAAGCGCGGCGTTGGCGTACATCAACCAAAAGGGCAGGTGAATTTTCCCCTTTCGGATGCTGGCTGCGTCGGCCAGTGCGTCCAGCATCTCCTCAATCGGCATGGCCCGTGGCCCCGCTAGGGCCACTTCGCGTCCTAGCGCCGCGTCGTTGGTGAGCGATTGGACGAAGCAATCCACCACGTCCTCGATGTATATGGGCTGAACCGGGTACTGTCCGCTACCAACGATAGGCCGCCGCGGCGCTTTGCGCATCAGTTCGAGCATGTGGGTGGTGAAGCCGTCGTCGGGACCGTAAATCCCTGGCCCGTAAATTATGGAAGGGCGCAGAATGACCCAAGGGATGCCGCACGCCCGGACCGCCTCTTCCCCTTTCCACTTGGTCTTGTGGTAGGCGGCGACCGCGTTGGGGCGCGTGCCCAGCGCGCTCATGTGAACGAAGCGACGGATGCGGCTGGCTTTCGCCACAGCCACCACCTTGCGGGTGCCCTCGTGGTGGACGCGCTCGAACGTGGCTCCCTTCGCCTCGGCGATAGTCCCTACCAGGTGGATGACGGCGTCGCAACCTGGCATCACGTCCCGCAGGGAGGCTGCCTGCAGAATGTCGCCGGGGACATATTCGATGCCGGGCGCACTGGTCCTGGCCTTGCCCATCGAGCGCTCCAGTGCGCGCACTCTGTGGCCGGCGGCCAGTAGCCCTTTCACCAGGTGGCTCCCGACGAAGCCGGTGGCGCCAGTCAGGAACACGTTCATCGAGCACCTCGGTTCCGCAACGTGCTACATTGACACACGTGCCGATTATGCCACGATTCGAGCGGGTGATCCTGATCGCGCTCAACATCTGCGGGATCGTGGAGAATCCGGGTGCAACTGGACTGCGGGACCAGTTTTCTTGAGGAGGTGACCCGACTGATGCGCGTTCCCCTGATCGCCGGCAATTGGAAAATGTACAAGACGCTCGCTGAGACCAAGCAGTTTTTCCTCGAGTTCCTGCCCCTGGTGGCCAATTCCACCCATTCCGAGATTGCCATCGCCCCGCCGTTTACCGCTATCGGAACAGCGGTGGAGCTAGCCCGCGGCTCCCGTGTGGGCATCTCGGGGCAGGACATTTACTGGGAAAAGCAGGGCGCCTTTACTGGGCAGGTCTCCGCACCGATGCTGGCCGAAGCTGGCTGCCGCTTCGCCATTATTGGGCACTCGGAACGGCGCCAATACTTCGGGGAGACGGATCAGACAGTGAACAAGAAAATTCGTACCGCATTGGAGGCGGAGCTGGAAGCCATCGTCTGCATCGGTGAGCTACTGAAGGAACGCGAGGCGGGCCGGACCGAAGCAGTGCTCAAGCAACAGGGTGAAAAGGGCCTGGATGGTTTGACCGTTGCCGAACTTGCCCGTATAATTATCGCGTACGAGCCGGTGTGGGCCATCGGCACCGGGCGGACGGCCACGCCGGAAATCGCTCAGAAGGCGCACGGGTTCATTCGTTCCGTGGTGGCAGCCGGTTTTGGCCGGGAGGTGGCAGACCGCCAGCGCATCCTCTACGGCGGCAGCGTCAAGCCGGACAACATCAAGGGCTTGATGGCCCAGACCGACATTGATGGAGCGCTGGTAGGAGGTGCGAGTCTGGAGGCAAAGTCGTTTGCGGCAATTGTGAATTTCTAAAGCGAAGGCCTGGACCCAAACACGATGTATACCTTTCTGATCATCCTTCACGTGCTGGTTTGCCTGGTGCTGATTCTGGCGGTGCTGCTGCAAAGCGGGAAGGCGGCCGACTTGGCCGGCGCCTTCGGCGGCATGGGCAGCCAGACGGCCTTTGGGCCACGCGGCGCCGCCACTCTGCTTTCCAAGGCAACCACCGCCTGTGCCATCCTCTTCATGCTGACTTCTCTGACGCTGACTATCATGGCCACGCAACGGGTCGGCCCAGGCTCAGTGCTGGAAGAGAGCGCGCAGGAAGAAACGACCGAACCGGCCGGCTCGGAACAAGCGCCCCAACCCGCGGCGCCGGTTCAGCCGCAACCGCAACCCCAGCCGCAGTAGCCCGGCAACGCCTGCGCCGCCGCCAAAGTAACGCCAGAGGCCTCCACCAAGCGGGCAAGGAGGGTTTCCGCTGCTCGTCTAGGGCTTTTGGTATAATCGGGCCGAATCCTTCAAGTGCGGAGGTGGCGGAACTGGCAGACGCACCAGCTTGAGGGGCTGGCGAGGGCAACCTCGTGGGGGTTCAAATCCCCCTCTCCGCACCAGCTTTCCCCTTTTCTGCTCAATTGATTACGGCTCCTTTTTCTGTCTGTGCCACAAATGTGCCCACGCTGAACGGCCGGTGCAGAAGATCTGCAGCGTGTCTCCTGCACGCACCGGGTTCTGCGCCGTCACCAGTTGGAACGAGGCATCCAGGATAGCTGCGTCAGAGGCCAGTGAACTTCATCAACCACCTTGCTCATCGGGGGGTTTGACTGCAGTCAGGGATTTGGTGAGCCCCAAGAATCGCTCCCTGTAAATCTGCGCTCCCGGAAACATACAAGCCATCTGGGTGTAGTCCAAAAGCCGAATCTCCTTGATGAACTCTTGGCAATATTCTGGCGTAGGTCTGGTGACCCATCCCAGGACAGTGAAATTGCGCAGAAGACGCAGCTGCCACTTTTTGGGCAAATAATGAACGAAAGGAGTAAGGAGATGGGGTTCAAACGGGAACAAGCGATTCGGCGTCTGGACATGGTAGCCAAGGCCAACGCGAGCAATCTCTCGGGCAAACGCCTCCTGACTGGCTGAGTCTCCAAGATGCTCGATCACCGAGTTGCTGAACACGATGTCAAAAGCCCTGTCTTTAAAAGGCAAACATCGGCCATCTGCGATCACACTCGCATCCGCCTCCTCAATCTGCCCTGGAAGGTTCAAAGTTGTGAGTCGCGGAGAGATTGGGAGAAGGGACCAATTGAAGCCTGTTCCGCCCACATCGAGAATGGTCGTATTCATATTTGCAGAAAACAGTTCTTGAAAATGTCGCATCCTTCTGCTGCGGAAATAACGCAGAAACGGTTGGTAAAGATCATGAATATCCATCAGTGCTTTCCTGACGTAGACGCGGCCTCTCCTATGGCCTCGTTGCAGGGCAGACCCTTAGGCTGTTTGCCTGCATATGAGAGAACAGGGCGCAATGCATCTTCGCTCAGCGACTCCTCTCCGGCCTCTCCGTAGACGGCGGGTCCACTGCATAATCTTCCCTTTCTCGGATGCGCTATTCAAGTCTCTTTACCCCGAAAGGCTCCAGGCAGACGTTCCAAGGGAACCTCGTTGATTATAAGCTCAGCGCCTAACAGCGCGCCGGAGGGTGAGCCTAGGGTGCCGGACTCTTGGACTACCGCTTTCTCTCTAAGCGCGCCTACAATACCGATTGTCAGTCCAGGAAGGTCCGTCGACGCAGGCCAGTCATCTTAAGTGCGATTCGCGACACGCAGGAGCTCTGCAAGAAAGACAGCGCGTTTGCTACATTCTCTTTCTCTAATCTTTAACCTTTGGCCTGGGCCAAGGGAAGCTTTCGTGCAGCCACAAGGCTGGGCAGAGGTAGCGAGCGCACGATAGTTGGGCCGCTGCTCGAAGCCTGAGACTCGTATTGCCTTTCGCGGAAAGTGCCCCCGGAAGAATCTTCTGCGAGAAAGACAGGGAAGTCAGGAGCATGGCGTTACCGGGTGGGCAGCCGTTCGTCAAGTACCCACCCACCGGATGGCTGAATTCGCTGCGCTCAATCGGGCCTGGCGTGATTATCGTTGGAACAATCGTCGGCTCCGGCGAACTCGTAACGACCACCCTGCTCGGCGCCAAGGTAGGATTTGTCGTCCTTTGGTTGGTCATCGTTTCATGCCTAGTCAAGGTGATCATTCAAGAGCAATGGGCCTACTACGTGATCACCTCAGGGGGCACCCTGCTCGACGCCACTTCCTTTCTTCCCGGCCCACGGGTGCGCGGGCTCTCGTTGTGGACCTGGCTACTGTTCCTTTATTTCATCCTCAATATTTTGCCAGCAGCCGGTGTGGTTGGGATGGCAGCGACCACGGCGGCACTTGCGACCGGAGTGGGAAGCGTCTCCTTCTGGGCCCTGGCGCTCACCGCTCTTACCATCCTATTCCTGTGGTTCGGCACCTACGCCAGGATCGAAAAACTGTTCATTTCGATGGTCGCGTTGTTCTCGTTATCGATGTGCGTAGCTCTAGCGTTGACGCAGAGCACGCAGCTAGCCATTCGCTGGTCGGAACTGATTTCCGGGCTGCGGTTTGAACTGCCCTCAGCAAGCATGTACATCGCGCTCTCCGCATTCGGCATCACCGGCATCGCCGCGCCGGAAATCATCTTTTACACCTATTGGTGTCTGGAAAAAGGCTACGGCCGTTACATCGGGCCGCCCGAGGAAACTCCGGAGTGGCGGGAGCGCGCGCGGGGCTGGATTGCCGTTATGCGGAGAGACATCATGGTCTCTGCGGCCACCTACACTCTGATCACGATTGTGTTTTATCTGCTGGGGGCGGCCATTTTGCACCGCACCCAACCCGATGCAGCGAACCTGGAAGGCCTGGACGTTGCTCTGGCGCTCTCAAAGATTTTCACGGAGTCCTTCGGGCAGTGGAGCTTCGTGATCTTCATGACGGGCGCCTTTTTGGTCCTGTATTCCACCTTTGTCGCCGCCTGCGCGTCCTGGGCGCGCTTCAGTGCCGACTTCTCTAAGAAGCTCGGCCTGATCTCGGCGACCGATCCTGCTCAGTGGGACCGGTCGTGCAGGTGGCTCTCCATCTCTCTGGCCGCAGTTTTCCTGCTGGCGTTCCTTTTCCTCCAGACACCGGTGGGTCTGATCCTGTTTGGCGGGATCCTGCACGCTGTGTTTCTTCCGCTGCTGGGATTTTCAGTGATCTATCTGTTTCATAAGCGCGGCCGGCAAGGTCTGGCTCCCGGGTCGCAGGTGCGAGTCATCTCGTGGATCTGCAGCGTCATCATACTCGCGGTCGTGATTTGCACGCTGTATCTGCAGAAGGGTGGCGGCTGACTTGGGTGTGGCAGAAATGTAGCAGCGGGGTGCCTACGAGGGGCCGACAACCAATAGTGTTATAATCGTGTGTGTCCAAGGAAAGTTCGATTCCCTTTCTCAAACGTTATGGTCACGCTCCTGCAGGTGTCCCTCCGCGCAATTAAGCTCGCGTTGCCCGCCGCAGGGATCGTTCTTTTCTGCACGCACGTGTCCGCCCGGCCGCCGGACCTGCGGACGCTCTACCAGGAGGCGCACCGGGCGCAGGTAGCTGGCGACGCCAAGACCGCCATCGAGAAATACGAGCAGATCATACACTTACGTCCCGATTTGGCCGAAGCGCATTCGAATCTCGGGACTCTTTACTACCAGCAGCGCCAAGTGGATGATGCGGTCAAGTCGTTCCAAACGGCCCTCAAGCTGAAGGCCGACTTGGGCGCCCCTAACTTTTTCCTGGGTCTAATCGCCTTCAACGCCCGGCAGCACGAAGTCGCGCTTCGCCACCTCAAGAAGTCGGAAGCGCTCGATCCTTCCAATGTCGCCGTACACGTATACCTCGGTTACACCTATTATGCGCAGTCGGATTTCCGTAATGCGGCTCTTCATTTGGAGAAAGTTGCGAAGGTTGAGTCGGTCGACCAGGACGTGTATTACCACCTGAGCAAAGCCTACGGACAGCTTGCAAAACAGTTTTTCGGGACCCTGCAGAAGGAGTTTGAGGATTCCTACCACATTCACCTGGCGCGGGCGCACCTCTACGAAGCGGAAAGCAATTGGGAGAAGGCAGAACTCGCCTACCGTCGGGCTCTTCAGGCGCAGCCGGCGAATGAGCGCCTGAACCAGAAACTGCAAGCCGTAGCGCAGAAGAAATCCGACCCGTCGGTGGTGAGCACTGTGGGCGCGGTCCCAGACGATTTGGTCGATGGCTCTACCAACTTTCTTTATAACCCCCCGCCTGGCGAGAAGATTCAGGAGCTATTGGAGCTTTATCGGAATCGCGTGCGCAAGCTCGAAAAAGAGTCAGGTAAGTCCAGCGAAACACTCTTCTTTCTTGCCGAATACCACCAAGCGCTTTCCTATCTCGCTTCGCTTTGGGTTGCCGCGGCCAATCCTGATTCCTACCGTGCCCATCTGCTTCGGGGCCAATATTATGAAGATGCAGGCAAGGATGAAGAGGCGATCCGGGAGTATCAAATGGCGCTCGAGCTGAGGCCTGACCTGCGGAACGTGCACTTTGCGATCGGAAATCTGTACTGGAAAAAAGACCAGGACGACGAGGCTCTTCCTGAGCTGGAAAAGGAGCTGCAGCTCGACCCGAATCATCCGAGCGCTTTGTACGAAATCGCCGAGATTTTCTATACTCGGGGGCGCCTCGACGAGGCTGAAAAGTACTATCTGCGGAGCCTAGAATACGATCCAAGGATGGTGGAGGCTTATCTAGGTGTAGAGCGGATTTTCACTTCCAGAGACGAATACCAGAAAGCGCTGCAGTACCTGCGCAAAGTAGTTGAGCTAGACCCCGAGAATGCCACTCCGCATTATCGAATGGCCACCATCTATCGAAAGATGGGCGACGGCGCAAAAGCGCGAGCAGCATTGAGCCTTTTTCAGAAGCTCAAGAAGGGGGACAAGCAACAGTGAGTTTCGGCAAGAGTGAATCGTTCTAGCACGATCTGCCCGAGGGGAATCTCGCCCGCCTGCCAGTTGCGTTTTACCGATTCATGTGCCGACTCCCTTTCCCGCCTTTCGGTAAAGCTCCAGTTTGCGCCGAAACCCAGGGCGCTCGAGCACCTCCGGATTCACGACGTTGAGCGGCGGTTCCCCCCGGCGGACCGCCAGCGCTCCCTCACAGTCGATTCGGCCCATGTCGCGAAAACCCTCTTCGGTCCAGCAGATCGAGTGCGAAGTGAGAATCACATTGTCCAGGTGGAAGAGTGGCGAATCTGGATCGAGTGGCTCTTTCTCGAAAACATCCAGCGCGGCGGCACGCAGCCTCCCGCTCTGCAGAGCGCTAATCAGGGCAGGCTCATCCACAATCGGGCCACGAGCTGTGTTGATCAGCACGGCCTCGGGCTTCATCAGGCGCAGTTCACGTTCGCCGATGAGGCGGCGCGTCTCCGGTGTCAACGGGCAGTTGACTAGCACGTAGTCGGAAAGCCCGAGCAGCGTGTCCAGCGGAACAAGCTCAACACCAGCAGCAGCCGCATGTTCGGCGGACGCGTAGGGATCAAACGCCAGGAACCGCGCGACATCGAAGTTGCGGAGGAGGCGGACCGCATCGGAAGCGATATTTCCGATCCCGATCGTGCCCACTGTGCGGCCACGAGGTTCCCGTCCAAGTCGCCGAGTACTTTCGGTCCACCGTCCCTGACGGACCAGATGGTCCTTCCAAACCAGGTTATGGGACAGAGCCAGGACGAAAAGAACAATGGACTCGGCCACCGGGCGCCGAACACCGGCCGGCGTGATGTACACGGCCACGTCTTGCGCCGTGCAGGCTTGCAGGTCCACGTTGTCGTATCCGACGCCGCACCGCCCGACGGCGCACAGCCGCTCCACACCGCGCAGGGAAGCCGCTGTGACGCGAGGCTTACCCGTGATCAGAACGTCGTACCCGGCCAGCTGCTCGGGAACGTGCTCTGGCCGGTACGGGCTGAGGAATTCGTAGGACACGCCCGGCTCGGCGTCCAGCAGCGACAACCCAATATCCGGGAAAATGAGCTGTTGCTTCTCATCCCGAAAGTCGGCGGAAAATGCGATTCGAAATTTGCTTGTATCGCCCATACCATCCTCCCGTGAAATCATAGCCCTGATAGCGGCCCGTAGAGGTCTATTGGAAACGCCAGCCTCTGCAAGACCTTGACGCCGTGAGGAGTATAATCAGAAGAGACGAGGATGAAAAGCCCTGGGCCATGGAAACAGGCGGTCTGCTGCGCACTGGTCTCGCTCTGCCTCGGAACAGCAGCGCTGTGGGCACAAACTCCGTCTGCGGAAGATTCCCTCGCCCGAGCATCGCAAATGATGGCCGCGCAACAATGCCGCGAATCCGAGGAACTGCTGAACGGGATTCCGGGAAGTTCGTTGGAGACGCGTTTTCGCCTTGCCCGATGCTACGGTGAACGGAAAGATCTGAAAAAGGCAATGGAGATTCTCGACTCCATCTTGCGCCGGTCCGACTCCTACACCCCGGCAGTCCTGCTTAGAGCCCGAATCCTGTATAACATGGGAAAATATTATCAATCATTCTTGTCCATGCAGAACTACACGACGCTCGATCCCGAGAACGGGGATGCATGGTTGATTCTCGGATTGAGTCAGTTCATGCTAAGAAAAAACCAGGACGCCGAAGTCTCACTGCGTCGTGCGACAGAGCTCAGCCCCGGAAGCGGCGAAGCTTTTTACTATATGGGAAGGCTCGCTTATACGGAGAATGACATGCCTTCGGCATTGCGCGCCTTCCAAAGGGCAGTGGAAATCGAGCCGACCAGCATGAGGGCCCATAACAATCTTGCGTTGACGCACGAGGCATTAGCGCAGTTTGACCTTGCGCGAGCGGCTTATCTGAAGGCCATTGAGCTGGAGCAGAAGCAGGCGGTCAAATCCGAATGGCCTTATTTCAACCTCGGTGCCCTGCGCTTCAAAGAGGGTCACCCCCAGGAAGCCATCGATTACCTCAAGGAAGCCCTTTTGCGAAAACCGGGGTGGGCCAAAGCGAAGGTGAAACTGGCCATTGCATTGGCCGCAGTGGGAAATCTGGCCGGCGCTCGTGCTCAGTTGGAAGCAGTCCTCCGCTCAGACGCTCGGAACGCTGACGCCCATTATCAGCTCGCTCTGGTCTTGGTCCGCGTGGGTGAAAAGGAGCTGGCGGATCAACATTTCGCTCGGTTCAACCAATTCCGACAATCAAATAGCCGCCAGTAGCAGCGGACCGTTCTTCCAGTCACGAATGTGCCAGCCCGTGACCATCCGTAGGTAGGTCTGTGGCTTCCGACCTGATTCTTGCTTTATATCCCCTGCGCTTTGATGAGTTACCTACGGACGGGGCGATTCGTCTAGCGACTTCTGTCCTGGGGTATTCGTCGCCGGACTAGATCAACCCTTTTATAGGCTGAGCAGTTGTATCGTCAATCGAGTTGGCGATCTTAATCGGACGACCGATGGAAGTCATATACTCTTTGTGCCAGTCAATGCCGAGTGCCTTGTACACGGTCGCAAAGACGTCTCCGATCGTCACCATCCGGTCTTCGACGTAGGCGCCCTTCGAATCGCTGGCGCCGATAACCTGGCCGCCCTGGATGCCACCGCCTCCTAAGACCATGGACCAGCAATGGGGCCAGTGGTCGCGCCCATTCGCCGAATTGATATGGGGAGTCCGGCCGAATTCCCCCATCGCAAGGACGACCGTGGATTCCAACAGTCCCCTCTGCTCGAGGTCTTCCAGGAGGGTGGCCAAGGCTTGATCCAAATGAGGGACCAGTTTCTGATGTCCCTCCTGGTTGGCTGAATGAAAGTCCCAGGAGTTGAACGTGTATCCTGCCGCCGTTACAAAACGGCTGCCTGCCTCCACAAGCCTCCGGGCCAGCAATACACTTTGGCCAAAACCGTTGCGGCCGTATGCATCTTTTGCCTTTTCCGGTTCGTTCGAGAGATCGAAAGCTTCCTTCACGGACTGGGACAAGATCATTCTGAGCGCCTGTTCCGTAAAGTTGTCCATAGCGGCATGCTCGGCGCGGCTGACCTTTTCCCGGTAGATCTCATCGACAATGTTGAGAAGCGAACGTCGGTGCCCCAAGCGTTCAACGGGGATTCCCTTTGGCAGTTTCAGGTCAGGAACCTCAAAGTCTCTTTGTGTCGGACAGACGCCACTTTTCGGCTTCACGCATACGTTCGGGTCGGACAGCATCAAAGGGTCGTACTCGGGACCAAGAAAAGCGGCCTTAAAAGGCCTCTCGTACGTCGCTATATCCCGCTCCCATTTGGGAGCTAGGACGTAGGAAGGAACATTGTTGCGTCCGCCCAATTCCTTGCCAACGATTGAGCCCAGGCTGGGAAACTCCATCGCTGGGTTCGGTCGATGGCCGGTCACCGCGTAGTAGGTGGCTTCCGTGTGGTTCAGCTCCAGGGTGTGAAGAGAGCGAATAATGGACAACTTGTCCATGTGCCGGGCTACGCGCGGGAGCAGTTCGGAAATCTGGATTCCCGCTACATTCGTGGAGATCGGTCGAAACGCGCTGTTGGTCTTTGGATCCCACATGTCAATCTGACACGGTCCGCCCTCCAGCCAGAGCATGATGCAGGACTGAGCCTTCGCCTTGGAAGTCGGCAGCAAGCTCCTGGCTTCCAGATACTGCGCCAGCCCGATGCCTAAGAAAGTCAAGCTGCCCACCCGCAAAAATGCGCGGCGGCTCAGATTCTCTTCGGTACGGTGCAAACAGCCTACTTTTTCCATTGGTATCTCCTTACTGCGAGCTGCCCTTCAGTGGTTCTCGGCGAATTCTCGAGAACTGACCAGCGCCCAAGTCAAGTCCTGGATGGTTTCTTTACGCGAGGATCCCTGAGACGTGGCCCTCAGTAGCTTCGATTTTTCCTTCTCCGCCGGGAACCGGGAGAGGGCGAGCAAGTAGAGCTCCTCGATAAGCTCGGCGTCTGAACGACCGGCCTTCAGTAGCTGATCAACCCGCCCACCTGGCCTGGAGATCTTATCCGTGTAGGTTGAGCCTACCAGGATGTGCAACGCCTGCACCAGATTGGGCGCGACCTTTCGCTCCGGCACAGAGTAACGGAGTGAACGCCCGTACATGTCGGAAAACCGGTGGGGGTAGATGTCGGCCTCCCTCAGGTTGATTGCTCTGGTTCCAGGGGGCGCTGTTCCCGGGTAGTCATTGTCGGTGCGGTGTTCGAAAATTTCGGGCACTCCCGTAATGTAGGAGATCGCGTCCAACAGAACTTCAGCGTCCAGAGCCCGGGGAATGCTATGGGAGTAGTTTATCTGGTCCTCCCGATTCGTTTCATTTGGCTGGCTGCTGAGCTGATATGTTCTGGAACTCACAATCTTACGCATGAGATCCTTCAAGTCGTATCCATGTTCACGAAAGTCCTCGGCCAGTGCCCGCAAAAGGTCGGGGTGTGTCGGGGGATTGGTAGACAGGAAATCGTCTACCGGCTCCACAATTCCTCGCGAGAAGAATCGACCCCACATCCGGTTGACCGTGGCTTCGGCAAAGTAAGGATGAGAAGTCATCCATTTCGCCAGTTCCAGCCGCAAGTCTTCCCGCTTCGCTGCCGGCAGAACTTCGCGGTCAAAGAATGTCGGCTGAACTTCCATCTTCGTGCGAGGATGTAGAGTTTTCCGACTCTTCCCCTTTTCCCCATAAGCAATTTCTACACCCTTTGGGTCGTCATACAGCACCGAACCGTACGCATCATCCTGAGGACCAAACTTGACAATGTTCATCCGGCCGAAGAAAGCAGCCAGGCCCCAAAACTGATTCTGGCTCCAGGCCTCAAATGGATGGTTGTGGCACTGAGCGCAGTCCAGCCGGCGTCCCATGAAAACCCGAAGCTCCTCGGCCATCCGGTTTTCGGGGTCCTTAGCGGTAAACCCAAAGTAGTGCCGCGATGGACCGTTGTAACCTTGCGCCGCAAGACGTTCGCGGGCCATCTGATCGTAGGGCTTGTTCTCTGTGATGCTGTCTCGGATCCATTCCCAATAGGTCTCGGCAAATCTTCCATTTACCCCTTGCGCATAGCGCGCGACCCGGAACAGGTCCGCAAACCGAAACGTCCAATAGTCAACGTACTCGGGAGTGTTCAGCAGCGCTTCAATCAGTTTGTCTCGCTTTCCAGGATCCTTACTGGTGAGGAATTCCCGAACGCGCGCGGGAGGGGGCAGCGTCCCGGTCAGGTCAAGACACACCCGCCGGAGAAACTCCTCGTCGCTGGCGAGCTCGGAGGGGACGATGCTGAGCTTGCGCAGCTTGGCGAAAACGTACTTGTCAATGAAGTTGTTGCGCGGTATCTCCGGGTAGTTCGACATGAGCTTTGAAATGACTCCAACTCTGACGCTTACCGTCCGTCCAGCCGCCCGGATCAACACCGGTGTCTCGCCGGTCCTTGCGGCTTCGACCAAACCACCGGATGTGACTTTCACCACCTCCGGATTGCTGGAAGTGTACCGGACCTGATCGGTAACATCCTCCTGCTGACCGTTGGAAAGCCGGGCGCTGACCAGGAGTTGATGCTTACCATTCGGGTCTAGGACAACCTCTATGGGATATGCCTCCAATCTTTCAATGTGGACCTCTTGGGAATCGTCCGGGCCATAGGGGGTGCCACTACGAATCCAGCTGAGAATTGCTTCGTACTCGCGGGAGCCAACCTTGAATCGCTCACCCCCGCCATGCGGCACAGTGAAAGTGGGCTTCTGCAGCAACAAACTCTTTTCGGGTTCCTTCGAATCGACCCGCGGAATCCTGGTCCCCGGATCCGGGCTCAACACCTGATAGGTACCCCCCTGCACAATCCATTCGTAATCCTCGCGAGGGTCCAGGCCGCCTAAGGAAAGCTTGAATCCTCCCCTACCCTTGACTCCGCCATGGCAACCACTGCCGTTGCATCCCTTCCTGGTAAAGATCCCGACGATCGCCCGCGGAAAACTGAATGGTCGCTCTTGCTGCGAACTCTCCACGCTGATGCCAGTGCTTGCAGAACGTCCGCTGAAGGAAGCAGTTAATACGGCCTTCCCGTCAGCCACCCCGATAACTCGTCCTGCTGACTCAACCTTGGCTATCCGTGGCTTTGAGATCGAAAATTGGCTCTTGCTCGTGAGGTCGCGCTCGAGGCCGTCGGCGTATTTCCCCAGCACCAGAAATCGCTGCGATGCCTTCGCTCCCCTCAATATTGGATTCGCGGGCACCAAACGCACCGACAGCAGCTTGGCTGTCCCGGCAGAGCCGGACCGCGGCTGTTTCGTCGCAGCACTGACCACAGGGACGCCCCAGCAATTCAGAACTAGCATCCCCATCAGAGCCAACCAGCCAAATCTACCGTTCCGTCTTTCCATTACAAGTTCCTCTAAACTTTGTTAATCGTTTTCCTCTCGCAGCCGAGCAGATGCCTTCCTACCTTCGCTCGGCCGGATGACCATAAGGGGAAATTCCCGCACTGTGACGGGCGCGCCCAGTTTGCCCTCAACCACCGGTCTTGCGCTGACCCGAACCATCTGGGGCATCCTCGTAGCCGGAGCGTTCTCGCTGCCTAAGAGCATGACGACTATTTTTTCGGTTTTCGGAAGATAAAGCTCTCTTCTGCCTGCATCCACGATTGCGCCTCGAGAAAGCACCGGTTTGTTCCCCGAGCTGGGGAAGGCCTGTACCCCCGCGGGGAGATTCTCAACAGCGAAAACGATACCACCGGACAATCCTTCTTCCAGATCGCTGATGATAGTCAACTTGCTTGCCTGTCCAGGCACGAGGTTGATGTGATCTTCGCTCAACTCGACTTTACCAACGTGCGGAATTTGTGGCCGGATCAGGAGCCGATAGGTGAAGTGTGGGTTGCCGTGTCGAGACGTAATATCACCGATCTTCAAGGTGTAGGCGCCTTGCCGCGGGAAAGCGTGAATCGTCTTGGGTTGAATCTCCTTAGCGTACTCGTTGCCAGCCCCCGATACCCATCGGTGAATATTCGAGGACAGCTCTTTGCCATCGCTGTCAAGAATCACGAAATGAGGATTAAAGTCGGGTGGCACCAGATCAGGAGTCTCCAGTTCAAACGCTAACTGCTCTCCCGCCTTCACATGAAACTTGAAGGTATGCAGATCGCCCGGCTCTTCAATAGTTCCCTCCACGAGAGCTGGGAGCTTTAGTTCCGTCGCGTTTTCCTTTACCAAGAGTACGGAGAGGTCTTGGTTTACAACTTCCTCCAATTCGTCCGTAACCACCGCTCTGGATGCCAGTGCCGAGAGCCGCGTCTGCTCCAGTCGCCTGTCCCAGGCGCGTTCCTCCCACTTGGAGGGGTCCCACGGGGTCGCATAGCGGAACTGTTTCAGTCGGGCGGTACGAAGCTCCTGTTTCGGAATGACGTCAATCGGAACGATTCGCAGTTGGTAGGTGAAATCCGGCCCACCCGTCCCCAAGAACGAGCTAACCTTCACCACGTAGCGGCCTTCTTGGCCGAACTTGTAGATGAATCGCCCCCTGCTGCTGCTGGATGCGAGTTGTGTTGGGCGATTCGGGTCAAACCAGCTGCCAGTCACTTTGTAAAGAGCTAGTTGAGCAGCCACACGCGCGTTCTGTCGGGTCAGCCTGCTGGAGATAACCCGAAACGCGATCTCTTGCCCCTCGGAGACTTCAAAAGCGTAATAATCCAAATCCCCCCTGTTGCTGATCCTTCCTGCCACCACACAGGGAATGTTCACCACCTGTGCCTCGTGAGCTTGATCATGAGGATCTTTGCTTTCGGCAATCAGGGATTCAGAGTTGACGAAGAACTTCAGCGCATTGGAAACTCCTGCGGACGAAACGAGCCTCAACGAGTGAACGGCGATCTTGGCGCTGGCGTCGATTTCCACCTGCAACAGAGCGCGGTGACTTGCCGCCGGGTGCGGTCCGGGCAAGCTACCCGTTGCTGCCTTTTTCTCTCCCTCTGGGGCTGCAATCTCTTCAACCTTACGCAGGCTGGCTTTCAGGCCCGGGGTACCAGACCAGACAGCGTAGGCTTCGCCCAGATTCATTCCCCGGACCTCCGCCTGTAAACTTGTGCCTTGCTGCCCGCCAGAAGGAAAAATGGAAAAGACCTGGGGAGTACTCGCAGATCCGGTCTTCTCATCTTGGGCGCGGAGAAGGCCCACGAAGCCGCTGACCAGAAAAACAAGGACAAACCAAGTCTTCAACTGAGGCTTTCTCGACACGAGGAACACGCTCATCTCATGATAATACCGCGTGGCTAAGTGTGTCAAGAAGCATAGAGATCCTGTCCTCTGGTACGACACTTCCGAGGATGGCAGAAGGCCAGCGGGAGAACTACTTTCGCAGGGAACACGGAGTGGGGCCCCACCTGAATCGAGGCCCGCGCGAACTGCCTGGACAATTCGTTGCTAGAGAGTTTTCAGGTAGGCCAGCACGTTGGCCAGCTCTTTCTTGCTCAGCTTCTTTTCGAACGGGGGCATCTTGTCGCTGCCCTTAAGAATACGCTCACTCACGTTCTCATCGCTGACAGGCTTGCCGGAGTGGGGCAGCTTCTTGCCTTTGTAAACACCTTTTAGCCCTGGGGAGCCAAACTTCTCAGCGGTGCTGTCGGTGTTGTGACAGATCGCACAGTTCTTGGAGAAGATCGCATCGCCGGCTTTGGCAGCTTTGGCATCATCAGCCTTGGCGCCTTTCTTCTTCTCGGCGGGTTTCTTGTCGGCAGCGGCTAGAGTGAGAGCCGCCGCTAGGATCAGCACCAGGAACTTGAGGAAGTTTGGTTTCACCGTCTTTGATCCTCCAACCACAGTAAGACCGCCTCGGGCACAGGGCAAAGTAAGGTCTTTTCGTGAGATTGTCAAATGTGAAGACGGCCAGGAGCCGGGTGGGGTTCCCACGATTCGGTCATACTGCCGTCTCCCCTCCTTTTATATCACAAGAGCAGCCTCAGGTCAGCGCCCTTGGGTCTTCCTGCGACACAAAGCAGGATTCTTCGGCCGGGCAGTTCAAGCGGCCCGATTCGATCTGGATGACCGAGTGGGCGATGGCAAACCGCTCCCGCAACACCTGCTGCGCGCTCGCCAGCAGGTCGGAGCGGCTGGCGGCATCGTCGGCCACTAGGTGGCAGCTCAGCGCCACCGCGCCTTCGCCGACTGACCAGACGTGCAGATCGTGAATTCGGTTCACGCGGGGAATTCCCCGCAGCGCCGTTTCCACCTGGTCAAAGGCGATGTGCGGCGGCACTGACAGCATCAGCAGCGAGCCGCTGCGGCGCAGCAGGGTCCAGGAGCTGGTAAGGATCAAGGCGGCGACCACCATACTGGCCAGCGGGTCCAGGATCATGGTGCCAAACAGGAAGATACCAGCGGCGGCCACCAGTGCGGCCACCGACCCCAGCAGATCCCCGATGACGTGCAGGAAAGCGCCGCGCAGATTGATGCTGGTCTTCTGGCCTCGGAACAGCAGCATGGCGGCGACCGCGTTGCCCGCCAACCCGGCCAGCGTCACCGTCAGCATCAGTCCGCCGTGGACCTGCTCGGGCGCGTTGAGGCGGCCGAACGCCTTCCAAACGATCACCAGAGCCAGCAGCATCACCAGCAGGGCGTTGACGAAGGCGGCCAGGGTTTCCGCGTGGCGATAGCCGTATGTTTTTTGGGGCGTGGGCGGACGCTCGGCCAGCCGCATGGCGATCAGGCTCAACCCCATAGCGGCCAGGTCCGTCAGTACGTGCCCGGAGTCGGCCAGCAGGGCGAGGCTGTTCGAGAGGAAGCCGCCGATGACTTCGGCGACAAAGACGCCAAAGGTGATGAGTAAAGCTGTGAGCAGGCGACGCCGGTTCTGCGACCGCCAGTCAGGGTGTGGGTGTTCGTGTGCCTGTCCTAGTGTCCCGGCACCGGTCATGCTGTTCTATTCTACCTCGAGCACCTGCACTTCCGCGCCCGTTGTCGCCAGCTCCCTGAGGAGGGCAGCGCGCTCCTCTGGCCGCGCTCGCAGCATCACCGCGATGGCACCGTCGGCCACTTGGCGCCGCGTAGGTTCCGGCACCTCCAGCTTCAGGCTAAGGATGCGCCCGCGGACCAGCAGCACGATTAGCGCGGCCCCGATGGCTCCCAGGGCAGCACCGGCGAAAGTGACAATACCGATCGGGGGCGCAGGAAGCCGGGGTAGGCCACCGACGTCCAGGCCCATCCAGATGCCGGTGGCTGCAGCCAGCAAGCCTCCCAAGAGACCGCCCAAGGTGCCGCCCGCTATTGTGGCAAGCCCCAGGCGCGCTTTCACCTTGTCTGGAGTCCCATGAGGAATTTCCAGCGGGGCGGAGGAAAACAGTTCCGCATCGGGCCAGCGCGCCGCCACAGACAGCGCCGCGCGCTCGTCATGGAACACCGCCCACACTTGCGCCTCGTTGCTCATGTTCCTGCCTCCAAGCCAGCGGGCGAGGCGGTCACTGAGGAGGGTGAGGGCGCCAGCTCTCTGTGGGGCGCAGTTTCCGACCGCTGCCCCAGCAACCGCCGGCCTTCCTTGTACTCCCATATGGCGACGATGGGAAACAGCTTGGAGAACACCACGTAAAGGAGAATGAAGTAGGCGAAGGAACCGGCCATGATGGACAGCTCAACCCAGCTTGGCCGGTATTCGTGCCACATGAAGCTGAGGCGCGGGTGGGACAGCGTGCCGGCCACGATGGTGAAGCGCTCCAACCACATCCCCACCACCACGAACAGGGAAGCCACCGTGGTCCCCAGCGGCGTGCGCGTTCGCCGGAAGGCCAGAATGGGCAGCGGAATCAGCAGGCAGCAGGCCACCATGGTCCAGAAGTAGGGAGCCATCCCGCCGGAAATCTTGTACAAGAACACCGGCATCTCGTGCTCGCCGTGACCGTAGTAGACGGTGAGGTACTCGGCAAAAGTGAAATAGCTCCACAGCAGGCAGAAGGCCAGCAGCAGCAATCCCAGGTTGTTGAAATGCGCGTCCTCCAGGTACCTCTCCAGCTTCAGGGAGCGCCGGATCACATAGAGCGCGACGATCACGGCGGCGATGCCCGAGAAGATGGCGCCCACCACGAAGTAGGGTCCAAAGATGGTGCTGTGCCACATGGGGTTCACCGTCATGCCAAAGACCCACGACACCACCGTGTGCACCGAAACCGCCAGGGGCATGATGATGATGGCCATCACCGCGATGGTCTTCTCCAGCAGCGCCCACTGGCGGCTGCTGCCCACCCAGCCCAGCGCCAGCAGCCGGTAGAGCCGCTGGCGCCAGCCGCCGCTGGGCAGTGCATCGCGCGCGAGCGCCAAGTCCGGGATCATCGGCAGGTAGAGGTAAGTCAGGCTGCCCAACAGGTACGCGTTGATGCAGGAGAAATCCCACAGCAGCGGCGAGCGGAAGTTCGGCCACAGGTCGCGCAGGCTGGGGTAGGGAATCACCCAGTAGAACAACCAGACGCGGCCCAGGTGGATCAGGATGAACATGGGGCCGATCATCAACGCGAATACGGTGATTGCTTCGGCAGCACGGGTAATGGGGTGGCGCCAACCTGCGTTGGTCACCCGAAGGATAGCGGAGATCAACGTGCCGGCGTGGCTGATGCCGATCCAGAAGACAAAGTTGACGATGTAGACGCCCCACATCACCCGCTGGTTGATGCCCGCAACCCCCATGCCGGTCGTCACCTGGTAGGAGAAAGCCACCAGAGCCCAGGCCATCACCAGGCTCAGCAGGCCGATGGCGATCCAGAACCGGGGCGTGGTTTCGAGAAGCGGACGCAGCAGGTCAGCGTTGATCCGCCGGCTTTCATTGACGGTGCCGAGCGTTTCTGCGCCGGGACTGGAGTTACTCTGCTGCATCAGGCGTGCCCTTCCAGTCATCACGTTTCAGGTAAATGACCGCCGGCTCGGTCCCCAAATCCTCCATCAGCTTGAAGTTGCGGCCTGAGTGGGCCGTCTGCGAGACACGGCTTTCGGAATCGTCCAGGTCGCCGAAGTACATCGCTTCGGCCGGACAGGCCTGCACGCAGGCCGGCGTTACCTCGCCGTCGCGCAACGGGCGCTCCTCGTTCTTGGCGTTCATTTGAGCGCGCTGGATACGATGGGAGCAAAAGGTGCACTTCTCCATCATGCCGCGGCTCCGCCGGGAGACGTCCGGGTTGTGCTGCAGGTCGAGCGGCGGATCCGTCGAGTAGTCGAACCAGTTGAAGTAGCGCACCGTGTAGGGGCAGGCGTTGGCGCAAAAGCGCGTTCCGATACAGCGGTTGTACACCTGCACGTTCAGACCCTGCTCGTTGTGATAGGTGGCGTAGACCGGGCAAACCGGCTCGCAAGGCGCCTGGCCACAGTGCTGGCACAGCACCGGCATGAAGCGGGCCCGGACGTCGGGGAACTCCCCCTCGTAGTAGCGCTCGATGCGAATCCAGGACAGCATCCGCCCCTTTTCGCATTCTTCCTCGCCCACAACCGGCACGTTGTTTTCGGCTCGGCAAGCCACCACGCAGGCCTCGCAGCCGGTGCAGCGATCCAGATCAATGACCATTCCCCAGCGCATCTATACCCCCTAAACTTTGCTGACTTTCACACGAGTTGCAGCCCACGCCGCCGGATCCAGCAACGCGCACACGTTGGCGCCGCGGTGGCGCGCATAACGTCCGTAGGCAGTGTGCCCCTGGCCGGTGGCGACGACCACCGAATCGGGCGGAACGGCAGGCGAGATCGCCGCACGCACCTCGATTTTTCCCTGCGGCGACTCCAGCCAGATCCTCTCGCCATGGGCAACGCCGAGCTGTACAGCCGTGTTGGGATTCAGTTCTGCGGCCGTGGTCCACACTGCTTGCGCTAAAGGGTCGGGCAATTCCTGGAGCCATGGCAGGTTGGCCCCTTCGCCCGTTCCCAGATTCACTCCGGCGTAGACTAGCAGCGCCAGCCCGCTCGCTTCGCCCGTCCAGTGCGGGGGCTCAAAGGCGGGGCCCAACTCACCCGATTCCAGGCTGGGTACAAACTGGTACTTTTTCGACGAAGTGGCAAAGGCGAAAGGCACCGGCTCCTCGGTCCATGCGCCGCCACGCTCCAGAGCGTCCGAGAGTTCGTCTTCGGAGGTGAACGACGCGGCGATGGCGCTTTCCCAGTTCTCGTAAGGAAGCGGTTTAGCCACCCGCGCCGCCAGGGCCAGCAGAGAGTCGGCGGCGTCTTGTGTCTGGTAAAGCGGTGTCAGCGCCGGCCGCGCCACCGATCGGACCGCACCGATCGGGCCGCCGCCCGCCGAGCGCGAGTCCCAGCGCTCCAGCGCGGTGTGGTCAGGCAAAACCACGTGTGCCCGCTCGGCAGTTTCGTCGGGGAATGCGGACAGGCTGATGAGAAAGGGAACCTTGTCCCAGGGAAGAGTGGGGAATTCGTAGACCGGATTCGCGCCGTAGACCAGGACCACGCGCGCCGAGCTGAGCAGCGCCTGCCCGAGGCTACTGGAGAGACTTCGCGCTGGCGGTACCGGCTTTCCTGGGGCAAACCAGAGCCCGCCGGGCACTCCGTAGCTGCCTACCAGCGCGTTGAGGGCATTAATGGCCACCAGTGCGGGGAGGGAATTGGAGTGGCCCGCGGCACTGCCGCCCGCGACCGCCACCGCCGGCCGGTGCGCGGCGAATTCGCGCGCCACGCGCTCAATACGTTTGGCGTCCAGGCCAGTAGTAGCCGCCACTGCCTCCGGCGGGTAGGCCGCCACGATCTGCCGGAAACGGTCCAGGCCCTGCGCGTTGCGGGACAGAAACTGCTGGTCCAGTAGCGAGTCGCGCAGCAGCACGTGGGCGATGGCCAGCGCCAGCGCTCCTTCGGTTCCCGGCTTCAAGGGCAACCATTCGTCAGCGTAGGCGGCTGTCAGCGAAAAACGTGCATCCGCCTGAACCAACTTGCCGCGACGGCCCGCCCGTCCCTGCCGCATGTGAGCCAGCAGACGCTGCGTGCGAACCGGCGAAGGTCCGGCCTCGACCAACGGGGCGCTGAACGACAGCACATAGTTGGCGTTGCCGAAATCCGGGGCGGCATGCGAAGCGTGGCCGCAAGTGAGGCGGTTTGCTTCCAGGATCGCGGCGTCATCCAGCGGTTCGGCGATGAGATGGCTGGCCCCGCCCAGCGCCCTGAGAAACTCTCCTAGCAGTTGGCCGCGCAGCCCGTTCAGCCGGCGCGTCACCAGCACAATGCGCTGGGGTTCCGCGAGGGCCTCACGCAACGTTTCGGCGACGGCCTCCAGCGCCTCTTCCCACGCCGCTTCCTGCCCGCCGCGGCGGGGAGCCTGGATGCGGTCAGGGTTATATAGCGCCTGGAGTTCAGCCTGCCCGCGCGCGCACAAACGGCCGGCGTTGATGGGGTGATCGGCTAACCCTTCCAGCTTCACGGCGCGCCCGTCTACCAGGCGGACTTCCATCCCGCAGGCGGCACCGCAGCCGCCGCATACGCTTTTCACCCACTTCTCTTCACCCAGAACCAGTTGGTCCTCTGGGACCAGCACAGGCATGGTCTGACGCATGCCCTTGCCGCAACTGGTCAGCATCGTGCTGCCGGCGGTCAGCACACTGGAAATCTTGATGAAGTCGCGTCTATCCATGAGTCGAAATCCTAAAGTCCGAGGTCGAAGGTTCGGAGTCACTCACGACTTTGATCCGCGGAGCTACTTGTGGCACGTCAGGCAGTCATTGGACGCCCCTCGAACCCGGTGGCAATCCATGCAGGTGGCCATAGTGAATTCTTTTTCGGGGGCTGAGACCACTGTAGTGCCGGTGTTGCCGTGGCACTCAGCGCATTCGATCTCTGCCTTCACATGACGCGAGTGGTTGAAATAAACGAACTCAGGCACTTCGTAGAGGCGCACCCAGGGAATAAACTGCCGCGTCTGCTGGAATTGCGCAATCTTTTGTACCTCGGGGCTGTCGCTCTTGATCACCTGGTGACAGGTCATACACAGGTTGGCTGTGGGTAGGCCTGCCTTCTCGGAATGTTCGACGAGCCGATGGCAATCTGTGCACTTCAGGTTTTGCTCGAGATGCAGGCTGTGGTCAAAGGTGACCGGCTGCTCGGGCGCGGCTGGGCGACGGCCCCACAAAAAAGCGGCCACCACGCCTGCCAACATGACCAAGATGAGGGCCAGCCAACCGGTACGCACGAGCTTCATCAATTGCTTTGGAACTGGCGCAACAAGACCCGGATGGCCGGGTCTTCCTGCCCCAAACGCCAGCCGGCCACGCCGGCCAGTTGATTGCGCCAGGCCAGAGCTAACTTTTCAGCGATGCTCCAACCGTCTTCTAGCCAGACCGTGTGTCGCTGGCCCTGGCACATGAAGCCGAACCAGTGCGCGCGGTGCGTCGGGTCCCAGCGCCAGTCGGCTCCATGCTCCCGTTGCAGAGCTAGCGCTTCATAGTAGCTTCCGGAGCTGCCTTCAGCCTCGCCCCACTTGCGGTGATAGAAGGCGAGTCCCAAGAGTAACTTGCGCTGCGGAACCAGAGCCACGGTTTCACGTACCGCCTCCTCCACCCAGTGGTAGCCGGCGATCGGTCCCGGAGCGCCAAGGCGGCTATGCTGGTCATAAGCCATCAGCACGACGCGATCAGCCAAGCGTCCGGCCGCGCGGTAGTCAAAGGTCTTCCGGTGACGTGGCGAAGGAACTGGCAACGCTACTCCCAGGGATAGCCCAGCTCGGGAATGAGCTGCGCGCATCTCAGCAAGGAACTCGGAAAACTGCTGCCGCTGAGCTGCGTCGGCCCGCAGACTCTCAAAGTCTATCACGTATCCTTGGAAGTGATAGCGGCGCGCCCGCTCCAGCAGTTCGCGGACCAGCCGCGCTCGCGCCTGGCGTGAGCGCAGCAGCTGGGCCGCCACTTCCGGCGAGAAGTCGCGGTTTATGACCAGAGGCGTCAGAGGAATCCGCGACTGACGGCAATGGTCCAGCAGCGGCGTCCAGGGTTCGCCGGAAAGGCTGCCGTTGGCATGAGCGGCGAACCACTGCGGGGAAACCGAGGTCGCACGGTCGCCGTACAGCCGAAGCGATGCCAGCCCGACTTCCTCGTTCAGCGCAAACAAGACAACTTCTTTGCCGGCGCCTGGGCTGGGGAGCGCCTTCCTTCCGTCCACTGCCGCTCCGCGCACCGCACTTCGGGACAGTCCAGCAGCCCTGTCCCCACATTGCCCGGTGGCCGGGTTGAGCGCCAGACAGGCCACCACGGCCGCCAGCACCGCTCGGCCGGCCAGGCGGGCAACGCCGATAGCTTCACTGAGCTTCATATTCATCTGCAATTCTAGCTTCATTCCTCCCCAAGGCCCGGCTGCGGAAAAAGAAGTAAGCGGGGACGCCCAGGCCGATCATCCCCAGGCCCACCAGCGAGCGCCACCACTCCTGCTCGCGCAGGATCATCACCACCAGGGCTGCGCTGACAACCACAAACAGCGCCGGGAGCACCGGGTAACCCCAGGCGCGGTAGGGCCGCGGCCACTCCGGATGCTTGCGCCGCAGTACAAAGAGCGAGCCGACACCCAGTCCGTAGAAGCACCAATTGGCAAAAATCGCGTAGGTGAACAACTGTTGGAAGGTTCCAGTCAGGCTGATCAACGCTCCTATAATGGTTTGGACGACCACGGCGACGTGAGGACTGTAGAAGCGCGGGTGCACGGCTGCCAACTGGCCGAACATCAACCCATCGCGCGCCATAGCGTAGGGCACGCGCGCGCCCGAGAGGATCGAGCCGTTGAGGGCGCCAAAGATGGAAATCAAGGCCGCCAAGGCAACGGCGTCACCACCCCACCCGCCGAACAAGCGCCGCGCCACATCGCCGGCCACCCGCTCCGAGGCGGCCACCTCGGCCGCGGGTAGGACATAGAAGTAGGCTAGGTTGGTCAGAAGATAGAGCAGTCCCACGGCCACAGTTCCCAGCAGCAGCGAGCGGGGAATGTTCTTTTGTGGGTCGGCCACTTCGCCCCCGGCCAGGTTCAGGTCATTCCACCCCTGGTAGGCCCACAGCGCGGCCACCAGAGCCAGCACGAAACCGGCGACCGGCGCCTGAACGGGTATCGAGGTCCGCAGGTGACTCCATTGGGCGTCTCCCCACTCGGCCCCGAAGACCAACGCGGCCAGCACCAGGGCCAGCAGCAAGGCCACCTTCAGGAGGGTAAAGACGGTTTGTACAGCGCCACCGGTGCGGACGCCGAAGTAGTTGACGGCCCCGAGCACGGCAATGACTACAATTGCAACTACTTTTAAATGAAGGGAAGGGAAGAGAATTGTCAAGTACAAGGCGAAAGCTGTCGCCAGCGTCGCCATCGCCGCCGTTGTCATCACCAAAAACTTCGTCCAGCCGTAGAGGAAGCCCCACAGCCGGCCGTAGGCCTCCCGCAGGTAGACGTAGTCACCGCCCGAGTGCGGCAGCATCGCCCCCAGCTCAGCGTAGGCCAGCGCCCCGCTGAGCGAGAGCAGGCCGCCAAAGATCCACACTAGGAAGACCGCTTCCGGCGTTCCTACGCCGCGCATCATCGAGCTGGAAACCAGGAAGATGCCGCTGCCAACGATGTTGCCTACGACCAACGAAGCGGCAGCCCAGATGCCCAGGCCGCGTACTAGCTCGCTGTTGGACTTAGGCAGCATCGGTGTCTGCTGAGGGGCTTACCAGGGCGGGAGTCCAAGGCAAGCTGGCAAGGTAGCCCACGGAAAAGGTGACGGTGGTTCCGATCAGCACGTACCAGGTCCAGGCGATTGGGGTCCACTGCCACACGTAGATCATCACCGCCAGCCCGGCGACCATGCCTATGATGGAGCCGTTCTCGTTCGCGCGCCGCGTCAGCACACCTAGCATGAAAGTGCCCAGCAGAGAGCCGAAGGCAACCGACGCAATGCTCAGTCCCATTTCGAATACCGAGGTGCGCCACTGGGCGGCGGCCATGGCAATCCCAATCAGGATGACGCCCCACAGCAGCGTGGCTGCCCGCGAGGCTCTCAGGTAGTGCGCCTCGCTGCGGCCGGGTGCCAGGTGTGCCCGGTAGAAGTCCACCACCGAGGTGGAGGCCAGCGCATTCAGCGCGGCGCTCAGGTTGGCCATGGCGGCCGCCAGGATGGCGGCCACCACCAGGCCGGCTAGCACCGGCGGGAAATGTTCCGCGATGAAGATGGGGAAGATGGCGTCGGGGCGCGGGAACGGCTGCGCCGGCGGAAAATGTTGGTAGTAGGCGAACAACATGACCCCGATCACCAGGAACAGGGCGAACTGGAAGAAGATGACCACCCAGCTGGCGAACAAGGCCCGGCGGCTCTGCCGCTCGTCGCGAGCGGCCAGCAGCCGCTGCACCATTAACTGATCGGTGCCGTGGCTGGCCGTGGTTAGAAACATTCCGCCCAGGATGCCTGCCCAGAAGGTGTAGGTCTTGGTAACGGAGAAGGTAAAATCAAAGACCGACAGCTTATCTCCATGCTCGTTAGCTAGCGCCACGACCTCGCTCCAGCCGCCGGGCACCAACTGGAGCAGCATCCAAAAGCTGAGCAGTGCGCCGGCGATGTAGATGCACATCTGGATGACTTCGGTCCAAATCACAGCGGTCAGGCCACCTTCGAAAGTGTAAAAAATCGTTAGCGCAGTGATAAGCACCACCGAGGCCAGCTCCCCCGTGCCGAGCACCACGCCCACCAGGATGGCGATGGCAAACACGCGCACTCCCTCGGCCAGGCTTCGGATTACCAGGAACGCCGCAGCGGTGACACGCTTCAGCCGCGAGCCGAAGCGCCGCTCGATCAGCTGGTAAGCCGTGAACAGCTCACCCTTAAAGTAGTGCGGCAGCAGCAGCGTGCTGATGACCACCCGCGCCAGCAGGTAGCCAAACACCACCTGGAGGAAGCCCAGGTTTCCGTAGTAGGCAATGCCCGGCGTGCCGATGATGGTCAGGATGCTGGTTTCAGCCGAAACGATGGAGAGCGCAATCGCCCACCAGGGGACAGTGCGACCACCCAGAAAGTAGTCTTTCAGAGAGTGCTGGGACTTGCGGAAGTGAGCGCCAAAGGCGGTGATGCCAAGCAGATAGACAACGATCACCGCCAAATCCACATAGCCCAGCCTCACGCACGCTCCTCACATGCAGAATCGGCCAAAGCAGAATCGACTACAAGCAAGATCGATGAGTGATGCTACCACGCTGCGTCGTAACAGCAGCAGGCGGCGTGCCACCTCGATTAACGTGGATTCACCTGTGAATCAACCAGGTCGGCGAAGCGGCGCTGGCGAACCAGCGTTGGGAGTTCCGGAACTGCTCGCCTCAGTTCGCGGTTGGCAGGCCATGCATTGTGGCAGGCAGAAAACACGGCTTCCTCAACCGGACTGCAAGCGAGCCGAAAGGGCCATCCTTCGAAGTTCACCGGGGGGCGGTTTGGGGTTTGCGTAGGCGGCGGAAAAAGGCGCGTGCGGCTTCGATGTCCCGGGCGATCTGGGCCTTGAGCTCTTCGGCGGAGGAGAACTTCAGCTCATCGCGGAGCCGGTGCCAGAACACCACTTCCATCTGGCTGGCTCCGGGCGGCGGTGGCGCTTCCAGAAGAAAGCATTCCACGCGCAATTGGTTTACGTCGAAGGTGGGGCTGTAGCCGACGTTGGTCACCGAAGTGGCGCGCTGCCCGTCGCAGATGGTTTCGGTGACGTAGATGCCGCAGGCCGGCAGCAGATGGGCATAGGGCTCCAGGTTCAGCGTGGGGACGACCTCCGTTCGCCCAATGCCGCGCCCCGGCACGATCCGGCCTTGAACCGAGAAGCAACGTCCCAGAAGGCGGTTGGCCAAACCCAGTTGCCCTTCCGCAATGAGCTGGCGGAGGCGCGTACTGCTGACCGCCTGGCCACGCAGACGCACGGCCGGTACCATCTTCACCGCAAATTCGGACCGCCGGCCCAGGTCCACCAGCGCGTGCACGTCACCGGCCTGCCGGTGCCCAAAGCGGAAATTTCCGCCGACAATGATTTCCCGCGTGGCCAGACGCTCCGTCAGAATTTGGCGCGCAAACTGTTCCGGGGTCAGTTGCGACAGCTCCCGAGTGAAGGGCAGCACCAGCACGCCGGCCAGGCCCGCTTGCTCCAGCAGGGCGAGCTTCATGGGCAGCGGGGTGACCAGGTGAGGCACGCGCTCGGGAGCCACAATCCGGGTCGGGTGCGGATCAAAGGTGAGCAGAAGCGGCGTGCCGCCGGCCTCGGTGGCTCGACGGCAGACGATTTCCAGGATGCGCCGGTGGCCCAGATGAACTCCGTCGAAGTTGCCGATGGTGAAAATGGGGTAGGGCAGTCCCCTGGGAAACTCCGACAGGCTGCGCCACACCCTCACAGATCGACCTCCACCTGCAGGCCGTCGTAGCAGAGCTGGACGTGCTCCGGCAGGCTGGCGTTGGTTTCCTGGTGAGCGAGGTCGTGGGCGATGTGGGTGAGGAAAGCGCGCCGCGGCGCGAGGCGGGCGACGTGCTCCAGCGCCTGCTCGACGGTGCAGTGCGTGGGGTGCGGAGCGTGGCGCAGCGCGTCCAGAAAAACCACGTCCAGGTTTTCCAGCAGCCCGTAGGAGCCCTCCGGAATCTGGCCGTAGTCGGTCAGGTAGGCGGCGCTGCCAAAACGAAAGCCCAGCACCTCCATGAACCCGTGCAGCAACGGGACGGGGATGAAGCTCGCGCCGAACAGCTCCAACGGTCCGTCCAGCACGTGGGCCGCCACCTCCGGCACTCCCCCAAAGGGCGCGTTGCCGCCAAAGATGTAGTGGAAAGTCCGGCGGATGGACTCAATCGTTTTGCGGCTGCCGTAAATGGGGACCGCACTCTTCTGGTGGAAGTTGAAGGGTCGGACGTCGTCCAGCCCCAAGATGTGGTCCGCGTGGGGATGCGTGAACAGCACGGCATCCAGCCGCGACAGACCGGCGCGCAGGGCCTGGCAGCGGAAGTCGGGGGTGGTGTCAATGACCACGTTGCGCCCCCCGTATTGCACCAGGAGCGACGGACGGGTGCGTTTGTCCCGCGGATCCTGGGAAAGGCAGACGCGGCAGCGGCAGCCAATGGTGGGCACCCCCAGTGAGGTTCCCGAGCCTAGCACTGTCAGTAGCCCGGTCACGGCGCTTTCGAGTACTTACGGTTGAGTTCCATCCAGGCCATGCGCAGCTCGTAGATGCTGCTATCCAACAGGCGCTGCTCGCCTGGCGTCAAGTTGCCACGGGTCTTATCCGCGAGCAGGGCCAGCATGTCAATCGTGTCGCGGGCCCCGAACAGGTCCGGCTCGAGCGGCTGGCTCGGGTCGGTGGTCAGCAGGCCCAGTTGCAGCATGGCCGTCTGAGTGAAGAAGACCACAATCTTGTCAAAGGAGGGACCAATGCCAGTTCCGACGGCTGCGTATTTCTGTGCAGCCTGCTCGGCTTCGACTGAAGGTGCTGGGGCCGAGGGTGCCGGTGCAGAAGGTACTGGTTCTAAGAGTGTGGGTGCTGAGGGTGTGGGCCCGGCTGGCTGCGCCGCCGGGCGCGAGAGCGGCAGTGGAGGCGTAGGCTCCGGACGAGGAGTATACTGGGCCCCTTCGCGCGGGTCTCCTTCCGACGTCAGCCTACGCCGGTCAGTGACCTGAAATTCCGGCTCTTTCTCCTCGTCCATCGGCCCCTGCACGCTTCCAGTGAATTCTCAGTTAAATTCCCAGTTAGATTCTAAGTCTAGCACAGCTGCGTCGCCGGGCTGTGGGAGCCGGCGACCGCTTGTGCGGCCGACTACGTTGTCCTGGGCGCGACCCTCTGTTAGTCTTGTTCGCTTGTCTTCACAACGTATGCCGGGTGAGCGATTTGCCGAATTGGTGACGCTGATGGCGCGGCTGCGGGCGCCCGACGGGTGTCCCTGGGACCGCGCCCAAACCTTTGATTCCATCAAACCCTACCTGCTGGAAGAGACCTACGAAGTGGTGGACGCCATTGACCGGCGCGACTTTGAGGAACTCGCAGGCGAGCTAGGCGACCTGCTGCTGCAGGTAGTCTTCTTTTCCCAGATGGCGGCCGAGCAGGGTCGCTTCACGATGGATGACGTGGTCCAGCGCATTCACACCAAGATGGTGCGCCGGCACCCACACGTATTTGGTGGCGCCGAGGCCCGGACCCCTGGCGAGGTGCTTCGCCGCTGGGAGGAACTCAAGGCCGAGGAGCAGCGGGAACATGCTGAACGACACGGCGAAGCGCCGACGGGCGCGACGCTGCTGGACGGGGTGGCGCGCGCGATGCCGGCGCTCCTGGAAGCCTACCAGCTTAACTCCCGCGCGTCGTCTGTGGGCTTCGACTGGCGGCGTATCGAAGAGCTGCTGGAGAAGGTCAGCGAAGAGCTAGGCGAACTGCGCCAGGCGCTGGCCGAGGCCGAGCCCGAGCCCGAGCACCGGCGCCAGAACTGCCAGGAAGAGGTGGGGGACCTGTTGTTCGTGGCCGTTAACGTGGCCCGCTTCCTGGGGCTGGAACCGGAAACCGCCTTGCGCCGCGCCAATGAGAAGTTCCGCCGGCGCTTTGGTTGGCTGGAGGCGCGCCTGGCCGAGGGGGGCAAGAAGCCGGCTGAGTCCACGCTTGAGGAGATGGACGAGTTGTGGCAGCGCTCCAAGAGCGAGGCGCTGCGGTGAGCCAGGGGGAACTCACCTGTCGCGCCTGCACCAGCGAGGACGACTTTCACCAGTGTGTGCAGGTGCAGAAAGCCGTGTGGGGCTATGCCGACCCGGAGGTGGTTCCGGCCCGCCTGTTCGTGGTGGCGCGGAAAATCGGCGGCCAGGTCTTCGGGGCGTTTGCGCCAGGCGCGCGGATGGTGGGCTTCTTGGTGGCGCTGCCGGGGATCCGCAGGGGTCAATCCTATTTACATTCCCACATGCTGGGCGTTTTGCCCGAGTACCAGAACCGGGGGGTGGGCCGCCGACTCAAGCTGATGCAACGCGACGACGCGTTGGCACGCGGCATTCGCTCGGTGGAGTGGACCTTCGATCCGCTGGAGCTGAAAAACGCCTTCATCAATCTGGAGCGCCTGGGAGTGGTGGTGAGTCGCTACGTTCCCAACCTGTATGGCGCGAGCTCCTCGGCGCTTCAGGCAGGCTTGCCGACCGACCGGCTGGTAGCCGAGTGGTGGGTAGATACGCCCCGCGTGGCCCGGGTGCTCGGGGGCGGGTCGGGCAGTTGCGACCCGGTGCTTCGCCTGCATGTACCGCCAGAGATTGGGGAGATCAAGCGTGCGGACCGGGAGCGGGCGCTTGAAATTCAACAGCGCGTCCGGTGCGAGTTCGAAAAGGCCTTCGCCGAAGGATGGATCGTGACCGGCTTTGACCGGAAGGGCGCGTATTTGTTGCAAAAAGGGGAAACAGTTTCGTTGTAGCGGCAAAGCTCGTCTGGCTGGCAGAGCTCTTAAGATTAGAAGGCAGGGTGCGGAACATATGAATCGGAGGCAACATCATGAGGGCATCTCGGTCGGCTCTCTTTCTTATCCTGGTTCTTATCCGGGTCGCCTGCCTAGCTCACCTCACCGCATACTTAACACCGGGCGCGTCCGCGGCCAATTCCACTCAAGCACAAATCCGCCCTCTCGATGACAACATTTTCCCTGATCAGTATCCCCAATTCTTGAAAGAGGTTTATGTCCTTTTGCGGGAAGCGGAACAACTAAGACGGCTCAGCGCGCATGAACGGGAAATCGCCCTTAGAAACCAACCACAAAAACGGGGAACTTTTCTTCGCGGGATGGTTGAGAAAGAAGAACTGAAACCCGAACCACTCTACACTTTTGTCCGAGCGCAGGTAGGTGAGACCGGTTTTGAAGCATTCCTACAACGTTATGGAATTGACCCCGACAACCGAAACGATATTGAACTGGAGGTCCTAGCACAGATTAACAGGATGCGCCGGAGGGAAAGCTACTACGAGTTTGTCCGGAACTTTAGCGAGACGACCACTGGCCGAGCAGGCAGAGTTGAGTTGGTCAAGGCAAGCGTGGCTCCCCACGAACTGGAGTATGCCCTTCGACACTGCGAGGAAGAGGAGTTTGCCACCCTCCGGGATACTGTCGTGGCCAAGGACGGCTTTGGACCGCAGACGCCGCAGGATCGGGATTTGCTCCGTGCTCTTGAAGAAAAGCGCCGTGCAGCCTTAACGGACATCGACGATAGCGCCGCGACCAAGTGGCGTGCCGTCATTTCGCAACTGCTCTCACAACCGGCGGGAAGAGCAGGTCGCCGCCTACCATTTAGTAAACCGGAAATGTTCGCCATGATGCGCAACGCGGAGAGGACCCTCGAGCAGCGAAAGCGCCCATTTGTCGTTGTCACTGACCTTGCCGAGTTGAACAATAAATCAGCCGCCGAAGCAGCTGAAATTATCCAAACGCTGGGTGTTGCGTGTGAATCGGCTGAGACGCAGCCGCTCATTGCATATGCTATCCTGGATCGTGACCTTGCTGGCGATTTAAAACGATTGAATCGAATCTATGGGGACATCCTTTCTAACGAAGATAGCGCTCAAACCAAAGCTACAAAAACGTCCATCCGTAAGAAAAAGGAACTTCTCGAGTCGCTCGGTAACGCCCCCTGTCAGCGCATCAAGATGGAGCTTGACGCCCCGAGAAAGATGGTTTTAAGGCTGGTACGAACCATACTAGCCGGTCGCGGCCAACCTTACCGGTTTCCCTTTGTCCGGGGAGTCTTTCTTTTCAAAGGCAATCAAGGTCACCGGGCATATCGTTTCGTTGAAGACTTTCCCATGATTGTGGCCGGCGAGACGTACCCCTATCAATGGAAACATGACAACGAGGTTAATATCGCCTTGCTTCTTGCCAATGTGGATCCATATGAGGCAGCTCAGGCAGTGCGGTTTATCATTTATCACGGCATGTGGAGGAGTGAGGAAGCAAAAAGCCTCGGCCTCTACGGGTGGCTGTCTCAGATCATTTTCGGGGACAGGCAAACGGGGAGATTGCCCAAATTCAGGAACAAAATTTATTACTACTTTCCCGATTTCCGATTTCGACCGACCGGAAAGATAGATTCGGAAAAAGAACGCAATCGGACTAGCGAGATCATGCAACTGCCGTTTTTTGGCTGGACAGTCTGGCGTGTGTATGAGGAGTTGACGAAGATTCATGAGCAGGACGGTGTGGCCTTCCTCAAGGAGGTTTACCCTTATGTCCGGGCAAATACGGAGGCAATTCGCACGGGATTAGATCCCTATGGCGAAGGGGTTCTTTCCGGACGAGACGCCTGGGTGAACGGCATGGACAACGCTTGGTACCATCTCATGGTGATGATGAGGCATCTTCCTGACCGCCTGATTCCTGACTGGGCGATGGAGATGGTGGAAAAGAATAGAGTGGACAATCGTGTTGATAAGAAGCCTGGGAACCCCGTGGATCCGAAACTCGCGAGAGGCCGACCCAGTGAGTACTACTACGCGTCGAAGATCGTGTTCTACAGCATTATCAAGGAACTGGAGCTGGAACCGGTGGCCGTTTACAACGCAAGCCCCTACAACGCCAAGGATGTTGCACTCACGGCGGTGATGGCGCGCAGTCTGGAAGCACAAATCGCCATGGCAAAGGTACTGAGAAGCACGGATACGAACGTGCTCCGCGTAAGCGCGATGAGAGGGCGCAAGAGGGAAATTGTGGGCTCCTGGAATGAAGAAATTGTCCGCTACCAGGTCTATCTGGATCGGATGAAGAAGGCAATGAACGAGCACCTCTGGGAGCCGCAGGATAAGACGTACTACAACCGTGATGTAACGCGAATGTTTCGAAGCGTAGTGGAACAGCAGTTCTGCCGACCTGGTGTCAGGAAGCAAGGTCAAATTCTTTGCGAACCTAGAATGAAATATTGGAATTGTGAAGTGGCCAAACAGGGAAGGGGACATTGCGTGCTAACCCAAGAGGCCCGCGAGTCTGTGGACCTTGACGAGCGGCTAGTTTCGGTTGGCCTCGATTCGAATGGGACGATCCGGTACGAATACAAATTTACTCCGCAGTATTGGACATGGGTCGCGGGCAAGCACGGCAATGGGCGTTATCGGTTGAATGTGCGAGCAGGAGATCCTTTCATAGTCGAACAATTTAGCCGCCCCAACAAGGACGAAGCGGGACACCTCTGGTATGAACCGGAGGGGGACTACTGGACGTGTCTGGAGGATCAAGAAGGCGCTAGGCACTGCGAGCTAAATGAGCGGGCGGTAGGGCTTATGGCAAAAGGCGCCCGCAGGATTGAAGAGGGTGACGTGCTTCGTTCGCCCGCCATTGCTGGCTTCTTCCCGATGTTCGGCCATATTCCCAGCGCAGAAAGAGCCTCTCAGCTAGCATTGCAATTGGTTAACCCGTGGATGTGGTGGCCAGTGAATGGGATTCCCATTCCCACCCAGCCCATGATGATACAGAACGCTGACGGTCAGTATGTTTCAAATCGGGTCTACGATCCGGACAGATATTGGCTCGGACCAGCATGGATGGCGTCAACAAGACCTGTGATGGATGGATTTTACTCCTACGGTTATCAAATGCCCTATCTGTACATTGTGCAACGTACCGTTGGAACGCTACAAGACGGGAGAGCAGTGGAACACTGGAATCCAGAAACCGGTGAGGTCAATACGTCCAATATAAATTTTCCCTGGGCAGCCTCCTGCATGGCTGGATCCATTTGGGGAGAGTTGACAAAAGAGGAACAAGTCGAATACTTGTGGCGATTCCACCCCGGCCAGTTTGCGCAAAGCGGATTTTGAACACGATCTCCAATCTTGCGGACAGCCACTGGGACATCTCCAAGCAGCGCAGAAACCCTCGCCATGAAACTTGAAGGAATTGTGCTTCGCGAAATCCGCATGCCGCTGGTTTCCTTCTTTGAAACCAGCTTTGGGCGCACCACGGATCGGCGGATTGTGCTGGTCGAGGTGCAGGCCGCAGGCGGTTCGGGCTGGGGCGAGGTGACGGCGCCGAGGCATCCGCTGTACAACGAGGAGACCACCGAGACCGCCTGGCACATCCTGCGCGACTACGTTGCGCCGTGCCTGCTCGGCCGCTCGCTGGGGTGCGCCGGGGAGATCAGCAGTTTGCTTGGACACATCCGCGGCCATAACATGGCCAAAGCAGGAGTGGAAGCGGCCGCTTGGGAGCTGGAGGCGCGCCTGAACGGCCGGCCCTTGTGGCAGCACATCGGCGGCCGGCGACAGGAGATTCCGTGCGGGGTCTCCATCGGCATTCAGAATACAGTGGAGGAGTTGCTGGAGCTCATCCAGCGCGAACTGGATGCCGGCTACCAGCGCATCAAAATCAAGATCAAGCCGGGATGGGACGTGGATGTGGTGGCTCAGGTACGAGAGCGGTTTCCTGCCATTCGCTTGATGGTGGATGCCAATTCGGCGTATACGCTGGCCGACGCCGACCATCTAAAGCGGCTGGACGATTACTATCTGATGATGGTCGAGCAGCCTCTGGCCTACTACGACCTTCTGGACCACGCCCGCCTGCAACAGCGTTTGCAGACGCCGATCTGCCTGGACGAGTCCATCCGGAACCTCAGGCTGGCAGAGCAGGCCATCGAGCTGGGCGCGGCGCGTATCGTGAACATCAAGCTGGGGCGGGTTGGCGGCTTTGCCGAGGCGCGCCGCATTCACGACGCAGCGCAGGCGGCCGGCGTGCCGGTCTGGTGCGGGGGCATGCTGGAGTCGGGCATCGGCCGTGCGCACAACATCGCCCTTTCCACCATGGAGAACTTCGTTCTGCCTGGCGATGTCTCGGCCAGCCAGCGCTATTGGGCGCGCGACATCATCGTCCCGCCCGTGGAGGTGACCCCGCGCGGGACCATCCTGGCGAGCGAGGCTGCCGGGCTGGGCTTCGAGTTGGATTGGGACTACATCGAAGCGCTCACTGCCAGGAAAGAGGAACTGCACTGAAGCACCACGGGATTCTCCCCGCGCCGGAGGAAGTGCGGCCGGCGGTGCTGGAAGCGGAGCACCGCCCGCCACCAATTTCTCGCCTCCGCCTCTACCTGCTTCTCGGCCTGATGGTCCTGCTATGGTCGGGCAACTTCGTCATCGGCAAGCTCGCCGTGCGAGAGTTTCCCATCCTGACCCTGGGCGGGTTGCGCATCATGCTAGCGGCCTTTTTCCTGGTGACCTATTTTACCGCCAGGCGAGGAGTGGCAGGGTTCCAGGCGCTGCGACGCGAATGGAAGCTACTGGGCGTGCTGACTCTGTTTGGGATTGTCTTTAACCAGCTATTCTTCATAGCTGGGCTGAAGCACACCAGCGTCGCGCATTCCTCGCTGATTATTTGCTTCACCCCGGTGTTCGTGCTGATCCTTGCCCGCCTCCACGGGCTGGAGAAGCTCACTGCGCTGAAGATCGCGGGGCTGGCCATCTCGATGGTCGGGGTGGCGGTGCTGGCTGGAGAGCAGCCGCCGGGGCGCGGGCCCACGCTGCTTGGTGACCTGTTAATTCAGGCTTAACCGCTGGGCTGGCTTTCGCCTGCTACGTCGTACTCGGCAAGGAACTCACCCCCCACTTTGACGCGCTTTCGCTGACCACCTTCATCTATTCACTGGGGGCCTTGATTTTCCTTCCGATCACAGTCGGCAGCCTGATCGTCGGTGGTGTCCCAGCGGCTAGCAGCACGGCGTGGCTAGCGCTGGCGTACATGGCTGTCTGCGGTTCTGTGGCGTCCTACCTGATTTTTTTTGCTACGCGCTGCGCTTCATTTCCGCCACCCGCATGGCGGCCTTGGCCTATCTGCAACCGGTGGTTGCCATCCCGCTGGGGTTGGTTCTGCTTGAGGAACCGGTAACGGGTCATCTGTTGGTGGGCGCCGCCGTGGTTTTTCTTGGAGTTTACCTCATCGAAAGGGGCTAGTCTGCAAGGTACATAAGGCTAGCCGGTAGGCGCGTCTTAGAGGTTGGGCGACGATCGCGACACCCACGGCTTCTTGGTCCCGGGGTGAAGAGGTGGTGGCAGACAAGTTGATCTGTGGGCGATAGCGGACTGAATTGCGGATCGAGTTGGCGCGGTGGACAGGGAACTGCAACGGCGGCGGGTGACGGGGCAGCGAGGGAAGCGCTGCTGCGGCGTGTGTCTCGCTACCGTTCCACATGTATCGGGCAGGAAACACCGAAGGCAGATAAGCTCACAAAGCTTTCCAGGCAGCAGCCTGCCCGGTTTCGCCAGCTGGAGAAACGAGGGAGCCATGTCGGCGAACTTTGCGAGGCCTTTGCGACCGCATTACCGGCTGGCTCGTTTTCTATCAATGCTGGCCCAACCCCTGCAGGTCAAATTCACGGCTGCTCCATGCCCCGCCTGAAAATCACGGCCCAGGCCGGTGCCGCCCTGCTAAGCGGCCTACCGGCTGCCTGTTGCTGACTACGATGTCTCCAAGAAAAACCTTTGTTACCGGCAGGCCGGAATTTCTGCTGCGCTACGCTAGCGACCCGTTCTCGCGCCCGGAGCTGCGCGGTTCTTGTGGCACCTGCCACGTCAATCCGGAGGGCAGCGGGCCGCGCAATGCCTTTGGTCGGGCGTTCGACCGCAACGACTATCGGGTCACGCCGGCGTTTCGCCTGCAGTGGCCCGACCACTTCCTGCAGAGTATTAGCGCTGAAGTTCCCGGTCCCCAAGAAGCACCCCTGAAGGCCACCTGGGCGGCCGGGAAGGACGAGGAGGTCCTGGTGGAAATCGGTGGCGAACAGTACCTGCTGAACCGCGCTGAAGGCAGCGTCAAGAAGGTGGATGCAGCCGAGGTGCAGGCTTTCCGCACGCCGCCGGCGGTGCCTCCGCGCGCCGAGGAGCCGGAGGAAGTCCTGGAACCCCGGCTTACCTTCGACTACTACCTGGTGAACCTGCCGACCAACCGGGTGCGACCACCGCGCAGCCTTCACCTGCGCTTCTCTCACCGCTTCGATGATCCGACGTTCAAGGGGCCGGACCGCCTTGGCAACCTGTTCGGTTTCGACAGCTTCTCCATTTCCTCCTTTGGTGTCGAAGTGGGTTTGCTGGAGCGCGTCTCGTTCGTCACCTACCGCAGCCCCATTCCGCGCAGGCTCGGCGGTCCGACCATTGAGCTGGGTCCGGTCTTCCATCTGCTGCAACAAGGCCAGCGAGTCCCCGTGTCGTTCTCCTTCCGCGCCACCGTTGATGGAGAGGACAACTTTAGCGAGCGCTTTACGACCAACCTGGTTCCAGTGATTTCGCGCTCCATCGGCAACGTGGCTGAGCTATTCGTGGTGCCCACCTTCAACCTCGGGGTGCCACGGCGCACGCTGAACTCGGTTTTGCCCCCCGGGGAATTCGGACCCGGCCTGATCCCCGGGGACCGCCGCGACCTGACCCCGGGAGAACTCCGCGATCACATGGTCTCGGTTGGCCTGGGCGCCAGCATCCGGATTCGCCCTCGCACGGCGCTGATTGTCGAGTGGCGCCCTCGGGTGGCCGGCTTCCGCAGGCTGGGCTCGCGCAACACGTTTGCCTTCGGCATTCAGCGCAGCACCAACCGGCACGTGTTCGGGCTCACCCTTTCCAACACGCAGTCCACCACCACCACCCGCTCGCTCACCGACGGGCTGGACGATCTCCGCATTGGATTCAACCTGTACCGGAGGTTATGGTAGTTGAGCGCTCCTAGCGGGCACCGGTCCCGAGGTCGGGGGGCCCGCTCAGGCTTACTAGAAAAAGCAGCAGCACCAGGAGCGCGAGGATGAGGACCAATACCATGAAGACACCTAAGCCAGGGAGCTATGGTTCTGGGGCGAACCATTGACCCGGCTATTACGTAGCAGAGTTAAGCAATTGGGTGGCCAAGATGTGCGTTCCGCTTTTTCAAGGCGTTAGCAATCCTGGTGGATTTCTCCGCTAGGTTCCTTTGCCACACCAGGAACGAAATTCCCCATCTGATTCAAGGTTGTGGAAAAGATGTAACTATCTCGACCGATTCGGGTTATTATTTTGTGAGAGTTGGCTATGAGGAGACTTACTCTGTCCTTGATGGCCCTGTCCTTGATGATGTTATTGCTGGCTGTTCCCGTGTGGGCGCAGGAAGCAGCTTCACCGACCCAACAGGAGCCGAAGCCGACCACCTATACGGTGGCGACCGGCACACGCATTCCCTTGCTTCTGATCAACAGCATCAGCACGCGCAACGCCCAAGAGGGCGATCGGGTGTACCTGGAGACAGGCTTCCCCATTGTGGTGGATCAGAAGATTGTCATCCCTCCGGGCAGCTATGTGCTCGGGACCGTTACCCAGGTGAAACGACCTGGACGGGTGAAGGGGCGCGGCGAGCTCTACGTCCGCTTTGATACCCTGACCCTGCCCAATGGCGTGACCCGGGATTTTCGCGGGCGGGTAGGTTCGGTCGAGGCGGGTATCGGCGAGACGCTGGAGAAGAAGGAAGGCAAGATAGAAAGCGAATCCTCCAAGGGGGCCGACGCAGGCACGATCGCCAGCACAACTGCGACAGGAGCCAGCATTGGCGCCATCGCCGGTTCGGCCACCGGACGCCCAGGTCTGGGCACGGGTATCGGCGCCGCCGCCGGAGCGGCAGCCGGGCTGGTTGCGGTGCTGCTGACCCGCGGTCGCGACGTACTGCTGCTGCGGGGAACCCAACTGGATATGGTGCTGGACCGCGAGTTGGTATTTACCGAGAAAGAAGTGAGCTTTGAGGGACCCCAGTTTCGGAGCAGCGTTCCGGCAGCTTCAGCGCCCGCCAACAGACAGGAACGCTCCCGCGGCCTCCCGCTCCCCTTTCCCCGCTTCTGACCGCAGCCTTCGTGGCACGGGTCCGCAAGCTCATCAGGACATCCGGCGGGTCTTCTCTATGTAACTGGTCTGTGTAACTGAATCTTCTGCAGCTCAATCGCAGAATCCAAAAGCGAAGGGCAGAATCGCCCGGTCGGGTTCCCCCGGCGGGGGCGTGCTGTTATACTGGGTAACTGAACCAGAGGAGGTGTGATTGCTGTCGCTTAGTTGCCCTGCATTGTCTGTGAGTTTTCTGTTTCTGGACGGCCTGACCCTGGTGTGCCTGGTGGGGACCATCCTGTTGTTCGGTGTATTCGGGTTTCTGTTCATCGTGGAGAGAAAGATGAACAAGCAGTAGCCGGCGCGTTTCGGGAGGACTTGATTTTGGCACAGAAGAAAGCTCGTTCCGGCCCTGGCGCCTCACGGCGATGGATCACTTCGGCTGTGGCGGCTGTGGCACTGCTGGTGGGTGCTGGGAGCTACCTGGCCGTTCGATCCTTGCGGCCGCCTGCGGCGTCTGCGCCAGCCAAGCCGCAGGCTAAGGCAAAGAGCAGTCTGAGCGCGAAGGTGATTCTGCCGGCCGTTCCCCGACGGCCCCGCCCCGTGGCGCTGCCGCCCGAGCAATTCGCCGACCCGATGATCCGTAAGTCCTACGAGGTGGCCCGCAACAATCCGCGATTGCTGGAGCGGATGCCCTGCTACTGCGGCTGCTATATCAATCCCGGACACGGCAATAACTTGGATTGCTTTGTGGACAGGCACGGTGAGACTTGAATACTGTGCCGCGTGATTGCGCTGGAAGCGCAACAACTGCAGAACCAGGGGATGCCGATCCCCGAGATCAAGAAGACCATAGACGAGAAGTACGCGCGCTAGGGGCTGGACTGGCGCAAACGGCCATGCCTCCGCCCGGCTTGCGGGTTCAAGCCCGGCCGCCCAGCGTCCCAGACGAGCTGGGTTCCCAATAAAACTCTCCACGGCAGACAATTTCCGCAGGGCCTGTTAGGGAGACGTCCGTTTCAGGTTCCCAGCGCACCTCCAGGTCGCCGCCTTCGGTCGAAACCGTCGCTGGCGAGCGGGCGCGCCCGGCGTGGATAGCAGCCACTGCGGCTGCTGCCGCGCCGGTGCCCGAAGATAGCGTGTGGCCGGCGCCGCGTTCCCAGAAGCGCGCTTCCACACGGTGCGACTCGATCACGCGTACGAACTCCACGTTGGAGCCATCGGGAAACTGCGGATGACGTTCCAGCGCGCGGCCGCGCGCCTCCCAGTCGAAGCCGAAGCGTTCCACAAACGCCACACAGTGAGGGTTCCCGAGCCCCACGGCCAGCGTCTCCTCCGGACCAGGGGAAACGCTGGTTGCCCCGAGACGCATTTCAAAGCGGAACCGATTGTCGTCGCGGTCCAGTAACCGCAGTTCCTTGAGCCCCGCTCCGGTGCGGATGCGGAGCCGCGCCGGGTCGGCGGCCCGTCCCTCGGCCACCAGAACGGCGGCCACGCAACGCGTGCCGTTACCCGACAATTCGGCGGGGCTGCCGTCGCAGTTATAGAGGTGGATTTCGGCCTCAGCATCCCCCGAGGCACCCGACAGCAAATAGAGTCCGTCGGCGCCCACGCCGCAATGGCGGTCGCAGATACGGCGCACAAAGCCATCCAGCGGCGCCATCCGGTCGGGATCTTCACTCACGATCAGGAAATCGTTGCCGCAGCCGTGTGCCTTTATGAAAGGAACTTGAACCATAGGGTGCCGCATGAGGCGGAGCCGGGTCAGTCGAACGCGGTCAACTCCCGAAACTCGCGGTAGCGACGGTCAATCTCCGGACGCGTCAGGCTACGCAGGCGCTCCACGCCGAACTGCTCGACTGTAAAACCGCCCAGCACCGATCCGTAGATCATGGCGCGTCGCAGCGCCGCTTCGTCCAAGGCGCCGGCCTCGGCCAGTGCTCCCATGAAACCTCCGGCGAAACTATCGCCGGCACCGGTAGGGTCGCACACCTGCTCCAGCGGGAATCCCGGCGCAAGGAAGACGTGCCCGTCATGGAACATCACTGCGCCGTATTCTCCCCGCTTTGCCACCAACGTGCGAGGGCCCAGCGCCTGAATGCGCCGCGCCGCTACCGACAGGTTGTATTCCCCCGACAGTTGACGCACCTCGCTGTCGTTGATCAGCAGCACGTCCAGGCCCGCCAGCGTCCGGCGCAGTTGCTCCGGCTTGCGCTCAATCCAGAAATTCATCGTGTCGCCGGCCACCAGCTTCGGCGCCGACATTTGCGACTGCACGCTCTGTTGCAGTTCCGGGTCAATGTTGCCCAGAAACAGGAACTCACTCTGGCGGTAGGCGGCGGGCAGCTCCGGCTGGAATTCCGCAAAGACGTTCAACTGGGTTTCCAGCGTGCGGCGTTCATTGAGATCGGCACTATACTCGCCGGACCAGAAAAAAGTTCTGCCGGGCCGCCGCTCCAGACCGTCGGTTGAGATGTTGCGGTCGCCGAAGACGGCCAGGTCAGCGTCGGTAAAATCCTCGCCAACCACCGCTACTAGCCGCACCGGGGTGAAGAAACTGGCGGCCAGGGCAAAATAGGTGGCCGAGCCGCCTAGCATGCGGTCTACGCGTCCAAAGGAGGTCTGGACGGCGTCAAACGCGACTGAGCCGACAACTAGCGTAGCCATAGGTATCGTGAGCCATCGTGGCCGTAGCCATTGTGACCGTAAGAAGTAGCGCGGGGGATAAGAATGGATTCCCCTGCGAGCACCTGCCGTCCGGCCTCTCAGCCTGGATTTACCCGGGATTTCAGCCGGGATTGACCAGAGGCGGTTTGGGAGCCGGTGGAGGAAGTGCCCGCGCCTTCACTTCCGACTGGAAACCGGCCCGCTTGTGGTTGCCGTCGCAAAACGGTTTATTCTCGGAATGCCCGCAGCGGCACAAGGAGAGCACGGTGCGCCCGGCAATGTCGAACGCGTTGCCCTGTGCGTCGTGGATCGTGAATTGCCCTTCGACCCGCAGCGGGCCGTTGTTGTTTGCGGTAATCTTGGTTTCAGCCATTCCTTCTCCCGGGGTTTTTTCGAGGCATCATCATACCCTGTCGGCGTGTTTTCGGCCACTATCGGCGCTTCATTTCGATCAGATGCTTTGGCGGCTGCTTTGGTCCGTTGGAAATCCCACGAACTGGGGTTCGGCAGCCAGATGGATGCCAAACCGGTCGCCGACGCCTTGCTGAATCTCGCGCATCAGAGCCAACACCTCACCAGCCGAAGCGCCACCGAGGTTGACCAAAGCCAGAGTGTGCTTGCTGGAGAGGCCAACCCGGCCGCTCCGGTAGCCTTTGGAGAAGCCCGCGCGCTCGATCAGCCAGGCTGCCGGCACTTTTACCCGGTCGGCGCCGTTACGGACCGGGTAGCGCGGGACCGGAGCCGGGGCGCGGGCTGAAATCTCCGCATATTGCTGCTCGCTGACGATGGGGTTCTTGAAGAACGAGCCCGCGCTACGGCAGTCGGGGTCGCCCGAGACCAACAGCATTGCCTTGCTGGCACGAATGGCGCGGACCGCCTCGCGCACCTCGCGCAAGCCAGGATTACCGCCACCACCGGCAAAATAGTTCTGCACCTCGGGATACTTCAAGCTCGGCTGGCCGTCGCGGAGCAGAGCATAGGTGACCGACAGCACGATGTAGCGGTCCCGCGCAGTACTCAGGAAGATGCTGTGCCGATAGGAAAAACCGCACTCGGCGTTGTTGAGTGAGTTGCTGAGTTCGAAGATGCGCCGGCTGAGCCGATCGCACACCCGAACCGCCACGATCGTCTCGGAGACCTCCTGGCCGTAGGCGCCCACGTTTTGGATGGGGGTCCCCCCGACAGAGCCGGGAATTCCGCTCAGACATTCCACGCCGCCCAGTCCGCGCTCAACCGAGGAAGCTACAAAGCCGTCCCAATCGTCTCCAGCCCCCACCGTCACGACCACTTTGTCGCCCTGGGGCTGTTCGGAGACGCCGCTGACACCCATGCGCAAGACCAGGCCAGGAAAACCTTCGTCGGCTACCAGGATGTTACTTCCCCCGCCCAGGATGAACGACGGCAGGCCGCGCTGCCCGGCAAAGTCCAGCGCAGCCACAGCAGTTTGCTCGTCACGCGCCTCCATGAAAAAACGCGCCGGCCCGCCGATGCCCAGCGTGGTCAGCGGCGCCAGGGGCACGTTCTCGAGGATCTGGAGGTGGCTGCTCTGCACTCAGATAATGATATCTGAAGACCGAGCTTCCAGAGGCGTTGGACAACCGCCCCAGGGGCGACGAAAGGGATACCTCTTGAGGGAAACGAATGGTTCGTTGGCTTGCGCGTTCGAGGAGCGGATTCCTCGCAGCGGGGACCGCGGCGTCGGCTCGGAGCGCCGATGAAGTACTGCCGGCTATTTCCGGCGCGTTGCCGGTGGGCGGGACGGTTTAGCGGGCTCAGCGGAGTGGAGCAGGTCGCGCAGCAGGTCCGCACAGCCAGCCTGGAAGTTCGCCAGGGCGGCCTGCCCCGCTTGCTGCAGGGCACGGTCGCCATCGACCCGCAACTGTTCCAGGCGGGTCGTCAGCTGGCGGCCCTGTTTCTCCAGGCGCTCCTGGAACCTTTGCAGTTCCGTTTCCGCCTCTTCGTCCAGGTACTTGGCGTGTTGCACGCCGGTCTGGTCCACCGCTTCGCGCAGCCGCTTCAGGTTTTCGTCCACCGTTTCTTCGGCCCTGCGGGCCAAGTCTTCCAACAAGCTGCGGAAAGTGGTCTGGATCGTGCTCCGGGCGAGTTGTTGCAACTGCCGACCGGCGGTATCCATAGCGCCCTGAAGTTCGCGGGTAAACCGCTCGCGAAGTGCGTCAATTTCCTGAGTGCAGTGGCGCAGGTGATCGTCGGCATGGGCCCGCAGCAGGACCAGTTCCTCGGTCACTCCAGCCAGCGCGGTGGTGGCGTCGATGCTTTCCGGGGACGACGTCGCCGCTGTTCCAGCCGGAAACCGGAGTCCCCAGAAATTCTCCACGGGGACCAGGAACTGGAAGTTCCACTCCGTGCCCTCGTTGCCAGTCTCCAGCGCCTTCACAATCTCGACTTCGGCTTCCTCATCGGGTCGTGCCAGCAGGCGCAATTGAAGGTGGCTGCCCTTTTTTAACAGGTGTTGGGTGAGCAGCCGACCGCCTCGTTTCTCGACGGCCGTCGTGCGTGTGCGTTCTTCGAAAGGCTTGCCGGCTGCGTCCACACCGGAGCAGAGAACGGTGAGCTTCAGCGCCAATGCAGCGCTCATAGGCTCCTCCCGCAGGGATTATACAACGGGCAAGCAGGCGGCCGTGGGCCAAAACTTACAGCCCAAAGAAGCCCAAAAAAGCGCTTCCGGCCCAGGTGCTTTTTGAGTAACATGGGGGTCCACGACCGACCCGTTTGCCTGAGAAAAGACCATTTCCGATGTTCCCATTGAGCTGGACGCAGCCCTCAGAGGAGAGCCCTGATGAGCAAAAAGAAACGAAAAGCACCGCCTCCCGGCAGGAAAGGATTTTCGCGCCGCGACTTCCTGAGAGGCGCGAGTGTGGCTGTTCCGACCGGGTTGTTGGTGAGCGAAGTCGGCCCGGCGGAAGCGGCCGGGCATGAGGCGCCGGTGCTGGGCCCGCGCAAGGTGCCTTTCAGCCTGCGCATCAACGGCAAGGTTCAAAAGGTGGAACTGGAGCCGCGGGTGACGCTGCTGGACGCGTTGCGCAATCACCTGGACCTCACCGGGGCCAAGAAGGTGTGCGACCGGGGAACTTGTGGTGCCTGTACGGTCATGCTCGACGGCGCCCCCGTTTATGCCTGCAGCCTGCTCGCCATCGAGGCCCGGGGCAAGGCCATAACCACAGTGGAAGCCTTCGGTGAGGGCGACCAACTGGACCCCGTCCAGGCGGCCTTCGTCAAGCACGACGCACAGCAGTGCGGCTTCTGCACTCCGGGTTTTGTCGTGGCCTGCAAGGCTTTCCTGGACAAGCATCCTACCCCCACCCGCGCGCAGGTCCGCCAGGGCCTGGGCGGCAACCTGTGCCGTTGCGGCACTTACGCGGGTATAGAAGAGGCGGTACTAGAGGCCGCCAAGGCCCGGAGAGGAGGGAGCGCCAATGCCTGATTATTCCTGGCCCAAAGCAGGGAAGCGTAGCCACATCGGCGGACGATACGACCGGTCGGACGGACCGGTGAAGGTGACCGGCAAGGCGAAATACACCTACGACATCAACCGGCCGGGCATGCTTTACGCGCGCGCCCTCCGTTGTCCTTATGCGCATGCTCGCCTCCTCAGCATTGACACCAGCGCTGCCGAGCGCATGCCGGGGGTCAAGGCGGTCCGAGTGCTGAAGAAGCCGGGCGATGCGATTCAGTGGGAAATGGAAGACGTGGCTGTGGTCGCAGCTGAGAGCGAAGAGCTCGCTGAGGACGCAGTCCGCAAGATTGCCGTCAAGTTCGAGAAGCTGCCGCACATGGTAAAGGCATCCAACCTGGCGGAGGTTGGCGACCGGGCTAAGCCGGAGGATGAGCGGATTACGGGCGACCCGGATCAGGGGTTCCGGGAAGCCGAAGTCATCTCAGAAGGCGAATACGGCATCGAGGTGATCTCGCACGCCTGCATGGAGTCTCACGGCACGGTGGCCGAATGGGAGGGCGACCAGCTCACGGCCTGGGTTTCCACTCAGAATGTCTCTGGAGTGGCTACCCAATTCGCCCAGCCTCTGAAGATCCCCAACACTAATGTGCGCGTTCTCTGCGACTACATGGGCGGCGGCTTCGGCAGCAAGTTTGCAGCGGATGTGTGGGGCGTTGAAGCGGCCCGGCTGGCCAAAGCGGCCGGGCGCCCGGTCAAGTTCATGCTGGACCGCGGCCCCGAATTGCAGCTGGCCGGCGCCCGTCCCTCGGCCTTCGCCAAGATCAAGGTAGGGGCCAAGAAAGACGGGACGCTGGTTGCCTGGCAGAGTGAAGCCTGGGGTACCGGGGGCTTGGCTGGCCGGGGGGGGCCGCCACTGCCTTACATCTTCACCAAGATTCCCAACATTCGCCGGCGCTACACTCCCGTTTCCACCAACACTGGCGCCGCGCGCGCCTGGCGCGCTCCCAATCACCCCCAGGGTGCGGCGCTCACCATGGGAGCGCTGGAAGACCTCGCGGCCAAGCTAAACATGGACCCGCTGGGGCTTGTCTTGAAAAACCTTCACCTGACCAGCGGCGGGCGGGCCGAGGACTACAAGGCGGAGTTACTGAAGTGCGCCGAGATGATTGACTGGATGAAGAATGTCCACCCTCGCGGCGACAAGACGCCTGGGCCAATCAAGCGCGGCCTGGGCCTGTCCATGCACACCTGGGGCGGCCGCGCCCACAACAGCCAGTGCGACGTGAGAATTCATCCGGATGGCTCAGTAAAGGTGAACCTGGGCAGTCAGGACCTGGGGACGGGCACCCGCACGGTGATCGCCCAGGTGGCAGCCGAGACCTTTGGCCTGCCGCTCAGAATGATCCAGGTGAACATCGGGGACAATCGCTACCCGCAGTCGGGAGCCTCGGGCGGCAGCACAACTGTGGGCGGCGTCTGTGCCTCAACGCGCCGCGGCACCACCGATGCGCTCGAGCAGCTGTTTGCTAAGGTGGCCCCGGTGTTGGACGCCCCGCCCGAAGAGCTTGAGGCAGTGGGCGGCAAGATCCAGGTAAAGGGCAACCCGGCTAAGAGCCTCACTTGGAATCTGGCCTGCGCGAAGATGGGGCTCACCCCTATCAGTACCCGCGGACAGAACCCCGGCCCCGGCAAGATAACCGACAGCGGAGTTGGCGGCGTGCAGATGGCCGACGTCTCGGTGGATATCGAAACCGGAGTGGTTACGCTCAATAAGCTTGTCGCCGCGCAGGACTGCGGGCTCATCGTAAACCTGAAGCTGGCCGAGAGCCAGGTGATGGGCGCTTTGATACAGGGCGTCTGCTACGCCCTGTATGAAGAGCGGATCGTCGATCGGGTCACTGGGCGGCTGTTAAACCCGGATCTGGAGTATTACAAGCTGGCCGGGCTCGGTGATATCGGCACGTTTCAGGTCCACATGATGACCGGCAAGGGGTATGACGAGCGTGGCATCATCGGGTTGGGCGAGCCGCCGGTGATTTCGCCGGGGGCGGCCATCGCCAACGCGGTTGCCAACGCCATTGGCGTGCGCGTCCCGCACCTGCCGTTGACTCCGGATCGGGTGCTTGCGGCACTGGAGAAAGGGAGGGTAGCCTGATGCAGGTCTTCGAGTACGCCACCCCGACAACCAAAGAGCAGGCCGTCCAGGCCCTGGGAGCAAGCTGGGGAGAAACGGAAGTCCTGGCTGGAGGGACCGACCTGGTCAGCCTGATGAAGGAATACTTGTCTAGCCCCAAACGCGTGGTGGACATCAAGGGCATCCGGGAACTGCAGGGCATCGGCCCCAAAGCGAGCGGCCTGCGCATCGGCCCTCTGGTTGGCCTGCATATTGGCGCTCTGGTTACTTTGCAGGAGTTGGCAGACGCCACCGAGGTCCGCGAGCAGTACCCGGCGCTGGTGCAGGCCGCAATGGGCGTAACCAGTCCGCAGATTCGCGCTCGGGGAACCGTGGGCGGCGATTTGTGCCAACGTCCCCGCTGTTGGTATTACCGGGCGGGGTTTGGCTTGCTGGCTCAGCAGGACGGCAATCCGCTGGTACCGGAGGGCGAGAATCGCTACCATGCGATCTTCGGAGGCGGCCCGGCTTACTTCGTGAACCCATCTAGCCTGGCACCGGCGCTGGTCGCGCTCGAGGCCCGGCTCCAGCTTTTCGGACCACAAGGGGCACGGGAAGTGCTGGCAGCGGATTTCTTTCGGATTCCCAAATCCGACCATGAGCGTGAGAATGTTCTGAAGCCGAACGAAATCGTGGCGGAAATCGTGGTGCCGCCGGCTTCTGGCCCCAACGTCACTTACGAGGTCCGGCAGAGGACGATGCTGGATTGGCCACTGGCGGCTGCCGCAGTGGCGCTGCGGCTCAAGGGCAAAACCGTGAGCAGCGCACACGTCGTGCTGGGACACGTGGCGCCGATTCCCTGGCGCTCGCAGGAGGCTGAAGCGGCGCTGAAGGGAAACGAGGTCAGCGAAGCGGTAGCTGCGAGGGCGGCCGAGGCGGCGGTCCGTAAGGCGCGGCCGCTCAGCGGCAACGGCTACAAGGCTCAACTGGCGCGCACAGCGGTGAAGCGGGCAATCCTCGAAGCCGCGCAAGGAGCGTAAGCATGGCCGAATCACTAAACATTGTAGGGCACGATCGGTGTCGCTTCCTGGTTTCCAAGGAGATGCTGCTCGATGTCGAGCGCGACCCGTCAGAGTTGGCATCTGACTCCGGCCCGTTCTGGTGCGCACTGACACAGAACTGCCTGGGACCGGACGGCCAACTGGTCGATGATCGGGGATGCAGCCACGGCCGGTCCTGTTACGACGGGGTTTGATCCAGCAGTGGTGTGATAAAATAAGGGGGTCTCTTTGCCTGGCGTGACATAGGCGAAGGGTTCTGATTTCCCAAGGAGGGCAGCGCATGCGCAAGTCAGTTCTGGCAGCGGCTTTGGTGGTGCTGGTAGCAACCACCGGGGCAGTCGCCGCGCAGATCTCGGGCAACTACCTCGAGGCTCGGACCGCCAGCGTGTACGTGGGAGCCTGCTTCGCCAACTCCGAAGTCGGCTTGATCGGCAACGAGGCGGTGATGGGGTGGCAGGTTACCAAGGGGGGCTGGAACGACGTTCCATTGACTGGCCTGGCCGTGGTCGGCGTGGTTCGTGCCAGCCACACCCTGGGAGACCCTCACCACAGCGCGCTTCCGGCCTCTTCCATTGTCATTGTGGACGAGCGGGCCACTAAGGAGCAGGAAGAGGCGCTGGTGGGCTTCGCCCGTTCCCAGGTTCCGGAGCTTTTCGAGAGCGTCCTGCACGTCGAGAGGGCAGCGATTGAATTCGAGGTCAGCGAGGCGCGGAGCGGAAGCGGTCACGAGTCCCACGGGAGGACGGCCAAGCTCGTGGTCGGTGACCTGGCGCGTATCGTGACTCGGGCTCTCCGGCACGACGATGCCTCCTGCGCCAATCCCGAGGTCTACTATCCGCCGTTGGCCCAAGTGAACGAGGCTGTGCCAGCTTTCGCGACCACGCATGAATTCAAGGGCAACGGCCTCGGGACGGTTTGGAGCGTGCCGAACCGGCCCAGCGCCTTTGTGGCGACGTTCGCGCGATAGTTTTGGCTTTCGGCCAGGCGGACTTGACTTAGCAAGAACGGGGAGGAGCTATGTGTCGTGGCTTCTCCCTTTTTGTTTTGCAGGAGTGTTTACAGGAATGAGGGACCGCATGTCGATTCGATTCGCATCCTTGCTGACGCTGGCAGTCTGTCTGGCCACGGTTCCCGCCGTGGCCGACTATAAGCTGGAGAAGGGAGCGGCCGCTCCGGAGGAAGTTCCGGCTGCGCTGAAGGATCTGGTGGAAGCGCTGGGCCTCCGGGTCGTGAAAGCGGATGCACCCTACGCCGAATTGTGGCTGCACAAGGCCCTGGCCGGGGCAGCCAAACCTCCCGAGGGCGACGTCCTCTACACCGGACTTGCTGAGGGAGCGTTTCTAGGGGTGTGGCGCTTTGTCACCAAAGGTTCTGATTTTCGCGGCCAGTCCATGAACCCCGGTCTCTACACCATGCGCTACGCCCGAATGCCAGCCGATGGGAATCATATGGGCGCCGCACAGTACCGGGACTTCATCTTGCTGGTCCCCCTCGCCGCCGACTCCAACCCCGCCGCTCAACTGCCGTTCGCTGAGGTTGTGGCTTTGAGCCGCAAAGCCTCCGGGACCGGCCATCCGGCGGTTTTTCCGCTGGCCTCTCCCGAAAGCGTGACCGAACCGACCCTGACGAAAGACTACGAGGAAAATTGGATCCTGAAGATCAGGGTCTCCACCAAATGCGGCGAGCCGATGCCGTTCGCGATCGGCGTGTTTGGCCGCGCCGAGCAGTAAGACCTTCCAGCCCCTCCAGAGGCTCAACTCGGACGGACCAGAGGCCGGCGCGGCACTGTGGTGCGTGGCAATTCTGACCAGCGGGCTATTCTTCGGCTACAATTATTAGAGATGGCATTAGGTGTGGGCATGAAGGCCATTTTCTATCGTGGGTGCGCGGTTTTTTGTTTACTGCTGGCAACTCCGCCAGGCGGCGCGCGGGCCGACATTTCGCCGGAGCGCTATCTGGAGCACGTCAAGGTGCTGGCCGGTGAGGAGATGAAAGGCCGTGGCAACGACCGGCCGGAACTGCAACTGGCCGCCAAATACGTGGCCAAGCAATTCCGCGCCTGCGGCCTTCAGCCGCTCAACGGCAGCTACTTTCAGAAATTCCGGGCGACGACGGGTACTAGCGTCGGTCGCAACAATCGCCTGACGGCCCGGTTCCCGGACACCACCAAGTCCTACAAGAGTGGCAAGGACTTCGTGTCATTGGGAATCAGCGATCCTGGCACGGTCTCCGGTCAGGTAGTGTTTGCCGGCTACGGGATCACCGCCGCCGAGTACAACTACGACGATTACGCGCACCTGGACGTGAAGGGAAAGATCGTGCTGGTGCTTCGCCACGAGCCGCAAGAGCGGGACGACAAGAGCGTGTTCATGGGCCGCGAGTACACCAGCCACGCAGGTATCGTGCAAAAGACCATCAACGCGCGGCTGCACGGAGCGGCGGCGCTGCTCCTGGTGAACGACCCCAACCAGCACCCTGGCGATAAGGATCCGCTGCTGAAAGTGGGCGCGCTGATGGGACCCGAGCACCTGGGGCTGCTGGCCATTCACGTGAAACGGAAGGTTGCCGATGCGCTGCTCGCGACGACCCGCAGGAGTCTGAAAGCTGTACAGGAAGCCATTGACCACGATCTGTCCAACCTTTCCGTAGCCCTTCCTGTCCGGGTCCAATTGAAGGTGGACGTAACCCGGCGCACACGGGAGCTGGAAAACGTCGTCGGCATCCTGCCCGGCAATGACCCGGTGCTGGCCGGCGAAGCCGTGGTAATCGGCGCGCATTATGATCATCTCGGCCTGGGCCGGCGCAGCTCGCTGGCCCGTCGGAAGGTCGGGAAAATCCACTACGGAGCTGACGACAATGCCTCCGGAACGGCTGGACTGTTGGAGCTGGCCTGCGACCTGTCTGGCCGGGCTGAGCAGCAGCCTGGGAAACTGAAGCGCAGTATCGTGTTCCTGGCCTTCGCCGCGGAGGAGCTGGGCCTGCTCGGCTCCGGCCATTACGCCCGCAATCCGCTGGTCGCCATGGAGAAGACGATCGCCATGATCAATTTGGACATGATAGGCCGCCCGAAAGACCGCAGGGTTTACGTGGGCGGTGTGGGGACGTCCCAGGAGTTCCGCGCACTGGTGGAAGAAGAGAACAAGAATGTTGGGCTAACGCTGAAGTATTCGCTGGGAGGATACGGCGCCAGCGATCACTCCTCCTTTACGGCGCGCCAGGTGCCGGTGCTGTTCTTTTTTTCCGGCTTGCACTCGGACTACCACAAGCCCAGCGATACCTGGGAAAAGATCAATGCTCCTGGTGCAGCCGACGTGCTCCGACTGGTCCGGCGGGTGGCGCTTCGGCTAAACGCCCATCCCCAGCGCCCCCTCTTTGTCCGGGTGGCTGAGCCAGGTATTGCCTCCAGTTCCGCTCCCAGCGGCGGCGGCTACGGGCCTTATTTTGGAAGCATTCCAGACTTCGCCGAAGTGGAAAACGGCGTGCGCTTCGCCGACATCAAAGATGGCAGTCCCGCTGCCAGCGCCGGACTCCAGGCGGGTGACATCCTGGTGGAGTTTGATGGCAAGGCCGTGAAGAACCTTTACGACTTCACCTACCTGCTCCGGGCTCACCAGCCGGGTGATGAAGTGGGGATCGTGGTGATACGGAAGCAGCAGAGGATCACTGCCAGGGTCACTCTCGGCCATCGTCCGGGCTAGCCGCAGCACGGGCTAACCATCGTCCGAACTAGAAAGCGACAAGGCTGTGGCAGAATTACCCATTCCCCGTGTGGCCATTGGGTTTCGTCCGGAGTTCCTGGACTTCCGCCGCGGCATCCGGGTAGGGAACCTGGAACCGCACGAGCGAATCACCCGGATCCTGAAGCTGGCCCTGGAGAGCCGCTATCAGCAGCCTTTCGTCACCGACCGCTGGGGCCGCGGCGTCTTCTGGCAGTGGATCTGTTTCCTGCTCCGCGCCAACCGTCTGGCCAAACCGGAATCGAACCACATCAATTTCGGCTGTTCCAAGTTTTTCCTCATGGTTGATACCGAAGAGCGGCAATTCAAATGCGGGATGCAGGTCGAGCGTGGATACCTGAGAGCGCCACGTGGCTTTCCCCAGGCCCGGCTGCGCTCAGATTGGGACTGGCACCGGCTGCTTCAGGGCTTAACGCCGCGCAGCCCGCTGGAGCGGGAACTTCGCCGGTTGGTCGAGCGCGAAGGCTTTTGGCTCCATGCCGGAAGCTGGGACCAGCCCCAGAGCTACGGGCAGAGGAATTTTCCCGGGGCCGCCCGGCTGCGGCGTGCCTTGCAGAGCGCCCCGGCGAGCGACTGGTGCGGCTTCCAGCTCTACTACCGCATGGAGGAGCCCGAGGTGCGAAGCTCCACGGGGCTGGACTTGGTGGAGGCCATGCTGGCGATCTATCATGAAGTCACCCCTGTAATGAATCTCTGCATGCAGATCCGCCTGCCAGACTCCTCCAAACTCAATCCAGCGGAGGCACGGTAAACCACGGCGCTGGTCTCGATCATGAGAACCGTAACGCGCAACTCTTTCAGCATCCTGTCAGATTAGCTTATATACTTTCCTGCCATGGATCGCCGATGCCTCCTGGGGTGGAGTTTGCTGCTCCTTGTAGCGGTTTCCGTGCGGGCTGAGGAGTGGCCGGAATGGCGGGGGAAGGGCCGACTCGGTGTGTGGACGGAAACCGGGGTTCTGGAAACCTTCTCTGAAAAGGGACTGCAGATTAAGTGGCGGACCCCAATCAAGGGAGGCTACAGCGGCCCGGCCGTGGCGGGAGGTCGGGTGTTTGTCCTGGATTTCTCTCCTACGGAAGCGAACAAAGGGATCGAGCGACTCCTCTGTCTAGACGAAGAAACAGGCCGCATTCTTTGGACGCGAGAGTGGGAGTCCGACTATACGGGCCTGATGGAAATGTATGCGATCGGGCCGCGAACCACGCCGACGGTGGACGGCGATCGCGTGTACGCCCTGGGCACCACCGGCATTCTCCTCTGCCTCAGCGTCAAGGACGGTGCGATCCTGTGGAAGAAAGATTTTGTGAACGATTACGGGACCGAGATACCGGTCTGGGGAATGACCGGCGCGCCGGTGGTGGACAGGGCGCGACTCATCGCCCTGGTGGGAGGCAAGCCGGACGCCAAGGTGGTGGCGTTCGACAAAATGACTGGGAAAGAAATCTGGCGGTCCCTTCCTTCGAGCAGCGAGCCTGGGTATTGCCCGCCGGTCCTCATCCAGGCTGGCGGCACGCGGCAACTGCTGATCTGGCATCCTGAGGCGCTAACCTCCCTGAACCCGGTGACCGGCAAGATTTACTGGGAGCAACCCTTCAAGGTTCGCTCCGGCCTCACAGTCGCAACTCCGGTACGGAGCGGGGCGCACCTGCTGGTCTCCTCGTTTTACAACGGCAGCATGATGCTGGAACTCAATCCGGCCAAACCTCGCGGCCGCCTGAGATGGAAGGGCAAGAGCGGCAGCGAGATCAAAACCGACGGTTTGCACGCGCTCATTTCGACGCCCGTCATTGCCGGAGATTACATCTATGGCATCTGCAGCTATGGCCAATTACGTTGCTTGAACGCCAAAACGGGTGAGCGCATTTGGGAAACCCTTGCGGTGACGAAAGAACGAGCCAGATGGGCGGCAGGGTTTATCGTCCGCCACGGGGATCGCTACTTCATTAACAACGACCGCGGCGAGTTGATCATTGCAAAGTTGTCGCCCGCAGGGTATCGGGAAATCAGTCGCACGAAGCTGATTCAGCCGACGTCCCGCGTCAGCAGGCGTCGCGAACTTGGCGCGGTGAACTGGTCGCATCCCGCTTACGCGAACAAGCACATCTTCGCACGTAACGACAAAGAAATCCTCTGCGCTTCGCTGGAGAAGAAGTAGGAGCCGCTCCCTCACGATCGCGGCTCGTCGGTCGCGGGTGGCTCAATGAAATTGGGTCCCGAGTGACCTCTCGGGCAAGCTCTCCTCTTCCGTCTCGACTACGATCCCCCGAACGTCCGTTCCCGGTTCTCCCAGGATAGGCGCCTGAAGCTCCGCGTGCGCTCTTCCCCGATTCCGCTCGTCGTCGACGCTCGACCTTCCTGCCTTGCGGCAGAAAGGCACCGAAATCAGGGTTGCCGCGTACGGTATCCCCGACTCTTACTCAGCTGAAATCTTGCGACTCCAGCCTTTTCACAGCCGGATATTCTCCTGTCGATCCTTCCCGAAAAACCTCTTCAGCTCCCCGGGTTGGCGTCCAAGGGTCCTCCGGTCCGACCCTCCTCCCGACCTTTCGATCGGGATTTAGGCCCCCAGTGGTTTCCCTGGCTATCCCTGCCCCGCGCCTTGCAGCGAGGTTCGGTGACCGAGCCATCTCTGCAGTTCCAACCCGGCGCCTTGCGGCCCCGAGCCAGCCTGCGCTTCCTGCTCAGTTCTTCGACGGCGGAGCCTTTCAGCTAACGCCGCCGCGCTTCCAGTTCCTCCCTGGGTTTTTCCAGTCGGGTCACCCTTGCGGGCGCTCTGACTGGCCGTCCGGGATTTCCCCTGGGTTCCTGCCGGCCCGCAATGACTTGCGAACCAGTCGTCCACAGGTTCCCTTCAGGTCCTTCTGATCCCAACCTTGCGGCTGAGATCAGCTGTTCGGGATCCGCAATCTTCAGCAGAAGGCTTAGCCTGCCTTCCAGATCTCTCGGAACCCGGGCGTCTTTTTACTCTTCGCGCAAAAATGAGTCAAGAATTCTATTCTCTTTCTTTTCAACACGTAAGAAATCCGCAGGCTTCTTCGTGCAGCAATGCAATCACGGCTTTGGCAAGCTCTGCCCGGAGCGGCAGCGTCGCCCGGTCCAACCTGATGAAACCCGCGCCAGTCATGGCTCTTGCGCTCTGCACCGTCGTGCAGCAGAACGAGCTAGAACAGGAGATTTCCAGGATGTTCAGCTATGCCTAGACCGGACCTGACAGTGAGTTAAGAAATGCGTCGGGCTAGCGGAGTTCTTCCATGATCTCGTCCAGCACCTCTTTGTTTGGCCGGACACTGTCTTCGGGCAGAGAGGCCAGTGGTGCGTCCACCATGTTCAGTAAATCCAGAAAATTCTTTTGGCGGGTTTCCAGATAGAGCAAACCCGTGAGGACGTGCCCTGTCTGCTGCGATTCTAGTAGGGCCCCAAGCGCGCCAGACTTGCTGGTGGGATCGTAGTCGTGGCCGAGCTTCCGCAGCACCACTCGCGAGCCGTCGTGCATCTCGACCTCCGTCGTTTGGCCGGGCTCATAATCCACGTCGATCTCTTTATAGGTTGGAATGAAGTCAATCTCGTGCAGCGGCTCCTCGTGCTGCTTCATGTAGGAGTAGCTCTTGGTTGAACCCTCGTGGTCGTTGAAGGCGACACACGGGGAAATGATGTCCAGCAGGATGGCGCCGCGGTGGGAGGTGGCCGCCTTCAGCAGGGCCAGCAGTTGCTTCTTGTCGCCGGAGAACGAACGGCCCACGAAAGTGGCACCTAACTGAATCGCCAGGGCGCAGCAGTCAATCGTTGGCAGGTCATTGACCGCGCCGCTCTTCAGCTTCGACCCCGTGTCGGCCGTGGCCGAGAACTGGCCTTTAGTGAGCCCGTAGACGCCGTTGTTCTCGATGACGTAGATGATGGGCAGGTTGCGGCGCATGAGGTGGACAAACTGTCCGATGCCGATCGAGGCGGTGTCGCCGTCGCCACTGACCCCGATTTGAACCAGGTTGCGATTGGCAAGCGCTGCCCCGGTCGCCACAGAAGGCATCCGGCCATGGACGCTATTGAAGCCGTGCGAGCCTTGCAGAAAGTAGGCGGGCGTCTTGCTGGAGCAGCCGATCCCGCTGAACTTGGTTACCTGGTAGGGGTCGACCCCCAGATCGTAGAAGGCGTCGATGATGCGCTCGGAGATGGCGTTGTGGCCGCAGCCGGCGCACAGTGTAGTCTTGCCGCCACGGTAGACGGCCAGATCCAACCCGACGCGGTTCAGTTTCTGAGGTGTGGCGCTCATCTTGCCGCTGCTTTCTGCTCGGCGGGGATTCCTTCCTGGGCGAGGATGCCGTCGGTCACGCTGCGGGCATCCACCGGGAGGCCGTTGTAGTGGCGAATGCTGCGCAGCTTCTCCAGGTCGCCCAAAGCCAGGTCAACCCGGAGCAGGTCGTACATCTGGCCGTCGCGGTTCTGTTCCACCACGTAAACGCGCCGATGGCGGTGAATGAACTCCTTGACTGTGCTGGTAAACGGGTAGCCGCGCAGGCGCAAGTAATCGGTTTCCATGCCATGCTCAGCGCGAAGCTGGTCGCGTGTTTCGACGATGGCCCAGTGGGTAGTGCCAAAGGCGATGATGCCCACCTCCGCACCATGCTCGTCCACCTCCGCAGCTGGCAGCATCTGGCGCGCGGTTTCGAACTTGCGGGCCAGCCGGTCCATGTTGTCCTCATAGTCGGCGGAGCGCTCGGTGTACTCGGCATTCTCGTTGTGGCCGCTGCCTCGAGCAAACCAGGCGGCGCGGGGATGACGCGTACCGGGCAGTGTGCGGTACGGTATGGCGTCGCCATCCACGTCCTTGTAGCGCCCCCATTGCTTCACTCTGTCCAAGTCTTCCGCTGAGAGGACCTTGCCCCGCCGCAGGGACTTGGCGGGATAGGGAAACGGGTCCGACATCCAATTGTTCATCCCCAGGTCCAGATCACTCATGATGAACACCGGCGTCTGCAGCTCGTCGGCCAGATTGAATGCCTCCTGGGCCATGGCAAAGACTTCGTCGACCGAGCACGGAAACAGCATCACGTGTTTGGTGTCGCCATGGGAGAGGAACGCAGTAGACAGGATGTCGCCTTGCATGGTGCGGGTGGGCAGGCCGGTGGAAGGCCCGACGCGCTGAATGTTAAAGATCACCGCCGGCAATTCCACGTAGTAGCCCAGACCGACGAATTCCGACATCAGTGAGATTCCGGGACCGGAAGTGGAGGTCATGGAGCGAGCCCCGGCCCAGCTGGCTCCCAGAACCATGCCGATGGCGGCAAGTTCATCTTCCGCCTGAACGATGGCGAAGGTGGCCTTGCCGGTTTCCGGGTCGGTGCGGTAGCGCTCCATGTACTGCGCCAGGGCCTCGCACAGCGACGAGGAAGGCGTAATGGGGTACCAGGTGGCTACCGTGACGCCGGCAAACATACAGCCGAGCGCCGCCGCGGAGTTCCCATCAATGATGACCTTGCCCCGGGTGGCGTTCATTGACTCAACCCAGTAGGGGTCGCGCTTGGGAAGGTTCTGTTCGGCGTAGCTGTGGCCTACCTTCGCGGCGTTCCAGTTGAGCTCGGCGGCCTTGGCCTTTTTCTTGAACTGCTTGCGGAGTGCCCTCTCGACCTGGTCTATGTCAATGCCCAGCAGGCGCGCAACCACCCCGTCGTAGATCATGTTCCGGACCAGCCTGCGGAGCTTGGCGTCGGGGCAGCAGGTAGCCACCAGCTTGCCAAAGGGGACTGGGTAAAACACCAAGTCGTCGCGTAGCTGGTTCAGGTTCAGCGGTTCGTCGTAGACGACGGCGGCGCCTGGCGCCAAGCCTTGAACGTCCTCCCTGGCTGTTTCCGGGTTCATTGCCACCAGGAAATCAATTTCCTTTTTGCGTGCAACGTATCCATGTTTGTTGGCGCGGATGGTGTACCAGGTGGGAAGCCCAGCGATATTGGAGGGGAACAAGTTCTTGCCGGAAACGGGCACGCCCATCTGGAAAATGGCGCGCAGCAGGATCATATTGGCCGTCTGGCTGCCGGAACCGTTCACGGTGGCGACCTGAATACTCAGGTCGTTAATGATGCGGTCCCGCTGAAGTTGCTGAAAGTCGGCTTCGCGTGTGACGGTCGCCGTGGTGGACATGCCCTCTCCCGGAGTGACTGCCGGCTCCAAAACCTTCATTATAGCAAGATTAAGGGGCAGCGATGCTACTGGAAGAAAATCTCAGATAACGGAAATGGACACACGTGCTCAGGCCAGCAGCCGGCGGGCGTCTTCAATGGTGGCGCGCAAGGTGTCGGCCGGGTCGCGGAAGGTAGCCCCCAGTGCCTGGCTCGCTTTGCTGTTATCCAGGTACCAGAAATGCGAGGCCATCTCCACTTCGGCCTGCGTTACCGGGAAGTACCTCGGGGCCAACGCGCGCACGACGGGGTTCAGGCGGGCTACCCAGCTGGAGAGGTTCGCTGAGACTCTTGTCCGGGGCGCCTTCACTCCCGAAAGGATTTCCAGGCGGTAGAAAAACTCGGCAAAGGTCCAGTTGGGTCCTCCAAGGAAATACCGTTCGCCGGTATTTCCTTTCTCCATCGCTGCTCCCAGGGCCGCTGCCGCGTCGCGCACGTCCAAGAAATTCAACCCTCCTGGCGGCACGGCGAAAACCTTCTGGCGCAGGAACAGGATCACTTCCCGGATGGAACGGCCCTTCTGGTCGCCGGGCCCCAGCAGCAGGCTGGGATTGACAACCACCACAGGCAGTCCCCGTGCGCGGTGATACGACAGGGCCAGTTTCTCTTCGAAGATCTTGCTCAAATAGTAGGGCCAGCGTCCTACCACGTCGTTGGCAAACGGCTCGTCCTCCCGGTGGACGTCCGGCGAGCGGCTGACGGCTATCGTTCCGGAAGAGGAGACCAGAACCATCTTTTCGACACCAAACTCCAAGGCGGCCTCGCACAGGTTGCGCGTCCCCTCCACGTGCGTGCGGTAGAGCAGGGGCGCTTGGCTCGGCTCGCGGGAGACCAGCCCGGCCAGGTGATAAACGCGCCAGACGTCGCACATCGCCTTGCGAACCGTAGCGCGATCGCAGATGTCTCCCTGCACCACCTCTGCGCCCGTCTGGGTTTCGCTCCAGCGCCCGCTGCGAGTCAGCAGGCGCAAGCCCGCGCTGCAGCTAGACTCGTGTATCCAGCGCAGCAGGTGAGTGCCCAGAAAACCGGTGGCACCGGTAATCAGGATCTTGCTCAAGCCTGCCCGCCCTCGCGCAGTTGTTCCACGGCCTGCTGGATTCGTTCCGTCACTCGCAAAGTGGCCGCGTTGAACTTCATTGCCCGCCCAAGGGTCTCCGCCGCCATTTGTTCATAGCTGAGGACGGTGCCAACGCAAGCCCCCAGTCGCCGCGATCGCAACAGCGTCTTGCCTTTGGGAAGCGCCTTGTAGGTGCCGTGGAGATACATGGGCAGCACATCCACCTGATTTCTCAGGCAGAGAGCAGCGGCTGTACGCTTGAACCGGCCCATGCGTCCATCCGGGCTCCGCGTCCCTTCCGGGAACACCAACAGGTTGTTTCCGGCAGCCAGGCAGGCATCGCCGTAAGGCAGAGCCCGGTGGAGCGGAATCTCCCGGTCCATGGGCAGAAGCTTGGTGCACTTCTGGCAGTAGGTGCGTTTCAGCTTGTTGTTGAAAAAGTAGTCGCTGGCAGCCAGCACGTACAACTTTTTCCTTTGCCGGCCCAAAATGTGGGCTACCAACCCGTAATCGAGGTGGCTCGCGTGGTTGCTGACGACCAGGAAGTTGCTGTTCTGGGGAATCTGCTCCCGGCCCTCCACCCGCACCTGGAACGCCAGGCTGAACACGAGCTCTTCGGCCAGATCCACGGTCCAGTGGGTGAGAGCCGCCAAGGACCGGGGTAGCGGATAAGTATCTTCCAGATGGTTGGAGAGGGAACTTACCGTACCGGTTCCTAGCTGGCCGAAGCGGTTTGTTTGGCTCTGCTGGCGCGCGGCGCCTTCATGCTCCGCACGAACTCGGGCCGGATCCATTTCTCGATGCCTTTGGTGTGTTTGTGTACCCAGTAATCTGCCCAGTCAATATTCTCCGGGTCCCAGGTCAACCGCTGGCGATCCGCCTCGGTTAGCTGGGCGTAGGTATCGCGGATATTGCGCGATTCGAAGATGAACCGGCAGCGCACCATAAAGGGCAGGTACTGGTCCAGAGTTTGTTCCCGCAAGGCAATCTCCCGCGAGAGCATTCGCAGGCGCCGGTTTAATTCCTGCAGGCGCTCCTTGCCCGGCAGGCGGCGGCGCTGGGAAAGGCCCGATAGGCGGGAAACGGCGCGCTTGCTCAGGCTGAGCAGCTTCCGCTTGAGGCCGCGCTGCACCTTCAGTTCTTGTTCGGTGACCGCTCGAGTCTCGATGTAGGCCCGGGCCATGTTCAGGATCTTGCTGCCCTCGCTTCTCCTGCGGTTGATCTTGCGGGCATACATGCCCAGAAAATTCACCAGCCGACGGTAGAGGACCGGGTTCACGTCGGCGGTCCCGAGCTGGTAGACCTGATGGTGCCGGTTGCACAGAATGGCGGCGCTGGCGATCAGCATCCCTGCCGAGACCAAATCCACCGGCACAATTTCCAGCGGATCCTCCTTTCGCACCGGCCAGCTTTTCACCCCCGCCGCCGCCATCAGGATCAGCGGCGCCGTGGTGCGGAACCCCTCAGTCCAGCCGGGGAAGGGGAAGCGAATCGCGGTCCCCACAATAGCCGGTCGGACGATGGTATAGGCCAGATCCCGTTCTCGCGACAGGAACTGTTCGCCAAGGCTTTTCATATAGGTGTAGGTGTTGATCCAACCCCAGTGCTGGGCCCGCTCCATTCCCAGTCGCACCAGTTCCTTGCGGAGCTCGAGAGGGTCGTGTTGGTAGCTCCGGTGTGCCGACTCAATTGCTTGTTCGCAGTATTTCATCTCTTTGAGGCAATCGAAGCGATCATCGGCCGGCCCGTTGCGTCCAGGATAAAAACCCGGGATGGTGCCGTCCTCCGGCACCATCCCGTCGTAGGCGCCCACGACATAGCAAGTGGAGATGTGCACCAGGCGTGCGCCCAAGGTGCGGCACAGCTGGATCGCGTTCTTCGTGCCGTACAGGTTAGTGGCCAGGGACTCATCCAGAGGTGGAGAAAAATCAACCAGACCGGAGGAGTTGATGACGACACCTACCGCGCCCTTCAATTCTTCGATCTGGTTTCGGGAAAGCCCGCAGAGGGGCTCGCTGACGTCGCCTTCGAGCACCTGAATCTTGCGCCGCACAAAATCCAAACCCAGCTTTTCGACGATGGGCGTCAGAGCTGGCGAGTGGGCTGTTTCACCATAAAAGCGCTGTTCGCCGGACCGGCCGGGCTTGGCCCGGCACAGCACGTACAGTTTCTTCAAGTCGGGATAGCGGTCCAGCAATAGCGCCACCGTTGCCTTTCCCATAAAGCCGGTGGCGCCGATCAGCAGGACGCCGTTTTGGCGGAAAGCAGCGGCCGCGTCAATGGGGCCGTCGGTTGGATGCGTCTTGTTCGCGATCACGGACACAGGTTCCTTTACGTGGCCGGCGCTTCTTCCAGCACATCGGTCATTACGATCGGCGCCATATGCAGCATCGTCACCGTGGGCCGCCGCCCCAGGTGGGACTCGGCCATGGCCAGCGCCTCCTCCATGGTGCGCGCATTCGACCAGCCTAGAATCGGCGCCACGTGGTCATTCTCGGCGCCCACTACGATGGTCTTGCCCAAGTGCGCCCGCCCGTTTTCTCCCCAATACCACATGTAGAAGGGGTGGACGCCGTGGTAGGCGTAGCCCTCCCTGTACATGGCAATATACCGGGGATCACGGGAAAATTCCTCCTCATATTTTTCCTGCAAGACGAACGAATCCCGTGTCTCGGTCAGCAGCCGGTGGAAGAACTCGATGTAGGAGGGGTGGAATGTCGGGTCAAACTCGTCGTAGAGCGGGTGGGTAATGATCATCACCCCACCCTTCTTCACCAGAGGGCGGTGCCGGTAAAAGTTGAAGAAGTACCCGTTGGCCATCACCTGCACCAGGATCGGGTTCATGATGGAGTTGACATTGTAGGGAGAGACGAACGGGATGCCAGTGATCACCACGTCCGACTGGCCCTGGACAGCCACGTTGTACTGCTCGTAGCACTTGCGCAGGACCTTCCTGTGCGTGGCCTCGGTTTCCCCGGCGAAAACGGAGGTCATTTCGTAGGGCGAGGGGATGCCGGAAAATAGTTTGCGTTTCCACGATCGGGGCAGCACGACCAGCGTCTTCTGCAGGGCCCGGAATTTGAGGCGCTCCGACCCGGTGAACTCGTCCTCGTTCTTGGTGAGAAAGCTTAGTGGTTCGGCGAACATCCGGTTGTTGACGGTGGTCTCTATGTGAAAGACCTTCAGGTGGCGGTCAATGACCCGGCCGATCCGACTGCAGGAGGCGGCCAGGGCGGAGCGGTCCGGGTCCATGTAGGAATCCGAATCCAGGATTGCCTGCGGCGTGTGGTGGGCCTGCAAGGTGGGGTAGTCGCACAAGCCGGTCCCCACCGACTTGTGACCGCCGTCCATCGAGACCAGGTTGATATTCACGTAGATCAGCAGGTCGGACTCGGCCGCTCGTCGGTTGACCCGCACCCGCTCGCCGCACTCGGTACTCCCCATCTCGACCATCCCTTCCCGATCCTCGCCGTCGTGGTTGTAATAGCGGTCGGGGTGGAAGGCGTTGAAGATTCTTTTCCCCACGCAGCGCTTCATCTCGGCGGGGGTCATGCGCCGGTGGAAGGAATTGGCGATCACAATGTGTACATCGTCCACGCCGCGCTCGCCCAGCAGCCGCAGCAGCACGGTCAGCACTGACTGCCGGATGTCGGGCTTCCGCATAGGGGGCAACGGCAGCGAGATATCGTCAATGGCGATCGTCACCTTCATGCCCGGGCGCAGCAGCGCCGGCAGCGGCTCCATGTTCTCCGGATGGCGGATGGCATACTCGATGGCCGCCTCGCGGTTGGGCACCGGGGTCATGGGCGGTTTGGGGTAGACGACGCGCGTGCCGGCCGGCAACTTCGCCTCCACCAGGTCTTCGCCCGACCAAAGGATGCGCGGGGCGGAGTTTTCCTCCAGGTGGACGACGCAGTTGGAGCTGAACTTCTCGGTGTTGGTGGACGCCCAACGAGGTTTCAACGCGTCCCGGAGCCCGCGGCCCAATTGCGCCATCGTCCCGGTGGTGGAATTCTGCGCCTCGCCCATACTAGTCCAGGTAAATGACGGGCCAGCCGCTTTCGGCCGCCAACTTCTTCAAGCGCCGGTCGGGATTGGTGGCAATCGGCTCCCCCACAGCTTTCAGCATCGGCAGGTCGGAATAGCTGTCCGAATAGGCCCGCGATTGGCTCAGGTCAATCTGTTGTTTCTGGCAGTAGTCCTCGATGGCGGCGACTTTTGCTTCCTCGGCAATCAGCGGAGGGACGACCCGGCCGGTGGCCACCTGGTCCGTGTATTCCAGCCGGTTGCAGATCAAATCGTCAAAGCCCAGTTCCGCAGCCACTGGCTGGGCAGTAAAATCCAGCGTGCCCGTCACCAAGACGTTGCGGTAGCCGGACGCTCGATTCCCGTGCACCAGGTCGTAGGCGCGGGGATAGATGGCCGGCTTGGTCACGGTTTCAAAAAGATCGTCCGACAGCCCGATCAGCCGGTCGCGCTCGATGCCTTTGTAGCGTCTGAAATGGTAAACGTTAAACGCCCGCCGAGAGTAGAGGTCAATCAGCAGCAGCAGGGGCACGCTCGCCAGTACCTTGGTAAACTTGTAGAGCGACTTGAAGATCGACCGGTGGTTGCGCGCATAGTAGGCGTAGGCGTGCACGAGGGTGGAATGGACCAGCGTTCCGTCCAGGTCAATGAAAGCTGCTTTTCGGATTCCGTCCATTGCTACCTACCATTGCTACCTGGACGACGAGCACCGACCCTGACAGGTAGGGGCGACAAACTCCCCCTCCAGAGCAGCAGAAGTCGGGATAGGGCTCATCCTGTCTTGGATTGAGCCACTTAGGAGCTTGCTTCGCCCGCTGGCCTCCTCCCAGGCCATGCAGCTCCAACTGAAAAAAAACTCGTCGCGGGGCGTTTTCGTGCTGCAGCTCTTTGTAGTGCAACCCGGCCTCCGACAAGAGTTTAGTAACTCTACAAAGCCCTACCCCACAAGTCAAGGATTCCCAACACGCAGTGGCAGGCTAGGTACCTGCTGCACGGCGAACACGCAACCTGGTGCGGGGGGACTGAATCCGCCCGCTAACTCATCGAGGTGAAGTGCTGAGGTTCAATCTTGTAGAGTACGCGCACCTCGCCCGGCTGCCTGAAGGGGTACTTGTCCTTGTCCAGATACTTCTTGGGCAGAGGGTCGCAGGTTCGAGTCCTGCACCGCCTGCCACTCAACTTCTTGGTTTTCAGCACCCGTCTGCTCTCCCTCTCATTGCCGAAGACGGAATCGTAAAGAAACCGTCAAGAAACTGGCTCTAGTTGGCCAGCACCGTAAAGGAAGTCGCGCCGTGCTCGTTCGCCTGCCGGTCGAGCTTGGACAGCGCTTCCCGCATCATGTTCAGCTTCGCCTGGCTGTAGCGCTTGAACACCGCGGCGTCGCCTTGTCTGAGCATCTGCGTCACGAAATGATCCGCGACGCCCCCGGCGCTGAGCCGGGTCGCAAACGTGTGGCGCAACTCGTATAACGAGAAATGGGGCAGCCCGGTACGCCGGAGCGTCCGGTTCCACAGCTTGCACACCGTCGCGATGTGCGGTTTGCTTGACCCCATCCGCGGGCTCGGGAACAGGTGGTCGGAATCGCCGCTCTGCTTCATCTGGGAGGCGAACGCTTGGCGGGCTCTGTCCGTCATCGGCATGTCCGCGATGCCGTTCACCGTCTTTGAATCCGGCAGATGTACGATCCCGTTCTGCAGATCGACCTGTTCCTTTCGCATCGGGATCAACTCGCGATAGGGCCGCAGCCCCATCTCCACCATGATCGCAATGATGTTGCGCAGGTACAGAGGTGCGCAGGCTTCCAGCCGGGCCTGCTCCGAGGCGGTCAGATAGTGCGGCTTGCGCGTCGAACCAGCCAGAGCGACCGGAAACTCCACACCGCCGCACGGATTGACCGCCAGCCGCCGCTTCTTCACCGCCACGTTCAGGATGCGTCGCAGGACGCGAAACTCCTGATGCACGGTGGCAGGTTTGAGCCTGCCGCGAAGTTGCAGCCCCAACTTGGTGTGCACCCGCTTGCCGGTGTTCAATCTGGTCATCAGGTACGCTTCTATATCTTCCAATGTGATGTCCGATAGTCTGTTCTTGCCGAACCGAGGCCTGAGGAACTTCAGCGCGCCGAGGTTTTGCAGGTGGGTGTTCTCGCTCCGGAAGGGCGGTTGGGAACGGTTCTCCAGGAACCAGTCCGCCCACTCGTTGAAGGTAATCCCACCGCCCGGCGCGGCGCTCTCTAGCAGCCCCTCATCGCGAGCCACCAACCGCTTGCGCATCACCTTCTCGGCTTCGCCTGTTTCCCTCTGCCCTGTCGACTCCTGTCTGAACCTCCCGTTCTGGTCCCGGTAGCTCATCCACCAGACGCGTGAATCGCGCCGGAGGTACAGGCTACCGGAGGTATTTCTCGGTCTACCTGTGTTGTTCATCGATTCCTCCATTCACATGAAATTGCTGGCGCCACTCGACCAGTTCCGACAGCCGGAAGCGGATCGAGCGGCCCATCATGCGGTAATGGGGAATCTGCTTTCGCTCGACGTAAGCATACACCAGCGAGGGGCTGACGCCCAGGAAACGGGCGGCGGCCTTCACCGTGATCGGGGCTTCCCTCGCTTCTGTGTCCAGGCTCATCCTTCCGCCTCTACTCTCCACGCCGCCCCGTCCGAGCTCCCGGTCGAAGTCCTCGAGAGTCTTCATCCGTCATGGTGTTCCCTCTAGATCGGCTGGATGATCCAGTGGTTCTGTGGCGCGTCGTAGCCCTGGACGAGCAGCGCTTCCTCCACGAACCGACGTCCCTCTCGGCGGGTCATGTGAATCACCATAGCGATGCCGTCCACCACGCCCCGGCAGGTGACTTCCCAGGGAAGCTCGCCGCCGCCTTGCATGGCGCAACTGGCGATGCGCGACAAGGCCGACTCGGCGTTGTTGGCGTGTACGGTGGTGAGCGAGCCGCCGTGTCCGGTGTTGAGGGCTTGCAATAGATCAGCGGCCTCGCCGCCCCGGACCTCGCCCACCACGATGTGATCCGGGCGGTGACGCAGCGCGTGGCGCACCAGGTCGCGGATCGTTACCGCTCCTTCCTGCAACCCACGCGCCTCGAATCGGACGCAATTGGAGCGATCAATGCGAAGCTCCAGCGTGTCCTCGATGGCGACAATTCGCTCGTCATCCGGTAGTAGTTCGATCAGCGCATTGAGCAGGGTGGTCTTGCCCGATCCGGTGCCGCCTGAAACCAGGATATTCCGCCGGGAGCGCAACACCCGCTCGGCTTCCGCCCGCACGTTTTCGGGGAGTGCGCCTTGCCCCACCAGATCATCGGCGGAAAACGAGCGCTTGCCGAAGCGGCGAACGGTAATTGCAACTGTGGGGCTCGCGGGCGGGACACAGATTGCGACCCGCGAGCCATCCTCCAGGCGGGCATCCACGATGGGCGACCGGGCCGGGTCCAGGCCCAAGGGCCGGGCGATATGGATAGCGGCCCTCTCCAGCGCCGCCGCATCGAGGCGGGGAACATCGTGTGATACGAGCTTCCCTCTCCGCTCGACCCAGACGTTATGGGGGCCGTTAATCATGATCTCGCTCACGTCCGGGTCGGCCAGGATGTCCTCCAGTCCCGGCAAAAACGGTTTCAGGTGCTCCAGGCCGCTGGCGGCGCTCATATCCGCCCCGCTTTCCGAGCCGTCCAGTAGGAGCGCTCTCTGGGGAGATAGTGCGGCTTGAGATAGACCCTGCACGCCTCCAGCGACTGTGCGCCGTCATAGGGCAGACAGATGGCCTGACAGTTCGAGAGCAGCGCGAAGTCACGCGGGTGAAAGATCGCCTCCCGCTGCTCCCGGAAGGATTTGGTGGCGCCGATGCTCCCGCCGCCGCCTCCGGCGCGGCCCGATAGCGGGGAGATTTCGGCGCGCCTGGAGGATTCGCTGATGGTGTAGGAACCCTTGATCTTCGCCACCTGCCCGCAGAGTTCCGAGGCGATCTTGGCGCTTACGTCATCGCTCAAAGACAGGAAAATCCGGGTGCGCAGCGTTTGCAGAAGCGTCCGCCACGCCTCCGAGCTACCCAAGACCGAGCGCAGCGAAGAGATGGATTGTGTGGCGACGATCGGGATGCAGCGGCACTGCCGGGTGAGGGCGAAGGACTTCTCATCGCCGGAGGGATCGTCCTCGCCCACCGAAGCAAACGCCTGATACTCGTCGCAGATGAAAACCGCCGGGCGGAAGTAGCTTCCTGGCGATTCCTTCATCTTGACGGGCCGTCTCAACAGCGCCTGGAGCCAGGCGTTTTTGAGCATCACGCCGATGGCGCGGGCCAGCGCCGGATTCGCCCCGGCCGGCATGTTCAAGGCCAGCACCTTGCCGTCCTCGATCAGTTCATTAATCGACGGCAAGTGCCGGGAGAGTGCGGGCCGGGCCTGCTCGACGGGAGGCACGGGATCAGCTTCCGGCCGGCCGTCCACTTCACCGGCTTGCGCTTGGGCCGCTGATCTGCTGACTTGCCGCTCCGCCTCGGCTTTTCGGGCTTCCACCACGGCCCGCTTCGGCGGCGCGGGCGGGCAGAAAACCCTGGCAACGTCCGGCATGTCGAACATGGAGAGAAACACGGAGACGCCTTCGACAATCGAGGATTTGATCTTTGTTGTCCAGGTTTTGCCAATCATGTATGTACCAGCGCTTGACGGCCTCGACGCGCCGCCGAACGTCCTCCCCGGCTCCCGGCTCCCAATCGACCCGGCAGGTCAATTTCAATTCCGTGAGTTTTTCCTGCAGCGACCCGCTAAACCCCGCCCGCATTTCGTCTTGGGTAGGGGTTCTTGTCCAGGCCCACTTGTGAAGCAGCGCCGAGTTTTTTCCAAACACCGAGGCCGGGATGCTCACCGTGCCGGTATTGATTTCGTCAGAAAACGCCTCCGCTTGCTTGATCTTTTCCGCGAAAAACTCCGGGTCGATGGCGCAGTAATAGACCTGTTGGAGCGTGACCCACCGTTCTCGGGCAATACCCGGTGAAGCTCGATGATCCAGCGGACCAGATTGGTATATGCCTGCTGCCAGAACGGCTCCTTGCCCTTGCCGAACAGCTGATTGAGCAGCGAAGAAACGGTGTAGGCCAGCGAGTAGGAATCGAGCCACCAGGCCGAGAGCGGGTTCCACCGCCATTCGCCGTTCATGCTGAGTTCTATATAGTCATCCCCCCTGCCCTCGTCCAAGAGGATCTGGCGGATGTCGTGGCAGAAATCTCCCTTGACTTCCAGCACCAGGGCCGCCGCCCGCAGGTGCGGTTTGTCGGCTTGCCAGCCGAGCAGTTGCTTGGCGAACGGATGCATGCAGGCCGAGGTCTTCCCGGACCCGACGGCCCCGAAGATGGCCACGCCGGTGTACAGGCCCCGCTCCGGGATGGTGAGCCAGGAAGGGTTGGAGATTTGCCGGATGGCGACCGGATGATGGACTTCCCCGACCACGATTCCGGGGCCGGGATCGTTGGGGTTCAGGGGCCAATCCGGAAGCATCCCCAAGGGGGCGAGGCTCCGGGTGCGGGACTCGAAAAAGACCCGCCAGACCGCCAGGAGAATGAGTCCTTCCAAGCATGACTGCGACGGTGGGAGAGAGGTAGTACCACCAGACCATCCAGAGGTAGAAGCGGGGAGTATGGTAGGCCACGAGGTCGAGCAGGGGATCGGTCTCAAGCAAGGGGAATGGCCGGTAGATGAAGCCCCACACAGACCATGCCAGGCCGACCAGAAAAAGGATCACCGGAGCCGGGAGCCCCACAAAAAACCGGATCGTCCGCCAACTGATCCAACCGATAAGCGCGGCCGCCCGGATCACCGGCCCGCCCAAGACCGCCGCCACCCGAATCGGGTTTCGCCAGTTCATCGGCCCGGCTGGATGGCGCCCCCGGCGCATTCGAAACATGGGATCGGATTTTGCCAGAGCATAGAGTCTTTCTCAGGCGCGTCAGCGCCGAGTCTGTGGGTCTTTTCCGAGCCTTCCCGCAGGGATAAATAAGGACGGGAGCGACCCCCTGGAGGGCACAGTAGAGGCGTGGAACACGTGGCCGCTATCGGGGCCACAGGACACCCCCTTTTTTGGTGGGGTCGCTCCCGTCCTCCCCGATTTTCCTGGATCGGCACGATGGAGGCCGGTTAGCATGGATAACCCAAGAAGAATGAGAGGGATAGTGGAATATCGGTTTGAAACATCGCTTGGCCGAATCATGGTACACCCCCCCTTTGTCCCTGTACCATCCGATCACGGCCCCAGTACCAGCGAAAAGACCCCATTTGACCTCGACTTCCGACACATTTCCAGGAGTCCTCCGCAGCGCTCGCAAACCCCTCTTCGGGACTAGCAAACCGGGTTGCCCGCCAGGTGGCGTAGTCGTCAATCGAGACACCTTCGCCCACTTCATCTTCGCTCATCGAGGCCAGTTGCCGCCGACCGTTGGATGCGCCGGATTCAGCCCCCCGTAACTGTCCAGAACGTCCCGATCATCATCGATCCATTGCCCGCTCAATGAGCGCCCTTGATCTTCCTGCCGCACCGTCAGCCTCGCGCCGTGCTCCCTGGGGACACCCGCCGCCCACGCCCGTAGCCTCCGTTCGGCCCGCTCCACGTTCTTATGTTCGGCGGCGATCCCGATCGACCCGGACCCGGATTCCCTTTTCCCGCAGCGCATCCCAAAGCCGCCCATGCGCGAGCTCCCCAGGAGTGCATCTCGGTGTCCGTTTGGTTCCCCGGATCGACGTAGGCGAAGGTGACGGTTTCAGCGTCCACGGCAATGGGAAGTTTGAGCGCAAAGTAGCGTTTTCTGTTGCCGACCAGTTCCCCGAGTAGATCCGCCGCGGGCATCAGCCGCCGATCGAGCCCGAGTTTTTCAAAGCAACGCGACCTTCTCCGGCTCGGTGGGAAGCCAGGCCACGCCCGGATGTTCCAGAACGTAATCGAGCGAGAGCAACCGCCGCATGACGACGGCGGGGCTGGCCTTTCGCCGGTGGCGGATGTTCTCGACCCCGAGCGCCCGGTAGATCGGCTTGCTTGTTATCTGGCAAGCCCTGGCGCCACCAGCGACCATAGAGGTTGTAGCCTCGGTAGCGACCCCCCGATCTAACAGCGCCTCCACGAATCGCTGTGCCCGGCTGCGCCACGCATCGAAGTAGTGACAGAACTGCGCCCGCGTAAAGATGCCGCTGTGAAGACACACCAGAGCGATCCACTCGGCCTCCGGCCCAGACCAGCCGAGCGGTTCCAGTGCTTTCTCCCGGCCCCGTAGATGCTCAATCATCGGGGATTTGTGACCACGGCGCGATCCCCCTGCAGATAGGTGATAACGATTCCCATCGGGTTGTAGACGATCAAATCCGGGGGAATCTGCTCAAGAAACAGGAATTGCAGCGAGAGAGACCAGCGTTCCCGCGAAACCTCGTTTTGAGCCACCAGCCGGACCAGGTCAAAGTCGGCGGTTGCGCCGTGGGGCTCCTGGGGGTTTGCCTGGACGCGCAGTATGACGTTTTCCACCTGCAATTCGTCTCGCGCCCCTCCCGCCGCCAGGAGCGCCACGTTCTGACTCTCTACGCGAAAGGAGGCGTTGGCCAAGTCGGTGGTGAGAAACCGTAGCGACCGGCTCCAATTCTGTTGCACGGTGGCCCGGCGGCGGGAATAGAAGTCATGGATGAAGCGGTTCAGAAAATACTTGGTGGTGGGGTCCAGGGGGTCCGCCTGGGCTTCCATCGCCTCATAGGCGACGGCCTCGGCCCGGCCGACTTCGTCAACCCGCACCACGATAGGCTTGGGCGGGTCGATGGTAACAATGCGGATGATGACGGCGGCAAGCAGAAGGCAAAGCGCCCCCAGTCCGATAGAGAGCACCCGCAGATGACGGTTGGAGTGGACCGCCTCACCCCATATTTCGGCGTATTCCGCCCCTGCATCCTGGGTCTGTTTCTCGCTCATTTTTGCCCCCTTATACGGCCCCCTTCGTCGCTACCTTCGTGGCCCCTTTCGAGGCCGAAGAGGCGGCCCCGCTCACCCCCATCAACCCGCTGCCTGCCGCTCCGCCCCCGGTGACGAGCATCGAGGCAACCGTCCCGACCTGGAGCGCCGCCAAAATCCCGGCCACGGCCAGCGGGATAACCGCCAATACCCAAAGGCCCGTGTCGGAAAGCGATGACCAGTTCATAGGGGTAATCGCCAGCCGGGCGATGAAGCTCAAGCTGACATCGGTGAATACGCGCATGATCGCCGCCGCGATCACTCCATAGATGGAGTAGGTGAGGAGCCCCTTGAACCATCCCCAAAACAGGAACGCCAGCGGATCGAACACCAGCCAGGGGATGAAAAGCGGCCCCAGCAAGATCAGGATGGCCACGGCCAGTTGAGCCCAGATCACCTGTGCGTAGGTGATGGCAAAAAGGATGAGCAGGGAGATGACGACCAATACGATAATCAGGGTGCCGCCAATCAACGACAGCGCCGCATGCCCGCCCGAGAGAACCAAATCCCACACGCTACCGGCTTCGTAGGCTGTTTGGACCGATACCCCGAGCGTATCCACGAGGTTGCCCATTGCGGTCTGCATGTCGTAGGCGATATCGCCGATGAAAAAAGCTTGAACCCACGTGCCCCCCGAAGAAATCATCACGGGAAAGGACATGGCCATACCGGGGATCGGCTGGTTGTAAAATTGGAGCAGTACCCAGGGAATCCAAAGTCCGATGATGAGCCGCACGAAATCCCAGGGCTGGATGTCCCCGGAAAATGCGATGCGCAGCCCGGTCCAAACGACCACGATCACCGCCATCCCTTCCCACAGGTCGTTTCCTAGAGCAAGCAACTCCGGGGCCACGGTGCCGGTGGCAGCTTGCCACGCTTCATCCAGCCCACTCTTAAAATCCCGCAGTTGCTCGGTGGGGATGGGAGCCGTCGGGGGTGTTATTTGCCAGAACATATCTGTTCACGTGGGGCCTACTGCCCGTCGGTGTAGAACGGGTGCGGAGAAAAAAGCAGACCCTCGCGCATGGCGTCGCGCCGCGCATCGAGATCGGCTTGTTGAGTATCAAAGTTGGCCTGGGCGCGCTGCTGCGCCGCCAGCCATTCAGCCAGCCGCTCCCGCCGCTCGATCTCTCGTTCGTAATCCTCGGCGGCCCCGCGGGCGGCTTGGAACGCTAAAAGTTGCGCCATCGCGGCGGTTAGGTTCCCGCCTGTGACTTGCCCGGCAATAGCGGCTTGTTGCAGGGCCGTGTTCGAGAGGTTTGAATTATTGGTGAGTCCTTCGTAGGCCTCCACGGCCTCTCTCGCCGAAACCATGAGATTCGCCGCTGAATCGCTCATGGCGTGATCGAGCACCAGCCGCTTGTCCCCGCGCTCTCGGGTTTCGCGATAGCGCCGAGCTCCGGCCTCGGAGATTTCGGGGCTATAATCCTGCAGCAGCCCCACGATGTCGCTTTCCGTCACCGTGTCGGTATCTGTGAGGCGTTGCGACCAGGATTCCCTGAAGCTCTTGCCGGATTGGCCCATCTGTTCCACCGATGATGCGAGTTCCGCCGCCACTCCGGTGAAATCGTCTTTCCACGATAGGCCCGATCCGAGTATCTGCGCGGGGCGTGAGGCCAAGTCGCTGAAGGGTTGCGTGATCGCCCCCACGCTGCCGAGCGCTTGATCCTGCAGGTGGCTGAATTGATCTGTGAGTTCTGATAGCTGCCCGTCCATAGTCAGTTTCGCAATCTGCGCCTCATAGATTTGGACGCCCTGATTGATGATCATCTGTGCCCGCTGGATGCCCGCCAGGATGCTGCCGAAAATGGCGTGGGCGGGCGTGGTGGTAAGGACGATGAGCGCCGGAACCAGGATCGCGACGGTAAAGATTCGGGTTTTCATGTGTCAGTCTCCTTTTCTTTGAGGCCGGGGAACGAGCACGTCGGAGGTGAACCAGATACGCAACCGATGCCCGGCCCGAATGGTGATGGTGGGTAAACGATTCAGAAAGCGATCCAAAATCTGCATTGCCGCTTGGCCGAGCCCCTGTCCGGCGCCGGCCTGGAAACTCTCCTGGCCGCCCCCATAAGGATTGGAGCCGCGCAAGGTCAGCCCGCTCACGATACCGACCGCACCGACGGCGGCGAACATGGAGAAGTAATGGCGGTTCACTTGGTCTTTCAGTGCCCCCTCACCGAGTTGATTGAGGCCGTGAAATTCCAGCGAAACCCAGCGTCCATCCGGTAAGAGCAATCGGTGGAAACTAACCGCAAGTCGGGATTGGTCTTGGTTGGCAACGGCTTGTGAAGTGCCGACAACCCGCGACCCACGAGGGACTAAAATGCGCTGCCGGTCAGCGGAGTAAAACGGCACCGAAACTGTTGCCAGCACCGGGCCGGGAAAGTCACCGGAGAGCTGCGTCACCAGCACCGCCTCCAAAAACGATCCCTCATGGATGCGTTCCCATCCGGGCGGGGCTTCGGGCGCTCCGATGCGGGGCGGGTCGGTGTAATCTCGCGGGGGGGCCGCCACGGCTACCGGCCCTCCCGTGCTCTCTGCTTGAATCCGGGCTACCTCCGCCGCGACCGCCGCATCGGCCTCGGCGTTAATCCCGGCGGTCGCTTCTTCAAATGTCTTTTGCAGCTGTTCCAGAGTGGAGCTTGGCCCGACCTGGGCCGCCGCCGCGACCTCTTGAGACTCCGGGGCCTGTCCCGGCGCACTACCTCCGGCTCCCCGGTAGGTCTGCGCCACCGGCGTACTGCGAAGCGACCGGCTGCGCCGCTCCATCTCTTCGAGGCGCAGTGTTTCCCGCAGCCGCCATTCATCTTCGGTATAGGCGGCACCGGCCGCAGCGCCTTCCTCGTTTCCTGGGCGCGCCCCACCGCCTGTCGACACCCGTCCGCCTGCAAGTCCCGCCGCCGTTTGGTCAGCTTGCCGCCGCATCTGATCCCTGTCTCTCGCGCTCTGCCGCTGTTGTTCCCGCAACCCTTCTTCTTCGACACGCGCCGCCATCTGCGCCGCAAAATCGCGTGGCGATTGCCGTTCGCCATTCGCACCCGGACCGGGTGCGGTTGCCTGTTCCCCGCCTCCAAGGAAGATCCAGACGGTTAGGAATCCAAGGATCAGCAAAGCCGTAATGGCAACCCCCCACTGGGTAATCAGATTGCCAGGGAGTGATCCGGCTGCCTTCGGGTGTAGCCTTTTCCAGACCCCGCTCACGGCCCGAGCTCCCGCTTTTCAACCTTCCACTGAGCCTTTTGTTTTCCGATCTGTAGCCATCCATCGCCTAACAGGTGCCGAGCTACATACAGGCCGTCCTCGGTCAGGTCGTAGGCGACCAGCGCCGGTTTCCCGTCTTTGATTTCGTACAACGCCGGAGACTCCTGAGCGTTGGAGCGCAGGTAGGTAAACTGCCCGTCGTGCCACATCCCTTGAACCAGGAACGGCCACTTGAGCGCCTTGTCAGCTAGCCGGTAGGGGAATTTCAGACGCGTGGGATAGTCCGCCCGGAACGCCTCGGTTTCTCCCGCCGCCAGTGCGGCCGCATCGGCGATGCGCGAATCCGCGTCCACCTGCGCCGCCTTGGCGGTCTTCATGGCGGTGTCGGCCATCTGTTGATAAGCCGCGACCTGCCCGCGAGCCACGAAGGCGGGTTCATGCCTTGCAGTGGAGATTCCCGGACCGTTTTGCTCCTGTGCTTCGATCCGCACAACCAGATGCGGATCGCTTCCGCCCCGCTCTGTCACCAGGAACGAGTAGATGCGACCGGAGGCGCACACCAGCGCGACGTTGGTGGTGACGCCTTCCGCGACCGGCTTCAGGAAAGCGATATTCGCCGCGCCGGTCAGATGCCAATACTCGGAATCCCCCACCACAAAATCCAACACGGTTTCGGTGGCGGGTAAGACAATGACGGTGGTGTGGCGGGTCTTGGCGCGGATTCGAACGATCCGATCTTCGGCGTCGGCAACACGCAGCACCGGGCCATCGGTCTGCGCGAATACCGTGCCGGCGGCGAGCAGCAGAGCGCCCACGAGTCGAATGAGTTTCATGGGATCAACTACCTCCGTTTTGCGAGATGTTCAATGGCCTCGACCAGGCCGTATTTCTTTACCGCCTCCGCCCGCTTCTGTGCATCGACGGGGGATGAGGTGTAGAGCCAATAGCTGGCCGGGTCCACTTCAAGCCGCAAGACCCCGGCTGAATCGGTGCGGCGTAGATAAAGCTCGCGTTTGGGAATGAGCCCCCGGATGGTGTTCACTTCCGAAGGGTTCAACCGGAACGTCTCGGCGGCCTTGTCGGGCAGGTCGGGGTTGGCGAGAAACAGCTTGGTGGGCATGGATTCGAGCAACGCATCGGCCCCGGCGGTTCCGGTCACGTCCACGGTGCTCTGCGTGGCGATAATCAGCGCCGCGTTCTTTTTCCGCCACGTCTTGGCCGCTTCCGCCAGATAGCTCAATACCGCCGGGTCTTCGAGGTAACGCCATGCTTCATCGACCACCATGAGCTTGACGCGGGCGACCTCATTGGGGTTTTCCAGCGCCAAGCGTAGACGTTCCAGAAGGTAGAACAACGCCGCCTCGCAGAGGTCTTCATGCTCCGCCGCCCCGGCCAGGTCGATCACCTGCCAGTCTTGAAAGTTGAGATCGTCGCCATCCGCCGCGTTGTCGAAATACCGGCCCCATGCGCCGTGGCCGTGCCAGCGGCCCATCGCGGGCCACATCTTTGAGGGTAGGGAACGAACCAGAACGTGCAGAGCGCGCCGTTCGGGCGGAAAGGCATACAGGTCTTCCACGCGGGCTCGGATCTCGCTGGGATCTTCACCGGAGAGTTTCCAACCGCCGATCCGCAACAGGCGCGTGACCCATCCGGTGAGAAACTGGAAGGTGCGCTCGCCGGGCGGCAGGGCGAAGGGCCTGAGCCGAAAGCCCTGACCGGCATTGCTCTCCGGCGAAAGCTCCATGTACCCGCCGCCTAAAAAGCTCGTCAGCCAGCGGTAGGAGCCTCCCAGGTCCAGAATGAGAACGCGGGGGTCGTACTGAAGCGCCTGCACCAGCAGAAAGTTCAGCGCGAAACTCTTGCCCGCGCCCGTCGCGCCCAACATAAGTGTGTGCCCGACGTCGCCCTTGAACAGGTCGTAGTGATAAGGCGTCCTCCATTGGGTTTCCAGGATGGCGAGCGCGGGCTTGTCCAGGTGGTCGCTGATGGGGGTTCCGAACGGAGGACCGAATACCGGAGCCATGCACGCGACCGAGCCCGCCGAAAGGAACACGGACCGGACTTGCCTTTTCCGGGGCTGACCGGGCATCCGCGAGAAAAACGCCGGTAGCTGCCCGTAACCTTCCCTGATTACCTTGGCATCGTGGCTTGCGAAGATGCGCCGGATATCTCCATCCAGGCGCTCGCTCTGTTCGAGCGGGCCGTGCAGCGCCACGGTGAGGGATAGATCGCCGTAGGCGATCCCCTCCGTCTCAAGCTCCACCAGCGCATCGCCCAAACGGTCGCTCTCGGCGGCGGCGGCCGAGTCCACCATCGCCGCAGAGGTGCCTTCGGTCTCCTGAACGTGCGCGGCCATCGAGTAGCGTTTCGAGAAGTAATGCCGCTGCGCCCCCCGGATTTTCCGCCGGGCGGCCTCCAGCCGTTGCGGGCGCCATTCCAGCGAAACCGTCATGGTGGCGTCGAGCCGGTAGAGGTCTTGCAGGAGATTGGCTTGGGCCGCGCCGGGCGGGGAGAGCAGCGAGTAGAGAATCAGCGGCTCTCCATCCAGCCGCAGGTGTTGGCGCTCCGCCTCCAGCTCCGAGCCGGCCAGCCGCCAGTTCATCCCGCTGCCGGTTGCCCCGGCCCAACCGATTCCAGGCCGGTTGATGAGCTCGTTCAAAACCTGCGACGCCTCCCGCGCTTCAAGCAACCGCAATGGCGTCAGGTCATCGACCATCGCCCGGCCGGCCTCGACCAACTGCCGGAAGCTCGCCGCTGCCTCCTGGATGTTCGAGTAGAGGTAAATGGATTCTTTTTTGTTGCGCTGCTTTGCCATCCAGTTCTTTGCATAGGCCATCCACCAAGGCCCTCCGGTTCGTTCGCTGGCTACCGTCCGAAGCCCCGGATCGTGGCACCAGGCGAGGTAGGAGTTGATCTCCTGCACCCGTTCGGACAGAAACGCATGGCGCTTGCGCCGCCCCACCGCCGCCACGCTGCCGGCAGCGGGGTCGTCGTCGGTGAAGCGGCTGGCCCGGCGAAACAAATAGAAATAGAGTCGAGTCCGGGCATCGGCGCTGCTCAACATCCGCTGCCAGCGGTCCACGACCCGATCCAGTTGCTTAGCAGCCCG
>CBDCVK010000004.1:0-21437 GCA_965223005.1 Terriglobia bacterium | reverse complement strand
GTTTCAGCAAACTGCGGACGGTTGGAAGCGGACGAATGCGCTCTCTGGCGACGAGGTATTCGATATCGTGTTCACCGCCTTGTTGCGCGGAGGAGAAGTGAGCGTTACAAACGAGTCGCGTTAAATCCTGCTCATACGAAATGTTGCTCTCGCCCCGGCAATGGTTGGTGACCCTTCTTTTCTTGCGCCCTCGGGCCTTACTCCCTCCGGCCTTGCTCCTCCCGGGTTTACTCCTCCTGGCCCTGCTCCTTCCCGGTTCCCCGTGTCTGTGGGCAGACGACGCGCCGCGACTGCTGGTCACCGTGAGCAACCAGTTTGGCTTCCCCGTAACGGACCTGAAGGCTGAAGATTTCAAGGTGAAGCACAAAAAAACCGTACGATCTGTGCAAACGGCCCGTTACCAAACCCATGATCTGCTGGACGTGGTCTTGTTGCTAGAGACGAGCGAACTGGGAGCGCGAGTGCGGGGCCAGATTCGACATGTGGCCGGTTTTTTCATCCAGGGCCTGGGCGGGAAGGATCAAATGGCGATTGTCGGTTACGCCACCGCGGCTGACCTGGTGCAGGACTTCACCTCCAGCAAGAAGCTGCTGAAACGCGCAGTGGGCAAGCTCGAGTACGGCAACCCGCCGGCCCTGCTAGACGCCATCTACGCGGTCGTGGATGGTGCCTTCGAAGATGCCGCAGGCCGCCGGGTGGTGGTGGTCATTGGCAGCGGCCTGGACAGGCGCAACCGTGTCGAGCGAAAGGAAGTGCTACGATTGGCGCGCCGCAACGACGTTTCCATCTTCGCTATCGCCTTCGCCGGCGATTGGAATCTGAAAAAGCTCGCCAAGCAAACGGGAGGTTCCTCCCACAGCGGCAATGAGCTGCGCCAAATCAAGCAGCTAGTCAAGAATATCCTGGAGGGGTTCCGCGGCTATTACGAGCTGGTGTTGCCCGGCCCGCCGCTGGATAGCGGCAAGCTCAAGGTCGAGGTGCCTCGGCGTGAGAAGCTGCGCATCAGCTACCGCACCACTCGCTAATCTGTCGCTAGTCTGCCGCTAATCTCGGGCGGCTCGTCGCTCTGAGAGGCAACTCTGGTCCGCAAGGACAGGCGGGCGCCGGATCGACAAGGCGCCCGCTGCAGGGTATTTGCATGATTCTGGAGAGGCTAGCGTCCGGCTTGGTTCCGCTAGCCGGCCTCAAGTGCTTCGTTCACTTGGGGGAGGAGACGTAGCCGACGATCCGGTTCTTGTGCACCTGGTTGACTACGATTTCGTGCAGCCCTCGTGACCGCGCCATGTAAAACTGCACCGGCTCGTTCACCGTCTTGTTTTTCTTCTCAACCTTCTTGTCGTCGGCGTAGAGTTCCAGGGTATAGCGCTGGCGCTTGGTGTTGGTTTTCTTCAGCTTCAGCGAGATGTTGCCAACGCGGCTGGGCCGTTTCTGCTTTCGCAGGTCGAATTCGAAGTAGTTGCGCTCGCCGCGCCTCCGGAGTTCCTCCAACTCTCCTCCGTTCCGGGCAATCAGAACGTTGGCCTTGCTGAGGTCACCGACCGCGGTGGTCAACTGGAGCTTGGTCTCTTCCAGATCCTTGCGGGTGGAGACAATGTCGGCCTTGTTCGTCGTGACACCTCCAGTCAGCTCACCCAGCTTGGCGGTAGACTCCTCGCGCAGGTTGCTCACCCGCTGACCGATCTGGGCCGCCGCCCGCTTCTGCTCTTCGCCCAGGGCCTGAGCCAATTGCCGCGCTCGCCTCAGGTCACGCCGGGTCATGCCCAGCTTTTCTTGGGCCACCATGAGCTCGCCCCGCAGGTTGTTATGCCGCTCGTCATTGGCCTGGATGTTGGTTTCCAGGCGGCGCATAAGCACACTGCTTCGTTCCTGCAGCTCGGCGAGCCGCTGGTCCAGCGACGTGCGAGTAGTACTTAGGTCGTACAGCAGAAAGATATTGACGATCGCGAGCACCACCAATGCGGCGATGACAGCCGGTGAAAACCAATTGCGAGGACCTTCCGGAGATTGCGGGGTCTCCGGCTCTTCAGTGAAAACGCTTCCAGTCGGCGGGTTAATGCTCATAACTCTCCTCTCACGAATATTCTACCATGCTACTCATTGGCGTACGCCGGGGGCGGTGACCAGCTCGGATTCCCTCGTTTCTACGACGGACCGGCCAACGGCGCGATGCCTGCGTCGCTGCCAGTTGGGCACTGCCAACTCCTAGTTGGGCACTGCCAACTCCTAGTTGGGCACTACCTTTAAGATGCATGCTACCTCGCCCGCGTTTCATCCCATCCAGAAGAGACCATGGCGATCTGAGTTTGAGTCAGTGGGGCGGCCTGGGGTAAAATGCTAAGTCGAGCGGAAGTTGAACTCGAGAGTTCCTGGGGAAACCGAAGACCGGGATTTCAGCAAGACTGGAATCTGAGCAAGATCGGATCTCAGCTGGAGAGGACGTAACAAATCTATAGACACGGGAGGAATCAACTAATGAGAGGCAAGCACTTGGCTTTGGTTTCGCTTGCTCTCGCGGCGAGCATCGCGCTGCTGGCCCCGGCTTTCGCACAGGGCGCCGGCTCGAAACAGAAGCTCTCCGGCGTGATCATCAAGCAAGATTCGGATAGCTTTGTTCTGCGAACGAGTAATGGGAAGGACCAGAAAGTCAAGCTCACCCTTGTCACAGAAATCAAGGAGAAGAAAAAGAATCCCTTCCGGAGCGCAAGGGAGTACCAAGCCAGTGAGCTGCTGCGCAGCCTGAAGGTGGAGGTGGAAGGGCTGTCAGACGATTCTGGCGTACTGGTTGCCAAAAAGATCCGGTTCACGAACGACGACCTGGAACTAGCCCACGCGGTCGAGGGACGAGTGACGCCGGTGGAAGCGCGGGTGGGCGAGGCAGAAGCCAGGATGACGGCGTCGGAGAAGCGGCTTGCCCAAAGTGAGGACAACGCGGAACGGCTGGCCGGCCAGATCGAGGAGGTCAATACTATCTCGAATGCCGCGCACGGAGAAGCGAAAGCGGCTCAGCAAACAGCAGATGACGCTGTAGCTGCCGTTCAGGCCACCAACCAAAGAATTGCAGCGCTGGACGATTACCAGCTTGAAAAGAGCGTCACCGTTCAATTCAAGGCGGGAAGTGCTTACCTTTCGATGGAAGCTAAGGACCTGCTGGACGAACTGGCGGCCTATGCGGAGACCCAGAAGGGGTTTGTCATTGAAATTGCCGGCTTTGCTTCCGCCGATGGGAGCGAAGAGCCTAACCGTCGTCTCAGCCAGCGTCGGGCTGAGGCGGTTTCTCAGTACCTGGCCGAGAATCACGATATTCCCCTGCGGCGAATGATTATTCCCTTCGGGTACGGTGAGTCGCATCCTGTTGCTGACAACTCTACGCGCCAGGGTCGAGAAGGAAACCGGCGTGTGGAAGTCAGGGTCCTGGTCAACCGGGGCTTGACTATGCCTACCGAGCCGCAAGCCCGCCTGGTGAAGTAGGAAAGCCGCGGCCGAGCCTCGCCAAGGCCTACAGCGATGGGCGGAGCACTCCGGGGCGAGACTGCCGTGCACCCACGAAATTGGAGGGTCAGAGTCACACGCTTCCTGCTTTTCGTGTGCCTGCTCAGCGGCCTGCTGAGCCTGCTGCCGCAGCGCGAGCCTCACACGCTGGCGGGCACCCCACACTCCACCACGAGCCTGAAGCAGGGAAGCGAGCGCGCGGCGGTTGCGCTTATTGCGCAAAAGGCACTTGCACCGGATGCGCCGCAAAATCCAGGGTCGGTCATCCGGGTGAGTTCGAACCTGGTGACCGTGCCAGTCTCGGTGACGGACACCTTTGGCCAGCCGCTGCGCGACCTGACCGCCGCAGACTTCGAAATCAAAGAAGACGAGCAACTGCAGCGTGTGATAAGTCTAGGCGAACCGGGGAAGACGCCGATCGATCTGGCGCTGGTGCTCGACGTTTCCGGCAGTGTGCGCAAGCGCCTTGAGTTCGAACAAAAGGCAGCGACAAACTTCCTGAAGCTGGTGCTCAAACCCGGCGACACGGTGTCGGTCTTCGCTCTCGGCCTGGCTTTGAGGCTGGTGCAGCCGCGGACTACAAGACTGGAAGCGGGGATGTCCGGCGTGATGGTCTTGAAAGCCACAAGGGAACCCACAGCGTTCTTCGCTGCCGTGATCGAGGCAGCGAGCTACTTGGCCGACCACGCGCAGCCAGGCACTCGGCGAGCGTTGCTGGTGATGTCCGATGGAGAAGACAACAACAGCCTTAGCTATCAGCTCAGTGATGCGCTCAGAGAACTCCAGAGGGCTGACTGCTTGTTCTATTCCATCAACCCGAGTGGGCCGGCAATCAAGCTGAATCCGATCAGCTTGAAGGGGCAGGAGGCGATGGCAGCTCTGGCGGCGGAGACTGGCGGCGCTTTTGTCCCGGCTACACCCCAGGAGCTGGAAGCGGCTCTCGGACAGATTGCCAGCGAGCTCCAGGCGCAATACCTGCTGGGATACTACTCAAAGGAAGCGCGACAAGACGGCGGATTCCGAGCAATCACCGTGAGCGTGCCCGGAAGGCCTAACCTCCGAGTTCGCGCACGCAGGGGGTACTACGCGACGAAATTCCAGCCTTGAAGGTGCGCATTAACCCTGACCACGTCACGGCTGTCGCCCACCGCCATGTGGGAGCTTGTCGCAGAAGCCTCTGGCCAGTTAGGCACGACCTGATTTTCCCTGTTGGCCCGTCGCGGTGGTTTGTGTTATCCTGCGTTTGAGACAGAGAGAGGTTGAAACCGAAGAAGGAGTAAGAAGGCGGATTGATGCCCCTGGTTGCCGACCAAAAAGGAGCCATAATTGCGAAATTTCGGCTTGGTCCGAAAGATGTTGGCTCCTCCGACGTCCAGATTGCATTGCTGACGGAACGGATTACGCAACTCACCGGACACCTGAAGTCGCATCGCAAGGACCACGGTTCCCGTCGGGGCCTGCTGATCATGGTGAGCACGAGGCGCCGCCTGTTGAAGTACCTGAAACGGACCGACACGGAGCGCTACCGGCAGGTAATCGAGAAATTGGGCCTCCGTCGCTAGCCCGCATTTCCTCCAATTCTTTCTTCTCTGCCTTTCTCAGACAGCGCAGTTAAAAAAAAGAGAGATGGCCCCTCGCGCTAGGGCAACACCAGCCAACTAGCTTTGGGGAGATGCCAGAGGAGTTGAGATTTGCCAATGTCACAGAATGTGCAGGAAGTAAGTATTGAGCTGGGGAATAGCCAGCTTTCGATTCAAACCGGGAAGTTAGCCAAGCAGGCCGGTGGTGCGGTGCTCGTACGCTTCGGCGATTCGATGGTGCTGGCCTCGGCCTGCGCCAACCAGGAGCCCCGCGAGGGCATTGATTTCTTCCCCTTGACGGTGGACTACCGCGAGTACACGTACTCTGCCGGCAAGATCCCCGGCGGCTTCTTTAAGCGCGAGGGGCGACCGACCGAGAAGGAGATTCTGACCAGCCGGCGGATCGACCGGCCGATTCGTCCGCTGTTTGCCAAAGGCTTTCGCTGCGAAACGCAAGTCGTTGCCCTGACCCTGTCGGCCGATACCGACAACGACCCGGACGTTCTAGGCCTGGTGGGAGCTTCGGCAGCGCTCCACTTGTCCGATATCCCGTTCCGGATGCCGATCGCAGCGGTCCGCGTTGGCCTCGTCAACGGCAACTTCGTTGTCAACCCCACTTACCTTGAGAGGTCGCAGAGCTTACTGAACCTGCTTGTGGCGACCAGCGAGCAAGGTATCGTGATGGTGGAATCCGACGCCCAGCAGGTGGCCGAAGGGACAATGATGGACGCGCTGGAATTTGGGCACCAGCAGTGCAAGAAGATCATTGCTGCCATCGAGGACCTGCATGCCAAAGCCGGCGTGCCCAAACGCGAGGTGGTCGAACCGGTGATGGATCGCGAGCTGTACGCCCAGGTGGAGGGCAGCTACCGCGACCGCCTGAAGGAGGCGCTGGATACCGCCAAGCAACAGAAGCAGGAAAGCGTCCTGCAGCTGAAGGCACTGAAAAAGGAACTGGTGGGCTCTTACCCTCCCGAGGAATCCGAAAAAGCGGCAGCGGCCGGCAAGCTCTTCGGCCATCTGCGGGAGCAGATCTTCCGCGAGGAACTATTACAACAGCGCCGCCGGCCCGACGCGCGCGCCTTTGACAAGGTCCGCACCATTCAGTGCGAGGTCGGCTTGCTGCCGCGCACTCACGGCTCGGCGCTGTTCACCCGCGGGGAAACTCAGGCACTGGTGACCGCGACTCTGGGCACGAAGGAAGACGCGCAACGGATGGATGCTCTGGAGCCCGGCGAGCACTTTAAGCGCTTCATGATGCACTACAACTTTCCCCCCTTCAGCGTGGGGGAGGTGGCTTTCTTGCGGGGTCCGGGGCGGCGCGAGATTGGCCACGGCGCTCTCGCCGAGCGCGCCTTGCTTCCGGTGCTTCCCGAAGAGGCGGTCTTCCCCTATACCATCCGGGTGGTTTCCGACATTCTGGAATCCAACGGATCCAGTTCCATGGCCTCGGCCTCTGGGGCGACCCTGGCATTGATGGATGCGGGCGTTCCGATCAAGGCGCCGGTGGCCGGCATCGCCATGGGGCTAGTGATGGGCGACGACGGGTCCTATTCGATCCTGACCGACATTGCGGGAGCCGAAGACCACTACGGCGATATGGACCTGAAAGTGGCCGGCACACGCGAGGGCATTACCGCCCTGCAAATGGATATCAAGGTCGCCCGCGTCACGACGGAAATTCTTCGGGAAGCGCTGGAGCAGGCACGGCATGCCCGGCTGTACATCCTCGACCGGATGCTGGAAACACTGCCCGAACCGCGCACGGCCATCTCTGCCTATGCGCCCCGAATCTACGTCATGCACATCCCCCCGGACAAGATCCGCGATGTCATCGGGCCGGGCGGCAAAATCATCCGCTCCATCATTGAGCGAACCGGCGTCAAGATTAACGTCGAGGACGACGGCTCGGTGCACATCGCGTCTTCCGACGAAGCCTCGGCGGGGCGCGCCATGCAGATCGTTGCCGATCTGACGGCCTCGGCCGAGATGGGCAAGACGTACCTGGGGAAGGTTGTTCGCATCGTGGATTTCGGGGCCTTCGTGGAAATCATTCCCGGCACTGACGGGCTGCTCCACATCAGCGAAATCGCCGAGCAGCGGGTTCGTGCAGTTGGCGACGAACTGAAGGAAGGTGACCAGATCCTGGTGAAAGTCATCAACATTGATGGGAACAAGGTCAAGCTGAGCCGCAAAGCCGTACTCCGTGACCAGCGGGACAAGCGGAAAACGGCGGAGGCGACAAATAGCTAGGGCTCAGGTGCTGGGTGCCAGGGTGGCACTGGGAGTTGCGGATTCTGCAAGGCGGCCACCTTACGAGTTAGAGCTGGGCAAGTCAAAGCTGGTCCCTGATACCTGACACTCGTACCTAACACACGACACCTGCTTGTATGCCGGTTTACCTGCTGGGGCTGGTAGGTTTAGGAGCCGGCGCAGGTTTGCTCGGGTCGCTGTTGGGAATCGGCGGCGGGCTGCTTATTACTCCTTTCCTGATCCTTCTGTTCGACGTCCCCATCGAACAGGCGATTGCTACCAGCCTGGTCGCGATCATCGCCACGTCCAGTGTCGCTGCCAGTTTCTACGTGCAGGAGAAGCTCAGCGACATTCGCTTGGGAATGGTCCTGGAGCTGGCCACCACGGTTGGGGCCGTCAGCGGCGCTCTCACCGCGGGGTTGCTGAGTCGGCGGTGGCTGACCCTCATCTTCGCCTTGTTTCTGCTCTACGCCGGAAGCACTCTGGTGCGCCGCGCACTGAAGCCACGGCCCCGTGAAGAGGATCTGACTGACTACCAGGTGCGGCGCCTCCCTTTGGGCATGGGAATTTCCTACCTGGCGGGAAACATCTCCGGCCTGCTGGGGGTGGGCGGCGGTCCCGTTAAGGTTCCCATGATGTACCTGCTGATGGGGGTGCCACTGAAGGTGGCCACGGCCACCAGTAATTTCATGATCGGCGTGACGGCAGCGGCAAGCGCCTTCATCTACTACCTGCGGGGCGACGTTCTGGTGTACCCCACAGCTCCAGTGGTCGTTGGGGTTTTTGTGGGCTCTCTGGCCGGGTCGCGCATCTTCCCGCGGGTACCTACGCGCTGGATTCTCTGGTTGTTTGTGGGCCTGATGTTTTACCTGGCACTTTCCATGGGCCTGCAAGGCTTGCGAATGGAGGGATAGGGTTGGGCACAGTGACACACAAGGCGGCGCGCGAGGATGACACCATTCGCTGGATTTCATGGGTCCTCAGGTTAGGCTCCTACGGCTCGGCCTTGCTGATGCTGGTAGGGGTCCTGCTGGCGCTGGCCCGGCCCGGCCGTCAAGCGACCTATCCCCTGGAGACTCTCGCCAGTCATCTGCTGCTCCTGGATGCCACCGCAGTCATGCAGGCCGGCATCACCTTGCTTCTCCTGACGCCAGTCATGCGCATCGTAGTGGCGATCATCTGCTTTGCGCGCGAGGGCGATTACCGCTACGCATGGATCTCGAGCGGGGTCCTGCTCATCGTGATTTCCTCGGTCCTGTTCCATGTTCTCCACTGAGGAGTTGTGATAGAATTTTCGTGAGTGATGCCTATGACCGTGGGCAAGCTTGCGCTCCTCCTGGTCCTTCCACTGGCAGTACCTGCGGCGGCTCAGCACGTCATCTCGGCGCGTGCCGGTTACGTAAATTACTGGCAGGGCGCGGTGACGCTGCCCACCGGCCCGGACGAAAAGATCAAGCGGCAAATCGCCGAAGGCCAGAGTGTAACGACCGAGCGGGGGCGCCTGGAACTGCTTCTGACTCCGGGCAGTTTTCTGCGCCTGGATAGCCACGCCACAGTCCGGCTGCTCTCCTCACAGCTCGCAGACGTTCGCGTCGAGCTGGTTTCGGGGACCGCCATGTTGGAGGTCAACGAAACTCGGAAGGGAACTTCCATTTTGATGCTCTGGCGGGAACACTCGATTCCCGTCAAGCGCACCGGCCTATACCGCTTTGGAGCTGCTCCCAACTCCTTGCGCGTCCATGTCGAAAAAGGCAAGTTGCGAGTGCCCGGGAGGAAGGGCCCCCTCAAGGGAGGTAGGTACTTGGACCTAGCCCCGGCAGGAACTTTCAGCGCGGCGGTAAAGTACGACCGGAAGGAACTGGATGAGTTTGACCATTGGAACCGGTTCCGGTCTGCGGAACTGGCTACCGCCTCCTATGCCGCGGTCAATAGTTTCGGCAATCGACGCTCCTCCTTGCGGTCCAGCCAGTGGTTCTTCCATTCCGGCTTCGGTTACTACACCTTCCTGCCGTACCGCTACTCAATCCGATCGCCCTTTGGCTTTGTCTACCGTTGCCCTCGTCCTCGCTATGTCTATCGACAACCCTCCTTCCCTGGGGATGGGTATCCCGGCGGAGGCGGAGCCGGCCGCCCCAGGTCTTCGGCGAGATCGAGGCCTTCCTCGGGTAGTGGATGGGAGACAAGCTCCGGCAGGAAAAGGGGCGGCAGCCTGCCGTCTCATCGTTCCCGCCAACGTTCGTCAGGCCGTTGAATGTTTACCGCGCGTGTGGGCTTGCTATGTCTCACTCAGGGGACTCTTCCAACACCCCTTGGGGTGCATATAACCCCCAGACAAATCAGAGGATTCCGCTTAACATCCGCTTAACATTCCGCAGCCGCCGTTGAGAGTAGCGGCGTCGCCGTTCAATGGAAAGCGATTTACTGAAGTCCTAGTGTTGCTAGTAGGATACGCATGTATTCCTGTGCATGGGGTCCCGCTTCTGCATGCACGTGGGCGCAGTTTAATTTCATGCGAGGAGAGCGATGAGCACAAACAGCCAGTCTTTCCACAGTCCAGAAAGTGGGCTTGTTCAAATCCAGCCGGTCGAGGAGATGATCCGGCAGCGCTTGGCCGAAGAACGGGTGCGCATGGAAAAGGAAGCCGGCGTCACTCGGAAATCGGTCCACCACTTCAAAGGACCCGTGGAGCGGCCTTTCACCAAGAGTCAACGCCCCCACACCACGCTGCTGTTCGGCGGCCTCACCTGGAAGCACGAGAAGCTGATCCTAGGTGCTTGGGAAGGTCTGGGCTACAAGTGTGAAGTCGTGCCCACACCCGATGTGAAAGCGTTTCAGACGGGGAAAGAGTACGGGAATAACGGGCAGTGCAACCCCACCTACTTCACGGTGGGCAACCTGGTCCAGTACCTGCAGGGACTGGAAGCCCAGGGCATGAGCAAGGACGAGATTGCCAACAACTACATTTTTCTGACCGCCGGCGCCTGCGGGCCGTGTCGTTTCGGCATGTATGAAGCCGAGTACCGCCTGGCGCTGCGCAACGCCGGCTTTGGCGACTTCCGGGTCGTCCTGTTCCAGCAGGGCGGGGGCCTTTCCCAGTCCGATGCCGAGGCCGGCCTGGAAATGAACCTGGATTTCTTCCTCACCATGATCAACTCCATGAACGTCGGCGACCTCATGGGCGAGATGACTCACCTGATCGCTCCCTTTGAGGTCAAGGAAGGTGAGACCGACAGGGTGCTGGAAGAAGTGATGGACTACATGCACGAGGTGATGCGGAAGAAGCGCCCGTGGCAACTCAACGGGAACCTGGAGCGCTACCTCAAGCACTTCCCCAAGGTCGCTGACACGGGCTCTTACTTGGGCAAATTCCTGAACCAAATCCTGGGCGACGACTATATGGAGGCTCTGCACCACGTGCGGGACCGCTTTGACCAAATCGAAGTCGACCGCCTGCGGGTCAAGCCCATTGTGAAGATCACCGGCGAGTTCTGGGCGCAAACCACCGAGGGCGACGGGAACTTCAACATGTTCGCTTTCCTGGAGCGGGAGGGGGCCCAGATCCTGGTGGAGCCGGTTGGGACCTGGATCATGTACATGCTGCACCAGTCGGTCCAGTCCGTCCGCGACAAGAAGGGCCTGGAGGAAGGCATCGTCAGCCCGCCCAAGTGGCGCCTGGACAAACACGCGAAAATCGAGATCAACTACCGCAAGAAGCTTGCGCAATTGAAGCTGGCTGAAGCCATCTTCAAGCGGGAATACCACCGCGTCAAGGACGCCCTGGGAGGCATCGCACACGGGCTTACCGACCAGTACGAGATGCAGCGGCTGGGGCATCCCTTCTACAACTCCCGCTCCGCCGGCGGCGAAGGGCACTTGGAAGTGGCCAAGAACATCTACTACTCCAACAAAGACCTCTGCCACATGGTGCTTTCCTTGAAGCCGTTCGGTTGCATGCCCTCGACGCAGTCCGACGGGGCGCAGTCGGCGGTTATCACCCAATACAAGGACATGATCTTCCTGCCCATTGAGACCTCCGGTGAAGGCGAGATCAACGCCCATAGCCGCGTGCAAATGGCGCTGGGCGAGGCCAAGTTGAAGGCCAAGAACGAGTTCGCTGAAGCGCTCCAGAGCACCGGCTTGACCCTGGAGAGTTGCAAGGCCTACGTGGACGCGAACCCGGAGTTGAAGCGGCCCATGTATCACCTCCCGCACCGGAAAGGTGTGATCGGCGAAGCTGCCCTGATGGTGTACCACATCGCCGACCGCCAGAAGCGTGACCAGACACATCAGATGAAAGGCGCCGCAGCCCAGGTGCACTAACCCCCCTGGGGCCACCGGCGCCCGGACTGTGCAGCCTGCTGCGGCCGGCAAGGGCATCGAGATAAAACCTATGAGCACAAGCTACATGATCGGGATGGACGTTGGTTCGACTACCGTCAAGGCGGTGGTGGTCGAAGCAGCGACGGACAAGATTCTCTGGGACGATTATCAACGCCACGACACCAAGCAGCCGGAAAAGGTCCTGGAGCTGCTCAAGCAGATCGAGAGCGACATACCCGATCTGAAGCCCGAGAATACGCGGCTGTTCGTTACCGGCAGCGGCGGCAACGGGCTGGCCAGGTTCCTGGGCGGCAAGTTCGTCCAGGAGGTCAACGCGGTTTCGCTGGCCGTGGAAAAGCTTTACCCGGCGTGCGAGTCGGTCATCGAGCTGGGCGGACAGGACGCCAAGATCATCATCTTCAAGCCCGACCCGGAGACGGGACGCAAGAAGAAGCTTCCCAGCATGAATGACAAGTGCGCTGGCGGCACCGGGGCGGTCATTGACAAGATTAACGCCAAGCTGCGCGTTCCGGCGGACCAGCTTTGCGAGATGGGCTATTACGACGTGAAACTGCACCCGGTGGCGGGCAAGTGTGGCGTCTTTGCCGAAACCGACATCAATGGGCTACAGAAACAGGGCGTTACACCTCCCGAATTGATGGCTTCTTTGTTCGAAGCCATTGTGCAGCAGAACCTGTCGGTGCTGACCCGCGGCAATACGCTGCGCCCGGTGGTGCTGCTGCTGGGCGGCCCCAACACCTACATCAAGGGGATGCGGGACTGCTGGAAGCACAACATTCCCAAGATTTGGGAAGAGCGCAACTTTCCGTTGCCGGCGGGTGTGGACCCCAAGGATCTGATCCAGACTCCGGAAAATGCCCAGTACTTCGCGGCGATCGGCTCAGTGGAGTTCGGCAAGACCGAAGAGGAGCATATCGGTAGCTACCTGGGCTGGCAAAAGCTGGAGTGGTACATCACCGTCGGTCGGGACGAGGAGAAGGCCAAGAGGGCTGGCGGCGGCGGCCTGGCAAAGAACCAGGAAGATCTGGATGCATTCTACGCCGGCTATGGCAAGCGGGAGAAGTTCAAATCCGGCCAGCTGCAGCCCGGCACGGTGCTCGAAGGCTTTATCGGCATTGATGGCGGCTCCACCTCCACCAAGGGCGTCATTGTGGACCATGACCGCAACGTGCTCTTCAAGAGCTATTCGCTGTCGAAGGGCAATCCTATCGAGGACACGATGGAGTTGCTGGCCCGGCTGCGCAAGCAGGTGGAAGACCAGGGGGCCACGTTGCAGGTGCTTGGAGTGGGCACCACAGGATACGCCAAGGACATCCTGAAGGACGCCGTCAACGCCGATGTGGCGCTGGTCGAGACGGTGGCCCACACGGAATCGGCGGTGCATTTCTACCCCGGTGTGGACGTCATCTGCGACGTCGGCGGGCAGGACATCAAGATCATCATCCTGAAGGACGGCCGGGTGAAGGACTTCAAGCTCAACACCCAGTGCTCGGCCGGCAACGGCTACTTTCTCCAGTCCACGTGCGAGGGCTTTGGCCTCCAGGTGGAGCAGTATGCCGACATTGCCTTCGGCGCTACCTCTTTTCCGCAGTTCGGTTATGGTTGCGCAGTGTTCATGCAGTCCGACATCGTGGACTTCCAGCGGCAGGGCTGGAAGGCGGAAGAGATCATGGCCGGGCTGTGCAACGTGCTGCCGAAGAACATCTGGCTGTACGTCAGCCAGATCCCGAACCTCTCCTCGTTGGGAACCCAGTTCGTGCTCCAGGGTGGGACGCAGCACAACTTGGCAGCGGTCAAAGCACAGGTGGACTTCATTGGGGGCAGGTTCAAGGGCAAGGATCTGGAACCCGACGTCGTCGTCCACAAGCACTGCGGAGAAGCCGGTGCCATCGGGTGCGCCTTTGAGGCAGTGCGCCTCTATGAGAACGGACACCGGACCAGCTTTATGGGACTGGATGCCGTAGCCCAGATCACTTACACGACCACGAGGAATGAGAGCACCCGCTGCTACTTCTGCAAGAACAAGTGCCTGCGCACCTTCATTGACATCCAGGCGTCCACAGCCAGCGACACCACCCGGCCGACGGTCAAGAGCAAAGTGCCCCTGGAGCCCGGCGCACAGCGCCTGATCATCGCCACCTGCGAGAAGGGCACGGTCGAGAATGTGGACGATATGCGCCACATCAAGTCCGGCCTGGACGCCATGAAGAAAGAGAACCCCAACCTGGTGGACGTGGCCTCCAGAGCCGCCTTCCGCAGCTACGGCGCCCCGGTCGTGGCGGACCCGGTCCTCCGGCGGGCTTTTACCCAAGGACAAAAGAAGCGCGTCCAGCTTATGAAGAGGCGCTCGGAAATCAAGATCGGCATGCCCCGGGTGCTGAACATGTACTCGCAGACGCCTTTCTTCTCTGGCTACTTCGAGGCGCTGGGCGTGAAGCCGGAGAACCTGATTTACTCCGAGTACACCAGTGAGCAGCTTTACAAGGAGGGCGCCAAGCGCGGCGCCATTGACCCTTGCTTCCCCAGCAAGGTCGGCATTCCCCATGTCCACAACCTGCTCTATGTGATTCATCCCAAGAAGAAGCTGGACGTCCTCTTCTTCCCGATGATTGACAGCCTGACCTCGGATCTGGTCGGCACCCAGGACAGCCGTGCCTGCCCGACCGTGACGGGCACGCCGTCAGCGGTCAAGGCTGCCTTCACCAAGGAAGGTGACCTGTTCCGGGAGAAGGGCGTACTCTGGATGGACACCTTGGTTTGCATGGACAAGCCCGACGTGCTGTGCCGCCAGATGTACGAGGACTGGAAGGACATTCTGGGACTAAGTGAGGAAGAGAACTACCGGGCCGTCGAGGAAGGGTACAAACAGCTGAACTATTTCGACAACGTCGTGCTGCGCGGCCAAGCCCGGGAAATCATCAGCAAGCTGGAGGCTGAGGACAAGCTGGGCGTCGTGCTGCTGGCCCGGCCCTACCACAATGACCCGGGCATCAACCACGAAATCCTGGAGGAGTTCCAGAAGCTGGGCTACCCGGTCATCGCCCAGGACGCCCTGCCGATTGATGACGATATGCTCTGGAAGCTCTTCCACGAGGAAGTGCAGGCCGGGGAAATCGCGCACCCGATGGCCATTAGCGACGTCTGGAAGAACTCCTACAGCGAGAACACCAGCCGCAAGGTCTGGGCGGCCAAGTACATTGCCCGGCACCCGAATCTGGTGGCCCTGGAGATGTCCAGCTTCAAGTGCGGCCACGACGCGCCCATTTACTCGGTGGTCGAGGAGATTGTGGAACACTCCGGGACCCCATACTTCTGCTTTAAGGACATTGACGAGAACAAGCCAACCGGCTCGATCAAGATTCGGGTCGAGACCATTGGCTACTTCCTGAAGCGGTACCGTGAGGACATGGTGCGGGCCAAGCAGAAGACCGCTGAGATTGACACCCGCTTGCGCGAACTAGAAGAGCAACTCCGCCGCGAGTTCACCGCGCACCCCGAGTGGACTCCCTCTCCGGAGCAGGCAGCCGAAATCGAGGAAGCCGTGCCCGGCGACTAGGGATGTTTTCTCGCGACGGTTTCTAGCGCTGACACCAAGCCCTCCTTTCCGGGAGGGCTTTTTTCTGCAGGAAGGGCGTGTTAGTCTTCCGCTATGGGCATCTCCGACAAAAAGTACGACAAAACAGCAGAGGGCGAATGATGTTTGAAGCCGACAAGGTGATGTTTGAAGTCTACCGGGAGCCGTTGGCCGGCAAGTACAAGGTGCTGTACTTCACCGAGCTGCAGGATCACAACAAGGAGTGGGAGCTCAACCGGGCGCTGGCCGGTGACCACTTCTACGATGGGTTCATTCGCAACTACCGCAAGGAGCAGGCCAAAGGCGTCATCCAGCAACTGCTCGACCGAATGAACGAGGGGGAGCAGATTACCGCCGAAGAGTTTGAAGCCGCAATCCGCGAGTACACCCCCGCCTGATACCCACCCAATGGAAGCCGAATACTTCCAGATCGCAGGCCTGGTCGAGGCGGAGTTTGCCCGCAATAAGGCCCGCTTCGGCGACCGCATGCGCTGCGGCCTGGGGTGCACCGATTGCTGCCACCACCTGTTCGATGTGGACACGCTGGAGGCCCGTCGCATCGCCGCCTACGTGGCCGGGTTGCCAAACCCGGAACAGGAAAAGCTTTGGGCACGGGCCAGCCTTTACCAGCAGCAGCACAGCAAGCTCGAAGGGCGGCGGCTGGCTTGCGCGGCCCTCACGCCGGAGGGTGCTTGCGCCATCTATCCTGCCCGGCCGCTGGTGTGCCGCAAGTTCGGCATGCCCATCTACGACCCGCGCCAACCGGGCCGGCTCAAAGCCTGCGAACTGAACTTCCTGCCAGGCGAAGAGATTGACTCTGAAGGCATCGTCGAGCGCCAGACGGAAATTCACCAGCAGTGGGAAGCCCTGAAAAGCCGCCACTCCGACGAGCGCCGCTGGACAGTAGCCACCGCATTGCTAACGGCCTGCGATGAGGATTCTTGACCAGCCTGCCCTGAACCACACCGAGTACTTGGCCTGCCTGGCTGCCTTCTCGAACTCGCTGGGCCGCAACCTGGGGGAAACCGATGCCTACCTGGCAAAGCTCGCCGGCAAGCGCAAGGGCAGCCATTTCGGTTGGGAGATGGCGCTGGACAAGGCCCGCTACGGCGCGCTGATCGTGCTGGAGCGCTGGAAGGAGTTCAACCAGCGGTTCGCCGATTCGCTCCGCAACACCCCCGCCCGCGCCATGGCCGAGGCAGCCGCTCCCCGGTGTGACACGGCCGCGCAGGCCCTGGAGGCGGCTTACTACAGTCTGGATCAGTTGGATGAGTACAGCGAGTTGCTCGTGCAGGAGGCGATGCGGCGGCTGCGGGCGGTCGAGGAAATCTTCGCTGAAGAACGCGAGGCTGCGTCGCGGGCGAGCAGCCAGTTCAGCCCGGAGAGTCCCACCCTTACGGTGGTGGGCGGGCCCGCTGGACCAGCGTCCGCGGACAAATTTCGCAGCGTGTATGACAGCTTCCTCACCGATCTAGGCCGGCGGTGAGACGTAGCGACAGGCGTTCTTACCTGTCCATTCGGTGCAATTCCTCCCTGTTCGTGCGGTGCAATTCCTATGGATGAGTTCTGGCGAGAAGAGGTCATCGGGTTTGCGCTCGACCACGATACCGAGCGCCACATTGCCGAGCAGAAAGCGGCCATCGCCGCCAACCCAAATGATGCCCGCGCCCACTTGAACCTCGGCTTGCTCTTCCAGATTCAGTACAAGCAGGACCTTGCCGTCGAGTATTTCCTCAAGGCGCTTTCGCTCGACCCCCGCCTGGCCGCTGCCCATGTCAGCCTAGGCCGTGCCTATGCGGTGCGCGGCGAAATGGAGAAAGCCTGGGAGCATGCACATGTGGCCGCCGCCCTTGGCGATAAGAGTCTCCTAGCACAACTTGAACGATACAAGAAGGATACAGGAATAAAGTGAAGCTTTACATTAATTCCACAGTCAGAGGTACTTGCCCACCAGCAGCGCCAACTTCTGGCGGGTGGTATCCGGGATTTTGCTGCGGTCGGTGATCATGGCGTGTGCCAGGGCCGACCCGCACTTGCAACCCCGATCGTGTGGAATCGCCTCAACGGCCTTGGCCAACACCCGGACAGCATTGGCGGCATTCTTGTTCAGATAGTTAATCACCTCCGTCACGGTGACCGCGTCGTGCCCCGGATGCCAGCAATCGTAGTCGGTCACCATAGCGACGGTCGCGTAACAGAGCTCGGCCTCCCGTGCCAGCTTGGCTTCCTGCACATTGGTCATCCCGATGATGTCCATGCCCCAGGAGCGGTACACCTCGGACTCCGCTTTGCTGGAAAAGTTCGGACCCTCCATACACAGATAAGTCCCGCCGAGCTTCGCCGGCACGCCTACTCCCTGGCAGGCCTCATAGACAACCTTGGCCACTTCCGGGCAAACCGGGTCAGCAAAGCTGATGTGCACCACCAGGCCATCGCCGAAAAAAGTGGAGACCCGCAACTTTGTATGGTCGTAGAACTGGTCGGGAATGAGGAACTCCAGCGGGTGGTGCTCTTCTTTGAGGGAACCGACGGCGCTGAAGGAAATCACGCGCTCCACGCCCAGTTTTTTGAAGCCGTAGATGTTGGCGCGGAAATTCAGCTCCGTAGGCATAATGCGATGGCCGCGCCCATGCCGCGCCAGAAAGGCCACGCGGCGCCCGGCTAGTGTGCCGACCAGGTAACTGTCGGACGGGCTTCCCCACGGCGTGCGGAGTTTTACTTCCCGGATTCCTTCAAGCCCCTGCATGCTGTAGAGGCCGCTTCCACCGATAATTCCGATTTCTGCGCGAGATTCTGCCATCCCACTCCTTTTCTTTGACCGGCCTGCAACCTTTCCAACCTTTTGCTTACGGGTCATTGCTGTCTTCGATCAGCTCCAGCAGCACGCCCCCGGCGCTCTGGGGGTGAACAAACACGTACCGATGCCCTCCGGCGCCGCGCTGCGGCTCGGAGTTGATCAGGCGAAGGCCCGCCCGTTTCATTCGCTCCACCACGGCCGTCAGGTTTTCGACCCGCAGCGAGATGTGGTGCAGCCCCTCGCCGCGCTTTGCCAGAAAACGAGCGATGGGAGAATCCTCGGCAGTGGCCTCCAGCAGCTCGATCCGGCTCTCGCCCACCGGAAGCATAGCCACGCGCACCTTCTCGGCTTCCACCGTCTCGATACCCCCTACCTCCATTTGCAGGTGTTGGCGATAGAAGTCGAGCGCCGCCTCCAGCGAGCGAACCGCAATCCCAATGTGATCCACGACGTAGCGACTCACAGGCCCGCCTTTTTCAGAACTTCATCCACCACAGAGTACGGGTCCACCTGACGCGCCGCGACTCGCGCCGCGTACTCGTCCAGGAGGCCGTCGTCCAGTGTCTCAATGACCACGCGATTCAGCAACCGCTCGCGCAGCAGCGCCAGCAGACGCTGGCGCCAGTTATGCCGCCCCTTCTGCTCCGACAGACCGGCGCCGTCGAGGAACTCCCGGTAGCGCTCGATGGCGGCAAACAACTCTTCCACTCCCGCTCCTTCGGTGGCTACCGTCTTGAGCACCACCGGTGCCCAGCCGTCGGCGCGCTGAGAGATGGCAAGCAGGGCATGGAGTTCCGCCTCAAGCCGGTCGCTGCCATCCCGGTCGGCCTTGTTGATGGCGAAGATGTCGGCAATTTCCATCAGGCCGGCCTTGATCGTCTGCACATCGTCGCCCATGCCGGGGACCAGCAGCACCACGGTCACGTCAGCGAGCTTTACGATGTCCACCTCATCCTGGCCCACGCCCACCGTTTCCACCACCACGATATCTCGGCCGGCGGCGTCTAGCAGCGTGGCCACGTCCACGGTGGCGCGCGCCAGGCCGCCCAGGCTGCCGCGGGTAGCCATGCTGCGGATGTAGATCCCGGGATCGCTGCTGTGACCCTGCATGCGAATCCGGTCTCCCAGAATGGCGCCGCCGGAAAATGGACTGCTGGGGTCCACGGCGATGATCCCGACGGTCTTTTCCTGGCGGCGGTAGGCGGCGGCCATGCGGTCCACCAGCGTGCTCTTGCCTGCGCCGGGCGACCCGGTAATGCCCACCACCAGCGCGCGGCCGGAGTGCGGGAACAACTGCTTGAGCAACTCATCCGCCTGAGGCTCGCCATTTTCGACGGTGGTGATCGCCCGGGCCAGGGCGCGCAGGTCGCCTCCCAGGATGCTCTGAACCGTAGCTTCAGCCGTGCTCATTCCTTCACACCTCAGGGCCTTCACACCTCAAGGTCTCCACACCTTAAGGGGAGACAGGCACGGTGACGATCTTACTTGAGACGCCGTTGATGATGATCTCCACATCCTGCGTGCCCGCAGGGACACCTCCTGGAACCTGCACGTTGACTTGGTAGAGGCCCACAAATCCTGGGGCCAGGCCGGAAAAGGTCACGTCGGCGGCTATGCCGGCGATGTTTACCATCGGCAGGCTAACGGTTCGCGCCAGAGGCTCAGCGGTGGGGGCGACATCGCCGGACGGGACTTCGGGCTGTACCGGACCGAGCCCGGTGCAAAAGATCGCCAGGAATTCGCCGGGTTGTGCCGGGGCGCTTTCGCTGACCGGCTGGAAATCGTCCGCGCGCAGGATCGCGCCGTCGCCGGTGCCCTGCTGGTTCAGCGTAAAAACGCCCGGCGACACGGCCGCGATCCCGATCGGCTGCGCCGTACTCGTTTCACTACCTCGCTTCACCTGCACCGTGACCGAACCCGCTCCGGCCATCAGCTCAAACGGGACCTGCGCATTGATCTGCGTGCCGGAAACGAAAAACAGCGACGCGGGAATATTGTCGAAGGCTACGCTGGTCTCTCCCAGCGTGGTGGGAAGTGGTACTTGACCCGCCAGCAGGGTATCGCTGGCCAGGTCGGTGCCAAAGATGGCCACGATCGCGCCCGGGGCGACGGCTCCATTGGGGTCTGTCGCCGCTCGGAAGCTGGCGCCGTTAACCACGGAGTTGGCCGGTAAGGTTGGGGTTGGGGGCCCCACTGACTGGTCCGTGATCTTCGCTATGAAGGCGTCCTCGTCGAACCTGCCGCCGCCCTTAACGGCCTGGAAAGCACCAGGCGTCGTGGGGAAGTTGGTCGAATCCGTACTGCCCGTCACGTAGGCGTTGCCGGAGCCGTCTACGGCGATGGCGCCGCGCAAGTCCCCCCCGCTGCCGCCAAGGTAGGTGGAATAAACAAAAGCGTTGCCGCTGGCATTCAATTTCGTCACAAAGATGTCCTCAAACATCGTCTTTGGCTGGATGGGACTGGCCGTGGGAAAGTTGCTCGATTGAGTATCGCCCGTTGCGTAGGCGTTGCCGGACGCGTCTACAGCGATGCCTCCTCCAAAGTTCATTTCGCTGCCACTGCCGCCGAGGTAGGTGGAATAAACGAGAGCGTTGCCGCTGACATTCAATTTCGTCACAAAGGCGTCTTGGGAGCCGCCGGCGTTAGCGGGCTGGATGGGACTGGCCGTGGGGAAGTTGGTCGAACGCGTCACTCCTGTCACGTAGGCGTTGCCGGAGGCGTCTACCGCGATGCCGAGACCAATGTCGAACTCGCTGCCGCCGAGATAGGTAGAGTAAACGAGAGCAGCGCCGGCGGCATTCAATTTCGCCACAAAGACGTCGGAGTTGCCCCCGAAAGCAGGCTGGAGGGGACTCGCCGTGGGGAAGTCGGTCGAGCTGGTACTCCCCGTCACGTAGGCGTTGCCGGAGGCGTCTACCGCGATGCCCAAGACGTCGTCATTGCCGTCGCCGCCCAGGTAAGTGGAATAGACGAGAGTGTCGCCGGCGGCATTCAATTTCGTCACAAAGGCTTCGTCGCCACTAGCCTGAGCGGGTTGCATGGGACTGGCTGTGGGGAAGTCGCTCGAACTTGTATCGCCTGCCACGTAGGCGTTGCCGGAGCCGTCGACGGCGATACCGAAGCCACATTCAAAGGAACCGCCGCCGAGATAGGTAGAGTAAACGAGAGCGTTGCCGCTGGCATTCAATTTTGTCACGAAGACATCGGAGTTGCCGTCGTTAGCGGGCTGGATGGGACTGGCCGTGGGGAAGTTGGTCGAATCCGTTTGGCCCGTCACGTAGGCGTTGCCGGAGGCGTCCACGACGATACCGAAGCTCTGGTCGCGTTCGCTGCCGCCGAGGTAAGTCGAGTAAACGAGCGCATTGCCTGCGGCATTCAATTTGGTCACAAAGGCGTCTTGGGA
>CBDCVK010000003.1:0-136464 GCA_965223005.1 Terriglobia bacterium | reverse complement strand
ACACACCCAGAGGTCTACCGTTATTTCATGACCATACCAGAAGCAGTTAACCTAGTGATTCGGGTTGGTATACTGGATGGACGTGAGCAAGGCATCTATGTGCTGGACATGGGAGATCCCATTCGGATTGCTGACCTCGCGCGCAATCTGATCGAGTTGTCTGGATTGCGTCCCGGTCGTGACATCCGCATCGAGACGATTGGCCTGCGACCCGGCGACAAGTTGCGTGAGCAGTTGGTCGGAGAGGGTGCCTATTTGAAACCCACGAAGCATCCCCGGATCTTTCTAGTTGTCACAAGGACCCAGCCCAAGCCTCATGAGCTTGAAGCGATGTTAGCCCGGTTGTGGGAGGCGGCCCAGCGGAACGACACGAAGCAGATCCGTCGCTTGTTCAATGAATTCGATTTCGAATTCCAAGAACGAAAGGCCAATTTGACGTCGGAATCTGCCCGTGAGCAAGATGAACAGTCAACGAGCGCTCGTGGGACGGCCGGTTGCGCATAACTGTCAGGCGCCGGGCGAGTCAACTTGGTGGCCGACTTTGGGAGGCCACCAAAGTGGTCAAGAAATCGCTGGAGCAGCACGCCGCCGACAGGCCTGTTCACCCGGCAGCAGTTCGGCCTTGACCTCATAGACCCGAGTGCAAGTCAGAGCCAAGCGGGCGGCTTCTGGCTTCCCGCCGGCGCGGCAGCAGTTCAAATCAAGGCCGGGAGAGGAGCCGCAGATGGAAGGGCCAACGGCACGCGAACGCGCTCGGGACCACCTGACCGCCAGCGCCGAAACCAAACGCCGGATAGCGGAAACATGCCTGGACGAGATACTTCAGGCTGCGGAGCTGGTGGCGGCAGCGCTCCGCACGGGCGGCAAGGTGATGACCTGCGGCAACGGTGGCAGCGCAGCCGACTCTCAGCATATCTCGGCTGAGCTCACCAATCGCCTCAGCGCCGAATTCGACCGGCCTGCTTTGGCAGCAATGGCATTGACTACTGACACTTCCTTTCTGACCGCTAATGCGAACGATTTCGGCTTTGGGTACGTCTTTGAGCGACAGGTCCAGGCATTGGGCCGCGAGGGGGACATACTTATCGGGATCAGCACCAGCGGCAACTCCGAGAATGTCGTGCGCGCGGTTCGGCTTTGCCGTGAGCGTGGAATCAAGACGATCGGCCTGTTGGGCGGCAACGGCGGCCGGCTTCGTGACCTGGTTGATGTTGCCGTCATTGTGCCCAGTGCTAGTACGCAGCACGTTCAGGAAGCGCACATTGCCATTGGCCACATCCTCTGCAATTTAGTAGAGATGGCCATCTTTAAACCCAGCGCGCCGGACACTGCAGGATAAGGTGGGTTCTTATCGATTTGATCGACCTGGACGCTACATTCCAGTTCACGTCGTTCTTCCCTCTTTGTACAGCCAGGGCCATTTCCGCCTGCTGGAGGCCTTCCACGTGTTCGGCTAGGAAGGTCCGAAGGCAGCTAACCCTCGAACTTGACTCCGTAGGAATAACGGTCGCCTTTGGCGCCGGGGCTGACGCGGACGATGCGGCTGGGCGTCTCCAGATGCTCTGCGTCTTCGCGGAAGTGCATGGCTACCCAAACCACCTCGTCCAGCTCATAAGAAGCGCGGCTTTCGAAGCAGATTCCGCCGCGGGAGACGTCGACCGGCGCGACGACCTCAGAGGAACTGGGACGGCGGATGCGGGCCTGGGTGCGGACGAAGATGCGACGAGCGGTGCGGCGTTCGCTCCGAGGAATCTCAGGCTCAGCCGATGGGGCGGCTTCTGCCTCTGCCGCCGGCTGGGCAGCGACCTCCGGAGAAGGCCCCAGCAGCGCCTCCAATTCGGTGCCCACCAGCAGGCGTGCGGCAGCGGCGGCTTCCAGCCTGGTCGTGGTCTCTTCGGCTTGCTCGCGCGCCGCCCCGGCTACCTGAGCCGCTTTGGAGAGTTCCGCAGCTCGCTTCGCCGCCGCCTCCCCGCTCTCTTTGAAACTTTTCAGAGCAGCTGCTTTTGCCTGGGCAGCGGCCTCCAGCTTGCGCAGGTTCTGCGTGATCTCGCGTTCGGCGGCTTCCTGATTGCTCCGGGCCTGATCGATTGACTGCCGGGCAGCTTCGGCCATGTTTCGGGCCTGTTCGCGCTTTTCGGCCAGCTCTTGGGCTCGCTGCCGAACCTGTTCGGCCCGCTGTGCCGCCTCCTCAGCTTCTCGCCGCAGTTTTTCTGACTTGGCTTCGGCCTCACTGGCTTCCTTGGTGGCTTTGATGAGTGCCTTGGCCGCTGCCTCGGCCTTCGATTCCGCTTCCGGGATTTGAGTTGCGGCTTCTTGGGCTTTCCGCTCGACTGCCGTGCGGGCGCCGGTGAGCTCTGTTAACTCCGCTTCTGCGCGGTTTGTCGCCTCGATGGCGTTGTGTTGCGCGGCCTGAGCTTCAACATGGCGGGTGGCTTCGGCTGCTTCGCTCGCGGCGGCTTCCTCCGCCGCCTGGCGTGCCTGTTCGGCCGCGGCTTGCGCTTCCTCCTCAGTTCGCTGGGCCGCCTGCGCCTGTTCGCTCAGCTGTCCCCCCCGTTCCTCGCGGGAGCGGCGCTCCTGTTCTGTTTTCTCGCGACCTGCGGCTTCGGCGCGCGCCTGCGCCACCGACTCCTTTTCCCAATCGGTCTCGGCAGCGCAATTCGGGCAGTTCCGCGTCAGGCGCTCGGTCCGTTCCAGTTTTTCGATCTCGTATTCTTCCAGCGGCACCGTCTCGCGCGTCTGACAGGCAATGCAGACCAGGTGCATGCGCCGGCGCAGGTCAGGCGCGAGCTCTGGTGGGCGGCCAAAATCGAGCTGCCAGATGTCCACCGAATGATCGCGGAGAAGCAGCTTCGCTTCATTGGGCACCGGCCTGCTGTCCATCAGAAACTCGGCCTGATACCCGTTCTGCTTGTTGAAGATCACCACGTCGGCACCGGGGTCCAGGTTATGCCGCAGGCGCACCTTTACCCAGGTCCGGGCCACCGTCGTGGTTACGGTGTCCTCTTGGAACCCTCGCTGGGGGTCGTCCCTCAATACCAGGATTGGGATTCGTTGCTGGTGCTCTTGTTCGGCCATGCGCTTGATCCCATCATCCTGATCCATCATCTTGATCCCAACATGGGGAAGCATTATGGCACTGCTTCCGTTAAACAGACAAGATGCCGGCCACTTTTCGGGAACAAAAAAGAGGCGAGAAGCATAAAAGAGGCGGGAAACAAAAGAGGGCGCCAGAAATCAGTTCAGACCAGAAATCAGTCAGAAAGGTTTAGGGCCCAAAGTGAAAGGAATCTGGACCAGGGCTTCCAGCTTCACTGGATGCCCATCGCGCGTGGCAGGTCGGAACTGCCAGCGAAGCAGCGCCTGGACTGCGTTTTCGTCCAGGCGCGGATGCAAGCTCCGCACCACGCGTACCGAATCCACCTTCCCGTCCTGGTGGATGACGGCGTACAACACCACGGTGCCTTCCACCCCCTCGCGGACGGCACCCGGGTCGTAGCCGGGGTCTACCTTGCGCAAGGCCACTGGAGCAGTCAGCTCCGGTTCATTGACCCTTGGCACTGGAGCGCCGAGTTCCGAGAAACGCATGATCCAGCTTCCGCTCTGGCTGCTCAAGTTGGGCATGTTGATGTAAACCGTGTAAACCCTCTTGCTGTAGAGAAAACCTTGCGCGGCGCGGCGATCCCCAGTCCCCCACTCCGGCAGACCCACCGTAGGACGCGTGGCCCGGGCCACCAAGGCAGCGATGACATTGGGGTTGGCGGGTCTCGCTGGTGCGGGTGTTGGCGGGGCGGGCGGGGGTGGCGGAGATGGTGGGGGACCGCTCACGATCGGCCCTAAACTGGCGGATGGGGGCTGGATGCCCCCGCTGATGGAGATGCCAGGTACGCGAATGTCGGCCAACTGACGTGCCGGACCCTGGCCAGTGCCCTCGCCTGCGGGCGCTGGACCGCCCGCCCCGCCGCCCTCCAGACCGGCCGGTGAGCCCGCGGGAGTGCCCGGCACCTTCCCCGAGGGACCGATGCTGAAGCTGCCAGCCCGGTTCCCCGGCGGTACGGAAATCTCACCGCTAGGCGGCGCTGGGTCAATGCCCAGAGCAATCAGCCGCTCCAGTGCTCCGCTGTTGCCAGCAGAGGCCAGCTGGGGAGGCGAGGGCGGCGCCGAGCGCTCACTGGCGGCGCTTTCCGGCTTCGCCTGCGTGACCGGGGCGGTCGTTGCAGGTGGCACCGCCAGCTGTGGCTTCTGCACCAGGGCTTCACTGGCGGCGATCTTCAGGTCCGAAGTCGGGCGCTCCATGTTGGGCACTTCCGGAACCGGGTTGGGCATTTCCGGAACCGGGGGTTTGATCGCGGCCACACCCAGTTGTGGCAGTTTCAACTTGGACAAATCGCGCCTGGCCAGGTCCACAGGCGGCCTCAGAGGCGCGATATCGGTCGGCAGCAACAGGCGCGGTGCCTGCTGGGCGCGCACCTTGGGTGCCAGTAAGTATTGCAACGTGGGCTTTTGTGGCTGGCTCGCCCACATCACGACATTAGGCAGAGGCACGTCCTCGGAAATGCGAATGTTGGGCGACTCCGGCTGCACGATCGTTTGCCGCGCGTTGTCAGGCCGTGGGGGATTGGAAGTGATGACTTGCCGGGATGTCCGGGCCGTGACGCCCAGCGGCGAGGCAGCGGGGGGTTGCCCGCCGCGCTCGGAGGGTTTTTCCCTGCCGTCCGGCGCTTCCGGGGAGATGGCGGGCAGCTCGTGGTCGTAATAATACCAAGTGATCTTTTGCTTCCGCAGAGCCGCCAATTCCTCCGCACTGGGCTGCCCCAGCAGCGGCAACAGATTTCCCAACACTACCAGCGCCGCCAGATGGAACAACCATGAGGAAGCCAGCGAGCGCGGCCGCATCGAGCCGCGCCGCAGTGGCACCTTGAACCCCTCAAGCATGGCCGGCGTGACCCGGCTCGGAGCCAGCGCTGCCGCCAGGTTGCCCAGTAACTCGGCCAGCCGCGACGACCGCTCCACCAGCAGCCGAGGGGCCGGATACAAGACCAGAGCATCGCGTCGCGCCCCCCCCAGCTTAGGCCGGCTGACCAGCCGCAGAAAAATCCGCATAACTTTGTTTCTGTATTATAGCGTGGGATGTTCTGTCGCAAGGGACAGGGATTCAGAGTTCGGAATGCAGGTTCCAAACTCCCTACTGCATCGGCCACTGCATCGGCCATTGCTTCGGAGAGCTGTTGGGCAGCGCCGTGCGAAGCTGCCTGGACACTGGACTTCCAGGGCAGCAGTGGAGGCATAAAATGTAAAGCCCGCGGGCTGCGTCTTTGAACCAGGCTCAGCGAGCTTCACCAACTTCTACGTCTTTCCCTCTCGAGCTGAAGGGAAGCAGCACCGCGTCCAGGATGACCAGTGGCTCCGGACCTGCTTGAGCTATAGATGGGGAAAGTGTGGCTCGGTCGTCCCTCATCTCCTTTTCCTTGCGCTTGTCCTCTTGAGTCGCGCCACGCTTCCCTCATCCCCGGCATGCTGGTAGGCTTCGATCGATTTCGAGAACTTCTTCTGCTTCTCGTATGTATAACCGAGCTGCCTCCAGATCTTCTTCAGGTCGTTGCGCTTGGTATGGCTCTTGAGTGCCGCCCGGAGGGTTCGCTCAGCTTTCGAGAATTGCCGGTTGTCTGCATAGGATCGCCCGAGGGCGAGCTTGATGCTCAGGTCGTTCGGGTTGAGGTCGTAGGCTTTGCGCAGATGGTGAAGCGCCTCCTCTTTGCGCTTGAGTTTCTCAAGCGAGAGCCCCAGCATATAGTGTCCGCGGGGGTTCTTCGGCTTCTGCCGGATGACCTTCCGGAACTCAACGACGGCGGCCTGGTAGTTCTTCGAAGTAAACGCGGCGACACCCTCCTCCCAGCCTGCCAAGCAGGGGAGGACCGCGATCAACAGGCCCGAAAAGACTAAAATAGTGCGCTTCTGCATGATCTCTTCTCCTTTCCCGGCCTCTTTTCTTGTTCTTCGACCGGTCGATGCATGACCTCAGACTGCCCTATGCCGCGAGCCGCCGCTCTGACCGGCCGGGGACATTGTAGCTCACGTGGTTGCCGCGCTGAGTGAGCGGTATGACCAAGCGCGAGCCAATGTTTCCTGTGCCGCTGGTGAGAAGAACTCTCATGAGTGGAGCGGAGAAATTGGCGCTTGGTTCTTGCGATTCGCTGCAATGTTCTTGCCCAGCTAGTATCTCTCCACGGCTCGCGAAATACCCGGAAGAGCTCTTGTGAACTCGTCCTGATTCATGGCCGGCATGGCCTCGATATTCGCCTTCAAAGAGAGCCAGAGCGGCTCGGCTATCGCAGATATTTGGTGGGTCTCCTCAACGTTCAATACAAAGTAGATCGTCCTCTGGCCGTGCTCCACGCTGTAGTAGACGGCCTCAGGCTTCAGGTCGGACAGGATGTCCTGCATCACCCTGCCGAAGTTGGGATCGCGCACCAACGCGTTGCCGGTCTCCACAGGAATGGTTGCCCTTACCAAGAACCGCATACGGTACCTCCTTTTCCGAAGATTCGAGCATTCTACCCCCAGGGGCCGAGATCTCATAACTCACTGCTCAGGGGGTAGTGGGTGGCTTTCCGGTAAGCCGACTAGCCCAACTGAAACCGGGCCAACTGAAACCGGGTTGATAAACTAACTCGCTAGTGTGGACCTATCCGGCATTGCGGATGGCAAGGCGGTAGGTCACTTCAACGGGTTCTCCGCGGGGTGTTTGGCGCGGATGGCCTGAGCGCGGGCTGCCAGTTTGGCAGCCTCGGCATTGCGCTTCGTCTTCCGCAGCAGATTGGCGTAATTGTCCAGGGCTGTGGCCACGTTGGGATGCTCCGGTCCCAGAGCCTTCTCGTAGATCGCCAAGGCCCGCCGATAGAGGGGCTCGGCCTCGGCGTAGTTGCCTTGCGTTTTGTAGAGCGCCGCCAGGTTGTTGAGGCTGACGGCCACGTGGGGGTGTTCCGGCCCCAGGGTCTTCTCCCGGATCGCCAGCGACCGCCGGAGGAGCGGCACGGCCTCAGCGTACTTGCCCTGAGCTTGGTAGAGCACCGCCAGGTTGATGAGGCTGACGGCCACTCGAGGATGCTCCGGCCCCAGGGTCTTCTCCCGAATCGCCAGGGCCCGCCGGTAGAGGGGCTCGGCCTCGGCGTAGTTCCCTTGCGTTTTGCAGAGCAACGCCAGGGTGTGCAGGCTGTGGGCAACATCCGGATGCTCCGGCCCCAGGGTCTTCTCCCGAATCGCCAGCGAGCGGCGGTAGAGGGGCTCGGCCTCGGCGTAGTTGCCTTGCCTTTGGTAGAGCAACGCCAGGTTGTTGAGGTCCCTTGCAACGTCTGGGTGTTCTGGCCCGAGGACCTTTTCGTTAATTGCCAGGGCCCGCAGGTAGAGCGGATCGGCCTCAGCGTACTTGCCCTGGGCGCGGTAGAGTTCCCTTCTCCAAAATCGCCAGGGCCCGCCGGTAGAGCGGCTCAGCCTCAGCGTACTTGCCCTGGGCACGGTAGAGTTCTGCTAGGTCGTTGAGGCTGTAGACCAGCCGCCCGTCCAGCTTTCCAAACTTTTCCGCTTCCTTGAGGGCAAACAGCAATAACTTCTCAGCCTCGGGGTGCCGGCCGCTCCGGGAGGCTTCCGTTCCGGCCTTCATGTACTTCTCCCAAGCCGTGTCTTGGGCCACGGCAAAGGAGGCCAGACACAAGATTCCCGGTAGCAGCCAGGTGGTTCTTGCTCTCATTTTGCTGGACCAGTCCATACCCGATACCCGCCAGAAACGTATCCGCCTAGCCACCACTTCAGCCGCCGTTTCCGCCCCGTCTCCATTACCACCCCCAGTCCTGGTAAGATAGGGGCCTACAAATTGTACGGCACGAAGGAGGTTGGTAGTGAGCGGAACTCGGCCGGGTCGGTGGTCACGCGAGAGGGAACCCGAGAAGCAGGCGCCTCGGGCAGTACCGGAGGGTCCCTTACCCGTAACGCTGCTCAATGAGATGGACGGCTCGGAGTTGCTCCTGGTGCCGGCAGGCAGCTTCCTCCAGGGCAGCCTTGAGAGCCAGGGCGACCCCGACGAGCGCCCGCAGCGAGAGATTCACCTGGACGCCTTCTACGTTGCCAAGTACCCGGTGACCAACCGGCAGTACCGCAAGTTTCTCGAGCAGACCGGATACAAGGCCCCGCTGCTTTGGAACGATCCGCAATTCAACCAGGACGAGCAGCCGGTTGCCGGCGTCAGTTGGGACGCCGCGCAGGCCTACTGTCAATGGGCAGGGTTGCGCCTAGCTTCCGAAGCAGAGTGGGAAAAGGCAGCCAGCTGGGACGAGCCCAACAGACTGAAGAAGTGGTGGCCCTGGGGTGACACCGAGCCCGATCCTGAACGCCTCAACTACGCCAACACCGTGGGCCACACCACTCCGGTGAGCGGCTATCCGCTCGGCGCTTCCTCCCACGGCTGCCATGACATGGCCGGTAACGTCTGGGAATGGGTCGAGGACTGGTACCTGTACAACTACTACGCGAAAGGCCCGGCGGAAAACCCGCACGGCCCGGCGACCTCTCCCGAGAAGACTCCCTATAAAGTTCTGCGCGGCGGCTCGTTCCGCAGTCCTGCCGGCTACGTGAGCGCCACCTACCGCTACTGGCACAGCCCCGATTACACCGATACGGAAATCGGCTTTCGCTGTGCCAAGAGCATCCCCTGAGCGGCCTGGCTAGCTCTGATCAAGCTTTCCTACTGTTCCGCCAATTGCGCAGCCGGGCAACGAACGCCTTGAGGGTCAGGCGCAACAGTTGCCACCAAGCGGGCCGACGGGCGCGAGTGAGTTCACCAGCCAGATAAAGACGGCGACAGGCATCGCGGCGCAGCTTGCCGCTGGGGGTCTTGGGAATGGTCTGGGGCGGGACCAACACCAGTTTGTCGGGCGGATGGCCCAAGCGGGCCAGTTGGCGCATGATTTCGGCGCGCACCTCGGTCCGCGGACCCGGACGAGTCTCGCGAGTCTCGGCCACCAGCACAATCCGCTCGGTGCCGTGTTCGGGGTCGGTGACGGCAAAGGCAGCAACACACCCTTTTCGCACGCCCCTGACTTCGCTGGCCACTTCTTCCAGCTCCTGGGGGTAGATGTTGTGGCCGGCCTTAATGATGACGTCCTTGATGCGCCCGGTGATGTGCAGTTCGCCATCGGCTAGGTAGGCCAGGTCTCCTGAATCGAGCCAGCCATCACCCAGGCCATCGCACAGGATGGCCTGGGTTGCTTCCGGGTTGCGGTAGTAGCCGCGCATCGCCGAGGGTCCCTGGAATTGCAGTCGCCCCTCCACCCTCTCCGGCACGGGTTGGCCGGCGGCGTCCACGATGCGGGCTTCGTGGCCGGGCAAGGGCCGGCCTACGGAGACAAAACGCAGCGGCGCCGGATCGCGGGCATCGCTGGGCACGGCCCGTTGCTGCCGGACGAACGGCTCTCGCTGGATGGCGTCCACACGCGGCGGACGTCCCAGCGGCGAAAAACTGAGAGCCACGGCGCATTCAGCCAGCCCGTACACCGGCATCATGGTTTCCGGCCGGAACCCGTACGGGGCAAAGCGGGTCGTGAACCGCGCCAGGGTCTCGGGGCTGATGGGCTCGGCGCCGTTCAGGGCCACGCGCCACGAGCTGAGGTCGAGTCCGTCCAGCGCCCGGTCGTCCACCCTGCGCACGCACATCTCAAAAGCGAAGTTGGGCGCTGGCGACAGCGTGCCGCGGTGCTCATGGATCATCTGCAGCCAGCGTTGCGGCCGGCGCAAGAAAGCGATCGGCGAGGTGACGGCGACGGGCAGGCCGTAATAAAGGCAAAAGAGCCAGCAGCCGATCAGCCCCATGTCGTGATACAGCGGAAGCCAGCAGACGCCGACGTCGTCCGGACGCACCTCGACGCCCTGGCCGATGGCCCGCACATTGCTGATGACGTTGGCGTGGGTCAGCACCACACCTTTTGGCTCTCCGGTGCTGCCGGAGGTGTACTGGATGAGAGCGATGTCGGCGGGCTGCAAGGCGTTCCGGGACGGCTTGGCTGTTGCCGCGGCCAGCGCCTCCACCGTGGTAACGCTGCGCAGGCTGGGAATGCTTGGCTGGAGCAAACGCGCCAGGTTGTGCGCTTCCCGGACGGTGATCAGCACCCGGGCTTCCGCGTTCCGCAACAGTTTCGTTTGCCGCTGCACGTACTCCTCGATCCGATCGGCCCGCACCGGCGGGTAGATCGGCACCGGAATGCCTCCGGCCAAAGTCACTCCCAGAAACGCGAAGAAGAAGTCTGGGCTGGTTGGCAGCATCAGGGCCACGGTCTGGGCCTGCTCCAGTCCCTGGGCAAGCAGTCCGCCGGCTACATCCGAGGCGGCGCTCAGCAGTTCGCCGTAGCCGATCGTGCGCAGCCGGCCGTCGTCCTGCCGCAGATGGATGTGAGCGCGGTCAGGTGTCGCCTGGGCCCGGGCGCGAAGTACCTGGTCCAGTGTCTCATCCGCTACTGCGGGCGCTGTCGCCGCTCCTGTGGCAGTTGTTCTCATCGCGACACGATCGAATAACTGTTAAATGTTAGGGCTGAAGTCGAAAGGTTTCAAGACCCAACGCAACTGCGTGGGTGGTCAATCTACAGTAAGGGCGTTTTTCGGGAGTTGGGCCTCGACCGCTGGACGGACAAACGCTCTTGCTCTCTACCCTGAGCAACCACTGATCATAATGTTTCTGGTTCATTGCCAGATGGAACCTATAATGCCACTCCAGTCCCCGCAGCTTGCCCCTGGTCGAGACTTGACCAGGCCGGCCAGAGGCCCTTTGGCAGGCTGAGATCTCCTTGAGGGACTCAGAACCAGAGAGTCGGTGCTACTCTCGAGGGCTCAACAAAGAGCTCGCCATTGGGTTTGATGACATGGTCTCGGAACACTTGCTGAGATGGCCAGATCTTCTGGCCATCGCGATAAATCTAAGCGTGATGGTCGCCATCGGCGTCTATTCGGCCCGACGGACGAATTCAGCCGATGCCTACTTCTTCGCAAATCGCAGCATGCCCGGTTGGATTGTCGGATTCTCACTGATGGCCACCATTATCAGCTCGATGACCTTTTTGGCGATTCCAGGCTTCACCTTTGAAAAAGACTGGCGCTACATGCCCGCTCACTTCTTCTACTTCGTCCCGGCCATCATTGCCTATTTCCTGTTCGTGCCTTATTTTCGCCGGGGCCATGTACGCTCTGCCTATGAATACCTTGAACGGCGTTTTGGCACCTGGGCCAGGCTCTATGCGGCCGGTGGCTTCCTGGTCTTTCAAATGTTTCGCACCGGAGTCATTTTGTATGCCGTCAGTCTTCCCTTTGGCCCCATGACTGGGGTTCCTCTGCACTGGGTCATTATAGTCCTAGGCATTTTGGTCGCCTCCTACACCATCGCCGGTGGACTGGAGGCTGTGATCTATACAGACCTGCTGCAAAGTTCGGCCCTAATTCTGGGTGGCTTGATCTGTATCCCAGTAGCCATCCGACTCGTGCCAGGGGGATTAAGCCAAGTACTCTCCGAAGCCGTTGCGGACGGGAAATTCGCCGTCGGCAGCACGGCGATGGTTTGGAATGATCAAACGGTTTGGGTGCTCATCCTGGTGTACCAATTCGTCTTCTTCCAGTTTCTCTGCACCGACCAGAACGCCGTCCAACGCTACATTGCCATGAAGACAGACCGAGACGCCAAGCATGGTCTGATTCTCTCGACCGTGATGATCATCCCGGTCTGGCTTTATTTTGCCTTTATCGGAACGGTTCTTTACGTTTACTACAAGCACTTCCCTACCCCCGCATTGGATAATCTTGTCTCGGAACAGGCTTTCCCATTCTTCGTCCTAACTCAAATACCGGCTGGAGCTGCAGGCTTTGTGTTGTCTGGACTCCTGGCAGCTGCCATGTCCACCTTAGACTCCGGTATCAACGCATCAGCGGCAACAATGACCAATGATTTCTACCGTCGATTCAAAAAGTCGATCAAGGATGAGCAGCACTACCTCAAATTCGGTCGGTGGGTTTCGGTCGGTTTTGCGGTTATCATGATTTCGGTGGCCTTGTTCATTCACTTCACCAGAACACAAACGCTCATGGACCTTCAGACCCTGGTGTTTTCGATCGTGAGCGGAGGGCTTTTAAGCATCTTCCTTTTGGGCTTTCTCACGGTGCGCGTCGATAGCCGTGCAGCGCTCATCGCCACCCTTTGTACCGTCTCCGCAGTCTGCCTTTGGCTGTTTGCGGACTCGGAAGTTGGTGCCAGCCTGCTCCCAGGACTGAAGCAGGTCTTGCCCAATAAGTTTTGGATTATTGTTTTGTCGAACCTTTTCCTCTTTGCCTTGGCATACTCCCTAAGCTTCCTCTTACGCCCACAGGGCGGGAAGAGTTTGCGGAACCTGACTGTCTGGACCTCGAGTGCCAATACGCAAGCAGGTTGAAGTCTATCCCGGACGCCAAAGCCAGTCACGTGAGTCGAGGACACAGGGCTTCGCCGAACTGTTTCCCCTCCTTGGGTGCTAACGAATACCACCTGTTGCCGGAAATACCGGATAAACGTTGCCTAACGTTCCTGTTCTTTCCGGTCCGGCTGCCAACTCCCGAATAGTCGGTTTATCGGAAACTGACCCATTATCCGCAACTGCGGCGCTGGGCTATAATCAGCTTGGGATGCAGGTTGCCGAGATTTTCTTCTCCATCCAGGGAGAATCCACCTTTGCCGGCAAGCCATGCGTGTTCGTGCGGCTCACCGCGTGCAACCTGCGCTGCTCCTGGTGCGACACCGAGTACGCTTTTTACGACGGCCAGCCCATGGAGCTGGACGAGGTGCTCCGTCGGGTGAGCACCTATCCGGCGCGACTGGTGGAAATCACCGGCGGCGAGCCCATGCTTCAGGAGGGAGAAGTGCTGCGCCTGATGGCGCGCCTGCTGGAGCAGGGCTACCGGGTGCTGCTGGAAACCAGCGGGGAACGCTTCCTGGGCCGGGTCCCGCCCGAGGTCGTCAAGGTGATGGACGTCAAGTGCCCCGGCTCGGGCGAGGCGGAAAAATTCTGCTTCGAGAATCTGCAAGTACTGTCACCAAGTGACGAAGTGAAATTCGTGCTGGCGGACCGCCCTGATTACGAGTTCGCCTGCCAGTTCCTCCAGCGTCACGCGTTGCCCGGCAAGGTGCGGGCCGTGATCTTCTCGCCGGTCTTCGGGCAACTGGAGCCACGCCAGCTCGCCGAATGGATCCTGGCCGACGGCCTGGACGTTCGCCTCGGACTCCAGTTGCACAAGTTTATCTGGGACCCGGCGATGCGGGGAGTTTAACGAGCGCGACGTGCTGAATGAACCATGCGGCATAGCATCGCGCTGGATAGCAGTGCCGGCCGGGCCAGCAATGGCCAGGAAAGCGGATGCGGGGAAGTCTCGCGGAGGAGCTTAAACCATGGCCAGACCGAAAGCGGTCGTCTTACTCAGCGGCGGGATGGATAGCTGCGTGACGGCCGCCGTCGCACGGGCCGAGGGCTACCGCCTGGCGCTGCTGCACAGCAGTTACGGGCAACGGACTGAGGCCCGCGAACGTCTCACGTTTGAACAGATGGCAGATTTTTATTCTTCATTGGAGCATGAGGAGGTCCCCCGCCTAGTCATCGAGCAGCGCTACTTGGCGCGGATCGGCGGCTCCAGCCTGACCGAGACTGGCATCCCGGTCAGCCCGGCCAATCTCGACTCGGCTGAAATTCCCACCAGCTATGTTCCCTTCCGCAACGCGCATTTCCTGGCGGTGGCAGTCTCCTGGGCCGAAGTTCTCGAGGCAACGCGCATCTATGTCGGGGCAGTCGCCGCCGACAGTTCTGGGTATCCCGACTGCCGCCCGGAGTATTACCGCGCCTTTCAGCAGGTGGCGGAGCTTGGCACGCGGCCGGAAACACGGCTGGAAATCGTCGCTCCACTCGTCCGCCTGCACAAACACGAGATTGTGAAGAAGGGGATTGAAACAGGTGCGCCTCTTCATCTAAGCTGGTCTTGTTACCAAGGTAGCGACAGAGCTTGCGGTGTGTGCGATAGCTGCGCGTTGCGCCTGAGAGCTTTCGAACAGGCCGGAGTGGAAGACCCGATCCCGTACGAGCGGAAGCCTTCTTACTCAACCACCCCGCACGTGTCTCACTAAAGCCTGTGCCGCAGTACCGCGGCGGTTCGCTAGCCGCAGGGAGCAGCAACGAAGGAGCAGCAACGGAGGAATTATGCAGAAGCGTGATCTTCTGATTTTATTGGCTGTGCTGGCCTGGGCGGTCAGTTTTTGTGTTCCCGCACACGCCCAGTTCGCCGCGATGACCGGCGTAGTGAAGGGGAGTGATGGCCAGCCCATCGCCGGCGCCCAGATCGTCATCGAGAACATCGACAGGAAAGGGACTGCCAAGGTTAAGACCAACAAGAATGGCCGTTTTGCCCATGCCGCGCTCGTATCCTTTAACCGCCATAACGTGACCCTCTTCGTCAATGGGCGGAAACGGAGCACGCGGCCAGGCATAAAGCTGGGAGGGCCGGGCTCCTCGACGGAGGTTAATTTCGATTTGCAGGCGTCCCGCAAGCGGGCAGGCGGCCGGGCGGGCGGAAGTACGCCCCTCACCGCGAAACAGCGTAAGGATCTCGAGAAGCAACTCGACAAGGATACTGTTGAGCGAGGCAAGATGGGGCAGCTCAATAAGGCCTTCGGCGATGGAGTGGCAGCACTGCAGGTCCGAAATTACGACTTGGCCATCGCCCAGTTGGAAGAAGCGGCACAGTTGGGCCCCCGGCAACCCCCCGTGCTTGCGCATCTGGGGGAAGCCTACTTGGAAGCGGGCAAAGCCAGGCGCGGCACGGAATCCCGGGACCTTTTTCAAAAGTCCGTCGAGGCTTACGGGAAGGCTGTTGCTTTGAAGCCGGAGGAGGCTGGCTATCACAACAACTTTGGATTGGCCCTGGCTTTTTCGGGTGACTTGGAGCGGGCCGAGGCGGAACTGAGCAAATCCGCTGAGCTTGACCCCTCTAATGGCGGCCGTTACTTCTTCAACCTGGGCGCCGTGCTGGCCAACAATGCCCAGATCAAGGGGGCTACCTTGGCCTTCCGCAAGGCCACCGAGCTCGACCCCGAATACTCGATGGCCTGGTATCAGCTTGGCGTGTCGTTGAGCGCTGAAGCCACGCTGGATGAGAAAAGCGGCAAGATCACCCCGGTCCCCGGCACGGTGGAAGCCCTGCAGAAGTATATCGAATTAGAGCCGAACGGAGCGTACGCCGCAGGCGCCAAGTCTCTGATTGAATCGTTTGACGTCAAGGTTGAGACCTCGTTCAAGAAGGAGAAGAAAAAGAGACGCCGGCGGCGGTAGGCCGGTTCGGGATTCCCCGTTTCGAGGGGCAGCCGGACGCCCGACCGGGACCGAAAGGGAAGGTCTGGCGCTTGGCATGTTGGTTTTATGCTTCGGGTTGTCTTCTTTGGCCTTGTACTGCTCTTCCTCTTCTATCTCTACAGGAAGTTGGTGGGCTTCCTGCGCCTGTCCTCTTCCTCCTCCAGTTCGCCCCCGCCGATCACCGGGCAGGTCCACAAGGACCCGCAGTGTGGCATCTACGTAGCCGAGGAGTTGGCGCTGAAAGCGCCAGCCCGCGGTCAGCAATACTACTTCTGCTCTGCCGAATGCCGCGACCGCTTCCGGGCGGAAGGGTAGCGCCCCCCGTGCAGCTATCAGGATTCTGCTCTTAAAGCGGGATGTCCAACGCCCCCCACATCAAGCGCCAGGCGCGGAACGCCGCATTGACGCGCCGCCGGTGGGGCACGTAACATAGCGGCAGCCCATGGCGGAGCGACGGCACGCGGTCGCAATTCCCGACAAGCTTTACTTCCGCATTGGAGAAGTTTGCAAGCTGACCCGCACGCACGCCTACGTCCTTCGGTTTTGGGAAAAGGAGTTCCCGATGCTGAAGCCGGTGAAGAGTTCCACCGGACATCGCATGTACCGGCGCAAGGACGTGGAACTGGTATTGGAAATCAAAAAGCTCCTCTACCAGGAAGGCTTTACCATCGAGGGCGCCCGCAAAAAGCTGCGTACGGAAACCAAGCAGCAGAAGATTGCCTTTCCGGGCCCTGACCTAGCGCGACCAAAACCGGATCAACAAAAGCTGCGGCAAATCCGGCAGGAACTCGACGAATTGCTGCACCTGCTGAAGCGTCCGCAAACGGCGTTGGATAGGGGTAACAGATCCTGACTAGGTGACCGCCAGACGCTATGACTTCTTGCGTCTGTTTTTTCTTTTCTTCTAAGGAACACTCCCACAGGCTAAGGAATACTCCACAGGAAATAGCCCGCAAGAACTGTTCCAATAATTGCGGCGCCATAGGAGAGGGGGTTGATCATTCCGCTCAGGTGTTTGATCTGCAATCCGTCGTAGAGGGTGTAGCGGAACCGATGTGCCCAGTGGAAAAGCGGCAACGAGCAGAGAACGAATAAATAGATTCGCCCCAAGGGATGTCCGGCCAAAGCCAGCGCTCTTTCGTAGCTCGGTGTCTCCAGCCAACCCAGCGGAAACGCAATGCCAGAGAGGAGCAGGTGGACCGGAATCAAAAATGCAGCTACCACGCCACCAGCGCTGAACAGGGTCCAGAGAAACGGTTCCAGCGGTCTTTTCGGCATTTACCCTCGCAGAAGCAACCAGGCCAGAATGCCTGAGACGAGCAGCCAGGCCACGTAGTTCGGTGCGGTTACCAGGAAATCGGGAATCCGCTTGCCGCGAACGCGCACCACCATCGCCCGGGGCGTCAGGTTGAACCAGGTAATGGTGTGAAACAGCACGAAGAAGAAGCTGAGCACATGTAGTGCCAGCAGCACGGGCGACTGCAAGCAGACCTGGAAGTTTGCGTAAGCTTCCCGCCCCTGGCTCAAGGCACGGATTTGTAGCAGGGTCATGACGACGAAAAACGCAACAAAGACGCTGCTGATTTCGCGGAGCATGAATGTTAAGAAAGACCATTGCCCTAGCCACCAAAACGTGGAGAGGCGCTTTCGATACCAGCGGGGCTGGTATTCCGAGTACGGAACACCAGGAGCTTCACCGTGTTGCTTGCCTGAGGCTACGGGTTGGTGGGCTTCGCTCATCGTTCTCGTGTGTCCCTGGTTCCTGTGTCCCCTGCTCCCGCGGCCCCGGTTTTCGCGCCCCGAGGCATCAGAAAGGACGCAAACCAGTCCTTGGCTACCGCCAATTTGTATTGCTGAATCGCTCCGGCCGGGTCCACATTCTTCGGACACACCTTGGTGCACTCGCCAACAAACGTGCAGGCCCAGATGCCATCATGGTCGGAAAGAATCTGGAGGCGCTCGGCTGTGCCCTGGTCCCGGTTGTCCAGGTTATAGCGCTGCGCCAGAGCAAGAGCCGCCGGCCCAACAAAGATGGGGTCCAGCCCGTAGACCGGGCAGGCGGCGTAGCAGAGCATGCAATTGATGCACATGCTGAACTGCTTGTAGGTTTCCAGCTCGGCCGGGGTCTGCAGGTATTCTCCTTCCGAAAGGGGCTTCTCCTGTTCGCGGACGATCCATGGTTTGACCTTCTTCAGCTTGGTCATGAACTCCGACATTTCACTGACCAAATCCCGCGCAACCGGAAAATAGCGAAGCGGCTCCACCCGTATCGGCCCGGGCGTGTACTGCGTCAGGAAGGTAGCGCAAGACAGCTTCGGCTCTCCGTTCACCATCATCCCGCAACTGCCGCAAATCCCCATGTGGCAGGACCAGCGGAAGGTGAGTGAGCCGTCCAGACGGTCCTTGATGTAGTTCAGGGCATCTAGGACCACCCAATCCTCGTTCAGGGGCACTGTGTAGCTTTGAAAAGAAGGTTCCCGATCCCGTTCGGGAGAATACCGGGTCACCTCCAGGTTAATCATCTCCGCCATGGTTATTCGCCTTCCTGGCGTTGGTTTTAGCGTTGGTTTTAGCGTTCGTTCTTAGCGTTCGTTTTTACCGTTAATTTTCATCTGGGGCCTGCCGGAGCATCTGCTCGCGCCGGGCTTTGAACTCCGTTCCTGGCTTCCATTCCGGGTACTTGTTTTCCTGTGCCAGGCTGTAGCCGACTTGGAAAAAGAGTTGGAGGTCTTCGACGGCGCCTGACAGGTCCCAATCCGGCTTCACTTCATCAGAAACCTTGTGATAGTCGCGCTTGGTGTATTCCTTCCGTTTTTGTGCTCCGTACCCCTCCGGCTTGCCGATGAATTCGGTGCCAGAGTCCGGACTCAGGGCCGGCACGCCCTGCTTGGCGAACTCGAAGTGATCCGAGCGATAGAAGTACCCCTTCTCCGGCTCCGCGTCTGGCTTGACCGAGCGCCCCTGCGTCGCGGCGGCATCTCGCAGCAGGTCGTCCAGTGTGGTGTTGCCATAGCCGATGCTGACGATGTCCCGGGTTCGTCCCCACTGGTTCACGCCGTCCATATTGATGTTGGCAAGTGTCCGATGGAGCGGGTAGAGCGGGTTATGCGCGTAGAACTTGGTGCCCAACAGGCCCTGCTCTTCCGCAGTCACCGCAAGAAACAAGATGGAGCGCTTCGGCGGTGTCTCCAGCTTCGTGAACGCCTCAGCGATCTCGAGCAGCCCTGCAGTACCGGAGGCGTTATCCAGCGCGCCGTTGAAAATCTGGTCGCCTTGCCGTTTCTCATCCCGCCCCAGATGGTCCCAGTGCGCGGTGTAGATCACGTACTCGTCCTTGAGTTGCGGGTCGGATCCTTCCAGCTTGGCGATGACGTTTCGAGACTCAATCTCGCGAAGCCGGTTCCGGACGTGAAAGCTGGCGCGGGCCTTGAGCGGCACTGGCTGAAAGTCCCGGCGCACCGCGGCCTTCTTTAGTGCATCAAAGTCCTGACCGCTGGCGGCAAGCAGTCGCTTGGCCTGGCGCAGGTGGATCCAGGCCTCTACGGCGACCCAGTCCAAGTTCTTGCCCGGAGTTTTGATATCGAAGTTTTCGCCCCCCCAGCTGCTGGAGACCACCTCGTAGGGATAGCCGGCCGGACCGGTCTCGTGGATGATGATGGCGGCGGCCGCGCCTTTCTTAGAGGCAATCTCGTACTTATAGGTCCAGCGCCCATAGTAGGTCATCGCCCGGCCTTTGAAGATGTTGTCGTCGAGCCGGCCAGGGTCGCGCGGGTCCGGAACCGCGGGATCGTTGATCAGTATCAGAAGTGTTTTACCCTTGACGTCCACGCCTTTGTAGTCGTCCCAATCATACTCCGGCGCCACCACTCCATAGCCGACAAAGACGATCTCGGAGTCCTCAACCTTCACCTGCGGCACGAACCGGCGGGTGACCGCGACATAATCATCCGGAAAGCGCAGATTCAGCTTCCTACCGCCGACGGTCAACGATGCCGTGGATCTGCAAGTGAGGCCGGCCAGCGGCACCCGCTGCTCGAAGGTGCCATCGGGGTTGCCCGGTTGGAGGCCGAGCTGGCGGAACTGGTGGGAGAGATAGTTCACCGTCAGCTCTTCCCCTTTGCTGCCAGGCGCGCGCCCTTCGTATTCGTCCGAAGCCATCACACGGATGTGCCGGAGCAGATCGCCGCTGGTGATCGTTCCCAGGGCAGGTCTGATTTCCGGCGCCACCGGTGAGGCACGGCTGCGCTCCGCGGGTTTCCTGGCGTCGCAGCCCAGATGAAGCAGGCTAAGCAGGCCGAGAGCGACCGTCAATCCGCAGACCAAAAGCCGCCTGAGTCTCCTCCGTGTCATGGTGCCGCAGATGTCAAACCTCAGATGTCAAGGTGACTCCGGTCATTCCCATTGTCCGCCCCGACCGGCCTCCCCCCATTGGGTCAATCGAGACCTCGTCTATCCGTAGACGCGCTCGCCGGGCGCCCAGCGGGTGATGGTGACCGGCAGATGCTCCACGCGCGCTGAACCGTCCGCATTGCGAAACACCAGCGAGTGCACCAGGTACTTCTCGTTATCCCGGGCCGGGAAGTCGGTTCGCTGATGCGCTCCGCGGGATTCCTTCCGGTCCAGGGCGCTCTCGACGATCGCTTCGGCGACGTCCAGCATGAAGCCAAGCTCGAGCGCAGTCGTCAGTTCGGTGTTGAACGTGCGACTGCGGTCGTCGAGGCGGATATCCAGAAACCGCTCCTGCAACGTCCGCAGAGTTTGCGCTGCCGCGCTCAGCTCCGTCCCCGTCCGATAGATGCCAGCGCTGCTCTCCGTGGTCTGTTGCATCTCCTCCCGGATGGTGGCGATGCGCTCCCGGCCTCCCGTCTTGCGCAGAAACTGCTCTTCCAGTCGGCGCTGCTCCTCAGCCGCCTGTGCCAGAACGTGCGCGCCGGGCCCGCTCTGCTCGGAGGCGAACACAGCCGCCGCCTGTCCTGCTCGTGCCCCGAAGACCAGCAGTTCCGGCAGGGAATTGGAACCCAGGCGGTTGGCCCCGTTGATGCTGACACAGGCGACCTCGCCAGCGGCATACAGTCCCGCCAGCGGCGTCGCGCCGTTCATGTCGGTGTGCACCCCGCCCATCATGTAGTGCACCACGGGGCGCACCGGGATCAGCTCCCGGACCGGGTCAATGTTCTGATATTTCTGGCACAGCTCGCGCACAAACGGCAGCTTGGCGTTGATGAGCTTTTCCCCAAGATGCCGCAGGTCCAGGTGGACCACCGGGCCGTAGGGAGTGTCAATGGTGCGGCCTTTCTGGTGCTCTTTGACGAAGGCCTGCGACAGCCGGTCGCGGGGTCCCAGTTCCATGGAGCGCAGCACCGGCTTGGGCTGCGGCGTTCCCAGGTTGTAGTCCTGCAGGTAGCGATAACCATCCTTGTTCAGCATGTAGCCGCCCTCGGCGCGGGAGGCTTCGGTAATCAGGATGCCCGTGAAGGGCAAGCCGGTCGGATGGTACTGAACGAATTCCATGTCCTTCAGCGGAGCGCCTGCCCGGTAGGCTAGCGCCATGCCGTCGCCGTTCTTAATGCTGCCATTGGTGGTGAACGGATAGACCCGGCCACAACCTCCCGTGCACAGGATCACGGCCTTGGCGGTGATGGCCTGCACCTGTCCCGTCATCAGCTCCAGTGCGACCACCCCCTGCACTCGGCCGTCGTCGACCAGCAGCTTGGTGGCAAACCACTCGTCGTAGCGGATCAGGGTGCTGTATTTCAGGCAGGTCTGAAACAGAGTGTGCAACATGTGGAAGCCGGTCTTGTCGGCGGCAAACCAGGTGCGCATCTTTTTCATTCCGCCAAACGCCCGCACGGCAATATGCCCGTCCGGGTCCCGGCTCCAGGGACAGCCCCAGTGCTCCATCCGAAGCAGCTCTTCGGGAGCTTCCTTGATGAAGGCCTCCACGGCATCCTGGTCGCACAGCCAGTCGCCCCCGGAGATGGTGTCGTAGGCGTGCTCGTCCAGGCTGTCGTTGGGCTTGACGACGGCTGCGGCGCCCCCCTCGGCGGAGACGGTGTGGCTCCGCATGGGGTAAACCTTGGAGACGACCGCGATGCTGAGTCGGGGATTGACTTCCGCCACGGCAATGGCCGCGCGCAGGCCCGCGCCTCCACCCCCAACAATCAGAACGTCGTGAGATGAACTTTCCATACCGGTTGAACGTTCGAGAATCTATGCGGTGGATGGTGCGATTGTCAATGTGCAAAACCGGTCCGAGCGGCCGGAGCCGCTCTACACGGCGGACCGCTCCTGCACAGCGTCGCCGACCCGAATTTCACCCTGGGTGAGAATCTGCGCCCGCAAGCCGCCCCGGTGGATCAGGCCCCGCAGGACCCCGGGCCGGGTGAGCTTTTCTACATGGGAACAGGGTTCGCACAGCCGAATGCCGCGCAGCGTTACTTCGCCGACCTGAAACTCCTGGCCCGCCAGGTGATTCAGAGGGACGTGGCGGGTGACGATGTTGCGGCGGGCCTGGCCCGCATCCAGCTCCACTCCTGATTCGTGTTTCAAAGCCTCCATGGCTTCGATCTCGATTAGCGTCACCTCGCTATCTGGACGAGGCTTGTCGGAGTAGGTCCCCACTTGGTGAAAATAGCGATCGCCCTCCAGCCCACGACCGGGCACGGCACGCGCCTGGGGAACCGATCTCATAGGCGCACTGGCCCCAGGGGTGATGTGCAGAGAAACGACTGTGCCTTTCCACATCCTTGTGCGCTCCTTTCCTGGCCTTGGGCGCGTGGCAGAAGCTGCAGCCTTGGGCGGTCCTGCCCTCGGAGGGCGGGTGCGCAATGCTGGCCTCTACTCGCAAACTTGTTGTACCGGGCTGTAGTGGATCGGCCGCTCCACTGACAGCGCCGGTTTTGCCCGAACGAGATCACGACTCGCTAGCAGCAATCGTCACACGGACACGGTACGGAGCATGGACACTGGCACATGGTCGGCCTCCTTTCCCGGCGTGTTCGCACGCCGTTTTCTAGGTTGAACTCCCACCACGCATTTGCCACTCTGACGCAGCTTCAGCCGCGCCGCCAGCCGCTTCAGATCGGTCTGGACGTCATAGCAGCAGCACACCGTCTCCAGGCAACAACGGATCTGCTCAAAGAGGGGATGCTTGGCATCCTTCAGTCGCACGTACACCCAGCGCCCCTCGCGTCGCTCTTCGACCAAGTCGGCGGCTTTCATCAGCTTCAGGTGGCGACTGACGTTGGGTTGCGAAACCTGGAGCGCGTCCACCAGCTCGCAGACGCACAGCCCCCCTTCCACCGCGGTCAGGCAACAGGCCAGGCGCAGGCGGAGCGGATCGCCGAGTGCGGCGAAGAGTTCCTGAGGATGGGCCAAATTCACATTCATATATTCATATCTTTGAATATATTGGACCCCTCTGTCAAGCCTTTTCTGCGACGCCTCAACAACCCGCAGGGAACTACAGCGCGGCACGTGCCGCCCGCCCGCCGGTCGTGGGGGATGGGTCGTTGGGCGTCGGTCGCTGGGGGAGCGCGGCCGTTTCTGGCCATGCGACCCACCGGAAACGTACGGAAAAGGATTTTCAGCGGCCTGCTGGGATGGGACGGTATGCCACCGTTTGGGGCGGGAACCGCTTGCAAACGGCGATATAATAGACATCGGGGTCCGCGACGGTCCCGCAGAAGGAGGGTGTGCCTGTGTCGGGTCGAATGCGCAAAGAGCGTTGGAAAATTGGCGCAGGAATCCTGTTGATTCTGGCCACGATTACCTGGCTGGTAGTCAGCGGCATCCAGGAAAGCAAGACCTACTATGTCACCGTCCCGGAGCTGCAGGCCATGGGCGATGAGGCCTACGGCAAGCGGCTGCGGGTAGGCGGCGATGTCACGGTCGGTTCCATTCACCGGGACCACGACCGCGTCTCGTTCACCCTGGAGCAAGAGAGCGAAACGCTTCCAGTACTGTATGTAGGGACCGAGCCACTGCCGGACACCTTCCGCGACCGCGCGCAGGCGCTGGCCGACGGCTCCTACGGGCCCGACGGGGTTTTCGTAGCCAAGCGGATTCAGGCCAAGTGCGCCTCCAAGTATGAAGCCCAGAAGCCGAGTGCAACGCATGAGGCGCAAGAACCGGGTGAGACCGGCGTTGTGCCGGAGGCCCCAGCCCAGCAAGGTTCGAGGACGTACTAATCCATGGAGCACATAGGGGCATTCGCCCTAGTTCTGGCGTTCGGGTTGTGCCTGTACGCCCTGGTGGCGGCGCTGGCCGGGCACTGGTCCCATCGGCCGACGCTGGTGGCCAGCGCGGGGCGCTCCGTCACCGCCCTGTGGGTGTCCTTGACGGTGGCCATCGGCGCGCTGGTGGTGTTGTTTCAGCAGGACAGTTTCCACGTCGCGAACGTGGCCGCACACAGCAACATCACCATGCCGGCCATCTACAAGCTCAGCGCGCTATGGTCGGGCCAGGAAGGCTCGCTGCTGTTCTGGAGCTGGCTGCTGGCCTGCTACAGCGTGATTGCAGTCCGGCTGAACCGGCGGCATCTGCCCGAGCTGCAACCCTACGTCATTGCCACCTTGATGGTGGTACAAGGCTTTTTCCTGGTGCTGAACCTGTTTGTCGTCCACCCGTTCACCCTGTTGGGGTTCGAGACTTCCGAGGGCTTCGCTCGGTTCGTTCCCCCCGACGGCAACGGGATGAACCCACTGCTGCAGTACTGGATGATGGCCATCCACCCGCCGATGCTTTACCTGGGCTACATCGGCTTCTCGGTGCCCTTCGCCTTCGCCATGGCCGCCCTGATCACCCGCGCTCCCGGCGAGGGTTGGATCCGGGCCACCCGCAACTGGACCATGATCGCCTGGCTGTTCCAGACGGTTGGCGTCCTGCTGGGCGCCCGCTGGGCCTACGCCGTGCTGGGCTGGGGCGGGTACTGGGGGTGGGACCCGGTGGAGAACGCCTCGCTGCTGCCCTGGCTGACTGGCACCGCCTTCCTGCATTCGGTGATGATGCAGGAGAAGAAGGGCATGATGAAGGTGTGGAACATGGTGCTGGTGTTCACCACTTTCTTCCTGTGCATCTTCGGAACCTTCTTGACGCGCAGCGGCATTGTCAGCTCGGTCCACACTTTTGCCCTGTCGCCCATCGGCGACTACTTTGTTGGCTTCCTGGGGGTAGGCATCCTCTTCTCGATCGTGCTGATCCTAATCCGGCGGGGCCTACGACTCCGCCCATGGCCACGCCCATGGCCACATTTCCTGCCGCATGACTACTTGACGAGCGAGAATCATCTGGAATCGGTGGTCTCTCGCGAGTCCAGCTTCCTGTTCAATAACCTGATTTTGCTCGCCGCCTGCTTTGCCGTGCTGTGGGGCACGCTGTTCCCAGTGATCACCGAGGCCATTCAGGGTACCAAGATCACCGTGGGCCCACCGTTTTTCAACACGGTGAACATCCCCATAGGACTGTTTCTCCTGTTCCTGACCGGCGTGGGACCGCTGATCGCCTGGCGGCGCAGTTCCCTCAAGAGCCTGGAGAAGAGCCTGTTTCCACCGGCGTTGTTTGGTGTGGCGTTCGGGGCTTTGACCTTTTGGCTCGGCGCCCGCGGTTTCTACCCGCTGGTCTCGTTCACCCTGTGTGGCTTTGTGGCCGCCACGGTGATCTCGGAATTCTACCGGGGCGCGTGGGCTATCCGGCGCAAGACAGCCGTTTCGCTGCCCCGGGCGGCCGCGCAGCTCACCCTGCGGAACACGCGCCGCTACGGCGGCTACATCGTCCACCTGGGAATCGTGTTCGTCTTCATTGGCTTCACGGGCGCTGCCTTTAACGTCGAGAAGCAGGGCCAGTTGAAGCCCGGCGAGCCGCTGCTAGTTCGAAATTTCACCCTCACGCTGCACAGCGTGGAGATGGGTGAGACCGATAACTACGCTTTCCAGCGCGCCTACGTCCACGCCAAAAAGAACGGCCAGCCCATCGACACGATGATGCCGGAAAAGCGCATGTTTAAGACCAGCCAACAGCCGACCAGTGAAGTGGCCATCCGCTCCCGCATGAGCGAGGACCTGTACGTGGTGCTGGCCGAGGCCGGCACCGACGGCGGTGCCTTCCTCCAGGTGTTCCTGAACCCGCTGGTGAATTGGATCTGGCTGGGAGGGTTGGTGATGGCGCTGGGAACCGGCATTGCCTTGGTTCCCAATCGTCCGCCGCCGCCGGCGCGCGTGGCCCTCAAGATCGCGTCTCAAAGGACCAAACAAAAGGATGAAGTCCTGGCATAAGATCGCCGCGGTGAGCCTGGTCGCAGTAGGCTTGGTCATCGCGGGTGCCCTCAGTCCGCGCCGCGCCAGCCCTTCGGAAGAGGCGTTCAACCGCCTCTCGGACCGGCTGCTGTGCCAGTGCGGGTGCGGGCAGCACCTGCAGGGATGCAATATGCATCCCTGTGGCACCGCCTACCCCATGCGGGATCAGGTCCGCGCCTCGATCGCCGCGGGGAAGAGCGAAGAAGGGATCGTCGAGGAGTTCGTCCAGCAGATGGGCGCCGGCGTCCTGGCGACGCCGCCTGCCCGGGGCATCGGCCTGGTGGCCTGGATCATGCCTGTGGCCGCGCTGTTGTTGGGCCTGGCAGTGATTTTCCGGGTCGTGAAGCGCTGGCGGCCGCAGCCGGCGGCCGAACGTGCCGGCCCACCGGCCTCAACCGCCGCGCCCAGCAGCGGTACCCGCGCCAGCGATACCCTCCCCAGCGGTCCTCTCCAACGCTACACTGCCTCGATTGACGAAGAGCTGGAGCGCGAGGCATGAGCGTGGTCCTGGTCTGTGCTGCACTGGCCGGGTTCGTGCTCCTGTACACGCTGTGGGTTCCCCGGCAGGAAATCCACGTCCCCCAGCCGCCTACTCGGCTGGATCATCTGCAGGAGAAGAAGAAGGTCCTTTATGACAACCTGAAGGACCTGCACTTTGAATACCGCACCGGCAAGTTCTCCGACGAAGATTACCAGCAGTTAAAAACCTCTCTGCAATACGAGCTGGCACTGGTGATGAAGCAGATTGAGGAGTTAGAAACCCGTCGGGAGCCGGCAGGCAAGCGCAAGGCAGCCGACACGGCCGAGCCGGCAGTGGAGACGGCAAGCGGAGGTGAGGCCCCTCTTTGCCCTTCCTGCGGACATCCGAACCCGGCGAAGCACAAGCACTGCTCGGAATGCGGCACCCGCCTGCAGATGGTGGTGGTTTTGCTGCTGCTCGCTGGGGTGAGTATCGCCGCACTGCCCGCAGTTGCCGAGCAGGTGGCAGTTGAGGGAGTCGTGCGCAATGGCACCACGGGTAATCCGGCCACCGGCGCGCTAGTGGCGCTGATCCGCGCCGGCGAGAGCAAAGAGTCGCTGGAGCAGGTGATCAGCGACCGTGGGGGGCGCTTCCGCTTTCAACCTGTCGAGGTGCCTGCGCCGCCAGCGATGTTGCTGGTGCAGGTGGAGCATGGCGGCGTGCGCTACACCGAGCCCACTGTGGGCACTGCACCCGTAGAGCTGGCGATTTATGAAGCCGGCGCTCCGGCTTCCGCCATTCGCGTGGCTGAGCGCGCGGTGATTTTGCACCCTACGAGGGGCAAGCTATTGGTGATCGAATCCTACCGCCTGTGGAACGGATCGGACCCGCCGGCCACCTATGCCCCGGCGGGCAACACGTTCCGGTTCTTTGTCCCGGAGGGGGGCAGCCGTAACGTGCAGGTCAGCCTCCGAGGCGCGGCTGGTATGTCGATTCCGTTGGAGCCGCGGCCGTACGTCGCTCAGTCCGGCGTGCTGGCCGTTAGCCATCCGCTTAAGCCTGGCGAGAACCGAATCGGGGTCAACTATCACCTGGATTATCCTGGCTCGCTGGAGTTTGAGTCGCAGGCGGTCGAGGAGGTAGAGCGCACGCTGCTGGCGGTTCCCGAAGGTGTCACTCTGGAAGGCGAAGGGGTGCGCTTCTTGAGTACCGAGCCGGAGACTGGTTTTCGAATCCACGACCTGGCGCGCAACGATCGCTGGACGGTGCGGCTGGCGGGCGAAGGGCGGCCAGCATTGGGTGCGACGGGTGAGGGGGGCGGCGCGGCCGAGAACGATTCCGACGTCGTTTCCCGGCTGGGCCCGGTCGGGGAGTGGCGCGAGTATCTGCTGGCGATGGTGTTGGCTGCGCTGGGGATGGGTTTCCTGCGCCTATGGCTTCAGCAAAAGCCTGGTACCCTGCCCAGACAGGTTGCCCGCGGCGGAGCCCCCTCCCGCAAGCGCCGGGCTTGACCACGGGCGCCGATTATCGTGTCTCTCTTCGCTCTCGAGGCTATCCAGCTAAACAAATCCTACGGGGAGCAGCCGGCGCTGCGGAAGGTGGAGTTCGGGCTGCGGCCCGGGGAAGTGCTGGCCCTGCTCGGTCCCAATGGAGCCGGTAAGACCACGCTGCTTCACCTGCTGGCGTTGCTGACGCAACCCACCAGCGGCAGCGTGCGCATTGGCGGGGTGGAGATGGCCGGAACCGCGCGGCTGGCCGCCAAAGCGTCCATCGGCCTGCTCAGCCACCAGACGTTCCTTTACGAGGAATTAACGGCACGCGAGAACCTGGAGTTCTTCGCGCGCCTCTACGGACTCAGCGACCGCGCCGCGCGCGTCGAGGGCCAACTGAGGGCGGCCGGACTGACTGAGGTTGGCGACCAACTGGTCCGTCATTTTTCCCGCGGCATGCGGCAGCGGCTGGCTCTGGGCCGCGCCTTTCTGCACGAACCGGACCTGGCACTGCTGGACGAGCCCTTCACCGGGCTGGACGAGTCGGCGGCGCAGGCGCTGCGTGATCTGCTGGCGGGCTGGCGCACCGCCGGCCGCACCGTCGTCTTCAGCTCCCACGACCAGCGGCAGGCGCTGGAGCTGGCCACCACCGTGCTGGTATTGGAACGCGGACGGATGACCCGCTTCGGCGAGAGCACTCCGCATTCGGTGCGCCGCGCGTCAATCTCGGAAACGGGCTCGGAAACAGGCTCGGAAACGGGGAGGACCTGAGGTGGGGTTCTGGAAAGCATCTCTGGCCGTGCTGGGCAAAGACGCACGCGCCGAGCGCCGCACCAAGGAGGTGCTGAACACCAGCCTGCTGTTTGCGCTCATCGTGCTGGTGACCTTCAGCTTCTCGTTCGAGCCCACCGCGGAGGAGACCCGGCAGATTTCCGGCGGCCTGCTCTGGGTGGCCATCACCTTCGCCGGGATTCTGGCCTTGAACCGCAGCTTTGCCCGCGAGCTGCCCAACGACGCGCTGCTCGGGCTGCTGGCGGCGCCGGTTTCTCCGGCGGCGCTTTACCTAGGTAAGGTGCTGGGCAACGTTGGCTTCCTGTTTCTGATGGAGCTGCTGATGCTGCCGCTGTTCGCGGTATTCTACAACGTGAGCGTGCTCGAGCATGCGGCGCCGCTGGCGGCGATCCTGCTACTGGGCACCTGGGGATTCGCCGTGCTGGGCACCCTGCTAGCGGGGATGACCATCACCATCCGCACCCGCGAGATGATGCTGCCCGTGCTGCTGTTTCCCCTTCTCACGCCCCTGCTGCTCGCCATAGTCCAGGCCACCACTGCGGTGCTGGCGGCGCAGCCCTGGCGCGCTTACCAGCTATGGATGAAGCTCATGTTGGGCTTCGATATTATCTTTACGGTGGCCTCGCTGCTGCTGGTGGAATATGTGCTGGCGGAACCGTAAGGGAGCGGGCAACAGACCGGTGGTTGGCCCGCTATACCTTTGGCTATACCTTGGGGAGAAGCTGTGAACCAACGTCCAATCACCGCTTTGGTCCTGTTCGCCGTCACGCTGGGGGTGATGGCCAAAGCGCTGCACGCCATCTTCCTGGAAGTGCCCATGGAAGTCACCATGGGCGCGGTGCAGCGCATCTTCTACTTTCATTTGCCGTCGGCGGTGGTGGCTTTTCTCGCCTTCGCTGTTTCAGCCGGGGCCAGCGTCGCCTACCTGGTCAGCCGGAACTTTAGGTGGGACCGCTGGGCGGTTTCGGCGGCAGAAATTGGCGTGGTCTTTTGCTCGGTGGTGCTGGTGACTGGACCCATCTGGGCGAAGCCGGTGTGGGGCATCTGGTGGACGTGGGACGCCCGGCTGACTTCCACCTTCGTGCTGTGGCTGATCTATGTCTCCTACCTGGTACTGCGCGGTTTCCTGGATGAGCCGACGCGGCGGGCCACCATCTCTGCCGTGCTCAGCATCCTCGGTTTCCTGGACGTGCCCCTGGTGTACATGGCCAACCGCTGGTGGCGGACCCAACACCCGCAGCCGGTGATCGCCGGCGGCTCCGACTCGGGCCTCGATCCGCAGATGTGGCTGGGGCTGTTGCAAGCACTCGGGGCGCTGCTGCTGCTGTTTGCTTTCCTTATGTACCAGCGCCTGCAACTGGAACAAGCGCGCCAGGAAGTGGAGGCGTTGCGCCGGGAGGTCCTCTCATGAACTGGCTCTTCTATGGATTCCTCGCTGCCTGGCTGGTGCACCTGGGCTACCTGTTCAGCATCGCCATGCGCCAGCGCCAGCTCCGCCGCGACCTGGATGCCCTCCGCCGCCTGCTGGAATCCCGCAATCAACAGGTTTGAGGTTTCAGGTGCCAGGTTCCAAGCTGTAGTCTGAAGCTGACACCTGAAACTCGGCTAGTGAGTTGCAGCCGTATCCCGTCTGCGGCGCGCCTAACGGAGGCGTTGCCCTTCTATAGCCGACTCAAACTGATCCGCTGCTCCGTGGGGATCAGTCTCAGACCGCCAACTGGTCCTTCCCATCGGTAAGCCACTCTAAGTTGAATCGCGCAAAAGTAATCCGGTCGTACGGCTCGTTCTTGCCGTTTTCGTAAAGCAGGCCAATTGTCCCATCTGGAAGAGCTGTCAGACACGAATAGGCGGAAGGTCCAGGATAGATGACTTTCGAGAGTAGCCAAGTCCTGCCCTCGTCATAGCTGAGCCGAACCGTCATGTTGACGCGGTCTTTTTTGTGGGCCGGATTAGAGAATAAAAGCCGATTCTTGGCGTAGACACCCCTCCGATCCGTAAAGCGAATGAAGCTTCCCTGACAACGTGGTTCGATCAATGCATACTCGTGACTCAGCTCAGACCAGGTTTTGCCCCCGTCCTTGGATGTGGCAACGGCGCGGCATCCTTTTCCGTGGTAGCTGCGCATGTTCAGCATCAAGCTGCCGTCCGCTAATTCCACCACCTGGCATTCATTCGTCGCAGGGCCGGCTCCGGCCCCCAGTTGCCACGTCTTACCATGGTCGTCGCTGTAGGCTACCGTGGAGTGATCTCTTTCATTCGTCGCTGGCTTTCCTCGGCTGAAGTAGCATGGAACGATCAGACGGCCATTTCGCATCTGGATACCCATGCCCGGTGCAGCCATCACCCCGGTCCAGCCCGGCTGCGTGAGCATGCTGGTGATATCCCTCGGCTGGGACCAGGTTTGTCCGTCGTCGTCACTGACGATGGCATGAAGCATGATGATCCGGCCTCGTCCGTCAGGCTGGAGGCCCTCGGGAAGAGTTCTGTTAGCCTTTTCCAGTGACTCTAAGGTGGGCCAGATGTGGTCGTAGATGATCCAGATGTGACCCGTCTGCCGGTCGACCAGCATGCAGGGATCGCAGGCCGCTTGATAGCCGGGGAAATCAATGAGAATCTTCATTCGCTCCCAGGTTTCGCCGTTATCGACACTGCGCTTCAAAGCCAGGTCGATGTTGTTGGGAGCATCACCGGGCTTCTCCACCCGGGCGTCACAAAGCGCCAGCAACGTACCCTTGCTGGTGGTAACCAGGGCGGGGATCCTATACTCGCGAATCCCGTCCAGGCCAGCGGTGAAGACGTCCTTCGACTGGAAAAGCGGATCTGTTTTTGAGCCAAAAGCCAAAGGGGAAACAAACAGCCCCGCCGTTCCCACCCCAACCAAGCTAAGAAAATCTCTGCGTCTCAATGATTGACTCATTGTGAAAACCTCCTGTTGAGCTTGAGGATCAGCCCCAGGCGACCTGACCTCGGTCCTTTTCTTACCAGCCGTTGCTAGCCGGAACTTCCGATTTGAGCTTCCCCTTCGCCCAAGACCATACGCCCGCCCCTCTTTCGATTCAAGCTCAGATCACCACGGTCCCTTTGGGGGTGGCATCTCGGCCGCCTTTGGCCCTGACACTTGCCTTCGCACCAGATCGGCCAGGCAGGCAATGAAGGTGGGTGAATCGTTGAGCGCCGGCATCACCTGGAAACCGGTGATGCCGGCCCGGCTGGCCTCCTCGCGTGCTTCAATGTTGATCTCGTTCAGAGTCTCGACATGGTCGGTGACGAAGGAAATGGGAACCACCAGCACATTGGCAACGCCGCGCCGGCCTAACCCGCGCAGGGTGGCCAGCAACGAGGGCTGCACCCAACGGCCCGATCCCACCTTACTCTGATAGCAGAGCAGGTGCGGATGCTGCCAGCCGCCTGCTTCCATGACCAGTCGCACCGTCTCCTCCGTCTGTCTTGTGTAGGGGTCGCCGGCTTCCACGACGCTGACAGGCACGCCGTGCGCGCTGAACACCAAGTGCAGGTTGGTCGAGGGTGAGAAGCGCGCCAGACCCTGGTGCATTTTCTCCACCAGCGCCCGAATGTAGCCTGGGTGGTCGTAGAAGTGGGGAATGGTGTGGACCGGCACGCCCGGCCGAGCCGTGTATTTGCGCTTCCACTCGTTGAGGCTGCTGCCGGTGGTTGTCTTCGAGTATTGCGGATAAAGCGGCAGCAACACCAGCTCGTCCACCGGCTCGTTCGGCACCTCGTCCGGCCCGGCCGACTCCAGTTTCGCCACCGCTTCCTCAGTCAACGGGCGCCAGTAGCGCATGGCGAGGACGACGCGTGCCCGCATCGACTTCAATAATTCAGCTTGCAGGGCGCGCATCTGCTGCTCCGTTAATTCACGGATGGGCGAGCGACCGCCAATGGCCGCGTAGTGGTGTTGAACCTTGCTAGCGCGCTTGGAAGCCAGCAGGCGGGCCAACGGCGCGCGGGCGCGTCCCAGCGGCAGTTGGATGATGTCGGGATCACAGAACAGGTTGTATAGAAACGGCTCAACCGCTTCGGGCGAATCTGGCCCTCCAAGTTGAAACAGCACCACGCCGACAGTCTTTTCTTTCCGCAGCTCGGTCATCAGTCGTCGCTTTTCCTGATCTTAACCTTAGGCCCACCAAAGCTCCAGAGGGGCGTAGCGCTTGTCCCCTTTCAGGAATAATTCGCATCTGGGACTCGAACCGCCTGAGCTGTATTCCCCTTGCGGCTTTCGGTTGACCTGATCTGGCCCGGATTTGATATACTCCATCGGAAGTGGGGCAGTCGTTTCGCATCGAAGTGGGAATGATGCCGAAAAGGGAACAGAGGGCCACCCGTCGAAGGTTCTGATGTGAAACACAGGGCGCCTAGATTGTCGGCTGCTCCCAAAGTTGCCCAAGCGATGAACCTTAGCCCAATGCAAATCGCGTCCCGGGCTAATGGACACGCCAAAGTCCGCATCCTAGCCTACCATGCAGTGCGGGAGGATTCCTCTGGGGTTGCGACCGCTTCGATTTCGCTGACCAGGCTTGACCGGCAGTTGAAGTTGCTTCGCTGGCTGGGCTTCTCCTTCATCTCTCTGGACGATTGGCTGAACTACTTGCAGCAAGGCAAGCCGGTGCCGCGCAAGGCGGTGGCCGTGACCTTCGATGATGGCTACGAGGAGATGACTGAGCCACTCAAGCAGTTGCTTCGCCAAAGGGAGATTCCCGCCACTATGTTTGTTGTCAGCTCCTTGCTGGGTGACTTGAACCGCTGGGACCTGCCCGCCGGCAAGCCCCTGAAGCTGTTGGGTCCGCAAGGCTTGCGTAACCTGGCGCCGGTTATCAGCTTGGGGTCTCACAGCCGATCGCATGCGTCCTTAACCCAGCTTGACCCTGAGACCCTGTCCGAGGAACTCGTCCTCAGCAAGAAGGAACTAGAGCAAGAACTGGGTCTTCCCGTTCGGTACGTGGCCTACCCGTACGGGGACTACCAAGAGCGTGTCGGTTTGGCGGCGCGCGAGGCCGGCTACCAGCTTGGCCTTGGCGTTCAGCCCGGCCTGAATGATGGGGGCTCGGACCGCTTCCACCTGCACCGTATTTGCATCCTCTCCCACGACACCCTGGTGCGGTTCTTCGGCAAAGTGGTTTTTCCGCGCGGCTGGTTGGTCCTGGCCGGCGCTCGAGTTGCCCTGCGCCGCGGCTGGAATTTCGCAATGGATCGCTGGATGCCGCCTCGGAGCTGGCCTCGGCTCTGGCCTCGACGCTGGTAAGGTTGCCGTTGCCCGCTTGCTCACCCGCGCGAGTTCCTAACCTACATCTCAGGTGAGGGGCTCCAGCGCCACGCCAACCCCGCCGCCAGCGTGCCGCTGGTGGCGTTCAGCAGCACATCGGCGAGCGTCGCTTGGCGTCCTGGAAACAGTAGCTGAAAGGCTTCCGAGCCAAGTCCCGCCAGCAGGCAGATTCCGGCGGTTGCCAGGAATTTCTGCAGCGGCGGGCATTTCAAGCTGTGGGAGAGCCAGCTGCCCAGCGAGAAGAAGAGCACGAAATGCAGGCCCTTCTGGGCCAGGGACCTCACGCCCCAGTCCATCCCCAACGTTCCGAACAGAGCCAGATAAAAGCTGTAGGCGTACTGCGCGGCTTTGCCGGCCAGTGGGGTAGAAGAAAAAAGGATCAGCGTCAGGTGGGCGAACGTTCCCCAAAGACGTCCGCAGCTCATTGCCCAGGGTCGTTTCATGGCGAGGGTCGCAAAGATCGGCGGAACTGCTGGCATTGGTCGATTCTATCGGGGACTGCCAAGACCGGCCAACCATTTCGTCAGCGTCAGCGGGCAAACACTACCCAAAGGCGTGCGCCGACGGTCCGGTTGGCCGCGGCCGTGTGATGGTGCCGCGTGATAGTATTGTTTCGTTCATGCCAGTTGCCATCCGCTGCACCTCCCTCTTCAAAAGCTACGACGGCAAGGTGGAGGCAGTGCGCGGCCTGGACTTGGCCGTCGAGCAGGGCGAGTGTTTCGGACTGTTGGGGCCCAACGGCGCCGGAAAGACCACCACCATCGAGATTCTCGAAGGCCTGCTGAAGCCCACCTCCGGCGAGGTGGAAATCCTGGGCAAGAGATGGGGTGTCGAGGACCAGCAGCTACGCGAATTGCTCGGGATCTCGCTGCAGGACACCCGGCTCTCGGAAAAGCTTACCGTCAAAGAGACGCTGGCGTTGTTTGCCAGCTTCTACCGGCAGCCGGCCGACCCATTTCAGGTGATGCAGCAAGTATCGCTTAGCGAAAAGACCGACAGCCGGGTAGGCAAGCTGTCGGGCGGGCAGAAGCAGCGACTGGCGGTCGCCTGCGCCCTGGTGGGCAATCCGAGCGTTTTGTTTCTCGATGAGCCGACCACCGGACTGGATCCGCAGTCGCGCCGCCAGCTCTGGGAGATCGTCCGCAACTTCCAGCAGAGCGGCGGCACCGTCCTGCTGACCACTCACTACATGGACGAGGCCGAGCGGTTGTGCGACCGGGTGGCGATCATTGACTACGGCCGCATCATCGCCCTGGGCACGCCTGCCGAATTGGTCGCTTCGCTGGGCGCCGACCACGTAGTGGAATTCGCACTGGCCGAGGCGGCTGCCCCAGCCGGTTTGGCGCAGGACGGGCTGGCTACGCTCCCCGCGGTGCGCGCCGTCCGCGAGGAAAGCGGCAACTACCTGCTGACCGTTGCCGCGCCGCACCTGGCTTTGCCCGGGCTGTGCAACTGGCTGGAGAATCAGGGACTGGAGCTGGCGCGGCTGACCACGCGCCACGCCAGCCTGGAGGATGTATTCGTAAAGCTGACCGGCCGGCACCTTCGTGATGAGTAGGCGTGATGATTAGGGATGCAGCCCGGAGCGCGGGATGATTCACTGGCAAGCCTACGGGCAGCTGCTACTGGCTCGGCTGCGGGAATTGAAGCGGGAGCCGGAAGTTGTCTTCTGGGTGTTCTTCTTTCCCGTCCTGCTGGCGCTGGCTCTGGGCCTCGCCTTCCGGGACGGCCCACAGGAAACGATTCTTGTGGCCGTGGTCGAACATGAGGAGGCGCAGCGGCTGGTGCGCACGCTCAACGCGGCGCCCTCGCTCCGGGCCAAGGTCACCAGCACTCAGGAGGCGGGCCGGCAGTTCCGACTGGGCAAGGTCTCGCTGGTGGTCTTCCCCGGCGAGAGTTTCCGCTACCGCTACGACCCCAGCCGGCCTGGCAGCTTGTTGGCCCGCTCTCTGGTGGATGCGGCATTGCAGCAGGCTGCCGGTCGCACCGACCCGTTGCTCACTCGCCAGGAGCCGGTCAGCGAGCCCGGAGCGCGCTACATTGATTTCCTGATTCCCGGCTTGCTGGGGATGAACCTGCTGGGCGGGGGGATGTGGGGAGTGGGTTTCGCCCTGGTGGACATGCGGGCCAAGAGGCTGCTGAAGCGCCTGATCGCTACCCCGATGCGCCGCCCAGACTTCCTACTCGCGATGATTTCCAGCCGGCTGCTGCTAATGTTAATTGAGGCGGCGCTGCTGCTGGGCCTGGGCTGGGTCGTCTTCGACATGGTGGTCCAGGGGAGCATTTCCAGCGTGCTGGTGCTGGGCGCGGCCGGCTCCCTCTGCTTCGCCGGAATGGGACTGCTGGTGGCCAGCCGAGCCCAGAAGATCGAAACCGTTTCCGGCCTAATGAACCTGGTGATGCTGCCCATGTTCGTCTTGTCCGGGGTTTTCTTTTCCGCAGACCGATTCCCGGACGTCGTGCAGCCGCTAATCCGCCTGCTGCCGCTCACGGCCCTCAACGATGCCTTGCGGTCGGTGATTTTGGAAGGTGCCAGCTTGACGGCCCAGTCCACGCGGTTGCTTATCCTGGCTGCCTGGGGCAGCCTCAGCTTCCTGCTGGCCTTGCGCCGGTTCCGCTGGACCTAGCTTGCGCCGCCTCCAAGAGCAACTCTACTGCCCGCTGTATCTGTGGGTCGTCCGAGGCGGCGATCTCGTCGCCCCGCGCCACGCCGAAAGTTAGGTTAAAAATTTCCGTCTTCAGCCGGGTCCGGACGAACCTCCGGTTTTCAGACCAGAGCTTCTCGGTGATAGGAATGTCTCGCTGGCGAAGGAAACCACGAAACTCGTCAAGCAGCTTTGGTGAGACTTCGAACTCGGGCGGGATAGGGCGCCCGTCGGCGCGCAGGTACCGCGCAAACTCCAAGAACACCAACCGGCTTTCCAGAAATGCCTGATAGTTCGTGTAGCCGGAAGGCGCGACAACCACATCTGGGGTGATGCCGCCGGTATCGCTCCGGGTCCGTTCCAGGGAGCGGCCGGAAGGCGTGAGGTACAACGCGGTGGCCAACGCTAGGCCTGTATCTCCACTCAGCGGATAGACTGTCTGCACCGTTCCTTTGCCGAAAGTGGTTTGCCCCACGAGCCGTGCGCGGCCATGGTCCTGCAGCGCCCCAGCCAGAATCTCGGCAGCGCTGGCAGTGCGGCCGCTGACCAGCACGACCAGCGGCAGTTCTTGTGCCAGCGGCTCAGCCTTCTCCACGGTGAAGCGATGGGCCTCGCCTGTGCGACCGCGAGCGGTTAGCACCAGCTCACCCTCCGGCAGAAACAGCCCGGCCGTCTCCACCGCCGCCTGCAGCAGGCCACCGCCGTTCTTGCGAAGGTCGAGCACCAGCCCATCCAGCGCCGGGCCCCATCGCTGCAACGCCTGCCTCAGCTCGGCCACCGTGGTGCTTTCGAAGGCGGTGACGTGCAGGTAGCCGATCCCCTCGCGCAGCCAGAAAGCACGGTCTACGGTGGATTCGGAAAGCTCGGCGGGGCTCACGGTGATGCTCTCGACCTTGCTGCTGTTGGGGCGCAGCACCAGCATGTGAGTACGCTGTTGCGAGCGCGCAGCGTTGAGCACTCGCACGATCTGCGCCATGTTGAGGCGCTCGATGCGGTGGTTATTAACTTCCAGAATTTCATCCCCTGCCTGGAGGCCGGCGCGGGCCGCCGGAGAGCCGACAAATGCCTCCAGCACCACTACCCGCCCGGGCATCACCGTGACGATCGTGCCAAAGCCTTCGCTCTTGGCTTGCTGGTGCTGTTGGAGGAGGCGAAACTGATCGGCATCGAAAAACACCGAGTAGGGGTCCAGCCGCCGAAGCATTCCAGGAATCGCGCCCCGGTAGATCTGAGTTTCGGGATCGATCGGGTCGGCGTACTGTTCCTCGACGACGCTGTAAACGGCAGTGAGCCGGCGCAGGGATTCCTCCACCGGGTCCGGAGCCGAAGGGGCTTGCAGCAGAACGAGCAACAGCAGGGCCGCCAGCGCGATGCGCACTACTTCATTCTACCGCAGGCCGCAGACCGGGCGCGGCGCGGCCCGGTAGGAAGGCGTGCGGCGTGCCGGATTGCCGGCGTGCTAAGATCCCGATTATCGTCGTGCTAAGATAAAGCTGTGCGCAGGGCGGCGACCAGCGTGCGTTTCTGGCGGCAACTTGCCGTCGCGCTCCGCCAGCTGAGCCCCGAGTCCATCCAACAGGATGCGGACCGGCCGTTCTCGCTGGCCCTGGTGGGCGCTGAAGCGGAACTGCAGTACTGGACCGAGAAGCTGGTCCCGCCTGAGCTGGGCGAGCGCAAGCGCGATCAGGGGCTGAAGCGCCTGTTTCCCATCCCCGTGCCCATCCCCCCGACGTACACGCAGCTGATGCCGCGCTTCGACCTGTGCCTGGTGCCGGCCACCAGCGCCGCCGAAGTGCGTCCGTTCATCCGCGACTACTTGCTGCTCGAGGATGTGGCCGACGACCGCTGGGCAGAGCTACTCCTGGAAGACGTCCAGGAAAGGCGCCCGGACTGGTCGTTGGCCCTGGCTCGCTGCTATTGGCCGTTGCGCCAGCCGGTGGTGGACCGGATCATCCGAGCCGTCGCCCGCGAGAATGCCGGCTTCGCCATTCTCAGCGCGCTGCCGAACCTGCTACCCAGCCCGCTCCAGTTGCCCTGGATTTTCGGCGAATTCGCCTCGGACACGGCGTTTCTCACTGCGAACCAGTTCCGCATGGCCTTTCTAGTGGCAGCGGCCAGCGATGCTCCGGTAGGCTGGCGCCAGCAGAAGGCGCAACTGGCCTCCATTGCTGGCACAGCCTTCGGCTGGCGCGCTCTGGCGCGGGAACTGGCCGGCAAGGTGCCGGCCGGCGGAGGCCTGGTCGCCAAAGGGCTGGTAGCCTACTCGGCCACCTATGTGGTGGGACGCGGCCTGGAGCATTTCCATCGTCTCGGCCAGCGTTTTACCCGCACCGAAAAACAGAAGGCGTACCAGGACGCGTGGCGCAGCGGGCGTAAAGTGGTCGAGGACGTGGCGCGACAGCTCGTCCATCGGCGCGCGCGGCCTGCACTGCCATAGGCGTAGCGGCAGGCTTCAGTATGCCAAGACCCATCGCGGCCTAAAGGCCGCCGCTACGACATCTCCTGCGGATTCAAAGTAGCCCACTACCAGTCTCTGGCTGCGCTTTGCAGCGCTACAGATTTTCGGTTATAATAGGTGTTTAGCGAAAAAATGTTCGACTGAGGTTCTCGTGAAGCCAGAAATCCATCCTCTCTACAATCATGTGACGGTAAAGTGCGCCTGCGGGCACAGCTTCAGCACACGGTCCACCCATAAGGGGGACATCCGCGTGGAAATCTGCTCCAACTGCCACCCCTTCTTCACTGGCAAGCAAAAGCTGATCGATACCGCCGGGCGGGTAGAGCGCTTCAACAGGAAGTACAGGCGCGCCAAGAAGGCCGACGAGCCTGCCCCAGCTTCCAAGTCGCCCTAGAGCTAATATCCGGCAGCGCCGTCGTTTGTCCCACCGCAACGGGAGAGAGAGAAGAGAACGGTGAGAGCGCAGAGAAGACTGTTGCCGGCGGTGCTGCTGTTTTTTGCTGTTGCGCTCGCGGGGGCGCAAAGCGAATGGCCGTCGCTCCCGTCTGATCGACTCGGCGTCTATAGCTGGGAAGGTCAAGTACCGGGCGGGAGTGCAACCGCCCGTCACTCCTCCGGAGCCGGAACGGACAATTTGGCTCCTGCTGTCGTTGATATAGAGCGGTTTGATTTCAGGACAGTGCGGATTGTCGTCGCCGGGCGGTACGACTACATCCACCCGGCCCGAGCGCGGCGGAGATTTGAAGAAGTCAAGAAACCTGTCACTTTGGTGAAGATTCTAGCCCTGCCGCGCTATAGAAAGATTCTAGAACACTCCCAATTCAAGACTGTTTGGCTGACCGCCTATCCTGTGTTTGATTACGGTCAGGGACCTGACGAAATTGACCTGCGCAGGAAAGTGGCCGAACGGGAGTGGGAAGAAGAGCACAGGCAACTGCGCGAAATGGTGGAATGGCTCTATCGGAATTTCGGCGACCGTGACAAGGTCATTCTGATCAGCAACAACGAGGCTGACGAAAAACTGCGCGAGGTGCTCAACGCCACCGGCAAGCCCGAGCTCGCAGTGGGAAATGTAGAGCGCGATCTCCAAACGCGTTTCCAGGCAGTGACCGACGTGCGAGAAAAATTCCCTTCCGCTCGCCTGAAAGTTTTCTCCGGAGTGGAGATTTCTTTGTGGAAGTTGAAGCTCGGGCGAACCGCTACGGGAGAGTTTGTAAAACAGAACCTTGGCCTTAACGCCTTGGAGGAGGTCCTGCCTCAGGTCAACTACGATTTCGTTTCCTTTTCTGCTTGGGAGACAATGGCGAGCAAGGACGTGCATGCGGCTTTGACGGAGGCACTTGCCGACATCAGGATGCGCACGCGGCGGAGTGTGACGGCGGCGGGCCGTGCATTCTTTGGCCAATATCACGTGTTGCTGGGGGAGTTTCGATTTGCTCGCGAATGGAAGTTGGCGAAGGCTGTAACAGCGGGCTTGGCCGCGGTCTTGAGGTTACTCGACAGCGAGCAAGTCCGCTACGCAGTGTACTGGCAACTCTACGACAACACAGAAGGCAGAGTCAAACAATTCGGATTGGTTGACGGCCACCGAAAAGTCACCTGTGCGGGGATAGTATTGATGACCTATTTGCGGGGGCAAGCGGCCCTACCCGCGCAGGAAACCTCCTGCACCGGCGGAATCATGAGGGAGCGGATGCCGCGATAAAAGGCGGGAAACCGCCATAGACTGGCCTGATCGACTGCCGGGCTTCAGGCGAGCAAAATTGTTTCTTCCAACCGACCGCCTTCACTCCGATTTTTTTCGCGCGTAGACCAGAAAACTGTACGGATAGGGATTCTTGGCGGCGGCTGAAAAGTGTTCCTGGGAGACAAGCTGCCAGTCGGCCTCGTCAAATTCTGGAAAGTAGGTGTCGCCCTCCAAGGTTGCTTGGACGAGGGTCAGGTAGAGCCGGTCTACACGTGGAAGGGTCTGGCGATAGATTTCCGCGCCGCCGGCGATAAACACCTCGTCCCCGGTGGTCATCGCCAACGCTTCCTCCAGGGAATGAGCCACGCGCACGCCAGGCGGGGCGCCGGCCGGGGCATAGTCGCGTTGCCGCGTCACGACCACGGTTGTGCGGCCCGGCAGCGGGCGGCCAATCGACTCAAGGGTTTTCCGTCCCATCAGTAAGCAATGTCCCATGGTCAACTTTTTGAAGTGCGCCCAATCGGCGGGGAGGTGCCAAGGAAGCCGGGTATCGCGCCCGATGACTCGGTTCTGTGACATCGCGGCGATGATGGAAAGCCTCATACCGCGATTGGCGCGGGAATGCCGGGGTGCGGGGAGTAATTGCTCAGCGAGAAATCTTCATACTGGAAGTCGAAGATGGACTTGACCCTCGGATTTAGCTTCATCTGCGGCAGCGGCCTCGGTTCACGCGTCAGTTGCAACCGGGCCTGTTCGAGGTGGTTCTTGTAGAGGTGAGCGTCGCCGCAGGTGTGGATAAACTCGCCTGCCTCCAATTCACAAACCTGGGCGACCATCTGCGTCAGCAGCGCGTAGGAGGCAATGTTGAACGGGACCCCCAGGAAGACGTCGGCGCTACGCTGGTAGAGCTGGCAGGAAAGGCGTCGCTTGGCCACGTAAAACTGGAAGAGCACGTGGCAAGGTGGTAGCGCCATCTTGTCGACGTCGGCCACGTTCCAGGCGCTGACGAGGTGGCGCCGGGAGTCGGGATTGGCGCGAATCTGCTCCATGACCCGGGTGATCTGGTCAATGTGTCCGCCCCCCGTCGCGGGCCAGGAGCGCCACTGGTAGCCGTAGATGGGTCCCAGCTCGCCGGTCGGGTCAGCCCACTCATCCCAGATGGTGACTCCCTGTTTCTGCAAATCCCGAACGTTGGTGCTGCCCGAGAGGAACCAAAGCAGCTCGTGGATGATCGAGCGCAGGTGCAGCTTCTTGGTAGTGAGCAACGGGTAGCCCTGGGCCAGGTCGAAGCGCATCTGGCAGCCGAAAATGCTCAGCGTACCCGTCCCGGTCCGATCTGGCTTCTCCTCCCCCTCGTCCAGGATGTGCCGGAGCAATTCCAGGTACTGCCTCATGGTCTTGAAACTAGGGAGAAGCGGCCGCCCAGCCGCGCCACGTTCTCATGTCGGCGCAAATTCCTGCTCGAGGGCAAATGGGAATCGCGCCGGGCACAGTATACACCCGATAGCCGTGGCGACCTCCGAGCCGCACCCAGCACACCAGCTATAGCTCGGGGTTTTCCGTGGCCTCATCGTCTTAGGACGAATTCTGTGGCCTGGTTTCGGTCTTCGACATGCACATGCAACTTCTTGCCCTTAGGATGAATCCAAAGAGCCTGTCCTGCCTGCGGCACCGGGATTTCGCCCGGTCCGTTTGCGCTCCGGGCAGGGTTGCCGGGCGCGACAGCCCCCGTGGGGGTCAACGCCGCCTCATGTTGTGCGGCGTGCTCCAACAACTTTCCGATGTGCACATGAGCGTGGCACTGGGTGCGCACTTTGTCTCCGTTGATCGCCAGGCCCCATTGGTCACCCCACAGCGCACGTGCCTTGCGAATCGTCGCTTTCCAGAACTCGGCCCTCTGCCGCGCATTGAGGTGCGCGATATCGTGCATCCCCCGGCTGTGCAGCCGGGGCAGGGCCAGCCAGCGGTTGGGCTTGCGGGGGTGGTTGTCTTTCAGGAAAAAGAGCATCACACCGGGCGGCTGTTTTTCTGCCTCCCGGCAGAGGCTACACTCGCGAGCCTCCAGCGTCTCCGGTCGCGCCGGATCGCAGGCACAATGGCTGGCTTGGGAAACCCCGTGTGGGTTGGGAGATCTTCCAGACAGCATCTCAGCTTCCGCCCACCAGCCCGCTACTGTGAACGCCACCAGTAGGACCGTGTTGTTGGGGAACGCCCGCAACGTTCGATTTCCTGGGCTACGGGTACCGAAAACCACGATTCATCACTGTCCGTCTTCTCCAGCCGAAGGCACTCTACTCCATGTTCCCGCCGCGCCTGGCATGCAAGTATAATGTACGTCCTCGGAGGAGGCACCGGCGGCCGTTGGAGCGCTCAGTATCTACCACGCTCGCTGGCCGCGGGAATTCCGGCTTGAGAAGGAGACCGAAGTATGCCACGCGCAACTTCACTGGATACGGAAAAGGCGGTGCGGCAGCGCTACAGCCAGGCTGCCCGCGCCAAAGAGCCGGCGCTTTGTTGTCCGGTCAGCTACGACCCGCGCTACCTGGAGTTTATCCCGACCGAGATCTTGGAGAGAGATTACGGCTGCGGCGACCCCTCCTTGTTTGTACGGCCTGGCGACACGGTACTCGACCTGGGCTCCGGCGCCGGCAAGATTTGTTACATCGCGGCACAACTGGTCGGCCCCACCGGCAGAGTGATCGGGGTGGACTTCAACGCCGAAATGTTGGCGCTGGCGCGGAAACACCAGCCGACGATTGCGCGACGGTTGGGGTACGACAACGTAGAGTTTCACCGCGCCCGCATCCAGGACCCGCGACTCTCGCTGGACGAGGTGGACGCCTACCTGAAAGCTCATCCGGTGCGCACCACTGAGCAATTGGCGGACTTCGACGCCTTCGCGGCGCGCCTGCGCTCTTCGGCGCCGCTCCTCCCCGATGAATCGGTAGACATCGTCATCTCCAGTTGCGTGCTCAACCTGGTGCCAGACGCCGAAAAGGAAAAGCTGTTCCGCGAGATGTACCGGGTAGTCAAGCGCGGCGGCCGGGTGGCCGTCAGCGATATCGTCTCAGATGAAGATGTGCCGGGCGAGATGAAGCGCGACGCCAAGCTTTGGAGCGGCTGTCTGGCGGGCGCGCTCCGCGAAGACCGGTTTCTGCAGGCCTTCGAGCGCGCCGGCTTCCACGGCATCCAGTTGGCCAAGTACGACGAAAAGCCCTGGCAGACGGTGCGGGGCATCCAGTTCCGCTCCGCCACCGTGACAGCCTCCAAGGGCAAGGAAGGGCCTTGCCTGGAGCGTTACCAGGCGGTCGTCTACAAGGGACCGTGGAAGGAGGTTCGCGATGACGACGGCCACGTCCTGCGCCGGGGCCAGCGCATGGCCGTCTGTGACAAAACCTACCACCTGCCCACCCGCTCGCCCTACGCAAGTGACATCCTTCCCGTACCGCCTTTGCGGAACGTCCCGTTGCGGAAGGCGCGGGTATTCGCCTGTAACGGGGCCGCGGTGCGCGATCCGCGGGAGACCAAAGGCAAACGCTACCGCAAGACGGTCGCTCCCACCGATGACGCCTGTTGCGGTCCGGAAGGCTGCTGCTGAGCGAAGAGGCTTGAGGCCTCACGGGTCCGCTGGAGGAATAGCTCAACTGAGCGTCTTCTTAGGAATCAATGATGCAGGGGATACGAATCTCTTCGGTTTTGGGATTGGGATTGGCTTTGATGCTGGCCCTTCCGGTGTTTGCGCCGGAAAAATCCAAGACCGAGCAAGCAGTGCGGATTACTCACGGGCCGATCCTCGGCCGACCCGGCGCTCACCAGATCGGCATTTGGGTACGAACCTCGCAGCCGGGGACCTTTCAGGTCCGTTACGGACTCAAGCCTGAAAAACTTGACAACTTGTCCCCGTCGGCCACCACCCGGCTCGAACGCGACAACACCGGTTGGTTGCTAATTCAGGGTCTCCAGTCCAACACCAAGTACTATTACCAGGTAGCGGCGGGCGTCCCTGATACTGACCATCGCGGCTCGTTCCGAACCCTTCCTGACCCCGATGATTTTCGCCATCCCGAGCTCAATCCACGCGGTCTGTTCAACTTTCGCTTTGAGTTTGCTTGCGGCAACAACCAGGATCGCGGCGGAGGCGCCGGTCCCGATGGCCCAGCCTTCAAGACCATGCTCGACCAGCTTAGGGACAAAATCCACTTCGCAATTCAGAACGGTGACTGGCTCTATGAGGATCGCCGCGAGTATTCCTCCCAGCAATGGCTCCGGCAGGTTCAGCGCACGCGCGAGGAGATGCCTCCGGTCGTTCGCTACGCTCCCACCATCGTCGGCGTATGGGAAAACTACAAGATCTACTTGGAACGAGGCAAAAACCTTGCCGCATGGCACCGGCAGATCCCCTCCTTCTTCACTTTCGACGATCACGAAATTCTGAACGACGTTTGGGGAGCAGGCTCAGCGGGTTTACGAGACCGCCGCGCCATCTTCCGGGATATAGGCGTACAAGCGTGGTACGACTACCTGGGCTGGAGCAACCCGGTGCCACACACCCAGGGAATCTATTTTGGGCAGGCTGAGCTGAAGGCGGGGAGCGAAGTTCTCACCGATCCCCGCGCCGACTTCACTGGTTTAGACCTGGCCCAGTCAGCCAATCTCCACGTCCACTGGGGTGGGCCGACGGCAGGGGTGAACGACAACCGGCTCGACGCGATCGGCGGTGATCCCAATGCCGGCGTCTACGACATCGTCGAAGTGCTCGACAAGCATCGTCTCCGCATCCGACCTGTCCCCAAGCACGACGGCCGTCCCTCTTATTCCATCGGTCGTCGCTCCTACTACCATCTGCGCATCAGTAACTCCGATTTCTTCGTGCTCGACACCCGGACCCACCGCCAAATGCATGATGTCCGCCACCCCGACAAACCGGGCCTCTCGATGCTCGGCCGGCGTCAAAAGGCCTGGCTGAGGGAGGGGATGTCGCGCAGTGATGCCGACTTTTTCTTCGTGGTCTCCTCAGTGAACTTTATGATTCCGCACGTGGGCGGTGGAGGAGTCCGCCCCTCGAACAAGGACGATGCGTGGACAGTCTTCCTTGAGGAACGTGAGGAACTTATCCGTTTCTGGGATTCATTGGGTAAGCCCGTGTTTGTTCTCACCGGGGACCTCCACAACAGCTTTGCGATCAAGATCACCGACCGCGTGTGGGAGTTTGCCTCCGGACCGCACAACTCAGGGAATCACCGCGCCAGCGATGAAAGCGGGCGTCCGCCCACCGGATGGTTCGACTCCCGCGGACGCCGAAGCCAAATCCGCTGGTCCAGCTACTTCCTGGACGATATCCCCCGCCAGAACCTCCAGTACCCTCTGTACTGCGTGGTGCAGATCAATAACGTCTTTAACAATCCTCTCCGACCGGGTGAAGATCGCTGGTTGGCTTTCCCCGTTCCTCAGGTAGTTTTCCAATATTACGATGGCCTCACGGGAGAACTCCGCTACGCGGAAGCGATAACGGCCAGCCAGTAGGATGCTGTTCGCGGGCTGGGCTGCTGCCTTTTCCGGGAATGGAACGTCGCTCCCTTTCCAGCGCCGCACCGCATCGTCCATCCTTCGCGGACACCTATCCGACGCTCGCACACAAGTCGCGCTGCCCGGTTTGTGTGAGAGCACAAAAATGCCGGAGCAGAGCTCCGGCATTTTTGCTGCAGATTGGCCGGTTGAACCTTAGTCGAAGCTGCCCGTGACCCCCTGGAAGCCGTGCCGCGCCTGCCGCATGATCCAGCGGAGGACGCGGGCGTCGTTATAGCAGAACCCCAGATTGTGGTTCAGGGTCGAAAAGCAATGCGTCTGGCAGGACTGTTTCATGTGGTCGAGCTGGGAGACCTGGAACTTGTGATTCTCAATGGTTCCCCAGTCGTAGGTGGCCGAATACATGGGGAAGCAGGGGGCCAGCGTGCCGTCCACCCGGATGATCATCGAGTTCTGACCAGCACGGCAGTTCCACGGCTTCACCTTGCCGCGCATGAACTCCTTCATGCCCTGCAAGCGCTGGGTAGAGTTCACCATCTTGTAGCCTTGCTGGTTCTTCTCGATGAGCCAATCCACCAGCGCGTCCACTTTCGGGAAATCTTCCGGAGTGATAAAGGTGCTGTTCTCGTCCATGTGCTTAAAGTGGTCCTGCTCGACCATCGGCGACTCGTTGATGTGGTAATCGGTGATGATCGCGTTGTCATGCGCGATTTCCGTGAGCTGCTTGACGTCCTCGTGATTGTTGCGGCAGATGTTGATGTTGAAGGCGGTCGTGATGCCGTACCGGTATTGTTTTTTGAGCAGGTAATCAAAATACTTGCGCACCGGCGTCAGCGCCTTGGGCAGCCCGGGTTTTTCGTCCACGACGTCCACCGCAAAGTTGATCGTGGCAAGTCCCGCATCGCCCAGCCAGTCGAGCACTTCGGGTCGCAGCAGACGGGCGTTTGTGGGCAGGTACACCCAGAAGCCTTTCTTAGCGGCGTAGGACACTACCTTGTGTACGAACTGGGGACGCAGAAGCGGCTCGCCGCCCATCAGCGCCAGCACCCGGCAGGTGGTGGAGTGCAACCAGTCAATGGAGCGCTTGGCTGTGTCTTCGGTCATGCCTTTCACGTTGTTGTCGAAGGACCAGCAGTAATGGCAGTCCAGGTTGCACTTCCATTCAGTGAACAGGTAGGCGATGATCGGGTGGAAGTCCCCTGGCAAGATGCGCGACTTGAAGTAGGGAACCGCCCAGCCCCGCAGCGCCCGAGCAACGAGAGGCCCGCTCCAGGGCCGGCGGCCATTGAGAGCCTTGCGCTCCATCTCGATAATGTCGGAGTCATCCTCGCGGAACAGTTCCGGGTGCTCCGGAAATGCGGGCACCGGCAACACTTGGGGCTCTGCCGCAAGTGGAGGCGGCACCAGGGACTTGGGCTTCGGCTTCATCAACAGGTCATGCACCTGCACGTCCAAACGGAACGGCGGAGGGGAACTGGCTGTCTCCGGCTGCTGCTCTAGCATCTACAATCTCCTTCCTTAAGTTCAGTGGCAGGTTCCTTGCAATGCTCAATCAAACCCCCTGGCAGGGGGCCTTCCTGCCTAATTTTCGCCCGGTTAATATACCACGGTGTCGGCTGGGGCGTAGCTCGCAGGTCGAACAAATTTGTGGTCACCGGCAGAGGCGTGCCCTCCCGGCTGGTCCGCGGTGGCTGCCTGGTGGATTGGAATTGCCTTTGCTTAGAGAAAGCTACTCGTTGTTCAAGGCACTGTGGGCTCCCCGACGCAGCGCCAGCTTCTCCCCACTGCTCGCTGTTGATTGAAATGGACACTGCGCGCCTGGGCTGCTATCTTGCACGCTGTCGTTGCATTCTTAGGATCGATGCAATCAGGGCGCGGAGGAAGAGTCATGAAGATCGAGCACGCGACATCGGCAGTCCTTGCAGAACTTTGGGGTCAGGTTGAGGCAAAGGCGCGGCAGGCGGCATCGCTGGAGGAAGCTGCCCAGTAGTTGGCCCGCGGGCTGCACGCGAAGTTCAGTGAATCGGCTGTTCTGGCCCGTGCCTTTCTCACTGTTCCATTCGACTCCCTGCCGAAGACGAATCAAGAATTTGTGCGAAAGCTGGCCGAGTCGGCCGGGGCGGGAGGCCAGTTAAAAGGCAATACCCTGGTGCTGTCGCTGTTGGGGACGCACGGCCAGGAGGCGGACTGGAATGACCGTCGCAATTCCAAAGGCCATATGGGGATCCCGTTGATTTCCTCAGCCTTCGTGGACGCCATTCCGATGATCTCTCGCCTGCTGAAGGAACTCGGCGTTCCCCTGGAGTGGGTCGACACGCGCGACTCGGAAATCCTTCAGAAAACCGTGGGCCGTTCGGCGGGCTTGTTTTTTGTGGACAACGCCGCCCAGGCGAAAGATCAGCAAGGCAGGAATATCATCGCCTCACAAGACTTTGTTTCCGCCTATCAGGTGAAAAGCGTGTTCGGGACCGGGGGCGTGTATTCCGGCAACCAGGTCCTGGTCATCGTCCTTTTCTGTCGCGACCAGTTCGCGCGGGCCGTAGGAGAGCTTTTCCTTCCCCTGATCGATTCGTTCAAAGGCAGGACCGCCTCACTCGCGGGAGCCGGAAAAATATTCTCAGACGGAAACTGATAACTACTCCGGGTTCCCGCTTCAGAAATAACGACTGGAACCGAAAGTTTCTGCCCTGGCTATTTGCCGTCGATCCAGCCGCCGCCCAGCAGCAGGTCGTCTTGGTAGAAAACCGCCGCTTGCCCGGGGGTGACGGCGCGCTGGGGTACGTCGAAGTCCACCCGCGCGTGGTCGTCATCTAGCGGCGTGACGGTGGCAGGCGCGGGCTGATGGCGGTAGCGAATCTTCACCTCAGCCCGGACGGGCCCATCGGGCGAAGCCAGCGAAACCCAGTTGAGGCGGGAGACCAGTGCCGTGGTGCCAAACAGCTCAGCGTCCTCGCCCACAGTGACCTCGGCAGTGGCCGGCTCAATGTGTAGAACGTAGAGCGGGCGTCCTGCGGCCACTCCTAATCCCTTGCGCTGCCCTACGGTGAATCGCTGGATGCCGTTGTGCTGGCCCAGCCGGCGTCCCTGGCTGTCCACCACCGGGCCCGGCGCGGCGGGCACGGGCTGCCCGCGCTCGGCGAAGTAGGCCTCGATAAAGCGTGTGTAGTCGTTGCCGGGCACGAAGCACAGCTCGTGCGAATCGGGCTTGTCGGCCACGGGCAGGCCCGCGCCGCGCGCGCACTCGCGCACCTGGTGCTTGGTCAGCTCTCCCAGCGGAAATAGCGTCCGGCTCAACTGCTCCTGCGTCAGGCCGAAAAGGAAATAGGATTGGTCCTTGGAGGGGTCCACCGCGCGGCGCAGCCGGTAGCGGGCTGAAGCCGGGTCGCGCTCCAGCCGCGCGTAGTGCCCGGTAGCCACCATCTCGGCGCCGATCTGCCGCGCCGTCCGCAGCAACTCGTCGAACTTCAGCGAATTGTTACACAACGCGCAGGGGATGGGTGTACGCCCCGCCAGGTAGTCCTCGATGAAGGGCCGCACCACGTCCTGCTCGAAGCGGGCCTCGTGGTTCACGACGTAGTAGGGCAACCCCAAGTGCTGAGCGACACGGCGGGCGTCGTAGACATCCTCCAGCGAACAGCAGCGCCCGTGGCTGCTCTCCGGCATCCCGGGAAAGCCGGCCAGGCGCCGCTGGTTCCAGAGCTGCATCGTCAGCCCGATCACGTTGTCCTGCTGGCCACAAAGCAGCGCGGCGACGGTGGAGCTGTCTACGCCGCCGCTCATGGCCACGACTACGGTTGGCTTCATAAAAGCACCGAACAGTTATGAGTGAAGAATTCTTCCCCCCTACTTCTCATTTCTTCATTCTTAATTCTCAGCTCTTCTTATACGCGGGCGCCTTATAGGTAGGCGAGAGGTCGCGCAGGTGCGCCACCACCGGCGGCAGGATTTCCAGGAGGTGCTCTACCTGGGCCTCGGTGTTCTGGCGTCCCAAGCTGAAGCGGAGACTGGCGCGGGCCTGCGCGGAACGCAGGCCGATAGCGGTGAGCACGTGCGATGGCTCGATAGCACCGCTGGAGCAGGCTGCGCCCGTTGAGCAGGCCACCCCCTTCAGGTCCAGGGCGATCACCAGCGCCTCACCTTCAACGTAGTCGAAGCAAATACTGCTGGTGTTGGGCACGCGCCGAGTGGAGTCACCGTTGACGGCGGCTTCCTCCACGCGCTCCAGGATGCCGTGCTCCAGCCGGTCGCGCAGCGCCGCCAGTCGGACGCTCTCGCTGGCAAGAGACCGCCTCGCCAGTACGGCCGCTCCTCCCAGGCCGACGATGCCGGCCACGTTCTCGGTGCCGGGGCGCCGGTCGCGCTCGTGGTGCCCGCCATAGCTGAGCGGCTGGAGCCGCGTCGCGCGCCGAGCGTAGAGTGCGCCGACTCCTTTGGGCCCGTAAATCTTGTGCCCGCTGATCGTCAGCAAATCCACGCCGAGCGCCTTCGCGTCCAGCGGAATCTTGCCGGCGGCCTGCACAGCGTCGGTATGCATCAACGCGCCGTGGTCGCGGGCGACGGCTGCAATCTCGGCAATCGGCTGGATGGTGCCGATCTCGTTGTTGGCGTACATGATCGTCACCAGCACCGTCTCGGGGCGCAGGGCCCGGCGGACATCGTCCGGATCCAATAAACCGTTGCTGCCCACCGGCAGGTAGGTGACCTCGACCCCCTCTTTTTCCAGGGCCTGGCAGGCGTTGAGGACCGCATGATGCTCGATTTGGCTGCTGACGACGTGCTTGCGGCCGCCGTCACGCCTCACCGCCGCCCGGACCGCGCCCAGCACGGCCAGGTTGTCGGCCTCCGTGCCTCCGCCGGTGAACACCACCTCGCTGGCACGGCAGTTCAGCAGCCGGGCGACCTCGACCCGCGCCTCCTCCACCGCCGCCCGCGCCTGCTGCCCGAAGCTGTGAATGCTGGACGGATTGCCATAGTTGCCGGTGAGAAACGGCAACATGGCCTCCAGCACCTCAACAGCTACCGGTGTCGTCGCGTTGTGATCAAAGTACAGCCGCTCCATCACTCACTCCGTCACATACTCCAGCAACGCTGCATCAAATTCCTATTCTAGCATTACCCAGTATCTCGCTAGTACCCAAGGCGCAAACAGCTCGGCCGGGTGCTGTGGGCTTGACTCGCAGGTTGAGAGGGAAAGACACCGGCACCTCCCGCACTGGAGAGTTGGATTGACTCGTTTATAACGATGAGAGAATATATGGGGCGAATTGCGGAAGGGGTGAATCCTGTGCACAGCAGCCAACCTTTGTGCCTTGCCTTGGCCTTCATTGCCGCGTTGTTGGTCGTTAGCTCGCTGCACTCCCAGCAGCCAACGCCTGCGACTGTCACCTTACCCGCAAGCATTGAGGCCGTCGAGGTTACGGAACCGGGCGGACAGATCCTCAGCTTCCGGCATCTCACGGGATCTACCGTGGTCGAGATGAAGGGCACCAAGGTCGAACCTGCTGCTTCGGCGCGCATGAAAATCGGAAGTCGCCGGGGTTTCATCGAGATCGATATTAACCGTGGCGACATCAAGAGACTTCGACCCGCCCGATACTTTGGCAAAGACTTCCTGACCTATGTCCTTTGGGCCGTCTCGGTGGATGGCGAAGCAATGAATCTGGGTGAGATCACGTTTGAGAGCGGCAGGCCCGTGAGCATCAACGTCACCACTCCCTACCAAACCTTCTGGCTGATGCTCACCGCCGAGCCCGACTTTGCGGTCAACGATCCCAGCCCTGTCGTCGTCCTCTACAGCGTCAACCAGGATGACAGCCAAACAAGCAACAAAGCCCTGCCTGTTCCCGGCAAGCTCCTCTACTACACTTACTACAGTCGCTACGATACCTCGCCTGCCTCCCCTGACTCTTCTGTCCCCAACGAGCTCCTGCAGGCGCGCAAAGCCGTTGAGCTGGCTTCCAAATCTGGAATCCTGGCAACCCCGACCCCGAAGGGGGAGAAACCGCTCCCCGACGAAGCCCGCACACGCGAGACCTTCGCGCGGGCGCGCGCATACTTGGCTCAGGCCGAAGAAGCATTCGGCGCCGACGGGAGCAGCCGTGAGGCGGTTCAATTTGCCCGCACTGCAGCCCAAATTGCAGAAAATGCGCGTGCCCTTGCCCTAGGCGCTGTCGGCGGCATCTACGTCCGGAAACTTGCCCGCGAACTGGACAAGCTCCGCGCCGAGGTCGATGAATGCCGGAAGGAGCTAGCTAGTCTCCGCGCCGAGGCCGAAGAATGTAGGAAAGAGCTGGCCGCCCTGCGCGACAGGATGAAGGAACTGGAAGCAGAGCTTGCCGCTGAGCGGCGACGTCGCGCCGAGGCCGAAGACAGACTCCGTGCCCTGCAGGAAGCCCTCGATGAGGCCCGCGCACAGAATGCGCGTCTCCGTGAGGACCGGGAGGCGATCTGTGCCGAACTCCGTCGTCAGCTCGCCTCCCTCGGCCAGTTGACTGAACAGGGCGGTAGCATGGTGCTCACACTGGCTTCCGACATTCTTTTCGACTTCGGCAGTTCTAAACTGCGTCCTACCGCGCGGGAGAATCTCTCCAAGCTGACTGTGCTGCGCATGCTGCTCTTTCCCAATGCTGAAGTCCGCTACGAAGGCCACACGGACCGCGTTGGGAAAGACGACTATAACCAGTGGCTCTCTGAGCAGCGCGCCCTTGCCGTCCAGCACTATTTCCTCGAGGAGGAGCTCAGCAACGAAACTGAAGACCTCGCCCGCGAGGACCTCGAGCAGCGCCTTGCGACGGTGAAGAAACTCTCCGGGATGAGCTACGCGTCCTCACAAAGGGACCCATCCGGGCGGCAACAACTCCTTGCTGATCTGGGCGACACGGTCCAGGGCAAGGGGGAGCGGGAACCCGTTGAGGATGTGCCCGGCCCCAGTGAACTCAACCGGCGGGTGGTGCTGCTGTTTCCGCCCGCCCAATTGGGCCAGGCTTCCTCGCTCTGCCAGTCCCCACCCGGTGAAGAGTAGAACGCAAACTATGCGGCACACTGGCAGGGTCTAGGATTCAGCCTTTCCGGAATGCGGGTCCGGAATGCGGGCGAACCCCTCGTTGCAGCGGGGTCGCCCATATACTGGCCGCTGAATTAGGCGCGTTCGCTCCGGCAGGATCAGCCGCCGGCTGCCAGCGTGCTTGACACGCCCTCCCCATTTCGCCGATATTGCCCTAAGTATGTCACGGCTGATTACGCTCACCAGCGACTTTGGTCTCTCGGACCATTTCGTGGGAACGATGAAGGGGGTCATCCTAGGAATCACTCCAGAGGCCCAAATCATCGATATCTGTCACGAAGTCCGCTCCTTCGACGTCCTGGACGGAGCCTTTACGATCGCCCAGGCCTACCGCCACTTTCCCGCCTGGACCATTCATGTGGTGGTGGTGGATCCCGGCGTGGGCACGCACCGCCGCCCCATCCTGGTCGCCACCGAGAGGCACTATTTCCTGTGCCCGGATAACGGGGTGCTGTCGCTGGTGTTGGCGGGCGAAGAGCACACCGTGCGCCACGTCACTTCTGAGCACTACTTCCTGAACCCGGTCAGCCAGACCTTCCATGGCCGCGACATCTTCGCCCCAATTGCCGCCTGGTTAAGCCGTGGGGTCGAAACGAGCAAGTTCGGAGACTACGTGAGCGACTATGTCCGCTTCCAGCCTCCTAAGCCGAAGGCGCTGAACGAGCGGCTGATTAAAGGAGTGGTGCTGAAGGTGGACAAGTTCGGCAACGTCATCACTAACTTCACGCCCGAAGACCTGCCCATGCTGTTCCAGCAAAGCCCTCCGCCGTTCAAGTTTGTGGCGGGCAAGAGTGAGATTACGAAACTCAACCTCGCCTACGCCCAGAGCGCCCCGGGCGACCTGTTTGCCATCGTGGGCAGCACCGGCTACCTGGAGTTGGCCACCAGTCGGGGTGCCGCCGCCAAAATCCTGGGAATCGATAAGGGCGCCGATGTGGGCGTGGTCCTCGGTTAAGAGTTCTTCTCCCGCCTGAGCTTTGAAGTTGAAGTGCAAACGCTTGCTTTGGGTAGTTCTGTGGGCGATGCCACTGCTCGCCCAGCGGGGCACGGGGGAGTTGCGCCTGACCGTGCGGGACACCACCGGCCTGGGGGTGGCAGCCAGTGGAGAGCTGGTCAGCCAAGCCAACCAAGTTCAGCAAGCTTTCCACACCGACCCGGAGGGACAGTATTGGGCCAGGGACTTGCCATTTGGGGTGTATCTGCTGCGCGTCGAGCGCTCGGGGTTTGCACCGTTCTCCGCGCTGCTGGAAATCCGCTCGGAACTCCCCCGCGAGTACCAGGTGACGCTCGGGATCGCCCCGCTGGAAGCCACCGTGCTGGTCACCGATTCGGCCACGCTTCTGGACCCGCATCGGACGGGCCCAGTCTTCCGCCTCGGCCCAGAAACGTTGCGGGACCGGCAGGCCTCACAGCCCGCCCGCGCCGTGCCGGAGCTGGTGCAAACGCAGCCGGGATGGTTGCTGGAGGCCAACGGCGTGCTGCACCCGCGGGGCTCCGAGTACAACACGCAGTATGTCATTGACGGGTTCCCCATCACCGACAATCGCTCTCCCGCCTTCGCCCCGGCGCTTGAAGTTGAAGAACTCCGGTCACTGAATGTGTTGACCGCCAACTACCCGGCTGAATATGGGCGGAAACTGGGTGGGGTCATCGAGGTGGTCACCGCCCGTGACACGACCTCGGGCTTTCATGGGACCGCAGTGCTCGAGGTCGGCAGCTTCTCGACCCAAAGCAGCTATGTTTCCGGACAGTACGTGCGCGGGCGGACGGCCGCCGCCTTAGCCGTTCAGGGGGGACACACGGAGCGGTACCTGGATCCGCCGGTGGAGGAAAATTTCACCAACAAAGCATCCAATTCCGGGATCAGTGGCCGCCTCGAACGTGACTGGAGCCAGACGAGCCGACTGCGCCTCTCGCTGTACAGAAAACGCACGGGGTTCCTGGTCCCGAACGAACAATTTCAGCAGCAGGCCGGCCAGCGGCAGGATCAGCGTAACGCCGAAACCCTGGGACATCTATCCTACCAGCACACCCTCTCACCCCGCCTGCTGGCCGCCTTCCGGGGAATGGCGAGGGACCTTTCTGCAGACTTTTGGTCGAATCCGCTCTCCACCCCCATCCTGGCCGACCAGCAACGAAGCTTGCGGGAAGGTTATGGCAGCGCCAGCCTGTCGGCGCATCTTGGCGCCCACGAGCTGAAAACCGGCGCGGAGGCGATTTGGACTTCTGTGCGCGAGCGGTTTGGGTACGAAATCGTGGACCAGCAAGTCTTCGATGCCGGAATCCCGCCCAGCTTCCGGTTTGCGGACCGTCGAGCAGGCCGCGAGCAGTCCCTGTTCGTGCAGGACCTGGTTCGCGCCGGGCCCTGGACCTTCAGCGCAGGACTGCGGTGGGACCGCTATCGGTTGCTAGTCCGGGACAGTGCCTTCAGTCCTCGCCTGGGAGTGGCCTGGCACTGGCCGGGCACCGGGCTGGTCTTCCGCGCCTCCTACGACCGCGCGTTTCAGATTCCCGCCACCGAGAATCTGCTGCTGGCCAGTTCCGCGTCCGCGCAGCGGCTCACTGAAGAGACGACGGCGCTGCTCGTGTCTCCCTCCCGCGGGAACTTCTACCAAGCCGGCTTTGCCAAGAGCGTCTTCGGCAAGTTGCGGCTGGACGGGAATTATTTCCGAAGAGAGATTCGAAATTTTGCCGACGACGACGTCTTCTTGAATACCGGGGTGAGTTTCCCCATCGCGTTTTCCCGCGCCGAAGTCTACGGCTTTGAGGGCAAACTGGAAGTGCCGCGCTGGGGGCCCGTTTCTGGCTTTCTGAGCTACGCGCACCTTGTCGGAACCGGGTTTCTTCCCATCACCGGCGGGCTGTTCTTGGAAGAGGGCGCCGACGAGCTGTTGCGCGCCACCGACCGCTTTCCTATTTCGCAAGACCAGCGCCATACAGCCCAAGCGCGCGTGCACTATCAGATTAGCCCCAGGGTCTGGGTGGCGCTCGGCGCCCGGTACGGCAGCGGGTTGCCCATCGAGCAAGAGGAACCGCTGGAGGAAGAGGAACTGGAGGAGCGCCTTGGGCAGCGAATTCTGAGCCGGGTCAACCTCACACGCGGCCGCGTTCGCCCCTCGTTTTCCCTGGATACTTCGCTGGGGGTGAAGCTTTGGAGTCGCGATGACCTCTCGGTGCGGCTCCAACTCGACGTCTTGAACCTCACCAACCGCTTGAACGTGATCAATTTCGTCGGATTGTTCTCTGGCACGGCGTTGGCCCCGCCCCGCAGCTTCGCCCTCCGGTTGCGCACGGAATTCTGAACCGGACGTAATTCTTCGAGGGCACTTCAATCCAATGCTGGCCGCACAGGTCTAGGACGACAATAACTGCTGGGAGGCGCGGGAGCTAGGGGGAGTGGGGTAGCGAGTCAACTGGTGCTCTTGTTCTCAACTGCCATCCGACGTTGGGCACCGCAAGAAAGGCGGAGGGCCTGTCGATCCAGCGAGCACATTTTGATGAATTCGAAGCCCAACCACCGGCCCGGTTCGGCGGAACGGACAATCGCGGTGGCGCGGAAAAACCAGTCTTGAAACTGCACGCCGACCTTGCCGACACTCCCCACCGGAACCGATTCCTTGGTCCGAAGGGACAGGCCTCTTAGGCTAATCTTCTTGAGTTCTCCAGCGACGCGACGATTGCCGGTAATGAAGCCGGCGTGACTCCTATCTGGTGCCCTGAAGCGCGGGAAGTAGCGGAGGCGTTTTACATCCTGGATTTCCGCCGGCATATTTATCCTCTCCAACTCATTAGCTTTCAAGGGTCATGCGGATCATTTTCGTCTTTATCGGCAATGACCAGGATTTTGCTTCGTTTCGCGCCGCTCATGGCTTCAGTTAATCGTTTTCAAGTACGCCTCGATAACATTCCAGCACCATGAACTTGCTCTTGGGACTCACCGGCAGAATCCGCAAAAACTCCGGCAGGCTCCTGCGGCTCCTCTGTGCCGCAACCACTGCGCAAAACAGCGCTGCCATAGCCTGAGTTTTTGTCCCGTTCATAACGTAGCCTAGTTAAGCGCAGCGGCACCAGGCAGCCAATAGGCGAACAGGTTCATTTTGAGGGGTACCTTCGGACTAGCGCGAGAGCGCCCACCCGGTGGGAATCAGGGCAAGCTGTCCCGGCGGTTGGGCTGAGGCGGTCGGCAGGATGCTGGCGTTACCTATTGCGCGGAGGGCAAGAAACAAGCAGGACCTTCCCGCCTTAGGTTGATCTCAGCTCAGGTCTGCATATTTTAGAACGGGATGTCGTCGTCGGTGATCTCGGGTGAGATTCCCTCGTCGGAAGAGGAGGCCGCAGGCGCGGCGGCGGGACGCGACTGGCTGGCCTGTGCGCGCCCTGAGCTTTCTTCACCGCCCCGCCCGCTGATGAGGACGACATCATTGGCGACAATATCGGTGCCGTGATGCTTGCTGCCATCCCGCCCTTCCCAGGTGCGGGAGTGGATGCGCCCCTCCACGTACACTTGGCGACCCTTGAGCAGATACTGGGTCAGGTTTTCCGCCATCTTGGCCCAGACCACGATGTTGTGCCACTCCGTCTGGTCCTGCCACTCGCCGGCTTTGTCTTTGAAGCGGCGATTGGTCGCGAGCGGGAACTTGGAGACCGCCTGGCCGGACGGCAGGTAGTTCAACTCCGCGTCTTTTCCTAGATTCCCTAGCAGAATGACTTTGTTTACGCTTCGTGCCATAGGGCCAGCCCTCTCCTTGTGTCGTAGCGCCGCTGTTGGGGCGGTGTCGCGGAGCCTGGCCCGCCCAAATCAGGCGTCACCGTTTGGAACGCGAGTATAGCGGAAGCTCTCGGGTAAGGCAAACGCGCCACCCGTGCCGGAGGCCTGGAATGAGGCTCAGGAGCAAGTGGGATCCCGCGTGGAGGTGGCTCTCAGCGACGGCGGAGGCGCTGGCGGGCCAGCTTGGCCTCTTCGCTGCGCGGGAAACGGCGGATCAACTCGCGCAGCTCGCGGACCCCGGATGTGCGCTGCTTCAGTTCCAGGAGGGCGAAGCCTTTCTTGAGATGGGCGCCGGCGGTCTTGTTGCCGTTCGGGTAGCGTTCCAGCACCAAGTCGTACGCTTCGATCGCCTCGCGTAGCTTGCCCTGACGATAGAGCACTTCGCCGACATAGAACTGGGCATTGCCGGCCAGCTCCGTCTCCGGGTAGTAGCGAAGGTAGTCCTGGAACTGCTGCAACGCCAGTTCCAGTTTCCCGCCTTGCAGGTCCCGCAGCCCATTTTGGTAGAGCTCCTCGGGCGACTGTGGAGGTGCGCCCGCCCCCGGGCCCGGCGGCGACGGCGTTTGCAGCGCCTCTACCGACTCTCGCACCTGCGCCACCTGGTCAGACAGCTTGGACAGCCGCGCCTTCACATCCTCCAGGGAGTCCTGCAACCCCTGCACGTTGCCGGCGACCGAATCCACTTTGGTGCCCTGGGCGGCCACGCTGCCCTGGACCGAACGTTGCACCTGCTCGGTCACCACGTTGAGCTTGTTGATCGCGTCGGTGGTCTGCTCCATGAGCTGGCGCATCATCCCCATGCGCTCGTCCAGCGTGCTGCGCATGTCGCGCATGTCCGACTCCAGCCGGGCCACTGCCGCCTCGATCCGGATAATCTCCTTGGCGACAGGGTAGGCCGGGGTGGGCAGGAGTGCCACCACGAGCACCGCCATCAAGATGGCTCGTAACACTCTCATGGTTCCCTCTCCTTAAGACTGCGGCTGGCAGGCGCCAGGTTTCATCTGACTGGCGCCTGCCAGCCGTTTGCGTTCTGCTTGCGCCCTGCCCTCGGCCTCAGCGGGCCAGGACAAAGTGCGAGCGGCGATTGCGCTGCCAGCAGCCCTCATTCGCCTCGGTGCATTGCGGCCGCTCCTTGCCGTAGCTGATAGTGCGGATGCGGTTCCCGCTGATGCCCAGCGAGAGCAGGTAGTCCCGGGTGCTATTTGCGCGCCGATCGCCCAGGCCTAGGTTGTACTCGGCTGAGCCACGCTCATCGCAATGGCCCTCAACCACGATGTTCGCCTTCGGGTGTGCGCGCAACCAATCGGCATTGGCTTGCAGCACCGGCACTGCATCAGAGCGCACGTCGTACATGTCATAATCGAAGTAGACGTCACGCACCCGGGCCGCGAACGAGGCGGCGATATCCTCCTCGACCGGTGGCGGGGGTTTGGGTGGCGGCGGCTTGGCGGTCACCGTGACCCGCACGCTGGCCTGGGCCTTTCCGCCGGGCCCCTCGACGCTCAGGGTATAGGTCAGCGACTCCAGCGGCGAGACGGTCATCGTGCCTTTGGGAGGCACCATGCCTAGGGCCGGTTCTAACGTCAGCGTTTTGGCTTCGGTGGAACTCCACTCCAGCGTGCTGGATTGCCCGCGTTCGATGCTGGTGGGCGTCGCCGTCAGGCTCACTGTCGGAGCCGGGGGAGGCGGCGGCGGCGGGGGTGGCGGGGGCGGCGCCTCTTTCTTCTTGCAGGCACCCATGAACAGAACCAGCAGCAAAATCATGCCCAGAGCCGGGGAGTATTTGCGTCTCATTCTTTTTTCCTCCATGCGATTTGAACCGGCGGACTGGAAGCCATCTCGTGAATCTTGAATCCCTGGAACCCTACCTAGTCGCAGCCCCTTCTGAGATCGGCTTCCAGCCTGATGCCTTTGGAACTTGTTTGCTAGGCGAACTGTTGGCCGCAAACCTGTCCGGCCGGATTCTCTCCTAGCAGCTTGTCGCGCGCAACGGGGTCAGCAACTCCGGTGGTGCCGAAGCAAGCCCCCGCCCGCCACGGAAAGGATTCCCCAAGAGCCCTTATGAAGCCATTCTGCCAGCACGGCCCTAGCGTACGCTCCAAACAGGGGCCGTGTTGTTGCCATCCCGCGTCAAAGCCCGGATCCTGGTGCCGTCCGCCAACATGGTAAAAATCTGCTTGCCCCCGTTGCGGCTCGACTCAAAAACAATGTGCCGGCCGTCGGGAGAGAACCATGGGTGCTCGTTACGCCCGGCGCCGTGGGTCAACTGTACCACTTCGCCACTGGCTACATCCATCAGGAAAATATTGTAATTTCCGGGGGCATAGCCACGGGTCCAGGAAAAGACGAGCGTCTGGCCGTTGGGCGCCCAGGCCGGCGTCACCGCGTCGCCTTCGCCGGCGGTCAGACGCCGTACGTTGGACCCGTCGGCGTCCATCAGGTAGATCTGCGGCACCCCGCCCCGGCCGCTGACGAAGGCGATCTGCGTTGCTGTCTTCGGGTTCCACGCCGGGGAAATATCCACTCCCCGCGAGTACGTGAGGCGACGGGGGTTCGTACCGTCGGCATTGGCCACATAGATCTCCGGGTTTCCGCTCAGCGAGGACGACAGGGCCATCTGACGGCCGTCGGGGGACCAGGCAGGGGTAGTGTTCAGCCCGCTGCGGGTGTTATGAAAGCTCAGGCGTCGCCGGCTCTCCAGCGACAACACGAAGATTCGGGGGTAGACTTCCGAATAGCTCGTAAAGGCCAACCGGCTGCCATCGGCCGAGACGTTGGGAGTCAGCGCCAGGGAGCGGTAGGCGGTGACCGGACGCTGGTTGGCGCCATCGTAGTCCATGACCCAGATTTCCTTAACGTCCCGACGAGTCCTACGGCAGAAATAGATCTTGGAGTCGGCGATGCCCGGCAGTCCGCCGCCGAGCCGCTCCACGATGGCGTTGGCAAACCGATGCGCAATCACCCGGGCAGCCTCCTCGGTGGCCTCGTCGGTGTAGCGCCGGGCCAGGACTTCCGGGCGGAGCGGATTCCGCAGATCGTACAGAAAGCCTTCGATCCTCAGGCGCCCGTCGACAACGGCCCCGTTGCCGAACGCCAGCATCTCGGCGTTGACCGGCGGATTGGCCCAAGCCGACAGAGCGCCGGCGGCTTTCAGGTCTTCGCGTCGCCCGGGAATTGCCGGCGGGTAGAAGCTCTTGCTGACCAGATCGAAAATTCCGGCGTGGTCCAGATCATTCCAAAGCACCTTATTAAAGACGCGCATCAGCGGCGCAGCCTCGGTGCCGTGAGCCCGAAAGTCAGCCACCGCCAGCTTCAGCGTCTCCAGCGTCAGGTCAATGCCGAAGCGGATGACGTCCCGGCGCTGGGAAGCCGCTTGAGGTGCGCCAAGCGCGGCACGCGGCGTGGCCTCGGCCTGCAGCCACACCAGCGACAGAACCACGGCCGCAACCGTAAAGACAATGGCCCATGACTTCCCCATGAGCCGTTGCTTACTGCGCGTCTTTTGTTGGTTACTGCGCATCTGGTGTTGCTTGCTGCGAATGTGGCAACTCACTCGGTGCTTGTCTCATCTTTGAAATTCGAACCACACTTCCACGTGCACGCTGGAGCCCTGGTAATCCCGCGGCAGTGCTGGTAAATGAGCGTCGGCGCCCACGTCGCGCCGGCCGCTGCAGGCCTGCACTGCCCGGAGCGCTTCGCGGTCAATCGACGGAATGCTGCTGGATGTGCTGATGCGTTCGCTCCTCATGGTCCCGTCCCGCAAGATATCAAATTCGACATACACCCGCGGCGCCGAGCGGATGGCGGAATCAACCCTGCTGCGGTCCCAATGGCGCGCGATGCAGCTCCGCACCGCACGCACGTACCAGCCGTAAAGGAGGCCGAACTGCCCGCTGAAGCCGATACCCCCGGCGCCCTGCCCGGTTGCCATCCCGTAGATGGGCGACGAAGCGCGACCGCTGGTAGCGCCGGGAATCGCCCCTTCCGGAAGCTCACCCCGCAATTGCGCCAGCTCCTTGCTCGCCTGACGGCGCTCCAGCTCCGCTAGTTTCTTCTTCCAGTCTTCCTCAGTCAACTGGAACTCCCGCGCCGGGGACGCTGGTGGCGCTTTTTTCGGCTGCTTGGGCTGGGCCGGGTGAAGCTCCCGGGTATCGGCGGCCACCGGGTTTCGTGGCGCGGCGCGGCGCGGCAGCGGAACGCTCGGCGCCAAGTTCACTGGGACCGACCTCCCCCCGCCAAAACCTACTTCGCCCCACTGCTGCCCGTGGTGCGGCGGGACCAGAGCGCCACCGAACAGCGCTACGCCGAAAATCATGCTGTGAAAGACGACGGAGGCGGTCAGCGGCGCCTTCAACCCTTCCGGCTCGCTCGTGGCGGGCACATGCTTACCAGCGACTCGGACTTGTACTCTCATCTCCGTTTTGACGCCGGCGACTTCTCCAGCGGTTTCGTGACCACCGAGATATTCGTGATCCCGGCCAGATACATCTCGTCGATCACGCTGGCTACCACGCCGAAGGGGACTTCCTTGTCGGACCGCAGAAAGACCGCTTGGCGTTTCGGGTCACGCAGCAGCCGCTGCAACTGCGCGCCCAGGGCGTGCACGTTAACCGGCTCGCGGCCGACGAACAGCTGCTGCTGCCGGTCAATAGAAACGATGACGCGCTCCTGGGTGATCTCGCGGACCGTGCGCGTCTGCGGCAGTTCGACGTCGATGCCCGACTGAATCACAGGCGCCGTCACCATAAAGATGATCAGCAGCACCAGCATGACGTCCACGAACGGGGTGACGTTGATGTCGGCGAGCGAACTTTGCGTGCGTCCCTGCGGGTTGGTGAAAGCCATCGTGTACCCTTGCCTCGCCTGCTAGCCGGCCTGGTCGCGTTCCACCACATTCAGGAATTCCAGGGCAAAGCTGTCCATGCCCGACCCGAAATCGCGCAGCACGTGAAGGAAGTGGTTGTAGGCCACCACCGCGGGGATGGCCACGAACAGCCCGGCGGCTGTAGCGACCAGGGCCTCGGAGATTCCTGGAGCCACGGCGCGCAGGGAGGCCGAGTCGGCTGTTCCCAGTCCGTGAAAGGAGTCCATGACGCCCCAGACCGTCCCGAACAGGCCGATGAACGGCGCGACCACACCCGTGCTTGCCAACCAGCTCAGCATGCGCTCCATGCCGGTCAACTGGTCGCTGGCGGCAATCTGCAACGCCCGCTGGACTCGCGCGACGCCGCCCGGCGGCAGCCTGCCCGAATGCGGATTGGCCGGGGTCGCCTGCTGGCGGATGGTTCCGTAGCCATATTCAAACATCTCCACCAGCGGGCTGGGCTGGAACTGGTCGCTGATGGCATGCAGCTCCGAGAAGGTCTGGCTCCGCCGAAAGGCGCGCAGGAACCGCTCGCTCTGCGCGCGTGCCCGCCGGAAGCGGCGCCACTTGGCGAAAGTCACCGTCCAGGAAAAGACAGAAAACGTCAGCAGCAGCAGCAGAACACCCTTGACGACCCAGCCGGTCTGTCCGATCAAACCGACCACTTCGGTGCCGCCGATTAGAGCCAGAAGCGGAACGACAGTCAACTCTACTCCCCCGTTTACTCCCCAGCTTACTCTAAAGCCGCGGCGATGCTGGCCTGCTCCCGGCCGCCGCTTAAATCCGTCGCAGATCCCTTCCGCTGCAGCCTTCCCCTCATTTAACTTAGCACAAAACCAGCGGCCGCATTCAAAGCTGGTGTCAGGGCTGGTATCAGGCCGGTATCACATAAGTAGAATTCCTGGCTCAACGCCGGCTTGGTCAACAAAGGTCGAAGGGGAAGCAGTCCTGGATTTGGCAGTCAGAACTAGCAGTCTCGGACTCTGCTATCATTTGACACCTGAACCTGTGACACCTGAACCTGGCACCTGAAACCCGGCATCTGGCGGCTGCCATGCTCCAGCAACTCCACATTGAGAACTACGCGCTGATTGACCGCCTTTCGCTGGAATTCGGCCCCGGACTGAACCTGCTGACCGGCGAGACCGGCAGCGGCAAGTCGATCGTGGTGGACGCCCTGGGCCTGTTGCTGGGCGGCAGAGCATCGCCGGAAATCATCCGCTCCGGCACTGAGCGGGCCGTGCTGTGCGGCCTGTTTGAAGTCGTGGTGTCGCGGGACCTGAAACGCGCCGCCGACGAAGTCGGCGTCGAGCTGGCGGCAAGCGGCGAGCTGCTGCTGAAGCGCGAGCTGCACGTGTCAGGCCGCACCCGCGTCTTCATCAATGACCGCCCGGCCACGGTGGCGGCCCTGCGCGCCCTGGCCCCGTGGCTGGCCGACATCCACGGGCAGCACCAGCAGCAGGCTCTGCTGGTGCCTGCCTCCCAACTGGAGCTGCTGGACCGCTCGGCCAGCGCCGAGGAACTGGCCGAGCAGCTGGCCGATGCTTACCGGGGATGGAGGCAGGCAACGGCGCGGCTGGCCGAGTTGACCCGTGACGAGCAGGAGAAGCTGCGTCTGGCTGACCTGTGGTCCTTCCAGAAGCAGGAGATTGAAGCGTCGCGCCCGCTGCACGACGAGGACCAACGGCTAGGGGAGGAGAAGCGCGTGCTGGCCAACAGCACGCGCATCCACGGCGCCGTCGAGAGCGCCTACCAGCAGCTCTACGACGCCCCTGGCGCCGCCGCAGCCGCCATGGCCGCGGCGCTGCGGGCGCTGGAAGATGTGGCCCGCTTCGACCGCACCTTTGAGCCAATCTGCGATGGCCTGCGCAGCGCCCGCATCAGCGTCGAGGATGCTTCCCTTTCCCTGCGCGATTACCTGGAGCAACTGAACGCCAACCCGCAGCACCTGGAACAAGTGGAGGACCGGCTGTCAATTCTGGACCGGCTGAAGCGCAAGTACGGCCCCACGCTGGCAGACGTGCTGGCCCACATGGAACAAGTGGCGCGGCAACTGGAGGAGTTGGCGTCCTCGGACGAGCTGGCACGCCAGGCGCAGCAGGAACTCGAAGCCGCCGCCGAACGCTACCGTCAACTGGCCGGAAAGCTTTCTGCACAGCGCAAGAACGCCGCCGCTCGGCTAGAGAAGGCCGTGGCCCGGATTCTCGCCGAGTTGGCCATGGAGCGCACCGCCTTTCGCATCGAGTTTGCTGCGCCAGCCGAGGGCGCCTCCGGCAGCGAGTCCTGGAAGGCGTCCGGCATGGACCGCGTGGAGTTTCTCATCTCGCCCAACCCGGGCGAACCGCTGCGTCCGGTGGATCAGGTGGCTTCGGGCGGTGAGCTGTCCCGGCTGATGCTGGCGCTCATCACCGCCGCCGAAACCCGTCGGGACAGGCCTGCCGGTTTGTCCAAGGGGAGGACGTCCCAGACGAACTCCGCCCGCAGCCTGGTGTTCGACGAAATTGATGCCGGCATCGGCGGGCGCGTCGCCGAAGTTGTGGGCCGCAAGCTGAAGGCGCTGGCCGCCGGCCACCAGGTGCTCTGTGTGACCCACCTACCGCAGATCGCTTCCTTCGCTGACCACCATTACTTCGTCGAAAAAGTGGAGCGCGACGGCCGCACCATCACCCTGACCCGCCATCTGGAGGAGGGCGAGCGCGCCCCGGAGCTGGCGCGCATGCTCAGCGGCGCCCGCATCACCGACACCGTCCTTAAGCACGCCCGCGACCTGCTCCGCTCCGCCCGCTAGGGATGGCTCCCGCTTGTGCATCTCGGAAAGTTGTGGGAGCCCACGGAAGGACTTGGCCATTTAGCGGACAGCCAACGTGACGGTGTTGCTACTGCTTCCGCCGATCTCAATTTCCAGCGACACCTCATCACCGGCTGGCGCTCCCGTCGGTACGCGGGCGTTGGCCTGGTAGAGCCCCACGAACCCCGGCGCCATACCTGAGGAAAGTACCTCCGCGGAGGCGCCACCAATCATTACAACCGGCATCATTGTTGTTAGGTTGAATGGCGGCGAGCTGGCTCCAGTCTGGCCCGTAGCCAGTGGCGGATCCGTTGCGCCTAGGCCAGTCGCAAAAATCTGAACCACCGAGCCCACTGCCGCCGGGTTCTCCGCTGAGTTAGGCGAAAAGTCTTCATTCAAAACGGCACCCTGCCCGCTTCCGCCTGCTACAGCGGCGAAGATGCCCGGAGCCGCAGGCTCAACTTTTACCATCACTGGCACCATTACTTCCGGGCCACGAACTCCGCCGGAGGCCACGGCTATTCGGACGGTAGGGCCAGTTACCTCGAACGGCATTTGGAAGTTGATTTGTAACGGCGAAACAAAGAACAACGGCGCGGGCGTGTCATTGACCAGAACCTCGGTGCCGGCCAGCATGGTGGGCAGTGGCAGCCAGCTGGCTGCCACTGTGGCCGCTGCAAGGTTCATCCCGAACAGCGAGGCAATGGAACCCGGGCTGACGACCGCCTCAGACGAGAAACTGGCACCGTTGACAATCCCACCTTCGCCAACCACGGGTGGGGCTTCGGCAAGCGTGCGGCGAGGAGGGATTTTAAGGTCGAGGGCCCGGACGGAGGGCAGGCCGGCGATAACGCCGAGACCGGCAGGCTGGCGTGGGTTGGGTGTGGATGAGAGCAGAACAACTGGAGCGACGCGCAGCGGCGAGGCGGCGCGGCGAAATACGATCAGGCTGTGGTTCACCGTCAGGTCCCGGTCCACCAACTCGAAGAACAGCACGCGGTATGGACCAGCCGGCAACTGATTTCGACTCCCGATTAAGAAGACGCCCAGTTCGTTCCAACGGCGCCAGGGACCGCTTTCGGGCCAGGGACCGCTTCCGGGATCGAAGGCGGCTAGTTCATAAAGCTTGTCCAGCGCGCGCTCCAGCGATTCCGAGTAAACCTCGCGCTCGGGCGACCGCAGCCAGTCCTCGGCCATCACCGTTGCTGGCTGGACCAGCACCGCAGTTGAAAAAGCCTCGATGGCGCCCGCCTGATCGCCGGTGCGCAGCCGTGCCCGGCCCAGGTGAAAGTGCGCCAGGGTGAAGTAGTAATCCAACTCGGCGGCGCGCTCCAGCCAAGGCAACGCATCGCTGTACCGGCCCGCTTGCAGCAGGCTGCTGCCCGCCTGGGCGGCCACCGGGATAAGGTTTGGCATCTGCGTTGCCGCCTCCAGGTAGAACCGCCGGGTCCGCCGGGTAGCATTGGTTGCGTCAGTTTGATTTACCTCAGTTTGCTGGTCGGCGAGCCCGCCCGCGCGAAAGGCGTAGAAGCCGCATCTGGCATCCCATTGCGCTGCCTGCGCCGGATCGCCGCGCTGGTAGAAGTAATGGGCCACCGAAGAACGACCCAGCAGCGCCGCGCCCGTTAGCGAGAGCAGGAACAACCCGCCCATCGCCAGCCACCGGAGCACGGGAGTAGGTTGAATTTCTTTGCGTGCCGGGAGGCCTGTAGCTACAGAAAAGCCAGCCACAATGGCTAGCGGGAACAAGATGGCGGGCAGATCTAGCTGATAGTCGCTCAGGGAAAAGATGAGGTAAGCCCACAAAGCCGTGGCCGCCCGGCCTGTCGCCATCCTCAGCGTGGTCAGTGCGAGCAACAGGGCAGCGGCCAGTCCCAGCACGCCAGTTTCAGCCAGCAGGTTTGCGGGCAGGCTGTGCAGCTGCGGCAAGACTTCGCCGGGCGGGCTGAGCCCAGGCGTCTGCTCGCGGTGCAAGGAAGCGGCAAACGGCGTGGCTCCGAGCCCCCAGCCGACCAGCGGACGAGCGGCAGCCATCCCCAACCCGGCCCGCAGGTGGCGCAGCCGGTTTTCCAGCGACAGCGACGGATCGCGGCGCTCGGCCACGATGGCGGCCACGCGGCCTCGCAAGCCCGCAACCACGGGGCTGCGAGACCAAAGGAACACGGCTGCCGCCAGTGTGCCCAATGCCAGTAGCGCCACGAGCTGCCATTTCGAACTTCGGATTGTGGATTGTGGACCGAGTGACTTTCTGAAGCTCAAACGGCTAAAACCCAAACGGCTGACTAGAGCGACAAGACCCAACCCGGTTAGCACCAACACGCCCGCCAACGAGCCTGTCAGCACAATCGCCAGCGCCTGCGCTGCCGTTGCCGCATACCAGAACAGGCGTGCAGGGTTTGAGCGCGCGGCTGCTGCGGCGCCAGCCGTCAGAGGCAGGTGCAGCAGCAGGAAGCCCGCCATGTAATTGTGATGCCCCAGCGGTGCAACCACCCGGGGAGTCCAGCCCAAGAAGTACAGTGACAGACCTACCAGAGCCGCCGCCGTACCCGTCGCGGGGAGCACCCATTGCAGGGTGGCTGCTGGTTGAGACCGGCCGGACGAGGCCAGCCCCACCACCAGGTAGAAAACTGCCGCCGCCGCTGCTGCCAGCAACATCATCCGCCAACTGCGTCCGGGGCAGGGCGACTGAAGGGCGCCGGCAGCCATCACCACCAACAGCAACGCCAGCAGCGGCTCGAAGAAGCCACCCAGCAGCGGCCAGCGCTGCTGCCGTTTCGCTGCCAGGAAGGCGGCGCCCAGCGCCAGCACCACCAGCGCGTGCATGCCCGCTTCGCGCAGCCAGGACGCGCTGCCCGACACGGTGCCGAGCAATAGGGCTACGAGCGGATAGCAGAGAAGAAACGCTTTCACTGGGAGCGGGCAGGACGGTGGGCTTCGACGGATTTGCGGCGGGAGGCCAGGCGGATGGCCACCTCAATAGCGCTTACCATGTTTTCCGGACGAGCGCGGTTCTGCCCGGCGATGTCGAAGGCGGTACCGTGGTCCACCGAGGTGCGCAGAATCGGCAATCCGACGGTGATGTTGACGGTCTTGTCAAACTCCACCAGCTTCATTGGGATGTGCCCCTGGTCGTGGTACATGGCCACCACCAGGTCAAACTCGCCCTGCCAGGCCCGCAGGAAAACCGTATCCGGAGGCAACGGGCCGCAGGCTGGCAGGCCTTGGGCGCGGGCCTGCTCAACGGCCGGCGCGATCTGCTGGCGGTCTTCTTCTCCGAACATCCCCTCCTCGCCCGCGTGGGGATTCAGCCCGGCGACGGCGATGCGCGGCTGCTCGAAGCCCAGCAGCCGCATGGCTTCGTTACCGAGTTGGATGGTGCGCCAGACGCGAGCCGCGGTCGCCTGGTGGCAGGCTTCGCCGAGTGCCAGGTGAGTGGTGACGTGGATGGTGCGCAGCCGTTCCCCGGCCAGCAGCATGCGCACTTCCGGATGCCCGCAGAGCGCGGCAATGAATTCAGTGTGCCCGGGAAATCCTATCCCCGCCAATTGGGCCGCGCGCTTGTGAATGGGGCCGGTGACCAATGCGTCTAATTCCCCCGCGAGACACAACCGCACCCCGGCGCGAACCGCCTCCAGTGCTGCGTGACCATATTCGGCGCTGACCTGCCCGGGACGAACCTGTGACCACTCCAGGTTGCCGGCGGGAACGGCATGCGGGCCACTCAGACCCCAATGCGCGAGCACCGAAGGCGGCCCGATGGGGGAAAGCTCCGCCTGCTCGCGCAGGGACTTGCGGGCCAGGGCTTTGGCAGTCACTTCGGGCCCGATTCCCGCAGGGTCGCCCAAGCTGATGCCAATCCGGGGAAGCCTCATGATCGCGAATGGCCGATGAGCTCAGCCGCTTGCCCGCTCGGGTTTGACATGGCAAGGGCGATGGCCTGGATCAGAGCGTCGGGCCGGCCGAAGCCGCCGGCTTTGCTAAGAAAGGGAACGGCGTCGGCCCGCCCGCCAAGCATCCGGCCCGTAGCTACCCCCGGAAGTACTTCGCCGAACACCTCCAGCGCTTCTACCTGGAGGGCGCCGACTGCGCCCTCGGCTGTATCGCCGCCAATGAGGAACAGTCCGGTGTCACGCTCCAAAGCTTTAGGAACCTGGCTGACCACCTCTACCGCAACTCCAACGGCGTCCCGGACCCCCACTTGCGCCGCCTCCACCTGGGCCAGGGTGGCCGGGTGGGTGCTGCCGGCCACGATCAGCCAGCGCGCGGCCTCGATGAATCTGGGTGAGGTGGACCTAGGTGAGGGCAGTTCGCGGGTTTGCTCGCCCGCCGGGGGTGGGCCAAACGCGAAGCGCGCCAAACCAGCCGAGCCCACCCATAACACCGTGGCCCGACGTCGGGCGATCGACTCGACGAATGCGGCTAGGTCCTTGTCACTCTCCGCATTTTCGATTAATGCGTCGGCAACACCGGCGTCGGCCAGGGCGGGGGCCAGCTCGCCCGCTGGCTTCCCATCGGCGTACACCATGCCGCTACGCACAATGCGCCCGCAGGCCGGGAACGCAGGTGCAACGGCTACGACCTGCGCCCCAATGACCTGCCGCAGCGCGGCCACTTCTGCAGCCCACGGCCCGCGCAGGGTGGAATCAATCTTCTTGAAACTGGGCAAAGCACCGCCGGCCAACAAAGCTCGCGCCACTTCCGCCACGGCTTTCGCTGCCGGCTCGGGTGGCTGATTTCTGGTGGCCGTGGAGACCACCAAGAGGGTGTGGGTTGTTCCGGCCTCGATGGCATTCGGGGGAGAGCCTGCCCGTCCTCCGGCTGGCAGAACTAACGGGTGCCAGCCGGCCAGCGCTGCACGAGCGGCAGAATCGCAGGCCCCGGTCAGGTCGTCGGCAATAATGGCCGGACGCATGATTACAGGGTGGCTTCGGCCAGGACCGGAGGACCTGTTTTCAGATCGCCCGCCTCGTTAAATTCCAATGCCACCGCGGGTTGCACTTCGTAGTTGGGGTTGCCAGCCAGCTCGGCCACGCAGGGAGGCGTGGCCAGGAGCGTGGCCATCGACAAGGTGTTGCGAATCCAGGCGGCCCGCACCGTTTCGGTCTCAGGCGAGCCCAGGTTGCTCAGCAGAAAATCCAGCGCTGCTCGATCGCTTGGGAAAGAGATGGGCATGCGGGCAGGCACATACGCGAGCGCGGTGCGCACATTGGTGTAGGTGACGTGGAAATCGGCTTTGCGGCCGATGCGCTCGTGCATCGCGTCGGCCAGGCCTATGCCGGAGGCATTGCCCTCGCTTTCCGGTGTTAGGTCTCGGATGTAGATGCGACGGATCCGGATGGAGCGCTCCACGTCCAGCGGGAAGCGGTCGGGATGGACACTGCGCCCGATCACCTTGGTGTCCATTCCCACGCCGCTGATGTTCTTGCCGATCTCATCCACGATCAGCAGGTCCAGCGAGGAAAAGGGCAGCTTGGGATGCAACTGCCGGGATCGAGCCAGCAAGCGACGGTCCAGCCCTTCGATGCCAGCAGCAGGGCCGGCAGCGGGGTCGGCAGCGGGCGCGGCGGCGACTTCGCACAATCTGTGCCGGTCGTTCTCCACCAGGCCCAACCCAGCCAGGATGCGGCCACTGGCCACCACGTGGCGGCTCATGGGAAGGATCGCCTCAGAGAATCCGCTGCGAAGACTGTTCTTGTGCAAGCTGGTGGCTCCTTCCAACTTGCCTAACCCCACCGTCATCATCTTCAGCAGGCCGCTTTCCACCTCCCCCTCAAAGTCGGTGTGGAGCTTGACCCGGTTCAGCACCAGCACCCGCCCGGCCTCCCATGCGGCGCGGTCCATGAAGGTCTCAAAGCCCTCGGGAGTCCGACCAAGCGAAACCGTTTCCATCGAGGAGACTACCGGGGCGCCCACCAGCTCTTCGGTGACCCCTAGGTCGGCCAGCAGCCGGCGCTGTCCCTCCGCTGTGGCGCCGCCGTGGCTCCCCATGGCCGGAACCACGAAGGGCCGCGCGCCAGCTTCTCGCAACACGGCACAGGCGGCCCGCACGACCGCCGCGATCCGGTCAATGCCGCGGCTGCCGCAGGTGACGGCCACCGGCGCGCCCTCCGGAATGCCGGTCAGGACTTCCGGCACGGCCTGAAAGGCACGGCGGACCGCCGGGTCCACTTCCGCAATACCCGGGGCGGTGGCGTGCAGCGACCGGACTGGATGTAAGAGCAACTGTTCAATCATGTGGGCATTGTCGCCCTGCCCTTGACCAACAGTCAACCCCGCGGGGGTAGCGGGTCAGTCTCCGGCAAGGGTGCCGTTTAGCCGCGAGCTGCACGACTCTTCTCTCGCTTTTGGTGCCGCGGTGTTCATTCAGGTTGTACGCTCCACGAACTCCTTGAGAGCGACGGCGTTGTTCAACCGCGACTCCCGTGAGGCAAAGACGAAGGTGACCCGACCAGCTCGGACGCGCTCGAGGATGGGATGCAGCGACTCCTGTCGGGCGCGCAACTCCTTGAAGTATCTGCGCTTGAACTCTGTCCACCTGGCCGGCTCGTGATTGAACCAGCGCCGCAATTCGGTGGAGGGAGCAGCCTCCTTGGGCCAGAGGTCGATCTTCGCCTCCTGCTTCGAGAGACCGCGGGGCCACAGCCGTTCGACAAGAATGCGGCAGCCATCCGATCGTGACGGGGTCTCGTAGGCACGTTTCAGCGAGATGGGCATGGCGTTTGTCTAACCGCTGCACCGGTGTGTTAGGTGGACTCGTCCAGCATCTTCTCGATCTCCTCCAGTAGCCTACTTCGAAACCAAGACTCTAGCATCATCAAGCCGTTGGCCGTGAAGAGCTGGTAGTTGGGGTTGCCTTGGTAGCCAGTCACCGCGCCAGCGTGGACTTCGACGGCGCCAATGATGTCTTGTGATGGCACCCCTCCCTCCGGCGTAGATGTCCGAGCATCGATGATGTAGACGTAACCGTCCCGTAGTCGCTTGGCTTCCGCTACCACACCAGGACAATTCGCAGCGTGTCGGGCGATGAAGTCATGAAGAAACTCGATGAATCGCACATTCGGCGCGAAGTGTTCGACATCGAAGAAATCGGGACCGTCGACAAGCTTGCCCAGGATGGCTTCGGCGGGAAGGCCGCGTCGAAAGACGACATCATGAGGGACCAGAGAGACATAGTGTTCATCCCGGCCGGTCTTCCTATCCCGGATCGTGTAGACAAATGCTTGCTCGCCAGGATTACCCATGTTCCACCTAACTTGCGCTTAGGCCGACCTGGATAAAACCGGCGCAGGTGCTGTCTTCAGTCGTCACTATGCAAAAGCCCTCCGGCTTCCAACGTGCGCCAGAACGCATAGTCGGCATGATGCACGACCGTATTCTCCAAACTCCGCACCACCAGCTCGCCCTCGCCCGAATGCGCTCCGGCCATATGAGCCACCGCCTCCGGAAGTCCCACACTAAGACAGATGTGCACGCCGTAGGCCGGATGCCGGATGGAGGGAAATCCCGCCGCTCGGGGCGCCCCCTTCCAGCGCGCCTGGTTCTTCGGATCGAACTCCCAGGGTTTGCCCACATCATGGCACAAGGCCCCGGCAATCAATACGTCCCGGTTGATTCTCAAATCCGGAAACATGGCCATCATCTCACCGGCAATCACCATTGCTAGCCGTGTCACCCCGCGGATGTGGTCCGTCTGCGTCCCTGTCTTCAGCGGTGGCGTATCGGGATTCCCCGACGGCTTGATCTCTGCAATCGCTCCAAAGCTGCTGCCGCCTAAGGACGTTGCCCAAGCCTCCACCACTTTCTTCTGCAGTTCCGAACTAGAAATCTCCTCAACCTCCGGCAGTTCCTCCCGAACTTTAGCGCGCAAAGCATCGGTCGCTGACATAACGCCTCCTCCGAAGAAGTAAAAAGGGGCACCCGAAATCAAGTAACCTCACCACTTATAGTGCCAGAGGGGTTTCAGGCTTTCTATCGAATTTGTTGTCTGCCGAGTACTCCATTATCGAGTGAAGCAGTCCGTGCATGGCCAGACGGGCCTGCCTGCCCAAGCACTGCCCCGTTCTCTCGCAGAGTCACTACAGCTTGAGCGAAACGGAGACGCCGTCGCGCAACGGGATGATGACGGTGTGCAGCCCCGCAGTGGAGTAGATCAGGCGGTTGAATTCCTGAATGCCTCGAGTGTCGCGGTCTGGGCGTCGCAGGCGCACTACGCGGCCGAACCAGAGCGTGTTGTCTGCCACCAGCAGGCCGCCCCGGCGCAGGCGCGACAAGGCCAGCGGGAAGACTTCTGGATACTGGTGCTTGTCCACATCGTTGAAGATCAAGTCGAACTCTCCGGATGTGGCGCGGAGTAGTTCCAGGGAATCCCCCACGGCGATGCGCGCGATGTGACTGACGCCGGCGCGCTCCAGATACTGGCCGGCGCGCCGGGCGTTGCTCCGGCTGCCATCGCTGTAGTACACCTCAGCGCCCTCACCGGCGGCACGGGCCAGCCAGATGGTGGAATAGCCAATCGCCGAGCCCAATTCAAAGATGCGGCGCGCGCCCCCTAACTTGACCAGCAGGTAAAGCAAGCGTCCCACCGCCGGGCCGACGATGGGTATGCGATGCTCGCGAGCATAGGCTTCCATCTCTTCCAGGACCGCATCCCGCGCCGGTAACAGGTTGTAAAGATAGCTCTCCACGTCGGGATGAGTGATTTCGGTATTCATGCCTCGGATTATGCCACTTGCTTGGGGCCTAACGGACATTTTGGAAGTTGGCCGGTGAGAGGCGGATCATCGAAACGTGTTGGGAAGCCAGTCCCAAGCTGGCTAATCGAAGAAGAGGACTTTGGTCCGTACTCGTCCCATTGTCTCGATGTCCTTGGCATGAATCTGGTAATCGGGCTGGGCCCGCCTGACTAGCGCAGGTATGATCGTCGGATCGTCCGACGAGTGATACACGCTGACGGCCATGCGAGGCTTGAATTGTCGGAGAGTCGCGGTGGCCCCTTGAAGCGCGAAGCGTTCGGAACCCTCGATATCCATTTTGATGAAATCCACCCGATCGAGTTTGAGGTTCGCGACGATGTCATCCAGCGGCAGCACAGGAAGGCCTTCAATCTTGTTCGCGTTTGGCAGTTCCCCCACGAACGTGTTTTTTCCGGAATTTCCATCTAGGGACTCATAGAGCGTGAGACGGGTTTTTTTGTTCCATAGTCCTGCTTTCACCACGATGACACGGCCTTCTGCAATCTCCCGGCCAAGATTGGACTCCAGGCAGGCGACGTTTGTAGGATCCGGCTCAATGGCAACCACCCGATCAGCTCCTTGCCGTAGAGCGAACTTGGTAAAGAGGCCGACGTGAGCGCCGCAATCCACGACCGTATCCCCCTGCCGGATCGCGGCCTGCCCGCTCTCGTAGTCGCGCTGCACAGTCAACTCCCAGAGGAGAAACGTAAGGAGGTCTTTACCCGGTGCCGGCATCCAGAAGCGTCCCAGCCCGGTTTGATAAAGCTCCCATTTGCGTCCCTCCACAACTCTTTCTTCGACCTGATGGATACTCTTTTCGACTTCCGGATGGGGCTTGTTGAGCCCATAGCACGGTCCAAAGGTCTTACGCTGAACATCGTCCCACTCGATATAGGGAAGGTGGCCGCGCAGTTGTTCATAGACGACGCTGGCCCGCCACCATGCCGAACAGCCGATCTCATCTGTGTGGGACCATAGTAAGCTCCCGGCTACCATTGCGCCGGACACCAGCCAAGCTTTCCATTCACGGCTGGACCAAATCAGACCTGCGGCGGCCACAAGAAGCGCCAAGGTAACCCCGTCATGGACACGCCAGATGACTCCGGCGGCAGCAATCAGAGCTGCCAGCACCAGTGCCGCTTTTCGTCGCTGAAGAACCCTCACCTCTGGAAGACCGGATTTCATGATTACCCTCTATCTCAAATTGAGAGTCTGTCCGCTATTGAGAACCCGATGCATTACGACGGTTTAGGCATTCTCGCTAGTAGACGTAGGGCATGAGCCGCCAGGTGCGACGTCGGTAGACTTCGAACTCGGCGCCGAAATGCTCGGCCAGTAGCTTCTCCTCTTGCCGGATGCGCACAGCTACGAAGAGGGTCAGCAGCGGCACCAGCAGGAACACCAGCCAACTGCGGAATACCAGCGGCCAGCCTACCGCGATCAGAAGCGCCCGCAAGTAAATCGGGTGGCGGATCAGGGCGTAGATTCCGGTCTGCACCAGCTGGTGGTCGTCCTGGATGGTGATGTAGCCGCTGTACTGCTTGCCGAGCGTTTGCACCGCCACCAGCGCCACCGCATTGCCTCCGGCGTAGAGCACCAGCCCAAAGTAGCGCAGGGCGGCGCTATCGCCGAACGTCAGCAAACTTCGGCGGTCAGCACAGGCGACGAACCAGATCAGAAACATCGCCCCCACGATTAGCCCGCCCAGCAGCCACCGCTGCCGTCCCACCGGCCGCTGGCCTTTGCGATACAGTTCGACGTCCGGCGCCAACACCAGAACCAGGATGGCGCCGAGCACGGCTAGCGCAAAGAATGCGGCGCGCGCTGGATGTGCAAAGTAGGCGCCTGGAGCGTCGAGTCCCCAGCCTACCAACACCAAGCCCAACGCCAGACCCGGCGACAGGACCATCTGCGCCAGCAGCGCTTTGCTTATGGCTCCAGCTCGGGCCGGTGAATCGCTCATACAAAATCTGCGTGTGGCCTGCAAGATGCTGTCGGCGCTGCGCCTCAGTCCACGGTCTGTTTGAATTCCATGACCTTCAGGTAGGCGGCCTCGTACGCCTCGGTCAGCATGGCGAACAGGCCGGCATCGAACTTGTGCAGTCCTCGGGCGGTAATGCCGCCGGGAGTGGTGACCTCGTCAATGAAGTCGGCCAGGTGCCGGTCCGGTTCCAGCTCGCACAGCGACAGGGTGCCCTCGGCCACCCCGAAGGTGGCCACCTTGGCCAGATCGGCCGGCAGGCCCAGGTGCACCAGCGAGCGCACCATGCCCCACAGGATGTAAGCCATAAAGGCCGGAGCGCTTCCGACGCCCACAATCGTGATGTCCAGGTGACGCTCCTGCTGGGTGAAGACTTCGCGTCCCCAGTGGGAGAAGATGCCCCGCGCCAGTTGCAGATCGGCCTCGTCGCAGGATTGCGCCGACCAGAAGGTGACCGCGCGACCGACCTCAATGGCGATGTTGGTGCTGCAGCGAACCACTTTCTTGTGTCGGAGCAGGCGCGCGATGCTGGCTGAGTCAATCCCGGTCATGACGGAGATGACCAGCTGGCGCGCGGTCAGCGCGGCGTGGATTTCCCGCGCCACCTCCGCGAACATCTGCGGCTTGACGGCCAGAATCACGATGTCGGCGCCGCGCACCGCCCGCGCGTTCCCCTGGTGAATGCGGACGCCCGGGAAACGGTCTCCCAGTTGTTTCGGCGTGCGTGTCTTGCTGACCGAAAGGTTGCGCGGCTCGCAGAAACCTTCGTGGATCAGCCGCTGCATGATGATGCGACCCATGTTGCCCGGCCCTAAAATGCAGATCTTTAGCGGTTTCACTGCTTCCTCCCAGTGTGCGATTCGGCCACTATAGTCTCTTGCGAAAAGCCTTTTCGGAAGGGAATTCTTCTATGCCCGCGTGAGGAAGAGAACCTTGGTTGAGCGGCGGAGGTTGAGCGCGGGGGTTGAGCGCCGGACCAAGCCTATCTCACGGGCGACGTGGAGCAGACGCGTCCCGCGACCCAAACGCGGAGCAATTTACCGGCGGTAGAGGTAGAGGGTGTGCTGATGGAATTGGCTCTCGCCCTGGCTCATGTTTTCGATCTTCTCCGCGCGCCAGCCGGGAACTTTGAAATCGTGTGAGACGACGCGCGCGCCCTTCTGCAGGTGCTTCTCCAGTTTTGGTTTCAGCTTCTCGTTGGAGCTGGTCAACAGGTAGAGGGTAACCACCGTGGCCTGGCTCACATCCACCTTCATCAGATCGCCGTGGATCACCTTCACCCTGTCTTCCAGCTTTAATTGCTGGATGCGTTCTAAGGCTTCCTTGTGCAGCTTCTTGTCCATCTCCACGCCGACCGCCTGCGCGCCGAATTTCTGGGCGGCTATGATGAGGATCCGCCCGTCCCCCGACCCCAGGTCGTAGACAATATCGCCTGGCTTGACCTCGGCCAGCTTCAGCATCCTCTCCACTACCGTTTCCGGGGAAGGCACATAGGGCGCTAGTTTCTTCGGGGCCTTCGGGTCCGCCGCTTTGATCTGACCCAGCGCCGGGGTAGCCGCCAGCACGAGCCCAAGGATCAGGCTCGCCAGCAACGCCAGGGTCCGTTTTTCCTGCAGCATGCAGAAGTCTCCTCGGAATACACGACTGCCCTGCACCTGTGAGAGGGTTGACCGCCGCATAATAAATTTTACCGCCGAACCGGCTGCAGGCACAAGGGCGAATGCCCCGCTTCCCTACCGCGGACGTTCGGCTCGTCAAAAGATAGCGGTTCACCCTGTTCTATGCTTTAATAGCGCGCCATGAAACGAATCATTTCTTCCCCGGATGCGCCTCCAGCTGTGGGTCCCTATTCCCAGGTTGTAGAGGCGAATGGCTTCGTGTTTGTCAGTGGCCAGATGCCACTGGATTCTTCGGGCAAGGTGGTCGAAGGCGATATCGCCGTCCAGACCGAGCAGGTGATGAAGAACCTGTCCGCGATTGTGAAGGCGGCCGGCTCCAGCATGGAGCGGGTAGTCAAGGTGAATGTCTACCTGAAAGACCTCAAGGAGTTCGCCGAGATGAATAAAGTCTACGCGCGCTACTTCCCCAGCCAGCCGCCGGCGCGTGCCACTGTGGAGATCGCCCGGCTGGCGTTCGACGTGAAAGTGGAGATAGATCTGATTGCGCTGGCCGGGCAATCTTAGTGGATGCCCTCGGGGTCGTGGGGCACCTCGCGGACTTCGGTGGGCTCCTGGCAGCAGTCGCAGCGGCCCGGCTTATACGAAGTGATGTTGCAGATGTGGCAGAAGTAAGTCACCTTGTGAAGCCGCCCGTCGCGCACGCTGAAGAGCCGCTCCACCTGGAAGGTGTCCTTGCTCTTCCAGCGACCCTCCACGCGCAGTTCCCAACCGCCGATGCGGTTGTCACCCAGCAACGCTCTGGTGTACTCGTCGGAGGGAACCAACCTGTAAGTCTTGACCTCCCCCCCTCCCCGGACTGGCACCTTCAGGACTGGCGCGCGCCCCTGGTGCGCCAGCTGGCCGGTGAGGACGGCGGTGGGTTTCTCCAATGCCTTTCCGGCAGGCGCCTTTTTCTCGGGAGTGGCAGCCCAGGCGCCCGCGGCCATCGCCAGCAGGAGTCCGGAGCAGAGCGTCCGCCACAGCATACTTACTAGTATAAGCGGAAATTCGGCTGAAAGTTGTCAGGCCTGCGGGGAGGTGGTTTGTTGCACGCGGCGCTCTAGTTCGGCGAGAATCGCGTCAAACCGCACCAGGATGGGATGCTGCCACCCGTCAGCCAGAGCGGCGCGCAGGCGGCGATAGCGGTCCAGTTGCTGATCGGGCGGGGCCTTCATTTCTCCCCAAATCTGGGCGCCGCGCTCCAGCGCCAGCAGGATGGACTGCATGTTGTGAATCTTGTCGGCGCAGGAGATGGCCTTGGCCTCGGCCGGGGCGGAGCGCAGATGCTCAATGTATTCGCTCTTGCGCACTGCCCAGGGCCGTTCCTCGCCGGCTGCATCAAGCTTGCGTTCGGTGACCGCACGCACCAGGCTGACCACGCGCTCCCCGAAACCCTCCACATCTTGCCCGTAGGCGGGCTGGTCTTCCAGCACGTCGTGCAGTAATCCGGCCACGAAGACGTCTTCATCAAAGCCGAACTCTGCCAGCAGGCAGGCGACGCCGAAGAGGTGGGCCACGTAGGGGATGGGGCGGTCGCGGTCCTTTCGGGCCTGATCACGATGGGCGCTGGCGGCCAGGTCGATCGCAGTATGAATGCGTCGTGTAAACGGTAGCACTATTGGGGAGACTCCTGGTACTTGCCCTGTGCCTTCTCGCGTTCATACTGCTGCATCCGCTCGCGCAGCCGCCGGATGTAAGCTTCGTCACGCGGGGGACGACGCGGTGCCTGTGTCTTGCCCTGAGCCGGCCGCCCCGCCGCTCTGACTTCGGCCGGCGTGGGACTTGTCGTCGTCGAGCCTGCTTGTGCTCGGGCCGGTTTGCCGCCACCGGGCTTGGCCTCATCTGTGGCAGGCGCCAGCGCCGGGGCTGAATCGGCCGACGTGTCCTCCGGTGCAATGGCCGTTGCAGCGGGCTGTGGAGGAAGCGGCGCGGCTCCCTCTGAGGCTTCAGCCTCCGAAGCTTCAAGTTGTGGCGCCGCCGTTTCTGCTAAGGGCTGCGTCAATCCGTCAACTGGGCCATCAACTGGGCCGTCAACTGGGGGACCAACCCGGATCCCGTCTTTCTGGTGCAGGAGTCGGGGCTGGTGCAGGAGTCGGGGTCCCAGAAGAGCAGCCAGCAAAACCAGGGCAAAGACCCCGACGGCCACCCAGAACACGCGGCGTCCCTCGGCGTCTTCGCTGCCGCGCCTTGCCCCGATGTGCCGAGCCGGACCGGGCGGCGGTTCTGACGCCGTCCCCGTCGACTTCATTCGCTTTCCGAATAATGTGATCGGCGGAAGTTGCTCGCGGTCCGCCGCAGAGTTGCCTTTCTTGTCCATACCTGCCGTCCAGAAAATCCGTGCGCCCCCAGCCACACCCAGATACAATCACTGTGATGTCCCTCAAAATACTCCTGGCCCTGGTCCTTGTCCAGCAGCTCCTGCTTACACCGCACGTCAGTCTCGTGCGTGCCCAGGCAGCCGGCCAGGGCGTGACCACCCAGTCGAGGGAGGACCCGGCGCCGAACGTGTTGCAGATCGCACTGGAACGCATGGCCGCGAGCGACGCGGAGGGGGCTATCCGGCTGCTGCGCCCTGCAGCCAGCAAATCCGCGGCCTCGCTGGAGGCTCAACGCGCCAAATGCCTGCTAGGCGCCGCCTACGCGATGAATGGTGAACTAAGATCGAGTGAGCAGACAGCCGGCGTTTTGAACAACCCCTCGGCTGCGGCGGCGGAGGCCGCCTGGAAGCAGGTGCTGCCGGAATGCCAGCGGCAGCTTCAGAGCATCGCTCCCCGCCTGAAGCCCGATCGGCGCTCGGTGGTGTTCTACTATCTGGGAATGATCGGCACCGACGAAACCGAACGCATCCGCTATCTGCGCCAATCCGTCAAGCTAGTCCCGCGGTTTTCCGAGGCTGGGTACCAGCTTGGCCTCCACCTGCTAGGCAACGCCGAACTGACCGAAGCGGCTGAGGTCCTTCGCCGGGTCGCCCAACAGCGCCCGGGATGGGCACAGCCCCGCGGCCATTTGGGGATGTTGCTCACGCTGACCGGCCGGCCCGACGAGGCAGTCCAGGAGTTGCGGCAGGCCCTGAAAATCGAGCCTAACTTGGCCGAGGCGCACGGACAGCTTTGCCTGGCACTCTATGCCACCGGGGACTACAACGGCGCGCTGACCCACGGTGGCCGCGCTGCTAACCAGCAGCCGAAGAACCCATTCCACCATAACTGCGCCGCTCTGGTGCTGCTGGAGAAGAATCAGTCCCAGGAAGCGCTCGGCTATGCCCGCCGCAGTACCGAACTGGCGCCAGGACATGAAACCTTCCAGGTGGTGCTGGCCGCTGCGCTCGAGGCCACTGGACGCCAACAGGAAGCGCTGACCGCCATGTACCGCGCCTTGGCCGCCCAACCAGCCTTGCGTACCGATCCCGCGCGGCTGGAGAAAGCTAACATGCTGCGCGGCCGTGCCCTGCAGTTGGCCCGCCAGGTTCTCCAGAGGGCCACCAGCTCAGACCAGTCTGCCAGGGGCAATCCCTGCGCGTCCGGGGCAGCGCCGGGGGGCGGCTCCGGCGAGTGCGAATCTGTTGAATGGAGTGCATATGCCAACCAGGAAAAGAAAGAGCCTAGAAAAGGAAATAGAACGGGTTGCGCTATCGACCGGAGCAGAGCTGGGCGCTGCGCTGGGGCGTCTTGAAAAAGAGGCGCGAACGATAGTGCGCAAAGGGATCGAAATGCAAACGAAGGCGCAGGGCCGGTCCGTGCTGTTAATGCGGTCGGCCTCTCGGAAATTGGACAAGCTGGCGTCCCAACTCGAGAGTTTCGGTAAGCAAACCCGACGCAAAAAACGGAAGTAAGGTCTGCCTCTCGGCAGTCCGGAGCCCCTACGCTGCTGCTTGCAGGATGCTGAAAAACTCCTGCACAGACTGAAGTCTGGGCCACCGCCAACTCGCAAGTTGTTAAAGAGTGGCACAGGCTTCAGCCTGTGGAAGCCTTCTTGGGTCCAGCAGCCTGCTAGAGGGAGGCGGAGGCGATCACGGTCACGTGAGGGCGTCCGCTGAACGGGTTGCGGTCAATGCGGATCGGCACGCCATACACTTCTTCGAGCGCGGGCCTAGTGAGGACTTCCTCTGGCGTTCCCGAGCAAAAGACTCTGCCGGCGCGAAGCAGCATCAGGTAGTCGGCGAACTCGGAAGCCAGGTTGACTTCGTGCATCACCGTCACCACCCCGAACTCATACTGAGAGGCCTGACGGCGGATCAAGCGCAGCAATTCCACCTGGAAACTGATGTCCAGGTTGGCGGTGGGCTCGTCCAGCAGCAACAGTTCCGGTTCCTGAGCCAGAGCGCGCGCCAGCACCGCGCGCTGGCGCTCCCCGCCGGAAATCTCGTCCATGCGGCGATGCGCCATCGAGCAGATGTGCGTGGCCTCCATGGCCAGGCGCGCCATGCGCGCATCTTCTTCGCGCTCGAAACCGAAGCGGCCGGCGTAAGGATAGCGGCCGAGCAGGACGAACTGCTCCACGGTGCTGGGGAACACCAGCGGTGCTTCCTGGCGCACTACGGCGATCCGCCGGGCGCGTTCGCGCGGCTCGAGCAGCGAAATTTCGCTCCCGGCAAAGCTGACGTCGCCGTGCGCCGGGCGCAGGAGGCCGGCCATTAGGCGCAACAATGTGGTTTTGCCGCTGCCGTTGGGTCCGATGATGGCCAGAAAATCTCCCGCGTAGATGTTGAAGCTGAGCGGTCCCAGACGAAACCTTCCGTCCTGGGAGCCGTCCAGCCCGCCCCGCCGACGCGGCGCTCGATAGGCAAACTCCACCGAATTGATGTCCAGCAAGAGCCGGCGAGCGGGAGCGGTCGTCATTCGGCCAGCTTCCGGCGCAGCAGGTAGATGAACAACGGCGCTCCCGCCAGCGCCGTGAAGGCGCCGACGGGCAACTCGGTAGGGGCAGCCACAGTGCGTGCGGCGGTATCGGCTGCCACCAGCAGGACAGCGCCCGCGAGGGCCGCCACCGGCAGTAACAGCCGGTAGTCATTGCCGAGCAGCAATCGCACCAAGTGCGGCACCAGAAGGCCCAGAAAGCCGATGGCGCCGGCGTGAGCAACGGCCACCGCCGTCAGGGCGCTGGCGGCCACGAAGACGGCCAGCTTGACCCGTGGGACATCCACTCCCAGTGCGGCGGCTTCTTCTTCGCCCACCAACAGAAGGTTCAGCTCGGCAGCAAACCAGTAGGCGACCATGCCGGCGACCAACACTGGCAGCAGGCACCAGATCAGAACAGAGATCAGGCCGTCGTTGAACAACCCCAGGTCCCCCATCAGCCAGATCGCCGTGCCGCGCAGGTTGCGGCTGGGCAGCATGGTCATCAAGCACACAATCACAGCCGAGAGGAACGAAGCGACAATCACGCCGGCCAACAGCAACGACTGCCCGCTCGCGCGCCCGCGTCGGAAGCCCAAGAGATAGACGATGCCGGTGGTGACTAGAGCTCCCAGCAACCCGGCCAGCGGCTTGCCCTGTTGCCAGGCGGGTGCTACAACCAAGAACAGAATCACGCCCAGGGCCGCTCCGCTGGAGATTCCCAGGACGTAGGGCTCTGCCAACGGGTTACGGAGCAAGGCCTGGTAGCAGGCGCCGGCCATCGACAAAGCAGCCCCCACGATCAAGGCCAGCAGCACGCGCGGCACGCGGAGGTCAAACAAGATCACGCCCAGCGTGCTCTTCCGATCGCGCACCGCGTCCAGCACGTCGCTAGGAGTAAACGTCACGCTGGAGCCCAGCAGCAGAGCCACAAGCGTCACCACGACGGCCGCGCCCAGCACGGCGAGCGACGTCCAGACCACGCGACCGCGGGTGAGAATCATGGTTTCGTCGCAAACGCCTCCGGATGCAGTGCCCGAGCAAGCAACTGTTGCATCTCGACCAGCCGAGGCCCGGGGCGCTCCACGTCCCAGGGCACGTAGATGATGCGCCCTTGCTGCACGGCCGGCAGCTCCCTCCAACCGGGCAGGCGGAGCAACTGCTCGCGGGTAGGCGCGAAGCTTGGGGAGCGCGGCACCAGGAGGAATTCAGGATTGCTCCGCACCACTTGCTCTACCGACAGGCGCGGCCAGGGCTGGGCAGTGTCGGCAGAGATGGAAACCGCGCCGGTGCGGCGCAGCAGGTCGTCCAGGAAACTGCCGCGCCCCACGCTCACAATCGGGTGCAGCCAGACCAGCAGCACCACGCGCCGCGGCGGGTAGGGCCGGACGGCTGCTTCGATCTCGGCAGCCTGCCGCTCCAAGCGATCGGCGAGCGCTTCGCCGCGAGCAGCTACCCCTGCAATCGCCGCCACGTCGCGGATCAGTCGAAAGACGTCCCCCAGCCGCTCTGCGCTCACGGCGAACACGGGGATTCTCAGGCGCTCCAGCGCCGTCATGGTCTCACGACGGTTCCCTTCGCGGCTGATTAGCACCAGATCTGGCTTCAGACTGACCACCACTTCTACGCTGGGGTTGATGACCCCGCCCACCGTGGGCTTGGATCTGGCTTCGGAAGGAAAGTCGCAGAAATCGGTGACACCCACAACCCGGTCGCCCAGCCCCACGGCAAACAGCGTCTCAGTAAGATTTGGCGCCAGCGATACGATGCGCCGCGGGTGGTCGGGAACCTCGACCCGGCGGCCGATATGGTCGGTGAGCACCCGCGCCGCGACGCTCGGCGGGAGCATTGCCGCTGCAGCGCAGGCAACAAGGCAGACAATTGTACCCAGCCCCATTACTTCAGAACTTATAGCATACCTGCAAACCAGTGCCTGTGGCACGTATAATGCTCGTAGCAGGTGTCAGGTTGTAGGCGTGAGCCCAACAGGCATTCATAGTTCTCACGCCTGACACCTGACACATGTCTTCCGATGCTACGCTTTTCTACCGCCGGCGAGTCGCACGGGCAGAGCCTGGTGGCTCTGGTCCAGGGGCTTCCCTCCGGCATTCCCATAGACCTGGAATTCATTAATACCGAGCTGCGCCGCCGCCAGGGCGGCTACGGGCGCGGCGGGCGCATGAAGATCGAGACGGATACCGCCGAGATATTGTCTGGCGTGCGCCGCGGCTCCACCATCGGCGCCCCGGTGGCCATGCTGATCCGGAACCGGGACTGGGAAAATTGGAAAGAGAGCCTGCCAGTGGAGGCGCGCGAGGTTCCCGAGTCGCAGCAACGGAAGCTGACTGCGCCGCGGCCGGGGCACGCCGACCTGGCCGGCTGCCTGAAATACAATCTGCATGACGCGCGCTTCGTGCTGGAACGGGCCAGTGCGCGGGAAAGCGCAGCGCGGGTCGGCGCCGGCGCTCTGGCCAAGTTGTTGCTGCGTTGCTTCCACATCGAGGTCTGGAGCCACGTCATCGCTGTGGGGGGCGTTGTGTTGCGCAAGTCGGTCACTTTCGAACAGATTCGCCAGGTGGCCACGCGCCCGGAGCCGGTGCTTCGCTGCGCGGATCCAGAGACCGAAGCCGCAATGAAGGCCGAAGTGGATAAGGCCTTGCGCACCGGTGATTCGGTGGGCGGTGTCTTCGAGGTCGTCGCTTGCGGCGTTCCGCCGGGCCTGGGGACCTGCGCCAACTGGGACGAGCGGCTGGACGGCCTGCTGGCCCAGGCGCTCGTGTCGCTGCAGGCGGTGAAGGCCGTGGAGATCGGCAGCGGCGTCGAAAACGCGTTGTCCTTCGGCTCCACCGTGCAGGACCCCATCGGCTACGACGCGGGGCGGCCAGGGTTTACCCGCAAGAGCAACCGGGCCGGCGGCATCGAAGGGGGCATCAGCAACGGCCAGGAGATCGTCGTGCGCGGCTACCTCAAGCCCATTTCCACCTTGCGCCGTCCCCTGGAATCGGTGGACCTGGTGACCAAAGAGTCGACGCAGGCAGCCTACGAGCGCTCGGATGTCTGCGTGGTGCCGGCTGCGGGCGTCGGCGGCGAGACCATGGTCGCGCTGGTGGTGGCCCGCTGCTTCCTGGAGAAGTTCGGAGGTGACTCGCTCCGGGAAATCGAGCGCAACTACCAGGGCTACCTCGAGCAGTTGAAGGAGTTCTGAATCACGGTTCGGAGCGATCAGTTGATTTACAAGATCGTGAAATACGGTGATCCCGTGCTGGAACGTGCTGCGGGTCCGGTCACCGAGTTCAATGCAGATCTGGCCAAGCTGGCCGAGGACATGTTTGAGTCCATGTACGCGGCGCACGGCGTGGGGCTGGCTGCGCCGCAGATCGGCATCGGGCGGCGCCTCGCTGTGGTGGACCTCACCTCCGGCGAAGACCGGCAGGCCAAACTGGTGCTCTGCAACCCGACGATCCTGCGCACGGAGGGCAAGCACAGCCTGGAGGAGGGATGCCTAAGCCTGCCCACCTTTCGCGCTGCGCTCACTCGCCCCAAGAAGGCCGTGGTCAGGGCCCAAACCCTGAAAGGGGAATGGTTCGAGTTGACCGGAGAAGACCTGCTGGCCCGCGCCTTGTGCCATGAAACCGACCACCTGAACGGCCGCCTCTTCATTTCGCACCTTGGCTCCCTCCGCCGCGATCTGATCAAGCGCAAGGTGCGCAAATTAATGCGCGCGGGCGAATGGTAGGAAACCAGGTTTCAGATTCCAGATTTAAGGTTCAAGCTTCCAAGACAACTGGCACCTGATAACCCGGTACCTGACACATAGCACCTGGCATCTCGTACCTGGCAATGAACTTGGTCTTCATGGGCACCCCGGAGTTCGCGCTCCCCACCTTGCGTGTACTGCAGGAGGCGGGGCACGGTATCCGCGCCGTCTTCACCCAGCCCGACCAGCCGGCCGGACGAGGCGGCCGGCTGACGGCACCCCCGGTGAAGCGCGCCGCGCTGGCCCTGCCGGTGCACCAGCCGCCCCGGATCCGGACTCCGGAAGTGTTCGGCCTGCTGAAATCGCTGGAGCCGGAAATAGTGGTGGTGGTGGGCTACGGCAAGATCCTTCCTCAGCACATCCTGGACTTGCCACGGCGCGGTTGCATCAACCTGCATGCCTCGCTGCTGCCCCGGTACCGGGGCGCGGCTCCGGTGCAGTGGGCCATCATCCGCGGAGAGACCGTGTCAGGTGTCACCACCATGCGCATGGATGCCGGGCTGGACACGGGCGACATCCTGCTGGCCCGGGAGACACCCATCGAACCCGAGGAGGACGCGATTTCGCTGGGGCACCGCCTGTCGGAGATCGGCGCGTCGCTGATGTTGGAAACGCTGGAGGGACTCGAGCGCGACACTCTCACGCCGCTTCCTCAGAACCACGCGCTGGCTACCTCGGCTCCCATTCTAAAGAAGGAAGACGGGCGGATTGATTGGAGCCAGCCGGCACGCGACATCGCCAACCGTGTGCGTGGTCTGGTGTCTTGGCCGGGAGCGTTCACCACCTTCCGCGGCAGCTTGCTCCACCTGTGGCGAGCGTGCCCAGAGGTGACAACTCCTCCACACGCCTCGCTGCCGCCCGGCACGCTGCGGGTGAAAGGTAGGCACCTGCTGGCCGCCTGTGGCCAGAGCACCTGGCTGGAGCTTGACGAGGTGCAGCGGGAGGGGCGCCAGCGTCTGCCTGCCGCCGATTTTTTGAACGGGGTACGGATAAGCCCAGGCGAACGCCTGGGCTTAGACCACTGAATCATTGACGACTGGCTGCTTGAGACTCGATTCTTAAACCCCCACTCGTCAATAGATCCATCATCGCTCAATCAATTTCATGCTGACCCCAGCGCGCCACGTCGCTTTCCAGATTCTTCTTCGCGTTGAGTGCGAGCAAAGCTACGCGGCCGAGCTGCTCAACTCGTGGCGGACGGAAAAGCTCTCAGCTGCCGACCGGGGGCTGGCTCAGGAACTCGTCATGGGCTGCCTGCGCTGGCAGGGCCAGCTCGATTGGCTGGCCGCCCATTTCTCGGGCAAAGTGCCAGATCGCTGGGACCCCGAGGTGCGCATCGCGATGCGCCTGGGCATATACCAGTTGCGCTTCCTCGAACGGATACCGGCGTCGGCCGCAGTGGAACAAAGCGTCGAGCTGGTGAAACGCGTCCGCAAAGGCTCGGCCTCTGGGCTGGTGAATGCGGTGCTGCGGCAGGTTGCCCGCGCACCGCTGGAATCGCTGTTTCCGGCCGACATGCCGGAATCCGCAAAGCAGCAGATCGAGCTCTCCCACCCGGGCTGGCTTCTGGAACGCTGGGCGCGGAATTATGGGCCGCGGCGAGCGCGAGCCATCGCGCGCGCCAATAACCACCCGCCACCAGTGTTCATCCGGGTTCCCCCAGGCCGAAGCATCAAAGTGGGCCAGCCCTGCCGCTATGTTCGCAACTGCCGGGACGTCACGGGGGAGGTCAAGCGGGTTGCGAGTCGCTTTCCTGTGCAGGAGGAAGCTTCACAAATCATTCCGCACCTGATGGCGCCGCAAGACGGCGACCGTGTGCTGGATCTGTGCGCCGCGCCAGGCATGAAAACGGGGGCGCTAGCGGAACTGGCTCCGCAGGCAGAACTGGTAGCCTGCGACCTGCGTCCTGCGCGCCTGCGCCTGGTGAAGAAGCTGGCCGGCACCGGCCGCGGGCATGCGCCGTTGTGTGTGGCATTGGATGCCACACGCCCATTGCCCTTCGGTGTGGCCTTCCACAGAATTCTGCTGGATGCGCCCTGCTCGGGCACCGGGACCATTCGGCGCAATCCGGAGATCAAATGGCGTCTTACGGAAAGCGACCTGAAGGTGCTGGCGGCCAAGCAACGCTTGTTGCTCGACAACGCACTGAGCTGGCTGGCGCCGGGCGGCCGTCTCGTCTACTCCACCTGTTCGCTAGAGCCGGAAGAAAATCAGGCCGTAGTCGAGCAAGTGCTGGCAGACCGCTCAGGTTTTTTCTTGGTGCCGGTAGAGCAGATTGCAGAGCGCGCCTCAGAGTTCCTCACCGAGACCGGGCGAGATTTGCTCCGCGGCCAGTATCTCGAAACCTTCCCCGATCAGAACCTGGACGGCTTCTTCGCCGCCGTGATCGAGCGCCGCAGATAAACAGTAGATGAATAACTTTGCGGACAGCGGGCGGGTGGCACAGAGGTGAAGTTGACAAACTCTTTCAGCGAACGGTAGAGTTACCAACCGCAGAAGACAGGAAACCGAACGAAGCGCTGCGCGTACGAAGCGAGTGGGAAGGGCTGTGTCTGAAAAGTCAGCAGCGGTCGTGCGATCTGACGAAGAGGCGCTCTACTGGCTGGCACTGAAGCTGGCGCCAGGCGTGGGCACGCGCCTGGCGGCGCGGCTGGTGGAAGCGTTCGGTCATCCGCGGGAGATTTTCCGCACCTCACCGACGGAACTCCAGGCGCGGGGGATTCCGCCGCTCGTGGCGCAGAACCTGGGCAGCGGCGCAGCTTTTGAGGCGGCGGCGAAAGAAGCGGCGAAGGTAGCGCAACTAGGTTACGAATTGGTTACCTTCCTGGACCCGCGATACCCGCCAGCCCTCAAAGAGATTTTCGAACCGCCGGTGCTGTTGTACGCGCAGGGCGATGTCACACTGCTGTCCCAGCTATGTCTGGCTATTGTGGGTTCGCGCAAGCCGACGCCCTACGGTAGCGCCGTCGCCGAGCGGCTGGCCGCCGACTTGGCAGGGCGCGGCCTGGCGATTGCCAGCGGGATGGCCCGCGGCATTGACAGTGCGGCACACCGGGGCGCGCTGTCGGCCAACGGTAAAACGATTGCCGTGCTAGGCTGTGGCATGGACGTCTGCTATCCCAGAGAAAATAAGAAATTGAAGGCGGAAATCGAGCAAAAAGGAGTGGTGATCAGCGAATTCCCCCTGGGCACGTTTGCTGCGCCCCAGAACTTCCCCATCCGCAACCGCATCATCAGCGGCCTTTCGCTGGGAGTGATGGTGGTGGAGGCGGCGCAATACAGCGGCTCGCTGATCACCGCGCGACTGGCCATGGAGCAGAATCGCGAGGTGTTCGCCGTGCCGGGCAACATCACCACCAAGTACAGTTGGGGACCCAATACCCTCATCAAACAGGGCGCCAAGTTGGTGCAGGACTGGAAGGACGTCATTGAGGAGCTGCCGGCTAAGGCCCGCCAGAGCCTGCTGGCCGCCCCAGTTTCTGAATCCGGGGAGGCCCCTGCCGCGTCTTTATTCACTGAGTCGCTGTCGGAGATCGAGCAGGCGCTCTACGAAGTGCTCCGCGTGGACGAGTCAGCACACATTGACGCTCTGCTCGATGCCATGCCCCGCTTTACGTCTCCGGAAATCTTAGCGTCGCTTCTTGAATTAGAGCTGAAAGGGCGCATTCGGCAGTTGCCGGGAAAGAATTTTGTTAAGTTGTTATAGGAAACAGATGGCGAAGAAAAAGGTCACGAAAAAAGCCAAGACGACGCGCTCGACCAAGGCCACAAAGACAGCCAAGACAGCGCGGGCGGCTAAGGGCACAGGCGAAAGGAAAACTGAAGAACCGCGCGTTGCCGCTCGCGCCTCGGGCAAATCGCTGGTAGTGGTGGAATCGCCCGCCAAGGCCAGGACCATCAACAAGTATCTGGGTCCCAAATTTCTGGTGAAAGCTTCGCTGGGCCACATCAAGGACTTGCCTAAGAAAACTCTGGGCGTCAACTTGGAGAAGGACTTCGAACCGGTCTACGAGGTGATACCCACCAAGCAAAAGGTGGTCCAGGAATTGAAACAGGCGGCCCGGCAGGCTTCGGCGATTTACCTGGCGGCCGACCCGGACCGCGAAGGGGAAGCGATCTGCGAGCACTTGGCCGAGGAACTGGGAAACCACAAGCCTGTCCACCGGGTGCTGTTTAACGAGATTACACAAAAGGGAATCGAGCAGGCCTTCCGCAATCCTACTCAGATTGACGAGCACCTGGTGGCGGCGCAGCAGGCCCGCCGGATTCTGGACCGCCTGGTCGGATACCAGATCAGCCCTCTGCTCTGGGACAGGGTGCGTCGAGGACTCTCGGCCGGGCGGGTGCAGTCGGTGGCCCTGCGGCTGGTTGTGGAGCGCGAGCGCGAAATTCGCGCCTTCCAGAAAAGGGAATACTGGACGATTGACGCGCACCTCCAGGCCAAGACCCCTCCGGTGTTCGATGCCCGGCTGGTCAAACGGATCACCGGGGTCGGCGAAGACGGTCGGTTACAACTTGCCGACTTGGAAATCCCCAACCAGGAGCAGTCGCAAGCGTTGGAGGAGTCGCTGCGCGCCGAGCCGTTTGTCGTCCACTCGGTGAGCCAGCGCGAGAAGCGCCGCCACCCGGTTGCCCCCTTCATCACCTCCAAGCTGCAGCAGGAGGCGTCGCGCAAGCTGCGCTTCAGCGCCAAGCGCACCATGATGCTGGCCCAGCGTCTCTACGAAGGCATGGAGCTGGGGCCGGAGGGCAGCGTCGGGCTGATCACCTACATGCGGACGGACTCGACCCGGGTAGGGGCCGACGCGCTAGCTGAGGCGCGCGAGTTCGCGCGGACGGAGTACGGCGCCGCCTACCTGCCAGCCGCGCCGGTGGTGTACAAGAGCAAGAAGGGCGCGCAGGACGCGCACGAAGCCATTCGGCCCACATCAGTACTGCGCACCCCAGATCTGATCGCCAAGTACCTTGGTGAAGATGAGCTGAAGCTCTACCGGCTGATCTGGCAGCGCCTCGTTGCCTCGCAGATGAACCCCGCAGTGTTTGACCATACGGGGATTGACGTGCGCACCGGCGATTTCCTGTTCCGCGCCACCGGGTCGGTGCTCAAGTTCGACGGCTTCCTCAAGGTCTACCAGGAAGGCAAGGACGTTAAGGACGAGGAAGACGAGGAGATGAAACACAAGCTGCCGCTGGTCAGCCAAGGGGAGGTGCTGAAGGCACTGAAGATCACCCCGGAGCAGCACTTTACCGAGCCGCCACCACGCTACAACGAGGCCACCCTGGTTAAGGAACTGGAGGAGAAGGGCATCGGTCGGCCTTCCACCTACGCCAACATCCTCAGCACGATCCAGGACCGGGAGTACGTCGAGAAGCGGCAGAACAAGTTTTTTCCCACCGAAGTAGGCATGGTGGTGAGCGACCTGCTGGTGGAGCACTTCGGCGACATCTTTGATCTGCACTATACCGCGCGGATGGAAGAGGAGCTGGACGAGATCGAGGAGGGCAAACTGGCCTGGCAGGAGGCGCTGCGCGGCTTTTACGGAAAGTTCGAAAAGGATCTGGAGCGCGCCCAGCGTGACATGAAGGACTTGAAGCGCCTGGAGCAGCCCACAGACCTGATCTGTGAACTGTGCGGCAAGCCGATGATCATCCGATGGGGCCGGCATGGTCGCTTCATTGCTTGCACCGGCTATCCCGAGTGCACCTCGACACGCGAGCTGGCACCGGAGTTGTCCGACCCAGAGACGGCCGAGACTCCCGAGGCCGAGGCCGACCAGTACGGCCACTGCGGCAACTGCGGGCGTCCGATGACTCTCAAACGCGGACGCTTTGGCCAGTTCCTAGCTTGCACCGGCTACCCAGATTGCAAAACGACGCGCCAAATTGGTCAGGCGGAGAAGAAGCCGGACATACCGCTGGAGGAGAATTGCCCGCGCTGCAGCTCACAGATGGTGCTGCGGCACGGTCGCTACGGCGAGTTCACGGCGTGCAGCAAGTATCCCGCCTGCAAGTACGTGAAGCCGAAGACCGTAGGCGTCGCCTGTCCGAAAACCGGCTGCGGCGGTGAAGTGGTCGAGCGACGCTCCAAACGCGGCAAGATCTTCTACGGGTGCTCCCGCTACCCCGACTGCGACTTCGTCACCTGGAACCGTCCGCTGTCGGAGCGCTGCCCGCAGTGCGGTTCAAACTACCTGCTGGAAAAGACCACCAAGGCGCGGGGCACGATGAAAGTCTGTCCGAACGAAGAGTGCAGTTTTAAGGAAGCCGCCGCCTGAGGCGCACAGGAACGTGGAGGCGCGCCCGCGACCAGCAGTGAATTTCCACCTTGCAAACTGTCTTGTGGCTGGTTCAGCTGTTCCGCTTTCTGCGGTGGAGCGAGACTACGCAGTGCGGTCGGTCCAACCGAGAAGGGTGTCGAAGATTGGCAAGAAGACGTTGTAGCAGCGCGGGCTGCCCTTGTGATGGGCGAGGTGGTGCCTTCTCATCCACTCCAGTCGCCGGGGCAGACCGCCCAGATGCATGCGCCAGTGAATCTCCTCGTAAAGCGCATAGTAGGCAACAAAGCCGACCACCACGCCGGCGCCGATGCCCACTCCCAATCTATCTAGCAGAGCAAACGGTAAGCTGTTGACCATGATCAGCAGGCCTACAGCCTTGGGCGAGTCACCGAAGGTGATGTGCAGGGCCTCGTCTGGTTGCCCGAACGCATCGTGGTGGTGTTGGTGCCGCTCGCTGAAGCGTCCGGACTCGCTGTGGAGAAGGAACCGGTGGTAGAGGTATTCAAAGGCGTTTGAGTACAGGATGCCCAGCAACAGGCCGAGCGGCCAGTGTCCCCAAGCGAACAGGCCGCTGGCCAGCAGCACGGCTCCGGTGCCGCCGGCTGCCAGCAGGTTTTTGCGAAGCAGCCGCCTGCCGGCGGCAATCGCAGCTTGCTCATCTACCGCGCCAGGTGCCGTCTTGATGGGTACTAGCCCTGGCCTTCGGAAGGCAGGCGATTTCGCTCGCTCACCGCTTGCCGGTCCCTTACTCAGATACGGGTCGGAAGTTGTTCCCTTGACGGGATCTGGAGGGTTCTGGCTACGACTGGCCCCGTAGGGTGGGGTTTTTCTCCCCGGTGTTCTTACTCCCATGACTCGGCCCTTTACCGCCCCTACATAGTGATAGACGTGCGCCGGAAGTCACAGGTTACCGGGGATGGTCCGGCCGACTGAGGGGCCTGGGGCCCTCCGAACTGCTTGGTCACTGGTGCAAACGATTCTGAAGGACCTCTAACATAGGCCCGGAAGCGCCCAGTGACTGCGCTTGCTGCAGCGCTGCCAGCGCCTGCGCTGTTTGTCCCTGCCCGGCATAAAACTCCGCCAGCATCAGGTGCAACTGTGCATTGCTCGGGAAAGCCTCCACGGCAGCCCGCAGCGAACCCTCCGTTCCGGTAGCGTCTCCGAGCGCAAATTTCGCCCGAGCCTCTCCCACGTGGACCGACGCCACGAAAGCCGCCCCGAGAATGTAGCGAGCGGCCTCCGCCTGACGGGACCGCAAAGCGCGCTCAAACCAAACGAGCGCCTGCCGCGGCTGCCCGAGCGCCAGCCGGCTTTCCGCGATCAAGCGGTAGGCCTCGTGGGGGAGGGCGCCCGTCCGCGTGGCCCGCTCCAGGGCCCGGATAGCTTCCTTGTGTCGCCCCGCTTCCCGTTCGAGGAGCCCAAGGATAAACCAGACGCGGCTGCTTCCCGGCAAGGCGGTGCCCGCTAGCAGCTCGCGCCGGGCCTCTGCTGGTTTCCCTAACGCCGCCAGAATCAATCCCGCCTGAACAAACAGCTCGGGATCCCCCGCGAAATCTCTTCGTGCCTGCTCGACCGCCGACCAGGCTTCCGTATGGCGACCCAGTTCAAAATAGAGCCTCGCCGCCTGTCGGTGGAAAACATATGCCGGATCGCCAGGGAGTGGAGCCGGAAGGATCACCTGGTTGCAACTCTTCCCCAGCCTTTCGGTCCAGGGCCGGGTGGCAGGTCCGTCGCGCAAGAAGACAGCCGAAACCGCATCCAGATAAACCAGATGGACGTTGGGAGTCTCACAGAACCTGCGAAGCGGCTCGCGGTTCCATCCGATGCCCAGGAACACCGTCTGGATGCCCCAGCGGTCGGCGAACGCTTGCCATTCCGGCGAATCTGGCGGGAGCCGCAGAGCGCCTGCATGTTCTCGCACCAGTTCGGTGCCGAAAGGAACGGTACGTCCGTCAATGAAGATGGGGTAGCCGGGGCCCAGCTTCCAGCTCAGGTAGTCTCCTGAAGGCAGATCGTGCAGCAGGCGGCCCGGGAGTCGCTCTCTCAGTACAAACTCTGCTGCCCGCTGCGGGAACACGTAGGAGAGCCCAGCGCCGAAGGTGGCTTGGGTTCCGCGGCTAAAGTAATGGCGATTGCTGGCCAAGTCGGAGACGCGTACCGTGACAAGAAAGATCAACGTTGCGACCGCAGCCCACCGCAAGCCGCGGCGAATCTGGGGACCTGCGGCCAGTCCGGGCACGCAAGCAGCCACCGTCACCGCCAGCAACACCTGAAAGCGCTGTGAATAAAGAGAGGTTGCGGCAACTCCCGCAAGCAAGACCACTAAATCCCACCTTTTTTTCCATAGCCCTAAGCAAGCAGCCACGAAACCTACGAAGAGAAGCACCCAGTAGGCCCCACTCGGGTCCCGCCATTGCAACAGCTCCTCAAGCCGCCACCAGCTCCACGACGAAGGCCACCAATGAATGACCATCCTTTGATACAGCCAATGTCCCTGCGCCTGTCGCCAAGGAATCTGCCAGATCCCGGGACCAAATGGGTTCAGGAAAGTGGCTAAAAGGCACAAGACGCCGATGTATGCCAGCTTTCGCGCCGGGGCGCCAGTCAGCCATGCCCCCACTAGAAACAACGCTATTAGTCCGAAGCCGGCGAGAAAGCCAGGGTGTAGATTGACCCAGACCGCCATGAGCAGGGGCAACAGCCACAGGTATTTCTCTGCCACTCCACGGAACAACAGGACGAGGAAAAGCGCAAAAAAAAGAATGGTGAACATTTCCGCCCAAGCGACCGTGCGCATGGCAATCTGGGGAACAGCGAGACCCACCAACGCAGCCGCCAGCACCCCGGGGCGAACAGCCAGCAGTGTCGCGGTCGTAGCCGCGCAGGTGACAAGGCCAAGCAGCGAAACCGCGACATAGCCTCCCAGGCAGTAAAGGCCGTAGAAAAGCAAACCCGCCCCCTGCGGGTACATCCAGGGCTGTCCCGTGGCGGTGTAGGAGAAGACGTCGCGGCGGACAATGTTGCCGGTTTCCACCAGATACCGCGCGTCGCGAAGCTGCCAGAACAGATCGTGGCTGGAGATGGTGCGGAAGCCAGCCATTGCCGCGTAAATCACCACCGCTGCAGCCCCCAGCAAGGCGGGCCGGTCCGCAGCCGTCAGAAGTCGCACCGCTGTCCTGAGCATCTTCATTGAGTCCCGACTTTTTCGTTAAGGCGTCAGGCCCCGTTCGCTGTCTGGTTCGCTGTGAATCGTGAGGCGAAACACGCCGGGCAAGGCGCGCTTGAATTGCGTCTCCAGGTCGGCGGTGACTTCGTGCACACGGGCAATGGGCAGATCGCCGTTCATGGTGCAATGGCAGGAAACATAGAGGCGATTGCGGACCAAGCGGACCAGGATTTCGTGGCAATCCAGAATTTCCGGAAATTGGGTGGCGATTTCCCGCAGCCGCTGTTCGATACTGCCGTGCTCCTCCACGACCAGGCGCCCGAACTCCACCTGCGCTCCTTCGTCCTCGATGTGGGTGTTAATGGTGGTGACCTCGGGGGCTTCGCGCAGGATCTCGGTCTCAACGCGGCTGACCAGCTCGTGGGCCTGGCGGAGGGTGTGGCGATCGCTCACCTCCAGGTGCAGTTCCAGGTGGCGATTGCCGGCGATGTCATGTGCGGCCAGCTCGTGCACGAACAGGTTGTGCCGCGCAGCCACCGCTTTCACTTTTTCGAACAGGCTGCCCAAGGGAGGCGGGCGTGGCTCGGTGTGGATCATCACGTCGGAATGGGGCAGCGTTTGCTGGATTCGCTCCTCGACGGCGTCGGCAATGGCCTCGACCTGCTCAAACGGAAGCGAGCGTTCCACGGCAATGATGGTGTCAACAAAGTAGCGGTTGCCGGCCCGGCGGACCCGCAGCCGTTCGCAAGCCAGTACTCCCTTCACCTGGCGGACCTGAGCCGCCAGTTCGGCCCGCACACCCCGGGGGGCGGCGTCCAGCAGGGCGTCCATTGTGCGCTTGCCCAGTTGCAGACCGATATAGGCAACGATGCCACTGACGCCGATAGCCGCCAGCGGGTCGGCCACCATCAGCTCAGGCATGCCGTAGCGGCGTCCGGCCCAGACCAGCGTCAACCCGAAGATCACCACCAGGGAACTCCACACGTCGGTCGAAAAATGCAGGGCGTCGGCCTCCAGGGCTTGGCTCTCGTACTTGCGGGCCGTGCGCTGCAACGCCCGGGAGCGGTTGTAGTCCACCACCACGGAAAGGAACATCACCCCGAAAGCCCACACGGAAGCCTCAATTTCCACGTTCTGGTGAAGCAGCCGCCGAACCGCCTCCACCACAATCCAGACGCAGGTCAGCAGCAACAGCCCGGTTTGCAGGAATGCGGAAAAGTTCTCGATTTTTTGGTGGCCGTATTGATGTTCTGCATCGGCGGGCTTGTCGGAAACGCGCACCGATACGAAGGTGATGACGGCCGCCATCAGGTCCAGGGCAGAATGGGCCGCTTCCGATAAGACGCCCAGGCTTCCGGTGCGGAATCCGACCACCACCTTCAGGGCTGTGATGACGGTGGCCGCCAGGATGGAGCGGAACGCGACACGGCGTTTTTCCCTCTGCTGCTGGCTCAGCGCAAGCGGCGTGTCGGCGGGCGTGGCCGTTGCGCCGTACGGTCGAAGCATAGGCATGGCTGCGCGCTATGCTATGATAAGCCATTGCGCGCGCGGGTTTGTTGGTCGGTTCGCCTTCTCGAACAGGCCATTTCGTCCGGCAGGGTCTCGCCTGCCGGTAGGGTTCCGCCTGAAAGATACCCGGTACCCTGGCTTTCGAGACTAAATCTGAAAAGGAATGCGAGGGAAGTCCCATGTATCTAAAGAAAAGGTATGTGACGGCAACGTGGGTGGCGGTGGGAGTGTTGGGCGTGGGGTTGTTAGCCCAGGAGCCGGCCCCGGCTGGCAAGCCCAAGCCAGCTGCTCAACCTCAGCCGGCCACGTCGTCCAGTCCTGCCAAGGAGCCCCAGACGGTTCCACCCGCCAACCCGGCGGCGCCCTCCAGTAAGGACACGGTAGGTCCCGATGAAGTTGTGCTCACCATTGGTCCGGAAGAAATCACCCGGTCGAGTTTCGAGATGATCAAGCAAGGCCTGCCGGCGCAGTACGGGCGTTTGGCGCAACAGTGGGGAGATAGATTATTCGCTAATAACTACGCGGCATTTCGAGGCCTGGCGCTGCTGGCCAAACAAGAAAAGCTGGATCAGACTCCCCAGTTCAGAGGGCAGCTCCAGTTTATGAAAGTCCAGTTGCTGGCAAGTCTGGCCGTCCAACGCCTTCAGGCTAAAGCTCAGCAGATCACCAAGGAGGAAGTGACGGACTACTACGACGAGCATCGGGCCGAGTTTGAGCAAGCCAAGGTGAAAAGTATCTTCGTAGCTTTCAAGCCTCAGGCTAAGCCTGCCGCCGTCGCTTCTGCCACCGAGCAGGAGGCGCCCAAGCCGCGGACTGAGCAGCAAGCCCTTGCCCGCGCCGAAGAGCTACGCGAGCAGCTGTTGGCTGGAGCCGATTTTTCAGCTCTCGCCAAAGCCCATTCCGATCACAAGGAGAGCGCACAAAAGGGCGGGGACCTTGGCACCGTCCGCAAGAACCAGCTTCCCGCCAGTTTGGCGAAGGTCCTCTTCAGCCTGAGGCCGAACCAGATCAGCGAGCCGGTCAAGGAAGGCCAGGGATACTACATATTGCAGACACAAGAAATACGAGCGGTTACCCTGAATGAGGCCGATGCGACCATCCGCGGCACCCTCCAGCAGGAGAAGTTTCTTCAGGCTATGGAGCAGGTGAAGAAGGAATTCCCGCTGGTGTTGAACGAAAAGTTTTTCGGCCCGCAGGCAACGCAGTCGCCAACTCCGGGAACTGCCCGCCCGGTGATTACCGGTGTCGCACCGGCCAAACCGGGAAGCGTGGCAAACCCAGCCCCGGATGCCAGAACGGCGCCGGCTCCAAAACCCAAACTGGAAAAGAAATGACTGGAGTTGTGTACGAGAGGGCGTGGCTTCCAGGAGATGATGCGTGGTGCAGATAAGGTTTGGATCTCAAAAGTGATGGGCTAGATGGGGAAGTCGGTTGCGGGCCCGTGAAGTCTGACAATTCTACCAAAATACAGTCGCTGAGGCAAACAAACAGGATGGTGGACACAGAAAATGGGATTTTTGAACGCCGCGCGGCCGGGCAGCTCGCCCTCTATTCGGGCTTTTTCTTCTCTGACTCGGGTTTCTTCTCCAGCTCGGGCGGTTCGTGAGCTGACACTTGGCGCTTCTTGGGCCGCTCCAGCTTTATCTTCACGGTGTGCTCTTCGCCGCTGATCTCGAAAATTTCACCGCCGGTCTGGTAAGCGGGGGCAATCACCTGTACGCGCACCTTACCAGAGGGAATCTCCGGGAATTCCACCAATCCCCGCCGGTTGGTCTTGCTATTCCACTCGCGGCGCAAGTCCTTACGGATTATACGCGTGGTAACGAAGTTCACGGTAACCGAAGCCTGGTGAACCGGCCGTTTGCTAGTGGCGTCGCGCACGTCAATCGTCAGAATGGTGTACTGGGTGTCGGCCGCAAGCGGGTTCCACAGGACAAGCGGCAATAGAAAAAGGGCGGCAGCAAGCGTTCTCACCTTCATAACCTCCTATTCTAGTCCAAGACAGCCCCGCTCCGGTAGACACTTCGGACGGCGCACTTCGGTCTCCGAACTCTGGAGTTGTGATACTTTTCCAGCCATGGGTTTTGCCACCGACGCGATTCATTGCGGGCAAGAGCCCGACCCGGCCACCGGCGCCATTGTCTCTCCCATCTACCAGACCTCCACCTTCGTGCAGGAAGCTCTGGGACGGCACAAGGGGTATGAGTACGCCCGCTCCAGCAACCCGACGAGGCGCGCACTGGAACGGAACCTGGCGGCGCTGGAGGGGGGAGCGGTCGGGCTGGCCTTCGCCTCGGGCATGGCGGCAATCCACGCGCTGCTGAGCTTGTTTGGCCACGGCGACCACGTCCTGTGCTCCCGCCGGGTTTACGGCGGAGTGCCCCGCCTGTTCCGCCGAGTTCTGGCCCGCTCCGGGCTGGAGTTTAGCTACGCGGACACGGCCTGCCTGGAAGAGGTGGAAACCGCCATCCGCCCCAACACGCGCCTGCTCTATATTGAGACGCCGGCCAACCCGCTGATGACCTTGACCGACATCGCGGCGGCTGCTGAGCTGGCCCATGCCCGTGGCCTGCTGCTGGGGGTGGACAACACCTTCATGACTCCCTACTTCCAGCGTCCGCTGGCTCTGGGCGCCGATGTCGTGGTGCATTCCACCACCAAGTACTTGAACGGACACAGTGATGGTGTGGGCGGCGCCGTGGTCTTCGCCGCCAGCCAGCAAGATCGCGCCCGGCAGCTCGGTCTCATCCAGAGCACGGCTGGCGCCATTCTTGGCCCGTTCGACTGCTGGCTGGTGCTGCGCGGCGTCAAAACCCTGGCCGTGCGCATGCGGCAGCACAACGAAAACGGCGTGGCCGTAGCCACCTGGCTGAGTCAGCAGCCGAAGGTGCTCCGGGTATATTATCCAGGCTTGTCCAGCCACCCGCAGTACGAGCTGGCCCGACGCCAGATGAGCGGCTTCGGAGGCATGATAGCGTTCGACATGGGCTCGCTGGAGGCAGCGCGGCGCCTGCTGGCCGGTCTGCGCCTATGTTCCTTGGGGGAGAGCCTGGGAGGTGTCGAGACGCTCATCTCGCATCCGGCCAGCATGTCGCACGCCGGTTTGAGCCCTGAGGAGCGCGCCCAGATGGGTATTAGCGAGGGGTTGCTGCGCCTCTCGGTCGGGATCGAGGACGTAGAGGATATTCTGGGTGACCTGGAGAACGCCCTGCAAGCAACCTGAGCAAGCGTGGGTTGGGATACCCACGCCCGGATTCTACTCGGATTCGCCCAGGCAATCCCCCAGCCAGGCCATGTAGTTGGGCGATCCCTCAAGAATGGGAACACAGAGCACTTCGGGGACGTGGTAGCTGTGAAGGCGCTCGACTTCGGCGCGGACGGCGGCAAACAAACTGCGGCTGGTCTTGATGACCAGCAGCGACTCCGGGTCATCCTGGATCTTGCCTTCCCAGCGGTAGAAGGAGCGAACCTGCGGAAGCAGGTTTACGCAGGCGGCCAGGCGTTTCTCGACCAACGCGCGGGCGATCTTCTTGCTTTCGTCGGTGTCGCCGCTGGTCACATAAACAACCACTTTGTCGGTCACACCGACATACTACCATGAGCGCGGAAATCAAGTTTGGGACTTCCGGATGGCGGGCCATCATTGCCGAGGACTTCACCCTTGCCAACGTACGCCGCGCGGTGGCAGGCATTGCCCGGTACGTGGTGGAGCATCATCAGGACGGAGCGCCAGTGCTGATTGTAGGGCGCGATCCTCGCTTCCTGGGAGAGACCTGTGCGGAGTTAGCTGCTCAGGTGGCCTCCGGCTACGGCGTCCGCTGCCTGGTTGGTCGGCAGTCGGCGCCGACGCCCGCTATTTCCTTCGAAATCCGGAACCGGGGCACCGACGGCGGCATTAACTTCACGGCCTCACATAACCCGCCTGAGTATAACGGGGTGAAATTTTCCACTTCCGACGGCGCGCCGGCCTTGCCCGAGGTGACCCACGAGGTGGAGCGACTGATTCAAGAGGGCGCATCGCCACGACCGGGTACCAGCCCCGGCTCCATCGAGCCGGTGGACTTGGACCGTGCCTACCTCGAGGACCTCCGCAGCAAGGTGGACCTGGAGGCGATCCGCAAGGCGGGCTTGAAGCTGGTCTTAGATCCTCTCTACGGCGCCGCCCGCGGCTATGCGGACCGCTTGTTGCGGGACGCGGGTATTGCGGTGACCGTCCTGCATGACTGCCGGGACGTTCTCTTTGGCGGCCACCCTCCCGAGCCCGCCGACGAATACCTGGGGGAGCTGAAGCAAGCGATGGAGGAGACCGGGGCGCAGTTAGGCCTGTCCACCGACGGTGACGCTGACCGCTTCGGCATCATGGATGACGGCGGACACTTCATCTCGCCCAACTACATCGTCGGGCTCCTGTTTGACTACCTGGTGGAGACGCGCGGCTGGAAGCTGGGCGTGGCCAAAAGCGTGGCCACCACCAATCTGGTGAACGCGCTGTCGGAGCACCATCAGGTGCCACTTTATGAAACCCCGGTGGGCTTCAAATACATCGGGGAGCTGATCAAAGAGGATAAGATCGTGCTGGGCGGCGAGGAGAGTGCCGGGCTGTCCATCTATCGCCACGTTCCGGAAAAGGACGGCATCCTGGCCTGCCTGCTGACGGCGGAGATGGTAGCGCGGCGCGGTGCGCCACTCCGCGAGCAGTTGGAGGAGCTGTTCCGCAAGGTCGGCGGCTTTTACCCGCAGCGGGTCAACTTCCGGTTGCCCCAGGAGGTTAAGGCGCGGTTCCTGGGCCGCCTCCAGCAGGACCCGTCCAGCTTTGCTGGTCGCAAGGTGAAACAAATCGTGCGGCTGGACGGTTTGAAGCTGGTGCTGGAGGACGGTTCCTGGGCCTTGTTCCGCGTTTCAGGGACCGAGCCGGTCGTGCGCGTCTATGCGGAAGCTCGCGACCCTGCCGAGTTGAACTCGCTGGTCGAGGAGGGAAAAAAATTCGTATTCACCTAGTTACGCGGCCGGGGCAGCGTTGGCGCTGGTTGGCCGGTGTCGGCGGCCTGTTGCTGCTGTTGCTGTGCGTCCATCAGATTGTAGGGGACCACGGACACCTCAAGATGCGCCAGCGACAGAAGGAGGTGCGGCAACTGGAACGCGAAATTCGCCACCTCCAGGGAGAGAACCAGCAGTTGCAGCAAAGCGTCCAGGGTTTGCGCAGCGACCCCGCCGCCATTGAACGCATCGCCCGCGAAGAGATGAAGCTGGTCCGCCCGGGCGAGATCATCTTTACTCTGCCTGCTCCACCACCTCGCGAAGCCCGCGCCCTGCCGCCGGCCCGCTGAGTTCAGCGGTCTTCATTTCTTTCCTCAGTCACTTGCTTCTCCATCTTGTGGGGGAATGGCCGGTTGCGATTTGCTCCCTTTCGTGCCAGTCTAGTGCCGTTCTACGCAGGGGAAGGGACAGATAAAAGATTGCATCGTTGACCATTGCCGGGACTACTGCCGGTCGCCGGAATTCGCTCCGGACGGGCTATGGAAGCTGATGCACGACCTGCCTCAGCAGACGCTCTGAAGGACAACTTAACTTCCACGTAGTGCGTTGCTAAGCGCCGACAGGTAATGCGTTGCTAAGTGCCGAGTGCCGCCGGCGGACCGCCGACCAGAAGGTCAGCCGCGGCTATGGTTTTGCTTTCGCCGTTTTGATTGTCTCGGTGGCTGCCGTTTTCTGGCACCATCTGTTCACTTCCGACGTCCTGTTCTTCCGGGACGTTACCTTCACCCACTTCCCTCGAGTGGTGGAGATGCGCGCGCTGGTGCGGTCCGGTCTGCTGCCCCTGTGGAATCCGTTCGAGCACTTTGGCGAGTCGGTTATTGTCAATCCTAATTACCTGCTGTTTTATCCCACCACCTGGCTGACTTGGGTCCTGCCGGCGGCGTACGGTTTCAAGCTGCACTTCGTGTTGCATTTCTTCTTGGCTGCGGCCGGTGCATTTCTACTGGCTCGGCGGATCGGCCTCAAGCCATTTCCCTGCTATGTGGCCGGGGCGTTGTTCGTTTTCAGCGGGCCGGTGATGTCGCTGGGCAATTTCTATAACGTTCTGCCGGCCACCGCCTGGATGCCACTGGCGGTCCTGGCCGCCGATTACCAGATGCGCCGGGGCGGCTGGCGAGGCGCGGGACTCGTGGCGACTTGCCTGGCGCTCCAGGTGTTCGCTGGCTCACCCCTCATCAGCCTGGTCACCATTGCATTGGTGCTCGGCTGGGCTATCGCTTTCTATGGCGACTTTGCTGCCTCCTTTTGGGCTGCCGCCAACCGCCGGCTGTTCGGCCGCTTTCTGTGGGGCCTGATGCTGGCAGGCGGACTGGCGGCGGTGCAAGTGGTCCCGACACTGTGGCACCTGCGCCATACCCAACGTGCGGGCCATTTCACCTATCAGCACAGTCTGTTCTGGTCGCTGCACCCACTGAAATTTGTCGAGATGCTCTCTCCTCAGTTCTGGGGAGACCCGTTTCTCGATGAGGGACTGCCTTGGCTCTATCTGGAAGGACGCGAGCTGTATCTGTTTCCTTCGGTGTTCATTGGCCTAGTTCCGTTGGCTCTGGCGATGGTGGCGGTACTGGTTCGCAGAGGGACAGGGAGCGAAGCCGCAACTGACGGCATCAGGGCCACGCATCTCTGGCTAGTGGTAGGCATGGTGTCGCTGGCTCTGGCCCTGGGACGCTTCACACCTTTTGGCCTAGTGTTCTACGACCTGATCCCTCTGTTCCGCATCTTTCGCTTTCCAGTAAAGTTCCTGGTGCCGTTCACGTTGGCGGCGACACAACTTGCGGCGCTGGGTGTCCAGTATCTGCTGAACGGACGAACTGAGGGCGCTCATGCCCGCTGGCTACGTCGTCTGAGCGTTGGATTGTTGGCGCTTGGGCTACTTTGGCTGGTCCTAGCCACCATCCCAGTCTTCTGGCCGGGCCCGGCACGGGCCGTGGCGGGCTGGCTGACGGAGCTGAAGTTTGATCACAGCCACGCTCTACACATTCGCCAGACCTTGGGGATGGATCGGACCGAACTGCTGGCGCGCGCCACCGACTGGTTGGTGCGAGTCATTCCCGCCCGGCTTCCTGGCGTGCTGGGGGTAGCCCTGCTGATGGCCTGTGTCTTGAGCGGTAGGCTTCGCGAGTCCTTGCGCCGACGGCTCGTACTGGTGGTGGCCACTGCTGGGATTGTTCATTTGGTTTCGGGCCACCACACGCTGAACCCGCTGGCGGACCGCCGCTTGTTCGAGGACACACCACCGGCCATGCGCTACCTCGAACCCACCCACTCGCCGTCGAGTGTGTCCGCGGTTCAGGCCCCGCCGCGCGTCCTTGTAGAGTCTTCCTATATGCCTCGTGGCGAGGTGCTGGCGGACGTGGCGGCAGTGGATTTCTTACCCCCAGCAGCGCAAGGCCTCTACACCTCCCGCTTCAGCCTGCAGGCTGCCACAGGCCTGCTGGGTGTGGAGAACACCTTCACGCACGACCCGGAGCGCATCTTGCCGCGGCCACAACAGTCCCTTATCCACCGGGTGTACTGGCAGGGGCTATCCGGCGAGCCACTGGTGCGCCTGCTGCGCCTCGGCAGCGTGGACTACGCGTTGCTGAAGGGCCTCCCGTCGGCGGCGGGTTTGGAGTGGATTGGCTCGGCTCCGAACGCGACGACCCTGCCTGTCCGGGTCTATCGGGTTCGCGATGCACTTCCGCGGGCATACCTAGTTCGGGAGCCGATCTTTCTTGCGCGGGGGCAACCAACGATCGCCCGGCTGCTTTCGCCCGATCATGATCCTGCGCGACAGGTTGTGCTCGAGCCCTCCGATCCGGAACGCGCCCACGTGGCGGAGCCGGTCGGCCAGGCCGGACCCGCTCTACAGCCTTCGGGAGAAGCCAGGCTGTTGCGCCGCGATGCCCTGCACGTAGAAGTCGCGGCCACTACCTCGGTTCCGGCCTATTTGGTGCTCACCGACAGCTACCACCCTGACTGGCAGGTCACGGTCAATGGAAAACCGGCCCCGCTGCTGCGCGCGAATCAGATGTTCCGTGCGGTGGCGCTGCCTCCCGGCACGCATCGCGTCGTCTTCCGTTACGGGCCGTTGTCATTGCAGTGGGGCGCCGCGGTCACATTGATGACGGCGTTGGCCATCGGATTGTTCGCTTGGCGCCGGCCGGGTCGACGAAATATACCGGGTGAGGCAGCCAGTGGGAAAGGGCAAGAGAATTCGCGCTAGGATTTGTTTTGGAATTGCCGGAAAACGTCCGCTCCGCGATACTGGGGGATGTGAGCAGCGGGATCTTGGACATCAGGCCTCGGCCACTGTTAGTGCTGTTTCTGTGTGGCTTCCTGTTTCTTTTGTACAACTCCAATCTCCGCAAGCTCTCTACTGGCGATACAACTCCCACTCGCCTTCTCCCTTTTAGTCTGCTGGTCGACGGGTCCTTCTACCTGGATAAGTGGGTCGAGCCCTATCTGGAGCGTGGGCTCCTTTATGGCCCCTACTTTGTAACCGAATCCCGCGGCCATTGGATGTCGAGCTACCCGATCCTGACCTCGCTAGTCATTACACCGCTTTACGTCGTACCTGCGTGGTGGCTCTCCCGTCAACCCGATGCTGTGCCCGCTTCCACGATCTCGCTGATCGCGGATACGATGGAGAAACTCAGCGCGGGGTTGATTGCCGCCTTATCGGCGGGAGTGCTGTATCTGGCCCTGGGGAGGGTCGTCTTGCCCCCGGGCAACTTGCTGATCGCTCTGATTTACGGGATGGCCAGCAGCACCTGGAGCATCTCCAGCCAGGCTCTGTGGACCCACGGGCTGACGCAATTGGCCTTTGCGTTGCTGCTGTGGGCACTGCTGCGCGATCCGGCGTCTTGGAACTATGGATTCTGGATTGGCCTGGCGCTGGCGATCGCGACAGCCAATCGTCTTCCAAATGTGTTGATGGCCGTCGCCCTGCTGATCTACTTCGTGCGCCATCAGCGCCACCAGATTCTGGCCTTCTGTGCACCGCTGTTTATTGTCGGCCTCGGCGTGCTCGCCTATAACCTCCATTTTTTTGGCAGCGTGCTTGGAGCTTCTCCCGATGCGATCCGTACCGGCGGCGCTTTGGACATCTTCCTACAGGGGTCCGCGGGCAAGGGGATTGCTGGGCTGCTGCTGAGTCCCAACAGAGGCTTGTTGGTGTTCATGCCTTGGACAATTTTTGCGTTGTGGGGCGCGGTGCGGCTCTGCCGACAGCGTAGTTTTGCCTGGGTGCCATATGTGATGGGTGGAGTCGTTGCTCTGTTTCTCGTATACGCACAGTATGACCATTGGTGGGGGGGCTGGTGTTTTGGTCCTCGCTACCTTACCGACTTGCTGCCGTTCCTCGCGTTTTCCTTGATTGCGGTCTGGCCCCGGCTTCAGGCTGCTCCATTGCTACAGATTGCTTTTACGCTGGCGATTGTGGTGGCTGTTTGGGTGCAGGTGGTCGGTGTGTATCACTATCCCAGTGGACAGTGGGACATCCAACCGCTCAATGTAGATGAGCATCCGGAACGCTTCTGGGACTGGCCGGACACCACAATTTCCCGCAACTGGCGGGAGGGTCCGGCAGCCCCTGATCTGTATTTACGATGGTACCTGTATTTGGCTAAGCCGGCGCTACCCGAGCCGGCTGTGGGAAAATCTCCAGGCTCGGGCCGTAGGAGCCGTATGCTGACTCGCACGGCTCCCCAGCTTCAATCGTCTTTCGTCAACCGCGTCACTGCCTGTCACATGGCCGCTGTGTAAGACGCGAAATTTCCACCGAAATCACTGGTGGACATTTCCTTTCTCCCCGAGCCTCGCGCCTCCCGGCATGCCTTCAAGAATGCCGCCGCAAGAACAACTGCAATGAGCCAGCCCTGCCGGTCAAAGCTAACCGAGCATCGTTTCTTGCCAGCTCGCCACTCGACAAGCCGGCTACTGGCCAAGCTCTCCCTTGGAAGCCAGACCGTGCCCAGCGTTTAGGGGGCCTCCAGCAGCCAGGGCTTCCGGTCCTTGAAATACCGGAGCAGAGCCGCGTTGCTGGCTGGGTCCATCTCCCGCGCCCAGATGATCTTGGCCTGTTCAATATCAGCCTCGTTGTAGACCCACTCGTTGTGGACGCTGTGCCCGGGCTTGTATCGCACAACCACCAGATGCCGTCCCGGATAGCTCTGCAGCCTTTCCAGCAGCTTCGCGCGCGGCTCGTTCCCGGGCGGCGTGCGGCACCAGGAGGGCGGCCAGTTCGGGGCCAGAGGGACGAACGAGGCGCCAATAATGCGCACGGCGATCATCGCCACGCAAATCAACGGAATTGCCCGCGCCAGGAACAGCCCCGCATTGCGTCGCCAGCGCCAAGCCCGCAGGTGCCGCATCGCCTGCAACAGGAGCGCGTACAACAAGGCCGTGGCCGGGGCCGCGTAGTGAGGCGAGGTCCACGCCTGTACACCCAGTCCTAACGTCACGATGGCCCCAGTAATCAGCAGGAAGCGCATTCGGCGGTCCCGCAGCACCCAGGGAAACATCACCAGCGGCAGCGTCAACACCGCTCCTAGGAAGAAGGCACGCGACGTGCGGATTTTTTCCAGAGTCCTGTTCACAAACCCGGAGAAGGATCGGGCCCGCATGTAATAGGCCAGTTCCCAACCAATGTAGAACTCCCGCATCACTTGGTGGCGATACGGCGGCTCGGGCCGCGGGGATTGCCAGAGAAATGCCCGGGCCATGCCGTAGGTTTCGCGGTCTACATGAAACGGCATGCGGAAGGGATTACCGGTGACGCGGTAAAAGAAGTAGCCCATCGCCGCGGCCGTCAGTACCAGCACAACAAAGAGCGGCAGGAAGACACGGGAGAAAAAGACGTTTAGCGGCGGCCGCTTTTTGCCCAGGACCCACACCAGCAACGCCCCCGCCACCGGCAGGCTCAGAATGAAGCCCTCGTAGGGGCGGCTGTTGGCCAGGATGGCTAGGCCCAACCCCAGCAGCAGGGAGTACCGCAGGCGCGTGCGACGCATCAGCCGCGGCAGCGCTCCCAGAACCAGCGCCCCGCCGAAGGCCGCCGCTGCCCCGCCCCAATAGCTGTTCATCCAGTAACTGAACATGCCCAGGCGGATCACGGCCAGCAAGCCGCCTAGCAGAGCCCACCCAGCCGGCATCCATGCCTGCAGCATCCAGCAGATGGCGGCGCACATGGCGGCGGCACTCAGCCAGACTCCCACCCAGGGATGCCCGCCAATCAGCTTGCCGGCAGCCAGCACCAGCCCCTGGGCCACCGGGTACATGGACTGGTAGGTAGGCTGGTGGATGATGTGCATGCTTTCGAAATGCACCCACATAGGGTGTGGGGGGTTGGTCAGTCGCCCTGAGGCGAAAGTGTCGGCGGCCAGCAAGTAACTGAACTCGTCGTGAATGCCGGGCACGGGGACATCCAGCAGCGGGAGCAGAGCGGCGCGTCCGGCGAGCGCCAGTAGTGCCACCAGCAGGACCGAAAAATAGGGCCGACGGGCCAGGCGAGCTAGTTCGCGCTCCACGACACCGAAGCGCGGCCAGCGACCCGGTGGGACGGCCAGCGCAATGGCCACCAAGGTGACCACCACCAGCGCCTCCATGAACACGAAGCGGTCGGCCGCGATGGTCGGGAATAGCAGCTCTCCGAGCCTGGCTTTCCAGACGATAAGAAGTTCTCCGGTGCTCATCATCCAAAGGTGCTTGCGTTTGCTTGGCCGTCTCGGGCCGTGGAGTGAGCAGTTTACATTTTAATCGGTCTAGACGACTCAGGATATCGGCCATGCAGGCCCGGATTTGTTGTCGTCCATGGGGTTATGGCGTCCACTGCCCAATGGCAAAGCTGGGCTTCCACTTCCTCTGACAACCACACAACCGCGTTTACTTTAAGTGGAAATGTACGATCTTGCCTGTCAGAACTGTTGGTGGATTGATATCTAACGGTGTTCAATAAAAGTGAGCCTGCGTGCGCGTCGTATCTACCAGGTAACTAGGTCGGGCCTCCAGAACTATCTGGGGGATCAGTTCCGGGTCGTCCTCCCGGTGGTAGATACACAATACCATTCTTGGACCGAACCTTGACAATGTCCGATGCGCCCCCTTGAGAGCATGTCTTTCCGATCCCTCGATATCCATTTTGACAAAATCTACCCGATCCAGCCCGAGATGTTCTACTGTCTCGTCGATCGTCACGGCGGGCACAACCAGGCTTCCCGCCGCATAAACACTCCCTGTCCCTGTGTTCCAGTTTCCGCTGGGCTCGAACCTTAAGGAGCCTGGAGATTCCCAGGCAGCGGCCTCGATGAGGATTACCTGGTTTTCAAGAATTTCCTTTGCGAATGTTTTCTTGAAGCAAGTTGCATTGGTCAGTTCAGGTTCGAAGGCCACAACCAAGCGGGCTCCCTTGTCTAAGGCGAACCGCGTAAAGGTGCCTAAATGACTGCCGACATCCAGGACCACGTCACCTGAGCGGACCTTGACAGAATTACTTTCGTAGACTTCCCCGCGTAGCTGCTCAAGCAACAAGAATTCCAACATTCTCTCATCCTCGAATCGTCCCCAAAGCGCACCCACCGGGGTTTTCCAGAGAGCCGAGCAGGGACCGTCTCCCTCGCGTTTTCGCAAAGTGACCTCACCATCTACTAGGGGCCAGACCTTTGCGGACCCTTCCAGCGAAGCAAGCAGTGACAGGAAATCAGTCCAGCCAACTTCAGGTATCTCCGTCGTAAGCTTCAAGGCGACAGCCCGAAGTCTCAGTTGAATCTGCAGACCGGGGACCGCCAGCAGAAAGTAGACCAACGCCAGCGCTAGCAGGAGCCACGCCTTCTTCTGACCAATTCTTCGACCCATGCTTTTCCCCGACAAACCATCAGCCCCCGACAGCTGTCGCCGCTCCGGCATTAGAAACTTTGCATAGGATTTCACTGACGGAACGCCAATTACATTCTGCCTTTACCAGGTTGTATGTCCTAGAATCCCTCTCCGCCTCCAATCCCAAACAGCCGTCCAAGGAGAGCTTGCGAAGCAGGTTCGCCCTGAAGCTATACTACACCCCTTACCGGTGCGCCAAAGCTTGACATCGGCCGCTTGACATCAGGCGCGGATACGTTGTCTAGTAAATACTAGAGCAGAGGGACGGGGATGCGTCTGGATGGCTGCGGCGCATTGGAGGGTGTCAGTGGTTCTCAGGCTGGACCAGCGCGCAGTGGCGAGCCCGCTCATTCACTGGCGGGAGCCCCAATTTCGAGAGCTGGTTCGCCGGCGTCCCCGGCGGGTCTGGGCCGACGTGGCGCGGTGTTACGCGCTTATCGTGCTGGCCTGGTGGTTGTTGATTAAGCTGGATTTCTGGTGGGTCTATCCGCTCAGCTTCGTTCTCATCGGTACCCAGCAGTATGCCCTGTTCATCCTGGGCCATGATGGTATGCACACGAACCTGCTGAGGAACCGCAGGGCAAACGATTTCTTGAGCGCTGTATTCCTTTATGCCCCTCTGGGCATGTTCCTGCCAGACCAAAGGCGGAATCATCTGGCGCACCATCGGCTGGTGGGAAGCGACGAAGATCCGGATCGCTACCTGCACAAAGCCAGCAACAAGGCCAGCCCGGGCGTGTTCCTCTTCTTTCTCAGCGGGCTGATGACTTTCCCGCGCACGCTGCTAGAGGTGATGCCGTTCGGCAACTCTTCCGACTCTCGCACCGGCCACATAGGAGATTTCCTGGCCAACCGCTGGCCCACTTTTCTGGCGCAAGGCCTAATTTTCGGGGCAATCCTGCTCCTGATGCCCTGGTGGTATTACCTGCTCTTTTGGGCACTTCCGATTTACGTGTTGGTGTTTGTGCCGGATGAGATCCGGGCTTTCTGCGAGCATGCCCAGCCGGTGCTCCCGGACAGCGCAGCGGATCCGCAGCGGTTGACCACCTTCGTTCCAAATCGTCTCGAGCGGATCTTTTTCTCCCCGATGAATATGAACTATCATGCCGAGCATCACCTGTGGCCCTTCATTCCTTACTACAACTTGCCGAAGGTGCATCCCTTTGTGCGCGGCAGCCAGGATGTGGAGGTTCGCAGCAGTTACCTGGCATTCTTGTGGAGTTACTTTCGGAAACTTCCGCTGACGGCTCCCTCCCCCTCTCCGGCCTGAAGTGCCCTGCGGCGAAGCGAAAATGCCGCTAATCCCCCGTAGCTCCCGGCAGTGTGCGGTGGTTCGTGTTCCCTGTTGTGTTTGCGGTTCTGACCAGGCTGCGGAGGTAGCCAGCGGCCAAGACTATGAATACGAAACCACGGCCCAGGTTTTTCACTTCACCCGTTGCATCTCATGTGGCCATTTGTTTCTGAATCCGCGCCCGGCAATCGAAGAGCTTCCTGCCATCTATCCCCCGGACTATTATTCCTACAACTACAATCAGGCGGTCCACCCGGTCGCCCGGTCGGCCAAGGATTGGTTGGACAAGAGGAAGGCACGCCGCTGGCTGCGCAATGTCGCGACGAAAGCTCCTCGATTCCTCGACGTTGGCTGCGGGGATGGTCGCTACCTTCGTCTGTTCCAATCCTGGGGAGTTCCCAAGGGACAACTATGGGGTACAGAACTGGATGCGAGGGTGGTTGAGAAACTTCAGGGTGAGGGTTTCCAGGTTCGCAAGGGAGCTATTGAGGCGGTCCAAGACCTGCCCTGCGAGTTTTTCGATTTGATCGTCATGCTTCAAGTGATCGAGCATGTTGCTGATCCCGCCGCTGTCGTCGCGAAGCTGGAAAAACTGCTGTCGCCCTCCGGCGTCCTGGTGATCGAGACACCCAATGTGGAGAGCCTGGACTTCCACTTGTTCCAGCGCCGGTACTGGGGTGGGTATCATTTTCCCCGCCATTGGAATCTGTTTACTCCCAAGACCTTGAACCGACTTCTGGAAAACGCGAGCTTACAGCTGGTCGAGATCAGCTACCTACCCGCCCACACCTTCTGGCTGTACTCTATCCACAACACGGTCAAGTACAAGTACGGGTTCCGCACGCTAGCCAGGCTGCTCAATCCCTTTCGCAATGTACTGCTGCTGGCGATGGCTACCGGGTTTGACCTGCTCCGCGCTGCCTTGGGCTCTGCGACCTCCAACATGCAGGTTGTGGTTCGAAAGGCGGCCCCGCAAGGGTCCTAAGGCGAGATCGACTGGCCAACCCCGGGGACGCAAAGCTGGCAGGTCTCAAGCGGCCGGCCTGGAAAGCTCCGCCTTGCGGGCCAGCACGTAGTACTGTGCCCCCAACGGCACCCGAGCCAGCCACGCTTCGGTGAAACGCAATACAGCCAGGGGGCGGGGAAAATAGAACAGAAAGCGCGTCGGGGCGCAGGAGTGGAACCCAGCTTCGCGGAGCAGCCGCCGGACTTGCCGCGGAAATAGAAGCTTCGCGTCTCGGTCAAAAGGAATGCGATTCATCACCATCCGCGTCCCCGGGTTCCAGGGGTTATTTTCGAAAAGAGCGAAAAAGCCCCCCGGCACCAGCGCCCGGCAAATCCGCTGCAGCATCGAGAGCCGTGCGGCAGGGTCAACGTGGTGGAATACGCCGTTGGTGTAACAAAGGTCAAAAGCTTCGATTTGCGCAAACTCCGCGACTGAGCAGAAGGAGACGCACCGCGAGCCATAAGTGGCTTCGGCTCTGGCCAGAGCCTTCTCGGAAACGTCCAGGCCAAGCACTTCTGCTCCCGAGAAGATCTCAGCTAGGTATTGCGTCGTATGACCGACGCCGCAACCAAAATCCAAGATCCGGCGCGCGCGCCACTGGGGAGGTAACTGTTGCTGGAGATCGCCGACTCGCCCAACCACAAAAAAGCGTTGGTTCTCCCCCGAGAGGCGTATCCCTCTCTGGAGCATTTCTTCATATTGTTCACTCAGGTCAAAAAGATCGGGTGTCAGAGATTTCTCTCCACGCAGAGGTTGCCAGCCGAGCTCACAAATTCTGCGATTGTGAATAGTCGAGCTGACTCGCTACCAAGGTCAAAACATAATCCACGGCACGGGTCACTATCAGAATGAGGGCCGCGGCGAACGAGAACGACATCACAATGAAGCGCGACCAGTGTTCGTAGGTAGCCCCGGTCTGGACCAGTTCCAGGAAGCTGGGAATGACCAGCGCACCTCCCGTCGCCATCATCGAAAACGGGACCAGCCAGAAGAAGGGGCTGGAAAAGAAAGCCTCGACCTGGTCTTCCCGAACCGGAGAGCGCTCCTGGCTTGATAGGGTAATGCGGACCATCTTCCTGGTTAAATAGCTGGCGGAAAGTAACAAGCAAGCGCTGATACCCGCGAGGTCGCTGACGACGAAACGATAGATCATCCACTCGGCCACCGCGCGGTTCTGAAGATAATGAGCCACCGGCATAGCCATCAACCCGATCGCGGCCCCCAAGCAGAGCAGTCCCAGGACGGCGAGAGGGCGGTGAGGGCGGTAAAGGAATAGGGTCTGCAGGATGACTTTCAAGAAGCGCAGTCCATCCATGCCGACGCTCAGCTTGGACCGGCCCACACGCTCGGCGTAGGGCATGTCAATCTCCACAACCTTTACTTCGTTGCTCAACAGGGCTCTGGCAGTCATGGCTGGCGTGAAGTGGAGGCCATCGGGAAGCGGGAGGAGTTTGCCCAGGCTGGCGCGGCGGACCACTCTCATCCCGCTGGCCACATCGCGAACCGGAACGGAAGAAAACACGCTCACCATCCAGGCGAATAACATGTTGCCCAACCGCCGGACCAACGGCATCTTGCTGTTCTCATTCATGCGGCAACCGATGGCCATGTCGGCCTGGTGGCTCTCCAAGACGGAGCGAAGTTGCAGGAAAAAGTTCGGATCGCAGGTCCCGTCCGCGTCCAAAAAGCCGAGCAGCTCGGCATCCGAATGCTTCCACGCTTCCTGGATAGCGGCGCCGTAGCCGCGGTTCCGCTCGAACACGATCATGCGGATTTTGCCCGAATACTCTTGGGCCAACTCCACCGTGCGGTCGGTGGACCCATCGCTGACCACCGTAATCTCGACTTCGTCCACCGCCCCGTTGGAGATCAGATAATCGCCCGCGTCCAGCGAGCGCGTAATGATACTTTCGATGCTCTTCTCTTCATTGTAGGCGGGAATGGCGACGGCCAATTTCATTTCCGCATCTCCAGTTCATCCCGTGTGCGGGGACTGCCGCTTGGCGTCGGCCACCAAACCCGTTTGGTCAGACGGGCTCTCGAGCTGTTTCACCGCGTAGACGTTAATGATATCGCCGAAATTCACCGGCAGGTGAACTCTCCCCAGCAGGGGCAACCGGGCCATCAGGGCGAGAGCGCCGCTCGCCCACGGAAACTGTGCCGCAGCTTTTTCCAACAGATAGCGTGCACTGACGATTCGCCGGTGGCGCCGCACCCTGGCCACTTCCAGGTTGCACTGCGCCAGCAAGGCGCGCAACGTGTCCGGAGAAAAGTAATACAGGTGCATGCGCATGAACCAGGGCCAGCGCGGCCCCAACAGGCGGGCAAACCCGCTTTCCACGTCCATGGTGGAGAGAGCCAGCAGCCCGGCCGGTTTTAGCAGGCGGGCTAGGCGGTCGATCTCGGCGCGCGGGTCGCCAAAATGCTCGATGGCATCCCATACGGTGACGACGTCAAAACTTTCCGGCGGCAGGTTGTTTTCCGCCAGCAATCCTTCGAGGACGTTCAGGCCGCGGCTGCGCGCCACGCCGGCCGCCCATTGGCTGGGTTCCAGGCCGGTGACCTCCCAGCCCCGCCGCTGGGCCCGCTCCAGGAAGACGCCGGTATAGCAACCCACATCGAGCAGGCGCCCGCCGCTGCGCAGCTCTCCGATCTCGTCCGTCAAGTGGTCGAAGGTGCGCACACGCCCCCGCTCCTCGCGCAAGTAGAGCGGGTCTTCCACGCCGCGGTAGAACTGTTCGACTTCAGGCACCGGATCGGAGGGCGCCAGCACCACGAGTGAACAGGAGACGCATCGCAGAATGTTGGTGTAGTCGCCGTGGTCCATGCTGGTGCAACAGAACAGCTCCGGGCGTCCGACCGGCCCGGGGCCGCGCCCGCGGAACAGCACCACAAATTGCCGTCCGCCACACAGATTGCAGGCCAGGTCGGACGGGGGTGGTGGCACGGCGGCGCCTCGCCAGCGCCGCAGGTGCACGCTGCGATCCCACCAGGCCCGCCAAGTGATGCGCGAGTTCAGCAGGAAATTCCAGCAAGCCGCGGCACTGATGCCGCACAACCCGGCCAGCTCCAGTGGCGCCTGCGCAAAGCGAATCAGTGCGATGGCGATGGAGAAAGTCAGCAGCGCGCCGGCCAGCACCACCCAAAGGAACCGCAGGAACCGAGTGAATGTGGCAGCAGGGCCGGGGTTTCTGCGGCGCGCCTCAGGAAAGGTAAAGCGATCGTTCAGCGCAAAATTGTTCACGATGGCCAGTGCCGTCGCCCCTGGCAGGGCGACCGAAGCGGGCAGACCGACCAGACGCACCAGCACTGCCAGTGCGCCCAGGTTTACGATCGCGCCGGAGAAACCGACGGCACCGTAGAAAAACACGCGCCGCAGCTCGCCTGTGTCCAGAGCGATCGAGGTCAGGTGCAGCAGGTATTGCCAGCCGTGGCGGGCACTCAACTTGCTGCCGCCGCGCAGACGTTCTTGGAAGATGTAGGGGATTTCCTCGACCGTTTGGTATTCGCCCTTAGCCAGCACTTCCAGCAGAATCTTGTACCCCACCGGGCGCAGCGGAGCGCCTTCGATGATGGCGCGGCGCACCAAGAAGTAGCCGGACATGGGGTCGCGCACGCGGCTGAGCGTGCCCGGCAGGATGAAACCGGCCATCAGGGTGGCACCCCAGGAGATCAGGCGCCGCAGGGGACTCCAGCGGCTGACGCCGCCGCCGCGGACGTGGCGGCTGGCAATCACCAGGTCGGCGCCCGTTTCTTTCAAACGGCGGAGCAAGGTGGGCAGCAACTCCGGCGGGTGCTGCAGGTCGCCGTCAATCACGCCCAGAATGTCGCCGCGTCCTTCAAACCAGCCGGCCAGTACCGCCGTAGATAGGTCGCGCTGGTGCTTGCGGGCACGGACCCGCAGCCAGGGGAATCTTAGCTGAAGGGAGCGAGCTGCGGCGGCCGTACCATCAGGGCTGTCGTCATCCACGACGATCACCTCAAACGGCTCGCCGCAGTCGGCCAGGGCCGACTGCAGACGCTCGAGCAGCGTCGGCAGGTTGTGCCGTTCGTTGTATGTGGGAACAACCAGGCTAAGCATGAGGCCGGCTGTTTGTGCAGTGTATCACAATGCAACGGCAAGCGCGCCCGGCATTGCGGAGCTTGCTCCAGCGTGCATTTTCCCGCGTGATAAGCTATTGGGCACGAGCCCCAAGCAACAGGCCGGTAAGCGTGCGCGTCACATCAAGCGGGAGGAGTTTGCCCGCCTAGTCGAGGAGGCTTGTCTGCAAATCCCGGCGCCCTTCCGCCGCCGCATCGCCAACGTGGCGATCGCGATCGAGGAAGAACCGAGTGCAGGAGATCTCGAACGAGCAGACTGCCCACCCGACTCCACACTGCTCGGGCTCTACCACGGGGTCCCGCTGACCCATCGCACTACGAACTACGGCTTGGTCCTTCCCGACAAGATCTCCATTTATCGGGGACCGATCGAGCGGCTGGCGCGCAACGAAAGACACCTTCGGCAAATCGTCCGGGAGACGCTTTGGCACGAGGTGGGACATTACTTCGGCCTGAACGAGCAGCAAGTGCGGCAAGCAGAACGTCGCTGGCGGCGGTGGTCTTGAGTGCGGGGCGCCAATGCGGGGGAGGGAAGTGAAAACCTGAATCAGCGGAGGTGAGTGCTCCCGAGCAATGGCGACTCGATAAATTGCACCAACTGCTGCGCGGGGCGTGGGAACAAGAGACACTTGGGGACTGGGGCGCAGTTTTTCCTGCAATTTGTTTAGGGTTTCAGGAAAATACCAAGCAGCTTGATGGCCACGCCCTTTTTGATTGAGCCTTCGATTTCTTGGACCCGCACGACTTCGGCACTCATGGGCCGTTCCATCGAGGGCTTTGATGGGTCGTAGGGAAATATGACTTCCATCCCCATGCCCGGCTGGTAATCACCAAAAGCCTCAAAGAAGATTCCATTGCGGGTGAGGTTCTTGACGCTTCCCACCTGAGAAAACATCTTCCCAGCCTTGACCAGGATCTTGACCTCGTTGGTGACCCGGTACCGCTGACGCCGGTCGGGTCCCTCGAATTTGGGCTTATCGGGCATGCTCTTACATTCGCGCGATAGGGCGATCTGCCGCCATAATAGCAGCGTTTCACACCTGGGCTTTGCCAAATTACAACCTAACCCGCCGGCCAACCAGCCGGCCGGGATGATCGCCAGCGGCTGGCGCTGGCCGGTCGAACTTGTCCCACCGGGTCAAGAGCCGGGCAGTAGGAGGGGCTAGGGAAGTCGCCTCCACGTTACTGGAAACCTTGGCCCAGTCACGCAGAGCAAATTCTATTCTGTCGAGAACCGGGCGGTGATTCAACAAAGTGCCAGGAGGGAGGTGAGCTTCGGCGTATCATCTGGAGGCACTCCGGGGAGTCGGTCATCTATTATGATGTAGCGGGTATGATGTAGCGGGTGGAAGGGTGCCCGTCTTCCGTCCACGGGGCCGGCCGCAAGCGACGGGCCCTCATGACCACATTGACTGCTGTCGCGCAGAACCGCTCAACCCTGAGCCGCCTGGGCGGGCTGGCCTGGCGTGTTGTTCGGAAGACTCTCGACGACAATGTCTTCGGACTGGCCGGCCAGCTGGCCTTCTTTTTCCTGCTGGCGGTCTTTCCGTTCCTGCTTCTGCTGACTACGCTGGTCCCCTACGTTACGCAACCGGACGCCTTGGACCGGCTCATCGTTCTGCTGAAACCGGTGGTTCCACCGCGGGCGATGAGCCTGGTACAGGGTAATTTGCACACGTTGCTCACCTACACGCGCGAAGGACTGCTTTCCCTCAGCGCGGTGGCCTTGTTGTGGTCGGCCTCAGCGGGTTTCGCAGCCGTGATCGAGGGACTGAACGTCGCCTACGAGGTCAAGGAGTCGCGCCCCTTTTGGAAGGCGCGCCTGATGGCGATCGGGCTCACTTTGGTGCTGGGCCTGATGGCGCTGGTCTCGACGGTGCTGTTGGTTTTCGGTGAGCGCCTGAGTGCTCTGGCCTACCGCTACCTGGGTCTGCCACTCTTCATCTGGACGCCCGTGCGGTGGGTCGCGGGTGTCGCTGTTCTGATCCTGGCGCTGGATGTCATCTACTACGCCGCGCCCGATGTTCGCCATCGCTGGCGTTGGCTGACTGCCGGCGCCCTAGTGGCCGTCTGTGCCTGGGTCGTGATTTCCATGGGCCTTTCCTTCTACCTGCCGCGCTACGGCAGGTACGAGGCTACTTACGGCGCGCTAACCGCTGTGATTTCGCTGATGCTGTGGTTCTACGCATCGGCGGTCGTGCTGCTGCTTGGAGGCGAACTGAATTCGGCGCTGGAACGCGAGCAGCTGCGTGCCGAAGCAGTCCAGAGTTCCAGCGAACCGCCAACATGACCCACCGCCACGCCGAGGTGCGCCAAGCCGAAGTCGTACAAACCGTGGTCGGCGGCCGCTTTGTCTAAGACACTGCTTGCCAAAATCCAAAATCCCCGTTTATACTCAACATCCCCGGGAGAATACCCTAGGTTCTTTTGCTGAATCCGTGACGAAGCGTCTGATTCCGTACGGTCACAGAGGACTCAATCTATCTTGAAGATCTTGCTGGCCCATAATTGCTACCGGTCGCTCGGAGGCGAGGACACACAGTTCTGTGCCAACAAAGCGTTGCTCAACAGCAGCGGGCATCGGGTAGCCGAATACTTGCGACACAATGAGGAGATTTACAGCAGCGGGTGGTGGGGCAAAACAACGCTAGCTCCGCGAGCGATTTGGGCTTGGGACTCACACCAGCAGCTTCGGGAGGTCTTGCAACGGGAGCGGCCGGAAGTCGCCCACTTCCACAATACGTTCCCACTCATCTCGCCAGCGGCTTACTATGCCTGCCAAGAGGCAAATGTCCCTGTCGTGCAGACACTGTCGAACTATAGGCTGTTTTGCTCCGCCGGGACTTTTTTCCGGAACGGGAAGGCCTGCCAGGAGTGCCTCCAGCACAGTCTCTGGCGAGGTGTACGCTATGGCTGCTATCAGGGCTCGCGCCTGACAACCGGCGCCGTCGCTCTCATGCTTGCCCTTCACCGGACCCGAGGAACTTGGATGAATAAGGTGGACTGCTACCTTGTTCCCAGCGAGTTTGGCCGCAGGAAATTCACTGAGGCGAGGCTGCCAGAGGAGAAAATTGCGGTCAAGCCCAACGTTGTGTATCCCGATCCCGGAGTGCGGCATGAGACTGGGGATTACGCGGTGTTTGTCGGCCGCCTGTCAAAGGAGAAGGGGCTACACACGCTGCTGCTTGCCTGGGAGCGACTCGGCGGCCACGTTCCCCTCCGCATTATCGGCGACGGCCCTTTACGCTCGGAGCTGGAGGCGGAAGCCGCCCGGCAGGGTCTTTCGAGCGTCCGGTTTTTAGGACACTTGCCACACTGCCAGACCCTGGCAGCGATTAAACAGGCGCGGCTTCTGATCTTGCCGAGCGAATCCTACGAAATGTTCGGCGTGGTCGTAGTGGAAGCTTTTACCTGCGGTGTCCCCGTGCTCGTGTCGGGAATGGGTGGGATGGAAGAAATTGTCGAGGAGGGTTGCACGGGTTTGCACTTTCGACCTGGGGAGGCGGACGATCTGGCAGAACGAGTGGGCTGGAGCTGGAACCATCCCCAGCAGATGGAAGAGATGGGCCGCGCAGCCCGCGCGGTGTTTGAAGCAAAGTACAATAGGGAATGCAACTACCGTGAGCTCATGCGTATCTACGAGCAGGCCATCCGGAGTCACGCCCAAGTCGGTTCGCAATAATCCTTCGATGGAATTGCGCATGTGACTCCTCTAGGAGCTTTTGTATGCGTCCGGGCGTCTCGCCGCCCCCAGATTCTTCACCCCGTAACGGATCCTTCAATCAGCGTTAGCATGTAGGCAGCCACAGTCGGTGGAGGGCTCGAACCTCCGACCTCCTGCTTGTAAGTTCGGAGACCGAAGTGACAAGCGATGAGAAGGAGTGAGCCCAAGTGATATGACCAGCGGTGCATCCCCCTATTCTGTGCCCCCGACGAGTGATACTGAGGCACACCGAGTGACAAGGGGTTAGCTGGGTTTGGATAGCAGGGTTACGTCACAATCGCTGGACGCCATCACACTGCGCATGCGAGGCTTCCGCCACGCGGGTCGGGCGAGGGTCCTGATGGTACCAGTCCGAGCCAGAATCTTGTAATTCGGAATACTTGTATGAATATACATGACGCCCGCCACACCCCCTGACACGGCTGGACTGCGCTGCTGACTGACGATCGGCATTGTAGGCGAGCGTAGAGCAGGAGAGAGTCCCAGAGTGATGCCCCCTAGCATCACCCCTGGCCCCTGATGCGGCTGCGAGAAGCTAGGCCGTACTTCTAACGCCAGCCTCCGCATGTGATTTCCACCAAGTGCGCCGAATCAGTGAGGCTTGACGCAGGACGGTCTTGAAGCAACAGATTTAGCATTCGCTTGTCTCGAGCACTCAGCTTAAGAAGTGACTTGGATGTAACTAAATCCATGGCTCTGCTTCCCCGTTTCGCGGCGTACAACTAGAGTGTTTCCACGACGGATGAGAGTGTCTCACCTTTAGTTGAAAGTCGAGCGGCGGTTCGCTGACCTGGTTCCGTAGAATCGGGTTGGGAAACTTTCTGGAAAGGGGAACCGCCGTGCAGAGAAGCTACCACATCCTAGGCCGGAGCGATAGCCGAAGCTCCCGCAAACTGGCTGCCTACCTGGCTCGCCACGGGCAGTTTCTGCTGCCCTGGGTGGAGTTGATCGAACAATCGCGGTTAGCCGTCGACGAGCTGATCGACGTGGTGGGTAGGGCGGCGATTGAAGCGGTGCTGGAGTTGTCGGCCGCGCAGGTGGCCGGTCCACGCCGTCAGGGCCGGCGGCGCCGTGGGGTAGGCTGGTATGGGCGCCAGCGGGGACGGGTGCGCCTGAAGGAGAGAAAGCTGGCCGTGCACAGGCCACGGCTCCGGCGGCCAGGCCGGGGAGCGGGGAAAGAAGTTCCCCTCCCGGCCTACGAAGCCATGCAGGAGGGCGAGGGTCTGGGGGCCCGGATGTTGGATATCTTGCTGCGGGGCGTCTCGACACGGCAGTACCAGCGGGTGTTGCCGGAGATGGCGGACACCGTGGGTGTGTCGCGCTCCACGGTCAGCCGGGAAACGATGGAGGCTGCCGCAGCCGAGTTAGAACGTCTGTTGAACCGCCGCTTCGAGGAAGTAGAGTTGCTGATCCTCTACATCGACGGGATGGTGTTTGGCGACCATCACGTGATTGCGGCTGTGGGCGTGGATGCGGAAGGGCACAAGCACGTGCTGGGGATTCAGGAGGGGGCTACGGAGAACGCCGCGGCCGTCCAGGACTTGCTGGAAGGTTTAGTGCGGCGAGGGGTGCAGCCGGCCCAGAAACGGCTGTTTGTGATCGACGGCTCGAAGGCCTTGCGGGCGGCGATCCGCGCCGTGTTCGGGGCCGAGCAGCCGGTGCAGCGCTGCCGCGCCCACAAGTTGCGCAACGTCCTGGACCGGTTGCCGGAGCCAGAGCGGGACCAGGTGCGGGCGGCGATGCGGGCCGCCTGGCGGTTGGATCCGAAGACCGGCAGGGCCAAGCTGGAGAAGTTGGCCCAATGGTTGGAGCGAGATTGTCCGGCCGCGGCGGCCAGCTTGCGGGAGGGTCTGGAGGAATGTTTCACCATCAACCGGCTGGGGCTTCCGGCTTCGCTGCATCGCTGTCTGGCCACCACCAATCTCATCGAGAGTCCGCAGGCGGGAGTGAGGTTGCGAACTCGCCGGGTGTGCCGCTGGCGGGATGCGGCCATGGTCCAGCGCTGGGTCGCCTCCAGCTTCCTGGCCGCGGAGAAAAACTTCCGCCGCCTGATGGGGTACCAGGACCTGTGGATGTTGAAAGCGATCCTCGAAGGATCAAAGTCGGCCACTCGACGGGAGGTGGCGTAGTATGATGGCTCCGAACCGCCGCTACGAACTTTCAACTGAGTTCAGGACACCCTCCGACGGATTCCTGACCCGAGAGCGGAAAGGAGAAGGAACTTGCAGATAAAACGGCGGAGAGTACATCGGAGCAGCAGCCCAGACCGGCGCCGGGAACAGCGGCCCGCATCCGCACTGCAATTGCTTGACCGGCGCAGAATCCTGGACTGGGATCGGCGCACCAGGGAGGACCTTGCCCTAAAAGGCCAGGCGATCTATTCGGGTGAGTCAAGGCGAACTGGAACCCAAGTCCGCGCGACCTAGACTGTTCGCATCTCTACATTCCCCCTCCGAGCTACGCCACCGATAGGGAGCCCTAACAGCCCGTGTCTAAACCGGCCTTTGGGCCGGCCTCTTTTTCAGGCGGGGCAAGTGAAGAGCAAAGCCGTGAATTTGACCGTTGCACCAGGATAGGGGCGTGGGGGATTCGGGGTGGGCCATTCTTGTGGCAGTGATCCAGAAAACGAGCAAAAACAGCTCGGTGATGCGGTCTTGCAGGCCTCGCGGGGTTCCCGCCCCCAGCAGCTGGCGCAAAACTAGCGCCAGGTTGCAGGCTGCTGCCTGCAGCAACAGTTTCTTTTGCACGTTTATCTTCCCACGGACATACAAGCGTCTCATCCTGCCCGTCTCATACATGTGCGCAAACGGACGCTCCAGCATCTCCCCACGTTTCCGCAGCAGCGCCTTCCCTCGCTGCCCCGTCACCCGCCGCCGATTGCGGTAGACCGCCGCCTTCTGCTCTTCCTTGCCCGTCCATTGCCGCCGTCCCCGCTCCGGCTCCGCAATGTAGGTCCGCACCTCCATCGCCTGCATCTCTGCCAGCACTTCCCCACTGTGATACCCCTTGTCGGCCACCACCTCTTCCACCCCGTCTGCGTTCACCACAAACTCCCCTTCGGCCGTGGGTGTCGCGATCTGCTCGCCCACCGCCGCGCCGGCCGCCGGCAGGGTCTGCTGAACCGATTCCGTGTCGCCGGTCGCTCCCCCGTGCGCCGTCAGCGCCACAATCGCCCCAGTCTCCATGTCCACCGCATGCTCGGCCTTGTAAGCCAGTGCCGTGCGGCCCGTCCTTCATCCGGGTGATCTCCGCTTCCCGATCATGTGGGTTCACCCACTTCGCATTGGACATCTTCTTCGGTCGGCAGCGGTCCATCCTCCGCAGCGCCGCTGCATCCTGGGCTTCGATCCCTTCGGCCTCCGCCAACCGCTTCAGGTACTCCGTATAGCTTTCCCCGCTGTCCCGCCGCATGATCGACCTCATGGCCGCGTTGGCTTCCAGCGTGGTGGCGTCAATGCCGATCGTCTTGCCCTTCAGCAGGCCCCGTTCGGCCACCAGCCGCAGCACCCATCCAAACACTTCCTGGTGCGTCGGCTCGTCCATCAGCCGCCGCGTGCGCGAGATCGTCACATGATCCGGCGTCTGTTCATCCAGCCCAATCTGCAAAAACTGCCGCAAACTCAAGGAATCGGCCACCCGCCAGGCGATGCCTCGCTCGCTGTCGATCCCCTCGAAGAAGCCGATCAGCATCAACCGGAAGTACATCCCCGGCGGCAACGACGGTCGGCCCAGCCGCTCGTGGTAGAACTGCCGGCACCGACTCTCGCAGAATCGATCAAAATCGGCTTCCTCCAACAGTTGGTGCAGCCGCCGGTAGAACGGGTGTCCGGGCGCCTCGGCCAACTCTGCCCGATACCACAGCGGCTCTTGTCGCTGACGATGCTTGCGCGTTCCCATGGCCATGGCCCGATTGTAAGTAAGAACATTTCCGAAGTAACATGTTTCTTCCCCATCTGGCGATTTTAGACACGGGCTGCTAACCTACACCCCCGGTCGCGCAGCCTTGCTCGTAATTGGATCGGTTCGGGCGGATCCTGACAGCAGCAGCCTTCGGAGTTCCTTCCTGAGAGGATAAGTGAACGCTAACCGACTAGTCGGGACCTATCTGCTCTCAGCTACTAAAGTGACGCTGCCTCAAGCCAGAAGAAACCCTTTCAGGGCCAGAGCCCCCGAAGCAGCTAACTCACTGAATGTCAAATGGGTAGATGGTGGGCGGTGGAGGGCTCGAACCTCCGACCTCCTGCTTGTAAGTCAGGCTGGCGTCTTCCACGGTTTTCTCCCAACTCCTTCCTCTCGTTGCTATTACACGGTTTTGGCGCGTCTGCTTTCGCTCGCAACGCCTACGGGCCTAGCCCCCTTGATGGGCGAGTTTTCTGACAGTTTCTTGACAGTCGTTGCTGCCACGGTCATGCTTTACGGGCTGCGCAGCACGTTGTTGCAGTAATGGTTTTAGAGCTGCAATAGCCCGGCTCGTCGTAAGGACGCGCTTTGTCGAACCAGGGGACCTACTTTCCCTAACTATTGCCCGAAAGGGCCACCTCAAGCTCTGAGGTGCTGGGTACGGGAGCTGCTCTCTTTTGACGACATCGAAAGACTCGGCTGCCAGCCATCAATCACCTGGAGGGCTTCCGCGCCCTGTAGGACCAGCCTCTACCGCTGCGTGCTGGTATCGGCCACTGTGAACGGCACTTGTGACCCAGCCGGAGGACCACATCAAACAGCGCCGCATCGTATCCGGCCGCTGACCGGATAACAGCTCGCCCGGTCGCAGTCGTTACCATCTCGTACTAACCGGCGGACCGGATTTCCATACCTCACCGGAAACACTGTCGGCGGCTCACGACTGTTAAGAACTTCAGTCTTCTGCGTCACTTTGACCTTCCTGTTCCACATCAAAAACTGGATTCAATTGACGAGGGATACCGAGTTTCATGTATTCTCGTAGAGTTTATTTGGTTTCTCCTGAAGAGAAGTCAGTCGAAGATGGCTACTGAAGAAGGCTGGGTCGGTGTCGCCGAGGTCGCTGCCCATCTACAGGTAACCAAAGACTCCATCTACCGTTGGGTCGATTCGAAGCGCTTTCCCAGCTCGCCGGGTGGGACGGTTGCTTCGCTTCAGGCTCTCGGAAGTAGACGAATGGGTGAAGAACAGCGGCGGAGATGATTCCGAGAGTAGCCCATCGGGCAAGATAGCTAAAAGCGAGGCCAGTAGGAATGGCTGAGAATCGCCTTTCAGCACAGGTCGGACATCGAATATCCCTACAGGGACATTTCGACGTACCGGTCACCCTGGAAAATGTCAGACCCCTCGGCACAGATGGGTCCGCTGGTTACGAGTGCCGAGTTCGAATGCCCGATGGTGCGCTTGAGGAGACGGTTATCTCCTCTGATGAGGCCACTACCATTTTCGGTGAGGAAGAGAAAGTATCGGCCCAGCCCGTAGATGCGGAAAGGCTGCGACTCCTGATCGAGTCTGCCCGTATCCGTCTCGCCTACGCCTACGACCGCCAATTTGCGGTCAGCCTTTCCGGTATCCGCACACTGCCCCACCAGATCGAGGCGGTCTATCTGAAGATGCTGCCGCAGCCTCGCTTGCGCTTCCTGCTCGCAGACGATCCTGGCGCGGGCAAGACGATCATGGCCGGACTCCTCATCAAGGAACTCAAGCTCCGAGAGGCCATCGACCGGTGCCTTATCCTCGTCCCTGCCTCGTTGACCATTCAGTGGCAAGACGAACTGCTCCGCTTCTTCAACGAGCCGTTCCAGATGATCCACTCGGCGAACGACCAGCAGCAGCTTCTAAATCTTTGGGAGCGCGAATCGCAGGTTATCTCGTCCATTGACTATGCCAAGCAGGACGGCGTCCGGGAACGGGTTTGGCAGCAGCGATGGGACCTCATCATCATCGACGAAGCCCACAAGTGCAGCGCCTATACGAAACGCTCGGCGGGTCGCGGCGACGAGATCGAGCGCACGAAGCGGTACCAGCTCGCGGAGCGGCTCTCGGAGCACTGCGACAACCTGCTGCTCCTGACGGCGACACCCCATCACGGCGACGACGACCGGTTCGCGCATTTCATACGCCTGCTCGACCGTGACCTGTTTCCCGAGCCGCATCGTGTTGGCGAAGCAGCCGGTCGAATCCGGCGGGATATCCTGCAACTCGGAGAGAATTGTCCGTGGTCGCTTCGGCGGTTGAAGGAAGACCTGAAAGACATGCACGGTCGCCGGTTGTTCCCGGACCGCCACGTACAGACCGTCAGTTTCAGCCTCGGCCCGGAGGAGTACACGATCTACAAGTCGGTCACGGCATATATCAACGAATTTCTACCGCAGGCCACGGGCCGCCGCAAGAACAGCGTCGCCCTCGCGAGAACCGTCTTCCAGCGGCGACTGGCAAGCTCCACTCACGCTATTCACGAGTCTCTACGTCGCCGGCAGAAGAAGCTAGAAAATCTTCTCAGCGAACTGGGAGGCCTTTCTCCGTCCCAGCGATCCCAGGCGGCTGGCTCAACTACAAGCGCGATTGCCCGACGCCGAGCAGGACGAGGACGACCTGGATGAAACGACCCGTGACGAACTCATCGACGAGGCGACAGTTGCGGCTGAATTGGATCAGCTCCGGGCTGAGGTCGCTGAGCTAGGCGATCTGGTCGGACGTGTGGGGCGTGTCCGCGAAAGCGGCCGTGACTCCAAGCTGGTCGAGTTGCGCAAGTGCTTGCAGCGAGCGGAGTTCGATGAACTGAAGGACGGGCGGGGCAAGCTCCTCATCTTCACCGAACACAGGGACACGCTGAACCATCTACGCGAGAACATCGAAACGTGGGGATACTCGACTTGCGAAATCCACGGCGGGATGAACCCACGCGAGCGGAAACAGGCCCAGGAGGATTTCCGAACGAGCCGTCAAATTTGCGTGGCGACCGAGGCGGCCGGCGAGGGTATCAACCTTCAGTTTTGCCACCTGATGATTAATTACGACCTGCCCTGGAATCCGACCCGACTGGAGCAGCGACTGGTCGTATCCACCGCATCGGACAATCACGTGACGTGTACGCGTTCAACTTCGTTGCAACTTCCTCGGAAGATGGCCAGCCAATCATCGAAGGGCGCATCCTGGAGCGGCTCCTGAGCAAACTGGACCGAATGAGGGACGCGCTTGGAGATCGGGTGTTCGACGTTGTCGGCGAAGTGCTCTCCCTGAACCAAGTTAACCTCCCGGACATGCTCCGTGAAGTGGCGTATGAGCCGAGACGCCTCGACGACTATCTTGATGTAATTGAGCAGATTGACCCGGAGAAACTTGGACTTTATGAGACCGCGACTGGCATCGCCCTGGCGCGGTCGCATGTGGATTTTTCCGCCTTCGCACAGGCAAATCTAGAAGCGGAAGAGCGGCGACTCATGCCGCGTTACGTCGAGGCCCACTTCTTAGCGGCAGCCAAGGCAGTGGGCCTTCGGATAGAAGCACGTGCGGACGGCCTTTGGCGGATCGAGCACGTCCTCGCCGATCTCCGGTCCGAGCGTCTCGCCGCGATCCGGCGTCTTGGCAGACCGGACACCAGCTACCGTAAACTGACTTTCTACAAGGAGCATCTGGAACAGGATCAGCATTTGGATGCCGTGCTTCTTGGTCCCGGGCACCCCCTCTACGCCGCCGTGGACGAGAGATTGCGAGAACTCCTCCACGACATGCCGGGACAGGTGGCGGTATACGTGGACTCCATGACCGAGATGCCTTACCGGCTTCACTTCTACGAAATCTCGGTACGAGGCCAGACGACCAAGGGGGAGGCAACGACGATTCGCGCCGAACTCGTGGGTGTGCGGGAAGAGGTTGGCGATGGTGTCGCCGCTGACCGCCACTGCGTTGTTCCGGCGGATGTCCTCATTGATCTGCCGGCCCACCCGCAACCACCCGAGACATTGCCCGAGCTCGACTATGGCTCCGTCAGTGACTACGTCAAGACGACGGTGCAGATGGAACGACGGCAGGATGCCCAGAGCGAGCGTGGCCGCTATGCAGATGTAGCGCACGATTACCTGAAAAAGTCCTTCGAAGCACGTGTCCGTGCGGCGCAGGACCGGGTGATGGGGCTGCGCGCCCGAGAGCCAGGGGAACCTGAGGTGGCCCTGGCGCGGCAGAGGGCAGAACAAGATTTGATTGATCTTGAGCGCACTCGGACAGAGCGCCTTGCCGGTGTAAGCCGGCTCCGTGTTGCCCGCCACGGACCTGTGCGTCACATCGCAAGCTGCCTTGTGCTACCACCCGACACGGCTACAGACCGCTTCCCCGAACTTTCAGAGGAATTGGATGCGGAGTTGAAGCGCCGCGTTGAGCTTGCCGCCGAGGACGTCGTCGTTGCTTACGAGGAGACCCAGAGGCGTGAATGCGAACGCGTCGGCCACCTCAAGATCGGCTTCGACGTTCGAAGCCTGGCACAGCCGGACTCGCAGACGGGATATCGGGACCCCGTAACTGGGGTACGGCGCATCGAGGTCAAGGGCCGCAAGCGTGGCCAGCCTGTCAGGCTGACCACGAACGAGTGGTACAAGGCACAGCAGCTCGGGGACACCTACTGGTTGTACGTGGTCTGGGACCCTCTGGATAGCCCCGATCCCGTTCCGCTCATGATCCGGAACCCCGCCAAGCACCTGGACTACTCTAAGAAGGAGGTCGTTGCTGCCCGTTACTATGACCTGCCTGCCAACGCTGTGGAGCAAGCCGCGCGCGATCAACGGGAGGAATCCAAGTGAAGACTGGGGATCGACGGCTGATTGAAGATTATCTGCCTCTAGACTTTCTAAATGCCGTTGCGTCGAAGGAAAAGCTACATCCGCACCATTACGTCTCATTAGTTCACTATTGGCCAGCTCGCCGTCCAACAACTGCAAGTCGTGCCGCGATCTACGCAGCGCTTGTTCCTGCTCCAAGCACTGGCGAAGAGCGTGAGGAAGCCGCCTCCTTTATCACCAAGCTCGCAGCGTTCAAACCTGCCCCGGAGATCGTCAACGAAGCAAGCGACCGCATTCGGAAGTCGCACGAAGGCAAAGCCCCGAAGATTCTCGACATGTTCGCGGGCGGTGGCGCTATCCCACTCGAAGCCGCCCGGCTGGGTTGTGAGAGTCATGCCATCGACTACAACCCGGTGGCACACCTGATCGAGCTTTGCACGCTGGTCTATCCGCAGACGTATGGACCAAGCCTTGCGGATGATTTCCAACGCTGGGGGCAGGTTGTTTTCAAACGAATGCGCAAAGAACTCAATGATCTCTATCCACCGATCCAGATTCTCAAGACAAGAGACGTAAACTCGCAGACAAAGCTGTTCGGAAGCGGTGGTACGCAGCTCGCCCTTGGCAACGAACCTGTAGCCTACATCTGGGCTCGTACGGTTCCCTGCCGCCGACCCGGGTGCAATGTTCCAGTACCCCTCGTCCGCCAATCGCGGCTGCGGAAAAAAGGCGGAGCAATTGCCGCAGTGCCGAGAATCGAGAATGGCCGCAATCTGCGGTGGCAGATCGTATCCGGGCGCTCCGCCAAGGAGGTCAGTGCCCAGGAGAGCCAGACCGGTGCGGGACAGGCAGTCTGCGTCGCATGCAATACGCCGGCACCGACAGAACACGTCAAGGACATGGCCCTCGCAGGGAAAATGCACGAGTCACTTGCCGCTGTTGTCGTGCAGGTGCTCGGTCGAAGCTATACCTAGCTCCACAGGCTCGAACGGTTCCGTCAGACAATCAGCTACGTTCTCGTCTAGTTGCGTTGGAAGAAGAGATAGAGTTCGGTCCTCCAGATGAGGTCCTTCAGGGAAAGCTCCGAGACCAGTTACCAAGTTACGGAGTTGAGCATTACCGGGAACTGTTCACTTCCCGGCAATTGCTCACGCTCTTCACTTTGGTCAAGCACATTCGGCTTGTCCATGCCGAGATGCTAGTCGAGAGGATGGCCGAGGACAGAGCTAAGGCTCTGGCAACCTATTTCGCAATGGCGTTCGGGCGCTTGGTCATCACATTCAACAAGTTCTCACGGTGGGAACCCCGTGTTCAGAGAACGAAAGGTGCTATAGGTGATCGGCAGGCCCTCAAGATGATCTACGATTTCTCGGAGATCAACGCTCTGGCTCGAACCGAGGGATGTCTCGCATTTGCTCTGGAACGAGAGGCGTAACTGCATTCGTGAACTGGCCAAGATCAGCAACCCGGCGGTCGTTACCCGCGGCAACGCAGAGAAGCTGCTCTACGACGATGAAACTTTTGACGCTGTTGTCACGGACCCTCCGTACTACAGCAGCATCTACTACGCCGATTTGTCGGCATTCTTTTATGTGTGGTTGAAACGGATTGTCGGAGATCTATACCCCGAACACTTCACCTTGCCCACGCCTCCGAAACGACGTGAGGCAGTCGCGCAACCGAGCGAGCACGACGGCAATGCCCAAATGGCGAACGAGCACTACCAAAACCTGATGCGCCGTTCCTTCGTTGAAGCTCGGCGTGTCTTGAAGCCTGGCGCCCCGCTCGTCTGTGTATATGCTCATCGAACGACCAAAGGCTGGGCGACACTGATCCGAGCGCTCGTCGATGCCGGGCTCACAGTAACCGAGGCATGGCCGGTTCAGACAGAGTCACGCGGCCGAATGAACACGCTCGGCGCTGCGGCTCTCTCGGACAGCATCTTCTTCGTGGCACGGCGACGAGAGGAGACAGTTTCCGGACAGTACGAGACCGACGTGGCGCCGGAGCTGCTCCGCATCGCGCGCGAACGCGTCGTGACGCTATGGGCTGGGGGCAAAGGCGTCGGAGGTGCTGATCTGCTGATGGCGGCGGTTGGCGCCGGGCTGCGCGCGTACACGAGGTTTGCGAAGGTCGAGTATGCCAACGGGGAACCGATGCCGGCCGAACGTTACCTCCGCGAAGTTGAGGGCGTTGTGCTCGACGTGATACTAGATGAGATTTTCGGCTTACGTGGCGCGGCTGTCGGCTCGGTGGATTCCATCACGCGCTTCTATGTCTTGTGGCGGTTCACCTACTGCGAGTCGAGCATGGAGGCAGGAGATGCCTACGTGTTCTGCTACCCGCAGGGCATCGAGATCGACGGTCCCTCCGGCCTTTCCGGGCCGCCTCCATCATTGGTCGAGAAGTCTGGCAGCAAGTTTCGCGTCCGCAACTACGAGGAGCGCGGTGAAGACGAGGGCTTGGGCATCGGCACGGACGGTCAGCAGGCGCCTCTCATCAATGTCTTACACCGCATGCTTTGGCTCATCGACAATCGGCCGACCGAGCTTCCAGGTTTCTCAAGGCCGCGCGCCCGAACGTGGAGCAGCTTCGTCTCATTACCCAGGCGCTCTGTGCCCCGATTCTCGGAAGTCCGGAGGCAAAAGAAGTGAAACCAACTACGGAGTTGAGCGCCATCTCGAAGTTGACCGCGAATTGGCGAAGCATCGTGGAGGGGGCCGCGTTCAGTCAAGAAATCAAACGGATAGTAAGGGGGGAACGCGACCTGTTCTCCGGGAGCAGCGAATAATATGAACACGACGACAGTTCCTCCGTGGCTTGAGTGCGTAGAGCTTCATCCTGACGTCCTTTCGGACGAGTTTTCCGAGGACATCTTCGCGCTCGATCTCGGTGCGTTGTCCGACTACCTGATCGGGCGGGACCTCGGGTTGCCGGATTCGAAATTGCCCCGGGTCCCCGCCGTCTACCGGGACCCGGATAGTTTCTTCCGGGCGTCTTTCCTTACGACTGGCCTGAAGTCCCTGCTGGACGACGTGCTCGGGCGTTTGTCGGGCTCCCGGGGCAGTCGAGTGCTCAAGCTGGTGACCCCCTTTGGCGGCGGCAAATCGCATACTCTGGCTGCGTTGCTTCACAGCGCCCGTTCAAGGGCGGCGCTGGACACGCTGCCGGAAGCGGCCGGGTTACCCCGCCCCGAACAAGTGCGTGTTGCTGCCGTCGATGGCCAGTTCTTTGACGCGCGGGTCGGCAAACGATTGCCGAACGGCAATTTTGCCGCAAAGACCATCTGGGGTTGGATGGCATGGGCGCTCGCAGGGTTGGAGGGCTACCAAATCGTTCGCGCGCAGGATGAGGCGCGGGTCGCTCCCGGTGGCGATACAATCATCGAGCTGCTCAAGCGAGGTCCAAGCCTGATCCTCCTGGATGAACTGTTGGAGTACCTCATTAGTGCAGGCGGCGTTAGTGTAGAGAAGACCACCCTCCGAGATGAGACCTTGTCCTTCCTCAAACGGTTGACCGTTGCGGTGGGCAACGTCGAAGACGCTGCCTTGGTGTTCTCCTTACAGTCGAGCAAGCGGGAGTCACTGGAATACACAAGTCTGCTGCAAACCGTGGAACACCTTGCAGCGCGCAAGGACCAACGCCGGGAGCCGGTCGAAGGGAATGAGATCCTCAACGTGATCCAGCGCAGGTTGCTGGTCAGGATTCCAGATCAAGCCGCCGCTGCACGTGCGGCGGAAGCCCATCGTGACGTGTTTACCCAGATGCGGCGCGCCTACGCACAAAGCGATTCCGAGCGGCAACAGGCAGAGGAGGAAGGTTTGGCGCTCCGAAACCGCATCAAGTCATCCTACCCCTTTCATCCCGACCTTATCGATATCATGCGGGAACGCTGGGCGGCGATTCCCGACTTTCAGCGCACACGTGGCGCCTTGAGATTCCTGGCGTCCTGCCTCCGCACCGCCCACCGCGCCGGACACTCTCGGATGCTGCTGGGTCCGGGAGACGTTCCCATCCACGATGCAGAAGTGCGCCTTGCCTTCTTCAAGGAAGTCGGTCAACGGGAGGATTTCCAACCTTGCCTGGAGCATGACTTCGTTGGCGCAAATGCCCGGACGCGCCGGATCGATGCCCGACGGGCGCGAGAGACATCCTCCGAGGCCGGGAAGCGTCCCGCAACCCGCTTGGCGACGACCATGCTCATGTCCTCCTTTGGGGGACTCCGTCGATCCGGAGGTGGAGACGGCGACCTCCTTCCGCCCGGTATCGGGGAAACGGACCTGCTAAAGATATGTGTCGGCCCTGATCTCGATAGCACAACGGTTCAGGCGTGCCTCAAGGAACTAAAGGAGAACTGCCTCTACCTTCACTTTGACGGCGCACGGTACTGCTTCAAGAAGGACCCCAACGTCACACTGCTCGTCGAACAAGAGGTCGACACCGTCGCTCGAGACGAGGGCCGCGTCCGAGCGAGGATCAAGGAGCTGATCGAGGAACGACTGGCAGGCCAGCGGTCAGCCATCGTATGGCCGTCGAAATCCGGAGATGTTCCGGACAAGGAGGCACAATTTCTGATTGCCTACATGCCGCTTGAGTTTGCAGGCCAGCCCGAAGCGGAGCAGCGTACGGCCGCCCGCGACATCTGCGAGAACCACGGCACCCGCCCGCGTGACTTCCGGAACGGTCTCGGACTCGCTGTGCCGTCTACCGACCAGTCGAGGTGCTGCGACGAGCCGTCCGCTATCTCCTGGCCATCGAGCGCGTGCGGGCGAAGTGGCGCGAGCTCAACCTCACGGATGCGCAGAAGGATCAGCTTAAGGAACGGAATGCCACCGAACAATCGGCAGCCGAGTCTGCTTTGTTGAAACTTTATGGTGAGGTGTGGTTGCCAAAGTCCGACAACGGATCGCTGTCCCTGGAGTCGGTCAGCATCGGAGGCCGGCCACTCCAGACCACGCTGGACGAGAAAAAACGCGCTCAAATCCATCAACGGCTGACGGAACTGCTAATAACCGTGCGGCGGAAGGTCTTCGAATCTGTCACACCGGGGAAGATCGTCGAATTGTTCAAGCTGGGCGATAGCGATTCGGTCGAACCGGGCATCGCCACCGGCAAAGTCGTCGCCGGGTTCTTCTCTTTCCTTGGCTTCACAAGGCTGCTATCTAACGATTTAGTGCGCAAAGCAATCGCGCTCGGCGTGCAGACCGGCCTGTTGGATACGCGACAGGGCGACCCAACCTCGGGGGAAACGGGCGCTACCAACTCGACAGGAGCCGGGTTGCCTTTGAAAGGAGTGTCGCCGACGACGAGATCGACCTGGATTCCGGGTTCCTTATCGTGCCGAAGGCGCTCCCCGAGAAGCCAGTTGAGCCGAGCAACACAACCAGCAAAGGCGATCAAGGGCCGGGCGACAAAGGCGTCACAGGAGAAGGCAGGAAGGACAAAGAAACCGGCGGCGACGACGACGTCCGGCCATCAGTCGACGAGGATGAGCGTGAAGTCACTTTCTCGTTCACTGCTGACCGAAGCGATCTATACGCGGCGTGGAAAGCCCTCGCCAATCTGGCGGACGTAGCGGGCGAAGTCTCCATCGAAGCCAGAGCAAAACCGCCGAGCGGGTTTGACAAGAACAAACTGGAGAACGGCGTTCTACAACCGCTACGGGAACTCGGATTGATCGACGACGATCAGGATTGACGCGCCGCAAAGCGGAAACAAACGTAACGGACTTGGAATGCAGAATCGAAGATCTGGTCCAGCACGTCGTGCGGCGTCCAGACCACGGCCAAAGTTCCCCAAGACTTTTCTTAGCGCCACGTGACCGGACCGTGAGAAGTCCTCTGTGAATATTGTCCTTGATGAATCAGGATCGTTTGTTAGTGCTTCTAGACGAAACTCGTGGAACGCTATCGCCGCATACATGACGCCCGAATTCGAGCGGAGGCGAGTTGAAGAGGCATTAACCACCCTGCAACATGCCACGGGTGCGCGACAAGCAAAGGAGGTTAAGCTCAGAGACGTGCATGAGAAAGATTACTTCGAGTTCCTTGTTCATCTCGGCAAGTTGCATGGCATCTTTTTCGCAGTAGCAACCGATGCTGGCCTGAATCATCCTTTCGGCATCGTGAAGCATCGGGACAAACAGGCTGCGAAGATTGTTGAGCACAGAGATGGAATGCAGCATGAAAGTGGTCGCCGGGCACTGCGAACTCTGTCTGACCAGGTTAGCAACCTCGCGCCACACTTTACATTCAGTTGCAATGTCAGGTCGTTCTAATTTCCTCAATGTACGTTATGGAACTCTCTACTGTTTTGTACAGAGATTTCCGAAGGCACTTGGAGAGTTTCACTGGAAAAGCGACCAACAGAACTCAACGAGAACTGAGTATGAAAAAGCGTTCGTAACGATAACACCCCCGCTGTTGCAGACCATCTCACTGAAAGAGCCTCTGCCGATGTTAGAAGGTGCCAGGGCACCGGCTCACCAGGGCGAAGGTCGCATCTGGCGGTGGTCATCAGCTGGCAAGGGATTCACTCTGCTGAAAATCGCACTCAACGCATTTTCGACAGCCATACTTCCCATTGACGCGAATCTCACCAGGAGCGGGGTAGTCAGCGCTCGCAACGCCGCTCCGGCCAAGCGGCAGCTAGAGTATGAGCAACTCCAAGTCGCCGCCCCTCAATGACCGCTGGGTCATGATCATCCCGCGCCATAATTCGTTCTATCCGCATCCGGGTGTCTACATCGTCCGGATTACGACAAAGCTTCAGCGCTAGGATCTCGCCGGCGGCCTGCGGCGATCAGATGCTTGGATTGGTGGTAGGAGTAGCCGCCGTCGCGGAGAAGCTTGGCCACGGAGCGGACGTCCCGGGATCGATCCCTCGTTTTCGCTGTTGCCATCGTACCGCGCAATTATACGCGGTTTGAGGCGGCGAACCACCGCGGTGTGGCCCTGGAACGGTCTCTGACTTCGCTCTCCGGGCCTTCCGCGAATTCGGCAACCCATCCCACTGCCAGAGACTCGTGGACCCCGTGTGCCCACCATCCCTTGCAGGAGCTACCGTATACGATTACACGTTTCTTCTTGCTACCTCAACCACCACGATTCGCAAGGGCCGAAAAGATAGCAGCTTTCGACGAGCTACCCGAGCTTCTGACCACGGCAGCGACGGTGGTCTAAACGCCGGAGCAAGAATAGACCAGGAAGCGCCGCGTAAGCGGCGGTTTCTGGCGGTGCAAAATTAGACCAGCACAGTTCGATTCCATCAAACATTGTGATTCTGATGTGTTTTG
>CBDCVK010000002.1:0-557074 GCA_965223005.1 Terriglobia bacterium | reverse complement strand
CCTCGCCCTCCTGCATGGCTTCGTAGGCCGGGAGGGGAACTTCTTTCCCCGCTCCCCGGCCTGGCCGCCGGAGCCGTGGCCTGTGCACGGCCAGCTTTCTCTCCTTCAGGCGCACCCGTCCCCGCTGGCGCCCATACCAGCCTACCCCACGGCGCCGCCGGCCCTGACGGCGTGGACCGGCCACCTGCGCGGCCGACAACTCCAGCACCGCTTCAATCGCCGCCCTACCCACCACGTCGATCAGCTCGTCGACGGCTAACCGCGATTGTTCGATCAACTCCACCCAGGGCAGCAGAAACTGCCCGTGGCGAGCCAGGTAGGCAGCCAGTTTGCGGGAGCTTCGGCTATCGCTCCGGCCTAGGATGTGGTAGCTTCTCTGCACGGCGGTTCCCCTTTCCAGAAAGTTTCCCAACCCGATTCTGCGGAACCAAGTCAGCGAACCGCCGCTCGACTTTCAACTAAAGGTGAGACACTCTCGCACTTTTTGCCATCTCTTATTAGCCCTGATGTTTCTTTTCCCTCGGACGCAGTTGACTTCGGCGGACACGGAGCCGGGGACTCCCCTGAGCGCGGAGCAGAAAGCGGAGCACGTGCTGAACCGGCTGGGCTACGGTCCGCGGCCGGGTGACATCGAGCGTATTCGCAAAATGGGGGTTCAGGCTTACATCGACCAGCAGTTGAACCCGGAAAAGATAAACGACAGCGCGCTGGAAGAACGCCTTGAGCCGATGGGGACGCTGCGCCTCTCAAGCGGGGAATTGTTCCAGCGATACCCAAGGCCCGGCCAACTGCTTCGTGTGGCGCAGGCCATCCGTGAGGGCCGGCGCGTGCCACCTCACCTCCGCGAGCTCTATGATCGCTTCCTCAAGGACTCGCCTATGAAGGACATGCCCATGATGGAGAAAGGCACGGACCGCCGCGCCATGATGGAGCAGATGAGCCCTGAGCAGCGACGCTTCTTCCGGACGCACTCGCCGCGGCGCATCGTGGTCGAGCTGCAACAGGCCAAGCTGCTTCGCGCCGTCTACAGCAAGCGCCAGCTTCAGGAGCAAATGGTGGACTTCTGGATGAACCACTTCAACGTCCACATGGGCAAAGGAATGGGCCGCTGGCTGGTGACCAGCTATGAGCGCGACGCCATTCGCCCGCGCGCGCTGGGCAAGTTCCGCGACCTGGTTCTGGCCACCGCCCGCCACCCGGCCATGCTTTTTTATCTCGACAACTTCCAGAGCTCGGCGCCCAACAGCGGCGGCGGACGTGAGCGGAACCGCAGACGCGGGCTGAACGAGAACTACGCGCGCGAGTTGATGGAGCTGCACACACTGGGCGTAGACGGCGGATACACCCAGAAAGACGTGGTGGAAGTGGCGCGCTGCTTCACCGGCTGGACATTCCGGCCGCGCCGGGGCGCGGAATACCTCTTCCACTCTCGCATGCACGACCGCGGCGAAAAGAGGGTGTTGGGGGTCAAGATTCGCGGCGGCGGAGAGCGGGAGGGTATTCAGGTGATTGACCTGCTGGTGAATCACCCCTCGACCGCGCGATTCATCGCTACCAAGCTGGTGCGCCGCTTCGTTGCCGACGAGCCTCCGGAGGCATTGGTACAGCGGACCGCCGCCACGTTCCGGCGGAGCGGAGGCGACATCCGCCAGACCCTGCGCACCATCTTCCGCTCCCGGGAGTTCTTGTCCGCTGAGGCGTATCGGGCCAAAGTCAAGAAGCCGGTGGAGCTGGTGGCCAGCGCGCTGCGCGCCTCCGGCGCCGAGGTCGGCTTCTCGCCGCCATTGTTGCAAGCCGTGGCGCGGATGGGGGAACCTCTGTATTTGTGCGAGCCTCCCACCGGCTACCCCGACGTGGCCCAGGCTTGGGTCAATACCGGGTTGATGCTCAACCGAGTTAACTTTGCCACCGCCCTGGCTGCCAACCGGCTCCCCCGTGTGCGAGTCCGGCCCCAGGCAGTGCGCCTGCCGAACCTCAGCCAGCGGACCCAGGCGGCGCTCAGCAAGGAAAGCGAGCCGGTCGGAATGGCTGGACTGCTTCTCGGGTCGCCGGAATTTCAAAGGAGATGAAGGGCCATGCTCACTCGACGCTTCTTCCTTAAGGATGGTGGGATCGCCGTTGCCGGCCTGGGTTTGTTGCCGTCCTTTCTGGCGCGGGCGGCGGCGACCAACCGCAGCCGGCGGAAAAATAAGATCCTGATTTCGATCTTCCAGCGCGGTGCGGCCGACGGGTTGAACATGGTGGTGCCCTTCGCCGAGCGCACCTATTACAACCTGCGACCCTCAATCGCCATACCCCCACCCCGGCGGGGTTCCTCTCAGTCAGGGAACGGCGAGGCCTCCATGGATTTGGACGGCTTCTTCGCCCTGCACCCGGCGCTGGCTCCCCTCTATCGCCTGTACCAGCAGGGACACCTGGCCATCGTTAATGCGGCAGGATCACCTCACAACACCCGGTCTCATTTCGACGCCCAGGATTTCATGGAGACAGCCACACCCGGAGTGAAGTCCACCACCGACGGCTGGCTGAATCGACACCTGTCGTCGCAGTCGGAGGCCAACGCGACACCGTTCCGCGCCGTGGCTCTGGGGTCGTCGCTGCCTCGCACACTGCGGGGACGCGCTCCTGCCCTGGCCATGAGCAGCATCCGGGAATTTCGCGTGCTCGCCGGGGAGGAGCGATTCCGGACTTTGTACGGTGGGGATGGCTCTGATTTCCTCTACGGTACCGGGCAGGGAGATGCTCGGTGCGATCGAGTTCCTGCGGCGTGCCAACCCTGAGCAATACCGGCCCGACTCTGGCATCGAGTATCCTCGCAGCCGTTTTGGGCAAAGCCTTCGGCAGATTGCCCAGCTCATCAAGGCCGGCATAGGGCTGGAGGTGGCTTTCGCTGACCTTGGTGGCTGGGACACCCACGCCAGGCAGGGCTCTCTGAACGGTCAGCTCCCGAACCGCCTGGCCGATTTCGGCCGTGGAATCGCCGCCCTGTACGCCGACCTGGGCGACCGCATGGAAGACGTGGTGATTCTGACCATGTCGGAGTTTGGGCGCACAGTGGCGGAAAACGGCAACCGCGGCACCGACCATGGCCACGCCAACGCGATGTTTGTGATGGGCGGGATAGTACGCGGCGGCAGGGTGTACGGCAAATGGCCGGGGCTGGCTCGCGAACAACTCTACGAGGGCCGTGACCTGGCTCTAAGCACCGACTTCCGCGACGTGTTTGCCGAACTGATCGCCAGCCACCTCGGCAACCAGAACCTGAGCGCCGTCTTCCCGGGCTTTGACGCGCTACGCGCGAACTTTCCAGGTCTGCTAAAAGCATAGCGTGCTGCTGTGGTGGGACAGGCTCCTTGCCCTGTCCGCAGCCCGCTCTCGCCCCGCCTGACTCAGCAATCGCAACCCAACCCGGAGCCTGAGCTACCCGGATGTTCGCTGCCGGCTCATCCGGCGGTTGCGACCTCGTGGCCGGCGGGTCTCGACTGTGCGGAGGATTCACTTCTGACGTTTCTCCCGAACCTGCGGGTGCCAAAGCACGGCAACACGTTGACAAGCCTGTTTCGCTGTGTCATTTTAGGCACTCGTTTTCGGAGTGAAACCTCTGCTCGGGAGTCATATCATTCAGACGAGACGGATGCCTTCAACGAACCGCGTAGAGGTAACACTGGAGAGCAAGCTGGAGAGTGTGGAGCAGGCCGAGGAATTGGCCAAGGAGTTTGCCCGCTCCGCCGGCTTTCACGAGGACGATCAGTTTCGGATTGGTATGGCTGTGCGGGAATCCATGGTCAATGCCGTGCACCATGGAAATCAGTACGACCCGCAGAAGAAGGCCTGCCTGCGCATGGAACTCGAAGCCCGCGAGCTGGTGGTCACCGTGACCGACCAGGGGCCGGGCTTCGAACTTTCGCTGGTTCCCGACCCTCTGGCAGAGGAGAACCTGCTCAAGCAGTCCGGCCGCGGTGTTTTTCTGATACGGACACTCATGGATGAGGTTTCTGTGCGGCGTGTGTCACCGGCGGGAACCGAGATACGAATGGTGAAGCACCCATCGCCGAGCAACGGCAAGGAGGATTAGCGGTGTCGATCAAAGCCAATACGCGCCAGGTCAACGGGGTCACGGTGGTGGACGTCAGCGGTCGGATTACGCTGGGCGAGGGTTCGGCCACTCTGCGCGAGACAGTCCGCGATTTGCTCAACCGCGGGCAAAAGAAAATCCTGTTGAACCTGGGTGATGTCACCTACATTGACAGTTCCGGGATTGGCGAGCTAGTGAGCGGTTTTACCACGGTCACCAACCAGGGCGGTCAGCTCAAACTGCTGAGTCTCACCAAGAAGGTGCACGATCTGTTGCAGATTACCAAGCTGTACACCGTGTTTGACGTTCACGACGACGAAACGGCGGCAGTTGGAAGCTTTTCCTAGCCGAGGGCCTCTGCACGCGTTAGCCAAGAGGTGGCTATCTAGCGGTGTGCGGCGTTGGCCTCTCCGGAGGCCGTGTTGCCCTTCCTTGCAGCCCAACCTCTAGCCTGGCAGACTGCTGAAAACTCCTTTTGAGAGCCCGAACGGCAGGGCACAGGTAGGAAGGCCCGCAGCAGAAGCAGGAGTCTGCGGGTCTCTGTGGAGCAAATGCTGCCGCAGGATGGATTTTCGCGCAGCTAGGCTACTCGGCGCGACTCTTGCGGGTCCGCTTGGGTTTTGTCTCGTCGGGGAGTGCGCCTACCCGCTGGGCGTTAAGGGAAGCCAGCACCTGCTCGTAGGCCGACAGCTTTTGTTTCTTGGCGCCCCCTTTACCCCGCCGGTATTCATGCTCGTGCTGGCAGGTGCGGCAGCGCACCCTGCTGACTGCCCCCTCCATCATGGAAACCAAGGAGTGATTTGTCAGCAGCCGGCACCGAGTGCAATAGTCGTCAATAATATCACCTAGGCGAATGTCTGACATGGCGCCTCCAGGTTTCGGCGCATCAGTTGAGCCGATCCCCGAGGACTAGAAAAGTGGGCCAATTATACTGCAACTGCACCTTGCGTCAATAGAGGAACCCCGGCGGCAGGGCAGCAACTTGGCCGTTTCAGGCCTGGGCCGGCACCCGCTGGTGGGACTCCACGTAGTTGCGGACGTAGGCCTGGAAGGCAGTTTGCAGGCGCGCTGTCACCGGACCTTGCGGAAGGGGACTACCGTCCAGTTCGCGCACCGGCATCAGTTCGCGGGTAGTGGAAGAGAGAAACACTTCGTCGGCCGTGTGCAGATCGTCGAGGCGCAGAACCTGCTCCCGCGTCTCCAGCCCCAATTGAGGCCCGAGCTTGAGCACAATGCGACGAGTGATTCCCGGCAGGCAGCCGGAGTCCAACGACGAGGTCAGCAGCTTTCCCTGCCGTACGGCGAACAGGTTGGCTGCGGTGCACTCGCTGACCTCGCCACGCTCGTTCAGCAGCACCGTTTCGTCAAAGCCTCGCTCCCGCACCTCCTCTAGCGTGGCTACATTGGCAACCCAGGAGAGCATCTTAGCGCCCGCCAGTGCCGAAGCGGCATGGCGGGCGTGCGGCGATACCGTCAGGCGCGCCGAAGACGGCCAGGGGGGCAGCTCGGCGGTGAACAACAGGTAATCGGTCTCGCACCCGGTTTTGACGCTCCACATCCCTGCTCGATTCCTCACGAAGGAAAGCCGCGCGGCGGCTTCGCGCGCGCCATTGGCCGCAATCAGCTGCAGTAACTGCTGTCGGATCTGTTCGGGCTCAAAGTCCAGCTGCATCCGCAGGCGCTGGGCGTCATGGCTCACACGCTCCCAGTGGAGCCCAAAGGCAAACGGGACACCCCCGTAAATGCGGAGGGTGGTGAAGACGCCCCAGCCTGTCAGCAGGCCGACTTGCCCGGGCGACAGGCACGCTTCCATCGGTCTTAAAACGCCGTTGTGCACGATCCGTGAATGCATCGCTCTAACTCACCAGCCTGAGCCACACCCGACCAGTATACTTCTCAATATACTTCAACGCCGTGCGCTGGCAAGGGAGTCCTGTCGCGGGTCCTCTGTCATAAGGGCCCAGCGACCCGCTATCTCGCAGCCTGCGGTTGTCCGGTGAGAAGTTTTGCGGTCCTTGGCGGGAAAGTGACGAAGCCACCCTCGCCGCATCAACCCTGCCGCATCAACCCTTCGGGGGGCGGTTCAAGTAACGGGCAAACACGACTTCATTGCCTTGCTGATTGTAAATCAGCTCGTCGGCGATACCTCGTGTTAGCAGAATGCCAAAGCCGCCCGGGCGCTTTCCGCTGGCCTCCCGCACCTCGAGGTGCTGGAAAGGCTCCTCGTCCGGGTTGGTGATGGCGGCGTGCAACAGCTCCTCGAGGCGGAAGCCGCGGCCCGGATCGTTGATGCGGTAAAGAATGAGCTGGCTCAGTCGCAGATAGCAGACAGTGATCCGCCGGTGGGCTTCGCTCTCGCAACCGTGCTCGATGGCGTTGTTGAGCAGCTCGCGGAAGGCGATGCTGATCTCGCTTCGGGTCTCGGTGTCGATCTCCGCATGCAGTTGCTCAAAAAACTTCCCTAGCCGCGCCACGACCTGAAAACTGGCCGGCACGTGCAGTTCGATCCACTGGGGCGTGGCCGAAATGACCTTGATGGCCTCCTCACAGGCGAGCAGATTGGCCACCGCCCCCCGCAGGTCGTCCATCGCGAAGGGCTTGGCGAGAAAGTCGATGATATTCTCGCGGAGTGCAGCGAGCAGCCGGGCCTGAGTGTCTTGCCCGGTAATGATCAGCACGCGGGCCGCCGGATCTCTCTCCCGGATGCGCCGGATCACCTCTAACCCCTGCATGCCCGGCAGGACCAGATCGCAGATGACGGCGTCAAAGGGCTGCGCGGCGTGCAGCCCCAGGCCCTCTTCCGCGGAAGAGGCGGTCACTACGGAGTAGTCGCGCAGTCCTGCCTGCAACACTTTCAGGATGAGCGGGTCATCGTCAATGATCAGCAGGCGGCTGGCCATCATTAAACCCGGTCGAGGATCGCCAGAGAAAGTTGCTCTCATGAGATAGAATACGCCTTGGCGATGAAACCGACAAAGCCTTTCCTGCGCCCGCTTCTCTTTCTGGTACTGGTTTGGGGGCTCACTGGCCGGGTGGGCTGGAGCCAGGGGTTGATCGAGACCCTGGCTGGCGGCGGTCCGACCGGCTTCTGTGGCGACGGCGGGCGCTCGCCCGACTCCTGCCTGCGACTGCCCCGCGGGATGACGGCCGATAGCAACGGTAATCTTTACATCGCCGACACGCTCAACAAACGCGTGCGCAGGATCACCCCCGGGGGCATCATCAGTACTTTTGCCGGCAACGGGACTACCGGCTTTTCCGGTGATGGGGGCCCGGCGCTCCAGGCGAGTTTCAGTTCGCCAACTTCGGTGGCTTTCGACCCGCTCACCGGAGACCTCTACATCATGGATTCGGGAAACAACCGAGTCCGAAAGGTGGCGTCGAACGGCATAATCACCACCGTGGCCGGAGACGGCCGGACGATCTTCGCCGGGGACGGCGGACCGGCCACGGCGGCGAGCATCAACCCCGGCGGCGGCCCGGCGGGCTTGCTGTGGACTGGGGTCGCCCTCTTCCTGACCGACATCCAAAACCAGCGCATCCGCAGAATTGATCTTAACGGCGTAATCACCACCGTAGCCGGCACCGGCCAGCGTGGATTCAGCGGGGACGGCGGGCCTTCGACTCAGGCCTCACTGAAGGACCCAGCCGGAACGCTCGCCGCGGATGGGCTAGGCAACCTTTACTTTTCCGATACGGGCAACCACCGAGTGCGCCGCATCAACTCGTTGGGAATCATTTCCACCGTAGCGGGCAGCAGCACCGGCGGCTTTGGCGGCGATGGCGGCCCGGCGACCTCTGGCTTCTTGCGGCTCCCCGTGGGTGTGGCCGTGGACACCGCCGGTGCTCTTTACATCGCTGACAGCGGCAACGACCGAATCCGCCGGGTCGCGCCTGATGGGACCATAAGCACCGTGGCCGGGGGAGGCATGAGCAATCCCGACGACGCTGACTTTTCCACCGACGTGATTCTGGCGGCCCCGGCCGGAATTCTGACCGTCCCCCGCGGTGTGTTTATTGCGGACACCGACAACAACCGGGTGCTCACAGCGCCAGGGGTCTTCGCGACCCCGGGCACGGTGACCGTGCAACCCTCCCGGCTGGACTTCGAGGCCAAACTGGGGGGCGAGTTGCCTGCTCCCCAGGGCTTGGTTCTGTTCAGTCCGGACTTGTCGGAGTTTGCTTTCCGGGCAGAGGCGTCCACGATTTCGGGCGGAGACTGGCTGGTTGTGCGCCCGCTCATTGGCTTTGCGCCCAGCGCCCTTCCCGTCTTTGCCAAGTCTGGGAACCTGCCTGCCGGGTTCTACCAGGGCTCGGTCACTTTTGCGGTTGCCCAGGCCACCAATTCACCCGTGACCGTCCCGGTGACCTTGACCATCACCGACGAACCGCCGGCCCTGGCCGTGGCGCCCGATCGCCTGGCTTTTTCCACCATGCAGGGCAGCAATCCCCCGCCGCAGGTGCTGGGCATCAGCAATGCAGGCGGCGGGACGCTTGATTGGACGGCAGATGTGTTTCTGCCGGCGAGTGCAGGGGCGGCGGGACCATTCCCGCAGATCAACCTCTCCGCCACCGCTGGCATCGGCGCGACTCCGGTTCGCGTGTCGGTGGATGCCAGCGGCGTCGGACCGGGTTCTTACCAGGCCGCGATCTTTGTCAGAACCACCAGCGCACCCTTTGCCAGCCGCGTTATTCCGGTCCTGGTGCAGGTGACGCCGGCTATTGCCGTGCTGCGAACCAGCCAGTCAGGGCTGATCTTCGAGGCTGTCGCGGGATCCGGCGCGTTGCCGTCGCGCGACTTCAGCATCGCCAATGCCGGTTCCGGCGACATGATGTGGATGGTGGAGATTCGTTCCATCTCCGGCGGGAATTGGCTGACGGTGTCGCCCACAGACGGCATCAGCACCGCCGGCCAGGCGCCCCCCAGCGTTTCCTTTAATGCGGACGCCACCGGCCTGGCGGCAGGCAGCTACAACGCAATCGTGCGAATCCGGGCGCCTGGCGCGGCCCGTGCATGCGGTGCTGAACGTCTTACCGGCAGGCTCTACAGCGCCGCTGCAACTCTCTCCTTCCGGGCTCCTGTTCCTGGCCAACGCCGGCGGCGCGCCCCCTGCAGCCCAGCAGGTTCGTGTATTCGCGGGCGGGGATGCCGCCGTCAACTTCAGTGCCTCCACCACCGCGATTGACGATGAGGGCTGGCTGAGGGTGAGCCCCAGCAACGGCACGGCTTCGGCCACGACTCCGGGCCAACTCAGCGTCCGGGTGGATCCGAGCGCCCTGGCCACAGGAGCCTATCGCGGGCTGGTGAACGTCGCACTGTCGGATGGCAGCACGCGCTCAGTGAACGTACTGCTGGTGGTGGCTCCGCCCGGCACCTTCGGCACCTCGGGCACGCCGCCCAGCGGCGCTCTTACGGCAAAGCTCGAGCCACCCCGCCCGACCCAGGAGAGCTGTACGCCGAGCAAGCTGGCCATGGTGCATACCGGGCTGGTGGGCAACTTCGCGTCTCCTGTGGGCTGGCCAGTCCCGCTGGTGGTGCAGGTCACGGATGACTGCGGAACGGAGCAGGCAAACGCCGCCGTGATCACCACCTTTTCCAGCGGGGACCCGGCGGTCGTCATGACAAACCTGAAGAACGGCCTGTACAGCGGCACCTGGACACCAGCCTCGGCGGCTTCCGTCGTGACCATCACCAGCACGGCCGTGGCCATCGGCTTGGAACAAGCCACAACCCAGATCAGTGGCGCGATCGGAGCCAATGCCGTGCCACAGGTGTTCAGCGGCGGCGCTGTGCATGCTGCCAGTTTCAGCAACGGAGCGCCGCTGCCGCCGGGCTCGATTTTTTCCATTTTCGGCACCAACCTCGCCGCCGACCAGTTTTTCGCACAGGACGTGCCCCTGCCAAAGGAATTGGGCGGGCTTTCCGCGACACTGGGCAACTTCGACGTCCCGCTCTTCTTCACCAGCGGCGGCCAGGTGAATGCGCAGGTGCCGTTTGACCTGCCCCCCGACAGTAGTTCGCAACTCGTGGTGAAAGTGGGCGAAGCCTTCACGGTTCCCGAAACTATCAACCTGAGCGCCGTACAGCCAGGGATCTTCACCGTGAACCAGAGCGGCTCCGGGCCTGGCGCCATCCTGGACGCCAACTTCGCTCTGGTCAGTTCCAGCAACCCGGTCCGCGCGGGAGACGTGATCCAGATCTTCTGCACCGGGTTGGGCGCAACCAGCCCGCCGGTCTCGAGCGGCGAACTTTCTCCCAGCTCGCCACCGGCCACCGTGGTCACCCCGGTCACCGCCACGGTGGACGGCCTCGACGCCCCGGTGTCGTTCGGCGGTCTGGCGCCGGGGTTCGTCGGCCTCTACCAGGTGAACGTGCAGATTCCCGCGGGGGTGAGCAGCGGCGAGATTGAGCTGGTGCTGACGCAGCAGGGAGTGGCCAGCAACACTGTAACCATTTTCGTGACGCAATAGTGAAAGTGCGGGACATGACCAGTTGATGGTCACGGGGTCACGGAAGCACGCAGCTCGCTCCTCAAGCCGTGATATCTTGTTATGAGCTACTGCCGACGCAGAAACCGCGGTTGGTGGGGAGCGCAGTGCCGGTGGAGCGTGCAGTGAATGATGAACCGTCACCACGCTGGTCTCAGGGTACGTCCCGGCTAATTAACTCGACGAGGGTGGCTGAGGTCGCTATGAAACGCATACTTTCACTTGTAGTCACAGTTGTAGTCATGGGGGCGCTCAGCGGCGGCACGCTCTGGGCGGCCGATCCCTGGAAATCAAAAAAGAAGTACACCGACTGGTCCGAGAAAGAGGTCCGCAAGGTCTTGCAAAAGTCGCCGTGGGCCAAGACCGTCACCATCACCATCTTTGCCGGCTCGGGATTCGGCACGGGCCAGGCAGGCGGAGGGGACTATGGGTCGCCCCCAAGTGGCGGGTCCACGCCCGGCGGTGCAGCCGGTGGCGGCCAGCCCACAACTCCGGGCGGGGGCAGCAACCCTGGCCAGGGAGGGTTCGGCGATCAGGGAGGATTCGGCGGCGGGGGCAACCGCTATCTGCAAGTGCTGGTGCGCTGGCAGAACGCCCTGCCCGTCCGCCAAGCGTTTGCGCGTCGGCAAATTCAGGTCGAAAGAATAACGCCCGAACAGGCCGAACAGCTTGTCAAGCAGACCCCCGACGAGTATGTGGTGATGGTCGGTGGCATGTCGAGGGCCGCGATGGGCGGCACGACTGAAGAGAAAGTCAAGGCTCGCACCTACCTGAAGACAGGGGATAAACAGCGGATCATGGTGCAAGAAATGCGCATGTCCCAGGGCCAGGCACCCAGCACGAGCAAGTCCGAGGCCCAGGTTCCCGACATGTTTTTCGTCTTCCCGCGGGCGATGCCCATCGAACTCCGCCACAAGTCCGTGGAATTCGTTACCGAACTCGGCCAAGTTAAGATCAAGAAAAAATTTAAGCTCAAGGACATGCTATTCGGAGGCAAACTGGAGCTTTAAACACACACAGGGAGCAGCGTCGCCCCTTGCGGGCGGCACTACGGCAGCCAGTTGGTGTCGAGAAAGGGCACAGGGTTGGCATGAGACATATACTCTTGCTTGTTCTTCTTGGAGCGCTCAGCGGCGGTTCGCTCTGGGCGGCCGATCCCTGGAAATCAAACAAAAAGTACACCGAGTGGTCCGAGAAAGAGATCCGAAAGGTCTTGGAAAAGTCGCCGTGGGCTAAGACTGTCACGCTGCTGCTCCTTGCCAAATCGGGGTCCGGTCAGGGCGCGGGGGACAGCCCCCAGCCCAACGAGGTCGGGGGCAGTGGTAGAGGCGGCCCTCCAATCTATGACAGCAGCGGCGGCGGCCCGCGTACAGACAGCCGGCCGGTGCTGGTGCGCTGGGACAGCGCCCTACCCGTCCGCCGGGCGCGTGAGCGCCGGCAAGTCCAGGCCGAAATGATGACCCCCGAACAGGCCCAGCAGTATTTTGAGCAGGCGCCCAGCGAGTATGTGGTGGTGCTCGGCGGTATGCCGATGGTCGAGATGACCGGCGGGACTTTAGAAGAAGTCAAGGCCAGCACCTACCTGAAGACGGGTGATAAGCAGCGAATCATGGCGCAAGACGTGCGCCTATCCCAGTTGCCCGAGGAGAGCATAGCCGCGGGACGAGTTCCCGACTTCTATTTCTCCTTTCCGCGGGCGACTCCCATCGAGCTCCGACAGAAGTCCGTGGAGTTCTTCACAGAGGTTGGCCAGTTTAAGATCAAGAAAAAGTTTAAGCTCAAGGACATGCTGGTCGGCGGCAAACTGGAGCTTTGAACACGCACAGGGAGCAGCGTCGCCCCTTGCGGGCGGCACTACGGCAGCCAGTGGGTGTCGAGAAAGGGTACAGGGTTGGCATGAGACATATACTCTGCCTTGTTCTTCTTGGAGCGCTCAGCGGCGGCTCGCTCTGGGCGGCTGATCCCTGGAAATCAAATAAGAAGTACACCGAGTGGTCCGAGAAAGAGATCCGAAAGGTCTTGGAAAAGTCGCCGTGGGCTAAGACTATCACGCTGACGTTCCTTGCCGAATCGGGGTCCGGTCAGGGCGCGGGGGGCAGGCAACCCCTGGATGACCAGCCCAACCAGGTCACGAGCGCTGGTAGAGGCGGCCCTCCAATCTCGGGCAGCAGCGGCGGCCCGCGTACAGCCAGCCGGCTGGTTCTGGTTCGCTGGGACAGCGCCCTACCCGTCCGCCGGGCGCGTGAGCGCCGGCAAGTCCAGGCCGAAATGATGACCCCCGAACAGGCCGAGCAGTATTTTGAGCAGGCGCCCAGCGAGTATGTGGTGGTGCTCGGCGGTATGCCGAGGGTCGAGATGACCGGCGGGACTTTAGAAGAAGTCAAGGCCAGCACTTACCTGAAGACAGGCGACAAGCAGCGAATCATGGCGCAAGACGTGCGCATATCCCAGTTGCCCGAGGAGAGCATAGCCGCGGGACGAGTCCCCGACTTGTATTTTTCCTTTCCGCGGGCAACTCCCATCGAGCTCCGGCAGAAGTCCGTGGAATTCTTCACTGAGGTTGGCCAGTTCAAGATCAAGAAAAAGTTCAAACTCAAGGACATGCTGTTCAAGGGCAATTTGGAGCTTTGAGCTCTCCTTCAAGCTGTAGAGCTGGCCCTTGAGGGCAGCAGGACGTCGAGCAGAGCTAGCGGAAATCGCAGGCGTCAACAAAAGGCATGAGCCGGTCTGAAAAATCGGGGCGGTAATATTCCGCCGCTTCTTCTCCCAGGGGCTGAACCCACCCGTTCTCGAAACCGAATTCCTCCAGCCATTCCAGCACGCGCTCCCATTCTCGCGGCCGGACCCTGCGGTTCAGCAAGGGGAACAACTCCTCGGCGCCACTCGGATCAGCGCGACCCACCTTATTGGTGGGGTAATACTGCGACATCACGCTCACGGTGACGCGCGGGGAAAGCTCCGCGCCGATCCACTCCAGCGTTTCTCGCAGCCCGCCCAGGTCGTTGGGGAGCACGAGCAGGCGAATCACCAAGCCACGCCGCAACAACCCCCGCTCGTCCATGACCAGCTCGTCTCCCATCTGCCGGTGCATTTCCTTGACCGCGGCCCGCGCGCTGGCCACGTAGTGTGGGACCCGGGAGTAGGTACGCGCCGTTTCCTCGTCGCTGTACTTCAGGTCGGGCAGGTAAACGTCAACGATTCCTTCCAGCAGGCGCAGCACTTCCACGCTGTCGTAGGCGTTGGTGTTGTAGACGAGGGGGAGGCGGAGCCCGCGCCGGGCAGCGATCTCCACGGCCCGCGCGAGCTGCGGCGCAAAATGCGTGGGCGAGACCAGGCCGATGTTGTGGCAGCCCTGCTGCTGGAGTTCCAGCATGATCTCGGCCAGCCGCTCCAGACTTGTTTCCCGAGTGGGTCGCTGCGTCCGCAGGTCTTGGCTGATTTGCCAGTTCTGGCAGTAGACGCAGCGCATGTTGCAGTGACCGAGAAAGATGTTGCCGGCGCCACGCGCCTGCCCGCTCGGCAGGTGGGTCCCGCTCAGAGCCGGTTCTTCTCCGAAGTGTGGCCCGTAGGAAGAAATAATCGGGAGGTAACCGGCGGCGCAGACTTTGGCTTGGTTCTCCAGACGGTTCACCCGGCAATCCCACGGGCAGACCGTACAGGAGGCCAGCAACGCTTCCAGACGCGCCCCGCGCTCGGCCAGCTCGCCGGTCGCTGAAAGGCGCAGATAACCGGGTGTCCACTCCGTCATGCACTTCATTGTTACACAGCGCTGCCCTTCACTCATACAGCGGCGACTCGCCGGGGGGTCGGGTTTTCCAGCGCCGGTGAATCCACAGCCACTGGTCGGGATGGCGGCGTATGTGCTGCTCCAGAACGCTGGCAAGAAGCTGGGTGTTGGCCACCACGTCCTGGTCCGCGTCTGTTGTGCGCACCAGCTCCAGCGGCGGGTCAAACCGCAACCGATAGTGGCCCTGCGCGGCATCCCAGAAGGCGAAAGCAGGCACCACGGCGGCTTCTGCGTGCGCTGCGATCTTTGCCAGTCCGCTCGCGGTGCAGGCCGGCACGCCAAAGAACTCGATAAAGACGCCGTCCTGCGGGGAGGCATTCTGGTCTGCCAGGATGCCCACGGCTTCGTTCTTCCTCAGCGCTTCCAGGATGCCGCGGAGGAAGTCGCGTTTTTCGAGGATGCGGTTACCAGCCAGGGTGCGGCGGCGATTTACCAGCTCGTTCAAGTAGGGATTGTCCAGCGGTCGGATCAGCACGTGAAGCGGGTGGCCGTAAACTGAGTGAGCAAATGCGCCCAGCTCCCAGGCTCCCAGGTGTCCGGTCAAATAGATCACGCCCCGCCCGCGGCGCACCGCCTCCTCATAATTCTCGAAGCCATCGTAGGGGATCACTTGGGCCACATTCTGCCGGGTGTAGCGCGGGAAGTGCGCGAACTCAGCCAGCATTCGTCCGAGGTTTCTATAGACACCGCGAACGATACGGCGCCGCTCGCCGGCGCTGAGCTCCGGAAGTGCCAGCTGCAGGTTGCGGTGCGCTACCCACCGGAACCGGCCCGCCAGCAAGTACACCAGGAAGGCGAGAAGCTCCGCCGCCAGGCGAGCCAGCACCCTCGGCAGCGGTCTCAGAATCCCCAGAATGATCCTGGCCAGCGCGTATTCAACTTTGTGTTGAAGCAACTACGCATTGTACACCCCGATTCTTGAGCGCCCGGCCCTCCTCTGCTGCCGAACTAGCTCCCCTCGTACCATGGGCATACCCATGGACCTTATCGGGACGCAAGTTCACCAGGCCGGGGTTCGCGATACACTCATCAGCGAATGGGCTTTGCGATTTTCCTGGCGTGCGCGGTTTGGCTGCTCTTCTTCTACGGCCTGGGAGACGTGGGGCTATTGGGCCCCGATGAGCCCCGTTACGCACAGGTGGCCCGCGAGATGCTCCGCAGCGGCGATTACATCACGCCGCACCTGAACGGAGAACCCTGGCTGGAAAAACCGCCACTGTACTACTGGCTGGCAGCCGCCTCCTTCCGCCTCTTCGGGGTCACGGAGTGGTCCGCACGACTGCCTTCAGCATTGGCCGCTGCCGCCTTCCTGCCGCTGTTTGGGTGGGTGGTGCGTCGGCTGTTCCGCGGGGAAACGTCCCGCTATGCGCTGCTGGTGTTGGCCTCATCGCTTGGCTGGCTGGGGTTTGCCCGCGGGGTCAGCCCGGACATTTTTTTCAGCGCAGCGCTGGCGGGCGCGTTGGGCCTGCTGGCGGTCTGGGTTTGGCAGGGGCATGATTCGCTGCTGTACGGGTTCTACGCGCTGCTGGCGATTGCTGTGCTGGCCAAGGGGCCGGTCGCCATCGTCTTGAGCGCGCTGGTGCTGCTCAGCTATTGCCTCGCCACCGGCGAATACCGATGGCTACTGCGCGTGCTGGCGCCTTGGCCGCTGCTACTATTCCTGCTGCTCACGCTGCCCTGGTACCTCGCCGTCTACTCTTATAATGGCGACCGCTTTGTCGAGGAGTTTATCCTCAAGCACCACTTCAGCCGCTACCTGACTTCGGAACTGAAACACCCGGGGCCCTGGTGGTACTACCTGCCGGTGCTGCTGGCGGGGATGTTTCCCTGGAGCGCACACTTGGCCCTGATCGTGGTCAACATGGCAGGATTGGGCTGGCGAGGGCTGCGCAATGATCAGCGCCGGCTTTTCTTGCTGGCCTGGATCGTTCCCGTTGTGGTGTTCTTTTCCGCCTCGCAAGCCAAGCTGCCCGGATATGTGCTGGTGACCGTGCCAGCGATGGCTATTTGGATCGGCGAGGAACTGGCGCGCGCCCCGGCCAGCCGACTGCGCTGGGTATTCCTGGGGCAGGCGCTGCTGCTGCCGGCCACGGCGGTACTCGTCGGAGTGCTACCGCTGGCGCTTGCTGAGGGAGCACGTTCCGCCCTCGCCGAGGTGGGGGCACAGTCGCTGGACCGGTCGCTGGTTGCCCTGACGTTGGTTGGAGCCATTGTGCTGGTCACCGTCGCCTGGCGCGGGCGTCGCCTGGGTGCGACCGTGCTGGCCACCGCGCTGACTGCGGCCACCTTCGTCCGTCTGCTTGCCCTGGTGGCGGCCCCTGTGGACCAACGGGCCTCCGCTCGACCGCTGGCTCGCCAGATCCAGGCCCGCGGCATTCCTGCCTCCCAGCTCACCCTGAGCCCCGGCGTGCGCCGCCACATCGAGTACGGCCTGGAGTTCTACCTGGACCATCCGCTATCGCGTGGCACCTCGGCTCCCTACGTGCTGACCCCGGACGGACGTCTCCAGCCGCAGGCGCCGGACCACATAAGGAGTAACAACCATGGCGACAGATGAGTTGCCGCCCTCCTCTCAGGAATCTCCCAAAGGGGCGAGCGAGAGGCTGGAAGTGCGGGAAAAAGTCCGGAAGGCCTCCCGGAGAAGGTTGCGGTGGGCGGCTCTGGGAGTCGTGCTCGCTCTTCTGGGGGTGACTGCCAGATGGTGGCTCAACCGGGCTCCACTCCAACCAGGAGGTCCGGAATTGGCGCCGGCCAACTTGCGCTTCGTTATGGGCGCACTAGAGGCGCGAGGCGCCTTGGAGAGATCGTTGCGATTGGCGCCGGATGGAGGCCGCATCGCATACAGCAAACGCGGCAGTCCCAGCATCTGGATCTCTGATTTCTCCGGGTTAGATGCTCGGAAGATTGAACTGGGGCGAGGCGCGCATTTGTGGCCGGCGTGGTCTCCCGACGAGGCGCAGCTGGTCTACGCTTCCTTCCGCGGAGGCGACCGGACGGGATTGTGGGTGACTTCTCTAAGCGACGGCGCCGAATACCAGCTTTCTCAGGGCGAAGCGGAAGCCCCGGCTTGGTCGCCCGACGGAAAATCTATCGCCTTTGTAGGACCTGACCTGCGCCTGATCCCCTCCGCAGGAGGTACCCCGCGCTCCCTCACTGAGGCCTGGGGACGCTATGGCCTGCACTGGTCGGCCGATAGCAAGAAGATTGCCTACTGGTGGGGAACCGGCGCCAACTTTGACGCCTACTACTATGACGTCGAGCGCGAGACAAAAGTGCGAATTACGACCGATTCCGCCTTTGATTTCCCGGCTGGCTGGTCCTCCGACGGTCGCTACTCCTATTTCATCTCCAACCGTGGCGGCACCTTCCAGCTTTGGAAATCGGCTATTTCCGAGCAAACCGGTCTGCCCGTTGGCGACCCGGTTCAGGTGACACACTTCCAGCAGTTGGAGGTTGCCCGGGCTGTCCAGACCCCCGATTGCCGAACGATGGCCCTGCAGTTGAGGAAGGACAGCTTCCGTATAGCCCTGATGGATATTGACAACGGCAGAACCAAGAGAGTACTGGTCGAAGGAAGCCAACCCCAGTGGCTCGACAGCCAGAGACTGCTCTACCTCACAGGAGGTTCGAGAGAAGCTCCCACTTTAGTTCGGGGCCACGGGGACTTGGTTGCCCAAAACATCGCAACGGGTGGAGGGAAGAAGATTACCGAGCGCGGCGATGTCGTTTTGTTCCGTGTCGCGCCGGACCGGGCCTCCATCGCGTTCCTGGCTGTAGACACCTCCCAGTTGCAACAAGGTGGTCAGCAGCAGCCGTCGGGGACAACGTCGGTGGGAAAGCTGGAGTTCCGGAAGCGAGAAAAACTTTGCACGTGATCCCTACCGCAGGTGGCAAGGAGTTCGAGCTGCTGAAGATCGAAGAAGGTGGCGTGATTGCCTGGTCGCCGGACTCCTCTCGAATCGCCGTGTTCAGCGGGGACAAGCTGCTCGTCGTGCCCGCGACTGGAGGGCAGCCCCAGGTTCTTATCTCGGAACAGAAGTTTGATACCGATCTGGTGTGGTCCCCGGACGGAAGTTCCATCTTCTACACTGCCTACAAGCGCGGCTCTAAGGCGGACATTTATAGGATTCCCTCTGCCGGCGGCTCGCCGAAGAATGTCACCAGCGATTCGAAACTTTACCACTGCTCCATGGCCTGCTCGCCGGATGGCAAGACGCTGGTTTACACAAAAGTAGATAGTGCGCATGGCGAGCGGCTCTGGAGTCTCGACCTGGGAACCGGCCAGTCACAATCCCTGAATACCGCGGGGTGGAATCCAGTGTGGTCGCCTGACGGCAGCCGGCTGGCCTTCTGGTCCTGGCGCCGAGGCCCGGTGGACATTTTCACCCTGGACGTGCGCACAGGCGGCTTTGGGCGGCTTACTGAGGACGACGACGTTGAGTCGGAACTCCAGTGGTCCCCGGACGGCAAGTCGCTCGCCTTCACCCTCAAGCGTGAAGAGCGCCAGCTCTGGTTGCTCGATAACCCGTAGAGTGGCGCACCGGCCCGGCTACCATGTCATCCCTAGCGCCAGCTATTTTGCGGCCGGCACTTCGCGCGTGGCGTCGTAATGGGTGGCCACGTAGTTCTCCAGGATGCGGATGAAGTCCGCGACGATGGTGGAGCCTTTCAGGGTGAGCAGCAGCCGGCCGTCGGCGTAGACAGGCGCCTTGGGTTCCTCGAAGGTGCCGGGCAGAGAGATGCCGATGTGCGCGTGCTTGGACTCGCCCGGCCCGTTGACTACGCAGCCCATCACCGCCACGCGCAGCTCTTCCACGCCGGAGTGTCGCTCGCGCCACACCGGCATCTGCTCGCGCAGGTAAGTCTGAATCTGCTCAGCCATCTCCTGGAAGAAGGTGCTGGTGGTGCGGCCGCAGCCTGGGCAGGCGCTGACCTGCGGGGTGAAGCTGCGAAGCCCGAGCGACTGCAGGATCTGCTGGGCCACCAGGACCTCCTCGGTACGGTCGCCGCCGGGCGCCGGGGTCAGCGAGACCCGGATGGTGTCGCCGATGCCCTCCTGCAGCAGAATGGCCAAGGCCGCAGTGCTGGCCACGATACCTTTGACGCCCAGGCCAGCTTCGGTCAAGCCCAGGTGCAGCGGGTACTCGCAACGGGCGGCCAGCGTGCGGTAGGTGTCAATCAGGCTCTGCGCGCTGGAGACCTTGGCGCTGAGGATGATGTCGCTGTTGGGAAGCCCGTATTCCTCGGCCCGGCGGGCTGAGCGTAGCGCGCTCTCGACCATCGCCTCCTCGGTCACTTCCTCGGCGCCGCGCGGCCGGGCCTGGCGCGCGTTTTCATCCATCAACTGGGTCAGCAGCGCCTGGTCCAGCGAGCCCCAATTCACACCGATCCGCACCGGCTTCCCGTGCTCGAGCGCCACTCGGATCATGGTGCGGAAATTCTCATCCTGTTTCTTGCCGATATCCACATTGCCGGGATTGATGCGGTACTTGGCCAGCCGCCGGGCGCACTCCGGATAGCGGCTCAGCAGCAAGTGTCCGTTGTAATGGAAGTCGCCGATCAGGGGAACGCTCACCCCTCTGGCTTCCAGGCCGTCGGCGATAGCGGGCACTGCCGCCGCGGCAGCCTCGGTGTTGACGGTGATCCGCACGAGCTCCGAGCCGGCCTTGGCCAGCGCCGCCGCCTGCTCGACCGTAGCGTTCACGTCGACGGTGTCGGTGTTGGTCATGGATTGCACGACGATCGGGTGCGGACCACCGACCTTCACGCCGCCGACCTCTGCCACCACCGATTTTCTGCGCCGGATTTCGGCCATCGCGCTATTCTAGCATGTGTCCCACGAGCCACCGGTCCGGCTGGTGCAGGCTATGCAGATGGAACTCGATTCGGAGACAATAGTGGGACTAGTCCCATGACACGCGTTCTCGTTCGTTTACTGAAGCGCATTCCCACTCCTACCCTGAAACGCATTCCCATTCTCTCGGTGATTTTCGCCGTGCTGCTGCTGGTCAGCGTGGCGCCCTTGCTCATCTACGGCTGGATGGTCATCGGTATAAACCGGAACGCGCTGGAGACTAACGAGCAAGAACTACAGAACACGATCACCTATTCGGTGGCCGAGGAGATCAAGCTGTATGACTCCAGCCAGCGGCAGCAGCTCCAAACCCTGCTGAAGACGCTGGAACCGACTGATCCAAAGGCGCCGTTCTGGGATTTGCCCTACATTCGCAGCACCCTGAAGCAGTTTTACGATTCCAATCCGAATCTGCTCTACGTCACCCTGCTGAACGAGCAGGCGACCGGCATCCAGTATCCCCCCAGCTACGATGCGGAACGCGATCCCTTCCTAGGCAAGGCTCTGGGGGCGGCTTTTACCGCTGCCCAGCAGAACCAGCCCATGCAGAGCGACCCAGTGCTGGTACAACGCGGGCCCATGCACCTGCCAGTGATGGTGGATTCCCTGCCAGTGATGCGGCGCGACCGCTTCCGCGGGATGCTGGCGGGAGTTGTGGACCTAGAGCCGCTGGTCCAGCGCTTGGGGGCTTCCAGCAGGCACGGCCTGGAGGTGTTCGTGGTGAATTCCGCGGGGCGCCTGATGCTGCACCACGACCTTTCCGAGCACACCATCGGACAGGACATGTCGGGGCTGCGGATCGTCGGAGAGTTTTTGCAGAAAGATGCCCCGGAACGGGGCCCGACCATTGAGTACGAGATCAGCGAGGACGGGAGAAAAATGCCCATGCTGGGAACGTACTCTGCGGCGCGGAGCTTGAGTTGGGCAGTCATCGCGCAGAAGCCTCAGAAAGCCGCTTATTATTCCGCCTCGCAAATGGCGCTGGTCACCACGCTGTGGGGCGTGGTGGCGCTGGTGATTAGTCTGGTAGTGGCTTACTTCTCTGCACTGCGGATCACCACCCCCATCAACGTGCTGACCCGTTCCAGCCGGGCCATCGCCCGCGGCGACTTCAGCCAGCGCATCCAGCTCGAGAGTCGCACCGAAATCGGTGAGCTGGCGGCCACCTTCAACCAGATGACCGGTGAGCTGGAGCAGTATGTGGCGCGGTTGAAGCGGGCGGCTGAGGAGAACCACGAGCTGTTCCTCTCCTCGATCCGCACGATTGCCGCCGCGGTGGACGAAAAGGACCCCTATACCCACGGCCACGCCGAGCGTGTTACTCGCTACTCGGTGCTGATTGGCACCCAAATGGGCCTTGCCGAGGAGGAGCTTTACAAGGTCAAGATCGCCGGGCTACTTCATGACGTGGGCAAGATCGGCATCGAGGACCGCATCCTGAAAAAACCCGGGGCCCTGACGCCGGAAGAATTCGCGATCATGAAGCAGCACACCAGCAAGGGAGCCACCATCCTGCGGCCGATCGAGAAGCTGCAAGAGATGATCCCCGGGGTGGAGCTGCACCATGAATCGCTGGACGGCCGCGGCTATCCGCACGGAGTGAAGGGCGACGAGATTCCGCTGATTGCGCGCATCATCAGCGTGGCCGACACCTTCGACGCCATGACCACCCACCGGCCCTACCAGGCGGCCATGCAACCCGAGGTGGCGCTGAAGTACATCCTCTCGCAGGCCAACAAAAGATTTGACTCCCGCTGTACCGAGGCGCTGCAGCAATTGATCGAAAGCGGCCAGTTGCGGGCCACCCGCGCAGCTCTGGTCGTCTAAGTCCAACATCCAAAGCCCAACATCGGAAGTCGAGCTGGGCCGGCTCGACTGCAGGGCGCGTGCTATCATTTAGCCGGGCGGTTTCGTATGCCAATCCAGACGCTGTTCGGGCCACAGCCACCTGCCGGTGTCTTCGAGCGCCTACAGCAGGCCGTCAGCTCCACCAAGGAAAACCTGACTGGCCGGCTCGACGAGGTATTTCGTAGCCACACGGAAATTGATCCCGAGCTGCTGGAGCAACTCGAAGCCGCCTTGATCGGAGCCGACCTGGGTGTGACGACCACGGGCGAGGTCCTGGAAGTGGTTCGGGAGCAGGTGGACCGCAACCAGGTTGCCGACGCCGCGCAAGTGAGGGAACTGGTTAAGCAGCAACTGCTGGCGATCCTGAAACGCACGGCCGTCGACGGCGTCCGCCATCCACCTCCGCCGACCGTGGTTCTGATCGTGGGAGTGAACGGGACCGGCAAGACAACCACGATTGGCAAGCTGGCCCACCAGCTTCGGTCCGACCAGAAACGGGTGCTTCTGTGCGCGGCCGACACGTTCCGCGCGGCCGCCATCGAGCAACTGGAAATCTGGGCTGAGCGCACCGGTTGTGACCTGGTGAAGCAAAAGCCAGGCGCCGATCCCAGTGCCGTGCTCTTCGACGCGCTTCAGGCAGCCCGGGCTCGTGGCTTGGACTGCGTGTTGGTAGATACCGCTGGCAGGCTGCACACCAAAAGTAACCTGATGGCAGAGCTGGAAAAGATGCGCCGCACCGCCGCCCGCGTCATCCCTGGGGCGCCGCACGAAGTGTTGCTGGTTCTGGACGCCACCACCGGCCAGAATGGCCTCCAGCAGGCACGCCAGTTCACACACTCGGCCGGAGTCACCGGCTTGGTGCTGGCCAAGCTGGACGGTACGGCCAAAGGCGGCGTGGCCGTGGCCATCGCCCGCGAATTGAAGCTGCCCATTCACTACGTGGGCATCGGCGAGAAAAAAGACGACCTGATACCCTTCGATCCCGAGCAGTTCATTGAGTCCTTGTTCCAGGACAAGCTTTCGGAAAAGGCGTCCTGATGGGTTTTCCATCGCAGCCTGCGTTCTCAGCCACCGTCCCCCCCGCTGCTGCTTCTCCGACTAACCTAGCGTTTCTCCGACGGGCTCTGGAGCTAGCCGAGGCCTGCGAGGGGTTGACGAGCCCCAATCCGATGGTGGGCGCCGTCGTAGTGCGCGACGGGCGCGTCTGCGGCGAAGGCAGCTACACTTACGACGGCCTGCGCCACGCCGAGGTGCTGGCTCTGAAGCAGGCTGGCGACGCGGCACGTGGCTCCACGCTCTACGTGAATCTGGAGCCCTGCTGCCACCAGGGACGCACCGGAGCCTGCACCGAAGCGCTGATCCAGGCGGGCGTGGCGCGCGTAGTTGCGGGCATGCGCGACCCCAACCCGCAGGTGTGCGGAAAAGGATTCGCCCGGTTGCGGGCGGCCGGCATCGCGGTCGAGGAGCCCGTGCTCGCCGAGCTGTGCCAGGGCCTAAATGAACACTTCGCTCGATACATCCGAGGCGGCGTATTCGTCACCCTGAAGGGGGCGATGACGCTGGACGGTCGGATCGCCGCTCCCGAAGCCGGCGACAAGCGGCCCGGCTGGATCACCGGCGGGGAAGCGCGCGCCTGCGTACAGCAGCTGCGCCACCGCCACGATGCGCTGGTGACCGGCGTGGGAACGGTGCTGGCCGACGACCCGCTGCTGACCGACCGCAGCGGCCGGCACCGGCGCCGCCCACTGCTGCGGGTGGTGCTGGACTCGGCGCTGCGCCTGCCACCCGAAAGCCAGCTGGCTCAATCGGCGCGCGACGATGTGCTGGTCGTCTGCGCAACCGATCCGCCCCAAGCTCGCGCGCGGGCGCTCGAGCGGCGCGGGGTGGAAATCCTTCGGCTCGGCGAAAGCGGAAGCAGCGCACGGCCGGCCTGGGCAGCCGTGCTGGCTGCGTTGCGTCAACGCGAGGTCACCAGCGTGTTGCTTGAAGCCGGCGCAACCCTGAACGCCACTGCCTTGGAAAGCGGCGTTGCGGACAAGGTGATGCTCTTCTACGCGCCAAAGCTGCTGGGCGGCCAGGATGCCGTTTCACTCTTTGGCGGCCGTGGCCTCCGCTCGCTGCGGGACGCCCTGCCCGTTCGTATCACTGAGCTGCGCCGCATCGGCCAAGATTTCCTGGTAGAGGGCTACCTGCGCTCGATCTTCGACGAGGATTGACAATGTTTACAGGGATCATTGAAGCGGGCGGACAGGTGGCGGAGTTGACCGCCCCGGCTGGCCCTGTTTTGGAAGCGGCCGGGCGTCGGCTCGTGGTCCGCGCGCCGCTGGCATCAGAATTGCATACCTCCGACAGCATTGCTGTCAATGGCGTCTGCCTCACCGTGCTTGCCGCTGACAGCAAGTCGTTCCGCTGCGACCTTTCGCCGGAAACCGTAGCCCGCACCAACCTGGGCGCGCTAGTGCCCGGTTCACTGGTGAATCTAGAGCGCCCGCTGACGCTAAACTCGCCTCTGGGCGGGCATCTGGTCCAGGGACACGTGGACGGCGTGGCCGAAGTGCTCTGCTACCGATCTCTGGACGCTGAAGGCAACTACTGGTTAGAAGCGCGTGTGTCGGCGGAGCTGCTCCGCTACGTGGCCTGGAAGGGCTCTGTGGCCCTGAATGGCATCAGCCTCACGGTAGCCTCGCTCGAAGGCGACGCGTTAGGGGTGGCTGTTGTCCCCCTCACGCACAAGCACACCAACCTGCACGCCTGCCAGCCGGGTGACCAGCTTAACCTGGAGTGCGATCTGCTGGCCCGCCACCTGGAACGCCTGCTGGCAAACGTTGAGCGCCCCGCTGAAACTCTCACCGTTAAGCGTCTGATCCAAGAAGGTTTCTAATAAACGTTGCAAATTCTTAGATTGCTCACTATACAAAGCCGGAGATTGTAGGTCGTAATCTAAGGGATATACCTCATGTAAGATGTGGCCCAGTCAGGAGGCTCAAATGAAAATCTTAGCCAAACGGTCGGTCTCTCACACCGAGCATGATCAGGTGATACATCCTAAGCTTCGCATGATGCGCAACAGCAGCGGGCGCGTTAAATTTGGCTCGGTCGCAACAGTGCGCTTGCCTGGCTACCGATCAGGTCAAATTGCTGGATGAAACACCACTCGTACAGGCGGCCCCAGAAATCCTGCTCACGCAGAAAAGGCGGAAGAAGCGACCAAAATCCCTGGATGAGGTGGAGAGCCAGACAAGGGTAAACGTCTTTGTCGAGTTTGATGGCCGCATCAAATCCCCGGCGAAACTTGGTCTTGAAACAGGACGATTAGGCAACATTGTTACAGCGCAGGTGCCCCTGGCAGAAATCGGAGAGATCGCAGGACGTAGTGATGTCAGTTTTGTTAGTCAGGGCGATCCTCTACGCCGACCCAGATTCGCGACCTCCTTTGTTAGTGGAGTCGCCGGGAATTCCCACTCGGAAATCACTGTCCAGGCTCTTGCGGAGACCCGCAATTTGCACCGAGGCGGGCTCCTAGACAACGGGAAGCCTGTTCTAATTGGTGTGATCGATGTAGATGGTTTCGACTTCAGCCGTCCGGATTTTCTCGACCAACAAGGGCATACGCGGTTCTTTCGCATATGGGATCAAGGAGGAACCCACCGCTCGACGCCAAAAGCCAATGAAAACGCCCCCTACGACTATGGCTCCGAGCTGACTGCGAACCATTTGAACGCCGCTTTGACGGCTAACATCGGCGTTTCTCCGGTTGATCTCGAACCTCAGTCGCAGAGTTTTGCCGGGTCGCACGGGACCCACGTAGCAAGCATTGCCGGTGGGAACAGCGGGGTCTGTCCCAGAGCGATTCTTGCGGCGGTCTTAATCGATCTACCACCTGAGGACAATGATCGTAGAAGATCGTTCTACGATTCCACGAGGCTTGCACACGCCATCGACTATCTGTTCCGCATCGCGGATGAGTTGGGCGTTCCGGCTTCGATCAACATCAGCCTCGGGACGAATTCGCATGCGCACGACGCCAGCAGCGCGTTGAGTCGCTGGGCCGACTCCGCGCTCGCGGTTCCTGGACGCAGTATTTGCGTAGCCGCTGGCAACTCAGGTCAAGAGGGTCCAATGGAAGAGGGGGATTTGGGCTTCATCATGGGCCGCATTCATACCAGCGGGCGGATTCAGGCAGCGGGCCTGGATCACGATATCCGATGGCTCGTGGTGGGTGACGGCCTGGAAGACATTTCTGAGAACGAACTCGAGATTTGGTACGAAGCGCAAGACCGTATATCCATATCGATCAGGCCGCCCGGCGGGGACTGGATTGGGCCGATCAAGCCACAAGAGTTTCTAGAGAACCATATTCTCGATGACGGGAGCCTGGTTAGCATCTATAGTGAACTGTATTATCCTGCCAACGGCTCAAACTACATGTCGATTTACTTGAGTCCATTCCTCGAAGTCGACACGCCGGACGAGGTTATAGGAGTAAAAGCAGGAGTCTGGACTGTGCGATTGCACGGGGATGAGATTCGAGATGGCCGGTTTCATGGCTGGATTGAACGCGACGATCCAGGGCAAATCGGCGACACCAGTCTTTGGCGCTTCCCATCGTTCTTCGCCGGATCCTCGAACGTTGACAACTCTTCCGTCAGCTCACTAGCCTGCGGCCAGCGGATCGTGTCGGTTGCCAACCTCGACGAACAGACCGAAACAATCAACGTCACCAGCAGTCAAGGACCGACCCGAGACGGCAGAACTAAACCAGAGGTCGCCGCACCGGGTACAGACATCATAGCCGCTAACGGCTTCGGTGATCCGGGGGAGGAATGGATTAGCATGACGGGCACCAGCATGGCCAGCCCCTTTGTAGCCGGGGTGATCGCCCTTATGTTGGCTGCCGAACCGCGACTAACCGCGGCACAGATCGCCGGAATCATCAAGCGAACCGCCCAGCCACTGCCGAACGATGATTTCGACTGGACGAACGACGCTGGTTTCGGAAGGTTGATCCCGCAGAGTGTGTGCGGCAAGCGAGCGAGGCTCTGAAACGGCAGGAGGTGGAGCCGTGAAATTAGAGTTTTTCAATCGGATAAGGGTGATTGCCTTCTGCTCGAAGGGGCGGACGGCAAGCACATGCTAATCGACGGCGGCATGCGCGATTCCTATACACGCCACGTAGCTCCTACACTTGAGACGAATGCGACGCGACAAACTTCCGCTAGATGTAGTCTATATTTCACATGTCGATCGCGATCACGTCTTCGGTATTCTCCAGATGCTTGAGGATTTCGTCGAGTGGCGGGTCCATGAACACTTCCGAACGAATCCGAGTCCTGACGGCGGAACCGCAAGCCAAAGGTTGAGCGCCCGCCGGAGATCCTGGGCATCTGGCACAATGCCTTTCACGAGCAACTTGGCGCGAACAGTGGCCGGATTCGCAGCCAACTCGGCGGCGACCGCACGTGTCCTCCGAGGATTTTCTAGCGGTAAGCTAGGCGAGTTGGCAGATGGGTACCAGGAATTGGCGTCAAGTATGGCCGATGCCATCGAGGTCACCAAGCGAGTCGGTGGCAAGCAGTTGAAAATACCTGTAAACGCGCCGGCAAACAACAAGGTCATGCTTCGACCGAGGACTCGCAGCACTTTGTCGTTAGGCGGTATGGCCTTTCAGATTCTTGGTCCGTCCGAGGCCGACCTCCAGAAGCTCCGGGACGAGGTGGAACGCATGGCTGCAGAAGCATTCCACTGAGCAGCACCTTAATAGGATTCGAAGGCGCCATCGCAGAGATGAAGAGGCTTTGGCCTCGTCGAGCCTGGAAGGGTTACAAGCTGCTCGTACTTTAATGGGAAATGCACTGGGCGCGCGCACCGCTGTCACAACCCAGAATCTCGCTTCTCTCATGTTCCTGGTTGAGGAAAACGACAAGACGCTTCTACTAACAGGTGACGGTCATGGGGAAGACATCCTGGCTGGCCTGAAGCACTTCAGGCGCATCGGCAGGCATGAGGACGACTCTCTGCACGTAAATCTTCTCAAGATTCCCCACCATGGCTCCGAGCATAATACCGATGAACAGTTTTATCGCAAAGTTATCGCGGACGACTATGTATTCTGTGGTGATGGTGCTCACCACAATCCTGATCTTGAGATTTTGGAGGCGATCGCAAAGTCCCGCATTGGATCGAACAGTGAGCGTAGCTCGCACCCTAAGGCAGGCAGCCGCTGCCGATTCTGGTTCAGTTCCTCCTCGTCCAACCCAAACTCCAAGTCGTCCCGAAGGAACCACATGAAGGATGTCGAAGAGAAGATGCGCGACATCAACCGGCGATCAAATAGGAGGATTCGCTTTACTCTTCTAGAAAGAGATCGCGACAAATTAGCTATTACCATTTGACGTTCAATCGATTTCCTAAATCGATTTCATAAAAGGGAGTTTAAGCAACTTCCCTGGTAGAAAATGGCCTGGTAGAAAATGGCAAGGATTGACGGAATCGCGGAAGATAAAGCCGGCTTGCTGGCCCGCCTGGCCTACTGGTTCGCGCGTCGGCGGGTCGGCAAAGTGCCTGAGCCGCTGACGGTGTACGCGCGCCACACCTGGTTGCTCAATGGCTATGGCGCATTTGAGTATGCCCTGGAACGCTCCCGCCTGGTGGAGGAGCGGTTGAAATCGCTGGCCCAAGTCAAGGCGGCGACGCTGGTCGGCTGTCCCTTTTGAATTGACATCGGCTCTGCCGTGGGCAGGGCGGCCGGGATCACCGAGGAGCAGCTCCGCGACTTGGCGGTCTACAAAGACAGCCCCACATTTTCCCCGCTGGAAAAACTGGTGATCGAATACGCCGTGGCGATGACGAAAACGCCGGTTGAGGTTCCCGATGCGCTGTTCGCCGCACTGAGCCGCGAGTTCAACGAGGCCCAGCTAGTGGAGCTGACTGCGGCCATCGCCTGGGAGAACTTTAGGGCTCGCTTCGACCATGCCCTGGCCATCGAGTCCCAGGGCTTCTCCGAAGACGCCTACTGCCCGCTCCCGGTCACTGGGAGCGGCTGATGTCGAAGCAGTAGAGGGTGTCTTGGTCGCAGAGGTAGCTTCAGGGACTACTTGTTGATTTTTGGTTTTGGCGGAGGAGCTTGGAAAGGCTGCCCTGCTCCCGGGCCGCTGTCATCATCGGGCACATCGGGAGGTGGGGGAGGCGCCTGGCCCAAGTCCCCGCCCCCGCTGCTGCCGCCACCACCGCCACCGCCGCTGGGTGCAGACCCGCGACCGCCTCCGCCTAAGCGCCCTGTCCGCAGAGCGGCCTCCACAGCCACTCTCAAGATGCGCACCGCCAGCCGCCCCTTGTTGACCGAAACGGAAGTGAGTGGCTCGGTGGGCCGCACGACGAGCACTTCACCCGTCTTCACCAGTACTTCGCGCCCTCTGGGGAGCAACTTATGGGCTACCGCCAGCAGACCTTCCTCGACCGCCATTGCTCCCGTCCTCCAACTCCAGCACCGCGTGGCCGTCCGGACCGGAGACAATCACCTCACCCGGTTGGATGAACTGATCGGTGCGAACCGCCCATAGATCCGGCTTACGTTCCAGCGACACCCGCCCGCTCACGCTGAGGACACGCGCCGCCACTAGGTCGGCAGCCAGCGTGGCTCCCGGCGCGCTCAGCAGAAACGCCACCGCACACAAGACCCGCAGCGCTGCCTTTCCGCTGCTTGACCGCCAAAGCATGGAGTTAGAGCCGCACTGTATCAGACCCCAGGATTCGCCGCAAGAACATAACCTCCGCAACTTGTCATGGCCGGATGGAAACGATCACTGCGTTGCTGCTTCGCCCACCTGCCTGAATGGTTAGCGGCACGTCGCCGCTCACACCTTCCGGAACCTGAATATTCACCTGATAGAGGCCGACAAAGCCCGGTGCCAAGCCGGCGAAGTGGACAGGCGCCTGTTGGTCTCCGAAGCGGGCAGTGACTGGAATCGCTGTTCTGGCGAGGGGATCGGATGGTGCGGGGGAGCCGCTGGCCACCTCCGGCTGAGTGGCTCCCAGACCGGTGGCAAACAGCACCAGGATTTCACCTCGAGCCGCAGGGTTGCTTCCATCCACCGGAGTGCCCGTGGCGCCATGGGCTATCGTGCCGTCGAAGATTCCCGGACTCGTCGACAGTACCGGAGCCCGACCGGCCGCCGTCCCTTCCGTAGTGCTTACCTGAACCAATGCCTGCGAGTCGACAATCTTAAACGGGACCTGGAAATTGATCTGGAGCGGGCTCACCACGAACAGCGGTGCCGGCTCCCCATTGACCGTGACGCTGACACCTTCCAACGAGGTCGGCAGGGGCTGCTCGGAACTGTGCGCGGTGGTCGCCGCCAGTTGCGTGCCAAACAGCGAAGCGATGCCGCCCGGCGCCAACAGCGACTGATAGGTGGCGGAGTTGACCACACCTTGCGCCAGCACGTTCGGCCCGCTCTCGGGGGCCTGCAGTTGGCCACGGTAGGCACTGCGCCCGAAGGTGCCGGCCGTCAGGGTGCCAGAGCTGGTGTCCAGGGCCAGCGACGTCACAAAGGCGTTGGGCAAACCGGCGTTGAACGAAGCCCACGAGGTGCCATCTTCGCTGCGAAATACGCCCACGTCGGTGGCCACGTAAAGCGGGCCGCGCTCGTCGATCGCCACCGCGTTGGCTGGCGCATTTGGCAGGTTGCCGCTGATGTCCGTCAAGGTATTTCCCGTTCCGGTGATCTTGAAGATGTGTCCGGTGCCGAAGCCAGAAACGGTGAGGTAGACGACACCAGGGTTGCGCGGATCAGGCAGGATGGAGGTAACCCAACGCCTAGGGAGACCGGTGATGCTGTGCCAAAAGCCCAGGCCGGTCGACACATGGACCCGCCCATCGCTGCTGCCCGCCCAAATTGTGGAGGAGGAACCAGGAGAGACCGCCAGCGCGGTCAGCGCGCCGCCGTCGGTCAGGTCGGGACTGATCGGCACCCAGGTCGCACCCCCGTCGATGGAATTCCACACCCGGTGCGTTCCGAAGTAGAGGAATCCGGGACTCTCTGGCGAGGCGACCACGGGAGGATAAAACGCCCCCCGGTCGCGAGGATCAATGCCAGCGCTGATGTCCGAAAAACTAGCTCCGCCGTCCACTGACCGCCGTGGCCGCATCAGGTTCTTTGTGGTCAGGATGATGTTGGGATTGACCGGGTCGAACATGACCGCTCCAGCATCGCCGCGGAACAACTGCTCCCAAGTGCTGCTTCCTGCGAAGCGGATCAGTCCCTGATCCTGGGTACCGGCCAGCGCGATCTGCGGGTCTTGCGGATGCACCGCGACACTGTTGATCTGGGTGATGGGCAAGCCGCTGTTCAGGCTGGCCCAAGTGGCGCCGCCGTCGGTGGTCTTATAGATGCCTCCGTCGTTGCCGATGTAGACGGTATCAGGGTCGGCCGGTTTGAAGGCAATCGAGAATTGATCTTCGTGGATGATGCGCTGATCCACCAGGCTCAGCAGGACCCAGACCAGCCCGCCGTTGATGGTTTTCCAAAGCTCCACGCCGCCCAGATACGCCACGTTGGCGTCGCGCGGGTCCACAGCGACAAAATTGTCGAAAAACCCGTGGCCGCGACCGTTGGAGTCGAACAGAGAGAGTGGCGCAGGCAGCCCATTCCAGGAGTCCCCCCCGTCCACGCTGCGGTAAACTCCGCGAAGCTGCTGGTTCTGGGAACGGACCAGCACCGCGTAAACCACGGCCCCATTGCTGGGTGCTACAGCCAGGCTGATCCGGCCGATCTCCTCGCCAAAGGGCAGGCCCGCCACGCGCCCCCAGGTGTTGCCGCCGTCGTCGGAGCGGTAGACCCCATTCCCCGCGCTTCCCAGGTTCCGCCCCAGAGCGAGGAACATGCGACTGGGGTTGTCGGGATGGATGGCGACGTCGGTGGCCACACCGCCCACCAGCCGGAACCAGCTATCGCCGCCGTCCGTGGAGCGCCACAGTCCCGAGCTGCGCGCCAGGAAAATAGTTTGGGGGTCGTCCGGATGCAGCAAGATCCGAGGCGTGGTTCCAAGACGGAATTGGGGCTTGTTGCGCTCGGAATCCCAGCCGTTGGAGCTGATCCAGGTAGCTCCCCCGACCTTTCCGACCGGGCCACGACCTGCAAGCTCCTTGCGCTTCGACCTTGGCATGTTGCGTCGCCTCCCGCCCACATAGGTCTCGTCAATTTCTACCGGTCCCGACAGTGGAGTTCCGTTGTCGGATTTGGACCACGCTTGCCGGATGCGGTGCATTGTCGTAGCAATTGCCCCGGCGGCTCATGCTACAGATGATACCGTGTGTGTCGAGCACGTCTTGGTAGTCCTCGCTCGCATAGGTGCCGCCCTGGTCGGAATGGTGCAGCAGACCGGCGTCGGGGCAGCGGCGCTTCAGCGCCATCTGGAGCGCCTTGATGGTCAGATGGCGGTCGTTGACGGCGCTCACGGCCCATCCCACGATGAACCGGGAGAACAGATCCAAGATCGCCGCAAGGTAGAGCTTCCCGCTGCCGCCGATGACGAACTCCGTCGTGTCGCCGACCCACCGTTGATTCGGCGCGGCCGCCTCAAAGTGTCGGTCCAGGAGATTGGCCGCCACCGGTTGATCGTGATCACTCATCGTGGTGAGCTTGTACCGCTTGCGCCGCCGCGCCTTCAGCCCGTCTTTCTGCATCAGGCGCACGACCCGTTTGCGGCTGACGTGCTCCTCCTGCTCAAGGAGATCCTCGTGAACGCGCGGGCTGCCGTAGCGCTGCTTGCTCGCCTCAAACGACGCCCGCACCAGCACGGTCAGCCGGCGATCCTCGCGTGCATGCGTTGATTCTGGACGCGCGCGCCAGGCGTAAAAGCCACTCCGCGTGACGTCGAGCCAGCGGCAGAGCTTCGTGAGCGGGTAGGTGGCCTTCTCCGCCTGGATCCACGCGAACTTCACAGGTGGTCCTTCGCGAAGAAGGCCGTGGCTTTTTTTAGGACGTCGCGCTCCATCCGCAGCTCGCGATTGTCTTTGCGTAGGCGCGCCAGCTCGGCGCGCTCCTCGGTCGTCAGCCCCGTCTTGCCCTTCGTCCGATCGGCACGTGCCTGCTTCACCCACTGCGCCAGGGCCGATGGCGTCAGATCCAACTCGCGCGCGACGGCGCCGACCGTCTTGCCCGCATCCAAGACCAGCCGAACGGCTCCGATCCGGAACTCCTCACTGAACTGTCGTCGCGCCCGTCTCCCTGCCTTCGTTGATCCCATTCTGGACATCGTATCCGCCTTTCGGAACGTGTCCACGAAACCGGATCAAGCCCAACTTAGGATCGTTGGCGATTAGCCCGGTGGCCCCTAATGGCTGACCGGAACCACGCCTAAGGAGATTCTATGCTTTCACGCCTGCAAAGAAGCCTGCTGTTGGCATTGGTGTTTCTGGCGGCGTCAATCCTGGCGCCGCATGCTTCTTCTAAAACCAGCTTCATTCCGCACATCTCCCAAGGTGGTGGATGGAGCACCGCCTTCCACATTTTCAACCTCTGCTCGACCACTTCTTCCTACACCGTCAACTTTTATGATTCCTCAGGCGACACGCTATATCTTTCCGCCGATGGCAAAGAATGGAGGGGTTTTGGCGACGCGGAACTTCCCGCGCTGGAAATGCAGTCTGGCTACTTTGGAAATGTGGGGGAGAAGCGAAGCGGATACGCCATAGTTGAAAACGACGACGGCTGCGTTGCCATAGAAGTCTTCCACGTACAGCACTCTCCAGACAATACGACTTGGTACGTTATCACTCAAGCCCAACCCCTGTCTGGAGCGAAATCAGGAGTCATCGTCCCCTTCCTCAACTTCGAGGGCTGCGATTCCCAAATCGTGATCGCCAGTGACGCCCCCGGCGCAGCCACCATGGAGGCGTTCAACACGGCCGGCGAAAGACTCGGGGATTTGAAATACATCGGAAACCTCTTCCACCTGCATGATAACTTCATGATGAGCGAGCGGTTCCCTGAGGCCAGAGGAGAATTTGGAACGGTTCGCATCAACGGGAACGTGAGCGCCGTTGGATTCTCTATCTGCGATGGCAATCTTCAATTTTCCCGCTTGGCGCGGCCTATGCCCGGGTCTCAGATTGGGAACCCAGAACCACCGACACCTACACCGCCACAGCCAATGCCAACCCTCTCGGAACGGCAACGGCTTGAACAGATCGCCGGAACATGGGATGTGAGAGCCGTGGGAGCAAGGTATGGCGAACTCTTCTCACTGGACCGATTCTTGAGCGGCCCGGACGGAACGCTGGCCATCACTGGAACTGCCCTGTCAGGAGCAGAAGTTCTGGCTTTGTGGCAAGAGGAGCGGCAAAGCTATGCCATGCTGATCGAGTATGCAGCGTATAACCATTTCTTCCGGTTCACTCTCACGGGGCCGGATTCTATCGCGGGTTGCATGTATCCCCGCGTTCCACCTGGCGCCACCAGCTTGCCACCTTGTGTCCAAATGACTGGAACAAGAACAAATCGGATAACACCAAGATCAGGATCCTCGGCGCCGGGAATTGGTTCCAGGTCACTTAAAGAGTTACAGAGATTGAAACGTTGAACCGTATCGGGATGGTGCTGGATCGGTTTGTGCGTAAACGGATTCTCGCCTGGACTCTGAAGTGGACCGCTTAGGGGGCAACCCCGTTAGGGTCAAGAACCTCGTGTCCAGCCCAGGTAAGGTTTACGATTGTGTACTGGCGGGGGTCATCTGGACTTTTAGTGCTATTGACATGCAGGAACTTAGCCTCGTCGCACAAACCTATGTGGTAGTTGACCTCAGCCGGAGTGAAACCGTCTATCTTGGGCGGGTCCAACGCCTCGGAACCGGTAGCATTCAGCTCGGCGTACTCCAGGATCAGGCGAATCAGCTTTCGGTGCCGTTTCATATTGCCATCCTACCACGTTCATTGCTGGGCCTCTTGACTTTCGGTCGGTGAAGCCTTGGTCGAACCTGCCGAAGAGATCACGCCCGACAAAGCCGCGTATTTCTTTGCCGATTACCGAGATGGTGCGCTGCTTGCTCTGGCGCTGGCAAATCCCTCAGACCAGCCGCTTGCCGTGCGGGTGGTGTCGTATCGGAATGTTCCTGGGAGTAGCGTCTTGGACACGACCGTGAACATTCCAGCAAACTCCGCTAGGGCTTTCGTTTTGAATGAGTTGGGAACGATCCCAGAGAATCATGTCGGCCTTGCTCGGATATCGGCGCCCCGGTCGGTTTACACAATCGGTCTGAAATTCACAGGCCAAGTGTTCACCACGCTCCCAGCGATGGTACGATAGGCGCAGTTCGACCGGTGCAAACGGTTGAACTGGTCTGACAGGAGGGTCTAACGGTAAGTCCAAGAGCATTCTCCCACCGTTAGCCCTACACTGTCAACCGATAAGCAAGGAAAATTCTTGAGGGAGGACTGCGCGATGACAGCTAACTGGATTGGACGGATCGACCAAACGCTGCCGCCGATATCCTCTCAAACTCTTCAGCTGCTTCTCTTAACCATTGTGTCCATGCTGCAGACGATTGAACAGAAAATGAAGGATTCCGACGAGCACCCTCTTTTAGATCCTTTGATTTATTATCTTCGCCACGCTCCGCACGAAGAGCCTTACGTTTCCGACGACCTGAAACTCGTCGCCGATTATCTGGAGAATAACCGTGATTTTTCTTTGCTTGACTTTTTCGGTGATTCATCAGTGCCTCCTGTAAGGATCAACTAGAAAGGAGATCATGCCATTGTCTGAGTTGAAGGACTCTAGTCTTATTTGTCGGAAACATTGTCGGATCAGTAACAGCGCTTCAAGAACTAGAACCGATCGATCGGACAGCTGAAGCTTTTTTTGCAATTTTCGAGAAAGCTTCACTGAAGACCCTTGCGCATCCAAAATTGTCTTCAGCAGAGAAGGATTCTTACGGATCTCTGGCAGCAGCCCTCCTGGAGTTCCGTAACGTTCCAGAATCGAAAGTGGTTTTCGACGACCCTGAGTCCGACTTGATTCAGTAGGCACGAGCATCCTCCCCTGGCCGGTCAAGCGTTCCTTATAATCCCTTAAATTGTGGCATTCTAAAGCCGGCCTCAGAGTTGAGTCCAATACCTTCTGTTACACTTTAGCGATGTCCTGATTCGGTCACCTTTGCGCCACTCGCTGTTGAAGCACCATGACCCGGCCTACGGGGCCTCATCCGGCTGATAGTAGCCGGAGCCGACCAGGACCGGCAGACCATAGACCACTACCCTCTTGACGAAAGTCACCTTGCGCTGCAGCATTCCGCTGGCGGGATTGCGCGTCGAGTAGTACAGGAAGATTTCCCCGAACGCATCGCCGACGCTCACCACATCCCGGCCGCCGAAGGGCCCGTCCAGATGGTCGTTCAACTCGGGAGCAATGATGCCATACCACTGGCTGTAGGGATCGCCGCTGAACAGCGTGTAGCCGTAGGTATCCAGGCCGAACACGTAGATCGAGCGGCTACTCCAGCGCGGATCGCTCGACAGCGTCCGGGTGGCGAAGTACCCCTGCGATTCCAGCTCCATTGCGGCACAACGGACAAACTCCCTCAACCTCGAGTTGGAAGGATCGGCGGCGAGCACCGTGGCGTTGACATCGTCCTTGTTGCATGTGCCCGGAATGTCGCGCTGATAGATCCCCGCGCCGATCGCCGCCGGCACCCCGTTCCAGTCGATGGCCTTGACGTAGGCAGCCTTCGGCTCACTCTTTTCCGACGCTGGGTTTGTGAAGTCGTAGTAGGTCCAACCCTCGTCGAAGCTATTCAGGAGACGAACGAATTCCAAAACGATGTCGTTGCCGAAGATGTCGACTAGTTCTCCCCACGGCACCCCTTCCCTCGACGGGTCGGGTGGATAGACAAACGGTCGAGACGCCCCAGGAACCGGCGTCATTTCGTCGACGAAGACATAGGTGGGTCCGCTTTTCCAACGCTCGTCCTCGTTGAAGGCCCGGCGGGACTCCTCGAACCCGACCTCTTGGACGAACTCGTAGGCGCATTGAACGAACGCCTGAACGTCCTCCAGTGTACGCACAGCAGGGGCAGTGATGGGGTGATCCGCGCAAGACAGTGGTTCAGCGGTGACCCCCTGTGCAACGAGAGTCGGCGTAGCGGCGTAAAGCAGGATTGAGGAAAACAGGGTGACGGTGATTGCGATCTTCTTCATTGAACTTTCTCCTTTTGAGGGTGTTAGACTTGAAGGCATGGGTACATTCCGAGTCGTGTTCGTGAACGGAGAGAAGAGCGAACTGATCGTCAATGCCGACAGGTCGCGCGGTATCGAAGTAGTTGATGCCCAACTTGTGGGCTCGCAGAGTGACTTGCTTGGCCTCCTCGAACGAGATCAGCGGGAAACGTCCCCCGGCCTGGCCGACGATGGTGAGCTTTTCGCCGGTTTTGCCAAAGACCCTGGTCGGAATGTCGCCCGCTTCGAGCTTGCTCGCCCGAGCCGAAGTCCCGAGGACGGCGACGCCAGCCAGCGCGCTACCCACAAAAGTTCTGCGATTCATGAATCCTCCCGTGGAACAAGGCTGCATGCGGACCATGATACCGCATCTGGCAACGAATTGATTCGTCCGTTTGTCAGACGCCATAGCGGCATCAAGTGTATCAGCCGGAGTCAGTTGGCCAAGTGTCGCTGAACAAATCCCCACTAGTCGGTTAGCGTTTACTTATCCACGTCGCACCACCCAGGCCGGCAGAACATTGGTAAACGCTCGCCCGTTAGTGTGGACCTATCCGGCAACGCTGGTGACAAGGCGGCAGGTCACTTCGACGGGTTCTCTTCAACGATGTCCGGCTTGAGCTTGCCGATGATCGTGAGTAGCTCTTCCTTCTCCTTGGCGGGTACCTTGAACTTGTCCAGGGTATCCACCAGGTGGTTCACAACGACGTTGAACTCTTTCTCTGTGATGCCCAGCCCTGCGTGAACGGTCTTGGCATCTCGGCTGATGACCTTGCACGGCCCACCCGTGACGTTGCAGACAAGATTGATGTTCTTCTGGATGAATGACTTCCGGGTGTCCGTACCCATCCCTTTGAAAAAAGGTCCGACCTTGGGATCGGTGAAGAGCTTCTCGGCGAAGTCGTTCACGACCGCTGAGATCGCTCCGTAGCCGCCGAGTCTTTCGTAGAGCGACTTCGTGTGGCTCTCAGCTTTTGTCAAGACTGGTACCGCGAGCAGCAAGAAAAGCGCCGCCACCGTCACGCCGAAAAAAGCAGAGTTCCTTGATTGGTCTGGAATGGTGTGCATGTCTTTCTCCTTGTCCAAGATTTCCTTTTTGGCCGTTTCTGATTTCCCGTTCCCTGCTGGCACGGTTGTACGCTATCTACTTCGGTTCTTGCTACTGAAGCGGGTAGGCGCTCAGCACAAAATCCTTGCCGGGAAAATGGCAGCCAAAGCAGAGTGGGACGCCGTTACCAGCCGCCACTGGATTGGCACCAGAGGTAGTGCTGACGACCTCGTACCAAAACCAACCCTTGCCCCTGTCATTCTCGGCTTGCGTTTTTACCATGACCGCCCAGCCCTGAAGCTTGCCATTCCCGTCGTACATTTCCTTCACAGAGGCGGAGCCAACGGGGTGGGAGGTGCTACCCGCCCTCAGCGACGCATCGAGCTTGGGGTCCAAGAACACCCGTACCGGCCAGCCAAACTTCGTGTGCGGGCCACGCGTGGGGTGCGCGGCTGATTCCTTAGCGAATTGCTTGTATGAGCCGTCCTGCAAGTACTTGAACAGACGGTCTTTGTCGGTCGGAACCAGGCTATCCACACTGGCGCCCTCCGCGGTGGGCTCCAGGGCGGTAGCCATTGCACCGGACATGGCGCCTGCCATCTTCTTGAATTCCTCCGAGCGGCTGTCCATGGCCCGACCGCTCTTTGCCCCCTTGGCTGCTCGGAGCACCGGGTAGTATTGTGTGAAGACAAAATCCTCCGCAGCGCTGGCTGCGTGACAGGCGTTGCAAGCCCCCGCGGGAAACTTTTCTGCGGTGTCGGCCAGCGGATAGGAGTGACCAAAGCTGAAGTAGGCCCAGTTGCCGGGCTCATCCGGGAAGCGTTTGGAGTCCTTGATGGTGGCCTCCAATCCGATGAACTCGCCCATGAAATAGCCCTTGCCGCTGGTGGCCGCCTTCGAGCCCACACTGACCAACTCCTTGACCAGGATCGTGCCCTGGGGGAATTTTCCTGTCTTTTTGTAAGCTGCAAAATCGTCGGGATGGATGTATACATTGTGGAAATCGGGGAAAGCAGCTTCAGGCGGATTCATGTCGTTCGGGGTAATCGGCGTCCCGATATAGACCCACTCCCGGTAGCCTGTGGGTCGCATGAGTTTACCGTCCGCGGTGAAGCTAGGTTTCGACTTCCCACCATGCGAACTGGGCGGGGTCGCCGCAAATGTCGTCACAAACAGGGACACGACCATAACCAACGCTACGATGCTGGCGAAGGTGCGAGTGGTACGACGGGACCGAATCGAACGACTCATTCCGTGCCTCCTCTAACCAGGATTTCCGACCTGAGCTTCCTCTTCGCCCGAAGCCTACGGTAGCTGCCCTGCCGCGTCAAGCTCGAATGCTCAAGCCTCTTTTGGAGGCGCCAGGGCCGTTTGGGGCCATTCAGCGGATTTGTCCGGTCCGTTTTCCCGCCTCCAACCTGCCTCGCTGCTAATGCTTTCTCAGGCGGCAGTAATTCTCTGAAACAGCAAAAGTTGCCTCAGATTCGGCAGATAGGTCCCACTAGTCGGTTAGCGTTTACCTATGCTGCCACGCAGCCCACACGGCCGTAAAACGCCCTTGCCGGAAACAGACCCACTACCCAACATTAGGAAAGCGGTACCATGAGAGCATGGCGCTCCCTGAGCGGGTGCGTGTGAAGCTGATGTCGGACGCAGCCGAGGACATCAGCATGACACGCGTGATGCAGCGCGACTTTCCCATGGCGGAGCTGCTGGAGGTGGTGGTGGCTGTGGGCGGCAAGAATCCCGAGCGCCTGCACCAAATCCTGCGGGCAGGCAGCATGGTGCTGGGCCAGTATCGCTACCGCTGGGAGCCACTAGAGGCTGACGCCACAGACCTGGCGCCGTTGCTGGCCCGCTTCCCCGACCCTGAGCCGGACCGGCCCTTTCAGGTTGAACGATGCGTCTATGCTACCGTCCACACAGGCGTAGAAACGATCGAACTGCGGCGCGAGCAGGTGGCCCGCCGCCGCTGGCTCCAGAAGAGCAGCTTTTGGGAAACACTCATGGAAGTGGCGGCAGCGCGCGCGCCGCGCTACCAGTCCTACTCCTACCGCAACCGCGCCGACGTCTACGCGTTCGAGCCCACGCAGGAGGATGTCGAGCGCCTGCGCGGAGCAGCGACCCTGCTGCGCGCGCCCCGCACCGAAGAGCGCATCCGCATCTTGCCTCTGGAGAAGGTGACGCTTCTGGTCAACCGATAAGGCATGAGGCTTACGACCTTAAGACTGAAGACTGGAGATTGAAAACCTGACCCCTGTCTTGTCATGCCGGCCAACCTAAGCCCCGAATACTTTGCAGCCGAACAGCGGTTCAAAGCGGCCAGGAGCATCCCGGAGAAAATTGAGGCGTTGGAGGAGATGCTGTCCGCCATCCCCAAGCACAAGGGGACGGAAAAGATGCAGGCCGACCTGAAACGGCGCCTCTCCAAGCTCCGGGGCGAGGCGCAGAAAAAGGGCGGCACAGCACGAACGCTGCCGATTTACCACGTCGAGCGAGAGGGCGCCGGCCAGGTCGCCCTGGTCGGTGCGCCTAATGTAGGCAAGTCACAGCTGGTGCGCCGGCTGACCCACGCCCGGCCCGAAGTGGCTGATTACCCGTTCACCACCCGTCTGCCCACCCCCGGCATGATGCCGTTTGAAAACGTGCAGTTCCAACTGGTGGACCTGCCTCCGGTGTCGGACCAGTTCATGGAGAGCTGGGTGCCCACGCTGGTGCGGCAGTCCGACGCAACGGCTCTGGTAGTGGACTTGTCTGCCGACGACCTGCTGGAGGAGGTGGAAACCACGCAACTGCTTCTAGGGAAGCAAAACGTCCGCATTGGAGTGCCGACCACGGCCGCCCCCGCGTCGGGGGCGGCCGTGAAGCGCACGCTGTTGGTGGGCAACAAGGTCGACCAACCCGGTGCTGAGGAAAATTTCGCCGCGCTCCGCGAACTGTTGGAGGAAAGTTCAACCGGCTGGCGCGCCGTCCCCACGGTAGCAGTATCGGCGGAAACGGCCGGCGGCTTGGAGACGTTCAAGCGCGCCGTGTTCGACCTGCTGGAAGTGATCCGCGTCTTCACCAAGGCTCCCGGGAAGAAGCCCGACCTTGCGGCGCCTTATGTACTGAAGCGCGGCTCCACTGTGTTCGAAGCCGCCCAGCACGTGCACAAGGATTTTGCTTCCCAGCTCAAATTCGCCCGCATCTGGGGACACGGCAAGTTCGTAGGTCAGATGGTCCAGCGGGACTACGTGCTGGCTGACGGAGACATCCTCGAGCTCCACATCTAGGTTGGCATGCAGTCCCAGACATTCGTCACTTGAATCAGCGACTTTTTCAAAAGAGTCATCCCCAGATACGCAGATTTCCGCAGAAACCAGGATCAAGAAAATGTATGTGCGCGCCAGGAGATCAGCCGGCGGAGCAGGCATCGCTTGGACTAGCCGTGGCCGAATCTCATCAACCAGCCCAGGCCGAACACCACGCCCAGGAAAGCGGCAAAGCACCAAGCTCCGTAGATCAGGCGCTCGCGGATCGTGTTCTTGCTGATCACCGCGAACACGACGGAGGTAAAGAAGGCGAAAATCGTCGCTGCCTGAAGATGAGTCAGGTCGAGCATCGGCCAACTTCCATCAAACCTTTACCGGCAGGTCAATCCTTTCTCCTCATCGCGATGTCATAGGCGTCAAGCATGGCCAGGGCGTTGAGCAAGCCTGCCGTCAACAGGAACTTGGTGCCGTAGTCGGCGGCGGCAGAGGGTGGTTCCGGCATGTCATAGCTGAAGAATTTGGCCACCAGGTAGAGACCGCCGGCCCCCAGGTCCGCCAGCCAGGCCAGCGTGTCCACGATGTCGCCGGGGTTGTAGCGATACATCTTGCCGCGCATCGCCAGTCCCAGCAAGAACATTGTGACGACCGAAACCAGCAGCAGCGCGCCGCGTCCCCATTTCCGCTGCCAGAAGTGCCCGCCGCCGGGCACGAGCCAGCCCGCCAACACTGGCAAATAAGCGGCGTAGTTTCTTTTTGCGCGCTCGGTTGTTTCAGATTTCTTGCTCATCATGACCCGGGCGTAATCCGGACAATTTCCCGTTGGATGGCGCCAGTCACTCGGGCATCTTGCTCATCCACGTACACGTTGACCTCGCTACGCACGCCGAATTCAGGCAGGTAGATGCCCGGCTCGACAGAAAAACAGGTTCGCGGAAAGATTTCGCGTTCGTCCTTCGTCTCCAAATTGTCGAGGTTAGCACCGTTGCCGTGCACCGACTCTCCCAGGGAGTGGCCGGTGCGGTGGAGAAAATACTCACCGTAGCCCCGCGCGGCAATGAAGCTCCGGACGGCCTGGTCCACCTCCCAGCCGCGTACCGGGCGCTTCTGTCGGACCGCTGAAGTGACGAATTCCACCCCCAGGTCGCGCGCATCGCGTACGATCTCAAAAATCCGGAGAAACTTTTCCGGCGGCTCGTTGTCTGCCGAGCTGCGGCCCACATACCCCATCCAGGTGACATCGTAATAGACGGCCCCGGGCCGGTTCTGCTTGCCCCACACATCGAGCAGCACGAAATCGCCGCGGCGGATCGTCGCCGAGCCCTCGCGGGGCGGCTCGTAGTGCGGGTTGCCGCTGTTCTGGTTCACGGCCACAATCGGCACCTCGCCCGTAACCAGCCCGGCAGCCTGGAATTTCTCAAGAATATATTGCTGGATGGCGAACTCGTCGGTGGGAACGCGGCGGCCGATTTCGGCGAAAGCAAGCGGCACAATCTCGTCAATGGCGCGTCCAGCCGCCAGGTGTGATTCCAGCGCTTCCGGAGTCCAGCAGGCTTCGAACATCTGCACCAGGTCCGCGGAGGAAACCACTTCGGCCCCGAAGCTGCGCACCATCTCCACCGTGCCCGCATCCACCAGCCCCACCAAAGGCAGCAGGTTGTTGGGAGAATACTGCATCGCCACCCGGCGCCGCCCGCGCACCATCTCCTCCACGCCGCTGCCCAGTTCCTGCCAGGAGGAGTAGGACCGCGCGCGTCCGGGCAGCGCGTCCAGTTGTGCGGCCTCGATACGGTGAACCAGCTTGAGAGGCTCACCTTCGCACGGCACCAGGTAGAACCAGCGCCGGGTAGCCAGAGCGTTTTCATCCAGCCCCAGCACCCGGTAGGCGATCGGGTCGCGGTGATGGTGGTCGTAGAAGAGCCACCCGTCCAGTTTCCGCTCCCGCAGCGCCTGCTGGATGAGCGCCATCCGGTTGAGATCAGTCATGCGCTCGCACCCTCCGCGGCCTGGAAGAACGGCCGCCACTGCTCCTCGCGCGGGGGCGGCGTCGCCAAGCTGACCAGCACCAGGCAAAGCAGCGAGCCGAGCAACGCGGGATAGATCGCCTCGATGCCGGCCACGAACTGCGCTACCGCCTGTAAACCCTCGGCGGCCGCGGCCGGGTTGGCCAGCCGCGCCGTCAGGTTCCAGCCCACCGTGATGACGGTGCCAACCGCTATGGAGGAGACCGCGCCGGCCCCATTGGCCCGCTTCCAGAAAAATACAGCCATCACCACCGGAGTAATGCCGGCGCTGTAGACAGTGTACGCATAGAGGGCCATGGCCAGGATTGAGGGCAGGAAACTCTGCAAGCCTACAGCGAAAAGACCCAGCAGGAGAACCATTGCGCGCGACACCCAGATGAGCCGCGCCTGTCCCGCGCTGGGGTTGATAAAGCGCTGGTAAATGTCGTGTACCAGGTTGGTGGCTGGAGAAAACAGGTAGTTGTTGGCCGTCGCCATGACCTTGGCGAAAATGCCGCCCAGCATGACCGCCCCTAGCAGCGCCGGCAGGCCTCGCCGAACCGTGACCGGGATGATGTCGTGCGGGTTGACGTCGCGGTACAGGGCGCTGCCTACCACGGCAATCAGCAGGATGATCGTCTCCAGCAAGATCGTGCCCACGATCCAGCCCACCACTGAGAGCCGGGCGTCGCGCTCGCTTCGAGCCGAGAAGAACTTCTGGTACATGCTCTGGTTGCCAAGCAACAGCAGCATGCTGGGCAGGAAGAACCCCAGAGCATTCCGCAACGACAGCCGTCCCATGGGCGTGAAGTGCTCGGCAGGCAGAGCCGCCTGCAAGCCCTCCCAACCGCCGACCCGGCCCAGCAGCAACGGGAGGGCAATCACTGCCGAAATGCTCACCAGCAGGCCGATCACCAGGTCCAGATAGGCTACCGAGGACATCCCGGCCAGCGCGGTGAACAGAATCACGAAGCCGGCGACGATATACATTCCGGTGCGTGCTGGTACTTCGGGGAAGATCAGGTGCAGCACCTCGCCCCCGCCGCGGAACTGGTAACTGGTGATGGCCGTGTAAGCCAGCAGGATGGCGATCGTGGCCGCGACCCGCGCCGTGACATTGAAGCGCGTCTCCAGCAAGTCCGGCACGGTGAATTGAGCGAAGCGGCGGGCGCGTCCGGCAATCATCGCGATCACCAGCAACCCGGCCCAGCCACCGGCCGGCAGCCATAGCGCAGATAGCCCGTTGCGAAAGGCGTTTTCCCCGCCGGCAAACAGCGTACCCGCCCCAATCCAGGACGACAGCAGCGTGAAGACCAACACCGGCCACGCCAGACTGCGCCCAGCCACCGTGAAATCAGCCTGCGTCTTCACCGTGCGCGCCTGCGCCAGGCTGACCACCAGCAGGGTGGTTACGATCAGGACCAGGACAATGATGTAGAGCACGACTAGGTCTTCTTGTTCTCGATTTTCTGGAACAGCAGTAACTCTTCGCCTCCCGCTGCCTCCACTTCCACGACTTTATGCGGCGAACGGTGCCCGGAGACGATCTGGACGGCTGAGCGCGGCACGCGCCACATGGTAGCGAGAAACTCGACGAGTGCGCGGTTGGCTTTGCCGTCCACTGCCGGCGCGGCGATCTCCATTTTCCACTCCTCTCCCAGTTTTCCCGCCACGCTCGAGCGTCGCGCGCCAGCGCGAACTTTGACGCGCAGCCGCATCACGTTCATCCCGGAGCCGGCCGTGCGGGTCGCGGTCTTTCTCCGAAAATCGCGGTGCCCACGCGCACCACCGTGGCTCCCTCTTCGACTGCCACTTCGAAGTCGTGGCTCATGCCCATAGACAGCTCTTCCAGGCTCAGCCGCTCGGCCCACTGGCGCAGCCGCCGGAAGTAAGGCCGTGCCGCTTCTGGATCCTCAGTGAAAGGCGGCATAGTCATCAGCCCGCGCAGTTCCAGGTGGGGCAGCGCCGCTACCTCACGCGCAAGTTCCGGCAGTGCCTCTTCCGGACAGCCGGCCTTCGCGAGCTCCGGGCTCAGCTTCACCTGAAGGAACACCGGAAGTGCGCCCACCTCGTCGGCATTCGGACTGCCGCTCGCCACCGCCTCGTTCAAGCGGTGTGCCAGGTGCGTGCTGTCCACGGTCTCAATGACGCGGAACAGCTGGACCGCACGCCGGGCTTTGTTCGATTGCAGATGTCCCACCAGGTGCCACTCGGCACCGGCGAGCTCGAGCCGTGGGCGCTTCTGCTCGAACTCCTGGATGCGATTTTCGCCGAAATGCCGCTGGCCGGCCTCATAGGCCTCGCGGATGCGCTCGGGCGGCTGGGTCTTGGTCACCGCCACCAGCAGCACCTCCCGGCGTGGCCCGCCGGCGCGTCCGGCGTTCTCCTGCGCGCGTTCGATGCGCGCTCGTACCGCAGCCAGGTTTTCACGGATGGAAGACACGCCTGCCCGGCAAACCGAAAATTCTATCATGCTATGATGGGCGCTCTGCCATGTCGGATAGCCGCGGTACATTCATTACCTTCGAAGGCATTGACGGCTCAGGAAAGACCACTCAACTGGAGATGCTGGCCGAACGCCTTCGAGCTCACGACATTGCGGTGACCACGGCAAAGGAGCCAGGAGGCACGCCGGTCGGCGCGGCCATACGTTGCATCCTGCTGGATTCAGCGACGGCGCGCCTGTCGCCTTTAGCCGAGCTGCTGCTTTATTTCGCCTCCCGGACGCAGAACCTGGACGAAATCATCCGGCCGGCGCTCGAGGCGAGGCGAGTGGTACTCTGTGACCGTTACGTGGATGCCTCGGCTGCTTATCAGGGGTGTGGGCGCGGCCTGGGCACGGAACTGGTCTCCGAGGTGGAGCGGATTGCCTGCGGCGGCCTGAAGCCCGACCTGACCTTTCTGCTGGACATCGAGCCCGGCACGAGTGTGGCGCGGGCGCTGGAGCGAAATCGAAGCAGCACGGCGGCCGGCCAGCAAGATGAGAGCCGGTTCGAACAAGAAAACCCGGAGTTTTTTGAGCGCGTCCGCCGCGGCTACCTGGACATCGCCGCCCGCGAATCCGGCCGCGTGGTGGTGGTCCACGGCGAGCGCACCCCCCAGGCGATTCACGCTGACATCTGGCAGCGGGCGAGGCGGCTGCTAGGAATTTCAGATTGAAAGGTGTGAAACCGGCTCGGGCGTTGTGTCTTGGAACTGACGGCGTTGGGGGCTGATCTTCCACCTGCAGGTGTTCTTCAATCGTAGATCCGAAATCCGAAATCCGAAGTCACTGAGATGGGTTGGGAACGCTTTCGTGGTAACACCGCCATCGTGGCCTCCGTGCGGCGGATGATCCGCAGCCGACGGCTACCCCACAGCTTGACCCTAGCGGGTCCGCCCGGCGTGGGCAAGCACACGATGGCGACCATGGTGGCGCGGACGATCAACTGCTTGGATGAAGCCGCCTACGACCGGGCCGACTTTTGCGGCGAATGCTGGAATTGCAAGGCCATTGCTGAACTGGAAACTTACGAGGACCACCCTGAGTTGGGCAAAATCGTGGCCGAACGGCCGCGGCTGTCGCTGCAGGAACGCAAAGAGAACCCGCTGCTGCTGAGTACTCACCCGGACATCTTCGTGCTGCCGCCGGACGGCAAGACGCAGCAAATCTCCATCCACCAGGTGCGCCGGATGATCGCCCTGGCGCAATATCGGCCTTCCCGGGCACGGCAGCGCGTGTTCATTTTGGACAATGTCGACCGCACCGACGAAGTTGCAGCCAGCGCCATGCTGAAAATCCTGGAAGAGCCGCCGGCCGATACTCTGCTGCTGCTGACTGCAATCTCCTACTTCCAGCTGCTCCCGACGGTGCGGTCGCGGGCCTTTCCCCTGCATCTGGCGCCGCTCGGCAGCGAGGAGGTGGAGCGGCTGCTGGAGGCGGTGCCGTGGAGCCCGGCCGAGAAACGGCTGGCGGCCCGGCTCTCCGAGGGCAGCCCCGGGATTGCCGGCCGGATGGATCTGGAGGAATCGCGGCGGCTGCGCGGAGAACTGCTGGCACTTGTCCGCGACGGGTTCGAACGCCGCAACTTCGGCGGCTTGTTCGCGCGCACACGAAGCCTGGCGCAAGCCCGGGAAGAAAAACTTGAAAAACTGCTGGGCCTCTTTTATAGTCTGTTCCACGACGTTTTGTACCTCGTCGTGAGCCGGGAAACCGGAGTTCCGAGTCGCCCTCTGCGCAACCTGGATCTGGAGAAAGAACTGGCTGGGATCGCGCGCCAGGTGGACTGGGAGTGGGTCAGGCGGGCCACAGGGCGGCTGGATCGCCTGGATCGCCTGCTCCGCAGAAACATTAACAAGCAGGTAGCCCTGGAAGCATTGGCGGTATCGCTCCGCCGGGAGCGGACAGGTCTGTGAGCTGCGGCGCCGCGACTCGTTCCTGTTGCACGGCGGCGGCCCACTGTGATAGGTTGGCTTTAACGACATCCCAAGTTCTGCAATCTAGTATGGAGTCCGGGTTGGTCCCCTCCGAGCCGGTCAGTGGCGGGATGCGGAGTGCAAAAGAAAACCAGCAAGGAGCAATAGGGTGAATCGCAAACTTATCCGCCCATCCCTGACGGAGATCAAGGAGCAGTCTCCGGCCCGCCCCCTGCGCAAGAAGCCCACGCCTCCGGAAACCACCAACGCTGAAAATTTTTACTATGTCAAGCAAATGCAGGCCCACACATCAATGGTGGTCGTGTTGCAAGACGGCGAACAGATTCGAGGTGTGATCGAGTGGTACGACAAGAACTGCATTAAAGTGAATCGAGTGACGGGACCGAACCTGCTCATCTACAAGCCGACCATCAAGTATCTCTTCAAGGAGCAAGATCAGCAGAACAACACGGAAGAAAATACAGGCGCCTAAACGGCATTCGTCTGGTGACCTGGCGGAGCCTGTTCCCTGTTCGCTTAGGGCTAGCTCTGCCTGTCCCGCTGCTCCAGCCGGTAGCGGCGGCGAGCTTCAGCTTGCTGGTAACGCCGCTTTTGTTCCTCGGTTTCGGGAATCACCGGCGGGATGGCCGTCGGCTTCCCTTCCCTGTCCAAAGCCACCATCGTCGCGTAGGCCGAGCTGGTCGGCCGGCGCTCTCCGGTTAGCGGGTTCTCGCTGAACACTTTTACGCCTACTTCCATCGAGCTGCGAAAGACGCGGTTCACGGAGGCTTTCAGCAGGACCAGCTCGCCGACCCGGATCGGATGGCGGAAATCCACGTGGTCCAGCGACGCGGTGACTACGTAGCTGCGGGAGTGGCGGTGGGCGGCGATCGCTGCCGCGATGTCTACCAAGTGGAGAACCTTGCCTCCCAAGATGTCTCCCAACGGATTGGCGTCGTTGGGCAGCACCATCTCCACCATCTCTGTCTGGGACTCGCAAACTGGCTTGCCTTCTTGCATAGCCAAGGAATTTCCGTTTCTCTCAGTTCCGGTCAGCCCCGCCAGACCAGACTATTGGTTGGACCACCTGTCCCGACATCAACCGCTGGCCGCTGAAGCTTTGCGCCTCCGGTAAGCACCCAGGTATACCAGCGCTTGCCGGCGAAGGTTGCGGTCGGCAGGAAGTGTCGCCCAGCCCTGCCGGGCCGTCAAGTACTCCAGCGTACCGTGGCTGAAGGGGCGGTAGTCACGCTCCTGTACGTAGGTGATCGCCACGCGGTCGGGCGTGTCCCGGTTCAGAGCAAACCGCGCTGCGTCAACCTGGCAGCCCTGGGGAAAGCGCGGGCATTTGCCGCGCACGTAGCCCAGGTTGCACAGGTTCTTCAGTTCCTCGGCCTTGGGATGATAAGGCACGGCTTTGGCGCGACACTCCCCGCGGAAGAGATCACCGAGCGGCATGGGCCGATCAGTTCGCCACTGCTGCTCAACTAAGTGTTGCCCAACTACAGGCTCGGTCGGATAGAAGAACGGGCAAGCCATCAGACTGCTCTATCGTCCAAAGTTGCCAAAGTCGCCCAAAGTCGAAAGTCACAAGCCTGAGTGGCCCTTGCTGCCAGCCACCGCACGTTGACCCTGGAGCGGGCCCTGAGGCGGGTATGATATGCTGGCTGGCCCATGAGTTCAAAGCCAGAACCCCCGATCACGAAAACGCGACTGGAACGGTTGCAGGAGATGGCCGCGCAAGACCCGCAAAATACTTTCCTGCGCTATGGCCTGGCCCAGGAGTACGCGAACACAGGGTGCCTCCAGGAAGCCATCGCGGAGTTTGGCCGATTGCTGGAGGTCAGCCCGGACTATGAGGCAGCCTACTTCCACGGCGGCCGGGCTCTGGAGACTTTGGAGCGCCTGGAAGAGGCGCGCCAGATGTACCAGCGCGGTATCGAGGTTTGCGGTCGCACGGGGAACCAGCATGCAGGCTCCGAGATGCAGGCGGCACTGGACGAACTCCTACAGCGGTTAAACCGACCCGCTGGCTCGGGCTAGGTCCCACCCACATCCTCTCCTAGGAATCACGGAACATCCTGGCCAGCAGCCGGTCGGTGGTGCCGGGAAACCAGCGAGAAAAACTAACGAAGGCGCGCATTTTCGCGCCCGGCACCATGATTTCCCGCTTCTCCTTGCGGGAAGCCGCCACGATGGCTCGCGCACAACGCTCGGCCGAGATGCCCCCCCTCCGGCTGCGATACCCCCGCGGCACCGTACCCCAGTAAGCATTGTCAGCGAATGGAGTGCGGATCCGGCCGGGATAGACGCCCAGCACGTGGATGCCGAAGGGTTTCACCTCCACGCGCAGCGCATCGGTCAAGGCCCGCAACGAGAACTTGCTAGCCGCATAGGCGCCCATGGCCGGCATTGCCACATACCCCAAGACCGAGGAGACGTTGACGATCTGCCCCTGACGCCGGTACTTCATCTGAGGCAGTACGGTTTGGATCAGGTGGATGGGCGCAAATACGTTGAGCGCAAACAGGCGCTGGAACTGCACTCGGTCCATGTCACTCAGCGTCGAGAATAATCCCACACCAGCGTTGTTCACCAGGACGTCGACGCGGCCGAAGCGCTGCAGGCCGCGGTCCACGAGCTCAGCGATCTGGCGAGGATCCGTCAGGTCGGTGGGCACGGCCAGCGCCCGTCCTTGTGGCAACGTGGAGACCACCTGCTCGAGCCGCTCGGCCGAGCGGGCCGCCAGCACCAGCTGCGCTCCTTCGTCGGCGTAGGCGCGGGCCAGCGCTTCGCCGATCCCCATCGAGGCTCCCGTAATCAACACCACCCGCTCTGCTAATTCCATGTCGTCTATTTTGCCTCAACTGCGGTGCTCCGCGCCCGGTGATACCCCCGGTGTTACCATGGAGCAGGCATGCAGGACTCGCTGATCCCGCTATTCCCGCTGGAGGTGGTGTTGTTTCCCGGACAGCCGCTTCCGCTGCATATCTTTGAGGAGCGCTATAAGGTCATGATCCGCGAGTACCTGGCGGCGAAGGAGCAGCGGGAATTCGGCGTTGTCCTGGCCAAGCCGAATGGCATTGCCAAGGTGGGCTGCACCGCCGAGGTGGTCGAGCTCGTCCGCTCCTACGCCGACGGCCGCATGGACATCCTCACCGAAGGCAGGCGCCGCTTCGAGGTGCTGTTCGTAGACCAGAGTAAGGAGTACCTGCGCGGCGCGCCCCAGTTCTTCCAGGATGAAGACAGTTCGGCGGCCGATGTCCTGCGCAATCGCGTACTGGAACTCCACCGACAAGTGGTTGAATTGCTCCCCGATCGTGAGCAAGAGCATGAAGCGCCGAGCGCCGAGGCCGATCTGGCGCCACTGTCGTTTCGCCTGACGGGCCCGCTCCCGCTCGAACTGGATTTCAAGCAGTCGTTGCTCGCGCTGCGTTCAGAGACTCAGCGGCTGGAACGAATGGCGCAATACTTCGAGCGCTTGCCCTCCCAACTGCGCCGGGCCGGCTGGGTGCGCACGAAGTCTGGAGGCAACGGCCATTGCCAATAGCTGCACGGCATGGCTTCAGGAATCTCTGGAAACGTCGAAGGTGTCCTGCTGTTATAATCAAATTTTTGTACAGGAATCGGACTACGGGAGGATTTTTTTCGCCCACGCTGGAAGTTTCGGGGGAGCCATCGCACCATGAAGAAACCGACGACTCTGGGGGAACTGCGCCGCAGCGAATACTGGCAAGCGCAACCGCGCTCCGTGAAGGACGAGATGCGAGAGAACTTGATCTGCAAGGTCAAGCGCAAGGTTCCGTTGTTTCCCGGCATCATTGGGTATGAAGATTCCGTCCTACCCCAGCTGGCCAACGCCATTCTCTCCCGGCACAATTTCATCCTGCTCGGCCTGCGTGGACAGGCCAAGAGCCGCCTCCTGCGGGCCTTGACAGGATTACTGGAGGAGGAAATCCCCGTCGTGGCCGGCTGCGAGATCAACGACAGTCCCTCCCGGCCCATCTGCCGCGCCTGCCGCCAGAAAATTCATGAACTGGGGGACCAGACCCCCCTGACCTGGCTGGGCAGCGAGCAACGGTTCGTGGAGAAGCTGGCGACCCCTGATGTCACCATCGCCGACATGATCGGCGACGTAGACCCCATCAAGGCAGCCCGCGGCGGCCACCAGCTCTCCGACGAGCTGACCATTCACTACGGCCTGCTCCCCCGCGCCAACCGCTGCATCTTCGCCATCAACGAGCTGCCGGATCTGGCCGGCAAGATCCAGGTGGGCCTGTTCAACATCATGGAAGAGGGCGACGTTCAGATCAAAGGCTACCCAGTGCGCCTTCCGCTGGACGTGCTGTTGGTGTTTAGCGCCAATCCGGAGGACTACACGGCACGCGGCAAGATCGTCACCCCGTTGAAAGACCGCATCGGGTCGGAGATCCGTACCCACTACCCGGCCAGCCTGGACCACGGCATGGCTATCACCGCCCAGGAGTCCTTCACCGAGCGCGACGGGATGCCCCTGCACGTCCCGCACTATATCCGCGAGATCGTGGAGGAGATTGCTTTCCAGGCACGCGGCGACAAGAGGATTGACCAGCGTTCCGGGGTATCTCAACGCATACCCATCACCTACCTGGAAAACGTCGTTTCCAACGCCGAACGGCGCGCCATCCGCAACGGCGAAGCCCGCACCTTGCCTCGGATCTGCGATATCTATGCCGCCTTGCCCGCTCTCACCGGAAAACTGGAGCTGGAGTATGAGGGCGAACTGAAGGGCGCCGAGCAAATGGCGCGCGATCTGATCCGCGCCGCCGTCAGCAAGGTCTACGGGCGATACTTCGAAGGCGCCGACATGCAACAGATCGTCCAGTGGTTCGATTTGGGGGGAACGCTGAAGATTACGGAAACGGCACCGACAGGCGAGGTCTTGCCGCAGCTCCGTTCCATTCAGGGCCTGCTGGAGCGGGTGGCCGCCCTGGGCATCCGGCCCAAGAAGGATCCGGCGCTGGCAGTTTCGGCTGCCGAATTCTTGCTGGAAGGCCTCTACGCCCAACGCCGCATCAGCCGCTCAGAAGAGCGCGGTTACGTGGCGGAGGAGAGGAAGCAGGAAATGCCGACGCGCCAGGATTTCAGCAGCCGCTACCGCAAGCCCTATAACTGAATTGCGAATTTAGGGGGTTGCCCGGGGATTCTTTAGCCGACGCAGATTTCTAGCAGCCTATGAAATTTATCAAGTACTCGAAATTCACCGGGGAGGAACTGGAGGGCATTGACCTCGACAGTCTGATGAAAGCGCTGGCCGGCTTCCTGCTACAAAGCGGCTTCCAGATGCAGAATTACTACGGCTTCGAGAACGATTCGGAGCGCTCGATGGATCAGCTCAAGGAGGCCATCCGGGAAGCGCTCGAGAGCGGCGGCGCCTTCTCCGACGACCAGCTCCAGGAGTGGATGGAGCGGCTGGAGAACATGACGCCGGAACAGATGCAGCAGTTGGTGGAGCAACTTGCCGAGCGGCTCCAGCAAGAAGGCTACATCACCGTCAGTGAGCCTTTCGACCCCGAGCAATCTCCCAATCAGCCGCTCACACAGATGTCCAACGCCGCCGGCCACATGGACTCTCAGTCCCAGGTCAAGTTTGAACTGACCGACAAGAGCCTGGACTTCCTCGGCTACCGCACCCTGAAAGACCTGCTCGCCTCGCTGGGCAAATCCAGCTTCGGTCGTCACGACACGCGCGATCTGGCTACCGGCATCGAAGCCTGTGGGGCCTCGAAACCCTATGAGTTTGGCGACACGCTCAATCTGGACATCAGCGGAACCCTGTTCAGCGCCATGAAGCGCGCCGGGATGAAGCTGCCGTTGGACCTGGATTACCCGGATCTGCAGGTCCAGCAGGCCGAGTACCAGTCCTCTTGCGCCACTGTGCTGATGCTGGACTGCAGCCACAGCATGATCCTCTACGGCGAGGACCGCTTCACTCCTGCCAAGCAGGTGACCCTGGCGCTGGCGCACCTGATTCGCATGCAATATTCCGGTGACAGTCTGCAGTTAGTGCTGTTCCACGACTCGGCCGAGGAAGTACCCCTGACCCAACTGGCCCGCGTGCAGGTGGGACCTCATTACACCAACACCCGCGAGGGCCTGCGCCTGTCCCAGCGCCTGCTGGCCCGCCAGGGCAAGGACATGCGCCAAATCATCATGATCACCGACGGCAAGCCGTCGGCGCTGACATTGGAAGACGGGCGCATCTACAAGAATGCCTTTGGCCTGGACCCCCTGGTGGTCAGCGAGACATTGAAAGAAGTGGCCAAGTGCCGGCGTGGTGGAATCCTGATTAACACCTTCATGCTGGCCAGCGACTACGGCTTGGTGAATTTCGTGCGCAAGGTTACAGAAATCTGCCGCGGCAAAGCCTACTTCACCACCCCCTTCAACCTGGGCCAGTACCTGCTGATGGATTACATGTCGCGCAAGACCCGCACCATCCACTGAGTCTATAAGAGCTAAGAGCGTGGTTGGAACTTACGCTTATGCCAAAGGAGGAGCTGTGACAATCCGCAAAGACGCAAAAGGGTTAGGCATGCCGTGGGAGAAGGGGTACGGCTACTCGCAGGCTGTGAAAGTTGGGGACACCATCTATGTATCCGGGCAGCTGAGCCACGACGACAAGGGGAATATGGTCGGCCCGGCGCCAGTTGACGACAAAGGAAATATCACCGACTACGGGAACATGGAGACCCAGATGCGCCAAAGCTACGTCAACGCCAAGAAGGTGCTCGCGCAGTATGGCGCAACGCTGGACAATGCGGTCGATGAAGTCGTGTACGTGAGGGACATGGATGCTGCTTTCGCCGTAGTGGGAAAGGTCCGGGAGGAAGCTTATTCCGGCACGCCCGTCGTGGCGAGCACCATACTGGTGACTCCGCGTCTCGCGTTTCCGAACCAACTGATCGAGATCAAGTTGATCGCCAAAGTGTAAGCCAAACTGCAAGACAGTAGCTTCGAGGAAGACAGCAGTGGAGCAGTAGTCGAGGTCGAGGATAGCTACCGCCGACTGGTCACTGCTTAGCGCTTGCGCCGGCGCGGTTCGTGGCGCTCCGGGCCAGGCGGGCGCTGGAACAGCGAATCTGGCGGCTCCACGTTGTAGGCGGCGGAGGTGAGGAAAATTTCGAGGATTTTCTGCCCGTTACGCTCGCGCAGCCGGTAGTAGGGAGTGTAAATTCCGCTTACGCTTCGGTACTTGCCCAGCACTTCCACCTCGGTCTCTCGCACCCGGGTCCGGGGATTACGACGCGACCACTGGCGCCGCACCGGCAGTTTGCTGGCGCGCTCGATCGCAATGGTCACGGCGCGATTCTCGGCGTCCACCACCTCCACCAGGTTCACTGGGCGGTGTGCGATCATGTCCCCGCCCGCGTAGCGCACCAGTAATCCCGGCTCCTTCATCCGGGAGCGCAGGATATACTCCACGCTGAGCAGATTGTTCTCCCGGATTCGCTGCATCTCCTCGGGGGAATACTCTCGCACGCCGCGAAAGGTCTTGTCCCAGCCCTTGTCGCCGTTGAAGACCACAATGACATCCTTGTTCTTACCCAGCTCCTGCCGTTCCTTGTCGGGGAACTTTTCGTAGGCGACGAAGCGCGCCAGCCCGGAAAGCCGTTCATCGCGCCCGAACTGGAAGGCGCGGCCCTCGGCTCTCAAATCACGGGCCTTGAGAAAGGCTGTTCCGCCCAGTTTCTCAATGGTCGCCTCTAAGATCGCCCGCCCCTTGTCCGCCGGGCTGGTTTCTTGCGCGGGTAGCGCCCTGGAATGTAGGAGTAGAATCAGAAAAGAAGCGATCAAAAGCCGCAAGCGATTCATCTTAACTCACCGATTGGCTCACTGAAATCCCAAGGTCTAAATTCCTTCCGCTGCCCGCCTGCTGCCTACGGCCTACCGTCTACTGTCTCACTCCGCGGCGGACCAGTTCCTCAAACAAGGCGCGGGAAATCGGACTCTTCTGCCAGATTCGCTCCGGGTGCCACTGCACACCCAGCAAGAAGCGGTCAGGCTCGGTCGTCTCCACCGCCTCGATGACGCCGTCGGGTGTACGCGCCGTGATTCGCAGCGCTGCCGGCACGCGCTCCAGGGCCTGGTGGTGGCTGGTATTGACCTCATGGTCGCCAGCCCCGCCCAGCCGCGCCAGCAACGACCCAGCCTCGACCCGCACAGTGTGGGACACCTTGCGGTCACTGTGCGCAATGTCGGTTTCCAGATGCTGCACCAGGCTGCCGCCCATCGCCACGTTCAGCATCTGAGTGCCGAAGCAGATGCCCAGCAGCGGTTTGTGCTGCTCCAACGCCTGCCGAATTAGGGCCGCGTCCAGCTCGTCCCGCTCGCGGTGCACCGGGCCCAGCTTGGAATGCGGGCTGGCGCCGTAGCGCGCCGGGTCCACATCGCTGCGACTGCCGGGCAGCACGATAGCGTCAAGCCGCTCCGCGAGCCCCACCGCATATTCCGGCTTGCCCAGCAGCGGCAGCATGACCGGGATGCCTCCGGCGGCCAGCACCGCTTCGCTGTACTCACGCTGCAAATAGAACCAGTCGTTTTCCTCTGCCGGCCTTTCCTCCAGCCGGCAACTGATGCCAATCAATGGTCGCACCACCCCTCCAAAAGCCATCGGCGGTTAGCCTAGCCGCGCGCTCTCAGTCCTCGGCCTCTCCTGCGCTCACTGCGGATAAGCCGTGTCCGGCTTCATCCGCCCCCTCCCCGGGCAGAGAGCGCGCAATTTGCTCACGAACTTCGGTTGCCAGCCGGTCTGCATCCTTGCGCGTCGTGCCGGCAGTCGGAATGGGTTCCTTCACCACCACTTCGACCTGACCCGGCCGAATGTTGATGGAACCGACTGGCAACACCTCACGTGTTCCCAAAATCACTACCGGCACCACCGGGACACGTGCCTTGATGGCCAGCAGGAACGGCCCAGCCCGGAACGGCCGCAAGCGCGAGTCGCGACTGCGTCCACCCTCGGGGAAAAAGAACAGCGAGGAGCCGGTACGGAGTTTCTGCGCTGCCTGCTCGAAACTGCGTCGGGCTGCGCGGGGATTCTCATAATCCACTGGCAAGTGTCCCGAACGGCGGAGGTGCCAACCCATAAACGGAATCCGAAACAGGCTTTTCTTGGCCAGGATGGTGAACTGCACCGGCAGTTTTCCGAAAATCACCGGGGTATCAATCAAGCTCATGTGGTTGGCGCAAAAGATGTAGGCGTGGCCAGGCTCAACGTTCTCCCAGCCCCGCACGCGGACCCTAACACGGCCGGTGGCCAGGATCATGCGCGACCAGATCTGCGCGCAACGGTGCTGAAAGATCCCCCGGGGGTCCACCAGGGAACTGGCCAACGAGATCGTTCCCATGACGATGGTATAGAGGCAAATCAGCGGGTTGGTGACGAGCACCGAGCGCAACCACCCCAGGGCGTTGCGAGCCGCACTCATGGGCCGCGTCCCAGCACGAGCTGGCGGATTTCTCCCACCAGGTAGAGTGAGCCGGTGACTACTACCACACCGTCTGGCCCCGCCAGCTCGCGCGCCAGTTCCAGCGCCTTGCCTGGCTCCTCGCGCTCGAGCACGCACGCGTTCAGGTGGCTGGTCAGCTCTGCAATGCCTTGCGGTGTGGCTGCGCGCCTCTGCTGCGGACGCGTCAGAACGACGGCCGCCGCCAGCGGAAACAGCAGGTCAGCGATCTCCGCCACCGCCTTGTCCCGCATGCTGCTAAACACCAGCACGAGCCGCTGACCGGTTGCTCCCGGATCAGAGGCCAACAGCGACTCGCGAAGGTAGACACCGAGGGCGCGGGCAGCGGCCGGGTTGTGGGCGCCGTCCAGTAGCAGCGCCGGCCTTCCCTGTATCCATTCCAGGCGCCCCGGCCAGCGCACGGTTGCCAGACCCTCGACCAGCGCCGCGAGCGAAACCTCGACACTGAGGCGGCGCAATTCCTGGACCGCGGTCGCTACCACGGCGGCGTTGGCCGCCTGGTGGCGGCCAGGCAGGGCCAGCCGCAACTGCCCGTTCAGCCGAAGCAGGGTGTCCTGTTGAGCGTAGACCAGGCGTGCACCGCGCTCCCGCGCGACACGTTCCAGCACCGACGCCGCCTCCGGATGTTGCGCCGCGCTTACCACCACGCCACCTTCCCTGATAATGCCGGCCTTCTCGAACGCGATCTGCTCCAGGGTGTGGCCCAGGTAAGGTTCATGGTCGAACTCCACCGGCATGATGATGGAGAGCAGCGGAGTGAGCGCGCTGGTGGCATCCAGCCGGCCGCCCATGCCCACTTCGACTGCGGTAATCTCGCAGTGGGCGCGGCGAAAGTGTTCGAACGCGATTGCTGTGAGGGACTCGAAGAAGCTGGGATGCGCCGGCAGCTCGTGGCGCGCGAGCAGACGCTCCACAGCAGCCACCACGTCGGCCGAGACGGCAGCGAAATCGGAGTCGGCAATCTCCTCGCCCGCAACATGAATGCGCTCGTTGACGCGTACCAAGTGTGGCGAGGTATACAGGCCCGTGCGGTAGCCGGCCGAGCGCAGCACCGCTTCCAGCATCGCCGCCGCTGACCCTTTGCCATTGGTGCCGGCGATTTGCACCGCCTTCCAGGCTTGCTCGGGATGGCCGAGTTCCTCCAACAAGCGGCGAATGTTGGCCAGATCAAACTTGACTCCTCGCAGCTCCTGGCCCACCGAAAGCAAATAGGAAACGGCGGCCCCGTAGGTCATGGCGGCATCTTATCTGGAACTGGTAGGTCCGAAACTGGCAGGTCCGCTCGGGCCGCCGCTGGTGGAACTGGACGGAAGGCAAAACTCCAGTGCCCGCGCAATGTAGTGTTTCAGGTCCTTGCGGTGCACGACCGCGTCTAGCATGCCGTGCTCCAGCAGAAATTCGCTGCGCTGGAAACCTTCGGGCAACTTCTGGCGAATTGTCTGCTCAATCACGCGAGGCCCGGCAAAGCCGATCAAGGCGCCGGGCTCGGCGATGTTCAGGTCGCCCAGCATGGCGAAACTGGCGGTGACGCCGCCGGTGGTGGGATCGGTGAGCACGCTGATGTAGGGGATGCGCTCCTCGTCCAGGCGGACCAGGGCGGCGCTAATCTTTGCCATCTGCATCAGACTCACCACCCCTTCCATCATGCGCGCGCCCCCGGAGGCCGAGACGATGATCAGCGGCAGGCGGCTGGCCAGGCTGCGCTCGATGGCGCGGGTGATTTTTTCGCCCACCACCGCTCCCATGCTTCCTCCGATGAAGCTGTACTCCATCGCACAAAGCACCACAGGGTGCTGCCCCAGCGTGCCCTCGGCGGTGATCAAGGCGTCCTTGAGCCGGGTTTGTTTCTGCGTCTGGGCCAAGCGGTCCCGGTAACTCTTCAGGTCTACAAACTGGAGCGGATCGGTGGAGGCCAGGCTGGCATCATGCTCCGTCCAGTCGCCATCCAGCAGCAGACGGAGGCGCGTGCCGGCGTCAATGCGGAAATGACACTCGCAGCGGGGGCAGACATTCCAACCAGCTTCCAGGTCTTTCTTCCAGATAATCTGCCGGCAGTTGCTGCACTTGGTCCACAACCCCTCGGTTCGGACGTGCTTCTCGTCCGACGCTTCCAGAGGCTTCTTTTCTCTCTTGAACCAAGCCATGCAGTTCTCCGAGCTTGCAGCGGCGCTTCCTCGCCGACAATCCCTGGTCAATAATCCCCCGTTAATAATCAATGCCGCGTTGCGCCAGGATGCCTTTCTGGAACGGGTGCTTGATCTCTTTCATTTCCGTGACCAGGTCAGCGACCTCGACCAGGCTGGGGTGGGCGTTACGCCCGGTCAGGATGACGTGGACGTCCTCGGGCCGTTGCGCCAACGCTTCAGCTACTCTTTCGGCAGCGAGCATGCCATAGTGAATAGCGTAGTTGATCTCGTCGAAAATCACCAACTGGTACTCGCCCGAGAAGACCTTTTCCCGGCCAAGTTCCCAGGCCTTTTCCACCAGCTCCACATCCGCCGGGTCCGGCTTCTCCGTACCCACCTTGACGAAGCCGCGCCCCATGGGCAGCAGCTGGAAGCGCTCTTCGCCCAGCAGCTCGGCTGTGTCCAGCTCGCCGTAGTGCCAGGACCCTTTCAGGAACTGCACCATTAGCACCTTCAGTCCCTGGCCGATGGCGCGCAAGGCAGTCCCCAGCGCGGCGCTGGTCTTGCCCTTTCCGTTGCCCGTGTAAATGATCAGCAGCCCCATATCTAAGAAAACATTCTAGCGGAGGACCGTTATCGGGGATAGGGGTGATTGTGGAGCGTGGCAAAAGCGCGGTAAATCTGCTCCAACAGGACCACGCGGGCCAACTCGTGGGGCAGGGTGAGAGGGGAAAGCGACAGCAATTCGCACTCGGCGCGCAGGGCCGTCGGGAGGCCGTCGGCGCCTCCCACCAGGATCACCAACTCGCGCGTGCCGCCGTGGCGCAACCGCTCCAGCCAGCGCGTGAAAGCGGCTGAGTCCATTCGCCGGCCCGCCGCATCCAAGGCAACCAGCATGGCCCGCGGGAATTTTTGGTGCACCCGGGCCAGGTCGGCTTCGCGCAGTTCTCGCTGCCCAAAATCGCAAAAATGTCCCAAGCGTCGCGCATACTCAGCCGCCGCCTCATTCAGCGCACGGTTACGCGACCGCCCCACATAAGCAATGCGAATTTTCATGCCAGAACTTGGCAGTCAAGACTCTGCATTCGGGCCAAAGCAACCGCCGGCAGAGCAAAGCAACCACCGGGAGCTCGCGGCTCGTCACTAGTCCAGGCCGTAGCGCTTGCGCTTCTCGAGCAGCGTCTTGCGGCTGATACCCAGGATTTCGGCGGCGCGGGACTTGCGGCCGCGCGTGTAGTCCAGCACTTCGGCGATGTACTGCCGCTCGAGTTCCGCCAGCGTCGGCTTGCCCTCGACTGCCGACTTGCCTTCGGACAGGTGCGCGGGCAGCTGCTCCAGACCAATCTCCTGACCAGACGCGAAGATGAGGGCGCGCTCCATCAGGTTCCTTAGCTCGCGGACATTCCCGGGAAAGTCGTATTCTTGGAGCGCCGCGGCGGCCTTGGGCGCAAGACGAACCGGGCGCCTGCGGTGCACTTCGGCCAGGGCGACCAGTAGGTGCTCGGCCAGCGGCAGGATGTCGCCGCGCCGCTCGCGCAGCGGCGGCAGGACGATGGGGAAGACGTTCAGCCGAAAGTACAGGTCTTCGCGAAAGTCCCCGCGCCCGACCGCCTGCTCCAAGTCCGCGTTGGTCAGGGCGATCAACCGGGCACGAATGCGCACGGCGGCGGCTCCCCCCAGCCGCTCGAACTGCTTTTCTTCGATCACACGCAGCAGCTTGGCCTGCATCGGCAAGGTCAACGCTGCAACCTCGTCGAGCACAATCGTGCCGCCGCCGGCCAGTTCCAGACGCCCGCGCTTCTGGGCGTCGGCCCCTGTGAAAGCCCCGCGCTCGTGCCCGAACAGTTCGCTTTCGACCAGCTCGGGCGGCAGGCTGGCGCAGTCAATCTTCAACATCGGCTCATCGTGAGTTGGCCCCAGGTAGTGGATCATCTGGGCCAGCAGGTCCTTGCCGGTGCCGCTTTCGCCGCGGATCAGCACGGTGGTGGAGGTGAGGGCCACCTTGTGGGCGATCTCGGCGACCTTGCGGGACTGCGGGTCCTGAGCCACCCACAGTTTTAGTAGGACGGCATCCGGGTCCGTGTGCGTACCCTGACCGGCTGACCCCGTTGCTCCTCCCACCGCAGCCTCCTCAGCGCTACCCAAAGACCAGAGACTTCCCGAAGAAACCAAATGAGCCGGTCACGGTACTGGCCATCAGCGCGCTTCCTCCAAACGAATGCGGGGAGCCATCCGCCAGAGCCGCTCCAGGTCGTAATACAGGCGGGCCTTAGGAGAGAAAACATGGACCATGAAATCTACATAGTCCATCAGGATCCACTCCGCCTGAGGGTAGCCCTCGATGTGGTAGGGCCGCAGCCCGCCGCGCTTCAAGCACAGCTCGATTTCTTCGCTGATGGCCTGCACCTGTCGGGAATTGGCGCCAGTGCAGATCAGAAAGTAGTCGGTGAACGAGCAAACGTCCCTCAACTCAAGCGCGACCGGGTCCACGGCTTTCTTGTCCAGCGCCGCGGTCACGGCAGCATGGAGTTCAGGCTTCATTGCTGGATTCGTTGCCCAATCCGTTCCCGAATCTGTTGCCGAATTCATTGCGGATTCATTGCCCATTCATTGCTCATTTATTGCTCATTTATTGATAGAGGCGCTGCTCCAGAATGTATTCGGCGACTGCCGGCGGCACCAACCCCAGCAGACTCCCCCCGTCGCGCGCTCGCCGGCGCACCTCGGTGGCCGAGATTGGTTCCCACACGTTGGACAGCACCCGGGCCGTGGTCCGGCGCAGGCGAAACTCCTCCACTGGTTCCGGCCCCTGCTCCGGCCCTGGCACAGTGCGCCGCTCCCGGAGCAGATCCTTCGGGAAGACTTCAGCAACCTGCTCCAGGGGGCAACCGGGCCGGCTGACAATCAGGAAATCCGCTCCATTGAGCAAGGCGCGCCACTGGTGCCAGCTCGGCAATTCCAGAAAGGCGTCAACGCCAATGAGGAAAAAGAGCCGGTCCCCCGGACCAAGCTGGCGGCGAAAGCGGCGCACCAGGTGGACTGAATATTGGACTCCACGGCGCGAGGGTGCCTCGGCCAAGGAGGGAACAAAGCCGCGCTCTCCTGCACAAGCTAGCGCCACCATGGCGTAGCGATGCTCGAAGGCACTCAGGCGATCGTGGGAGCGGTGCGGGGGACGTCCTGCGGGAACGAAATAGATACGGTCCAGACCGAAGCGCTCGCGAGCGGCCCGAGCGGCCGAAAGGTGGCCACAATGGACAGGATCAAACGTTCCGCCGAACAGAGCGACGTTCATCGGCCGGCGGGCATCCTCAGCTCGCCACTTGCTCCTCGCGGGCCCTGGCCCGCAACTGGTCCAGTTTGTCAGCCAGCGCCAGCTTCAGCCCCTCCACGCCTTCCCCTGTGACCGAAGAAATCGGGTGCAGCTCCAAGCTCCGCTCGGCGCAGAAGGCCTTCAGAGACTCCAGCCGCGAGCGGTCCGTCATGGCATCCAACTTTGATGCTACGACAAGCATTGGTTTGGCGGCAAGCAAAGGGTTGAACCGCTCCAGTTCCTCCCAAATCACGCGAAAGTCCTGGCGCGGGTCGCGCTCGGTGACATCACTCAAGTCAATCAAGTGGGCCAGCAAGCGGGTGCGTTCAATGTGGCGCAGGAACCGGGAGCCCAGCCCAGCCCCCTGGTGCGCCCCTTCGATCAGTCCCGGGATATCGGCCACAACGTAGCTACGGTACTCACCGGCGCTGACCACCCCCAAATTCGGCTCCAGGGTGGTAAAGGGATACTCGGCGATCTTGGGGCGCGCCGCTGAGATCCGGGAAATCAGCGTGGACTTGCCCGCGTTGGGGAAGCCGACCAAGCCCACGTCGGCCAGCAACTTCAGCTCCAGGCGCAGCCATCGCTCCTGGCCCGGAAAACCGTCCTCGTGCTCCCGCGGCGCCTGATGGGTGGAAGTGGCAAAGCGGGCGTTGCCACGGCCGCCGCGCCCAGCTCGCGCCAGTACTTCCCGCTGTCCCGCCGCCGTGAAATCCCGCAGCTTCTCCCCGCGGCGCTCGTCGTACACTACCGTGCCGACCGGCACGCGTAGCAACACCTCCTCGCCTCTCCGGCCGGTGCGCTTGCTGCCCTCTCCATGTCTCCCACGCTGGGCCTTGTACTGCGGATTGAAGCGGAAATGCAGCAAGGTGTTGAGCTGCTCGCTGGATTCCATTAGCACGTCGCCTCCCGCACCACCGTCGCCTCCGCTGGGCCCGCCCCGCGGCACGTATTTCTCGCGACGGAACGCAACGCACCCGTTGCCCCCGTCGCCGGCTTTCACATAGATGCGCGCTTCGTCAATGAACATACTGGCCGAGGAGCAGTCGCTGAGCCGGCCGTCCCGGAGGCGTTTTTCGGCCCAACTCGGCTGGAAGGTGAGGCGGCACAGCGCCTCCGATGCAGGTGGAAAACGAGCCCGGAGGGCAGGGACAAAATTTCAAGTTACTGATCGAAAAATAGATCTTAAGTTACTGATTAAACAAGAATTGCTTGGCTTCGTTTCGTAAGAATAGGGGACCCCTTTTTCCGCACCCTAAAGCCAGGCGCCAGCTAGGAGGGCGGCTCCGCGACGGGATGAACGTGGACGAATTTGCCAAACCGGCCTCGCCCCGCGAACTCGACTTGCCCGGAAACCCTGGCGAACAGGGTATGATCCCTGCCCAAGCCCACATTCTCTCCGGCCTTGAAGCGAGTCCCGCGCTGCCGGACCAGGATGGAACCACCGGAAACCAGCTGGCCACCGAACTTCTTGACCCCCAGCCGCTGTGCCTGCGAATCCCGTCCGTTACGAGAACTGCCCAGCCCTTTCTTGTGTGCCATAACTGTGTTTCCTCCTGCTGACTGCTAGACCCTGCTTGGTGCTAGACGAGGATCTCCTGGATGCGAATGCGGGTCAGCGACTGGCGGTGTCCGGTCAGCCGCTTGAAGTGCTTCCGCCGCTTGTACTTGAATACCAGCACCTTCGGCGCGCGGACGGTCCCGAGGATTGAAGCTTGCACGCGCGCACTCAAATCCTTGCCGGCGCGAATCGGCTCCCCGTCGGGCGCCACCGCTACAGCGGGCAGCTCAAGCGTCTCGCCCGGCTCGCCCTTAAGTTTCTCTACTTGAAGCACGTCTCCGGGCGCGACCCGGTATTGCTTTCCCCCCGTCTGAATGATCGCATACATGCTCTGCCCAGCCTCCTGACAAACGAACCTTCAGTATAGCGGAAAACCCCCTGGTTTCGCCACACTCCCGGGCGCTTGGTAGTGGGTCAATTTACGGTAAGGGCGTTATACCGGCTAAGTGGTGCTGCGTGGCAGCATAGGTAAACACTAACCGACGAGCGGAGACCTATCTGTCGAATCCGACCCAAATCCTTTCGTTCCAGAGAGCTGGGTTAGTGGGGCCACGATAGCTTGGGGACGCGGCGGCATGTTGATCGCGGTGGAAGCCGCCGCCGCTCCCCGCTTCGGAACAAGCGCTGCGGGAAGCAGCGATCCGCGCCGCCATCATTGGCTGCGTCCGCCGGGCAAAATTCGCCGAAGTGGTGGACTGGCTCTGCCCTTGGTGTGGCTGCCCTAAACCGCTGCCGGCTCAACAGAACCGCTTGGTGCATGCGGTGGCACAGAAGCGGAAGATTTTTTCGCGCGGCGCTTTGGAAGCGCAGGCTTGGAGGGAGCTCCTCCGGGCAATAGTTCGACCATCATGAGACTGGTGACGAACTTCTTGATGCCGTGGAGATCGAAGTCTATGATGGTGCGTTCGGGATTAGATTCAGTGACTACACCGAGGCCATACTGTCCATGCTTAAGATACTGAGCTTTCCGGAGAACTTGCACGAAACCTCCTTGACCAACCCGGACACCGGCCGGCCTGAGAACAGCCAAATCGTAGCTTAGAGACGCCGGCTCGTGGTTCAGTATTAGGGCCTAGCGAAGTTGCAGTTAGCGCCCTACGATGGGAATTCCTTACCTTATAAGTATACCAGGGATGTCTCGAAAACGGGTACTGAAAAAGACGATCTGTTGAGTCCGAAAGCACGTAGATTCTAGACGTTTAGTTTTTTTCCACATCCTTGTCCTACTGTGTTATACTACCACGCGTATTTGAAGAAGTCGGTTTGTCTGAAAGCATTTACCTCTATCGTTTGCTTCCTGCCCAATTGACTCCATCAAATTCCAGATAGCCGGTCTCCAGCAATGTGCTGACGGCCGGGTACGCGACCGCTCCGCACGGGCGGAGCGGCGACTTTAAGGAGACAAAGAGAAATGAAAAGCTTGTATGTCGGCAACATGAGTTTTAACACCACGGAGAGTGATCTGCGGGCTATCTTTGAGCCGCTCGGAGAGATCACGCGCATCAATGTAATCACGGACCGGGACACAGGCCGGGCTCGTGGCTTCGCTTTTGTTGAGATGTCGAATGACGAGGAAGCGGCCAAGGCAATCGGGGCAGTGAATGGAAAAGAACTGGACGGCCGCGCCCTGAACGTGAACGAAGCGCGCCCCAAGACGGAGGGGGGCGGGTCCCGGAACAGAAGTGGCGGATATAACCGAAGCCGCTATTAACCCGCGCACTAATTTACCGCACGACGCGCCGGGCCAGGTGCTTGAAGGGGTGGACACCCCCATCTGCTGACGTCGATGGGCAAGTCACCGTAGAGACCCGGCCCGTCACGCCGGTGGTCTTCCGCTGCCCAATTGACGGAGTCCAAGCGGCAGGAGAACACCGTCTTGTCACCAGCGATGCCTGATAGGTCCACAGTAACTGCCTAGCGTTTATCAATCCCGGTTTCAGTTGGGTGAATAGTCGGCTTCTCGGAAACTGACCCACTATCGAGCGCTTCAACGCCGAGGGCACAGGCTCCGGCACCGGCCAGATGCCCGAAACGACTTCAATAGAAATACGCGGCCTCCTCAGAAGAAAACATCTGGTAGGAGGGTCGCGCGGCGAAAACCACTTCGGGAATCACCGCCGGGTCATCCGACCGATGGTAGATACACACGGCCAGTCGGGGGCCGAAGCGAGCGAGGCTCCGCCGAGCTCCACGCAGCGCATGCCTCTCTGCGCCTTCAATGTCCATCTTGATGAAATCCACCCGGTCGAGATTCAAACGAGAAACAGTTTCATCAATAGAGGTGGCGGGCACCTTTGCACCAGGGCAGGTATCCTCCGGGGGCCGGACGATGCCTGTCCCGCTGTTGTCCAGCTTTGCGTCGGAGAAGCTGAGCGTGCCCGGAGTCTCCCAGGCGGCGGCCTCAACCAGAATCACGCGCCCTTCCTCGATTTCCCGCTGGAAAGTTTGCTTATAGCAGGTGATATTCGTCGATTCCGGTTCAAAAGCGACTACGAGCCGGGCCCCCCGATTCAGCGCAAACCTGGAAAAGGTGCCCAGATGGGATCCAACATCGAAAACAATATCTCCACTTCGAATCACCACCGCTCCGCGCTGGTATATTCCCCAAGAAAGCTGTTCTATTAACATAGCACCCAACAAGTTACCGTCGTTACTCCGGCCCCAGAAGACACCTATAGAGGGTGTCCTGAACTCAGTTGAAAGTTCGTAGCGGCGGTTCGGAGCCATCATACTACGCCACCTCCCGTCGAGTGGCCGACTTTGATCCTTCGAGGATCGCTTTCAACATCCACAGGTCCTGGTACCCCATCAGGCGGCGGAAGTTTTTCTCCGTGGCCAGGAAGCTGGAGGCGACCCAGCGCTGGACCATGGCCGCATCCCGCCAGCGGCACACCCGGCGAGTTCGCAACCTCACTCCCGCCTGCGGACTCTCGATGAGATTGGTGGTGGCCAGACAGCGATGCAGCGAAGCCGGAAGCCCCAGCCGGTTGATGGTGAAACATTCCTCCAGACCCTCCCGCAAGCTGGCCGCCGCGGCCGGACAATCTCGCTCCAACCATTGGGCCAACTTCTCCAGCTTGGCCCTGCCGGTCTTCGGATCCAACCGCCAGGCGGCCCGCATCGCCGCCCGCACCTGGTCCCGCTCTGGCTCCGGCAACCGGTCCAGGACGTTGCGCAACTTGTGGGCGCGGCAGCGCTGCACCGGCTGCTCGGCCCCGAACACGGCGCGGATCGCCGCCCGCAAGGCCTTCGAGCCGTCGATCACAAACAGCCGTTTCTGGGCCGGCTGCACCCCTCGCCGCACTAAACCTTCCAGCAAGTCCTGGACGGCCGCGGCGTTCTCCGTAGCCCCCTCCTGAATCCCCAGCACGTGCTTGTGCCCTTCCGCATCCACGCCCACAGCCGCAATCACGTGATGGTCGCCAAACACCATCCCGTCGATGTAGAGGATCAGCAACTCTACTTCCTCGAAGCGGCGGTTCAACAGACGTTCTAACTCGGCTGCGGCAGCCTCCATCGTTTCCCGGCTGACCGTGGAGCGCGACACACCCACGGTGTCCGCCATCTCCGGCAACACCCGCTGGTACTGCCGGGTCGAGACGCCCCGCAGCAAGATATCCAACATCCGGGCCCCCAGACCCTCGCCCTCCTGCATGGCTTCGTAGGCCGGGAGGGGAACTTCTTTCCCCGCTCCCCGGCCTGGCCGCCGGAGCCGTGGCCTGTGCACGGCCACTTTCTCTCCTTCAGGCGCACCCGTCCCCGCTGGCGCCCATACCAGCCTACCCCACGGCGCCGCCGGCCCTGACGGCGTGGACCGGCCACCTGCGCGGCCGACAACTCCAGCACCGCTTCAATCGCCGCCCTACCCACCACGTCGATGCTCGTCGACGGCTAACCGCGATTGTTCGATCAACTCCACCCAGGGCAGCAGAAACTGCCCGTGGCGAGCCAGGTAGGCAGCCAGTTTGCGGGAGCTTCGGCTATCGCTCCGGCCTAGGATGTGGTAGCTTCTCTGCACGGCGGTTCCCCTTTCCAGAAAGTTTCCCAACCCGATTCTACGGAACCAGGTCAGCGAACCGCCGCTCGACTTTCAACTAAAGGTGAGACACTCTCCACCTATAGGCGTTTCCCACAAAACTGGACAAGGTTCTTCGCCAGTGCGCTTTGCTCTCGCCCAATGGCGGCTGAAGCCCCAGTCGCTTAGGCGTCATCAGGAGAAGCAAGTCCGACCACTTCATGTGCGGGAGTAAACCCTGAAACTCGAGAGTTAAGATGTGCGCTCTCCATTGGAGGCTACGCGAAGAGGGTGCTCGCCAAGCAGCGAGGGGCACGACAACCAACAGGAACAGACTCGCTAAGACCTTCTTCCTCCGGCCCTTCATCGCCCTCATTCTAACAGGTAGCGGGAAGAGTCCTTGCCGTCCAGGCGGTTTGAAAGCGGGCACGGACTGCAGACTGTGGGGCCCTTGGGGAGGTCCGCCCCTACAACAGGATATGCACACCGGGGCTTTGCCAGCAGGGCTCAGCGGCGCAGGCGCTGGAAATGGCTGCGAATCACCTGGACGCTGAAGATCAGGAAAGCGATTGTGGCAACTGCGAAAGCGGAGGCCGGCAGCCAGATCAGCGAGAAGCTATTGGTCCACAGCAGAGGAAGCACGGCAAAGGCGCAGGCGACCACCAGGGCCAGCGTCAGGCGGAACCAGCGGGTAGTCTCCCGGTAGGGAAAGCGCAGGCTGAGCAACAGCGCCAGGCCCCCCAGCACTGAGGTCCACAACAGGTGAAAGTAGACTACCAGGCGGACGTTGGGCACGTTAGTTCCATCGCGATTGCAGGCGGCGGAGGGCCTGGTGGGCGAGCAGGTACTGGGGATTCTGTTCGAGCGCGCGCCGGTAGCACTCGGCCGCCTCGGGCCAGTGATGGAAGTGCTCGTGCACGCGCCCGCTATTCAGGTGTGCGAAGAAATAGTTCTCGTAACGGGACGCCTTCAGCGCCTTCTCGAACCAGGGCAGGGCCTCCTCCCAACGACTCAGCTCAATTAAATAGGCGCCGATGTCGTTGTACGGGTTGCCGAAGGTGGGATCAACCTCAATGGCGCGCTCGCACTCCTGGATCGCTTCTTCGTAGCGGCGCTGGAAGCTGTAGGTCCACCCCAGGAAGGTGTGCGCCTCCGCGGTGGGCAGAATTTCGAGCGAGCGTTTATACAGCGCAATGGCTTCTTCCAGTTCGCCCTTCACCTGGTGAGCGTAGGCGCGCTGGAAGTATTCCTGTGCCAGTTGCTGGCCGTCTTCCTTTTGTTCGTTGGGGTCAGCCATAGGCGCTGCCGGCGTTCCAAACATAGGCGGAGAACTCCTTCAGAGTTTGGAAGCCCATCCGTTCGTAAAGTTGGAGGGCCTGCTGGTTGGCCGAGGTCACCGTTAAGCTGAGGCCGGCGAATCCTGCCCGCCGGAACACTTCCGCGCTTCGCCGGACCAACTCAAAGCCAATCCCGGCGCCGTGAAATTCGGGGGTCACGCAGACCTGGGTGATATGGCCAATATCAGGATGCACCACCGAGCCCAGGACCAGGCCGCATACCTGTCCCGCCTCTTGGTGGACAGCCAGAAACGAGGCTGGTGCATAGAAGGCTCCACAGCCCGGGTACTTTATGATGTTCTTCAGGAAGCGGGCAGCCCCGGCGTTGCTGCAGTACTGGTCGTTAATCTGGCTGTCGATGTGCCCATGATAGGCCCGTGCAATCAGGCTGGTGGCTCCCGCCAGGTGACGTTCCTTCCAGTCGATCAGCGCCACACCGGCCAGCGGGCGCGGTTCCAGGGTCGGCACCCCGTCCAACTCCAGCAACATGAATTGGCGCGGAAACACCTGGAAATGCTCCCGCCGAAAGGTCGGCTCCAGCGCACCAGCGTTGAAAGCCAACAGCTGCGCCTCAATCCGGCGAATGCCTGGCGTCTGCTGCATGGTCTCAATCACGTGGTCCAGCAACTGCCCCTCGGTGCCACCGCTGTACGCGTGAGAAACAAACAGGTCGCCGATCAGTCCTTTGTGGTCCTCGTAGACGAAGAACGCGTAGCCGACAGGGCGGCCCTGCTCCAGCGCCGCGTAACCGGTTAGGGCGCGGGCGTCCAGAAACCGCCGGACCAGGTCGACCGAACTCGAGTAATCCCAGCGCAGTTGCTCGTGCCACAAGCGGCTTTCTTCTTGCAGCAGAGCTTCCAGGTCGCGCGACCGTATTTGCCGCAGATCCAGGATCTCCATCCAGGTGCGCCTTCACTCGCTGACGAATATCTTACTCCTTCCCTCTAAGACACGCTACAGGCCCAACCGGTTGCGCTCGGCGTAAGCCGGGCATGGGCAACTCCGCATGCGAGCGCACCCGCCCTGCGCCACGTACAACTGCTGCAGGACTATGCTAGGGTGAGTCCATGAACACCTACTACCATCCGGACGACCTGGCCAAGTTCCCTTCTATCGGGCAAAACGCAGGCGAGCTGTGGGACAAATTCAGCCAGTGGTATGGGGCGGTATTCGCCGAAGGCGCCCTGTCGGAAAGGGAGAAGGCGCTGATCGCCCTGGCGGTGGCCCACACGGTGCAGTGTCCCTACTGCATTGACTCCTACACCCAAACCTGCCTGGAGAAGGGTTCAAACCTGGAGCAGATGACCGAGGCCGTGCACGTGGCGGCCGCCATCCGCGGCGGTTCCTCGCTGGTGCACGGCGTGCAGATGCGCAACGTGGCCGACAAGCTGAGCATGTAGTTCCGTTGGCCGCCAGCCCCTACCCAGCAGGCTTTGCGGATGCTTCTCTTAGGGACCCTGCAGTTGTTCTCACGCCGAGGATGCAGCGGACGCTAGGGCTTCGGGGGGAGCGGGAATTGGCGACGCGCCAGGGTCAGCGCTTCGTTCTTGCTCTTCACTTCGCCCTCCAGTTGGGCGTCTTCGATCGCCTGCAGAATTTCCTTGAAGCGCGGCCCCGGCTGATATCCCAACGCAATCAGGTCATCGCCGGTGACCAGCGGCCGGGGACGAATTTCCTCCGGGGGCGTCTCGGCTAGCTGCTGCCGGACGAATTCCCAATTTTCCAGGTTGCGGTGGCTGCTGAGGCAATCCAGCCGGTGCAGCTCCAGGTGTTCCTCGAAGCGCTCCATCTGGAGAAAGCGCTTCAACTTTGCAGGCCGCATCTGCGTCACGTCCTTGAACCGCAAGTGGTGTTCGACCAGCGCCACCACCTGTTCGGTGTCCCGCCGAGAGAGACGAAGCCGCTCGCAAATGCGCTCGGTCATCCGCGCCCCCACCGGTGCGTGGTTGTCGAAGCGAATGCGCTCAGCCTGCCGGAAAGTGGGTGGCTTGCCCACGTCGTGCAGCAGCACGCCCAGGGCCAGCGTGGGCGAAGGACTGGCCAGCTTTTCCAGCATCAGCAGCGTGTGCGTCCAGACGTCGCCTTCGGGATGGAACTGCGGCGGCTGCTCGACCCCCTTCATGGCCGTCACCTCGGGCAGCAGATCGGCCAGCAGGCCGCTTTCATCCAGCAACTCGAAGCCACGGCGGGCACCGCTCTCGGTGAGGATCTTCAGCAACTCGTCGCGGACACGCTCCCGGCTCACCTGCGCAATAGCCGCATGCGAATCGCAGACGGCCTCCCAGGTGGCGTCCTCGATCCGAAAGCCGAAGCGGGTGGCAAAGCGGACGGCGCGCAGCATGCGCAGCCGGTCTTCGCTGAAGCGGTCGCCAGGGTCGCCGATGGTGCGGATGAGGCCGGCGCGCAGGTCGGCTTCGCCGCTCACGTAATCCAGCAGCTGTGGCGCCGGGGCGGCAGGCAGCGGATCGTAGAGCAGGCCGTTGATAGTGAAGTCGCGCCGCAGCACGTCTTCGCGCGGGTCGCGCGTATAGCTGACCTGCTGCGGATGCCGGCCGTCCGGATAAGGGCCGTCGTTGCGGAAGGTGGCTACGGCGATCTGCTGGCCGTCCTCCACCACCAGGACTACTCCGAACTGCGCCCCGACCGCCAGCGTGCGCGGGAACAAGCCGAGCACCACCTCGGGGGTCGCGTCGGTGGCCACGTCGTAGTCGGCCGGCTCGCGTTCGAGCAACAGGTCGCGCACACAGCCGCCGACAAAGTAGGCCTGATAGCCCTGCTCACGCAGATGCTGAACCACGCCGACGGCTCGTTCGCGACGCGTGCTCAAGGGTGGAGTCACAGACGGAGGTATCACGGAGATTCTGAGCGGGAGCGCTTCCTGCCCCGCAGGCCGCCGGCAAGCTGGACAGCGTCGAAGCCGAAGCGATCACGCACCCGGTCGGCTGCTTCCAGCGCCTGCTCCCATTTCCGCCGCCGATCCGCATCCAGCAAGCTCATTTGCCCCGGGCGATGGTCCAAGGCGCTAGCCTGCACCCCGAGCAGCCGCACCGGCCGCCCATTCCAGGCGGCGCGGAACAGCTCCGAAGTGGTGCGAAACAGTTCGCCGTCCAGGTCGGTGGCTTGCGGCAGGGTGCGCGCCCGGGTCAGGGTGCGAAAATCGGAATAGCGCAGTTTCAGCGTCACGGTCCGGGCGAAGAAGTGATTCTCCCGCAGGCGGTGGCCAACCATCTGCGAAAGCTCGGAGATGGTTGCCAGCAGCCGCTCGCGGTCGGCGGTGTCCTCCGAGAAGGTCGTCTCGTGGCCGACGGACTTGGCATTTTCCAATTCGCCAACCTCACCCTCAAACCAGCCGCCGGCATCCTGCCCGGACGACTGGCGGAACAGCGCGGCTCCATGCTTGCCCAACACTTCCTCCAGCAACTCGGCGCCGGCCCGAGCCACATCGGCCACGGTAGCCAGTCCCAGTTGCCGCAAGCGCTTCTCGGTCACCTTGCCGACACCGGGAATTTTGCGCACAGGCAAGGGAGCCAGGAAACGTGCCTCTTTTCCTGGATGGATCGCCAACAGCCCCTTGGGCTTCGCCAGTTCGGAGGCGACTTTGGCCACCAGCCGCGACGTGGCCACCCCGATCGAGCAAGGGAGCCGGGTCTCGCGCCACACCTGCTGGTGCAACTTTGCCGCAGCTTCGAGCGGCGGTCCCCAGAGGCGCTCGCTCCCGCTCAAGTCCAGGTAGGCTTCGTCAATGGAGACCATCTCCACCCGCGGCGAGAAGGTTTGGAAGATACGCTGGATCTTCTCGGAAGCCTCCCTGTAGCGCTCCGGGTGCCCGGGAAGAAAAGTCGCCTGCGGACAGAGCCGAAAGGCGCGCGCCAGCGGCATTGCCGAATGGATGCCGTAGGGGCGCGCGGCGTAGGAGGCAGCCGCCACCACGCCACGCGGCGCCGTCCAGCGGCCGTTACGCCACACCAGTTCGCCACCCACGACCACCGCCTTGCCTTTCAGGCTGGGGTCGAACAGTTCCTCCACCGAGACGAAGAAGGCGTCCATGTCCACGTGGAGAATGGTACGGGGAGACAAACCGGTTACGGCTGGCATGGTTCACCTCGCTCGGCGCGCGGAGATGACTCGGAGGTTTCCAGCCAGATCCTGTTCGAACTGGACTTCGTCCCACTCCGCGCTTAGTAGCGAGCGGACGGCATCGGCCATATTATAGCCCAACTCAAGAACAGCCCAGCCGCCCGGTCGCAGCACGCGGGCCGCTTCGGGAAGCAAGGTGGCGTAGATTTCCAGGCCCAAAGGCCCGGCGAACACCGCATGGCGCGGCTCGAAATCGCGGACCTCGCGTTGCAGCGCTTCCGCCTGGTCCAGCCGAATGTAGGGCGGGTTGGACATCACCAAGTCAGCCACAGCGGTGCCGATGGCGCCGAGCCAATCGCAGCGGCAAAACTTCACCTGGCGGGCACCCAGCCGGGAGGCGTTGCTGGCGGCCACAACCAGGGCTGCTGCTGACGCGTCGGTGGCGACGACCCGCGCCCGCGGCAGCTCGACCGCCACCGCAACGGCAATGCAGCCTGAGCCGGTGCCAGCATCCACAACGACGGGCGGACGCTCGCTCTCCATCGCCCGGTACAGTTTCACGATCCGTTCCACCACGTGCTCGGTCTCCGGCCGCGGGATCATGACCGCCGGGCTCACCCGAAAGTCCATCCCCCAGAACTCCTGGTGCCCGGTGATGTACTGGGTGGGGTTGCCGCTCATCCGCTCGCGCAGATAGCGCGCGTAATGGACGCGCTCCGAGTCGCTCAGCTCACGCTCCGGATGGGCATAGAGGTGGGCCCGCTCGCAGCCGAGCGCGTGCATCAGCAGCACCTCGGCCGCGATCCGCGGTGAGGGCACCGAGGATTCCTCCAGCAACTGCAGTCCTTGCCGCAGTGCCATCTCCAAGCGCATACTACTATTCTACCGGGAACGCCCGGGCGAGAGCGCTCGGGCAGTGCTGGCTTGTATGGCCAGCGGCCTGTTGAAACTTTACCCACCGGGTTCCGATCTAATACGGAGGGAGGGCTGCTCGCGCCTTAAGGGCGGGGGCCGCCGACGAGGACGCTATGGAACACAATGGCAATGAGAACGTGCTTGAGTTCCCCGCAGAGTTTCCTGTTTTTGCGGTGCGGGATACGGTCTTGTTCCCGCATGCGGTGCTGCCCCTCAGCGTCGGACGGGAAAGCTCGGTGGCGCTATTGAATTCGCTGGGCGAGGACAAGCTGGTGGCTGTTATCACTCAGCGGGATCCGCAGGTGGAAGCGCCTGGCCCGGAGGACCTGTATACGGTGGGCACGCTGGCAACCGTGCACAAGATCGTGCGTATGCCCAACCAGCCTCTGTTTGTGCTCTGTGAAGGCATCGTGCGCCTGAGGCAGCTGGAGTACACCCAGCGCGAGCCGTTTCTGAAGGCCCGTTTCACGCGCCTGGCCGAGAGCGACGCGGAGTCTTCGGTGGAGCTGGAAGCGTTGATGCGCAACGTGGTGACGCTGTTTCAGCAGATTGTGGCCGCCTCTCCGTCGATTTCCGACGACCTGCTGGGCATTGTCGCCCGCCTGGAGGAGCCGGGCCGGCTTGCCGACTTTGTCGCCAGTTCTCTGCCCTCGCTTAACTCTGCCACGCGCCAGGAGATGCTGGAGCTCGACGATCCGGCGGCGCGGCTGCACACCATCCACCGCCACCTGGCCAAGGAGGTCGAGGTTCAACAGGTCCGCTCCAAACTGCAGTCTGAGGTGCAGGATCAGCTTTCGGCCACCCAGCGCGAGTTTTACCTGCGCGAGCAGCTCAAGGCCATCCAAAAGGAACTGGGCGAGGCCGACGACTCGCAGCGCGAGCTGGAAGAGCTGCGGCAGAAGATCGAACAATTGGCCATGCCCGAGCAGGTGCAGCGCGAAGCTCTCCGGGAATTGAAGCGACTCATGCGCCTCAACCCGGCCTCGCCCGATTACGGCGTCACCCGCAACTATCTGGACTGGCTGGTGGCCCTCCCCTGGACTCGCTCCAGTGGCGAGCAGGTGGACGTGCGGAAGGCGCACAACATCCTCGATGCCGACCACTACGACCTGGAGAAGGTCAAGGAGCGGATTCTGGATTACCTGGCCGTCCTGCAACTGAAGCCCGGGATGAAGGGACCGATCTTGTGCTTCGTCGGACCTCCCGGCGTGGGCAAAACCTCGCTCGGAAGGTCCATCGCCCGCGCCCTGGGCCGCAAGTTCGTCCGCCTGTCGCTGGGCGGAATCCATGACGAGGCGGAAATTCGCGGTCACCGCCGCACCTACATCGGCGCTCTGCCCGGCCAGATCATCCAGGGCATTCGCCGCGCCGAGACCAACGACCCGGTGTTCATGCTGGACGAGGTGGACAAGGTCGGGCGCGATTTCCGCGGCGACCCCGCCTCGGCCCTGCTGGAAGTGCTCGACCCGGAGCAAAATTTCCAGTTCCGCGACAACTACCTGGACGTGCCGTTCGACCTCTCCAAGGTGCTGTTCATTACGACTGCCAATGTGCTGGACCCGGTTCCTGATCCGCTGCGCGACCGCATGGAGACGATCGAGCTGCCAGGCTACACCGAGGACGAGAAGGTGCAGATCGCCTTCCAGTACCTGATCCCCAGGCAGATCCTAGAGAACGGGCTTGCCCCCGCCGACGGTAAGGCTGAGGCGCAGCCGACTCCGGTGGTCATCCAGTTCAGCGAGGAGGCGGTGCACCAAGTGATCCGCCTTTACACGCGCGAAGCTGGCGTGCGCAACCTGGAGCGCGGGCTGGGCACCATCTGCCGCAAGGTAGCGCGGCGCAAGGCCGAGGGCACCCTCACCGAGGTGCCGTTCGTCGTTGGCCAGGAAGCGGTGCGCGAGTTCCTGGGCGGGCCCAAGCTACGCCTGGAAACCGAAGTGGCGGATCGCACGGCCCTGCCCGGCGTCGCCGTGGGCTTGGCCTGGACTCCAGCCGGCGGCGACATCCTGTTCGTCGAGGCCAACAAGATGAAGGGAGGGCACAAGGGCCTCATCATGACCGGCCACCTCGGCCCGGTCATGCAGGAATCCATGCAGGCAGCGCTGAGTTGGGTTCGCTCGCACTACGAGCGCTTCCCGGTGGCGGCCGACTTCTTCGACCAGCACGACTTGCACATCCACGTGCCCGCCGGCGCCATCCCCAAGGACGGCCCCTCGGCCGGCGTCACCATGGTGAGTGCACTGGCTTCGTTGCTGGGCGGACGACGCGTCCGTCCCAACGTGGCGATGACCGGCGAGATCACCCTCAGCGGCCTGGTCCTGCCAGTGGGTGGTATCAAGGAGAAGGTGCTGGCCGCCAAGCGAGCCGGGATTACCGAGGTTGTGTTGCCTCGCGAAAACCAAATCAACGTCGAAGAAGACCTCAAGCCCACTCAACTGGAAGGCCTTACCGTCCACTACGTTAAGACAATTGACGAAGTCATCGACCTGGCTCTGAGCCCGCAGGAGCCGAGGCCGCCCGCCTCCCCGACCCGGCAGCCTGCGCCAGCGGTGGCCTAACCGGACAGCAAACGGGGACTTGGCGCGCAGGGCGCCTGTCCAACGTCCGGCCGGCGCGGGCGGCCCAGCAGGGATGCAAACGAAGATCCTCTCGCTCGCCGTTCCAACGCACGGGTGCCGAGTCTAGGCAACCGGGGTACCCAGAAAGAGCTCTTCTAGATTCACGGCTTCCGTGTATGATGAGCAGACAGAAGCCGGGGCAAGGTGTGCGCGGATGATCGGGGAGACCCTCTCGCACTTCAAAATCGTGGGCAAACTGGGAGAAGGCGGCATGGGTGTCGTCTACCGGGCCGATGACACGAACCTGGACCGCCCGGTGGCCATCAAGATCCTGCCACCCCAGGCCCAGCGCGACGAGGAGTCCTTGGGCCGCTTCCTGCGCGAAGCCAAGACAGCCTCCAAGCTGCAGCACGCGAACATCACCACCATCTACGAGTTCGGAGTCAAGGACGACTTGCGTTATCTGGTGATGGAGTTCGTCGAAGGCAAGACCCTGAAAGACATGCTCAAACAAGGGCCGCTGCCCCCCCGCCAGTTGCTGGAAATTGCCATCCAGCTCGTCGACGCGCTGAGCTTGGCCGACGAAAAAGCCATTATCCACCGCGACATCAAGTCAGAAAACATCATGGTGACGGACCGGGGCCAGGTGAAGATCTTGGACTTCGGCCTGGCCAAGATGGTCGAGAAGGCGGGAGCGCAGGCCCACGATGCCTTCCGCACCAGCGCCGGCATGGTGATGGGCACCATCAGTCACATGTCACCAGAACAGGCGCTGGGAGCCGATCTGGATGCCCGCACCGATATCTACTCGACCGGAGTGGTGCTCTTTGAGATGGCCACCGGCAAGCTGCCCTTTAGCGGCGGTTCCCCCAACGTCGTGCTGGCCAAGATCTTGAACCAGCCATGTCCCTCCGCGACCGACGTCAATCCGGACGTCTCGCCCACGCTGGGAGGCGTGATCGCCAAGTGTTTGGAGAAGAACCGGGAGCAGCGCTACCAGAATGCGGTGCGCCTGCTAGTCGACTTGCGGGCCATGAAGCAGCAAATTGACAGCGGTCGGGATTGGAGCGGCACGGTGGTGATGCAGCCGGGCCGGGATCTCCAGGTGACAGCGCCGCCTGCAGAGAAATTGAGCGAACTGGTGCCGCCGACTCCCCAGGCGGCAACACCGGCCGTGACCCCGCCCGGCGGGGTCGCCACGGTGGCCGTGCCTGCTCCGGCGGTGGCTCCCCAGCCGGCGCCGCCTGCGCGCGATTCAGGTGCCTTTACCCCCTCGGTTGCCAGGCACGCCGCGGTTTCCCCTGCAGAGCGCGCCTGGCGCCTGGGGGCCTGCACCGGACTGTCCGTACTTCGCAAAGGCCTGGGTTTGGTCGCTATCGTCTACGCCATGGGCTGCGTAGCCTTGTTCACGCTGCCCCTGTTCCGCCCCGAGCGCGTCCGCGGTCTAACCCCAGTTCGCTGGCTGCACGAAGCCATTGACCCGCTGTTGGCCTTCGCCTACGGCGTGATCAACGTAGACCTGACCTACCAGAACTTCAACTTCCTGCTGATCGGACTGGCACTGCTCACTTACATCGTGGCGCAGGTGGCAATTGGGCGCGTGGAAGGGCTGGAGTCGTGGCTCCGCAAGCCGCTGCTGACCCGCCCGGCCGTTGCTACTGGTGGCGCCCACATCAGTGGCGGCCGGCCAGGCCAGGCCGGCGCCGGAGTGGGGCGCGATGCCTCCCGGATGTCGCTGCTGCGCGACTACGCCGCTGCCAAGCGCATCCTGGGCGAGGTGAAAAAGGAACTGGCCTTTCTTTCCATTGACGTCGTCGGCTCCACGAAGATGAAGCTGGGCGAAGACAAGATTGTGGTGGAACACGCTTTCACCGAGTACAAGAAATTCCTGGAGCACCTGTTCCACGAATACCGCGCCTACAAGGTGGCCTGGACCCCTGACGGGGTAATGAGCTGCTTTCCATCAGTAGAGGATGCCTCGACGATGGCCCGCAAGCTCTTGGTGGAACTGGACTGGTTCAACCGCGACGTCCACCAACTCCGAATCAAGTTCCATGTCCGCTGCGGCCTGAACGCGGGTGAGGTGATGGTGCCCGATACCAAGCCCCTGGAAGATATCAGCGATGAGACCATTGACGTAGCGGGGCACCTGCAAAAGTACGCGGCAGTGGACAGCCTGTGGGTGTCCGGAGATGTGTACCGGAGCCTGGCGAGCCGGGAAGATTTTGTGCAGGTACCCAGGCAGGTGGACAACCGCGACGTCTACGCCTGGCAGAAACCGTCCTGATCTCCAGCACCCACGAGGGTTCACTGCAATGCCAGCCTGTATGCTCTCTTGTGAACAGTGCGCAACCGAACAAGTCCTCCCCCTGAATGAAACCGATTTTGCGTTGCTGCTGGCCGAAGGCACAGTGCAGGTGCCGTGCGAACAGTGCGGGCAAGAGACGTCCTGGAAGTTAACGCTGCCGAGCCGCCGGGAGCCTCAACCGAGACGCGAGGCCGCGCCTCGCCGCCTGTTGGTGATTGACGACGATCGGCACACCCTGCAGGTGCTCCAGATGATGCTGCACTCAGACGACTACGTGGTGGAAACTGCCATTTCCGCCGACCAAGCCGTCCAGAAGCTGCAGGCCGCGGACTTCGACGCCATTGTCTCTGACATTCTCATGCCCGGTTTCGACGGGCGCAGCCTGTACCGCTTCTTGGCAGTCTATCTGCCCGACTACACGGACAAGGTCCTCTTCCTGACGGGCGACCAGAGCGAGAAAACGCTCCGCTTCCTGCAGGAATCCGGCTGCCCGTACCTGTTCAAACCAATTGATTTGAAGCAGCTCCAATCGCGGATCCGAGAGATTAGCTAAGCGTTCGCCAGAGCAGGCGTGAGTGTAGCGTATCGGGCAGCCCCGGCCCCGCGAGACCCGCGTCTATTCCCCCAGGATTTTGATGATCAGCCGCTTGCGCCGCTGGCCATCGAACTCGGCGTAGTAGACCTGCTGCCAGGGCCCCAGGTCCAGCTTGCCCGCGGTGACGGGCAGCAGCACCTGGTGGTGGATGAGCAGGTTCTTCAGGTGCGCGTCGCCGTTGTCCTCTCCGGTGCGGTGATGGCGGTAATCACGCCGGTAGGGCGCCAGCCGGTCCAGCCATTCGTCAATGTCCTGGATCAGGCCCTCCTCGGCGTCGTTGACGTACACGGCGGCAGTAATGTGCATGGCGGAAACCAGCGCGATCCCTTCCCGGATGCCGCTTTCCCCCAGTGCCTTTTGTACCTGGGCGGTGATGTTGATGTATTCCCGGCGTTGTTGCGTGTGGAACGTCAGGTATTCGGTGTGGAATTTCATGGCGGCTATGATGCCCCCGGCACCCGCAGGCCCGCAAGCCAAACGCTTGTGACAGTCAGCCCGCGCACAGCCATAGCTTTCGCCGAGAGAAACCCGATAGAATGGGGTTCCCGTGCCTGACGCTAAGGAACTGCGCAGATATCCGCGGGCTTAGCCTCCGGCCGCCGCTCGTGGCGCAATGGCGCGGCGAGAGCAAGACCGGCAACGGTACGGTAAGCAACATGAGTGTTGGGGGCTGCTATGTGCTCACAAACAAACCCGCCCGGTTCGCAGAGCAAGTCTTCATCGCTATGGTCCATGAGATACCGGAAATCGAGTGCGTGGTGCGTTATGTAGATCCGGAAGTCGGCATGGGAGTGGAGTTCATGGGGGTAAAGACGGAAGTTCGGCAGATGCTGGACGAGTTCCTCCAGGCCAGGGCCGCTGCCTGGAAGTGAAAGCGTCAGCTGCAGGGAAATGTCTCTTTCGATTTTGGACCAATCATTCCATCTCTCATTCCATCGCTCAGGCCATCTCTCAGCCTAGTAGGCGGGAGCCAGAGGTAGGAGGTGCGGCAAGGGACGCCGCGTGAGCCAGCGCCGCTGCCAGCCGGCCGTGGAGACCGCGTTGTAGGGATACTGTTTCATACCCCGAAATGGCAGCGGTTCGACACGCCCCGAACTTGCCGTGTTGAATTCCCCTGCCTTAACCCAGCCGGAAAGCTCCAGAACGAAGTCGCGCTGCCAGCCGTCGGGCAGAGGGGGAAAGGCAGCAGAAAATTCCAGAGTCAACTCGTCGCCTGCCGCCAGGACGACAAGCCGGTCATCTTCGGCCCCTACCAGAGGCAGGACATTCCCGTAGCGGGTGTAGCGCCCGGAAATCGCACTCCAGGGTGCCCCGGCCATCAGCCGCGAGTAGTCGTAATCATCCGCCGCGCTTCGCGTGGGCGAAATCGTCGGAAACGAGAAGCCCCGGTAATGCAAGTCCGCGGCCTGCGCCCGGCGCTCGATCCGGCGCGGGCTTCCGGCCAGCTTGCCCGCCAGGATTTCATCCCAGGAAACGCGTAAGTTGGTGACGATGCGCAGCGGGAGTGGCGTGGCTTCCCGGCTCTCTGGCCAGGCAAAGTCCAGCCGGTCACGCAAGTCAGCCAGCACGAAGCGGCTTCGGCCGGAAGGCAAGCCCAGATCCGCCACCACGGTTTGCCAGGTGCCGTCGGGCCGGCGCGCCTCCAGCCGCGGGGGCACGGCCACGCGCAGCGGATTTTGGCTGGCGGCCGTGGCGACGTTGGAATCCATCCAGTAGGTCCAGCCGCGCAGCACCAGGAAGTCGGCGCCGGGCGGCAACTCCAAGTATTCGGCGTACGGCTCGACCAAGCCGGGTAACACTTCCTTGCTAGGTTCTGTTGGGCTGGGTTCTGCTGGCTCCCGCCGGGAGGGAACCGGCTTCACATCCGCCAGCACGACCGGAGCGATGTCCGACGGGGCGCCGCGATAGGCCTCGTCCACAAAGGCCCGCAGGCCTGTAGGATAGTCCAGCGCCACCAATCGTACGCCATCAAGGTAGACGGCTTCGCGCAGCTCTTCGGTAAATTGGAAGACATAGCGGCCATCCCGCGCCCGCATCAGCTGCCCCGGCAAGAAGACATTCTCGTGCGAGCCGGGCAGAATGAAGCCGCCGCGCCCGTCCGGCTCGCCCAGTGGGGTGATGCTCAAGACCTCGCCGAAATAGCGGAATTCGTTGCCGTCCCAGAGGTAAAGAAACGGGCAGGAGCTGGCCAGCCGGTCCTGCTCGGCCACGCGCACGGCGCGATTGGTGGGGGTTTCGATCACGTTCTGTACGATGCCGTTGGGCCAGGTGACGCGCACCACGTCCACGCGCTTCAACTCGCCAGTCTCGATCGTCAGCGGCTCGGCGCCGACTACGGCGCGCGCGTAGAAATTGCCGGCCTTCACCTCCACCACGGCCCCCACTCCCGTCTTGTTACTGCGCACGCCCTCCAGGTTGAGGTGCAGCCAGTGGGTTTGCGGGGACACGCGGTCCAGCTTCCACACCTGGCCCTTTTCGGCGCGCCCCAGCAGGGAGAGCTTTCCCTCGCGCAGGTACAGTGTTTTCAAGGCAGTGACTGCGTCGGGCAGCGGGGGACCGGCACGCTGCTGGAAGCGCCGTCCCGCTGAATTCAGCCAGAAGCGGAGACGGGCTTTGCCTTTCTCCGAGACCTCGACCGTCGCAAGATCCTGAAGCCCATCTCCATTCAGATCGCCCAGCGCGAACGGGCCCTTTGCACCCTCGATCTCCGCGAGCAGGCTGCCCCGATTCCACCACACCGAAACACCTTCGGAGGAACCAAAGACCAAGTCAAAGGCACCGTCCGCGTCCAGGTCTGCGGTGGCCACCGCTGTTCCCTTGGCCTGGGCAAACGGCGCCGATACGCCAAACTTGCCTCCCCGCAGGTTGGAGAATAGCCAGGCGCCGTCCGGGCCTGCGACAGCGATGTCGGTGTCGTCATCGTTGTCGAAATCCGCAACTGCCGCGCCACACACTTGCTTGTCGCCCGGAACCACAACCTGAGCGGCGCTGGTGATATCGGAAAACGTATCTTGGCCGGCCGCGTCGGCGCCGTTATTCCTCTCCAGGCGGGGGCGGCCGCATTCTGCCGGAATCAGGAGGCGATCCAGGTCACCGTCCACATCGTAGTCGAAGACAACGGTGTAGGTTTCGACCACCGGGAAATCGGACGCCGGATGGGGAGCGTGAGCGGCGAAAGCCGGTGCAGCGACCTTCCGGCGCGCCGGCGCAGCCTCGGCCGGGATCTGGGGAATGGCCAGCGGCCCTAGCTCCAGCATGGCAGCCGTCTGGACTGGCTCGCCCCGCTGCTTCCGGTGCTCCTGCCAACGGCGGAGTACGCGCGTGGCTTCTTCGGCTCGACCCAGCCGCCGCAGCAGGCGCGACGTGCGGTATTCAGCTGAAAGGTACCAGCCCGGCCCAAAATCAATGCCACGATCCAGCACGCGCTGGAAGTAGCCCAGAGCTTCCTCCAGACGACCCTGCGACATCAGGACCACACCGGTGTTGAACAGAGTGGCAATGTCGGAGGCGCCGGCCTTTTCTGCACGCTCGAAGTATTCCAGCGCTTTCTGGAAACGTCCCCGGTGTTTGTAGAGAATGGCCAGCCCATACAAGGGCGCCGGCGAGCCGGGATTCATCTGCCGCGCCGTCTCCAGAGCCGCCAGCGCCCCTTCTTCGTCCTGGACTCCAATCAGCGCCAGCCCCAGGTTGAAGTGATCTGCAAACGCACCGGCCCCCGGTTGGGCGCGCAGCACGCTCCGGAACTGCTCAGTGGCCGCCGGGTAGTTTCCCTCCTCGTAGTAGGCCTGGCCCAGCCGCCGAGCCCTTTGCACCTGCTGCGCTACATCAGCTGCCTGCCCGAAGAACAGGAGGAAGCTGGCAGCCACAAGTCCCTTCACAACTTGTTTCATAATTCGTTCCCGCCTGATCCCGCATCCTCTTTACTCCGGATCAGGCCGCTGCACGCATCCCCTTACTGATGCTTTCGTCTGCCCTGCCCTTTCAGCTTCAACCGGCCCCAAGACAAAGGTAACGGGAGACAAGGCGATTTGTCAAAACGGGGTTGGGGATTGGGTGAACCTGGTTGATCTGACTGGATCGTCCAACAGTCGAAAAAGTATTAGTAGCCAAGAATAGAAGTAGCGCGCAGTCATCTCCCTAGGCTAAAGCGATTTCCGGCGGCTGGCGGGTTTTTCCATCGCCAGCGGAACCTGTTCGACGATCCGGATGCCGTAGCCTTCCAGGGCTGCTACCTTGCGTGGGCGGTTGGTGAGCAAGCGGATATTGCGAAGGCTCAGGTCTGAGAGTATTTGCGCCCCGATGCCGGACTCGTACTGGATGCGGCGATCGTGGGCCAGTTCGCTGGGCTGGCGGAATTCGCGCCCGTGGAAGACCAGCAACCCGCGGCCGTCTTCCAGGGGCTCAACGTGGAAGCCGGGGCGGGTATTGTGCAGGTAGAGCAACACGCCGCTGCCCTCCTCGGCGATGCGGGCCAAAGCTGCCTCTACCAGCCCGCCGCAGTCGCAGGCCGAGGAGCCGAACAGGTCGCCCGCCAGGCAGCGCGAGTGCACACGCACTAACACCTCTTCCTGAGGCCCCACATCCCCCTTCACCAGGGCCACGTGCACTTCCCCGTCCAGTTCCGATTGATAGGCGATCACCCGGAATTCCCCATATCGGTTGACGAGGGCCGCTTCGCCGACACGACGCACTGAGCGCTCGTTGCGGAGGCGATAGCGGATCAGGTCAGCCACCGTGATCATCTTCAACCCGTGCTTCCGGCAAAATTCGACCAGATGGGGCACGCGGGCCATGGTGCCGTCGTCATTCATCACCTCGCAGATGACCCCAGAGGGAATCAGACCGGCCAGACGAGCCAGGTCTACGCTGGCCTCAGTTTGGCCGGCGCGCACCAGCACACCGCCGCGCCGCGCCCGCAGCGGGAACACGTGCCCGGGCCGAACCAGATCGGCCGGCTGCGTGGTCGGGGAGATGGCTGCCAGGACGGTTGTAGCTCGGTCCTGCGCGGAAATGCCGGTGCTGATTCCGTGGCGGGCGTCAATCGTTTCGCAGAAAGCGGTCCCGTGCGGTGACGTGTTCTTCTCCACCATCCGTGGAATCCGTAAGTAATCCAGCCGCTCTTCGGTCAACGTTAAGCAGACCAGGCCCCGGCCATAGCGGGCCATGAAGTTGATGGTTGCTGGAGTGACTTTTTCAGCGGCCAGAGTCAGATCGCCTTCGTTCTCGCGATCTTCATCGTCCACCACCACCACCATCCGTCCGGCCTGCACCTCTTCGACCGCCTCGCCAATGGTGGAAAAATTGGGGGGTTCCGGCATCGGTGAATACCCAATTATATTGCGGAATGACCAGCTGGCGCATGCATTTTTCGCCTCCCAGCGCGCAAGGCCTTCTTCACAACCAGGGAGGCGACTCTTGCCGCGTCTCGTTCGCCCTCCGCGTCCATTGCAAAGGGACGCAGGAAGCCGGCCTGGTCCGTTGAAATTTTGGAAGAGGGCACTTGCCAGCCCAGCCGCGGTCGCTGTATAACTGGCGCTGTATAGCGGGCGCTGCGGGAGGGCCTGCGCGATGGACCCCGAATCTTTGACCGTGGCTTTTGTCAACGCGGCCACGGACTACCTGATTACCCTGGACCTGCAGGGCCGCGTTGTGTTTGCCAACCGGGCCTTTCGAAACGCTTTTCTGGAAGGCGCCGAGCCGAAAGGGTTGGATTTTGTCTCCCTGGTGAACGAGGAGTCCGGGCCGCGACTCCAGGAGGCTCTGGCGGCTGCGGATTCCGGCGCCCGCCAGCTCGAGGTAGTTCACAAAGCCCCCGACGGCAGAATTCACCCGGTGCACTACTCGCTGTGCCGCATGGACCTGGAAGACTTGCACCTGGTGGGGGCCGTGGGTCGCAACAAGACGGCTGACCTGGAACTGCTAGGCGAAATCACCCAGCTGAACCTCGAGCTGGAAAACAAGCAGAGCGAGCTGGCTGAGGCTTACTCACGGCTGGAGCAGCTCGCCGTCACCGATCAGATTACCGGCCTCTATAACCAGCACTACTTCTTCACGGTCGTGCAGCACTTCTTCGAGGAGGCACGGCGGTACGGGCAGGCGCTGATCTGCTTCATGCTGGACGTGGATCATTTCAAATCCATTAATGACACCTACGGCCACATGTTCGGGGACCACGTGCTGAAAACCATTGCCGAGCGCCTCAAAGAGGCCACCCGCCGCTCGGACCTGCTGGCCCGATACGGGGGCGAGGAATTCATCCTGGTGGCACCCAATACCGACCTGGCCACCGCACAAATGCTGGCCGAGCGGCTCCGCACGTCGATCGAACGCGAGCCGTTCACCCAGGGGAATACCACGACCAAAGTGACTATCAGTATTGGCCTCGCGGGCACCGAAGTGATTCGGGAGGGCCCCTTCGAGCACCTGCTGGATTCCGCCGACCAGGCTCTCTACACTGCCAAGCGCACGGGGCGTAACCGCTGGGTTGTGTTCAGGCCCGCCGGCACCGCTACCTCCTGATACGCCCTTCTTGCTGTGCCAACATCGGATTTTCGCTCCCGAAGTCGGGAACCTTTTGGCTCGTTTGGGGTCTATTAGAAAGAGGGCGCAAGTCGGCAGGAAGAGGCTGGAGCGTTACCGCTGAGTTGTACTCCGCCCTCGGAGATGCTAGAGTAAAGAGAGAAGAATTGCTGGGAGAGACGGCATTGGCCGAATGGACCAGCCCGTGGCCGCTGACCGGCGAAGACGCCGAGTTCCTGGCCGGCATACACGAAAACTCCGAGAGAGCGTTTGCTTGGCTGTTCTCCCGGTACCAAGCGCCCGTCTACAATCTGGTCTATCAGCTTCTCCGTGACCCCAGTGATGCATCCGACACGGTCCAGCAGGTTTTCCTGAAGGTCTTCCGTGGCCTGCGAGGCTTCAAGGGGGATTGTTCTCTGAAAACCTGGATCTACCGCATCGCCGTGAACGAAGCGTCGAACCAGCGGCGGTGGTGGCGACGCCACCGGTGGCGCGAACTTTCCCTGGATGTTTCTCCGGTATCCACTGGGGAGGAAGGTGAGCAAGCTAGCCTGGGTTGCCAGTTAGTGGATAACTCTCCGTCGCCTTACGAGCAGGTCGCGGGCGCAGAACTGCGCGCCGCCGTGGAATGCGCTCTGGCGGAAGTGCCACTCGCGTTCCGCGCCCCGGTGGTACTGCGCGACATCGAAGAGCTGAGCTATGAAGAGATTGCCAAAGTGTTGGAGGTTCGGGTCGGTACCGTAAAATCCAGGTTGGCACGGGGCCGCGAGGCTTTGCGCTCCAAGCTGTCGCACTACCTGGAACGCGCTGAGCCCTGCCAGGAACTCGGAGAAACGGGCTCGCAAAGGACCACGCCATGGAAAGTACCCGCACGAGTGAGTGCCTGAAGTGCCCCGAGGTTCGCGCGGATCTCTCCGCGCTCGCCGATGATGCGCTGGACGCAAACCGCTCAGTCCGACTGCGGCAGCATCTCGACGCCTGCCGGACCTGCGCCACGGAGTGGCTCCAACTGGTTCACCTGAAAAAGGTGTTACGCGTTGTCCACCGTGTGACTCCTCCGCCCGATCTGGCCCTGGCCCTGAGAGTGCGACTCTCCCAGCAGACCCATTCGCACTTCGCCAACCAGCTGATGGTGCGGTTACGAAACCTGATGGAACCGGTAGCCATTCCCGCTGTGGCGGGCTTGTGTTCGGCACTGGTGCTGTTCGGCATCTTAATTCACAGCCTCGCCATCCCCACCTTGGCGTTCACCGATGATGTCCCGCTGCGTCTGAGCACCGGGCCCCGGCTGAAATCCATGGCGCCTTTCAGCTTCAGTGCTGGCGAGCCAGGGTTGTTCGTCGAGATCTATGTAGACAAGCAGGGCGACGTGGCGGATTTTCGCGTGTTGAACGGACCCCATGACCCGGCCCTAATCGCCAAGCTGCGCAACTTCCTTCTGTTTACCCGATTCGACCCGGCTACCTCTTTCGGCCGTCCCCGCGATGGAAAGGCCGTCTTCAACTTCAGTAACATCTTGGTGAAGGGCTAGCCCCGATTTTTCACGAGGGCACCTCTTGCGCCGCCGTCGCGGTGGCGCAAGCGCTCTTGCCGTTGCCGTTCCAATTTCGCCATGCCTCAGAATTGAAGAGCACAAAGGCCAGATTTGAAGGGCAAAAAAGAAGGACGGGCATTGAAATCCAGTCTATAATCGCGACGAAAGAAAGGGTAGCGGGTCATGAAGCAGAAATTGGCGCGAGTGGCTGGTGTATTGCTCTGCGCCGGTGTCCTCCTGGGGGCTTACTACCGCGGCGGGCCCGGCGAGGTGATGGCCAGTGCGGCTAACAACTTCCTGGCCTCGTTGTCCGCGGAGCAAAGGGCTAAGGCGGTCTTCCCGTTTGAAACCGAGGAACGCACCAACTGGCACTATATTCCCCGGACCCGCAATGGGATGGCATTCAAGGACATGGACGCCTCGCAGCGCTACTTGGCGCACGCTCTGCTCAGCGCCGGACTGAGCCGGCGCGGCTACCTGAAGGCCATCACCATTATGAGCCTGGAAAAGATCCTGCACGATCAGGAGCAGGGCCAGGGTCCGGGGCGCGATTCGGCACTCTATTTCTTCAGTGTCTTTGGTGACCCTTCCGAGGCAGCCACCTGGGGCTGGCGGGTGGAAGGACATCACCTGTCGTTAAATTTCACGCTGGTCAGCGGCCAGCCGATCGCCTGGGCGCCATCATTTTTCGGCGCGAACCCGGCAGAGGTCAAGCAGGGCTCGAGGAAGGGCCTGCGCACGCTGGCGCGCGAAGAAGATCTGGCGCGGGAGCTGTTGAAGCTGCTCGACCACAAGCGATACGCGATCGCCGTGATTGACCGCACTGCTCCGCGAGACATCCTGACTCGCGCCGACAGCCGGGTCAAGATCGGCTCTCCTAAGGGGTTGACAGTGACCCTAATGGACACGAAACAGAAAGAGCTGCTCACCGCAATACTGGAGGAGTACGCCAGCAATATGCCTGCGGAACTGGCCCAGGCCCGGATGGATCGCCTTCGCGAGGCCGGGCTGGAGAAAGTTCATTTTGCCTGGGCCGGAGGCTCGGAAAGCGGGCAACCGCACTATTACCGGATCCAGGGCCCCACGTTCCTGATCGAATACGACAACATACAGAACGACGCCAACCACATTCACTCGGTCTGGCGCGATTTCCAAGGCGACTTTGGCCGCGACCTGCTGGCCGCCCACTACCGCCACTCCCACCGCGCGGCCGACTAGCGCTTGCGGCTGACTGGCTGGAATTTACTGCCAGAATTTACTGAATGCCGCGCCCGGGTGCCACCGGGCATCCTCTCGCCCCGGCAACTGGTCGACCCGGCAGCTGGGCTCGATGCTCCGCTTGCAGCTAGAATAAGAGCATGCACGCCCCGGCCACGACGCAGCCGATTCAGAGCTGCCACAACCAGCAAGTGAAAAAGCTGCGCCAGGCGTTGGCACGTGGTGAGCGGACGCCGGAAGGGTTCCTGGCGATAGACACCTTCCACCTACTGGAAGAAGCGCTCAGCAGCGGGGTGCCTGTCCAGCAAGTTTTCTTTACCGAGGCAGCTGAAGCTCAGTTGTGCCGGCTGCTGGATCACCACGGCACCAGACCGCCGATGTGTCGGGTGGCCGCCAGGGTCTTCGAAAGCATTTCAGTCACGCCGTCCGCCCAGGGAGTGGCAGCGTTGGTGCAACCTCGGTCGTGGCTCTCAGAGCAGCTATTCAACCCCGCGCCTGCACTGGTCGTGGTTCTGGCCGGGGTGCAGGATCCTGGGAACGCCGGCACTCTAATACGCACCGCCGAGGCCTTCGGGGCGACCGGCGCGCTGCTGTTGCAGGGAAGCGTGCGTCCAGAGAACCCCAAGCTGTTGCGGGCTTCGGCCGGCTCGGCGTTCCGCCTGCCCCACCGGCATGGGTTGAGCTATGGCCGGGCACTGGAGTTGCTCCGCCGCCACGGTGTGTGTCTGTACGCGGCCGTCGCCGGAGCGCGCCAGCCGTTGGACGAAGTGGATTTCCGCAGCCCGCTAGCGGTGGCCATCGGGTCGGAAGGCACCGGGATACCCGGGCCGATTCTGGCTGCAGCCCACCCGGTGTCGATTCCCCACGCGTCGAGGGTGGAGTCGTTAAATGCCGCCGTGGCCGCCGGCATCTTTCTTTACCGGGCCGCCGCCGCCCGCGGTACCTCTGGCTGACCCCTTGAATCATGAGGGGAGTGGCGCTAACGAACTGCTGAAACCGTCAGGCAATTCCAGCGATGGGCTTGTTTCGACAACTCGACGAAGACCTGGAGCGCCAGAAGCCGCGGCCGATGGCCGACCGCATGCGTCCGGAGTCGCTGGAGGAGATCGTAGGCCAGGAGCAGATCCTGGCCCCCGGCAAGCCGCTACGCACCCAGATTGAGAAAGACCAGGTGTCCTCGGTGATCTTCTGGGGGCCACCCGGCTCGGGCAAGACTACGCTGGCTCGCGTGATGGCCCAGTTGAGTCAGAGCCAGTTCGTCAATTTCAGCGCGGTCTTGAGCGGGATCAAGGAAATCAAGGCGGTCATGGTGGAAGCCGAGCGCGCTCGCCGGCACGGGCACCGCACCATCCTGTTCATAGATGAAATCCATCGCTTCAACAAGGCCCAGCAGGACGCCTTCCTGCCGTACGTAGAGAAGGGCGACATCATCCTGATCGGGGCGACCACGGAGAATCCATCGTTTGAGGTGATCTCGGCCCTGCTCTCCCGCAGCCGGGTGTACGCGCTGAACCCGCTGCGCGTGGAGGAAATCCTGGTGTTGCTGCGACGGGCGCTGGGCGATGAGCGGCGCGGCCTTGGGAAGCTGAGTGCGGAAATCTCCGAAGAGCTGCTACACCAGATCGCGGTTTTTTCCGACGGCGACGCCCGCGCTGCCTACAACGCCCTGGAGGCGGCGGTGCTGGCCACTCCAGCCGGGCCCGAGGGTCGGATCACCGTGTCGTCCCAAATTGTCTCGGATGCCCTCCAGCGCAAGGTGCTGCCCTATGACAAGGCGGGCGAGCAGCACTACAACCTGATCTCGGCCTTGCACAAGTCGGTGCGCAATAGCGATCCGGATGCAGCCATTTACTGGCTGGCGCGGATGCTGGAAGCGGGCGAGGATCCGCTCTACCTGGCGCGCCGCCTGATTCGCATGGCCAGCGAAGACATCGGGATGGCCGATCCGCAGGCGCTGCCAGTGACGGTGTCTGCCATGCAAGCGGTGCACTTCGTGGGGATGCCCGAGGGAAACCTGGCGCTGGCCGAGGCCGCCGTGTATCTGGCACTAGCGCCCAAGTCCAACGCGCTGTACGCCGGCTACAACGCCGTGCGGCAGGACGTGGAGCGGACGGTGGCCGAGCCGGTCCCCCTCCATTTGCGCAATGCCGCCACCCCGTTGATGCAGCAGTTCGGCTACGGCAAAGGCTACCAGTATGCCCACGACCTGGAGGAGCGGGTAGCCCCGGACATGCCCTGCTTGCCCGAGAACCTGGCCGGCCGCCAATACTACACTCCGAGCAGCGAAGGACTGGAGGCGCAATTCCGCCAGAGGCTGCTGCAGATCCGCCAACGCCGCAAAACCGCCAAACGCTGAACGTGGCTGTGTTAGAGTACCTTCCAGGCAGGGCTAAGCAGCCATCGGGCACTCTTTAGGAAAGGAGAATGGTTCGCCGATGAAAGGAAATGCCAAAGTTATTGAGGTGTTACAAGAGGCGCTGAAGGCGGAGTTGACCGCGATTAACCAGTATTTCGTCCACGCGGAGATGTGCGAGAACTGGGGATACCATCGTCTCTCCGAGGTTACCAAGAAGGAAGCCATTGATGAGATGAAGCACGCCGAGAAGTTGATCGAGCGCATCCTGTTCGTGGAAGCGGTGCCCAACATGACTTTTTTCAAGATCAAGATTGGCGAAACTGTCCAAAAGCAGCTGGAAAACGACCTGGCGCTTGAAATTGACGCAGTCCGCCGCTACAACGAAGGCATCCAGATCTGCCGCCAGCAAGGCGATAACGGCTCCCGCGATCTGATCCAGCAACTTCTCGAGAACGAGGAAACACACGTGGACTTTTTGGAAACCCAGCTCCACTTGATCAGTGAGGTTGGACTCGACAACTATCTCAGCGAGCAGATGGGCGGGAATGAATCGTAAAAGGAATAGATGAAACAAAAGACCTTACGAAAAGTATTGGTCACAGATTATGCGTGGCCAACCCTGGACCTGGAACAACAAATCCTGGGACGCGTGAACGCGAGCCTAGTGGAGGCAAGGACCGGCTCCGAGGAAGAGCTAATGGCGCTGGCGCCCGAGGCGACCGGCATCCTGACCTGTTGGAAGCCGGTCACTCGGCGAGTGATTGAACAGGCCACCGGATGTCTGGCCATCGCCCGCTACGGCATCGGTCTGGACAACATCGATGTTCCGTGTGCCACGGAGCACGGCATTGTGGTGACCAACGTTCCCAGCTATTGCCGGGATGAGGTCGCCGAGCACGCCCTGTCCCTGATTCTGGCCTGCGCACGCAAAGTCGCGGCTTTCGACAGCTCCAACAAAGCTGGGGTGTACAACCTTAGAGCCCAGGCGCCCATCTATCGCATCCGGGGAAAGACCCTGGGCATCGTCGGCTTTGGTCAGATTGGCAGGACGTTGTTTCAGAAGGCTTCCGGGTTGGGTATGCAAACCCTGGTTTATGACGTGGTCCCTGTGCCTGCCTCCCTGGAGCGCAAGGTGAAGGCGGTTGCGTTGGAGGAACTGCTAGCAAGCAGTGATTTCATTTCCCTCCACGTACCCCTGCTCCCGCAAACCCGGAACTTGATGAGACTCGAGACCTTTCGAAAAATGAAGCCCACCGCCTTCCTGGTCAACACCTGTCGCGGTGAGGTCATAGACGGCTCCGCGTTGATCCAGGCTCTAGACGAAGGGCTGATTGCAGGGGCCGCCCTTGACGTCTATCCTCAGGAGCCGCCGCCACCCGACTCGCCGTTGCTGCGGCATCCGAAGATCATTGCCACCCCGCACGCCTCCTTCTATTCGGAGGAATCCTTGCAGGAATTGCAGGAAACTGCGGCGACGCAAATGGCGGACGTTCTGAAGGGCAAGCTTCCACGCTGGATTGTCAATCAAGGAGTTCTATCCCAATCCAATCTCCGAGCTTCTTTCAGAAAAAGAAAGGCAGCGACCCAGTCTCATTCATCCACCGGGTGAATTCCCGACACTACAGCGCGTTTAGAAATCTGGAACGTAGGACCAGCCACCGGCTCCAATCCGTGGATGCTTTCTTCCACCCACGATCTGACAAACCAAAGGCCCATTGCGTCGGAGTCGTTAAAACCCTGGGTTGACAAGACGGCACCGATCGGGCATGTTGACCAGCGCGAATCGTCTGGAGGGCGCTGTGAAATGGATACGTGAAAGAGCGTTGCGTGGAGAGTTGCTGGCTGGCACCTTCCTCAATCTGGGTTCCAGCCTGACGGCGGAAATCGCCGGGCGAGCTGGGCTGGATTGGGTCGTGATTGACCTCGAGCATGGTGCCGGCGACCGCCAGAATCTGCTATTTCAATTGCAGGCCCTGGAAGGCACCACGACCGTACCGCTGGTGCGCGTGCCGTGGAATGACCTGGTGTGGTTCAAGCGAGTGCTCGACCTGGGAGCTTCCGGCGTGATGGTGCCGTGGGTGAATTCCGCCGAGGAAGCCCGGCGCGCAGTCGCCGCCAGGCGCTTCCCGCCGCAGGGGACGCGGGGCGTGGCCTCCTCGAACCGGGCGTCCGCATTTGGTGCCGACTTTGACGCCTACTTTCGCTCCGCCAACGACCAGTTGCTGCTTGCAGCCCAGATCGAAACTCGCCAGGCACTGGAGTCGGTCGAGGAGATCGCAGCGGTCGACGGCGTGGACGTGCTATTCGTCGGTCCACTGGACCTGAGCGTCAGCCTGGGCGTCCCGCGCCAGCTCGCCCATCCTGACATGCGCGCGGCCAAGGCAAGAGTGGTCGAGGCCTGCCGCCGGGCAGGCAAGGCGGCAGGGATTTTGCTGGCGCGGGAGGAGGAAGTCCAGGAAACCGTTGACAGCGGTTTTTCGTTTGTGGGTCTCGGCTCAGATGGCGCCGTCGTGTTGCAGGGAATGAACCGGATCGTCGCCACGTTTCAGACCGCGTTTCAGAAAATGAAGGGCAGCAAGGGCGGGCCGGTGTCTGCCTGAACTCCTACACCTTTCAGGGAGGACCGCGTAGAGGGGGTTGTTCAGCGCTGGCGCTTGCGGTGCTCCTTGAGCGTGCAGTGGTCCATCACCACCAGCAAGCCAGCGCGGCGGGCTCGCTCGGCGGCTTCCGGATCTTCGACGCCCTCCTGCATCCAAACGGCGCGGGCGCCGATGCGGATAGCAGAATCCACGATGGACCCCGCGTGCTCTGAGCGACGGAAGATGTTCACCAGGTCCACCTTTTCCGGCACATCTTCCAGGCGGGCATAGCTTTTCTCTCCCAGCACTTGGGTTTCGTGTGGGTTGACGGGAATAATGCGGTACCCGGCGCGCTGCATGTATTCCGACACACCGAAGCTGGGCCTGTGAGGTTTGCCGGAGAGCCCGATCACGGCGATCGTGCGACAGCTGCTGAGGATTTCGTCAATCTCCAGGTCCAGGTTGCGCATGCTTTTCCTAGGCGAACATGGCCTCACCCTCGCAGCAGTAAACTGCCCTCGGTGGTGAGGCCTTCCGGCCCTTAGACGGCGGCGCTGCTCGCCCGGCTACCTTCTTGGTGGGCCCGTCCCCGCGCCGCTGCCTTCCCGGGCAGAATGCGCCGAAAGCGTTCCACTTCCCGCGGCGTCAGACTCCGGTATTCCCCCATCGGCAAGTCGTCCAGCTTCAGGAAACCGATTTGGACGCGCTTCAGCTTTTCCACCAGGTGGCCAACGCTGCCGAACATGCGACGGATCTGGTTCTGACGGCCTTCGATCAGCTCAACTTCATACCAAGGGTTGGAGGTATCGCGCAGCGAACGAATCTTGGCCGGCGCCGTCAACCGGCCGCCTAGCCACCCGCCCCGGCGCAGTTTCTCCAGTTCAGCCGGCGCCAGCCGCCCGTCGACCTTGACCCAATAGGTCTTGGGCACGTGAGCGCTGGCGGACATAATCAGATTGGCGAACTCGCCGTCGTTGGTGAACAGCAGCAGGCCCTCGGAGTGGTAATCCAGGCGCCCGACCGGGTAGACACGTGTTGGAATACCTCGCAGCAGGTCGGTCACTTTCCGCCGACCCTGGGGATCGAACATGGTGGTGACGTAGCCGCGGGGCTTGTTCAGCATCAAGTAGAACTGCCGCCGGGGCAAGCGCACCAGGCGCCCGTCCACCTTCACATGATCGCGCCCGATATCGGCCTTGGAACCCAGCTCGCGGATCACCGCCCCGTTGACGGTGACGCGTCCTTCGAGGATGTACTGCTCCGCCTTGCGCCGGCTGGTGATGCCGGCGCGGGAGAGAACTTTTTGCAGTCGCTCCTGCATTAACACCTTAATCAACAAGTGCTAGACACCACCGACCACGTGTCCCTGGAAGGCGCCATGCTCCGAAAGCCGAGGCGCGACAGCGGGAGCTTCCTTATCCGGCTATGGCGGCTCGGTTCAGCTCCTCAAACTCCTTTAGGCTTGGCAGTTCGCTCAGGTCCTTGAGCCCAAATTGGAACAGGAAATCGCGTGTCGTGCGATACAGAATCGGCCGACCGATCACGTCCTTGCGCCCCGCCGTGGTAACCAACTTTTTCTCCAGCAAGGTCTTGACGACGGCCGAGGCGTTGACCCCGCGCACCTCCTGGATTTCGGGCAGCGTCACCGGCTGGCGGTAGGCGACGACCGCCAGCGTCTCCAGAGCTGCCAGCGACAGCCGCATCGGCAGCTTCAGTGCCTTGACGAACTGCCGCACCGCTTCGTGGTGTTCCGGTTTGGTGGCCATTTTGTAGCCACCCGCCACCTGTTTGATCTCGATCCCACGCCCGTCGCTCCGGTATTCGGCAATCAGCTCCTCAATCGCGGGGCGGATTTCCTCTTTCCCTGGGAAATCCTCAATCGCTCCCTGGCTCAGGGCAGCGGTGATCTGCTCCACCGTAACCGGCTCCTCGGCCGCGTAAATGATCGCTTCAATCACAGGCTTCCAATCCATACGCTAGTCTTGCGGTTTGGCCGCCTGTGCGTGCGAGGGGGAGCTACCCTGGGGCAAATCCTCTCCCTCCAGAACCGGCTTCCCCAGCAGCTGTTCCACCGGCTCGGCCGAATAGAGGCGAGCGAAGCCGCGGTGGCGGCGTAGGAGAATCTCGCCAAAGGCTTCTTTCTGGCGCAGGACAATGGCCTGAAGGCGCACCATCTCCAGGATGGCTAGGAACAAAGTAATCAGTGCACGGCGCGCAGGGAACAGGTCAAACAACTCGCCCAGCGCCAGCGAACCGCGGGCTTGAGCCAGGCGGTCGCGCAGCCATTGGATCATCTGGGCAAGGCTAACTTCCTCTGGTTCGATGTCCAGCTGGGGTCGGGTGCGCGCCCGCTCCAACACCTGCTGGAAGGTCTTCACCAGATCGAACAGGTTTACCGCCAAGCCCGGCTCTTCGGAATCGTCAGCGAACGCCTTTAGCGCCGGGTTGGACCAAGTTGCCGCCTCCAACATCTGCTTTTCTTGCAGCATCTGCGCCGCTTGCTTGAACTTCTCATGTTCCAGTAGCTGGTCCACCAGCTCCTGGCGCGGGTCCTCCTGCTGCTCGGGCGGCAGGGTCGGGTCGGGCGGCAACAGCATTCTGGATTTGATGTGGATGAGCGTGGCCGCCATGTAGATGAACTCACCGGCCACGTCAATGTCCAGCTCCTGCAGTCGGTGGATGTAGTCCAGATATTGGGCGGTGATCTGGGCGATCGGGATGTCGTAGATGTCCAGCTCCTGCTTTCGGATCAGGTCCAACAGCAGGTCGAGAGGCCCTTCGTAGGTTTGCAGAGTGACGTTGAGGGATGACTCCACACCCTCATTCTAGCACGATGGGCAGAATTGCTGTCCGCCGGTAAGAAGGACCGGAGGGCGATGCGCCGCTTGCATTGCCCGCTGTGCTTGCTATTCTTCTTCACGACGAGCTGCTTTCGGCGCTCGCGCCATTATGTCCACACAACGCGTCGTCTCTCTGATTGCTAGTAGCACAGAAATTGTTTGTGCGCTTGGCTTCCAGCACCGACTGGTGGGGCGCTCACACGAGTGCGACTTCCCCCCCTCAGTCGAGCAGCTGCCAGTCTGCACCGCACCGAAGCTCAACCCTCAGGCTTCCAGCCAGGCAATTGACCAGCAGGTAAAACGCATCTTGCAAGATGGATTGTCGGCGTATCGGGTGGATGCCGACCTGCTGAAGCAGCTTCAGCCCGACCTGATCATCACCCAAACCCAGTGCGAAGTCTGCGCCGTTAGCCTGCGGGACGTGGAACAGGCGATGTGCGAGTGGCTGGATTCCGGCCCGCAGCAGGGCCCGCTCCCACGGTTGGTCTCACTGGAGCCGAACGCGCTGACCGACCTGTGGGCCGACGTGCAGCGCGTGGCGGAGGCGCTGGGTGCGCCGGCGAGCGGGGCAGAGTTGGCCGACCGACTTCAGCAGCGGATGGCTGCGATCGCCGAGAAAGCACGCACGCTAGCCGCACGACCTACGGTTGCCTGCATCGAGTGGATCGAGCCACTGATGGCCGCCGGCGACTGGATGCCCGAGTTGGTCCAGATGGCCGGCGGTGTGAACCTGTTCGGCGAGGCCGGTAAGCATTCCCCCTGGATGAGCTGGGAGCAGTTGCGGGAAGCCGACCCCGAGGTAATTGTCGTTCTGCCCTGCGGCTTTGACATCCAGCGGTCACGCCACGAAATGCCCGCGCTGACCGGGAAGCCGGGTTGGGGACAGTTGCAGGCGGTGCGTAACCGGCGCGTCTACCTGACTGACGGCAACCAGTATTTCAACCGCCCCAGCCCGCGCTTGGCCGAATCCCTGGAGATTTTGGCAGAGGTGCTGCACCCAGCGGGCTTCCATTTCGACCACCAGGGCTCCGGCTGGCAACCGTTGTAGCTGCCTTCTGCTTGCTGACTACTCGACAGCGATGGTGACCTCGGCGCTGCCCGGGACGTTGTTGATGATGACTTCAACCGATTGCGTACCCGAAGGGACGCCCGCAGGTACCTGCACGTTCATCTGGTAGAGTCCTACGAATCCCGGAGCAAGGCCGGAGAAGGTCACGGCGGCGGCTATGCCGGCAATGTTCACCAGCGGTGTACTGATCGTCTCCGCCAGCGGTGGAATATTCGGGGCAACCTCGCCTGACTGGACTTCGGGCTGCACCGGACCAAGCCCCGTGCAAAAGACCAGCAGGAACTCGCCCGGCCGGGCCGGGGCGCTTTCGTTGACCGGCTGGAAGTTTTCCGCGTGAAGGATCGCGCCAGGGCCGGTGCCCTGCTGGTTGAGCGTAAAAATCCCCGGCGATACGGCCGCGAGCGCGATCAGCTGCGCGGCGCTTGCCTCACTGCCTCGCTTCACCTGCACCGTGACCGTCCCTGCCCCCGGCGATAGCTCAAAGGGAACCTGCGCATTGATCTGCGTGCCGGAGACGAAAAACAGCGGGGCAGCTACATCGTCAAAAGTCACGCTGGTATCCCCCAGCGTCGTGGGAAGTGGTACTTCACCCGCCAGCAGGATATCGCTCGCCAGGTCCGTTCCGAAGATGGCCACAATTGCGCCCGGGGCGATGGCTCCATTGGGGTCCGTGGCCGCCCGGAAGCTGGCGCCGTTGACCACGGAGTTGGCCGGCAGGGTTGGAGGCACCGAGGGCAGTTCCGTAAGCTTGGCAATGAAAGCGTTTTCGCTTCCGGCGTTACTGGGCTGAAAGGGGTTCGCCGTAGGGAAGTCAGTTGAACCGGTATTCCCCGTGACGTAGGCGTTTCCAGAGGCGTCCACGGCAATGTCGCCGCCTTGGTCATCGCCATCGCCGCCCAGGTAGGTGGAGTAGACCATTGCCGAGCCAGTGACATTCAACTTTGTCACAAAGGCGTCTTCGAGGCCACCGCCGAAAGCTGCCTGGGCAGGACTCACTGTGGGAAAGTCGACCGAATCGGTCCGTCCTGTCACATGGGCGTTGCCGGACGCGTCTAGGGCGATGGCGAAGCCAGCGTCGGTCGCGACGCCTCCCAGGTAAGTGGAATAGAGGAGAGCGCCGCCTGCGGCATTCAATTTCGTAACGAACGCGTCGGCTAGGCCGCCGTCGAAAGCGGGCTGAATGGGACTGGCCGTGGGGAAATCACTCGAATCCGTAACGCCCGTGACGTAGGCGTTGCCGGAGGCGTCTACGGCAATGCCGAAGCCAAGCTCGTTGCCATTGCCCCCCAGGTAGGTGGAGTAAACGAGGGCATTGGCGGACTCGTTCAGTTTCGTTACGAAGGCATCCGAGGCCCCGCGCCTTGTGGACTGGAATGGATTCGCCGTGGGGAAGTTTGTCGAAGTCGTGTCACCGTGCACGTAGGCGTTGCCGGAGGCGTCTACGGCGATTCTGAAACCACAATCGTTGCCATTGCCGCCCAGGTAGGTGGAGTACCGGAGAACGTTGCCTGCGGCATTCAATTTCGCCACAAAGGCATCGCCTAAAGCGCCGTTCGCAGACTGGATGGGAAGGGCCGTGGGGAAGTCGGTCGAATCGGTCTGTCCTGTCACGTAGGCGTTGCCGGAGTCGTCTAAGGAGATGCCGAAGCCAAAATCGGAGGAACTACCACCCAGGTAGGTGGAGTAAACCAGCTCATTGCCTGCGGCATTCAATTTCGTCACGAAGGCGTCGCTTAAACCGCGGTTCACCACCTGGATGGGACCGGCCGTGGGGAAGTCGGTCGAATCGGTCTGTCCTGTCACATAGGCGTTGCCGGAGTCGTCCACCTTGATGTCGAAGCCTTGTTCATCGCCTTCGCCGCCCAGGTAGGTGGAGTAGACGAGCGCCGAGCCTGTGGCATTCAACTTCGTCACAAAAGCGTCTACCGCGCCCCCAGGGAAAAGAGCCTGGAAGGGATTTAATACGGGAAAGTTGATCGAACTGCTCCCGCCCGTCACATAAGCGTTGCCGGCGCCATCCACGGCGATGCCGAAGCCCCGGTCAATGGCAGTGCCGCCGAGATAGGTCGAGTAGCTCAGCACCGGATCAATGATGAGCGGCTTATCGGCATCATACGTGCCCACCTCGAAGCCGACCTGGCGCCTGGCGTTGAGCACATAGGCCGCGGAGATTTCTTGCCGGATCCCATCCGTCTCCTGCCGGATTTCACCCGTCTCCTGATAGACCAGCGGTTTCTGCAGACGGATTTGACTTCCGCCGGCATGAAGCACCAGATCGCCTTGAACATCTATTTCCAGTTCGTCTTCGCCCCCGAAGGCGAGACAGATGGCCCCAGGATCGGACCCGGGAGCAACAATCAGGTCGTACTCCAGTTGGCCCTGGTTGCCGTAGTAAACCAAATCCACGCCGGGATAGACGTCCTCGTACTTCACCTTGGCGTAGGTCGGAACGTTCGTGCGCCACTTGGCCGGGTCATTGCCGATGAAGTAGTGACCCTTGCCCGGTAGCTCCTCCAGCCCAGTCACCCGTGGCGAGGGGTTGGCCCCGAGCAATTTCATGCGCAGCACGGCGCCACTCGTGTCCTCGCTGTCCTCACCCCTATTGGCCTTCGGTGCGGCGTGCTTGCGTAAAGACAACACTGCCTCGGTTGCCGTCAAGAACAGTGTGTAGCCGCGGCCGCGGGACAGGAACTCCACCTGGCTGTTGGTCTGGCCCTCGTTTGGTTCAAAACTCAACGGGAGGTTGCCGTAGGCCACCTCAATTGCCGGCTGCCGATTGAAGGCCGTAGATTGCTCCTGTCCGGGCTTCGTTGAGGAGACAGCGGCAATCGCGCCCCACTCCGTTTCTCGCCGGAGAGCAGGATCGGATCCAAATCGTAATAGCCCCAGGGCCAATGCGGACAACACGAACAAAGCAAGCGTTTGCAGGGCAATTGGGCAGTCTTCAGCTCCGCGTGCGATACGTTGATACGAGGAGGATTTTCGCATGGCCGCCCGATATTCCTTTCGGACCGATACGCCCTTCGGACCGATACGCCTTTCCAAAACGATACCGACTGCCAGAAGGGTAAGCCGCTGGCACGTTTCATTCAATGAGAAATGTCATTGGCAATGAGAAATGGCATTGGGAAAAACAGCGGCTCCGGCCGGCACACCGCGAAAGAATCCTGGCGTGATCCGAGCGGCGAGTTTCGGATAGACAACGGCAGGGCGGCACGCTATCATGACAAAGAACCGGACTATGGCGGAGACGACTGAGGTCATCAAGCAGGAACCCAAATCGCAGGGAATTAACACCCCGCGGAAGAAAATGCCGCGGGAGCTGGCCATTATCAACGAGCTCTGCACCGGCTGCGCCGGCTCGCCCGCCTGCGTGGACTACTGCCCGGTGGAAGACTGCATGTATTGGGTTCCCGACGAGGACCACCCGCCCTTTGGCCGCATCGAAGTGGACCCATTCCTCTGCATTGGCTGCAAAAAATGTGTCAGCAAGGGCCCCGACGGTACCTTCCTGGACGGCTGTCCCTGGGACGCCATTGACATGGTGCCCCTGGCTGAGTGGGAAACGGCAAACGGCATTAAGATGAAAATCTAGCGGGCTGATGGCCCGGAGCGGGCCCGGCGGCGAATGGCCTGTGCCGTAATGCGGGCCTGCTGCCGCACCCTCTCCGGCATGTCAGTCCGGGGCAGCGAAAAGCGCTCTACATCCGGCAGGTCTTCGGGACCGCCAACCAGGTAGAGCGCCCGCAGCGCCTCCCAAACCTGCTCGGCCGAAGACTCCAGCTCAAAGACCGGCTCACCCGCAGCCACCCGCGCACCATCCTCCTGCAGGCGGCGTCTGATCTGGCCGGCCACAGGCGAGCGCACGTCGACCGGCTCGCCAGCGTCTCCTGAAACGCGCGCTAGCAGCGAGCCCACATCCACTGCATCCTGCTCTTTTTGGCGCAGAGACAGGACTCCGGCGCGCGGGGCCGTGATGGTGAGGGGCTGCAGCATCTGGACCAGGACCGGCTTGCCGCGCCCGTCGCCGAAGCGCACCAGAGACAGTGCCGCGTTACGCCGAACCATCGGCTCCGGATCCTGCATCAACTGTACCAGCGCCTGATGGAATTGCTGGGACCGGTTGTCCTGGCCCATCACCCAGCCGGCGGTCACCCGGATCTCCGCCACAGGGCTGGACGCCAGCGCCACCACGCGCGGATACCACTGCGCCATTGAAGGGTCGCCGACGACGATACGGTCGGCGATTTGCGACAGCGCGTGCTGGATGCGCCGCGGCTTCTCCGGATTGTCCAAGTACTCGCCAATCTGCGCGTCGGTGAGGCTTCGGCCAAACCAGGTGCCATGCCAGAACAGAAACGGCACTAGCACCAGGGCGGCCGCAAATAGCATCAGCCACAGCATTCCCGGACGGCGGCCCGGACTGCGGCCCGGATTGCGGCGAGGTGCAGGAGCGGCCGGACGGTCGGCAGGCGTGGTTGGGGGAAATTCAGTCAGAACGAACTCCCAGCCGGGCCAGAATAAGCAAACCTTATAAGCAAATCATGGCCCCCGGGTCAATTTCACGATGTGACGGTAATGGAGCCGAATCCCATGGTATGCCTAGGTCGCAAAGCTGGGAGTTCAGCGCCAGTCTCTTGAACCCATCTCATGAATGTTCAATTTCGCACAGGTCCTCTAGAGGCCTCAGGGCCCGGCCTGCTGGTTGGTTGACGCGGGCGTGTAGTAGACGCGCTTCATGGGGTAGATGCGGCGCTTGCCCCTGGGATAGCCGCTTTCCAGCACGGGCACGGTGAGCGAAGTGGTCTGCAGGTCAGCTTCCGCGCTGACCACGATGCCGAAGGCGGGCCGCGTGGTGGTGGTCTGCAGTTTCCCTTTGCGTTGCAGCGCGCCCAGCTTTACGAACTCACCCCCCGGGGTGAGTGCCCACACCACGTAGCCGCGATACTGGGCCCCGAGTTGGCTGGCGGGCGGCCCTTTCCCCAGCTCCACCTTCACCTGGACTTCCTGCTTGCCGCGCTTGACTTCGGCTTTTCCTGAAATTCCCTCCAGCCGGCCAGTGGAGAAGAGGGTGAACTTGACGTCCAGATCATAAGGGAACTGCACGGCACGCACCATCCGCTTGCCGGGTATCAAGATCTCTTCTTCTTGAGCGCGTGGTGTCGGGGCTACGAACGGTGCAAGCCACAGTATTGCGGCCGACAGAACTGCCAGCAGTCTCATCTTACCAAGGTACCCTGCGGCAAGGCAGGTGCGCAAGACCCCGCCCGCTTCCAGCTTCCCCTGGAGAAGCCATTTGTTGGGGGGAAGGATGAGTGCTCTATCGAGCCTAGGCGCGGTCACGCTCGTAGGCGGCGATCTTATCCTGGTACTTGAGGATGTAGCCTAGCTGGTCCACGCCGGCCAGCAGGCATTGCCTGGAGAAGTTGTCTATGGGGAAGCTGACGGCCGAGCCGTCGGGCAGCGTCAAGGTTTGCGAGGCCAAGTCAATGGTGACCTGCGCGCCAGGGTCCTTGGTGACGCGCGTCAGCAGCGCGGCGTGTGTCGCCGGATCCACCACGACCGGCAGCAGCCCGTTCTTCAGCGAATTGGCGCCGAAGATATCGCCGAACGAGGTGCTGATGACGGCGCGGAAGCCGAAGTCGAGCAGGGCCCAGGGCGCGTGTTCGCGCGAGCTGCCGCAGCCGAAGTTGTGCCCGGCCAGCAACACCTGAGCCCCGTATGCCTGCGGCTGGTTCAGGATGAAATCTGGCCGTGGCTTGCCTTCCTCGTCGTGGCGCCAGTCGCAGAACAGGTACGCTCCCATGCCCGACTTGACAGTGCCCTTCAGAAAGCGCGCCGGGATGATCTGGTCGGTGTCCACATCACGGATCGGCAACGGGGCCAGGCGGCCGGTAAAGGTCGTGAACGGTTCCATTCGTGCTAGTTCCCTGCTCTGGCCGAGCTAGTTCCCCTTTCTGGCGCCGGTCTCAAATAGAGTGCGTGCGTCGGTAATCACACCGGTCAGCGCGCAGGCAGCGGCCGTCAGTGGGCTGGCCAGGAAGGTGCGGCCGCGCTTGCCCTGGCGCCCTTCAAAATTTCGGTTGCTGGTGCTGACGCAGTACTCGCCAGGCTTCAATTCGTCGCCGTTCATGGCGATGCACATGCTGCAGCCCGGCTCGCGCCATTCGCAGCCTGCCCGGCGGAACAGTTCGGCCAGCCCTTCGTCTTCGGCCTCCCTCTTGACCTGCTGCGAGCCAGGTACCACCAGCACTCGCAGCCGCGGGTTCACCTTGCGACCTCGCAACAGGCGCGCGGCGGCGCGCAGGTCGCTGATGCGGGAATTCGTGCAACTGCCAATGAACACCACGTCCAGCGGGTGGCCAAGCAGCGGGCGGCCCGGCGGGAGAGCCATGTAGCTAAGAGCTTTCTCCAGCGCCCCACGCTGCGCGGTGTCAGTAAGCGCGTTCGGCTCCGGCACTGGCGCGGTGACCGGCAAGGACATGCCCGGATTGGTTCCGTAGGTAATCATCGGCTCCAGCCGGCGGGCGTCCAGGATAACCGAGGCGTCATAGCGAGCGCCGGCATCAGTAGTCAGCTTGCGCCAGGTTTCTACGGCCGCATCCCACGCCGCCGCCTGCGGGGCAAAGGGCCGCCCGCACATGTACTGCAAAGTCGTGTCGTCCGGCGCGACCATGCCCGCGCGCGCTCCACCCTCGATGGACATGTTACATACGGTCATGCGCTCTTCCATGGACAGAGAGCGGATGGCACTGCCGGTGTATTCGAGCACGTGCCCGGCGCCACCGCCCACTCCGATGCGCCCGATCACGGCCAGGATGATGTCCTTTGCGGTCACCCCGGGAGGCAGCGCTCCGTCCACCTGGATTTCCATGGTGCGTGGCCGGCTCTGCAACAAGCACTGGGTCGCCAGCACGTGTTCCACTTCACTGGTGCCGATGCCAAAGGCCAGCGCGCCGAAGGCGCCATGGGTGGAGGTGTGGCTGTCGCCGCACACCACGGTAATGCCCGGCCGGGTCAGCCCCAGCTCCGGCCCAATGATGTGCACGATGCCCTGATGACGACTGTCCAGCCCGTAGTAAGTGATCCCGAACTCGCGGCAATTCTCCTCCAATTGGGCGACCTGCCGTGCCGCCATGGCGTCGACGATGGGCAGCGAGCGGTCGGTGGTAGGGACGCTGTGGTCCGCCGTGGCCACCGTCCGTGCTGGCTGCCTCACGCGCACGCCACGCTCCCGCAGGCCCTGGAAGGCCTGCGGTGACGTAACCTCGTGAACCAGGTGAAGGTCAATGTAGAGCAGCGCCGGGCAGTCGGGCTCCTGGAAGACGACGTGACTCTCCCAAATCCTGTCAAACAGCGTCCGTGGTTGTGCCGCCATCGTCAAGGGATTCGTCAAATCAGCCTGGGATTAGGACCTGCAACCAGACTGCATGTATGATCTCAACTCGTAATCCAGAATTTTGGTCATACAAACCAACAGGTTACCACGGCGTCAACGTTGCGAACAACTCCAGGGACTGCGGGTGGTGCGTTATAGGCGCACTAACGGCCTGTACCCTTACTTTTAGGTAAGTCCCCGATTAAGGGTTCGGCGACGCCGTTCCACTATTTGCTGAGAGATTTGACGCTCCGCCATCCTATCCTGATCTCCCCCTGTCGGGCGTGCGCCTTCTAGTGCAAAGGTACCAAGCAAAATGTAACTGCTAGCCTATTGGCTGCTTGAGACTGCTGCGTTTAGATAGACGCTGTTATGCACCGACAGGGCCCAGGCCATGGCAGCGCTGTCCTGCAAAGAGGAAACGGGCAATGAGCGGGGATGCTAGGAAGGATGGAACCCAGGTCAATTGGACTGATAGACTCACATGCGCCTGTCGCGACTCGCGGCAGAAGCCTGGCATGCCTAAACGTGAGGGACCCGAGCGGCGGCAACGGTATCGGGTCACCAACGAGGTCAAGATCCACGTCAAGTTCAAGGATATCTACCAGTCCGCGCAAGTGGGGACTGTCAAGAATTTGACCCGCACCGGAATCTTTTTCGAGGCTTTCGGCGAATACCAACCGGGAATGACAACGGAGGTTGTATTTCCCTACGACCCCTCAAACCCATCGTTGGAACGGCCGCAGCAGGCGGAGGTGGTACGAGTCAAGCCGATCCAAGGGTCGCTGAAAAAAGGCGTCGCGATCAAACTGCTGACCGTTTTCCTGAAACCTTGACCGGGGATTCCTAGGTATGCGGCCATGATTCTCTACGAAGTTAGAAGCCGGAAATTCCGGTTAAAAGGTGGTGAGTGATGATCTGTCGGACTGTAACCGCGCTTCTGTGTCTTTGCGCTGCCGCGCAGGCCGCAGCCCCGGTGGGGATACTTTCCACGGTGTCAGGCAACGTACAAATCGTGAGAGCGGGACAGAAGAGCCCAGTTCCAGCGCGGACTGCCGACTTGATTGCGGCCGGCGACCGTGTCCTGACCGGCAAGAGTTCTGAGGCCGCCTTCCTGTTCTGTCCCGAATCGAGCGCTGCCAAGGTTCTGGCCAACGCTGACGTCCAGTTCGAGGCGACTTCGGTGAAGGTGCGCAAAGGCAAGCTTGGGAACGCGCGCGAGGTGCCCTCTTGCCGCCTGCCCGCCAATCTGACGCTGGCTGGGGCCAGCCAGATGGAGTCCGCCATGATGCGTCTGCGGGCACCGATCTCGCCGCTGCGCTCTCCTTCGCGCACCAACATTGCCAGCCTCCAGCCCAGGTTCCGCTGGGTTCCGGTGAACAACGCCGACACTTACGAGGTCAAGTTGATGGACCGCGAAGAGCGCATTCTCTGGCGCCAGAGCGTTTCCTCAACTGAGGTACAGTACCCGGCCGATTCCCAAGCCCTAGCCTGGGGCGAGAAATATTGGTGGCGGGTGACTGCTCGGAAGGGCGAAGAACCGCTGACCGAAGCCAACTCTTACTTCCGGGTGCTGCTGAGGGAGGAGGCCGAGCGGGTCCGCGCCACCGAAAGCAACTTGCGCCGAGCTTTGCAGGAAAATCCCGCCGACAACGGGCCGCGCTTCCTGCTGGCGTTTCTTTACGAAGAGAACGGAATGCTGGACGAGGCAGCTTGGGTCTACAGCGAACTGACCGACCAGAGGGAGCCTCAAGAGTGGGTTCGGTCTCGCCTGACCGAGCTAATGAACAAGCTCGGTTGGGACCAGCCGGAATCCAGGCCGTTCCGCATCCGGCCCAAGCCGTGACAGGTTTCCGCTCTCACTGAAAGCGTGCCTCCCCCATTCGAGCACTGCGTTTAACAAGTGTCTCCCTAGCATCTTCCCAGACGCCTGGAGCAGGGTGATATTACGCCCCTGACGTGCGTGGGCTGCGCTGCTGCCGTTGACAACCCAAGCCGGCGCGACTACACTCCGCGCATCTCTACATTACCCCCTGGCTGCGCCACTGATAGGCGACCCAACCTACACCTTCTGTGGCGTAGCCTGCTCTCATGGTTGCCCCGTGACTCTGGTGGTTGCACTCCGGCCGGTCCAGGTGCCTGTGTGCCTTCCGTCTGAAAATTTACCTATAGTGGGCCTGGTTGGGTCCCTATCTTGAGCGAGGAGCGATATGAAACGAAGAGACTGGCTTCGATGTGCCGTTGGGGGGGTTGTGTCCCAGCTGATCTGCCCGGAGGTGAGCCGCGCCGAGCCCGAGCCTCTGCCGTGGCCTCAAAACGACGGTGATCTGAGAATCACCAGCGTCCGCCTGGTCAAAGTGCGGCCCAAACGCCCCGTCCCAACCTATACGCCGGACCCCAACTCCTGGACCGCGCGGCTACGACGAGAGACAGAAGAAATCGCCAGCCCGATGTCGATCTACCCCAAGTACAAGCCGTCTCGTTCTTTGTTTGGGCCCGACGATGAGCGGCTGGGGCGAGTGTGGGTCGAGATCGGCACCAACCAAGGTGTGAGTGGGCTGGCTCCAGGAGGTCCCGGAGCCGGACCCTTCATCGGGGGTCACCTAGTGAAACTTCTGCTTGGAGAAAACCCGCTCAACGTCGAGCGTCTGTGGGACATCCTGTGGCGCTCGACGATGTTCTACGGGCGCAAGGGAGCCGTTCTGCACGCAATCAGCGGGGTGGACCTAGCCCTCTGGGACCTCGCCGGGAAAGTTTGGGGACTGCCTGTTTACAAACTTCTCGGTGGTGAGACCAAAGCCCGCATCCCGGCCTACTGCACGGGGAATGATATCGAGCAGCATGCCGAGTTCGGATATACGAAGCTCAAGCTGGCGCTGCCGTATGGTCCGGTGGACGGCAAAGCGGGGATTCGCAAGAACGTGGCGCTGGTGAAGCGTGCCAGGGAGGCGGTTGGACGCGACGGCGAAGTCATGATGGACTGCTGGATGGCGCTGACCGAGCGGTATACACTCGAATTGGCCGAAGCGTTCGAGCCCTATCGGGTCTATTGGTTGGAGGAGTGCTTGCTCCCTCACGACTACGAAGGAATGGGGCGGCTGCGGAAGCTGATTCGCTCCACGCGCATCGTCACAGGCGAGCACGAGTATACGCGGTATGGGTTTCGGCAGCTGCTCGAACACGATGCCTCCGAGATCTGGCAGCCGGACGTCCATTGGTGCGGAGGGTTGACCGAGCTACGGCGGATCGGGGCGCTGGCTGCGGCCTACGACATCCCGGTCATTCCCCACAGCGGCGGCCAGCGTGACGCGGTGCACTACATCATGGCGACGCCGAACACCCCCTGGGCGGAGTTCTCCCGAGGAGGGATGCCACCGCCCGGTGGCCCAGCGGTAGTCTATGAGCGCTACGAAGAGGACAACCTGTTGAGCCGCGGTCCCGAAGGCATCTACACGCGTCCCTCGGACGATCCCGGCTTTGGGTGGGATCTGGAGGTTGCGAGCTAACTCCTCGCAGAACAGACTTCTCATCGGGCACGCGCCTGGTCTTCCGATTCTTTGTCGGCTGAAACGTCCCTGCCCCCCCTGCGGGGGTACCTTGCAAGCTTCGACGACCCCCTACCTCTCCTACGGTCCAGTACCTGCGCACCCGCCGAGGTTGGATTGCGTGCGGGGAGGGCTTTTTTGAGGTGGCTTGTTTGCCTGGAGCCTGTTCGGACACTGGCGAGGCAGGCGAGGAGGCTAGAACGTGCGGGGCGGCGCAGGAAAACGGGCAAAGAGGGCATTCTGGGAGAGGGTCACTTGTCCGAATAGCCGACTATACGGCCAAGTGAAACCGGGATTGATAGACGCTAGCCCGTTAGTCAGGACTTATCCGGTATTCCCGATGACAAGGAGGTAGCTGAAGGCACTTATTGGACGAAGCGGCTGCGAGCGACAAAGGCGCGGCCGACGGTGCCTCCACGAGCCACAGTGCGGAAACGCTGCTACAGGGGCTCAAACTATGTACGCCAGTTTGCGTGGTAGTCTAGCTCGGCACGGAGTAGTACGATGGATGTTGTGGTCAAGAGAGTATCTCTCGGTTTGGTTCTCTTGTTAGAAACCGCGAGCGTGGTGACGATCACCCAGCAGGCAGCCATCGGGAGCATTCGGTGAGAGACCTCGGCAGAACTCGGACAGTTTTCGGACGCTCTGTACAATCGTGGTGCAGTGCCTCTCAGGTAAATCCCACCCAAGTTATTCACATCCAAAAAGATCGTTGGTGGGCCCGGCTGGATTCGAACCAGCGACCAACGGATTATGAGTCCGCCGCTCTAACCGGCTGAGCTACGGGCCCTCAATGACTTACAGACATCCCTTTTGCAAGTGTAGAGAAATCTGCAGGGGCTAGCAACGGTTTTGAGCCTCTGGCAGCCTGGAAGTTTATCTTTTCCAACAGCTCGAAGGCCCGATGCAAGGCTTGAGGCGAAGAAGTATACGTATCGCTGGGACACCGCAACTTGTCCCCAGCCCGCCGAGCACCGGCTGGGGATCACGGCAGCCAGGCGGACAAGGCCACGGTGACGGAGCCACGGGAGGGAAGCGCAGAGTGTAGTCGCGGCCGAAGCTGCCGACAGCACCAGTGCGGATGGCCGGTTGGACTCTAGTCCTGGGGCCAGGCGAAAGCCCAGCGGGGCGACTGGCCAGCTCACCACGTTGACTCGCCTCCCGACCGGGCGTAGGATGGCCGGCGAGAGGTGGTGCTGCCTCTTCTTCCGATTTGTCGTACTAGATACTAGAAAAGGATTCACATGAAACCTGAGGAACTCCGTCACCAAATGAGGACTTTGGAAAACCAGGAGCTTCGACTCCAAGGCACCGCTCTCGCGTTTGTCTTGGCCACGGGGGTGGCGTTGCTCATTGCAGCGCTACCCCATTGGAGGGCGAGCTTGGGCCTCTACCGATGGAAAGAGTGGTACTTGCCTCTACTCTGCCTCGTCTTCATCGTTGGGAGCATTCATTTCAGCCTGAATGCTCGCAAGAAGCGGAACCTCATCTTCGACGCCCGAAAGCAGCTGGCAGGCCAAGTGGGAGCTAAAGACCTTTCGCTGGTAGATCCATTGACAGGTCTCTTGAATCAACAGTATCTGGACCAGCGAGTCTCCAAGGAAATCCGCTGGGTCGAGCGCATACCGGAAATAAGCCTAACGCTCGTGATGTTCAAATTGAATGGCTTTCGATCTCTGGGGCACTCTACAGGTGACCGGGTCCTTGAGGGGTTTGCCGAACTCCTCAAGAAAAACTTTCGCGGTTCGGACACGCTCATCCGCTACGGCAAGGATGAATTCGTGGTGCTGATGCTTGGGGTTCGCGAGCAGAAGGCCCAAATGGTCGTCGAACGTTTGTATGAGATGGCGGATCGCTGGAACAGCGAGCATCCCATCAAGGGTTACAAGCTGGCCTTTCATTGGGGACTTGTAACGTACTCGAAGGGGGCGCAAATTGGGAACCTACTAGAGATCGCACATCAACGCATGGGACAGCAAAAAGCCCAGCGAGGTTCCACGAGCTAGATTGACTAGGTTGCAGCTGTGTATGCTTTTTGGCCAAAGGGAAGCTCAGATGGGAAATTCGGGACGAACCGATCGTGGCGTCTGAGATACACCGGGACACCCAGATACGGACTCGTGGAGGAATGATGAAACGAAATAGAGCAGCAGTTTTGGTTTTCCTGGTGCTCGCGGGATCGTTTCTCTTCCGCGAGCCACGACTCGCTGCGCCCCCGCCTTCCCCGAAGAGGGCCCGGAACCTGGTGCTGTTTGTGGGCGACGGCATGGGGCTTTCCACCATTAACACCGCCAGCATTTACGGACACCAGCACAGCCGCGCGCTCTTCATCCAGTCGCTGCCCCACCTCGGCCTGTCAGACACTTCTTCGGCCGATTCGTGGGTGACCGACTCGGCCGCGGGGATGACGGCACTGATGACCGGAAGCAAAACGCTGAATGGGGTCATCAGCCAGGGTCCGCAAGGCTTGGTGCGCGGAAAAAAAGACGGCCCGGTACTAAAAACGCTGCTGGAGTATGCCGAAGAGCGCGGCCTCTCAACCGGTCTGGTGACCAACGACAGGATCACTGGTGCAACGCCCGCCGTCTGCTACGCGCACGTGAATGACCGCTCGAAAGAGACCGAGATCGCCGCGCAGTTGCTGACGCCACGCTTCGGCGACGGCGTGGATGTGCTGGTCGGTGTGGGCCGCGAGTCATTCCTGCCGCGAACCGCGGGCGGCGAGCGCAACGATGGGCGCGACCTGATCGCCGAAATGCGCACCCGCGGTTACCACTACGCGCCAACTCCGGAAGAGTTCCTGGCGGTCCAGCCGAACAAGGACGGCAAGGTGCTGGCGCTGTTTCCCTGCCTGTACGAACCGGAGGCAGTGGTGGAAAAGGCGATTTCTCTTCTCTCCCGGAATCCCCGCGGCTATTTCCTGATGGTGGAATGGAACAGCCACCAGAACAGCGCCCGTGAGACGCTGGACAACACGCTGCGCCTGGACCGCAGCGCCCGGCGCGCCCGGGCCCTGACCGATCCACGTCAGACGCTGCTGGTGGTGACCGCTGACCATTCCTACGACCTGCGCCTGACGGAGGCAAAGATCGGCGACGACGTCCTGTCTCACGTCCAGATCGTCGGAGGCCGCCATACCGCTGAAGAAGTGATGGTGGCCGCCGACGGCCCCGGGGCCGAGCGGATCCGCGGCTTCCTCTCCAATACTGACGTGTTCCATGTGATGAAGGCCGCGCTAGGCTTCCCTCCTGTGCGGTAGTCCCGGTAAGCTGCGCACGCCTTCGTGCTGGGTATTGCGAGCACCTACGGTCACCAGAAAAAATGTCAGCGGCAGTATGCCCCTCGATTGACTTGCCCGCAGGAGCGGCCTAAGATGCTCTCTCGCGGGTTTGGTATTTCGAAAGAATCTTTCCAACCCCCTGGCCGTGTCGAAGCCCACACGAAGTAAGAAAGCGGTGAGTCTCATGACTAAGTATGTAAAGCACTGTTCGATTCTCATCCTTTTTGGTTTGGTGTTGTCCGTCTTCGGGGAAGCGGAGGACCTCTACAATGGGATAAAGCTTCCCAAGGATTGGCCACCGAACTACGGCACCCTCACGCGTGAACCAATGCGCGTACCGTATCTTGAGGCGCCGCCGGAAGTCGTTCCCATAGACGTTGGCCGCCAACTCTTCGTGGACGATTTCCTCATCGAACAGACCACGCTCAAACGGACGTTTCACCTCCCCGAGTACCATCCCGAAAACCCTGTCGTGACTTATGACAGACCGTGGGAGCAGAAAGGAAGACCTCCCTTCGAGCCGATTTACAGCGACCAGCCGGGGGAACAGAAGGACACAGTTCCCTTCGCGGCGGTTTACAGCGACGGCGTTTGGCATGATCCCGCAGACGGGCTCTTCAAGATGTGGTACACCGGCGGATACCTGCGGACCACTAGCTACGCCACAAGCAAGGACGGGATCCACTGGGACAAACCTGCGCTCAATGTCGAAGAGGGTACCAACATTACGTTAACGCACAACCGGGATTCGAGCACGGTCTGGTTGGACCACGAGGAAAAGGACTCCAGCTGCCGATACAAGATGTTCGCCACGGCAAGCCAGAAAGGATGGCGGCTAACGCTGCGCTGTTCGCCGGACGGGATCCACTGGTCCGAGCCCTTGGCGACCTCCCCGAAAATCGGTGACAGGACGACCGTCTTCTACAACCCCTTCCGCAAGGTGTGGGTCTACAGTCTGCGGATCAACTTAAAATCCAGCTCCCCCCTGGGACGGTCACGCGCCTACCGAGAGCACTCAAATCCGGTAGCGGGATTGAATTGGAAAGACGAGGACAAGGTCCTCTGGGTGGGCGCCGACAGGCTTGATCCGCACCACCCCAAGTTCCCCAAGATCAAGCCGCAGCTCTACAACCTGGACGCTGTTGCCTATGAAAGCCTGATGCTCGGACTGTTTACCGTTCATCAGGGGCCGCCCAACCGGGAATGCGCTCGGCTCAGAATCCAAAAACGAAACGAGGTCTTGCTCGGGTTCAGCCGGGATGGGTTTCACTGGTATCGCCCCGACCGCCGACGTTTCTTGAGGGTCACGGAGAAAGACGGAGATTGGAACTGGGGCAACGTGCAGTCTGCTGGGGGCGGTTGCTTGGTGGTCGGAGACAAGCTCTACTTCTACATGAGCGGCCGTAACCGGTCGGCGGAGTATTGGGACGGAAGGGCCAGTACGGGTCTAGCCATGCTACGGCGTGACGGCTTTGCGTCAATGGACGCGGGCAAGGCTCCAGGTGTGCTGACCACAAGACCTGTGCGATTCACGGGCAAGTACCTGTTCGTCAACGCCGATGCTGACGGCGGAGAGCTGCGTGTCGAGGTCCTTGGTGCAGATGGCAAAGTTATCGAGCCGCTTAACCGCCAAAACTGCGTAGCCGTGACGGCCGACAAGACGCTTCAGCGCGTCACTTGGAAAGGGGCCAAGGATCTGTCTACCGTGGCGGGCACACCAGTGCGGTTCCGTTTTCACCTAAGAAAGGGCAGTCTGTACGCCTTCTGGGTCAGTCCCGAAAAGAACGGAGCCAGCCGGGGCTACGTTGCAGCAGGAGGACCAGGCTTCACCGGTCCGACAGACACTGTCGGCTCAGCAGCCTACCGGGTCGTAGAGACAGATGCGAAGAGATGACGCGACCCGTCGCCCTCGTCACAAATGTCAGCGTATTGATGAATCTCCCCTACTTCGGGAGGATTATTTTAAGGAGGATTCTTTGATCATCCAGGAAAGATTCTCAGTTAAGGGAGAGCCAGCGTATCTTTTCCATCGGTCAACCAGTCGAGCGCAAATCGTGCAAAAGTGATTGTTTCGTAGGGTTGTTGGGCACCGCGCTCGTAAAGACAGGCGATCGACCCATCCGACAACACGGCCAGATTCGAGTAGGCTGAGGGGCCCTCATGGAGCAGCTTCGAGATCGGCCATGTTTTGCCGTCATCGTAGCTGAGACGCACCGTCACATGGTCGCGAGTCGTGCTGGCGGGATTGGAAAACAAGATTCGACTCTTCCCGTTCTGCTCCGGCCAAGTATAACGAAGAATACTGGCCTGGCAGACGGCTTCGACCAGCGTTGCATCATCGCTGCTCGCCGACCAACTGAGGCCGCCATCTTTGCTGATGGCTACCGCCCGGCGATTCTTTCCACGATAGCTGCGCATGTTTAACATCAAAGTACCGTCGACCAGCTCGACGATTGTGCTTTCGTTCATCGCGTAATCGGTGCCCTGCCCAGGCTTCCACGTCTTGCCGTGATCATCGGAATAAATGACATGAGAGCGTCCCTTCGTCTCCATGTCCCTATGCCATGCGCCCACGATGTGATCACAAGGAATCACAAGACGGCCCTTGTTCGGTCCGGAGCGCAACTGGATTCCGCTCCCCGGTCCGGTCGCATACCAGTCCCAATCCGGTTTCTTCACATCCTGGGTGATGCGCCTCGGTTCCACCCATGTCTTCCCATCGTCTTGGCTTTGGGTGATAAAGACGTCCCTGTTATTGCGGCAGAACGCCAACCAGACAATGCCGTTGTCGCGGTCGACCACTGGAGCGGGGTTTCCAATCGTGATGTTTTTGCTGCCACCTTCGGCATAAACGACCTGTTGTCGACTCCAGCTGTGACCGCCGTCCGTGGATCGCTTGAGAACCAGATCGATATCGCCGTGATCCGCGGGGCCGGGGTTCCGCCGTTCGGCTTCGGAGAAAGCCAGAAGCGTGCCTCGGTTGGTGGCAACTAGAGCCGGGATGCGATAGGAAAGGTAGCCGTCGGCGCCGCTGACGAAAACGTCTGTCTGCTTCAGCGGTTGCGCTTTGTCCGTACCCGACAGCAGCCAGACCGTTAGTAGGCAAGCGGCGGGAAACAGCGCATGAGGGGGCCTCAAGCGTCCAACGCCCCCATGCAATTGCTTTTCCACGTCCCCAACTCCAATCGATGTCCCTATAATCGGGTTCCCAATTCTAACTTCGTAGTCATAATTCCGCCGATCCTCAGATTGCGGGAAGCACCGGCACCACGTGTTTGGCCAGGAGGTCCATCGAGCGCAGCCACTTCGGCTTATCATCCCAGTCGTGGGCGATCATCAGCAGGGTGCCGAAGCCGCCGGTCTGTTCCCATGCTTGCTGGAGCTGGCGGATACAACTGCCCGGACTGCCGATGACGCACAGATTTTTCAGCACATACTCCGAGGTGACTTCGCAGTCCGGCATGTCCGGATCGCTCTTGAAGACGTTCAGCATGTTGGCAGATTTTAGCAGCTGGATCAGGTAGGCGAACGAACGGGCAAAGGTGCCGGTCCGGGCATGCTCCCAGGCTTCCGAGTCCGTCTCGGCGACGTAGATGCTTCGCGCCACATGCCAAAGGGAGCGGCTGGGCGCTGGACGGCCCGCTTGCTCTGCTCCGGCGCAGTAGACCCTCCAGTGACTGGTCAAGGTGGAAATGGGCACCATGTTCGTGCTGAGCATCATGTAGCCCCGGCACCCAGCCGTCTGAGCCGCCATGGACTGACCCTTGATCACACTCATCGCGATAGGCGGGTGCGGCTTCTGATAGGGTTTCAACAGGGTGCCGCTGTCCAGTTCACGGTTGGGGTTCTCAATCCGGATGCGCCAGAATTGGCCACGGAAATCGAAAGGGGCTTCGGCCCGCCACAAATTCAGAACCATATCGATGCCTTCCAAGGTCATGAGCCCCTGCGTCTTGGGGTCCGGCAGGTTGAACAACTCGTGATCGGTCGGTACGCCGCCCTGTCCGAAAGCACAATTCAGCCGTCCCCGCGACAAGTGGTCCAACAAAGCGAGCCGGACGGCTACGTTTGCGGGATGATGCTGGGGGACGATGGTCACCCCGGGACCAAGCCGAATGTTCTTGGTCCGGGGCAGCAGGTTGGCGATGAACACGTCACTGGAGGGAATTGGCTCCCAGGCCAGCGTGTGGTGCTGCCCAATCCAGGCCTCGGAGAATCCCAGCTCGTCGGCGCGAACTACCAGCTCGATATCTTCCTCGAAGCATAGCGTGCGCTGCTTCTCCGGTGGATGCAATGGCATCATAAAGACGCCGAGATTCATCGAGCCTCTCCTCTCAGGCGCCCCGCGCTTCTGACCCGTCGCTGAGGCGATTCATCATCGCACACACTTGTGGTTCTTGTAACTGATGAAGGTCGCCGGCGCGGGGATGGGACTGTTACGATCGGCTACCCGCGATTCGTCTTTCGACATGGTAGGATGCTACGAGTTCGGTACCAGCGAGCAGCAAGCCACGGTCAGAAGTGTGACGAGCATATGTTAGGCTTGCAACATTGCTCTTGTAGGTGATCGTACCCGTCCACCTGTAACGCAAAGACTCAGGTTGAACGCTGCAAAAGGGCTGGCTTCATGACCCAAGAAACCGCGTTCGAAATGGCAACTTCCAGCATCCGGTTTGGCCGGGGAGTCACTCGGGAGATTGGCATGGATCTCCTCGAAATGAAAGTAAAGCGGGTGATGGTGCTCACGGACCCGGTGTTGGGGAAGTTACCCCCAGTGGCCCGGGTTCTCCAGTCTTTGAACGACAACAAGGTTGAATTCAGCTTGTTCGACCTGGTTTGCATTGAACCAACCGATGAATCTTTCAAAGGCGCGATTGAGTTTGCAAGCAGGGGAAGGTTCGAAGGCTTCGTTGCAGTGGGCGGCGGGTCCACTATCGACACGGCCAAAGCGGCGAATCTCTACTCCACTTACCCACCTTCAGATTTTCTGGACTATGTGAATCTTCCCCTTGGCAAGGGGATGCCGGTTCCCGGCTCTTTGAAGCCGCTGATCGCGGTCCCAACCACGGCCGGCACCGGCAGCGAGACAACCGGAGTGGCGATCTTCGACTTAGCGAAGTTGCATGCCAAGACCGGGATTGCGGACCGCCGCTTAAAGCCCATGCTCGGCCTGCTCGACCCTGACAACACTCGAACATTGCCTCCACAGGTTGCCGCTTCGGCAGGGCTGGACGTGCTGAGTCACGCTGTCGAGTCATATACAGCAGTGCCGTTTCATCAGCGCCCCTTGCCGGAGCGCCCCGTCCTTCGCCCTGCCTATCAAGGTTCCAATCCGATTAGTGACATCTGGGCCCTCGAAGCACTGCGAATGGTCTCGCGCTACTTGCCTCGAGCGGTCGAAGATCCGAGCGACGAGGAAGCACGCGCCCAGATGTTGCTTGCGGCTTCCTACGCTGGCATCGGATTCGGAAACGCAGGCGTCCACTTGCCGCACGGCATGTCTTACTCGGTTTCAGGGATGGTGCGCGACTTTCGTCCTGATGGCTACGTGATAGATCACCCTCTGGTGCCACACGGCATTTCCGTGATTCTGAACTCTCCGGCGGTGTTCCGCTTTACGGCGCAGGCCTGCCCGGAGCGTCACCTGCGGGCCGCAGAGCTGCTGGGGGCGGATGTCTCTCGAGCGAATGCGGCGGATGCAGGAAAGATCCTGGCTGATCAGATCACTTTTTTCATGAACCGCCTGAAAGTCCCGAACGGGTTGAAGGCACTGGGATACGGTTCGGATGACATCCCCAAGCTGGTTGAAGGGACACTGCCCCAACATCGCGTCACCAAATTGTCGCCACGCCAGGCCGGGCGAGAGGAGCTTGCCCGGCTCTTTGAGAATGCGCTTGTAGCTTGGTAACAGCTATTCCTCTCTCCTAGTCTTGAACCGTCTCGCCGATCCTCCTGAAGCGAACAGAATGGAAAGAAAGAACCCTTGAGCCAGCCGACGTCGTTGGAGATGCGCTTGAGTCGGCAGGGCGGCTGGCGTATGCTCTTGGGCGAGGGGCGAAATCAAATCGGAAATTCCACGTAAAACAGGCTCCGTGAAGGTTTGAGTATGCGGAACCGAAGCATCCCACACGAAGGACTGGTGCCAGGCCTAACCCCGCGGGAAAGCGAATCGGAAGAAACGGCTTTCCCGGCCGAAGCGGTTCGAGGCTTGGACACGGTTTTCGGTACAGTTTGTTACCAGGGCGATACCGGGCCTGCCAGCCTGCCGGAGCCAGAACCCGTAAGTGTAGGAGTAGGAGTGGTGTCCCCAGCGGGATTCGAACCCGCGTTTCCGCCTTGAAAGGGCGATGTCCTAGGCCGGGCTAGACGATAGGGACCAGTTTGCCTATCGTATCGAGGCCCAACACCCTCAGTCAATCAGTCGAGGACGAGCAAGGTACCAGGAGCCACACGGGGAACCCGGCGCGAACGACCGCCGCGCCCCCCGGCACGACGCCATAACGCGCAACCTACTACGTCCTGAACTTCAGTCGGCCCCCGGCGCCAGGGAACGCGTTGCCGTCGCCGGCATGGCGACTTCGGGCAGTTCAATCTCAACCCGAGTTCCCCGCCCCGGCTGGGAATTAATGCGGAATCCGAAGTCGGTGCCGTAGAGCACCCGGAGGCGTTCCTGGACGTTGCTGAGGCCGATACCGCAACCGGCCGCCTGGGCCAGGGTCTCGCTCAGCATCCCGACGCCGTTGTCTTCCACCTCCAGCAGCAGCCGGCCATCGCGGTACGTGCTGTGAATCCGCACCACCCCGCCCGCCAGCCGCGGGCTGAGCCCGTGCCGGATGCTGTTCTCCACGATGGGCTGCAGGATCATGCTGGGCAGCTGCATCTCCAGCGTCTCCGGGTCCAGTTCTTTGACAATCTGCAACTTCTCGTCGCCGAAACGCACGACCTCGATATCGAGGTAGTCGTCAACGAAGGCAAGCTCCTCGCTGAGCGAGGCGAACGTCTCCTGGCGGCGCAGCAGCCGTCGCAGGATGTTGGAGAGCTTCTGAATCATCCGGCGAGCCAGTTCCGGATCCAGCCGGGTCAGCGAAGAGATGGAATTCAAAGCATTGAACAAGAAGTGGGGATGCATCTGGCTGGTGAGGGCGTCCATACGCGCTTCCACCAGCAGGCGGCGGTGCTCCTCCAGCATGATCTCGTTACGGGTGTTGTTCCAGATCTTGATCGGGATAGCCACACAAGCAATGCTGGCGAAGACGATGGCCACCTTCAGCAGGTTGTTGGCCGAGTCGAGGTAGAACAGCAGGTTGTTGACCGGGTCCAGGTAATACAGACGCCCCTCGGAGGCGCGACCGAGCAGCAGGCAGCCGGCTTGAAGCGCAACAATAAAAAGGAAGAACATCATCTGCCAGTCGCCGCGGGGCTTGCCGAAGCGGTACCGGTACCAACGGTAGATGTTCATATCCACAAACGGAGAGAAGTGCCAGATCTCTTCCACTTCCGGGGAGAGGCGGCGGGCCACCCCGCCCAGCACGCCGACGATCACAAACAAGGGCAGGGCCACAAACTGGCCATTGAGCAAAGCGGGCAGCGCCACCAGGGCCCCGGCCACGGCCCCCGCTAGATGGCCGCCCAGCAAGCCGGCCAGCAGGGTGCCTTCCACGCTCAAATCCGGCGCCTTGTACTTCAGGATGACCCGCACGGCCACTCCCAGTCCAAAGGCCACCCCTAAGAACAATCCCAGCTGCAGGCTCTGAGCCAGGGCACGCCGTTCCCGGAACAGCAGCGCTTTGAACGCCCCGGAGCGCACCAGGATGCTGGCCAGGGAAGCCACGACGCCAACTTTTACCAGCAGTGTGACCAGCAGTTGCTGTTGAGATTCCAAACCCATCGCAGGTTGTGAGTCAGCCGATACCGGGCCAGACCCAGCGGCTCGGCCTTCCGGATTCAATCCCGGCCCGGCTCAATTCACGCTGCATGCATTATAATGGCGAACGAGCATGGAGGCACAGCCCACGGCGACAGTCCAAAAGGTCGGAGAGGCGGATTTCCCCACCCGCTACGGGCGTTTCCGAATTTTCGGGTTTCGGCAAGGAGACGAGGCCGCAGTGGCATTGGTCATGGGCGAGCCGGCGTCGGCCGAAGCACCCCTGGTGCGGATTCATTCCCAATGCCTCACCGGGGACGTATTTGGTTCACTGCGTTGCGACTGCCGGGACCAGCTCGAATTGTCCCTCCAGAACATCTCGGCCGAGGGTTGCGGCCTGCTCATTTACGAGCACAAGGAAGGGCGCGGAATTGGCCTGATGAACAAGCTGCAAGCCTATGAGCTGCAGGACCATGGCGTGGACACGGTGGAGGCCAACCGGCGCCTGGGCTTCGCCGCTGACCTGCGCAACTACGCCTTGCCGGCCGCCATCTTGCGCCACCTCGGAGTGGGCGCCGTCCGCCTGCTTTCCAACAACCCCCACAAGGTCCGGGCGCTGGAGGAGGCCGACATCCGGGTGCGGGAGCGCGTCGCCTGCGAGGCCGAGGCCAATGGATTACGCCGCAACTACCTGAAAACCAAACGAGACAAACTGGGCCACTTCCTAAACGAGCTCGACTAAGCGGGTGGGTAGAAACGCCTGAGGACTCTGCCCGGCCTCCTGCGATCGAAGAATCTCTTCCTGGGCTGTTGCGGGGGGTTCAGGCCTCGCGGCGGCGGCCCCGCGCGCCAGTGCCGCGGACCGGCAGCTCGCGCTCGGGCCGCTTGCGGAACATGTCTCCCTGCTTGAACTCAGCCGCCAAGCGCCTCACCTGGTCACTGATGCAGACTGAGATGACGGGCTGGCGCGAGTTCTTCAGCAAGTCCACGATCTTGCGCTGGCTGTCCTCCAGGAAGATGTTGCGACCGTCGGTCAGCAGGTGATACTCGGAACTGGGGCGCAGCACGTCGGAGAGGCGCCGCCCGAGCTCGCGGTGCAGGAACCGCAGCACTCGGCGAATCTTCTGCAGGGAAAAGCCCTTGGTGCGCAACTCGGCAATCACCGACACTTCGATCAGCTCTTCCAGCCGATAGCGGCGCCGGTGCCCCTGGTGCTCGGGGGAAACGACTCCGCGCTCATCCCACCACTGCAGTTGGCGGGGAGTGACACGAGCCAGGACGGCGACTTCCTCGCTGGAGAAATTTTGGTCCGAGCGGAACATTTTCTAAGCTCCGTGTTTGAAACAAGTTAGCTGGCCACTGTTAAAGCTGTCAAGCAGAAAAACCAATCTCGGGTTAACTATCCGGAAACACCTGGGAGGACTCCGGCCGACTAGCCGCCCCCCACGAACTGTACAATTTCCACCTGGTCGCCTTCACCCACCTGCACCGCCGACCAGCGGACCCGGTGGACCACTTCGCGATTGTGCTCGATGGCCACCCGATCCTCCGGGAGCTCCAGAAGGCGCACCAGAGCATCCAGAGAGATACCCTCCGGCACCGAGCGAACTTCCCCATTCACGGAAATCGCAATCACTTGCGCGCCCCAACTTACTCCTCGGGATGGCGCAGGAGCCGAAACTTCAAAACCTCGGAGGCCCCTCCGGCGGCGGCGTGGAACAGTACTACTCCCTCCTCCGCCGCAGGGGGATCGAGGCGGATCTCGGCTATCCCCTCGGCCGATGTGGTGGTCTCGCCGCGCGTTTCCTGTTCCTCGCCGGAGGCGAGCACCGCGTGGACCACGGCGTCGGAAAGCGGCTGGCCGTTGACCCGGTCTCGGACCCGCAGCTGGAACAGCAACTGACCGTCTTGCACGATGTCGCGCGCGTTGGTCAGCTCCAGCGCCGGGGATGCCGGAGCGGCGGGGGCCGGAGCGGGCTGTTTCGCCGGCGCCGGCGGTGGAGGCTTCTCGGGTTCCACGTACGTCCCTCCCCGGATGGCTTCCACCAGTTCGCGGTGCTGCCGCTTCACCATCTCCTGCAGTTGCTCCGTTTTCGTTTCGCCGGGCTGGTAAGATGTCCGGCGGCGATCCACGATTCGGCCTCCCCTATAGATGACCGAATCAATCACTGGGTGCTTTTCTCCGCGGTCTTCTGTCTGCACGTGGTAAACGGTGTCCCCCGCTTTGACGTCCGTGTTGTAGCCGAAAATCATCTCGCGGGCCCCAACTTGCAAATTTGTTCGCCCAACAGTATAGTGCCCTGGTTTAGGCCTCTGCTCTTGGGGGGCGCCATTATACCTAACGTCTCCTACGAGCGGCACAGGATTATGCCATGACGGGCACCTACTTGGAAAGCTACTTCCCCGTGCTATTGCACGGCATCTTCGTATTCGTCATTGCTGGGGGCATGCTGGCAGCTTCCTCACTGATCGGGCGGCACGTTCCGACACCGGCCAAGCTCACCCCCTACGAGTCGGGCATGGTGCCGGTGGGCGATACGCGCCAGCGGTTCAGCGTCAAGTTTTACCTGGTGGCCATGCTGTTCATCCTGTTCGACGTGGAAGCCGTATTTCTCTACCCGTGGGCGGTCATCTTGCGCGAGTTGAAGTTGTTTGGATTCGTGGAGATGGTGATCTACATGATCGTCATCTTCTCCGGGTTCGTCTACATCTGGAAGAAGGGCGCGCTGGACTGGTCTCAGGCGGGCCCTGGTGAATAATGGTTCCCCACCAGATCCAGCAGTTCCCCGAGGCGGCGGCGCTCGAAGCGTACGACCCCTCGATTCTAGTCGGGGGGCGAGACGATCGCGGAGAACTGACCTTGGAGGTGGCCCCCAATAAGGTTGCGGCTGCTTGCGAATGGTTCCGCACCCGCGGCTACCAGCTACTGGCCAGCATCACAGCCACTGACGCGTATCCGGTCGAGCCTCGGTTCCGCCTCGTCTACCAACTGTACTGCCTCACCGAGTTCAAGCACCTGCGTTTGGTGGCGCAGGTGGGAGGCCAAGAGCCGCGGGTGGATTCGGTGATTTCGGTGTGGCCGGCGGCTGACTGGTACGAGCGAGAGGTGTTTGACCTGTTCGGAGTGCGCTTCCGCGGCCATCCGAATCTCACGCGCATTCTGATGCCGGAGGATTGGGAGGGCCATCCGTTGCGCAAGGATTTCCCCATCGAGGGGATTCGCTAAATGCCTCCCACCGTCAGCCCGCCGTCCGGCACCCAGACCATGACCCTGAACATGGGGCCGCAGCACCCCTCCACCCACGGCGTGTTACGTCTGATTCTGGAGCTGGACGGAGAGACCGTGGTGCGTTGCGTGCCCGACATCGGGTACCTGCATACGGGCATCGAAAAGACCGCCGAAGGCAAGACGTACTCGCAAGCCATCACCCTGACGGACCGCATTGACTACCTTTGCCCGCTGACCAACAACCTGTGCTACGTGCTGGCGGTGGAGAAGCTGCTGGGACTGGAGGTTCCGGCCCGCGCTCAGTGGCTTCGGGTGCTGCTGAACGAGCTGACCCGGTTGAACAGCCACCTAGTCTGGCTGGGAACACATGCCCTGGACATCGGCGCGGCCTCCGTTTTTCTCTACTGTTTCCGCGAGCGGGAGGAGTTGCTTCGCATCTTCGAAATGGCCTCCGGGCAGCGGATGATGACCAGCTACTTTAGGGTGGGCGGCTTAGCGCTGCCGCCGCCGCTGGGCTTCTTCGACCGCGTCCGCAAGTTCCTCTCCTATTTCCCGGACCGGATGGACGAGTACGAGGCGCTGCTGACCGAGAACCGTATCTGGATCGGCCGCACCCGCGGGGTTGGCTACATCTCGGCCGAGGACGCGATCGCCCTGGGGGTCACCGGCCCCATCCTGCGCGCCAGCGGCGTGGACTGGGATCTGCGCAAGAGCAATCCTTACAGTTCGTACGAGCAGTTCCAGTTCCAGGTGCCGGTGCGGACCGAGGGCGACGTCTATGCCCGCTACCTGGTGCGGCTGGAGGAGATGCGGGAGAGCACTAAGATTGCGCATCAGGCGCTGGAAGGCTTGCCGGAAGGTCCGGTGATCGCCGACGTCCCGCATGTTGTGTTGCCGGAACGGGAAAAGATGAAGACGGAGATGGAGGCCCTCATTTACCATTTTAAGATTGTCACCGAGGGCTTCCGCGTCCCTCCGGGAGAGGTTTACCAGGCGGTAGAATCGCCGCGGGGCATGATGGTCTACTACGTCGTCAGCGACGGCACCAGCCATCCCTACCGGATGTATGTGCGCGCGCCCTCCTTTGCCAACCTGCGGGCCTTGCCGAAAATGGTCGAGGGGCGGTTGATCGCTGATGTGGTGGCCTGCATCGCCTCGATTGACATCGTGCTCGGTGAGATTGACCGGTAGTGGAGTCGCGGCGTAGCGGCAGGCTTCAGCCTGCCAAGAAGATGTCGTCTTGAAGGGCGCCGCTACCTAGCGACCGGCTTTAACCGGCCGTCTGGGGCCGGCCATCTGGAACCTGTAAGACATGCATTCCTCGAGCGGCAACGGCGTTCAGGTAGCAACCCGAATGCGTTTCAGCGATCAACTGGAAGGACAGTTTGAGCGGCTGCTGGCGCGCTATCCGGTGCGGCGCTCGGCTCTGATCCCCATGCTGCTCTGGGCCCAGGACGAGATGGGCTTCCTGAGCCCGGAGGTAAAGATCGAAATCGCCGCCCGCCTGGAGCTGAGTGAGCTGCAGGTGGAGGAGGTGATCAGCTACTACTCGATGCTGCGCCGCCAGCCGGCCGGCAAGTATCACGTCCAGGTCTGCACCAACATCTCCTGCATGCTGCGTGGCGCCTACCGTCTCTACGAACACGCGCAGCGGAAGCTGGGTCTCCAGCACAAGCAGACCAGCGCGGATGGGGTGTTCTCCCTGGAAGAAGTGGAATGCATCGGTGCCTGCTCCTGGGCGCCTGCGCTGCAGGTGAATTACGACTTCTACCATGAGATGACTCCAGAAAAGTTTGACGAACTGATGGAAAAGCTTCGGAACAATGGGACACTCGCTAGAAGTTAAGGTGGTCAGCAAGCGGTTCGAGCTGCCGGATTCGGCCTCGCTCCAGACCTACCTGGCACACGAGGGCTACCAGGCCCTGCGCAAGGCTGTTGAGATGACGCCGGAGGCCGTTGTGGACGAGGTGAAGAAATCGGCTCTGCGCGGCCGGGGCGGCGCGGGCTTTCCGGCGGGGATGAAGTGGAGCTTCGTGCCGCGCCAGTCGTCCAAGCCGAAGTATGTGGTTTGCAACGCCGACGAAAGCGAACCGGGCACCTGCAAAGACCGCCTGCTGATGGAGTACGACCCGCACGGCATCATTGAAGGGATACTGATTGCCGGCCTGGCGGTCACCGCCCAGCAGGGCTACATCTACATTCGCGGCGAGTATCGATACTTGATCGAAATCATGGACCGGGCTATCGAGGAGGCTTATGCGGGCGGCTTCCTGGGCAAGAACATCCTGGGCAGCGGGTTCAACTTCGAGCTGTCGACCCACACCGGGGCCGGGGCCTACGAGTGCGGCGAGGAGTCGGCGCTTCTGGAATCGCTGGAAGGCAAGCGCGGCATCCCGCGCATCCGCCCGCCGTTCCCGGCGGTGGCGGGCCTCTATCAGTGCCCCACAGTGCTCAACAACGTGGAGACGTATGCAGCCGTGCCGCCGATCATCCTGCACGGTGGCGACTGGTTCCACAGCCTGGGCACGCCCAAGAACGGCGGCACCCGCCTGTTCGCGCTCAGCGGTCACGTCAACAGTCCGGGCGTCTACGAGCTACCCCTGGGCATGTCGCTGCGCACGATGATCTACGAAGTCGGAGGCGGTATTCCCGGCGGCAAGCGGCTCAAGGCGGTGATTCCCGGCGGCTCCTCCACCCCGATCCTAGTGGAGGAGCATCTGGACACGCCCATGGACTTTGACTCGTTGGCCAAGCTCGGCTCCTTTTTGGGCTCCGGTGGCGTGGTGGTGATGGATGAGGACACCTGCATGGTGCAGGTGGCGTTGCGAATCATGCAGTTCTATGCCCACGAGTCCTGCGGCTGGTGCATCCCCTGCCGCGAAGGGACCACCTGGCTACACAAGATGCTGGCACGCCTCCACCGCGGCGAGGGCGTCTCGAGCGACGTTGAGCTGATCAGCGAGCTGGCCCACAATATCCTGGGCCGTACCTTCTGCCCGCTGGGCGACGCCGCGGCCATGCCCACCATCAGCATCGTGAAGCACTTTCGCCACGAATTTGAAGACCACTTGAACGGCGGACCCTGCCGGTTCGAAGGGAAGCACTAACCCCATGCCAGACCTGGTGACCCTGACAATTGACGGCCGGCAGGTTCAGGCGCCTGCGGGGACCCTCCTGATTGAAGCTGCAAAACGCGAGGGCATCGAGGTCCCTTCGTTTTGTTACTACCCTGGGCTGTCACTCCAAGCCGCCTGCCGCATGTGCATGGTGGAAATCGAGAAGACGCCCAAGCTGCAGACCGCCTGCACCGTGCCAGTAGGGGAAGGCATGGTGGTGCGCACCAGCACCGAAAAAGTGAAGCTGGCGCGCAAATCCACCCTGGAGTTCCTGCTCACCAACCATCCGCTGGACTGCCCAGTGTGCGACAAGGGCGGCGAGTGCGAATTGCAGGACATGGTCTTCCGTTATGGCGCCGGTGGAAGCCGTTTCCGCGAGGAGAAGCTGCACGTCAACGAACAGCAGTGGTCGCCCGTGGTCTACTTCGACGCCCCGCGCTGTATTCTGTGTTTCCGCTGCGTGCGAGTCTGCGACGAGGGAATGGACGTGGGCGCGCTGGGAGTGGTGAACCGCGGCGCGCATTCCGAGATCGCGCCCAACCGGGGAAATCACCTGGAGTGCGAAGAGTGCGGCGCCTGCATCGACATCTGCCCGGTCGGAGCTTTGACCAGCGGGGCCTACCGCCACAAGGCGCGCCCCTGGGAAATCCGCTATGTCCCCACCATCTGCACGCACTGCGGAGACGGCTGCAAGACGACGCTCAGCGTGCGCAATAACAGAATCCTGCGCGCCAACAACCGCGACCACAGCGGGATTAATGGCGAGTTCCTGTGCATCAAGGGGCGCTACGCCTACGACTTCCTCGACCACCCGGGGCGACTCACCGATCCCCTCCTGCGCAAGGGCGGCCCACTGGTGCCGGTCTCCTGGGCGGAAGCGCTGGCCGCAGTGGGTGGTCGCTTCCAGGAACTTCGAAACCGAGGCCAGGCGTTTGCTGTGGTGGGCTCCAGCCACAGCAGCAATGAAGCCGGCTATTGCCTCCAGAAGTTCGCCCGCCTGGTGCTCGCCACCAACAACATTGACCATCGCCGCAGCGCCGACTACCCGGCGCTCATGGACGCGCTCAACGGGAGGTCGAACGGGCCCCGACCGCTGGCCACCTCCACCGACCTGCTTACTGCTCCAGCAATCCTGCTCCTTGGCAACAACCCCACCGACCAGCATCCGCTGCTCGCCTGGAATATCCGAACCAACGTGCGGCTCAATCACGGGCGGCTGTTCGTCATCAGCCGACAGAGAATCAAACTGGAGCGGCAGACGGCGGCCGGGGGCGGCTTCCAGCTGATCCGGCGGGGCGAAGAAGGCCCGGCGCTGGAGTTTCTCGGTGGTCGGGACGAGGCGTTGCCAGCCGGCGCAGACCGCGAGTCATGGAGTAGCTTCCGCGAGCAGCTCCGCGGGGAGAAGGACCTGTTGGTGGTCTTTGGCTCGGAGGTGAAAGGCCCGGACGTCGCCCGCTTGGTGCGCTTCGGAGATACTTTGGAAGGGAGCACGCGCTACATCGCCCTGGCCGACTACAACAACTCGCGCGGCGCCGCCGACATGGGGTTGTTCCCCGACCTGCTGCCGGGCTACGTGCCCGTGGCCGACACGGCTGGCCGAAGGCGCTTGGAAGAGCGCTGGAAAGGCTTGGTTCCGGAGGCGCCGGGGCTGGCGCTGGATGAAATGATGGCCGCAGCCCAGCGCGGCGAAGTGGGTGCGCTCTACGTCGTCGGGGCCAATCCCGTCAAGCGCTATCCCCTGGAGGCAGGCCGAACGTTCTTGGTGGTGCAGGACCTGTTCCTGACGGAAACTGCCGAGGGGGCCGACGTGGTGCTGCCGGCCTCGAGCACCTATGAGATTCCCGGCACGGTCACCAATACCTGCGGCGAGGTGCAACGGCTGCAAAAGGCGCTCACCGTCAACGGCCCCAAGCCGGACCTGGAAATCCTTGGCCTGATCGCCAAAGAAATGGGCGTGGATCTGGGATCGATCCAGAACGAAGAGGTGTTCGAAGAAATCCGGCAACTGGTGAAGGGCTACGACCTGCCGATGGCCACCTTGCTAACCGGCGGCGCCGTTCCTGCTCTGCCCTTGGACGGACGGGTGCCCCACCGTGCCCGGCCCGAGCTGATTTATTCAGCCAATGACACTCTGTTTACTTCGGGAACCCTCGGCAGGTACAGTAACACCCTCAATTCTGTGGTGGAGAAAGACCTGCACAAGAATCCGCCGGGCTTGGGCGAGTAGTAGCGTTGCAGGCGGATTTGCCGATGCAGAGCCGGCGAGCTTGCGGAGTCGGTCGGCGGCCGGTGAAACCCGGAGCAAAGCATAGCTGACCGGCGCAAGGCATATCTTAGGGGATGAGCGGCTCCTTCCTTATCGTCACGTTACTGAAAATCTCGGTGGTGCTGTTTGTCCTGCTGACGTTGCTGGCCTATGTGGTTTGGGTCGAGCGCAAGGTTGCCGCGCACATTCAGTCGCGCTGGGGCCCGTATCGCGTCGGCCCCCACGGGCTTTTGCAGCCGCTGGCCGACGTGTTGAAATTCATCTTCAAGGAGGACACGACGCCGGCTCAGGCGGACCGGCCGCTTTACTTCCTAGCGCCCTTCCTGGCGGTGGCGCTGGCGTTGATGTCCATCGCCGTCATCCCCTTCGGTCCCCAGGTGGAGATTGGTGGCTACAAGATCTGGATGCAGGTTACCGACCTGAACATTGGGCTGCTGTTTGTGCTGGCTGTCACCTCGTTGGGGGTCTACGGCGTGGCGCTGGCCGGCTGGTCCTCCGGGAGCAAGTACTCGTTGCTGGGCGGTCTGCGCAGCTCAGCCCAGATGATCAGCTACGAGCTGGCCATGAGTTTTGCCGTCATCGGCGTGCTGATTCTCTCCGGAACGCTGAGCCTGCGGGGCATCGTCGATGGCCAGTCAGGCTTTTGGCTGGGCTTCATCCCTAAGTGGAACATTTGGCCGCAAGCTATTGCTTTCTTTGCGTTTCTCACCGCGGCCTTCGCCGAAACCAACCGTCTGCCCTTCGACCTGGCGGAAGCGGAAACCGAGTTGGTGGCCGGCTTTCACACCGAGTACAGCAGCCTGAAATTCGCCATGTTTTTCACCGCCGAATACGCCCACATGGTGACGGCCTCGGCGGTGACTACCATCCTGTTCTTCGGCGGCTGGCTGCGGCCCCTACCCTGGGATGGGCTGCGCTACGTGCCTCTGGTCGTGCTGTTGGGTGTCGCGGGCGCCATCCTGTGGACGGTGGGACGGAGCTTCCAGCGAAAGACCGTGGAGAGCAAGCTGCGCAGGACAAAAGCCGCCATCCTGACCAGCGAGTCCGTCAGCAGCCAATCCCTGGGGTTGCTGGTGGTCGCGGCGCTGGGTCTGGCGCTGGCGGGGATCGGGCTGGGTTTTCTCAATGACTGGTTTGCGCGCGCGGCCGAACCGCTGTTCTGGTTTTCCTCTAAAGTGCTGGTCTTCCTTTTGTTTTTTATATGGGTGCGGTGGAGCATCCCGCGCTTCCGCTATGACCAGTTAATGACCATTGGCTGGAAATTGCTGCTGCCGGTGGCGGCGGTCAATATTCTGATCACCGGGCTCATCGTGGCGCTGCGGGCCTAATTTCGTAGATCTTCGTAGATCACGGAAGCGCGAAATGGAAAAACTGCTGTTTCTGATTTTCGCCGGAATCGCCATAGGGGCGGCTCTGAACCTGCTGCTCTCGCGCCATCCCATTTATAGCGCCCTGTCGCTGATCGGCGTCATGGGCGCTCTGGCCGTGCTCTACCTGCTGCTGGGCGCCGAGTTTATCGCCGCGGTGCAGGTGATTGTGTACGCCGGGGCCATCATGGTGCTGTTCGTGTTCGTGATCATGCTGCTGAACGCTGGCGAGGAGGTGCGCACGAACCGGTCGTTGCTGGCGAGGTTCTTGGGGCTGCCGTTGGTCTTGCTGATCCTGCTGTTCCTGGTCCAGTTCGCGCGCCTGCTGCACCGGGAGTACACGCAAGTGTCGACCTTCGGCACCTTCGTCGGAGGCACAAGAGACATCGGCAGGCTGCTGTTTGACGAGTACCTGCTGGCGTTTGAGGTCACCTCGGTGCTCATCCTGGTGGCGATCATGGGAGCGGTAGTGCTGGCCCAGAGGAAACAATAGAGGAAACGCTGATGGTGCCCATCTCCTGGTACCTGCTGCTGAGCGCCGTGTTGTTCGCGCTGGGGGTGGCGGGATTTCTGTTCAAGCGCAATATCATCACCATTTTCATGTCCATTGAGCTGATGCTGAACGCGGTAAACCTCAGCTTCGTCGCCTTTTCTTACCTGCTGGAGGAGCTCAGCGGCCAGGTCTTTGTGTTCTTCGTCATGGTGGTGGCCGCCGCCGAGGCTGCGGTCGGTCTGGCGATCATCATCACCGTGTTCCGCAACCGCGACTCGCTGAATGTAGACGATCTGGAGATGATGAAGTTCTGACGGGGTGGCGGCCTTCAGGGCGCCATCCGGCAGGCTAAGGCTTGCCGTTACACGGAAGAGGCAACAAAGAGTTTGCCCGGTTCTTACCACCTCTGGCTGATCCCGCTGCTGCCCCTGCTAGGTGCGGTTGTAAACGGCCTGCTTGGCCGCAGCCGTTCCCGCCGCTTCGTCAGCACGGTCGGCGTCGGCAGCGCCGCCCTCTCCTGCGTTTGGGCCTTCCGCACCTTTTTCCTCTGGTACGAGCCAAATCCGACACCCGAACTGGAACGGCTCACGACCTGGATTGTGGCCGGCGCCTTCCGGGTGGACTTTTCCCTCTACCTCGACCAGCTTTCCGCAGTGATGATGCTGATGGTGACCGGCGTGGGTTTGCTCATCCACATCTACTCAGTGGGCTACATGGCGCACGAAGAGGGCTACTACCGCTTCTTTGCCTACCTGAACCTGTTCATGTTTTTTATGCTCACGCTGATCCTGGCCAGCAATTACCTGCTGATGTTCGTCGGTTGGGAAGGCGTGGGTCTGTGCTCCTACCTTTTGATCGGCTTTTTCTTCATTCGAAAATCTGCGGCCGACGCCGGCAAGAAGGCGTTCCTCGTCAACCGGGTGGGCGACTTCGGCTTCATCCTGGCGCTCATTACCATGTTCTGGCTACTGGGCAGCCTGGATTTTGACTGGGTTTTTCGGCAGGCCGCAGAGATGCCAGTGGAATCGGTGGCCGCGCCAGGGATGCTCACCGCGATTTGCCTGCTGCTGCTGGTGGGGGCTACCGGCAAGTCGGCGCAGCTGCCACTCTACGTCTGGCTGCCGGACGCCATGGAGGGCCCCACGCCGGTCAGCGCGCTGATTCACGCCGCCACCATGGTGACCGCCGGCGTCTACATGGTCGCGCGCTCCCACGTGCTGTTCACGCACGCGCCGCTGGCTTTATTTGCCGTCGCCCTCATCGGCTGCCTGACCGCGCTCTTTGCCGCAACCATCGGACTGGTGCAGACAGATATCAAGCGCGTCCTGGCCTACTCCACCATCAGCCAGCTTGGCTACATGTTCCTGGCCTGCGGCGTGGCTGCCTTCGGCGCCGGCATCTTCCACCTGATTACCCACGCCTTTTTTAAGGCGCTGCTGTTCCTGGGCGCAGGCAGCGTCATTCACGCAGTGGGGGGCGAGCAAGACCTCCGCCGCATGGGAGGGCTCAAGCGCTTTGTGCCTTACACCTACTGGAGCTTCCTGGCCGCCTCGCTGGCGATCTCGGGCTTCCCACTGACGGCCGGCTTCTTCAGCAAAGACGAAATTCTGTGGAAGACCACCCCGGCGGCTTCTGCCTACGGGCATTGGGCTCTCTGGCTGCTGGGTGCGGTGACCGCTGGGATGACCGCGTTCTACGTCTTCCGCCTCTTTTTCCTGACGTTCCACGGGGAGGCGCGCAGCGAGGCCGCGCACCACCCCCACGAGTCGCCGCCAGCGATGACCGTGCCGCTGATGATCCTGGGAGTGCTCTCGGTGATTGGCGGCTGGATCGGCTGGCCGCACGCCCTGGGCGGCCACAACCGCTTCGAAGCTTTTCTGGAGCCGGTCTTCCGCACTTCGGCCGGCGCGATTCCGGCGGCCGCGGCAGGCGAGCATCTCGGGCTGGAACGGATGCTGACGGTGGTGGCGATCCTGGTCGGGCTCTCCGGCATTGGCCTGGCCTACCTGCTTTACGTGCGGCGGCCGGCGCTGGCGCAGCGTGCCGCCGATGCCGCCGGTAGGCTCTACAGCCTGGTGCTGAACAAGTACTACGTAGATGAAGCCTACCAGGCTGCCATCGTGAGGCCTCTCGTCGTGGGCTCGACCCGGTTCCTGTGGCGGGTCATGGATGTGGCCGTGATTGACGGGGCGGTGAATGGCTTGGCCAGCAGTACTCGCGGCCTGGGCGCTTCGGTGCGGCGCGTGCAGTCAGGCAACATCCGCAGCTACGCCGGCTGGGTTGTGATCGGCGTGCTGGCCGTTATCAGCTTTATGAGCTTGTGGGCGAGATAGGATGAGCTGGCTTCTGGTCACAGTCTTGTTCCTACCGGCGGCTGCCGCGCTGGCCCTGCTGGCCGTGCCCGGCCGTGAAAAGGAACTGGTCCGCCGGCTGTCCCTCGGCGCCGCGCTGCTCACCTTCCTGCTTTCGCTACCCTTGGCCGTTCATTTTACAGCGGGGGACGCGGGCTGGCAGTTTGAAGTGAACCGCTCATGGATCGCTTCGCCGCCCATCCGTTTCCACATCGCATTGGACGGCCTCAGCCTCTGGCTGGTGCTGTTGGTCACCTTCCTCACCCCGATCTCCATGCTGGCTTCCTGGCGCTCGATCCAGTCCCGGGTGAAGGAGTTCTTCTTTCTGTTGCTGGTTCTGGAGACGGGCATGATCGGGGTGTTTGCTTCCCTGGACCTGTTTCTGTTCTACGTCTTCTGGGAAGTCTCGCTGGTGCCCATGTACTTCATCATCGGGGTGTGGGGGCACGAGCGGCGAGTTTATGCGGCGGTGAAATTCTTCCTGTTCACCTTCGCCGGCTCGGTGCTGATGCTGGTGGCCATCATCTGGTTGTACAACGCAACCGGCACTTTTGATCTCCCGACGATTCTAGACGGGATGCAGGAGGGCGAGTTCCTCTTACAGGGCTCGCAACAGGTCTGGCTGTTCCTGGCGTTTTTCCTGGCCTTCGCCATCAAGGTTCCGCTGTTTCCGCTACACACGTGGCTACCGGACGCGCACGTGGAAGCGCCCACGGCCGGGTCGGTGATTCTGGCTGGGGTGCTGCTGAAGATGGGCACCTACGGGCTGGCTCGTTTCTGCTTGCCGTTGCTCCCGGAAGCCTCACGCGCGCTCGCTATGCCCATTGTTGTTCTCGCGCTGATCGGCATCATCTACGGCGCGCTGGTAGCCATGGTGCAGCCCGACCTGAAGAAGTTGGTGGCCTATAGTTCGGTGAGCCACCTGGGATTTGTGGTGCTAGGCATTTTCTCTTTCAACCAACAGGCGCTGGATGGCGCCGTTTACCAGATGCTGAACCACGGCGTCTCGACCGGCGCTCTGTTCTTGCTGGCGGGCATGCTCTACGACCGGCGCCACACGCATCTGATCAGCGAGTTTGGGGGCCTAGCCACGCCCCTCCCGGTGCTCTCCAGCTTCTTCCTGTTCACGACGCTGTCCAGCATCGGCCTGCCGATGCTCAACAACTTTGTCGGCGAGTTCCTGGTGCTGTTGGGCGCCTACCAGGCGCGCCCGCTTTACGCTTACGTGGCCGCCGTTGGGGTAATTTTGGCGGCTGCTTACATGCTGTGGATGTACCAGCGGGTCTTCTTTGGCGAGGTCACCCTGGAAGCGAACCGGACGCTGCCGGACGCCAGCCTGCGTGAAAAATTCGTCCTGGTGCCAGCTTTGGCATTGATGCTGTGGATGGGGATCGCTTCGCCGATGTTCATGAACAAGATGGATGGCGCTACCAAGCGGATTCTGAAAGAAGCCGATGCGGGGCGTCACCACGTTTTATTGCTTGATTCATTGCCGATTGAGCCGGCAGTTGGGCCGGCGGTTGAGCAAGCAGTTGAGCCAGCAGTTGAGCCAGCGGTTGAGCCCGCAGTTGAGACATTGAAGCGCTGAACATGGACTACGGCCTCCAACTTCTGCGCCTGCTGCCCGAAGCCGTCCTGGCGGTGTTCGGCATCGCCATCATGCTGGCCGAGCCGTTTGTGCGCCAGAAGCGCAAGCTAGGCTACGTGGCCGTGGTCGGGCTGCTGGCGGCGCTGGTCGGAGCAGTCGTACAGACGGGCTATTTGGGGCCGGCTTTCAGCGACCAGATCGTCAACGACTGGTTCGCCATCTTCTTCCGCGTCCTGTTCATCCTGATCGGCATTCTGGTGGTCTTCTCCTCCTTCCAGTACCTGGAGCGCGACGCGATCCACCACGGCGAATATTACGCGCTGGTGCTGCTCTCGATTGTCGGCCAGTGTCTGATGGCAGCCTCGGTGGAGCTGATCACGATCTTTCTGGGCCTGGAGATTTCCTCGATCGCCACCTACATCCTGGCCGGGTTCCGCCCCGGTGAGGCCAAGTCCAGCGAGGCGGCGCTGAAATATTTCCTGCTGGGCTCGTTTGCCACCGCCTTCCTGCTGTACGGCATCGCCCTGATTTTCGGCGCTACCGGCACCACCTACCTGACAGGCATCCGCGCGTCACTGGAGAGCCAGGGCGCGGGCCCGCTGGTAGCCGTAGCGACGGCGCTCATGTTCGTCGGCTTCGGCTTCAAGGTGGCCAGCGCTCCGTTCCACGTCTGGACCCCGGACGTGTATGAAGGCTCGCCCACCCCGGTCACCGCCTTCATGTCAGCCGGGCCGAAGGCTGCTGCTTTCGCCGTGTTCCTGCGCGTGTTTCTGACGGCGCTGGAGCCGGCCGGGGGTTGGTTCTGGCTGTTGTGGATCTCGGCCGTGCTCTCCATGTTCGTGGGTAACCTGGCGGCGCTGGTGCAAAGCAACATCAAGCGCATGCTGGCCTACTCCTCAATCGCCCATGCCGGCTACATGCTGGTGGCTTTCGCTGCGCGCTCGGAGCTGGGGGTGGCCGCGGTCCTGTTCTACCTGGCCGCCTACTGCGCCATGAACGTGGGCGCCTTCGCGGTGGTGAGCCACTTCGGCAGCGAGCGCGAGCGCTACACCACCATCGAGGACTACACGGGGCTGGGCCACCGCCATCCGGCGCTGGCTGCTGTGCTCACCATTTTTTTGCTGTCGCTGATTGGCATCCCGCTGACCGGCGGCTTCTTTGGCAAGTTCTACATTTTCCGCGCCGCGCTCAATGCTGATCTGGTGGGGCTCACCGTTTTGGGCGTGCTCAACAGCGCCATCGCCGCCTATTACTACCTGCGCGTGGTGGTGGTCATGTACATGCGCGAACCGATCACCGAGGCGCCAGTCGAGCGCGTCCCCGGCAGCATCAGCTTCGTGCTGGGCTTGACCGCGGTGGCTACTTTTTATTTGGGCATCTTCCCCGGCCTGGTGTTGCGGTTTGCCAGGGCTTCGGCTGAGATGCTGCGCTAGCCATTCCTCGGGCTTCCCGCCTTCACTCTGGAAAAGGGAGAGCACTACTTGGGAGTACTGCTGGCCCCTTGGTACCATTGACGGAATTAGCCCGGGGATGATAGTAATTTCACTTTAGCAACAACTGGATAGCCCCGACATCGACAAGAATGCGGATTCTCGATAGAATCGGCAACACTATACAGTCCCCCCCCAGAACTGGAGATAGCATCTCATGAAGAAGGCCACGCTTAGGCTCCCGGCAGTGCTCGTCATGGCCCTACTGCTGGGCCTGCCAGCTACGACCGTTGCGCAGGGGGGGCCGGACGCCAGCGGCTTCCGGGCTCTGAGCGGACAGAAAGCCGCCGCTTTTTCCGTGCCCGGCGACATGCAATTGGTAAAGACGTTCCACCTCTCCCGCTATTTTCTCACCTATGAGCGTTATCAGCAGGTCTTCGGAGCAGGGGGAGCTGAGGTCTTAGGTGGGCAGATTACGCTGTACAGGGATAACGGCGGCAACATCACCACGGTGATCGGCGCTCACTATCCCAACATCGTTCCCACCGGCGCAGTAGGCCTCACGCAAGCCAGCGCCCGGCGAGTTGTGGATCGCGACCTCGGGCCCGGGGGGCAGCGGAAGGTCGACCTTTTGATCAACCCCACAACTGGCCGCTATTTCTACCGGGTGGAGACTCGGAGCTTCGCCAGCCGCTGGTTCCACTGGATCGATGCCGCCAATGGCCAAATTCTAAAGACCGACAATCGACAGAAAACGAGGGTGTCCTGAACTCAGTTGAAAGTTCGTAGCGGCGGTTCGGAGCCATCATACTACGCCATACTTTGATCCTTCGAGGATCGCTTTCAACATCCACAGGTCCTGGTACCCCATCAGGCGGCGGAAGTTTTTCTCCGTGGCCAGCTGGAGGCGACCCAGCGCTGGACATGGCCGCATCCCGCCAGCGGCACACCCGGCGAGTTCGCAACCTCACTCCCGCCTGCGGACTCTCGATGAGATTGGTGGTGGCGACAGCGATGCAGCGAAGCCGGAAGCCCCAGCCGGTTGATGGTGAAACATTCCTCCAGACCCTCCCGCAAGCGACAATCTCGCTCCAACCATTGGGCCAACTTCTCCAGCTCCCTGGGTCCGCCAGGCGGCCCGCATCGCCGCCCGCACCTGGTCCCGCTCTGGCTCCGGCAACTAGGACGTTGCGCAACTTGTGGGCGCGGCAGCGCTGCACCGGCTGCTCGGCCCCGAACACGGCGCGGATCGAAGGCCGAGCCGTCGATCACAAACAGCCGTCTGGGCTGGCTGCACCCCTCGCCGCACTAAACCTTCCAGCAAGTCCTGGACGGCCGCGGCGTTCTCCGTAGCCCCCTCCTGAATCCCCGAGGGTGTCCTGAACTCAGTTGAAAGTTCGTAGCGGCGGTTCGGAGCCATCATACTACGCCACCTCCCGTCGAGTGGCCGACTTTGATCCTTCGAGGATCGCTTTCAACATCCACAGGTCCTGGTACCCCATCAGGCGGCGGAAGTTTTTCTCCGTGGCCAGGAAGCTGGAGGCGACCCAGCGCTGGACCATGGCCGCATCCCGCCAGCGGCACACCCGGCGAGTTCGCAACCTCACTCCCGCCTGCGGACTCTCGATGAGATTGGTGGTGGCCAGACAGCGATGCAGCGAAGCCGGAAGCCCCAGCCGGTTGATGGTGAAACATTCCTCCAGACCCTCCCGCAAGCTGGCCGCCGCGGCCGGACAATCTCGCTCCAACCATTGGGCCAACTTCTCCAGCTTGGCCCTGCCGGTCTTCGGATCCAACCGCCAGGCGGCCCGCATCGCCGCCCGCACCTGGTCCCGCTCTGGCTCCGGCAACCGGTCCAGGACGTTGCGCAACTTGTGGGCGCGGCAGCGCTGCACCGGCTGCTCGGCCCCGAACACGGCGCGGATCGCCGCCCGCAAGGCCTTCGAGCCGTCGATCACAAACAGCCGTTTCTGGGCCGGCTGCACCCCTCGCCGCACTAAACCTTCCAGCAAGTCCTGGACGGCCGCGGCGTTCTCCGTAGCCCCCTCCTGAATCCCCAGCACGTGCTTGTGCCCTTCCGCATCCACGCCCACAGCCGCAATCACGTGATGGTCGCCAAACACCATCCCGTCGATGTAGAGGATCAGCAACTCTACTTCCTCGAAGCGGCGGTTCAACAGACGTTCTAACTCGGCTGCGGCAGCCTCCATCGTTTCCCGGCTGACCGTGGAGCGCGACACACCCACGGTGTCCGCCATCTCCGGCAACACCCGCTGGTACTGCCGGGTCGAGACGCCCCGCAGCAAGATATCCAACATCCGGGCCCCCAGACCCTCGCCCTCCTGCATGGCTTCGTAGGCCGGGAGGGGAACTTCTTTCCCCGCTCCCCGGCCTGGCCGCCGGAGCCGTGGCCTGTGCACGGCCAGCTTTCTCTCCTTCAGGCGCACCCGTCCCCGCTGGCGCCCATACCAGCCTACCCCACGGCGCCGCCGGCCCTGACGGCGTGGACCGGCCACCTGCGCGGCCGACAACTCCAGCACCGCTTCAATCGCCGCCCTACCCACCACGTCGATCAGCTCGTCGACGGCTAACCGCGATTGTTCGATCAACTCCACCCAGGGCAGCAGAAACTGCCCGTGGCGAGCCAGGTAGGCAGCCAGTTTGCGGGAGCTTCGGCTATCGCTCCGGCCTAGGATGTGGTAGCTTCTCTGCACGGCGGTTCCCCTTTCCAGAAAGTTTCCCAACCCGATTCTACGGAACCAGGTCAGCGAACCGCCGCTCGACTTTCAACTAAAGGTGAGACACTCTCCAGAAAACCTACGACTACCGCAATAGGGACCCCAATATCTACTACGTCACCGACGCGGACAACCACTGGAACCTCGTAAAGAACAACCGGCGGTCACCCGGCCAGCCGGCCTTGATCGACGCCCAGTACTACGCCAAGGTGACCGACGATTACTTACTTGGCCTTGGGTTGGATTGGATTGCAGACTGCGGTTACCCGGCGATGGAGTCGGTTGCCCATTACCTGAGGAATTACAACAACGCGCATTGGACCGGAGCCTTCCTCCTCTACGGTGACGGGGATGGCACGCTATTCCGGCAGCTAAGCGGTGGACTCGACGTGGTGGCCCACGAGGCCACGCACGGAGTAACCGACTGTTCCTCCGGCCTGATCTACCTGAATGAGTCGGGCGCTCTAAACGAGTCGTTCTCCGATATCCTCGGCAACAGCGCCGAGTTCTACGCCCAGGATAACGGGCTGGATCCCACCGTATCCGCGGACTGGTTGGTCGGGGAGGACATCTACCTTCCCGCGGACAGCGCTGCTGGCGACCGCAACATGGCTGACCCGGAGGAAGACGGGGATCCTGACCACTATAGCGAGCGCCAGGTTGGCGGCGGCGACAACGGGGGTGTACACACCAACAGCGGCATCCCCAACCACGCCTACTACTTGCTGGTGAACGGCGGACTCAATGCCAGTTGTGCTATTCCCGGGACCCACAACTCGGCTCATTGCACTGGCTCTGAGATCGCGGTTGCGGGCATTGATTTGCCGGACGCCGAGAAGATCTTCTTCCCGGCATTCATTGGATTGTCCTCGAACGCTACGATGGCAGATGCCCGTGCTGCCACCGAAGCAGTAGCCAGTTCGATGTTTGGCGCGGCCTCCCAGCAGTTGGACTCCACCACCGATGCCTGGGTCGCGGTCGGCGTGGGTCCGACGGGGCCTGTCACTGACATCGTCATCACTTCGGTGACCGCTACACCCAGCACGGTGGTCCAGGGGGATCCGGTCTCCGTCGATGTAACCGTGGAGAACGTCGGAAACCAGGATGTGGGCAGTGTGGATGTGACTCTCAAGGACGAGGGGACAATCATCGACACCAAACCGACTGGCGCGCTGAACGCCGGCGCTTCCACCGTACTTAACTTTAGCTGGGCTACCACGCTCAGCACCACTCCAGGTAATCACACTCTGGAGGCCAGCCACAATTTCGGCGACGATAATGCGGGTAATGACACGAAAAACACTACAGTCACGGTGAACGAACCCGGCGGCGCCTGCACTCTCCTGCCAGCCGGCGCGGACTGTGAGTTCGACAACCAGTGCTGCTCGAATAAGTGCAAGGGCAAGTCAGGCAATAAGACCTGTAAGGGTGAGTAGTAGGTATTCCTTGCCAGGCCCGAGAGAATGCGTCACGGCGCGTCCTCTCGCGGCCCGCTTCCATTTGTAGCTAACGCGGGAAACAGACTGGCTCTTACTTGGTCTTCAGGAGATCCTTCAGTTCGGTCATAAATTCGCGAATGTCCTTGAAGTCCAGGTAGACGGAAGCGAAGCGCACGTAAGCCACCTTGTCGAGCTTCTTCAGGCGATCCATCAGCAACTCGCCGATTTCTGAGGTGGAGCGCTCCCGGTCGGGCGATTCGATGACCAGCGCTTCCGCCTCGTTGACGATGTTCTCCAGCTTGCCCATGCTGACCGGGCGCTTCTCCGAGGCTCGCAGCAGGGCGGCCAGCACCTTCTGCCGGTCGAACTTCTCCCGGCGCCCGTCCTTCTTCACCACCATGTAGGGGATTTCGTCAATACGCTCGTAGGTGGTGAAGCGGCGCTGGCACTGGAGACACTCCCGGCGGCGGCGGATGGCTTCGCCCTCCTTGCTTTCGCGCGAATCCACGACCTTGTCTTCCAGGTACCCGCAAAACGGACATTTCATAGCAGCGCGGAGTGCCGGACTTGCGGCGCGGCCAGAGTTGCGACGCGGAAAGTGCAGCAACCGTTTCGCACACTGCACCCCGCTTCGGCCGCGCAGCAGTATAACAGGGGCTGCGGCCGAGTCGTCAGGGAAAGGCGAAGGGGGAAACAAATCCTCCGGCAGCCCGGATCACTGGCGCGGGAATCCGCTACTCGGCGGCCGCCAGCAGGCGCAGCTTGCGCCAGCTCAGTCCTTCGCGAATCGAGAAGATCAAGGCCGGCGGAACCACGGCGACGAAGGTCAACAACCAGAGGACGAGAGCGGCGCTGGTGGCCACCTCAGGGCGGACCCGGAACAATTCGGTCAGAGCGAGGATGGTAAACACCTGAGTGCCACCGCCGATTCCGGGAACCTGCAGCATCGAGCCAGCGATGGCGAAGCCCATCACCAGCACCGCAGCAGAAAAACTGAGATCGGAGAGCGGAGGCCCGAACGCCCTCAGCGTAATGAAGTAGCCCACCGAAATGGAAACCCACACCAGCGTGGTGTAGAGCAGTCCCATGAGAAAGGCGCGGCTGCTGCGCAGGCTGGAGAGCCCCTGTCCGAACTGTTCCAACATCTCCCGCAGCTTCCCCAGCAGGCGCGGCGGCAGGAAGCCGATCAACGCCAGCAGCCGCGGCACCCAGCTTTGCCAGTAAAGCCGGAACAGCAGCAGGCCCGCAATGCCGCACAACGTCAGGCTCAGGATGGTCAGGCCGGCGGTGCGGATGTGCGGCAGGGCCTGGGTGTGGCCCTGGCTGAACTCTTCGCCCCACACAGAAAAATAGCTAACCCCGCCCACAATCACGATGACCATGGACAGGTCGTAGACGCGCTCCAGGACCCAGACCGCCATTTGCGTGCTCACCGGAATGTCCTCTTTGCGCGAGATCAGATAAGGACGAACCAGCTCGCCTGGCCGACCCAGCAGGGCCAACCCGCCAAAGCCGATGATGGTGGCCGTCAGCAGGTTGGACACCGAAGTAGGCTTGATCGGCAGCAGGAATTCCCGCCAACGCAAGGAGCGCAGCAGGTAGGTGGAGTACACCAAGGTTAGGGCGACAAGCAGAATCCGGTAATCCAGCTGGCCGAGAGTAGCCTGAAATTGCGCCAGGTCGAAACTTTGCCACTCCGGGTTGGTGTGTACCCTGTAGACGATGTACGCCACCAGTCCTACAAACAATAGGCTGGACAGCAAGTACCTGAACTTCTTCCCCATCGGCCCTTCTACTCATGGTGACTCAATCGCCAAGCAGAGTCAACGTCGGCCTCTCCCGAATTCCCTTCCCCGTCACCCCGAGGGCCTGCCAGTTGAACAGCATGTCGAACGTGACCTGCGCAGTGGCATCCCGAAATGAAGTCATACGGAGCAGCTCTCCAGGCGACCTCACCGCTCGGCGACGCGGTCCAGTACGTCGTAAAACCCTGGGAAGGAAACTTGGGCAGTGTCAGCACCTTCGAGCGACGTTTCGCCCTCAGCCACCAGCGCTGCCACGGCAAACGCCATGGCGATCCGATGGTCGCCAAACGAGTCAAGGCGCGCGCCGTGTAGCCGCTGGCCTCCCGGAATCTCCAGCCCGTCGGGCCGCTCCTCAACGTGCGCCCCCATGCGGCGCAGATTCTCGGCCACCGTGGCGATGCGGTCGCTCTCCTTCACCCGCAACTCCTGGGCGCCGGAGATCGAGAGCCCCTGCTCCGTCTGGGTACCCAGCACTGCCAGTACGGGCAGCTCGTCAATCAAGGCGGGCACCAGGTCCGGGCCGATTCGCCCTCCCTTCAAACGCCCACCGGAAACGTGCAGGTCCCCCACGACCTCTCCCGCAAGGCTTTCTACGCGGCTGATCCGGATCGCGGCACCCAGGCCCGAGAAGAAGTCCAGCGCAGCGGCTCGGGTAGGGTTCAGGCCGACATTTTCCACCAGCAGGTTTGAATCCGGGAACAGCAGCGCGGCCACCAGGAAGAAAGCAGCCGAGGAGATGTCACCCGGTACCTGGAATTCTCCTCCGCGGAGGTGATGCCCGCCCTCGACGCGCACTGACCTGCGACTGCGGGTGAGCTGGGCGCCGAACTCGACCAAGGCCAGCTCGGTGTGGTCGCGCGTCTTCACCGGCTCTTCCACCACGGTGGTTCCCTCAGCCGACAGGCCGGCCAGCAGAACGGCAGTCTTCACCTGCGCGCTGGCCACCGGCGGGTGGAAATGCATGGCGCGCAGCGGGCGACCGCGGAATTCGAGCGGCGCGTAGTTATCCTCGGCGGCCGTAACGTCTGCACCCATCTGGCGCAGCGGGTCAATCACGCGGCCCATCGGGCGGCGACGCAGCGACTCGTCGCCGCTAATGGTGGAGGAGAAGGGCTGTCCCGCCAGGATGCCGCTCAGCATGCGGATGGTCGAGCCGGAGTTGCCGGCATCCATCATCCGTTGCGGCGCACGCAGGCCGGTGAGGCCGGCGCCATCGATGAGGATGGCACCGCTCTCACCGGCGATCTCCACCCCCAGCTCTCGTAGGCACCCGATCGTGGAGGCGCAATCGACGGCGCTGGAAAAATTGCGGATGGTTGTGCGTCCGTCGGCAACCGCAGCCAGCAGCGCGTAGCGGTGCGAGATGGACTTGTCACCAGGCAGCCGCACCGTTCCCATAATGTTGCGGGCTGGCCGGAACACGCGAGAGGCAGGCGGGGCTGAGTCGGTCACGTTTGCGATCCAAACTTGGCTTGTCAGGTCTTGCCGGTGCCAGCCGACGGTTTCGCGATAGGATTTCTACCAGCTAATTCATGCAAGCGAGGGCTTGCGGATGCGCTCAGAGCGCGGGGGTTCTTCGCTCGGAACCATGGCGGCGGTCCATACCACCGCGCCTTTCTAGAAAGGTGAGGGCCCAGTGAGTGGCAGCTCGGCAACTGGGGCAGTATCTAGAGATGGGCCTCTTGTTCTGGGCGTCGGTCAGCTCCTGCTCGCCCAGCAGGAAAGGCTTGCGAGCGCCGCAGGTCTCACAGTTCAGGATGCAGTTGGTCATGACGAGCCAATGGTAGCACCCGGAGTCGCAGAAACGGCGGCCCAGAATGACAAATCTGCGCATGACCGCCGGAGCCCAGACGGAAAATCAGCTCGGGGGATCACTAAGAGGAGTTCTTAGAAAAAGGTAAGTGTGAAGATACGTGTGAGGGAAAGATGGCAAGTTAGGCAAGCCGGCCTGTAAGCCGGATTCTGTGTCCCTTGCGGGCGGTGATCATTCCTCTAGCCCCGCCATTGCTGGCGGGGTCAAGCGACCTACCCGAGAGTCCTCGGCCCGAAAGCCGAGGTTGGCGGGCCGGGCCGGCCCTCCTCTCCTATTTGGTCTTGCTCCGCGTGGGGTTTACCCTGCCGTCCCGGTCACCCGGAACGCGGTGCGCTCTTACCGCACCTTTTCACCCTTACCCGCCGGGGAACGGCGGGCGGTATGTTTTCTGTGGCACTTGCCGTGAATCCCGCTTTGAGCGGAACCCCCTGGCCGTTAGCCAGCACGCTGCCCTCCGGAGTCCGGACTTTCCTCTGCTCGCCCGAAGGCGGGCAGCGATCACCCGGCCGGCTTGCCCAAACTCTTATTATACCCCCTAGCAGGACTCTAAGAAGTGGCTCCCTTGTCATTCCGAGCGAAGCGAGGAATCTCCTTTTAGCGGCAACAGCTAATGCGCAAGCTTGTCGGACAGCAGGCGGTCAAACTCGCGCTCGTCGAGAACCGTCACCCCCAGGGTGCGGGCCTTCTCCAGCTTAAGGCCGGCGTCAGCGCCCGCCACCACGTAATCGGTCTTCTTGCTGACTGAAGAAGTCAGCTTGCCGCCGGCCTCCTCGATGAGCCGCTGTGCCTGCTCGCGCGTGTGTCGCTCCAGCGTGCCGGTCAGCACGAAGCTCTTTCCGGCCAGCGGCCCGGCCGCTCTTGCGCGCCGGGTTTCCTCGAAGCGCAGCCCCACGCGGCGCAGATGCTCGATCAGGGCCCGGTTCTGGCGCTCCTCGAAGAATTGGCGAATGCTCTCGGCGACCCGCGGACCTACGTCGGGCACCTCCTCGAGCTCCTCCTGGGAAGCCTCCATCAGCCGGTCCAGCGACCCAAACTGCCCGGCCAGGGTCTGGGCCAGGCGCTCGCCGACATGCCGGATGCCCAGGCCGAAAATGACCCGGGCCAGCGGCATCTTCTTGCTCGCCTCAATTTCGTCGAGCAGGTTCTGGGCCGATTTATCGCCCATTCGCTCCAGACCGGCCAATTGCTCCTTGCTGAGCTGATACAGGCCGGAGATGCTGCCGACAATGCCCTTGTCCACCAACTGGTCCACCAGCGCCTCACCCAGCCCGTCAATGCCCATCACCTTGCGGGCGGAGAAATGCAGCAGGCTTTCCTTCAGGCGCGCCGGGCAGCTGGCATTGATGCAGCGGCGGACTGCTTCGCCCTCCTCGCGCACCACACGGCTGAGGCAGACCGGGCACTGCTCGGGCATGCGGAAGGGCCGGAGCTGGTTGCTCCGCTTGGGCCGCTCCTCCTCGATCACCTTCACCACCTTGGGGATCACGTCTCCGCCGCGCTCCACTTGCACGAGGTCGCCGAGCTGCAGGCCAAGCCGTTCGATTTCGTCCTCGTTGTGGAGGGTGGCGCGGCTGACCTGCACGCCGCCAATAGCCACCGGATCCAGCACGGCCACCGGAGTCAGCGCGCCGGTGCGCCCCACCTGCACCTCGACCGCCTGCACCGTGCTGAAGCCGGCGCGCCCCGCATACTTGTAGGCACAGGCCCAACGGGGCGCTTTGGCCGTCGAGCCCAGCTCTTCGTGCAGCGCCAGCGCGTTCACTTTCACCACCACCCCGTCAGTCTCGTACGGCAGCTTCTCGCGCTTTTGTTCCCACTCCTCACAAAATTCCAGTACCTGGTGGATGTCGCGGCAGTTGCGCCAGTGGCGATCCACCTTGAACCCCAAGGTGTTCAGAGTTTCCAGCACCTGCCGATGCTCGGCCATAGGGGTACGTCCGTCGCGCAACAGCGAGTAGGCAAAGAAATCCAGGCGCCGACCGCCGGTGACGCCGGGATCGATCACACGCACCGAGCCGGCGGCGGCATTGCGCGGGTTAGCGAAGCGCGACAGACCCTGCGCTTCCCGTTCCGCATTTAGCTTCTGGAAGGCGGGCAGCAGCATGATCGTTTCGCCGCGCACTTCGAAGGTCTCCGTCAGCTCCGCTTGCCGAGCTAGCCGCTCGTCCACCCGCAGGGGCAGCGAGCGGATGGTGCGGGCGTTTTGGGTGATGTCCTCGCCGGTCGCGCCGTCGCCGCGCGTGACGGCGCGTGACAGACGCCCCTGCTCGTAGTGGACGGCCACGCTCAGACCGTCCAGCTTCAGCTCGGCCACGTACTCGACGTGATCGCGTCCGGCCAGTTCCCGCACGCGCCGGTCGAACTCCAGCAGCTCCTCACGCGAGTAAGCGTTGTCCAGACTCAGCATCACCGAGGTGTGCCGCACCTTGACGAAGCCCTCGCGGGGCTGCCCACCCACCCGCTGGGTGGGCGAATCCGGCGTCACGAGCTCCGGGTGCTGGGCCTCCAGTTGCTTGAGTTGGTTGAGCATCGCGTCGAAATCGGCGTCGGAGATTTCGGGCTTATCGAGCACGTAGTAGAGATGCTCGTGGCGACGAATCTGCTGGCGCAACTTCTCCACCTGACCCGCCGTCTCTCTGAACTTCTCAATGTCTCGGGGCATCAATTCAACGCACTCCTCCGCGATTATACCCACGACAGTAGGCGGAGGTGCTAAGATGCGGCGATTCCGCACACGTGGACAACCTTACCCACACGCTGGTGGCGATTACACTGGCCCGGGCCGGCGGCAAGCGGCTGGGACCTCACGCCACTGGCTTGCTGGTGGCAGCAGCGAACGTTCCGGACGTAGACTCGGTGGCGCTGCTGGATTCCACAGTTACCTACCTCGACTGGCACCGTGGCATCACGCATTCGCTGGCCGCCTCGCCTCTGGTGGCTCTGGTGGTGGTGGGCGTGTTCGTGCTTGGGCGGAAACTGACGCGCTCCCACCGCCCCTTCGGCGTCGGGAGGGCCTTCCTGGTGGCCTGGTTCGGGGTGGTGTTCGGACACCTGCTGCTGGACTGGTGCACCAACTACGGCACACGCTTGCTGCTGCCCTTCTCCGACCGCGGGCTCTCCTGGGGCGCAGTGCCAATCGTGGACCCGTGGTTGTGGCTGGTGCTGGCCGCGGCTCTCGCGCTTCCTTCTCTGTTTCGCCTCGTCAGCGAAGAGATTGGCGCGCCGCGCACCAGCGGCCGGGGGGCCGCCTGGTTCGCAGTCGCGTTCCTATTGGCGTGGTTTGGGGTTCGTGGCCTGTGCCATGCCCGTGCCCTTGCTGTGCTGGACGCGCACATATACCACGGCCTGGAACCGCGTGAGGTGGGTGTCCTTGCCGACTTCGTCAACCCCTTCCGTTGGCACGGTGTGGTGGAAACCGCCGAGGCCTGGGAGGCAGTGGAAGTCAACCTCCGCGAGGAATTCAACCCCAGGCGCAGCCGCACCTACTATCCGCCGGAACCCTCCCCGCCGCTCGAGGCGGCGCGCCAATCCCGCACTGCACGAATCTTCCTGAATTTCGCCCGCTTTCCTTATTCCTACGTGGAGCCGACCGAGCGTGGCTATGAAGTAGTGTTGCGCGACCTGCGTTTCGAACCCGCGTTTTCTGGCCGCAAGGGCTTCGTCGCGCGGATTGTTTTGGACCAGGACCTGACGGTGCTCCGGGAGCAATTCCACTTCCGCCCCACCAGACCAGTTCGTTGAGACCCACCTGGTGCGCAGGCTCAGCCTCGCTGAGACTGTGCAACCACTATGTAACCGGCGCGAGTGGCAGTGCGTCTAAGTGTCCGCGGAGCGTGAGTGGCAGCTGCGATAAAGTTTAGATAAGTCATTGATTCTATTCATTGCGGTATAATGTTAGGAAGTGGGGCGGCAGTCGTTGGCCGGAAGGAGGCACCCATGATGACACGAATCGCGGTGGTCTTGCTGGCGTTGAGTTTGGTTCCCACCCTATCGTTAGCGCAACGCCGAGGTTCCGGTCGAACCGGGACCAGAGTGTCTTCCCCAGGTGGCCGGCTGAGCGGTCCTGCCATGACCATTGGGAGCCGTCACCGGTCGGCACACAGATACGGACATGGGCACTTTAGGCCCGGGTCGCTCGTCGCACCCCCGACTGGCTACGGGAACATCAACCACCCCGGATTGGGCTTTGCCCCGAACACTCCCGGCATCGGTGTCCCACTTACGCCGGGCATCCAGCCGCTGCCCACGAGGAACCAACACTTGATCGGCCCCATTCGCCCCGGGGTCACAGATTTTGGGAGGCTGCCTAGGCACGGAAAGCGCTATCGCTCTCGTTACCCCAGCCGCTACCGGAGTTACTACAACTACGGTGGATCGTATGGTGCTGGCGGCGTCGCGGTCGTGGGTGTGCCGGTTGTAGTGAGTGGATATGGGTACTACCCCCAGCAGCCGCAGGTCATCATCGTTCAGCAGCCGCCCAACCAGGGGCAGTTCCAGGCACAGGAACCACCCCGCCACATGCCCGGTAAGATTCTCACCGAACGCGAAGCGGAGCAGCGAGGGCTGATTTATGAAACTCGCCCGCCTTTAGCCCAAGAGCGGCCGACCAAGCCACTTACCCTGCTGGTGTTCGAAAACCACTTCATCTACGCGGTCAGCGAGTACTGGAAAGAAGACGACAGCATCTGCTACGTGACCAGCTACGGCTCGCAGAATTGCGTCAGCCTCGACCTGCTGGATGTGGAATTTACCAAGAAGCTGAACGAAGAGCGCAGCATCAAGTTCGAACTGTAGGTTTCTTCTGAACGGACGGCTTTTTCGGGTCCTGACCTGGGAGACCTTAGCGTTGTTCACATGCCAGGGGGCGGCTCATTTCCAGCGGTGACCATCGCCACGCTCAGTCTCCTCTCGTATTCCGTTCCCGCATATCATCAAGCGCCTACCTTCAGGAGAATTTTGCGATGAAAGTGCTGGGTCTGCTTCTGATACTCCTGTCCGGTTCCGCTGCCATTCCGGCAGCCGCCGCCCAAAACCAAACCCCGGCCACGTCCCCAGGGCAAGCACAGCGCCCGCCCGCCTCACCCGGTGCTCCCGATACGGAAAGCGCCCAACATCCCGCGACCGAGCAGCAGGAAGTTCCCAAGGCCACCCTGCGCGGCCACGTCTATGCACGGGCGATCGGAGCGCCGCTGAAGCGAGCCCGGCTGAGACTGGTCCCCGCTAGTCGACCGGCTGATCGCGTAGAGGCGACCACCGACGAGCAGGGCGCCTACGAATTCCGAAACGTGGAGCACGGCACCTACACTCTGCAATGCACCCGAAACGGCTACGTCCGTGCCTCCTACGGGCAGAAGGGACCCAACCAGCCGCCCGTGCGTCTCACCGTTCGCCCGGGCCAGGAACTCAAGGACTTGGATTTTCAACTTATCCGGGGTGGAGTCATCAGCGGGAGGGTCTTAGACGAGGAGGGCGAACCACTTTCCAGGGTGCGGGTGCAGGCGCTGGCGAGGCAATACCTGCGAGGCCAGGTTCGGCTGATGCCGCGCGGATCGCGTTCCACTGACGATCGAGGCGAGTATCGCATCTTCGATCTACCACCGGGCCGTTACTTCGTTCGAGCAGTCTGGCGCCGCTTCCGAAATCAAGAGAGCAGTTTTGCTACGGTGTTCTACCCGAACGTCCTCAGGGCGGAGGACGCGCAACGCATCCCGGTCGGTGAGGGAGGTGAAGCGCCCCGTATGGACATCCGGATGCAGAAGGTACCCACCTTCAGCGTGAGCGGCAAAGTGCTGGATCTGGTGACTGGCCGGCCAGTCACCAGCGGCGGCGTCAGCGCGAGGTCGGAGGAGTCCTCGATGTTTTTCTTCGGCGGCGACCGGATCCGTAGCGACGGGAGCTTTCGCCTGGAAGGGCTGGTCCCGGGCCGCTACCAGTTGATGGTCTTCGTGCAACGACCCGGAAGTAGCGGCTTCGGTTTCAGGTCGGCAGTGATGAAACGCTTTGACCTGCGCGAAGCCGATATCGAGAACATGGTTGTGACCGTGGTGCCGGGGGTTACCGTACGCGGCAAGATCGTGGCCGAGGGAGGAGAGGTTTCTACAGATGGGCTGCGCGTGATGCTCATGTCGAAGGCCGGCAACTTCCCGTTTCCCGGCGGTCACAGCCTGGCTAACGAGGACTTGACCTTCGAGATCGCCAACGTGCAGCCAGGTCAGTACCTAGTCAATTTGCTCTCCCCTCAGGCCAATCCCGGCAGTACGCCCGGGAGCATGCCTCAAAATACGTCGTTTTATGTAAGCGAAGTGCGCGCCGACGGAGAGAATGTGGTTGAACAGGGACTCACTATTGCCGAAAACGCACCGGTCTCCGACCTGGAGGGGGTGCTGGACTTCACCGGCGGCACGGTCACTGGCCTGTTGCTGGACGAAGATGAGCAGCCGATTTCCGGCGTCCACGTCGCGCTACTCAGTACCGACCAGGAGAAGCGCGGCTCCGACCGCTACTTCCGCAGCGGGGCGGCCGACCAGCATGGTCAGTACAAGCTAGGCGCCATCATTCCCGGCGAATACCTGCTGCTGGTGTGGCCTGAATCCGATGTTGCCCGCGTCCAGGATCCCGAGCTGTTCGCCCAGCTTGAGGAGCACGCCGTCCGCGTGACTGTGGACAAGTCGGCCACCGTTCAGCAGGACCTCACCCTGACTTCCGACATCCAGACCATCGTCCGGAACTTTCTGCAGTGACCCCGCACTGGCCGCCGGCATTGCGCCGCTAGGAAAGAGGTTCAAGAAAGTTGGGCGGGTTGGGCGCCTGGCTCCGCCTGGGTCTCCATGCGCTCCAGCCGGACCGAGGCAATGCGGTGGTGCTCCATCGCTTCCACGGTGAATCGCCAGCCATCGAAGAGGCAGGATTCGCCTACCTTCGGAATGTGACCCATGCTGCTCAGCAGAAAGCCAGCCAGCGTCTCAAACCCGCGGTCGCGCGGCACGCGAATTTCCCACCGCTCATCCAACTCGTGAATCCTGGTGGACCCCTCCAGGACCAAGCCGAGCAGCCCGGGCTCGACCGGCATTTCTTTCGCCGCGTGCTCGTCCGGCAGCTCACCCACGACGCGTTCGAGCACGTCCCGAACAGTTACCAGTCCGGCGATGCTGCCAAATTCATCTACCACCAAGGCCAGGTGCCGTCGGCGCCGCTTGAATTCCTCCAACAACTCACTCAGTGGCTTGGTTTCGGGAACAATCAGCGCGTCGCGGACTAGGCTGCGGAGCTGGAACTCGCGCGACGGGCGTCCCTGCTGCTGAGCAGCCTGCCCTTCGGCCAACACCCGAAACAAATCTTTCCGGTAGAGGACGCCAATGAAATTCTCGGGAGAGCCTTCATACACCGGCACGCGAGAGTATGGGCGCTCGACCAGTCGCCTGACCATCTCCTCCAACGGGGTGGCTACCGAGACGCTCACCACATCCGGGCGCGGCACCATGACCTCGCGGACCAGAATTTCCCCCAGATCAAAGATGTTGTGCGCCATCGCCTCCAGCGGCTCGGGCAGCAGTCCACCCTCCCGCCCCACGGTCACCAACATCTTCAGCTCCTCCGGGGAATGCACGTGCCGGTGCGTCGGCGAGGCTGCGCCGAACAGGCGGGAGATCGCGGTGGCAGCCGCGTCTAGGACGCGCAGAAAGGGGTGGGTGGCCCGCACGAACAGATCCATGGGCCGTGCGATCAGCAGCACCAGACGGTCGCTCCGGGCCAGGGCCACGTTCTTCGGCACTACTTCGCCCAGGACCAGGTGCATGGCGGTAATAATCAAGAAAGCAACTGCCAGAGCGATGGAGTGAGCAATCGCCAGCCGTGCCCCCGGCGTAAACGCCGCGAATAGCGGCATCAGCAAATCGGCCACCGCATGCTCGCCCACCCAGCCCAGGGCCAGGCTGGCCAGGGTGATGCCTAACTGCGTGGCCGACAAGACGCGGTCAATCTGGCCGTGAAGACGCAGCGCGACCTTGGCCCCGCTGCGCCCTTCTGCCTCCAGTTGCCGAAGCCGGGTGGGCCGGATGCTCACCAGCACAAATTCGGCGGCCACGAAGAAGGCGTTAGCGGCCACGAAGAAGCCAACGGCCAACAGCCGCAGAGCCAGTGGCACTTCCATAGGCAAGATGTTAGCACGGCGGGAAGCACCCCTTAGAAAGACGCGACCAAATGGGAAGCAACTGCGTCTAATGTGTGACGGTTGGAGAAACTTTACGCCGGCCGGCGTGTTTAGAGACTCAGGGAGGTAATGCTCAAATGATGGCCGCTGGGATTGCGTTTGCAGTTGAAGATGTCCGTGATTATGGGCCGGAAGTCGTCGAACGGCTGAAGCAGAGTCTGGAACAGAACTGCCCAGCATTGCCAGATCCCCGCCACCCCCACGTGTTCGTGCTGGAGTGTGCGGGCGAGAGTTTCTATATCGCTTCCCTCCCTAACGGCAAGGTCCTGTTGCTGGCGCGCTGGTTGAGCTGACCGCCCCCGGCCCCGTCGAACAGCAGTACTGACTACCTTTCCCTTAGTGCACCATAAACAGCCTCACTGCCCAGCAGCCGATTGTGACTGACCGGCGGGGTGGGATAGAATCCTCAGGATGCACGGCCGCGCGCAGAGGTTGCTGGAGCGCATTCAGACGCAGGTGGTGGTGGCTGACGGCGCCACGGGCACCATGCTGTACTCCAAGGGCATCTTCATCAACCGCTGCTTCGACGAACTCAATCTTTCCAGTCCAGGACTGGTAAAGGAAATCCACCAGAGCTACGTGCGGGCCGGCGCCGAAATCATCGAAACCAACACCTTCGGGGCCAACTCCCTGCGGCTGGCGGCCTTCGGCCTGGCGGAAAAGCTGCGCGACATCAACCAGGCGGGGGTGCGTCTGGCGCGGGAGTGCGCTGGCGAGGATTTGTGGGTGGCGGGCGCCGTGGGCCCTCTGGGACTACGGATCGAACCCCTGGGCCCCACTTCCTTTCGGGAAGCGCGGGAAGCATTCCAGCAGCAAATCACAACCCTGGCTGAGGCCGGCGCCGACCTGATTGTGCTGGAAACCTTTGGCGACCTGAACGAAATCCGCGAAGCCATCTTCGCAGCCCGGGAGGCGTGCGACCTCCCGATCATGGCGCAGATGAGCGTAGACGAGGAGGGCAACGCGCTGTTTGGCGCAAGCCCAGAGGTTTTCGCCCGCCGCCTGGAGGAGTGGGACGCCGACGTGGTTGGCGTCAACTGCTCGGTGGGACCCAAGTTGGCTCTGGAGGTTCTGGAGCGGATGCGCAAGGCCACCAGCAAGCCGCTCTCGGTGCAGCCGAACGCCGGCTCACCAGCGAATATCGAAGGTCGCCATGTGTACCTCTGCTCGCCGGAATACCTGGCGCAATACTCGCGGCGCTTCGCTCAAGCGGGCGCCAGAATCATTGGTGGCTGTTGTGGCACTACGCCCGAGCACATCAAATTGATCAAGAACGAGGTCCGCTCTTTGCAGCCGGCGCATGCCCACTTCCAGGTAACCGCAGCGGTCGAGGATCGGCCCAAGGCGCTGCCACCGATCCCGCAAGAAGAGAAATCTGGGCTGGGCCAGAAGTTGAAGAACGGGACGTTCCCCGTCTTTGTGGAAATCCTGCCGCCGCGCGGCTCCGACCCCAGCAAAGAAATCGAAGGATCGCGGCTGTGCGCTGCCCACGGTGTGGATTGCATAAATGTACCCGACGGCCCACGAGCCAGCGCTCGGATGAGCGCACAGGCCCTGGCCTACCTGATCCAGCAGCAGGCTGGATTGGAAGCGGTCCTGCACTACTGCTGCCGCGACCGCAACATCATCAGCATGCAGTCGGACCTGCTGGGCGTTTACACGCTCGGCATCCGCAATCTGATCCTCATTACTGGCGACCCGCCGCGGCTGGGCAACTATCCGGACGCCACCGCCGTTTTTGACGTGGACGCCATCGGACTTACCAACATCGTCGCCAACTTGAACCGGGGCCTGGATCTGGGCGGCAGCCCAATCGGCTCGCAGACCGGTTTCCTCATTGGCGTGGGCGCTGACCCGGGCGCGATCCATATGGATCACGAACTGCGCCGGTTGCGATGGAAAATCGAGGCCGGCGCCGAATATATCGTGACCCAACCTGTGTTTGACCTGGACCAACTGGAAGCGCTGGCCCGCCAGGTTGAACCGTTCAGGATCCCCGTCGTTGCCGGCATCTGGCCGCTGACCAGCTACCGGAATGCAGAGTTTATGATCAACGAGCTGCGAGTGCCCGTCCCGGACGCCTTCATGAAGCGGATGCGTAAGGCCGAGTCGGCTGAAGCGGCGCGGGCCGAAGGAGTGGCGATCGCCCGCGAGATGCTGGCCCGGGCGCACCACATAGTGCAGGGCGCGCAGTTGAGCGCGCCGTTCGGCCGCTACCGCATGGCCCTGGAGGTCCTGGAAGCGCTCGGCGATCGTCGCGCACAGGTCGCCACCTAAATGCCAAAAGACGCCACACCCCCATCGGAATCGTTCGAAGGTTCGCTGGACCGCCTGGAGAAGATCGTCAAGGAGCTGGAGAACGGCAACTTGCCGCTGGAGCGCGCCCTGGAGCTGTTCGAGGAAGGCATGAAGCTTTCCGAGAACTGCCGGCGGCAACTGGACAGCGCCGAAAGCCGCATCGAGATGCTAGTGCGGAAGGCTGACGGCCGCGTCGTGACAGAACCGTTCCGCCTGGCCGACGAGAGCGACAAGCCGTGAGTGGCCTCTCGGCCCGCCTCCAGGAGCGGTTGCAGCTCCGGCAGCAGGCGGTGGACGCACGCCTGGAACAATTGCTGCCGCCGACCAACCAGCGGCCCGAGAGCTTGCACCGCGCCATGCGCCACAGCGTCTTCGCGGGGGGCAAGCGCATCCGTCCCACCCTCTGCCTGGAAGCAGCCGCGGCTGTGCGTCCTGAGGAAGCGGAACAGGCCCTGGACGTGGGTTGCGCCCTGGAGATGATTCACACTTACTCGTTGATCCACGACGACCTGCCGGCTCTGGACAACGATGACTTCCGCCGCGGCCAACCCACCTGCCACAAAGCATTCGGGGAAGCCACCGCCATTCTGGCCGGCGACGCGCTCCTGACGCTTGCCTTTGAAGTTCTGGCCCGTTGCGGTCCGACGTTGGCCGAGCGCCGCGCAGCCATCCTGGCGGATGTTGCCCAGGCGGCCGGCACCCTGGACGGCATGATTGGGGGCCAGGTGGTGGACCTGGAGTCGGAACGCCGCCCGGTGGATGCCGCAACGGTGGAATACATCCACCGTTCCAAGACCGGCGCTTTGATCCGAGCCGCCGTGTGTAGCGGCGCGCTGGCGGCGGGTGCCCTGGAAGACCAACTAGCCGCCCTCTCCGAATACGGAGCGCAGCTCGGCCTGGCCTTTCAAATTGTAGACGACATCCTGGACGTGGAAAGCTCCTCGCAAAAGCTGGGCAAGACGGCCGGCAAGGACGCAGCTCAGCACAAAGCTACCTATCCTGCCATTCACGGGCTGGCCTGCTCCCGGGAGCTGGCGGCTGCGAGGATTCAGAAGGCCGTGGCGGCCCTCGAGCCGCTCGGCCCTCAGGGGCGTTGGCTGCGTGAAATTGCGCTCTACATCGGCGAACGGAAAAATTAAACAAACACGTCAGCCGTCATGCATATGAAATTGATTCTATTGGTGCTGCTAATGAGCACTCTGTTTGGTGGAGCGCTTTTCGGGGCAGCCGGCCGATGGGATCTACCCTTTTTCTGGGCTTACATTCTCTTATTTCAGTTCATGCTCCTCGGTAGCGGAATCTACTTCTTGAAAACCAGTCCTGGCATGGTACAGGAGCGTCTTCGCCCTGGTCCGGGAGGTAAGGATTCAGTCACACGCCCAGTTGGTGCCCTGCTGATGCTCGCTCATCTGGTGGTTGCCGGGCTCGACGTGGGCCGGTTCCACTGGCAACCTCACGTTCCCTTCGCGGTTCAGGTAGTCGCTCTCGCTGCGGTTGCTGCGTCGCTGGGCGGTTCCATGTGGGCGATGTCGGTGAATCCCTTTTTTCCACCGCAGTCCGCATCCAGCGGGAGCGAGGCCATCGAGTCATTACCGCTGGCCCATATCGGACGGTGCGGCACCCCGGCTATACAGGCACGATTCTCTGGTTTTTTGCCAGCCCGATGGCTCTGGGTTCCTGGTGGGCGGCCCTGCCTATGCTGCCAGCCGTGCCGTTGATTGTTCGCCGGACCTGGCTGGAGGATAAACTACTTAGGGAGGAACTGGAAGGCTACGCTGAGTACGCACAGAAAGTGCGCTATCGTTTGGTGCCGGGCGTGTGGTGAGCTGCACAACTTGCAGCACGAGCACTTCGGCCTCGTACTTCTCAACGTTTTCCTACTACCGACTCCGGCTGATCTCCGCCCGCTCACAAGCCAGCCAGATATCTTGCAACTCCCCGGCCAGGGGTGGCATCCCCAACCGACACTTGATAAGCTTCCTTCGCGTGCTGAGGCGTAGTGTTCTTTCGGTAAGAAGCTGAGTTTGAAAGTACGGCTGGACAAGCTGCTAGTGGAACGCGGCCTGGCGGAAACCCGCCAGAAGGCGCAGGCAATGATCCTTGCGGGAGAGGTTTTGGTCGAAGAGCAGAAAGTCGAAAAGCCGGGCACGTTGGTGAGGGCCGACGCACCGTTGCGTTTGCTGGGAGGCGGGATTCGTTACGTCGGCCGCGGCGGGCTGAAGCTGGAGGCGGCGCTGGACTCCTTCGCCATCGACGTAGCGGGTAAGGTCTGCCTGGATGTGGGCGCCTCGACCGGCGGATTTACTGACTGCCTGCTCCAGCACGGCGCCAGCCGCGTCTACGCGCTGGACGTCGGGGTTGGCCAATTGGACTGGCGGTTGCGCAACGACCCGCGCGTCCGCGTCCGCGAGAAATTCAACGCCCGCCGCCTGGCGCCCGAAGATATCGGCGAGCCGGTGGATCTCATCTCGGTGGACGTCTCGTTCATTTCTGCTACGCTCATCCTGCCCCGGCTGCCGGCCCTGCTCAAAGAGGATGGCCAGGCGGTGGTGCTGGTGAAACCACAATTTGAGGTTGGACGTGGACAGGTGGGCAAAGGCGGAATCGTGCGCGATCCCCAGCTGCACTCGGCTTCGGTAGACAAAGCCAGCGCCGCGGCCAAATCCGCAGGCATGGTGGTGGCGGGGCAGATGCCAAGCCCCATCCCAGGCAGCGAAGGAAACCAGGAATTTCTGCTTCTTTTTCGTTGTCGGAAACTGGAATAGTGAAGAATGATCATGTTTTATTGATGATTGTTCCAAGTTATTCAATCGCCAATGTGCCAATCTTCAATCATTTAATAACATGAAGACCGTCGGACTTATATCCAAACCGAAAAAACCAGAAGTTCGCCAGATTGTTCCGGCCCTGACCCGCTGGCTGGCGGAACGAAAGGTGTCGGTGCTGGTGGACCGCGAGACCGCGGCGGCGATGGGCAACCCCGCGGGCGGGCTGGAGCGGGAGGAACTGACCCGCCGGGTGGACCTGCTGGTGGTGCTAGGCGGCGATGGCACTCTGCTGGCCGCCGCCCGCGCCGTCCAGGAGCGCGACCTGCCAGTGCTGGCCGTCAACTTGGGCGGCATGGGCTTCTTGACCTCGGTCACTTTGCCTGAGATGCACCCCGACCTGGAGCACGTGCTGGCCGGACACTACGAAGTGGATCTGCGCCGCAAACTGCTGGTGGAGGTGCGCCGCGGCGACGGCGCGGGCACTGGCGAAGTCGTTGGTGTGTACCATGCATTAAACGATGCGGTGCTGAACAAGGCCTCGCTGGCACGCATCCTGGACTTTGACGCGTTTGTGGACGGAGAATTCGTTTGCACCTACAAGGCGGACGGCTTAATTATCTCCAGCGCCACCGGCTCCACCGCCTATTCGCTGTCGGCCGGCGGGCCCATTATCTTGCCGGGGGTGGACGCCGTCCTCATCACTCCCATCGCCTCTCATACGCTCACCAACCGGCCTTTGGTGGTCCCAAGAACTTCGACGATCGAAGTTGTGGTGAAGGCCGAGTACGAACCAGTGTTTCTCACCGTCGACGGGCAGGTGGGATTGGACATTCATCACGGGGATCGTGTGCTCTGCTGCCTCTCTCCACAGGTACTCCGCCTGGTGCGTCCGCCGGGCAAGAGCTACTTTGATGTGCTGCGCAATAAGCTGAAGTGGGGACAGCGATGAGCCAATTGGGGATTCCGAAATCCGGAATCCGCACAAATAATCACAAATTTCTAATCCGAAATCGGAAATCCCAAATGAGTAGGCAGCAACCGTGAAGTTGCCCCGGCCGGGATTGACCGCTCAGATTCTGGCGGCTCTGGCTCTGGCTGTGCTGTTCGGCTGGCTGGCTCCAGGCCCGGCGCGAGCCTGCAAGCCGCTGGGTGACCTGTTCATTCGCCTGGTGCTGATGATCGTGGCGCCCCTGGTGTTCTCGACGTTGGTTGTGGCCCTGGCACGCTCGGGCGATTTCGGCCGCGTCGGCCGCCTGGGACTCAAGACCCTAGCGTATTTCCTGCTGGCCACCACGCTCTCCATCCTGGTGGGCATCGGGATGGCGACACTGCTGCGGCCGGGCGCAGGAGCCAATCTCGCGGGTGCTGGCGTCGCCGCACCGGCGGAATTCCTGAAGGCTCCCGACGCGCAACTGCCCTTCCCGCTACGCCTGGTGCCCACGAGCATCGTCGACGCGATGGCGCGCGGCGACATCCTGCAAATCGTGGTGTTCTCCCTGCTGTTCGGGATATCGCTGCTCGCCGTGGGCGAGCGAGGCAGGCCGGTGACCACCTTTCTGGAAGGCCTGGCGGAGGTGATGTTTCGCTTCACCCACTACGTTATGTACTTCGCACCCGTGGGAGTCTTCGGCGCGATGGCCGCCATAGTGGGCACGCTGGGCGTAGGAGTGCTGCGCCCCTTCGCGGTCTTCGTCGCCGGAGTCCTAGCCGCGCAACTCCTGCTGCTGTTGCCCGTTTTCTTCGCACTGGCGCGGCTGGCCGACGTTCCTTTCGCCACGTTTCTCCGGGCCGTGCGAGCTCCGGCACTGATCGCCTTTTCCACTACCTCGAGCACCGCCGCCCTGCCCAAGGCGCTCGAGGTGCTGCAGAAATTGGGCGTGCGGCGCGAGGTGGCAGCTTTCGTCTTGCCCACCGGTTACAGCTTCAACCTGGCCGGCTCCCATCTCTACCTGGCTTTTTCGGCCGTCTTCCTGGGGCAAGCGTATGGTGTGGAGTTGGGCTGGGGAAAGCTTCTGATGCTCCTGTTTCTGCTCAACGTGACGGCCAAGGGAATCCCCACAGTTCCGCGCGGCTCGCTACTGGTGCTGGCCGCGACGATCACGCCGCTAGGCATCCCGCTGGAAGGTATCCCCGTGCTGCTGGCCATTGACCAGATTCCCGACATGGTGCGCACCGGCGTCAACATCACCGGGAACTGCCTGGCCTGCACCGTGGTGGACAAGTGGGAGAGTGGGAGGCTGGCGGCCTGAGGCAGCCGCTACGGTTTTAGGCGGCCGCCTCGCCCGACAATGGCTGAATGGCAACGGAGAAGGTAAAGCGCGGCGTCAGATGGCCCTTGCCCCAGCGGCTGGCGGTCCACTTGCCCCGCAGGAATTTGATCGCCGCCTGCTCGCTTAAATCCAGAATCAACTGGTGAGTGCCGGCATAGAACTTTTGCGGGAATGCGGCCAGCGGCTTGGCCTCCCAAGTGATGCCATCCTCCGAGCCCCAAACGGAAACGTCCAGTGATTCCTGCTCGATGACGCGGGTGATGCTCAAGGTGAGCAGAAAACTCCGCCCGGCGGTGGCGCCCAGCTCCAGTGGCTGCCCTTCCCCTTTGGCTTCCACGACCTGCTCAGGGATCAGAAAGGTGTTGCGCATCGGCGAGAGGAGACTCCCTCGCTTGACTACACTAGTTCCTGGACCAGGCTGTCGAAGACTTCCTTCCCCATCCCCAACGGCTGCTTTGCCAGCGGCCCCTGGTGGAGGACGGGCTCGGAGTCTTCGTAAGTGGACTGCTCGTCTTTATAGAAAAGGCCGATGGGAATGCGGTCGCCCCACTCAAAGGATTTTTCCAGCGCGGCGGGGACGTTGGAGGGATCGTACCCTTGTTCTTTTTCCAGCTTGTAGCAGCGCTGCTTGAAGTAGGGGTAGGTATTGACCTTATTGTAGGTGACGCAGGGACTGAAGGTGTCCACCAGGGCGAAACCGCGGTGTTGGATGCCCGCGGCGATCAGATCGGCCATGTGGCCCGGGTCGCCCGAGAAGGCTCGGGAAATGTAGGTCGCGCCGGAGACCAGCGCCAGCGCGATGGGGTTGATGGGCAACTCGGCGTTGCCCCGTGGCGTGGACTTGGTGCGCATTTCCTTAATGGTAGTGGGCGAGGCCTGGCCGGTGGTGAGCCCGTAGATCTGGTTGTTCATCACCACGTAGGTCACGTCCAGGTTCCGCCGCATGGCGTGGATGAAATGGCCAATGCCGATGCCGTAGCCATCCCCGTCGCCACCGGTGATCACCACCTTCAAGTCGGTGTTGGCAAACTTGGCGCCGCTGGCTACTGCCACTGCCCGCCCGTGCAGGCTGTGCACTCCGTAGGCGTGGATGTATCCTGGCAGGTTGGAGGAGCAGCCAATTCCGGAGACCACCAGCAGGTCTTTGGGCTGCACTCCGGCTTTGGCGGCACCCATCTTGACCGCCTTCAGAACAGCGAAGTCGCCGCAACCGGGACACCAGTCCGGCTCCACCGGACCAGCATAGGTTTGAATGGGCAGTTCCAGAACTGTGGCCATGCTTTTACTTCGCCTCCAAGATTAGTCGGCGGCCGCCGCCGAGACGGCCTGATAGGAATACGTGGCCCCGCTTTCCACGCCAATTTCCAGCTCACCGCGCCGGTGGCCCTCGCTGCGGCTCACCAGCTCCACACGCCAGACCGGCTCCTGGCGTCCGTTTGCCGCCTCGCGCAGGATGCTGCCCGGGCGCACGCCGGCGCTGAGGTGGACGCGGATGTAGTGATAGGCGATCTCTCGCGCATCTTCCTCGCTGACACTCAGGTCCAGCGGCTTACCGGCCAGGATGCGCTGGACCTCGCGAACAACGAACAGCGGTTCGAAAGGCTCGCCGTCGTACCTACGGATAACGTCGCGCACGCCGTAACCGGTCTCGGCGCGCAAGTGCCGGGCGAACTGACCGGTGAAGCTTGCCTCTACCACGATGGCACACCGCGCCGGCTGGAGAGTCTCCAGCACCTCCCGGCTGTGGAACGGGTGGATATACTTGATCGACAGGTGGCTGGCGCGAATGCCTGCTTCGGCCAACAACGGAATCGCATCCCGGACCACACCCTCGCTCGAACCCCAGGTGATCAGCATGACGTCGGCATCGGCGGGACCTTCCAGTTTCGGCACGGGCAGGTCCCTAGCCACCGCCTCCATCTTTTTCATCCGACGCTCCATCACCTTGCGGCGCAACGGGGCGTTGGTGAACTCGTCGCTGATCAGAATCCCTTCCTCGTCATGGTCGTCGGTACCCGCCACGTGCACGGTGTTCTCGGTTCCCGGCAACGCGCGGGGTGCGATCCCCTCGGGCACGTTTAAGGCGAAGCGCTTGTACTTGCCGTTTTCAGCCGGCCAGTCCGTCACCAGCGCTCCACGTTCAATGGGCACGTCGGGCCGCAGCGCTTCCGGCTCGATGGTCTCTGGGTGCTCGCTGAGAAGCAGGTCGGTGATGATAGTTACGGGCAGCTGGTACTTCTCGGCCAGGTTGAATGCCTCCACTGCTGTATGGAAGCAGTCGGTGGTGTTTGTGGGGGCGATGATGACCCGCGGGTAATCGCCCTGGGAAGCGCCGAACACCTGGTTCAGGTCCGCCTGCTCAGTCTTGGTAGGAATCCCGGTTGAGGGGCCGCCCCGCTGCACCTCGACGATCACCACCGGCGCCTCGATCATGCCCGCCATCCCGATGCCCTCGGTCATCAACGCGAAGCCGCCGCCGGAGGTGGCGCACATGGCCCGGACACCGGCGTAGCCGGCCCCCACCGCCATATTCACCACGGCCAGCTCATCCTCGCACTGCTTGACCAATATCCCGCAGCGGTCGGCGTGCGCCGCCATCCAGTGCAGGATGGAGGAAGCCGGCGTCATCGGGTAGGCCGAATAAAACTTGCAGCCAGCGGTGGCCGCGCCCAGAGCCAGCGCCTCGTTGCCGGTGATGAAGGGCCGCCGCAGGCGGCTGAAGTTCCAGGTGTAGCCCAGCGGCACAAACCGTTCACGCCCATAGTCGTAGCCGACGCGCGCCAGCTTTACGTTCAGCTCGACCACCGCAGCACCCTTGTGCTGGAAGGTATCGTCGAGCACTCCCGCCAGAAGCTCGAACTCCAACCCAACCAGGAAAAGCAACGCGCCCAGCGCCACCGTGTTCTGCATCACCGGCTGCAGCTTGCCCAGGGGGCGGGTGAGCTCCCCAATCGGGATGGGCACCGGCAGCACTTGGTCGGCAAGCAGCTGCGAATCACAGTGCAGCTTGTCGGAGTTGAACAGCACGGCGCCGCCGGGGTTCACTTCGGGGGCGTGGCGCTCGATAGTGTCCTGGTTCAGAGCAATCAGGGCGTTCAAGTGGTCGCCGTGCGAATTCAGTTTCTGCTCCCCCATCCGCACCCGCAGCCAGATGTGACCCCCGCGGATAACGGACTGGTAGGAGTTGTATGCGTAGAGGTTCAGACCCAGGCGCGAAGCGGTCTTGGCCAGAGAATCGCCTGACTTGTCCAGCCCGTCTCCGGCCGCCCCCCGATCCCAATGGTAACTTCGCGAGACATACACCCCCTTTGGAGCCCTGGCTCGGGTTACAGTTCCCGCCGCCCCTCGAGCGCCTTCGACATGGTGACTTCGTCGGCGTACTCAAGGTCGCTGCCCACCGGAACGCCCATGGCAATCCGGGTGACCTTCACCCCCAGGGGCTTCAACAGCTTGGAAAGATACACCGCAGTTGCTTCGCCCTCGACGTTGGGGTTGGTCGCGACGATGACCTCATGAATCTTACCCGCTTTTAGCCTCTCTATCAAACCCTTTATCCGTAACTGATCCGGGCCTACGCCGGATAGCGGCGAAAGCGCTCCCAACAATACGTGGTAGTAGCCGTTGTACTCTCGGGTCTTCTCCACGGCCACAATGTTGCTGGGCTGCTGGACCACGCACATCAGGCGGCGGTCGCGGCTCGGGTTGGAGCAATAGCTACACGGGTCCACATCGGTAATGTTGTTACAGATTGAGCAATACCCCACCTTCTCCTTGACGTCCAGCAGGGCGTCGGCCAGCACCTGCGCCTCTCCCTTGGACCAGGAATGCAAAAGGTGGAAGGCCATGCGCTCGGCCGACTTCTGTCCGACCCCGGGCAGGCGCTTCAGCTGCTGGATCAGCCGAACGATGGGTTCAGCGTAGTCGGGCATCAGAACATCCCTGGAAGCCCCAGACCGCCCGTCAGCGCGCCCATCTTGGATTGCAGTTCCGCGTCCACCTTGCGCGTGCACTCGTTGACGGCGGCCAGGATCAGGTCCTGTAGCATCTCTACATCGGCATCTTTCACGGCTTCGGGATCAATTTTCAGCTCCAGCAGGTGCTTGTGGCCATTCATCTTCACTTGCACCATGCCGCCTCCGGAGCTTGTCTCCACCCGCAGCTCCTCGAGCTGTTTTTGCATCTGTTCCTGAATTTTGCGGACCTGACCCATCATCTGCTGCAGGTTGGGCATGGAGGCTCCTTATTCTGGCGTCTTGAACTCTTCGACTCGCAAGATATCGGCTGCGAACAAGCGAATGAACTCGGCCACCTGGGGATCCTCTCGGATGCGCTCGGAGGGGATGGAGGCGACCGAGAGTTTCTCGCTTTCGACGTCGTCGCGGGCGGTTCCACTGTGGGCGGGCGACGGCACCTCGTCCTCCAGCGCCGCTCGAAAGGTCACCGGCCGGCCCAGCAGCTCGCTGCAGAGTTGGCGCACCAGCATCTCGTCCTGCCGGCTGATGACGTGGCGGGCTCCGTTTTCGCGAGGGAAGCAAGCCAGCACCTCTTGCTCGCTGACCCGCCAACTGCTGGCCTGCTCCAGATTGACCGCCAGCATCTTCTTGGAGAGCTGCTCCAGACGCGCCAGCAGGCGGCTCGGAATCGGCTCGAGTGGGCCAGGGGAAACTTGTGCCGGCGCGGTGGCCGGCGGGTCGGACTCGGCCGGGCTGGCGCGCTTGCGAGACAGGTCGGCTTCAAATGGCGACGGGGCGCGTCCCCGCCCGCTCGGGGGCGCACCTCCCGGCGGAGCGCTTCGCGGCGGACCCGGCTCACCCTCCATCCGAGTTAACAGCTCTTCCAGTGGGACCAGACGGCGGGCGTGCACCAGCTTCAGCAGGCCCAACTCGGTGTGGAAGCGCGGGGTGGCGGAGCGCTGTACGTCGGCATACAGGTCCAGGCTCAGTTGCAGCAGCCGTGTCAAGTCCTCTTCGGTGAAGTTTTCGGCCAACCCGGCCAGCCGCTCACATTCCTGCTGCGGCGCTTCCACCAATCCGCTGCGGGCACCCGTGGTTTTCAATACCAGCAGGTTCCGCAAATAGCGGACCAGCGCGCGGCAAAAGTTGCGCAGGTCGTGGCCCTGGCGGACCAGGCGGTCCGCCAGCTCCAGCATCCGCTCGCTGGAGGCCTCTCGGACCGCGCCCACTGCTTCGTCCAGCACCCCGGCCTCGACGACGCCCAGCAACTCGCGCACCGCCTTCCCGTCCAGCTCACGGCCGCAGCAGGCAATGGCCTGGTCCAGCGCGGACAGCGCATCGCGCAGGCTACCTTCGGCTGAACTGGTCAGTACGGCCAGTACCTCCTCGCTGGCTTGGATGCCTTCGTTGCGGGAAATCCGCTGCAACTCGGCCATTGTCTCGGCGAAGCCCAGGTTGTGAAAGCGGAACGACTGGCAGCGGGAGACGATCGTCGGCGGAATGGCATGAGCCGCGGTGGTGCAGAAGACGAACAGGACGTTGCTTGGCGGCTCTTCCAAAGTTTTCAGCAGTGCGTTCCAGGCGTCGCGGGTGATCTGGTGCGCTTCGTCCACGATGTAGACCTTGTACCGGTCCCGCGCCGGCGCGTAGCGCACGTTCTCGCGCAGCGCCCGGATCTCATCAATCCCGCGATTGGAGGCGGCGTCAATTTCGATGACGTCCACCGAGTTGCCAGCCGCGATTTCCAGGCAGGAGGGGCATTCCCCGCACGGCTCCGGCGCCGGCCCCTTCGCGCAGTTGAGCGCCTTGGCCAGCAGCCTCGCCACCGTTGTCTTCCCGGTCCCGCGCTGGCCGGAGAAGATATAGCCGTGAGCAATGCGATTCTGCGCGATGGCGTTGCGCAGAGTCTGCTTGATGTGCTCCTGATCGACGACTTCGGCGAAGGTCTGCGGGCGGTACTTCCGCGCTATGACGGTGTACATGCTTGGTTGAGCGTTTCCCCAGCAGCTGCGATTGCGCCCTGGCTCCTAAAAGGAGCGGTGTCGTTTTTCACGCAAGGCCACTCCGTAAGACTGTCCCAGAAATTGCGCCCCCTGGAACACCTTGCCTTCCACGGCCACCCGCGCGCCCCGCGACGGGACGCCGCTACTGCTGATCACCCAGATGGTGCCCGTATCATCGGAGACCTCGTAGGCGCCGCGGCCAATGGCTCCGACACTGTTCTGGACCGTCCCCTCAATGCGAATCGTTTTCTTGGCCCAGCGAGACGGGTCCGCCAGGATGTCCTCGATCTTGACCTTCTGCGAGCATCCGCACAGCACCAGGCTCGTCAGCAAAAGAATTCCCGCCACTGCCCTGTCAGGTTTCATGCTTTCCCTCCACGCTTATGGCGTCCAGGCCTATGGACGGACTGGAGCGGCAATAAGATACGATTTGAAGAGACAGATGCAGGCAGTAGCCTGAACCCAGATCACCGGCCAATCTGAAGTGGAATGTCACCGGGCGAAAGTGCCAGACTTCGGGTCCTCCGCGGCACAAGCCAGTGGCCGCTACCGTTGCTCCCTTCCGGGCCTGGCGGGGTTTGCGGGTTCGCCTTGCACAGAGCCCGAAGCCTGGACAACTACTGATGATACCACGCGGGAACGGGTGGCGCCACGACTCGTCCCCGTTGGTAGTGGGTCAGTTTCCGTTAATACGATCACTGAGCCGTCGCACCGTTCATGCTGGCCAATGAAGCGTCTGCTGAAACTGCCTGTACCGCTGCTTTAATGCCTGTTGCGAAGGTCGGTGGCCCAGCGCACAACCGAGCGTTGTCCCGGCGAGGTTTCCATACTCCTTGGCGAGACCTGGATGCAACTCCACCTGCAACCGATCCGGTCCAATCCCAAGCAAGTTCAGGTCGAACAGCGTATGAATGTCAGACCGCAGCAGCAGCCCGTTTTCAGGATGATTGTCGTTTTCGCCTTGGTATGGCTTGATGTGCGCCGCCTCCAGTACCGCCAGGATCGTGCATCCAGTCACTAGGCACCGGTCCCCGTGCCGCTTACGTAAGGCATCGCGAAAATGCTGCTGCCCCCGGCGTTCGCGGATTTGTCGCTCGACTAGCTGTCGCCAGTCACCCTCTTGGGGACTGTAGTTGGCGTCATCGTCCGATCCGACCCGACTTGCTTCTTCGTCGGGCAGACTAACCGACACTGCAGGCTGCGGTTCTCCTTTCGCGAGATCCAGGACACCACGGTGGTTCCAAAGCGCCCGTGCCACCTCCGGAGCACGGTCGTCCTGCAACCATAACGTGGGGCTCGATCCATTCATCGCATGGTTTTTTCTTCTGCGGCCGAGTCGACCCTGACGGATCAGCCGTGCGCTGATGTCTCGTTGGGCGATCCAAATAGGGAGAAGCCCCGAGAGCGGCACCAATGCTGCATATCTAATGCGTTTGTCATCGTTCTGGATAAGAAGAAAGTGCGTTACGCCCCGAGCTCGCTCCCGGTTAACCTTCTCGCGCAGTGTTCCGACCCAATCATTATTCTTGATCTTGGCCAACAACTGCGCAGCCGAGTACGTCCTCACGCGGCTTGAGTCCCGACTTCCGCTCTGGCGACGCCAGCACAGGCGGACTCGCATCGTCAGCTGGTCGCCTCCTGGAGTTGTCGCGACGATAGTCTGCCCATTGCGGCTGCGATCGTCGCTCACGACCCCGAAGCCCCAGCGGTTCAGGGATTTTGGAAGCATGTTACGCGTGACACGCTCAGACTTAAGGCTCTCAGAAGTTCGGAAGCGTCTGGCTTTCATATCGCCTTCCAATCCTTCCCTCCCAGGGAAGCTGATCACAGCAACAGTGCACCGAACTCTTAATTTAACACCGATCTGTTGTCTATTCCTGGGTAGTCGCCAACTCAGAAACTATCGCAGCGCTTTGCCGCTCCGCGTCTAGCGTCAGCGGTCACTTGGCCGTATAGTCGGCTTCTCGGAAACTGACCCATTACCCCGCGTTTCCCCTACGTTTTCCAACGAGCCATGCATGGCGTCAGCCGCCGCGCGTAAAGATCTCGACGGCGTGGCGTACGGCGTCTTCCTCCGGACCGCGCGGCGCAAACTCCAAGCCCACATAGCCACGGTAGTCGAGGGAGTGGAGTGTCTCGGCCACGAGGCGGTAGTCGAGCTCGCTGCGGTCGAGTTCGCCGCGCTCCGTTGTGCCGGCGACGTGGACGTGGCCGAGGAATGGAAAGGAACGTCGCAGCATGGCGCAGACATCTTCGTCCATCAGCGCCATGTGGTAGGAGTCCAGCAGCAGGCGGATGGAAGGATGGCCCACTTCCTCCAGGATTTCCAGGGCCGTCTCAGTACTTGAGAGGGAAAAGTGGAGGTGATCGCGGTGGGTGTTGAGGGGCTCCAGCCACAGCTCACATCCGGCCCGTTCCGCCATCGGGGCCAGCGCTTTCAAGCCAGCGACCATGCTGGTCTTCCGGACGGCAGCGGGAATTCGCTCATCCACAGTCGAGCTACCGTCCGGATGCATTGCCTCGCTCACCAACAGCAGTCCAGGGCACCCCAGGCGCTTTGCGGTCTCCAGTGAATCGCCGATCTCGGCCAACAGCGCTTCCCGGTCGCCTTCCTTTACCAAGGAAGCCAGGCGGCTCGCGCTGAAAGCCGCAATCTCCAGACCCCCCGCGCTGGCGGCCGCTTTGAATTCGTCGAAGTTCTTCCCCTCGGCGGTCCAGAACTCCACGCCCTGGACGCCCAGCCTGGCGGCCCGGGCTATCCGCTGGAGGTACGGCTCCCCCGTAAAAATCATTTCGAGCGACAGTCCAAGTTTCATGCGGAGTTTGGTTGCAGCCTTCTCTGAGAGGCACTGCGAGCTGGCGCTAGACCGGCTGGCCGCCTTGCTCCTCGGCTACCGGCGCCATCTCGCGGAAGAATTGCTCGGCAAAGCGGCGCACCCGCTGGCTTTCCGAGCGGCTGTGCCGGGCCGCGGCCAGATAGGGGATCACCATGAAGGGCAGCAGTCCAATGCTGATGCCCAGATTGCGCAGGCGCTTCAGCAGGGAGAATTCGCCCGAGCGCACGTCCACGATGTAGGGGTAGTAGCGCAGGACCACGCCATAAATGTCACCGGCCAACTGCCACTGGTTGCAGTGCGAGCCGGTCACATAGGTGCGGCCGTCGCGGATAGCGGCCAGGAACTCCTCTTTGGTGCGCGCTGCCTGAGCCACCGTGTAGGTGCGGCCGATGCGGCGCAGCGTATGGGAATCGCTGCCGCCAACACGGGACAGCCGCTTGCCTTGCCGCTCCAAGTGCTGGAGCAGTTGCGAGACAAACAGGTTGTGGACCCGTTGCATCGAGCCATTCTGCTCTTCGAACACATCGAACAGCTCCGCCATCCGCGCCATGTACTTCTGCAGGTGCTCGGTCTGATGGAAGTCGTGAAAGAAATGGTTCAAGGCAAACAGCACCTTCTGCGCGCGCAGATATCCCACCAGCTCCCGAACGTCGCCGCGCAACTTCTGGATGTCGCGGTGCTGGCTTTCCGTGATGCCGTACACGCCAATGTGGATCCGGTGCCCGAACTCGGGCACGTAAGTCGTGACCTCCTCGCCGATCAGAAAGTCCTCCACCGGGTGGCGGTTCAGCAGTTCCAGGCAGCCGTCAATGGAATCATGGTCGGTGATGGTCACCAGGTCCATGCCCCGCTTCTTGGCCGTGCGGTAAACGGCCAGCGGCGAGGAATAGGAATCGCGACAGCGGAGGATGCGCAGGTGCCCGGCGGTGCCCGAGAAATAGGAATGGACGTGCAGATCGGCCCGAAACATGTTTACTCTATGGCCCTCCGTTTGCCTCCTGCCAAGGATAAGGGGCCCTTTCGGAGACAAGAATATACTAACGGGGTTCGGCCAACAGTCAAGCGATCCGTATCTCTATATATCGGCGATATCTGGGGCCGACCTTGCTTACGCGCGAACCTTGCGGAACGCCTCCTCGACCTCTGCCTTTTCGGCGGGACTTAGAGGAAGCAGCGGGAGGCGACAAGGGCCGCCATAGTAGCCGTTCAGGTCCATGGCGTACTTCAACCCGGGAATGCCAAACTTGGCAATCGCTGCTGCAACTCCGCTGATCATCTGCTGGCGCTCGTGCGCCGTCTCGGAATCGCGCGCTTTCCAGGCCTCGTAGATGCCCAGGGACGCGCAGGGAGCCGCGTTCGCCAAAGCCAGGATGCCACCCGCGGCGCCCGCGCAGAGACTGCGGTAGAGCGTCGCCGCTGAGCCCACCAACACCTGAAACCCCTGCGACGTTTGGTCCACCATGCGGGCCACTTTCTCCACGTTGCCCGAGCTCTCCTTGATGCCCGGGATATTGGGATGTTGGGAGAGCTGCAGGACCACTTCGACGGGAAGGTCCAGCCCGGTAGCCTGCGGGAAGTTGTAAAGGAAAATGGGGATTTTGGCGGCATCGGCCACCATGCGGAAGTAGGTCAGCTGTGTTTCGGGCCGGTTCATCTGGGCCTTGAAATAATGGGGCGTGCGCACCAGGGCCGCGTCACAGCCACGCTCAGTCGCCAGCTTGGTCAGCTCGATGGTTTCTTGCACCGACTCGGCGCCCGTGCCGGCGATGAGCAGCTTGCCCGGACCGGCAGCTTCGCGCGCTGCCTCCCAAACCTTCAAGGTCTCCTCCCGGGTCAAGAAGACCGACTCGCCTGTGGAGCCGGTCGGCACGTAGCCGGACACACCCGTCTTGTTCCATTTCTCGATATTAGCCCGCAGATGCACGGGTGAAAATTCCCCATTCAACAGAAACGGCGTACAAATCGGAGGAAAAATCCCGTCGAGCCGCATGACCCCTTATCAAATCACGGATGAATCTCGCTTGCCAGCCTGGACTCGCGGAGCCTGAAATGGGTGACCAGAGCCCGCGTATTGACGGGACCCCGTTCGGCGAGTATGCTGCGCCCAGAGGAGGAACGTGGGAATGCCCCTATCTTTGCATGCGATGGGACGTACGATGATTTTGCTGCTGGCCTTTGCCGCCTGCCTGACCGCTCATGAACCAGCCAAGCCGGCAGGTGCTGCCGGGGGACCGGCGTCCTCGGAGCTACCCGAGCTGCCCTATCGCCTCGTGCCGGACTGGCTCCGGCTGCCGCCCGGCTGGAACTTGGGAGAAACCGGGGGCGTGGCCACCGATGCCCGCGGCCACATCTACGTCTTCCATCGCGGCCCGCATCCGCTGCTGGAATTCGAACCCAGCGGGGAATTGGTGCGCGAAATCGGCGCAGGGCTGTTTGTTGCCGCTCACGGCGTGGAGGTAGACCCGCAGGGCAATATCTGGGCGGTGGATGTCGAAGGTCACATGGTGCTCAAGTTCAATCGGTCCGGACGGGTGGAGATGGTGCTGGGGAAAAAGGGCCTGGGGAAGAGCGACAACGAGTTCTTCGACCGGCCGACCGATATCGCCTTCGCTCCCAACGGCGACATTTATGTCACCGATGGCTACGGCAACTCGCGCGTGGTGAAGTTCTCTCCCGACGGCCGCCTGTTGAAGACATGGGGAAAGAAGGGCACCGGTCCCGGGGAGTTCGACACGCCGCACTCGGTCGCCGTGGACGCCAAGGGCCTGGTCTACATCGCCGACCGCGAGAATAAACGCATCCAGATTTTCGACGCTGACGGCAAGTTCCTGCGCCAATGGACGCATGTGGGCGCGCCCTGGGGCCTGGAGATTACGCCGGAACAGCACATCTACATGAGCGACGGCTATGCCAACCGGGTGTTGAAACTGGACCTGGAAGGCAAGATCCTGGGCACGCTCGGCGCGCCGGGCCGAAGCCCAGGGCAGTTCAGCTACGTCCATCATATTGCGATCGGCAAGAATGGGGAAATCTACGTGTCGGAAATCCTGAACTGGCGGGTTCAGAAATTCGTGCGCGAGTGATCCTTCACCGGCTTTGCACCGAGGGAATGCGCCGGATTTCCTACAGGTTTTCGTAGTTCGGACCGCCGCCGCCTTCCGGCGGCACCCAGGTAATGATCTCGTAGGGGTCCATGATATCGCAGGTCTTGCAGTGGACGCAGTTGGAGGGATTCAGGTGAATCTGCTTCCGGCCGTCCTTCTCAACCATTTCATAGACCGCGGCCGGGCAGAAGTACTGGCAGGGATTACCGAATTCCCTGGTGCAGCGGTCGTTGCAAATGTTGGTATCGTGAATGATCAGATGCGCCGGCTGATCTTCTTCGTGCTTGGTCGCCGAGTGGAAGACGTCGGTGAGCTTATCGAACGTCAGGTGCCCGTCTGGAGCTAGCGCCAGCGGTTGTGGGCGCGGGCGTTCAGGCCGCAACTGTGGCAGTTTTTTCAGCCGCCGGTGGCCCGCCTCGGCTGAGTAACGGGACCAAAGGCCGCGGCCCCCGGTTAGCATCTGCAATCCAGTGTGCAGCATGCCCCGCAGAAGGCCCTTCTCATAAGCCTGGTGAAAGTTGCGCACCTTCCACAGTTCCTGCCCGGCCCAGCTTTCCTTGAAGTTCCTTTCGTAGGCAGAGAGCCGTTGTTGGGAAAAATCTCGCGCGGCGAAGGAGTCGAAGATGGCATCGGCGGCCAGCGTCCCGCTCTTGATAGCCAGGTGGATGCCCTTGAGCCGTTGCGCATTGAGCAAGCCGGCTGAGTCGCCAAGGATCACCGCGCCGTCGGTCACCAGTCGCGGCATGGAGAAGTAGCCACCCTCGGGAATTGTCTTGGCGCCGTATTTCATCAGGCGGCCGCCTTTCAGCAGCGCACGCAGGAACGGGTGGGTCTTCCAGTGCTGGAACGCGGTGTGGGGATCGACCAGCGGGTTGCGGTAATCCAGTCCGACCACCAGCCCAAGTGACACCAGGTTGTTGCGCATCCCGTAGAGAAATCCGCCGCCGTACTGGTCCTGGCTCAAGGGCCAGCCCAGCGTGTGGATGACGGTACCCGGCGCCAGGCGCCCAGCGGGTACTTCCCACAACTCCTTCAAGCCCAAGCCGTAGGTCATGGGGTTGATGCCCTTCTCCAGTTCCTTTTCCAGGAAAAGTTGCTTGGCCAGGGAGCCGCGCGGGCCTTCAGCAATGACGGTCACACGAGCGTGGAGATCGCTTCCGGGCTGGTGGTTTTCTTTAGGGCGGCCCTGCCGGTCCACTCCTTTGTCTCCGGTCCGCACGCCGGCGACGGCGCCTTTCTCGTCATAAAGCACTTGCACGCCTGCCGTGTCGGTAAAAATGGTGATCCCGGCCTCTTCCACCTCTTGTCCCATCCATTTGCCCAGGCGATTCAGTGATACGACGTAGTTGCCCGTGTTGTGGAGGAAAGGGGGCGTGATGGGAAACTTGAAATGGCTGCGCTGGGTGAAAAAATAAACCGCATCGTTTGCCACCGGGCAATCGAACGGCGCCTTGGCCTCAAAGCCGGGGAGCAGCTCGCGGAGGGAGCGCAGATCGAGGATTGCGCCGGAGAGCAGGTGCGCGCCCACCTCGCGCCCTTTCTCCAGCACGTAGACGTTTTCCAGATTGAGCGTGCCGGGCTGCGCCGCGGCCCGCTGGGCCAGGCGTAGGGCACAGGCCAGCCCCGCCGGGCCAGCCCCAACGATCACCACGTCGGCTTCCAGGACTTCTCGCGGGGGCATGAAAGAATTTCAAATACGGATTGGGGATTGCGGATCTCTTGTTCGCAATCTCCCGGCCTAACCCAGTTATTCTCCCAGGGTGCGCAGCCGGCTTGCCACCTGGGCGCGATCTAACACCATGCCCTCGCGGATCACCAGCTTAATTTTGCGCGTGTCCCGGATGTTGGTCAGCGGATCACCATCGACCACCACGATGTCGGCGACCTTGCCCGGTCGGATCGTGCCGACGTCATCCAGTCGCAGCGCTTCGGCACCGGCACGCGTAGCCGCCACCAGCGCCTGAGCGGGGGAAAGACCTGCTTCCACGTAGGCCTCCAGTTCCCGGTGAAAGGCAAAACCTGTCTCGGCGTTAGGCACGCTGCCGTGCGATCCCACCACCAACCTGCCTCCGGCGCGTTGGAAGGCGACGGCAAAGGCAGCCATGTTCCGCACCGAACGCGGCTGCCGGTCTCCAAGGGAACGGCGCGGTATCTCGAACACGGCAATGGTCGGGTCCAGGTAGACTCCACGAGCGACCAGAAAGCGAATTAGCTCTTGAGTCCGCGGCGAGGAGACATTCACCTTTTCCCAAACATCGTAGCGGCCCTTGCGGCGTGCCTCGTTGTTCTTCAGCACCGCCTGCCTGTAGCGTTCCGCCTCCGGAGGCGGCAGCAGCGCCAAGCCCACCGAAGTAACATGCTCAATGCCGTCCAACCCCAGGTTCACCGCCTCCCGCACGTCCACAATCTCCAGGTGGCCGGTAACGTGCACTCCTCGCCGGTGCGCCACCTCCATCACCGTCTTCATCAGCGAGAGCGGCAGGCGGAAGTACACCTTCAGTGAGCTGGCTCCGGCATCAATGAGCCGGGTGGCCTCGCGCTCGGCGTCCAGCCGATCCAGCAGGACAATGGCCTCGCGCGGGTGAGCGGGGTCGGGGCCGTCCAGAAGCGGGCCGGACATCAGGAAGCGGGGTAGCGGAAGGCCGTAAGCACGGAGCTTTTTCAGCACCTCCTGATCGTCCTCGATCCAGTTGCCCATGTCGCGCACGGTGGTGACGCCGTTGAGCAGGAAGGCGACCGGCAGGCCGGGGTGTCGGCGCAGGTCGAAATGGAAATGCAAGTCAATGAAACCGGGCAGAACGGTCCGGCCGGTCGTGGAGAGCACACGCGCGCCCGCCGGCGTGGCAACCTGGCCACGGCGGCCGACGGCCACAATCCGATCGCCACGAATGACGACCACCGCGTCACCGAGCGGTGGCGCGCCGGTCCCATCAAACAGCGTCCCGCCCTGAAGGACGATTACCGATTGCGGATTGCCGATTGCGGGCTGATTGCCCGCCTGTGCCCCCGCTCGTCCACCTGCTTGGACACAGTATTGCCCGGGCCAAATTGCGATGCCCAGGACGGCGACCAGTACCATCCTCAGCCAGTTTCGAGTCCCAGACCGCGGAGTGTGGGTTTTCAAAACCCGCGACCTCCGATTCGAAACCGGCAATTGTTTCACCCTTTCGCCTTCTTGATTTCCTCAATGAGAGCGGGAACCAGAGTGAACAGGTCGGCGGCGATCCCGTAGTCGGCCACCTCGAAGATGGGAGCGTTGCGATCCTTGTTGACTGCAACGATGGTCCGCGAGCTCTTCATGCCCACCTGGTGCTGGATGGCACCAGAGATGCCCAGGCCGATGTACAGTTTGGGGGCGACGGTTTGGCCCGAGCTGCCAATCTGCCGCTCCATGGGCAGCCAACCATTGTCACAAATGGGTCGCGAAGCGCCCAGCTCCGCGTTGAGCACCTGGCAGAGCTGCTCGGCGAGGGCCAGGTTTTCCTTCTCCTTTATGCCCCGTCCCACGGCCACAATCACCTCGGCCTGACTCAGGTCCACCGTGCGCTTGGCTTCTTGGAACAGTTCGCCGGGGACGGTGCGGATGTCGGAAGCCTCGAGCCGCACCTCGATCTTTTCCACCGCGGGCGTCGTGGCGGGAAGCTGATCGGCGCGGAAGGCCCCTGCCTGAACGGAGGCGAAATAGGGTGGGTCGCCAGCGAAGGCCACGTCGGCGTTGATGCGGCCCTGAAACAGTTGCCGGGTAAACAGCAGTTCGCCGTCCTGGATCTGGTGGCCGATGCAGTCGCTGATGAAGCCGCGGCCCAGCGACGCCGCTAGCTTCGGCGCGAAGTCGCGCACCTGGTAGGTATGCGGCAGCAGCACCAGCCAAGGCTTCAATTGTTCCACCGCCTGCTTTAATGCCAGGCAATGGGCGTCGGTCGTGTAGGGCTCCAGCAGCGGATGCTCCAGAGTGTAGACGCGGGCGGCCGGGATCTCGACAGCCAGCCCTGCTCCGCCCTGCCCGGGTACGACCGCCTCGGAGTCCCGACCCAGCTCCCCGCCGATGGCCTGGGCTGCCGCCAGTGCCTCCAGGCTCATGCGATTCAGCCTGCCCTCCCGCTGCTCAAGGACCGTCAGGATGGCATTTGGCATCGGAAACTGCTCACAAGACGCGGGCCTCGAATTTCAGTTTCTCCACTAACTGAACCGCTACCTCCTTGGGCGAGCCGTCCAGGAATTGGGTCTGCTTGGTCTTGCGCGGGACGTAAACTCGGCGGATGCTCTGCCGGTTTCCCCAGTCCGCGTCCTGCCACTCCAGGTCGGCCCCCAGGTTAGCCTTGGTGAGGCGGCGGACCGGCTTGTTCTTGGCTTTCTTGATTCCCATGAGAGTGGCATAGCGCAACCGGGCCAGCCCCGACTGAATGGTGAGCACGGCCGGCAGCGGCATCTCCACCGTCTGAAACCAACCTCCCTCAAGTTCGCGCTTGACGCGCACGCGCCCCTCGGCCGGCTGCACATCCATGATGATGGTGGCGTGCGGTACGCCGAGCAGTTCGGCCAGAATGACACCCGTCTGTGCGAAACCCAAGTCGTCGGATTGCAACCCGGCCAATACCAGGTCATAGGCTTCGTCCTTCATGCCGGTGGCTAGCAGGCGCGCAGTGTTGAAGGCGTCGAGTTGCACGAAGGCGTCGTCCTCCAGGTGGATGGCTCGATCGGCACCCTTGGCCAGAGCCTCGCGGATCACTTGCAGCACGCGCGCCGGACCTGCCGATATCGCTACCACTTCGCCCCCATGCTGCTCCTTCAGGCGCAAGGCAGCTTCCAGAGCGTAGGCATCCGGCTCGTTGATCTCGTAGCTGATGTCGCTCTCGCGGATCCAGGTTTGCGCGGCGTCCAGGCGGAGAGTGGAGTCGCGGGCCGGCACTTGCTTGATGCAGACGATCAACTTCATGAAACCCCGGCGTTACCCTGAATAGCGTTTGAACAGGAGGGAGGCGTTGGTGCCTCCGAACCCGAATGAGTTGGTCAGCGCATACTCGAACTTGGCCTTCCGAGCGTTGTTCGGGACGTAATCCAGGTCGCACTCCGGGTCGGGTGTCTCATAGTTGATCGTGGGGGGCAGGAGCTGATCGCGGAGCGCCAGCATGGTGATGCCGGCTTCCAGACCTCCAGCCCCGCCCAGCAGGTGCCCAGTCATGGACTTGGTGGAGCTGACCGCCAGCTTGTAGGCGTGCTCGCCGAAAGCCCGCTTGATGGCCAGGGTTTCCAGCTTGTCGTTATAGGGTGTGGAGGTACCGTGGGCGTTAATATAGCCCACCTGGTCGGGTGCCACACGGGCGTCGGCCAGCGCGTTCCGCATGACGCGGTAGGCGCCGTCGCCACTCTCGGAGGGTTGGGTGATATGGAAGGCGTCGCTGCTCATTCCGTAACCCACCACTTCAGCCAGGATTCGCGCGCCCCGGCGCCGCGCGAATTCCAGTTCCTCCAGCACCAGCATGCCGGCACCTTCGCCGATGACGAAGCCATCGCGGTCCTTGTCGAAGGGGCGCGAGGCGTGTTCCGCCTCGTCATTGCGCACCGAGAGGGCGCGCATCGCGGCAAAGCCGCCCACCCCCATTGGAGTGATAGCGGCTTCCGCGCCGCCGCAGATCATCACGTCGGCGTCGCAGTGACTGATGATGCGGAACGAATCGCCCGCCGCATGCGCGCTGGCAGAGCAGGCGGTGGCAGTGGCCGAGTTCGGCCCCCGGGCGTTGTAGCGAATCGACATATGGCCCGAGGCCAGATTCACAATGGAACCCGGGATGAAGAATGGCGAGATCTTGCGCGGCCCGCCAGCCAGCAGGGCGGCATGCTCCCGTTCGATCACGTCGAACCCGCCGATCCCGGAGCTGACGTAGACACCCACTCGATCGGCGATTTCTGCAGTCACTTTCAGGCCGGCCATCTCCATGGCGAAGTCCCCGGCCGCGATCGCCAGGTGAATGAAGCGGCCCATCTTTTTCACTTCTTTCTTCGGGATCCAACGTAGCGGGTCGAACCCTTTCACCTCGGCGGCGATCCTGCAGGAAAATTGCGAAGCATCGAAGTGGGTGATGGGCGCGACCCCGCTCTTGCCCGCCAGCAAGGCCTGCCAGCTTTCCTCCGTCCCCACGCCCAGCGGGGAAACCAAACCCACTCCGGTAACCACCACTCTGCGTCCCATGAACCCCTCAGTGTCCTACAGTGCTGCTCGCCGGCGGCCGGCCCCTAGAATTCAGCACCTCGCTGGCCGGGCGGCAACCCACCACCGACCCCAAAAGCTGCCACCTACTTTTTGGCATGTTTCTGGACGTATTCAATGGCGTTTTTCACCGTCTGGATTTTCTCCGCCTCCTCGTCCGGGATCTCGATCTCGAACGCCTCCTCAAAAGCCATGACCAATTCGACCGTGTCCAGCGAGTCGGCCCCAAGGTCGTCGACAAAAGATGCCGTGGGTGTGACCTCGGCCTCATCCACGCCAAGTTGCTCAACGATGATCTGCTTCACTCGCTCTTCGACATCTGCCATTCCACTGCTCCTCCCGTTTGGAACTTACGCGCTACCAGACAAGCCGTCATTCTTAGCACAAGGAGGCCCAAAGTCCAAGGTCCATAAGGGAGTCCGAAGTCCGTGATCTAGATTCCAAGAGGAACCCAGTGGACTTTTTTCGTTTCTGACTTCGGACCTTGGACGTGCAATCAGGCCATGTACAAGCCGCCATTCACGTGCAGAACCTGCCCGGTAATATAGCCCGACGCCTCAGAGGCCAGAAAGCGGACGGCCACCGCTACGTCGCGGTCAGCTCCTATACGCCCCAGCGGGATCCTCGCCAACAGTTTTCCGCGAGCCTCCTCACCGAGCCCCTCGGTCATCGGTGTAGCGATGAACCCCGGCGCCACCGCATTCGCAGTGACGGTGCGCGAGGCCACCTCCTGGGCAATAGCCTTGGTCAGGCCGATGAGGCCGGCCTTGGAGGCGATGTAGTTGGCCTGGCCGGCATTGCCCATCTGGGCCACCACGGAGGTGATGTTCACAATTCGTCCGTACCGCTGGCGGATCATGCCGGGCAGCACCTGCTGAATGCACAGGTACGCCCCGGTCAGGTTGGTGGCCAGCACTGCATCCCAATCCTCCCGCTTCATCCGCAGCACCAGGTGGTCGCGCGCGATTCCTGCATTGTTGACCAGGATCTCGATTTTGCCGAAGCGCTCGCGCGCCTGGCGGAAGGCTGCCTCGATCTGCGCGGGGTCGGCCACATCCATCGGCACTGCCAGCGCCTCGGCCCCCAGGCTTTCCGCCTGCTGGACCGCTTCAGCAAGTTTCTGCTGATTGCGGGCGGCCAGCACCAGTCGGGCGCCGGCTTCCGCCAGCGATTGGGCACAAGCGCGCCCGATACCTTGCGATGCACCCGTAACAAAAGCGACTCGGCCTTTCATGTTGCGTCCCGTATTCGGCGGCGGCAGGCGAGATCAACTGTCGCCCGGTTGAATGGCGGCATGCGACTCATGTTTTCCTGCAACGTCCCAGACTTAATTGGCACTCAGTAAGCGGAGCCTTCCCGCGCTGGTTCGACAACTCTCAGGCCCTCCGTCGTGGCCTCCAGGCTCGCCGCATCCTGGACCTGGAAGGCGACCAGCGATGCGTCGATCTGCCGCAGCAGACCGGAAAGCACCTTGCCGGGGCCAACTTCCACGAACCGCCTGACGCCCAGCGAAACCAGCTTGCGAATCGACTGCTCCCACAGGACGGGCGCCGAGACCTGGCCGATCAGCCCGGCCCGGGCTTCGGCCGAGCCGCGAATCTCCTGCGCCCCCAGGTTGTTGATCAGGGGAAAGCGCAGGTCGCCAAATCTCAACTTCTCAAGATCGGCAGCCAGCCGCTCCTGCGCCGGCTTCATCAGCGCACAGTGAAACGGGGCGCTGACCGGCAACAGCATTGCACGCCTGGCGCCGCGCTGCTTGGCCAGTTCCACGGCGCGGCGCACGGCGCCGTCATGGCCGGAGATGGCGATCTGCTCCGGCGAGTTGATGTTGGCGGGCGAAACCACTTCCCCCTGCGCCGCCTCGCGGCAGACCTCCTCCACGGCCGCCAGGGGCAGCCGCGTAATGGCAGCCATGGCGCCAGTCCCTACTGGCACTGCCTCCTGCATGTACCGCCCGCGGTTTCGAACCGTCTGGACAGCGTCGGCAAATGAAAGCGCACCCGCCGCTACAAGCCCTGAATATTCCCCCAGACTATGCCCGGCCACATAGTCCGGCAGCGCACCGCGGTCCTCCAGCACACGGAAGCAGGCCACGGAGCATGCCAGAATCGCCGGCTGCGTGTGCTCGGTCAGCTTGAGCTGCGCCTCGGGACCGTGGAAGCACAGCGATGAGAGCGAGAACCCGAGGGCGCGGTCGGCTTCCTCGAAGACCGCGCCGCCCACAGCATACCGCTCGGCCAGCTCGCGGCCCATGCCCGGAGACTGCGACCCCTGCCCGGGAAACAGAAAAGCTAATCGGGACATGAGAAGTCGGCTACCTCACCCGAAGCACCTCACCCGAAGCAATGGCTGAGAGCCTGGAGGACGCCCATCACGGCCTACTCCGACGCTGCCTCCACGATTGCGCGCCCTTTGTAGTAGCCGCAATGAGGGCAGACCTGATGCGGCAATTTCTTTTCATGACAATTGGAACATTCGCTCAATGGAATCGCCGATAGATGGTCATGGGCGCGACGGCTGTTTTTTCTCCGCTTGGAATGGCGGCGTTTAGGATTGGGCATAAGGTTACTCCCGAAATATCGAATCTCGCCTGCTGAGCCAGCTCACGAGCTGCCACTGTCGCTCGGTTGGCAGCGGCCGCGGCGCGGCATCTGGGCAGCTAAGGTAAAAGGTCATCTGTCAAGGCCCAAGCCGCTGATTCTTAATGGCTTGATTTGGCTTGTTTCGCAAAACTTAGAGATCTTCCAAAAACCGCAGCGGCTGCTACCTGCGCAGCCTTTCCCATCTCGGGTCGACTTTACGGCTGGCGCAGCCGCAAGATGAGTGGTTCAAATTGCAGCCGCATTGGGGGCACAGCCCGCGGCAGTCGCTGCGACAGACGCTCTTCATGGGGAGTGAAAGCAGCACCTGCTCCTTGGCCACGTCCTCCAACAGCAACCCATCCCCATGGTAGAAGCCCAGTTCCTCTTCCCCGCGCGGCACCTCAAATTCATCGCCCCGGGCCATGGTTCTGATGGACCGGTAGGCCAGATCGAACTCCCGGTCCACCGGTTGCAGCACCGGATCCAGGCAGCGCGCGCAAGGCATTTCCATCGTCGTGCTCACCTGGCCTCGGATTTCAATTTCCCCGGCCAGCAAGCTGGCCGCTCCGTGAACCTCAAGCCGTGCTACCTGCTGGATTCCCTCGGTGAGATAGTCTACATGGCCCGGGGGAAACGACTCGTCGAACTTGACCCGATGGTCTTGTAACTCTTGAACAGCGATGAACATGGTCCCAGCCCGATCCAGGGCCGCTCGAGAACGCTGCTGGAAATCTCTTGGGGCTGCCTAAACAATTGATTTTACCGGAAATCGCGCCGATGTCAACGTCGCCCGCCTCAGGCGCAGTTCCCTCTCAGATTGCAGACACGAACGAAGTCGGCAATGTTGGCAAGAGGTCCCGCCGCTTGCTCCTGCGCCAAGCACCTTTAGTTCCTCACCAGCGCAGTTTAAACTACCTTGCTCATGCGACGTGTTTTCGTGCACCTTCTCGGGCTTCTGATTGCTGTCCTTTGTCATGGTGCCGAGCCTCAGGGACAGGCAGCGCTGGCACTGGCGTTGAATCGCCTCCCGGTCACCGCAGCCGTTCTACACATCGGCGCGCACCCGGATGATGAACACACAGCGCTGCTGGCTTACCTGGCCCGTGGCCGGGGCGTGCGGACCGCCTACCTTTCAGTGACTCGCGGAGAAGGCGGGCAAAACCTTCTGGGGGCCGAGCAGTACGAAGCTCTGGGCCTACTGCGCACCGAGGAGCTGCTGGCGGCCCGGCGCCTGGATGGAGCCGAGCAGTTCTTTACCCGCGCCTACGACTTCGGTTACTCGCGCGACGCCGAGGAAGCGCTCGCCCGCTGGGGTCATGAGCGGACGCTGTCTGATTTTGTCCGGGTCATCCGGCGATTCCGCCCGCAAGTGATTATCTCCCGCTTTGCCGGCGGGCCGCAGGACGGCCACGGGCAGCACGCCGCTGCAGGTCTACTGGCGCGGGAAGCCTTCCGTGCCGCGGCGGACCCAGCGCGTTTCCCCGCGCAGATCCAAGCGGGGCTGGAACCCTGGCAGGCCGCCAAGCTCTACATCACTGTCAATCGCTACGGCCGGGCGGCCAGCTTGCCGCTGCCCGAAGGCGCGCTCGAAATTGAGGTGGGCGACTACAGCCCCCTTCTGGGCCGCTCCTACGCCGAGCTGGCTATGGAAGGCCGCAGCCTCCACCGCAGCCAGGCTATGGGCGCGCAGCAAAGAAAGGGCCCAAGGCGCCTAGCCCTGCTGCTGATGGATACGGTGCTTCCGGGAGAGCCGTCTGCGAACCTGGAGACACGGCGCGCGCAGGAGCAAGACCTGCTGGATGGGGTGGACGCCAAGATTGCGCCTGGGCTTTTGCTGGACCAGATCGAGCGAGCCAAAGCCGCCCTGGGCGCCGGCGACAGCGCCGAACTGATCGGTGCGCTGGCACGGGGGCTGGAACTGGCGCGCCAACTGCCGACTCCCTTGCGCGCACAAAAGGAAGCCGAGTTCAGCAATGCCCTGGCGCTGGCCCACGGCCTGGCGGTCGAAGCCCTCACCGGCGGCGCAGAACTGGTCCCCGGCGACTCCTACCAGATCAGCGTCACCGCCTGGAACCGCGCACCTGTGTCCCTGGAGGTGAAGGAAATCGCGTTGGACGCCCCCGCCAGCTGGCCAGTGGAGCCTTCCGATTGGACGCCCACTACTCTGGAGTACAACCGCGCCGCCTCACGCCTGTTCACGGTGACGCTGCCGCTGGACGCGCCTCCCTGGCAGCCCTACTGGTTGCAACTGGCGCGCCAGGGCGATTCCTACGAGGTTGCTGACCCCTCGCTGATCGGGCAGCCTCACAACCCGCCACTGCTCGAAGCTCGGGTGCGGTTTCGCACCGCCGACGTGGAGGCGCACGTCCGGGTTCCTGTGGAGCACCGATACGTGGATCAGATCTACGGCCAAGCGCATCGGCCGGTCATGGTCGTTCCCCCTCTGGCAGCCTGGCTGCATCCGGCGGTGACCGTTTTCCCTGAAAGTGGAGACAGGCCTGCCGAGCGTGAGATCACCCTCCGCCTGCGCAACAACCGCACCGTCCCGTGGGCGCCGGAGGTCCAGGCCTCGCCTGGTTGGCAAGTCACGCCACGGAAGTTGACGCCTCCTCCTCAGGGTGAAGAACTGATCGCAAAGTTACTCGTGCGACCGACGGGACCAGCGCCGGGCATGCTCCGGGTGTTGGTCAACGGAGCTGTCGCCACCGGATACCAGGCGATCCAGTACCCACATATCCGGCCACAGTACTGGTTTCGGCCCGCCCAGACCCGCCTGGTCCCGGTGGCGGCGAAGGTGGCCGAGAAGCTGCGAGTTGGCTACATCATGGGAGCGGGCGACCAGGTCCCGGAAGCGCTGGGCCAGTTGGGTGTTTCCGTCCACCTGCTTGCTGAAGAGGAACTGCTGGCAGGGGAGTTGGGGCGCTTCGATGCGATTGTTGCCGGCATCCGAGCCTATGCGGTCCGCAAAGACCTGGTGGCTGCCAGTCGCCGCCTGCTGGACTACGTGCGCCAGGGTGGGGTCTACATCGTCCAATACAACAGCAGGTGGCCAGGCCGGAGACAGGACGGGCTGTTCCCTTTCGGCCCCTACTGGATGCGCCAGCAGCGACGCGCCCCTCGCGTCTCGCGGGAAGAGCAACCGGTCGAGAGCCTGGTCCCAGAGCACCACTTGCTGACCACGCCTAACCGCATCACCGCCGCCGACTTTGCCGGTTGGGTACAAGAGCGCGGCCTCTATTTCATGAGCGAATGGGCCCCCGAGTACACACCGCTGCTGGCCTCACACGATCCCGGTGAGCCGCCACAAAAGGGTGGCATGCTCGTCGCCCGCTTCGGCAAAGGGCTCTATGTCTACACCGGCTATTCCTGGTTCCGGCAACTGCCTGCCGGCGTGCCCGGAGCTTATCGGATCTGGGCTAATCTGCTGAGCGCCGCAAAGCTTAAAAAATGACAAAGACACCACAAAAGCACAAAGACTCAAAGGCCAAGAAGATTCGGCGCAGCAAATTTCGTGATCTTCGTGTCTTGGTGTCTTCGTGTTGTCTTGCGCTGAGTCACCTCTCCCCGTAATGGCTGACCCACAAGAGCAACCGGAGCTGATTCGCGGCATCGGGCTGCGTGAAGCGATCGCGCTGAACGTCAACAACATGATCGGCATCGGGCCGTTCATCACGATCCCCCTACTGGTGTCCTCGATGCACGGTCCGCAGGCCATGCTCGGCTGGATTGTGGGAGCTCTGCTGGCCATATGCGATGGCCTTGTGTGGGCTGAGCTGAGCACGTCGCTGCCGGGCTCCGGCGGCACTTATGTCTACCTGCGCGAAGCCTATGGGAGGCGCGGCGGGCGCCTGATGTCGTTCCTGTTCATCTGGCAGGTCTGCTTTCACGCGCCGCTTTCGTTCGCCTCGGGCAGCATCGGCTTTTCGCTCTACCTTGGCTACTTACTACCGTGGTTAACGGGAAACCAGAAGAAGGGCGTGGCTGTGGCTGTGGCGCTGTTGGTGACCCTGTTGCTCTACCGTCGCATCACTACGATCGGCAAAATGGCGGTGTTCATGCTGGCGGGAGTGCTGCTCACCCTGGGCATGACGATTGTGGCCGGCCTGAAGAATTTTGAACTGGCCCGGGCGTTGGATTTTCCGCCCGGCGCCTTCGAGCTCAGCGGGGCGTTCTGGCTCGGGCTGGGGAGCGCGTCGCTGATCGCTGTCTACGATTACTTGGGCTATTACAACGTGTGCTACGTGGGTGGGGAGGTCAAAAACCCCGAGCGTACCTTTCCCCGGTCCATCTTGGCTTCGGTGGCGGTTGTGGCCGTGATCTACCTGGTGATGAACTTCACTCTGTTGGGCAGCATCCCCTGGCAGGAGCTGGAACAAATCCAGTTCCCGATGTCGGTCCTCATGGAGCGCGCATTCGGGCCGGGGGCAGCGCAGTTGGTTACCGTGTTAATCCTGTGGACCGCTTTCGCCTCAATCTTCTCGGTTCTGCTGGGCAGCTCGAGGATCCCTTATGCGGCCGCGCTGGACGGCAATTTCTTCCGTTCCTTCGCCCGGCTTCACCCAAAGGAGCGCTTCCCGCAAGTCTCGCTAGTGGTGATCGGCGGCACGGCCGCGGTTTTCAGCCTGTTCTCGCTGGGGGCGGTGATCAAGACGCTCATCGTGATCCGAGTGGTGGTGCAGTTCCTGGGACAAACGGTGGGCTTGCTGCTGCTGCGACGCCACCGTCGCGACCTGCCTCGCCCCTTCCGAATGTGGGCCTACCCACTGCCCGCCTTGGTAAGTATCTTGTTGTGGATCTATATCTTCGTGACGCAGAGGACCTACATGCTGTGGGCCGTGGCCCTGCTGGTCGCCGGCTTGGCGGCTTTCCTGCTGCACGCCTACTCCCAGCGTGAGTGGCCGTTTGAGGCACCTGCCGCGAAACAACAGCAGGAGTAGGCAACAACAGGAGTAGGCAAATTCCTCGTTAAGAGGCGTCCTGAAGCTTTGGCTTCTCCAAGAATCAATATGAGACAGAGCCGGCACCGCTCGCAGCCTTCAGCCAAAAAAAGCCTAACTGTAGACATTTTCCAGCAAGCCGGTTAGCATAGTCAAAGCATGCCTTATTACGCCTATTGCATCCTTCGACTTGCCCCAGACCAAGAGTGGACCGTTTTCCCAGGCGTGGCCGAGCGGCCGGTGTTCCCGGTCCGCGAAGGCCGGCTGGTGATGCTGGTCAGCCGCCTGGAAGGCAACTTCAGCGCCAACGCTCACAGCATCATCCAGCACGGCCGCGCGGTGCACCGCGTCTTCGAGAAACACACGGTGCTGCCTTTCCGGTTCGGAACCATATTTGAGAGCGAGAAGCAGGTCCGCCAGGTTCTGCTGGCCAATCGGGCCGAATTCCGGGAAGCGATGAACCGGCTGCGCGACAAAGTCGAAATGCACGTCAAGCTGCTGTTCGCCACTGACGGGACCAGGGCCACGGGGAAGGCCTCTAAGGCTCATCACCCGCCGCCCGAACCGGAGTTGACGCGCCGGGCCACCCGCCGGCTGGCCGGCTTGTTCGAGCCGCTGGAAGAGCAGATTTCGGTGCGGCCGCTGCAAAACGGCGACGCGCTGGTGCATTTTGCTCACCTGATTGAAGGCCGCCAAGTGAGTCACTACCAGCGTATCCATTCCGCTGCGGCTGGACGGATGAAGGACTGCCAATTGCTGCTCAGCGGGCCCTGGCCGCCCTACCATTTCCTGCCTTTAGCCATCCGCATCCCGGCCGCTTCGGAACCTGACGCCAACGGCAGGCGGCGAATGCCGCGCCGGGTTACCGCAGCGCCTCAAGCCCGGGCGGCAAGAGCCTGAGCCCCAGGCCACACAGCACCAACAAACGCGCGACCCTGAGGAGGATTGCATGACAGCTATGGTGAACGCCACAAACCTGGGATTTCCTCGCATTGGACTCAGGCGCGAACTGAAGAAGGCCTCGGAGGGCTACTGGTCCGGCAAGACCGACCAGGAGACGCTGGTGGCCTGCGGGCGAGAGTTGCGCGCGCAAAACTGGCGCCTGCAGCAGCAAATGGGCATCCACCACATCCCATCCAACGACTTTTCCTTCTACGACCACGTCCTGGACACCTGTGCTCTGGTGGGCGCTGTCCCGGAACGGTTTGGCTGGCGGGGCGAGCAGGTGGACCCGGACACTTACTTCGCCATGGCGCGCGGCGTCCAGAAAAAATCCGGCAGCGCGGCGGTGGATGCGCCCGCCATGGAAATGACCAAGTGGTTTGATACCAACTACCACTACATCGTTCCCGAATTTCAGCCGGGGCAAGGCTTCCGGCTCAGCTCTGAAAAACCGTTCGCCGAGTTCCGGGAAGCGCGCGAGCTGGGGATCCAGACCCGCCCTGTGTTGCTGGGCCCGGTGTCGTTCCTGCTGCTGGGCAAAACGCATGGCACGCAATTCAACCGGCTGAGCCTTCTGGACGCTCTGCTGCCGGTCTACGAGGAAGTCCTGCGGCGGCTGGTGGCCGAGGGAGCGGAGTGGATTCAGGTGGACGAACCGTGCCTGGCCCTGGACCGTGAATCGGAAGAATTAAAGGCTTATCAGAGAGCCTATAAGCGTCTGGCCGGAGTCCAGGGAGGCAGGCTGTTGCTGGCGACCTATTTTGAGAGCCTAGGCCAGAACCTGGCCACTGCCGCACAACTGCCGGTTGCCGCCCTCCACCTTGACCTGGTGCGCGCGCCGCAACAGCTTGAGTCGGCCCTCAAGGCCGTCCCCGATTCCATGAGCCTTTCGATGGGGGTCGTGGACGGGCGGAATATCTGGAAGACTGACCTTGAGTCGGCGTTGAAAGTTTTGCGGCACGCCCGAGCGCAACTGGGGGCCGAGCGCTTGCTCGTCTCGCCCTCCTGCTCGCTGCTCCATGTTCCGCTGGATCTGGATCTGGAACAGAAGCTGGACCCCGAGTTGCGCCAGTGGCTCTCGTTTGCCAAACAAAAGCTGGTCGAGGTGGTGACTCTGGTCCGGGCGCTCAACGAAGGAGAGCAGGCGATGCGCGAGCTGCTGGACTCCAATGGCCGCGCCAATGCCAGTCGGCGGACTTCCTCGCGCATTCACGATCCCCAGGTGAAAGCCCGGGTGGCTGCCGTTCGTCCCGAGGATGCCAAGCGTCGGAACTCCTTCTCCGTCCGGCAAGCCGGGCAGCGGGCCCGCCTGCAATTGCCAGCTTTCCCCACCACCACCATCGGATCGTTTCCGCAGACCCCAGAAATCCGCGCCAGCCGCCTGGCCTTCCGGCGCCGCGAGATCAACGAGGGCGAATACGCAGACCGGATGAAAGCGGAGATCGCAGCCGTGGTGCGGAAGCAGGAAGAAATGGGGTTGGACGTGCTCGTGCACGGCGAGGCTGAACGCAATGACATGGTGGAGTACTTCGGGGAGCAAATGCACGGCTTCGTCTTCACCCAAAACGCCTGGGTGCAGTCCTACGGCTCGCGCTACGTCAAGCCGCCCATCCTCTATGGCGACGTCTCGCGGCCCAAGCCCATGACGGTCCCCTGGACCCAATACGCCCAGTCGCTAACCAGCAAGCCAATGAAGGGCATGCTGACCGGACCGATCACCATCCTGCAATGGTCGTTCGTGCGCGACGACCAGCCACGCAGTGAAACGGCCCGGCAGATTGCCCTGGCCCTGCGTGACGAGGTGGTGGACCTGGAAAAGGCCGGCATGCGCATCATCCAGATTGACGAGCCTGCGCTGAGGGAAGGACTGCCGCTGCGGCACCCCGACTGGGCCGCCTACCTGGCCTGGGCTGTCGAATGCTTCCGGCTGACTTCCAGCGGCGTGCGAGACGAAACGCAGATCCAGACCCACATGTGCTACGCCGATTTCCATGACATCATCGAGTCCATCGCGGCGATGGACGCCGACGTGATCCTGATCGAGTGCTCCCGCTCCCAGATGGAATTGCTGGACGTGTTCGCCCGCTACCGCTACCCGAATGAGATCGGCCCGGGTGTCTATGACATCCATTCTCCACGCGTGCCTTCGCCGGAGGAGATGGAAGGCTTGCTGGAGAAGGCCTGTGCCGTGCTGGCGCCCCAGCAGATTTGGGTCAACCCGGACTGCGGACTGAAGACGCGTCGCTGGGCGGAGGTGACGCCCTCGCTACAGAACATGGTGCAGGCTGCGCGCACCCTGCGCGCCCGGGTCAGCGAAAGCCACGCCACACGCTGAAGCCTCTTCCTAACTTCTGGGGCTACGGTGGAGGTTTCAATCCGCCCCGGTCCAACCAGCCCCGCCACCTGCCCAGCCAGGCCATCTGCGCGGGCCGATGGCCCGGCCTTGAAGTATTCGATGTAGACCGGGATCCCTAGGAGGAATTGCGGTAGCTATCCGATTCGGCAAAGGCCGATTCAGCAAAAGGCCCGAGGGTTACATAAGCAGAACTACTCCCGGCGCAGCTACATCACAAAGGCCACAACGAGGTGCTATACTCGTTGAAGGCTTGTTTGAAATGCGCTTCGTCATCGCTTTCTTGTTGCTGTTGGTGCCCGCTTCGGCACAAGACGTCATCCAGGCACGATTCTGGGAAAAAGAGGCGACGCCGGGCGCGCGTCCGGACAAGGGCATGTGGAAGAAGGCGAGGCCCGTCGTTTTCCAGCATAATTGGCGAGGCGAGGAGCTGGTGGGCCACAGAACTACTATCCGCGCCCTGTGGACTGCCGACGAGCTGTGGCTGCTGTTCCAGTGCGACTTCGACAGCGTGACCATCGGCCCGAACCCGCGGACAGCCAAAGAAACAGAGCAACTGTCGACCACCTCTGACGTAGCCCTGGTCCTCATCGCACCCGATCCCAGCGACCTGCTTCGCTACAAGACATTCCAGGTGAGCCCGGTGGGGGAGTGGGTCGACGTGCACGTTGACCGCGAAACCAACAACTACGATGCAACCTGGAACTCCGGAATTCGCAGCGTAGCACGCATTGACTCGGCCAAGCACACCTGGTGGGCGGAGCTGACCATCCCCTTGAAGGCTTTCGAAGTTCCCCCGCCTACGGATGGAACGCGGTGGCGGTTGAATTTCTTCCGCATCGAGCACGGCCCGCCGCGCCGCTCAATCGCCTGGAAGCCCACCTACACCTCGAAACCGAATTTCCACGTCCCACAAGTCTTCGGGTGGCTGTTGTTCCGCCAGTAAAGTCCCGGAAGCGAAGAAAATCAACCAAGGGCTCATCGTCGCCAGATTGCGCAGAGCCAAACCACCGGACCAGCGAAATCGGCAAGGCCTGTGGACAGATCTTTCTTCGCCGCCGCGGAGGAAGCATGCTAGGGCTGCCAATCGGCAATAAAAATGTTGAATTCGTAACGCTCGCGGGCGTTGCGGTCCGACACAAACAGCAGCTTCTTGCCATCGGGGGAAAACACCGGGAAGGAATTGAAGCCGCCTGAGCGGGTCACCTGCTCCAGGCCGCTGCCATCCGTGTTCACCAGAAACAGCTCGAAAAACCGGCTGTCGCAGCGGTTCTTGTTGGAGGAGAAGATGATGTTGCGGCCGTCGGGGGTGAAGAACGGAGCAAAGCTGGCACAGCCGAATGAAGTGATTTGGCGCGGGTTCAGGCCGTCGGCATCAGCCACGAACAGTTCCATCTTCATGGGAGCGGTGAGGTTCCGGTCCAGCAGGCTGCGGTAGTCGGCCAGGGCGGAGGTGCCGGCGGGATGGTGAGCGCGCCAGACGAGCCTGGTTCCGTCAGGCGAATAGAAGGCGCCCCCATCGTAGCCCGGCTTGTGCGTCAGTCGCTTCACATGCTTCCCGGCCAGGTCCATCGAATACATGTCCAGGTCGCCCTCGCGCAGCGCCGTCCAGACGATCCTGCCAGTGCCCCAGCTCACCGTGGCCTCGGCGTCGTAGCCGGGCTGGTCGGTCAGCTTGCGGACGATTTTCCCGTTATCGCGGGCCAGGTAGACATCGTAGCCGGAATAGATCGGCCAGACGTAGCCGCGGCTGCGATCGGGCCGCGGGGGACACTCGGTGCCGGCCTCGTGGGTGGAGGCGTAGAGGAAGTGCTTGCCGTCGGGCAGAAAGTAGCCGCAGGTGGTACGCCCCTTGCCGGTCGAGACCATGCGCACGTCGGACCCGTCCGTGTTCATGATGAAGATTTGGTCGCACTTCAGGCCGTCGCGGGTGGCCTGAAAAATGATCCGTTTGCCGTCGGGCGAAAAATAAGCTTCCGCGTTCTGGCCGCCGAAGGTGAGCTGGCGGATGTTCTTCAAATGGCGCTCGCCAGGTAGCGCCAACGACTGAGCGGGCCGCTGGCCAGCCGCGGCGACCTCCTCAGCAGAAGCTGGCGCGGAACCCGGGTGCACGAGGACCCCAGAGTCAACGGTTTCGCCGGTCCTCGAAACCGCCTGAAAATGCAGTTTGTCGCCCGCGATTTCCACCAGCAGGAAATGACGGTCCGTGTCGAATGCTTTGGCAGTCCAGTTGGTCCTACGGACGTTCCCCTTGCGCAATTTTCCGGCAGCTCCACTGACAAAGTAGTAAATGCCGTTCTGGGGCTTGAGCCGCTCGTAGACATGATCGTGACCGGCAAAGACGACATTGACCCCGTACTTCACAAAAAGCGGTTCCAGTTTTCGGCGCAGCTTCATTGAGGAGCCGTGCCTTTTCCCGGATGAATAGATCGGCTTGTGGAAGAAGCAAATTTTCCACCGACTGCCGGAGCTACGCAGCGCCTCCTCCAGCCAACTCAACTGAGCCTGGTTCATGCGAGTGCTGTCGAGCGCAAAGAGCTGGACTTGCGGCGCGGGCCGAAATTCGTAAAACCGTTTGCCGTCCATGTTGAACAGGGAATAAAAACGCTGTTTGGGATTGTCGTGATTGCCCAGCGCAGCATAAAACTTGACATCAGCATCCAAGAGCGGCTTGTAGGGCAGTTCAAATTTCTTCTTATAATCGCCCGGACCTTCTCCCCCGTACAGGTTGTCTCCAAGCATCAAAACCAGCTCGAAGGAAGATTTCCGGTGAAACAGCGCTAGCTGCTCGGCCACCTCATATTGAGCTCGCTTGCCCGTACCAGCGTCGCCGATGACTGCGAAGCGCAGCGAGTCTCCCTGGAGGGGAAGCCGCAGCTCCTGGGCCAGCAGCGGGCTCGACAGCAGGAATAATACGAAGGCGGAGAGGATGCGGTGCACGTTCGCTCTGGAAGTCAGCACTTGAACGACCATTGTATATGCATGGCGACCCGGATGCGCACGGACGACCCGGGTCGATGCGCATTTCCCTCTGTTTCTGACTGATCACTGAGATGCTTCAGAGGGAACAGGAGTTACAAGACTTTTCAAACTCGACTGTTCCTCTCGCCTGAAACCCACTTCGTCTGGCGTGCATCTGAGTATACAGGGCCAGAACAGTTCCCGGTGGATCGCATCGAGCAGGACGCCGGGAGAAACCGGACTGGACCTAGACCTGGGAGGAACGGAGAAATGATTGCGATAGCGATGGTAGCAATTTGGGTTGGCTTTGGCCTCACCGTCTACTGGTTCCGCCAGCAAACCGAGCATCACGGCCGCGTGCTGCGGTTGCTCCCCAGCGGTCGGAAGCGCAGATGAAGCGACCGGAAAAATGCTGGGAGCGACACTGAAACGAATCAAGTCGAAGCCGTGCGGCGGCAAGTGGGTTGTGATCGCCATGCTGCTGGCAGCACTGGCCCTGCTTTTAAGTGTGAACCTGCACCAATCGCGGACTCTGGAGCGCCAGCGCGTAACTATCCGGAAGGTGCTGGACCAACGCCGGAAGGTGCTGGACCAACGGGAGGGTGGCCAGATCCCGGTCCAAGGACCGCCGCACGTGCTTCGGCGCATCGCTTCTCCTCGCACGTGACATCCTGCTTTCGCTCGACCAGATGCGGTGGAATCCCAGCTAGCGCACGGCTCTTCTTCTCACGGGTAAAAATCCTTCTCGAACCTTACGGCCGCGGTAAGCTCCTTCTGATTCCTCCAAGCCGGTGATACCCTGAAACAAGGTGGGGTTTACCAGTGTCCGGATGCGCGCTGCAGGTGGGGGATGAGCGTGACGCATGAACCGAACCGGGGATATGGGCCGCACGCTGACGAGGATCGCTCTGCTTGGTTGCTGGCTGTTCCTGTGTCCCACGGCCCAGCCCCAGATCGTTGCCTCAGCGGGACGGACCTTGTTCAACCGCGCGGTGATGTTCCGCAGCTTCGTGCGCATCGACAACTTCGACGAAGGGGTGCCCGGGCTGCGGTTGCGCCGCACCACCAATCCCTATGCGGTTGTCTGGGGCGCCTATCCCCATCTGAGCCTAAGCTTCGTGGCCCCGCTGGTGAGCCTCCAGAGCGAGGCACCCAGCCTCCCCGCCCGCGACTTTACTACCACCAGCTTTGCCGATAGCGCCGTGTTCGCCCGCTACGACCTGCTGCGCAAAATGGTTCCTGGGGGATACACTCGGCTCTCGCCGGAAATCGGGCTGAAGGTGCCCAGTGGGGGGGCCTTTGGCACCGGCTCGACCGACCCCATCGGCGCGCTCATCTTTTCCCATATTCGCGACCCCCACTGGCTGATCGCTGACACCCAATTCACCTACACGACAACCGGCAACGACGGTCTCCGCCGGGGTAACAGCTGGAACTACGACCTTGCCTACCTCTACCGCCTGCTGCCCCGCAACGGTCTGGGCATCCCCAGCGTGATGCTCGTGCTGGAGCTAAACGGGGCACACGTTCGTCGGGCTCGGCTCAATGGCATGCAGCTGCCCGACACCGGCGGCAACCTGCTATTCTTCTCGCCGGGAATTGAGTTCATCGTGTCCAATCGCATGGTGCTGGAATTCTCCTCGCCCATTCCGGTCGGACGGGACCTGAACGGCTCGCAAATCAAGCCCGCTTCGAGCTTCATCATTGGCTTCCGCTGGTTGTTCTAATGATTCGGACAAGGCTCAGCTTGCTGACTTTGCTGGCCGCCTTGCTCGGGGCGTGCACCCAGGAACCAGCGCCTCCGGTTGCGCCCGCCGGGCCTCACTACCGCGTGGTGACGCAATGGGGTACGCCCGGCAAGGGGCCGGGCCAGCTCGACAGCGTGCAAGGCTTAGCGGTGGATTCGGAGGGAGCGGTCTACGTGGCCGACGCCGGGAACTGCCGCGTACAAGTATTTGCTAGCACAGGTCAATTTCTCCGCACCTGGGGGGCGTGCGGAGAGGGGCGCGGCGAGTTACGCAAGCCGGTGGACGTCGCGGTGGGCCCCAGGGACGAAATCTTCGTAGTGGACTTCATGCTTGATCGCCTGATGGTGTTTGACCGGGAAGGGCTCTTGCTGCGCCAGTGGGGCCGCCCTGGGCAGCGCCACGGGGAATTCTCCGCGCCGGCCGGTGTGGTGGTGGACGCGGAGGCCAATGTGTACGTCACCGAGTTCTACAACCACCGGGTGCAGAAATTTTCTACGGAGGGGAAGTTTCTCGCCAGTTGGGGCGAGGACGGGCAAGCGAAAGGGCAGTTGCACTATCCGGCCAAGCTCACCATTTCTTCCGACGGCAGCGTCTATGTCGCCGACGCCCACAACTACCGTGTGCAGAAGTTTGATCCCGGGGGAAAGTTTCTGGCAGCGTGGGGAACCTCAGGCACTTGGCACGGGCAGTTTCAGGACCCCACCGACGTAGTGGTGGACGAGAACGGGTACTTGCATGTGGCCGATAGCGGCAACTACCGTGTGCAATGGCTCGACGCGGAAGGCAACTATCTGGCCGAATGGTCCGTGCCGGATCGCGCCGGTCCGAAGTTCCAGTCGCCCCAGGGGCTGGCGGTTGATGGGCAGGGATTTCTCTACGTCAGCGATGCTGCCAATAACCGCATCATTAAGTTGCAGGTGGTGGCAAGGAGGCAGAAATGAACAGCAAGGTTCGGAGGACAATCTTTTCGGCGGCGCTTTTGAGCGTATTCTGGCTCACGGAGGCGGTGCCCTTGGCCGCACAAATCGAAAAGGCCGCAGTGCGAATAGACGGGATGGTTTGACCGCTTTGAGCCTACGGGGCCGAAAAGGCCCTGCGGCGCCTGGAAGGCGTCGGCAAAGTCAAGGTAGAGCTGAAAAGCGGCCAGGGGATCGTGCTGCCGGCGAAGGACAAAAGCTTCGACCCGACCAGGATTCCCAAAGCCATAAGAGATGCCGGCTTCTCGCCACGGGAAATCGAGGTAACTGCGGCCGGAACTCTCACCCTAGAAGACGAGTTGCTGTTGCTTGTGATGCCGGGCCGGCCGCGGCAATTCGTCCTGGCTGGCGGTGCAAAAATTGACGAAATCAGGAAGCGCCGCGACCTGCTGGGAAAGCGGCTGCGCGTCTCCGGAAAGCTGCATCCCTCGCACGCTGACAAACCGCCGGGGCTAAGCGTCGAGCGCTGGACGTCCGTGGATCAGTCGGAATAGAAGATCGGATTCCTGCGGACGCCCAGGGGTCAGCAGCAGCGACTCCAGCGGCGCGCTGTAGTGTGCCTCCTGTCGCACTGTGCCTCCTGTCGCAGTGTGCCTCCTGAAGATATACTGCCCAGAGAAGGGGATTACCACGAATGAGAGTCCTGTTTCTTTGCACCGGCAATTCGGCGCGCAGCCAGATGGCCGAGGGACTCTTGCGGACGCTCGGGCCGGCCGACTGGCAGGTCTACAGCGCCGGGACGCGACCCGTGGGCTTGAATCCGCACGCGGTCGCCGTGATGGCCGAGTTGGGGCGGGACATTTCCGGCCAGCGCTCCAAAGGACTGGTCGAGGTGCCGGCCGATCCAGATCTGACCATAACCGTTTGCGACAATGCGGCGCGCGAGTGCCCCGTGTTTCCGGGCAACGTGCGCCGGCTGCATTGGCCGGTGGACGACCCGGCCGCCAGCACGGGATCGCCCGAACAGGTGCGGCAGGCTTTCCGTCGCGCCCGTGATGAACTGCGCGGCCATATCCTCGAACTGCTCCGCGACATTCCCAAAACGAAGCAAGCAGAACCATCTGGGCGGGAATGAATACGGATTCATTGCGCACATCCGTCCTTCGTTGCTAGAGTAAAAGGCCCTGGATGGCAGCCGAAACTCCTACCTCTGCCTTGCGGACGCTCAACGACATCATCTTGCAGATCGCCGGGCGCGAATATCGCGAGATGCTGCGGCACAAACGGGCGGGCGCCTGGGTCTCGATCCAGGCGCGCGAAATGTTCCGCCAGGTGGTGTGGCTGGCCCGAGGACTGGAACGGCTGGGTGTCGTGCCCGGAGATCGTGTGGCGTTGCTGTCGGAGAACCGGCCGGAATGGGCGGTGGCCGATTTTGGCATCCTGGGCCGCGGCGGCGTCACGGTCCCGCTTTATCCCACCTTGCCGGCGCACTCTTGCGAGTACATCCTTCAGGATTCGGGCGCCTGCGGCATCGTGGTCTCCAACAAAGCCCAGCTGGAAAAGATTTGCAGTGTTTGGGACCGGCTGCCGCGGCTGCGTTGGGCCGTCGCGATGGAAGGGGTGCCCATCAGCGCCGCCCCCTTCCGCCCATTTTCGGACGATGCCGACGAGAAACGTCAGCTGGCCTGGCGAGATCTGGTCGGGGACGCGGCGATGGCTTCGGCGGAAGGGGCGCGATTCGAGCAGACGGCTCGGGCGGTGCGCCCGGAAGACCTTGCCAGCATCATCTACACCTCGGGTACCACCGGCACACCCAAGGGAGTGATGCTCACTCACGCCAATATCGTCTCCAACGTGCTGGCTTCGGCGAACCTGTTTCAGCCCGACGACTTGGCCCTATCGTTCCTGCCGCTGGCCCACATTTATGAACGGATGGTGGATTACACCTACCTGTACAACGATGTGCCCATTGCCTACGCGGAAAGCATCGAGGCAGTGTCCCAGAACTTGCTGGAGGTGCGCCCGACGGTGCTGGCCGCCGTTCCACGCTTTTTTGAGAAGATGCACGGCCGTGTGATGGATGCCGTGCGCCAGGCGCCCGCGCCACGGCGCTGGCTGTTCCGGTGGGCCGTGGGTGTCGGGCAGCAGGCCCTGCGCCGCCGCGTGGCCGACCAGCAGTTACCCACCGGCCTGTCGCTGCGCCACGCTTTGGCTGAGCGGCTGGTGTTCGGTCGCTTGCGTGCCCGGCTCGGCGGCCGCATCCGTTTCTTTCTCTCCGGCAGCGCTCCGCTATCGCCAGCGCTGTCGGAATTCTTCAATGCTGCCGGCGTGACGGTCTGCGAGGGCTACGGCCTGACAGAAACCTCACCGGTGGTGGCCACCAATGTTCCCGGGCACAACCGCCCAGGAACAGTGGGCAGGCCCCTAGCTGGGGTTGAGGTGCGGATCGCGGAGGACGGCGAAATTCTGGTGCGGGGGCCGAACGTGATGAAGGGCTACTATAACCAGCCGGAGGAAACCGCCCACGTGGTCAAGGATGGATGGTTCCATACCGGTGATATTGGTGAGCTCACCCCCGGTGGCGAGCTGCGCGTCACCGATCGCAAGAAGGACCTGTTGAAAACCGCCGGCGGCAAATACGTCGCACCTCAGCCCATCGAGAACCGACTGTGCGCCTGTCCCTATCTGCTCAATGCGGTGCTGGTGGGCGACCGGCGTCCGTACGTGGTCGCCCTGCTGGTGCCCAACTTCGACAGGCTGGCGGAATTCGCCCGGCAGCGCGGCCTGCCTTGCAGCTCCCCCGGCGAGCTGGCGCGCCACGAGCAGGTGCGCGCGCTGCTGCAACGGGAAGTGGACGCGGTAAACGCCGACCTAGCTCGCTTTGAGCAGATCAAGCGTTTTGTCGTGCTGGAGCGCGATTTTTCGATCGAATCCGGGGAACTGACGCCAACGATGAAAATCCGGCGCCGGACGGTGGAGCAACAATATCGCGACGCGGTGGAATCGCTTTACGGCGAAACATGATCGAACGACTGCTGGACCTGCCGCTGTATCGGCTGGAGCTGCCCACTCCGTTTCCGGTGGGCCCGGTGAACGTGTACCTGGTGACCGAGCCGGAAGCGGTGCTGGTGGATACCGGTCCCGGAATGCAGGAAACCCTGGACTTGCTGGAGAAGCTGATGAGCGAGGCTGGCTTGCGCCTGGAGCAGTTAAAGAAGGTCGTGGTGACCCACGGGCACGTGGATCACTACGGACTGGCCCGGGCGGTGGCTGGCCGCTCAGGTGCACCAATCTATGCAAGCCCCCGGGACGGGTTATATTTCAGCCACCATCAGGAGCGGTTGGACGACTTCTACCGCTCCATGCTGGAGCAGGCCGGCACGCTAGAGTCGGCGCAGCGCGTCATGTGGGAGAGAATCACGGCGCTGCGTGGCCTGGCCGAGCCGCTGGAGAAGTATCAGCCCGTTGAGCAATTGGGCCCGCTGCCATGCGGCCCGGTGGAATTTCAGGCGGTAACCACACCGGGGCACACGCCGGGCAGCTTTTTTTTTCTTTGAGCCGTCCCGGCGCGTTCTGCTCTCTTCCGACACCGTGTTACGGAACATCACTCCCAATCCCATGCTCAGCCTGGACCGGACCTCGCCGCGGCTGCGTTTCCCCGCTTTAGGGGCGTATCTGGAAAGCCTCCAGCGAATTCGGCAACTGAGTCCGGCTGTTATCTACACCGGGCACGGGGAGCCAGTGACGAGCTACCCGGAATGGCACGATCAACTAGTCCATCACCATGAAAAGCGCAAGGGCCGTCTCCTCGAATGCCTACGGCATAAGGAACAAACGGTTTTTGAGCTCTCCGCCTGTCTGTTCCCACAGGCGCGCACTTCTTCGATGTTCCTGGCCATCTCGGAAGTCTTCGCCCACCTGGACCTGATGGAGGACGCCGGCCAGGTGTGCAAGCGTTTGGACGGCCCCGTGACCATGTACTGGGTCTAACTGCTACTATGGCGCATCGCGTTACCTTGATTCCTGGCGACGGCATTGGCTCGGAAGTCTCCGCAGCCACGGTGCGTCTGGTGGAGGCCACCGGGGTGCGGGTGGAGTGGGAAACCATCAAGGCGGGGGCGGACGCGTTGTCCGAGTACGGCACCTTCCTGCCGGACTCGCTGCTGGAGTCACTGCGCCGCAACGGGGTGGGGCTGAAGGGGCCCATCGCCACGCCCATCGGCGGCGGTTTCCCCAGCATCAACGTTGCGCTGCGCAAGGCGCTGGACCTGTACGCGAACTTCCGGCCAGTGCGCAACTTGCCGGGACTGACTACCCGCTTCGGAGACGTGGACCTGGTCATCTTCCGCGAGAATACCGAGGGCCTGTACTCCGGGCTGGAACACGAGGTGATCCCCGGGGTAGTCGAGAGCTTAAAGATCATCACCGAGCGCGCTTCCACCCGGATTTCCCGCTACGCGTTCGAATACGCCCGCCGCGTGGGGAGGAAGAAAATCTCCTGCATCCACAAGGCCAACATCATGAAGCTGAGCGACGGGCTGTTCCTGCAGTCGAGCCGGGCCGTGGCCCGCCAGTATCCCGACATCGTCTACGACGAGCTGATCGTGGACAACACCTGCATGCAGTTGGTGATGAATCCCCACCAGTTCGACACGCTCCTGCTGGAAAACCTATACGGCGACATCATCTCCGACCTCTGCGCCGGGCTGGTTGGAGGCCTGGGATTGGTGCCGGGCGCCAACCTGGGCGACCACAGGGCAATTTTCGAGGCGGTACACGGCAGCGCCCCCGACATCGCCGGCAAGAACGTGGCCAACCCTACCGCCATGATGCTCTCGGCGGTGCTGATGCTCCGGCACCTGGGCGAGCGAGAGTCCGCCGACCGTGCCGAACGCGCCATCCATACTGTGTATGCGGAAGGTCGCGCATTGACCCGCGAGGTGGGCGGGCAGGCCTCCACATCCCAATTTACTGAGGCCGTGCTGCAGGCTCTCGAGCGCTGACCCGGGAACTGGTGGAAGCCAACCAGGGTGGCATCGGCGTGCGCTCCAGCCCAGGTTGTGGTGCCACTTTCCAGGTGCGCCTGCCAGCAGCCTAGCGCCTACGGGAGTGAGTGAACGCGGTGGCTCGATCGCGGTGCCGCTCCAGCATAGAAGCGGAGAGTCTCCCCGGTAAGTGTCATTGCCGGGCCGAGTTGGAATCTAAATTGACACTCTCCTTTGCGCTGTGGCTTAATGGGAAAGCAAGCCGGGATTTTGTCCCCAGGGAGCAGCTATGCATATCGACGAGTTGTTGCGGACTGCAGTGGAACGGAAGGCGAGCGACCTGCACCTGAAGGTCGGCAACCAGCCCTACCTGCGGATTGACGGGCAACTGGCGCCGCTGAGCGATATCCCGCGACTCACTGCCGAGGACATGTTGAACATGGCCTTCAGCATGATGTCCAACCGGCAGAAGCAGAAGTTCAAAGAGACGGCCGAGCTGGACATGGCCTACGGGGTAGCCGGGCTGGGCCGCTTTCGAGTGAACGTGTTTCAGCAGCGAGGGAACCTGGGGCTGGTGCTGCGGGTGGTACCCACTAAGATCCGCACGACCGAGGAGTTGAACATGCCCCGCATCGTGGGATTGATCTGCAACGAGCGCCGCGGGCTGGTGCTGGTGACCGGCACGACCGGCAGCGGCAAGTCCACCACTTTGGCGTCCATGATTGACCGCATCAATTCCTCGCGCACCGACCACATCATCACTATCGAGGACCCGATCGAATACCTGCACCGGGACAAGAAAGGGTTCGTCAACCAGCGCGAAGTGGAGGTGGACACGCACAACTTCTCGGCGGCTTTGCGGGCTGCCTTGCGGCAGGACCCGGACGTGATTCTGGTGGGCGAAATGCGCGACCTGGAAACCATCGGCACCGCGCTGCTGGCCGCTGAAACCGGCCATTTGGTGTTCTCTACCTTGCACACCCTGGATGCCGCTGAGACCATCCAGCGCATCATTGCCGTCTTTCCGCCCCCGGAGCAGAAGCAGATCCGTTTGCAGCTAGCTAGCACGCTGAAGGCCGTGATCTCGCAGCGGCTGGTACGGAAGGCGGATGATATTGGGCGGGTCCCCGCAGTTGAAGTGCTGATCACCACCGCCTTTGTTCGCGACTGTCTCGTCAACCCGGACAAGACCCGGATGATCAGGGAGGCGATCTCTACCGGCACCTCTCAGTACGGAATGCAGACGTTCGACCAGTCGCTCTACGACCTCTACACCCAGGGACTGGTCACCTACGAGGAATGCCTGGCTCAGGCGAGCAACCCCGACGAGTTCAAACTGCGCGTCCAGGGCATCAGCTCCACGGCCGATGTGGCCCGCGACCAGATGCAGGCGGCCATCGGCGGCGCGGACTACCAGCGGTAGACTCCAATCTCCAGTCCTGCGGCTTCGGGCGTGGTGGAGGACCAACACTCCACCGGGCGTGGAGCCCTGCTTCTCCAAACTGATAACCTGCCCATGCAACAGCTACCGCCCATGGGCCGCAGCCAAAAAGGATAGAATCTCACCATGAGTGGGGGCCGACGGGCGCGAAAGCCGCGAGCTCCAAAGCACCTGGCGGAGGAAGAGCTGTATTGGCACGCGGTGAAGCAACTGGCGGTGCGGGCGCGTTCGGTGGCCGAACTCCGCCGCCTGCTGGAGCGCCGCGCCCTGAGCCGCCAAGACGTGCCTCGGGTGCTGGGTCGCCTGAAGAAACGCGGCTACCTGAACGACGAGCGCTTTGCCGAAAACTTTGCTGCGGCTCGGCTGGAAAACCAGCGCCTGGGCAGGGTGCGCGTAGTCCATGACTTGCGCCTGCGCCTCGTGGCCCCGGAAGTGGCGCAGCGCGCGGTCCGCACCGCTTACGAAGGTGTGGACGAAGTCAGGCTGCTTCGGCAACACTTGGCCCGCCGCCTGCGCACCGGCGGCCCTCCCCAGAACCCCCAGAAAGTAGCTTCCCTGTACCGGGCCCTACGCCGTGCCGGCTTCGCCCATGGCGCTATCCTGGCCGAGTTGCAGCGCCTTCAGCAGGCCGACCCCGAGCTACTGGAACACCTCGAGGAGGAGACAGAAGAGCAGAGTTCAGACCAGCACAGCCATGGGGAAGACTGAAACAAACACTCGAAGCCTTGCTGATAACCCCTTCCAAACAGGAGACATGGTTTTCTTGGTAAGAACATGGGGCCTGAAAAATGGTCGCGCTCAATTCCCAGGACCGCTGAAAGTGGTCCGCATACTCGCTGAGAACGTTTACCTGGAAGCAGTCGAGTGGCCCGATAGCGACGGCCCATGGTGGAGCTGGAGATTTTGCAGGCGCTCGGCGGATCACGCAGGCGAGCAACTCTGCCTGCACTGTAAACAGGCGATGCGCAGTTGTTAACCGATTCCGTAGAGTTCTGGCCGCCCAGCCGCGAACCTGCGCATCCGGGGGCCGTGCTTCGAAACCCGACACCTTCGAAGCTGCGCCGGAAAACGCCACGCCCTGCTACTCGAAGACGCGGCTATAATTCTCCTTTGCGACCATGACCGGCAACGCCATCCGTCAGCGCTTCCTCGATTACTTCGCCGCGCGCGGCCACCAAGTCGTGCGAAGCTCGTCGCTGGTGCCGGTAAACGACCCCACCCTTCTGTTCACCAACGCCGGGATGAACCAGTTCAAGGAGGTTTTCCTCGGGCTGGAGAAGCGCACTTACGCGCGGGCCTGTAGCGCTCAGAAATGCCTGCGGGCCGGGGGTAAGCATAACGACCTGGAGAACGTCGGCCGCACTCGCCGCCACCATACCTTCTTCGAAATGCTGGGCAATTTTTCCTTCGGCGACTACTTCAAGCAGGAAGCCATTACCTACGCCTGGGAACTGGTGACGGCGCCCCCACCGACTGGCTACGGTCTCTCCAAACAGCGCCTCTACGTGACCATCTTCCGCGACGACCCTGAGGCCGGCAAGCTGTGGCAGAGCGAAGCTGCAGTTGCAGCTGACCGCATCTTTGGCTTGGACGAGAAGGACAACTTCTGGGCCATGGGGGACACCGGGCCGTGCGGGCCCTGCTCGGAAATCCACTACGACATGGGGCCGGAAGCCAGCGACGAAGGCCACGCCGACTGCCGCTTCCCCTGCGAGTGTGGCCGCTACGTCGAAATCTGGAACCTGGTGTTCATGCAGTTCAGCCGCGACGCCGACGGCAAGATGACGCCGCTGCCCCGCCCCTCGATTGACACCGGTATGGGGCTGGAACGCGTGGCGGCGGTGCTGCAAGGGAAGCTGTCGAACTTCGACACCGACCTGTTGCGCCCGCTGGTGGATCGCTCCGCTGAGCTGTGTGGCCAGGCCTACGGGGAAAGCTCCACGGCCGACGTCTCGCTGCGCATCCTGGCCGACCACGCCCGCGCCGCCGCCTTTCTGATCCACGACGGCGTGCTGCCCTCCAACGAAGGACGCGGCTACGTGCTGCGCAAAATCCTGCGGCGTGCCATCCGCCATGGGCGCCTGCTGGGTCTGGAGAAGCCCTTCCTGTTCGAGCTGACCGGTGCGGTCGCCGACCAGATGCAGCAGGCCTACCCGGAGCTGCGGGAAAGCGTGTCGCGCGTGGCCCGCGTGGTGAAGGAGGAGGAGCAGCGCTTCGGGCACACCCTGGCCATCGCCTTAAAGGAGTTTGACCGTGCCGTGGCCGAGGTCGCTTCGTCCGGGACGCTGCCCGGTCCCAAGGTCTTTTACCTCTACGACAGCTTCGGCCTGCCCCTGGACCTGATGCAGGAGATCGCTCGGGAGCGCAGCCTGCTCATTGACGAAGACGGCTTTGAAGCGGAAATGCAGAAGCAGCGCGCGCGCGCCCGCGCTAGTTGGAAAGGTGGCGAAAAAGCGGCCGCCGTGCCCGTCTACCGCGAGTTGCTCGTGCACGGGACTACCCAATTCGACGGCTACCAGCGTCTTCTGTCCCCGGATTGCCGGATCGTAGGCCTGCTTGCAGGCGACCGCCCGGTTGAGGCACTGGTACCTGGTCAGCACGCCGAAGTGATGCTGGACCACACGCCGTTTTACGCCGAGGCGGGCGGCCAAGTGGGCGACAAAGGCGCGTTGCTGAACAACGCCCTTGCCGAGGAGTTGGCCGTGGTCGAGGATACGGCGGCGCCGGTTCCCGGCCTCATCGCGCACCGCGTGGTGGCGCGGGCGCCGCTGCGGGTCGGTGACACCGTGGCGGCGGCCGTTGAAGAGAGCAGCCGGCGCTCGACCATGCGCAACCACACCGCCACGCACCTGATGCACGCCGCCCTGCGGCAGGTGCTGGGGCCGCACGTCAAGCAGGCCGGCTCGGTGGTCGAGCCGGCCCGGCTGCGCTTCGACTTCACCCACTACGCGGCGCTGGACGAATCGGAAATCGAGGAAGTCGAGCGGCTGGTCAACAAGCACGTCCTCGAGGACACCGAGGTCCGCACCGAAATCATGGACCTGGAGGCGGCCCTGGAGACCGGCGCCATGGCGCTGTTCGGCGAGAGGTATGGCGAGCGCGTGCGCGTGGTCGAGGTGCCGGGCTTTTCCACCGAGCTGTGCGGCGGCACCCACGTGCGGCGCACCGGTGAGATCGGAGTGTTCAAGATCGTCTCCGAGTCCAGCATCGCGGCCGGTGTGCGCCGCATTGAGGCCCTCACCGGCGAGGCGGCCTACCGCCACTACCGCGACGCCGTAGGGGCCATTCAGCGCCTCCAGCAGGCGCTGCGCACCAACGAGCCGGAAGTCGTGGAGGTAGTCGAGCGGCTGCTCCAGCAACAGCGGGCGCTGGAGAAAAAGCTGTCGCAAATGCGCTCCCGGCTGGCTCGCACCGAGCGCGGCGAGCTGGTGGCCGGCGGGGTGCGCTCGGTCAAGGACGTTCAGGTGCTCTCCTCCCGCGTGGAGGAAATGGACCGCACCCACCTGCGCGACATGGTAGATGCCCTCAAGACAGAGCTGAAGTCCGGGGTGGTGGTGCTGGGGGCAGCCGGTGATGGAAAGGTGGCGCTGGTGGTCGGAGTCACCAAAGACCTCACCTCACGCCTGCACGCCGGCAAGATTGCCCAGGCAGTAGCTAAGAAAGTGGGCGGCACCGGCGGCGGCCGCCCTGACCTGGCCGAAGCTGGCGGCAAGAATCCTGAAAAGCTGGACTCGGCCATCGCCGAGGTCTGCGACATCGTCAGCGCGATGCTGTAGCGCCTAGCTCGCCGCAGGGGACGCCGGGCAGGGCTAACGGCCGGTGCGCCGCCGAGTTCCCGCCTTAACCGGCTTTGTGAAACCAAACACGCGCTGGAAGATGGTGTCCACGTGGCGCAGGTGGCGGTCGAGATCGAAGGCCGCTTCGATTTGCTTGCGGCTCAACGCAGCCGCAATGTCGGGGTCGGCCAACAACAACTGGCGAAAATCGCCGCCGCTATCCGACGCCTGCATGGCGTTGCGCTGGACCCAGCGATAGGCGTCCTCGCGCCGCGTACCCTTCTCCGCCAGGTCCAACAAGAGCTGCCCGGAAAAGATCAGCCCGCGCGTCATCTCCAGGTTCTGGCGCATGCGCTCCGGGTAGACCACCAGCTTGTCAATGAGGCTCGTGGTGCGTGCAAGTAGGTAATCCAGCAGGATGGTGGAATCCGGCAGGATGACGCGCTCGACCGAGGAGTGGGAAATGTCGCGCTCGTGCCACAGGGCCACGTTTTCAAGCGCCGCCTGGGCGTTCGACCGTACCAGCCGCGCCAGCCCGCAGATTTGCTCGCAGGTTACCGGATTCCGCTTGTGCGGCATGGCGGAGGAGCCCTTCTGGCCGGCACTGAAATACTCCTCGGCCTCGCGCACTTCCGTGCGCTGCAGGTTACGGATTTCCAGCGCAATCTTTTCCAGCGTACTGGCCGCTACGGCCAGCGTTGTCATGTAGTAGGCGTGGCGGTCGCGCTGCAGGATCTGGCTGGAAACTTCAGCCGCCTTCAACCCCAGGCGCGCGCACACCTTCTCTTCGATCTCCGGACCCAGGTGCGCGAAGGTGCCGACGGCGCCCGACAGCTTGCCCACCCGCATCTGCTCGGCGGCGGCTTCTAGGCGCGCCAGATTGCGGCGGTTTTCGGTAAACCAGACGGCCAGCTTCAGGCCAAAAGTGGTGGGCTCGGCGTGCACGCCATGAGTGCGTCCCACCATTACGGTGTGGCGGAACTCGTGCGCGCGGCGCTCCAGCACTGCGCCCAGCCGCTCGAGGCCCTCCCGCAGCAGGGCCGAAGCCTCCGAGAACTGCAGCCCAAGCGCCGTATCTACCACGTCGTAGGAAGTAAGCCCGTAATGCAGGTAGCGCGACACGTTCCCCGGTTCGCCGTCCAGCGACTCGGCCACCGCGGTGGTGAAAGCGACCACGTCGTGCTTCACCTCGCGCTCGATTTCAGCAATGCGGGCCACATCGAAGCGCGCCTTCTTGCGCAGAATGCGAGCGGCTTCGGCCGGGATCAAGCCGGCCTCGGCTTCGACTTCCGCCGTGGCCAGCTCCACGTCCAGCCAGCGGCGCAAGCGGTTCTCGTCACTCCAGATGCGGCCCATCGCTGGCCGTGTGTAGCGAGTAATCATCAGAGATGCCGGGTTTCAGGTGTCGGGCGCCGGGTTGCTTAGGTCCCGGCGGCGTTGCGTACGTCCCGGCAACAGTGAGTCTAACATGGGAACGCAGCAGAAGAGGCCTAGGGGGCTGGCCGATGGACTGGCACCTCCGCAGCCCGCCGGCAAATCCTGCGGATGCTAGAATGAAACTCCGCCATGAAGCACGTCATTGTTGGCACGGCCGGGCACATTGACCACGGCAAGAGCGCCCTGGTCAAGGCGCTGACCGGCACCGACCCCGACCGGCTGGCTGAGGAGAAGCGACGCGGCATCACCATTGACCTGGGCTTCGCGCACCTGGAGATCCCGGCGCAGGCAGACCGCCCCGTGCTGCGCCTGGCATTCGTGGACGTTCCGGGCCACGAGCGCTTTGTGAAGAACATGCTGGCCGGCATCGGCGGCATTGACTTGGTGCTGTTCGTGGTGGCCGCGGACGAGTCCATCAAGCCCCAGACGCGCGAGCACTTCGACATCTGCCGCTTGCTGGACGTGCGCCGTGGCCTGGTGGCGCTGACCAAAACCGACCTGGTGGACCGCGACCTGGTTGAGTTGGTGCGGCTGGAGGTGGAGGAGTTCGTCGGCGGCTCATTTCTTGCCGGGACGCCCATTGTTCCGGTGAGCGTGCGCACCGGCGAAGGCCTCGACCGGCTGAGGGCGGAACTGGCCCGCCTGGCCGCGGCGGCGCCGGCGAAGGACTCCTCGCGCCACTTCCGCCTGCCCGTTGATCGCTCCTTCGTGATGAAGGGCTTTGGCCCGGTGGTTACCGGCACCCTGGTCTCCGGCACGCTAACGAAGGACAACGAAGTGGAACTGTTTCCGACGCGCCGGCGGCTGCGCGTCCGCGGCATCCAGGTGCACGGCCAGCCGGCCGAGCGCGCGCTGGCTGGACAGCGCACCGCGTTGAACCTGGCCGGCATCGAGCTCGCGGAGCTCGAGCGCGGGATGACCCTGGCGGCGCCAGGCGTGTTTGAGCCGACCCAGCGCATCGAGACGCTGCTGCACCTGCTGCCTTCAGTCCGGCCTCTGAAACACCGCGCCCGCGTGCATTTCCACTGTGGGACAGCAGCGGTCGTTTCTGAAGTGCGCCTGGGGACGGGAATGGAAAAGCTGGAGCCGGGCAGCAGCAGCTACGCCCAACTCCTTCTGCGAGAACCGACGTTGCTGCTGCCCGGCGACCGGTTCATCATCCGGCAGTTCTCGCCGGTCATCACCATCGGCGGCGGGCGCGTGCTGGACAATCAAGCTTCACCCAGACGCGCCAGGTCAGGCACGGGAGGAAACGCGGCTGAATTCCTGAAGATTCTAGAGACCGGGTCCCGGGAGGAAGTCCTACTGGCGGTGCTCCAGCGCGGGGAGCCGGCTGTCGCCGCGTCGCAACTGATCGCTCGCACCGGCTGGCTGGAAAGCGAGCTGCGCGAAACGGCAGGCGCGCTGGCCCGGCAGAAGAAAGTCGAGATTTTGTCGGACTCGCCGCTGGTTCTGGCACATGGCAAGCGGTTCCGCGGGCTGCTGGCGGAAGCGACAGCACTTGTCGAGCAATTTCACGCCGCCAACCCGCTGCTGCCCGGCATCCCAAAGGAGGAACTCCGCGACCGCAGTTTCGGCCGCCTGTCGCCGCTGGTCTTCGAGGCGGCGCTGGCCCGCCTGGCGGCCGAAGGCCGCCTGGAAGCTCAGGGCGAGATTGTCAAGCAGGCCGGGCGCCGGATTGTCCTCACCGAGGAAGAAGAGCAGGCGAAGCAGCGGATCACCGCCGCGTTTGGAAACGCCGGGCTGACGGTGCCCTCGGTCAAAGAAGTGCTGGGGAAATTGCCGGTCGAGTCGCAGCGCGCTCAGAAGATTCTGCGAATCCTGATCAAGGAATTGGTGCTGGTCAAGGTGAGCGAGGAGCTGGTGTTTCACCGCAGCGCCATCGAGCGATTGCGCGCGCAGCTCGCACACTACAAAGCGCGGAGCGACCGGCTGAACGTGTCCAGCTTCAAGGACCTGGCCTGCATCAGTCGCAAGTACGCCATTCCCTTGCTGGAGTATCTGGACCGCGAACGAGTCACGCGGCGGGTGGGCAACGACCGAGTTATTTTGTGAGTGGATTGCAAACCGCATATTTCGAATTCGTGATAACGAGGATGAAACACAGTTACACGGTGCACCAATCCGAGATTCTCTGATGCGCGCCGATCTGGAAGTATTGGAATTTCCGGCGCTGCTGGCCCTGCTCGGGCGCTACGCGCGCACGCCGGGCGGCCGCAAGCGACTGCTGGCATTGCGCCCCCATCACGATCGGGAACAGTTGGAAGTCCAACTGGACCGGTCGCGGGAGGCAACCGAATACCTGCGCGCGGCGGCTCCGCCCGCCCCTGCCGAATCCAGCAAGGGTGGGTCGGGACCCGGCAAATCCGCCCCTCTGCTGCGGCTGGACTTTGGGGGCATCGGCGACCTGGAGCCGGTGCTGGCCAACCTGCGTATGGAGGGCGCTGAACTGGAGCCCTCGGAAATCTCCGCCGTGCTGCAGCTGCTGGACCGCGCCGGCGACTGCAAACACGTTTTGACGGCCCGTCGCGATCGCTTCCCGGTGTTGGCCGAGCTGGCCGCCGGCATTGGCGAATTTCGCCGCCTCCTGCGCGAACTCAGCGGCAAAATTCGGCCAGACGGCACCCTGGAGGACCACGCCTCGCTGGAATTGTGGCGACTTCGCCGGGAAATCGAAAAGCAGAAAAGAGCTGTGCAGGAGTCACTGAACTCGTTCCTGCGGCGGCACGCGGAAGAAGACATCCTGCAAGAGGAGCTGGTCACCATCCGCAACGAGCGTTTTGTGGTGCCCGTGAAGGTGGGCGCCCGGCGGCGGCTGGACGGCGTGGTGCATGGGTCCAGTTCCAGCGGCCAGACCCTGTTCGTGGAGCCGATGCAGACTATCGAGCTCAACAACGAACTGGTGGCGCTGGTCGAAGAGGAGTTGCAGGAGGTGCACCGCATCCTGCGCGAGATGACCGCCCGGTTGCGCGAACAGGCCGGCGGCGTGCAACTGGCGCTGGAAATCATCACGGAACTGGATGTCGCTTTCGCCAAGGGACGTTATGCCGTCGAGTTCGCCTGCGTGACGCCGCGCTTCAACACCGAGCCGCGCCTCTGCTTGCGTGAGGCGCGCCATCCGCTGCTTCAGGAAGTGCTGCGCCGTCGCAGTCGTGCGCAAGCTCGCCCCGGCACGCCGACAGGGGCGCCCGGGCGACCCTCCACCGCGCCCTCCGGCATCGTCCCGCTGTCCCTTGAGCTGGACCGGGAACATCGCGTGATGGTCATCAGCGGCCCCAATGCCGGCGGCAAGACCGTGGCGCTAAAAACCTTGGGGCTGCTGGTGCTGGCTGCGCAGGCCGGCATCCCGGTGCCGGCCGCCGAGGCTGACTTGCCCCTGCTGGAGCAGGTGTTGGCCGACATCGGCGACTACCAATCCATCCAGGAGAGCCTCAGCACGTTTTCCGCTCACCTCACCAACATCCAGCGGATGGTTGAGCAGACACCGCCGGGAACACCCAGCGAGCGCACCCTGGTCTTGCTGGACGAGCTCGGCGCCGCCACCGATCCACAAGAGGGCGGCGCACTGGCAGTGGCGATTGCGGATTACTTCCTGCGGTCCGGCGCCCTGGTGCTGGCATCTACCCACCACCTGGCTCTGAAAGCGTACGCCACCAACACCTCCGGAGTGCTCAGCGCGTCGGTGGGATTCGATGAGCGCACACTGCGACCCACTTACCGGCTGAATATCGGAATCCCTGGAAAATCCAGCGGGATTGCGATTGCCCAGCGGTTGGGTTTGCAGCGGGAGATTCTGGCCCGGGCGCGTCAGGCGCTCAGCACGCAGGACGAGGAGGTGTCGCGCCTGCTAACCGAACTCCACCAGAGCACCGAGGAAGCAGAGCGGCTCCGGGCAGAGGTGGCGGCGCGAGAGCGGCAACTGCGGGAGCGCACTGCACAGGTGGCCGCCCAGTGGGAAAAGCGCGAAAGGCGCCGACTGGATGACATGGAGCAGCGGGTGGAGTCGCTGCTGGGCGAGTTTGACCAGCAGGCGCGCGCCGTGCTGCAGCAGATTGACGACCGGCGCCTGCAAAAGCAGGCCGAGCGCCGCGTCGCCCGTGCCCGGAGCCAACTGCGAGAGGAGTTCGACACGGCAGTGGTGCAGCAGTTAGGGGGTACGGCGGAGGAAGCACAGGCCAGAACCGAGAAAGCGCCCCGCCCGCTGCTTGCCCTCCGCGAGGGCGACAGGGTTCGTGTCCGGGCTTTGGGACGTCAGGGAGTGGTGCGGCGGCGCCTGGACTGGAACCACCTGGAGGTAGAGGTTGGCGCCATGAAAATGAAGGTCTCCCTGGATCAGATCGAGGCGGTCGCCGAACCTCAATCGAGCCAGGTCCCCGAAAACGTCACCGTCCACCTGGAGGCCCGCACCGACGTTTCCTCTTCCGAGATCAACGTGATCGGCAGCACCGCGGAGGAAGCTCGCGAGCGGGTGGACAAGTTCCTGGACTCGGCTGTCCTGGCCGCCATGCCAAAGGTGCGCGTCATCCACGGCCACGGGATGGGTGTGCTACGCAAGACCCTGCACGAGTTTTTCGGCATCCACCCCCAGGTAGAGCGCTTTTACCCGGCGCCGCAGCAGGAGGGCGGCACGGGCGCCACCATCGTGGAACTACGCGTGTAAACCCACGGAGGTGGTTTGTCCGGTTCTCGCGGAGACGGCACCGAGCGGCGTTGCTCCTACGGAGCAGGAGCGTTAACGGGAATCAGCGATGCGGGGCAGCACCACCCGGTCAATGGCCTCCTCGTCCCAGCTTTCCAGTGCTACCCCCTTGTGCAGCGACCAACGCTCGGTGTGTTCCACGGTAGCTCCCGGGGCGAGTGTGCCCAGGGGGCTCAGAGTCTCCAGTTCAAGCATGTCGGCGTTGGTGAAGATCTCCACCGAGCTGCCAAAATCGGGATAAGTGCCCTCTTTAACAAAATCAAACTTCTTTACGAACAGGTGTCCGTTGCGCAGATAGGCTGACCAGCCATCCGGGACCGTGGCGCCCGCCTTCTGCGGAACGCCCCCAGGGTCCTGCTGCAGGGTGATGTACTTGAAGCCCAGGGTCCAGCGTGGATCGCGAAAATCGGTATAGGCCCACAACACCAGCGGGTGCGTTGGTACCACCATCTCGGTGTGCTTGGCGCGCGGCGGCATCGGGACGATGACCCGGCCTCCCTGTGCCAGCACGCTGATCGACCAGGGCGCTATTTCTATTGCCCAGGCGTTCTTGTTGCGGAGCCTGTGAATTACCTCGACCCGCGGGGCATCGGCTGCCATCCGGATCTCGATCTCCTTTTGGATACCCGTGGTCTCCTCCACCGGCTGGATCGCGTGCAGCCGTCCGTCCCCAGCGCGCACCTCAATGGGCGAATTATCCGGTGCGTAACTGCGAGGCCGCAGCTCGGGAGCGTGCCAGAGCCTGTGCCCGCCGTAGATTCGCCACTCGCTGCCGCCGGTTTTACCCACCTGGTCCGCATATTCCTTGAACTCGTTCTCCTCGCCGACGAAACCAAACCGGATAATCCGCGGTCCCACATCGGCCGTCAGAATCAGCTCGATCTGACCGTTGGTCATCCGGTAGCAGTTCGACCAGCCTTTGTAAGGCGCTTTCTCAATCTTCACTTCTGGCGCGGCGCCGGCCAGGGTCGAAAACAGCAATAACGACGCAATCAGCAACGCGGCGTTGAACTCGTGCATGGGCAGTCTCCTTGGAAGATTGGGCAGGCCACTATAACAGGTGCCGGTTGTGGGTGCACATGGGGCTTGAGCCTGGAGGCGTGAGCCTTTAGGCTTGAGACTTTGGTCGTGAGGCTCGCGACCGCAACCTGACACCTGAGAGCTAAGACCGCCGCCTATGCTTCGCCGACTGGCTGCCTTCTTCGTCGGGCTGGCACAACGCTACATGCCGGACCCATTCTTGCTGGCGTTGTTGCTGACGTTTGTGACCTTCGGTCTGGCCCTGGCCGTGACTCCGCACGGACCCATGGACCTGTTGGGATTCTGGTATGCGGGGCTGTGGAAAATCCTGACGTTTGCCATGCAGATGATCCTGACCCTGCTGACCGGCTACACGCTGGCCAAGTCGACCCCGGTGCGACGTTTGTTGGGTTGGGTGGCGTCTCGCCCTCGCAGGCCGGCCAGCGCTGCGATCCTGGTGGTGCTGGTGGCCACGTTCAGTTCGCTGTTGAACTGGGGATTCGGTCTGGTGGTCGGTGCGTTGGTGGCGCGGGAAGTGGGGCGCCGGGTTCGGGTGGACTTCGCCTTCCTGGTTGCGTGCGCCTACTCCGGTTTCGTGGTCTGGGGTTCGGGGCTATCCAGTTCGATCGCCCTGGTTTCGGCCACCGAAGGCAGTCCGATGAACGTCATTGCCACCTATACCGGACGCGCTGTGACGCCGGTGAGCGAGACTCTGCTGGCACCCTACAACTTGGCCCTGGTGGCCGCCACGCTGGTGCTCTTGCCGCTGCTGTTCTGGGCCATGATGCCGACGCCGGAACAGACGCGGCCCGCCGACCCCAACCTGCTGCCCGACCCGGAGGAGCCGCCGGCGACGCCGGAACGCACTCCCGCAGCGCGGCTGGAAAACAGTCCGGTGTTAGGCCTGCTGCTGGCGGCGATGGGCGCAGCATACCTGGCCCGTCATTTCTACCGCAATGGCTTCTCCATTAACTTTGACGTGCTCATCCTGGGGTTCCTGGTAGCGGGTCTGATCTTTCACGTTCGTCCGATCGCCTATGCTCGTGCCTTCTATCAATCCGCCCACGTGGCCGGCCCCTTGGCGCTCCAGTACCCTCTCTACGGTGGCATTATGGGTCTGATGGGAGCCGGATTGGCCGACTGGATTTCCAGCGGAGTCGTCGCGGTTTCCACCCCGCGCACCTTGCCTCTGTGGAGCTTCTTCTCCGCGACGGTGATCACCGTGTTCATTCCTTCCGGAGGAGGGCAATGGGCGGTGCAGGGGCCGTTCATGATCCCGCCCAGTATTGAGCTCGGCGTCGCGCCATCGGTCACCGCCATGGCCGTTGCTTTTGGCGACCAAACCGGCAACATGCTGCAACCCTTCTTTGCGCTGCCCGTCCTGGCCATCGCCGGGCTGGGCATCCGCGACATCATGGGTTACTGCGTGATGACCTTCCTGCTGAGTACGGTGCTGTCTTCGCTCGTGCTCTTGCTGCTGGCGTAGGCGGTCTCCGTGGGCCTCGTTGTGAAACAGCAGCGCAAAGAGTAATTCGGACTGGCCGCTCGGCCAGTCCAAGAAAGGTAGTTCCGATGAAGCTGTACTTGGTCCAGCACGGCGAGAGCAAGTCGGAATCCGAGGACCCGGAGCGGCCGCTTTCCGAAGCAGGACGCAAGACCGTAGGAACCGTCGGCAGGCATCTGGTGAAAACCGGCTTGTTGCCAGGCGGCCTGCCCATCCGGCACAGCGGCAAGCTGCGGGCGGCGCAGACTGCCGAAATTCTGTGTTCTTGCCTCGGTTTGACTGCCACGCCGGAGGCCGTTGGCGGACTGGCACCCAATGACCCTCCCGGAGCAGCCCTGGAATTGGTCGCCGGCAGCTCGGGTGACCTGATGCTGGTGGGACATCTACCCCATCTGAGCCGCCTGGCGGCGCACTTGCTGACAGGCACTACTGAGCGGCCGGTCGTGCGCTTCCGGATGGGGGGCGTAGTCTGCCTGGCCCGGCAGCATTCTGACGCCTGGGAACTGGAATGGGCGCTGGTGCCAGAACTTGCCGCCGCCCATTCGGCTCCCTAGCCGTTATACTTGAGACAGAACGCGAGTTCTCCGATGCGGTTGGCATGGTGCGCGATCGGTCTCGAAGCGCTGCTTGTGGTCTGCGCGCAAGCCCAGACGCCCGCTCGGACAATTGAAGTCCCTTACCGCGGGCTGAACTACTCGGTGCTGAGCAAAGGAGGGGTGACCGTGATGGTCGCACCTCTGGAACTCACCATCCTGGGATATTCGGCCGCCCATGTGTGGATCACGAACGGTTCGTCATGCCCCATCCAGGTCGGGCCACAGGCCTTCACCACGAAGACACGCAGTCCCATGGTGCCACAGCCGGTCAAGGTTGTCGGGCTGCCGGAGGACCGGGTGGTGAGGGAAGTGATGCGGCGGGCGCGCTATGACGATGTCCTGTCGCTGGTGCGCGCCTATGAACGCAACCTCTACGGGTTTAAGAACCCCCAGGCGGTCGGCTACTACCAGAAGCGGAAACAGATCGCGCAGGCCTCAGGCGGCGGGCGGTTTCGAGCGGCCGCCACTGTTTCCGCGTTGGTGCTGCAACGGACGGAAGTTCCCCCCGGCGAATTCCGCGAAGGCACCGTATTCTTCCCCACACGCGAGAAGCAAGCCGAATTTCTGGAGTTTTCCGCACGGCTGGACCACCTGTCGTTTCTTTTCTCCTCGCGCTCCTCGCGACTGCAAAGTCCCGACTCAGAACCGACCGACCGCCTCCGCTAGCCTCGGCTTCCCTGCCCTCCTTATCTTAAGTGCCCTGATGGCCAGCCCGTGCGAGCGACGCGAGTTCCGCTCGCAAAACGATCCGTCCCGGCAGAGCCGCGGAATTGCTCCCGGGCCTGCGTTGCGCCCGGCATGGCTTCCGACTATAATGAAGAATTGCGTAGGTCAAGGCCCGCCATCGGCGGGTCGTCGAGCCCCGGAAACCCAGAGGAGTTCTACCGTTCATGCTTCAGGCAACCCAGTTGCGGCCAGGTGTCCTCATCAAACATGAGGGCGAGTTGTACTCCATCTTCAGCGCTTCCCACCGCACTCCCGGGAACAAACGAGGTTTTGTACAGACTCGCATGCGCAACCTCCGCTCTGGGGCGATGGTGGATTACCGGTTCAGTTCAGAAGACCGCGTGGAGCGAGCCATCCTGGACGCGCAGGAGATGGAGTACCTGTACCGGGATGGTGAGGACTACCACTTCATGAACACGGAGACCTACGAACAGACCCACCTGAGAAACGAGACACTGGGTGAAACGACAGAGTACTTGGTACCCAACATCAAGATCACTGTGGAGTTCTACGACGGGAAACCGGTCGGCATCCAACTGCCGGCCACCGTGGACCTGGAAGTGGTGGAGACGGAGCCGTCGCTGAAAGGCGCCACCGCCTCCAACATGATGAAGCCCGCCAAGTTGGAGACTGGACTCGTCGTGCAGGTTCCCCCGTTCGTCAACACCGGGGACAGGGTCCGCGTGAACACCGCAGAAGGGACCTATCAGGAACGCGCCCAGTAGCTCTCCCAGCAGAGGCCACGCTTCCCCTTGGCCAATCTGTAGCCGTTACACCGGAAAAAGACTTCCATGAACTTGCTAAGGATGCTGTCTTGACACAACTTGTGGCACACTGGTGTCCACGCTCATGTCCAGCAACTACGACGACAAACCCATCGAGCTGTCCGGCATCCAAACGGTCTCTCTGACCAACCGCGCCGCCAAGGTGTCAGCGGAGGATTTTGCCCAGGAATACCGGCCCGGCCATGGATTTCAGGGCTGGTTGGATTCCTTGCCCATGATCTTGGCGGCCAATTCGCTGGTGGAATTAGTCCAGGCCATGATGGAAGCCCGGCGGCTTGGCAAGCCGATTATCTGGGGCCTGGGAGGCCACGTGGTCAAGTGCGGGCTGGCACCGGTACTGCTGGGATTGATGCGCCAGGGATTTGTGAGCGGAATGGCCATGAATGGCTCAGCCGCCATCCACGACGTGGAGATCGCCCTTTGCGGCAGCACTTCCGAGGAAGTCGAAGCGGTGCTCGACGATGGGTCCTTTGGAATGGCGGAAGAAACCGCGAGGTTGCTGCAATCGGCAGCCGAGACGGCGGCGCGCGAGCAGATCGGCCTGGGCGAAGGGCTGGGCCGGGAGATTCTGTCACTGGCGACCGCACCTGGTTCCTCGGGCAACAGCCGGCTGGACGTGAGTCTGTTGGCGGGCGCCTCCCGGGCGCGCGTGCCGGTTACCGTCCACGTGGCGCTCGGGGCCGATACGCCGCACATGCATCCATGCCTGGACCCGGCTGCCCAAGGCGCCGCCACTCATCACGACTTCCGCCTTCTTTGTGAGCTGGTCCGCAAGTTGGAGGGCGGCGGCGTTTACCTGAATGTCGGCTCCGCCGTCATGTTGCCGGAAGTGTTCCTGAAGGCGGTCACGGTGGTCCACAACCTGGGCCACTCGCTCCACCAGTTTTACACGGCCAACCTCGATTTCTTTCAGCACTACCGCCCGATGCAGAATGTGGTGCGGCGGCCCACGGCCGCGGGCGGCAAGGGCTGGGCTCTCACCGGCCATCACGAAATCATGGTTCCGCTCCTGGCAGCTTTGTTGACCGAAGCCTCCCAGGCCGGGAAATGAGCAGAGCCGCCCGGTGGCGCGCTGCCGCGCTGCTACTGGCGATTCTCGCCGGCTATATCGCCTTGCACATCCATCGCTGGGGACAGCCTGTCCCGAAGGTGTTCCACCCGGCCGGGGAGCACCGATGGCGCGCCTCCGACGGGCGGCAGATTCAGGCCGCCGACCTGGACGGCGATGGCGTCTACGACCGGTTCAGCCAGGCCAGTGGCTTCTTCGTGCGCCCCACTGCCGCCACGGCCGATAGCCGTCTGCTGATCCTGTGCCTCGACGGCGTGCCGTATTCCCAAATGCGCAATCTCTGGGACCAGGGGCACTTCAGGGAATTTTTCACGCCGGTGCAGATGGTCAGCACCTTTCCTTCGGATTCCGAGACCGCCATAACGGCGCTGCTGCACGCGGCGCCCGTTCCCGGCTACGAGAACGAGTATTTCGACCGCGGCCAAGGAAAAGTGACCGGGGGCATCCGCGTTACCTTGCAGCAATCGTCGCCCTACCTGAAGAAGCTAGACTACGACGCGCCCGCAATTTTCAAGGGCATCCACTTCGTCGTGTCCCGGAAGGCCTTTCGGGCAGACCTGGGGCGGCTATGCAAGCGGTTCCTGGCTTCACGCACTCCCGTCTATGTTGCCCACATGTCCAGCACTGATGCGATGTACCACGTTCTGCCCTCCGGTGAAGTGCGAGCACTGCTCGAGGAGCTGGAAGCGCTGCTACGCGACCTCTACTTCGAAGCCGCGGGCAAGCTGCGAATCGTAATGTTCTCCGACCATGGCAACGACCTGGTGCCCGGCCGGCCGGCACCCCTGCGTGAATCGCTGGAACAGGCTGGATTCCAGGTGCAAGAGCAGCTTGACGAGCCGCTCGCGGTCGCCATTCCGGAATTTGGGCTGGTGAGCTTCGCCGCGGTCTACGCCGATCCCGCAGTGGTGCCGGAAGCGGCGCGCGTGCTGGCCGCGACGGAAGGGGTCGAAGCCGTTGTCTATCGCGACGGGGAACTGGTGCGCATCCAATCCCGCAATGGAGAAGCGACAGTTCAAGCCGACGCAGACAGAGCGCGCTTCCTCTATCGCGCCGAACGCGGCGACCCGCTCCGCCTGCTGCCGCTGTGGAATCAGTTGGAGGAGGCTGGCAAGCTAAACTCAGCCGGCTTTGCCCTCGAAGAAGAGCTATTCAGCGCGACTCTGAAAGGTCCATATCCAGATGCGCTGTTCCGGCTGTGGCATTCGATGCAGGACCCCCCGCTGGGCCTGGTCGAGAACCGCGCCGACCTGCTGGTGAGTCTGGCCGACGGGTACTACCTTGGCCGTGGTTGGTTCGAGCATTTCGTCGAGCTCCAAAGTTCGCACGGCAGCCTCTCGCGCCGCGCTTCCCTGGGCTTTGCCATGAGTACCGACGCCCCCTTCCCTCGCGCCATCCGCCACAACGAGTTGCTGCAGCCACCGCAAGGCGCGGGCGCCGCCAGCAGCGCCATTCCGGAGCTGCCCGTATTTCCATTGCCGCGCTGAGAGTCGATGAGAGCTTTGGTCAGGCGAGGGCACCTGTCCCTACAGTGCTACTGCTCCCTTTTTTTCACTTCGGCGGTGAGGCGGCCCCGAGCCAAGCGCACAGCTACTTCATCGCCGGGCCGCACCCGGGCTGCATCGCGCAGCAGGCGGCCGTCGGGGCCGTAGGCCAGCGCATAGCCGCGCTCCAGCACGTTGAGCGGGCTCAGGTCTCCCAACTGCGCCAGCAGCGATTGCAGGCGGGCGGCGCGCCAGTCCAGTTGCCGGCGCAGCGCGTGGTGAAGGGCGGCCGCGGCGGCGGCCGTCCGGGCGCGGTCACTCTCCAGCCGCCGCCTGACCTCCAGGCGGCTCAGGCGTCCCTGCACGGCTTGCAGACGCCGCAGTCGGTCAGCAACCTGGCCACGGGCTAGCTCCGTCAGCCGGTAGGCTAGCTCGTCGGTGCGTTGCATCTGGAGCCGGACCAGGCGGGCGACGCTCTCGAAAGCGCGATGGCGCGCCAGTTCCCCCAAGCGGTGCCGGAGACCCAGCAGGCGGAAGGCGACGCGCTCCCGCAAGCTTTGCTGGAACACCGCGATGCGTTCAACCAGTTGCGCCTTGGTCTGAACTACCAGCTCCGCTGCAGCCGAAGGAGTGGGCGCGCGGAGGTCCGCTACAAAATCCGAAATAGTGACGTCGGTCTCGTGCCCCACCGCGGAGATCACCGGGACTCGGGACTGGGCAATCGCCCGCGCCACCTGTTCTTCGTTGAACGCCCAGAGGTCTTCGAGCGAACCTCCGCCGCGGGCCAGAATCAGCACGTCCACCGGGCCGTGCACCTGGCGATTGGGTGGCAGGTTGAAGTAGTGGAGGGCTTCCACAATTTCGCCGGCAGCGGCCTCGCCCTGCACGCGCACCGGGTAGAGCAGCAGGTGGAGGTTCTCGAAGCGACGCCGCAGGATGCGCAGCATGTCAGCGATCACCGCGCCCCGCGGCGAGGTGATCAGCCCGATGCGCTGGGGCAGCATCGGCAGCGGCTTCTTCCGCGCCGAGTCGAACAGGCCCTCGGCCGCAAGCTGCGTCTTGAGCTGCTCGAAGGCTAGTTGCAGCGCGCCGTAGCCGGCCGGCTCCAGGTATTCGACGATGAGCTGGTACTCGCCCCGCGGGTCGTACACGCTGACGCGGCCGCGCGCGGTCACGGCCAGCCCGTTCTTCGGCTTGAACTTCACCAGACGCAGCGCGTTCTTGAACAACACGGCCCGCAACTGCGCGCCCTGGTCCTTCAACGTGAAGTAAAAGTGGCCGGAAGGGGCAGGCTTGCAGTTGGAGATCTCGCCCTGCACCCACACCTCGCCGAATTCGCCTTCCAGCAGCTCCCGGATCCGCGCCGTCAAGTCCGTGACCGTGTAGACGGTCCGCTCCGGAATCCGCGTCCAGTCGAGGGTTAATTGCTCTGCCATGGAAAAGTCCAAAGTATCCAACGTCCAAAGTCTAAACCAAGAGCACGCCGTTCGCCGGTCTTGGACTTTCGGCTTTGGACCTTATCCCGAGGAGTCGAAGATTTCCAGTGCGTTGAAGAAGTAACCGATTTCGAAGCGGGCGGTCTCGGGGGCGTCGGAGCCGTGAATGACGTTGCGCTCGATCGAAGAGCCGTAGAGCTTGCGCAGGGTGCCTTCGGCAGCCTGCGCCGGGTTGGTCGCTCCCATCACTTCGCGCAGCCGCCGGATGGCGTCCTCAGCTTCGAGCACGATGACCACCACCCGGTCCTCGGTCATGAAGCGGGTGAGGCTAGAGAAAAACGGACGCTGGCGGTGCACGGCGTAAAAGCCTTCGGCCTCGGGCAACGAAAGCCGCACCATTTTCATGGCCACGATTCGGAACTTCTCCTGCTCCAGCCGCTGGATGATGTTGCCGATGAAGCCACCGCTAACCGCATCCGGCTTGATGATGCTCAATGTGCGTTCAACGTTCGCCATCCTGTGCCTCACTTGAAAACTTCAGAGTACAAACTCGACTCACTGCGCCATGGCGGAGCGCGCCCGCAGCGCGGCGGCGACCGCTTCGCCGATCACGGCCGGTGTTTTGGCCACCTGAATGCCCGCAGACTCCAGCGCGCGAATCTTTTCCGCGGCAGTGCCCTGCCCCCCGGCAATGATGGCGCCGGCATGCCCCATGCGCCGGCCGGGCGGCGCGGTCTGTCCGGCCACAAAGCCCACCACCGGCTTGCGGACGTGCTCCCGGATGAACGCCGCGGCGGTCTCTTCGGCACTGCCGCCGATTTCCCCGATCAGCACGATGGCCTCGGTTTCTGGGTCGTCATTGAATAACCGGACGGCATCCAGGAAGCTGGTCCCAATGATCGGGTCTCCACCAATGCCGATGCAGGTGGACTGTCCGATGCCCAGCCCGCTGAGCTGGTGGACTGCCTCGTAGGTCAGCGTGCCGCTGCGCGACACCACGCCCACGCGGCCCGGCTTGTGGATGTGCCCGGGCATGATGCCGATCTTGCATTTGCCCGGTGAAATGATGCCGGGGCAGTTGGGGCCAATCAGCCGGGTGGAGTGTTTTTCCAAAAAGGCGCGGACGCGGACCATGTCCAGCGTCGGGATGCCTTCGGTAATGCAGACCACCAGCGGCAGCCCGGCCTCGGCTGCCTCCAGGATGGCGTCGGCGGCGTAGGACGCAGGAACAAAAATCACCGAGACATTGGCGCCTGTTTGCCGCACCGCTTCGGCCACCGTGTGAAAGACCGGAACGCCCTCGTGTCTGGTTCCTCCCTTGCCGGGAGTCACGCCGCCAACGACCTTGGTTCCGTAGGCGACGGCCTGCTGGGTGTGGAAGGTCCCCTCACGTCCAGTGAGTCCTTGAACCAGCAACCGTGTGTGTTCGTCCACCAAAATGCTCATGCTTTAGTCCAAAGCCCAAGGTCCAAGTCGGCCCGCGCCCGGCTACCGGCCCGCGGCCAAGGCTACGACTTTCCCTGCCGCGTCTTTCATGTCGTCGGCCACGGTGAAGTTCAAGCCCGACTCGCGCAGGATGGTGCGGCCTTGCTCCACATTGGTGCCTTCCAACCGCACCACCACCGGCACCTGAACGGCCACCGCCTTTGCCGCCTGCACCACGCCCCGTGCCAGCCGGTCGCACCGTAGAATGCCGCCGAAGATGTTGATGAGTACAGCCTGTACATTCTGGTCCAATAGCAGAATCTTAAACGCGTGCGTTACCTGCTCGGCGCTCGCCCCACCTCCCACGTCCAGGAAATTGGCCGGGCTGCCTCCGGCGTACTGGATGATATCCATGGTGGCCATGGCCAACCCCGCTCCGTTGACCATGCAACCCACGTTGCCGTCCAGCTTGATGTAGCTGAGCCCGTATCGGCCAGCTTCAATCTCCAGCGGCTCCTCCTCGTTCAGGTCACGCAGGAGCAGGAACTCTTTGTGGCGATGGAGGGCGTTGTCGTCGAAATTAATCTTGGCGTCCAGCGCCACAAGTCGCGCTTCCTCGTTCCCATTGTTACTGGTTACAATCGGGGCGGTCACAATCAGAGGGTTGATTTCGGCCAGAGAAGCATCCGTCTCCAGGAAAGATCGGGCCAGGGCGGTCATCAATCGGACCGCGGGGCGATGCAGGCCTTCCGGCAACCCCAGGCCAAACGCCAGCTTGCGGGCCTGAAACGGCTGCAGACCCAGGCCCACATCAACGGGCTCCAGCAAGATCCGTTCTGGTGTTTTGGCTGCCACTTCCTCAATTTCCACCCCGCCGGCCGAACTGGCCATGAAGACCGGGCAAGCGCGCGCGCGGTCCACCACCACACCCAGATACAGTTCGCTTTGGATAGGCAGGGTTTCTTCCACCAGTACGCGCCGCACCTCCCGGCCCTCGGGGCCGGTCTGGTGCGTTACCAGCTTCGTGCCTAGCATGCCCGCGGCGATTTCCCGGGTCTCCGCGACACTCGAGGCCAGCTTGACACCGCCGCCTTTCCCGCGCCCGCCGGCGTGAATCTGCGCCTTGACCACCACCGGTCCGCCCAGCCGCTGAGCGATTTCTCCGGCCTGCTGAGCTGACTCCGCCACCTCACCGCGAGGCACCGGAACATCGAAGCGCCTGAGGAGTTCTTTGGCTTGATATTCGTGAATCTTCACGGCTTCAGGGTCTGCTATATAATGAACGCGCGGAGAGCGAGCAGTATAGCACAGAGCTTTTTTCTGACCATGAAGCTGCTGGAAGCGTTGCACCGAATCGTCCACCGCAAGGCGGGCCTGACTCGCGGGGAAGCTCGCGAGGTGATGGAAGAGGTGCTGGAGGGCAAAGCTACCGACGCGCAGATCGCCGCCTTCGTCACCGCCTTGACCATGAAGGGAGAAACGGTGGAGGAGTTGGTCGGCTTTGCACTGGCCATCCGCGAGCGGGCAGCTCCCTTGGGCGGCGCAGGAGCCGAAGAGTACCTAGCAGGCACCGAGCGGGACGCGCTGGTGGACACCTGCGGCACGGGCGGAGACGCCAGCAGCACCTTCAACATTTCCACCGCCACTGCGTTGACGGTGGCCGGCGCGGGCGTGCGAGTCGCCAAACATGGCAACCGGTCGGTCACCAGCCGCTGCGGCAGCGCCGACGTCGTGGAGCAGTTGGGAGTGAACATTGACTTGCCGCCCGCTCGCATGAGAGAAGCCATCCGCACGGTCGGCATCGGGTTTCTGTTCGCCCCGGCGGTCCACACGGCGATGAAGTATGCCGCGCCTGCCCGGAAGCAGTTGCAGTTGCGAACGGTCTTCAACATGCTCGGCCCGCTGACGAATCCCGCCGGGGCCACTGCGCAGATCGTTGGAGTGTACGAGAAGGCGGTGGTGCGCAAGGTAGCCAGCGCGCTGCGGGAGCTGGGGTTGCGTCGCGGCTTCGTGGTGCACGGCGACGACGGACTGGACGAGATCACCACCACCGCCCGCACGCTGGTCGCCGAAGTTTCTGATGCAGGAGTGGAAACCTACTGGGTGGCGCCTGAGGATTTTGGGGTATCACGCGCGCGGCCGGAGGACTTGGCAGGCGGAGACGCAAAGGAAAACGCGCTCCTGGTGCATCAGGTTCTGGATGGGGAGGCCGGACCACACCGGGACGTGGTGCTGGTGAACGCCGCCGCCGCTCTGGTCGCCGCCGGGCGCGGTGAAAATTTCTCCCAGGCGATGGAGCTGGCTCGCCAGTCGCTCGATTCCGGAGCCGCACTGGCAAAGCTTAAGGCTCTGGTTGAATTCAGCCAAAGAGCAGCGGCCAGCACCGGGCAATAGGTGAAAGGGACTCACCTCTCGCGAAAACTACCCGGCAGCCCGAAACAAACTTCACTCCCTTACAGGTTCAAGGAAATTTTGCAGCAGTTGCTTGCCGACGTCGGTCAGGATGGATTCGGGGTGGAACTGCACGCCTTCGATCGGGAAGCGGCGGTGGCGCAGACCCATGATGAGTCCGTCCGAGGTGGTGGCGGAGACCTCCAGTTCTTCGGGGAGATTGTCCTTCTCCACGATCAATGAGTGATAGCGGGTGGCGGCGAAATCCTGGGGCAGGCCGCGAAAAACGGTGCGGCCGTCGTGGTGGATCTGGCTGAGCTTGCCGTGCATTAGGTAGGGCGCCCGGACGACTTTTCCCCCAAAGGCCTCACCGATTGCCTGATGCCCCAGGCAGACCCCGAGCACCGGCTTCTTTCCCGCGAAGTGGCGGACTAGCTCAATGCTGATGCCGGCTTCCCGCGGCGTGCAGGGTCCAGGGGAAATGACGATCCGCTCCGGGTTCATCCGCTCGATCTCACCTACCGTCACTTGATCATTGCGGTGTACCGCGAGCTGCTGGCCTAATTCGCCCAGGTATTGCACCAGGTTGTAGGTGAACGAATCGTAGTTATCGAGCACGAAGATCATCGAATCCTGGCCCCAAGTCTTCAGTTTGCAGTTTTAGACCGCTACAGTCCGGCGTGGGCGATTTCGATGGCATTCAACAAGGCGCGGCCCTTACTCATGCACTCCTCGTATTCGCGCGCCGGTGAGGAGTCGGCCACAATGCCGGCGCCCACCTGAATGTAAGCGTTGCCACGACGGACCACCATGGTGCGAATCGCGATGCAGGAGTTCAGGTTGCCGGAGAAATCCAAGTAGAACACGCTGCCGGAGTAAATGCCGCGGTGGGTTGGCTCCAGCTCGCGGATAATTTCCATGGCGCGCACTTTGGGCGCGCCGGAAACGGTTCCGGCTGGAAAACAAGCGGCCAGCGCGTCGTACATATCCAGCCCCGGTCGCAGGGTGCCGCGGATGCTGGAGACCAGGTGCATGACGTGGGAGTAGCGCTCGACCGACATCAGGTCGGTCACCTCGACGGAGCCGAATTCGCACACCCGGCCCAGGTCATTGCGGCCCAGGTCCACCAGCATAATGTGCTCGGCACGCTCTTTCTCGTCGTGTGTCATCTCCTGTTCCAGCGAGCGGTCTTCCTCTTCGGTGGCCCCCCGGCGACGGGTCCCGGCAATGGGCCGGTATTCGACCGAGCGCTCCTGCACCTTCACCAGCATCTCCGGCGAGGAACCCAGGACCGTGTCGCCTCCGAGGTTGAGGAAAAACATGTAGGGCGAGGGATTGACCATGCGCAGGGCGCGGTAGATGGAGAACGGCGCCTTCGAAATGCGCGTCTGCAGGCGCAGTGAAAGGACCACCTGAAAAATGTCGCCGGCGCTGATGTACTCTTTGGCTCGTTCCACCGCACGCTCAAAGTCTGGCCGGGAGAACTTGGATCGGACGCGCAGCGGTTTCCGGCTGCGCGTTTCCTTTAAGGGGCGCGCTGCACCGGCCAGACGCTTTTCCATCCGCTCGATCTCCTTCTGGGCGGCGCGGTAGCGGCTCTCCGCGTCGTGCTGTCCCTGGTCCAGGAAGACGTTGGCGATGATCAGAATTTGGTGCTTGACGTGGTCGAACACCAACAATTTGGAAAAGAACATCAACAGGGCGTCGGGCAAGCCAACGTCATCGCGGGGGGGCGGAGGCAAGCGCTCGAACTGGCGGACCAGATCGTAGCCGAGATACCCCACCCCGCCCCCAGCGAACGGTGGGAGCCCGGGGACTGCCACCGGCCGATACCGCGAGGTGATCTCGCGCAACAGATCGAGTAGGCGGCCCCGGCGGCGGCGAGCGCCCCGGCTCTCCAGCTCGACCCGTTCACCCCGGGCACGCAGCACTAAGTACGGGTCCGTGCCAAGGAAGGTGTAGCGGCCGACGCGTTCGCCTCCTTCCACGCTTTCCAGCAAGAAGGAATAGCGGCAGCCGCGCGACAGGAGCAGGTAGGCCGACACCGGCGTGAGCGTGTCCGCCAGCACCGCCTTGTAGACGGGAATGACGTTGCCTCGCTGCGCGCATTCCAGGAAGGTTTTCAGATCGGGCGTCACCACCAAGGCGGCTTTCCTCCCAGGGCGCAAAAGGCGGCCCGTTGCATGACAGAGCGGGGAGCTTTCTCTCCCCTCCACAGTTCGAATTGCCTCGCTGCCTGTTCCAGGAACATCTCCAGGCCGGTAATGATTTGGATGCGCCGCTGCCGGGCCATTCGGACCAGTTTGGTCTCGAGGGGGTTGTACACGGTATCGAACACGACTCGTGCATTCAGTTCGCCGGGGCTGAAGAAACAAGCTTCGGTATCCGGATGCATCCCCAGCGGAGTGGCGTGAATGATGGCGTCAAACCGCTCGGTGGAAAGTACATTGCGCTCCACCACTTCGGCATCCACCTGCTGTGCCAGCTCGGCGGCCTGCTCGGGGCGCCGGGCCACAACCGTCACTCGCGCCTGCCTCCGTGCCAGGGCAAAGGCGGCCGCGCGCGCTGCGCCCCCGGCGCCGGCCACCAGCACTCGCGCGCCGGCCAACCGCAAGCGCTTCTCCAGCGGGATGGTGATTCCCGTCAGGTCCGTGTTGAAGCCGAGCAGCTTTCCGCCGCGCCGGACAATGGTGTTGATCGCGCCCACTTCCCGTGCTTCGGGATCCACCCGTGTGGCGGCGCACGCCATCGCTTCCTTGTGCGGCAGGGTAATGCTGAATCCCGACAGCCCGTAGGTCTCCACCGTTTCCAGGAAATCTCCCAGAGACTCCACGCGAAACGGCAGGTAGACGGCATCGCGTCGCCTGGCGGCAAAGGCGGCATTGTGCACCGCCGGGGAGAGGGAATGGGCCACGGGGTTGCCGATGAGCCCGTACACCGCCGTGCGGCTCGATAGACGGCCCAGCCGGTAGCGTTCCAGCAACTCCTGCCCGGTCAATTGGCCCGCGGCTACAGCTTCGTCGCTCGAGAGGGCTCCGTAGGTGAACGGGGCGCCCCAGGCCACCGATAGCACCCTCGTTGGTACGCCCACCTCTCCCAGGGCAAAGGCCAGAACTTTGCCCTTGCCGCGGCCACCCGCATTCAGCCGCAGCAACGCGACGTTTTCGCTGTGCTGCCAACTCCGGCCCACGACTTTGTACAGGTCCGCGGGAAACACTGTCAGCCGGCGAAGCACAGCCTCCGCCGGTTCTGGGGCCTGTCGATAGTCGTGGAAAGACAGCAGGAGGCGGGCATCTCGGCGTAGCTGGGCGACGGCCTCGCGTCCGGCCCGCTCGGCGGACTCGATTTCCAGGTCCACAATGTCGGCCCCGGCCTTTCCGCACGCTTGCAGAATGCGCAGTTGCTCTTCCAGCGAGCCTGAGTATTTCCCCTCGGCCACAGTGGTGCGCAGTGTGGCAATGGCCGGAATCCGGCGGCGCCGGAGAGCCTGCATGACCTTGGGCCCTTGCTCAGGGCTCTCCAGGTAATCGAGTCGTACCTCCACGAAGCGGGCCGAAGGGGGCCGAATCTGCCTGGAACGTGCCAGCACTCGCTCGGCCGTAGCCGCCGCCAGAGTCCAGCAAACTCTTGGAAAATGTGGCATTTGTGCCCAATTGGCCTAGGCTAGCATAAGCCAGAGTTTCTTTCCAGTAACCCCGGCTCCCGTTGACGCAAGCCTTTCAGTTTGCTACTGTCTAGGGCATGAAACGGCCACGAACCATAGCGATTGTGGTGTTGGTTTGCGCTGGTTTGCTCAGCACAACACCCGGGCAGGCCCAGGCTCCGGCTCAGGTTTCCCCTGCCGAGTTGGGAGAGGTGAGCGCGTACAACTCGCTTTACTGCTCTGGATTTATCAGCGACCGTGTCCTGCAGAAAGGCTTGTTCGTAATGTCGGGCGACGAGGCGGGAGACCAGAACGAATTCGCCACCGGAGATATTGTGTACCTGAGCAAAGGCACGGGTTGGATTGTCAACCCGGGCGGCGAGTACATTGTCTACCGTCCCACCCGCGACGTCATCAGGCAGGAAGCCTTCCCAGGGCAGAAGCGCATGCTGAAGCAGCTGGGCACCATGTACAAGCAGGTGGGCCGGATCAAGATCAATATCGTGCATCGGGAGTCGGTCACGGCCACGGTTTTGCGTGCCTGCGAGTCGATTTCCGCAGGGGATTTCCTGATTCCGTTCAACGTGAAAGCTGCGGTGCCACTAAAGCCGGCCGCCGGGTTCGACCGTTTCGCGCCAGCTTCAGGCAGGACGGTAGGCACCATCGTGACCGGGAAGGAATACGCGAGCCTCATTGGGACGGGCCACATAGTCTATTTAGACATTGGCAGCAACCACGGCGTGGCGATTGGCCAAAACTACCGGATCTTCCGTCCCTTCGGAAACTCGGACCGGAGGAGCACGCACCCGGACGATCTCGTCCAGTCCTTCAGGGGCCAGGCAGGTGGGCACCTCCTCACCAACCCCCGCTATCCGACCCACGTCATGGGGCAGCGCATGGGCCTGCGGCTGAACCGATTCGAGCAACGGCGGCTGCCCCGCGGCGTGCTGGGCGAACTGGTGATCCTGCACGTGGAAGGGCGCTCAGCTACGGGTCTGGTCTCCTTTTCTCGGAGGGAAATTTTTGCGGGCGATCAGGTGGAATTGGAATAGGCTTCCCGACTCGTCTCTCCAAAGACTTCAGCGGTGAACATCTCCAGCCGGACCCCGGCACACCAGGCATTGGGGGCAAGGTTGGCTTTCAAGCAAGTTTCTTCCAGGAATTTCCGCGCATCCCACCCGAACTGGACGGCCACCTGTGGCAGCAGCAAACCCCGATAATTTCCCTGGCTAACCATCAGTCCGTGCTGGCCGATGACGATCCGCTCCTCGGCGATTTGGGAGTCCAGCTCCGTCATGGGTGAGAGAATGGAGATCTCAATGTCCACCTCGCTCAACTCTTCTCTGGTCAATGGAGGAAACCGTGGGTCATGAAGTGCGGCCGAGGTCGCTGCCTCAATCACGGCGCGGTACAGAGGCTGGCGTGCGGCGAGGTGGCCGATACACCCTCGTAGCTGTTGCTGCTTGTGGAGGCTGACGAATACGCCAGCAAAGATACTGAGCCGTCCTCCCGGATCGTGCAGTTGCGGTACCTGGTTTTCACGGACCGTGGTGGCGATCGCCTGCCGGGCAACCTGCAACAGGCGCCTGCGCTCCTCTTCTCCTAGTGGCGAGGGCAGGGCCGGGGCAGCCGGCGGCGGGATCGCTTCACTGGGCGGTGCCATCGCTCTTGCGCCTCTTCAGTAAGCCTTGCCGGCCACGAATGCTTTCTTTCACGCGCAGATCAATCTGCCGCCAGAAGCGGTAAAAATAGCCAACCGCCGAGGCAATTGCAAAGATCACCACCAACCACAGTGCGACCGTGCCGAGCAGGCTAATCCGCTCGTCGCGCAACCCTAAAAGAATTAGGATCACGGCGATGATTTGCGTCACCATCTTGGCCTTGCCCAATTCGGAGGCCTGAATGGTAAATCCCTGCGTGGAAGCGATGTTGCGCAAGCCAGCCACGGCAAATTCTCGCCCGATGATGACTACCGCCATCCAGGCCTGCACTGCCCCGAGTTCCACAAGGGAAATGAATGCTGCGGAAATCAGCATCTTGTCGGCCACCGGATCCAGCAACATGCCCAACGTGGTGACCTGATCGCGGCGGCGCGCAAAGTAGCCGTCCAGCGAATCGGTGGCCCCTGCAATCAGCAGGATGGCACTGGCCCACAATTCTTTGCCCGGGACCAGGTTTCGCGTTAGCAACACCGCAAGAAGGACCGGGATCAGAAAGATTCGCGAAACCGTCAGGGCGTTGGGAAGATTCATTGGCCCGATTTACCCCGCAATATACCAAACCGCCGCCAAACCAGCAACGACCGCTCTTAGCCGTGAGAAAGACCTAGGAGAGCCGTAACAGCGCCGGGCCAGGCCAACTCTTCGGTTTAGGTGACCGCAGGCCCGGTTCTGCCCTTCTCTCCCGGTAAGTCCAGGCACGGTAAGCGCAGACCCGGTAAGCGGAGACCCGCAAACCAGTTCCCGAAGGGCATCTCCCGGACAGGAGAACCCAGTGAACCAAGAGAAGTTCTGAACGAGAAGGCTATTCGAGCTCGTCTTATTCCAGTTCGACCAAGGCATACTTCTTCAGGCGCTGCAAGACGGACGCGGGGACTTCGGCTTCGACCTGCACTCGCCCGTCGACAAAATCCCGGCGCACAACTCGGGCATGGTCGTAGAGAAAGGAAAGCGCGCTCCCCGCAGTGGGAGGAAAGGAGAACCGCGCCAGCGAGACCGCATCCGCTTCGAGCCGCGCATCTATGGCCTCCAGCAAAGCGGGCAGATTCTCCCCGGTCAGCGCTGAGAGCGCGCAGCCTTCCGGCTCGATCCACAGCGGGTGGCGCTGTTCCTGGGGCAGCAGGTCAATCTTGTTTAACACTCTAAGTCGTGGTTTGTCACTCGCCCCAAGCTCTTCCAGCACCTTCACCACGTGCTGGTCCTGCTCCTCCAGGAGAGCAGAACTGGCGTCGGTGACGTGCAGGATCAGGGCGGCCTCCCGAACTTCTTCCAGGGTGGCGCGAAATGCCTGGATCAGGGTAGTGGGCAGCTTCCGCAGAAAGCCAACCGTGTCAGAGAGCAACGCGCGTCGTCCGCTGGGGAGAGTCAGAGCCCGAAGTGTGGGGTCCAGCGTGGCGAACATTTTCGGCGAGGTGTACACCCCGGCGCCGGTCAGCCGGTTGAACAGAGTGGACTTGCCGGCATTAGTGTAGCCCACCAGAGCTACAGGCAGAAGGGGCACCGACGCCCGTTTGCTGCGCTGGCGGGCGCGCTGAGCGCGGACACGTTCCAGAGCCTCCTCTACACGGCTGATCCGGTGGTGGATGCGGCGACGGTCCATTTCTAGCTGCGTCTCGCCCGGCCCGCGTGTTCCGATGCCGCCGCCCAACCGCGACATCTCCGTCCCTCGGCCGGTCAGGCGCGGCAGCAGGTAGTTCAACTGCGCCAGTTCCACCTGAAGCTGGCCCTCCCGCGTGCGGGCGTGCCGAGCGAAAATGTCCAAGATGAGCTGCGTGCGGTCCACCACCTTGCATTCCAGCTTCCGCTCCACATTGCGCAACTGGGTAGGAGACAGATCGTGGTCGAAAATGACCACGTCAGCGGAAAGGGCGGGGATCAGGCCAGCCAGCTCCTGAAGTTTGCCACCGCCGATCAGGGTGGCCGGTTCGGGAGTTTCCCGCGCCTGGAGTGAGGCATGGAGCACCTGCGCTCCGGCGCTGCCGGCCAATTGCTGCAATTCCGCCAGAGACTCCTCAGCGGAAACATCGGCCGTGGCCGCGGCCCTACGAGGGCGCTTCAGCTTCAAGCCGATCAGGATCGCTTTTTCCCGCTGCTGCGCGTCCAGGTGGCGACGATCATTTTGCGGATTGTTGGAGCGAATAATCAGCCCTCGGTCACTTCGGCGCCCTCGGTCACTCCGACTTTGGATGGCGTCGGATGGGGCTGCTCCGGCGTCTCGGCAGCCGGCGGGGTGGGCACAGACGCATGCGTCCGGGTCATCACCACCGTCGAGATCGCGTGCTTGAAAATCAACTGCTCCTGGCTGCTGGTCTCCAGGATCAGCGAATATTTGTCGAAGCTCTTGATCCTTCCCGACAGCTTGACGCCACTGACCAGGTAAATTGCGACTGGCGTTTTCTCCTTGCGCGCCGCGTTGAGAAAGGAATCCTGTATGTTTTGAGCTGCCCTGTCCATACGCTTCTCCCGGATCTTTTCCTGCGAATATTGTACCGCTGCCTGTGCAGCCCTGCAAGGCGCACGCGGGCCTCCGGCTTTTTCTCCCGGAACCTGCGCTTCGTCGCTGCCTCTACGATCTGCCGTGCTGCCCCTTGGTAGCCTGTTGGTAGCCTGCCGCCGTGGTACAATGCAACATGCTTGAGCGCAACCTGCCCGAAGCCTTGACGTTTGACGACGTCCTGCTGGTCCCGACCCGCTCGGCGGTCATGCCCGCCGAAGTGAACACCCGCACTCCCTTTAGCCGCAACATCACCCTGAACATCCCTATCGTCAGCTCGGCTATGGATACGGTGACCGAGTCCCGGCTGGCGATCGCCATCGCCCAGCAGGGCGGCCTGGGAGTGATCCACCGCAGCATGTCCGTCGAGCAACAGGCCAAAGAAGTGGACAAGGTGAAGCGCAGCGAGAGCGGCATGATTGTCGACCCGGTGACGATGTCGCCAGAGAACCGGATTCACGAGGCGCTGGAGGTGATGCGCCACTACAAGATCTCCGGCGTCCCCATCACCGGCAACGGAAAGCTGCGGGGCATCCTGACCAACCGTGACCTGCGCTTCGAGACCCGCCTCGACCTTCCTATCTCCGAGGTGATGACCAAGAAGAACCTGATCACTGTTCCGGTAGGCACCACTCTGGAGGAGGCGGAAATAATCCTGCACCGCCACCGCGTGGAAAAACTGCTGGTGGTGGACGAGGACTACAACCTGAAGGGGCTGATCACGGTCAAGGACATCCAGAAGAAGATCAAGTATCCGCATTCGGCCAAAGACTCCCAAGGGCGGCTGCGGGTAGGCGCAGCGGTGGGAGCCAGTGGAGATTACCTGGAACGGGCGCAGGAGCTGGTCCGCGCGCGCGTGGACGTGGTGGCCATCGACACGGCTCACGGCCACACCGAGCGCGTCGTCCAGGCCATCCGCACCCTCCGTTCCAAGCTGCCGGAGGTGGAACTGGTGGCCGGCAACGTGAGCACCTTCGATGGAGCCTGCGAGTTGATCCGCAACGACGTGGACGGAGTCAAGGTGGGCATGGGCCCTGGCTCCATTTGCACCACACGTGTGATCAGCGGCACCGGCATGCCGCAAGTGACCGCTATTGCCGAGGCAGCGCGGGCAGCCAAGGACAGCGGCGTCCCGATCATCGCCGACGGCGGTGTCAAGTACTCCGGCGATGTCACCAAGGCTCTGGCCGCCGGTGCCAGCACGGTGATGATCGGCAGCCTGTTCGCCGGCACCGACGAGAGCCCGGGCGAGACCATCCTCTACCAGGGGCGCACCTTCAAGGCCTACCGCGGCATGGGGTCCCTGGGAGCGATGCAAGAAGGTGCCGCCGAGCGGTACGGGCAATTTGTGGAAAACGGCGCCGCCAGCAAGCTGGTTCCCGAAGGCATCGAGGGGCGCGTCCCCCACAAGGGGCCGCTCGACGCGATGGTGCAGCAACTGGTGGGCGGCCTGCGCTCGGGCATGGGTTATTGCGGAGTGTCCAGCGTAGAGGAGTTGCAGCACCACGCCCGGTTTGTGCGCGTCTCGCCCGCGGGCCTGCGCGAGAGCCACGTCCACGACGTCATCATCACCAGGGAAGCTCCCAACTATCAATTAGACTGACACAGTTAGGCTGGCAGCTAGACTATGCTGGCAGTCGGACTACGTTGCGCCAGGCCGGTCTTGCTCCCCACTGCCTAGGCGCAGGAAAAGCACCAGCAAAGCCCCCAACATCCCCAGGGCGGCCGACAGCGCGAAGGGCACGATGGGCCCAAAGCGCTCCCAGAGTTGCCCGGTAATCAGGCTGGCAGCCAGCACCAGGGACCCGTTGACGGAGGCCAGAATCCCATAAGCCTGTCCTCGCAAGTGCGCGGGAACGACGTCCGCCACCATCGCCTTCAGCACCCCTTCGGACAGGGCGTAGTACAAGCCATAGAAAGCGAACAACGTCCAAACCTGCCAGGGGGCCTCGACCAGAGCGAACCCGGCGTACACACACGCGAACACCAGGTAGCCCCCAGCCAGCAGCCATTTTCGGGGCAGGCGGTCCGAGAGGTGGCCCAGCGGCCAGGCCAGCGAGGTGTAGGTGAGGTTGAACACCAGGCCGAGCGCGGGAGCCCAGGACGTCATACCCAACTCGTGCGCACGCAACACCAGGAACAGGTCGCTGGAATTACCCAGGGCAAACACCCCTACGGCCAGCAGCAACCAGCGAAACCGCCGGGGCAGGCGCTCGGAAGAAGGCGGATCGGCGTGCCCTGCTGGTTGTGGAGCCTGCCTCCGGCCGGGGCCTGTCTCGCGCACCGCCCAGACCACCACCAGCACGCTCAGGGCGCCGGGGATCGCCGCTAGCAGGAAGATCATTCGCAGATCAAAGTGATGTCGCAGCAGCAGTAAAGCGAGCAAGGGACCGAGGATGGCTCCTGCCGAATCCATCGCCTGACGAAAGCCGAAGGCAGAGCCCCGCCGAGCCTGCTCGACGGATTCGGCCAGCATCGCGTCGCGCGGCGCTGTGCGGATTCCTTTGGAAAATCGGTCGGTGGTGCGAATCGTCAGAACGTGAAGCGGTGTTGCGGCCCAGGCCAGCAGCGGCTTCACCGCATTGGCCCCCACGTAGCCCGCCACTACGAAGGGCTTGCGGCGACCCACCCGGTCGGTCCACCAACCTGACAGCAGCCGTGAGAAGTTGGCGCAAGCCTCGGCAATTCCTTCAATCCAGCCCAAGGCCGCCGGGCCGGCGCCTAGCGGTCCCACCAGGAAAAGCGGCAGGAGCCAATAGGCCATCTCGGTTGCGGTGTCGTTGAAGAAACTGGCAAACCCAAGCGCCGGAACATTGCGCCGCCGCGCCAAAAGTTGCTCGGCATTGGGAACAGCGCCAAGTCCGTTGTCATGCGCCAGTGCCTCGGTGCCTTCTCCAGGACCCTTCACTTTGCGCCTCTACTCCTTTCCCTAGTCCTTTCCGGTCCGTGGTCCTTCCGATGATGCTGCTGCCCTGCCTCGGTTCTGTCAGGGAAATTAGACAGCGGGAGGATTAGGAGGTGCAGGACCGCACATGGGGCATCCCACGGGCCTGCGGATGATGGTGGTGTCCCTGGGGAACAGGGACGCCAGCGACCAGTCCAGGGCCACCTGAATTTGCTTCTTCAAGCCGACGAGCTTGTACAGGTGCACGGCGTTCCAGAACAGCCAGGCTAGGAAACCGCTGAATTGAATCCCCATCAGGTCCACAACGGCGTCGTTCATGCCCAGCGAAACCAGGTAGCCCGGCGGCTGAAAATCCACGGCGAACAATCCCTGCTGCGAAGCGCCGTCCGCAAGCCGCAGAATGTTCTCCGCCGCCACCCGTCCGTGGACGATTGCCAGGGGCGCCACGCGCGGCGACTGCTCCGGAGGCCAACCCGCGACCACCGCATTGTCCCCGATGAGAAACACTTCCGGATGCCCTTCCAATTGCAGAAAGGGATTGACCACAGCACGGCCAAGACGGTCGTGGGGTCCGGGCAAGGTCTCTACCAGAGGGTGCGCACGAACCCCGGCAGTCCAGATCATCAGCCCAGCCGGCTCCACTCGGCTGCCATTCAATTCCACTGCCTCAGGCAGACACCGCGTGACCGCGGTTGAGGTGAGCACAGTAATCCCTTGTGCTTCCAGCTTCCGCGCGGCGCGCCGGGCCAGCCGGGGGTCGACACCAGCCAGAATGTTCGGACTGGCTTCCACCAACAGCAAGCGGACATCGGCCGGGGAGATGCCCCGGTAACGCCGAAGCACGTGCCCGAAGATCAGGTCCTGCAGTTCGGCGACGGTCTCCACGCCTGTATAGCCGCCGCCGATGACCACCAGGCGCAGCAGGCGGCGCCGTCGCTCCGGGTCCGGCTCGTGATCGGCGTGCTCGAACAGGTCCAGCAGGCGGTCGCGGAGCTGGATGGCTCCTTCCAACGCCTTCAGGGGAAAGCAGTGCTCGGCTGCCCCGGGAATGCCGAAGTAGTCGGTGACGCTGCCCGGCGCCAGCACCAGAAAGTCGTACTCCATCTCGCCGCCGTCGCGGAACCGCAGCTTTTTGCCGGGCAAGTTCACCGCCGCGACTTCTTCCCGGCGAAAGTCAAAACGGCGCTGGCGCCGGACGTCGCGAACCGTCTGAATGATGTGGCGCGGCTCGATGTAGCAGGAAACAATCTGAGGAAGCAGCGGGGTGAATAGCAGGTAGTTCTGATCGCTGACCAGGGTCAGGGTGACATCACGGCGCGCCCGCCAACGCGACTCCAGGTGCGCCACGGCCTCCAGACCTCCGAAGCCCGCTCCCAGGACCACCACCCGCATACGTTCCCTCTTTCTCCCTACTGCTCCACCGACGGCCCACTATACGGCCTCGAGCAGTCGGACAACCGCAACCGCACTGGTGTACCATTATCGTATGAAGCGGCTGAATTGTTTGTGGATACTCCTGCCGGCGGTTCTGCTCGCTGCGGCCCTAATGGCACTGGCAGCGCCCGTATCCCCGGGGCAGACCCCGGCGGCCGGGCCCGGACAGCACATCGTTTACGAAGGCATTGTCTCCCTAGAGGGAAAGACCATTGGGACCACCATCCTGTTGGAAAGCTCCAGCGATGCCGGGACGAATGCAGGATCTGGGACAACGGTGACCGGGTGGATTCAGCGGCACGACTTTTTCCCCATCGACTCCGGCCACATGGACGCTGACCGGATCGTGTTCACCTCCGGTGGCAACCACTACACCATCAACCGGCGCACCAACCGCATCAGCTATTCCGGGCCGGACGGCAGCGGCAACAGACGGGTGACGGAGATGATCTACACCAGCGGGCGCGTCTATCGCGTGACCAAGCCCGTCCGCGGCCAGCGGGAGATCACGCTGGAGACGGATCGGGGGGAAAAAGAATACCTGGTGGGAGCGCCTTCGGTATGGAAGCGGGCCGGTCCGCCAATTGACAACTTTCCCCGGCTGGAAGAGGTGGTGGGCAAGACGGTCGGTGCCTGGCTTGCCAAGAGCGGTGGAACCCGCTACCTGGCGGTCCTGGAGGAACCCGAAGGCATGGACCTGCAGAAAAAGCGACCCAAGAAAAAAAAGAAAAAGAAATAGGTCAAGGGGCTGGCATTCCTGCGGCTACTTTGCCCCCGCGTAGTTCTCCGCAACCCGATCCCAGTTGACGAGGTTCCACCAAGCCTCGATGTACTCAGGTCGACGGTTCTGGTACTTGAGGTAGTAGGCGTGTTCCCAAACGTCGAGACCCAGGATAGGTGCTCCTCCCTCCATCAAGGGGCTGTCTTGGTTGGGCGTGGAACCTACGACCAGCTTCCCACCCGCCAGATACAGCCATGCCCAACCCGAACCAAAGCGAGTTTTGGCCGCTCCGGAAAACTTCTCTTTGAAGCCTGCAAAGGAACCGAAGGTGGAGTTGATGGCCTGGGCTAAGTCGCCTTTGGGCTCGCCTCCCCCGCCCTTCTTCATGACCGCCCAGAAGAGCGAGTGGTTGTAATGACCACCCCCGTTGTTGCGGACGGCGGTGCGGATCCCTTCCGGCACCTTGTTCAGATCAGCAACCAGTTCGCCGATGGATTTCTTTTGCAGTTCCGACTGAGGCTCAAGAGCTGCGTTCACATTACTTACATAAGTCGCGTGGTGCTTCCCGTGATGGATTTCCATCGTCCTGGCATCGATGTATGGTTCCAGCGCGTCGAACGCGTACGGGAGCTCGGGGAGTTTATAGGACATTCGGGTCTCCTTTCTGCATACTCCTGTAGTGGCGGTCCTGGGGACAAGAAAGGATACAGCAAGATGCTCGAGAATACCGCAAGATCTTGAAGCGACTCAGAGATGGGGAAGCCGTCTGCCTCCTTCTTGAACTAAATCTGGTCCTGACGGGCCACCTGACTGCCGTGGGTGCGCTGGCCTGCGGGGCAGAGTACAATGTCGGTTTACCATGTCGCTCGTACTTCCGAATCAGGCGGAACCGCCTCTGGTGCTGGCACTGGACGTAGGCACGTCTTCGGCCCGCGGGCTGCTCTACGATCGGCTGGGACGCGCGCTCGAGGAACTTTCGGCGAGACAGGAATACCAGGTTCGAACCAGCGCAGAAGGGGCGGCAGAATTGGATGCCGACCAGCTCCTGGAGAGCATCTGCAGCCTGATGGATGGGCTGCTGGAGCTCGGGGCCGAGGCGGTAGCCAACCACGGCGTCGCCGCCGTGGCGCTTTGCACCTTCTGGCACAGCATGGTGGGAGTCGGCGCGGAGGGCCGGGCCATCACGCCGCTCTACACCTGGGCCGATGCGCGCAGCAGTCAGGCGGCGGAGCGGCTCAAGCAACGACTGGACGCGCAGGCCGTACACGCCCGCACCGGTGCCGTGCTGCACTCCAGCTATTTTCCGGCACGCCTGGCTTGGCTGGGAGAGACGCAGCCAGAACTCCTTCGCCGGGTGGCCTGCTGGATGTCGCCTGGGGAGTACTTGCACTGGCGGCTGTTTGGGCGTTCGTTGTGCAGCATCTCGATGGCGTCCGGTACCGGCCTGTTCTGCCAAAATGAATGCCGTTGGGACGAGGAATTGTTGGCGGCGCTGCCGGCGCGGGTTGAGCAGCTCTCCCCGCCTGTGGAACTCGATACGCGGTTGGATGGCCTCTGTCCACCCTACGCCGGGCGCTGGCCTGCGCTGGCCCGTGCGCCCTGGTTTCCGGCGCTGGGAGACGGTGCCTGCAACAATATCGGCAGCGGCTGCACGACTCCGGACCGTGTGGCTCTGATGGTAGGCACCTCCGGGGCGATGCGCGTAGTTTGGGAGACGGCGCGGGTTGAGATTCCTGCGGGCCTGTGGTGCTACCGCGTAGACGGCCGGTGTTTCGTGTTGGGTGGCGCGCTCACCGGCGGAGGAGATGTATTTGCCTGGTTGCGCGGCCTGCTGGCGTTCAACGGCACGAGCAATGAGGCGCTGGAGCGTTCCCTCGCCGAGCTCGGCCCCGACGACCATCGCCTTACCTTCTTGCCGTTCCCTTCTGGCGAGCGCAGCCCCGGCTGGGCAGGCCATGCCCGCGCGGCCGTCACCGGGCTGACTTTCCACACCCAGCCTATTAACATCTTGCGCGCCGGCCTGGAGGCCGTGGCCTACCGGTTCGCCTTGGTGGCCGAGCAGATGCAGCAACATCTGCCGCCGGCACGGGAAATTGTCGCCTCGGGCAGCGCGCTGCGCGCATCGCCCGCCTGGACCCAAATGATGGCCGACGTGCTCGGCCGCCCGGTGACCATTTCCGACGAACCGGAAGCTTCCAGCCGGGGCGCCGCTCTACTGGCGCTGGAATCCCTCGGCCTACTGACTAGCCTGGAAGACGCTCCGGCCGCCCAGGGCCGCGTTTTCGAACCCGACCCCGGACGTTCGGCCCGCTACGGTGAAGGCCTGGAACGACAGAAGCGCTTGTACACCCTGTTGATTGAGGAAGGAAAGGGCAAGCTATGAATCCGCTGGTAGAACTACACAAGTTCGGTCACAGCTTTTGGTACGACAACATCAACCGGCGAATGCTGGCTTCGGGCGAGCTGAAGCGCATGATTGACGAGGATGGCCTGCGAGGGATGACCTCGAACCCCACGATTTTTGAGAAGGCCATTGCAGGCAGCGCCGACTACGACGATGCCATTCGCGAGCTGGTGGGCCGCGGGCTTGAGGTGCCTGAGGTTTACGAATCGCTGGCCGTGGCCGACATCCAGGCGGCCGCTGACGTGTTTCGCCCCCTCTACGACCGGGAGAGCGGTAACGACGGGTACGTCTGCCTGGAGGTCTCCCCGAAGCTGGCGCACGATACCCAGGCGACCATTGCCGAAGCTGTGCACTTGTGGAACAGCGTCGGGCGCCCCAACCTGATGATTAAGGTTCCGGCGACGCCGGCCGGTATCCCTGCGATTGAACATCTGATCGCGGTCGGCCTGAACATCAACGTGACGTTGATGTTTGCCGGCGAGACTTACGAGCAGGTGGCCACGGCCTACATCCGCGGCCTGGAGCAGCGCGAGCGGGAAGGGCGCGATGTGCGGCAGATTGCCTCCGTCGCCAGCCTGTTTGTCAGCCGGGTGGATACGGCCGTGGACAAGATTCTGGAGAAGACAGGTGCTCCGGAGGAGCTGCTCGGCAAGGCGGCCATCGCCAATTCCCGGCTGCTTTACCAGAGCTACAAGGAGATTTTCCACGGCCCGCGCTTTGCCGCCCTGCGCGCCGGCGGCGCGCGGCCACAGCGCCTGCTTTGGGGTTCCACCAGCACCAAGAATCCAAAGTACAGTGATGTGATGTACGTTGAAGCCCTGATTGGTCCCGAGACAGTGGATACTATGCCCGACGTTTCCGTCGCCGCCTTCCGCGATCATGGCAAGGCGCGAGCTACGCTAGAGGAAGGCGCGGACGAAGCGCGTCGGACGTTCGAGCGTTTGGCACAGGCGGGTGTGGATGTCCCCGCAGTCATGCAGCAGCTTCAGGACGAGGGCGTAAAACTGTTTGCCGACTCCTTTGACAAGTTGACGCAGTCACTGGCCTCGAAGCGAGAGGCTCTCCTGGGCACCGCGTCCAGCGCGACCTCTGGGCGTTAGAGGAACGAAATGTCCGGCCGCTTCGAAGGCAGCAGGTGGTCACGGACCAACCGCGAGGCCACCTGCGAGGATAGACATGGAATGGAACTGGCAACGGTAGGGCTGGGCGCTAGTTTCGGGACGGGAAATCGCTGCATTGAGTGAGCTGCGCATCTTCGCCGATTCCGATGGCCTGTGCCGTGAGGCGGCCGAGCGGATCCTACGGGTTGGACAGGAGGCCGTGGCAGACGAGGGGCGCTTCACTCTGCTGCTGTCGGGTGGTCAGACGCCCCGGCGACTGTACGCACTGTTAGGCTCGACCGAGTATCGCGATCGCCTGGACTGGGGCCGCACACACCTGTTCTGGGGAGATGAGCGCGCGGTTCCGCTGTCGGACCCAAAGAGCAATTACCGGATGGTGGCTGAGACGTTGTTGTCCCGGATCGTAATTCCTGAGGATCACATTCATCGGATTCGGACTGAGCTGCCCCCGGAGGAAGCGGCCGCCAGCTATGAGCGCGAGCTGCGGGAGTTCTTCGCAGGTCCTCTCCGCTTCCATGTGGCCCTGCTGGGAATGGGTGCGGATGGCCATACGGTCTCGCTGTTCCCAGGTTCCCCCGCGCTGCGGGAACAGAAGCGCCTGGTGGTCACCACCGCGAAGGGGAGCATCGAGCGAATCAGCCTCACACTAGCTGCGCTGAATGCCGCCCGTGAGGTCTTATTCCTGGTGACCGGGGCGGCCAAGGCGCCGGTGTTGGCAGCGGCACTGGAAGGCCCTCTGGATTCGCAACTACCGGCGGCGCTGGTGCGGCCCGCGTCAGGCCAGGTGGTATGGCTGGTGGACAGAGCCGCGGCTGCCGTTCTACAACAACAACCCCAGCAACTATGAGAAAAACCTCTGCTGAGCTGAAGAAGCGGGCCAAACGAATCCGCCTGCTGCTGATGGACGTGGATGGTGTGTTGACCGATGGCCTTCTGTACTACGTCCCGGACGGGCGCGGCGGCGCGGTGGAAAGCAAAGCGTTCGACAGCCAGGATGGGATAGCGATGCGCTGGGTCCAGGAACTCGCCGGCGTCCGGATCGGCTGGATCAGCGGCCGGCAGTCGCCTGGAGTCTGCGAGCGGGCGCGCAACCTTCAGGTCGCCTACCTCTATCAGGACTGCCTGAGCAAACTCGGTCCCTTTCGCGAAATCCTCCAAGATTGCGGCGTAGCGGAAGAGAACGTCTGCTTCATCGGTGACGACCTGACCGATGCCCCCATCCTGCTGCGTGTGGGGTTGCCGGTGGCCGTCGCCAATGCGCGCCCGGAGATCAAACGGTGCGCCCGCTACATCACGCGCGCCGAAGGCGGCCGGGGCGCCGTGCGGGAAGTTGTGGAGCTGCTGTTGCGCGCCCAGGGCAAGTGGAACGTCGTGCTGGAAAAGTATAGTCTCCTGCCTGGCCGTCGCTAGGAATCAGACGCCAGCCTCAGCTACAATCTTTGTCCGAAAAGAAATGTCCAAGATCGCAACCCGTTCAGCGAAAGCCGATCTGGCCAGGGTTGGGTTAGGCGCCCAGAAGCACGCAAACCTGATTTTGAAGAGCCCCCAGATCATTCCCTACCTTTCATGAAGCGCATCGCCATCACCGCCCTGTTGTGTGTGCTGTGCGCCTCGGCGGCAGGACTGTCGGCGGTGCGCAGCCGCTCGCTGGACGGGGAATGGGAGTTCCGCACCAACGTAGGCGCCTGGCGCACTGCCAAGGTACCGCTGCCCATCCAGGCCCAGTTCGAGGACCTGCGGGACTTCTCCGGCGTGGCCTGGTACCGCAAGCGCTTTGTCGCTCCCGGTTCCACCCGCGGGCGGACGGTGCTGCTGAAGTTTGGAGCGGTGGACTACAGGGCCGTGGTGCTGGTCAACGGCCGGGAGGCTGGCCGGCACGAGGGCGGCTACCTGCCTTTCAGCCTCGATATCGGGCATCTGCTCCAGCCCGGCGAGAACGAGATTCTGGTGCGCGTGGAGGATCCTGGCTCGCAGCCCGAGATTCCGCACGGCAAGCAGAACTGGTACCTGCAGGTCAGCGGCTTGTGGCAGAGCGTGACCTGGGAGCTGCGCCCTCGCGACCGAATTGAGTCGTTCCGGATCACGGCTGGTGCCGACGGGTCCTTCCGGGCGGAGGTCCGGCCCGCAGGCAAAGCGCGCCTGGAGATCCGCGATCCCGGGGGCCGGGTCGTGCACCGCGGCGACCTGGAAGGGAAGCTGAAAAAACCACGGCTTTGGTCGCCGGCTTCTCCTGAGCTGTACACAGCCCGCGTCCGCCGGGGACGCGACAACGTGGAGACTCGCTTCGGCTTCCGTACCTTTGAAAAACGCAAAGGGAAATTTTATCTGAACGGCAAGCCGTTCTACATCAGGGGCGCGGTGGACCAGGGGTTTTACCCCGAAGGCATCTATACCCCACCGTCCAAGGAGTTCCTGCTAAAGCAGTTCCGCAAAGCGCGCCAACTCGGCTTGAACCTGCTGCGCTGTCAGCTCAAGGTGCCCGATCCGCGCTACCTCGAAGCAGCCGACGAAGCCGGGCTGTTGGTCTGGTATGAGATCCCCAACTTCGATCGACTCACCGAGGACTCGCGCACGCGGGCCGAGGAGACGTTGCGCGGGATGCTGGAGCGTGATGCCAACCACCCCAGCTTGGTCATCGTCAGCCTGTTCAACGAGAGCTGGGGGATTGACCTGGGGCGCGCCGACCAGCGCGCCTTCCTGGATAGCTTCGTCGGGCGCGCCCGCAAGCTGGCCGCCCCGATGCTGGTGGTGGACAACAGCCCCTGCTGCTCCAACTTTCACCTGGACACCGACATTGCCGATTTTCACCGGTACAATTCCATCCCCGACCAAGCCGCCATGTTCGGGGCCTGGGTGAAGCAGTACGGGAGTCGTCCCAAGTGGCTGTACAGTGTGCACGCGGACGCGCGCGGTGCATCTTCCGATGGCGGAGGGGACGACGCGCCTCTGGTGGTTTCCGAATTCGGCAGCTGGGGGTTGCCGCGGCTGCCGGACAAGCCGCCCTGGTGGTTTTCGCGCGGCCGGCCTGGCTCTCAGCAAGCCATCACGGTCCCGGCTGGCGTCGAGGACCGCTTCCGCCAGTGGAAGCTTGACGCGGTCTTCAGGGATTACGCAACACTGGTAGAAGCCACGCAATTGCACCAATGGGGTTCCCTCAAACATCAAATCGAGGTCATTCGCGCCGAGCCGGCCATCCAAGGCTATGTGATCTCCCAGTTCACCGACGTGAATTGGGAAGCGAATGGCCTGCTGGACATGGACCGCAATCCGAAGGTGTTCGGCGCCGTCTCGGCCGACTTGCAGGCCGACGACCTCATCCTGCCCGGCATCGCCCCGCGCAATGTTTTCGCGGGCGACGAAATCCGGATCCCCGTGAGCTTCTCGCACTACTCGGCGTCACCAACCGCTGGCACCGTGCTCATTTGGGAGCTGGAAGGCACCGAGCAGGGCGGTTCCCTCCCGCTACCCGAGATCGCACGGGGGGAAGTGAAGCCGGTAGGCGAAATCGCCGTCAAGATCCCGCAAATCCACACGCCGGGCAGGTTCTTGGTGAAGTTGAATGCCGGAACTCGGGTCCGCAATTCTCTGGAGCTATTTGCCTACCCTGCGCCCGTGGAGCCGAGGGAAGTATACGTCCACGACCCCGCCAAACACCTAGTGCTGCCGGGCGCGAAAACCCTGGCCGAGGCGCCTCCGGGCCGAGTGGTGGTGGCCACGGTGTTCGATGCTCAAATGCGGCAGTACGTGGCCGCCGGCGGCAAGGCGGTGGTGCTGGCCGAGCACCCCGAGGCATTGCCAGCGCTGCCTGCGGTGAAACTTGAGCGGCGGCGCGGTACTCCGCGCGAGGGCAGCAGGATCACCAACTTCAACTGGTACCGCAAGTACTCGCCCCTGTTTGCCGGAACGCCCGGCAACGGGCTGCTGGGTTGGGAAGCAGCTCAGGCCACGCCCGAACTGGTCCTGGTGGATGTTCCCACTTCAGCCGCCCGGGACGTGTTGGCGGGCATGTTTGTCGGGTGGATCCACTTGCCTGCGGCTTACGTGGTCCAGGCGCGCCTGGGCCAGGGAGCGGTGTTGATTTCCACTTTCCAGCTCACCCGCAATTACGGCCGCGATCCGTTCTCCACACAGTTGCTCCACAACGCCCTCCGCTACCTCGATTCCCCAACCTTTTCCCCGCAATTCCGCTTGTGACAAGCTCGCTGGTGACAAGCTTAAAGATACACAGGCCCAATCAGGCGCCAGACGAATTCGGAGAGTCGTATAGAAATCAAAAGGAGAGGCGTAGAGCGGTTTGCCTGTCGCTAGGCGGTGCGCATGGTTTCTTCGCGGGCGCCTTCCAGCACCACAGCCTGGGCAGCAGCCAGCCGGGCGATGGGCACCCGGTAGGGCGAGCAGCTTACGTAATCCAGTCCTGCACGGTGGCAAAACATCACCGAGCTGGCCTCGCCGCCGTGCTCGCCGCAGATGCCCACCTCCAGGTCCGGCCGCGCCTGGCGGCCGCGCTGCGTGGCCATCTCGACTAATTGCCCGACGCCCTCCTGGTCCATCACGGCAAACGGGTCGCTCTGGAAAATCTTCTGGTTTAGATAGGGTTCCAGGAACTTGAAGCTGTCGTCACGCGAGAAACCGAAGGTGGTCTGGGTCAGGTCATTCGTGCCGAAGCTGAAGAACTCGGCGTCGCGAGCGATCTGGTCGGCGGTCAAGGACGCGCGGGGCACTTCGATCATGGTGCCCACAAGGTAGCGCACCCGGAGGCCTTGTTTCGCAAACACCTCCCCGGCTACCTTGTCCACGATCTCCCGCTGCAGTGTGAGTTCCTTGCGGATGCCCACCAGCGGGATCATGATCTCCGGAATCACCTTCTTCCCTTCGCGGGTGACGATACAGGCCGCCTCCAGAATGGCGCGCGCCTGCGTCTCGGAGATCTCCGGATAGACAATCCCCAGCCGGCAGCCGCGGTGGCCCAGCATGGGGTTGAGCTCGTGCAGTTCCTCCACCCGACGCAACAGCGTCTCTTTCTCCTGGAGCTTCTTCTTGGGCGCCTTTTTGGCCCGCAGCAGGGCGATCTCCACCATCAGCTCTTCACGCTTCGGGAGGAACTCATGCAGCGGGGGGTCCAGCAGGCGGATCACCACCGGATAGCCGTCCATGACACGGAACAGACCAACGAAATCCTTCCGCTGCATGGGAAGCAGCTTGGCCAAAGCCTTGCGCCTGTCCTTCTCAGTGCGAGCCAGGATCATGGCCTGCATATGGGGCAGGCGCTCGGCGGCGAAGAACATGTGCTCGGTGCGGCACAGGCCGATGCCTTCCGCGCCGAAGCGCCGGGCCACCGTCGCGTCGCGGGGAATGTCAGCGTTGGCGCGCACGCCCAGGCGGCGCACTTCGTCAGCCCAGCTCATGAAGGCGGCGAAGTCGCCGCTGGCCGGGTCGGGCTCGAGCGTCCGTGCCTGGCCGAGGAGGACCCGGCCGTTCGAGCCGTCCAAAGAAATCCAGTCGCCTTCCTTGATGACCAAGCCGTCCACCGACATGCGCTGCTTCTCGGCCTCGACGGAAATGGCACCGGCACCGGCCACGCAGCACTTACCCATGCCGCGAGCCACCACGGCAGCGTGACTGGTCATGCCGCCTCGGGAAGTGAGAATGCCCGCCGCCACTTCCATGCCGTGGATGTCGTCGGGCACAGTCTCGGCGCGCACCAGCACCACTGGCTGGGTCTTGCCCTTGGCCACCGCATCGTCGGCGTGAAATACGGCGCGGCCCACGGCGGCGCCGGGTGAAGCCGGCAGGCCGGTAGCCAGTAGTTTCAGCCGATCCTTGCCGTTCGAGGCCAGCACACCATGGGTGTCTTCCGCGAGAATGGGGTGAAGCAACTGGTCCAGTTGCCCGGCTTCGACCCGCATCAGCGCTTCTTCCTTGCTGAGCAAGCCCTCGTTCACCATGTCCACCGCGATCCTGATGGCAGCTTTGCCGGTGCGCTTGCCGTTGCGGGTTTGCAGCATGTACAGCTTGCCTTCCTGGATAGTGAACTCGAAGTCCTGCACGTCCTTGTAGTGCCGCTCCAGGCGTGTGGTGATCTCGCGCAGTTGCGCGTAAACCTCCGGCATAACCCGCGCCAGTTCGCCGATCGGCACCGGGGTGCGGATGCCCGCCACCACGTCCTCGCCCTGCGCGTTCATCAGGAACTCGCCGTAGAACTCGCGCTCGCCGGTCGAAGGGTTGCGGGTGAAACCCACGCCGGTGCCGCTGGTCTCTCCTAGGTTGCCGAAGACCATGGCCTGTACGTTGACCGCCGTGCCCAGGTCGTCGGGGATGCTGTTCATTCGGCGATAGTGGATGGCCCGCTGGTTGTTCCAGGAACGGAACACGGCGTCGCGAGCCATGAGCAACTGCTGGCGGGCGTCCTGCGGGAAGGGCTGGCCCGTCTTGCGCTTCACCAACTTGTGGTAGTCGGCCGCCACCCGCCCGAGAGCGGCTGCGTCCAGCTCTGTGTCCAGCCGGGCGTGCGATTTCTTTTTCTGGCCCTCGAAAATGTGGTCGAACTCGTCCTTCTTGATCTCCAGCACGACGTTGCCGAACATCTGGATGAATCGCCGGTAACTGTCCCAGGCAAAGCGCGGGTTGTTGGTCTTGCGGGCCAGCGCCTGGACGCTTTGGTCGTTTAGGCCCAGGTTCAAGATGGTGTCCATCATCCCGGGCATGGAAAACTTGGCCCCGGAGCGCACGCTGATCAGCAGCGGGTCGTCCGGGTTGCCGAGACGTCGTCTCTGCAATGCCTCCAGCCTGCTGAGGGCCGAGGCCATCTGGGGCTCCACCTCGGCTGGCAGGCTGCCGTCCAGGGCGAAGTAATCGAGGCAGGCGCGGGTGGAAATGGTGAACCCCGGCGGCACGGGCAGTCCCGCGTTGCTCATTTCCGCCAGGCCGGCTCCCTTGCCGCCCAGCTCCTCTTTCATTCTGCCGTGGCCCTCAGCCTGGCCCGCTCCAAAGAAGTACACGTACTTCGTCTTCATTGCCCTACTCCCTAAACGGTCGAAGTTTGTTCTTTGCTTACGACGATTTCAGAAAAATCGGCCACCCGGGTGAAGGCGCGCAACAGCCAGGCCAGCAGGGTCAGGCGATTCTGGCGAACACGCTCGTCGTTGGCCATCACCAGAACTTGGTCAAAGTAAGCATCCACCTGGGGCCGCAACCCTGCGATGCGCCGCAGCACGGCTTCGTAATCCAGGCTGTCTTTGGTTTCCTCAATAGTACGCCGAGCTTCAGCGTAGAGATCGGCCTCGGCGCCCGCTTCCAGCAGCGACGAGTCTGGCTCGCCGGCAAACTGACCAGCACCGCCAGCTTTCGTCAGGATGTTCCGGATGCGCTTGAAGGCCGCCGAGAGCGGCTCAAAGTTTTCCGTCGGCCGCACGCGCGCAACCGCTTGGCACCGCGCAACCGCATCCGGCACATCACCGGAGGAGCCAGCGAGAACCGCATTCACCTCGTCGTAGCGGAAACTGCGCACCTCGCGCAGGTAGTAGCGGAGCCGATCCAGAAAGAAGTCGCGCAAGTCACGAGCGGCTTCCGGAGTGGGTTGCGCAGCGGCAATTAAATCCTCCAGCCGGGCGCGCAGTCCGTGGTCGGCCAGAATCTTGACCACTCCCTGAGCCAACCGCCGCAGCGCCAAGGGGTCACTGGAACCGCTGGGCTTCAGGCCAACGGAAAAGCAACCGGCCAATGTGTCTAGCTTATCGGCCAGAGCCACCAGCGCCCCGGCTGGTGTGCGGGGCGAGCGGTCCTCCATGCTCTCCGGCTTGTAGTGGTCGTAGATCGCGTCGGCGACTTCGCCCGGCTCGCCCTGCGCTCGCGCGTAGAGACCGCCAACCAACCCCTGCAACTCAGTGAACTCTTTCACCAGCTCCGTGGTGAGGTCGCATTTAGCCAGCTCGGCAGCTCGGACTGCAGCTTCCACGGACGCCCGCGGCACGGAGTCCGACAACCTCTTCACGAGCGCCATGTTGCGTTCCGTCTTCTGCCGGTAGTTGCCCAATTGCGACTGAAAGGTGACGTGTTCCAGCAGCGCCAGACGGTCACGCATCGGAATCTTCTGGTCCGTTTCCCAGAAGAATCGCGCGTCATTGAAGCGAGCGCGCAGCACGCGCTCATTGCCGTGCCGAATGTGGCCCTTCGGGTCGCCGTCCTGGTTTATCACGAACAGGTTCATCACGAAGATGAACCGCGGCGCGAGCCGCCCTTTAGCATCCGAGACTGATAGGTACTTCTGGTGGTGCTGCATCACCGTCACCAGCACCTCCTCCGGCAACTCCAAGTAAGCGGCGTCAAATTGGCCTATCGCTGCCGTGGGAAATTCGGTCAGGTACACCAGTGTATCCAACAGCTCCGGATTGTCGCGGAACCGCAAGCCGTCACTCTCGCGCTGCAGTAAGACATTGGCCTCAGCCAGGATTTTTGCGCGGCGCTCGGACGGCTTCAGAAGCACACCGTTCTCTCGGAGCACGCGCGCGTATTGTTCAAAGTCGGTTACTTTCAGCCTGCCCTTCCCTGTCGCTCGATGGCCGAACGTGTAGCGGCTGCTGGGCACCCCGACGATCGAGAACGGCACCACACGGCCCTCGTAGAGCGCCATCAGCCAGCGGATGGGCCGCACAAAACGTTCCCTCTCTGGTCTCCAGTACATCGCCTTAGCAAAGCGAATGCTGAGAATGCCGTGCGGCAGCTGTCTTGCGAGGATGTCCGTGGTTTTCTCTCCCTTTTTTCTCTTGCGAAGCACCCAGTACTCACCCTTCGGTTGGCTCTCAAGTCGCAGCTTCTTGCGTGGCACAGCGTGCTTGCGCGCAAAGCCCTCGACAGCTTGGTCCGGGGCGCTTTTTGGAGGCCCTATTAGAAGCTCCTCGGCATCAGGCTGTTGAGGTGGAAGGTCCGACACATGAGCCACAAGGCGACGAGGAGTGCCGTAGGTGTCAATTGCCAGCGACTTATTGAAAGGGAGATTGGTTGAGAAAAGGGCCCTGAGCCAGTTGCGCAGGTCGAGAAGAGCACCCTCAATCATCCAGGCTGGTATTTCTTCGGTGCCGATCTCCAGGAGGAATTCGTTAGTCGGCAACGGTCCCGGCCTCCTTGGGAATCCCTGCGCTGTCGGCAGCATCCCGCTGCTGGACCAGTGGCTCGGTTGCATGCTGCCCCACCCAGGCCCGGGCTACCCCAACCGCCAGCTCGCGCACGCGGCCGATGACCGCCACCCGCTCGGTCACGCTGATGGCCCCGCGCGAGTCCAGCAGGTTGAACAGGTGCGAGCACTTCAGCACCAGGTCGTAGGCGGCCAGCACGGGGAAGCGGTGCTTCTCGGCCGGGTCTCGCGCGCCCTCATGTTCGCGCAGCAGACGGTGGCATTCGTTCTCGTGCAGTTCGAACGCCTGCCAGAGCGAGCCGATGTCGGCCTTCTCGAAGTTGTACACCGAGAACTGCAGTTCTTCGGCGTGGCGCACGTCGCGATAGGTGTAGACCTGCCCACCGCGGGCCGGCGCGTTCCAGGCGATGTCGTAGACGCTGTCTACGTCCTGCAGGAAGGCGGCGATGCGCTCCAGCCCGTAGGTCAGCTCCACCGGCACCGGGTCAAGGTCGAAGCCGCCGCATTGCTGGAAGTAGGTGAACTGGGTGATTTCCAAACCGTCCAGCATCACCTGCCAGCCAATGCCCCAGGCCCCCAGGGTGGGCGCCTCCCAGTTGTCCTCTTCGAACTTGATGTCGTGATGCCGCAGGTGAATGCCGATGCGCTGCAGGCTCTTCAGGTACAGGTCCTGGACGTCGGGCGGAGTTGGCTTCAGGACCACCTGAAGCTGCAAGTGCTTGTAGAGGCGGTTGGGGTTGTCGCCGTAGCGTCCGTCGGCAGGCCGCCGGCTCGGCTGCACGTAGGCCACCCGGTAGGGCTCCGGACCCAGCACCCGCAGGAATGTCTCCGGGCACATCGTGCCAGCGCCGACCTCCACGTCGTAAGGCGTCTGGATGACGCACCCTTGATCGGCCCAGAATTTTTGGAGCTGAAAAATCAGGTCCTGGAAACTCAAGCTCATTGGTTGAGTGATGATTGTCCCATTGAAGGTTGATTCATTGCCGACTGAACGGCTCGGAACCAATCGGCCAATGGATCGATCGTCAATGATTCAATCAGAATCGTCAAATCTCTCGAGTGCGGCGCGGGTCACGAGTCTGCGCTCGACGTGAGCTTCGATGCGCTGCTCGAGGAAGCGACGCAAGTCGGCAGCCACCCCCTTGTGCCAGTCGCTGGGGCCCAGTCGGTCCAGCGACACCCGCAACATTTTCCTGGCCAGCGCACGCGAGGCCGGGGCCAGTTCTTGCGCCCCGCCGGGCCGGCAGGCCGCGCAATGCAAGCCCATCGAGTAAGCCTGGAAAAAGGCTGCCGCGCCAGGTTCCAGTTCCGCCCCGCAACCGGTGCAGCGTTCCAGGGAGGGCAGCAGCCCGGCCAGCCGCACCACCCACAGGTCGTAGTAGGTTAACGCCGGCCAGATATGTCCCGTGAGCCGCAGACTTTCCAGCGCCACCAGCAGCAAGCGAAACAGCGCATCGTTGGGCTCACGCTCCGGCAGCAGTTGCTCGCAAACTTCTGCCAGGTAGCCGCAGGCCACCGCGGCGGCGTAGTCCTTCTGGATCTCGAAGTAGGAGCGGATCAGCTCGCAGGAGTCAATGTTGACTAGCTCGCTCGTCTCTCGCTCGAAGTACCAGAGGCGGACGTGCGACAGCGGCTCCAGCCCCGTCCCGAAGCGGCTGCGAAGCCGCCGTGACCGGGGCGCCACCCCCCGAGTCTTGCCGTAAGTGCGGGAAAAAAAGCTGACGATCTTGTCAGCCTCCTTCAGGGGATAGGTCCGCAGAATAATCGCTTCGGTTTCCCTGGCCGGCATGGCGCCTGTGGCGCTTCTTCGACCGCCGCCCGCACAGCGCGTCGCCAACAGCCGAAGCTACCACATGGCTTCCGGCAAACGCAACCCGCGGCGGCGAACAGGTCCGAGATGCCGCGCGAACTCAAGCTGGTACCCCTGGCCTGCGCTCGGCTGTTGGCGCCGCAACCCGCGTGATACAATCATCGCTCGCACAGGAGAAGATGAAGCCCAACTCCCACTTTGATCTGGTTGGCATGGGTGCCAATGCCACCGACACCGTCATCATCGTTCCTCACTACCCGGAATACAACACCAAGATGGCCTATTTAGAAGAGCGGACGGAAGCCGGAGGGAACGTAGCGACGGCCGTGATCGCCTGCCAGAAGCTCGGCAAGCGCTGCAAGTACATCGGGGTTGTGGGGGATGACGAGCGAGCGAGGTTCCAGATCGAAAGCCTTCGATGCACCGAGGTAGACATCAGCGACGTGCAGGAGATATCGGGCTGCCCTAACCAGAGTGCCTACATCCTGATTGACCAACGCACGGGCGAGCGCACCGTGCTGTGGTACCGGCACCCGCGGCTGGTCTTGCAGCCGGAAAAGCTGTCGCGCGAGCAGGTCTGCGCGGGACGCATGCTGCACGTGGACGGCCATGATGTCGGCTCCACGTCGCTGGTCGCGTCCTGGGCGCAACAGGCCGGCATCCCGGTCACCTGCGACATGGACACCCTGCGCGACGATGCAGACCGGCTGCTCCAGTACGTGGACTATTTCATATGTTCCGCCATCTTTCCCAAGCGTTACACCGGGGAGCACGACCCCTTTAAGGCCCTGGAAATCTTGCGCGTGGAGTTTCAGCTGCAGGTGGCGGCCATGACGCTGGGCGCCGACGGCGTGCTGGCCTTGTCCGAGTCCGGCTACCTCTATCGCCCCGCCTATGAAGTGGACCCCGTGGATACCACCGGGGCCGGCGACGTCTTTCACGGCGCCTTCTGCTACGCCCTGCTGGAAGGTTGGCCGCTGGAGCAGGCGTTGGATTTTTCTTGCGCCGTGGCGTCGTTGAGTTGCACCAAATTTGGAGCTCGCGGCGGCATTCCTGCTCTGTCCGAGGCGCTGGCTCTGATGCAGGGCGCTCCCCGCAAGGCCAACCACGAATACATGGTCCGATGATCCCACTGCGCGACAACGCGCCCCGCTACTCGGCGCCGTTCATCACCGTGGGCCTCATCGTGGTCAACGTGCTGGTTTTCGTCTACCAGTGGCGGTTGGATCCCTTCAGCCTGGAGTACTTCTTCGCCCAGAACGGAGTAGTTCCCCTGCAGTTTGGGCGGTTTATGGCAGACCCAGCGGTGCCGACGGCCCAGGGGGCCATTCCGCCGCTGCTGACTTCCATGTTTCTGCACGCCGGGGTTCTGCACCTGCTCGGCAACATGTGGTTCCTGTGGATCTTCGGCGACAACTTGGAAGACCAACTAGGCCACTTCCGCTACCTTGCCTTCTACCTGGCCTGCGGGTTGGTGGCCAGCCTGGCGCACATTTTCGCCAACCCGTCGTCGCAGATTCCCAGCGTGGGTGCCAGCGGCGCCATTGCCGGAGTCATGGGTGCCTACATGGTACTGTTCCCCGGCGCACGGGTGCTCACGCTGATCCCCTTTTTCCTGATCTTCATCAGGGAGTTGCCCGCGTGGGTCATTCTGCTCTACTGGATCGTAATCCAGGTCGTTTCCGGCCTGACCACCCTAGGCACAGCCGTTGCTTTGAATCAGGGCGGCGTAGCATGGTGGGCGCACGTGGGCGGCTTTTTCGCCGGCCTGGCGCTTGTCAAGGTCGTGGGTCGCCGGCGCCAAGTGCGGCGCTACACCGAGTGGTGAGCCCTGAAGAGTCCCGAGGTCCAAAGTCCACGGTCGCGGGCAAAGGAATGGAGCCACACCGACCGGAGGTGACCCTCTACACGCGCCAGGGATGCCACCTCTGCGAAGATGCCAAGCAGGTGATTGACAGCTTGAGGGAGGTAGCGGAATTTCGCCTGAAAATCCTGGATATTGATCTGGACCCCGAACTGCAAGCCAGGTTCACCAACGAGGTTCCAGTCATATTTATCAACGGACGGAAGGCCTTCAAGTACCGCGTTGAGCCCAGGCAGTTGCTGCGGCGCCTCAAGCATTAACTTCTGGCAAAACGCAGATGAGCGTAGCAGTGGTTTCCACGAACCTCCAGACCAACAAATCCGGATTTATCTGTGTTCATCCGTGGTAAATCATTCTGTCTGCGATGACTGTTGACGCACTGTCAATTGCCGCCCACCGCGATGACACGGAGCAGACCTGCGGGGGCACGTTGCTGAAGCTGTCCGAGGCGGGCTACCGCACGGGCATCCTGGACCTGACATCGGGCGAGATGGGTACCCGCGGCACCGTCGAGCAGCGGGCCCGCGAGGCACAGGAATCGGCGCGCTTGCTGAGCGTTCACTGGCGCGAGACCCTCAGCTTACCCGACGCCCGCGTGGAAAACACCCATGAGAACCGCCTGAAGCTGGCGGCCAAGATCCGCCAGCTTCGCCCGCGGCTTGTGGTCCTCCCCTACTGGCAGGGGCGCCATCCCGACCATTACACCGCCAGCACGCTGGGCTATGAAGCCTGCTTTCTGGCCGGCCTGAAGAAGCTCGAACTGCAGGGAGAGCCGCACCGGCCACACAAGATTCTGTATTGTACGCTCTACTACGAAGTGCGGCCCTCGTTTGTAGTGGACATCACCAACCAGTTCGAGCGGCGTCTCCAGGCCCTGCTGGCTTACCACTCGCAGTACGACGACCAGGCCGAGGGGAAGGACCTGTTTCCCTCGCAAGACGAGTTGTGCCAGCGGGTCGAGGCTCTGGCCCGCTTCTACGGCATGATGGCGGGAGTGAAATACGGCGAGCCGTTCTTGCTGAAAGAAATGCTGCTGGTCGCCGACCCGATCACCGAACTCTGCCGCGGCCGCCCCTCGATTTAGCAGGCTACCGACTGGCCGTGGACGATACTAACCGGACACCAACCGGACAAGGATCTTTCCGGGTGGTAAAGAAATTGAAGATGCCGTGGGCGGTAGGGATGATCCGATTCCTTGGCTTGGCACTGCTGCTGTGGCCGCTTGCGCTGCGGGCGCAGGACGGGACTGGGCGTCCGTTGATCCTGGGACGCTCGCCTGCCCTGCTGGCCCCTGCCGTGGACGGTTCGGGGCGTATGGTAGTGTTCGGCTCAACCGTAAGCCCGGAAGGCGCCACGCTGCTCGTGATGGACCTGTACGCGGCCACGGTTGAGGGGACGGGGCTGCGCAGGCTTACCGAGCTCCCGAGCGGGCGACAGCCTCCCCAGGGTGCCACGGCCGTCTCGGTTTCACCCGATGGCGCGCGGGCTGCCTTTACCGCGTTGCTGCCCTCCGGTGAGCAAGTGCATGTGGTCGAGATGGCCACCGGCACGGATCGTATCGTGGTCGTGGACACCGAGGGCTGCATCCAGCCCCTGCAGGTGGGTTGGCTCAACTGCTTTTTCGCCTGCCTGGACAGCCCGTACATCTCCCCCGACGGCTCCAAAGTGCTGTATTTGGCGCGGCGCCAGCAGCCCTTCTACCTGGTCAACGCGGACGGCAGCGGGCAGCTTCGTTTGCCGGTGTTCAGCGGAGCGCTGGCGCCCGCTCCGCAACGAGTGATCAGCGACAACGGGCTCAACCTTGCGCCCGATGCCCTAACCCTAGCGGACGGTTTTCCCCTGCCCGAATCGCTGGCCGGCGTTTCGCTCCTGGTGAACGGGCGACCCGCCCCGCTGCTGGCCGTCACACCCTGGCAGCTGAACGCGCAACTACCGCCGGAGATTCCCGAGGGGCCCGCCGCCTTCCAGCTCCGCTTTGCCGATGGCACGCTGGCGGCTGCGACCGCCGTCGAAGTCACAACGTTCGCTCCCGCCATCTTCATCCTCCCCTCGGAAACCCCGGAAAACGGCGGCACTGTGAGGCCGACCGGGGCGCAGGCGGCAGCGTTCCACGCCGGTACCTCTGTGCCTGCCGACCCGGACCACCCAGCGGTAGCCGGCGAGTCACTGGAGATTTATGGGATTGGGTTGGGCCCTACCGAGCCATTTATCCCGGCGGGCATCCCCGCGCCGGCCTCTCCTCCGGCACGGGTGCTGATACCGCCCGAAGTATTCATGGGGGATCGCCGGGCAGAGGTAACATTCGCCGGTCTGGCGCCGGGTGTGGCCGGCATCTATCAAGTCAACGCCATCGTGCCCGCCGGGCTGCGGCCTAGCCAGCATCTGGTGCGCTGGCGTGTCGGCGGTGTCAGCAGCTTCGGCTTCGGCACAATTACCGTCCGCTAGCAGCTGGCCGCTCACTTCTTAGCTGTTTAACTATGGCTCATTGCGGCAGATTGCCGAGAGGCTCAGGGGGTCGCTCCCTCACGGTGGCGGCCGGGCAAGTCCGAGCAGCCCGTTAGAAGTCCGCGCTTTCCTGCGTGTAGGTGAAACCTTTCAAACCGGCGCCTTCCCCGCTCTTGCCCACTTTGATCCTGAGCACCTCGTCGCCGTTGACACCTCGCAGCATGGCGTAGGTAGAAAAGGCTTCCGAGTAGAGCTTCGTAACCAGATAATTGTCCCCGGTGGCGTCCTTTTTCCAAACCTGCCCAAGAAGTATGTTGCTGACGGCCATCAGTTCCCTCCCCGCGGAATTGGGGGAATAGTCTACTACAGTTCAGGGAGGCAGTGGGAGAGGCACAGCGCGCTTCGGGTGTAGGTGAACCCCCAGCCGGCGATCTTCTTTAGCAGGGTGCCGAAAACCCCGCCGCATGTCATTCCGAGGACCGATGCCCTTTGTTGGTCCAAGGAATCTCTGTCAAAGCGCGTACTTCAGAAGGATGAATCCACCAATCAACAGGACGGCAAACAGGACCGTCAGGATGTTGAAATACTTCTCTATGAAGGTTCGAATCGCCGGGCCAAATTTGTAGATCAGGGCCGAGATAAGAAAGAATCTAGCTGCCCTGCTGAGCGCCGAAGCCACCAGAAACACCTTAAAGTCGGCCCTCAGAAATCCTGCGGTCAGGGTGAACACCTTGTAGGGAATCGGGGTAAAGCCGGCGATGGCCACCGCCCAGGCCTCATACTGGATGAAGTACTTGCGGACGGCGTCGAAGCTCTCGGGGCTCACGTAGTGAAACAAGATGTCTTTGGCAAGCTCCCAAAACTGCCATCCCAGCAGGTATCCGAAAGCCCCACCCAACACGGAGCCCGCTGTGCAAATCAGGGCATAGCGGAACACCTTTCTCGGGAGCGCCAGCCCCAAAGCAATGAGCAGTACGTCGGGCGGGATGGGCAAGAAGGAGGATTCGGCGAAGGCAACCAGAAACAGCGCGGGCGCGCCGTAGGGAGTTTCCGCCCAGTGCAAGACCCAGTCGTACAGTTTTCTTAGAATGCGCATCACCGTCCGCGATCATTCCTCAAGGCAGAGGCTGAGTTATCGCATTGCGCGAGCGAGCGATGTCGGGATCAAGAGCCAAGTTGGGGTCCTGTATACCATACCCGGTCGGCCCGATGCACTTCGATAGGGAGCCAGTTCCCCGAAGGGGGCCCTGGCCCAAAAGGCCCAGGGCTGAAGTTGGCATCTAGGCTGCAAGTCTCTACGGGTGTTTAACTTGGCTTCCTGCACGCGACTTCTGGACCGCCCCTCGCGAGTGAATCAGCGAAACTTTTACCCCCGCTATAGCGTTTAATAGAATAGAGGCGCGGCCGGCCTCAATTGGTATAATGTTATTGATAGCTGCAAGGAGCCGGTTTATGAACCGTAAGCTGCTTTCTGTGTTGCTTGTGTTCGTCCTGGCTTTGCCGCTGCCCGCGGTCGCTGGTAAGAAGGACGACAAGAAAGACATCGAGAAGATCGGCGAACGCGACGTCGGCAAGGGTATGAACTGGTACTCGTTGGAGAAGGAGATCGCCATCGGCAAATCGCTGGCGCAGCAAGTGGAATCGCAGTCGCGCATCGTGAATGATCCGGTGGTCGCCGAGTACGTGAACCGGGTTGGGCAGAACCTCGTCCGCAATTCAGACGCCAAGGTGCCGTTCACCATTAAGGTGATCGACGCGGAAGAAATCAACGCCTTCGCACTGCCTGGCGGCTTCTTCTTCGTCAATTCGGGTCTGATCCTGGAAGCGGAGGAAGAGGCCGAACTGGCTGGCGTGATGGCCCATGAGATTGCGCACGTAGCCGCGCGGCACGGAACCCGGCAAGCCACCCGCGGGCAGCTGACCCAGCTTCTCACCCTCCCGTTGATCTTCGTTGGCGGCGGCATCGGGTACGGAGCACGCGGGGCGGCCAGCCTTCTGGTCCCGCTGGGCTTCCTGAAGTTCTCGCGCGGCTTCGAGCGCGAGGCGGATTTTCTGGGGTTGCAGTACATGTACAAGACCGGCTACGATCCCCAGGGGTTTGTCACCTTCTTCGAGAAGATTCAAGCCAAGGAGAAGAAGCGCCCTGGCTTTCTGGCAAAGGCCTTCCGCTCCCATCCCCAGACTCCGGATCGAATTGCCCGCACGCAGCGGCAGATGGGTGGGCTGCCGGACCGCGAAGAGCACCTGGTGACCACCTCGGAGTTTGACGAAGTCAGGTTGCGTTTGGAGGCAATCCACTACCGTCGCCGCCTGGAGGACCGCAAGAGCGACCGTCCCACCCTTCGCAAGTCCACTACCGCCGATACCCGTCCGGTAGACGAGAAGGGTAGGAAAGAAGACGAAGGCGAAGAGGACGACGGGGACCGGCCACCCAAGCTGAAGCGCCGAGACTAGGACCTCGGGGCCAAACTACGCGAAGCATCGCGTGCCCGCGTGAAGACAGGACATCGCGCCTGTCCCTTCCTTCTCAAGGTCAGTAAGAGCTAGGGCTCGCCGTGTTTGGGCCGGCCGGGAGACCCCACTCCACGCGGCTGCGCCCGGTTTTGCTTTCTTGCGTTACGCGGTACCGGGATTTCTCCCGGGCGCCTGCGTAGTCGGGAAGACTGCTCAGACCCGGATCTTCCTCATCTCTTCCGCATAGTACTTGCGATAGAGGATGTCCCACTCCTGGCTGCCTTCCGGAATCGCACGTTTCTGGGAAAGGATTTTCTGGCGGGCGCTGCGGTCCATCTTCTCTTCCGCGCGGAACAACTCAGTAAACAGGCGAACGATTTCCAGCCGCACGTCGTTCTTCTCACCCAGCAGTTCCACCTCTTTGCGAAGATTAGCCAGCGTGTTGACCAACACGTGGGAGAGTTTGGTGATCTTGTCGTGGGAAATTCGGGTGCTCTCGCCGCTGTCGCGGACCGCGGCCGCCACCACGCCGCGCTCTTTCATCAGTTGCCGTTTCACCCGTTTGAAGCTCTCGCCGTAGGAGGCGCCGGCGGAGCGCATCTCGCTGGCGTAGCGCTCCAGCAGCGCGCGCACTTCGTCGTTGAGCCGGTCCTCGGCGCTGAGTTCATTGGTGACCGCCTCGCGAACCTTCTGGCTGACGATTTCGGGAGAGCCCAGCTTGAGGTGGCTTTTAGCCAGTCGGGCGATCAACTCGCGGCAGACATACGCAACATAGTCGCGAGTGTAAAGCATAGCTCATAAAACATTCTAGCACAAAACCGACGCGCGTACCGGAGGCCGGAAGCTGAGACGTAGTGTTGCGGAAGCCAGCGCGGCGCCGCCGGAAAAGAGGAGTCGCCACGAGGAACGTCGGGCGGAACATCGGCGAGCGGAGACGCAGAATTGGTGACCCGGCGGTTTCGGAAACCGCGAGTTGCCTTTGGAATCCTGGGCCTCGTTTGCGGACGGCGAAGTGACCGACTTCGCGCACTTGGGCGCTTACTTAGGCAAAGACGGTGGCATGATCGCGTAGTCCACGTCCAGCGCCTGCAGGAAAGCCAGCAGATCTGCTCTCTCCTCTTTGGTCAGCTTCACCGGCTCGAGGTTGGTGCGGTCCAGGTACTTGTTCTTCTTGCCGCCGCGAAGCATCAAGTCCACTGCCTTTTCCAGAGTGGCCACGCTGCCGTCGTGGAAATAGGGAGCCGACTTGCTGACATCCAGCAGCGTCGGGGTCTTAAAGGCGCCCGTGTCCTTTTTCTCCTTGGTTACCTTGAAGCGGCCCACGTCCGGTTTCCGTTTTCCCATGCCGATGCCAACATTGTGGTATTGCAGATCGGTCAGCAGCAGGCCGTCGTGGCAGTTAGTGCACTGGGCTTTTTCGCTGAAAAGCTGCCAGCCGCGGCCGGCCTCCTCGCTGAAGGCGGATTCGTCGCCAGCGCGGAACCGGATCCAGGCGGACTTGTCACTGACGATGGTGCGCTCGAAGGCGGCGATGGCCTTGACCACATTCACCGGAGTGGCTGGCTCGTCGAACACCTTCATGAACTGTTCCTCGTACTCCGGGATTTCGTTCAGCTTCGCAGAGATGTCCTCGACGCTGGGATGCTCGTCTTTGCCCGAGGCGCCCATGTTGCCGCCTCGCCAGGCAGCCATCGCCTGGGCCTCCAGCGACTTGCTGCGGCCGTCCCAGTAGAACTCGGAGTGGTAGCCGATGTTCCAAAGGGTCGGGCTGGCTCGCGACAACTTTTTCTCGTAGGCGCCGATGGCGGTGGGCTTCCCGTCGGTCAGGCCGTGCTCCTTCAGGTGGCAGGAATAGCAGGCCCGCGAGCCGTCGCCGCTCAGTCGCTGGTCGTAAAAGAGTTGCTTGCCCAGCGCCACCTTGGCCGGGGTCATGCGATTGTCGGTGGGGACGACCATCTTCGCGTACCCGGCGATTTCCGGCCACTCCGCCTTCTCCTCCACCGGACGCGTTGGCGCCTCAGGTGCCGGTTGACAGCCTGTGAGCGCGACCAGCCAGGCAACCGATGTCAGCAGCGCCAGGATCGAGCGGATCAAGCGAGTTGATCTTGCCGGTTTCATAACTCCTCCTTTTCGGCAGCAGCCTCTCCCGCCATGCCCGGCATTCTAAATCTTCGCGCGCGTAGTAACAACATCTAACATGCGGCAAGGCGTGCGGCCAGGAAAGGCGCTGTCCCCGGCGACCTGTTGGGCTATAATTGCCCGTCGCAAACTACGCCTGCTGGTTCGAGGTCCGCCGTGCGGTTCTTCTGGAGTCCCCTTCTGCTGGCGTGTTTCTGCTGTGCCATGACAACCCCGCTAGCCGCTGCTGATCGCAAGTTCGCTGCGTTGGCCCAGAGCTTCCTGGAAGAGGTACTGGCGCTGTCCCCCACCTCCGCCACTCAGGTCGGATTCCATCGTTACCAGGACCCGAAAACAGGCCGCGAAGTCCAGCTCGATGAATTGCTGGAGGACATGAGCAGCGCCGGGCTTGAGAAGCAGCGCGCTACGCTCAAGCGCTACCGGCAACGATTCCAGAAAGAGGTGAAGCGCGAAGCGCTGAATGCCGAGGACCGGGCCGATTACGACCTGATCCAGGACCAGATCGCCTTGAGCCTGCTCGAGCTGGAGACGATCCAGAACTACCGCCACAACCCGACCGTCTACGTGGAGCTGGCCGGGACTGCTCTGTTCCTGCCCATGGTTCTGGAGTATGCACCCAAGCAGGAGCGCTTCCGGCACATCATCGCCCGCCTGAGCCGTATTCCGGAGCTACTGCGCCAGGGTCGGAAGAACCTGGTGGACACCGACCCAATCTATACCAAGGTCGCCCTGGAAGAGAACGAAGGCAACGTAGGATTGGTCGAGCAAGCGATAGCCTCGCAGGTGCCGGCAGAGCTGAAGGCCCGCTACGACGCCGCAGCCGCCCCGGCCCTGAAGGCGTTCGAAGAGTTCAGCCATTTTCTTAAGGAGGACCTGGCCCACCGCTCGACTGGCACCTGGCGCCTGGGCAAGGAAAAATACCGGGCCAAGCTGCGGCTGGCTCTGCAAACCGATCTTTCCCCCGACCAGGTGCTGGCCGACGCGGAGGCGGAACTGCGCCGGCTCCGCGCCGAGATGTTGCGTGTGGCGCTGCCCCTGCACAAACAGATTTACTCGGGACACCCCGACCACGCGGACCTGAAGGGAAAGGAGCGAGAGAATGCGGTCATCCGCGAGGTGCTGGACAAGATCGCCGCCGAGCACGTCGAGGCTGACCGCCTTAAGCCGGACATCCTCCGGCAACTGGACGAGCTGCACGACTTTGTGCGCCGCAAGGACTTGGTCACGCTTTCCTCGCGCGACAACCTCCAGGTGATTGACACGCCCGAGTTCATGCGCGGCATTTACGCAGTGGCCGGCTTCCAGCCTGCCCCGCCGTTACAGCCGGAATTGGGCGCCTTCTACTGGGTGACGCCCATCCCTTCTGACTGGCCGAGGGAGCGCGCTGAATCCAAACTGCGCGAGTACAACAACTACATGCTGCGGCTGATCAGCATCCACGAGGCCATCCCCGGGCACTACATCCAGTTCGAACACGCCAACCAAGTCCAGCCCAAGACGCGCCGGCTCGTGCGCGCTGTGTTTGGGAATACGCCCTATGTGGAAGGCTGGGCCGTCTACATCACTCGCGTGCTGGTAGAAGAAGGCTACCTAGCCAGGCCGGGCGAGAAGGTGAACCCGAAGCTGCTGTTGACCCTAATGAAGGGAGAACTGCGCGCCATTGCCAACGCCATCCTCGACGTGCGTATGCACACGCGAAACATGAGCGACCAGGAGGCGATGGACTTGATGATCGAAGACACCTTCCAGGAGCGCACTGAAGCCGAACAAAAACTTCGGCGCGCCATGCTCTCCTCCGCGCAATTGCCCACCTACTTTGTTGGACTGCGGGAATGGCTGCGGTTGTGCAACGAGGCGCGCGCCGCGGCGGGCGATGCCTTTTCCCTGAAGCACTTCCACGATCGGGCGCTGGCCGAAGGGGCGCTCCCGATGCCCACCTTACGGCGTCTACTCCTTTCTGACGACTAGCCTGGGTTAAAAATCGAACAAATACGTGAACTTGGCGATCAGGGCGCGATCCAGGGTGTGGCGGCGGCTTCGGGGGGTTAAGAGAGGGCCGTCATGAGGGTCAAAGCCAGTGGTATCGAACCGGGTGGTATAGACCACGAAGAGCCCCGTGTTGCTGGTTCGTAGCAACGCGAAACGGATATTGGCCCCAATCTGATTGATTGTACTGTTGTATTGGATAAGAGACTGGATGTAGCTCTTAGGCGTAAAGGAGTAGTTAAACTGAAGGATTGCAAGATGAGTGGTGAAGTCGCCCACCGGCAAGGTGACGTCATTGCGAATGTAGCGTGTGGAAAGCAGGAATTTGTCTGTGGAGCGAATTCCGGTCCTGAGATTGAGCGTCTTGATGTGGCCCGAGTAAAACTCTCCCCAGGAATAGTCAGCCCCGGCAAACAAACGTGCGCTCTCGTCCGATTCGGCAGTGAGAACCCAATTGTTGAATTTGTATGTCCTCACGGGCAAGATCACTGCAGGGGAGATCTCAAAAGGTTCGAAAATTTGTTCAAGATTTTGATTGTAAGCCAGCCCGACGGAGCTTCCATTCTGGAAGAAAACTCGAAAGTCGTTATGGCGGAACACGGACTCCGGTTCGCCATCGAACCGGTAAAAGCCCCGCCAGGAATGGTGGGGCCAAAACCTTCGAATCAGGCGGCTATTCTTGGGACGGGGGCTGAAAAAAACGGCGTAGGAGGGCTTCCGATAGCCCACCCGACGGACAAACCCTACCTCTGGATTAAAGTCCTCGGCGACCTCTGTGTAGCCCGCTTGCCAGTCCAGCAAGTCTGAATCGTATCTAGCCTCCGAACTGGCTGCATGATCGCGACCCTGCACGCCAGGCGTCTGAGTTTTTGCCACATAATTAAAGAGGGTCAGGTGCTTACCCAGCCCAACGTTGGCGTCCACCCCAAACGTTCGGTTAAACCTATTAGTAAAAGTTGAACCAGCTTCTCCACCGGTGGCACTTTTATTGATGGCTAGCACTCCTATCGAGCTCCGAGTCCCGAATTCCCGCGCCAGCCGGGCAACGGTGAAGTTGTTTCCCGGCGCTATTCCTGCTTCGGCTTCCGTTTGCATGTTGAGGAAGCCGATGTTGTACCGCCGGTGTTTGCCTGACACTCGAACACCTCCCAGAATAGGGATCTGAACTTCCGAGGGGTCGATCCCAATCCGGCGGCTGAAGAAAAGTTCCACTTCGCGAGGCGTCCCCACATTAAAATAGCCGGCATTTTCCAAAAAGAAGGAACGCTTTTCAGGAAAGAAAAGGTCAAACCGAGTTAAGTTGATCTGTTCCTCGTCCACCTCCACCTGTGAAAAGTCGGTGTTAACGGTTGCGTCCAGGGTAAGGCTGGAGGTCAAGGTGTACTTTAGATCCACACCAATATCGCCGACCGCTTCGTTCCGGGCTGGACCCTGCGAGAAGTCCTGTTGGAGGCCGCCGATGAGAAAGGGAATAATCTGGAGATTGCGTCGGAATCGAACGTCCAGGCCGTGTAGCTCACCTGCCAGAGAAACGCGGTGGAGTTGAAAGCCTCGCGAGACCGGGGCCCAAAAACTCTGCTCATTTTTTCGGCGAACGTTGCGTCTGAAATTAACACCCCACACCTGACCTGACCCCGAATCATAACGAAGCGTGCGAAAGGGGATGGCAAATTCGGCTTCCCAACCCCGTGTGGTGACCTGCGTCCGAACCTTCCATACCCCGTCCCAATTTAGGTTAAAGGATGAAGCCCCACCTCGCTGCGCGCCGCCGAACCCGCTCCCCCCGCCTCCGCCAGCCCGGACCGGTCCACCGGTACCTCGACTCTGGCCTCCGTGAACGATCTGAGCGTCATATTCAATGCCGGAGGGGGTCGTAGCGAAGATGTACCCATTCTGATTGTCGTTATAAGTATCGAGCAACATTGCAAAGGAGTCGGTCTCTTCCAGCAAGCCATCCCGCCGTGCTTGAGTAGAGACGATGGATTCCGGCTCCGAGTCAAAACAGATCACAGCAACATAGAGCGTGTCTTGCGTGTAACCGATCCGCACTTCCGTGCGTTCTGTTGCGGGTTGCCCCTCATCGGGGAGTTGCTGGACATAATCGGTCGCTGGCTCCATCCGCATCCACTCCTCGTCCACCAAGCCATCGACCCGTGGAGCTGCGTCGAGTCGATAGGCTGTCATCTGGGGCAAGGTTCGCACCCGCGCCGCGTCGTCCTGCGCCCACAAAGGTGGTCCGAGAGTCAAGAAGCAACAAGCGAGCAACCGGGAAGACGCTCTGACCCACCACCTTTCGGTGGCGGAACGCTCGGGCAAGAGATGAACTACGACAAAGTGAGAAACCCGTCTGTGCAGTGAAACTCTAGAGGCTATGGGATGTGCCCACTCCACAACTCGACACGCATCTCCTAAGGATCGGGGTAGCACTCGTAAGTGAGGCAGCGATGTGTCTTTCCTACCAAAGCTTCCCGCGCAGACGTTTATTGCGTAAACGTTTTACTGATTGATCCTTTTCCGAGAGAGACTCCGGTGAATGGTCTCAATCCATCGGTCGGTTGAAATAAACCCAGCACCCCACGGCTCCCATTTCTCGGGCAGTCCTTGCGCCTTGATTTGATCGACGCTTTTCCCCGCAGCCATCCGCTGCCGAATGACGCCGGTCGTCTCAACCAGCATGCGATGATAGGTTTTTAGATCATTCGCCGTGGCAATCGCCCCGTGCCCCGGAATGATCTTCACATCGGCGGGAAGTTGGCGGATCACCGCTTCAATATTCCCGATGAGACCCTCGACGTCTCCGCCAGCGTCCAGGTCAACGAACGGGAATCGTCCGACGAAAAAATCATCCCCCATGTGGACGACGTTCGATCCGGTGAAGAACATGACAGTATCGCCATCCGTATGCCCATGAGGAAAGTGGATTGCCTTGATTTCCTCGCCGTTGAAGTGAACCGACAGAGATTCATCGAACGTAATCACGGGCCAAGCTGCTTTTGGCTTTGTCATCAGGCGTTTTCGAACGTTGGCATGAGCAATGATCGGAGCTTCTGGCCCAAACACCTCGTTCCCACCCGCGTGATCACCATGGAAGTGAGTATTGAGAACGAATTTGAGTTCGCCACCACCAATATCGCTCAGGGCCGCCCGGATTTTGTCCGCCAACGGGGCGAACTTGTCGTCGACGATGAGAATCCCATCTGCGCCGACCGAAGCCCCGATGTTTCCACCTGTGCCATTCAACATGTAAATATTGCCTCTCACATGGGTAGCTTTGATCTCGACCTTGGAGAAGTCTCGCTGGGCCATTGCTGGGCCCGTGCTGAGAACAAGAAGCCACAGGAGCATGATCAAGACAGAGTTTTTCATAGGTTCCCTCCTTGCGCGCGCGCAGCCGCGCCTCTTGGCCGGCCCGGTCTTCGCTTGGGTAGATTGCGGATGGCCAGATTGAGAATGGCCATGTTACGCCCCACCCTCTGCCAAGTCAACGCGCAGGTTTTGGACTAACGCAATCGATTCTGAGCGGCGATGCCATCCGGGACGGGCCATGGTGATCTGAGTTTTGGTTTGACATGGCTGCTGGCGTATGCTTTTGTAGGCGAAGCTCAAACCAGAATTCCAATGAAAGCGGTTCGCGTTCACAAGACTGGCGGTCCCGAAGTTCTTCGGTTGGAAGAGGTGCCCGATCTCTCGGCAGGTCCGAAGGACGCGGTTGTCAAAACGGCAGCCGCCGGCGTGAATTTCGTCGATATTTACTTTCGCACCGGGCTTTATAAGTCTACCTTGCCGTTTACCAACGGCCAGGAAGGAGCCGGTGTTATCACGGCCGTCGGCACCGAAGTCACCGACTTCCAGCCCGGGGACCGCGTCGCGTGCACCGGCGTGCTCGGTTCTTATGCGGAGTACAGCGTGGTTCCTGCCGCTAGGCTCGTCAAGCTCCCGGACGAAATCGACGCCCGGACGGCGGCAGCGGTCATGCTGCAGGGCATGACGGTTCACTACCTGACGTATTCGACCTTCCCGCTCAAGAACGGCCACACCGCTCTGGTCCACGCAGCAGCCGGTGGTGTGGGCCTGGTTTTGGTACAGGTGGCAAAAATGCGCGGTGCGCGCGTCATTGGCACATGCTCGACTCCAGACAAAGCCGCGCGTGTCCGCCAAGCAGGCGCGGACGAAGTTATCCTCTACACTGAGCAAGACTTCGTCGCCGAGGTCAAGCGTCTTACCGATGGACGAGGCGTGGACGTCGTGTACGACTCGGTCGGAAAGGCAACCTGGGAAGGGAGCCTGAATTGTCTTCGGCCCCTTGGGACGTTGGTCTTTTTCGGGAATGCCAGCGGTCCAGTGCCTGGCATCGAGCCGCTTACGCTGGGTGCCAAGGGTTCCCTGTTTCTGACCCGACCGAGCCTGGTTAACTACATAGCAACACGAGAGGCGCTGCTTGAGCGCTCCTCGAAGGTATTTGACTGGGTAAGTTCGGGAAAGGTGAAAGTCCACATCGGAGAAACCTATCCTCTGGCGGAGGCTGCTGAGGCGCATCGTCGCCTGGCGTCGCGCCTGACTAGTGGTAAAATCCTCCTCCTTCCTTAGTCACGTCTCAAGCGTTAATTGCCTACAACAGGCCAATGACTGAAGAGGGTGAGGTTGCCTCCCCAGACGCATGGCGCGCAGACTAGTTATAGGGTTGGATCATGATATTTGGAGCAAGAGTGTGCTCGGGGAATGAAGATTAAGCAGCGCGCGCCTTCGATAAGCAACACGCCAAAGTACGGGAACTTCTCACAGAAAGGCAATCCTAAGATCTGCCGGACGACTTTGCGGTTCACTCTCTCAGGCATACGATGCTAACGCTCGTGGCTGAGTCTGGGGCCGATGCCTCTACCGTTGGACGAATCGCCGGGCCCAGCAGTGTGGTAATATCACCGAGGTACATGCAGCGGTGGCCGGGACCCCGAGGCGGGCTCTCGCGCGATCGGAAACCAACACAGGTGGCAGAAAATTTGTCAGACGACGAGAAAATGCTGCTGCGCGCTACAGTCTGATGGCGGCTGTCCGCAACTCGTAGATGGGCCTGTGGCGCAGTTGGGAGCGCGCCTGACTGGCAGTCAGGAGGTCGCCGGTTCGAACCCGGCCAGGTCCACCAATCCTTTCTATAATTTGTATGACTATCATTCTCGGCTTCCCTTGGTAAAGGCAACAAACAGGTAATAAAAGCGGGGGAGAAAACCGCCCATCCCTACTTGGCTCGCCCGCTTCCTGGGCGACGTGAGCGCCGTCCGCAAGCGTCGCGTGGATGGCGGTGGTGGTCTACAGGTACGACCGCTTCGCCCGCAGCCTGCGCCAGCTTGTGAACGCTCGGTAGTGCTCTAGTTTGAATCCGCCGGATCTGATTCAAGTGCCTTGTAATCAGATACTTAGACCCGAGCAGACTGTCGGCTACGGTGAAGTCTGCCCGGAATTATCCTGTGAACACCATCTTTGCGTATCGCGAGGCACGTCAGAATCCGACTGCGTGGTTCGCTTCACGATCAAGTCCGCAGAATAAAAACCGCAACCTCGGTTCACAGTCGTTCCAGACATCGTGAAACGGATGACGCGATTAAGAGGAGCGGACGAATGAAGACAGACGTGGAACTTTCCACCACCGTGTCACCTGAAAGGCAAGTCTGGCCGGTCCGCTTAGTCCGGGAGGTTCAAGCGGCGCAGCAGATTTAGCTTACGACCTCGTTTACTTGTCTCTCTGGCTTGATGTCGGTGAAGTTAGGTATGTCGGCTCTCAACTCCTCGCCGTGTGCTCCCAACCCCTTTTTCAAATCGTCAATGGAATTGAATAAAAGCATTGCCATGACCAGGAAGGGCGCGGGTGCGTCAGCAGTCGATCCAGAAACGCCTTTGTCAAAGTCGATCCGGACTAATCCAAATGGCTTGAGTTTCTCTCTGACCAGCTTGAGGTGTGTCTCAGTGTAGTACTTGAGGTCGAATTTCGCACCGGGCTTGTTAGGGTAAAGGACAACCAACCTAACCATTTCTTTACCTCCATACCTGCTCGGATTCGGGCGCATTACGCTCGGGCGCATTACGCTGTAGAAGCCATTCAAGGTTCCAGGGCCTTTAGCTGGAGAGGGAATTCCCAGCTAGAGAGTCTGAAGCTGCTTGCCCGGTTTGAAACGAACAGCCTTGCCCGGACGGATGTTGACCACGTCGCCCGTGCGGGGATTGCGTCCGATGCCCGTTTTACGCGGCTTCACGTTGAAGACTCCAAAGCCACGTAACTCGATCCGGTTGCCGCGCTCCAGGGCCTTCTTCATGCTTTCGAATACGGTTTCGACAGCCTGCTCCGCCTTGGTCTTGGTGATCCCGGTGCGGCTTACCACCTCGCTCACGATGTCGGCTCTGATCACGCGCGTTCCTCCTCTCGCGGTCTTTCAGTATCAGGAGCGGTTCCAGGCTTGTCAATGGCGGCAGTGCAGTCCAGCCACGGCAATGGGCGTAGCGGGCGTCATTTATATTCCTAAATGTCATTCCGAATTTCAAGATTCGGGCTCGGGCTGGTACCATCAGGACCCTCGCCCTGCCCGCGAGCCGGAAGCCTCGCATGCGGTGTGATCGTGGTGCGATGTGCCGTTGCCAGCGGCCCAGGATCCGCGCCATCGAGGGGTGGCTAGACCACCTGTGCGCCCTACCCCACGGCAGGCTCACGGTCGGGGATTGTGTCGCAACCTCTGCTGGAATACGACAGATTACGGACTGCTACGGAGCGTCACGGACTTTGCGATGTCGCAGGAAACCCGCAACAGACAGGCCTTCCAGCACACTCGGTACCAGTCCGTATTCATGAGCCAAGTGAACTGGCAGTCAGGAGGTCGCCGGTTCGAACCCGGCCAGGTCCACCATTCCTTTCTTTGGCTTAGCAATTCGATAGTTGGCCTAACACTCCCTCTGTCCACACCAATGTCTACACGAACAGTCGCAAGCCCCTCCTTGAGCCCAATTCGTGGTACTTTCCCACTCTGCTCGACAGACCCCTGGGAGAAAGGAATACTATCGGGTCGGAGGAACTGCGTCATGCCCCTCTACCTCATGCCGGTGGGGGAACGGTGATTGTTCTTTTGTCTGGACCGTCAACAAACCGGAAACCATCGGGGCCCTGGGCGAAACTGCCAACGCCGGGGGCTTCCCCATCATTGGCTCTTCGTGACTTCGTGGCCCACTTCCGCCTCGAAGATACGGGTGAGCCTGAGTTTGAAGGTGTTGGAGAGAAAACGGGCAGTGCAAGAACAAGGCGATATCTCGGCGACAGCCAAGGAGCGGAGAACGGCGCGGGCTCCCTTGACTCGCGAAGTGAGGAGGAGGATGATAGACGGTGCCCTGGCCAGTGAACGAGCTGCTGAGGCACAAGGACGTAGACCACGAGGGACAACACACACGTGTTGAACCGTGGCAGGCGAGGGGTCAAAGCCCTCTGGACCAGATGGAGCAGGCTCTTTCAATGGAGAGCCCAGGGAGAACCAGGAAATATGCGGACCAGCCGGTCCGCATGAGATTCCGGACGCATGTCCCCGAATGGAACTGAAGCCTCTGAATTTTGTGAGCAGTTGCAGCCATATGCACGGAAGGAGTCGAACGACATGAATCAGTACAAGAGCATCGCCCGATACTACGATCTGTTGATGGGTGCCGGCTACTACGATCACGAATCGTTGGCCAGAGTCGTTCAAGCCACGATCGGCGAACGTAGAAGGGTGCTTGAACTTGGCGTGGGGACGGGGCTATTGGCACGAGAGCTATGTAAACTCGATTCGTCCTACCATTTTACCGGCGTAGATTTCAGTCCCTCGATGCTGGAGATTGCTAAGGAGCGTCTACCCAGTCGAGTTTCACTCATAGAATGCGATGTTGCCGAAATGAACCTTGACCGCACATTTGATGTTGCCCTATCGAGCGGCGGTACGTGGGTCATAATCCGGTCGGACAAAGAGTTGCTGCTGGGAACACATCTGCTCAGCCGTGAAAAGGACTTCAAAGGATTGCAAAACGTCGCTGAGCATCTTGATGCCGGTGGGCTCTTGTTGTTAAGCGTCCAGAAGCCCCACGAAGACCGTGACATCGACTTGGTCGATGGGATTGTCTATTCCCAAAAAGTTGAGGGTCGCAACGGCACCTCCGACCACTATTTCCTCGAGAAGGACTATTCCTTCAAGAGAAACGGAACACTCCTTGCAGAAGACAAGTTGACCTTGGGATTCTACAAACACACAGTGTTTCCAGAAATGCTTGCTGATGCTGGTTTCTCCCCTTTGGGAATGACTGATACCGAAAAGTTCTTCGTGTGGCAAAAGGTGAAGTAGCTCCAGTGCATAACAAGGCGATGCGCCTCTACACCAGCTTTGATCATCGGAGGTCCTAGTGGTTACTTGTAGTTGAAGATTATGTTGGAGATGGGTTGACCCTTCCCGCGTCGCGGCTTACGTTCGTTAGAGAACTGGATCATACGAGAGACCAAGATGAAACTTCGCATAGGGAACGCCCCATGCTCCTGGGGCGTGGAATTCGCTGACGATCCGCGCAATCCGCCGTGGGAGCTGGTGCTCGATGAAACCCTGCAGGCAGGCTATGAGGGTATCGAACTCGGGCCGATCGGCTTCATGCCCGAGAATCCTGCGCAATTGGGTGACGCGTTGAAATCGCGCGGGTTGGCCCTGATAGGCGGCGTTGTGTTCCGGCCGTTCCATGATCCTGCGGCATGGGACCAAGTGCAGCATGCTGTGCGCCGCACCTGCAAATCGCTCGCCGCTCATGGAGCGCCACGGATGGTGCTGATCGATTCGATTGCAGCCGAGCGCGCGCCGACCGCAGGGCGGCCTGCTGAAGCGAGGCGCATGAAGGGCGCAGAGCTGAGTTCTTTCCAAGACCGTCTGCGCAGCGCCGCCAAGATCGGTGCGGAAGAATTCGGCTTAACTGTTTCGCTACACGCCCACGCCGCCGGGTTTGTCGAATTTGAGGATGAGCTGGAGCGGATGCTCGATGCGGTCGACGCTTCGCTTATGAAAATCTGTCTCGACACCGGTCACTGTATTTACGCCGGATTTGATCCGATCGCATTCTACACGCGCCACAGCGCACGGGTTGAATATCTGCATTTCAAGGACATCGACCCCGCGGTTCGGGCGCATGTCGTGGCCAACCAGATCGGCTTTTATGACGCCTGCGGTCAGGGCCTGTTCTGCATACTGGGCAAGGGCGAGGTTGATTTCACAGCGTTCAAGGCCGCGCTGATCCAAGCCGGCTTCTCAGGCTGGGGCACGGTCGAGCAGGATTGCGATCCGGCAGGAGCCACGCTTCCGAGCGACGACGCTCGTGCCAATCTCGAGCATTTGCGATCTGTTGGACTCGCTAACTGAGGGCTTCGGGTCGCTGACTCAGACCGTCTAGGGCAGACCCCGTCGGGTTCTCGCAGATGATCGTCTCACGACATTTCTCCCATCGCCTGCTTGATGAAGTCGCGGAAGAGGATGGTTTCTGAAAGATTGTCGCTTTCGGTGCACCGCTCCCATTCGTAGTCGCTCCCATTCGAGGTGTACATACTCGATGCAGAGCCAACCGGAATAACCGACTTCCTTCATCCGTCTAAGCACGCGCCGGTAGTCGATGACGTTGTCGTTGAAGTTCACTTGGAGTCTTCCTTTACATGCGCCACGCACGTGGAAGTGACTGGCATGGGCAAGCAGAGGCTCCACCTGCTTGTCCGGTAGCCCAGTCCGTGTGAAGTGGGTGTAGTCGAGCGTTAAGGTCAGCCCAGGAACATCTCGGACCAACTCCTCCGCCTGCATGGGACGTGACGCGATCGAGCCAATTCCAGGTTCGACACCAGCGATGATGCCGTGAGCCTGCGCCTGCTTGAGATACCACGGAAGTTCGTCCACACTGCGCCCGTAAGATGCAGATCTGGACTCATCCTTAAACGGCACTCCGGCATTGAAGGTGACATGCTTTGAGTTGCAGCGATTAGCATACTCCAGTGTTCTAAGAAACCAATCCCGCGCCTTTTCACGCCGACGGGGCTGTGGGTGATTGAGTGCGTAACGCTCAGGCGTTATGTCCGTTTGCAGGAACACGCCGGCCACTTTCAGTCCGCGATCCTCGACTTTCCCGGTGAGTGTACGTGCCGAGCGTGCCAGTGACCGGAACTCTCGGGAAGGCTGAAGGTGCGATCGGCCCTCAAACAGCCCGATATCGACTCCCTCGAATCCAAGCATGGAGACCAGATCCAACGACTGCTTGTGGGTTACGAGTGGGAATGTGAAATCGGCGCAAGAGAGCTTGAGTTTCATGGGCAACCCTGAGAATGATTAAAAAGTGCAAGAAAGGAGAGTCTTCCTTTTCTTGCCCGGTCACTGCCCAGTGTCCCACTCGGCGGCTGCCAAATAACCGCCGTCGGCGACCAGCGAAGTGGCGGTAATGCCGGCTGAATCTTCACACGAAAAATACAGGATCGCACGGGCGATCTGATCGGGCGTCATGATTTCTCCCGAGGGGACGCGGCGGAGTCGCTCGGCCAGCTTCTTGTCGGCGTCCGGGTATTGTTCCAGATGCTTGCGCAGCCCCGGGGTATCCGTAATACCAGGGCAAACGCAGTTGCAGCGGATTCCGTCCGCGGCATAGTCAAGAGCGATCGTCCGCGTGAGCCCTAGCAGCGCGTGCTTTGAAACCGTGTAAACAGGCGTACCGGCTTGAGCAACAAAGCTGCTAATGGACGCGACGTTCACGACGTAGCTGCGGTCGAGCTTGCGCAAATGAGGATAGGAGAACTTGAAGGAGAAGTAGGCCGCCTTCAAGTTCACTGCCATGACGCGGTCCCACTCGTTTTCTGCACACTCGTGGAGCGGCGTGAACTGGCCAATCGCCGCGTTATTGACGAGGATATGCAGTCCGTTGAAGAGGTCAACGGTCCGCTCGATGGAACGCCTCACGTCGTCCTGACGGGACACATCACACTCGATCGCCACGACCCGGTCTTCTCCGCCAGAGTTGATCCGGCCGGCCACCTCCAGGGCGCCTTCCAGATTGACGTCGGCAATGGCCACGCGCGCGCCCTCACTGGCAAACAGTCGCGCCGTAGCTTCGCCCATCCCGGACGCTCCGCCGCTGATCCACGCTACCTGGTTCGCTAATCGTGAGTTGGCCATGGCATTCGCTAATTTCCTCCTGACTGTTCGGAGCGCAAGACCCAAATCGCAGCCGCAGTCAGGTGTACAACGCTGGCCACAGCCAGGTATGTTTTGAAAGTTGCCAGGTTCTGCTGATATTCCTGCTCCCCCCCCAGGCCAACCCAGAGCGCGAGCGCAAAGCATGCCGCTAATGACAAGGCGCCGATCACTCCCGACACCGTCCGCAACGCGGAGCGTGCCGGTTTGACAGTTCGATCGTGAGCAGAGGATGCGGCGACCACCGGTGTGGAGGCGCTTGCCGATTCAGATGCGTGGAGTTCCCCTAAGGTCTCCCCGCGCGCACCAGCAACGGCCGCAAACGCTGTGTACAAGATCGCAGCGAGCCCCCAGCCTGGGATGGCGATGAACACCACATGCATCAGATCCCATCTCCAAGCTGCAAAGCAGAAGACGACGGCGATGACCCAGGCAGCCAGCGCCGCCCAGTTGACAACCTTCTTCGACTGGCCGAACCAGTAGCGGCGGAAGCCGGTCCGCGGGAAAACCCAATGCTCAACGAACACGACCGCCGCGATCGGCGCCATGAGAAGGGCGAAGGTGCCCACGTACTCGAGCAAGTATCGAAAGATGTAGGGAAAACAAGCAAGCGTGACCGTCGCTATCCCGGCCAGCAAGGTGACCAGCCATCTGGGCCACCCCGGTGTGACCACTTGCAAGGCAAGCCCGGCGCGATACAGGGTCGGGTTCGACGTCGCCCAACCGGAGACAATCACACACAGTGCGCCGCCCAGACCCAACGCTTGATGCGCTATCTCCCCCGAGTCCAGGCTGCTGAGAGGAGTTTTGAGCATCAACGCCGCCCCGGCGCCCATCACCCCTGAGGCCAGCCACACCAAGAAGTGGCCCATATACATTCCGCAGGCGGAAGACAAGCCGTAGCTGGCGCGCGGTGCGTAGCGCAGCAGCGCCATATCTGACAGTCCCACGTGGAACGCCAGGTTGGCCAGCAAGGCAAACGCGGCGACATGCCAGAGGGTGAAATCAGAGTCCTCGCGCCCGACCCAGACGCTCGCGTCGGCAAGGCGCCGCAGGTCATGGAGACCTTCGATGGAACCGACCTCGGGGGTGCCCGCCGTCAATTGCGGCAGCACGGCCAGGGCGCCAGCGAAGAATACCACGAAGATCCAGGGCACGCAGATCGTCGAAAACTGCGCCAGCCGCCTGAAACCCAGGATCGCGATCGCGACAACTACCGCGCCGACGGCCACGGCAACCAACACGAAGCGAAGGTCAGTTGGGTACCACTCGGTTTGCGGCGGGATGCCGAAGGGGATGCGAACGGCCGAGGCCGATACCGTGATCATGGCTCCCGCCAGAGCGCAGAACAGAATGGCGTTCACAACGTTGTAGATCGTGGTCACCACCGGCCCGGCGATGCGCCGCAAATACCAATAGAGCGTTAGCCGCGTCTCGACGGCGATGGGGGCGCAGATGAACGTCCAGGCGAGCACGGCCAGGAGATTGCCGATCAACAAACCGAGAACAAGATCCCGGGTCCCAACGCCCCAGGAGACGAAGAGGGCGCCGATCACGAACTCCGTGCCGGCGACGTGTTCGCCCGCAAACACGGCCGCGAAATGTCGCCGGCTTTCGAGCCGGTCCGGAGTAACGGGCTCCCGGTCGAACTCATTCAACTTGTCGAGGCGCTCGAAGAGACCGAGCGGTTGGCTGGTCGGCGCTTCGCCTTTATTACTTGGGGATGTCAACGTCACTCTCCGTCTTGTTGATTCGGCTTGGAAGCTCTAATGGACTGCTCCCGCACCACCTCTGCCAGGACTAGCCCGCTAGCAAAATACGCAAGAATCAACCTAAAGAAGGTCAACATAAACATTCGCAAATCTCGCAAGGCCCGGCTTACCCGAGTGGGCAAGAACCGCTTTCTCCCTGTGAAGAGGTTGAACAGGGGCGCATCTCCGGCAGACACTGTAACCGAACCAAGCCAGCGTCGTGTATACTCTCCGTTGATCAGGAACCCAAGATGAATATCCTAAGTTTAGGAGTCAATACAAACCAAGAGTCAGGCCGCACAAATCCCATTAGGAAACGGTTGGTCTAGATTTCGCGATCACAGAAACTGTCTTGGAAGAGTGAAGCTACATTGGTAGCTGCCATCGAGGAAGTGAGCCTTGTTGGAAAGCGCACCGACTCAGTGTGAGTTGCCTGTCACCACTGAACCGAAGGACCAGAAGAATGAAGATCACTGACGTGACCTTGACGCTTTTTGCCTGGGAGAACATTCCTGCAACCTCATACAACGTGCACATGGGTATTTTCGGCGGGACGAGCCAGATGGGTCTCCTCAAGATTGCCACTGACGAGGGCATCGTCGGTCATGCGTTCTTGGGGAATTCATGGCGCGGTGCCGACCAGGATGGCCTGAGTCTGATCAAGAGCCTCAAGCCGCTGATCATGGGTCAAAACCCCCTCGACCGGGAGCTTCTGTATCAGAAAATTCGGCATCAAGACCGCGCCACCACGCTGCGAGCGATCGGCGCCGTCGACGTCGCCCTTTGGGACATCGCCGGGAAGATAGCTGGGTTGCCAATCCACCAGATCATGGGGTCCTTTCGGAGCAGCGCGCCGGCTTATGCCTCATCGGCGCGCCTGCCGTCAAGACAGGCTTACGTAGAAGAGGCCGTTGCCTTTAAGCAAGCCGGCTGGACCGCGTACAAGATCCACCCGCCTACACTCTGGAAGGAGGACATCGCCGTCTGTGAAGCGGTCCGGGGTGCGGTCGGGGACGACTACATGTTGATGCTCGACTCGACCTGGAGCTACCGCTACGAGCAGGCGCTACGGGTGGGGCGGGCCATCGAGGAGATGAACTTCTATTGGTACGAGGACCCGCTAGAAGACGACGACATTACGAACTGCATCAAGCTGCGCGAAAAGCTTGAGATTCCCCTCATGGCAACCGAATACTCTCCCGGGGGCTTCACCGCTTATGCTCCGTGGATCTTGAACCGTGCGACCGACTTTTTGCGGGGGGACGTGGCGGTCAAGGGGGGGATTACGGCACTGCTCAAGACCGCGCACTTGGCCGAGGCGTTCGGCATGAACTTCGAGATCCACCACGGCTCCAATTCACTCAACAACGTCGCCAACCTCCACGTTACGTTGGCCATCAAGAACTGTGAGTTCTTTGAGGTCCTGTTGCCACCCGAAACACAGAAGTACGGCCTGGTAGAAGACATCGAAGTGGACCCGAACGGGCTGGTGCACGCTCCGATCGAGCCGGGGCTCGGAGCACAGATTGACTTCGAGCTGATTGAGCGGAACAAGACGGCTGTGCTCAGCTAGTGGTCTGTGCCCTCCACAGTCCTGACACTTGCAGCTTTCGGGGTTCCTGCCTGTCGGCTCTTGGATCTGCGTACCCACCAGGCTACATGCGATCATGTGACCATGGAAAATGGTGACCGCAGACAGGAGGTTAGCAACATGGCTGGTCTGCTTGGAAGAAAGTCCTTCGTCGCTGTTGCAGTGCTTCTGGTTGCTTTTCCCGGTTTGTGTCCCATTGCCTGGTCCCAGGATAGAGATGCTCGGATCGATAGAATTTCGGCGTGGGGAAAGCACGTGCAGGAATCTCTCGAACGAGGTTCCATAGCTACGCTGAAGATTAACGCCTCAACGCATAAGAAAGCGCCAGCGCGGGTTGTGAGTGTTCAGCAATTCCATACGGATTCCTCGGAGATTCTCCATATCCTCAAACCAGCAGCAGCCATTTTGGAAGAACACGAATTCAAAGTTATTGATCAACATGATCTAGCCGTAACAATGGTGTCGTTCGAGTTTGAGCTTCCACAGGTTTGCCACGGCACCGCGGACCGATTTGTAATTTCATCGACCGGCAGATCCATGTTCTACATAGGATGCTCTGCTATGGATGATTCAGGCGTTCGACATCCAGAACTTCTCAGGATTCGAAGTGCAAGGTTATATGAAGCTTTGCATCCGCACTTTCCTCGAGAAATATCAAATTAGGGGCAGCCGAACCGCTCTTCAGGTGTTTGCTGGCAATCCGCGAGCCGGAGCGCACAGGGATCTGCCCCTTCACAGCCGGGTACCGATTAACCGGTTATTCTTGAAGTACTTGCACCTTGCGCTTGGACGAGGCGACGGCATCTAGAAAGCTAGAAAGCTAGAAAGCTAAGCTGAAACTAAAATTCTTGTGTGCGAGGGGGGCATTGCCAGACGGTGGCACTGAAGGCTCCAGAACACTCAATAAAAAACACTTGACAGTGAAAACATACCTCCCCTACCATATGTGCGCGGTCAGGTGGTGTAGCAATACTTGAACTTAACGCCAAAAGAGGATGAGAAGAAGGTCATGACGAAGAAACTCGCCATCAGTGTTTTGGTTTTCGTGTTGGCATTCGCGCTGAACTCGGTAGCGCAGACTGGTTTGAGCGGAGTGATTCGGGGAACGGTTCTGGATCCCACCGGAGCGGCAGTCCCCGGAGCCACAGTCACAGTCACCAACATTGCCACGGGCGTCGCATTCCCAACGACGACCACCAGTTCCGGCCTGTACAACGCTCCTAACCTGGGGGCGGGAAGCTACCGGGTAGAGGTGGAGCTGGCCGGCTTCAAGCGCGCCATTCAAGAGAGTGTCCGAGTAGATGTGGCTGCCGTGGTGGGCCTAGACTTCACGCTGGAACTTGGCGCAGTGGCCGAAAGCGTGGAGGTGACGGCGGAGGCGCCACTCCTGAAAACCGAAACCACCGAGGTCGGGACCACCCTTCCTCCCATAATCATGACCGATCTCCCGATTCAACTAGGAAGCACGGGCCGGGCGCCGCTTTCTGTCATTTTCCTGACGCCGGGCACCACTTCGGGCGGCAGAGCTCGTCCCGGTGGGTCCTCCGGGAACACCAGCAACGTTTCATCGACATTCTCCCAAAGAATCAATGGTGGCCAGGCCATGGGATTGGAAATGCACCTGGACGGCATGAGTTTGCACACCGGGCCCGGGGTCATGCAAACCACCGCAGAATTGGTCTCCACGCCGGAATCGGTTCAGGAAGCTTCGGTCTCTTCGTCCACCGCCTCAGTGGAGACCTTCTCCGCCTCTGGCACCGTACGTTTTATCACACGCGGCGGAACCAATGAGATTCACGGGAACCTGTATGAATTCTGGCGCAACGACTACTTTGAGGCGAGCGGTCACTTCTCACCAGAACCCCCGGTACGCCGCTGGCACGAGTTTGGATTTAGTCTGGGGGGCCCTATCATAAAGGACAAGACCTTCGGCTTCGTCAATCTGAACTGGTTGAAACAAAGGGATGCCGGCGGAACCAGTACGGTTTCGATTCCGACTGCCGCCATCAAAAGCGGCGATCTTTCTTCGATACTGGGTGATCCGATCGCGGGGACTCCCTACTTTGCGAACCAGGTCTTCGACCCGGCAACTACCCGGGACGACGGGCAAGGTGGGTTCACGCGTGACCCGTTCCCGGGAAACATAATCCCGGCCGACCGGATCAGTGCCGTATCGAGGAACATCAATGGTTTTCTGGCAACTCCTAACCGTCCGGGCGATTTCAACAATTTCCTGGAGCAAAACAACCCGCAACGGTCGTTTTATAAACTTATCCTGAGATTGGATCATCGGATTAACGACAGCCACAGCGTTTTTGCTTCGTATCAACGGAAACCCACCCCCCAGTCAAGCCAACGGGCCCTACCCTTCCCGCACGGCGCCACGGTGACTAACGATTCCAACCAGACCAATCACCGATACGCTTGGGACTATATCATCTCGCCGACGGTGACCAATCACCTGCAGGCCGGCTACAATGACGGGTTTGACGGGTTCTTTATCACGGGCCATGGAGACGGGTGGGCTGACATTCTGGGCCTCGGGACCCGGGGTCCGCAGGGGCAGGCGCCCTTCACAGGCATCCTTGACGGCGCGTTTCCCGTGATCCAAATGGCTCCCTATGTCAACGTTAGCGCTGCAGGGGGCGACTTCGGTACCTTCACTGACTTCATTGCAGACACCTTCATGTTTCAGAACACTTTGTCTGCGATTCGTGGCAAGCACAACATGAAGTTCGGTATAGACGTTCGCTATCTGCGATCGGACCAGTTTTCACAACCATCCAACCCCACCTACGTGTTCGAGAACACCGAGACTGGGTTTCCTGGGTTGGGCTCAACGGGCTACGCGTTTGGGAGCTACTTGTTAGGCGCGGTGGACAACGCCACAATGTTTGACCCGTCCTTTGTGGGCGATACATCGCGGGCTCGGTCCACCTGGCTGGGATTCTACTTCCAGGATGACTTCAAGATCACTCCGAAGTTCACTATGAACCTGGGTTTGAGGTGGGATTTGTTCACTCCCATGGGGGAGGCGGGTGATAGCTGGTCCACCCTGGATCTGAACCTGGCCAATCCCGGCGCCGACGGCCGGCCTGGCGCGCTGATCTTTGCTGGGCAAGGCCCGGGCCGCACCGGCACCAGTCAATTGCTCGGCAATGAAGGGACCGAGAAGACAAACTTTTCTCCGCGCCTCGGTCTGGCCTATAGGTTTGCGCCGAACACGGTGCTTCGGATCGGATACGGCATTCACTTCTTTGGGAGTACCTATCAACTGGGCGGAAACATGCGGCGCTCGGCGTTAGGCTTTCAGGCCCTTCCCACTCCCTTTTCGCCCGATAACGGCCTCACGCCTGCTTTCAACTGGGATGTGGTGGGATTTCCAAACTATCTACGGCCTCCGCTTATCAATCCTGCGTTCTCTAATGGCAGCCAAGCCAACAATTTCCACGAGTCCACCACGATACCTTACAGGCAGGAATGGAGCTTCAATATTCAGCATCAGTTGCCCGGCAGCTGGCTCATCGACGCCGGCTATGTGGGCAGTAAGGGAACGCGGCTGATGAGCGGGATATTTAATCAGAACCAGGTCAATCCCAGCTTCCTCTCGCTGGGGACCCTGCTCCAACGCGACGTCCGCGACCCTTTGGTTGCGGCCGCTGGTTTCGGGCCTCCCTACCCAAGCTTCGAGGGCTCCCTGGCCCAGTCCTTGCGGCCTTTCCCGCAGTTCAGCGATGTCGGGACCGTTGATTCGGGAGTCGGGGGGGGCACACTTGACGCGGTCCCCATCGGAAACTCAACCTACCACTCATTCCAATTGAAGCTCGAGAAACGGCTCACGCAGGGCTTTTACCTGCTGAGTTCGTACACCTGGTCCAAGATGATTACCGACTCGGATTCGAATTGGGGCGGCTTCTTTGGGCACAATTCGCGCGACTTCTTTAACCGCCAACTGGAAAAGTCGCTTTCGCCTGCCGACATTCCGCACCGATTTGTCTCGGCGTTGATGTATGAATTGCCGTTCGGTCCCGGAAAGCTGGTAGGCGGCGGCACCACCGGCGTTACGGCCAAGGTGCTGGGCGGCTGGTCAATCAACGCGGTTGTCCACTACCAGTCGGGAAATCCGGGCGCGTTTGTTACCCCCAACCTCGTGGGCTTGTTTACTCGCCGCAGCGTTCCCAACGTGGTTTCGGGAGCGAGTCCGCTAGGAGTCACCAGCGGTTTCGACCCCGGCCAAGACCACCGCTACTACAACCGATCTGCTTTTACGGTTCCCGACCCGTTTACCTTCGGAAACGCGCCTGGTGGCTTTGGGAATGCCCGGCATTTCCCCTTCTACAACGAGAACTTCAGCTTGATGAAGCGGACGTTTATCACCGAAACCATCAACATCGAATGGCGGATGGAGTTTTACAACGTCCTCAACCGCACGCGGTTCGGTGGTACTAGTGCTGATGTCACCTCTGCTGCCTTTGGCCTGGTTGGCGGCCTGGGGAACTCGCCTCGAAATGGGCAGATGGCATTGAAGATCAACTTCTAACTCCTATCCACACACATGGTCCGCCTCCAGACGCAAGTCTGGAGGCGGATTTGCTTTCTCCCGCCACAATCACCACAGATGAGTCTAAGCTAGTCGTGACAACGCGGCTGGGGCGCGCCAGGTGCGTTCTGGTGGCTCTGACGAGGCACTCAGCCGTAAAGTACTGAGGCTTGGGGGTAGTGGGCTATTTTGACCCTTTTGGACGCTTCAGCCTGCCACGGGTTGTAGTCGTAGCGGCAGGCTTTGGCCTGCCAAAACCCATGGCGGCCTAAAGGCCGCCGCTACGACTACGACAGCTCCTGCGGAATCAAAGTAGCCCACTACCGGCTTTTCTCGCCAGTCTTGTTCCTGCGCTATACCCCTGGGCTTTGGTGGGTTGCTTACGGGCGGGGCGAAGGGAGACGACCTGTCAGGGAGCGGTTTCAGCCTGCGAGTACAGAATGAAGACCCCGGCCATGGCATCCACCGGCTGCTCGGTTGGATTCTCGTAGACGGCCACTACCTTGAACTGCTCTTCTGCTTCCACGTCATAGCCTTCCGGGTTCAGGTAGACCGGCATCTTCACCAGTTTTCCGCTTCCATCCTTGGTACCCACGGCTTTCCAAACCGAGTGGCCGCGCGTCAGGTTCACCAGTTCCACCGACACTCCGTAGGGATGGAGATGAGCTCCCATCACATGGATTTTCCCAACGAAAGGCAAGTGGGACGTGTTTTCCCGCACGTCTCTACCCGGCGGAACCATATACATGTTGCTCCCCTTGTCCTTGTGCACGCTGCGGACCGTCGTGGTGAGGGGCTTCAGCCCTTGGGGCAGGTCGCGGGCGCGAATCAAATCCAACCGAACCCGCATGGAAGCAGTCACGGGCAGCGGATTCCGGTTGTTAAACAGCGGGGTCCACGTGAGACGCTCGCCGGCTTTGAAGAAAATGCCGAAACCTGGGGGCAATTGGATGCTTTCCGTGTAGCCATCCGAGAACAGGCCCAAGGCGAAGTCGTCGGGAAGGTTGTGCGGATTGCTGCTTCCTAGAAAGGAATGACACTGCAGTTCGCGAGAAAGCCGGTTCCCTGAGTCATCAACTATTTCGGAGTGGTAGCCCACCAGCCACACGTCGTCATCCGGGAAGATCACCTCCTTGGGCTCCGCCATCTGTTGCAGGGACTGGCCCTTCAAGGTGAACGGCCCATAGGTATGCTGGGTGGTTTCTTTCAAGCGGGACGGATCTGTCTGGGTCGGGTTGGCCTGCCCGAAACCGGATCCAGCCGAAAACAGAGCCAAGAAGAGCGCAAGCACCAAGCAAATCATTCAGGCCTTCTTCCTAGCGATTGTATCACCAAACTATGCAGTGCCCACCCTCGGTCATGGAAGCCAAGAGTAGGATGGCCGAGCAAGAGGGAGATTCGCATGACCGGCCAGACTCTTCCCCTAAGTGTTCAACGCCCACCCGCCTGGACGGAGTCGAAACTCCTTAGCGCCCGCGTTGACAAAAGGTTACTATCTGACTCTAGGGCAACGCACTCTTAGCGCACTACCGAAATTGGCGCGTCCTCTCGATTTAAGCGTATCGGACTCATTGGCACGGGGGAGGACGTCATGAACCCACTGGAAAAAGTTAAACTCGGAAAGACCAAAGTGCAGGTGACACGTCTGGGCCTGGGAGGAGCCCCGCTGGGCGGGCTTTACAAGGACATTGCGGAAGAGACGGCCACGACCACGGTACGGCGCGCTCTTGAGCTGGGCATCAACTTCATCGACACGGCGCCGCTCTATGGTCATGGAAAGAGCGAGTTGCGCCTGGGCCGAGCGCTGGCTGGCTGCCCGCGCCACTCCTACGTGCTAGCCACCAAGGTGGGACGGGTGCTGGAGCCGGAAGATCCCAGCAAGGTGGAAAGCATCTGGTTTGAAAACCTTCCTCCCTTCATACCTGTCTTTGATTTCAGCTATGACGGCGTGATGCGGTCGTTCGAAGAGAGTTTGAAGCGGTTGAATCTGGACCGCGTTGACGTGCTGCACATCCATGACCCTGATGATGCTTACGACGAGTCTCTCCAAGGCGCCTACCGTGCCCTCGATAGGCTGCGCAGCCAGGGTGTGATTGGCGCCGTAGGAGCGGGCATGAACCAATGGGAGATGCCAGCGCGTTTTGCCCGCGAAGCCAACTTTGACTGTTTTCTGCTGGCTGGCCGTTACACCCTGATTGACCACACGAGCCTCAAGGAGCTGCTGCCGCTCTGCCTGAAGAAGGGCATCAGCATCATCATCGGCGGGCCGTACAACAGCGGCATTCTGGCCACCGGAGCTCAGCCCGGGGCCAAGTTCAACTACGCGGAGGCGCCGCCTGAGCTGCTTGAGAAAGTGCGGCAGATCGAGGGCATCTGCGCCCGCTATGCGGTGCCGTTGCGGGCGGCGGCCTTGCAGTTCCCCTTGGCGCATCCCGCCGTGGCCACGGTCATCCCCGGAGCCCGGGCGGTGGCGGAAGTGGAAGAAAACTTCCGTTTGATGAGTCATCCCATCCCGCCCGAGTTCTGGGCCGAACTGCGCTCGAAGAAGCACCTTCCTCCCGAAGCGCCGCTCCCGGGGGAGAAATCCCACTGAGAAGCTGAAGAGGTGGCAGCGTGAGCGAGCTGATCGTAGATGCCCATCAACACTTCTGGGATGTCGGTCGCTTCCAGTATCCCTGGATGACGCCTCAGGTCGATCCCCTGCGCCGCAATTTTCTTCCTCGGGACCTGAAGCCGCTCCTGGCTCAGGCGGGAGTGGACCGCACCATCCTGGTGCAGGCGCAGCACTCGCTGGAGGAGTCGCGCTGGTTTCTGGAGATGGCGGAGGCTAACGATTTCATCGCCGGAGCGGTGGTATGGGTGGACCTGACCAGCCCCAACCTGGGAAGAGATCTGGATGAGTTCCAGCGCCACCCCAAGTTCAAAGGCGTGCGGCACATCATTGAGGACGAACCCGACGACGCCTGGGTGGTCCGCGAAGTTGTACTCGCGGGACTGGGGGAGCTCGAACGCCGCGGCATCCCCTATGATCTTCTGGTGCAGCCCAGGCACCTGAACTATATTCCCAGGCTCCGAGACCGCTGCCCGGGTTTGAAGTTGGTCGTGGACCACATTGCCAAGCCGCCTATTGCGCAAGCGAAGATGGACGGGTGGCACCGCGACATGGAAACTGTGGCGCGCCTGCCCCAGCTGTGGTGCAAACTTTCAGGCATGATTACGAAAGCCAACTGGCAAGCCTGGACTCCCGACGACCTTAAGCCTTACGTGGAGCATGTGGTCAAGCAGTTCGGCACTGATCGCCTGCTTTTCGGGAGCGATTGGCCGGTGTGCACGCTGGCCGGATCTTATCAGCAGGTTGTGGACGCGCTGCGGCACGCCCTGGGGCCGCTGGGTGAGGCGGAGGCGGCCAAGATTTGGGGTGGCAATGCTCGCCGCTTCTACCAGCTTGCATAGAGGAAGCGAAGCTCCTCGAAGAGGACAATGGTGAAATATTCTGGCCTGACCCTGAACCTCAAAGATGATCCCAAAGCCATCGCCGCTTACAAGGAGCACCACCGGCAGGTATGGCCGGAGGTAGAGCGGAGCAACCGCCGGGTGGATATCATGGGGATAAAGATCTTCCTGCTCGGCCGGCGAATGTTCATATACAGGGATATCTACGCGATGAAGATGCGCGAGAACCGATGGCCGGATCCCGAGCGGCTTACGAGTGACCCAGGCCCCGACTTGAATCCCGTCGTCGCCACTAGTCAAGGATCTTGACGCAAATTCGACTCTTGGTGATCGACCGAAGCTGCAACAGGGATCGCTTCAACAGTACCGAAGCTCCTAATGCTTGCTATCCATCTCAGCTTCCCACTGTTACAGGAGATGGCGCAGGCGCGCGACGATCTCCGGGTATTGGTACGCGAGCGTATGTCGCTCAGATGGGTCTTTCCCCAGGTCGAAGAGCAATTCCAAACGTTCCGGTCCATCCACGATGTATTTCCACGATTCCTGCCGGGCCGCCTTTTGCGCGAAACCCTGATAGTTGATGCGCCAGAAAAAAGTACGCTCTCTCTGGGGTTGTTCTCCCTTGAGGATCGGCAGCAGGTCGACGCCGTCTAGGTACCGGCCGGGCGGCGGGTCGGTCCCGGTGGCCCCCAAGATCGTGGCGGTCAGGTCCATCGTTATGAGCGCCTGGCGGGAGACTCGGTTGGACGGGAGCGTGCCGGGCCAGCGCATCAGGCAAGGAACCCTGATGCCGCCTTTCCACAGCGTTGCTTTGTGGTTGAAGAACGGGGTATTCCCAGAAAAGCGTTCCCCACCGTTGTCATTTGGTGAAAATGACCAGCGTGTTGCGGGTTAAACCGCGCCGGTCGAGTTCCCTTAAGATCTGGCAGATACCATCATCAATCCTCTCGACCATGAAGCGCATAGTCGCGTCGCGTTCCATCACGCCAGGTAGCGGGAGTGCGCACATCTGAGGGCTTGCCCGGTGGCTGGAAGGGCCAGTGGGGGGGCGTTGTAGGCCACGTAGAGGAAGAAGGGTCGATGGGCGTTCTTTCGCACAAACGACAGGCTCTTTTCCGTAATTAGATCCGTCAAGTAGCCGGTCACTTCCACGCGCTCCGTGTTTCGGTAAAGGTCCAGCTCTCCATGGATGCCGACTGCCCGAACGAGCGATGGCGTGCGGCCGCGGCCATCGTGATCAGAGATGAACACAACAGGGCAGCGAGCGTATGACTGGCAAGAACGCGCCTTGTAACCACCAGTGCTGGATAGATCCCCACTAACGGGTTAGTGTTTACCAATCCCGGTTTCACTTGGATGTATAGTCGGCTATCCGGACAAGTGACCCTCTACGCCCGCCAGGGTAGTGGGTCAGTTTCCGATAAGGGCGTTATGCATCCAAGTGGCGCACCGGTGAGCGAGCGGGGGTATGATCATTTCCGCACCGACTACGGGATTTTCCTGTGTCTGGATAAGCGTCCCCTCACACGCCGTTACGGCGGGCAGTTCCTTGCAAGCCTTGCCGAGGTGCGAGATCGTGCGGGGGCCAAGAGAAAAAGTCCTGGCGCGCGCAGCCCAGTTTCTGCGGCGCCAGGACGGAGATGGGTCACCATCGAGCAGTGCCTTTAGGCAGCCATCTCTTTTCAGGCCGGGAGGCTAAGCATGGTCCTGCGTTGCGGCGCTCCACGCGCAGGTTGTTGGTGACCGAGAACACGCTCCCTATAGTGGCAACTGCCAAGTTGGCGATCGCCCGGTCCCTGAGTTCAGCACAAGCTCAGATCACCATGGCCTCTCCTGGGTAGCATTCCGTGGGCCTCCGTACTTCACTCCTTTATTTGTGTTTCCTTTTCCATAATCACCATGTGCTCATCGCGACTGACCATCCCAACCAGAACAAAGCCGTCGGCCTCGGCTTGGGCAACTTCCCGTTGCAACGTCGAGGTCAGATTTGTGGCAAGGAGCTTGTACCTGTACAGCTTGTCAACCTTCGCTGGGCGTTCGAGGATGACCACGATTTCCGTTTCCCCAAAAACCGGTTTTTTTGCGATCATTGTCCGTGGCAGCAGGCGAAACCCATCTACTGCAGCTTCACTCAGCTCCTTCTGCATTGTGCCGGTCCGGCTTGTCGCCAGGAGTCGATATGTATAAGCATTCGTCGGATTCGCAACGCGTTCGAGAAATAATGCTATCTCTGTACCACTGGTCGGCGAACCCACCAGGATCCTGAAGCCCTGCGCGGCCGCTTCGTCGAGCTCTTTCTGCATCGTGGAGGTCTTCTTAGTGGCCAACAACAGGTAGCGCTGCTCGGGATCAATCTTGAGCTTCTGGGTCCAGGCGGAAGGAACCAGTACCAAGAGGAGAACACTGATGATTATCATCTTTTTCATGCTTTGCTTCCTCCCTTCGAGCAATACCAGATGTAAGCCCTCTGGCCGGAAGTCCTGAACACATACCAATAAGCTACACCCATCCAGAAGGTGCGTGCGTCCAATTTGATCTTCTCGCTTTCTACTTAGGTCTTGCCCACGTGTCCTCAACGAGGGACGAGATCCCTCAAATGCGGACGGGATGCAAGTGGTGGCCTTCCTGGACTGACAATCGGCATTGTAGGGAAGCGTGGAGAGAAAGCGGGAGTCGCTGAGCAGGTCCCCCTGGGATCACCCCCCGGTCCACTGTTCACTTGTGCGTGGGGCATTCGTTTGGGGTTGGTTCGTGGAGGAGCTACATTCCTTTGCCCAGACCGAAGAGGTGCTGCAGGGGAGTCCTAAGCTCGATTGGCCTATCGTGGGCTTTGAGAACCGGCTCCCTTGACCAGTTGCATCGTCTCTGACGCAGACTGCGCCTTACCTTGCAAATCTGCGATTAGCTCCAGAGTGGCTTTGTTGACTGTTTCAGCTTCCTGTAGTCGTTCCTCCATGTGGTTGAACTCGACTCGAAGCTCGCGATTGCTTTCGTAAGTGGCAATTGTGAAGAACGTCAGGATCAGGATGGCTAGCGCAAAGATGACTCGCTCTGAAGTACGCATATTGGGTGTGACCTCCTTTTCGCTTTGGCTGTATCGGGGGGCAGGTCATACGGGCCTGCCGCCTGGGGACTTGTAACGTGTCAACCGAAATTTCCGATTTCAGGCTAGAAGCATACGCAGTTCCCCCTCTCGTTGCAAGCTCAGACACCATGCCCTCTCCTCGGTGGAGCAGCTGGACGGCTTCCGCAACAGCCGGAAGCTGGCCCGCACCACAAGCGCCCAGGAGCTACAGGTGCTTCGCCAGTCCCTCGGTTTCTGCGTGGCGCCAACGGGCCCGCACCCCCCGAGCCGCGCGCCCAGCAGAAACCAGCCAATCCGATACCGACTGCCTTACCCAAGAGGGGACCCTTGGCTTGCACCGTTCCGAGGAAGGCACCCACGCAAATCACGATAGGCCACCCAAGCGGTCGCAGGACTGTTGAGCGCGATGTCCTCAAACAGCTTATGCAGCAGCCGGAGGATGTTGCGCACGGTGTTCGGTGCCAACTTTTCGGTCTGCGTTTTCCCGCTGACAAATTCTTTCAGCATGGGCCGAGTGATGGTGTGGAGCGGGAAGGTTCCAAAGCTGGGTTGGATGTGAACGTCCAACAGGGATTTGTAGCTTGCCCAGGTGCGAGGCCTGAGCTGCTGCCGCATCCCCGCCAGCCAGTGCTCGGCAAAGGCGGAAAATGAGCTGGGCTTGAATTCTACAAACTTGCCTGTGTTGATGGATGCCAGGTGCTTCGAAAGGGCGGCTGCGGCTTCTTTCTTGCTGGGCCCAATAGTCTCCCACTTCTGCTGGTGATCCGGCATGCGGGGGCTTGACACGGGGCCACCCTTGACTGATTGGGCTCCTTGGAACTTGTGGATATGGCAGGCGACGGCGGACTTTCGATAAGGTGAATCTAAACCGCTCTAAATTATCACTCCTCGTGGCACAGGTTCATCAGGGCACGCCACTTCCGGAAACGCATCACCCGAATAATCAGGTACAATCAGGGGCGATCCGATGAAACCCTGTGTCGTGGCCCCCGACTCTCTCCAGGGAATCCCTCGCCAGCAGACCAACTCCGGCCTCTGGGACGGCAAAAACTGGGGAGCCTTCCTCGCCGACCTGAAGAAAAGCGAGATCGACGTCCGGGAAAACCGGGCCGACCGGTCGCTCTACCGCACCGACGGCGGTGGCGTGGCGCAAGGCATGCCGCACGGAATCGTGATCGCGCGCTCTGCGAAGCAAATCGCCGCAATCCTCAGGGCCGCACAGAAGCACGGCGTCCCCGTGAAGACGCGCGGCGGCGGCCTCACCACCGAGGGCGAGTCCGTCGCCTTCGGCGGCCTGCTCGTCGCGATGAACGGGATGAGCCGGGTTCTGTCCATCGATGAGAAGAATTTGACCGTCCGTGCCGAAGCCGGCATCTACTGGCACGCGCTGGCCGAAGCGCTCCGGCGGAAGGGACTCGATTACCTCTCGGCGCCCTTAAATCTTACCTCCTCCATCGGCGGGACGCTGGGAGTCGGCGGCGTCGATGTGAATTCCCCCAAGTACGGATGCAGCGCCGACCAGGCCGTGGCGCTCCAGGTGGTGACCCCGACCGGACAGATCAAGGAGTGTTCGGAAACGAAGAATCCCCAGCTGTTCGAGCAGGTGCTGCTGGGCTACGGCCAGTTCGGCGTGATCACGGAAGCGACGATGAAGATCCGCCCCTATACGCCCTGCTCGATGCACTATTTCTATTACAGCTCGATCCGCACTGCGATCGAAGACCTTCAGATGCTCTCGAAGGAAGACGCCGCGGACTACTGCGCCATCCTGACGATGCTCGACCGCGCGCTGAACCTACTCGTGGCGTTTGATTCGGAGGCGCGGGAACGGGAGTTCTTCGCCCGCTGGCGCCGGCGCCTCCGGGGCTACGGCGAGTTCGGTTTCGGGGCAAGGATGGCCGTTCACTACGCCCTCCGTCCCTGGAAGATGAAGGAAGCGCTGTACCTTCAGGGGCGCAAAAAGGCGCTGATGCCGGAGTTCGAGCCCTCCCACCACATCCGCAGGGGGAAGATCGTGGACCGCACGGTAGTTTTCTCCCGAGCGGTGTGGAAGTTCTGGGAAGGTCCGCAGATGGTGATCCCCGATCTCTCCACCAACGAGGAAAAGTTTGTGGAAGCCGTGGAGCGGGGCAACGCGGTCTGCCGGAATTATTTTTCCCACTACACGCTCTATTGCGTCGGAATCAGGCTGCGCGGCCGGCTCCCCCGGTACGAGCTTTCCTGCATCCCGCCCGACACCGAGGGATTTGCGTGGGGATGCGAGTTTGAGCCGATGATCAAGGGCGGCACGTACAGCCGCGACCATCTTCAGTCCTTCAAAAATGCGATCTACGACATCGGCCTCGACCTGAAGACGTCCTATTACCGCTTCGGCGGGATGATGAAGGGCTATATCCGCCGTGCGTTCGGCGACAAGATTGTGGACAAGCATCTCGCCATGAAGAAAAATGCCGATCCGTCCATGATCCTGAACGCGGACGTGATCTTCTGATGAACGACTACCGAGCATGTACCGGGTGCGGCGTGTGCGTCCTGCCCTGCCCCGTCTGGCGGGAGACGCGGGATCTTTCGCTCACGCTCGCGGGCCGCGCGCTCGCCCTCCAAGGCGGCGCCTCCGCTGCGGATCTGCGGGAATCTCTGAATGCCTGCGTGACCTGCGGCGCCTGCGAACCGGTGTGCCCGGAGGAGATCGACACGGTCGGAATGACGCTCGATCTTCGCAAGTCGGATCCCCTGGATCTTCCGGACCTGGATCAGGTCCGCGGACAAAGGGGCTCTTTCCTTCCCGGGGACTCGCTTCGCCGACACAGGCTTTACGAGGTTGTGCTGCAGCGACTTGGCTGTTCGCCCGTCGATGGCTCGGATATCGCAGCGGCGATCGAGGCCGGGCGCCCGATTTCTCCGGATCGTCGGAAGCAGTTCCTTCATTCTCTGGCAGGTCCGGAACTGATCGTGGCCGAGGGCATTCTGCACCGCCCGCTGAGATCGTGGGGATACAAGGTGGTGGGGCTGGGAGAAGCACTGCTCGGCAAGCGCCCCGCGCTGCGGTCCACCGACCTCTACGTCATCGAAACCCGCGGCTACCACGCCGACTTCCTGCGACTCGTACAGTTTTACGACGAGCTCCGGAATCGAGTGGGCTGCGAGATGAATCTCGATCTGCAGCGCGCCGCGATCACAACCGGAGCGGCGAGCCTGCAGCGCCGCACGGGCATGGACTACATCGATGCCGCCGAACAGGCCCGATGGATCCTCGAAGGCCGCACCGTGGAACGGATCGTGGTGGAATGCGTGGACGACATCGAGCCGTTCGAGGAGGTCACCGATCTCCCAATCGTGCACCTCGCGGAGGTGGCGCCGTGAGGAAGGTCGACGTTCTCCTGATCGGGGCCAGTCTCTCCGGCGCGGCGTGCGCCAAGCGGCTTGTAGACGCGGGATACGAGACCGTCGTCCTCGAAAAGAAGAAGCTCCCCCGCCACAAGATCTGCAGCGGCATCCTGTCGCCGCGCGGCCACCGGTTCCTTCTGGAGAATTTCGGGCCCCTGCCCCGAAAGATCCTGCATGAGCCCACTTCCTGCCGCGGAGTGACCTTCCACTTCCCGAGCATGCTGTCGATGTCGATGGACTTCGACTGCGGGCCGACGCCCCATCTTCACCGCAAGCACTCCGACCACTGGGCGATTGAGCGAAGCGGCGTGGAAGTGCATGATGAGACGAGTTTCATCTCGCTCCGGGACGAGGGGGATCACGTCAAAGTCGAGGCCCTCAGGCACGGGAAGCCCATCGGGTACCGCGCCCGCTACGTCGTCGGAACCGACGGGCCGAACTCAAAGGTGATCCGCGAAGTCTATCCTGATTATCCCCAGGAGATCCCGTGGTTCCTGGTCGGGCAGAAGTTTCACAAGATCTACGAGTGCCCGCTCGACGACGACTACTTCCATTTCTGGTTCCATCCCCGGCTTGGCTATTACACCTGGAGCCACGCGCGGGACAACCGCCAGATCCTCGGGGTGGGATGGCTCCGGGGCCAGAATTTCGACGACGTCCACGGCAGATTTCAGCGCTACCTAGAGAAGAAATACGGCGTCCGGCTCGGTCCCCCCGAAGACCGCGAGGGATGTCTCGAGAATTTCGGCCTGTCGCTCATCAACCGATACGTGTTCGGGAAGGGCAACGTCCTCGTCGCCGGCCAGGCCGCGGGGTTCCTCAACATGATGGCCGAGGGCATGAGCTGCTCGCTTCATTCAGGCGCGATTGCGGGCGAGGCGGCGGTGGAGTCGTTGCTGCGGAACCGTCCCGTCGAACAGGTGTATCGCAAGATGATCGTCTCCGAGGTCCAGAGGTGCTCCGACCAGTGGAACCCGTTGAAGATCGCTTTTGCCCGGCCGCACGAGGCGGACTTCCGTGCGGCGCTCAAGGAGCTGAAGTTCCGCGACCAAGCGAAGATGACTCTGGAGATCATCAATTTCCTCCGCCTCTACGGCCGCTTCCACTGGGGCCGGCAGATCCTCGGCCAAGCCTTCCGCCGCTGTTTCCTTGGCGGCTACGACCCCGTCCGTTGGCGGTAGGACAAGGGAAAAGTGCACGGTCAGACGGATCTCCTAAAGAAGGCGAACCGCGCGACCCGCGAGCACATGGAAAGCTAGGGGTTCAACGTCAAGAGAGCCGGGCCGAAGCAATAAGGGTCCCGAACAGGTAATCGTCTTATGGTACGCGTACCATGCGTTTACCTGCTCACGACCTCCATGTGTTTTTCTCCAGGGTATGTCTACTTCAACCCTACGAAGTTCAGGGCTCGCAGTTATTTAAAGCACATCCGCTGCTTGCCCCCGGAGGTGAAGCGCCGTTCCGTCCTTGTTGTTTGGAAGCCACGAGGGTAAAGCTCCAGGAGGTGATCGAGGACGCAGTCCGGCGCGACCGCGCTCTGGATACCTTCGAGCTGTACAGCAGCGCAGCGTCGAAGAGCTGGAAGCGCGGAAGAATCGGGAGAATCGTCAGATCCAGGCCGAGGTGGATCGCCTGGTGGCCGAACATCGCGCCCGCATCCAGGCCAACAACGATGAGGTGGCCAAGGAGAAGGAGCGCTTCCACGGCTGGCGGCTGCAAAAACAGCAAGCAGGCTGGCGAGTTCGGCCGCACCCCGATGAATCAAGGGAGCACGGCGGGCGGGAACTACGACCGCGACCATCACATGAAGGCCTTCACGATTTGGATGGCCGGAGGTGGCATTAAACCCGGCACTACGATCGGCGCAACCGACGAGCTAGGCTACAACCCCGTAGAAGAACCCGTCCACATTAATGATTTTCAGGCGACAAACCTGTACTGCATGGGCATCGACCACGAGAAACTGACCACCGCTTTCAGGGCAGAGACTTCCGTCTTACCGACGTGGGCGGCCACGTGATTGAAAAGGCGTTGGCGTAGGGACGTGCGCTGCTGCCAGAGGCGTGCCGCCCATCACAGCCACGGCAATTTCTCTTCCGGCATCGTCTCTATCAAAAGCGGCTTGAGGAACTCAACGCTCTTGACGATGCCCTCCTTCGAACTCATCACCGGGTCTTCGTGCTCGACACTCAGCACGCCGTCATAGCCCACCAGGCGCAGGGCGCTCAAGAAGTCGCACCACCAATCAGCCCCGTGTCCGAAGCCCAGCGTGCGATAGGTCCACGATCGCTCACCGACCATCGACATGGGACGCGGGTCAAGTCCGCCATTCACCGCGGTCTCGAGACTGTTAATCTTGGTGTCCTTTGCGTGGACGTGAAAAATGAAGTCCCGACCTAGCGTGCGGATCACAACCATGGGATCCATTCCTTGGTAGAACAAGTGGCTGGGGTCTAAGTTGGCACCCAAACTAGGGCCGGCGATCTCACGGAGGCGGAGAAGACTGCTCGTGTTATATACGGACTGGCCGGGATGCATTTCGATAGCGATCTTGACACCACGGTCGGAAGCGAATTGGCCGGCCTGCTTCCAGAAAGGCTGGATTACTTGGTCCCACTGCCATTCGTACAGATCTAAATACTCCTTCTGCCAGGGATGAAGCACCCAGTTCGGATACTCGCAGCCGCCCGGTTCACCGGGGCAGCCACTCATCGTGACGACGGTGTCAAGCCGGAGCTTGCTGGCGGCTTCCACTGTTTTGTGGAAGACGTCCTGGGACTTCTTGCCGCGTTCCGGATGTGGATCGAGTAGATTACCGTTGCAGTTCAGGGCGCTCAGCATCAACCCGCGGCTCTCGATGGCGCCCATGAATTCTTCGCGCGCGCCAGCGGCGTTCACCAGTTTTTCCAAGTCGCAGTGTTTCCCGTGGGAGAAGTTACCGGTCCCGATCTCCACAGCTTGAATGCCTTGGGCGGCGACCCAGTCCAGGGCTTCTGTAAACGGCATGTCCTGCAGACTGTCAGTAATGATTCCGATTTTCATCTTCACCTTGATTCTTCGGCCCTAGACTATAACGACGCGGGTGTCCCTCTTTGCGTAGAGCAGCAACTCCTTCATGTCCTGTACGCTACGAGTAGCACTGGAGAGTCCAGACACATAGAAACAAGCACGAATAAATATGTCAAGACTTAGCTGTCATAGATTGCTGTCCGCATCCAGCCATGGGGCCACTTTACATCCCGACAAGGATGCGGCTTGTTGGTGGGCTTGTCGGTCACGGGTCGTCAGTGGCGGGACGTTGCCCGCACTTGCATTGCATCCCCACCGCATCCGTCTAGAGCTTTCGCCCAGATTGCCCCCTTGTCGGGATATAGAGTGGCCCTTTGTCGGCACGTACTCTCCCAGTAGGTCTGAACCGGGTGGGGAAGTACGCTCTCATCCAGCATCCTTCAGCTCAATGCGTGGATCGCAGTTGCAGTATCCGCCGGAGTTGATCGGGCACCACCGGTCGTCGTAGATGTTCATACCGACGTTACCAACTCCACCGAGGCCATCTTTCCGGTGACGGTGGGACCCGACCTGACCGTCAATGGCGGATTCGACGCCTTCGTAGCCAAGGTGAACCCCTCGGGCACTGTCCTCGACTACGCCGGCTACATCGGCGGCTCAGGCGACGGACTGTGGCTTGAGAGCTGGAGGGGATTCTCTGAATCCGGCGCAGTGGGGCTCGTTGGCAGGGCTTTCTCGAGTAATACCCATCGCCCTCGACCTGCATTGGTTGCGGTCAGATGATTCCATCAAGGAAGGCAGAAACAATGAAGTCTTGGTCAGGCCACAATCTGCGGGATAGGCTCACCGTAAACGTCGGTCAGGCGCATGTGGCGGCCGTTGAAGAAGTAGGTCAGCCTCTTATGATCCATGCCCAGCAAGTGCAGGATGGTGGCGTGCAGATCATGAATGGAGTGGGGCTCAACGGCTGCCTTGTACCCAAACTCGTCGCTGGCGCCAATCACCTGGCCCCCTTGGATTTTGGCGCCGGCCATCCAGTTGGTCATAGTGCCGGGATTGTGGTCGCGGCCTACGCCCTTTTGTGAGATGGGCATCCGGCCGAACTCCGTCTGCCAGATGACCAAGGTCGAGTCGAGCAGACTCGTCCGCTTGAGGTCCTCCAACAGGCCGGCGATCGGTTTGTCCACTTCGGCAGCGTGTTGCGTGTGGTTCTCCTTCACGTTTTGATGCGCGTCCCAGGTATCAATACTCTGGTTGCCTAAACCTCCGTGATAGAGCTGCACAAACCGTACTCCACGCTCGACCAGGCGGCGCGCCATCAAGCATTGCTTGCCGAAGGGCTCCGTGACGGGGCTATCGAGTCCGTACAGCTTCTTCACCGCCTCCGATTCAAGGGTCACATCGACCGCTTCCGGCGCGCAGCCCTGCATCCGGTAGGCAAGTTCGTAGGACGAGATGCGCGCTGCCAACTCGCCGCTGGCCGGATATTTCTGCTTGTCCAGCTCGTTCAACGTGGCCAGCAGATCCAGCCGGGCCCGCTGGACTTGGGGGGCCAGATCGCCGGGCGGCTTCAGATCAATGATCGGATCTCCCAAAGACCGGAAGATTGTGCCCTGGTAGGCGGGGGGCATGAATCCGGCGCTCCAATTTTGGGGGCCCCCGAACGGGCCGCCGCGGGCGTCGTAGATGACGACAAACGCCGGTAGGCTTTGATTTTCGGTGCCCAACCCGTAGCTGACCCAGGAGCCCAGGCTGGGGAAACCCATCCGAATCACCCCGCTGGCTGACTCGTAATTCGCCAGGATATGATCGTTCGAGCGCCCGTACATTGAGCGGATCAGGGCGATCTCGTCCACCTTCTGCGCCACGTGGGGGAACAGTTCGGAAACCTCGATGCCCGACTGCCCATACTTCTGAAACCGGAACGGGCTGCGCATGAGCGGTCCAGGATGCCCCTGGCGCACCACGATCTGGCCCTTACCTTCCAGAGGCCGACCGTGGAAGCGGTCCAGATCAGGCTTGGGATCAAACGTATCCACGTGGCTAACACCACCGCTCATGAACAGGGAAATCACGGCTTTGGCGCGAGGGGCAAAGTGGGGCTTGAGGGGGGCAATCGGCGAATCCACGGGAATAGCCCCGGCCTGGCAACCGACGTCCGGCTCGGCCGCCAGCAGTCCCTCCTGATCCAGAAGGTGAGCCAGGGCAATGCCGCTCAATCCCCCTCCGGCCTGGAAGAGGAATGCCCGCCTGGAAATGAAATTCAGTTTCTTGCCCGGACAATCCATAAGTACATCCTATAGCGCCGCCCTCTGCGGGCGACACGCCCCGCACTAAACCGGGCGCTACCGGGGCCGGGGGCTACCTGATATAAACGAACTCGTTCAGGTTCATCAGTACGTGCGCCAAGTCGGTCACCGCCGCCAGATGCGCCGGGCTCACTGCCTGAGGCGCGTGTGACGCGGAAGCGATGGCCTGTTGGGGGGGGGGAGCGCCTCCTGTCTCGGCCTGTTTTGCCGCTGCGCCTCCTGCCGCTGTCTCCGCTTCGGCCGACCGCATCCGATGGAACTGGCGCTGGCTTTCCAGAAACTCCATGCCCAGGCGCCTCTCCTCCGGGGAGGGAGTGCGACCCAGCGCGGCCAGATAGGCGCGCGCAAGTTGATCCGCCGGGGTGGGACCCGCTTCAGCCACAACACGCTCGGCGAAGAATCGAGCCTGCTGGAGAACAAATTCGTTATTGAGCAGTGTTAGTGCCTGTGTGGCCGTCGTGGAAACATTTCGCGCGCCGCAGCTCACGTTCTGGTTTGGCAGGTCAAACACCTCAAACATCGGAAAAGGCATGGCGCGCTTGCGATAAACGTAGACCGACCGCCGCCAGACCTTCGGCCCCTCCTCCTCCTGCTTCCAGATACCAAATTTCATGGTGGCCAGTACCGACGGATCAACTTTTGGAAACACAGGCGGGCCGCCGATCTTACGGTTTAGCTGCCCGCTGACGGCCAGAATACCGTCGCGCAAGGCCTCCGCTTCCAGCCGCCGGATCCGAAACCTCCACAGAAGCCGGTTCTGGGGATCGGCCTTCTGGTTGGCAACGTTCTCGTACTGGGACGCCATTCGATAGGCGTTCGAGGTCATACTCAACCGGTGCATCTGCTTGACGCTCCAGCCTCGGGCGACAAATTCGGCGGCCAGCCAGTCCAGCAGCTTGGGATGGGTCGGTCTTTCGCCCATTTTGCCGAAGTTGTTCAGGGTGGAAACAATGCCGCGGCCGAAGTGGTAGTGCCAGATTCGGTTCACCATCACGCGCGCCGTGAGGGGGTTGTCAGGCGAGCGGATCCACTCCGCCAGGGCGCGCCGCCTTCCCGAGCTCCGCCCGTGCGAAGGCGGTATGGCCGTAGGAGGGTTCCCGTAGGTGGCCACCGCAATGAAGCCCGGCTCCATCAGCGCCCCGCGGCTGTTCCTGTCGCCGCCAATGAGGAAATAAGACGGCGGGGGCTTATACGGCCCGTCGCCCTTATGCAGGAAACTCCCCTTGAGTTTTGGATCATGGTTGATTCCTTTACCCGGTGCCGGCTCGTCGCCAGGGCCATCGGCAGCGAAGCGGTAATCCCCATCGGTAACACCAATCGCAGAAGGAGGAGGCTTGGGCCGCTGCCGTTCCAGTTCCTTTACCTGTGCGTCCAACGCATCCTTTCTCGCTTTGGTTTCGGAGTCCATGGCGCATTCCACATCGACGGGCTGAATGCTGACCGCTCCGAAGATTTGGCTGGCCAGCAACTTCTGGCCCGGGGTGCGTTGCTGTTCCGGTGTTTTCACCGCAATCAGCGCGTCTTCGGGAAACCTTTCGGCCACTTCAGCAACGGTGGCCTTCTCCCGGTAGGGGCGCTCGATTTCGGCGATTCTTTGACGGAGAGCCTTCACCTTGGCGTCAATCTCTTCCTTTTGCGCCAGGAAGGCTTCCACCTCCTCCTCAGTCCCTGAATAGTGGTTCACGTCCACGTAGGGAAAGAAGACTGCCTGCATCCGGTAATAGTCTGTCTGGGGAATTGGATCGAATTTGTGGTTGTGGCACCTGGCGCACTGTACCGTCAGTCCAAGGAAAGCCTGGGAGGTAGTGGCAATCATGTCGTCGAGGTAGTAGTCAAAGCGGTACTGGGGATGTCCTTGTCCCGGAACTCCACGCGGGGGCCTGCCCGGAGGAAGCCGGTGGCGGTCTTGGTGTTGAAGCTCACCGAATCCAGCTCATCCCCGGCCAACTGCTCTGCGATGAAAACGTTGTAGGGTGTATCGTTATTGAACGATTCAACCACGTAGTCGCGGTAGCGCCAAGCGGTGGGGCGGTCCCAGTTATGTTCAAAGCCACTGGAGTCAGCGTACCGCGCCACGTCCAGCCAATGCCGGCCCCAGCGCTCCCCGTAGTGAGGTGAAGCAAGCAAACGATCCACGACCTTCTCGAAGGCGTTCGGAGAGCGGTCTGCCAGAAAAGCATCGGCCTCCTCCGGCGTGGCCGGAAGGCCGGTCAGGTCGTACGTGGCGCGCCGCAACAGGGTGATCTTGTCGGCGGGAGGCGCCGGGCTCAGGTCTTTGGCTTCCAGCCGGCTCAGCATGAAGGCGTCAATCGGGTTGCGGACCCATTTCGCATCTTGAACTTGTGGAATTTTAGGCCGCTTGACTTGCTGAAACGCCCAGTATTCGCGGTCCTGCGGGGTGAAGGGGTCCTTCGGCGGCGCAGCGGTATTGGCCGGCGGCAGAAGTACACTCCCTGCCACCAGCAACGTCATCAGGCAGGAGATGTTCCTGTGTTTCATTTTATCGAGAGGCTCGCCATGAAGAATGAGTGATCTAATGATCGAGACAGTTACCGTTCGCCAGCTGCCTCTCGTAAAAAAGCTTCTTTGTGATGGCAGGCCTCATTGGGGTGATCGTCAACGATTAAGCATTGTCTTTGACGGGAATTTTCGATTTCCAACGTTCCCTTGGCTCAAGATTCTACGCCAGCCGTGGTGGTGACAAGACGCCAGTTCCCCACCACCCGAGGTTCAGGGATGTGGCCACATCGAGTGCCCGATGAGTTGTGTCTCCCCAAGTCCAGTGCCATACTGACCCGGATGCTGAGATTACTCACCTTCTTCCTTCTGGTGCTACTGACCGGCTGCTCTTCTCCGCCTTCCTACGACATGGCGATCGTCAACGGCCGCGTCATGGATCCGGAATCCGGACTGGACGCCGTCCGCAACGTCGGTGTCAACGGCGACAAGATCGCGACGATCACTGAGCACGAGATCAGCGGGAAGCAAACACTCGACGCCGCCGGACACGTCGTCACCGCCGGCTTCATCGATTTCCACCGCCACGGCCACAGCCCCGAGAACTACCGGGCGCAGATTCACGACGGGATTACCAGCGCGCTGGAGCTAGAGATTGGGGTCGAAGACATCGACGCCTTCTACGCGGAACGAGAAGGCAAAGCGCTTGTGAACCACGGCGCCACCATCAGCCATCCCTACACGCGCAATATCGTGATGACGGGTGCAAACCCGGGCCTCGAGGGGGATGCGCTGTTACGGGCCCTGACGCCGGACCAGCTTGACAAACTGAAGGACCGCATTGCCCGGGGGCTCGACCAGGGTGCGGTCGGCATCGGATTCCACCTTGCTGATAACCCCGGGGCGACGTCGAACGAGCTTCTGGAATTGTTCCGCCTGGCCCCTCGCTACGACGCCACTTGTTTCGTTCACATTCGGACTTCGCGAACCGACACCAGCAACGTGGAAGAGGCCCTCGGCTACTCCAAGGAAACTGGCGCTCCGCTCCACATCGTCCACATCAACAGTAGCGGTGCGGCAATGATCCCCGAATACCTGGACGTGATCCAAAAGGCCCGTGACAACGGCGTCGATGTCACGACGGAGTGCTACCCCTACAATCGCGGCTCGACCCTCATCCAGTCACATCAGCTCAACGACTGGGAAACCTATTCCGACGACGAGTTAGCGCAGTATAACTGGGTCGAAACGGGCGAACAACTCACCCGCGAGTCCTTTGGCAAGTATCGGAAGCAAGGCGGCTTCGTGATCTCCCCGCCTTCTTACTCCTTGGAAAATGTGAAAGCGGCGGTCGCTAGTCCGCTCACCATGATCGCCAGCGACGGCACGTGGCTCGTCAACGGACGCGCTCATCCGCGGACTTTCGGCGCGTACGCACGTGTCCTGGGCCGCTACGTCCGCGAGGAGAAAGCCCTCAGCCTCATGGACGCCCTCGCCAAGATGAGCCTACGTCCGGCCAAGCGACTCCAGCGGCGGGTACCCATGATGAAGAACAAAGGCCGTGTCAAAGTGGGTGCGGACGCCGACCTGGTGGTCTTCAACCCGGACACGGTCCTCGACAAGGGGACCTTTGAAGACCCCGCACAGTACCCCGAAGGAATCCGCCACGTTGTCGTCAACGGCGCGGCGGTGCTTGTCGAGGGCAACCTGGTGGAAGGCAAGTTGCCGGGGCGTCCGATCCGTGCACCGGCGAGCGCAAGGGGAGGTGCAATCCCCCATGACTGACTATTCGCGGCGGACCTTCTTAGTGAGGACCGGGGTCATGAATGAACAACAGTGCCCCTCGCTCCTGCCCGGCTGAGAAGTGCCCATGCCCGCCTGGCTTCCTTCCCAACGCGAGTTCCGAGGGCTGGGGCTCGCGCTGACCTTGGCGCTCCTGGCGTTCTTCCTGGCACGCACGGTTTTTAGAGGTTCGCCGTGGGCTCCGGACATCGTCGTCGCCATCGGGCTCGGCACCCTGGTGCTCAACTCACGCGTCGCGCGCTGGATCGGGCTCAACGTCGCTGGCGGTCGCGAGGGCGACCCGTACGAGCGCGGCCTCCGCTTCACGGGGAAGTGGATGTTGCGCCTCGCCATCATCTTGATGGGCCTGAAGGTCCAGACGGACATCCTCGAGGCGCAGCTCCTGCTTCAGGTCCTGCTCGTCCTCGTCTTCACGCTCCCCACGACATTCTTCGTCGCGCATGCCGCAGCCGGTCTGTTGGGGCTCCGTCGGGAGATGGCCGACCTTGTAGCTATCGGCACGATGGTGTGTGGCGCGTCGGCCATCAATGCGCTGGCTCCGGCTGTGTTCGCGCACCGGCGGGACCAGGGGCTCGCGGTCACCGCCATTTACCTCTTCGGCGTGGTCGCGCTGCTGACGTTCCTCCCGCTTGGGACGGCGCTCGGACTTGACACCGAATCGGCAGGGCTCTGGGCGGGGGTCGCAGTGAACGATCTGTCGTCGAGTGTCGCCGTGGGGAGCCAGTTCGGCGAAGACGAGAGCCTGATCGCCACGATAGCCAAGGCCACGCGCATCCTGCTGCTGGGCCCGCTGTTGATCGGCTTCAGCCTCCTTCGTCGGCGGGCACCCGCCGAGGGCAGGGCGCGCTTGCGCCTCGCCGCGCATCTGCCGCTCTTCGTCATCGGCTACTTCCTCCTGTTCGGTCTCCGCCTGCTTGGCGACTCCTTCTTCTTGACGGAGGGAACGCCGGCCGAGGTCACCTGGACGGCCGTTCTCGATGTAAACGATCTCGTTGTCAACATCGCCATCGTCGCTGTTTGCGCGACGATCGGGTTGCGGATCCACATCCAGACCCTCCTCGAGGTGGGTTGGCGAACGGCGGTCGCCGCCGGCGCAGCCTGGGGCACCCTGGCGGTGCTCTCGCTTGGGATGCTCTTTGCCTTCTTGCATGACGCGACCGTCATCGGTCTGACGGCGGGGTTCGGAACGGTCGGCCTCGCTTTCGTCCTCTTTCGCCGGTGGGCGCCTCGTCCGATCTCCCTGCTCGCGAGACTGGACGGCGGCGAGCCGCTCTCGGTGCGGGAGATGGTTGAGCTCTTCGACCTGCTCGACCGCGGCGGCGCCCTCGATGCCGGCGTCGCCCGCCGCGCGCTCGCGCGGGTCGAGCCGGCTATCGGCGAGCTGGTGCCGCTACGCCAAAGTACGATTCAAGGCGGCATCAACTATCGGCGGCTCACCTTCTGGCGGAGCGCGCAACAGGGCTCGTCGCTGGTCGGCATCCTGTGGACCCCGGGCACGACCGCGCACATCCACTCCCATGACTACTCGGCCGTGTGCCGCCGCATCGAGGGCACGATCGAGATCACCGAGTTCGAGCGCGCTGCCGAAGAAAGCCTCCGTGTCGTCCAGCGGAGCAGGCTTGGCCCATCGTCAATAACCGAGATCTCCGAAGCAGAGACCATCCATGTCGTCCGGAACGCTGGCGCGCACGACGCCATTGATCTGCACTACTGCGGGCCGCGGAGCTCGCGCCGGGCGGAGCGATTCATCCCGCGGGAGGCGAATGCTCCGCTCACCCGGGGCGGGAAGTTGGCGGTCGACATCGTCGATGACAGCCTCCCCGTCGTCGACGCAGAGCTCGGAGCGTGAGTCGTATTCCCTGATTCGTGTCACGGCGCACTCGGAAGTAATGCACTTGGACATATAACGCGCATACCGGACAAGTGCCTGGATTCCCTTCGGGGAAGCACACAAAGACGATAGTCCACACTAACGGGCTAGTGTTTACCTATGATCCAGCCAGGATTGCATAGGATGCCCCTCGAACTCGCGCCTGGGCCCCTCCACCTGTCGCGGTGGTGATGTCCAGGTCCGGACCCCTTTGTGCCGCGCCAAGCGTGAAGCGCTGCTATTATGGCAGATAGCCCCACCTCGCTAGTGTAGGACCATGCCCGATAAGCCCAAACACGGGGGACCCGAGCGGCGGCAACGGTATCGGGTCACCAACGAGGTCAAGATCCTGGTCAAGTTCAAGGGTTCCTACCAGTCCTCGCAAGTGGGGACCGTCAAGAACCTGACCCGCAACGGAATCTTCTTTGAGGCTTTTGGCGATTACAAGCCGGGCATGGAGATGGAGGTTATATTCCCCTACGACCCATCAAAGCCCTCGATGGAACGGCCCATGCATGCAGAAGTCGTACGGGTCCAGGAACTCGAAGGCTCACTCAAAAAGGGCGTTGCCATCAAGCTGCTCGGCATTTTCCTGAAACCCTAGATCCGGGCAATTGAAGTGCGTCTGTGGTGGAGCGTGATCGCCTATAACTTGGGGAATCTTCGCTTGGCCCGATTCCCACCTGCTGGGCGCGCGCCCGCTAGTCCGAAAGTACCAAGCAAAATGTAACTGTGGGGCTATTGGCCATTTGCTGCGGCTCCGCTTAACTAGGCACTGTTATGGACAGCACAAGAACTCAAACGACCCAGACCATGGCGGCGCTGTTTTGCGCGATGGTTGCGGCACAGAAGACCCGCAGACCCCTCCCGGAGTTTCTGCGGATTCTCCCGGTGAGGTGCGCGATCAAGTCCATGGCACTGAAATCTACGCCAATGAGGTTTACGTTATGAGCCATGCGAACCCAATGTCGAACTTGAGTACCCTGCCGGCCACCGAGGCCGGTCTGGTTGAAGGAGCTACTATGAGCCTAGTCACTACTGATGTGGTGTCCCCTGCGAACCCTGCCTCATTTCCACAGGAGGCTTTCGCTCAGTTTGCCCCCCGGCCCCAGGGGGCCGAAGGCGAGCCATCGGAGTCGGATCAGCATTTGTCTCCTCTGGATGCCATTGCTGGCCTGTCGGCGATTCAAGACAGGTTGCAGCAACTGGAACGGAGAGATTGGCGGGTCTGGTCAGCGGCCCTCGCGGTGCTGCTGCTGATGGGGACCGTGCTTGCACTCTCCTCAGCGCCCTTCTGGACACAGTTTTCCATCGTGCTGCTTTTCAGCGGCTATGCCGTAGCCCAGCAGCTGGTGAGCAGACGAATCCGGCATGAGCTGTCCCGGCAGGTTGATTCGATGTTGCTGTCCCAGCAGATTGACTCGGTCTTCAACCTGAAATTCCGGACCGAGGATTCTCACCAGCTGGCGATGCTGGATCCCGTCACCGGACTGTACAACCGCAGCTTCCTCGAGGAGCACCTATCTACCGAGCTGGCCCGATCCCAGAGGGAGGAAAATTCACTCACCGTGGTGGCGCTGCATCTGAAGGACTTCGCGCAGATCATCGACTCCTACGGACGCTCGGCCGGCGATCTGGTGCTGAAGCATTTTGGCGCACAACTCAAGAAAGCGATCCGAAACTCGGATTTTGCCGCGCGCACAGGCCAGGATGAGTTCATGGTGTTGTTCCCCGAAGGCAGACCCGAGCAGGTGCCGGTCACGCTTCCCCGCATGGCGGATCTGGAAGTGGACTTTCGTGCGGAGAAGATTCCAGTCAGCTTTGTTTCTGGGTGGACCGCCTATCAACCTGGCGACTCCCCCGGCCAGCTCTTGGATCGTGCCGAGCAGGCGGTTCTTGCCGACAAGCCAACCGGGCCGGCCGAGCCGGAGACCGTAGAGGCCCCAAGCGCAAGCGCCCCCGCTCGAGCGAATTTTCATGGAAGGACCGATGTGCCAATTCCGAGTTAACTCTTGCCGTTTCAGGGAATCACGGCAGCTTGAGAAAGTATTAGCAGCCCCGATTCCCACCTGTAGGGCGCGCCCCTGCTGGTACAAGAGTACCGAGTACCGGGCAAAATGTAACTACTAGCCTATTGGAGGCTTGGGGCGGCTGCGCTTAACTAGGTGCTGTTATGGAAAACAAGATCAAAGAACGAGTTGGTGGAAGAGGCATCCTCCGCGCTATTGCCCTACTGGCTTGCTTACCGGCCGTAGGCCTGTCAGCGAGCGGACCCTATGCCCCGACAGCTATCCCCATCGAAAAGTTAGAGCGCGGCTTCGAGGCGACCCGTGACTATTTCAAAGACGGAGGGAGCGCCCTAATCCGCTTTGCGAACCAGCCATTACCAATCAGCGTGACTGGCACGGCGATCAAGAATCCGGAATCTAGTGAGATTCATCATGCGGCTGCGGAAACCGAACCCATATCCACAGGCAGCAAACAGCAGGACAAGCGCAGACGGCTGGCGCTTGCCGGGACTTTGATGCTGATCCTCTTTGTGATTGCATGGAGAGGAAGCAGACCCCCAGCTTCTCCGGTCCCAAACCGCCGCTACGTAAGAACTCCTTCGCCTATTCCTGCTGCACACCTTGCCGGTCATGCTCCCCGCGTCGATGACCGCTCGCATGTCACCGAATTCAAGACCAGAAAGATTCTGCCGACGAAGCCACTCATGGTGGAGGATCGGGCAGAGGAACCAGCGGAGTACAGGACCACAAAGATTCTGCCGGCGAAGCTGATCGTGCTGGACGAGCGGAACGGCACAGAGGAAACAGAGGTGATCTACTTAACGGATCCATCCGGAATGGGCGAAGTCGAAATCGGTCGGGAAAGCCCGGACGTCACCGACGGAGTCCGGATCAAGGACAAGACCAACACGGTCATCCGGAGCCAGGCGCGCCTGGTCTACTCCGCGCAAGCCGGTGAATTCCGGCTGGTCAATCTGGCTAGCAAGGATTCCAATGCCACCGTCATCAACGGGCGGCGCATGGCAAATCAGGAGACAGTCGTCTTGGGGAACGACGATATCCTCCAGATGGGGACCGTCCAGCTCAAGTTCTGCCAATAGCAAACCCCATCACTCGTTCTTGGTGCTTGCCACCCGAAGCCGGTAGGGAAAGTTCAGAAACCCGTCCACCCGTCTGTGTTGTCGATTCTAGGAGGCGATCCGGCCTCCTCAGTGGCCAGGCTCAGCTAGACAGCTACAGGGGGCAAGGGGAAGGGGGGACGGACTGCTCCCGGGTAGCCGCCGAGATTCAGAAGAACCTATCGGTAGGTCGGTGCGGCACCCTGAAGGCGGGACTGCGCGGAGACCCGGGGGGAGAGGGAGGAACGACCCCGGGTAGCTCCCGCATCCAAACTAGCGTGCAGGACAAATCCCAATTTCCGTCAAGCGGAAATTCCCACTGGGACCGGATCAGTGCGGTAGGCCAGTCGCCCTACTATCCCGCGCGGGGAATCTTGAGGCGAAGCAGGCTACTCGACGGCGATGGTGACCGGCTGACCCGGGTTGGCCACAATCCCGTTCTGCGTGAGGCCCAGCGGGACCGCACCGCCCGCCGCAACGCCGGCGGGCACGACGGCGTTCACCTGGTAGAGGCCCACAAAGCCGGGCGCTAGCCCCTGGTAGGCTATCGCGGCGTCGAGCCCTCCGATGGTCACCGTCACCGGCAGTTGCACGGTGCTGAACGAGGGCGCGGGGGCTCCCGTCTCTACCTGCTCCTTCACGGCGCCCAGCCCGGTGCAGAACACCTGTATAATTTCACCCGCCGCAGCGGGCGCCGCGCCGTCCACCAGCTGCCCCTGCGCGTCCAGGATTGCTCCCTGCCCGGTCCCCTGCTGGTTGGTGGTGAAGATGCCTGGCCGCGCCCCGGCCAGCGTGATGGTCCCCGGTACCGTGATTGCCTCCGGACCGCTGCCATCGCGCCGCGTCTGTACCACCACGTGCGGCCGGCTGTTGGGGGCTAGCTCAAACGGAATCTGCGCGTTTACCTGCCCGTCGCTGGTGAAGAACAGGGGTGCCTCCACGCCTCCGATGTTCATGGTTGCACCACCCAGTGTTGTTTCTAGCGGCACCTGTGAAGCAAAATTCAACCCGCTGGCCAAGTTGAGCCCAAACACCGACACAATGCTGCCTGGCGCCAGCGCTTCGCCCGGAGCAAAGCTGGCCCCGTTCACTACTCCGCCGGCAAACAGGGCCGGCACCGTCGGGTTGGCTTGCACCGTACCTTGCGCCTGCACCAGGCGGGGCTCCGAGCAGTACCACCAAATGAACTCGTCGATGGTGTGCCGATAGCCGCGCTGTGACTCAGGTGAGCGTAGTGTAGAGAGCACCGCTGCCTTGGCTTGATCCAGATCCGGAAGTCCAAGCTTCGCCTTCGGTCGAGCTGCTTTCTTGCCAGCTCTTTGTGATCTTCTTCTCATGGTCAGCCGCCTCCTGACGGCTGGCCTTGAGATTAGGAATCGGGTGAGTTCGAGGATGGTATGGGCGTTATATGGCCAAGTGGTGGGTAAGGGCGAGGTGGCGGGTATTTATCCTACCTCTGTCGCTCCGCCTTCAGAAACGTCCCCCGGTCGAGTTCCTCGAACGCCTGCCGAAGCTGTTCCTGCGTATTCATTACGATCGGGCCGTACCATGCAACGGGCTCCTCCAGGGGCTTTCCCGAGACTAGGAGAAACCGGATCCCGTCTTCTCCAGCCTGTACCGTAAGCTCGTCACCGCGGTCAAAGAGCACGAGTGAGCGGTTGGCAGCCTCCGAGGGTGGTTTTGTATCAGCCCATCCGACCCCTTCAGTTGGCACAGAAAGCGGACCCGAAGCGTTACAGAACTTACCAAGCCCTCCAAAAACATAGGCAAAGGCGTGTCGAGTTGTCTCGACCGGGAATGTCTTTCTCTTGCCGGGGGGAATGGAAACATCTAGATAAATCGGGTCGGCTGCGATCCCATCCACTGGGCCGGTCGCGCCCCAAAAACTTCCGCAAATGACACGAACTTCAGTTCCGTCATCATCCTTGATGAAGGGGATATCAGTCGCCTTCACCTCCTGATAACGGGGTTTCGTCATCTTGAGCGATGATGGAAGATTCGCCCACAACTGGAAACCATGCATCCGGCCGCCTGGATCACCCTTTGGCATCTCCTGGTGAATGATGCCGCTTCCCGCGGTCATCCACTGAACGTCTCCTGCGTCTATGATGCCGCGGTTTCCCATGCTGTCGCCGTGGTCGACGCTTCCCGCGAGGACGTATGTGATGGTCTCGATCCCTCGGTGGGGATGCCACGGGAATCCCGCTTGGTAATCCTCCCGACGTTCATTCCGGAAGTCGTCGAGCAGCAGGAACGGGTCGAACTCGGACGTGTTGCCGAAACCGAACGCCCGGCGCAGATTCACACCTGCGCCTTCGCGGGTTGGCTTGGCCGTGATGAGCCGCTTTATTGGCCGAAGCGACATTAGGGATCTCCAGTGCTGACAACGCTGACAACATAGTTCAGAATACCCCAAAGGCGCCGCGGGAAGATGCGTCCGATTGCCGTCTCGCCACTCACCGAAGCGGAGTTTCAACGAGATCCGCCGCATGGGCGGTCTGTAAAACCTCTGTTCTAGGGCCAGGTTCCGGGGCGCTGCTGGAAACGGGGAAGCTGGTCATTTCCAGAAGAGCCGCGCGTTATACGTCCAAGTGGCGGCGGGGCAGCATCGGCAAACGCTAACCGACGAGTGAGGACCTATCGAAGAAGTCTTGGAGAAACCAGCTTCGCTACAGCGAGATAATGCCGCGCGATCTGCCTGCCGTCTTGTCTTACACACGAGCGCAGTCTGGAAAAAGTTCTCTCTTGGGAAAACTTTTTCACTTCTTCCACCGTCCTGCATCCTTGCCTGTAAGAGAATTCACCTCTTCCCTCCCTCTTGAAAGCTGATTGCATTCTTATGAAATCAAAGGGATTTTGCGTCCGTTGCCAGGACAAACGGCGCGAGGTCTACAGAAAAGAAAGAGCTGGCAGCTTACATGCAAGCAGAGGTAGTCCGGGCGCAGGCCCAGAGGGAGAAGGGTCAAATTCACTGCTGCGACGAGATGGACCTGCGCTCGGACCATCAAGCCGGGTGCTGTGAGGGCAGTTGCGGGATGGAGGTCGCCCACCCCCACTTAAGTGTTTTGGAGCTTTGGTAGGTTGTCGTCGTCAAGATAAGAGTGAGCGGCGTGGGTTGGTGCTGTTTGCCGCGCGGGACAAACCAGAAGGGAGAAAGGACAGTGGAATACAAGGACAGAGGTGGCCGCCGGGCCCGGTGGTTTCTGGCAGGGGTCGGCTTCGGGGTACCATTGGCCATGCTGTACGCGCCCCGCTCGGGCCGCGTCACGTGCCGCTATCTTTCCAGGAAGGCCAAGAAAGCGCGACACTTCGCTTCCGACAAGGCTGAGGACGCGCGCGACTTCGTTTCCGACCGGGGGCATGAACTCTACGACCGCGGCCGGGAAGTGGTGGACCGGGGCCGGGAGGTGGTGGACCGGGGCCGGGAATTCGTGGAAGATGCCTCAGAGTTGGCAGAACGCGGTCGCAAGTTCCTTCGCGGCTACGGATAGCAGTTGCACCGCCGGTGCAGGATCGGATTCGCGGCAATCCTAGAGGCGAAGCGTGGTGCTGCTCCCGCCAGGGTAGTAGGTCAGTTTCCGATAAGCGCGTTATACATCCAAGTGGGCTGCGTGGCAGCATAGGCAAATGCTAACCGACTCCTGAGGAACCAACCCCGTTCCTCCGCCCTGGGCCTGTTAAAGGACGCGCTGGTGGCCGCGCCTCCATCACCCGAAAAGCCACGAAAGCCGTTTCCCGCTACAACAGTCAGGATACCGCTGGGCTCAACCCGAACTACGATGTGGTTGTCTATGTCTGCCGCGTAAACGTTGCCCCCGGCGTCCACGGCTAGTTGCCAAATCTTTCCCAGTGGTGCATTCCGCCCCAGGCCGCCGTCGCCACGGAAGATCCACTGGCTGCCGGCCACCGTGGTGATGACCTGAGAAAAGCAGTGATGAGTTATGAGCGATAAGTTTAGAGTGAACGCGAGTAGGCAGAGAACTCGGCGGCGCCAAACACGTTGCGATTCCGCTTGCATTGCCTGTTTCTTAGTGGCTACTTGACGACAAGAGTGACGCTGTTGCTGGGCACGCCTTGCTGGAAAAGGACCAGCGGGACAAACGTGCCGGCGGTGACACCTTCGGGGATCTGCACGTTCACCTGATAAAGACCGACAAAGCCCGGCGCCAGACCGGCGAAATGGACCGGAGCCGGCTTTCCGTCCACGGTTGCTCTACCGGAACCGTGACCCGCGCCAGTGGCTCCACCCCAGGCGCCTCCTGCCCGGAAGGCACCACCGGCTGGGTCATCCCCAACCCCGTGGCGAAGGACCTGCACAATGTCCCCCACAGCAACAGCCGCATTGCTGTCCACCAGCCGCCCCTGCGCGTCCAGGATGGCTCCCTGCCCGGTCCCCTGCTGGTTGGTGGTAAAGATGCCCGGTCGTGCTGTGGCAATCGTAATGGTCTCGGGCACCGTGATCGTCTGCGCCCCCTTCACCACAACCTGCGGCCTGCTGTTCGGCTCCAGCTCAATACGGCCTAGCGTAGAATCCGACGAAAGCCCGTTTGTTAGACGGGTGTTAGATGGAAGGCAAAAGGACCTAGGCGAAATCTCTATAAGCAACTGATTTTAGTGGTACGCCCGGCAGGATTCGAACCTGCGGCCTTTGGTTCCGGAGGGGAATTCCGCAACCTACTCCAGCCGACTCAGTACCACAAGGGGCAGAAAAGCAAAGCGGATAGCCTTCCCGGTTGTCCGCTCAAGTGGGAGCATTTCTGCCCCACTTCCTGCACACCAAAGTGCACACCTGGCGGTGGGATTCAGAGACCTAAACGAGGCGAAACGGGCTACTCGACGGCGATGGTGACGGTGTTGCTAGGGACAGCGTTTTGGAGGAACACCAACGGAACCTCGGAGCCCGGCGCCACATCTGCCGGGATTTCTACATTGACTTGGTAGAGGCCCACAAAGCCCGGTGCCAGCCCGGCGAAGTGCACCGTCGCCGGCTGGCCGCCCACCTGCGCTTCCACCGGCACCACCACCCGCGCCAGTGGTTCGGTCCCCGGCCCTGGCTCGCCTGAGGTGACCGGCGGATTCGTCGCGCCCAGCCCGGTGCAGAATAAAATCGAAAGGTTGGTTGCGGGGGTCGGATTTGAACCGACGACCTTTGGGTTATGAGTTTAACTTCTTTGGGCTAAGTTGTTCATTTTGCGGTACGCATAGCAATGTTGAGGAAGTTTCAGGAAGGCTCGGGAATGCTTATCGAACCCAAGAACTCCCCCGCTCCTTTCCCCCATCCCAACCAAAGTTTCCCAGCGCGCCGCACCTAGGCGCCAATATCTCGAACTCAAGAAGGCGGTTGACCAGTATCGTGAGTTTAAAGCGCTGCTGGCAGTCGTCCGCAAATCCCGAAGACAACACGCAGTACTGCGCCTACGAAGCCTTCTACTAGGCTCGCCGCGTGGCTGGTGATCTAAATGGACAAGTCTACCTTTCAGGCTTCTGTCCACGGACCTGCTCTACGCTTTCAAAAAGGTCATCCGCAAACTGCCCAAAGGGAATGGGATTGATCTAATACTTCATTCCCGCGGCGGTAGTGCGGATGCCGCTTCGGCACTCGCTAGTCTCTGCCGGGCAAGGTTTGGGACCTTCAGGGTAGTCGTGCCGTTTATGGCTAAGAGTGCAGCAACGCTACTGACACTCGCCGCCGACACGATGGTATTGACAACCTCAGCGCAACTTGGCCCTGTTGATCCACAGGTCCTTCATCCAGAGAGGAAAGGGGTGTTTTTCCCTGCTAACTCAATTGGAGAGGCGGTCCAACGAGTGGAGGCAACCAAAGATCCAACGGTGAAAATGGCCATGGCCGATAAACTCGATCCATTTTGGATCGGAGCCTATGCGGCCGCGATCGAAATTTGCGAGCAGTACCTAGAGCAGGCGCTGGAAGGATGGCATGGAGTAACTCCAGACGCAAAAGAGAAAATCAAGCAAGCCTTCATGGTCAGGTACAAGGCGCACGGCTATCCAATAGACTGCAAAATCCTAACTGAGATAGGGGTGCCGCATGTTATGGCGGATGAGGATGCCGAACAGGTTCTAGGCGATCTGCACGAAAATTGCGTAGACCTCCTCCCCACCGGAAGCAAGGCTCCTGAAGGGCTGATTATTTTGACCAAGGGCAACTACTTCTTCCGGCTTGGTGACTTCACAAACTCTGGAAGGGTAAGTGGCCAACCTACCACGGCCACTCTGCCTACTGTGGCTGCTCAAGCCGCCAGTTCCTCAGCCCGTCGAAAAGAGAAGTGACACCAGATCCCGGCGCCGCCCTTCGTCAATTGGCTAGCCACTGGAGCGATGTCAGGGTTAAACATCGTAAGCGTCCGGTAAGCTCATGTATCGTCAGAATTCTGGATCAGACCGGTGGCAATCTTTACGAGCAGGGTGGACGGTAACTTCGGTGTCGGCGACGGTCCGCGAGTTGAGAGCCTTCAGTCAACCCTAGCCCGTTAGTCAGGATCTATCCAGCGTTGTTGTTAACCAAGTGGAGCCTGCCCAGCACCCTAGGTGCGGAAAGCGCGGTAAGGTGCTACGGCCTTGACCGGCAGGTTGATCGGCGGTCTAATCGAGGCAGTCTGTCACCGGGTGCCGTCGAGCGGTCCACAGCCCCTTGGACGGATTGCGGAAGGCCACCGCTGGCGAAAGCGTCGGAATTATTCGGAGCAACCGGTCGGCCTAAAACCGGGCGGGAAGTCAGAAGATTAGAACAAGCGATTGTAAACAAAATGGTTGCCGACTCGTTCGCCGTTGGCACTGCAGTCTTAGGCCGACCACGACCGGTCTTATCCAGGTCGGCCTAAACATAAGTTAGCTGCACGAACCCAAATCCGAGAGAAGAGGAAAGAACACATGTCAACCGAAGCGAAGTGCCCCTTCAGCCACATCGCCGGCGGCGGCCGGACCAACCGCGACTGGTGGCCGAACCAGCTGCGGCTGGAACTGCTGCACCAGCATTCCGCGAAGTCCGACCCGATGGGCAGTGACTTCGACTACGCCAGGGAATTCAAGCGTCTCGACTACAAGGCGCTCAAGAAGGACCTGGTCAAGCTAATGACCGACTCGCAGGACTGGTGGCCGGCGGACTTCGGCCACTATGGGCCGCAGTTCATCCGCATGGCCTGGCACGCTGCCGGGACCTACCGCATCACCGACGGCCGTGGCGGCGCCGGTCGGGGGCAGCAGCGCTTCGCTCCGCTCAACAGCTGGCCCGACAACGTCAACATCGACAAGTCGCGGCGCCTGCTCTGGCCTATCAAGCAGAAGTACGGCAGCGGGATTTCCTGGGCCGACCTGCTGATCCTCGCTGGCAACGTGGCGCTGGAGTCCATGGGCTTCAGGACCTTCGGCTTCGGCGGCGGCCGCCCCGACGTCTGGGAGCCGGACGAGGACGTGAACTGGGGCGAGGAAATCGCGTGGCTGGGCGACGACAAGCGCTTTGGCGGCGATCGGGAGCTGGGGCCGTTCGGCGCCACACACATGGGCCTCATCTACGTCAACCCGGAAGGCCCTAACGCGAGCGGCGACTACATGGCCGCCGCCAAGGACATCCGCGCCACCTTCGGCCGCATGGCGATGAACGATGAGGAGACCGTCGCCTTGATCGCCGGCGGCCACACCTTCGGCAAGGCACATGGCGCCGCCTTGGAATCCCATAAGGGGCCGGATCCGGAAGGCGCGCCGCTCGAAGCGCAGGGCCTGGGCTGGATGAGCGACTACGGCACGGGGCACGGCGCCAACACGATCTCGAGCGGCATCGAGGTGACCTGGACCAAGACACCGGCGCTTTGGAGCAACAACTTCTTTGAGAACCTTTTCAAGTACGAATGGGAGCTTGCCAAGTCGCCGGCCGCTGCCAAGCAGTGGGTGGCCAAGAACGCACTGGAGATCATTCCCGACGCGCACATCCCGGGCAAATTCCATAAGCCGACCATGCTGACCACCGACCTGACGCTGCGCTTCGATCCAGAGTTCGGCAAGATTTCGCGCCGGTTCCTCGAGGACCCGCAGGCCTTCGCCGATGCCTTCGCGCGCGCCTGGTTCAAGCTGACGCACCGCGACATGGGGCCGCGCGCCCGCTACCTGGGACCGGAAGTGCCGAAGGAAGAGCTGATCTGGCAGGACCCGATCCCCAAGGTCGATCACAAGCTGATCGGCGACAAGGAGATTGCCGACCTGAAGAAGAAGATCCTCGGCTCGAAGCTGTCGGTGGCGCAGATGGTGTCCACGGCATGGGCGTCGGCTTCTACCTTCCGCGGCTCGGACAAGCGCGGCGGGGCGAACGGGGCGCGCATTTGCCTCGCGCCGCAGAAGGACTGGGAAGTGAACCGGCTGGCGCAGCTCGCGAAGGTGCTGAAGACGCTCGAGGGCATCCAGGCCGCCTTCAACAAGAAGACGAAGGGCGGCAAGAAGGTCTCGCTCGCCGATCTGATCGTGCTCGCGGGTTGCGCGGGCGTCGAGCAGGCCGCGAAGAAGGCCGGCGTCGCCGTGAAAGTGCCCTTCAAGCCCGGGCGCATGGACGCGGGGCAGGACCAGACGGATGTCGAGTCCTTCGCCGTGCTCGAGCCGATAGCCGACGGCTTCCGCAACTACCTGAAGGGCAAGTTCACGGTCGCCGCGGAGCAGCTGTTGATCGACAGGGCGCAGCTCCTGACGCTCACGGCGCCCGAGATGACGGTTCTCGTCGGCGGCATGCGCATGCTGGGGACCAACGTCGGCGGGTCCAAGCATGGGGTCCTCACCTCGAAGCCGGAGACGCTAACTAACGACTTCTTCGTCAACCTGCTCGACATGCGCACGGAGTGGAAGCCGGTCTCGGACGCGAAGGACGTGCTCGAAGGGCGCGACCGCAAGACCGGCACGCTTAAGTGGACCGGCACGCGAGTTGATCTCGTCTTCGGCTCGAACTCCCAGCTCCGGGCGCTGGCCGAGGTCTATGCGGGCGCCGACGCAAAGGAGAAGTTCGTGCGGGACTTCGTGGCGGCGTGGAACAAGGTGATGAACCTGGACCGCTTCGAGTTTCTGTATATCGAGTGAAGCTCACCTCACGACCACGCTGCTGAGAGGGTCCCACGCGATGATCATCTCTGGGGACGGGACTACGGGCGACCGGGGCTATCCCTCGACGGTGGAACTTGCCGTCCGATGAGGATATGGGCGCGGTGGCGGCCCATATCCTTAAGGACCCAGCAAAACACGCAGGAAAAACCTATAGCCCGACCGGGCCCAAGATCCTCTCGACGCAGGAAATGGCCGACATTATCGGGAAGATCCTGGGAAGAAAGGTTGTGGCTCAGAAAATGTCCAAACAAATGTTTCGAAAAGCGGTAAAGGCGGCCGGACTCCCAATCTACACGTATTCCCAGGTCTCGGATTACAATGAGGAAGCGTTCAACGGAACTATGGAAGTAAGCGCGCCGACCAGCGTGGTGAAGGAAATCGTCGGGCGAGATCCGGAGGGTTTTGAAACGATTGCCCGACGCTATATTGCGGATAGTTCCGTCGCAAAGCCAACTGTGGTGAATAAACTGAGGGCCCTCAAGAATTTAATGAAGGTCATGCTGACCCGCGTTCCTGATTTAGAGACCTACCACCGCGCGCAGGGACATTCCACACTGAAAAACCCTGAATTTTGTTACCAAAACAAAGAATGGAGGGCGGAACATGAAGCGGCAGCTCCAGTCGGGCGCGATCCCGCCTGATCCAGAAAATCACGCTTGAGGAAGGGACGGGAACTTCTCAGCTCTCCCCGGCGTTGTACCCCTTAGGGCAAGACCTCCGGGCTCAAACTTCCCAGGGGGCGCCATGGATGACAAGGCTTCTGCCGAGAGGAGGGCCGGGTGGACTATGTCGACGACGGACCAAGCGATGGCCCGCCGGTCGTCTTGGGCACGGATAATACATTGAGAAAGGAGGAAGACAGTATGACTAAGGAACAGACAACAGGGGGAGAGACGGCTGACCTGACCACGCTACTCGATCGCAACCGGAGCTTTGCTGAGCAGTTCGCGGCAGGAGACCTCAAGATTTCGCCCCGTATGTCAACGATCCTCTTGACCTGCCTCGACGCCCGCGTCGATCCTGCACACCTTTTCGGGCTCGGACTCGGCGACGCGGTCGTCATGCGTAACGCAGGCGGCAGGATCACCCCCGCAGTGATACGAGATCTCGGCATTCTCGGCGTTCTGGCCGCCGCCTTCAGCCAGCCGGGAACCAGCCCTAGGCAGCCGGAACTTGTCGTTATCCACCACACCGATTGCGGAATGTCTCGTCTCGCCAACCCGGCTATCCAGGGACAGGTGGCAGAACGGCTCGGCCTCAGTGTCGACGAAGTATCGGCAATGGCAATCAGCGACCCTACCACGTCTGTGCAAGACGACGTCGAACGACTCCGCCACACCCCCGGAACGCCAGATCAACTGGTCGTCTCCGGCTTCGTCTACGACGTAGGCAACGGGACGATCAACCAAGTTGTGCCACCGGCCCCACTCCGCGCCTCTTGAACCCAAGGTTGAACCCGGATGGGAGCGTAGGAAAGACAAGAAACCTTGTCGCGTGACGGCCGACTATGAGAGTGGAGAAGGGTTGAGAATTCCGAGTATAACGCCCTTATCGGAAACTGACCACTACCCTGGCGGGCATAGAGGATCACTTGTCCGGATAGCCGACTATACAGCCAAGTCGGGGAGTCAGGTTGACCGGGCGTTCTAGTTGAAGCATTTTTCACCAAAAGTTTCTTGGAGCGGAGCTACATAAACACTGTGCCGCGACCCTTCCCTTGCGAGGTCCGACTTCTTAGTGTCAAGGCTCTCACTTCTCTGTTTCAGAGCCCGTGCCTGGCGAGTTGTTAACACTGTGCCGCGACCCTTTGACCCTTGCGAGGTCCGACTTCTTAGTGTCAAGGCTCTCACTTCTCTGTTTCAGAGCCCGTGCCTGGCGAGTTGTTAGATAGCTGTTAGATAAAAAAGTAGGGGGCTAGGGTAACGTCCCCTAACCCCTTGATTTTTTGGTTGCGGGGGTTGGATTTGAACCAACGACCTGGGTTATGAGTTTAACCCCTTTTGGTTATGAGTTTAACCCCTTTTGGCTAAGTGATTCATTTTGCGGTACGCATAGCAATGTTGAGGAAGCTTCAGGAAGGCTGGGTAATAGTTATTGAACCCAAATCGAACCCAAGAACGCCGCCGGTCCAAGTCCAGTTCGGATCCCTACCCGAGGATCTGCGGACTCACCTAGACGGAACCAACTCCTCAACCCTTTTGTCGGACCAAGAGATTAGGGTCATTCGACAATCTTCGCGTGTACCCCGAAAGCAGCATCTCGGAACAGATTGCGGATTGCGTCAAGAAAACTGCTTGCATACAGGTTCGGTGTTTTCGCGGGGATGGGCGAGGCGCTCTCGTAAATCCCACGAATATCGCGCGCACGGAGCCGAGTTGAGCCGGTCCCACGGTACGCGTAAGCGGCCTTTGTGAAGGGTCAGCATTCAAGTTGCTGATTCGACATCGGAGCGCCGCGATTTTCTAAAGCTGGTTTCTTTCTAGACGCGGCAGTGGGATTGGCGATTATTCCTAGTCCACGTAGTTCCCGCTCGACTCAGTTTCCGAGAACTTCGACCAGCGGTGTCCCAGTTGAACCCGACGGCGGCACCACTCCCAACAAACTCGTGATTGTCGGAGCGATGTCCTGGGGAGCGACCTGACGCTGGACAACCTGCGGTCGGATTCCAGCACCAGCGATCAAGATCGGGACGTAGGTATCGTAGGTGTAGGGAGAGCCGTGCATGGCGGAATACTTTTCTGCGTCCGGATACAGATACCAGGAAGGACTCTGTACGACCAGGACGTTGCCCGATCGCTGGGGGTGAAAAGCCAGTTGCACCTTCTGCTGAATCGGACCGGAACTGAGGTGCCCAGCCAGCAGGTCGGTCCTCGTCACGGCAAGCGCGAACCCGGGAAGCTTCAGGATCTCTGCGGCCACCAGTCGTTCCACCTCTTCAACCTGAAGACCCAGATCCTGTACGACTTCCAGATTCAGATAGAGGGACGGATTCCAGAAGACCTTCACCAGGTCCTTCTGGGTATCCAGCCGTTTCTTCAGTTCGTCGTTGATAGTCCTGAGGAAGCGGTCAGGACGGTGCCGACCGGCAGCCATGCCGAGGCCGACCTTGAATTCCGGGATCGCATCGATGCCACGATCCGAAGACAGCACGATGAGCGTCTGGTCCAGACCGACATGGCCGTCGACGAACCCGAAAAATTCCGCCAGGTATCGATCGAGACGCAGCAGATTGTCCTCTGTCTCAAGGCTGTTGGGGCCAAAAGCATGGCCGATGTAATCACTTGCCGACAAGCTCACGGCCAAGACATCGGTTGCCCCACCTTTTCCCAGTGATTCCTGGGCGAGAATCTCTTTGGCGAACTCCAGGGTCAATTCATCGGACATCGGCGTGAAGCGTAATGCGGAGTAGAAGTCTTGGGGATTGGGATTGCCCAGCGGGTGAGGAAAAGTCCTGCCTAGATGCTTATAGGATCGCTCGCTGGAGCGGTCGTCGCGGGCTGCGTAGAGATAGCTGGATCGATCCCGCAACAGGTCCCAGGTTTGGTTCTGGTAGCGGTCGGCCTTTTTCGCCCCATTCCACCTCTTTACCCATCCTGGATACTCATGGAAGTAGTAGGTGCTGGTGATGAATCCACCGGTGTTTTTCGAGTACCAGAAGGCTTTACCGAGATGACCTCCGGGAATGATCGCCCCCCGATCTTTAATCGATACGGAAAAGACGCGGGCCCGCCCGTCGGTTGCCAGAACAAGCTCGTCGCCGAAGGTAGTTGAGGTGAGGTTCCGAGGCGAGGTTCCAGTATGCAATTCTCCGGCTTGGTCGATCACGTTGTACCGATCGTCTTCCACACAGTAGACACGACGGCCGAGTCTCGGGTCGTACCAATCGTTTCCGGGAAATCCATGCAGTGCCGCGTGGCCGCCGGTGGCCAGAGTCGCGTGGCCAGACGCGGTGAAGGTCGTCGAGTGGCGATAGTAGGCCTGCTTGTATGCGATACCTTCCTCGATCAAGTAGCGCAACCCTCCGGGACCGAATCGATCCTGGAATCGCCACAACATGTCTCCGCGGAGTTCGTCGACCACTATCAGAAGCACCAGTTGGGGCTTCGGTCGCTCGGCCAGAAGGTTCTTCGCGAACACCGATGCCAGGACTATGCAGAAGGCCAGCCGCAGGGATTGAGTCGAGCAGAAGGACATGGTCACGCACCCCAATAACATGGTCGAGAATGGGCGCCGATTCTAACCGACTTTGGCTTCTGAGCTAAGTAAATTTTCCGTGAAGATCTTGCCTGTTTGTCGCAGGCAAACGTCCTCGTCGCCATTCTGGGAGTCGTCCATGGAGAGGATCATTCGCATCAGCGGTGGATCACCCTTCTGGGTCGGCCTGCAGTGCAACCGAGTTTTACGAAACAAAGGGGCCAAGCAGGGATTCGCACCCTAACGAACCTAGGTTGTTTCCGGGGGAGCGGCTCTAACCCGCTGATCTAGTTTGGTTGCGGGGGTCGGATTTGAACCGACGACCTTTGGGTTATGAGGGGAATTCCGCAACCTACTCCAGCCGAATCAGTACCACAAGGGGCAGAAAAGCAATGCGGATAGCATTCCCAGTTGTCCGCTTAAGTGGGAGCATTTCTGCCCCACTTCCTGCACACCAAAGTGCACACCTGCCCTAACCGTCCATACGATGGCGGGCACCTTGACTGGCTACTTCTTCTTTTGCTGCTGTTCAGTCCGCTTTCTTGATTCCGTCGCCAGCAATGCGCGACCTTCGCGAGAGCGGCTCGTCTCTTGGGAAACATCTTCGGGTCCAGAGACTTTATGCGCACCTGTCGTTCCCCACTTCCTCGGCGCTCCCAGTCGCCCTCCAATCACGAGTCCGCTACACGCACATTCAATGTGCCGAATCTCTCCACTAATGCGATCGATGCAGCGGCGCTTGGCGCAGTCGCAGGCTGCCCCTGGGTCCCATGGATTCTCGTCGTTGCATTGAACCCAGACCGTACTACACGCATCAGAACATTTCGGAACAGGCGGCACCTCACCGCTTGAACCCTCAGGCGGCGGACAGCCGTACCTAGCTTCTTGGCACCAGGTATGACATCATTGACGAAAAGGACCAGCAAGAAGCTCTGCTCAAAGCCGAGGAATACCTAGAGGCCGAACAGCAGCAACAGCAGCAGGTAATTCCGATCCAGAAGGAAGTAGCCGGGATTAACTAGCCATGTCCCATCTTGCACACTTCTTGCACACCTGCACCAAAACGGCCCAATCTCGCCTAACGCCAATTCCCGCCAACCTGTTGATTCCCCGAGAAGAAGAGTGGTACGCCCGGCAGGATTCGAACCTGCGGCCTTTGGTTCCGGAGTTCAGGAAGCGACGTAGTAAGGAGTGAGAGGGAGTGAGCCCAAGTGATACGCGCAGCGGTGCATCCCCCCATTCTGTGCCTCCGACGAGTGACACTGACGCACACCGAGTGACAAGGGGTTAGTTGGGCTTGGATGGCAGGGTTATGTCACAAAGTACGTCACAATCGCCGGGCGCCATCACACCGCACGTGCGAGGCTTCCGCCACGCGGGTCGGCCGCGGGTCCTGATGGTACCAGCCCGAGCCAGAATCTTGGAATTCGGAATACTAATATGAGGTCAATATGACTGTTTGGAGCTACCTTTGTGGGAGCGCACCTCCCAAGTCCCCGCTGGCCGGCCAGGCCATCGGGCACGAAGGTATGGACGTGACCCTGATCGTTTCGTTTCCCGGCAACGAGGAGACGACCCTCGCGGAGGTCGGCGGCAAGGGCTATTCGTTGATACGGATGGTCGAGGCGGGCTTGCCCGTTCCCCCCGGCGCCGTGCTCACGACGGAGTTCTTCGTGCCCTGGTTCGACGAGATTCAGGCGTCCGCGGCGTGGGCGGCGCTCGCCGACGCGACGGCGGACAAGTGGGCGACCCTCTGCAACGAGCTGAAGGGGTTCTGCCTTGCCCTAAGGCTGACGGCAGCCCAGCGTCAATCCCTGGAGGACCTTCGCAAGAACCTCACAGCGTTAGGCGACGACGTGCTGTTCGCAGTGCGCTCGTCCTCACCCGAGGAAGACCTGGCGTCAGCCTCGTTCGCCGGTGGCTACAAGACCCGACTGGGTGTGCGCCCGGCCGATCTGGACGACGCGGTGCGACACTGCTTTGCCTCGAGCCTCGATGAGCGCGTGCTCGTCTACAAGAAGGAGCACGGCTTCGACGTTCTGTCGCCGCGCATCGCCGTGGTCGTGCAGCAGCAGATCGACAGCGAGGTCGCCGGCGTGGGCTTCTCGCTCAACCCACTCACGAACGATTACGACGAGGCCGTCATCGACGCGAACTGGGGCCTGGGGGAGTCGGTCGTCGCCGGCCTCGCATCACCCGACAACTTCAGAGTCGACAAGGTCAGTCGTCAGGTTTTGGACAAGAAACTTGGCGTCAAGCAGGTCTCGATCTGGCTAGGTTCAGATGGCGGCACTATGGAGCGGAAGGGCTATCGTTCGGCGGAGCTCACCCTCAGCGACGCCCAGCTCAGCGAGCTGACCGGCGTGATATGTCGAATCGAGGACCTCTACGAGAAGCCGACAGACATCGAGTGGGCCTACGCCGGCGGTCAGCTCCACGTGCTGCAGGCGCGCCCTATTACCACCCACGTGCCGCTCCCGCCAGAAATGCTGACCGAGCCCGGTGAACGTAGGAGGCTGTACGCGGACGCTGCCCTGTCGAAGGGGCTGACGATCAACAAGCCGATCTCGCCGATGGGGCTCGACTGGATGGAGGATCTCATATCCCCCGTTCTCGAGGATCTCGTCGGAACCGACGTCAACCCTGAGAAGGGCCCGGTGTTCTTCGCGGGCGGCCGCATGTACATGAATTTCTCCAACATGATGTGGCTGGCGAGCCCAAAGAAAATGTCTCAGAACAGCGCCTACAACGACGTACTGATGGGCGAGATCCTGGCCAACGTCGACGCGAAGCGGTACCGCGCGGCCACGAGACCGCCCTGGGTGGGGTTCCGGACCCTGAGGTTCATTCCTAAGGTCTTGTGGCAGCTGCGTGGCTTCCTCTGGAACATGGCGTGGACCATTCTGTCGCCCGAGCGCGCACGCCGAGCGTACCAGCGGAAGGTCGACGCCTTCGAGCTAGAGCTAACCAAGAACGTCGACTACACCCTTCCTCTCGACGAATTCCGGCGCACTTACACCGCCCCTCTGGGACCGATGTTCAACGTCACGATGTCCGTGCTCCTCGCCGGGCTCGCTGGGCTGGTGTCGGCTGATCTCGTAGTCCGCAGGAACTCAGCCGAGGCGAAAGCCCTCGCTGAGAAGCTCAAGCGGGGTTTCAAGGGCAACGTCGTCGTCGAGATGGGGATAGCGCTGTTTCGCCTGGCCAGCCTGTTGGACCGATCCGACTTCCAGGACCTGACCCGGTTGGCCGAACAAATCGAGAATCGACAGGTGTCGGCGGAGTTCCTGAGCGCGTGGGACGCCTTCATCTCGAAGTTTGGCTGTCGCGGCCCCCTGGAGATGGACCTGGCGAGCCCGCGTTACGGGGACGACCCCCTTCTCGCCCTGTGGCAGATGTCCATCATGTCCGTCGACGACGAGGGCTTTGATCCGGAGGCCGCACACCAGCGCCAGATAGAGGAGCGGCAGCGAGCCTACGAAAAGTTGATGAGGCGCTCGGGTTGGTTGCGGCGGTCGCTGCTGCGCCGGGTCTATCGAATGATCGACCTGTTCGCCGGAACCCGCGACACGCCCAAGTACCACTGCGTCTTGTTCACCTCCGCGCTTCGCAAGCGTGCCCTGATCGAGGGCCGACGCCTGGTCCGGGAGGGTCGTCTCGACGCAGCCGAGGACGTCTTCGATCTGACGTTACGCGAGCTCGAATCGGCTAGCGTGGATCCTTCGTTGGACCTGCGAGAAGTCCGCGAGGAGCGGACGCGCTTCATCAAGAGACTCGAGGCACAGGTGACGGAGTTCCCTCAAGTAATCGACTCGCGAGGCCTGATCCTTCGCCCGCCCCCCCGCGAGGAGAAGCCCGGTGAGCTGAGCGGGATGGCCGTGTCACCCGGAGTGGTGACGGGTCCGGTCAAGGTGCTCCGCGACCCCCACGAGAAGCCGGTCAAGAAGGGGGACGTGTTGGTGGCGTATACGACGGATCCGGGCTGGACGCCGCTGTTCGTGAATGCCGCCGCGGTCGTGCTCGAGATCGGTGGGATTCTGCAGCACGGTGCGGTGATCGCGCGCGAGTACGGAAAGCCGTGCGTTGTGGGCATCGACCGATTGATGACCAAGCTTCACGACGGCCAGCAGGTCGAAGTCGACGGGACCTCGGGGGTGATCCGCCTTCTGTCGTAGCCAGGGAGGAATCGTGATGAGCATCCCACGGTGTTCAGGCTCTCGGGGTGCTGAATTCCTGCCCGGCATACTCAGTCTCAGGCGGGGACCGACAAGATTCCGGATCACGAATTCGACTCCAATCGAATATGTCTATTCGACATCAACTGATGTTATCGGTCGTCGTCGGGTTCGCTATCGCGATCCAAACGGCTGCTGAGGACTGGCCGCAGTTCCTCGGCCCAGAGCGCAACGGCGTCTCACGGGGCCCGGCGCTCGCGGAGACCTGGGGTGCGAGCGGCCCGCGTGAGGTTTGGCGCAAGTCCATCGGCGCCGGGTTGAGCGGCCCGGTTGTCGTTCAAGGCCGAGTGATCCTGTTTCATCGGGTATCCGACAGCGAAGTGGTTGAGGCCCTCGACGCGCGCACCGGGGCGAGCCAGTGGCGGTATTCTTATCCCACCTCGTATCGCGACGATTTCGGGTTCGACGAAGGGCCGCGGGCGGTGCCCGTCGTCGTGGATGACGTCATATACACGTTCGGAGCAGAGGGGCAGCTTCACGCGATCGGCCTCGCGGACGGCAAGCGGATCTGGAGCGAAGACACCAGGGCGCGGTTTAGCGTGCCGAAAGGCTATTTCGGTGCCGCAGGTTCGCCGCTGGTCGAGGATGGAAGGCTTCTGGCCAACATCGGCGGCCGAAGGGCCGGCATCGTCGCGTTCGACGTGAAAAACGGCAAAGTGCTCTGGACGGCCACCGACGATGAGGCGAGCTATTCGTCGGCGACCGGCGCGACGATTGTCGGCCGCCGATCTGCGATCTTCCTCACGCGCAACGGTCTCGTCGGCCTCGATCCGGCGACAGGGACGGTGCAGTTTCGGCGAGCGTGGCGGGCGCGGCAGGCGTCGTCGGTCAACGTCGCGACGCCGCTGGTAATCGGGGACCTGATCTTCGTGTCGGCCGAGTACGGACCGGGCGCGGCGGTGCTGCGCGTGGACGGTTCGAAGCTTATCGACCTATGGGCATCCGACGAGGCGCTCTCGAATCACTACGCCACGAGTGCGTACCAACACGGACATTTGTACGGGTTTCACGGACGTCAGGAGTTCGGCCCGAGTTTCCGCGCGGTCGAGCTGGCGACGGGCAAGGTTCGCTGGAGTGAGGATCGGTTCCGTGCCGGCACAGTCACGCTCGTCGGCAATCGATTGCTAATCCTGCGCGAAAGCGGCGAGCTGGTGATGGCCACAGCGTCGCCCGATGCCTTCCGGCCGCTGGTACGCGCCCAGATCCTTCCGCCGACCGTCCGGGCCTACCCGGCGATCGCCGACGGATTCCTGTATGTGCGAAACGAAAACACCCTCGTGTGTCTCGATCTCCGCCGCTGACGCGAAGGCCAAAATGTCGGCCGTCATCCGGTCGTCGACCCCGGCCCGGATGCGCCAAATTCTCACCCTGTCGGCGATGTTCGCGTTCGCCGCCGCGGCCAACGCACAGTCGGCGGCGGAACGTGCCCTCGATCGTGCCATTGCCCATTTCCAGGGCGGCCGCGTAGCGGAGTCGGTCGCCGAGTTCGACAATGTGGCCAAGCTTGTGCCTGATAAGGCGCCCTATCTCTGGCAGCGCGGCATCGCTCTGTACTACGCAGGTCGCTACCGTGACTGTCGCGCGCAGTTTGAATCCCACCGCGCCGTGAACCCGAACGACGTGGAAAACGCGGCCTGGCACTTTCTCTGCGTGACGCGTGCGGAATCGGTCGAGAAGGCGAGGGCGGCCCTTCTGCCAGTGGGACCCGACGCGCGCGTTCCGATGCGCGAGGTCTACCAGATGTTCCAAGGCGCGATCAGCCCCGACAAGGTGTTGGCCATGGCCGGCGCCGGCGGCCAATCGAAGTTCTACGCCCACCTGTATGTCGGTTTGCATTTCGATGCGCTCGGGCGAAAAGCCGACGCGCTCGCTCACATCAGGGCCGCTGCCGCAGATCGGTACGCGACGGCAGGGGGCTACATGCACATCGTCGCTCGCGTTCATTTGACGATCCTTCAGCGCGGGCACTCCCGCCGGAGCCGATAGGGAAACTTCAGAAACCCCAACACACACGTAATTGTGGCAAGAGCGGGGTATGGTGCTGCTTGGGTGGGTTTGCGAGGCTTCTGCCCTGGGGCCGAGCGCGGGCGGGTGATGGTACCAGCCCCCGCCGCCACTCGGTAATTCGGAATGACACATAGTGACGTTATGTGGCGCCCGCCACACCCACTGAGGCGGCTGGACTATGAGTCAGAAATAGCATTCCGTAAGCTTTCACCATTTTCCTTCAGCCACCCGTGGAGAATCATGATGTCTGTACCGAGGCAAAAGTGGCGCACGCCCATGTCCAGGTAATACTTGGCCTTGTCCAGGGTGTCGATCTCGGCACGTGGCGGTATGCCCTTCTTCAAGCAAGTCTCGATGACCCTGCGTTCAACGGCCCTGACTTCCGGGGAATCCCAGGCCCCGGGCTGGCCAATGCTCATTGAGTAATCTGCCGGTCCCCACTGAACCATATCAATCTCGCCCAACGAGACGATTTCCTCCAGTTGCTCCACTGCCGATTTCTTTTCGATCATTAGGGCTACGACGACTTCATTCAACGCCCGGACGTACTCGGGCATCCCAGCATGCAACATGTAGGTGCTTCGGCGCAGCGCGACGCCGTGAAGACCGCCTGACTCCGGTGTCTCGGGGCGCACAGCCCTCACGCATTCGCGGGCGTCGTCGACGGTGCGGCAGTCCGCAAAAAGAACACTCTGAAAGCCAGCGCCGATGGCTCTCTGGGCCAGGAAGCGTCGCGGTTCCTGATCAACTTTGATCATCGCCGACAAATCGAATAACTCCACTGCCCGGCAAAAGTTGTCTAGCGCATATAAGTCAAACGGCCCGTATTCGGAAACGAATTCAACGTAGTCAAACATGCCGGTATGTCCGACGACTTCCACAACGGATGGCCAGGAACTGTGAAGGTGAGTGCCGATGGTGGGCTGGCCGGCGTTCAGAAGGTCCCTCAGTTTATTACGCCTCATGCCGGTACCTCCTTTGTCTGTTTGAGACATTGATTTTCCAATGCCAGATACGCCGTAGTTCCTAGCTGCTATGGTACCAGCCCCCGCTACAACTCAGAAATCGGAAATCACCCAAAGGTGCAGGTCGTCACATGCTGTGGCGAGCGGCGAGTCTCTTGTCGGACGGCGACAAGGCGGGACCTATCTGCTCTCAGCTATTAGAGTGACGCTGCCTCCAGGTTGGCACTTGTCCGGATAGCCGACTATACGTCCAAGTGCCCGCCGACGTCAGACGAGGAGCGGCAAAGCGCTGCGATAGTTTCTTAGTTGGCGACTATTCGGGAGTTGGCAGCCGGACCGGAAAGAACTGGGGGTTAGGGGCAATCTATCCGGTCCGGTATTGTTGGCCCTTGCAGCCGATTGGGCCAAGCCCAGACAAGCACAGAAGGGACCGGAGTGGCGTGTTTTCTGGAGAGTGCGCGTCAATCGTTGAGGAGTGCCCGTTTCGGGGGACCTGAACCCGACGGACCACTTGTCCGCTTTGCCGACTTACCGGGATCTTGCGACTTCGACGACCGTATGGACCTGTAGATGAGTGGATTGCTCGCTCTCGAACCGGGTCTGCTGTGGGAGAGGGATTCAACAGGAATGTGGGCTGTTATTGCGCCCCACCCTGCTGGTCCCCGAACTTTTCGAACCAGTTCTCGACGACATTCAAGTACGTCTTCGTGGAAGGCAATGTGGTCGCCTGAGGGTGACCACGCCGGCGAGACATCTACCAGACTTCGTTAGTTTCTGCCGCTTGCGGCAACTCGGAACAATACCAGCCGTAAAACGGCTGGCCTAGTGAAGACAAAGCCGCGTGAACGCAGCTTAACCTTTCCGCAGAATCGCGCAGTATGCGAACGCGAATTTGCAACTCAAACCAAGTGCTTTACGCCAGGACTTCTTTCACCACGTGCGCTGGTTCGACACCTGTCAGCTTGGCGTCCAGTCCTTGGTGCTTGTGGGTGAAGCGGTCGTGGTCGATGCCAAACAGGTGCAGGATCGTCGCTTGGAAATCCCGGATGTGGACCGGGTCTTTGGCGATGTTGTAGGAGAAGTCGTCCGTTTCGCCGTGAACGACGCCGCCTTTGATGCCGCCGCCGGCCATCCATAGGCTGTAGCAGCGCGGATGGTGGTCGCGGCCGTAATCGGTCGGCGTCAGTTTGCCCTGGGAGTAGATTGTCCGCCCGAACTCGCCGCCCCAAATGACGAGCGTGTCTTCGAAGAGGCCGCGCTCCTTCAGATCTTGGATTAGGGCCCAGGCAGCGCGGTCGACGTCTGCGGCCTGCGCAGGGAGCACTTCGGGCGCGAAGGAGTGTACGTCCCAGCCGCGGTGATAGATCTGGACAAACCGCACACCGCGCTCGACGAGCCGCCGCGCCATCAGCGCCGCGTTTTGAAACTTGCCGGGCTGCCTCGCTTCTTCGCCCCAGCGTTTGAAGGTGCTTTCCGGCTCACTCGAGAGGTCACCCATCTCCGGCACCGACGACTGCATCCGGAAGGCCATTTCGAACTGCTCGATTCGTGCCAGTGTTTCGGGGTTGCCGATCTTCTGGTGCCGGAGCTGATTCAGCTCGCTGAGGCCGTCGAGCATCTGCCGCCGGAGATCCCTGGAAACCCCATCCGGATCCTTGATGTACAGCACCGGCTCTGCGCCTCCGCGGAGACCTACGCCGGCGTACTTCGGAGAAAGGAACCCTGAGCTCCACATTTTTGCCGAGATCGCTTGCACACCTGCCTTGGGGTGGCTCTTCTCGGCGTTCATCACGACGAACGTGGGCAAGTCGCGGTTCATACTACCGAGCCCATAGGAAATCCAGGATCCGATGCACGGCCGCCCAACGACCTGCCGACCGGTTTGGATGAAGGTGATCGCAGGTTCGTGGTTGATTGCTTCGGTGTGCATCGAGCGGATAACGGCCATGTCGTCGACCATCTTTGCGGTGTGGGGCAAAAGCTCGGAAATCCACGTGCCGCTTTGGCCGTGCTGCTTGAATTGAAAGACAGAAGGTGCGATCGGGAAGCGCGCCTGTCCGGATGTCATGGTCGTCAGACGCTGCCCCCGGCGCACCGATTCCGGAAGATCCTTGTCGTACCAGTCCTTCATCTTGGGCTTGTAGTCGAGCAGATCCATCTGCGGCGGCGCACCCATCATGTGGAGGTAGATACACCGTTTCGCTCTCGGGGCGAAGTGAGGCAAGTGCGGCAAACCGCCAAATGATTCGTCACTTCCGGGTGCACCGAAGCTGTTCTCGGCCAGAAGGCTGGCCAAGGCGATTCCGCCGATACCCTTGGCGCCTCGGGCGAAGAACTGCCGTCTGGTTTCCGCCAGGACTGCTTCTTTGTATGGATGCATTTTCAAAATCTCCCTGAGCGAGTAAAGCCGAACGTCAGGCGCGGAAGCCGGATGGGGCACACGACAGGCGTGCGCCGGGTCAGCCGCCCTGATTCTACTTGTTTAACACCTCGTCCAAATTCATTATCTGGCTCGCCAGAAAGGTCCACGCTGCAGACTCCGTCACGGACAGCGCCTCATCGGGCGGTGACTCGCCGGCAGCAAGAAGCTTCTTTGCCTCTGCGGCGTTTGAACCGTAAAAACCGATGAATTTGTTGTAGGACCGCTTCGCAACCGCGCGTTCGTTTTGACTGAAGTCACGTGCAAGAAGGCGGGTCGTCACGTAATCCAGCCGCCGGTCGAAGTCATCTCCGGCCTCGCGCATGGCTTTCTGTGCGAGATAGCGTGACGCTTCGACGAATTGTGTATCGTTCATCGTGACGAGCGCTTGCAGCGGCGTGTTGGTTCGCTCGCGGCGCACCGTGGTGTGCTCCCGTGTCGGCGCATTGAAAACCTCCATGGAGGCTGGCGGCGCGGAGCGCTTCCAGAAGGTATAAAGACTGCGCCGATAGAGTTTGGCGCCGGAGTCTTGTTTGTAGGAGCTGGTGTTGCTCATGGTGATTGCCACCCTTTTCCAGACTCCTTCCGGTTGATAGGGCTTCACACTCGGGCCGCCGATCTTGCGGACCAGCAGGCCGCTCGCCGCCAGGGCGTAATCGCGGATCATTTCAGCGTCCATGCGGAAGCTGAGCCCGCGCGAGAGCAGCCGATTCTCCGGGTCCTTATCGAGCTTTTCCGCCGTCGTTTGGGCGGACTGGCGGTACGTGGAGGACGTCACGAGCGTGCGGAAGAACTGCTTGATGTCCCAGCCCGATTCGCGGAACTCGACTACCAGCCAATCGAGCAACTCAGGGTGAGACGGCGACTCCCCTTGCGAGCCAAAATCGTCGCTGGTCTTTACCAGGCCGGCACCGAAGACTTCCTGCCAGTAACGGTTCACGATCACACGGCTTGTCAGCGGGTTCGCCTCGTCGACCAACCACTTAGCCAGCCCCATGCGGTTGCGCGGCCACGACGCAGGCATTGGATGTAACGCCGAGGGAGTGTTTGCCGTAACACGCTCCCGAGGTTGGTCATACAGGCCGCGGTAGAGAACGTGAGCCTCGGGCTCCTTGTCCGGTATCTCCCGCATCACGTGTGTGACACCCCCGCGCCGCCGGACCTCCCGCCACTCCCGATCGATCTCTTGCTTGCGCGCCACGAGCTCGCGGTAATCTTGGTCCTTGACGCTGAGGTAGTAGAGACGCAGCGCTTCCCGCTCGTCGGAGCTTAGTTCTTCAGGTTCCTTATCCCGCGCGCTTTGGAGCACGGACCACAACGAAACAACCTTGGCCTCCTGGACCGTGATCGGGCGACTAAAGACTCGAAGATCCGCTATGCCCCCGCCCGAGAAGTAGCGGACTTCGGGCTCGTCGCGGTCGCCTCTGCCCTTCGTGACTCCTCTGCCCAAATAGAGAGGCCGGTTGGTCTGGATACTCCCCTCCACCTTCGTGAAAAACTCGCTGCCCTGCTCCTCTACGACATCACCGTTCGTGTAGATACGCAGGCCGGCCCGCTCGCCGGAGCCGTCGTGGGTTACCGTAATGTGGGTCCACACACCCGCGGGCATCCGCTTCGTGATGATGGGCACAACGGTGACTTCGGACGGATTTTCTTGCCCCGCCGGCCTTTCGCCGGTCATTCTAAAGGTGACTTGCCGAGCGTCGACGCCAATCGACCATCCGCGGGAATCGTCGTCGGGATCGTACTGACCGGCAACCACGAAGGCCCCTACGACCTTGGGTTGGTAAACCCACATCGCAATAGAAAAGGGTGTGTCACTGTCAAGCTTCAAGGGAGGAAGCTCCGCCCACGATTCCTTCCCGAACCGCAGCGCCGGCTGGTTTTTGTTCGGCCCTTCATCGACCACGGCTCCCTGATGAAGTGCAATTTTCTTCCGCCTTCCGCCCATGTCGATCGCGGGTTCATCGTCAAGGTTCAGCGTCAGCAGCTCCGCGGACTCTTCGAGCGGGGTCTGCAGGGAACGATGTTCCTTGCTCGCAAGCCATTCCGCGAACGCTTCGTCGACCGACGCGGTGCGGTTTTTGATCTTCGCTTCGGTTTCCGCCGCTTCCCGGCGGAGCTCATGCCAGCGGCCGCGGTCTTTGTCGCTGGGGACAACCAGGATGGGCGGCGGATCCGATATATTGCCGTCCATCACATACTGCGTCGTGTTCCTAAAAAACGCCGTCAGGGAATAGAACTCGCGCTGTCGAATCGGGTCGAACTTGTGATCGTGGCAAGTGGCGCACCCGACCGTAAGACCGAGAAAGACGGTGCCCGTAGTATCGGCTCGGTCCTTGGCGTAGACAGCTTCGTATTCCTCAGGGATGACACCGCCTTCGTTCGTCGTGATATTGCAGCGATGAAAACCGGTGGCAACCAGTTGATCGAGCGTCGGGTTGGGCAGCAAGTCGCCGGCGATCTGTTCGACCGTAAATTCGTCGAACGGTTTGTTGTCGTTGAAAGCCCGGATCACCCAGTCGCGGTAGGGCCACATCTCGCGATAGTTGTCGACGTGAATACCGTGGGTGTCTCCGTAACGCGCTGCGTCCAGCCAATAGCGGGCGCGGTGTTCGCCCCAGTGCTTCGAGTCTAGCAGCCGGTCGACCAGTTTTTCATAAGCTTGTTCCGAGGTGTCGCTCAAGAAGCTTTCGAGGGTGCCGTGGTCGGGAGGCAATCCCGTTAAATCCAGCGCCACACGGCGGGCTAGGGTGCGTTTGTCGGCTTCGGGAGCAGGCGCAAGACCTTCCTTCTGGAGCCGGGCGAGAACAAACCGGTCGAGCGGGCTGCGGACCCAGGCCTCGTTCTTCACTGCGGGAGGTTTGGGCCGCTTGATCGCTTTGAAGGACCAGTGCTGGTCCCACGAAGCGCCCTCCTCGATCCACCTCCGTAGTACGCCAATCTGCTCTTTCGCCAGTTCCTTCTTGGAATAAGCCGGCGGCATCCGCATCCTCTCGTTCTCGTGAGTGATGCGCTTGTAAAGCAGGCTTGCCTCCGGATCCCCTGGGACGATCGTTGTTCCGTTCGCCCGCTTGGCGAAGGCGCCATCCTGGGTATCGAGCCGAAGCTCAGCCATGCGAGTGCCCTTGTCCGGGCCGTGGCACTGAAAACAATTATCGGAGAGGACGGGACGAACGTCCCGCTGAAAATCAATGGTACGCGACGATTCCGAAACCGGCACAGGCGAAGAAGCCGTTGCCGCAAGAAAGAGAATCGGAATTACAAGACACGAAGGACGAATGAACATAGCATACCTACCCCGAATGCTAGCTTGCTGTGCCGATTCTAAACGATTCTTGGAAAAACACCAAAGTCCTTCGGCTCCCAGATCTCGATCACGCGAAGGCAGCAGTATTAACCGAATCAGCTCCCTGGCAGAGCACCCGGAAGCCAAGTTTCTCCGCATGCGGAGCGATCAGCCGGTGGGTGGCACGCAGGGTGAACCAGCCGCATCGCCAGTTTCGATGATTCCGGTCGTGTCACGGCGCACTCGGAAATGATCATACCCCCACCCGCTCAGCGGTGCGCCACTTGGACGTATAACGCGCTAACCGGACAAGTGCCCTCGTATCACGCAGTGACGCTGCCCCAAGGTAGGCACTTGTCCGATTTGCCGACTATACGTCCAAGTGAAACCGGGATTGATAAACGCTAGCCCGCTAGTGGCGACCTATCCGGCATTTCCCAGAATTGCCCGCCCAGGCGGCCGCGACTGTGGCTCAGGTGCACAGCCAACTGATCAAACAGGTTGTCTAGCTGGGCTGATTCCTGCTGGTCGGATCTTTCTGCTCTCTGTTCATCCTCAGAAGCGAAAAGCCGCACCCTTTTGGGATGCGGCTTCATGATCTGACTCAATTCGAAAGCGATCCACGCAAACAAGCCCGCGCAGGTCCGCAGCTGCCGCTAGTCGCCCTGATAGACGGGGCGCGGCGGCCGGTAGTCCGCAGTCTTGATATTACGCTTCCAGGTTTCCAGATGCGGGCCGGCGATCGGCTCGGCGCGCTTGCGCAGCGCGCTCATCTGGGTATCGCCGATGGGCTTGAACCGCTGAGCAAAGCGCACGTCGTCTTCGATCTGACCAACGGTTGTCGCGCCCAAAGTCGCACAGTGGATCGGCAGGCTCAGCACGTAGGCCAGACAATCGTTCAGGCTCATAGTCTGCAACAGCTTGGCATTCGCCGTGCACTTCATTGCCTGGATGCCCAGACCCTGCTTGATCGACTCGGGCAGGACTTTGGTCTCGAAGCTGAGGTACGAGGGGTCGGCCGGGTGGAGCGGCATCAAGATCGTGTCGAAGTTCTTGTAACTCCGCAGCATCTCCAGGTGCGCATCGGGATCGTGGTGGCCGGTGAATCCGATAAAGCGGCACTTGCCGGCCTTCTTCGCCTCCTCGAACGCCTCGATGGCGCCGCCCGGAGCGAAGATCTTCTGCAAGTCTTCGTCGCTATTGACCGAGTGAATCTGCCAGAGATCCACGTAGTCGGTCTTGAGACGCTTGAGCGAGAGGTGCAGCTCTTCCTCGGCTTCTTTGCGCGTGCGCTTTTTTGACTTCGTGGTGATGAAGATTTCTTTGCGGAACGGCGGCATGACCGCCCCATAAACTTCTTCCGAGCGGCCGTCCCAATAGCCGTGCGCGGTATCGAAGTAGTTGATGCCCAACTCGTAGGCGCGCAGAGTAACTTGCTTGGCCTCCTCGAACGAGATCAGGGGGAAACGGGAGCCGGCCTGGCCGACGATGGTGAGCTTTTCGCCGGTTTTGCCGAAGACCCTGGTCGGAATGTCGCCCGCTTTGAGCTTGCTCGCCCGAGCGGAAGTCCCGAGGGCGGCGACGCTCGCCAGCGCGCTACCCACAAAAGTTCTGCGATTCATGAATCCTCTCGTGAACATGGCTGCATGGGGACCATGATACCGCACCTGGCAACGAATTGATTCGTCAATCTGTCAGGCTCCGTAGCAGCGTCAAGTGGTCGGTTATTGTTTGCCTATGCTGCCACGCCGCCCACTTGGACGTATAACGCGTTTATCGGAAACTGACTTACTACCCTGGCGGGCGTAGAGGGTCACTTGTCCGGATAGCCGACTATACGTCCAAGTGACCGCCGACGTCAGAGAAGGAGCCTCAGGGCGCTGCGCCTTCCGCCGTTCGCGGTGGTATTCCGACAACTTGGCGTTAGCCGCCGCGATCGTTTTTGACCTCATCGGCAACCCTGGCCAAGTCATTCCCAGGATCCGCTACGTAAAGCTCGTCTTCCCCGAGGTCTGTGTAGACGCGGTTACCGATACAGCCCGTGCTCGTGTCGACCTCAATGGGGAATCCCAGGCAAGGTTGGATTTCCATCGGAAATCCGCAGCCCTGGGTTTTTCTTTCAAGAAGAATTTACCTGGCGGAATAAGGGAAAAGATCAGGTCGCTTCCCAGTCGATTTCCTTGACCTCGTTCTGGGCGGGGGGAATCGCCGGCACGGGTTGCCTGCGAAACAGCAAGACCGCCACCGGGAATCCCACGAAACCGGTCAGCCCCAGAACCCAAAGGGTCGAGTAAAGCCCGAATCTTTCGGCGAACATTCCCGCCGGGGTAATGCCGATTGCCGCCATCCCCCAGCTCACGCCCATCACGAAGCTCGAAATCGTCCCCACTCGCCGGGGAAAGCTGCGCTGGCTGATGGCGATCAGAATGGGCACTCCGGTGAAGAGGGAATACCCCGCCAGTCCGAAGCACGCGATGCCCGCAACGGAAGTCCCCAAAAGGAGATATCCGAGCAAGAGCGGGATGGGAATCAGGAAGGATGCAAACAGGACTCCCTTTTCGCCGATGCGCTCGGCCCAGGTACCGCCCGTCAAGCCGCCGATTCCTCCCGCAATCCCGAACACAAAGAAGGTCAGGCCCACGGTAGGGAGCGGGGTGCCGAGTTCGGTCAAGTAGAGCGGCACAAAGGTCTGAAAGCCCAGGATTACAAATGCGCGAAGCATGGAGAGAATTCCCAGGCCAAACAGTAATCCGTAGCCCGTTGGCAGGGTTCCCGCCCCCTGAGATTTTCCCTCCTGAGGCACGGGCCTTCCGTTGATGTTGCGGCGAATCAGGAAGGCAACCAGACATCCGAAAACGACGGCATAAACCGTCGCGGACAATCCTCCCCAGTCGACCAGCGCCGCGGCCACCAGGGCTCCCACGGCCACGCCCATCACCCCGCCGGTGACGAAGATGGACATTCCGACACTGTGCCGGGGCCCGCTTTCGATCGCCGCCAGGGATGCGCCGTAGGGATGAAATGCGGCAATGCTCAGACCGCCGGCGATGACCAGGAAAATCAGACTGATGTAGGAAGGCATGATCCCGATACAACTCAGTGTGACTGCGGCGAGCATGGGAGCGAAGGCCACCAGGCGCACACTGCGCCAGCGGTCGAACAACACCCCAAAAAGTGCCTGGGAGAATGTGACCGAAAGCGAAAAGGCCGAAACCAGGATGGCCGCCTCGGTAAGCGTAAAACCCAAGGCCCGCTGCAACACCGGCACCAGCACGGGAATAAACCCGCCATAGAAGTCCACCGTAAAATGGCCAACCGTAAGCAGGAGGAGCTTGGATAATCTGAATTCAGCCTTTGAAATCATAAAGTTATGTCTTTAAGGGGGAGCGTACGGTCAACGGTTGCCCCGGATGGATAGCTCGTGTGACGTCCCGTGCGATCACCCACTCGGGAGGTCTCCTCGCCAATGGGTTATTTTAACCGGAATTAGTTTTTTGGCCCTCCGGCACTCGTAAATATACAACCATCGGCCTCCAACTGAGTCCTTCCAGCACAGTTCTTCTCTCTGGGGGCTCCGAGCGGTCCTCGCCAGGTCCTGAAATCCCGTCGTCTCCGGCGTACTCGGAAATGCTCATACCCCCACCCGCTCAGCGGTGCGCCACTTGGACGTATAACGCGCTAACCGGACAAGTGCCCTCGTACCGCGCAGTGACGCTGCCTCAAGGTAGGCACTTGTCCGGTAAGCCGACTATACGGCCATGTGAAACCGGGATTGATAAGCGCTAGCCCGTTAGTGGGGACCTATCCGGCGTCGCGAGAGAGTATCCGCGCTCGAATCGTTAAAGAAACAGCGCGAACGGACTGGAGAGGCTCCGGGCAGAAGCCAAGAGCCATTTCACAAGATCTTTGGGAAATCCAATGATGGGATCTTCGTCGTCGATCCGGACCGGAATGAGATCATCGACAGTCAACTTTAAGGCCCTAGGGACCTGGTTGGAGCGCACACCGAAAGCCGCCGCCGAATTCGGAGCTGTCTGGAAACCAGCTGCGGCGGGCAGAAACTCGCGCGAACTTCCCGATGCCGGCCCACTCCCCACCTCGCACGACTCGCGTTACTCCGCTCGGCGGGCCCCTCGGGTCCGTTGCGGGGCTATCGGAGAAGTAATCCTCCTCATACCAGTCATTCACCCACTCATACTCGTTTCCCAGCGTGTCGAACAACCCAAAATCGTTCGGTCGCTTCATTGCTACTTCGCTTGGACCACGGCGGCCTTTGGCCCAGGTCCAGGCGATCTCGTCCAGGGGACCGTAGACGGCTACGGTGCTCCCGGCGCGCGCCGCGTATTCCCATTCTGCTTCGGTCGGCAATCGCCCGCCGGCCCAGCGGCAGTAAGCGTCCGCGTCCCCCCACGTGGCCTTGGTCATCGGCATTTGCTCGTTGCGCCAATCGGGATTCCAACCCGTGGCGTTGGGCATCGTTCTTTCCGTGGCATTCGCAAATCGCTTGTACGCGCCCACAGTGACTTCGGTCTGTCCCATCCAGAAGCCCTTGCTGATTGTTACTTCATGAGCTGGATTTTCATCAGGAAGGCACCCCCTATCTCCCTCCGAGCACCCCATCATGAATTTGCCGGGCGGAATCCAGACGTATTTGAGCCCGTCTTCCGAGTTCACTTTGGCCGTGGGAACCTCGGAGGGTGGAAGCGCAATGGCCCCCAGCGCTGCTATGACCGTTGCCGAGACAACCGCGAGCAGTTTCATCATGCCCCGAACCGTTGGACTCTACCACAACCGCAGAGGGGTGCTGAGTCCCGCCCAGGAAATCTGTTCACAAAGGCCTCTTTTTGTTAGAGTCTGATCCGTCGAAGGCAACCGGCTGCTGAAATTCGTTAGGAGACTGAGCAATGAATTCCCAACTACAGCAGAGCCAATCAGTCGGAAAAGGACTATTGATAGCGGGTTACTTCCTTTCCCTTCTGGGGGGCGTCCTCGGGATTGTGATCGGGGCGTCCATTTGGCTGGGCAAGACCCGGATCGAGGGGGTAAAGCAGCGCAAGTACAATAAGGCCTCCAGGCGACACGGACTGATCATCTTCGGCCTGGGGCTGTTTATGATCCTATTGATGGGCCTTCTAAGCCAGAACCGAGATGTTCAATACGTGCTTCGAGGGCTTTGACCATCTCACCCCCAAAGCCTTCACGAAGAAGAGAGCCGCCGCAGTTTCAGTTCGACACTCGCACCGGCCTCGCTGAGCTTTCTTTGCAGGCGCTCCGCCTCTTCTCGCGATGACACCGCCTTCACTGGGCTCTCCACCAGTTCCTTTGCTTCCTCTCCACCTGCAGTTCCGAACCGCCTTGCTTCTTGTTCCCTGAGGTCCAGGCCTGCGATCTCGCGAACCGCCTTGATAACGGAAATCTTGTTCCGGGGCACCTCCATCGGGCACCTCCATCAGCACTAGTACAAATTGTGATTCCGAAGAAATATCCTGTATTCCCCCCGGGCTTGCCGCTGGTTCGCTCCGGCGAGCACTTCTTTCGGCCCCCGCCGGAGGCGCGGGTTCAGCCGCGAGAGAAGGTTCCATGAGGCTGGCATCTTTCATCCCCAAACCTGTCAGGAGCGAGACCCGAGCGGCGAGATCGACAGCCTTTGCATGATCCTTGGCTGTGGTCAAAAGAAGATCCTTTTGGATGCCTTCGGCCTTGACGAGAAAAGTCTTTTTGCCCTTGCGGCCTCGCACAACCATGGCGTCAAAGTCCGAAAACGGGTGACATTCTGACCGCCGCAGCCATAGAAAGCCGTCCCAGTCTTCAAAACTCCGGCGTTCGCCATCGACCCTCACCCCAGCTCGCCGGAAAGTGATGTACAGCCCGATTGCAAGAAAGAGAAACCCGAACAGAATGGTGAACCCAGTGCTCACGAAATCACCGTGGTGCTTGCGCTGGTATGCCGAAAAGAGCGACAAGAGAGAACCTATGCCAATCCCGGTAGAAGGAAGACCGAGCAACAACAGGGCTACACAGCCCATGCCTTGCTTGAACTCTAGGCTCCGATCACTCATGAGCGCGGTCGCTATTCTATTGTAGTTGCCTACACGATGGTGTCTCCAAAGGCTTTCGCGCGCGTGCGGGATGTTCTATTGTATGTTCCACAACAATTGGGTCGCAGTGAGCCAAACTAACCAATCCGAACCGTGGTTTGCTGTGGGTGCTCAGCCGAACGAGAACGCAGAAGTGCAAGAGTAAGGATGACAGCTTGCAAAGAAGTCTCCCGGATAGCTTGGTCTTCTCTTGCACTTGCCACGGCATCGATTGCGTTTCTCTCGAGTTGCGGCGGCCCGCCCGGACGTGCGCCTGAAAGGCTCAGTTCGGAAGGTAAATCCCTTACGGAACAAAAAGTTCAACTCTCGAGATTCATTCCTCTGCGCGCCGAACCCTCGGAGATTGAATACGAAGGCTGGTTTCACGATAACTCCCGAGGACTTGTGCCTGGTCCGTCTGAATGGGAGGTTGTCGGCTTTGTCCGTGTTCCACCGGGCCAAGAGTCGGCATGGACGACAGGCGCAGGGGGTGCCCGCGGCCCCGGTCCCGATCAGAACCCAGCTCTAGAGGGCTTTCTCACCCAGCTCGAAGCCTCAAGAGAAGACTTACAGTGGAGCCGTGAGGGCAACGCCCTGTACGGCACGGCGCCGGGCCTGGTTGTGTTTCGTGTGGTCGCCCGATAGTGATCTGACCTCCTAAAATCGGTCCAGTTGGAATGTTAGAGTTGGGCCGTTGCGGAGGAGGTCAGAGTGCCCAGGAAGAAGAATTCCGTAAAGCAGATCATCCACAAACTCCGGGGGCTGAGGTTCTGCTGTGCCAGGGGAAAGCGGTGGCCGAGATCGCAGGCGACGGCGTCAGCCTGAAGCTGAGAGCCGGGATGCGCGAGCCTGAGTTGACGGCGCTGCGGGATCAGATCCGCCGACGCGTTGGAATCCGCCCATGATCACGGATGCCGAGGCCGCGGGCAACCTAGCCGGAGACGGGCCTCCGCTAGGCCCTCCGCCCGACTGGAGCTTGAAACGGAAGCTGGCGTTCGGCGCAGCGATGCTGCTGCTTTCGACCTTGCTCCACGCGGTGGGAATCTGGACGGCCATCCTGGATTCCCACAACTACACCGGGCCTCGATATGACAATACGGCGCTCAGCGTCGTCTGGATCCTTGCGACCCTTCTGGGGGCGGTGGCTTTCCTTGGGATGGTGCTCATCCTGAGACCGTCGTGGACAAAGAGCCCGACCGTGTTGGTGGCGTATACAACGACAGCCAGCTGTGTTTACTTGGCGTTGTTCTACGCGGTCCTCGTCCGGGCGGTTGAGTGCGCGGAACTCCCAGCTCTGTTCCAATCCAGGACCGTCGGGTCGCTGTGCGTCTTCGCGTTCATTGGGGTCCTGTTTTTGTGGGGCGCTATTTGTTACGTGGCATGGGAGCAGCGCAAATGGGAGAAGCGGAAGGCGCTCCACCGGAGCCGCCCCACCGAGTCTCCGTAGTCGTCCCCGCGAGCAAGATCGCACCTTTTCTAGGAACGCGCCAACCGGGCCCAGGAGGTGCAGGACTGCTCAAGTACGACAATCTGCAGCCTGGCTCACTGATGTAGCGCAGCCGACGGTGCACTTTGCCGGGCTGGCGCCAGGGTTTGTGGGACTGTACCAAGTCAATGTAGAAATCCCGGCCGAGGTGGAACCGGGGCCGGCTGTGCCGTTGCTGCTGCTTCAAAACGGCGTCCCGAGCAACACGGTCACCATCGCCGTGCAATAGGCCGCTTCGCGTCGGTCCAAGTCCCTGAGTATAAGACGCTTACCCCCACTAGTAGTGTTTACCGATGCTGCCACGCAGCGCACTATAACGCGCTAACCGGACAAGTGCCTTAGACCGCCTTCGGGGAAGCGCGCAAGGCCGTATCTCCCCAGCACCCAAGGCGCGTAGGGCTGGGCGAGGTGCTGCGGCCTTGACCCGTACGTTGTGCAGCGGTCTAATTGAGCTACCGCAACATAAGTTAGGTGGCATCAGAAGGGGAGTGACTGAATGAGTGAAGCTAGATTCTATGCAGTGCGGCTTCTTTGGGTCCGTGATCCTGAGCGTTTCGCAGAGTATCAAGAGCGTACCAAGCCGATTCTGGCGAAGCACGGTGTACACATCGAGCGGTGGCTCATGACAGAAGACATGGATGGCGATGGGCTCGCTCGACCGGATCAGATTGTCGTCAGCTGGTTCAAGAGCCCTGAGGCGAAGGCGGCGTTTGAGAACGACCCCGAATTCGTAGAAGTAGCAAAGATCCGAGACGAAGCCGTCAAGCTCGTCACTATCACGTGCCGCTCGGTCTTTGGAGATTGAGGGAGCTTTGCCACCTAACTGGCGCTTGGAGAGCCGACCTCATCAATGCGAAGCAGGAATGGACCGGAAGAAAGACGTTGAAACATGACTGAGAAGGTCAGGCTTGTCCTAACGATTCTGCTTTGCAGTGCACTGTCCACCGCCCAGAACGCAGCCGTCCGAGCACCTTCTTTGGCCGATGCCATAAAGGCTGCACAAAAAGCATTTCCCACCCCTGGTGCATCATGGACAGTGGTGGAGCAACCCTTTTGGCCAAATTATGTCCTCGTGAAGCTCAGTTCTGCGGGGGACGAGCGCTGGTACCACCGACCTACTGTTGCGGTGAATGCCCTTGGCAAGGCATATTTTCTCACTTACGGGGCAGTACGAATATCGGAAGCCCGGATCCTCAAAGACTTCAACACGATTGCCCAGGCCGAAGGGGTAGCCTTAAGCGATGATCAGTTGGACGATTACGCATCCTTCTTCCTGGCCGCTCACCTAGTCAACAGTGACCATCACTGTTTGCGGGCTACGCTGCCCGAGGATGAGCAGCTCGTCGGGGTCGGCGGTGTCCTACCCGAGGATGTCTGCCGAGGGGACCCCTTCAGACTCCTCCGGAGGAACAAGAGCATCCAAGTAGAAACCGTACTTGTCCATCGCAAAGGGCAGTGGGCCACACCGTACTCGTTCTTACTTCGTACGGACGGCAAGATTGAGAGGATCGGCAGGTGAGCCGCCGGGTAACCAGAGGGTTCACCTGTGCCAAACTGGCAAATCCCGCCTCACGAGCCGTCCCCTCCTGGTGCGGACACCGGCCTCGCGTAGCAGCCGCTTCGCCTGCCGCGTGAGCCATTGGACGGTCTCGCCCTGTTCGTGGTCATAGGACGAGTCCACCAACCCGAGGGATTTCAAATCGCATTGCAATTGCTTGACCGGCGTAGGTTCCTGGGCTGGGATCGGCGCGCCCAGGATCGGCGCACCAGAGAGGACCTCACCCGTTTTCCCTAAAGGCCAAGCGACCTACTCGGGTGAGCCAAGGTGAACCGGACTTGGGTGGTGGTGCACTTGCCTGTTGCCATGGGTGACCTTATAATTCGGCGTTGGTAAGACGGGCGCGAGCAATGAGTCGCCTCTGGGGGGAGAGCGTTACTTGTTGCCCGCTCCCGCTTCTTCCGAAAGGCACGTTTACCGCCTAGCTCCCGAGCTGAGCTTCAACCGGCGAGGGCTCCTCCCTGACAACGTGAGCGCAATAGACCGCCGGTCAGAGAGAAAGCAGAGGTGAAACATGGCAGTGCTCGTATCGTTGTCCGTCAAGGCGAAACCTGAGAACGCGGAAGAACTGAGAAACTGGTTCAGAGACGAAATCCACCACTCACGCGGTTTTGACGGATGCAATGAAATTACCGTCCACGTCGATCAGGACGATCCCAACCACTTGTTCGTTCTTGGAAACTGGGACTCCCGCCAACAGCACGAGAAGTATGTTTCCTGGCGCGCGGAGAAGGGGGACGTCGAAAAGTTCGTGGGATGGCTCGCTGAGGGACCCACTTCTCACTACTTTGATAGTGTCGATATGTAGCTTGCCAGCTTGCCACCCCGAACCGACAGGAAAATCCAGCAAACTTTCCCCAATTTCGCAGTTATGAATATAATTTGTGTGCCATAAGAATCAGCGAGTTACAGAGGTGCGCCTTGGAGACGAACTTCATACGCCGGAAGGCTGCCAGCGCGTCTCCTTGCTACAAGGCACACCACTGCCCAGGCCGCTAAGTCTAGTCGCACCAGCAAGATGTGGTGTATGAGGCTTCCGTCTCAGGGCACAGGACGGTCGTGTGATGGTAACAGCCGACGGGGAATCGCGAAATCGGACTTCGACTCTTATGAGATTAATCGGTGGACGCCACGGCGGGTGCCTGCTTAGGAAGTAAGTCTTTTGGGCTGCGGAAGTTGCGTTGCGGCGATCCTGTTATGGGTTATGTGGTAAAGTGTTGTGGCGGGAGCCTCTAAGTCGTTGATTCCACTAGAGCCGTTCACGGCTTTTCGGGGTGGTCGTTACCGAATGTCGACGGGATCGGTTGCAACGAACACATTGGGGAAAACCGGTCGTGGGTCAATTGGGACTGGCCCCCACTTGCCAGCAGGCGCACTACAGGTCAAGCGCAGAGTGGCGGGAACACAGGCGCGAGTACATGCAACGCTACCGGAAGTCGAACTTCAGCGCGGGACCACGATAGTGGTGGGCCGCTGATGGTCTCCCGTGGCCTCCCGCGGCCCGCACTCACGGACAAGCAGAGCAAACAGGAACTTGGCGGGCAGAACGCCTAGCCAGAGGCGGGTCTCCATGCCGAGGCCGCCCTTCCGTCAGCCATAGACCTCGCGTCCGGGACAGGCGCGATGCGAACTAGGGGCGTATTACATACGCCCCCTAGTTCGTTCGCTTGCCGCCACCTGGGCGCGAACAAGTGCGCGAACTAACGCCATTCTGTAACTCATTGATAACGAGGCACATGGTAATCGCATGCGAACAAGGTGCGAACAACTTTGCGAACAAGCTCCGAGAGGGCTGCGAACAACTTTGCGAACAAGTCCCGCCCAAGGCTACGACTCCTCCTCCCTCCGTCCCTTGCCCCTGTCACCCTTGCCCGCCTCCTTCATGAGCTTCTCCACATAGCGGCGGGACACGCCAGTGCGCTCCGCGATCTCCGCGGCCGGGGCGTCGGGATCGTCCTCCAGCGCAGCCAACACCGCGTCCTTCTTGACACCTTTTGGCCATCCGGGGCCGATGTAGTCCAGGCCCGCACGCTGCTCGGGTCGCGTGGGTCCCCATCGGTGCTCAGCCGGAGGGTAAAGTCGGTCTCCTGCGCTCCCACCTTGGAGTCCACGCTGACATGGACGTAGTTCGGGTCCTTTTTTATCACCTTCTCGAAATGCAGTGACGTGACGAAGTTCGCCGCTATCGTCACACTGCCAGCCGGCCGCTTCTGCTTCCGATCCCATGGCGAGTGGGTCAGAACGACAGTTGGGCAGTGGCGCGAGATTCCCACCAGCATGGCCAGGATGGGCTGCATGTCGTCCTGCTGCTTCCAACTACGTCCGCTGAGCAGGTTCTGCAACGTTGAGACGACGATCAGCTTCAGCCCGTGATCGTCAATCAACCCCCTGATGTTCGACTCCTCCTGGAGTAGGTCAAACGGCCCGACGCAGGTGTAGTGGAAGCCAGGCAGGGGTTCCTTCTCGTCCAGTCCCAGGCCCTTGGCAAGGCCACGGATTCGGCCCTCCACTAGCCAGGGCGGGTCCTCGGTCTCGACGAAAAGGGCGCTATCGAGGTCCGGCGCTGCGAAGTGCCCCCACACCTTCCTCTTCGCCACGCCCTCAAGGCAGCCGGCGAGCCACGCGAGGGACTTCATGCTGTGCGGGTGGGCCGACACCAACGTGCCGCTCTGCTCCAGCACCAAGTCCTCGATCACCCAGGGGGGGCGGTCACTGGCGCCCTGCATCGCATCCTGAAAGCTGCGAAGTTCCCACTGGACCCTGGGAGCGTCCAAGACGCTGCGGTTGTCGCGGAGCTGGAGCATTTCACGCGGTCGTTGGACTGCAGGTTGGCCGAGCAAGCCGGCAAGGGCTAGCTCGCCCGTTACATGCTCACCTCTTGCTAGCCTCCGAGCCGTGTCGCGGACTGCTCCCACGCGGTCCTTGACCTCTTCATCTCTCGCTATGCGGGCCACGGTCTGTACGATCAACGAGGCGCGCTGTTCATCCAGGCCACCCTGTAGCAGAAACCCGGCAAGCGGCAGCGCGAGTTGGTGGCGATTGCTGGGCTGCGCAGGCCAGCGGCGAGCCAGAAAGGCACAGGAGGCAATGAGCGCGCAATGAAGGCGCAGAGTGGGGCCATCCACGCGGGCGGGTTCGTCGAAGGCGTGCCACTTGTAGTCCTGTCCACCGGGATGGCGGCTGGGAGGCACCAGGGTCTGGCTGCCCGTGGAGCGTAGCTCGCATAGCACATCACCGTTCATGTCCTGCCACCTCGCCGTCTCCGGTGGGGAAGCGGTGATGTACCAATGGTGCGAGCGTGGTTTGTCGGCACGACCGTGAACCATGCCCGTCTTCGGGAGAAGCAACTCAGCAGCAGCAACCGCCTCTGGGACATCCAAGTCCACGTCCACCAGCCCACCTGATGCGGCGCCCAGCAGCAGCCCAACATTACAGTCGTTCGCAAAGAAGTGGGGCAGGTCGTCTGCGCTCACGCGGAGGCTGGTCCACTCGCGTAGGCACGGTGCCTTTGCCCCATGCGGAATGGGGATAGGTGCCCAGCCTCTGTCCAGGTAGACACGTGCGGCGCTGAGCGAAGTGGCCCCAGGCGACACGGCCTGCCCGTCATCATTTTTCTTGACGGGCGCTTGGCCATTGGTTGTCGTACTGACCAGGCTGTCGCGGGGAGGTGTGTTTGGGTTAGTCGCGGTGCTCATGCTCTCGTGCTCCTTTGTTCCGGTTGTTCCTTGCTCCGTCCATCACGCGCCGCAGGTGGCGCACAGCGTCGTAGAAGGCCGCCGCCGGGCACTCCGCACCGCCCTCGAAGTCCACACTGAGTTGCTCGCCTTCGCCATGCGGGTCGTCGAACACGAAGGCTACGCGCCCAGCACCGTTGACAGGCTCGCAGCCAACGAAACGGAGCCTGCGAGTGGAGTGCAGGTAGCTGGCGAAGGGCAGGTCTTCGGTCTGAAATCTCATCGGAACTCCCCTGATTTGGGCTGGGACTACCCCGGTCTGGGAATTACTCCTCGACATGATTCCCTCCCGCCTGCGCAGCATGGGATTAAATGCCATCGCGCACCACGCGCCGCACCTCGTCCATCGGGATGACGACTCGGCGGCCGAGACGAGTGGCGCGAACCTTCCCAGCTCGAATCCAGACTCGCCAGGTGTAGGGGCTGGTGTCCGTGAGTGCGGCGGCCTTGTTGACGTTCACAGCGATAGGCTGCGGGTCAACGACGGATTCAGCTTCCCGATCCTCAGTGAGGACTTGCATTTCTTGTTTTCCTTCGTGTAAGATGTATGCCATGGACAGGGCTTCAAGTAGTCCCATAGATATTATACATAACCCCAGTGGGGTTTTACAACATGAAAGTGAAAAACCTACGTGAACCTGTGTTCCCGACGGGCTTGCTCGCTCGGTTGATCGGGCTGCCCAAACGGCGCTTGGTCAAGTTCTTGGAAAGTCCGATCTACGGAATCAAAGCGTCCGTCGCCGAGGGGCGCGGCAAGGGAAAACGACGCCTCTATAGCGTAGACGATATGATGACCCTTGCCATCGCGTGGCGGCTCTATCAGACGGGGTTGCGCCCTGAGGTCATTGCAAAGGTCCTAAAGTCCGGAGCGCTACGAGGCGTAAAGAAGAGATTCGCGAATGAGTACCTTGTCCCTGGTGCTGGCGCGAAGTTGGCGCCCCAGATAAGGAGCTTAAGGGAACTTCAGCTGGTGCTCTGGCCGAGCGAAGGCACGATTGAGGTCGAGGCAGCCCAAGCGCAGGATGTCCGAAAGCGGGTGTTTAGGAGCGGCGTGACTGCCAGCATTCAGATCATAACACTGGGTCCGCTTCTCACGCAGGTCTTGGATATTTGCCAACCTCAGAGACTGCCCGGAAAAGGTGTCGGGGTTATCTACATCTTCGAGGGCGCCCCCATGCCTGCTGAGGCGTTCCAAATCGGCAAAGAGCGAGAGACCATCATTGTGGAGCCGTTGGACGTGCCGGCGCCGCAACGCCCCGCGCCGCAGCAACCAGCGCACGAACCTGCTGCCCCTCAACAGGAACCGGTAAGAAAACTCAAGCATGAAGAAGGAGAATAAGCATTGGCACCCTACAAACGACGCAAGACCTGGTGGACGGACTTTTCGGTCAACGGCCAGCGGTACCGGCAGTCCCTCCACACTAAGGACTGGCGCGAGGCCCAAGCTCGCGATAAGCAGCTGATCTCGCAGGCGAGTGAAGGCAAGCTTGCCGCCTCAAGCCGACAGTTGTCACGAGTACCTTTCGCGGAAGCTGCCAACCGTTACCTTGAACACCGGAAGCTTCTCACCCCGGAACCCACATGGAAACCGGAAGCAGCAAGGCTCAAGCCGCTCGGGGCTTTGTTCATTGGTTTGCGGATCAATCAAATCACAGAGGATCACGTCCGCAACTACCAGCGCCATCGTTGCGCTGCCGGACGACATCCGCGCACCATCAACCACGAACTGAAGCTGCTTCTCCGCCTTCTCAGGCTGGCAAAAGTCCGTGTGCCGGACGTCCAGATGCTACCTGTGCCGCGTCCGCGCGTCCGGCTGCTGAGTGAAGAAGAGAAGTTGCGTCTTTACCAGACAGCCGCAAGCAACCCCGACTGGTTTGTTGCGTACTGCGCAGCGCTTCTCACCGCGAACGCCTCTCTGCGGCCCTCGGAACTACGGTCCTCGCGTTGGCGAGACGTTGATGCAAACGAACGGACGGTTCTGGTTCACCGCAGTAAGACCGACGCAGGTCTTCGGGTGGTGCCCCTGAACGACGAAGCTTGGGTCGCCATATGTGCCCTTCGAAAGCGGGCCGAGATTCTCGGCACAAATCAGCCTGACAACTTCGTATTCCACCGCCTCTGGCCAAAGGTTGACGGCACCAGGCCGATGAGTAGCTGGAGGTCGGCATGGCGCTCTCTTCGCAAAGCCGCCGGACTACCGGGATTCCGCTACTACGACCTCCGCCACCAATGTGTTACTGAAATGCTGGAGGCCGGTGTCCCGGAGGGCGTAATCCGAGAGATCGTCGGGCACTTGGACCCCGCCATGACGCGCTGGTACTCCCATCCTCGGCTGGCTGCCAAGAGGGCTGCGGTGGAAGCGTTATCGGCGGTCCGGGAGTCTCCCGCCTTACCCGAACCGGGTCTTCCCAGCAGCGTCGTGGAGGCCAGTGTGGGTGGGGTGCAGGGGGCGGTTACGTCACAAACCACGTCACAAATAGGGCCTCAGGGAGAATGCCCCCCCCTAAGTCGTTGAAAAGCTGGTACGCCCGGCAGGATTCGAACCTGCGGCCTTTGGTTCCGGAGACCAACGCTCTATCCAGCTGAGCTACGGGCGCCGATGAAGCTAACTCTCGTTTTCAGTGTAGGCTCCCGGTAGGTCTTCGTCAAGCTGGCAGATTTCGCAAACAACCGGCGAACAATGCCCCGCCAGCTATTCCATCGCCCGCCACTCAATTCCAATATATTGGCCGCGCATAGTGGTCGCCCGGAAGCCCTGCCAAGTATCTAGGTAATGCGTAGACCCGTTCTTGGAGTCCGTGTTCGTACGTGCCCATCCGCAGAGAATTCCTTTAGGCTTCGAAGCGGACGCCGTAGTAAGGGGACTCGCCGTTACCGCGCGGGATAATGCGGACGATGCGGCTCGGCGTCTCGATCAGATCTGCAGTGTCTTCCTGGTAGTGCAGTACCACCCAGACGGCGCTGTTCAGTTCGTAGGGGTAGCGGCTTTCAAAACAAAGGCCGCGGCGTGAGAGGTTGATGGGTTGCACGACCTCGACCAAGTCCGGGCGGCGAATACGCGCACGGGTTCGCACTTGGATGCGCCGCGTCGTGCGCCGGTCATCCCAGGAAACAGGGCCGGAGAAACCTGCCACGAACTGCCGGGTCGTAGTGAGCGAAGCCTCTCGGTTCGCACGGGTGGCCGCCACTGGCTCGGCGGTCGCCATCGGCTCGGAGGCTGCCACTGGCTCGGGGGCCACCGCCGGTTCGGCGGTCACCACTGGCTCGGGGGCCGCCACTGGCTCTGGGGTCACGACCGGCTCGGGGGCCGCCGCCGGCTCGGGGGTCACCACTGGCTCGGGGGCCGCCACCGGCTCTGGGGTCACGACCGGCTCGGGGGCCGCCTTTGCTTCGGGAGGTCCTTCCGTTGTTGGAGGCGGCGCGGGAACACGGCTCCGGGAAGGCGCGACCATCGGGGCGGTGCGCGCCACTTCAGCGCGCACGGCGGCAAAGGCAGACTCGGCCTCTTTCAAGTGGTGACGCACTTCGGCAAGCTTCTGGTCGGCCGCTTTTTTATCCGCACGTAGCGCTTGCAGGTCGCTGGCGGAAGCCGCCGCGCGCGCGCAGGCGTCGGTGGCCTCGCGGGTAAGCTTCTCGGCTCGACCGCGCGACATCGCCGCGCGGTCGACCAACTCCTCCAGTTCGCGGCGCAGTGACTGGACGGTGCGCAGCGAAACGCCCATCGCCTCGCGCTGCGTTACTTCCAGCGTGCGCGCCTGCACGTCGATGTGGACATCGAGCAGGTGTGCGTAGTCGACGGCGCGAGCGACAGTCTCTTCCCCCTCCACAACGCGCGCGGCCGCTTCGCGGGCCGTCCCCTCGTCTGCAGCAACGCGCACCTCTCCGGTTTCAATGCCTTGCTGCGTCTCGGCGATGGGTGGCCTTCCCTGTTCGAGATCCTCCCGCGTCACACGGGGTTCTTCAGGCGCCGGGGCTTCTTCAGACGCCGGCGTTGCTTGTGTTGGCTCCCAGATGTCCACCGCCTGGTCGGCCGGCCGCACCCGGACTTGCTGCGGCGCAGGTGCGCTTTCCATTACGAAATCCGCCTGCTTACCGTTCTCCAGGTTGTAGATCGTCAGAGTGGTCCCGGGTACCACCGGGTGCCGCAGGCGGATGGTAGCCGAAGCAGGCCCGACAGCCAGCGTGTGGGTATGCTCGCGAAACGCGCCTGTGTTTGGGTTGAGGTCAAAGACCGCAATGCGGATGCGCTGCTCGCGTTCCTGGACGGCCAAAGGCATGGGCTCGCAGGTCAGACAGTATAGCATCGAGGAGAGCGCGGGAACCGGAAAGAAAGAATCATCCGCCCGGCGCCGGAACCAGTTTGTCCTTTCTACCCCCACCCGCTGCTTCTACCCTCACCTGGCAGATCGTCCGCCGCCTATACTTCTGGCCCGAAAACGGCACATCCCTGCGCGAAGATGTGTTCCCGATTGGAGACCGCTGGGCTCAAGGAGCATAAGTCCTCTTGGGCAGCATTGGTGTCCTGAAAAGGATACTCCGCAAGGAACCTTGGTCGCCGAGACCCACCGCGCGGTGGGCGTTAAGTGGCCGTCTTGCAGAGGGGTTCACAAGAGGGCGTCCGCGTTTCCTCTCAAGCTTTCATTTGGCACAACACGTGCTATCCCCGTTGGGGAAGGTGCCGGAATGCGCGTGGAAATATGGGGAGCGCGGGGTTGCCTGCCGACGCAAGAGCCTAATACCTTCCGCCACGTAGAGAATCCGCTCTACAACGGTCTGTTTGATGCGAACTTGAGGGAACAGGCAGGCGATGCGGATGTTCTGATCTCGACACCCAATACACGCAGTTGAAATACGATGGCCGTTGGCCTGGATAGAGGCGAGTTCCGGACGAATTTTAGGGCTCTGAGCGAACCTTCGGTGTACCGTATTCCGAGACGCGGGTCTGCTGGCTTGGGTTAGAATAGCTCCGCGGCACGTTTCCTTCTCCCTGCTGTAGGAGGAGACCTTGAGAGGCTGCCGCAAGCTCAAACAATGGAACCAATAGAGAATCCAGAGCGCTCACCACGGTTTCTCCTCCCTGAAGAAGATGGGCGCCGAGCCTCTTGGGAAGGACTGCAGGAGCTGTGTCGTCGTTCCCCCGAAACTCCCCCGGTCCCGTTGGAGGATCAAGAAGGCGCCCTACAGTTCTTGGTTCAGACAGAACCACGGCATCGAGCTCTTTGGGAAGGACTGAAGGCTCTGGTGCGTCGTTCCCCCGAAACTCCCCCGATCCCGCCGGAGGATCAAGAAGGCGCCCCACAGTTCTTGCTTCAGAGAGAAGCCCGGCATCGAGCCCTTTGGGAAGGACTGAAGGCCCTGTGTCGTCGTTCCCGAAGAATTCCCTATCCGACGCTCCCGTTGTTTTTCCATCTGTTCACATCAAAATCCTACCGACCGTCTCGTGCGCTTTTTTGTTCCGTTCTGCTTCACTTCGCGCTGCCCTTCTTCGTTGTGCGCGTGCCGTTCCTGTTACTTTTTCCCTCGCTGTTTTCTCTAGAGAATCGCCCTGCTCCCCCGCCCCGGGAAGTGAAACTTGTAGACATCGCTATGTATCTGCCTCCGATGCAAGCACGCGGGCCCTCTGGGAGTCCTGGGCGTGGCACTCGGCCTGATCGGCCGCCTGCTCGGGGAAGTACCGTTTTCCATCCCCGAGCAACGATCGTCTCGGCTCCACCTGCTCCCGATAATACTCGCCAGACGATCTTGCAACCTGATTCCCCTCCCGAATTGATAATTCCGGTAGAGCTTCGCCTCCCCAATGTAGTCCTCAAGGCGCCCTCGCCGCTTCCTAAACCTCCTCTGCCGAATCCCAAGGTCAAGATTCGTGGGCAAAAGGCGCCGGCTCCTCTTGTTGCGCCGAAGCCCGCGGATCTGCATCTTGTTCAAGAGCCCGCAATAGTGCCAATGCCCATTCTTGAAGTGGCCGCGCCCCGGCCGCCTTTGGGAGAGGGATCGGGCAAACAAAGCGCCACAAGCGGATCCGCGCTACAGGGTGATCATCCCGAGTTACTTGTGTTGGGCGTCGAACCCGGGGGCGCGCTTCCGAAGATTGGGCTTCCCCCAGGAAACCGGTACGGTGCCTTCTCTATGTCACCCTTTGGTGGTTCTCCAGGCTCGCCGGGCGGGGTCCCTGGAGGGGACCCACAGGGCGGACTAGGAGGCAGCGGCAGCGGGGGAACGGGGGGCAAGGGTTCCGGATCCGGAGCAGGGAGCGGAGCAGGTGGCCAGTCTGCGGGTGGCGGCTTCGTCAGTATCAGCGGTAGCGGCGGTGCCCCAGGCGTTTCCGGAATCGAGGGCGTTTCCGGAGCAGGTGCTGCTTCCGGAGTGGGAACTGCTTCCGGAGCAGAGGGTCTTAGCTCGGCTGCTATTGCCAGCCTGGTTTATCCCGTAAGACGTGCGCCTGGTCCTCGCCGGCCTAAGATGCTGGTTAGGGCCGGTCCTACTGGAGGCGGTGGATTGAACGTGTATGGCGTGCTTCGAGGAGGCCGGATCTACACCATCTCTCTCCCGATGCCCGGCAAGAATTGGGTTCTGCAGTACTGCCGCCGCGGCAATTCTTCCGCTGGTTCCAACGGTGGAGCACGTCGCAAAAGGACTACCAACGTTCGACTCGCGCCAAGCTTGGGCTCGCCTTACGCGGAGGAGCAATTTGATTTCAGTCGGGCATCTGTTCCTAAGGACAAAGCCCACCTAATGATTGTGCTGCGTGGAGTGATCCGAAGTGATGGATCGGTAGGCAACGTGCGTGTTTTGAGAAGATTAGAGGAGATCTCGGATCGAGCCGCAGTAGCCGCCTTCCGCCGCTGGAAATTCAGGCCGGCCACACAGGCGGGGCAACCGGTCAAGGTTGAAATCCTGGTGGGGATCCCGGCAGAGGTCCCCGAAACATAGGACTAAGATCACCTGACATGAGACGCGGTAAGCCCCAGGAAAACACATGGCGGTTTGGTTCGGACTTCTTTCCCGGTGATCTTTTTTTTGGCTAGAGACTTTCCGCTTCTTGCGCGCCAAGATCAGGTCGAGTAGAATCAGTTTTTGAAAGCAAGTACTGTATCGGCCAGTACCTTTTGGCTATCCCCATGTAGGACTGTAGTTCCATTGACTCTCAACATGACGTCAGAGAGAATCAGTGACAGCATCGGCAGGAAGGTGTCACTTGAGACCTTAGCGCAGGAAGCACCTGCCGCCTGCTGCGAGAAGTTCAGCCTATGGGCCGCCCGGAGGGCCGATAGCGCGCAGATCCCCTCGAATAAGTCCTGTGAGAGTGTGCCACATGCATGAGGAAAACATTCGCGTTTGGTTCTGCGGCCCGGATGCAGGTTTCGCTGAAGTCATAGGAAAATCTTTGGGGTCGGGCTACGAGATCCGCAGGAGCGATCGACCCGATTTTGACTTTGATGGCGGGCAGCAAGATTGGTGCGACCTCGTGCTCTTGGATCTCCGGGCGGGCGGCGGCGAGGGTGATCCCGACTGTTTGCTTCCCTGCTCTCGCTTCATGGAGCAAATCCACCAGGTCGATCTGCCGCCGCCCGTCATCGCGTTGCTCGAGAGCGATAACCTCACAGTGACGCGCAGGGTCTTGGAAAAAGGCGCCTACGACACGGTCGCCATTCCCCCCGACGTCGTGGAACTTCGCTTGGTCATCCGGCGAGCTTATAAATTCCATCAGATGGAAAAGCAAATGTACGCGTGGCGTGCGCAGGAGTTTAGCTCTGGCCGTTCCTTAGAACAAATTGACCGGGTGCCAGCATCGCCGCGATAAGTGTGCGGCCTCTGATTGCCCGGCAAAAAGGGGGTCTCCCTTCGACGGAAAACTAGTGGCGAATCTCCGCCCCGGTTCTGAATAGCGCCTTGGTCAGCGAGGCTTTCTTCATCTTGGCTTAGCTGGCAATATTACAATGTAGGAGTTCTTCGCCTGGATTCTCCGGAGACAGCGCCTGGCGCCGTGGCGAATAAAGGACAAAAGACCTTCGTGTCCCAGTGGTCCATGATACACAGTGTGAGAGGGCAACGATGAGCCAGCTAGTGGTACGCTTGGCCAACGCTCCAGCGAGCTGGGGGATCATGGAGGTGGAAGGGTGGAGCCCGCCGATCCCCTGCGCTCGGGTACTGGATGAGATTGCCTCCGCAGGTTACATGGGAACGGAACTGGGCCCCTATGGGTACTTCCCGACCGAGCCCATGCGGCTTCGCGATGAACTGGCCCGACGTTCACTGGTTCTGACCTCGGCAGCCATACTGTTGCCTTTGAAGGAGCGGGAAGGCGCAGATCAGGTGATCGAGCAGGCGCTCGTCGTGGGGCGCCTGCTGGCAGCTTGCGGCGCGCGTTTTATCGTGCTGGTCGACGCGATGTGGCCGGAACGGGAAGCGGTCGCCGGCCGGGCCGCCTCCGACGGCCCTTCGCTCGACGCCGACGAGTGGAAGGTGCTTGTTGAAAGCGTGCGCAAGGTGTCGTCCGCCTGCCGCGACCTGGGCCTGCGCTGCGTCTTTCACCATCACGCTGGCACGTATATTGAAACCCCAGCCGAACTGGAGCGACTCCTGACCGAGGTGGACGAGAAGGAGGTCGGTCTTTGCCTTGATACCGGCCACTATGTCTACGGCGGCGGTGACCCAGTGGAGGCGCTGCGCCGCTTCGGCAATCGGGTGGGATACCTGCACTTGAAGGACATCCGCCCCGCAGTGCTCGAGCGAGCGCGCATCGACCAAGTCGGGTTCCTGGAAGGCGTTCGCCGAGGAGTTTTCTGCGAACTGGGCAGGGGCGCGGTGGATTTTGCTGCGCTCCGCAACGAACTCCAACGTCTCGGCTATGACGGATGGGCGGTCGTGGAGCAGGACGTGGACTTGAAAAATCCTGCGGCGCCGCCGCCATTGGAAAGCGCTCGCGACAGCCGCCAGTATCTCTCCCAGGTCTTCGCCGAAAGCATCTACTAGTCCGCAGATTTTGCTTTAGTTGTTCTCGTACAGGCCGCCTCAGGGCGCCTGCACGGGAATGGTCACGGGCAGATCCGGGTTGGCGACAATCCCGTTCTGCGTGAGGACCAGCGGGACGGCGCCGCCCGGCGCAACGCCGGCCGGCACCACCACGTTCACTTGGTAGAGTCCCACAAAACCCGGCGCTAGCCCCTGGAAGGCTACCGCGGCTTCGATCTCCCCGATGGTCACCGTCACCGGCAGTTGCACAGTGCTGAACGAGGGAGCCGGGGCTCCCGTTTCCACCTGCTCCTGCACGGCCCCCAGACCGGTGCAGAAGATCTGTATCGTGTCGCCAGGGCCTACCGGGTTCTGCGCCGTCACCAGCAGGAACGAGGCGTCCAGGATGGCGGCGCTGTCACCCGCAATGAAGATGCCCGGCTGTGCAGGTGCAATCAAGTAGTTCTGCGGCGCCGTCAGCAGGCCACCCACACTGGTCGCGACCGGAACGCTGTCGCCATGGCTCACCTCAAACGGCACCTGTGCGTTGATCTGCCCCGGACCGACGAAATACAGTGGCGCATCCTGGCCGCCGACGCGCACGCTCACCCCGGCCAGCTCCCGCTCCAGCGGTAGCTGAGTGGCGAAATTGTTCTCGCCAGCGAAGCGCTCGCCAAACAGGGAAATGATGCCGCCGGGAGACAGCGGCCGCCGCTTCGTGAAGCCGGCCCCTTCCACCACCCCGTCGGCGAACAACGTCGGCAAACTCACCGCCCCCGCCGCCGCTGCCGTCTCCACCGTGAAGGACCGCTGCACCTGGGTAAAGTCGGGATGCAGTGCGGCAAAGGTCACCGTCACCTCCGCCGCCTCGCTCTGCGGCACCCAGGTGCCGCTGTACAAGCCGGTCCCCAGCCCTCGCAACGGGATGTTCAAACCTTCCACCCCGGCCACCAGCGTGGCGTTGTCCACCGCGCTGCCGCAGTTGTCCACCAGCAACGCGGTCAGCACACGGGGAAAGGAAACCGGCAGGCTCAGGCCACTTCCGATGGTCGTGGACAGCAACTGCAGCCCCGATGGAGCGCACTGGGTCGCACCCGGCAGACCCGACTGCGTCTGCAGCGACGTGCCCGGCGGCGTCACAATTAGCAACACTTCCACCTCCTGTGGCCCGCTGGAGGAGAAGCTGCCGTCAACAGTGCCCCGGTAAACGCCCGGCGCCAGCCCCACAGGATTTACCGAAACCTGCGTCGGGAACGGCCCCCCCCGACGCGGTCCCGCTCGGCGGGCTCACCATCAGCCACTCCCCGCCGGAACTGGTCGCAGCCACAAAATCTGCCGTGAGGGTTCCTCCCCCCGTGTTGTTCACCGTCAACTCCTGCGCCCCCGGCACAGTGCCGGCCTGCTGTATGGTGACGCCGTCCTCGGCGACGAATAGCATCCCATTCGGACTTAGGTCTGCCAAAGGAGCCGTGCTCGTTGATACGACGTTCAACGTCACCGAGACCAGTTGCGGATCACCGCTTGCTCCCGGAGCGGATGCGGTCACCAGCGCCTGGAAAACACCGGTAGCCTGACCCGTCAGATTCGCTGTCAGCGTGACCAGGGAGGACGAGCCCGCCCCTGCCGTTCCCGACGGCGGGGAAGCTGTGAGCCACGAAGGGAGTCCCGAAAGCGACCAGTTCAACGTTCCCGCTCCTTGGTTGAACACCGTAAGGCTCTGCGGAGGAGGCGGCCAGCCGGATATCCCCTGGAACGTGAATGACGTCTGGCTCAACGACAGTCGGGCTACGGGAGCGCTCAAGACCGCCGTCACCTGAACTGTGACCGAAGAGCCGGTCGCCGTATCGGTCACCGTAATCACCGCCTGGAACACTCCGGCGCCGCCCAGCGCGCCGTAGTTGACCGTTGCAATCACAACCGCTGGCTGCGCCAGGCTGGCCGCGCCCGAGCTGGGAGAAACAGTTAGCCAGCCGCTTCCGTTCAGCAGCCTGACCGTGGCGGTCCAGTTCACCGGCTCGCCGTCGCTGCCGATTTGAAAGCCCTGGCGCGCAGGCGAGTCTCCCACAGTTCCGAAAAAGCCCAGGGTCGGAGTCACGATCAAGGCCGGAGGAACCTCGACCATTCCTGCCTGGGTCACCGTGAGGATCTGCCCGCCGGTGATGGTCAGCGTCCCCATGCGCGAACCGGTGTCGGGATTGGCCTCCACCGAGTACTCCACCCGGCCAGTGCCGCCGCCGCTAGCGGCCGAGGTGATGGTGATCCAGCTCACGTCGCTCTTGGCGTTCCAGCCACAGCGCGTTGACACCAGCACGCTGCCGGTTCCCCCACTCGCTGGGAACGATTCACTGGTCGGGGAAATCGAGTAGGTGCAAGTCGGGACCGATATATCTGGACGGATTTTAGCAATGAAAGCGTCGCGGCCTCCAAGGAGAGTTGACTGAAAGGGATTCACAGTAGGGAAGTCGGTCGAATTCGTCTCCCCGGTCACGTAGGCGTTGCCCGAGGCGTCTACGGCAATGGCAAAGCCAGTGTCGGGGGTGCCATTACCGCCCAGGTAGGTGGAGTACACCAGGGCACTACCGGCGGGATTAAACTTGGTCACAAAGACGTCGTCACCGAGGGCCTTAGTGCCCTGTATTGGATTAGCCGTGGGGAAGTTCGTCGACGCGGTCTCCCCTGTCACGTAGGCGTTACCTGACGCATCTGCCGCAATGTCTGTGGGTTCATCGCTGCTAATGCCGCCCAGGTAGGTGGCATAAACCCAAGCGCTGCCGGAGGGATTCAATTTTGCCACAAAGCCGTCGAGGCCACCGCCGCCGTGGGTAGCCTGGAATGGATTGGCCGTGGGGAAGTCGGTCGACTTCGTTCTGCTTGTCACGTAGGCATTGCCCGAGCTGTCGACGGCGATGTCGGGGCCGAAATCTTCGTCACTACCCCCGAGGTAGGTGGAGTAAACCACAGTGTTGCCGGCGGCATTCAGTTTCGTCACAAATACGTCAACATCACCACTAGTGCCCCCGAGGGCGGCCTGGAAGGGATTCACAGTAGGGAAGTCGGTCGAAAACGTCCTGCCCGTGACGTAGGCGTTGCCGGAGGAATCTACGGCAATGTCTTCGCCCCGGTCGCCGTCGCTGCCCCCGAGGTAGGTGGAATATGCCAGCACCGGATCAATGATCAGAGGCTGGCTGGAATCATAGGCGGCCACCTCGAAGCCCACCTGCCGCTCGCCGCTGAGCACGTAGGCCCCAGGGATTTCCCGCCGGACGTCGTCCACCTCCTGATACACCAGAGGCTTGTGCTGGCGGATCTCTCCGTCAGCGGTGTCTAGCACAAGGTCGCCCTGGGCATCAATCCGGAGCCTCTCGACACCGTCAAAGCTGAGCGCGATGGCGGCCGGATCGGCCCCCGGCCCGACCACCAGGTCATACTCCAGTTGGCGCTGATTGCCGTAGTAAACCAAGTCCACGCCGGGATAAACATCCTTGTAGGACACCTTGGCGTAGTGAGGCACATCGGTGCGCCATTTGTCGGGATCGTTGCCGAGGAAGTAGTTGCTCTTGCCAGGCAGCTCGTCCAGTCCCGACACCCGCGGCGACGGGTTGGCGCCGACCAACTTCATGCGCACCACTGCGGGCGGGATAGCAGGAGCCTGCTCTGCTTCTGCATTGGGTGGCAACGCATTGTCTCCGCGCGGTTTGTTGGACGCGACGGGCTTGCGCAAGGCCAACACGGCCTCAGTTGGGGTCAAGAACAGCGTGTAGCCGCTGCCCCGCGACAGGAAGTCCACCTGGCTGTCGCTCTGCCCCTGATTGGCTTCAAAGCTCAGGGGTAGCTTGCCGTAGTTCTCCACCACCTGCGGCTTGTTGACCGTCGGAGTTTTCGCTGCGGAGGATGGCTTATTAGCAAGGAGTGGGCCCGAATCCAGCTTCATCAAGCCGCTGGCTAGCAGCCCAAGCGCTAGCAGCGCCATTCCCGGTCCCACGCTACGAATCAAGGACGTAGGCATAGCTGTCTGCTTCGGAAGAGAATGACCAAGGCTACACCCGATGGGGTCGTATGTCCATCTCGCCCGGCGTGAGTTTCCGCGTGGCAAGGGCGCAATCGCGCCTGCGCTCTTGCACCCCGGGATACGATCGCAGACTGGTCACTCCTCAGGCCAGGGCAGCGGTTCGAACTTCCGCCCGCGTGCGAGGCAGGCTCTCCGGGCAACGCTCCTTCAGGAATGCAATCAACTTCTCGCGGACATGGCAGCGCAGGTTCCAGGATGCTCCCGAGTCCACAGAGCTCATTAGCGCCCGCAGCTCCATGGTGTGCTCGGTGGCGTTGGTGACCTGCAGATTCCAGACCTTGCCGTCCCACAGATCCGAAGCTTGCAGGATACGGTGTAGCTCCTCGCGCACCTCCTGGACCGGCACGCTGTAATCGGCGTAGACAGAAACGGTGCCCAGAATGTCGGCCGAGCTGCGGGTCCAATTTTGGAAGGGCCGTTCCATAAAATACGTGAGCGGTAACACCAGCCGGCGAAGGTCCCAAATGCGCACAACGACATAGGTGGCACCAATCTCTTCGATCCAGCCCCATTCGCCCTCCACAATCACAACGTCATCGAGGCGGATGGGTTGGGTCATGGCAATCTGGATACCCGCCAGCAGGTTCGAAAGCGCTGGCCGTGCGGCCATGCCCATGATCAGGCCGACGGCCCCTGCCGAAGCGAACAGCCCAGCGCCGAGATTCCAGACACTCGGGAAGGTCATCAACATCAGACCGAGAGTCACGACGCCAACGATGACCACGCCAATGCGCCGAAGGACTCGGACCTGCGTTTGGATCCGACGCGCTGCCAGATTGTCTTCGACGTCAACCCTGTATTTGATGGCAATGAGGTCGTCAAAGACCTGAAAGAGCCGCACAATCAGCCATGCGACCGAGGCAATCAAAGCCAGGCCTAGGCCGTGCCGGATTGCTCCAACCGGACCCGGTGGGAGCGGCAAAGCCACCAGAATCAGAAAGACCCCCAGAAGCGGGAAGATCAGCCGGGCCGGTTTTCGTCCGTGCTGGATCAGCAAGTCGTCGACTTGGCTTTCGGTTCGCCCAGCAACCCGCTTCGCCGCAGAAAAGACGAGATAGTGCCCGAGCAGGGCTACAAGAACCGCCACCACCAGGATGGCTCCTGAGTACACCCACACTACCCAACCAGCCGCACCAATCAGGAACTGTTCCATTTCGCACTCCCTCCTTAGAGAGCAACCTTCTCAATGTAACCCTAGCTGATTGCCAACTTTCCCAACACATGCCTCATGCTTGTCTCGTCCCGAGGTGTCCTTGGAAGCCGCCGGGTCGGGTGGCCGGCGCGCCACATAATCCCGCGCACCACATGATAAGGCAGCAGTGGGGATTTTCCGTGATTCCCTTCCCCCGGCAGCCGCATTGCGGTTCCTTCAGACTTGCTGTAGCCTGAGCAGCGGCATCGGTTCCCGGGCAGTCCTCCTCGTGAAGAAAGGAAACGATATTGTCCAAACAGCCGAACCGTCAACCGAATCGACTCATCGAGGAGAAAAGCCCCTACCTGCTCCAGCATGCTCACAACCCGGTGGATTGGCACTCCTGGGGTGAAGAGGCATTCCGCCAGGCCCGTGAGCAGGACCGTCCCATCTTTCTCTCCGTCGGCTACTCCACCTGCCACTGGTGCCACGTCATGGAGCGGGAGTCGTTCGAGGATGCGGCGACAGCTGAGCTGATGAACCGGTGGTTCGTCAACATCAAAGTGGATCGTGAGGAGCGCCCCGATGTGGACCGAGTGTACATGACCTACGTGCAGGCGAGCACCGGCAGCGGGGGCTGGCCGATGTCGGTCTGGCTGACGCCGGACTTGAACCCCTTCTACGGCGGCACGTATTTCCCGCCCGAGGACCGCTTTGGACGGCCCGGATTCCGCACCGTGCTGGAGAAAATCGCCGAAGTCTGGCAGCAACAACGCGATGTGGTGGTGCGCTCCAGTGAAAACATGATCGCGCAGCTGCGCGGGGCGGCAGCCGTCTTTGGGCGGCAACTCGTGGACAGCAGTGTGCTCTACCGCACCTTCAAGATTTTCCAGCAGGCCTACGACCGCAGGCACGGCGGCTTTGGGGCGGCGCCCAAGTTCCCTCGCCCGGTGACCCATGATTTTCTGCTTCGCTACTTTGCGCGCACCGGCGACGAGGAGGCGGCGCACATGGTGCTGGCTACTCTGTCGGCCATGGCGAACGGTGGCATGTACGACCACCTGGGCGGCGGCTTTCATCGCTATTCGGTGGACGGCTTTTGGCACGTACCGCACTTCGAGAAGATGCTTTACGACCAGGCACAGCTGGCTGTCAGCTACCTGGAAGGCTACCAGATCAGCCGCGACGAATTCTTCGCCCGGATCGCGCGGGAGACCATCGAATATGTGCTGCACGACCTGACTGATCCCGCCTCGGGCGCTTTCTACTCGGCCGAAGATGCCGACAGCCTGCTGGAAGCCGGGCGCCCCGAACGCGCCGAGGGCGCTTTCTACGTTTGGACGGAGCCGGAAATCGAGCACCTTCTGGGCCCGGACGCCGAATTGTTCAATTCTCGCTATGGGGTCAAGGCCAAGGGAAACGCCGAAGATCCGCATGGCGAGCTGGCGGGCAAGAATGTGCTGCACGTGATGCGCTCGTTGGAAGAAATGGCGGCGTCTGGAAGGACGGCGGAGGAGGTCGAGGAGGCACTCGAGGGAGCCCGCCAGAAGCTGCGGGCGGGTCGCGACCGCCGCCCGCGCCCCCACCTGGACGACAAGGTCCTCTGCGCCTGGAATGGTCTAATGATTTCCACGCTGGCGCGGGCATACCAGGTGCTGGGGCACGAGCCCAACGCCTCACGTTACCTGGATGCGGCGCGCCGGGCAGCACGCTTTCTCACCTCCACCCTTTGGAACGAGCGGGAGGCGACTTTGTACCGGCGCTATCGCGACGGCCAGGTGGCTTTCCAAGGATACCTGGAAGACTACGCGTTCCTGATTCAGGCGCTGCTGGACCTCTACGAAGCCTGCTTTGAACTGGAGTGGCTGCGGTTGGCAACCCGGCTTACCGAACGAATGACGGAGTTGTTCTGGGACGCCGAAGGCGGCGGTTTCTTCGCGACTTCAGGCCGCGACCCTTCGGTTCTGCTTCGTTTGAAGGATGACTACGATGGAGCAGAGCCCTCGGGCAACTCAATCGCAGCGCTGAACCTGCTGCGTCTGGCCGTGATGTTGGACCGTACGGAGTGGCGCCAGAAGGCGGAGCTAACCCTTCAGGCTTTTTCCGTGCGACTGACTGAAGCACCCCAGGCGCTGCCTCAGATGCTGGTCGCCTTCGCCTTTCAACAGGATGAGCCCACGCAGATCGTTATTGCCGGCGAGCGCGATGATCCGCACACGCAGGCCTTGCTGCGTGTGGTGCACGAGCGGTTTCTCCCGAACAAGGTGCTGCTGTTGGCGGACGCGATGGCGCGTGCTGAACTGAGCCCCACTCTCCCTTTTCTGGCTGCCATGACTCCACGCAATAGTCGGTCCACCGCCTACGTCTGCCGACACTACGCCTGCGAACATCCGGTGGACGAGCCTGCCGCGCTGTCTGAGTTGCTGGGCAACCCTCCCGGAGCCCTCCGCCCTGTGTCACCTGGATTATGGGCCGGCAACCCTCGGGAAACATAAGAACTCGAGTCCGTCGTGCACCCGGGCGAATCCCGCGGCTCAAAGCAGGCTCGTCGAAAGAGAGTCGCCGGCTCCGCAAAAAGAAGCCGCAGCGCTGACCTGCAACTCCTTGAAAGCAAGGCGCGTATGGAAATGCGCAGCGGATCTGTGCTAGCCTAGCTTCGAGCTAGCCTATGGGCGTCGAACATCGCAAGCAATCCCGCCTGAGCGTCAGCATGCAGGCGCTGATCAAGGGCACAGACCGCTTAGGGAGCCCTTTCGATGAAGCCGCCAGCTCGGAGAACATCAGCCGAGGCGGACTGGCATTTCTCACCAAGCGCGAATTGGAGCCGGGCGCCGAACTCGACATCGTGATTCCCCGGCCGCCCATCGGCACGCGCGAGCAGGCCCCCTTCTTCACCACCGGCAAGATCATCCGGATTTTTCCGGAAGGCGATGAATTTCGCATCGCCGTCGAGTTCACCGGACCTCAGTTCCGCACGTTTGTAAAAGAAACGTAGTCGCCCGTCCCCGAAAAGCGCTGTCTCTGAAAACCCCGTTTCTGAAAAACCTTGGATCACGCACCTGTAAGACAGGACCGCTGGGACGAAGAAGGGCGCCTGCTACTTCGGGCGAAACAGGAACAGCGCGGTTATTCTCCCCTCTCGTACTTCTGGTAAGCCTGACGCTTGGAAATGCCTTGTTCCCGGGCCACCCTCTTGAGCGCGGCCATCCGGTCCAGCCTTTCCTCTCGCATGATTTGCTCGACGCGCTGACGCAACGGCATCCGAGCCACGAGCCGGGGCTGCTTCTCTGCGCCGCGGATCAGCAAGGTGATTTCACCCTGCGCCTGACCCCGTTGGCGGAACTGCTCCAGCACTTCCAGGCAGTGCCCTCGCAGGAATTCCTCGTGCACCTTGGTTAACTCGCGGGCCACCACGACCTGCCGGTTTCCCAGCACCTGATCGACGTCCTGGAGCGTCTCCAGGATGCGATGCGGAGCCTCGTAAAAGATGAGCGTCTTGCGCTCCTCGCCATACTCCTGGAGCATTTTGCGGCGCTGGAGGCTTTTGGCCGGTAGGAAGCCGCCGAAGCGAAAGGCATCGGTCGGCAAGCCGGAGACCACCAGGGCAGCCACGACGGCGGAGGCCCCCGGAATGGGAATCACCGGGATATGGTGGCGGATACACAGTGCGATGAGCCGGTAGCCGGGGTCGGAGAGGCCGGGCATGCCGGCGTCGCTCACCAGGGCAATCCGGGCCCCCTGCTCCAGCTCCAGGATCAGTTCCGCTGCCCTGGTCAGCTCATTGTGCTCGTGGTAGCTGGTGGTGGGTGTGCTCAAGTGGTAGTGTCGAAGCAGTTGCTGCGTCCGGCGGGTGTCCTCACACGCCACCAAGTCCACTTCCTTGAGCGTTTTCAGAGCCCGCAGCGTGATGTCCTCCAGGTTGCCGATGGGGGTGCCCACGACGTACAGGACTCCCGCGAGATGCTCGCTCAGCTTGCGTTCAGCTTCTGGACTCGGTTTGCGTCTCGGCTTCATTCCACCCACAATGCCTCGCCAGAGTGACACCGACAATCCGCCCGCCTAATGGAATTAGCCGACGGAGCGATCCCATTGCTATCATCCTACCTCACGGGCTACCTCGCGGGCCGCTAATTGCCGATGTAGCGCGCGTAGAGGCTCCGTGCCACACCGGGATCGGTGGTCCCTTTGATGATCGCACGCCCGTCGGGAAACAGCGTCATCTCGTAAGGCGCGACAAAGAACCTCAGCACAAACTCGTTGTAACGTACTTGACCCAGCGGCTTCAGGCGTGAGCTTAACAGGCCAAAATCCAGGGGGCGCGCGCGCTCGTGGATCTGCACCGAATTGCGTCCACACAGGGTAATGTGGGCTCGGCGCTCGCCGGCCAGGTGCCGGAACTGGCGGCTCCCACAAACCTGGCAGCCGGCTACCGGCGAGCCCACGCGCAGTGTGCGCACCCGGTTTTCCCATACGTCCACGGTGAACAAGCGCGCTTCCACCCGCTCCAGCGCTCCGCCCAGCACCTTAAGGGCGTCGGCTACCTGGAGGGAGGCCACAGCAGCCGCTGCGCTGCTGAGGATGCCTACCGTCTCGCAAGTTTCACCGGCGCCCGCGGGAGGCTCTGGGAACAGGCAGGCCAGGCAGGCGGTGCGTCCCGGCAGTACCGGCATCGTCGCGCCGTAGCTGCCCACTGCCGCCGCGTAGATCCAGGGAACCCCCAGCTTGACGCAGGCGTCATTGATTAAGTAACGGGTCTCAAAATTGTCGGTGCCATCCAGGACGACGTCCGCTCCTGAGACCAGTTCCTCGACGTTGTCGGGCGTGACGTCAGCCACGCGACCTTCCACGACGACGTCGGAATTGATCCGGCGCAGGTGCCGTTGGGCTGCGGTCGCCTTGGGCAGCGACTCGAGGGCATCGGCCTCGTCGAACAACATCTGGCGCTGCAAATTGCTGGGTTCCACGAAATCGCGGTCCACCACGGTGAGGCGGCCCACGCCAGCACGGACCAGTGCATTGGCGCTGAAGCTGCCCAGCGCGCCGCAGCCGACAACCAGCGCGCGCGACTCACGCAAGCGCCGCTGTCCTTCGAGTCCCAAGCCTGCAAACAACACCTGGCGCGAGTATTTCTCTTCCGCGACGTCTGGCACGAGACTATTATACTTCTTGAAGAGACTGCGCGGCCGTCCCGGCGTTGGCAACGCGGCTGGCCGCATCGTGGTGCAAGTTTCTCCGGCCCAACCAAGAATGGTGCTCCGTTGGATATCAAGGTTGCTCTTCGTTCCCCTTTTCCTAGCCGGGCCCCTTTTGCTAGCCGGCTCGGTTTTCGCGGATGAACTGCAAGAACTGCCCGTCCGCGAAATCCGCATCGAGACCCAGGCGGCTCTGGACAAGCAGCGCCTACAGGAATTGCTGGCCATCCAACGCGACGATGTGTACAGCGTGGGCAAGGTCCGCCAGAGCATCCAGCGGCTTTACGCGACCGGGCGTTTTCTCGATATCCAGGTGGACGCCCAACGGCAGGCGGATGGCCTCACCCTGACCTTCATCACCAGGGAAAACTACTTCGTGGGGGGTGTCTTCGTCGAAGGCGTCCAAGAGCCCCCGAACCGCGGGCAACTGGTCAACAGCACCAGGTTGCAGTTCGGTGAGCTGTGGACAGAGGGAAATCACGCGCGGGCCATCCAAGGCCTGCGCCGGTTGCTCCAAGAGCATGGCTTTTACCAGGCAGGCATCGAGCCTCGGGTGCAATTGCATCCTGAAATCCAGCAGGTGGATCTCCATTTTCAAGTCCAAGCGGGCGAGCAAGCGCGCATCTCCCAAGTGCAGGTCACGGGCACGCCCCGCTTCCCACCGGAAAAGGTCCTGCACGCTGCCAAGCTCAAGCCGGGTCAAGAAGTGACCCAGCAGCGACTCCAAAAAGCGCTCCGCCGCCTGCGAAAGCACTACAGGAAGAGAAAATACCTGGAAGCGGAAATTGCCATCGTCGAGCGGCGCTACCTTCCCCAGGAAAACGGGGTGCTGCTGGTGCTGGAAGTCAACGGCGGGCCCCAGGTCGAGGTCAATGTCGTCGGCGCCAAGCTATCTGACAACAAGCGCCGCGAGCTGCTTCCCATCTACACCGAGGGCGTCGTAGACGCCGATCTGGTGCGTGAAGGTAAAGACAACTTGCTGGACTTCTACCAGCGCCAGGGCCACTTCGACGTCAGCGTGGAGGCACATACCCACTCGGAAGCCGGCAGCCCGGAAGCCGGCGGGGAAAAGATGGTGGTGGAATATCACGTCGAGCCCGGCCCCGACCATCAGGTGGAGCTGCTGGAGATCACCGGAAATCGTTACTTCGACACGCCGACGCTCCGGGAACGTATGTTTGTGACGGAGAAGGGGCTGATGAGTGACGGCCGCTTTAGCGGCGATCTGCTGAAAAAGGATGTGATGGCAATCCGGAACCTGTATGTGGCCAACGGGTTCCGCAACGTGCGGGTCACTTCCGGTGTACAGGACGACTATCAGGACAAGCAGGGGCACATGGCTGTCCGCCTTCGTGTGGATGAAGGTCCGCAGACGCTGGTGCGGAAGCTAACCATCAAGGGCGCCCTGGAAATCCCCGCCGAGGAGTTGCGAGGCTTGGTGGCCTGCGCCGACGGTCAGCCGTTTAGCGACTTCAATGTCCGGCTGGACCGAGCCAACGTGCTGAGCCAGTACTTCAACCGTGGCTTCCCCGAGGCCACCTTCAACTGGGAAGTCCAACCGGTCGAGGGCGGACAGGAACAGGTTGACCTGATTTACAAGATTTCCGAGGGGCCACGGCAGTACATCGAACAGGTGTTGATCAGCGGACTCGACACCACGCGCAGCTACATTGTGGACCAGCAGCTTTTGCTAAAAGAGGGTGAGCCGCTCAGCCAATCAGACATCCTGGAGACCCAGCGCCGGCTCTATGACCTGGGCATCTTCGAAAAGGTCGAAATTGCAGTGCAGAACCGGGAGGGAAAGGAGCGATTCAAGAACGCCCTGGTGCGGGTCGAAGAGGGAGGGCGTTACACTGTATCGGTAGGGGGCGGCGTCGATGTTGCCCGCTTCGGCGCCGCAAGCGAGGGGGTGACCGATCCAGAAGGGCGAGCCGGCATCAGCCCGCTGGTCTCGTTTGAGGTCACCCGGCTGAATTTTCGCGGCCGCAACCACACGCTCTCGTTCAAGTCGCGCCTAAGCCGACTTCAGGAGCGCGCCCTGTTCAGTTACACGGCCCCGCGCTTCTGGCACGCGCCGCGCCTGACGTTGCTGTTTAGCGGGTTCGTGGAGCGCAGTTTTGACGTGCTGACATTTGCGTCACAGCGGCTCGAAGGCTCCGTCGCCCTGCAGCAGAAACGGGGTCGCAGCGACACGCTGCTCTATCGCTATAGCTACCGCCGGGTGGAGGCCGAGCGTGATACGCTAAAGATCTCTGTCCAGGATATCCCGCTGTTTGCCCGACCGGTGCGGGTGGGGATGCTGGGCGCCAGCTTCGTGCGCGACCGCCGCAACGATCCGACGGAGTCCAGACGCGGCAGCTTCCTCACCATGGATGCGGGTTTGTCTTCCTCCCTAGTAGGCAGTGGAGCTAATTTTGTTCGCTTCCTGGGCCAGTTCAGCACATACCACGCACTGGGACCCAATCTGGTACTGGCCCGCAACACGCGGTTCGGCGTGGCTGACCCGTTTGGGAGGCCACGTCAGGTCTTGAACGAACTAGGCGAGCCAGATATCCCATTGCCGGAAAGATTTTTCAGTGGTGGTGGGAATTCACATCGAGGCTTCGGCATCAACCAGGCTGGGCCCCGCGACCTCGAGACCGGGTTTCCAATAGGAGGCCGCGCCCTGTTGCTGAACAGCCTGGAGCTGCGCTTTCCCCTCCTGGGCCAGACCATCGGCGGCGTCCTCTTCCACGATATGGGGAATGTATTCGCCAGGCTGGACGACATCAGCTTCCGTGTCAAGCAACGCGATCTCACCGATTTCAGCTACATGGTGCACGCGGTGGGCACCGGGCTGCGCTACAAAACTCCCATCGGACCGCTGCGCCTGGACTTGGCCTGGAGCATCAACCCTCCGGCCTTTGTGGGATCAACCGGCACGGGTCGCTTGAACAATTTCCAGTTCTTTTTCTCGATCGGGCAGACTTTCTGATGAAACGTCGCGCTCTCCCAATAGCTCTCCTGCTCCTCATGCTGCTGCCGAGCGGAGCGCTCCCGGTCATCGTGGACCGGATCGTGGCCACCCTGGGAGAACGGATCGTCACCCTCAGCGATGTCTGGGAAGACTACCGAATCGAGAGCCTGCTGGAACAACTGCCGGCGGAGCCGCTGGACGACGCGCACATCCGCATCATTGCTGAGCGCCTGGTGGACCGGGCGCTGCTCGAGCAGGAGATGCAAACCAGCCGCTTCCCGGAGGTCCCGGCAGCCGATGTGGAAAGACGCATGGCTGAAATTCGGAGGGGCTTCGCCGGCAACGGGACTTTCCAGCGCGCCCTGCAAGAATATGAGCTGAGAGAAGCGCAGGTCCGCCGGCGTGTTGCTCTCGGGACCCGGATTCTTCGCTTTATTGACTTCCGTTTCCGGCCAGGAGTGCAGGTGGATGAGACGGCAATCGAACGCTATTACCGCGAAACGCTGCTGCCGGATTTGCGCGCCCGGCAAGCTCGGGAATTGCCGCGGCTAGCCAAGGTGAAGCATCGCATCGAGGAGATTCTGGTCGAGCAGCGCATCAACCAGCGCTACTCCAGCTGGATCAAGGATCTGCGGGAGCAGGTGCCCATCCAGTTTCGATAAGCCTTCATGTCCCGACGGGCAAAAATCGGCATCGGCGCCGGCCTGCTCACACTGGCCACGCTAGGCGCAGTGCTGTACCTGCGTAGCGCGCACTTCCACCGGCACGTGCAGGCTCGCATCGTAAGCCAGATCGAACGCGCCACGGGCGGCCGCGTCGAGCTGGGCAGTTGTCGGGTGAACTTCACTGATCTGCCGTGGCTTCCACCCCCACCGGAGACTACCCTTTTTCGCTCCTACCTCCCCGCCCTGGAAGTTAAACTCCAGCACCTGGTCATTCGGGGCCGGGAGACGGACCCAAACCTCCCCCTATTTGTCGCTGACTCCATTTTCATCCGGCTGAAGATTGCTTCCCTGCTCTGGCGGAAAATTGACTGGCGCCTCCTCCGACTCGCCCGTCCACGCATTCACCTGGAAGTGGATACTACCGGGCGCTCCAACATTCCAGAGCCTGAACGTCGGCAGGCCACGGCTAAACCACTGGCGGACAAGGTCCTGGACCTGGCCATCAAGCACCTGGAAGTAACCGATGGCGAGCTTAGTTGGAACGACAAGCGCCTGCCGCTGGAGTTTGCCGCCGAGAATCTGCTTGCAGACTTCGCCTATGAAACGGACACCGACCTCTACCACGGGCGCATCGCTTTCGCCACGGCACTTTGGAGATCCACCGATGCCAGCAGGGAGGGTGGCCCGCGCACGGTGGCGGGGCCTCCTTTGCAGGCACGCGCGGAGTTGCGCCTGGGTCGCACCGGGATTCAAATTGTGCGGATGAACTGGGAGACGCCTCGCTCCACTTTGTCGCTCAGCGGCCACGTCTTCGCTTCCGCACAGCCGAAAATCCTGCTGCACTACGAAGCCGGCTTGGATGTCGCGGAGATCGCCGCCGTCAGCCGGCTAAGCGAACTTCGCAGCGGGCGGCTAGGATTGAAAGGCAGGCTGAGCTACGACGCTGCCGGACAGGGGCTTGACTCCTCCGCGGACCTGCTCCTGGAGCGCCTGGCCCTGGAATCGCCCCCCTTCCGGCTGTCCCGAATCCACGGCACGGGCAAGGTGCGGGTCACGCCGGAATTCGTTGAGATTCCCGACCTCCGGCTGCTCCTGCTGGGAGGAGAACTGGCAGGAAATTTCCGCGCGGATCACCTGCAAGAGCAGCCAAAAATGAGCCTGGCCGTCCAAGCTCGCGGCCTCAGTGTTCCTGATCTGATGCGCTCGCTCACCACATCCCAACGGCCGCTGTCCAAACTTCTGTGGGCCGGCGCGGTGGACGGCGACATCAATGCCCAGTTTCTCTTGGTCGGCCGCGACGCAACACCGGACCTGGAGGTGGAATCGAAGTTCTTGGTACGGCCGCCAAGCGCAGCACCGCCAGGGGTTCTGCCCGTCTCCGGCCGAGGAGAGCTCACCTATGCTTCGAGTGCCGGGCAGTTGGCATTGCGCAACATTTCCCTCGAAACTCCCGGCTCGCGTATTTCCGCCGAGGGCGTGTGGGCGACCGGTCCAAGCTCTGAGCACGACCTTCAACTGAACCTTTCCACCACCAGCTCGCAGGAATGGGCGCCGCTGTTTGCCGTCCAGCTGCCAGAGGAGGCGCCGATTGCGCTTGAACTCCAAGGACGGGCACAACTCCAGGGGACGATCCGCGGTTCTGGGCCCGCGCCGCGTTTGGAGGGGCGTCTGGAGGCGGCGGATTTCCGCTATGGAAAGACGCACTGGACAGGGTTCGCCACCACCTTGGTCTACTCGCCCAACTTGCTCCGATTGACCGAAGCGCAGTTGCGGCGGGGTGGCTCCGTCGTACGACTAAACTTTACTGCCCAGCTCACCCAGGGTGAATTCACCGAGGCCAGCATCTTCAACTTGGAGGCGGAGGCGGAAGACGCGGATCTGGCCGACTTAGCCGGGCGGACGGGTACACCGTATCCGTTGACGGGACGAGTGTCCACCACGCTCCGAGCCGAGGGGACCAAGCGCAACCCGCAAGGCAGCGCTTGCGTGCGGGTCACTAGCGGTACGCTGGCGGGCGAGCCGTTTGATGCCCTGCGGGGCAAGCTGAATTTCGCGCAGGGCGAGCTGCGGATCGCTGATATCGAACTCACAAAGGGCTCGGCCAAAATTACCGGGGAAGCTAAGTATCGCCCAGCCGACGGCACCTACCAGTTCCAGCTTGGCGGTGCAGGCCTGGCCCTGAACGAAATCAGCCTGCTTCGCTCCCCTCGCTTCGTCTTAGGTGGCCAAGTGGGGTTCCGCGCTTCCGGGGCGGGCGTGCCGGAGCGGCCACGGCTCGAGGCGGCGGTCGAAGTCTCAGACCTGGAAGTGAATGGGGAACGCATGGGCAAGCTGACGGCGTCAGCCGAGACGCGCGACGGCCTGCTCGAAGCGCGCCTGAAATCCCAGCTCGTCCGGGGCAACATTGCTGGAACCATGTCGGTTCAGCTGAGCGGCGGATTCCCTGCCCAGGGTCGTGTGGAGTTGACCGGCGTGGACCTGGACCCCCTGTTCGAAAAGGCCTTCGGTGGTCACCTGACGTCGCACAGTACCACTACAGGCTGGATCAACATCTCTGGGCCGCTGAAGAAGCCGGAATCGCTGCTGGTGGCTACCGAAATCAGCGAGCTCCAGGCTGCGCTTGAGCAAGTTGAACTGCGCAACAAAGGGCCCCTACGTGCCTCCTTTCGGGACGGGCGAATCCAGATTGAGGCGGCCCGCCTGGCGGGCACTCAGACCAACCTCTCTGTGGCCGGCTGGCTGCGTGTGACGGGGCCTCCGGCCACGCGTACCCTCGAGCTCCGCGCCAACGGCGAAATGAACATGGCTCTTCTGCGTACCCTGAACCCGGAGTTGATCGGGTCTGGGAAGCTGCGGCTGGATGCGACAGCCACCGGAACGCTCCAGCGCCCCCTGCTGAAGGGGCGCGCCCAAATCTACAATGGCGGCATGGCGCTCAGGGGGTTTTCCACCGGTCTCAGCAAAATGGAAGGCTCGCTGCTCTTCGACATTCAGAGGGTCCGCATCGAGAAGCTTACGGCCGAGGCTGGCGGCGGCAAGGTGCATCTGAGCGGTTTTATGGAATACGCCAATAGTCCGCCGGTGTTGCGCCTGCGCGCCGAGGCGGAAGGAGTTCGCGTGCGCCATCCCGAGGGCACCAGCTCGCTGCTCAATGCCAGCCTGAACCTGGACGGGACAGCGCAGCACAGCGTGCTGGCTGGTGAAGCGGTGGTAACCCGCGCGAGTTTTAATCCGCGCTTTGACCTGGCCAGATCCCTTGGCCTCGTCCGGGCGCGTGGCCCCACCCTCGTCACCTCTCCCCTGCTCGACACGATGCAACTGGACGTCCGGGTGACCTCCTCCCCCAATCTGCGCCTGGAATTGGCGTCGGCCCGCGACTTGCAGGTGCTGGCCAACCTGCGACTGCGTGGAACCGTTGCCCGGCCCGCCATCATTGGCCGAGTGGAACTGTCGCAGGGAGAGATTCTGTTTGCCGGAACCCGTTACATCGTCAACCCCGGCGACATCAGCTTCGTCAACCCGTTCCGCATCGAGCCTGTAGTTAACCTGCACCTGCAGACCCGCGCGCAACAGTTCGAGATTTTCGTCGCGCTTAACGGACCTCTCGACAGACTCAACATCACCTATCGCTCGGAGCCGCCGCTGCCCAGCAGCGACGTTCAGGCGCTGCTGATCACCGGCCGGGCGCAGGAGGGCGGCACCGTCACACAGCCGACGCAATCATTCCCGACCCTCGCCACAAGTGCCATCCTGGAGCAGGCGCTCAACGCGGCAGTGGGCAGCCGCATCGAGCGCCTTTTCGGCGGGGGTCGCGTGAAGATTGCCCCGCACGTCGGGGGCCCAGAAACCAGCCCGGGAGCTCAACTCACCGTGGAGCAGCAGGTGACGCCCGACGTCAGGCTCACCTACGTCACCAACCTGACTTCCACCCAGCAGCAGGTGATTCAATTGGAGTGGACCATCAACCGCCGCTGGTCGTTGAATGCGGTCCGCGACCGCAACGGATTGTTCGGGGTCGACTTCAAGTGGCGAAAGCAGTTCCGCTGATACGCTTGTGTGGTTCAGAAACAACGGCGCGTCCAAAGGCGAAGCTGAGTATGCGCAGCGGCGGGCCCGAATGGTGGAGCGTCAGCTCCGCGGGCGCGGGATCCGCGACCCGCGAGTGCTGGAGTCTATGCGGGCCGTGCCGCGGCATGAATTCATCTTCCCCGAGTATCGCGTGCACGCTTACGAAGACCGGCCTGTCTCCATTGGAGTCGGCCAGACGGTCTCGCAGCCCTACATGGTAGCCGTCATGACCGAAGCACTGGAATTGCGCGGTTCCGAGAAAGTACTGGAAGTGGGCACCGGCTCTGGCTACCAGGCCGCGGTGCTGGCGACGCTGGCTGCGCGCGTCTATACCATCGAGCGGGAGCAGGAGTTGCAGGAAAGTGCGCGCCGCACCCTGGAGCGCCTGCGAGCCGTCGGCTTTGCCGCTGCCGAACGCATCGAGTTCCTCGCGGGAGACGGCAGCGAAGGCTACGCGCCCGCGGCGCCCTACGACGGTATTCTGGTGGCAGCCGGCGCGCCCGCCGTGCCGCCCAGCCTGGAGCAGCAACTGGCCGAAGGGGGCCGCTTGGTGATTCCGGTGGGGGACCGCCACACCCAGATCCTCCGCCTGCTGCGCAAGACTTCCGGGCAATTGACCGGGCGCGCAATCAACGAATGCCGCTTCGTTCCTCTGGTCGGAAAACAAGCTTGGCCTGAGTAGCGGCCCTGCCTGAGTAATGGCTTTGCGTGATGGCTAGGTTTCTGGCAAGCGGCAAGAAGGACTGGGCGCTGCGATCCCGGCATCCCGCTACACCGAGGCGAAGCCTTGCTGGCTGAAGACGATCCTGTCCGGAGGGAAGTGGCGTGACAGCGCCTCCAGCAAGCCTAGATGAGCGTCAGGGGTAAACCAGTCAGCGTAGCCGAGCCGCGCCAACAGCTCGTCTACACCCAGCCGGGTGGTACGGCGACCGCCGCTGCCATCGCCGGCAAAGAAGGTGTCCACCAGCACGCGGGTGACCCGGCCTTCCAGCAGAGCGGCAAGGCGAGCAGGATCACAGGGTAGCACCGGCGCCACTGCCGCCTGCACCCGCAATCCAGCCCGCGTCAATCGCTCCAGCGTGTCCAGCCGCCGCTGGACCGAAGGGCTCAACGGCGTCAGCTCCTGGCGGACTCGCTCATCGTCGGTCTCCAGTGTGAAGGAAACCCAGAGCTGATCGCGGAGGCTCACCAGCAGGTCCAGGTCCCGTTCCACCAGCGGGGAGCGCGTCTGCAGCAGCACCACCTCAAAGACCTCCGGCATCTCTACCAGCACTTCCAGCAGCCCGCGTGTCAGGCGCAGGCGCGCTTCGGCTCCCTGGTAGGGATCGGTACTGGAAGAAAAGAAAATGCGGGGCCGTATGCCGCGGGCGTTGAGACGGGACAGCTCCCGGCGAAGCAGCTCAGCAGCGTTCGTCTTGGCCAGCACCCAGTCGCCCCAGTCGCGCCCACCTCCGGCCTGTGCTACCGGCAGAGCGCGCACGTAGCAGAACGGGCAACTACCGCGGGCGCCGAAGGCACAACCCACATAAGGATTCAACGAGTGCGTGTAGCCGGCCAGGAACCCCTTGTGTTGGGCCGTCAGAATGCCGCGGGCGCGGATTTCGGTGAGCTGGGCAGCCATAGAGTTACTCTGTCAACTATACCGCGACTATGCGGGGACTATACCGTAGGCCCGCGTCGGTGATTCCTTACGCTGCGCGGGGCAACTCTCGGGATGGTGCGGCCGACAGGGCACTGCCGGGCGGTTTCTCGGCGCGACGGAGTGGAATTTTGTTCGACAGGCGCGAGTAATTTTTCTATCCTGGTAGGGATAGGCAAAGATGCTTGTCGCCTGGGCCGCGACTTTTCAATGGGCGCCTACTACCGCACCACCTCTTCCATGGGCTTCGGCGGGTTCACCATGACGCCGGCCGTAAAGCTCCTGCTGATCGTCAATGCCGTGCTGTTTGTGATCCCGGCCCTGCTGGGCATTAATCCAAGCCGCCTGTGGCTTTTGCTGGTACCTGGACAAGCCGTGCGGGGAATGATCTGGCAGCCTTTCACCTACATGTTCTTCCACGGGGATCTTTGGCATTTCCTGTTCAACATGCTCTTCCTGTGGATGTTCGGAACAACGGTGGAGCAGACCTGGGGGACGCGCCGCTTCACACGCTACTACCTGGCCTGCGGAGTGGCCGCGGGAGTGGCAGTGGTGCTGGCGGGCCTGATGGAGGGGACACGACAGGCGCTCTACACAGCCACGATCGGCTCCTCTGGCGCCATCTATGGTCTCATCCTGGCCTTTGGCTTGCTATTTCCCGACGCGCCTATCTGGTTTATGTTCTTCTTCCGCATGCCCGCCAAGTACTTCGTCATCCTGCTGGCATGCATCGAATTCTTCTTGCAGCGCACGCAACCCGGGAGCACCATCAGCCACATCGCCCACCTGGGAGGCATGGCCTACGGCTTTGTTTACATCAAGTACTTCCTGAGGGGCCGGGCGTTGAGCTATGCCTCCCGCCGCCCTTCCCGCTCCTCGAGCCTCGACCTGAAGGGCGCTTATCAACGCTGGAGGCTACGCCGCGCCCGGAGAAAGTTCGAAGTTTACATGCGCCAGGTCGAGCGCGAAGACCCCCCCGACAAAGATCGCTGGGTAAACTAATCGGGTGCCGGGCTGCTACCCGACGGCCGACTTCGAACACCTCAAAGCTGCTTATCAGTGAAGATGAGGGTGGCTCCGGGCGCCGACCGGGATCCGGCAACCATTTGCCGCCTCGCAGGGGACGTGCTCAAGCTGGACTGTCGTATGGCAGATGCGGAACTGCTGTTCCAGAACCGCATTCACCTGGCCCAAAATCGCCTCGCTCTCAAGGAGCGGAATGTCGGGGATGCAAACATGGCAGCTCAAAGCCTGGGCCTTGGCACCTAGGCTCCAGATGTGCAGATCGTGCACGTCCTCGACTCCCGGCACCCTGCGGATGGCTGTGGCCACCTGATCCAGCTCGATCCCGCGAGGCAGTCCCTCCAGCAGGATGTTCAGTGATTCGGTGACGATGTCCCAGGCGGTCCATACGATCAGTCCAGCAATCAGGATGCCGAGAAGCGGGTCGGCGGCGCGCAGGCCGGTGGCGGCGATCACTACGGCGACCAACACGATACCGAGGGCAGTCAGCGTATCCGCCCACGTGTGGATCAGCACGCTGCGCGGAGCGCGCTGGCTTTGGGAGTCGCGGCGAAGCGCCGAGGAGATGAACCAGTGCATCAGCACCCCTGCCGTCCCCATCGCCATCATCACCGTGGTGTTCGGGGTATTGGCCTCCGCGGGCAGCACGAACAGCCGGCGATACCCCTCGTAGAAGAGAAACCCCACCAGCCCTATCAAGGAAAGCGCGGCGACGAACGCGGCGAGCACACTGGCTCGCTGGTAGCCATAGGTTTTCCTTTCGCTAGGGGCTTTGGCCTGTACATGCCAGGCAAACCAGGTGCCCAGCAGAACCAGGGCGTCGGAAAAGTTGTGCCAGGCGTCGCTCACCAACGCCAGGCTGCGAGCCCAGTAGCCAGCCGCCAGCTCCACCCCGAAAAACGCCAGCGTAGCCAGGGTGGCCATCTTCAACACCCACCCGGGAGCATGCGCTCCGCGCTCGTGCGCCGGCATGGGACCCAGTTTAGCGCAGCCGGGACCGGCCCCGCTCCAACTGGAGGAGAAAGTTTTTTACTCGAAGTCCGCTCGCATACCCACCAAGACCGCCATCCGCAGCTATGACACGATGGCAGGGCACCAGAATCGCAACGGGATTCTGGTGATTAGCCATGCTCACCGCCCGGAAAGCGCGCGGGCGGCGGATCCGGCGCGCGATGTCGGCGTAGGATCGCGTCTCACCGTAAGGAATCATGCGCAGCGCCTCCCAGACCCTCCGCTGAAAAGGTGTGCCCCGCAGGTCGTGCCGCACCGTGAACTTTCGACGACGTCCAGCGAAATATTCGGCAAGCTGCGTCTCAACCTGTTGGGTCTTTTTTTTCGACCGGACCCACTGGAGGCGGGGCTGCCGGTTGCCGTCGAGACTGCCTGGCCTGGAAGAGAATCTTCGGCCGGCTGCAACCTGCAGCACCCCACGTTTCGAGCAGCAGATGGTGAGCCGCCCCACCGGAGAATTCATCGTGGAGTAGTAAACAGTTTCCATGCGGGCAAATCTATCACGCACCAGGGTCGCCTGGCGACGTGTAGGCGACGGGCCTGTATATAATGGCTCTGTGGCAGCGGAAATTCCGGAAATCGTCATTTTAGGCGGAGGGTTGGCTGGCTCGGAGGCCGCCTGGCAATTGGCCGTGCAGGGACTCCCCTGCACGCTGTACGAGATGCGCCCGACGGACGACAATTCGGGCGCGTTGACCAAACAGACCGCCGCGCACAAAACCGGGTACCTGGCCGAGCTGGTGTGCAGCAACTCGCTCAAGAGTGAGCAGCCGAATTCGGCGCCCTGGCTGTTGAAGGAGGAACTGCGCCGCCTCGATTCGTTGTTGCTGCGCATCGCCGCCCAGATAGCCGTGCCGGCCGGCCACGCGCTGGCGGTGGATCGCGAGCAGTTCGCAGCTCGGGTCACCGCCGCCATCGAGTCGCAGCCGCTGGTGACGATCCGTCGCGAGGAGGTCCGGGAAATTCCAGCCTCCGGCCTCGTCATTGTCGCCACCGGACCGTTGACCAGCGATAGGCTAGTCGCTTCCATCCAGCGCCTGACCGGCAGCAAGCACCTGTTCTTCTACGACGCCATCAGCCCCATCGTGGACGCCGATTCGCTGGACTACACCAAGCTCTTCCCCGGCTCCCGCTACGGCAAAGGTGGCGAAGACTACTGGAACTGCCCACTAAGTCGGGAAGAATATGACCGCTTTTACGAAGCGCTTCTAGCTGCGGAGTCCTACCCGCTGCATGAATTCGAGCAGACCTGTTACTTTGAAGCCTGCCTGCCGCTGGAAGAGCTGGCCCGACGCGGCCGCGACACGCTTCGGTTTGGGCCGATGAAGCCCGTTGGGCTGCGCGACCCGCGCACCGGGCGTGCACCTCATGCGGTGGTCCAATTGCGACGCGAGAACCTTCGGGCCGACAGCTTTAACCTGGTCGGCTTCCAGAACCACCTGCGCTTCGGTGAGCAAACGCGAGTGCTGCAGCTGATCCCGGGGCTGGAAAGTGCCGTCTTCCTGCGTTATGGGCAGGTTCATCGCAACACTTATATCAATGCGCCCGCCTTGCTGGACCAGACGCTGGCGCTGCGAACGCACCCCCACATCTTCTTCGCCGGCCAGATCTGTGGAGTGGAAGGCTACGTGGAATCGGTCGCGACTGGCTTGGTGGCAGCCTGGCAGGCGGCAGCCCGTGCCCGTGACGAGGAGCCGGTCCCGCTGCCGCGCGAGACAGCGCTGGGCTCCCTGTGCCACTACGTCAGCCATGCCAATCCGCATCACTACCAGCCCGCCAACATTACCTTTGACCTGCTTCCTCCACCGCAAGGGCTTTCCGCAGCGGAACGCAAAGACAGACAGCGGCGGCGCGCTCATCAATGTCAGCGCGCGCTGGCTGCGCTGGAGCAGTGGAAGCTCCGCCATACCGTGCTTTCCCTGTAACCTCAACGGCGTTCTTTTGGGAGCGGACAGAGGATTCTCCGCTACTGTATTGCTTGTGGACTTCGCTTCGGCGGCCGCGCAATACCTGGAGTATCTGCGCGTGGAGCGCAACTGCTCGGCGCACACCCTGCGCAATTACGCCAGTGACCTGGAGCAGTTCGGCGCCTTCCTGCGTGCGCAGCCTGACGGTGAGCCGCCGCTGGAGGCGCTGACCCATCTGGACATTCGCTCGTTCCTTGGCGAGCTATACGTCGGCCGGCTAAAATCGGCTTCCATTGCTCGCAAGCTAGCGGCGCTCCGCTCGTTGTTCCGCTTTCTGGGCCGTGAGGGCCTGCTGCGGGACAACCCGGCACGTCTGGTCTCTTCTCCCAAGTTGCCCAAGACCCTGCCAACTGTGCCAACTGCAGAGGAAGTGAACCGTCTCCTGGACGCGATGGCCAAGGGCAAGGGCGCGACGGCAGCCCGTCAGGTCCGGCCCCCGAAATCCCCACTGCAGCCGGCACGCGACCTCGCCCTGCTGGAGATGCTTTATGGCTGTGGCCTCCGCGTGGGCGAGCTGGTGGGGCTAAACGTGGCGGACCTGGATCTGCGCGACCGATTGGTCCGCGTGCGTGGCAAAGGAAAGAAGGAGCGGCTGGGGCCTCTGGGTGGAAAGGCTGTTGCCGCCCTGGAGCAGTACCTGGCGGCGCGCACTTCCGCGGTCCCGGCCGTGGGAAGCGGCGACAGCCAGCCAGCCCTGTTCCTGAACCAAACCGGCAGCCGGCTTACAGCCCGTTCTGTCGGGCGTATTGTGAAGCGCTATGCGCTGCTGCTCGGCAGCGATGCCGGATTGCATCCCCACTCCTTCCGCCATGCCTTCGCGACGCACCTGCTCAGCGACGGCGCCGACCTGCGCGCCATTCAGGAATTGCTGGGGCACGCCCGCCTGTCCACCACTCAGAAGTACACGCACACCAACGTCAAGCAGCTGATGGAAGTCTACGACCGCAGCCACCCCAAGGCTTGAAGTTCCGTTCTGCGCAAAAACCCCTGCAAGACAACTTCTGGGACGTGGCTCACTTTCGATTCGTGCATGCAGTGTGATCCGCCGGCAAAGTGCCGGTCCCAGACCAAGACGGCATCAGCAGAAATTCGGGTGATATACTGGCTTGGGGACGTGGTCGGGGGCCTGATTCGCGGCGTTGGCGCCGGTGTTTTTACTGCCTCTTGATGCAGCGAGACAGTTTCTCTAACGCCGCGGACTCATCGAGCAACTTCACAAGGAAAATGCACACCGTAGCAACCAACTATGGTTCCGGGGCTCACTTGTTGGCCGAGATTGTGGCGGCAAAACGTGCCGAAGTGGCTGAGCGCCGCGCCCGGGTTTCGGAAGCGGAGCTGGAGCGGCAAGCGCAGCTGGCTGCCGCAACCCGGCGGCCGTTCGCCTCGCCACTGGTGCGCGGCGGACGCGCCATCATTGCTGAAATGAAGCAGGCCTCGCCGTCCGGCGGCCTGCTTCAGCCGGATTACCGTCCGGCTGAGATTGCGCGCGCCTACGAAGCCGCCGGGGCCCGGGCCTTGTCGGTGTTGACTGACGGCCCCTTTTTCAGGGGCTCGATAAACCACCTACAGGAAGCCCGCCAAGCCACCGGCCTGCCCGTGCTCCGCAAAGACTTCCTGGTGGATCCCTATCAGGTGGTTGAATCCGCCGCAGCCGGCGCCGATGCGGTGCTGCTGATTGTGGCTGTTCTGGATGCCGGCGCACTGCATGAACTGCTGCACGGCGCGACCGAACTTGGGTTGGACGCGTTGGTGGAAGTCCACACGGAAGAAGAAGCGGACAGGGCGGCCACGCTTGGCGCAAAGCTCATCGGGGTGAACAACCGCAACCTCTCCACCCTGGCCGTGGACGTGGAGACTTCGCTGCGCCTGCGACCCCGGCTGCCCGCTGATGCGATCTCCGTAAGCGAGAGCGGCCTGCGGTCGCGGGAGGATCTGAACCGCCTGGAAGCTGCCGGCTACCGAGCCTTCTTGATCGGAGAGCGGCTGCTGACCGCCCCCGAGCCGGGTGCCGCGCTTCGCGCGCTGCTTTAGTCCGAGGTCTCAAGTGCAAGGTCTACGGGGAAGGCGGACCCTTTGAGGGAGACTTCGCACTTTGGACTTTGGGCCTTGGACTTTGGCCCTTAGACTTAAAGGTATGGTTCACGTCAAAATCTGCGGCATCACTGACCTAGCCAGCGCCCGTGTCGCCGTGGAGGCCGGAGCCAACGCCCTGGGGTTTAATTTCTGGCGGCCCGGGCGGCGCTACGTCTCGCCTGAGCAGGCCGCAGAAATTATTTCTGCACTGCCGCCGCAGATCTGGCCGCAGATCTGGAGAGTAGGCGTATTTGTGGATGAGGAACCCGCCCGGGTGCTGGAGATCGCTCAAAAGGCAGGGCTGTCGGCGGTGCAGTTGCACGGATCGGAAAGCCCCGAATACCTGGAAGCGCTGGGGACCTACTTGAAGGTGAAGGCGTTCCGCGTGGACCACAGCTTCGCGCCTGAGTTGCTGGCCCGCTACCGCGCCGATGCTTTCTTGCTGGACGGCGCGGGAAACTCGCCCGGCGGCACCGGAACCGCCTTCGACTGGAAGCGCGCCCTGGCGGCCAAGCAGTTCGGACGCGTCATCTTGGCCGGAGGCCTGACACCGGAAAATGTTGGGGAGGCCGTGCGGCAAGTGGCCCCCTGGGGAGTAGACGTGGCCAGCGGCGTCGAACGGGAACCCGGTAAGAAGGACCCCCATCGGGTGCGAGAATTCATCCGGGCTGTTCGGGAGGAGGAAAAGGCACAGGTGGGACAGGCGTCTTAGCCTGCGTCCCGTTCGTGAAGTTAGAGAATTACAAGTCGTGAATTTGGGCAGCTGAGAAACTATGCCGAAACAGGCAAAAAGCCGGGCACGCAGCCAGGCGAGCGGCTCCGCGAGAGGCCTCGCAGGAGGACGGTTCGGCGCCTTCGGGGGCCGCTACGTCCCGGAAACGTTGATGGCGCCCCTGGAGGAGCTGGAGCAGGCTTACCTCGAGGCGCAGCAAGACCCGTCCTTCCAGAGGGAGCTTGAAGGACTACTGCGCTTGTATGCCGGCCGACCCACCCCGCTATTCTTGGCACGCCGCCTGGGAGAACATCAGGGCGGCGCTCGCATCTACCTGAAGCGCGAAGACCTGCTGCACACGGGCGCCCACAAGATCAACAACTGCCTGGGACAGGCGCTGCTGGCGCGGAGAATGGGCAAGCGACGCATCATCGCGGAAACCGGCGCCGGACAGCACGGGGTGGCCACGGCCACCGTCTGCGCCTTGTTCGGCATGGAGTGTGTCGTCTACATGGGGGAGGAGGACATGGCGCGGCAGCGGCTCAACGTCTTTCGCATGCGTCTGCTGGGCGCCGAAGTCGTACCGGTTGGCTCCGGCAGCCGGACCTTGAAAGACGCCATCAACGAAGCCATGCGCGATTGGGTCACCAACGTGGAGACGACCTACTACCTGCTAGGTTCGGTCCTGGGCGCGTACCCCTACCCGCTCATGGTGCGCGACTTCCAGAGCATCATCGGCCGTGAGGCGCGGGCGCAAATTCTGGAAGCCGAGGGCCGCCTTCCCGACCTGCTGCTGGCCTGCGTGGGCGGCGGCAGCAATGCACTGGGCCTGTTCCACGAATTCGTGGACGACCCCGCGGTCAAAATGGTGGGCGTGGAAGCTGGCGGGCGCAGCCCGGAACTGGGCGAGCACGCGGCCCGCTTCCACGGCGGCAGTCCCGGCGTGCTGCATGGAACCTACAGTTACTTGCTCCAGGACGACGATGGGCAGATCGCCTCCACGCACTCGGTCTCGGCCGGACTGGATTATCCCGCCGTGGGCCCTGAGCACGCCTGGCTGTTCGAGCAAGGACGGGCCGAGTATTGCTCCTGTTCCGACGCCGAGGCGCTAGAGGCGTGCCGCACGTTGTCACAGCTCGAAGGGATCATCCCGGCCTTGGAGTCGGCGCATGCCGTAGCCGAAACTATCCGCCGCGCTCCCGGCGCGCGTGACCAGGTGTTGCTGGTGAATATCTCGGGCCGCGGCGACAAAGACATGGAAATCCTGCAGCGCGAGCTGCGGCTATGAGCCGGATCGCAGACAGGTTTGTGGCATTGCGCAAGCGGGGAGAGATGGGCCTCGTGGCTTATATCACCGCAGGGGACCCAGACCTTCGAGCCACCGCAGAATTCATCGTGGCGCTGGAGGCAGCCGGCGTGGATGTACTAGAGCTGGGCGTGCCCTTCTCTGACCCGCTGGCCGACGGCCCGGTGATCCAGCGGGCCAGCGAGCGAGCGCTGCGCTCGGGAACCACGCTGGGCGGGGTCCTCCGGACCGTGGCCGAGGCGCGGCAGCGCAGCAGCCAGTTGCCGCTGCTTCTGTTCAGCTACCTGAATCCGATCCTTCGCTACGGTTTTGCCCGTTTCGCCAGCGAAGCCCGGCAGGCAGGGGCGGACGGCGTGTTGATCACCGACCTCAGCGTGGAGGAAGCCGACGCCTACCTGGACCAGATGCGAGAGGCGGAGCTGGACACCGTCTTTCTGGCAGCGCCCACCTCCACCGGGGCGCGTCTGCGCCGCATCTGCCAGGTCTCGAGGGGCTTCGTCTACGCAGTCTCCCGCACGGGCGTTACCGGACCGCGCGAGGCGCTTTCCGGGCAGTTGCTGCCGCTGCTGGGCCGCATTCGCGCCGCGACCGCGTTGCCCGTGGCTGCGGGCTTTGGAATTTCGCAGCCGGAGCACGTTGAAGCGCTGCGCGGCCACGCCGATGCGGTGGTGGTGGGCAGCACGCTGGTGCAGGTGATCGAGCAGCACCGGTCGGCAGAACGGCTGGCTGAGCGCGCCCGCGAGTTGAAGCCGCGCGAGTCGAAGCCCAACGAATTGAAGAAAGAACGGGTGGGAGAGAAACTTGTGCCCGTGCCACCGAAACAGTGAGAATCGTCTGGGGGCTTTAGCCGCCCCGCACCTGGAGCAGCATGGATCTCAGCGACTGGCGCACAAGAATTGACGAGGTGGACCGAGAGCTGGTGGCGCTGTTGAACCGCCGTGCGCGCTACGTGCTGGAAATCGCCAGGCTGAAGAAAGCCCTGGGCCTGCCCATTTACGAGCCGCAACGGGAGGAAGAGGTTTTCCGTAATGTGGCCTCGGCCAATGGCGGCCCTTTGGATCAGGCAGCCTTGCGCCGCGTGTTCGAGCGCATTCTTGATGAGGGTCGCTCCATTCAGCGTCGGCCCATGGAAACGCACGGGACACAACAGTCGGAAGTGGGCCGCCGGCCCAATCCGAACCGGCGGGAAGGAAAAAAGAAGAAAAAGGCCAGGTAGAGACAGACATCCCTGCCTGTCCCCGGGCCGGTAGTTCTGAGGAACCACAAGCGGAAGCGATGAAGCGCGTCACCATTCTCGGCGTTGGCCTGATCGGCGGTTCCCTGGGACTGGCTCTGAAGAAGCATGGGTTCCAGGGGGTCATCGCCGGAGTGGGACGGCGCGTCACGTTGGAGAAGGCACTGGCAGCTGGCGTCATTGACCAGGCGTACGAGAGCCTGGAAGCCGGGGTCCGAGGCGCTGACCTAGTGTACTTGGCGACCCCGATCTCAACCATCCTGGACCTGCTGCCGCGCGTGCGCCAGGCTGCGGCGCCAGGAGCCCTGGTGACGGACGCAGGAAGCACCAAGACCCAGATCACGGACCGCGCCACCCTGCTTTTTTGCGACAGCCCGCAAAGCCCGTTGTTCATCGGCGGACACCCCATGGCCGGCAGCGAGAAACGGGGAGTGGAAAACGCCGAGGCGGACCTGTTCCGCGGCGCCTCCTACATTCTCACTCCCCTGCTCCGCGAGCATCTGGAAACACCCGTCGCGCACGAGTTTCGGGGCTGGCTGGACCGCTTCGGCGCGCATGTGATGGTGATGGACGCCGAACTGCACGATGAGGTGGTGGCCTGGACCAGCCACCTGCCACAGCTTGTGGCCACGGCGCTGGCCTCCACCGTTCTCGAGAGGCTGGTAGCAGACGACCTCCCGCATGCCGCCGGCGGCCTGGAGCTAGCCGGCGGAGGCCTGCGGGACACGATTCGGCTGGCCGAAAGCCCGTACTCGGTGTGGCGCGACATTTGTCTCACCAACACCGACAACGTTGAGCAGGCACTCAACGCCATGCTCCAAAAACTAGAGCACTTGCGGGATAATCTACGCTCCCGCGCCCTTCAACCCGAATTCGAAGCCGGGCAGCAGCTGCGGGAACGATTGAGGAACTTGCTGGAACCGGAGTCCCCTCCCTGACAGGAGACAGTAGCCGGAAGGCAGAGAGAGCGGTATGAGAAGTGAATCCAGCAGCGGGCCAGGCCCGACTGAGGCGGCGGTCCGAGATTTGGAACAGTGCCCGGCCTCACGGGGTCAAAGAGGCTAGCATGGAGATCCGCTCGGTTGTGGTCCTGACGTTGCATAGCCCAAAGGAAAAAATCTGGGGCGAACTGGTGGCGCTGACGCCCGCTGGTATTACTGTGCGAGGAATTGACCTGAATGCGTTCGAGGAGGTGTTACGCCAAGTCGTCGCTGGCGAGGCCGGCGTCGGCTTGCTCTCCACCATCTTCTACCCCCTTCATCGTGTCGAGCGGGTGGCGATGGACGAGACGGTAGGGGAAATTCCCTCCCTGGCGGAACGGTTTGAGAGAAAGATTGGCCTTACGGTCGGGGAATTTCTGCGCGCTGGAGGGGACCTTTGACACCAGCAGGGCGTCCTCGCAAAGTTCTCAACCTGCCGAACTCGCTCACCCTGTTTCGGCTGACCATTCTTCCGCTGATTCTCTTTTTCCTGCTCAAGGACAACCTCAACTGGGCTCTGCGGTTGCTTCTGGTTGCGGCCCTTACCGATAGCCTGGACGGCCTGCTGGCCCGCCGGCTCCGGCAGAAGACTCAGGTGGGCATGTACCTGGACCCGGTGGCCGACAAACTGTTGCTCAGCTCCTGCTTTCTGGTTCTGGCCTGGAACGGGCGGGTGCCCTGGCTGGTGTCCGGGCTGGTGCTGGCTCGCGACGCTACCATTACCGTGGTAGTGGTGCTGCTGTTGCTGACCACCGAGATTCGCCGGTTCCCTCCCACGGCGCTCGGCAAAGCCAACACGGCCGTGCAGATAGCCGCGGTCTTTGCTGTGCTGCTGGAGGCGGTCTACGGCTCAGCGTGGTTGCACCAGGGGCGCAGAATCCTCTTACTGCTGACACCCCTACTGGTTGTGGGAAGCAGCTTGCAGTACGCTCTGCTGACCGCCCGCAGAGTGCGCAAGCGCCCAAGCCCGCTACCTGCGGCTACCCGCTAGTTTCCGAGAGGAGAGAACCACCTAAGAACATTTGACCGAGATTCAGCCGCCCGGGCCGTCGGCGGTCAGGTAATTCTCCATCGAATCCAGCTGCTGAGTCAGGTCCTCCACGTGGCTTTGGAGCAAGTTGCGGACGGAGAGAATGCCCACAACCCGGCCCTCGGAATCCAGGATGGGCAGGTGGCGAAAGTGACGCTCGATCATCACCCCCAAGGCTTCTCCAGCCGTCGTATCCGCGGTGGCCGACTCCACTGAGGCGCTCATTACGTCCATCATCTTGGTGGTCGCTGGATCGTGTCGAGCCAGCACAACCCGCAGCATCACGTCTCGTTCGGTGAAAATCCCCGCCAGCCGATCGCCTTGAACCACCGCGACCGCTCCCACCCGTTTGCTGACCATCAGCTGGACGGCTTCCAGCACGGTTGTCGTCAAACTGACCACAGCTGGTGGTACGCCGGCAATTTTCAGGATCTCCATGGATTAGAAGCCTTTCTCCGCTTGCCCCTCAGTGTAGTGGAACTGCCTGGGCCGGTAAAGACCATTCTGTGCGGGCTTGTTCCATAACGGCACCTTATCCTACTGATCAATTTTTCTCCTTGCAATCCTCGTGCGATTGTTCTACTCTACTCCTGTCGTGATTGATTTAGCTAGTTCATTCCTGAGCAGCTGTTGTAGCCCGCCCATGTGCCGTGGCGGGTAGTGCCTCCTTTTGGGTAGTTGGTTTCGCTTTAATTTTAGCCCGCCCGGTAACGTCATGGGCGGGCATTTTGCTTTCCAAAGCCAGTCGAGAGCAACGCCCCCCGGACGGAAGCCAGCGGGACTTCTGCGGGGATGGATGAGGTTGGCAAACGAAGCTGTGCCGAATCGAAAACAGTTCAGAGGTCAGGACCAGCCCAGGGGTCAGCACCAGCCCAGCGGTCGGCACCAGAGTGCCGGGCGCAGCCAGCCCGGCGCGGGCCGCTATCAGGGTCCGTTCGACGCCTCACACATCCGGAAGCGGCATGAGATGGGAGATGCTGCATGAACGGCATCGGCGTCCTGATCGGCCTGGTTAGTGGAACGGTGGTAGGCGCCAGTGCTATTGGAAGCGGCTCGCTGGTGATTCCGCTGCTCCTGCTGTTCACGCCGGTGTCTGCCGGCACGGCCATAGGTACCAGTGTGGCGCTGGCTACCGTCACCAAGTTCGCCGGTTACCTGTCCCATCGGCGGTTGGGGAACGTCCATCTGGGCCTGGGCCGGTGGCTCATCCTCGGCGCCGTGCCCGGAACGGCGGCTGCAGCCCTGTTGCTGTCCCGCGTGCAAGACGTCGTGCTGGTCAACGGCCAGGCGCGGCAACTATTTGGCCTGCTGCTGATCATGCTGGCACTCGTGCTGCTGGCCGCGACCGCGCGTCCCTTTAGCCTGGCTACCCCAGAACCGCCCAGCGAGCAGCCGGCCAGCGGGCAGCCGGCCAGCGAGGAGCCAGAACCTGTCGGCCGCGACATGCGGGTGTTTGCCTTATTGGTGGGCGCCGCCATTTCCTTTGCCGTAACGTTGACTTCGATTGGCAGCGGCGGCCTGTTGATGCTGGCGCTGCTGCTATGGCGGCCCGCCTGGCTGGGCCAGTTGGTCGGAACGGCCACCTTCTACGGCCTTATTGCCACACTGTTCGGTACGGTGGCCCACCTGGCTCTCGGAAACATTGATCCGTACTTGCTCGCGCCACTGGCGGCGGGCTCCATACCCGGGGTGCTGTTCGGCTCTCGGCTCACCCGGCGGATTCCTGAAGTCTACTACCAGACTGGCATTGCAGCCTTGAACCTGGCCTTGGGCCTGCGCCTGGCATGGGCGGCATGAGAGTCGCATACCGGAAGGAGCACTGATGACCATCGCTTTGGACAACATTCCCCAACTGGCGGCGCGGTTCGAAACCGAACCGCCGGAGGCGCTGCTGGAGTTTGCCTATTCCCAGTTCGACGAGCGCATGTCGCTCGCCTGTAGCTTCGGCGCCGAAGATGTGGTGCTGGCCGAGATGGCGGCGCGGGTCCATCCGGGCGCGCGCGTCTTCTACCTGGACACCGACTTCTTGTTTTCCGAGACCCATACGGTGCGCGAGCGCATCGCCGCGCAATACCCGCTGAAGATCGAAGCCTGTCGCCCGGCGCTGACGCCGGCCGAGCAGGCAGCGCGCTTCGGGGACGCACTTTGGACCCGCCAGCCCAACCAGTGCTGCGGCATACGCAAAGTCGAGCCGCTAACAGCTCACCTCTCCAAGCTATCGGCCTGGATTACCGGCGTCCGCCGCGACCAGGCTCCCACGCGCGCGAACACGCGCAAGGTGGAGTGGGATGAAAAGTTCGGCTTGGTGAAGTTCAACCCCCTGGCGGACTGGACCTGGGAGCGAGTCTGGGAACACATCCGGCTCCACAACGTCCCGTACAACGAAATGCACGACCGCAACTACCCCAGCATCGGCTGCACTTACTGCACTCGCGAGGTGCTCCCAGGGGAGGATCCGCGGGCCGGGCGCTGGTCCGGCTCTGAGAAAACCGAGTGCGGCCTGCACAAGTAAGATTCGGCTAAGATTCGGCCGGCCGGCAACCTGATGGTTTTCTAGCGGGCCTCTGAATCTCTGCGGTTGGCTCAGGCCGGTTAGTCTGGCTTCGCAAGCCGGACTAGGGCAGGCGGGTAGAGCGCACTGCGCCGGGCTTTATTCGGGTCGAACAGCACCGCGACGATTTCCCCGCGTGCGTTGGATTCGGTAGACGTGGTCTTTCCGCTGACCGGGTTGCCTGCCAGGTCGCTTCCCTCATCATCCGTCACTTTTCAACAGCCTCGGGCAAAGCTCCTGGACTAGTTTCAGGAACGCTTCCATCACCGGGCAGATGCACTTGTCTCGATGGTGAATCAGGCCCAGCTCCCGCACCAGCTTCAGGCCTTCCAGCGGGATCAGGCGCAGCGTGCCGTTGGCTGCCTCCTGCGCTGCGAAGCTTCGGCTGATCAGGGAAACTCCCAGCCCGACAGCCACGAATTTCTTGATGGCCTCGACGCTGGCTAGCTCCAGCGAGACGCGCGGCTCCAGGCTGCGGTTGGCGAACACCCGTTCGAACAGGGCCCGAGTGCGCCCTGTGCGAGGGAAAATCAGCCGGTGATCGGCCAACTGTTCCACCGTCACTGACCGCTGGCCAGCCAGCGGGTGCCTCGGAGGCACAATCACGACCAGCTCGTCGCGGAACAGGGGCAGCACCGCCAGGTCCTTCTCGTCCACCGGCAACGAGACCACCGCGAAATCTAGCGTGTTGGCCAGCACGCGCTCCACCAGCTTGCGGGTGAAGTTACGGTGAATCCGCAGGCGCACTTCCGGATAGCGGGCGCCGAAGGCGGCAAACACCGGCGGCAGCACGTAGAGCGAGGTGGCTTCATTGGCCCCCACCGCCAGCCGCCCGCGCGGCACGTGACGCATCCGTTCCAGAGCTTCCTTGGCCTGGCGGCGCAGCTCGGCCAGTTGCTGGCAGTGCTCCAGCAGGATGCGCCCCGCTGTTGTCAGCTGCACCTGCTTGCCAGTCCGGTGGAACAGCTTCTGTCCCAGCTCCTGCTCGAGCGAGCGCACCTGCTTGGAGATCGCTGGCTGAGTCCGGTAGAGATGCTCGGCGGCCCGCGAGAAGCTGTTGTGCTTGGCAATCTCGATAATTGTGTCTATCTGGTCAAAATCCATCGCTGGTGTCAGGTCGTCAGATCCTGCTTGTTCCGAAACATGTCAATCCCGGGACACTGGCTGCACCCGGAACCCATTTTCGGCACTTCCGCTTTGCAGCTTTGAAAATCCACACAGCAAACCGCGACCCAGCCGTCCATAGAATTTTGCCGGGCCGGCTGTGCTGCGCCCGCTTAGTGCCCGCTTAGTGTATGATAGCCAACACCTCCCATGAATTTTGACCAAATCCGCGCGGTGGTTGAGGTGGCTCGTCTGCGCAGCTTTTCGCGGGCCGCCGAAACGCTGGGTCTGACCCAGCCGGCTATCAGCGCGCAGGTGCGGCAGATCGAGGAAGAAGTTGACTACCGGCTCTTTGACCGCCTGGGACGAAGCGTACACCTGACCCAGCCAGGCATGGTTCTGCTGGAACACGCAGGGCGGATGCTGGACCTGCGCCGCCAGGCTATTCAGGCCGTGGCCGACCTGCGCCGTCCCTCGGTGCGGCTGACCATCGGCGCAACCGAATCCATCTGCCTCTACGTGCTCCCCCCGGTGCTGGAAGAATACCGGTCGCGCTACCCTTCCGTAGCCATCAGCATTTTCCGGCATACTACTGACCGGATCGTCCGCAAGCTGGTCGAAGGCGTCCTGGACATCGGCTTTATCTCGCTGCCTACTGCGCACCCCGACCTGCGCATCATTCCCTTCCTGCGCGACCGCTGGGTGGCGGCCTTGCCGCCGGCCCATCCGCTGGCGAGCAGGCGCTCGGTGGCCGTGGAGGAACTGCTGGATTTTCCCTTCATCCTCCCCGAGATGGGCCACGCCCGCACCGCGCTGGACCGGATTTTGCTCCCTCACCGGCGCCAGTTGAAAGTAGCCTTTGAACCCACCGGGATTGTGCTGGTCAAACGCTTGGCGGCCGCCGGCATGGGCATCACCATCATTGGCGAGACCTATGCCGAAGAGGAAGCCACCGCCGGCAAGTTGAAGCTGGTGCCGTTGCGCGGCCTCCGCATCGCCCACGAAATCGGCGTGGCCGTGCGCAAGGACTACCAGTTGCCGGAGGGAACACGCGCCCTGATTTCTGCCGCCCAGAGGCTGACTTCCCGCGCCAAACGAAGACCCACGCCGCGGGCCAGCACAATACCCACCAGCAGAAAAAAATAAGGATTGTTCGCCAGATTTTCCCAGAGGGCCAAGCGAGTTTCTAAAAACAGTACAGGCTTAGCGCGCTTTGGCGAACCCGTGCGCGTAGCGCGCTGGGGAGGCAAGCTTCACCAGTCGATCGGCCTCTTCTATTTTGACTGGATGATGAGGCGAAATGGGGGGAGGCTGCGCCACCTTGCCGGAGCCGTTCCCGTTCCAGGTCCAGTAATCTTTGCCCCAGCGGTATTTTAGAGAGCCATTCACGGCCAGGTTGGCAATCCAGAGGATCAGATCGCCCCGGTTCTTCGGCATACCCAACCGCTTGATGATCGAGCGAATGGAGTAGAAGCGGCGCCAGGCGTGGTTCTTCTCATGATGCAGCCGCTCGGCGGTGAGCAGAGGATGGTTGAAAACGATCGAACCGAGATCGTATTTCGACCAATCCCGCTGAACGATCCGTTGCTCTTCCTCAAACTGATGGAACAGGGCCGTGCCGGGCAGCGGTGTCAGCAGCGAGAACTGCGCGAACTCCATCCTGGACTTCTCGATGAACTCGAGAGTCTCCCGAAACACGTCCAAGGCATCATTGTCAAAGCCGAAAATGAATGACCCCCAAACCTTAATTCCGGCCGCGTGGATGCGGGCAATGTCGCGCATGTACTCGTCGGGCCGGTTTACACCCTTGCCGGCATCGCGGATGCTCTTATTAGAAAAGGTCTCAAAGCCAATGAACACTCCACAGCAGCCGCTCTCCTTAGCCAACCGCATCAGCTCCTGGTCGCGAGCGAAATTGATAGTGACCTGAGAGGCCCATGCCAGTTTCAACGGCCGAAATGCCTTGAACAGCTCTTTGGCCCTCCGGGGCATCCCGATGATATTGTCATCGACGAAGTAGATAAAGCGGCTGTCCAAAGCGCGAACCTCTTCCACCACCTTTTCCACCGGGCGGAAACGGTATTGGACGCCCGACATGGTGGTGACCGAGCAGAAGTTGCAATTGAAGGGGCATCCGCGGGTAGTTTGCACGGAATTGAAAATCACGTAGCCCTTCGGGTCAAGCAAGTCCCTGCGTGGAAGCGCAATTTTGGCCAGATCGATGGGTTCCGGATCGTGATAGCGTGACTTCATCCTGCCGTTCGCGAAGTCCTGGACCAAATCCGGCCAAAGCTGGTCGGCCTCACCCAACACTACCGAGTCGGCGTGCTCGGCGGCCTCATCCGGGCACATCGAAGGGTGAATCCCCCCCAACACAACCGGGATGCCCCTGGCACGGTACTGGTCGGCAAGAGCATAGGCAGAAGGCGCCTGCGCGGTCATCGCAGTAATCGCCACAAGGTCGGCCGACCTTGTGGCTGGCACCGGACCCAGGCAGCCATCGTCAATGGCCACTTCATGTTCGGGCGGGGTGAGCGCGGCCAGGGTCGCTAGGTTCAACGGAGGAAACAACGCCCCTTCCGCCGTAAAGTTCAGACTGTTCGAGATCTTCGAGGCGTGACGGAAGAACTTCGGAGCGGCGTACATGTTCGAGTCGTTGTGAGGATTCACAAACTGTATCTTCATAGGCTCGCAACCCCTTCCACCGACGAGATCAGGCAAGAGAAGTCGGACAACCGTAGCATAGAAAACTACTCAAGTACATCTAAAGTTATTGTTTATTCTGATGTTACCGAAGCAGGCAGGCGACCGTCGGAGGCAAAGGCGACCCGGCCGCATCTCTAGCCCGGGGCCGTGAGCCTGAGGAGCTGGCGGCCGCTGGGCCACCTACCGCGGGCACACCGTTCGCTCCTGGGTCCTAAGCGAAACGGGATCGTTTCAGCGGTAGCCTACGACTGAACCGACCTCTCCGTCCCGGAAGCAGCCGGATCCGAGCCGTCGGCAAACTCCTCCATCGCCAGGTCCAGCGGCGCCTCGCACATGAAGTCCAGCCCCTGCATTTCCTCCAGCGCCGCTCGCACGCTGGCCTGTGTCGCCGGCTCCAGGGTGATCACAAATGGCAGGTGATGCTTGTCCCAGCCGCGCTCCTGGATCACCGCGTCAATGTTGATGCTGTGGCGCGCCAGGATGTCGGCCAGCGCAGCGATGATCCCCGGCCGGTCGCGCACCACAAAGCGCAGGTAGTGTCGCCCCACCGGTCCGAGGCCGGGGGGGGCTGTGTCGAGCCCCGAAGGAACGAGCTCCGCCGCCTGGTAGCCGAACGGAGGGACACGGCGCTGGGCGCCGGAGCGCAGGTCTCGGGCGGTGCGGATCAGGTCGGCTACTACCGCGATGCCGGTGGCGTCGCCGCCGGCCCCGCGCCCGTAGTAGAGCGTATCGCCCCCGCGGCGTCCCTGGACCCAGACGGCGTTGTACGCCCCGTCCACTTTGGCCAGCACGTGATCCTGGGGGATCAGCAAGGGTTGCACGAAAAGGTTCAGGCCGGCGCCAACTCCTCGCCGGGCGGCGCCGATGAGCCGGAGGGTCAAGCCCAGCCGATTGGCGTAGCGGAAATCGAGCGGAGTGACCCGCGTGATGCCGCGGCAGGGGATGCCGCCGGTGACAACGGGAACGCCAAAGGCCAGCCGCGCCAGTATGGCCAGTTTGTAGCGGGCGTCGTAGCCCTCCACATCGGCTGTCGGGTCGGCTTCGGCATAGCCGCGCTGCTGCGCTTCTTTCAGGACACCGCCTAGCTCCCTTCCGCTCTTCTCCATGGAGGTCAGAATGAAATTGGCGGTGCCGTTGAGGATGCCGAACAGTGCTTCGATCCGCTCACCTGCCAGGCCTTCGCGCACCGCGGCCAGCACCGGGATGCCGCCGGCCACCGCTGCCTCAAACTCCAGGCCCACGCCGCGCCCGCGGGCCAGCGCTTCCAGTTCCGTACCTGCCTCGGCGATCAGGTTCTTGTTGGCGGTTACCACCGGCTTGCCCGCCTCCAGCGCTGCGGTTACGATCTGGCGCGCCACTGTGGTCCCTCCCACCAGTTCGGCAACGATGTCCACGTCGGGCGAGGCGACTACATCGTGCCAGTCCGCGGTGCGCCGTACGCCGGCGGGCAGCCAGCTTGTGTCGCGCTGCTGAATGTTACGGCTACAGACAACGGCCATGTCAATCTCGAAACCCGCGCGTGCCCGAATCTCCTCCCGATGCTCCACGAGCGCGCGCGCCGCGCCCTGTCCCACGGTCCCGAACCCAACGATTCCGACTTTCGTCGTTGCGGATTGCGGCTTGCGGATTGCGGACTGGTTCTTCATTGTTTCCCGCGCCTCCCGGTTCGCAGGCCGGTTCGCAGGGAGGCAACAGCGGGTGTGACGGGCGCTCGTGCCTCGGGTGGCGACAGTTCGAGCAGGGCAGCGTGCACGGCCCGTAGCGCCGCCGGCAACTCGGATTCATCCACGGCAACCGAGATGTTGGTTTCCGTGGCGCCCTGAGCGATGGCGATCACGTTGATCCCCTCCCCCGACAGCGCCCCGAACAGCTTGCCGGAGATGCCCACCGTGCCTCGCATGCCACTGCCCACCAGTGCCAGGATGGCGACGCCCGACTGCACCCGCAGTGGGCGCAGGTAGCCGTGGGCCAACTCGACGGCGAACGTCTCCTTCAGCCGGCGCTCGACCGCGGCGGCGGCGCGCTCCTGGACAGCGAAACAAAAGCTCTCTTCGCGCGAGGCCTGCGACAGCATCAGCAGGTCCACCCGGTCGTGGGCCAGCACCGACATGGCGCGGCTCATGATACGCAGCACGCTCAATTGCCCGCTGCTTTCCATGGTGATGAGCACAGCGCGCTTCAGTGCGGTGACGGCGCGGGCGCCAGAACCGCTGTCCAGCCCGAATGCGCCTCGCGGAGCGATCACCGTGCCGGGCAGCTCGGGGCGAAAACTGGACTTGATCCACACCGGGATGCCCCGCTCGGCCAGCGGCGCCAGCGTCTTCGGGTGCAGCACCTTGGCGCCATAATAGGAAAGCTCGGCAGCCTCCTGATAGGTGACCGCCTCCAGCACGCGTGCCTGGGGAACCAGGTTGGGGTCGGCGCCCAGGATACCCTCCACGTCGGTCCAGATGATGACCTCCACCGCGTCCAGGCAGGCGGCCAGCAGGCTGGCAGAGAAATCGGAGCCGCCGCGTCCCAGGGTGGTCGGCGTCCCTTCGACCGTAGCGCCGATGAACCCGGTGATGATCGGCACGACGCCGGTGCCGAGCAGCGGCGGTAGGACTTGCCGGAGCTTGCCGGCCGTCGGTTCCAACAGCGGTGCGGCTTCACCAAAATTGCCGTCGGTCACTAGCAGCGTAGTGGCGTCTATTGCCTGAGCAGGGGTCCCTACTTGGGCTAGAGCCTCGGCCACCAGCAGCGCACTGAGTTTCTCTCCGCAGCCCTGCACCGCATCCAGCGCTCGCGGCGGGCAATGGCCCAGCCGGACGATTCCTTCGCAGGTGTTCTCCACCTCGCCGGAAATCTTCATCGCGGCCACCTCAAAAACTTCGCGTGGCTCGCCGCTTAGCAGCTCCCCGGCTGTTTCCCTGCTCCGCTGGCGGACGGCCTCCAGGCTTTGCTCCATTTCGGCTCTAGCGCCAGAGGCGGCCGCCTGCGCGGCCCGCACCAGCAGATCCGTCACACCCGACATGGCCGAGACCACCGTCACCGTCGGCCGCTGCCGGCTGTGCTCGGCAATCAGCCCGGCGGTGGCTGCGATGCGCTCGGCACTGCCCACCGAAGTGCCTCCAAACTTCATCACTAGAAGATTTTCTACACCCTGGATTTCAGACTTGGGAGTTCTGTTTTGCACTCGTCCTCTCCGTTTGGATGGCAGATTCGGCTCCCGAAGTATCACCGGCAATCGGATATCTAACAGGCTGTCCGCATCGTCCTAAAATAACAATGGCCACTGCCCGTTTTCGGACCGTGGCCTGATTTGATTCCTGAGTGTTCCCGCGCGCTCAGGCCACTATCCCCACCCACCTGTTTGGGTGGCGACGGCTGTACCTGTTGTGCGCGTTGAAAACATCGCTGCTATCCTACCAAAACCCGTCTTTTGCGAGCAAGGGGTTTGCCCGCTCAGACCCGTAATCCTCAGCCCTCAATCGGGACAGGCCGCAGACCCGTCCCCACTCCTCAGACGCCCCAGGCGTAGTCCTCGGCGACCGCGGCTTTCATCGCGGGGTGTCTGTCGGCTTCGCGGACCAGCCAGAGCTGGTAGGCGCCCGCCAAAGCCTGCCAGCTGGCCTCAATGATGTTCTCCGAGACGCCAACGGTCACCCAGGTGTCTTCCCCGTCGCTCGACTCCACCAGCACGCGGACGCGTGAGGCGGTGCCGTGAGCGGCGCCCAGCACCCGCACCTTGTAGTCAATCAGGTGCACGGTCTTGACCCCCGGGTACAGTGCCGAAAGCGACTGGCGCAGGCAATCGTCCAGGGCGTGTACCGGGCCGATATGCTCTGAGGTGGAAGTGTAGGTGTGCCCACCTGCCTCCAGGCGCAGAAACGCACGGGAGAGCGGAGGCGCGCCTACCTTCTTGTCGATGCTGAGGCGGAACTCGCCGAGGCGGAAGAATTCCGTGGGAGTTCCCTGGGCCTGGTGGGCCAGCAACTCCAGGGTTCCCTCGGCGGCCTCCAGGTCATAACCCATTGATTCCAGTTGTTTGACCTGGCGGACCAGGTCGCCGGCGCTGGCACCATCGAGCTTGCCCTCGAAACCTAGCTCAGTGAGCCTGTACTGCACGTTACCCTTGCCGGACAGCTCGCTGACCAGCACGCGCCGCTGGTTGCCTACCAGCTCCGGGCCGATGTGCTCGTAGGTAGCCGTGTCCTTCATCACAGCGTTGACGTGGATGCCGCCCTTATGCGCAAAGGCGCTGCGGCCCACAAACGGCATATCGCCGCGCAGCGGCTGGTTGGCCAGCTCAGCCACGTAGCGGGCCACCCCCGGCAGCTTGGGCAGCTTCTCCGGTCCGACCAACCGTTTCTTCAGCTTCAGCTCCAGCACCGGGATCACCGAACACAGGTTGGCATTACCGGTGCGCTCGCCGTAGCCATTGATGGTGCCCTGGATGTGGGTGGCGCCGGCCAGCACCGCCACCAGCGTGTTGGCCACTCCCAGCTCGCAATCGTTGTGGGCATGGATGCCCAGACGCACCCGGACCCGCCGCCGGGCCTCCGCGGTCGCCGCCGAAATAAACTCGGGCAAGCTGCCCCCATTGGTGTCACACAGCACAACCGCGTCTGCACCGGCCTCCTGGGCCACTTCCAGGACTCCCAGCGCATAGTCGGGGTCAGCGGCATACCCGTCGAAGAAGTGCTCGGCGTCGAAGATGACCTCCCTGCCGTGCGCTTTCAGGTAGGACACCGTCTCGGAGATCAGCTTCAGGTTTTCCTCCAGAGTAATGCCCAAAGCCCGCTCCACGTGCAGCCGCCAGCTCTTGCCGAACAAGGTGACGGTGGGCGTGTTGGCCTTCAGCAGCGAGCTGACGTTGGGGTCGTCCTCGATGGCGTTCCTGGGATGGCGTGTGCTGCCGAAGGCGGCCAGCCGGGCATGCTTCAGGTGCAGCTCGCCGGCGCGCCGGAAAAACTCCTCGTCCTTGGGGTTGGAACCTGGCCAGCCGCCCTCAATGTAGTGGATGCCCAGCTCATCCAGCCGCCGGACGATCATCAACTTGTCGTCGGCGGAAAACGAGATGCCTTCGCCCTGGGTCCCGTCGCGTAGCGTGGTGTCGTAGACTTCGACAAAATCTCCCAGATGGGTCTCTTCCGACATGAATGAATCCCTAACGGGAGACGGCCGCGCTCTTGCCGAGGTAGCTCATCATCTCGCGCAGCTTCTTGCCCACCTGCTCGATCGGCTGCTCGGCCTCCTGCTTGCGGAGACGGTTCATGTTCGGCCGCCCGTTCTTGTTTTCCTCGACCCACTCCTTGGCAAAGGCTCCGGACTGGACGTCGGCCAGAATCTTCTTCATGGTGGCGCGAACGTGGTCGTCAACAACCACTGGACCGCGGGTTAGATCGCCGTATTCGGCCGTGTCGCTCACCGAGTAGCGCATGTAGGCCAGGCCGCCCTGCTGGATCAGGTCCACGATCAGCTTCAACTCGTGCAGGCACTCGAAGTAGGCGACCTCCGGCTGGTAGCCGGCTTCGACCAGCGTCGTAAAGGCGGCCTTGATCAGCGCCGAAGTGCCGCCGCACAGCACCGCCTGCTCGCCGAACAGGTCACTTTCGGTCTCCTCCTGGAAGGTGGTCTCGATCAGCCCGGCTTTCAGGGCGCCCAGCCCGTCGGCATAGGCCAGGGCAGTCTGGCGGGCGGTGCCGCTCGGGTCCTGGTGCACGGCCAGCAGGGCCGGTACCCCGACGCCCTCGACGTACAGTTCCCGCACCCGGTGGCCCGGGCCCTTCGGCGCTACCATCGCAACGTCCACATCGGCTGACGGCACCACCTGCTTGAAGTGAATGTTGAAACCGTGGGCAAACAGCACCAGCTTGCCTTTGCCCAGGTGGGGTTGCATCTCGCTGTAGACTGCCGGAGCTTTTTCGTCCGGCACCAGGAGGGTAATGACGTCGGCCCGCGCGGCTGCCGCCGCGACGTCCAACACCTCCAGCTTCTCCCGGCGGGCTTTCTCCGCCGACTTGCTGCCAGCGTAAAGCCCGACCACCACCTTCACCCCGCTATCGCGCAAATTCAGCGCGTGCGCGTGGCCCTGGCTCCCGTAGCCAATGATGGCCACAGTCTTCTTGTCGATAAAGGCGCGATCCGTGTCGCCCTGGTAGTAGATTTTCGCCATAGGCTCCTTTTCGCCGTCTGTCTTCCGACATGGCAGGCTAAAGCCTGCTGCTACGGGATGCTACTTCTCTGCCGCGACCGCCGAAGTCTTCACCGCCCCGTTCTTGCTGGGGCCAGCGCCACGCGGCAATGCCACCGCGCCGCTACGCACCATGTCCACGCGCCCGTAGTGTTCCAGAACTTGCACTAGCGCTTTCAGCTTTTCGCCGCCGCCGGTCACTTCCAGCGTGATGCTGGCCGGGTGGGTGTCTACCACCCGCGCTCGAAAGACTTCGGCTTCCTGGAGCAGGCGGGAGCGTTGCTCATGGGGCAAATGCACCTTGATCAGCGCCAGCTCGCGTTGCACAGAGGGCATTCTTGAAAAGTCGAGCACATGGACCACGTTGATTTGCTTGTTGAGCTGCTTCAGCACTTGCTCACGGATCCTATCTTCCACGTCCACCACCATGGTGATACGGGACAGCAAGGGGTCCGGAGTCCGGGCCACCGTCAAGCTTTCAATGTTAAAGCCGCGGGCACTGAACACCCCAGCAATGCGGGCCAGCACGCCCGACTTGTTCTCGACCAGCACCGATAGGGTTTGCGGCATGGCTCTTTCGTTTGCTCTATCCTTGCGATTGAGATCAAAACCGCTTTAGAACGGCCTCTTCGTAAACACCCTCGGGTAAAAATCCCTCAACTCATCTCTCCGGCTCCGCCACTACCGACTACGGCCGGCGCCTGCCGCGCCGTAGTCAGACTGCGGGCCGCTCTTTCGTCCACGATAATGTCCTGCAAGGCGCCGCCAGCCGGGATCATCGGGTAGACGTTTGCTTCCCGCTCCACCCGCACATCCAAAAGGACCGGACCCGGTTCGGCCAGCGTCTCCCGGACGGCATCACGCAGCTCCCCCGGATGAGTCACCACGCGGCCCGGAAAACCATAGGCTTCGCCCAGCTTTTTCGCGTCGGGGAACACATCAAGCGCGACGGACGAGTAGCGCCCCTCATAGAAGAGCTCCTGCCACTGGCGCACCATGCCTAGGTAGAGGTTGTTCATGACGATGACCTTGACGGGCAGGCGGTAGCTAACCAGGGTGGCCAGTTCCGGCAGGCTCATCTGGAAGCCGCCATCGCCCAGCAACGCCACCACGCAGCGGTCAGGGCGAGCAAATTGCGCGCCGATCGCTGCCGGCAGCCCGTAGCCCATGGCCCCCAGGCCGCCCGAGGTGAGCCAGGTGCGCGGGTGGCGCAGCTTGATGTACTGCGCGCCCCACATCTGGTGCTGTCCCACGTCGGTCACAATGATGCCCTCACCGTCCACGGCGCTGGAAATCTCCTGACAGAGCCGCTGTGGCATGATTTCGCCGTCCCGGTCCTGATAGGCCAGCGGGTGCTCTTGCTGCCAACCGTGCACCCGTTCGAGCCACGCCTGCCGCTCGGCCAGGTGCTTCTGCCCGCCCTGTGGCGACGACAGCGAGTCAGCCACCCGCCGGTTCAGCTTGGTCAGCACGCGGCTGACGTCGCCCACGATCGGCACGTCCGCCGTCACGTTCTTGCCGATTTCGACCGGGTCAATATCAATGTGAATGATCTTGGCGTGCTTGGCGAAAGCCTCCAGCTTGCCGGTGACGCGGTCATCAAACCGCACGCCGATGGCGATCATCAGGTCGGTTCCCACCATTGCCTGGTTCGCTGAGTAGGTGCCGTGCATACCTAGCATGCCGTTGAACAGCGGATGGTCACCGGGCAAGGCTCCCAGTCCCATCAGCGTCAGCCCCACCGGCACTTGCAGCATCTCGGCGAGTTCCTTGAGCAGCGGGGTGGCCTCGGAAGAGATCACGCCGCCGCCGGCGTAAATCACCGGCCGCTGCGCCCCCCAGATGGTCTGGACGGCTTTCTTGATCTGGCCTTCGTGACCTTCATAGGTGGGCTTATAGCCCGGCAGGTTCAGGGTGTCTGGGTAGCGGAATTCCCCGCCCTCGGCCAGAAACACGTTCTTGGGCACATCCACCAGCACTGGCCCAGGACGGCCGGTACGGGCAATATGGAAGGCTTCTCTAAGCACCCGCGGCAGTTCCCGGACGTCCTTCACTAGGTAGTTATGCTTGGTGCAAGGGCGGCTGATGCCGACCGTATCGGCTTCCTGGAAAGCATCGTTGCCAATCAGACTGGTAGAGACCTGGCCCGTCAGCGCCACCACTGGGATGGAGTCCATCAACGCGTTGGTCAGTCCCGTCACCATGTTAGTGGCCCCGGGGCCTGAGGTGGCCATGGCGGTACCAACCCGGCCGCTGGCTCGTGCGAAGCCGTCGGCGGCAAAGACGGCGTTCTCCTCGTGCCGCACAAGCACGTGCAGCAGATGCTTCGCACCCACCAGCTTGTCGTAGAAAGGCAGGACCACGCCGCCGGGATAACCAAACAGGACGTCTGCTCCCTCCCGGTGCAGACACTCTAGTATGAGGTTGGAGCCAACCATAGCAAGTTCCCTGTCCCCAGCAAGTTCCCCGTCCTCCGACCGGGTGTGCGGCGAGGCCGCGGCCCGCAAGTCAGACGGCGCGGACAAAACACAAGGCTAGTATTAAACGCTACTTATGTCAACGGCCATCTGCATAAATTCTGCTTATGAGAAACATGGCGCTCCCCGGTCCCACGCCCGGTGGAGGTAGATCGGGATCTGATTGGAACAAACGAAGCTTCTTTGGGTCAAACCTGCGACAGCTTTGTCAACGTCAGGGAGGTCCCGTAGCGGCCCCAGCCTGCTTTCAATTAGCAGGCTGGGGCCAGCCGGCCCGACTTGATCAGGCCGCCCTGCATCACTGCGATGAAGTTGGACGGATCCTCCAGTAGGGTGATGTCGGCCAGCACATCTCCTGCGACCACCAGCAAGTCGGCCAGCTTGCCCGACTCCAACGTGCCGATTTCTTTCTCCCGTCCCATCAGATCGGCTCCAATCTTGGTGGCCCCGCGGATGGTATCGAGCGGACTGAAGCCCACGTATTTCACAAAGAAGCTAAGCTCCTTGGCATAGTCCCCGTGCGGGTTCCACGCCAAGCCGAAGTCACCTCCTCCGGTGGCGACCCGCCCGCCGCCTTTGAGCACCTTCTGGGCAACCTCGGCGCCGCACTCTACGTGCTCCTTTTCTTCATCCAGGGCCTCTTGCGAGAACCCGAATTCCCGCCCACGCTCGTTCGCCGCCTGACAGTGGTACAACGTCGGGACAATGGGCGTGTCGCGTTCCAGCAGCATTTCCACGCCCTCATCGTCCATGTAATTGCCGTGCTCGATCGAATCGTACCCCAGGCGCAAGGCGATCTTCGACGCTTTGGCGCCCCGGAGGTGACCGAAGACCCTGACTCCATAGTTATGGGCCTCCTCCGCGACGGCCCGCATCTCCTCCTCGGTCATGTTAAGAGTGTGAGAACCAGCATGGCCACAGCCCGCATCCCCACCGGGGTAGGTCTTAATCCAGTCCGCTCCGGCCTTGATGATCCTGCGGGCTGCGGAGCGCGCCTCGATGGGTCCATCCACCACGAACGTCTCGCCCTCCATCCCCAACTTCAAGAAGTCGGGGTTGCAGTCCATCATCCCACCCCGGCCACAGATATCCCGGCCAGCGGCCGAGATCCGGGGCCCCGGCAGGTGGTCCTCCTCGACCGCCTTTTTGAGCGCGATGTCGATGTTGTGCATGCCTCCACCGGTGCGAGTTCCTGTATACCCACACTCCAGTAACAGGTGGGCGTGGGAGGCCGATCGAAGGGCCATATACTCCACGGGGTAGCGCATATCCAGATCCGATATGGTCACCGCGTTCACGTAGGAGGGATGCCAATGGGGCTCGATGAGCCCGGGCATGAAGGTGCCGCCTTTTGCGTCAATCCGCCGGGCCTGAGGAGAAACCTCCGGCGCCCCCGAGCTTGGACCCGCGTAGGTGATTCGACCATCCTGAATCACCAGTGTGGCATTGGGCACGGCCCGTGCCCCGGTCCCATCCACAAGCTGTCCATTATGCAGAACCGTTGTCCCTTGCGCAGTTTTCATCGGACTGCACCTCCATTTCCTTAGAACTGCTCTTCTTCCCTGTCTCCAGAGAATCCAGCCGAAGAACCCCTACATTGTAACGCCGGCGACTAGGCCAAGATGCAAAAATCTTCCCTAGCCGCCAGCCTGGCGGGCAGCCCATTTGCTTTGCGCCTGACATTTGCGCCTAACTGGCGCGGTCAGTGGCTCGCAAGATCGGGTTAGGATAGACTGAGCGACGACGAACCACCGGGGAGTGACAAGTGTCCATGACCTTCGGCATTCACGTTGGGCATCTGGGTGGACCTCTCGACGAAATGCGCCGGCTCTGGAAGTTCGCCGACGACCGCGGTTTTGACTGGTTCTCGGTTTCGGACCATTTCCAAGAGTCCCCGCCGCGAGGAGGAGACCAGGACTGCTTCGAGGCGCTCGCTTCCATGACGGCCGCGGCGGTGGAAACCCGGAAAGTTCGGATCGGCTGCCTGGTTTTCTGCATTAACTACCGCAATCCTGGACTCCTGGCGAAAGCGCTTACGACGATTGACCACCTCTCCGGGGGCCGCGTGGAGTGCGGGATCGGCGCGGGATGGCATGAGCGCGAGTACCGGGCATTCGGCATTCCCTTCGCTCCGATCGGCGTCCGCGAGGATCAACTGGAGGAATACGCGCAGGTTTTGCGCCTCCTTTTCGATCAGAAGGCGTCCGAGTTCGACGGCAAGCATTTTCAACTCAGTGACGCGCGCTCGAATCCGAAACCACTACAGAAGCGTCTGCGGATCTGGATCGGCGGAATCGGCGAGAAGCGCACGCTGCGCGCCACCGCACGCTATGCGGATGGCTGGAACGCGCCCTATCTCGATCCTCAAGCGTGGCGAGCGAAGAACGCAGTACTGGACGAATGGTGTCAAAGGGAAGATCGCAACCCGAAGTCCATCCTGCGCAGCGCGAACGTCGGCTTTTACATGGCCGCTGACACCAGCGCTGTCGCCCGGCAGGAAGAAATTCTAAAGGCCCACTGGGGCAGTTTGCTTGAACACCGTCGCGGGTTTTTCCGCGGGACCCCGGAACAGGCAATGGAAATGGCAGCCGCGTATCGCGATGCCGGCGTCCAGCGCCTGAATATCGGTTTCCGTCAGGGCCCCTACGACTGGGAAGCCCTGGAAGCTTTTGCGGAGAAGGTGCTTCCGGCACTGGCATGAAGAATCACGGAATCAGACACATGCTTCGACCGCTTCAGGCAACGCTTCCGGTTGCGCTCCTAGCACTTCTCGGGTCGGCCAGCCCCACGCTGGGTGCCGATGTCCAGATGGATAGCTCCTCGAAGACCCTGATTGAAATCACGGGGGGCAGTGGACCACAGTCCTGGCAACTCCGCTACGGCACGTACGCCCAATACAACAAGCAGTTGGTTGTGGCCGGGGAGAACCGCGCCTGGTTCAGCCATGCGGGTTGGCTGCGCCTGATTGATACGAAGAAGGGCGTTGTGATTGATCGGTGGCACTTTCCTGGGATGATCGTCTCGCTCAGTCCGACCGAAAATCGGGTGCAAATTGAAGTGGAAGACAAGCTCAACGATCGTGCATTCCGCCGAACGTTCGCCTCCTTCCCCGCTGCCGGGAGGGTTGTGCCTTATTGGCCTAACGGCAATCTAATGCTGAATCGAGTTCCGATGACCGAAGTGGAGTCGGCATGGCGTTCCGAGGAGTCGGCCGGTCTTTTATCGGACACGTGGAAGATTCCGAAGGGAGGAGAGGCTGAAGAGCTTCTAAGAGGGCTGGAAGAGGCAGTCGGGCGCGATCCGACCACCCCGGCGCTTCGCATCGCCCTGTGGAGGGTCTTGCGGGAAGTGGAAGACCCGCGAGCTCCGGCGGTACTCGAAGAAGCGGTACAGGTGCCCACGACAGATTTCACCGAAATGCTTCCTCTGGCCGGCCTCCTTGACCGTCTAGGGGAACGCGCGGCGGCACGTAGAGCATTTGAACTGGGATATCAGGATTTCTTGAAGCGCGGAAACGATCCGCGGCTGTTGCTGACCCTGATCGGGAAGATGATCCTCTACCAACCTTGGAGAAAGAACCCCCCGGACTTGAACACCAACTACGGCCGGGAATTGATGGAGCGGAACTTTCGGCTTGCGCCCCGCGGCGAAGCTGCCGATTTCGCGTGGCAGGCGTATGCCGCCTACCTCCAGCAAAGTGGGCAGACCGAGGCTGCGCGTGTATGGCGCGCCCGGGCCAGCGAGGCGGCCCGCACTTCGGTCTTCCTGATGCCAAGAGACTACACCCTCCTTGCCGACCTGCTGATCCTGATGATTCTTTCAGCACCCATTGCCGCGGGGCTCTACGCGACTCTACTCAGTGTGCGGTACCGGAGACAGCGCCGGGCGGATTTGGCCGCGCAAAAGGGACAAGGCATGCGCGTCCGCGCCTTCTCGCTTGTGAGCTTCCGGTACTGGACCCTCAGTCAACGCGTAGCCTTTCTTACAATTATTCTCACGGTTTGGTTTGCGGTGGGCTCGTTTACGGTAATTGTCCAGGGGGTCTCGCGTGCAGCAGGGATGCCGCTGAGCTCCGGGATGGGAAGCTTGGCAGGGCCAGTAACGGTGTGGCACCTGGAAAACCGGTTGCCCCCAACACCCGAACGCGACCTCTTGTTAGCTGTCGCGTACCACCAAAGTGGTGAGAACGAAAAGGCCGAACGTCTCTACCGCAGCCTGCCGGATTTTGCCGAGAGCTGGAACAATCTCGGGGTGCTCTTGCGGGGTGCCGGCGAGGAGCAGGAAGCGCGGCAGGCATTCGAAAAAGCTCTCGCACTGGACCCGGGGTTGGCGGAGTCGGGCCTCAATCTGGGGCAACCGCCACAAGGAATCTGGGCCGAACAGTATTCGAAGTATCTACCGGATCGGGCCATGATCGCCCCACCGCGAGCGGAGCGCTGGGCGCCCGTTTTCCTGGGTGGCTCCATCCTCTTGCAAGCAAAGGTCGGGCCGTTTGCGGGTTCTGGCCCAGAGGGATTGTTCAGCAACTCGGGCGTTGTGGGATCACCAGGCTCCATGATTGTTCTGAAGTTGATGCTGGTAGCCGCCTTGATTCTTGCTGTCGGGCTGCTGTTTCTTCCCCGATGGACGGCGACACAGTTGCCTCCCAAGGGCTTTAGCGTCCTGGAGGTGCTCCTGCCAGGCATCTCGTCAGGATGGAGTTTCCTGGGAGGGCTGGTGCTGGTGGCCTGGGGTTACCTGCTCTTGCAGGCTCTGCTGATGATTGCGAGGGGGACACCGTACATCTTGACGTCGATTGCTTTGCCCAACCTGACAGTTTCTTACGGGGTCCCGGGGACAGATTTCGACGCTCTTCTTCGGATGATCAACCCTGGTTGGGTATGGGTGTATCTGGCGCCGGCGCTCTTGTTTGCAGTGAATCTTGGCTGGGTGTTGCGCGCCAGGCGAGCGACAGTCTCACCGACCTCAAGCGGGTAACCCTAGCGACTCGCGTGTATGATTGGCGAGCGCGAGACCTAGCGTCGAGCCATCCTCGGCGCTCTTCCACTCTCTCCGGGCATCTGTTTCGGACATCTACAAGGATACCTAAACGAGGAGTCCGGCCTCCCTGCCCCTTACTCACTTAAATCGTGTCGATCGCATGGACTTGACCCGCGCACTCGAAGGTAGTATTTGTCGGCCATGCGCGCGCTGGCCGCATCTTTTCTGTTGATCTTCTGCGGCCCGATCTTTGCCGGCGACTTCTCGCAGCGCTTTGAACTGGCGCTCGACCGGGTTCTCCACGGCAAGTCACCAGCATACACAGATGAACTGTTGCTGGCTGACGTCATACCCCGGCACGTTCGGCGTTTTACCAACTTCAGCGGCGACCTCTCGGGCCGATACATTGGCGCTGTCGCGGCTGCGGCGCGGCATACCGACAGGCGTTTTGCTTCGCTTGACCGGGTCGCGCTCGAGATCCTTCGACATCAAAAACCCGACGGCCATTTCGGCGATCCGATGAGCGACTCGGGCGTCGAGGCAGATGACATGGCGAGACTGTGGGGAAACGGCCGCCTGCTAATCGGCCTGCTGGAGTACCACCGGTTGAATCCGCGGCCGGATGTGCTGGCAGCGGCACGCCGCATCGGCGACTTTCTGGTAAGCGTCGCGCCGGTCTACAACTCCGATGCGGTTCGCCGCCAGTATAGCGGCAAGCATTTCGCGATGGGATACATCTGCTGGACTCAGAACATCGAAGGACTGGTGGAACTGTACCGCGTGACCGGCTCGGCTCGGTACCGGGAGTTGGCCCAACAAATGGCAGCGCGGGTCGCCCGCTACCCGTCGCAACATAGTCACGGCTTCCTGTCTTCTCTGCGGGGAATCGTCGAACTGTTCAAAGCGACCGGCGATGAGGCCTATCTGCAGCAAGCGGAGAGGGAATGGAAAGGCATTGGGGAATCCGGGAACCTACTGATCCAGGGCGCAGTTCCAGAGGCTTTTTACCCGCAGATCCGCCGCGACGACATCCGGCGCGATGAAGGTTGTTCGCACGCCGATTGGGTGCGCTTAAGCCTGGAAGTGTGGCGGTTGACTGGCAAACTTCAGTATCTCGAGCAGGCCGAGGGGTCCCTGCTCAACGCATTCTCGTTTAACCAGTTTCCGAACGGGGACTTCGGCCATCACGTTCTGGAGGAAAACGGCATCGGCTCTACTGGCGTTCGCGCCTGGTGGTGCTGCACCCTGCACGGGCTGCGGGCCTTCCCGGATATCGCTGCGGCGGCGTTTCATTCTAAGGAAGGCGTGGTTTTCTACGACCTGCCGATCGACAGCCGCGTAGATGCAGATGGTTGGAAGATTCGCGCCGATTCTTCTCTGGCGCGGGACGGTACGGTGCGCCTGGAAGTAGTCGAAGCCGACGGTCGCATAGGGACGTTGGCCATCCGGCGACCAGGTTGGGCCACGACAATGGAGGCATCGGTGGACGGTCGGCCGGTGCCGGGGGAAATACACAATGGGTACCTGCGGCTGGACCGCGGGTGGAGAAGCGGTGAATCCGTCCAGGTTCGTTATCGTATGGAGACGCGACTGGTGCACCATCCAGAAAGGCCCAACCGCGCGGCGCTGTTCCATGGGCCGTGGCTGTTGGGAGTGGACGAGCGGATGTCTCCCCAATTTTTTGGTGAGCTTGCTTCGCAGAACCGGGTTGCCCTGCCCGCCTCTGGTCCAGAAGGTACGGTAAAGTTGGGCCTCGTTCCCGTTGAAGAAAACCGGGCCCGGCCTCTTACCGATCCGGTGGCGCGTTTCAATCTGAGTTTCTTATCGGCCGAGTACCTGCTCCAGCCTGCCAACGCGATCCTGCGTCCCTTGGCAGAAAAGACGGCGACCGAGCCAGTCACTCGGTGGCGGTTCTGGTTGCCTGTCGGGCCCGACGAGGATCGACCTGCCTTGCTGAATCAATGGAAACGCTGGCCTTGGCTGGTGATCTTTGTAGTGATTGGCTCTGTCCTGGTTATCTGGATCGGCCTGCGGGTCCGACGCCGGGTCTCACGGACCTCCTAACGGCGCTTCCGGGAAGTGTTCTAAAGATACAGTTGCGCTGAGGTTACCCTCCTATTCTGAATTGTGGGACCCCGAACCGGGAGCTACTCTAGCTCGGTCAGTCAGATGGAGTCCATTAGCAACCCATCGAGCCGTCACGACAATTCCTCTTTAGTGGGGACAAGCCGTGGGGTTGTCTGACAGCGACCCGACACTGCGGCGCTGGGCACTCTTACTGATCCCTCGGCTAGGGTGGCCCGGTTTCTGTAGCTCCACGCTTCAGGGTCAGAGTCAGCGCTCCCGCCGCAGCAAACTTTCTCAACAGCATCAAATGGTTTTGGCACGGCTTGGTCGGAGAATAAGCGTGGAAAAGCTATAATGGCTGATTGCTTCCTTGAGTCCCAGTATAGCTGTGAGGGCACTATGTACTATGACTTCGATATGGTCGTAATAGGCGGAGGCGCGGCGGGTCTAACCGCTGCTGGACTTTCTGCTTCCCTGGGCGCCAAGACGGGGCTGGTGGAGGCGCGAAAGCTCGGAGGAGAGTGTACGTGGACTGGCTGCGTGCCGAGCAAGACCTTGTTAAAAGCGGCCAAGGTTGTGCATACCATGCGAATGGCTGACCGCCACGGACTAGATCCTTCCACTCCCAACATTAACTTTGCGAAGGTGATGGAACACGTTCATGCCACACAAGCCCATATCTATTCGGAAGCCGACGCGCCGCCGATCTATGAAAGCATGGGGGTACAAGTGATCACCGCCCAGGCCAAGTTTCTGGATCCGCGCAGATTGGAAATTGTTGATGAACAAGGGACGCGTTCGCAGGTGTCTTCCCGATATTTTGTGATCGCCACCGGCAGTGCGCCCCATATTCCTCCCCTAGCAGGGTGCTGAAAAAGGGCCAAAAAATTCAGTTTTATCCTGTGGGAATTTTCTTTGAGCCGTTCGGTTCGTAGTGAACCTCGCTATTGGCCCTTTGGGGCCTTGTCTTTTGCCTTTCCCAGCCCTTTTTCGTCCTTTGGACACACTCCTCCTCAGGCGGCCCCTGGGCCCACTACCCGCGGCGGGCCGGCCCCGATCACCAAGTTGCGAATCCGGACCAGGTTGAAGGCGGCAGCCGTAAAGGTGAAGATCCAGCCGACGCGCTCCAGGCCCCGATGCCGCAGCTTCCGCAGCAACCCGACCGTTCACCTTCTTCCGCGCTCAGGTAACCCGGGTGCCGTGTGGTCCGGCTGTCGATGGCACTGCGCCGCCGTTCCTGGTTCTGCGCCACGTGCCGCCTTCCGTTCCCGCAACTGCTGCACCATCGCTGGCGTCGTATCTACCTTATCGGGCCCGGAATGTCGTCCACCATCTCCACGGCCGCTTCCCGCTCGGCGGTGCCGGTGGCCTGGGTCAGCCGCACATTCACCACCAGCCCGTTGCGGTTCTCCATCAGCGGTGCCCGGCGATCTCAGCTGGCCTCCTTGCCTTTGCCCTTCCGGGCCAGCCGAGCGTCCGGGTCTGTCGTCGACTGGTGCGTTTCGTTGGTCCGCTTCTCTTTGTGGAAGTGGGATTGCCCGATCCTGGCGGCGGCCCCTCCGGCGCGTTTCGAAAGCTCTTCTGGCTCGCCCACGCCTCCAGCAGCGTCCCGTCCATTGCTCCTCCGATCCTGCTCGCCCGCCTCGCGCAACACCTCGTCAAAGAATGCCTCGGCGATCCCGGTTCTTGCTGAACACAAGGTCATCCATGACGGCTCAGTCCCACAAACCACCGGAACAGGAGGTTGTAATCGACTCCATAAGCATCCGGCTGCGGATGGTGTAGAGCACCTGCAGCAGCAAGGCCCGCAGCAGCTTCTCCGGGGCGTCGAGGGGCGACCGATGTCAGCATACATCCGCTCGAACCGCGGCGAAAGCCGTTGCAGTGCTTGGTCGGTCATGCGGCGTATCGGCCGCAACGGATGATCCTGCTCTCGGGGCTCAGGTAGGAACATCAGTGTCCTCGCAATATTTTGTTCGTAAGGGTCGCCCAGGTGTCTTCCCGATATTTGTGATCCAGTCCCCTAGAAGGACTTTCGACAACACGCTATCTGACGAATGAAACGATATTCACGTTGTCAGACCTTCCGCGAAGGTTGATTATTATCGGTGCGGGCCCGGTGGGGATCGAGATGGCTCAGGCCTTCCGCCGATTAGGTTCGGAAGTGATTGTGTTCGACCTGGAAAATTCGATTCTAAGCCGGGATGACAAGGAATTGACCCGCCGGTTGCAGCAAAGCCTTGTTTCTGAAGGTATCCAATTCGCTCTGGCGAGGACAGTGAAGAAGGTGGAAAGAAGTGGCGCCGGCGTCCAAGTCACGGCTAGCACTGAAGCGGCGTCACCCGCACTTACGGTGAAAGGCGATGCTCTTTTACTTTCCGGCGGCCGCCGCCCCAATACGGACCAATTAAGTCTTGAGGCGGCCGGTGTGGCATTCAACAAAACTGGGATTCTTGTGGATAAGCATTGCCGTACATCGAGGAAAAATATCTTCGCTGGCGGTGATGTGACGGGTCGTTATCAGTTTACCCACATGGCGGAACACATGGCGAAAATAGCCGTAAGCAACGCCTTACTTCGTCTTCCTATGTCGCTGGATTTCAAACATGTGACCTGGTGCACCTACACAGACCCCGAGTTGTCCCATGTAGGTCGGTCGGAAGGGGAACTCAAAAGGCGAGGAATGCAGTATGAAGTCTATCGTTTTCCATTCTCGAAAATCGATCGCGCCATAATCGACAACGACACCACGGGAATGATCAAAGTGCTAGCCAGAAGTTTCACCGGCAAGATTCACGGTGTCAGCATCCTCGGTGCTAATGCCGGGGAGATGATTGGCGAGTACGCTCTGGCGATGCGGAACGGTGTCACCCTGCGCCAGATTGCCGATACCATCCATCCGTACCCGACCTATGCCCTCGGCAATCGGCGTGCCGCAGACCAATGGTATGTCCGGAAACTCTCTCCTACGTTCGTACGATGGCTGCAGCGCATCTTTGGTTACCGCGGGCAATTACCTGATATCGTCGATCCCGCAGCAACGACTGGCAGCAACGGGGACAATCAATATGGCAGTCACCCATGAAGTCCTGAAGACGAATGAAAGCTACGCAAAGGACTTCAAGTGCGAACTCGCCAATGAAGATTGGGGTGAACCTCTGGATTTGGGAATCTCTCCTCAAGACTGCCGGAAACCCGCTGACCCCGTGATCGCCCAGTCCCCCGATATGCAGCATCTTAACGGTGACCGAAGGGTCATACTTGATAGGTTCTTGTAATGGCCGCGGTTGGTGCAGGTAGTGACCAGGTTCCTCGGCGAAGATGCCTAACCATAGACGGCTCGAACTCGTTCTCGAGCTCGACTTCGCACAAATGGTCTCAATAAAGGGGTACTGAAACAACGGACAATTACTTCAGGATAGTTGAGGCCCCATGAAGCATGGGCATACACTCATGATTAGGCGACTTGACTGGCGAGTAATGGCGATTGTTTCTGCTTTTGTTTCCCAAGTATTCTTCTTTGTTCCGCTTCACATATTTCTGAACAACATCACTGAATTCTCAGTAAGCTTCGCTCACTTGTGCTTCTTGTTCCTACTTGCCTCATCCGGTTTGATTGCCGTCTTATACTTTGCTGCCGGCAAGCTTCCCGATCAGATATTCTTAGCTGCCGTTACATTCCTCAGCGTCGTGGCTTTCATTGAATCCACGATATTGTTTGGTTTCGCGAGACATCGACCCTTTGACGGGACATTGATTGATTGGGAAGCACTGAGTACGCTCTCAAATATAGAACTAGCTGTAATCCTCGGCCTTGCAAGTCTGATTGTTGTATTCAGGAGACGCCAGGAACTGTTCTATTCTGTTTCACTCTTCATACTGCTATTCCATGGCATCGGGTTCCTTCATGCGACGATTTCCACGGCTGATTCGATTCGACAGTCCGCAAGAACCTTTCGAGATCTATCCTCTTACTTTAGCGATTCTTATCGCTTGTCCAGAGAGCGCAACATCATTCACATTGTGCCGGATAACACCCCGGGTGCCCTGATGTACGAGATTGTCGCTTCTGACTTCGATCGATATTCTGAAGTGTTCGATGGTTTCACTTTGTTTACCCGTGCTGCAGGGCGCTATCCACACACTTTTGCTTCGATTTCATTTTTCATGACAGGTCGGGCCCCGGACCCTGAGAGGGACTTTGTTCCATCTTTGCCTTTCACTTTTAAGTACAAATGGACGACTCTAAACGAACACTCCATCGTTAACACGTTGGCCCTGCATGACTTCAAGACGTTCGCCTATCAGTCGCGGGGTTCCTCTTGTGTAGGGCGTTACACGGCTTGCATGGCTGGCGACGTTTTCCATGGACGGACGATCAGTTCGGACAAATCTACGCATACGGGACGGATTGGGCTTGACCTTTTGGATATTGCCTTGTTTCAGGTCACGCCGGTTCTGATTCGTCGTTACATCCATAATGACGAACGATGGTTTCTGTCCCAGCTAGTGACAACAACGCGTACCTATTCGGCTATCTTTGATCTGTTTATCGACAACATGACAACCGACGACCGTCCTGCCTCTTACAACTATTTCCATGTCGCGGGCGGGCATTCTCCAATACTGTTTGACGAGAACTGTGCCTACGTTGGGACACAAAAAGAGAATTACGAAAACATGCGCGCCCAGGTCACCTGTACCTTATTGCAACTTGAACGCTTGGTCCAAAAGCTCAAGCAACTGGGCATTTATGATGAAACTATGATCATCGTGCACAGCGATCACGGCAGCCCATGGCTCACCCCATCGTTGAACTCTGTCGGGAGCGCGGTTATACTTCCACGTGTGAGTGGGAGTGCAAACGCTGCTATATTAGAAACCGCTTCGGTTAAGATTCTCACGTGCCCCAGTGAGCATAGGTGACGTCCCGGCGACGATCAACGATGCTTTTGGAAGCAGGGTGGGCATTTATGATGAAAGGAACTATGATACCACATCCTCAGGCCGGCCCCTGGGCCCATACAGCCGATCAACGGCAGCCTGACATGGCTCGACCCCCGGATCGTTGAACTCTGTCGGGAGCGATCTGGTTATACTGCTCCACGTGGCACCATCGCTTCGGCGAGCAGTAGTGAGTGGGAGTGCTTCGAAACGGCTGCTATCAACGAAGTGCTCCTCCGATTAGAACAAAATATAATGAGTATAATTGGCCACGCCGACGCGATGTTCAACACCTCGCCCCGAGCAAACCGCCGACAATTCGGGGACCCTTAAGATTCTCACGTGCCCCGTGTTGCCGCAGTTGCTGGCGGTCAGTGAGGTCAGCATAGGTGACGTCCCGGCGACGATCAACGATGCTTTTGGACGGCTAGACGGATAAACCAATTCCCGCACCCTGCTAGACGGCCAATTCCCGGGTGTTCCCATGTTTAGTCTTAATGAGACCTCCGAGCGTGAACGCGTATTCCTTTGGTATGAGATTGAACCTGGAGGCGCACGTGAAGATGTTCTGGAGGCGCTTCCCAAGGTTGTGCGCTATCGCATTCGTGGCGATCTATTCAGTCGCGAAGCCTGGATTCTGCCTTCGCCATCCCATCTAGAAGAGGCTCCGGCAGCCTTGACAATGGATCACCCGAGCTTCTCGCGTTTCGCTCTGGGTTTCACCATACTTGAGGGCCAAGAACGGCCAATGCGGTGGGTTAACGGCGCGCTAGCCCGTGCCTATCTTTCTTTCCCGACCGAAGGCGGGGCTCAACTTGTGTTCGACACCTACTTACCCACGTCGATCACTGGACAATCAATCGAAGTTTCCGTCAATAACCTGATCGTCGCCAAATTGGACGAGCAAGATTTGGCTGGAAGCAAAAGGCACGTCACTCCCCTACCGCACGACCTGCCCCGCAGAAAGGTCAATGCTATCGAATTTGCTATGGGAAAAGCAGTAAAGCTTGGTAGCGATAACCGCCTTTTGTCAGTGGCACTTGCTTATGTCGGACTGGAACCGCTGGAGTAGCAGCGACTGGCAGCTCCCTGTTTCCTTCGCTGTAGCGCGTTGGCGATCAAGACATCGTTCGTCAGCAATGGAATTTCAGCACACCAGGGCAGCAGGCCACGAAAAGGCACTGAGGTATAGAAAGAAGCTGATAAATGGCAATTTGCACTGAATGTATAGATCGTTCGGACTTGCAAATCGCTTTACAATGTGCGGACAGAAAACATCATACACGAGATTGCCAAGAGCAACACTTAGACTACCAAAGTATAGAGCCGCAATGAACTTATACCCTCCTGCGTGAAAATAAGCTGACAGTCTACTCACAAGAGGTGCAATAGCTAGCGAAAGGTAAGACACTTTCAGTAAAGAGAGATTCCCCTCTGAGTTGTCTCGTCCACCCCGGCGGAGGTTAATTGCTGGGCAGGCGTGGATCAACCACAATGCGCGATCTAGTCATCCCTGTCGCCACCCGGATGTATAACGCCTTTATCGGAAACTGACCTACTACGCCTAGCGGGCGTAGAGGGTCAGTTTCCGGAAAGCGAACTATTCGCCCAACTGAAACCGGGATTGATAAACACTAGCCCGTCTGTGGGGACTATCGGCTTTGTGCATAGCTGATCTGGGAAAACCGGAGTCGCTACTTTCTACGGAAGTGGATGTCCACCATAACAGTGACTATAGCCCTTCCGCACACCAAACGGCAGGAGGCTGGGCATGGGCGGAAGCGTCATGAGCCGAGGCGGGTTTGGGGGGCCGCTGTCACTCGATATAGAGGAACTCGTTGGTGAGGAACAGCAGGTGGCAGAAGCTTTCGAGCGCTTCTTTGCGAGCCTGTTCCGGCGCGGCGTTGGCCTTCAGATACAGATCTTCCTCGCGCGCCAGATGCGCCCGCGCGATTTGTACTTCCTCGCGGGAGGGCTTGCGGGAGAGAGCCAGCAGGTACCCTTTTTCAATTTTCTCTTCCAGATTGCCATTGGACATGCTGGCGACCCGCTCGGCAAAGGCGGTGGCGTTCTCGACGACGAAATCATCGTTCATCAGTGTGAGCGATTGCAGGGGCGACACCGAGTTCATGCGCCGGTTGCAATTGGTCTGCATGATGGGGGCGTCGAAGGTCTCCAGGAACCCCAGCGGGAAGTAGCGCCGCGCCAGCACGTACACGCTGCGCCGCCGGATTCCCATGGGCTCGGCGTCAACCGGCTCACCTTCCCCGTCGTCGTGAGGGTTCAGCTTCTTCAGGCCGTCGGCCATCAACGGGCCCTCGACCGCAGGCCCGCCCATCGTCCAGTCCAGCTTGCCGCTGGCGGCCATGATGGCGTCGCGCAAGGTTTCTGCTTCCAGCCGGCGCAGGTTCATGCGCCACAAATGCCGATTTTCCGGGTCCACTTTGAGCGCCAGCGAGCCGCCCGAAGGCCGCTCCGATGATTGGCGGTAGGCTGTGGAAGTCATGATGAGCTTATGGAGCTTTTTGATGCTCCAACCCTGACGCATGAACTCCACCGCCAGCCAGTCCAGCAGCTTGGGATGCGTCGGCGGCTTGCCTTGCTTGCCGAAGTTGTCCTGAGTTTCCACGATGCCGCGCCCAAAGTGCTGCTGCCAGACGCGGTTAACCATCACGCGTGCGGTCAGCGGATGGTCCGGGCTGGTCAGCCAGCGCGCAAACGCCAGCCGGTAACCACTGGTTTTGCCCTTCGTCTCCGGCGGCCGGACTGCATCGGTCTCTCCGGCCCGACTGAGGACCTCCAGGAAGCCGGGCTGGACCGGCGGCCCAGGACGCTCCACCTCGCCCCGCTGCAGCAGGCGGATCTTGGGCGGCGGCGCCACTTCCCACAACGCCTGGATCTTGTCCCACGAGCGGCGATAGCCGTTCAGGATCTTGATCTGTTCGCTCAGCTTCTCGTGAGTGGCGCGGTGATCCTCGCTTAGCGCCTTGACGACTTCCTCCGCGGTCACGGTGAGCTGTTTCTCAAATTTAGCGGCCAGGAACTTCTGCACCGTGTCCCGCTCGTCTTTCGGCGTGGCCAGAGCCTGTTTCGTCTCTTCGCGAATAACTTCCGGGAGCTCCTTGAGCCTGCCTTCCAGCAGATTCTCGCGGTAGGGGCCGTAAATCGCTTCCAGCCGCTCCTTGAGTTTGGCCACCGGCTTGTCAATCTCCGCGTTGTGGCGTTCGATTTCCTCTTGCTCCACTTTGGAGACGCTCGGCAGGAAATGGTTCTTGGGCTGCAGCCAGTGGACCGGGTTATGGCCGGTGGCAAAGACCGCCAGCATGCGATAGTAGTCCTTCTGCGGAATGGGGTCGTACTTGTGGCTGTGGCAGCGACCGCAGCCAACCGTCAACCCCATCAGGCCGGTGGAGACCTTCTCCATCAAGTCGAAGAGCACGTCATACCGCTCTCCCGGCAGATTCACGACGTCCTGATCGGTGCGGTCATAGACGGAGCGCAGATAGCCGGTGGCGATCAGCTTGTCCACGATCTCCGGCGTGTACTTCTCAGCCGAGCGCCAGTCCACCAGCTCATCGCCGGCCAATTGCTCCACCAGGAACTGGTTGTAGGGCATGTCTTGGTTGAACGCGCGGATCACCCAATCCCGGTAGCGCCACATGCCGTCTACGACAATAGCGCCCTCAACGCTGCCATCAAACCCGGTCACATCGGTGTAGCCAGCCGCATCCAGCCAGTGGCGGCCCCACCGCTCGCCGTAGTGCGGTGAGGCGAGGAGCTTGTCGAGCAACCGCTCGTACGCGTCCGGCTTGTTGTCCGCCAGGTACGCCCGGATGTCTTCTGGGGACGGCGGCACCCCGATCAGGTCCAGCCAGGCGCGGCGCATCAAAGTGACCTTGGAGGCATCGGGCGAGAAGCTGAGTCCCTTGGCTTCAAGCTGCGCCAGCAGGAAGGCGTCAATCGGCGTGCGCACGCGCTGCCGATTTTTCACATACGGGACGGGTACGGCGACCGGCTTCTGGAACGCCCAGAACTGGCGGTCTTTCTCTGTGACCGGCGGCGCTTCGGCCTGATTGAAAGTGGTGCGCGCCACATGCGGCCGCAGGAGGCGCAAATCGGAGGTATCAATCCAGCGGGCCAGGGTGCGGATTTCGGCGTCGCGCAGAGGTTTACCCATGCCCGGCGGCGGCATTTCGCGAGCGGTCACCTTACGGATCAGGATGCTTTTGGTCGAACCGAGATCGGAGAGCACGGGCCCGTTTGCGCTTCCCTTTAGCACCGATTCAAGCATGCGCAGATCCAGGCCACCCATGGGGTTATCCGTGCCATGGCAAGTGAAGCAGCGGCTCTTGAAGATGGGCAACGCCAGTTTCTCGAACCGCGCCGTCTCCTCTTTCGTTTTAGCGGCGATAGTGGCCTCTTCCTCCGAAGGCATTCCCGCCTCAATCCAACGCCGGATGGTCTCGATCTCCGAATCGGTCAGCTTCAAGTTGAACGCGGGCGGCGGCATCATTCGCTTGGAGACCTTTTCGTACAGCAGGCTTTTTTCGGGTGATCCTTTGACCACCACCCGACCCTCATGACTGCCGCGCAGGATGGAGGTGGCCGTGCGCAAATCCAGCCCGACCATCGCGGTGCCGCCATGGCAACTGAAGCAATTGGTCTTAAAGATCGGCTTGACGTCCCGTTCAAAGCTGGCCTGTGCGAAGACGGTCATTGCCGACAGCGCGCCCAACGCTGCAACCTGACTCAGCAGACGAGCAAACCGCATGGTCTCAGGTCTCCTTCGGCGGGTTCTTGAGGATGCCGGCGACAATGCGCGCGCCTGTGATGCTGGCATTGGTGGGGGTTTCTTCCCGTCCCTCGTGGGGGAAGGTAAGCCGCTTATGATCGAGTCCGAGCTGATGCATCACAGTGGCGTGCAAATCGGCGACCCCCACACGATTCACTGTGGACTTGTAGCCAAACTCGTCGGTCTCCCCGTAGGCCAGGCCCTCCTTGAAACCGCCGCCTGCCAGCCAGAGGCTGAACGCGTTGCGGTTGTGGTCTCGACCGTCGGAGTTTTGAGTGGTCGGAAGGCGCCCGAACTCGCCCGCCCACAGCAGAATCGTGCTCTCCAGCAGGCCGTGGCTCTTCAGGTCTTTCAGCAAGCCGGCAATGGGCTGGTCGGTGGTGGCACATATCTCCGGCATGTTCTTCTTGATATTGAAGTGATGGTCCCAAGGCCCGCCTTTCCCCGGAAAGATCTGCACAAAGCGAACGCCGGCCTCGATCAGACGGCGAGCCATGAGGCAGCGCAGGCCATAACCGGCGGTCACAGGGTTGTCCAGCCCGTAGAGCTTCTTCGTAGCTTCCGACTCCTTGGAGATGTCCAGGACATCCATCGCGGCCAGTTGCATGCGCGCTGCCAGCTCGTAGTTCTTGATTTGTGCCTCCAGCTCGGAGTCTCCCGTGTGGCGGCCGAGGTGCATCTTGTTCAGCTTAGCCAGCGTGTCCAACTGCTCCCGCTGCGCCCCGGGCGGCGGCGGCACCCGGGGCTGCAGGTGGCGGACCGGCGTTCCGGTGGAACTGAACTCCACTCCCTGGTAGAGCGCCGGTAGGAAGCCGCTGTTCCAAAGCTGCTTGCCCAGCGTCGAGTACCCCTCCGGGTCGCGCAACGCCACAAACGCGGGGAGATTCTGATTGTCCGTGCCGAGCGCGTACGACACCCACGCCCCCAGCACCGGACGGCCAGCGAAGATGCGGCAGGTCAGCAGCATGTTCAGCCCTTCGGCATGGTTGTTGTGCTCGGTGTGCATCGAGCGAATCAGGCAGATGTCGTCGACGACTGTAGCCAAGTGTGGAAGTGTCTCGCCCAGCTCAATGCCGCTCTGTCCGTGCCTGCGGAACTGGAACGGGCTGGCCAGCAGCACGTTGGCATTGTTGGGCTGATGGATTTCGACCCCGTCGGGGTGCGGCTTGCCAGACCATTTCGTCAGCTCGGGCTTGGGATCGAACAGGTCCATCTGGCTGGGGCCGCCATTCTGCACGAATTGGATCACAGCCTTCGCCGTGCCCGGGAAGTGGCCCTTCCGCGGCTTCAGGTCGTTGTGGAGGCGGCGTTCCTCATCGGCTCTCAACAAGCTGGCAAGGGCGACAGTACCCAGGCCGAGGCCGGACATTTCCAACAGTTTGCGGCGGGAGATGTATTCCGGAAGATCGTCCCAAAACATTGCGCACGCCTCGCGGAACCTAGGCACTGCACCAAGGTATACAGTGCATGATCACAATTCTAATGCGCCTGACTTTGCGGCGCAAGCAAATCGTGACGAATCGTAACAGGCAGCACTTTCACTGAGAGTAGATTGGCCCCGCCTAGCTTCCGACTGACACAGGCCAGACCGCTCCATAAGACTCGTAGGAACGGCGTTAGTTCCTCGGGACTTGTCTAGTAATTTACCTATGCTGCCACGCAGCCTAGTGGATGTATAACGCGCTTGTCGGAAACTGACCCACTACCCGGGCGGGCGTAGAGGGTCACTTGTCCGGTAAGTCGACTATACGGCCAAGTGACCGCCGACGTCAGACGAAGAGCGGTAAAACGCTGCGATAGTTTCTGAGTTGGCCTCGTTGACTAGCGCCATTCGCGAGCACGCGGATGCCTTGGTTCGTTCTGCGTGGGCAGCAGAGCTTCATACCAGAAGTCTCAAGTGGGCGACGTGGGCACTCTTCTTAGCGACACTGGTTCTGGGAGCCGTTGCAGCAACCGACTTCTGGTTTCGACTGAAAGGATGAGTCCTAAAGGGAATGGCGCGATCTGAACGCGGCTGTTAGACGGCACCTTGCATCCGAGCCAGCCCAGGAGTAACTTCTTAATGTAGCAGGCGACATCATGACCACTGCCCAAGGTTCGGCGAGGGGTGCAGCTCCTGGTCGTAGATGACAACGAAATGAACCGGGAGATATTGAGACGTCGTCTCCAGCGGAGGGGCTATAGCGTGGCTGTTACCGAAGATGGGACCCAAGCACTTGAACAGATTGAAAAGAACAGTTTCGATCCGATTCTTCTCGATGTCCTGATGCCAGGGATGAGCGGTCTGGAAGTGTTGAGTGTCATCCGCCAGACCCATCCTGCCACAAGGCTGCCGGTCATTATGGCGACGGCCCAAAGCGAGACAGAGGACATCGTGAAAGCTTTACAGCTGGGTGCGAATGACTACGTGACCAAACCTTTCGACTTTCCCGTCGTGGCGGCTCGGGTGGAGACCCATTTATCCTTGAAACGGGCGATGGACCAGATCATCGAACTCGAGCGAGAGCGCGACTACCTCCGCGCACGCGAGCTGGAGAATGCCAAGCAGGTTCAGAGCAAGCTCTTCCCCCAGAAGACACCCTCTCTGAAAACACTAGAGTACGCCGGCGACTGCATCCAGGCCAACTCGGTCGGGGGTGACTACTACGACTTGCTCGACATGGGCCCGGGTCGGCTCGGGCTGGTGCTGGCCGACGTCACAGGGAAAGGGATGTCTGCAGCACTGCTGATGGCCAACCTGCAGGCGAATGTACGCAGCCAATATCGGCTGGCACAGGAGGATTTGGCGCAGTTGCTCCAATTAGTCAACCAGTTGTTCTACGAGTCCAGCGATCCGCGCCACTTCGCCACCTTCTTCTTTGGGTATTACGAGGAAGCGCCGGGCCGGATTCGCTATGCCAATTGCGGGCACAATGCGCCTCTGCTGTTGCGTGCCGGCGGAGCCGTGGAACGGCCGCCGGCGACAACCGTGCCACTGGGAATGTTTGAAGAATGGAGAGGCTCAATCCGGGAGGTTGCGCTCGCTCCCGGCGACACGTTGGTGATTTTCAGTGATGGGGTGACCGAGGCCGTGAACAGCGAGGGATTGGAGTTTGGTGAAGAGCGCCTACTGGAAACCCTGAAGGCCAACCGCCTCCTACCCGTGTCCTCATTGCTCACTGCCATCTCGACAACTGTCCGGGAGTTTGGCGGATCTGAGCAGCGGGATGACCGGACGTTGTTGGTTGCCCGCGTCCGGTAATCCTTTCTCGCCTTCACTCAGCATTCGAGTGGCACCCAGTTGTCTCTCTCTGACCTCTTCGGGACTGGACCCGGGACTTGTTAGGCTCTACCAGGTGAATGTGCAGGTGCCAGCGAGTGTCCCGTCGGGTACGTTATCCGTAGAATTCATCATCAAACGGCGTGCCGAGTAACACGGTCACTATCGCCGTTAAAGAGACTTGCCCAATCCTTTTTGGCAGACACCTGCACCCGAGGCTCCCCTTCTGAACCTAAATCAATCGGTATGAATAAACGGGGGAACTTGGGGCCCGACTTCTATGAGCTATTACTGCCTGGTTTGCGCACCCGGAAGTCGAAGAGTCCGGGCTTTTTTCATCTTGATTCCGACTTCGCAAATGCAATGAGCTCCTGGTGGAGACGTCTCATTTCATTTTCCAGTGCGGCGCAAGCTGCTTGCGCATCTCTCAGGTTATTCTCTCGGCCCATCTTTTCTAGGCTCAGAGCCGCCTCGAAAGCGCCCTTCGCCGCAAAGTAACTTACTGACCCCTTAAGGTTGTGCGCGGCTCTTTCAACGGCCTCGGGGTCAGCCCGGGCCACGGCCTCCCGCACCTCGGACAATGTTCTGGGATAAGTATCCAGGAACAGTCTGACGAGCTCTGCGAGAGGTTCCATATCGCCACCTACACTCGCCAAGAGAGCGGCCCGGTCTATGACTTCGCTGGCTGGTTCTTTCCCGCCCGTGTCCTCGCCAACTGCCGGTGGGTCAGCCCGGTGAAGTTTCAATGCCTTGCGGAGTTCCTCCAGCTGGATCGGTTTGGCGATGTAGCTGTCCATGCCCGCCTCCAGGCAGCGTTCCCGATCGCCCTGCATGGCGTTGGCCGTGATCGCAATGATGGGAACGTGATGCCCAGAGAGCTTCTCCCGACGTCGAATCTCAGCTGTAGCCTCAAAGCCATCCATCTCGGGCATCTGACAGTCCATGAGAATCAGGTCGTAGGGGAGCGCCTTCAGCATCTCCAACGCTTCCACGCCATTGGCGGCCACGTCCACCCGGCAACCTTGCTTCTCCAACATCCGCACCGCCACCCTCTGGTTCACCGCGTTGTCCTCCACCACCAGCACCCGGGTGCGGAAGAGTTCGGCCTTCGTGGCGGGTGCGGCAGGTTTTGCGCCGCGCGACTTGGCCTCGGCCACGGTGTGACGGGTAACCAATACAGTTGGCCCCTCCTGTGTCCGAGCTCCCCAAACGCTGGCCAGTGCGTCCAGGAGTTGGGACTGCCGCACGGGCTTGACCAGATAGCCCGCAAAGCCAGCTTCCAGGAACCGTTCAGCGTCACCCCGCTGCCCAAATGAGGTGAGCAATACCAACACTGTCTCCCGCAACACGGGATCGGCTTTGATGACCCTGGCAAGGGTTTCGCCGTCCATGCCGGGCATCTGGTAGTCGAGGAGCACGATATGATAGGGCTCGCCCGCGCCGTGCTCTTGGCGCATTGCAGTCAGCGCCTCCTGACCTGACGCAAAGCCCTGGTTGCGCAGGTTCCAACTGTCAAGCTGTTCCCGCAATACGCGCCGGTTGACCTCATGGTCATCCACGATCAAAACCCGAACACCTTCGAGATCGGCCGTGGGAAGCGAGAGCGGGTCAGACTTGGCCAGTAGGTCTCCACTAGTCGGTAGGCGTTTACCTATGCCGCCACGCAGCCCACTTGGCCGTATAACGCGCTAACCGGACAAGTGCCTGGATTCCCTTCGGGGAAGTGGGCCTCGCGCCCAAGGCGTATAGTCCCACAAACGGGCTAGCGTTTACCCATGATCCCGCAAGGCTGCTGGTTATTTCATTGCGGCGCCCCGCAACTTATACCTGCGTTTGGACTTTGCGGCGCAGGCAGGTTTGCGTTAGACTCCTTGAGCGTCAGCGGGCGACGCTGTGCGACTTCCGGGCGTTCCTAGATTGATTCTCCCCGCCACTTCTTACCGACAGAGCAAAAGGATTCATGCTCAAATGGCCGATATGGCCCCAGACAACTTCTTGGGAGCACGAGAGAGTGGCCGCGTTCCCCTGCGTCTTGCGGTACAACTGCGAATCAAGGATGAGAAAGGCACTTTTCGGGGCCTAGCTGCGCATACGGTTGTGGTGGGTAAGTACGGCGCCAAAATCGAGTGCAAGCGGCCCTTGGATGTGAATCAGGAAGTTACGGTCACCGTGCTCCCCTCGGAGAAGCAAAGCGGGACAGGCAGAGTGGTTTGGTGCAACAGTAATCGGAGCGACAGCGGTAATTTTGAACTCGGCGTGGAACTGCGCGAGGTGAAAGATCTGTGGGGAGTTACGTTTCCGCCGGAATGTACGGCCGATTCGAGTGAGGTGAGCTATTGACTCCTCCTAGCTCCCTCGCCTCCCGTCACGCCCACTGACATGGCTGGATTGCGCTGCCGCCGTTGACAAGCCTGGAACCGCTCCTGATACTGAAAGACCGCGAGCGGAGGAACGCGCTTGATCAAGCTCGACATCGTGAACGAGGTGGTAAACCGCACCGGCATCGCCAAGACCAGGGCGGAGCAGGCCGTCGAAACCGTGTTTGAAAGCACGAAAAAGGCCCTGGGGCGTGGCAATCGGATCGAGTTACGTGGCTTTGGTGTCTTCAACGTGAAGCCGTGCAAAACAGGCATCGGCCGCAATCCCCGCACCGGCGAGGGGCAATCTATCCGGCATTGTTGGTGACAGGGCGGTGTATCTCGTGCCGCTTGGACTCCACCAGTACAGCAGCGGAAGACCACCGGGGCGATTGGCCCGGTCGCCGCGTTGACTTAGCTGAGGGCGCGGCGCAGCATGGCCCCCAAGAGGGAGGCTTCTTGCCCATGGTCGACCGGCCGCTCGGGCACTACCGCATCCTGGAGAAGCTGGGCAGGGAAGCATGAGCGTGGGCTACCCCTTTGCCTGTCTTCTGTCGGCGAATAGAGAAGTCGGATATACATCTGTCATGCAGGAAAAATAGCGGTTCACCATATGAGCTGAATATGAGCTAAAATTACACACGCCGATGGGGATACGGGCGGACTACTGGAAGACGTTTTCCGTATTGAGGGCCTTAGACGCCTCTGATTTGGCGAAATCCTTCATATCTGGGGAGGAACGCAATGGGAGGCTGATATTTCTCATGACCGGTCGTTTCGAGAAGGAATTGGTCCGACATAACTTGACCGTAGATGTTGCGGCACTCCGCTCAGCGACAAGATCCTTTGAATGGTTTCTTACGAATCTTTTCTTATATTCGGAGTATCTAGACTCCTATGTTTCTATGGCCGGATTTCAGTTGGCGCGACTATGCACACAGTTGCATTATCAGCCTGCAGACGTATTTCTTAATGATTGGCTGTGCATGTCCAAGAAGGAGATTCTCCTGGAGCAACTTGGGTCGGAACAGTACTACTCGAGTTCAATCTACCTGTCGCACCTGTGGGTCGAGAACGTAGCGGCAAGACGTATCTTCTTTGTCCGCCAGATCCAAGCTCTTGCGAACTCTATGGGGCTCGGGCTTTCAAAGTCTCGAATACTAGATGTAGGCAGCGGCATGGGAGGTACTCTGCGTCTATTTACCGACGCTCAAGAGCGAATCGGAATAGACATCTCCGAACCAATGGTGCATTGGTGCAATGAAACGAGTAAGGAAGGCGAAAGATATGCGATTATGGATTCCAGGAGCCTGGACTTTCCCGAGAACTGGTTCGATATTATTCTAAGTTTCGACGTCCTGGAACATATTTTGGAACCTAGACTCGCCCTACTGGAGATGGCCCGTGTAGTGCGTCCCGGTGGTCTTGTTGCGATTGTCTATCCTTTTGGATCTGACGATTGGGATAGCCACATTTCTCTTGTTCGAAAGTCGACATTCGATGGTTGGTTGGGTAGAAGCCGGTATGAAGTTCTTGCGGAAGCTACAGCTCCCGGGGAAGTCTATCCCTGTTCTGTATGCTACTTGCTCAGGGCGTCATGATAGGGAGAGCCAAAGGGTGAACCTGAGCTGAAGATCATGTTCTCTTGAATATGTCAGTACCCGCCAATGCCGGAACGCACACACAATTGCGACGCCCAATATGGCGTGCCTAACAAGCAAATGCACTCCGACCGCCAAACCGCGCCGCGGTTTGGTACCTCGCTCGCCACAGCTCGCTCGGCGGCGGCTGATTTGCGCCGTTAGCCTCCTGGAGGATCACCGCCGAAGTTGAGTTGCTAAGACTTGCAGGATTAGCCTCCGGTTTGGAGAATCAGTCCCGCCATGTCTCGAAGGCCATACCGGCCGCATCGCCAGTTTCGATGGTTGACGGCCCACTCGGAACTAGTCCACTTGTCTGTATAAACGCCCTGCTCGGCAACTGACCCACTACCAGGCTCCCGGAGCGCTTGACAGTACTTAGGGGCACATCTAGACTGTGGCGTGGAGGCTGGAGTGGATACATCAGCCCAACCGGTGTTTGTGAAGACCTTCTTCCCCACAATTAGTCTACTGAGGACAAGCTGATGCGTTGGTTTCGAGTGACGAGTTACGCTTTGGTCGCTTCGCTGCTGCTGTCGACCCTTTTTGCGGCCTCGCCGGCCACGCCAAAGTCTGCGGAATCGGTCGACTTCCAGCGAGACGTGCGTCCGATTCTCTCAGACAACTGCTTTCAGTGCCATGGCCCGGACAGCAAGACGCGTATGGCGGACGTGCGGCTAGACACCCGGGAGGGTGCTTTTGCCCCACACGATGACAGCGCGCCGGTGGTTGCCGGAGACCTGCAGGCGAGTCTCCTCTACCAGCGCATTACGGCCAAGGACCCCGCCAAGCGCATGCCTCCGGTCTTCTCAAAAAAGGAGCTGACCGCCGAGCAGATCGATATCCTGAAGCGCTGGATTGAACAGGGCGCTTCTTGGGATCAGCACTGGTCGTTTCGGACGCTAAAGCGGCCTGACCCAGCGGTTGTCAAGAACGAGCCGTGGGTCCGCAACGGGATTGACCGGCTCATCCTGGCCCGGCTGGAGGCTGAGGGCCTTGAGCCGGCTCCCGAGGCAGACCGCCGCACGTTGATTCGCCGCCTCTCACTCGACCTCACGGGTCTTCCCCCGAGCCCAGAACAAATCGAAGCCTTTGTGAATGATAGCGCCGAGGACGCGTACGAGAGGCTGGTCCAGGAACTGCTCGATTCCTCCCATTGGGGGGAGCACCGTGGGCGCTACTGGCTCGAAGCGGCCCGCTACGCCGATACTCACGGGCTGCACATCGACAACTACCGTGAAATGTGGCCCTACCGCGATTGGGTGATCAACGCCTTCAACCGGAACTTGCCGTTCGACCGCTTCACGATCGAGCAGCTCGCGGGGGATCTTCTGCAGAATCCCACGCTGGAACAGCGCGTCGCCACCGGCTTCCATCGCTGCAATGTCACCACCGACGAAGGGGGGGTGATCCTCAAGGAAGTGGAAGCCATTTATGCCAAAGATCGCGCGGATACGACCGGCACCGTGTGGCTGGGTTTGACCGTCGCCTGCGCCACCTGCCACGACCACAAGTTTGATCCGATCTCCACGAAGGACTTCTATTCGATGACGGCCTTCTTCCGGAACACCACACAGTACGCATTGGATGGCAACGTCTCCCACCCGCCGCCGATCGTCGTGGTTCCGCGCCCGGAAGAGACGCGCCGTTGGGAGGAGCTAAAGCGCGAAGTGGCGCAAGTCGCGAGCCGCATGCAAGCGTTGGACTCCTCGGCGGACGACAAGTTCGAAGCGTGGCTCGCGAGCGGGGAGTATCGCTCTATAGAGGCGCCTCTGGAGAAGTCCTCCGAGGTCTTGACACTTTCGCTCGGCGACGGCGTCGCCGTGAACTTACCAGACCGCAAGGTCGAGATCGACCTGCCGGAAGGCATCAGCGTGGGCGCTGGGCCGGACGAAGACCTCAGAGCGCTGCGATTCGCCGGGGAGACCTGGAGTGAGTTGCCCAACATCGAACACCTCGACTCGGACCGGCCCTTCTCTCTCACTGTCTGGGTCTATCACCCCAAAGAAGACGGGGGATTCAATGTAGCCAGCCAAGCGGACCCCGAGGATAAGTGGCGTGGTTGGTCCCTCAACATCAGTAGACACATAGCTGTGTTCAAGATGGTGAGCGATGACGGCGAGTCCATCAGGCTCGGACCGGACCATTTACAGCAGATGAAGGGCGGGACCTGGAACCACGTGGCGGTGAGCTATGACGGCAGTGGGGAGACCGCCGGGCTGAACTACTACCTGAATGGGAGGCGCATCCTCACGCGGGGTAGCGAGTACTTTGGGAAGCTCAAGGGCAACATCCGCACCAGCCAGCCGATCCTGTTGGGGAAGCACGTCAGCCAGGAGAATGACGCGGACACCTGGTATTTCGACGACGGGGCCCTTTCGGACTTTCGGATCTTCAACCGCGCGATCACAGTCGAGCAAGCCCGGCTGGTCTCGCTTTGGCCTGCATTGCAACGGGCGAGGAAGAAGAAAGTCAGCGAGCTGACTCAAGACGAGCGGGCGGCCCTGCGTCTCTATCATCTTAACCTCAGGCGTAAAGATGAGGATTCCCACCAGCTTGCGGCACGGTTGAACGAACTCAAGCTCGAGCAGCGGGAAGTGCGGCGCCGCGGCGGCATCACGCACGTGATGCATGAGCGCAGCGACGCCGCGCCGTTTGCCCACGTCCTCTATCGCGGCATGTACGACCGGCCTCAGGACCGCGTCGAGCCGACCACCCCAGCGGCTTTGCCGCCGATGCCGGCTTCCCTGCCCCGCAATCGGCTTGGCCTGGCGAAGTGGCTTGTGGACGACTCGAATCCGTTGACCCCGCGCGTTGTCGTCAATCGCTTCTGGCAGGAGGTCTTCGGTACGGGCATCGTGAAAACCTCTGACGATTTCGGCTCTCAAGGTGAGCGGCCGTCTCATCCCGAGTTGCTCGACTGGCTGGCGACCGAGTTCCGAGACTCGGGCTGGAACGTCAAGGACTTCTTCCGCTTGATCGTGACTTCGGCCACCTACCGACAGTCGGCGGCCACCACTGAAGGGAAGCTGGCAAAAGACCTAGAGAACCGGCTTCTCTCCCGAGGGCCACGGTTCCGCATGGACGCCGAGATAGTGCGCGATTATGCGCTGGCGGCCAGCGGTCTGCTGGTCCCTGCGATCGGTGGGCCGAGTGTGAAACCTTATCAGCCTGAGGGTGTTTGGGAAACGGTGGCGATGCCGCAGAGCAACACGTACAATTACAAGCAGGATCATGGCGACAAGCTCTACCGCCGCAGCCTCTATACCTTCTGGAAAAGGTCCGCTCCACCGGCATCTATGGTGACTTTTAACGCTCCCACACGGGAGAACTGCACGGTGCGGCGGGAGCGAACGAACACGCCTCTACAGGCGCTTTTGACGATGAACGATACGCAGTTTGTCGAGGCTTCACGCTATCTGGCCCAGAAGACGCTCGAGGAGGCTGGCGACGACTTTGACAGCCAGCTCGACTATATGACGCTGCGCCTGCTGGCCCGCAGGCTCGAAGAAGATGAGCGGGTGGTGGCGCGGCGTGCGTATGAGGATTTCCTGGGCTACTACCGAGAGAATCGCGGGGACGCTGGGAAGCTGCTGGCCACCGGGGAATCCGAGCCGGACCAGGCACTGCCCCAGGTGGAGTCTGCGGCTTTGACCATGCTGGCCAACCAGATCATGAATCTGGACGAGGTTTTGAACAAGTAAGGCGGCAGGCGGAGGGGAACATCCAAGATGCATCCATCGAAAGAAGCCATTCTGACCGAAACCCGGCGGCAGTTCTTCGCTCGCGGCGGCCAGTGGCTTGGTGCGCTCGCGCTGGCCAGCCTCGTTGCCGAGGAGGCGAAAGGCAGTCCGAAAGGGGCGGAGGCCTACGGAGGATTGCCCCACTTGCCGCATTTCGCGCCCAAAGCCAAGCGGGTGATCTATCTCCATACCATGGGTGCGCCGCCGCAGATGGACCTGTTCGACTACAAGCCCAAGCTGAAGGGCTTGTACGGCAAGGAGCTGCCCGATTCGATTCGGCAGGGCCAGCGCCTGACAACCATGACCGCCGGCCAGGCGCGCTTCCCGATTGCCCCTCCGGTCTGGGAATTTCACCAGCACGGCCAGAGCGGCGCATGGATCTCCGACCTTCTGCCGAACATCGGAAAGATGGCCGATGACATGGCGATCGTTCGTTCCATGCACACCGAGGCGATCAACCACGAGCCGGCCATCACGTTTATCCAAACCGGCCGGATGATCGCGGGTCTTCCCTGCATCGGCTCCTGGCTCGCCTACGGTCTGGGCAGCATGAACCGGGATTTGCCCACGTTCGTGGTAATGAACGCGAAACATAGTCACCCGAGGGCGAACGTGCAGGCGATCTCGACGCGTCTTTGGAGCGCAGGTTTCCTCTCGGCCGAGCACGCAGGCGTAGCTCTGCGCGCGGGCGCCGACCCGGTCCTCTACGTCAAGAATCCCGATGGAGTTCCCCAGCAGATCCGGCGGCGTATGCTGGATGGTCTGAGTGCGCTGAATCAAATCCAGCACCAGAAGATCGGTGATCCGGAGACGCTGGCGCGGATCGAGCAATTCGAGATGGCCTTCCGGATGCAAGCGTCGGTGCCGGAGATGAGTGATCTCGCCAGCGAGCCGGAGAGTACCTACAAGCGCTATGGAGAAGACGCGCGGGAGGCGGGTACGGTCGCCTATAGCTTACTGATGGCGCGGCGGCTGATTGAACGCGGCGTGCGTTTCGTGCAGATCTACCATCGCGGTTGGGACGTGCACAAGCTTGCGCCCCAGGTGCTGCCGCGCCAGTGCCAGGATGTGGACCAGGCCTGCTGGGCGCTGGTGCAGGACCTGAAGGAACGCGGCCTGTTTGACGACACGCTGGTGGTGTGGGGCGGCGAGTTCGGCCGTACGGTCTACTCCCAGGGTAAGCTCACGCCCACCGACTACGGCCGCGACCATCATCCGCGCTGCTTCAGCATCTGGATGGCTGGCGCCGGTATCAAGGGTGGAGTCGTCTACGGCGAAACGGACGATTTCTCCTATAACGTCGTTAGGGACCCGGTCCACGTTCGCGACTTTCAGGCGACGCTCCTGCACCTGTTCGGCATTGACCACGAACGGTTCACCTACAGGCACCAGGGGCTGGAGGCGAAGCTAACCGGCGTCGAGCCCGCCAAAGTCGTGAAACCGATTCTGGCGTAGGAACCATCTTCACATTTGCTCGGACGCTTAGGGTCAGATCCTTTCCGGATTTCGTGGTCCGTGGACGGGGTTTTGAACAAGTAGCGTTGCAGGCGGAGGGGAGCATCCAAGATGCATCCATCAAAAGAAGCCATTCTGACCGAAACCCGGCGGCAGTTCTTCGCTCGTGGCGGCCAGTGGCTTGGTGCGCTCGCGTTGGCCAGCCTCGTTGCCGAGGAGGCGAAAGGCGATTCGAAAGGGGCGGAGGCCTACGGAGGACTGCCTCACTTGCCGCATTTCGCGCCCAAAGCCAAGCGGGTGATCTATCTCCATACCATGGGCGCGCCGCCGCAGATGGACCTGTTCGACTACAAGCCCAACCTGAAGAACTTGTACGGCAAGGAACTGCCCGATTCGATTCGAAAGGGGCAGCGCCTGACGACCATGACCTCCGGCCAAGTACGCTTCCCGATTGCCCCTCCGGTCTGGGAATTTCACCAGCACGGCCAGAGCGGTGCATGGATCTCGGACCTTCTTCCGAACATCGCTAAGATGGCCGATGACATGGCGATCGTTCGTTCCATGCATACCGAGGCGATCAACCACGAGCCGGCCATCACGTTTATCCAAACCGGCCGGATGATCGCAGGTCTTCCCTGCATCGGCTCCTGGCTCGCCTACGGTCTGGGCAGCATGAACCGAGATTTGCCCACGTTCGTGGTGATGAACGCGAAGCGTGGCCACCGCAAGGCGGCCGTGCAGGCGATTTCGACGCGTCTTTGGAGCGCAGGTTTCCTCTCGGCCGAGCACGCGGGCGTAGCTCTGCGCGCGGGCGCCGACCCGGTCCTCTACGTCAAGAACCCCGAAGGAGTTCCCCAGCAGATCCGGCGGCGTATGCTGGATGGTCTGAGTGCGCTGAATCAAATCCAGCACCAGAAGATCGGTGATCCGGAGACGCTGGCGCGGATCGAGCAGTTCGAGATGGCCTTCCGGATGCAAGCGTCGGTGCCGGAGATGAGTGACCTTGCCAGCGAGCCGGAGAGCACCTACAAGCGCTATGGAGAAGATGCGCGGGAGGCGGGTACGGTCGCCTATAGCTTACTGATGGCGCGGCGGCTGATTGAACGCGGCGTGCGTTTCGTGCAGATCTACCATCGCGGTTGGGACGTGCACAGGAATGTGCCTGAAGTGCTGCCGGGCCAGTGCAGGGCTGTCGATCAGCCCTGCTGGGCGCTGGTGCAGGACCTGAAGGAGCGCGGCCTGTTTGACGACACGCTGGTGGTGTGGGGCGGCGAGTTCGGCCGTACGGTCTACTCCCAAGGTAAGCTCACGCTCACCGACTACGGCCGCGACCATCATCCGCGCTGCTTCAGCATCTGGATGGCAGGCGCCGGCATCAGGGGCGGAGTCGTCTACGGCGAAACGGACGATTTCTCCTACAACATCGTCAGGGACCCCGTCCACGTTCGCGACTTCCAGGCGACGCTCCTGCACCTGTTCGGCATTGACCACGAACGGTTCACCTACAGGCACCAGGGGCTGGAGGCGAAGCTGACCGGCGTCGAGCCTGCCAAAGTGGTGAAACCGGTTCTGGCGTAAAAGCCAGCTTCACAAGACCTCGGACGCTTGGGGTCAGGCCCTTTCTGGATTTCATGGTCCCTAGACAAGCCCACCGCTAGACCTCCGTTTCTCAATTGATCAAGTATGCGCACCGGAAAGGTGAGCTCATGAGCAGGATGAGAAAAGCGATTCGTTGGTGCATCGTCTTGGCAGCGGTAGTTTTGCTAGCAGCCGGGGCCCTACCTCCCGAGAGGCCGCTTCTGGCCGAGGGGCCGCTCCTGGAGCAGCCGACGGATCGCTGCTCGTGAACATGCGCAACTACTGGGAGCACGATGGAAATCAGCCCGAAAAAGGAGGCAAGCGCGCCACCGCCCGGAGCCGGGACGGCGGCCAGACATGGACCGACCTCCAGTTCGATGAGACGCTGATTGAGCCGACCTGCCAGGCCAGCTTCCTTCGCTACACTCACGCCCGCTACACTCACGCAAAGACGCACGACAAAGACCGCTTGCTGTTCTCCGATCCCGCCAGCAAGGACGACCGGGTCAAAATGACGGTGCGCATGAGCTACGACGAAGGCAAGACCTGGCCAGTGGGCAAGTTGCTCAACGAAGTGCAGTCCGCTTACTCGGGATTGACCGTGCTTCCCGACAATACCATCGGATGCTTGTACGAGCGTGGCCGGGAACACCCTTACGGGAAGATAACGTTCGCCCGGTTCAACTTGGCGTGGCTGACCGATGGATCCGATCGGCTCAAATAAATCAGGCTCACGAATACATGCTGAGACGGAAAGTTGGCGGGTCAGCCTGCTATTCGCCATCGTGCCTGCCGGAGCAGCGCTTTTGGCGACCCTTCCATCAGCTCGTACCACACGGTGAGTAACGAGCCATCGTCAAGCTGCACGGTAGATGGATAACCCAGGTCGGTGGACGTGCCGTCGTCGGAAATGATCATTGGCTCCGACCAGGTGCGACCATGGTCTTCGCTCAGACGAGTCTGATTGCCCAGTGGTGGGCGGCGGTGGCCATAGCTCATCAGCAGCCGCCCATCCTTCAGCCGCAGCAAGTGAGATGGCAGCCCCCATACGCCGATGGGGTGTGGGACTGACCAGGTCTTGCCTCCGTCAGACGATTCGCTTTGAAGTGTTTCCCTGTCGTTGGCTTGGTTTTGGTTGCGGATGTGGAGGATCAGCCGACCTTCGGCCGCTTCAACAGCGTGCAGTTCGTGATAGTGCTTGCGGCTATCTCCGGCTCGGGTAGGGATTTCTGCCAGCCAACGCCAGGTTTGCCCGTCGTTGGTGGACTCGCATACGCCGATCCGCCCCGTGCCGTAGCCCATCTGCTTGCCGGCATAAAGTTGGCGGCCGTCGGAAAGCTGAATGGGTCCGTGAGGACTGTTGACTGGGCAGCGATATGGCGCCGACCAGCTGCCGCCGCCGTCAACTGAACGGATCATCCAACCACCCAATAGGGCTTCGCGCTGTGCCGCGTCCAGGCGCCGTAGTGCTGCCCGCCAGCGTCGGAGTTTTTCTCTGGACCACGCACCCTTCTGAGAGGGTTCCATCTTCTCCGCTTGTCTCAAGATCGATTCATACCCCAGGAAGGTGAAAGTCGTCACTAGGATCGTGCCCTTGGCGGTTTCCAGTACTCCTGCATCGCGATCGTCGATGGCGCTGTCCCACAGCACGCATGGCCAACTCCAGGTATGCCCCTCGTCCTTGGACCGCATTAACTCCACCCGCCCGAACGGACACACGTGTGCCTCGCGCCCCCCGGAATAGACCAGCAGCAGCTCGCCGTTGCGGCGACGAGTTATCGTAGGCCAACCGTGGTACAGGTCCGGCTGCAGGCTGATGACGCTATTGGGATCGACCTGGACTCGCGGCACCGCAACACCGTGCCGCTTTAGCCCCAACACCAGCCCCGCTGCAATACCCGCGCCCAATACCTGGCGCCGACTCATTGTTCCTGGCATGGAGGCACCTCTGTGCAGTCGATATGCTTGCAAACCTCGGTAACCGATCTTAAGGTTCTCTGTTGCTCCGACCCCAGCCCTGCAAATTGCGTTTCTGCGGGCCGACCTGTAGATCTTATCTCCGGAAGCTTAGCGAAATCAAAGCAGCCAACTCAATGCAATCAGTTCAAAGCAACCGGCTCAAAGCAAACCAAGCAAGGACGCCTGGGCCTATGTCTCAGACAGTCGAGGCCGGCCCCAAAGCGTGAGTTCAGCTCGTCCGAGGGGTCCGCCGTGCGTAGTGCCGAGGAGCAGACTGGCGACGTAGCCGACCCCAGCGCAGCCACCAAAACAGACTGGGAAGTAGTAGATGAAATGCAGGTCGGTCCCTTGTTGAAGCCAAAACGTCGTGGGGACGGCGACCCCCAGGCCGATGAGCCAACCACGAAAGTTGACTCGTTTGGTGAGCATTCCCAATAGAAACAAGGCCAGGATCGGCCCGCCAAACAAACCCAGAAACGCAGACGAAGCCTTGAGAATCTGACCTACGCCTGTGACATAGAATGCAACGACGGTCGCAAAGCTTCCGAGGAGCAGGGTCAGAAGCCGAGCGAGTTTTACATCATGCTGCTCGCTACGCGCCCTGGTGCGTAGCGGGCGAACGAAGTCGTTGATGAGAACGGTCGCCACGGAATTGATCCCCGAATCCACGCTGGACATCGCGGCCGCAAAGATTGCAGTGATCAACAGACCGGAAACGCCCTGCGGAAGCGCGTGTATGATGTAGTAAGGGAGCACCCGGTCGCCGGTGATTCCTGCCGCCAGTTCAGAAGGAAACGTTTGGAAGTAGGCGAACAGCCCAAGGCCCACGTAGAGCAGCAAGCTCACCATGAACAGTTCGGCCACAGCAAAGAAAATGGTGGCCTTGGCCATGCCGCGAAACGTCTTCACCGCCAGGAGTCGTTGCACGGTGACTTGGTCGGCGCCGTAATCGTGCATGAGTTGGAAGAAATAGGAAACGAGCACGGCGATTCCTGTCATTTCCGTGAGGCTGAACCTCCAGTCGATGACGCGCACGTGATCTGTCGTCCGAGCGATCTCCCATATGGAAGCCAGGCCACCAGGGACCGAAGCCGTCAGGGTGAGGGCCACCCACAAGGCTCCCCCAACCAGGACCAGAAACTGCACGAGATCCGTCCATAACACAGCGGAAAGGCCGCCCAATGCAGTGTAAGCGGTGGCAAGAATTCCCATCAGGAAAATCGCCAACCAAAGCGGAATCGCGGTGACGGTGGAAAGCGCCAGAGCCGGCGCATAGATAACTGCGCCAAGCCACCCTACCCGGGCCAGTACGAAAAGGCCAGAGACCGTCAGCCGGGCCGGTTGCCCATAGCGCTGCAGCACATACTCGTATGAGGTCGTCACGTTCAAGAGACGATAGAAGGGATAGAAGACGAAGATCAGAATCGGAGCGACAATCGGGGCGAGAAACGCTACCATGAGGAGCGCGATATTCTCTCTGTACGCCGTCCCTGGAATTCCCATGTAGGAAATGGCACTCGTGATGGAGGCAAACATGCTCATGCCTACCACCAGCCATGGCATCCTGCGGCCTGCCAGGAAGTAATCTTCGCTCGTCTTCTGTTTCCTGGCGAACAGGGCTCCGACGCTGACCATCATGGCCAGATAGGTAAACAGGACCACGTAATTCAAAGTGCCGAACCCAGTTGGAGAATCCACAGTTATCAGCCTTTCGCTGATGCTCTGCCGTTATAACAAATCGTGACGAAACCCTTCGCAAGTTGAAGCGTCTGTAGGTTTCTGCTTGACCCAAGCGGCGGGGTCCAGCTTGACGTTCGCCCTAGATTCCCTTCGCGGTCCAACCGCCGTCGACGGGCAAGTCACAGCCGGTAATATATGCCGACGCCTCCGAGGCGAAAAAGATGCAGGGGCCGACCAACTCCTCAGGTTTACCCCAACGCTCCATCATTGATCGGCTCGAACGCGCGGCCCGTTTCACTGGATCGGCCCAGCTCGCGGCCGTCATGGCGGTCAGGTAGTAGCCCGGGAAGATGTTGTTGATGCGGATGTTGTGCTGCGCATAATCCCGGGCCATTGCCTTGGTGAGCTGACGAAGCCCTCCCTTGGCGGCCTGGTAAGACGGATTATCGGGAAATCCGAGCAGGGCTGCCACACTGCAGAAATTGATGATTGAACCGCTGCCCTGTTGTTTCATCACGGCGATGACGTCGCGGCTCAACAAGAAGACTGAGCGAAGATTCACGTTGAGTGTTCGGTCCCAAGTTTCTTCAGCGTAGGGATCTTCTCCGCCCAAAGCGATTGCCGCGTTATTTATGAGGACGTCGATTCGGCCGAATTTGCTCACCGTAGCGTCTCGGATTCGCTCAGCCGCACCCGGTCCTGCAACATCGCATTGGATAGCGAGTGCCCGTTCTGCGGGCTGCTGACGCACGCGCTCGACCATATCGGCCGATCGCGCGACAAAGACGACACGCGATCCGTAATCCAGAAACGCTTCGGCAACGACGCGGCCGATGCCACGGCTGGCACCTGTGACAATGACGACCTTGTCTTTGACGGAAAAAAGATTTGTATTCATCGTTACTTCCTCTGCTAGGTGGGGGCTTGCGGCAGCATCTCGTCGATGACACTGCCCACCACATCCACCGCTTCTACCAGAGCGTCCTGCTCGATGCTCAGAGGCGGCGTGAACTTGAGGAACCCTCTGCCGGTAACGAATAACATGACTCCCCTTCGCACACACTCCAATGCCATCTCATCGCAAAGTTCGGCTAAGGGTTCCGCTGTCTCAGGATCCTTCAGATGAAGGGAGTAAAACAGTCCACGCCCCTCCGGCCTACTCACGTAGTGGCCGTATTTCTCCGTCTTCTTCCGAAGAATGTCACCCAGTTGTTGCCCCAACGCAGCCGATTGTTCCACGAGCTTCTCATCCTGCATGACGTCGAGATTTGCCAGCACAGCCGCGGCACTCACAGGATTTCCCCCGAACGTGCTTGACATTTCACCTGGCTCCGCCAGATCCATGACCTCTTTTCGTCCAATAACCGCCGAAGCCGGAAGGGTAGAGCTCAAACCTTTGCCGCAGGCGATTAGATCCGGCGTAATGCCGTAGTGCTCAAAAGCAAACCAGTGGCCTGTACGACCGATGCCAGCCTGCACTTCGTCCACCGCGACGAGCGCCCCTTGTTTTTGCGCCCAGCGCATCAACTCATCCATGTATCCCTGAGGATACGGAGTCGTTGAGTAGCCAGGAATGGATTCCAAAATAATGCCCGCTATGGTTTCCGGGTGGACCCCGCTCTGCTCCAAGTCAGCTTCGAAGCCTTGGGATTCCGCACCTCCCGGAATGGGGAGTTGTGTCTGATCAACGGACGCGCGATCCAGGCCGTCTGCGCGTCCCGGCGAACCGCCTGCGAATTTTGCAGAGAGCGTTCGGCCATGGTAAGAGCTTTCAATGGAAAGGATGCCAACCTTGTTCGGCGATATTGCCAAGCCATGTTTCCTCATCAGGCTCATGCAACATTCGGTCGCCTCGGTCCCCGAGGAAAACAGGATGGCTTTGTCCAGTCCGGGCGGTGCAATTGACGCGATGCGCTGGAGTGCGCGTTCGCGGACCTCCGCAGGAAATGCATAAGTGAAAATGAGCCCGGAGTCGAGCTGATCCCGAATCGCCTGCACCACCCGCGGATGACAGTGGCCCGAGTTGGCCATCACGGTGCCACTCGTCAGGTCGATCCACTGGTTACCGTAAGGGTCCCGGATGAGAAAGCCCTCGGCTTGGTGCCAAACGACCGGGGGCATACCGTGAATCGACCGAGCTTCTACCTTTCGCAGACGCTCAATCAACTCAATCGATTCTGGGACGGGGATCGGTGTACGAATTCGGCGGTATCTGGTCTCGACCGGCTCTGTTGGAACCGGCGTCAAGCTACTGACTCGGATCGGCATAAATCAAGGATACTCGAAAGTTAGACGCCTCTTCGTAGGCGCTCCCGGCCGTAGTGGAACGAGGTCCGAGTTGGTTTCGATTATTGAACTGTGGGTTGCAACGAATCGGCTCCGTCGGTCAGCCATTCCAAATTGAAGCGGGCCAGCACCATCTTGGAGTATTGGTCGGCTTCGTACAAGCAAAGGATGGTCCTATCATTAGCGATCGCCAGATCAGAGTACGCCGCCGAACCCTCGTAAAGGACTTTCGAGACAGGCCACGTCCTGCATTCGTCGAGGCTCATCCGCACGGTGAGCTGTTTTCTCTCAGTTTGGCTGGAGGGATGAGCAAGCAGCACACGATTCTTCGAGAACCGCTCTTGGTCGGTGAAGCGAATCAAACTCCCCTGACAAGACGGCTCAGGCAGGCTTTGATCAAATTGCACCTTCGACCAGGTGACGCCACCGTCCTTACTCCAGGCGAAGGCCCGCATCTTCTTTTCCTGGCGGCTGCGCATGTTCATATAAACGGAACCGTCTGCGGTTTCGACGGCCATGGCCTCATCCGACAGGTCCATATCTAAGGAGCCGCCACGCTTCCAAGTGACCCCGTGGTCGTCGCTATACATCGCGTAAGAAAACTGCTTTGCGCCCCAGTTCGGTTTGGGCCAGGGTGCCGGGCCCGGGCTCGTATCTCCCCAGCTCGGAACCAGAAGTCTCCCGCTGCTCAGTTGGATGCCATGACCCGGACCACTCCCGAAATAGCTCCATTCGGGGTCGGCGACATCCTCGGTGATCTCCACTGGCTCGGACCAGGTGACCCCGTCGTTCCCGGTTTTCGTGACAAAGACACGCTGGTTATTCCTACAGAATACCAGCACGACCTCGCCAGTATGTCGGTCCAGCACTGGCGCTGGCTGATTGACCGCCTCCGAACCATAGTCAAACAGCACCCTCAGGTCCTGCCACGTCTTTCCCCCATCGAAACTTCGTTTGAGCACGAGGTCGATCTCCGCGTCATCGCTGCAAATTGCTTTCCTAGCTTCCGCGAAGGCCAGAATTGTTCCCTCTGCTGTAACGACTAGAGCCGGTATTCGAAAACAGCGATAGCCGGCCTCCCCGGCAGAAAACACCGTCACCTGCTCAAAAACGGGAGGGTTCTTGCCTTCGATTTCCTTACCTTCGTTATCCAATTGGCGGCAGCTCCCCAGGAGGCCCAGCAGCAACAGCGTAGAGGCTAGAAAACTTATTTTAAAGAGCGGCGTCCAGAAAAGCGGCATGGTGTGCACATTCATGAAGCTCGGCGCGCGCTTTCCTCCCGAGCAGGGGCATCAACGATGCCCGGAACGCCACACTCGATCAGCATCTGACGGGCTCGCTCCCGAAACTTTTCGCGAACGTCGCGCGTCGGTGGACGACAGCGGCTGGAGGGCAGGCCAACTAGTTCCATGCACAACTTGTCCAGATAGCCGTCGCCACCGGTGTAGTCCATCATCTCCTTCCAAAGAGTGTAGAAGGGCATGGCGACACTGACGAGTTCCTTCTGCACGTCGACGTACTCCTGGTTCTCCAGAAGATTCCAGAGCCGCACCCCCCACTGAGGCCAGTAGTTGCAGATGTGAACCTCGATGCCCCGAGCGCCGAGGATGTGGCTGGTCACGAACCGAAGCTGGTTGTCGATGATACAGAGCCGATCCGCGAAACGAGAAATAACCTGTTCTGATTCCATGAAGTTCGCGGTGGGCACGGCCCATTTGAGGCCGACCAGGTTGGGCAGCTCGCAAAGCCGTTCAATCATCTTCAGCGAGACGTTCTGGCTCGTCCAGAAGGTGTTGTAGACCACGATTCCTATGTCTGCGGCTTCTGCTGCCGCCACTGCGTATTCGTAAAAATCTTCCTCCGTGTGCATGTGGTAGTAGGGCGGCGAAACCTGCACATACTCGGCACCGAGCCGCTCGGCAGCGCGGACCAGTTCAACTAGCTCCCGAGTATTTGTTGTCTGCGCACCCATCACAACGGCAATCCTGCCGTCCGCTTCCTCGATAATCGCTTCGGCCACTCGCAAGCGCTCATCGAAACTCATCACGGGAAAATCGCCCGCCGCCCCGACGGCGAGTATGACGCCGGTGCTTTCATTGATGCCTCCATCAATCAGAAACCGGACATGCTGCCGGGTGGCCTCCAGGTCTACTGCCAGATCTTCGTCGCGGAACATGGTTGGAACCGTCACGTAGCACCCGGAAAGGCGATTTCGGGCTTTCTCTCGATCCATAAGAATTCTTCCTAGCACCAATGATTTGCCGCCGTCACACGCCGGGGACCGAGGGCAAGGGCGACAGTTGGGCAGTAAAGCCTGCCATCGCAGGGGCATTCTATCGACAATCAATAGAGGGGACAAGGCGGAGCTTAAAGTTGGCAACGCCCCGGCAAAGTCTTGTCAAGCCTAGTTGGCTAACAGTCTGCGGCTGCATGGGAATCGGCATGATTCCTGCCACTTGCCTCAACGCTCCCAATGGCAAACGCAGGTCCACACATGCCCCCAACTCACCAGAAGTAGATGTAGATCGCGACGGTCACCAGGACGAGTATCCCGCCGACGACCTTGATTTGCGGGGTTGTCCTTAGATCAATATCTGCGCGGACAGGGAGCTTCTTGACTTCGGTGAGAGGTCTCCACCAGGTGTAGGCGAGCATCACCAAGCACGTGAGGATAAGCGCGATAGCTGAAGCGTTGAGGAAAACCACATCGAATACCAGGAAGCTGACGGCGTATGCGAGAGGGGAAAACAACATTCCCAGCACCGCCGCACCCTGCGGTACCCGCTGGTAGAAAATCCCCAGAAAGAACACTGCGACAGTTCCCGGCCAGACAAAATTCCAGACCTGCTGCATGTAATCGTAGATAGACTTGGAGTGGCGCAATTCCGGAGCAAGAATGCACGCGAAAATGACAAAGACGGCGGTTGCAATGCGACCGACCGTGATCAACTGACGGCCCCCAACGTGGCCTTTCACAAAGTGGCGATTGTAGATGTCGATGGTGAAGATTGTGGAAGCCGAGTTGAGCATGGAATCCAGAGAACTCATCACTGCCCCCAGAAGCGCCGCAAAAATAATCCCTCTCAACCCGACGGGCAGCAGCTTCTTGATGAGAAAAGGAAACGCCAGATCACCTTGTTGGATTTCTGCGCCGTAGAGTTGAGCGGCCATGATTCCAGGAAAGACGACAAACAAGGGAATTAAGAGTTTCAGAAATGCGGCGAAAAGCGCGCCTTTCTGTCCCTGTAAAAGACTCTTAGCGGCAAGGGTTCGCTGCGTGATGAACTGGTTGAATCCCCAGTATCCCAGCTGCGGTATCCACATTCCCAGAAGAAGGATGGTCCAAGGATACTCGGGGTGGTCGTGGGGGAGCGCGAGGTGAAGTTTGTCTTCATTCACTGCGAGAAATGATCCGAGGCCTCCGACCTTGGAAAGCCCGATGACCATGACAATGGCACCGCCGAAGAGAAGGGTGATTCCCTGAATAAGGTCCGACCAAACGACGGCCTTCAGCCCTCCATAGACCGTATAGGCACCCGCCAGGATTCCAATCATCCAGACGCCCAAGTAGAGGTCGACGCCAAAAATGCTTTGCAGGGCGAGCCCACCCGAGTAGAGGACGCCCGCCATGGCTGCCACGACATACATCACCATGAAGTAACCGGCCATAATCGAGCGCGCGGTTGGCCCGAAGCGGTATTCCAGATATTCGGGCATCGTGTAAATCCCGGCGCGCAGGAACTTCGGCAACAATACGAGAGCAATAAAAACGAGGACCGGGGCGGAGAGCCACTCGAAGCTGGCAATGGCCAAGCCCAAGCCATACCCTTTCCCCGCCATCCCTATGAAGTGTTCTGTGGAGATGTTCGACGCGATGAGCGAGAAACCGATGAGCCACCAGCTGAGGCCTCTTCCCGCGAGGAAGTAGTCTTCCGCGGAGTCTTCCTTTCGGGAAGCGTACAAGGAGATTGAAACGACGGCGCAGAGGAAGGCGACAAAAGTGAAGGTATCAATTCCTGAAAGTTCCATAGGGTCCTGAAAGTTCCATACGGTCCTTATAATTCTATAGGGACCGACGCTTGTACCGAACCACAACCTGGCTCGTCAAGAGAAGAGCGAAAAGGGAACGGTTGAGGATATCACTCTTGACGAGGTCCGCTTCCAATCATTCGAGGAGTCAGAGGTCACCCAAAACATCGGGGCGGCCACCCGATAGGGTTCCAACCAGAGGAAAGTGGCAGCAGTAGCACGAGGGAAGCGATGATCTGAGCTTGAGTCAACAGGGCCGCGTGGCGTACGCTTTCCCGCGCAGGAGAAGCTTAAATCGGGAATTCCGGCTAAACCTAATCCGGGTGAGAGAAGGGGATCAAAGTCATGCATTCTAAAAAAGAGTCAATATGCAATCTTGGGCTCCTGCTTGTTTTGTCAAGCGGCCTGATGGCACAGAACGTCTCGCTCAGCAGTCATCCCCATCCGTTGCTGGACTATCCGATTCGTGTGGTTGAAGCTGAGCCTTACTTGAGGCCGGGTACCAACATGAAACAGGAGGGAGACTTCAAGGCTGTCTACAGAAACCTCGGTATCCTGCCGGCAGAACGGATGCGACTGCCCGTTCCCGGATCTAGTTGGCGCCTGGATGGCAGGGTCGGCCGGACCAAGGATGGCACCATCTACGCCGGGTTCGGGACCTATCTCTACTGGTCAAGAGATGAGGGGAAAACCTGGACTGGCAAGAGACTCCAGGGCTTGCCGAACACACAAAAGGAGCCCGTTTCGGCCCAAGCCTTTGGCGTCGTCGGTCAATATATTTACGTGGCCCATCGAGCGAGTGGACTGCCGCCCCTGACCTCCGAGGATGTGGAGAACCCAGCCGTAGCACCTGGAAAACACAAACTCTATCCACTGGTGATTTCTCGTTCCAGGGATGGAGGCAAAACTTGGGAGAGCAGCGAGCCCTTAGCTCCTCCTTCTTCCTATGCAGCTTTAGCAGGAGATGGCAATTCCATCATCGCCCTGGGAGATGGCACTCTTCTGGCGGCGATTGATGCGTATAACCCCGATTTTCCAGCCGATCAGGCAGGGCGATCCGCTCAGATATTCTTCCGCAGTACCGACCAGGGAAAAACCTGGGGAAATCCCACCATAATTCCGGATAGGGCTGCGGAAACGGGACTGTTGTCCTTGGGGGGACTTCGGGTGCTGGCCGCAATTCGGGGAATCCCCAATTCGAGGTTAGGGGGAAAGACTGTGCAATTAGCGGATTCAGACGACGGCGGACGAACGTGGAAAAACTTTCGAACCCTGAACCGGGTGTTCGGTCAAGCTCACTGCGACCTGGCACTACTTCCAGGAGGAGGGGTGGTGGCCGTTTATGAAAACCGTTACCCTTACGCGGAGGGCGGCGACGTGCGTGCCCGCATCAGCCGGGACGGAGGCCGGAGTTGGGAAGCAGAGCTCTACATCCTTATGAAGGGCCATGGCTACGCAGGCTCCATAGCGGCCAAGGATGGAGCCATCATTACCGTGGCTGGCGACGGCCAAATTGGACGTGACGGTCGACCCACCGGAAGAGGCTACACGCTACAGGCCATGCGATGGAGGCCCTGGGATAAGTCCGGTAAGACCGTGCATTAATAAATAGAAGAGAGGCACAACCGAACACCTGCGGAGATTCTGCTATGCAGACCAATCGTCGTGAATTTCTCGACAGTCTCGGGGGGACCACGCTGGCTGCCGTCACCGGCTGAAGCGACGCGGGCTGGTTAATGCGGCCCTGGCCCACTTTGTGGACCTGTTGCCGACCTGTCTGGATTGGGCCGGTGCACCTCCGCCCGACTATCCTCTGTACGGGCCTCTGTACGGCCCCGTGCACGGTCGCTCGCTGCTGCCCATCCTGAACCAGGAGAATCCCGTAGGCTGGGATGAGGTGTTTCTGTCGCACACTTTCCACGAGGTCATCAACTATTACCCAGGTCGCGGCATTCGCACGCGCCGCCACAAGTACATCCGCAACCTGTTCCCGGAATTGCTCTACCCCTTCCCCAGCGATCTGTTCGCGTCCCGGACCTGGCAGGGAAGCCTGAAGCGCAAGCACACGATGATGGGCCGGCGCCCGGTGGAGACATTCCTGAGGCGCCCGGCCGAGGAGCTTTACGACCTGGAGAAGGACCCGGAAGAGGTGCGGAACGTAGCCGGCTCGCCCCAGTACGCCGAGGTGCTGGCCACTTGCCGCAAGAAAGTGGACCAGATGCAGCAGGCGACGCGTGACCTCTGGTGGAATATCCACCAGCAGCGCCGCCGCCTGGCCGACGACCTGGGCCTGCCGGCCTGAGATCAGATGCCATGTTCTATCCGCCAAGGATGGAGGTTGGCTAGTTAAAGGCTACTCAAGGGCTGTGAACCTTTATTAGAACAACTTCGGTCGGAATTGTTACCTTAAATTGGAAATTCTGGTTGATGTAAGATGATCTTGATGCGTGCTGCGTTCCTACTCTGGGTGATCACCTCGGCTGCGCTCCTGCCCGTGTCCCTCCCCGCCCCCGTGTCCCTCCCCGCGGAGGAGAAGCCCACACTGCCCAAGCGCTTTGTCCTCGGGGCGATCAGTGTGACGCCCAAGGTGTGGGACAAGGAGGCCAACCTCGCTAAGCTCGACCGCTGGGCTCGCGAAGCCGCCTCCCGCGGCGCGAAGCTGATCGTCACGCCCGAGGGTTTTCTCGAGGGCTACGTCGGCAACGAGAGGAAGAATCCCGAGGCGACCCGCGAGCGCTACTTCGCCATCGGCGAGCCGATCGACGGGCCGATCCTAGCGCGCGTCCGCGCGCTCGCCCGTGAGTTGGGCGTCTATCTTTCCCTTGGTTTCGCCGAGCGGCGCGGCGAGAGGATGTATAACTCGACGGCGCTCATCAACCCTTCGGGCGAGACCGCATTACTCTATTCAAAAAGCCACACCGCGCATGACGAGCCTTTCAATACCAAGGGTGTCCTGTTCCCCGTCGCCGACACCTCGCTGGCCCGCATCGGCTCGCTCGTCTGCTACGACCGACAGTTGCCAGAGACCTCGCGCATTCTCGCAATCAAGGGAGCACAACTCATTCTGGTGCCCGCCTGGGGGAACTACAACGATCTGAACGACGCCATGATGCGCACGCGCGCTCACGAGAACAGCGTGTGGCTGGCCTTCGTACACCCCAAGCGCGCGCTGATCGTCGATCCAAGAGGCAACGTCGTTGCTGCCGACGACGGCGAACACGACCAGGTCGTCACCGCCGAGGTCGTCCTCGACGAGCGCGTCGGCTCCGGCGCCGTGCGCGACCGCAAGCCTGAAATTTACGGCGACCTGCTCGGCAAATAGGCCCCTCCAACTTTCCTCCTAGCGCTGCCGCGTACGCTGCCGGATCCAAGCGGGGAGCGGGTGGTTCACGTAGACGAAGCGGGTTCCGGGGCCGGCTCGCAGCAGGGTTTCTCCACCGGCTGCTACCGCAGCCACACAGCCGCGCTCCAGTGGCGTGATCGTCTCCTGGCGGATGATCTCCAGCGCACCGGCCAGCACATGCAGATCGAAGCCAGCGGGAACGATCCTGTGCCGGAACTCAATCTCCCTGTGCACCTTGATGTAGACATCTACGCCGGAGTTTTCGCCGACCTGGCCGCCGAGCAAGCGCACCATGGTGCAGCGCCTGGAGCGCGCGAAGTGCGAGCCGTCCTGGAAGGGGTTGACCACCTGGGCCAGGTCGCGCACGTCGAGGCCGGCGCCTTGTGCCAGCCGCTCGGCTTCCTCCAACACAGTGGGGTCGCGCAGGATTTTTTCGACGGGGATCACTCGGTCGCCGGCCCCACCTCGCTCAGAATCTCCTGGAAGTAGCCGCGCCGGCGAGCGACAGGCAGGTGGCGAAGGATTTCGAGAAGCTGGACGTCGGTCTTCTCGGCGCCCTCAGTGCTCCTGCTGGCGGGCCTTTTTCTCAGTCGTTTTCTCATCGAGCTGCTTCTCCGGCGCGGACTGATCCTGACCGCCAACCTGGATCGGCCCCCGGACCGCGACACCTGGCGCGTCGGCAGAAGGCGTCGAGGCGGACTCGGCGCGCGCCTCCAGCTGCGCTGAGCGCGCCTCCAACGCAGCAAACCGGTTCTCGAAAGCACCCACCCTGGCTTCCAGCGCCAATAAGCGGCTCCTCAAGCTCGGAAGGTCCGTGCGTTCGCTAGCAGAGGCGATCCCGGCAGGACTGCCGGCTGCCCGTTCGAGTTCCTCCAGCATCTGGAGGAACTGCCGGGGTGGTTTTCGAGTTCCCTGCTCGTAGGAACTGATGGTCGAGTAGGCCAGGTCAGTCAGACGTGCAAGATCTGAACGGCTTAGTTTCAGTCGCTTGCGAACAGCCTTGATTTTCCTGCCGATGTTCATGAAAAACTATTGACACTTGAGTAACTCAAGTGTTATACATGTGTAACTCAGGAGGACGCTCCCCGCTGGGACCGCGTTCGCCTGAAAAGCGGTTCCAGACTCTTATGTAGCGCGCTTGGCAACAAGAAGCAATGGCAAAAGCAACAAATTCCCGAGGCCCGGCCCACCCACTGGCGGACATGGAATCGTTCGCGCCCAAGATGTGGTGTGAGTGGGCAACTCAGGCAACCGCCACAAGGCTGCCGACAGGAGCAGAAAGCATGGCTACGAACCGACAATCTTCGCCGTCCATCCGGCAAACCCCACCTCGCGCTTCACACTGTTCAGCTGACCCGGCCTGTGTGTGGCCCGTGGCGGCCGAAGGCGTGTGCGTCCACCATTACCGTATGTTCCGCGAGCCTGAAGCTGTCTTGGGCACCATGCTCGGGTCCGTCAAAGGGCCGGAGAAAGAAGCGCAGCAGCTGACCATCTCGGCAGTCATCTCCGCAGCGCTTCGCGCCCCGCAATTCGCTGAAAGCACTGCCCCGCCGACCGTGGGGCGACTCCAGAACAGTGGGACGGTCCGGCACTGCCGAAACCAGAGCTGCGGAACTCACCTCGGGGCGAATAATCGCAGCGGACTTTGCAAGCGGTGTGGCGACCGCATGCGCGCGTTCAATGTGCGGCGAGCACGTCGCGGCGCCGCGACGTGGCTCTCGTTCGAGCAGTACGTGGCTGCCCGGAGTGGCCTGCGGATGTAGCAAAGATCTTCGGGATCGCAGAAACGCGACGTCTGGTTTCAGGTCCGACTGTTTCATCGGCAGCAGTCAGCAGCAGCACGCGGCAGATCCCGCGTACTCTCTGAGAAACGGGGCGAAACAGCAGCATGTCCAGATCACACGATTGGGTTCGTATCGCCGATGCGGCACGCGCCACCGGCATCCCAGCCCGCACCATCCGCTGGTGGGCCGAGCGCCGCAAGATCCCGTTTGCCCAGATCGGTGGCCCGCGAACGTGGTTGCTGGTTTATCTGTCCGCGCTCAAGCGGCCCGGCGTCAACCCTATCGATACAGAGGAACAACCGCAAAGATACGCACCCCTGAAAATGCGTCTTGCCTGGGAGGAACCGATTGAACCATCCAGACTGGCAGATCCTATGCGCCACGCGGCTTTCGCTGAAGCTGCCCGGTGAAAACAGGACGGCCCATTACGCGCATTGTCCGGCGCTGCCACCGCGCGGCCTATCGGGCCCCGCGTTTCTTCTTCCTACTTTTCTTCTCGCTCTTGACGCGCGCGACTTCGCTTACGAACACATAGTACTCCACGAACTTTTCGCGCAGAGTGTCGTCCAGGCGCCCGGAGTGCAGCAACAGGCGCCCAGCGCCGACAAAGCCAGCAGCCAGAACGGCAGCGGCCAGAATTTCAGTGTTCATAGTGAGCTCCTCTCTTCCAGTGAAGTGCAACTCAGCAACAGGCATTGCGTCGCCCAGAACCCACGTTCCCGCCTTGAAAGGGCAAGCCAGCCTCAGAAGTCAGAATTGTAGTTGGTAACGATAGCGGGCGACAAGGAGAGATACAGGTCGCCGGCGCCGCTGCGGGACCAGTGGGTGCACCTGTCTTAGATGGAGTGCGCCTGCGGGGGCGGCGGCCCAGTGGCCGAATGCGTATGCAGATGCGGAGGGACGCTGATCTTTACTCGATTCAGTTCAAAGAGTAACTTATGCACTCAGGTTATACTTGCAACGCGAATTCTTCTAAAGGAGAGCTGCGGTGTCACATTCAGGTCGGATGGGATTCACGCTTGGGGTAGGCATCGTCGCGATGGTCGCGGTGTTTGGAATGGCGGCACGCGCCCAAGATAATCCGTATCGCAGTGTCGAGGGTTGGGCGCAGCTCCCCGAGGGAAGGAAGTGGGGATCGACGAGCGCGGTGCATCCGGCTCAGGACGGCGGCATATGGGTAGCGGAGAGATGTGGCCAAAACAGCTGCGTCGGTCGAGATGATGTCCCGCCGATCCTCTTGTTTGATTCGTCAGGCAAGCTGGTGAGGAGTTTTGGCCAGGGGATGTTTGTGTGGCCCCACGGTATCGATGTGGACCAGGACGGAAACGTGTGGGTGACCGACGCACAGGGAGCAACCGGAAAGGGCCATCAAGTCTTCCAGTTCAATCCGGACGGAAAGGTGTTGATGACTCTGGGCACCGCGGGGGTCGCCGGGAAGGGTCCGGACATCTTCAATGGGCCGTCTGATGTGCTGGTTGCTCCCAATGGCAACGTTTTTGTCGTGGATGGTCATATTGTCGTGGATGGCCATGGTGAGGATGGTAATAACCGCGTGGTCAAGTTTTCCAGCGATGGGAAATTCATCAAGGCCTGGGGGAAAACAGGAACAGAACCCGGTGAGTTCCAAGATCCCCACGCCCTCGCCATGGATTCCCAAGGACGGCTGTTCGTCGGCGACCGGGGCAACAATCGGATCCAGATCTTCGACCAGGAGGGAAACTACGTCGCGCACTGGACACAATTCGGTCGGCCGAGCGGGCTGTTCATTGCTGAAGACGACACCATTTATGTGGCCGACTCGGAGTCGAACGCGCGCCGGAACCCGGGCTGGAAGAGAGGTATCCGAATCGGGAGCGCCAAAGACGGCCGGGTCGCGGCCTTCATTCCAGACCCTGAACCGGATCCGGACAACTCCAGTACGAGCGGGGCGGAAGGCGTTGCGGCCGATGCGATGGGTAACTTGTACGGGGCAGAGGTTGGCCCGCGGATGTTGAGGAAATACGTCAAGCGGTAGGGGCGTCCCCTGCGGGATTCGACCCGCGTTTCCGCCCTGAAAGGGACGCGTCTAGCAACCTAAGCTGGAGTGCGGCCAGGACCAAAGCCAAGCGTCTCGACCGCCACCGGCTCAGGGCACCACAGGGATGGTCACAGGCGGATCCGGGTTGGCGACAATCCCGTCCTGGGTCAGGACCAGCGGGACCGCGCCGCCCGGCGTAACGCCGGCGGGCACCACCACGTTCACCTGGTAGAGCCCCACAAAGCCCGGCGCCAGACCCTGGAAGGCTACCGCAGCGTCAATCCCTCCGATCGTCACCTTTACCGGCACCTCGACGGTGCTGAACGAGGGACCCGGGGCTCCCGTCTCCACTGCCACATCCACCGCCCCCAAGCCGGTGCAGAAGATCTGTATCGTGTCGCCGGCCCGCGCCGGGTTCTGGGCTGTCACCAGCTGGAACGAGGCGTCCAGGATGGCGGCGTTCTCGCCGGAAATGAAGATGCCTGGCTGCCCAGCAGCAATCAGGTAGTTCTGCGGCGCGGTCAGCAAGCCGTCCACGGTGATGGCGACTGGAACGCTGTCGCCCGTGCTCACCTCAAACGGCAGCTGCGCGTTAATCTGCCCCGGGCCCACGAAAAACAGCGGCGCGTCCTCGTTTCCTACCCGCACGCTAACCCCGGCCAGCTCCCGCGGGAGCGGGAAGCCGGCGAAGTTGTTCTCGGTGGCAAAGCTCGCACCGAACAGGGAGATGATGCCGCCGCCAGACAGCGGCCGCCGCTTCGTGAAACCGGCCCCTTCCACCACCCCGTCGGCAAACAACAACGGCAAAGTGGCGCCCCCCGGCGCAGCTGCCGTCTCCACCGTAAAAGAGCGCTGCGCCTTGGTCAGGGTGGGATGCAGCGCCGCAAAGGTGACCAGAACCTCGTCCGCCGCGCTCACCGGCGTCCACGTGCCGCTGTAAAAACCGGTGCCCAGCGTACGCAGTGGGATGTTTAAGCCTTCGACGGCTGCCACCAACGTGGCATTGTTCACCGCGGTACCGCAGTCGTCCACCACCAACGCGGTCAACACCCGGGGAAAGGAAACTGGCAAGCTCAGCCCGGTGCCGATGGTGGTAGCCAGCAGCTCAAGCCCCATCGGATCGCACTGGGCCGCGCCGGGCAGACCCAGCGCCTGCGCCCGCAGCGCACTCCCCTGCTCCACCACAAGCAACAACACTTCCACCTTTAGCTCCACCCCGACGGTGCTCAGCGTCCCACTATACAGGCCGAGGGGCAGCCCTGAAGGATTCGCTAAGACCGTGACCTCCCCTGGAGCGGAACCGGCCTGCCCTGTTAGGGTCAGCCAATTGCCGCCGGTAGTAGTCGAAGCTGTGAAGGTATAGGAAAGCGTCCCGCCGCCGACGTTGCTGACCGCAACGGTTTGAGCTGAGGGAGCCGGCTGGCCCTGTTCAGCCACAAACACCAGCGCGGTCGGGCTGATCTCGGCCGTTGCCGGGGTAGCGCCCGGCACTGTCAAAAGCACGACCGTCACCACCTGTGGGTTGTTACTGGCCCCCGAGGCCGATACCGTCAGCAGCGCGCTGTTGACGCCGGAACCGAAGCTCGAGGGATCGGCCGTCAGTTCGACGGCAGCGCCCGGGGCTCCAGCGGTAGCGGTTCCAGACTGGGCGGAAGCTGTCAGCCAGGGAGGCAGCCCGGAAAGCGACCAGTTCAGCGTTCCGTCTCCTTCATTGGAAATGGTCAGCGTTTGCGATGGCGTAAGGGGTCCGCTGCTCACGCTTTGAAACAGGATTGAGGTCTGGCTCACCGATAACCTGGCGCCAGCCGGCCGGACGACCACCGTCACTGGAAGGATCACCGTCGGGTTGCTGGTGACCGCAATCTCGGCCTGATAGGTGCCTGGGCCCGGCAGCTTGGTGGCATCCACCTGGCCTGTCACGCGCGACGGCTGCTCCGGGGTGGCGCTACCCGACGTGGGACTGATGGTGAGCCAGTTGGCCCCCGGCACACTCAGTAACTTCACGCTTGCGGTCCAGTTCACCACGTTGCTGACGCTTACGATCTCGAAGGTGGGTAACCCCTTGCTACTGGAACCTTGCAGGGCCGGAGTACCCGGGGCCTGGACTTCGAAGCTGAAGCCCGGCATCTCCGTGGGTCCCGTGGTCAGGCTAATGGTTTCGGGAGAAAGACCCGGAGGGTCCGGAACAGGTGCAGGACCTCCTCCCTCGAAGGTGAGGTTGTCGAAGGCAAAGCGAGTGGCTAGCTCTGGGTTGGGAAAGGTAATGATGGCCCGTTTGACAGACGTGCCGGAATGGCTGAACTGCGCCTCAGAGAAGGAAATCAAGGGGGTTGTGTTCACTGGGGTAACGCCCAGAGACACCAATGATGAATCAAAAAGTTCTACCGTGAATCCGGGCGTTAAGGCACTGCCTGTACTTCGCGCCACGCCAAACTGAAGCGTCGGTGTGGGTACGTCGAAATCCAGCGTCAGGATACCGCTTGCATCTCCCTCTAAAGATGGATCCTGAACAAAGGTGACGTCCACCGGACCGCCGGCGTTGTAACGGGCATCGCTCGAGGTGAAACCAAGAGTGACCCCCATGAAACTCAGGCCATCCACCGACTGCCGGGGCAGCTCATCGAAGGTCAGCGTTGTCGCCGAGGCACCACTGCCAAAAGCTAAGGATGAGTCCAACAAATAAGATCAGACGTGACTTCTTCATCTTGATGCTCTCCCTGTAACGAGAATCTCCGATCCGAGCTTTTTTCCGCCCCCAAGCATACGCCAGCCGCACTGCTGACTCAAGCGCAGATTGCCATGGCCTCTGTCATCTACAGGATCGCACCCATATCGGACACCTTCGGGAGGCACGCTGGGCGAGCTGTGTATATTGAATTTCTCACATCTGAGAAAATCTCCGTGCCTTGCCCACCGTTCGACCCGTGCAGCTGTTTCGCAGACTAGCAAAACGGAATCATCTGGTCAGTTCGTCGGCGAGGGTTGGAGCGTCGTAGATTTTGCGGAGGGCCTCGAGGACAGCCTGGGCGCTAACGGAAACGGCTCGGGCCTGGGTGTCGGAATACGCAAACTCGTTTCCCAGGCCTTGGATATTTGAGTCGAAAATGATGCCGACGACTTCGCCGTTGCCGTCAATGACGGGACTGCCCGAGTTGCCGCCGGTGATGTCGTGGGTGCTGACAAAGTTGAGGGGAAGGGCAAGGTCCAGTTTTTGCTTTCGAGCCAGCCAGCGCGGAGGCAACTCCCATGGCCGGAGGTTTTCATGTTCGGCGGCGCGCTGGAAAAGACCTCTGAAGGTACTCGCGTAGGAAACCTCCTGGCCGCTTTCCTGGTAACCCTTCACGCTGCCAAAGCTCACACGGAGGGTGAACGTGGCGTCAGGGTAGCCGGCGGTGCCTTCCAGGGCGCGAATCGCCTGGAAAAGTTTGGCATAAGCTTGACGTTTGCGTTCGTTACTTTCCTCGGCAATCTTCCTCAGCCGGCGCGCGGCAGGATCAACAGCCAGCGCCAATCCGATCATTGGATCCTCCGACGCTTTGACAGCTTCGAGGCCTCCCTCAGCAAGCTGGCGGCGAAAGGCAACGTCTTTCACTTTTGTTCCATCGACCAGCTCATAGGCTCGCTCCCTGGGACTTTTTCCCGCGAGCACCTTTTTCACCAGATCGTTCCCAGCACCGAGTTTCTCGACAAGTAGAGCCAGGGAGTCGCTGAGCGTGGCTACTTCCAGGTTTTCGTAGATGGGCGCAGGGGAGAAAAGGACCTGCTCAAGCGAAGGGATGTTGGCGTCGCTGTACTCCCGGAGTCGCTCGGCGTTGGGTTTTTCGCGCTCTGCCGTCAGGCGCACCAGGGTTCGCGCAACGCGGAAGAGCCGCGAGTAGAAACCGTAGCCACGCTCGAGCATTAGCCATTTCTGATTGATGCGGGCACGATCCGCTTCGGCCTGTGTGATCTCGTCCCAGCCGCTTCCGTAACGGGAGTGGAGTTCGGAGTTCTCCTGGAGACGGGCCCGCAGCGCAGCTTCGGACTGTTCTTTGACGCGCATAAAGACCGGGTCTTGGAGTTTTTGGAGGAAACCCGTGTAGGCCTTTCGGGCGTTCTGAACACTGAAAAGCCGCTTGTCGGCGATGCGGGCCTGTTCGGGACCTTCAAAGCTAAACTGCTGTAAGGCAATCTCAAACCTGCGCAGGAGGTTCAACAGGTTCGGATAGGAGGTATCGCGCAGGAACTTGATGGTGGCAACCGTGTCCTGCCGCTCGGTTCGCCCTGGGTGCCCCGTCACGAAGACGAGTTCTCCATCCTGAAGAGGTTCCGTGCGCCAGGCAAAGTGAGCCTCCGGAGTGACCGGCTTTCCCTGGTCGTAGGCACGGAAGAGTGCAGCATCCAGAGTGAAGCGGGGAAACTCGAAGTTGTCCGGGTCGCCGCCGAAGCGGGCCGCATCCAGCTCGGGAACAAAAACGAGCCGCACGTCGGTGTATCGCTTGTAGCAGTAAAGGTGATAGCGGGCACCGTGCCAGAGGGTGACGACCTGGCATTCAAGACCGGTGTTTTCGGATTCCGCACTTTCAAGCGTGTTCATCAAGGCGCGGCGAGCACGGCTGGCCTCGGAGGGGGCCATCTCGAGCTCCACGGAAGACTCAACCTTCTGGGTGACGTTGCGAATGGTTTGTAAAACATTTAGCTCCATGTCAGGGCACTTTTTTTCCTTGGCCTGAGTGGTGGCGACAAAGCCGTTTTTTACCAGATTGTCTTCCTCACTGCTCAGCTTCTCGACGCAATCGAGAGCAATGTGATGATTGGTAAACACCAATCCTTGAGAGGATACAAAGGAGCCTGAGCCGTTGGGGAAGCGTACCGAGGCGTGCTGGAGGAGCTTGAGCCATTCAGGAGTGGGCGAAAAGCCGTAGCGAGTTTGCAGGGCCTCGAGTGGGAGCCCGCCCGGCAGATACATCCCCTCCTCAGCCGATAATGGCAGGCCTCGAATGCCCCAGAGGAGTGAGAAAACCGCTAAGAATGTTCCAATAGAAAGTTTTGATTTCAACTTTTGCTCCACTCAATATTCTACGCCAGCCACCCCCTTGCTGGCACGAACTATAACCAAACCGATTCTGGAACAGGCTATTGCAGTATTTATTGCTGATCCGTCGCGCGGTGTGCAAAGCGAGCGCGAAGGGTTCTCACAAAAGCGTTATCGGCCGAGGAAGAAAGCATTTCGAGGGGCGAAAAGCCTTGCTGCCAAGCTAAGTAGAACGTCGCCAAAAGCAGCACGAAGGTAATAAGAAAATTCGGCCAGGCATTCAGCGCCCATTGGCCTTCCCAGGTCCATTCCCAAGCGCGCGAGAAAGGCAAAAGGTAAGGAATCGGCCACTGGTAACCGTCTGGGCCGCGGGCACCGAGGAGATCACCCAGCAGGTGCAGGTGGAAACTCAAAAAGGCCAGCGCCGCAATTTTCCACCGACGCGTGGCCAGGGCGAAGCTGATCGACGCCACCACGACAGCAAAAGTCAAGTTGTGAAATGTATGGTGATAGTCGGAGAACCAATTAAGAGGATGCGAGCTATTCTGCGTGAGGACTTCAGGGATGGCGCCTAAACCATCGATGTCGGGAATCACGCCGGCGACGCTTACCGCCGTGCGTTCACGGCGGTTCAAACCGCCAGTGTTGGCAACCATCCATCCCACAAGGAAATGGGTCGCGGGGCTCATCGGCGTGTCCTCGAGATTGCTGGGATAATTCTAGGCCTTAGAGCCTTAGGGTACAGTCGACCCAAGTGCCGCCGGCTTGGCTCGATTGCAGGGCTGCCTCCATAAACCTCACACCTCTTGCGCCGTCTTCCACGGTCGGGAAGTCGAGCTCCGGATCGGCTTCGGTTCCCGTTCGCCGAGCGGCGATCGCTTCGGCGGCATCGGTGTAAAGGGTCGCGAAAGTTTCATGATAGCCTTCCGGGTGGCCGAATCCGGCCCGCGTCACCCTTTGACTTGCCGGCAGCAAACCGGGGCCGTCTCGTTCCAGCACCTGAACAGGTTGTCCCACGGGAGCGAAGCGCAAATGGTTGGGGTGCTCCTGATACCATTCCAGCCCGCCTTTTTCACCGTGAACGCGGATCATGAGACCATGGCAAGCACCGGCGGCCGCCTGAGTAGCCCACATCATGCCGTGGGCTCCGTTGTCGTAGCGCAACAAGAAAGCAGAATAGTCGCAAAACTTGCGTCCCGGCACGGTAGCGTCGAGATCGGCGCACAACCGGCTCAGCTTCAGCCCTGTTACGAACTCGGCCAGGTGGTGGGCATGAGTCGCGATGTCGCCTACTACATAAGGAGCGCCGATCGCATCGGGGTCCATCCGCCATGAACCGCGCCACAAGTCCTCCACCCATCTTATGAGATGTCCCTGGACGTATTCGGTTTGCACGATGCGGATCTCTCCCAGCGCGCCGGCCTGAACCATGGCTTTCGCCTGCCGCACCATCGGATAAGCGCTGTAGTTGTAGGTCACACAGCAAACGAGCCCACTGTTGTGTACCCGGCGGACCAGGTCAACTGCGTCCTGTACCTTGGTGGTTAGTGGCTTGTCGCAGATAATGTCGACGGTGCGGTCTATTGCGGCTCTACATTGTGCGTAGTGACTCCCGTTCGGCGTCATAATAGCCAGGACTTCGATACCGTCCTTCCGTCCGGCCTCGCTGTCCATCATTTCCTCAAAGCGGCTGTAGGCGCGATCTTCGGGCAACCCGATGTCCCTTCCGGCGGCTCGCGAGCGTTCTGGATTCGACGACAGCACGGAGGCGACAATCTCGTAACGGTTGTCGAGCCGTGAGGCAACTCGATGGATCTCACCGATGAAAGAGCCGGGGCCACCGCCCACCACGCCTAGGCGCAGGCGCCGACCAAGCTTGCGAATCACAGAATTTCCTTCCATTTTTCTTCCTACTGGCGAAATCCAGTGCCCAGCCATTGCCAAGCCGGATCGGTCCGCTGGTAAAACCACGCCCCGCCGATGCGGCAGCATAAACACGCGTGTCGCACAAAACTTCCCGTCAGGGAAATGTCGTCTTGCATGTGGAGATTTCCAGCCGATGTCTTATTTCAAATACTTTTCTGCGGTACGACGAAACGTGGAAGCATGTTTTTCCACCGTCTCTAAGTCATCGGTGACGGTCAAACCAAACCCGGAACTTAGACCTGGGTCGCGCACGCCAATACTAATGTTCAACGACCGTGCTAACAGAGCGTCCGTTTGCGGCAGCATCCCCTTCCAGTAGCGAATTTCCTTTCCATTTTTAGCGTAATACTGGAAACAAGTGAACGGATATTGAACGGCATTAGCCGTCCGCAGCTCCATGAGTTGCTCCATATTATTATAGACATGCCAGCCCGCCTCAGCGGCTACTTTGGTTTTTAGCTCCTTGGCTATTTTCTCGGCGACTTCCGCCGTAGGGAGGATAACCGTCAGCATGGTTGCCAAATCGCCTTTTGGATCGAGAACCTCCCGGAACTCGAGGCCAGGTAGGTCACTGATCAGTTCCTTATATCGCGTCTTGTTAGCCTGCAAACGGCTCACCATATGAGGGAGTTTTCGGAGTTGGGCCAAGAGGACTGCTGCCTGCAGCTCAGTGAAGCGAAAATCGAGACCGAAAAAAGGGCGCTTCCCGATTTCGACGCCCGTGCGCAGGGGCGAATGGCCCTGATCGTGGAAGGCGAAGCATCGTTTGTAAAGCTCCTCATCATCGGTGATGACCATACCCCCTTCACCGGAGGTGATGGTCTTGTAAACATTGAAACTGCAGGTTCCCACCTTGCCGATGGACCCGACAGGGCGGCCCTTCGAGGAAGCGCCAAAGGCCTGGGCGCAGTCCTCAATCAGAACCAGGCCGTGCTCGTCCGCAATCGCCTTGAGTTCGTCCAGCCGTGCCGGGTTCCCCATCATATGTACGGCCATAATGGCTTTTGTGTGTGGAGAAATTTTCGCTCTGACGTCTCCGGGATCAAGATTGAAGGTCCGATCAATTTCAGCCAGTACCGGGATGGCTCCTGCATAGACGATTGACGAAATACTGGCTATGAACGTGAACCCCGGCACAATGACTTCGTCTCCCGGGCCAATCCCCAACCCACACAGGGCCGTCAGCAGAGCTGACGTTCCGGAATTGACCGCTACCGCATAGCGAACCTTGGAGTATTTCGCTATCTCCTGCTCGCATTGATAAACCTTCCCCTGAAATCTGGGGTCCACTTGCGCGCCCAATGAGATCCCATACCGAAAGAGGTACCCTCCTCTCATCACCTCCAACACTTCCTGGACTTCCTCTTCCCCGATGAACTCCATTCCAGGTCCCGGCATTTGCAATCCTCTCCTTTGCGTTCTTTCGGCCAAACCACGCGCAGTAAGGCGCTTTTGACCTAAAAGCGGCCTAAAAAAGCCACCCTACCCTAAACCGGAAGCCAAGCTGCGGTCAACGTTTTTCGTGCCAGGGTGCCGCTCGAAAGGTAGCTGCGCCGAGCAGCACGGTGACGATGACTTCCTGATTCACATTCAAGGCCTGCTTGCTCTCGATTCTGGCACCGTGCTTACTCAGCACGAGCGTCCAGGCAACAAGCGTCCGAAACGTTCCCTTCTCCTCCTTGATTCCCAGTCGTACCGGAACACGCATGGGAACGCGGGTACTTCGTCGTGCCCCCAAGCTTAGATGGTCAGGGGTCATTCCATCCATTCTAGCATCTCCATCTCTGGTCGGCTCCCACAGACCGGCGCACGAGATCGGAGCACCCTGGCTTTATCTTGACCGATCAGCTGGTGCAACAGTCCAGGGACTCGCGAAGCGGGACCGGGCGTTTATTGAACGAGACTATTAGACTTCCCAGAGGTCTACGATGCGGGAGGTGGTGACCAATTCGCCGTCCGCCGGCGCAAACTCCAGATGCATCCCCCGGCCGATGAAGCCCAGCTTGATCATGGAGCCCCCCCAGGTGGAACCGTGGATGGAGGCCGGACGTGGGGAGGGGCAAAACTCGGGATGGCCGGAGATCAGCACCTGGCCTTGCCCCTGATTCAAGATGCGGTACCGGCGATTCTGAGTCTGCAATTCCAGAGTTGCTCCTTCTGGTACAGCGTTCAAGTAGACACCGCCCTCAATTTCCGACTGGATGATGCTGTGGTTAATCTTCTTGCTCAGACCCGAATGGGGGGCGAATAGCCTGTGCTCGGGCACGATGCCAGTGTTCATCACGGCAATTATACCCCATGCGGACTCTTGGACAGCTACAGTGTTCGTTTCGGCATCGAGCTGCGGGCCCAGTATGCCAAGACAAAGTAAAGGGGGGCAGAGTGGGGGTTTCAAGGAGAAGGGTTAGCGGGCAGTCGACGGCGAAGCTTGCGCCGTCTCCATCCGGCGCGGGCATTTCGCGCCGCCGCGCGCAGCCGGCGCGCCCAACGGAAATGCCGGCTCAGCAGAGCCAGGCCAGGGACCAGGAACACCCAACCCTGCACGACTGGCAGTAACGCACCCACCAGTCCCAGGGCAACCAGAACCAGTCCAGCCACTATGCGTACGGGAGCCCAGTTCATGACTATCGGCGACCGCGCGGCACAGACTGCACCCGCCGGGACTGGCAGCGGGCACAGTAATCTGCGTAAGGACGCTTCAATAGCTCGCTCCTGGGAATCACCAGAAAGCAGCCGTGGCAGATACCATACGTACCCTGGTTGATCCGCTCCAGGGCACCTTCGATTTGTTGTAACAGCACCGAGCGCTTCGGCGTTCTGCTCCGGCGCAGTGCCGGTCGGCTCACTTGAACTTTCAGTCTAGCCAATGCCGACCTGAATTCGCCAGCAGTATCTAGGTTCATTGCCGTCGCTCGCCGGGTTTCCCGTAATGGGAAGAATAATTTAGTAGTTTCCACTCTATTCAGACGCGGATTTCGTTCTTTCAGTTCCAAAAACTCGGCCACCGTGGGCTACGCAATGCTGTCTGGCTATGGCCAGTTCCCGATTGGGGAACTGGGGAGCCAACTCACAAGCCGTCACACGACACTCTCCCTCAGGTTGGCCGTGAGACACACACTTCTCTGTCCGGAGAATTTGCGTCTCAATGATCCGGGTGAGTTTGGCCCTCTGGCAGACTCAGACTCGTCGTGGCAGGTCCCTGTGTCTAACTACCAGCCAGACATTGGCCTCAGACCAGTTCCTTGATCGGCACGCCGGTCTTGTCATCAATGGAGTTGGCGATCTTGACCGGACGCCCAATGGGCGTCATGTAGGTTTTCTCCCAGTCAATTCCGAAGGCCTTGTAGATCGTCGCGTAAATGTCGCCCATGGTGACCATGCGATCGGCCACGTACGCGCCTCGTTCGTCGCTGGCTCCGATGATCTGCCCACCCCGAATTCCGCCACCTCCCAGCACCACAGACCAGCATTCCGGCCAATGGTCCCGGCCGTGCTCGGGGTTGATGTGGGGCGTGCGGCCAAATTCGCCCATCGCAATGACGACGGTCGATTCCAGCAAGCCGCGCTGATCGAGGTCTTCCAGCAGAGCCGAAAGGGCCTGATCCAAGGGGGGCGTGAGGGTGTCGCGGTGGCGTTTGTCGTTGTCGCCGTGCGTGTCCCACTGATTGTTCTTGTACCCGGCCGCAGTCACGAAACGGGCGCCGGCCTCGACCAGCCGTCGCGCCAACAGCGCGCCCTGTCCGAACCCATTGCGGCCGTAGGCGTCCTTGAGCTTCTCCGGCTCTTTGGACATGTCAAAGGCGTCTTTCACCTTGGGAGAAAGGATCATCTTCCAGGCCGCCTCGGTGAAGCGGTCCATCTTGGCGAACTCCGCTTGCTGGACCTTCTCGCGATACAGCCGGTCCACGACCTTGAGAGTCGAAAGCCGGTCCTCAATCACCTTCTCCGAAACCGATTTGGGCAGGCTCAGATCGGGCACCGCGAAATCGGGACGGCTCGGATTGGGAACCACCATCGGTTCGTACTCCGCACCGAGATAGAAGGCCTTGAAGAACCATTCCTGCTCTAAGCGGTCAGTAATCACGTAGGGAGGGATCTGATTACGTTTGGCCATTTCCCGGGCAATGATCGAGCCCACCGAGGGGAACTGCAAGGCGGGGATGGGTCGGTGCCCGGTGATCACGTAGTGGGTCGCCTGGGGATGATTGTTCTCCTCCGTATGCAGCGAGCGAACAATCGCCAGCTTATCCATGTGACGCGAAACTTTCGGCAACAACTCCGAAATCTGGATGCCCGGCACATTGGTGGAGATCGGCTTGAACGAGCTGTTCGGCTTGGGATCCCAGGTGTCGACCTGGCTGGGACCACCCTCCAACCACAGCAGGATACAGGCCTGGGCCTTACCGTTGGGCGCCAGGTTTTCCGCGGCCATCAGGTAGTTGCGCAGACTGATCCCCAGAAAGCTCAGCGAGCCGACGCGCAGAAAATCCCGGCGTCCGATGCCCGGTTTCGCATGTCCCATCCAGTCTGTATTGCTCATGGCGTTCTCCTGAATCTACTCAGTGGTTGGTGACAAACTCCCTGGAGCTGATCACGGCCCAGACGATGTTTCGGATGGCCTCCGGCCGCGAAGCTCTGGTGCTGATCCACTGCTGCACATCCTTCTGTTCGGCATCCGAAGGAAAGCGCGACAAGGCAGCAAGGTAAAGCTCCTCGATGATCTTCGCGTCGGAGGATCCACTCTTCAACAGGCGGTCCATGCGCCCGCCCTCTTTCGCAAGCTTCTCGGTGTAGGTGTTTCCGGCCAGCATATGCAGGGCTTGCTGCAGGTTGCTTTTGTTTTTCCGTTCCGGAACTGCCATCCGGCTCGGGAGCCCATACACTTCGAGGAACCGTATGGGATAAACATCAGGCTCAACCATATGGATCGGACGAGACCCTGGAGGCAGGGTGCCCGGCAGATGCTGCTTCGAGCCGTGACGCAACGGCTCGAGAACCCCGGTGGCCGAGGAGATGGCATCGAGCAACACTTCGGCGTCAAGCTGCCTGGGGATGAAGCGTGAGTAGTTGATGCGGTCATCAGCGTTCGTCTCGTTCGGCAGCCTGGAGAGCTGATAGGTCCGGGAGTTGACGATGGTTCGCATCAGACGCTTGAGATCGTGACCGCCCTCTCGGAAGTCCTTGGCGAGCGCTTCCAGAAGATCCGGGTGGGTTGGCGGATTCGTGGACCGAAAATCATCCACCGCATCGACGATCCCCCTCCCGAAGAAATATCCCCACACGCGGTTGACGGAGGCTTCGGCAAAGTAAGGATGCGAGGTCATCCACTCGGCCAGTTTCCAGCGCAGGTCCGCCCGCTCTGACTCCGGCAGCTGTTGGCCGTCGAGGAAAGTCGGCTGAACCACCGCCTTGGTCCGCGGATGCGTCACAAACCTGTTCCTTCCCGTCTGGCCATAGTCGACTTCCTGGCCGGCCGGATCGTCGAAGAGCACCGAACCGTGCAGATTGCTATCCTGTGGACCAAACTTTACCCCACTCATCCGGCCGAAGAACGCAGTCAGGCCCCAAAACTGGTCCTGGCTCCAGGTCTCGAAGGGGTGATTGTGGCACTGCGCGCAATCGAATCTCCGGCCCAGGAAGACGCGCACCTGCTCGCCCATCTTCTGCTCTGGGTTCCGCTCTTCTCCCGCAGGAAAGTAATGGGCGGCGGCAGCGCCAGCACCTTGCGCGGCAATTCGCTCGCGGGCGATCTGGTCATAGGGTTTGTTCGCGGCGATGCTCTCGCGAATCCATTCAAAATACGCCTGTGCCGATCGCGGGTTAATCTGGTTCGCGTATCGGGCCACGCGGAACACGTCGGCAAAGCGGTAGGTCCAGAAGTCCACGAATTCCGGCGTGTTCAGCAGAACTTCCACTACCTTCTGCCGTTTTCGCCGATCTCTGCTGGCCGCAAACTCGCGCACACGCTCCGGCGGCGGCAAGACCCCGGTCAGGTCCAGGCAGACGCGACGCAGGAACTCCGTATCACTGGAAAGCTTGGAAGGGATAATGTTGAACTTCTTCAGCTTGGCGAATACGTAGTCGTCGATGAAGTTGTTGTGCGGCACTTTCGGATACCGCGCGATCGGTTTGCCAATCACGCCGACGCTGGTGCTCGTCGCAAACCCTGCCGCTCGAACCATCACGGAAGTTTCCCCCGTCCGCACCGCAGCCACCTGGCCTTGCTGATCCACCTTCACCACCTCGGAGTTGTTCGAGGCGTACAGAACCTGGTCGCTGATGTCCTCTTGTTGGCCATTCGAGAGGTGAGCGGTCACCAGCAGCCGGTGCTTGCCCTCCGGAGCCAGCACTAATTCAAGCGGCTCTAGCCCGACCCGTACCACCCGCACGCCCTCCTTGTCGCCTTCCTCACCGAACGGCGCACCGTTCCGCACCCAGTTCAGGATCGTTTCATAATCAGCCGAGTTCGGACGCAATGGCTGCCCGCCTCCGTGCGAAACACCCATCGTCGCTTTCATCAACAGCAGGCTCTTCTCAGGCTCCTTCAGGTTGACCCGCGGGACTTTTTCACCCGCCTCCGTGGTCAGGACCTGGAACGTCCCCCCTTCCACAATCCACTGGTAGTCATCGCGCGCGTAGAGCGCGTTCAGAGACAGTTTGAATCCGCCCTTTCCCTTCACACCCCCGTGGCAGGAGCTGTCGTTGCAGCCGCGCTTGGTAAGGATTCCGCCAATATCACGGGCGAAGCTGAACGGGCGGATCTCCTGCGAGCCCGCTACCCGAACGTCGGTCTTGACCGACCGGCCTTCCAACGACGCCGTCAAGACCGCCGCTCCGTCGGCCAGCGCCACCACTCGCCCCTCGGCATCCACCTTCGCCACCTTGGAATCAGAAATCGAGAACCGGCTCTCGGCGGTAACGTCTCGCTCCAGACCATCGCTGTATTTCCCAATGACCAGGAAATGCTGGGATGCCTTCGCTCCCCACAGTGTTCGATCCTGCGGTATCAATCGCAAGGACCGCAGTTTGGGAGGGGCAGGCCCGGCCTGGGAAGCGCTCGACAGGCCCAGAACGGCCCCAACCAACAGGACCGCCCATCGTCTTTTCTGTCCGCCCAACATTGTGTTCACCAACATCTCCTCAGCTCCGGCTGAAACTTCGATTTGAACTCCTCCCCTTACTCGCAAGTGTACATCCAGGTGTCCTATTGGGTCAAGTTCAGATCGCCACACCCTTCATTAGCCTAGCAGCCCGTGTCTAAAATCGCCAGATGGGGAAGAAACATGTTACTTCGGAAATGTTCTTACTTACAATCGGGCCATGGCCATGGGAACGCGCAAGCATCGTCAGCGACAAGAGCCGCTGTGGTATCGGGCAGAGTTGGCCGAGGCGCCCGGACACCCGTTCTACCGGCGGCTGCACCAACTGTTGGAGGAAGCCGATTTTGATCGATTCTGCGAGAGTCGGTGCCGGCAGTTCTACCACGAGCGGCTGGGCCGACCGTCGTTGCCGCCGGGGATGTACTTCCGGTTGATGCTGATCGGCTTCTTCGAGGGGATCGACAGCGAGCGAGGCATCGCCTGGCGGGTGGCCGATTCCTTGAGTTTGCGGCAGTTTTTGCAGATTGGGCTGGATGAACAGACGCCGGATCATGTGACGATCTCGCGCACGCGGCGGCTGATGGACGAGCCGACGCACCAGGAAGTGTTTGGATGGGTGCTGCGGCTGGTGGCCGAACGGGGCCTGCTGAAGGGCAAGACGATCGGCATTGACGCCACCACGCTGGAAGCCAACGCGGCCATGAGGTCGATCATGCGGCGGGACAGCGGGGAAAGCTATACGGAGTACCTGAAGCGGTTGGCGGAGGCCGAAGGGATCGAAGCCCAGGATGCAGCGGCGCTGCGGAGGATGGACCGCTGCCGACCGAAGAAGATGTCCAATGCGAAGTGGGTGAACCCACATGATCGGGAAGCGGAGATCACCCGGATGAAGGACGGGCGCACGGCACTGGCTTACAAGGCCGAGCATGCGGTGGACATGGAGACTGGGGCGATTGTGGCGCTGACGGCGCACGGGGGAGCGACCGGCGACACGGAATCGGTTCAGCAGACCCTGCCGGCGGCCGGCGCGGCGGTGGGCGAGCAGATCGCGACACCCACGGCCGAAGGGGAGTTTGTGGTGAACGCAGACGGGGTGGAAGAGGTGGTGGCCGACAAGGGGTATCACAGTGGGGAAGTGCTGGCAGAGATGCAGGCGATGGAGGTGCGGACCTACATTGCGGAGCCGGAGCGGGGACGGCGGCAATGGACGGGCAAGGAAGAGCAGAAGGCGGCGGTCTACCGCAATCGGCGGCGGGTGACGGGGCAGCGAGGGAAGGCGCTGCTGCGGAAACGTGGGGAGATGCTGGAGCGTCCGTTTGCGCACATGTATGAGACGGGCAGGATGAGACGCTTGTATGTCCGTGGGAAGATAAACGTGCAAAAGAAACTGTTGCTGCAGGCAGCAGCCTGCAACCTGGCGCTAGTTTTGCGCCAGCTGCTGGGGGCGGGAACCCCGCGAGGCCTGCAAGACCGCATCACCGAGCTGTTTTTGCTCGTTTTCTGGATCACTGCCACAAGAATGGCCCACCCCGAATCCCCCACGCCCCTATCCTGGTGCAACGGTCAAATTCACGGCTTTGCTCTTCACTTGCCCCGCCTGAAAAAGAGGCCGGCCCAAAGGCCGGTTTAGACACGGGCTGCTAGCTATCGGAAGCTGCACATTCCGCGACGGATACTGGTCTTGGATTTCTACGTCCGAATCCCCGCAGGCCCGCCAAGATTGACTTGATGGTCGGCACATCGGTAGACTGGTTGGCGCGCGCCCGTAGCTCAGTTGGATAGAGCGACTGGCTACGAACCAGTAGGTCGGGAGTTCGAGTCTCTCCGGGCGCGCCATTTTTTCTTACAGTTCCGCTCTTTTTGCGCTGAATCCGTACGCCTACTGTAGCGAGAAATGTAGCGGGTGCCTGTCGAACGGCCTGCACACCCAAGGTCCGGCCCGAGGCATGATCTTGGGTTAGGAATCCCCCCGCGAGGCAGGTTGGAGGCAGGAAGCAGACCCCGCAAGTCAGCGGAACGGCCAAGGGCGAGCCACGGCGCAACCCGGAAGAGTGACGATGAGAGCTTGAGCCGACTGGGTAGCTACCGTGTGCTTTTGGGCTAAGCTGGAAGCTCAAATCGAGAGTTCCAGACTAAACTTTCGTTCGTACCCTGTGTGGATTGACTAGAACCCGGGGCGAATGAAAAGCGGTGGTCTTTCAAGCGCATCCGTCGGTGGAGTACAAGGGCTTCTCTCGCAAGCGGCGAGTTGGAGCAAGGCCAGAAGGGCCGTGGTGAGCTTGATCCAACGGGGCAGCCAGCGTATGCTCTGGGTAGAAGGAGGAAGCTCAAAAGGAACATTTCGATTAAGTAAAATGTTTTGATGAATCAACGGGCCAGAGTAATGATCAAGTGTTCGGCGCTGGGGTAGATAAGAAGGCTAGACAGGCCCGAGTCAGTAGAAATCTAGTTATTTTTAATTACATTGAGGATAACAACAATTAAGTTTACAATTATGCAACAAGCCTTTCAGGTCAGTCAGGACAACTTAGCCACATGCTGCTGAGAAACAGGACAGGAGTGGCACAGAAGCTGAGCCGGCGAAAGCGTGGGGTCGGCTTGACGTTGGCCTTGTTGTCTTTTCTCGCCGCCCTTGTGGGGCTGTCGGAGACCGCTTCTGCTCAGCCGCGCCTACCAATACGTTTCAATGACGTGGCGGGAAAAGCAGGCGTGACCCTGCTGAACGTTTCGGGAGGACCCAGGAAAGAGTATATTCTGGAGGCGGCGGGCAACGGAGCAGCATTCTTTGACTACGATGACGATGGGGACATGGACCTGCTGCTCGTCAACGGCTCCACATTTGAAAAGTTCAAGCAAGGCGGCGGTCCGATGGTGGCCCTCTACAGCAATGACGGGAAGGGAACATTTTCGGACGTCACTGGCCAAAGTGGCCTGACCAAAGAAGGCTGGGGCATGGGCGTTTGTGTGGCCGACTATGACAACAGCGGGTTCCAGGACGTCTACGTTACTGCCTACGGCCCGAACGTATTATTTCGAAATAAGGGGGACGGCACCTTCGCCGACGTAACGGAGCGAGCAAGCGCAGGCGATTCCCACTGGAGCACCACTTGCGCTTTTGGTGATTATAATCGCGACGGATATGTCGATCTTTACGTAGCAAATTACGTCGCGTTCGACGAGAAGACAACTCCTAGGCGCGGTACCAGTTCACTCTGTCAGTACAGAGGGATGGACGTGTTCTGCGGACCGCGCGGCCTCCCCGGCGAGCCCGATGTGTTGTATCGCAACAACGGCGATGGCACGTTCAAGGACGTGACGCAGTCTGCCAAAATCGACGATCCTGGATACTATGGGTTTGGGGTTATTTTCAGCGATCTGAACAACGATGACTGGCCCGACATCTATGTCGCCAATGATTCAACACCCAATTTTCTCTTTCAGAATAATAAGGACGGGACCTTCTCTGAAGTGGGATTAGAAGCCGGTGTGGCTCTCAGCGAGGAAGGACGGCCACAGGCAGGTATGGGCGTCGACGTGGGCGATTACAACAACGACGGCTATTTTGACATCTTTGTTACAAATTTTTCCGAAGATACGAACACTCTTTACCAGAATAACGGGGACGAAACGTTCAACGTCGTGACCTCCGCGGCCGGTCTAGGGCGATCCTCCCTGCCGTACCTTGGCTGGGGAACGGGCCTGGTGGACCTTGACAATGACGGCTATCTCGACATTTTCATCGCTAACGGGCATATTTACCCAAAAATTGATCAATTTGCGTTTGGCTCGACATTTCTGGAACTTAACCAGCTCTATCAAAATCAAGGAAACGGACGCTTCCTGGAGCTCACTGAGGAGCTGGGGAGCGGTCTTTTAACAAGGAAGTCAAGCCGGGGAGCTGCGTTTGGCGACTACGATAATGATGGAGATGTGGATATCCTGCTCACCAACCTTGATGACCGTCCAAGCCTGCTGCGCAATGAGGGCGGAAACAGAAATCATTGGGTCACACTCCGGCTGGTGGGAAGGAAGAGCAACCGAGACGCGATCGGGGCGAGGATCACAGCAGAAGTCGGGGGTCGGACGCAAACCACCGAGGTCCGATCTGGAGGGAGTTATCTCTCCCACAACGACTCGCGTGTTCACTTCGGATTGGGTCAGGAAACCCACGTTAAGCGTCTTGAAATACGTTGGCCGAGTGGGGTGGTGGAAAACTTCCGAGATATCCAGGGTGATCAGTTCCTGCAAGTCACTGAAGGTCAGGGCATGACACCCATCAAGACCCTTCGGAAAAAAGGCAAATAATAGAGCCTCCGCGTTCCGCGTTTCCTTGTCCTTCTAAAGATAGGGCCGATGACGAGAAGAGTGATCGCAATGGCCGGCAAGGACAATGCTTGGTTGCTGGTGGGTTTGCTGTCGCTCGTCTTGTTGGTCTTCGCAGGAGACTTCGCCTCGGCGCAGGCGTCGGACTGGGAGACCTACATGGAGGCAGCAACCAAGGCCTATCGGGAAGGCCGATACGCCGAGGCCGAAAAGCAGCTCAAAGCTGCCCTGAACGAAGCGGAAGTCTTCACGCCAGCGGATCCGCGCCTGGCCACGAGCCTGAACAACCTGGCGGGGCTGTATCATGCCCAGGGCAAGTACGCGGAAGCCGAACCGCTGTTGAAGCGCTCGCTGGCGATGCGGGAGAAGGTTCTGGGGCCGGAACATCCCGTTGTGGCCAGGAGCCTGAACAACCTGGCGGGGCTGCATCACGCCCAGGGCAAGTACGCGGAAGCCGAACCGCTCTACAAGCGCGCGCTGACGATCCAGGAGAAGGCTCTGGGGCCGCAGCATCCCAGCGTAGCCGCAAGCCTGAACAACCTGGCGGTGCTTTACGACACCCAGGCCAACTACGCGGAAGCCGAACCGCTCTACAAGCGCTCGCTGGCGATGCGGGAGAAGGTTCTGGGGCCGGAGCATCCCGATGTGGCCATGAGCCTTAATAACCTGGCGGAGCTTTACCGCGCCCAGGGCAACTACACCGAAGCCAAACCGCTTTCGAAACGTTCGCTGGCGATCCGGGAGAAGGTTTTAGGGCCTCAGCATCCCGATGTGGCCACGAGCCTGAACAACCTGGCGGGACTTTATCACACCCTGGAGAACTACGCGGAAGCCGAACCGCTCTTCAAGCGCTCGCTGGCGATCCGGGAGAAGGTTCTGGGGCCGCAGCATCCCGATGTGGCCACGAGCCTCAATAACCTGGCGGAGCTTTACCGTCTCCAGGGCAACTACCCGGATCAGTTCCCGCTCAGGTTCGCCGCAGCCGAACCGCTCTTCAAGCGCGCGCTGGCGATCCAGGAGAAGGCTCTGGGGCCGGAGCATCCTGATGTGGCCACGAGTCTTCACAACCTGGCGGTGCTGTATGACACCCAGGCGAACTATCTCGCAGCCGAATCGCTCTTCAAGCGCGCGCTGGCGATCCAGGAGAAGGTTCTGGGGCCGGAGCATCCCGATGTGGCCAGGAGCCTCAACAACCTGGCGGGGATTTACCGCACCCAGGGCAACTACGGCGCAGCCGAACCGCTCTACAAGCGCTCGCTGGCGATCCAGGAGAAGGTTCTAGGGCCGGAGCATCCCGAGGTGGCCACGAGCCTCAATAACTTGGCCGGGCTGTACGACAGCCAGGGCAACTACGCGGCGGCCGAACCGCTCCACAAGCGCTTGCTGGCGATCCGGGAGAAGGTTTTAGGGCCGGAGCATCCCGATGCGGCCCAGACCCTCAACAACCTGGCACGGCTTTACCGCAGCCAAGACAACCACGTGGAAGCCGAACGGCTTTTCAAACGCTTGCTGGCAATCCGGGAGAAGACTCTGGAGCCCGAGCATCCCGACGTGGCCACGAGCCTGAACAACCTGGCGGAGCTTTACGACATTCGGGCCAACTACGCCGCGGCCGAACCACTCTACAAGCGCTTGCTGGCGATCCAGGAGAAGGTTCTGGGAACGGAACATCCCAAGGTAGCCACGAGCCTCAACAACCTGGCGAAGCTTTACCGCGTCCAGGGTGACTACGCTGAAGCCGAACCGTTCTTGAAGCGCGCGCTGGCGATCCAGGAGAAGCTTCTGGGACCGGAGCATCCCGACGTGGCGAGCAGCCTCGACGGCTTGGCCGAGATCTACCGCGAGCAAGGTAAATATGGCGACGCCGAGCCGCTGTTCCACCGCGCGCTCGTGATCCGGGAAAAGGTCCTGGGGCCGGAACACCCCGATAACGCCATCACCCTTAGGAACTTGGCGACTCTCTACCGCGAGCAGGGCAAGTATGAGGACGCGGAGCCACTCTACAAGCACGCGCTCGCGGTCTGCGAAAAGGCGGTGGGTACCTCGCATCCAGAAGTCGCCACGATCCTGGACAATTACGCAGTCCTCTTGGAAAAGACGAACCGCAGAGCCGAGGCAGAAAAGGCCGAGGCCCACGCCCAGGCCATCCGGGCCAAGCACGCCGAAGAGAACCTGAAGAGACAACCCCGAGAAATGAAACAGAAATAGGCTATCTGCAAAGCAGGTCTCCGAGGCCATGATTTCCTAGCCTGTTGTCCTTTGCCAAAAGCTCATCCATAGTAGCGTTGAGGAGCAGATTCGCCGCAGGGATCCGAGATCTGTCCTCGTTTGCTTGTCCGCTGTGTGTCCGCGAAGGTAAGGCCCGATGACGAGAAGAGTGATCGCAATGGCCGGCAAGGAGAATGCTTGGTTGCTAGTGGGTTTGCTGTCGCTCGCCGTGTGGGCCCTCGTGGGAGACTTCGCCTCGGCGCAGGCGCCGGACTGGGAGACCTACATGGAGGCAGCTACTAAGGCCTATCGGGAAGGTCGTTACGCCGAGGCCGAAAAGCAGCTCAAAGCTGCCCTCAAGGAAGCAGAAAATTTTAGGCCAGAGGATCCGCGCGTGGCCACGAGCCTGAACAACCTAGGGGGGCTGTATCATGCCCAGGGCAAGTACGCGGAAGCCGAACCACTCTTGAAGCGCTCGCTGGCGATGCGGGAGAAGATTCTGGGGCCAGTGCATCCGGAGGTGGCCAGGAGCCTGAACAACTTGGCGGGGCTGTATCACGCCCAGGGCAACTACATCGAAGCCGAACCGCTCTACAAGCGCGCGCTGGCGATCCAGGAGAAGGCTCTGGGGCCGGAGCATCCCAACGTAGCCACCAGTCTCAACAACCTGGCGGAGCTTTACCGCGCCCAGGGCAACCGCGCGGCAGCCGAACCGCTCTTCAAGCGTTCGCTGGCGATGCGGGAGAAGGTTCTGGGACCAGAGCATCCCAATGTGGCCACGAGTCTGAGCAGCCTGGCGGCGCTTTACCACGCCCAGGGCAACTACGCCGAAGCCGAACCGCTCTTCAAGCGCGCGCTGACGATCCAGGAGAAGGTTCTGGGACCGGAGCATCCCAGCGTAGCCACGAGTCTTAACAATCTGGCGGCGCTTTACCACGCCCAGGCCAACTACGTCGCAGCCGAACCGCTCTACAAGCGCGCGCTGGCGATCCAGGAGGAGGTTCTGGGGCCGCAGCATCCCGATGTGGCAAGGAGCCTCAACAACCTGGCGGGGATTTACCGCGCCCAGCAAAACTACGCGGCAGCCGAACCGCTCTACAAGCGCGCGCTGGCGATCCAGGAGAAGGTTCTGGGGCCGGTGCATCCGGCGGTGGCCACGAGCCTCAATAACCTGGCGGAGGTTTATCGCGTCCAGGCCAACTACGCGACGGCCGAACCGCTCTACAAGCGCGCGCTGGCGATCCAGGAGAAGGTTCTGGGACCGGAGCATCCCAGCGTAGCCACGAGTCTTAGCAACCTGGGGGGGCTTTACAACACCCAGGCCAACTACATCGCAGCCGAACCTTTTTTGAGGCGCGCGCTGGCGATCCAGGAAAAGGCTCTGGGGCCGGAGCATCCCGACGTGGCCATGAGCCTCAACAACCTGGCGGGGATTTACCGCGGCCCGGGCAATTACGCGGCAGCCGAACCGCTCTACAAGCGCGCGCTGGCGATCCGGGAGAAAACCCTGGGGCCGGAGCATCCCGATGCGGTCTCGAGTCTTAACAGCCTGGCGGAGCTTTACCACATCCAAGGCAACTACGCGGCAGCCGAACCACTCTACAAGCGTTTGCTGGCGATCCGGGAGAAAACCCTGGGGCTGGAGCATCCCGATGCGGCCCAGACCCTCAACAGCCTGGCACGGCTTTACCGTGCCCAAGGCAACGACGCGGCAGCCGAGCTGCTCTTCAAGCGCTTGCGAGCGACTCGGGAGAAGGTTCTGGAGGCGGTGAGGGCCGGGCCGCAGTCCAGGCCCGCCTCCACGGCTCCCCTGATCGCCTTTGTGGATGACACGGCCCGCTCGGGCGTCAACTTCAAGACCGCGAACAGCAAGACCTCTGAGAAGTACCTGATGGAATCGATGGTGGGCGGCGTGGCGATGCTGGATTTCGACGCCGACGGGCTGCTGGACCTGTTCCTGGTGAACGGGGCGGCGCTGGCGGACCCGATGCCGGAAGGCGGCCAGCCCGACAAATCCGAGCCGCGCTATTGGAACCGGCTGTACCGCAACGACGGAGACGGAACCTTCACCGATGTCACGGAGGAAGCGGGCGTGGCGGGGCATTCCTACGGGATGGGGGCGGTGGCGGGCGACTATGACAACGACGGGCATGCGGACCTGTACGTCACCAATTACGGGAACAACATCCTGTACCACAACAACGGCGACGGCACCTTTCGCGACGTGACAAAGCAGGCGGGCGTAGAGGGCGGGGGCTGGTCGGCCAGCGCCGCCTTCCTTGATTATGACCGGGATGGCCACCTGGACCTGTTCGTCACGCGCTACGTGGTCTGGGACTTCCAGTTGAGTCCGTTCTGCGGGGATCGCAGACCTGGCTACCGCGGGTACTGTCACCCCCGCCATTTCAAGCCCATTTCCCACCTGCTCTACCGCAACAATGGCGACGGCACCTTCACCGATGCGTCTGGGCCATCCGGGGTGGAAGCCTCGCCCGGAAAAGGGCTGGGCGTGGCGGTACACGATTTCAACCGCGACGGCTGGCCCGATATTTTCGTGGCCAACGACTCGTTCCCCCAGCAGCTTTTCCGCAACAACGGCGACGGCACCTTCACCGAAACCGCCCTGCCGCTGGGCCTCGCTTACGACGACGACGGGAAAACGTTTGCCGGGATGGGGACTGACTTCGGCGACTACGACAATGACGGCTGGCCCGACATCTTCGTCAATGCTCTGGCTGCCCAGCGCTATGCGCTGTTCCGCAACGATGGCGACTCGTTTGAGTACACCTCAGGGCCCACCGAGGTCGCCCGCATCACGCTGTTGCACTCCGGTTGGGGCACCAAGTTCGTCGATTTCGACAATGACGGCCGGAAGGACTTGATGGTGGCCCAGGGCCACGTGATGGACAACATCCACTTGCAGCAGCCCTTCGCGAGCTACCTGGAGCCGCTGCTGCTGATGCGCAACCTGGGCGGCCGCTTTGAGGATGTATCCCAGCAGGCGGGCCCGGCCTTCCAGGTTCCGGTGGCCGCCCGTGGCGCGGCTTTCGGCGACCTGAACAACGATGGCCGGCCGGATATCGTCGTCAGTGTCCTGGACGGTCCGGCGCTGGTGCTGCGCAACGCCAGCCCGCCGGAGAACCACTGGCTGCTGGTGAACACGGTGGGCACGCGCAGCAACCGGGAGGGTATCGGGGCTGCGCTGCGCCTGGTGTCGGGCTCCGGACGCGAGCAGCGCGCCTTTGTGAGCACCGCAGGCAGCTACATGTCCTCCAACGACAAGCGCGTCCACTTCGGCCTGGGGAGTGAGCGGACCATTCGCCTGCTGGAGATCCGCTGGCCCAGCGGAGTGGTGCAGCGGCTGGAGGGAGTCCAGCCCAACCAGATCCTGACGGTGCGCGAGCCGGAGCGCACCGAATCTGCCCCTCCACAGCCAGCTTCCAATTGACTGGGATGTCCTTAATTGAGATTGGAAGTGGCTTCTCCCCAAGGTAAGGCCCGATGACGAGAAGAGTGATCGCAATGGCCGGCAAGGACAATGGTTGGTTGCTGGTGGGTTTGCTGTCGCTCGCCGCGTGGGCCTTGGCGGGAGACTTCGCCTTGGCGCAGGCGCCGGACTGGGAGACCTACATGGAGGCGGCTACCAAGGCCTATCGGGAAGGTCGATACGCCGAGGCTGAAAAGCAGCTCAAAGCTGCCCTGAAAGAAGCGGAAGACTTCCGGCCAGAGGATCCGCGCATGGCCACGAGCCTGAATAACCTGGCGGGGCTGTATCACGCCCAGGGCAAGTACGCGGAAGCCGAACCGCTGTTGAAGCGCTCGCTGGCGATGCGGGAGGAGGTTCTGGGGCCGGAGCATCCTGAGGTGGCCAGGAGTCTTAGCAGCCTGGCGGGGCTGTTTCATGCCCAGGGCAAGTACGGGGAAGCCGAACCGCTGTTGAAGCGCGCGCTGGCGATCCAGGAGAAGGTTCTGGGGCCGCAGCATCCCAGCGTAGCCACGAGTCTCAACAACCTGGCGGAGTTTTACCGCCTCCAGGGCAACTACGCCGCAGCCGAATCGCTGTTCAAGCGCTCGCTGGCGATCCGGGAGAAGGTTCTGGGGCCGGAGCATCCCGATGTAGCCACGAGTCTTAGCAGCCTGGCGGTGCTTTACCACACCCAGGACAACTACGCAGCAGCTGAACCCCTCTTTGAACGCTCGCTGGCGATCCAGAAGGAGGTTCTGGGACCGGAGCATCCCAACGTAGCCACCAGTCTCAACAACCTGGCGGCGCTTTACAACACTCAGGCCAACTACGTCGCAGCCGAACCGCTCTTCAGGCGTTCACTGGCGATCCAAGAGAAGGTTCTGGGGCCGGAACATCCCGATGTGGCCAGGAGTCTCAACAACCTAGCGGAGCTATACCGCGCCCAGGGCAACCACGCCGCTGGCGAACCGCTCTACAAGCGCTCGCTGGCGATCCGAGAAAGGGTTCTAGGGCCGGAGCATCCCGATGTGGCCACGAGCCTCAACAACTTGGCGGAGCTGCACGTCAGCCAAGGCAACTACGCGGCAGCCGAACCGCTCTACAAGCGCTTACTGGCGATCCAGGAGAAGACTCTGGGGCGGGAGCATCCCGACGTGGCCCAGACCCTCAACAGCCTGGCACGGCTTTACCGCAACCAAGACAACCACCCGGAAGCGGAACCGCTCTTGAAGCGCGCGCTGGTGATCCGGGAGAAGGTTCTGGAGCCGGAGCATCCCGACATAGCTCAGAGCCTCAACAATCTGGAGGAGTTTTACCGCTCCCAGGGCAACTACGCCGCGGCCGAACCAATCTTGAAACGCTTGCTGGCGATCCAGGAGAAGGTTCTGGGACCGGAACATCCCAAGGTAGCCACGAGCCTCAACAACCTGGCGAAGCTTTGCCGCGTCCAGGGTAACTACGCCGAAGCCGAACCGCTCTTGAAACGCTCGCTGGCGATCCAGGAGAAGCTTCTGGGACCGGAGCATCCCGACGTGGCCCGGAGCCTCAACAACCTAGCGGAGCTTTATAACATCCAAGGCAACTACGCGGCAGCCGAACCAATCTTCAAGCGCGCGCTGGCGATCCGGGAGAAGGCTCTGGGGCCGGAGCATCCCGACGTGGCGAGCAGCCTTGACGGCTTGGCCGAGATCTACCGCAAGCAAGGTAAATATGGCGACGCCGAGCCGCTGTTCCACCGCGCGCTCGTGATCCGGGAAAAGGTCCTGGGGCGATAGCCTGACCTGAGGAGTAGTCTTGATGTAGACTTAAGCAACTTAAAGTAAATGCTTTGGTAGCGGTGTGCGTGAGAGCGCCGGGGCATTGCCAGATGGTGGTACTGAAGGCTCCAGAACACTTAAGAAAAAACACTTGACAGTGAAAACATGGCTCCCCTACCATACTCGCGCGGTCAGGTGGTGTAGCAATATTTGAACTTAACGCCAAAAGAGGATGAGAAGAAGGTCATGACGAAGAAACTCGCCATCAGTGTTTTGGTTTTCGTGCTGGCATTCGCGCTGAACTTGCAGGCCCAGGGCGATCGCGGAATAATTCGGGGAACGGTGCTCGATCCCACGGGAGCGGCAGTCCCCGGAGCCACAGTCACAGTCACCAACACGGGCACAGGCGCCGATACGGCTACATCGACGAGCGGCTCCGGCCTTTACAACGTTGCGCAACTCGTGCCGGGGACCTACGTCGTGTCGGTGGAGCTGACCGGCTTCAAGCGCGCAGTGGCAGACGGTGTCGAAGTCAATGTGGGTGCTGTGGTGGGCTTAGACTTCACGCTGGAACTGGGCGCGGTGGCCGAAAGCGTGGAGGTGACGGCGGCGGCGCCACAACTGCGAACCGAGACCACCGAGGTCGGGACCGTCCTTCCTCAAGTCGTGTTGACCGATCTCCCGATTGAGGTTGGGGGCAGCGGCCGGCGGCCGATAAGTTTCATTTTCCTGGCGCCGGGCGCCTCTGCGGGCGGCGCGTATAGACCTGAGGGTGATGTCCGAAGCAATCCCGGCTCTACCTTCTACCAGAGAATCAATGGTGGCCAGTTTGGGTCGCTGGAACAGAACCTGGACGGCCTGACGTTGCATGTGGGGCCGGGTGCGATGCAAAGCACCAATGAATTGAGCATGGCGCCGGAAGCAGTTCAGGAAGCCTCGCTTTCGTCCAGCACCGCCTCGGCGGAGACCAACTCCGGTGGTGGTACGGCAAAATTCGTCACAAAGTCCGGAACCAATGAGCTTCACGGCAACCTGTATTATTTCTGGCGCAACGACTACCTCGACGCGAGCGGTTTCACCCAACCAAGGGCCCCGAAGCGGCGCTGGAACGAGTTTGGACTGAGTGCGGGTGGCCCTGTCATCAAGGATCGGCTCTTCGGCTTTGTCAATATCAACTGGTTCCGACGCAGTGATGAGGGAGGCAGCGACTTTCTTTCGGTGCCGACTGCCGCCGTCAAGAGCGGCGATCTTTCTTCGCTGCTGGGTGCTGAGGTCGCGCCTGGCATCCGGGCGAACCAGGTCTTTGATCCGGCAACCACCCGCGACGACGGGCTAGGCGGGTTCACGCGCGACCCGTTCCCGGGAAACATCATCCCATCGGACCGGATCAGTCAAGTATCGAAGAACATCAATGCTTTTCTGGCCGCTCCGACAGGCCCAGGCGACTTCAATAATTATCTGTCTACAAGCTCGCCGAAGGCTAAGAACTTGAAATGGACCACGCGAGCAGATTTCCGGATTACTGATCGGCAGAATTTCTACATTATGATCAACTACCATCCCAACCCCAGGTTATCCCTGCATGCCATCCCCTTCCCGCACGGCAGGTCGACGCGGGGGGGTCTCAACGAGGGCCACTTCCGCTCTGCCTGGGACATCATGATCACGCCGACGGTGACCAATCGTTTGTCGGGCGGCTACAATCGGCAGTTTGAATCGTTCCAGGTCCTGGGCCATGGCGATGGGTGGGCTGACAGGCTGGGGTTCCCGACCCGGGGCCCACAGGGCCAGGCGCCCTTCACCGGCATTCATGACGGCGCGTTCCCCCACATCACATTCAGCTCCTATGCTGAGATTAGCGGCTCGGGGGGTTCGATCGATACGCTGACCAAGTTCTTTCAGGACCTGTTCGTTTTTAACGACACCCTGACTGTGATTCGCGGTAAGCACAACATGAAGATCGGTATGGACTACCGCAACAACCAGACGGATCAGTTTTCGGCTCCCACCAACGGCCGCTTCGCGTTCGCGCGGACCGAGACTTCGCATCCTGCGTTCCCGGGCCAAACGGGCTTTGATTTCGGGAGCTACCTGTTAGGCGACGTGGACCGTGGTGGGCTGCTTGACCCGGCGTTTACCAACGACCTATCGCAAGCCCGGAGTTCAATTCTCGGACTGTTTTTCCAGGATGACATCAAGATCACCCCCACCCTCACTATGAACCTGGGTGTGAGATGGGATGCGTTCTTCCCGATGACGGAGAGGAATGATAACTGGTCGATCCTGGATCTCAACCTGCCCAATCCCGGCGCCGGCGGACGGCCTGGTGCGCTGATCTTTGCTGGTGATGGCGCGGGCCGCACTGGAAAGAGCCGTATTCTCGGCGCGGACCAGGTGTCTTACACCAACTTTGCTCCGCGCCTCGGCCTCGCCTGGAGGGTTTTGCCGAACACGGTAGTGCGTGTCGGATACGGGCTCAACTACTTTGGCACTCTGATCGACCAGGCTGGGAACATGCGGCGCTCGGGGCTAGGCTTTGAGGCCTCGCCCACTCTCATATCGCCCGATAACGGCCTCACGGCGGCCTTCAATTGGGGTGCGGTGGGGTTTCCAACCTATTTTCGGCCTCCGTTTATCGATCCGGCCTTCGCCAATGGCAGCCGCGCCTGGGAGTTCCACGATACCCACCGTAAGCCCTACAGGCAGGAATGGACCTTCAATATTCAGCATCAGTTGCCCGGCAACTGGCTCATTGACCTCGCCTATGTGGCCAACAAGGGAACCCGGCTGAACAGCGGGATGTTTGCTCAAAACCAGCTCAATCCGAGCTTCCTCGGGCTGGGTCCCCTGCTCGGCCGGAACTTTACAGACGACGCTGCTCTTCTGGCGGCGGAGGGCTTCTCGCCTCCCTACGCAGGATTCACGGGCACCCTGGGCCAGTCCTTGCGGCCCTACCCACAGTACGCCATTGTCGGGACCGTTGGGGATATCGGAGGGGACAATTTTGACGCGGTCGGCATCGGAAACTCAACCTTCCACTCGTTCCAGGCGAAGGTCGAGAGACGGCTCACGCGGGGTCTATACCTGCTGAGTTCGTTCCGCTGGCAAAAGCACCTAACCGACTCGGATTCGAATTGGGGCGCGTTCTTTTCGCCATCGGCGCGGGACCACTATAACCGGCAACTGGAAAAGGCGCTTTCGCCTTCCGATCTTACGGCGCGATTTGTCGCAGGGTTCATGTATCAATTGCCGTTCGGTCCCGGAAAGCTGCTAGGCGGCGGGACGACCGGGGCGACGGCCAAGATACTAGGCGGCTGGCAGATCACCGGGATTGTCAACTACCAGTCGGGAAATCCGCTCTCGGTGCTCACGCCCAACACCGTGGGCCTGTTTACTCGCCGCGCCCTTCCCAACGTGGTGGCGGGAGCGAATCCGGTGGCAGGGTCCACCGACAATTTCGAAATCGGAGTCACCTCATACCTCAACCGAAGTGCTTTTGAGATTCCCGAGCCGAATACCTTCGGCAACGCGCCTTCGATCCTGAGCAACGCCAGGCATTTCTCGTTCTACAACGAGAACGTCGGGCTGATCAAGCGAACCAATATCACGGAAAGCGTGAATATCGAATGGCGGCTCGAGTTCTTCAACATCCTCAACCGGGTGCGGTTCGGTGGTCCGGGCGTCAATGTGGCCAATCCTGACTTTGGCCAAGTTGGCGGCTTGGGACTGCAACCTCGCGTTGGACAGATGGGGCTGAAGATCAACTTCTAACTCCTATCCACACACAAAATCCGCCTCCAGACGCAAGTCTGGAGGCGGATTTGCTTTTGGGGCGGGAGATCCTTTCCCGTTCTCCCAATAACCAACCGAAAGTAAGTTGTTTATATAGAATTACTTGTGGGCATTAAGGAGACCCAAAGATCTATAAACGAAGAGCACTTGACAACCCGGTGGTCTGGGACCGAGTATCGCTTGAACACAATCCCTGCTAAGGAGCTTGCCATGCAACAGATAAAATCGTTCGGTATCCTGCAGACAGCGAAGGTTTCAGGTGTTATGTACCTGCTTTTCTCAGCCGTATTCGCGATTCCATTCGCCGTGATTGGGGGAGAATCGACTTGCGTGCAGATCTCACGGCACTGAGAACCTCGGCCCATCAGGGGACGACCCCAATCGTCGTCCAGGTTTTCGATGGCGAGCATCACACCCAGTGACTTGGCATGGTTGGCGCATTCACGAAGCCCCTCGACCAGCCAGCTACGCTGTTCCTGCAGCGGGACGTTTTCCTTGACCCAACCCGGTATGATCATCGCCAGCGAAGCACCCAGTTCCGCGGTCCGATCCAGTAGGGAAAAAGCAGTGCCGAGCGCAGCCTTACGGTCTCTCGACGGCAGGACCAGATCAACCAGGAAGATGTAGCAGATGATACGTAAACCGGAGTCGGCGGCGAGGGTTTTTACATACGCAGGCGAACACTTCTCCCAGCAAAAGTGCGTGAGGTCGAGACCATCTACGCCTAAAGTGCCATAGAACCGAACGATCTCTTCGGGGGTGAGGTAGCCTGCCCTGGCTCTCGGTTCCTGAAAACGCTCTTTGAAAGCCCAATCCGCGTTGTAATCCGCCACCGAAATACGGTTACGCATGGCGCCGCGAACTGGTTTAGCTCAGAATCTCGCGGATCACGCGGCCGTGCACATCCGTGAGGCTGACATCGCGGCCGCCGAAACGGTAGATGAGTCGCTCGTGATCAAGACCGAGTAAGTGAAGGATGGTGGCATGCGCGTCCTGGACGGCCGTGATATTTTCGACCGCGTGCATCCCGGTCTCATCGGTGGCGCCGTGGATGACGCCGCCCTTGACGCCGCCGCCCGCCATCCAGATCGAAAAGGCGGTCTCGTGATGATCCCGGCCATGGCCGTTGCCAGTATGAGGAGTGCGCCCGAACTCGGTTGCCCAGACGACCAGCGTCTCCTGCAGCATGCCTCTCGCCTTCAGATCCTTCAGCAGTGCCGCCGCGCTCTGATCGGTCATGAGAGCATTGCCCTCATGCCCTTTCTTCAGTTCAGTGTGCTGATCCCAGGTCCCGTTGTTGCCGCCATAAGCTTCCGGGCAGGTGATTTCGACAAAGCGGACGCCGGCTTCAATGAGCCTGCGGGCCCGAAGGCACTGCAACCCATAGAATCGCTTGTTCTTGTCTGAAGCGTCGAGTCCGTAGAGGCGCTTGGTCGCCTCGCTCTCTTTGTCGAGGTCCAGAACATCGGGAACGAGCGACTGCATCCGGTAGGCCAGCTCGTAATTTCGGATGGCGGCATCGATGGCGTCATCGGAGCCGAGGGAAGCAAGAAACTGGCGATCTTGCTGGCGTACGGCATCCAGCTTGGTACGCTGCACCTTGGGTTCCTTGTCGGCCGGCTCTAGGTTTTCGACCGGTGTGCCCTCGGCCTGCATGGGCATCGCCTGGTGCGAAGCAGGCAAGAAGCCATTGGAGAAGTTCTCGAGTCCTCCAGGGGGAACCGCGCCCCCGTGCAGCAAAACGTAGCCGGGGAGGTTCTCGTTCTCGCTTCCCAACGCATAGCTGACCCAAGAGCCAAGGCTTGGATACCCACCTACAGTGCGCCCGGTGTGCATGAGCAGATTGCCACGAGGATGGAGGGGGAAGCCCGAGACCATGGAGCGGATGATGGCGAGATCATCGACGCAGGTGGCAAGGTGGGGAAACAAATCGCTGACGGGGATCCCGGCCTGGCCATATTGATTGAATTTCCAGGGGCTCTTCATCCACTTGCGATTCGTCTCCCTCTTGGCTCCAGGCTGGAAGACGCCCTCGAACAGCTTCCCGTCCAGTTCCGCCAGCTTCGGCTTGGGATCGAACGTGTCGACATGCGAGACCGCGCCAGGCATGTACAAGAAGACGATATTCTTGGCCTTGGGCGCGAAGTGTGGTCCCTTGTGATTGGCGAGACCCGCATAGGTCTCCTCAGCCATCAGGGCCGAGAGCGCCAGCATGCCGAATCCGTTCGAGGCAACTTTCAGGGCGTCCCTGCGTGTGAGCGGCGTCCGGAGGCATCCGGGGCACCCGCTATGGTTGTTCTTCTTCGTAGCCATTGCGGCTCCTGCTTTATCTACCGAGTATACAGGAATTCCTTCAAGTTAAACACTGCATGAGCCACGTCCTTCCAGACATCCCTGTTCTCGAGCACCTTGTCATCCTTCACTTTATGTTGGCTTGCCAGCTCTTTGGCCAGCTCACGAAATCTCTCGGCTTCAGCAGCGTCCGGAAGTCGGCCTAACGCGGTGCGAAACATTGCCTCGATGCGTCCTTCGATGGATCCGGTCTGGACCAGGAGGCGGTCCGCCCAGACACCCGCCTGGTCGACCACGAAGGGATCGTTCATCAGCGCCAGTGCCTGTGGCGGCACGTTGGTCACGTCGCGGGTCCCCCGCGTCACCGTGGGATTGGGAAAGTCGAAAATTTCAAGGAAACGCGCGCCCTCGTGGCGGGTCACTTTCAGGTAAATGCTGCGCCTGCCATTGCCATCGAGAGGACCCTGGTGGAGTTTACGGTAGTCTTTGGGCTGCTCGCGGTGGGGGTGAGTGCTCGGCCCATAGAGCGTGCGGTCGAGACGACCCGAGACGGTGAGGATGGCGTCCCGGATGGATTCTGCTTCGAGGCGGCGTGCCGGGTAGCGGGACAGCAGCCGATTCAACGGATCCGCGACCATTGCTTCTGGGGAGTACCGGCTTGATTGCCGAAAGCTCTTGGAAAGCACGAGGAAGCGGATGAGCTTCTTGACGGACCAGCCGTCGTGGACGAAGCGCGCCGCCAAATAATCGAGCAGTTCGGGATGCGATGGAGGCTCACCGTAGGTGCCGAAGTTATCTGCTGTCGTTACGATCCCGCGCCCGAAGAGGTGCTGCCAGATGCGGTTGACCACGACGCGCGCCGTGAGCGGATTGTCAGGGCTGGCGATGAGTTCGGCTAGTTCACGTCGGCCGCTGCCAAAAACCTTGAACCCGCCATTGGAGTTGCTGATGAGCTGCAGAAAGCCGCGCGGCACAGGCTTCCCGGGATGGCGGGCATCGCCACCGGGCAATACCGGAAAGTCGTACCCGGCGCCGAGGTCCGCCATGCCATGAAAGACGCGCGGCGGCGTAATGCGGGACTCGACGGCGCGGTACTCATCGATCAGCGTACGGATCTGCGGGCTGAGGCCTTTCGAATTGGTGAGGAGCCGGTTCTGCAGCAGCCAGTTGATCCACCGGGCATCCTCGTCAGAGGCTTGGCCTTCGGCCCATGCCGACAGCGCCTGGCGCGCGACGGCAGCATAGCGCTGAGCAAGCGTGGCGAGGTTTGCGGGAGCCTCGCTTGCGAAGAGCCGCCCCATATGGGTAAGTTTAGCCTTCGGCGTCTCGTCGACCTCATGCAGGACGGCGCGGGTGATGCCGAAGTAGGAGAACGGCGAGGCCACTTGCTCCTCCGAGGCCTTCAAGCGCTTGGGACGATCCGGGATGCGTGGGTTGTCTGGCTTGGTGACGAGCTCGATGTAGAAAGGTAGGGCTTTCTGCTCGTTGCGATTCGCGATCTTAACCCAACCTAGAGAATCCTGGTCCAGAACCTCGTAGGCCTCGCTGAGCATGCAATTGTCGAGGATGGTGCGGCGTGCGCCGAGCTTGCCACCCACGACCCGAATGCTCACGAACTTCTTGTTTTTGGGAACGAAGGGTGAGCGGAGAGCACCATTCAGACGCTCCGAGAGCGCGTGGGTGTAGACGCCGGCGGGGAAGACGCCGGTGACCGCTTTCGGCCCGCTGCTGGCCACGGCGAATTCGCCGCTCGGCGACAGACCATCGGTCAACACGTTTCCATCAGCGTGCCAGCCTCCAAATCCACCGAGCCCGCTTCCAAATCCGCCGAGGTAGAAATCGCCGAAAGGGCGAAAGCTCTCGCGATTGAAAGCGGCGCGCGAGCGGCCCTCTTCAACGTAGCGAGCGGCCAGCTTCTGCCACTCGGCGAAGCGGTTGTCGGCCGTTGACTGCGCCACCTGAATCCAGGGATAGAGGGGGTCTTCCATTTCTGGCTTGGGTTTTTCAAGCAGACTCAGCCAGGCCTGAATCCGGTCCATGGACAGCTCGTTGAGGTCCTTCACTTCCGGGGGAAGGCCCTTCCATGCCCTGTGGGCGGCCAGCAGGTAGCGGGGCACCGTTTCAGTTTCGAGGATCCACCGCCGGGCCAGCTCGGCGCGAATGCTCGGCTTCATATCCCGCAACTGCTGCTTGAGGGCTTTGTGGACTTCGGGCAGGTCGGCGGTTCGCGTCACCAGGCGCGAGCTGGTCAGCACTCCGTAAAGGGCATAGTAGTCGGCGGTGGGGATTGGGTCGAGCTTATGGTCATGGCAGCGCGCGCACGCGATGGTGAGTCCCTGGAACGCCTTGCCCAACGTGTCGATCTGATTGTCGACGACGTCCGTTCGGACCTCCCGGAAGGCGGTGCAGTCATCGTGGCCTTGCTCGCCAAGGCGGAAGAAAGCCGTGCCGATTTCTGATTCGTTGATCCCCTCTTCTCGGTTGACACGCGGATTTTCGAGCAGGTCACCGGCAAAATGCTCGCGGATGAACTGGTCGTAGGGGAGATCCTGGTTGAACGCCCGAATCAGGTAGTCGCGGTAAATCCATGCGCCGTGCAGTTCGTAGTTCCAGTCGTTGCCAAGGGTTTCGGCAAACCGCATTACATCCATCCAGTGACGGGCCCAGTGTTCGCCGAAATGAGGCGACGCCAGCAGGCGGTCGACCAGCCTCTGGTAGGCGCCGGGAGACTGGTCGCGCTCGAACAGATCGACCTCTAGGGGAGAAGGAGGGAGGCCTGTTAAAACGAAACTCAAGCGCCGGATGAGCGTCTTCCGGTCGGCCGGTGGGGAAGGTTTCAGCCCTGCCTTTTCCAGTGCCGCCAGGATGAAGCGGTCTGCCGAATGGTCGGACCAAGAGGTGTCCTTGACCACCGGCGGCTTCGGTTCGCGCACCGGCTGAAAGGCCCAGTGCTCGTTTGCGATCTTTTCATAGAAACCGGAATCGCCAGGTCCCAACGTGCCTTCAGCCACTTCCTCAGGCCAAGGAGCGCCCAGGTTGATCCATTTCTCGATGGCTGCAATCTCTTCGTCCTTGAGCTTGCTGCCGCCCATCGGCATCTTGAGGCCCTCGTGGCGAATGGCCTTTACCAGCAAGCTGTCTGCGGCACGGCCGGCGACAATCGCGGGGCCCTTATTTCCGCCCTTCAAAATGTGGTCGCGGGAATCGAGCCGGAGCTCGGAAAATTGCTGTGAGTCCCCGTGGCATGAGAAGCAGTGCTTCGCAAGGATAGGGCGAATCTGCTTCTCAAACGACTCGACGGACTGGGGGTCGGGCTTTCTATCTTCGGCCCCAGGGACGGGGGTGCTGCGAGCGACGAGGGGAAACAGAAGGAGCGCCAAGGCAGCGGCGATCCACAAGGAACTGCGGGGCTTGGAACGAAGGGCTGCGCGTCTCCAAAACAGCGACATAACGATGGTACATCATAGCACCCGACGTTAGCAGCCTCAACCAAGCGGGAATCGAAATCAGCCTCATCCCCAGTTAGTGTCCGGGGGAGTCATCAGCAAAGCGCTAAATCGTTTACTGTTTCTTGTTCTCCTTCCAAGCCCGGCCGATCGCATCTGCAGCCAGCATCCCGTCTGTCACCATGTCAGGACTGACGTCGAACGGTTCATTGTGGATCGTTTCTCCTTTCGCCGTAGCGCGGACTGCGACCTGTTCGAGCATGTCCAGTGGCGCGTCCTTCAGTCCAACCTCTGCCAGGGTGATGGGTAGTCTGACACTTGTAGAGAAGCTGAGCACTTCTTCTATCAGCTTTTGAGGCTTGCCTTCCATGACCAGCTGCACCAGGGTTCCGAAAGCAACTTTTTCGCCGTGGAAAAAAGAGTGGGTTGCAGGAGCTGCTGTCAACCCATTATGGATGGCGTGCGCCGCTGCCAGGCCCGACGATTCAAAGCCCAACCCTGACAGCAAAGTGTTGGCTTCCACCAATCGTTCAAGAGCCGGAGTGACGGCTTGGCTTTCGACGGCAAGCCTCGCATCCGCCCCGTCGTTTAGTAAAGTGCGATAGCAAAGCTCGGCCAGAGCCAGAGCGCTCTGAGTCGATCCACCGCCCCGCATATTCTTGACAGATCCCTCTACGCAGGTCCTGGCCTCAAACATCGTGGCCAGGGCATCGCCCATTCCAGCTACGAGGAGCCGGACCGGACTTCGCGCAATCACAGTGGTATCGACCAATACCAAATCGGGATTCCTGCGATAGAAGCGATATTGGTAAAAGACTCCCTCTTCGGTGTAAACCACGGACAATGCACTGCAGGGAGCATCGCTCGAGGCAATCGTGGGGCAGTTGACCACCGGCAACTCCAGATCGGCAGCCGCGGCCCGGCCGGCATCGAGAGCTTTTCCTCCTCCAGCGGCAATGATGACTCGCCCATTCATTTTTTTTGCCGAATTCTTAATTCGCTCAATTTCGGCAAGGGAACATTCTCCGCCGAACTGGTGTATCTCAAAGGAGATGCCTGCATCGCCCAGGGTCTTGCGCCACGTGTCCAACAGCATTCTGACGGCCGTTTTGCCGGCTAAGATCAGGGCTGGACCCTCGAGACCAAGAGCACCCATTTCCTGACCAAGCACCCGCGTAGCGTTCTTTCCCTGCGTGTAACGACTAGGGCACGAAAACACGGATAACATGAACCCTCCTCACGATAGCTATGAAAATGTCTGGCCGCACATCCCGCATAGATCGCACCTGGTCAGAATCGTATAACAACTCTTGGAAGACCTATCCTGTATAATCCATCTGCAGAAGATGCCAACCGAACAATTGGTCAGCCGTGTAAGAACCGCAATTGGCCGCTTGCTTGGGTTGACAGCCGGTCTAGCCGGGTGTTGGTTTTTCGTGGTGGTTGCAGGAGGTCTGCCCGCCTTTGCATCTGGGACTTCGCCGTCTAGTTCTGGGGCCCAGATTTATCGTGAGCACTGCGCGCGCTGTCATGGAAGGAATGGTGAGGGAAGCGGCTCTGTATCGGGCTTACGAGAGACGACCCTCTCACGCAATGACCTGATCTCGGTGGTGAGCGACGGAATCCCTGAGACAACGATGCTCGGCTGGAAGGGTCGCCTCGACGATCTAGAAATCAAAAGCGTGGTCGATTTCGTATTTTTGGTCATCAGCACTTCGCGAGGGGGGACCGATGAAGCGGCGGAGTGGACCCACCACCATCGCACCTTGTCGGCCCATCGCTATGTGCCACTCGATCAGATCAACCGTGAGAATATCCAGAAGCTTCGCGCAGCGTGGGCTTTCTCGCTTGGTGTGCAAGGCGGTCTGGAAGGGACGCCGGCGATCGAAGACGGTTTTATGTATGTTACTTCTGGTTGGGGGGAAGTCTTCAAACTGGACCTTCGAAACGAGGGCAGGCTCGTGTGGCGGTTTGATCCCAAGGTTCCCCGGGACGTGGTGCGCGTAGTCTGCTGCGGTATTAACAACCGTGGAGTGGCTATCGCAGAGGAAACAATTGTCGAGAACACGCTCGACGGTCGGACGATCGCGATCGACAAGCAAACGGGAAAGAAGGTGTGGGAAACACGTCTCGCCCGTCCGGAGAAAGGGGAATCCTCTACGGCGGCTCCCTTAGTCGCCAAAGGAAAGGTTTTCACCGGCGTGGCTGGGGGCGAGTATGGGATCCGCGGCTGGATTGCGGCCCTCGACCTAAAAACTGGCGATCTAGTGTGGAAAGTTTATACGATCCCGGGCCCGGGAGAGCCCGGGCATGAAACCTGGGCCGGGGACTCATGGAAGACAGGGGGAGGGCCAACCTGGATCACTGGATCCTACGATCGTGAGCTTGAGACTCTTTACTGGGGAGTGGGTAACCCAGGTCCGGATTGGGATCCCTCCTACCGGGCAGGCGACAATTTGTACACAAGCTCGGTTTTAGCCCTTAACCCTGAGACCGGAAAGATCAAGTGGCACTACCAGTACACACCGGCAGACGCCTGGGACTATGACGGCAATAACGAGAGCATTTTGCTGGACGTTGAGATCCGCGGCCAAAAACGTCGCGCCCTGATTCACGCCGACCGAAACGGATTCTTCTACGCCCTCGATCGAATCACCGGGCAGTTTATCTACGCCGTCCAGTTTGTAGACAAACTCACCTGGACCTCGGGCCTGGATCCTAAGACGGGGCGACCCGTCGACCGGAATCCGAAAACGGTCCCAAGCCGGGACAACCCGAGAGCGCTCACCTGCCCTGGGAATATGGGCGGGAAAAACTGGCCTCCAATGTCCTACAGTCCGAAAGAAAGGCTCGCCTTCATCCCCGTCATCGAAAGCTGTAACGTGCTTGTTCATAAGCCGCAGGACTACAAGCCTGCTGAGCTCTTTGTGGGAGGAGGATTGGACAACACCCAGAACGAGATCACTGGAAGTCTGACGGCATTCGATGTAGCGAGGGGTGAAATTCGGTGGAAGACGCGCACTTCATCTCCACTTCTCGGAGGCACGCTTGCCACTGCTGGGGGGCTCGTTTTCACAGGCGATCCTAGGGGGCGTTTATCGGCCTACGACAGTTCCACAGGCGACGAACTCTGGCACTTTCAGACGGGAACTGGCATCAACGCCCCACCTGTCAGCTTCGCCGTGGATGGGCGACAGCAAGTCGCAATCTTGGCGGGCACGGGAGGCGCCTGGCCTCTCTGGTTTATGGACTCAACACCGTGGCTCCGCGACGTCCGGCCGGGTGCCATGCTCTACGTCTTCAATCTGGCGGGTGAGTGAACCAAGCGGCCTCACACCCACTCTAGAAAGTGTGAGTCGAGACCTCGACACGCAGGCCGGCGTAGAGGAACAGCACGGCAAGATCGAAGTTCTGTTCTCCGCGCTCAAGCGGCGCTCAGGCCCGCGGCGGCGCCTTTTCGTTGTCACCCAAATACCTCCCAATAGTAGCTGCCCAGGATGAGATAGCGCTCCCGATTGGTGGTGGTATCCGACAGGTCGAAGTGATACAGCTGGCGACCGATGCCCCGAATCTGCGTGGGCTACTCTCAGCAACAGTCGGACCCGAATCCTCATTCGGCTCGGCCGCTGGGCATGCTGGTAGCTGAAGCCTTCGCAGTAGGGATTCTGCCGGGCGGCCGGACCGCCGGAACAGAGCCCGCACCCGGGCCGAGAGTTCGGAAAACGAGAAGGGTTTCGTCAGGTAGTCGTCCGCACCCAGCTTCGCCTTGGCCGAACGGGCCTACCAAATCGGGAAACCATTCCTAAATCAGACCGCCCTCTGGGGCCGTCAACTTCGGTATCCGTTTGATTGCCAAGCCGCTGGCAAAAGGATTCTCACCTGCTAGGAACCAAGTCGGGGCGGAAGGGAAAATGGGCGGGAGTCAGCAGCAGGAGCAGATAAGCAAAGTGGTCCCACAGTCCGGCAGACAGGAAACCGTACCTGGCACGAAGGAGATTTATGCCAAGTTGCGCCAACTCGAAAGGCGCGATTGGTGGCTTTGGGGGTGGTGAGCCTACTCTGTTGCGTATGGGCACGCCTCCAATCAAGCTGCCAGGCTGCTCGGTCAGGATAAGGAAGTCAAGATGTTCTCGCCCGATACCGCAGTCAATGTCGGTTTCATGAATGTGCCCCCGGAATGGCGAGAGCGATACTTCCGGTCCAAACCTTTTTACCCAACCTCCAACTGCCGGGGGCTTGGCCTGCTGAACATGCGAAGTGGCACAGCGGGTCTTGGAAGCGTGGGTCGGCGCCCATGCTCCCGATGCATTGCGGGGAGATGACCGTGTTCTTCGACCCCCAATCTCGGCTCCGGCGGGTGCTCTTCAGCCTAACTGCTGTGAGTGCCTATGTGCTCGCGTTTTTCCCATTGTACCAACTGAATGGTCCAGGGACGGCCGCGCTGGCCACAGCCCCAGTGATTGCACTGGCATGGCTCTGGGGATTACGGGGCGGCTTGATTGTCGCTTTTCTCACCCTCCCGCTGAACACGCTTCTATTCAACCTTGTCGGGCTGGAAGGCTGGGACGCGGTATTCCGGCAAGGAAGCGGGCCTGGGCAGGTCATGGCAGTGTTAATTGGCGCAGGGATCGGGCAACTGCGCGACTTGGGAGAACAGCTGAAGGTGGAAATCACCGAGCGGAAACGGGCCGAGGAGCAATTAGTTCAAAGGGCGTTCTCCGACTCGCTGACGGGCCTTGCCAATCGCGCTTTGTTACTCGACCGCCTCGGGCGTGCGCTGAAGCGCCGGAGTCGACATCCGGATTACCTTTTCGCCGTGCTCTTTCTGGACCTGGATCGCTTCAAGCTGGTCAACGACAGCCTGGGGCACAATGTCGGAGATGAATTGCTTATGGCGGTGGCTCGAAGGCTGGAGAAGTGCCTGCGCTCCCAAGAGGATACGGTTGCCCGTCTGGGGGGAGACGAGTTCACAATGTTCCTCGAGGACATCAAAGACGAGACCGATGCCACCCGCGTTGCCGAGCGTATCCACAAGGAGCTGAGGAGCTCTTTCCAGGTTGACGGGCATGAGGTCTTTACCACGTCGAGCATCGGAATCGCCCTGAGTTCCACAGGTTATGACCAACCGGAGGAGCTCCTGCGCGACGCGGACACGGCTATGTATCGCGCCAAGGCGCTTGGCAAAGCCTGTTACTCGATGTTTGACACGGCTATGCACAAGCGTGCGGTAACCCTTTTACAGATGGACCACGACCTGCGACGCGCCCTCGAACAGAAGGAGTTCCGGCTTCACTACCAGCCCATTGTCTTGCTAGAAACCGTTGAAGTGCTCGGACTGGAGGCTCTTCTGCGTTGGGAGCATCCGGAGGGTGGTCTTGTCCCACCGGCAGAGTTCATCCCGCTTGCAGAAGAAACCCGATTGATCATTCCCATCGGCCGCTGGGTACTCGAGGAGGCGTGCCGTCAGGTGCGTGCCTGGCAGGCCCAATTTGGCGCCGACGTGCCTGTGAACGTCAATCTTTCCGGCAAACAACTTTCGCAACGCGACCTCGTTGACCAGATCACCCAAATTCTGCAAGAGTTCTCCCTGGACGGGCGAAGTTTGAAGCTGGAGATCACGGAAAGTATGATCATGGAAGATATCGAATCCGTGATCACCACGCTTCGACAACTGAAGGCCTTGGGGATTCAGTCGTCCATGGATGATTTTGGTACGGGCTATTCATCCTTGAGTTATCTGCACCGGCTTCCGATCGATGTGATAAAGATTGATCGTTCCTTCGTCAGCGGGTCGCGCTCGGGTGTCGAAAAGCCAGAGGTGGTCCGGACCATCATAACACTCGCCCGTGATCTAGGCATGGATGTAGTCGCGGAAGGGATAGAAACAGCGGAGCAACTGGCACAGCTCAGGGCACTGGGATGTAAATATGGGCAGGGATATCTCTTCTCCAAGCCGCTCAATGGCGAGGCGGCAGGGAGGTTGATTGCGGCGCTGCTGCAGCCAGTGAAGGGGATATGACCGCGAACACCACCGTCCTTTCACCCGTCATCCACTCGCGCTCTCATCGTCCACAGTTGGACGGTATGGCGAACGGTGGCGGATGGAGGCGAAGTGGTGTGTGGGGGCATCTGAGGTGGGTGAAAGTATCGTCTAGAGATATTGTCAAGTTAAAGCATGTTCGCGCCAAGAAGACCACTCTTCCGGTGCTGGTTCTGACCGCGTACAGCCGAGTGGAAGAACGGGTTAAAGGTTTGGATCTGGTCAGATGAAAGGACACATCCGGGAAAGCGGGTAAAGAAAGCGAAGACCAGGCCGATGTGCAGGCGGAGGAGGATTCTTTCCCGGCGAGGAACGGTACGCTGCTACCGCAGGGTATTTCCTCGGCTACCAACAAACTCGTCGTCAGGAGCCGAATGTTTGCGAACACGCTTCCGAAGATCCTTGTGGTCGAAGACCAACCATCGGTGCGCGCCTTCGTAGTGGAGAGCTTGGAGCCCTTGGCAGCCCGGGTATCCCAGACGGCGGACGCGGTGGGCGCACTGGAAACGATCGAGAGCGGCGATTTTGGTATCGTGGTTTCCGACCTGCATCTGCCCGGCGCGACCGGCCTGGACCTGCTGGCAATGGCCCACCAGTCGCAGTGGGATGTGACCTTCATTCTGATGACCGGACGAGCGGAGGTGGAACAGGTGATCGCAGCCCTGCGTTTGCAAGCTGCGGATTTCTTGATGAAACCCTTCACCTTACAGGCCCTGACCGAGGCGGTCACGCGCAGCTACCGGCGGCTGCTCCTTCAGCGCGAAGCCTGCGCCTACCGAGGCTCACTTGAAGCCAGCATACAGCGTCGCACTCGCGATCTGGAAGCAGCTCTGCGCTTCGTCGAAGTAAACTTCCAAGCCACGCTGGAAGCATTGGTAGCTGCGCTCGACGCCCGCGAGCACGAAACCTATGCCCATTCCTCTCGCGTCCGTGCCTACACCACACACTTGGCCCGCCTGTTAGGTTACCCCCCGGCCCTGCTCCCTCAACTGGAGCACGCCGCCCTGTTACACGACATCGGCAAGACTGCAGTGTCGGACGCCATCCTGCTGAAGCCAGCGAAACTCACTGAGGAAGAATGGGTGGAAATGCGAAAACATTCGGGGGCCGGCGAGCAGATTCTGAACCGCGTCTCGTTTCTAAGGTCGGCCGCGATCATCGTCCGTCACCACCATGAACGTTTTGACGGCACCGGATACCCGGATGGACTAGCGGGGGAACAGATTCCCCTGGGAGCCCGCATCTTTGCATTTGCCGACACCCTGGACGCGATGACCTCGGACCGCCATTACCGCAAGGCGCCGGGGTTCGCCGCCGTTCTGAGCGAGGTTCGCCGGTGCATCGGCACACAATTCGACCCTCGGATCGCCGAAATTTTCTGCCAGGTTCCGAAAGAGAGATGGAAAGACCTTCGCGCACGCGTCGAGCAGCGGGACTGCCCGCCTCCCGCCCCTGATCCGGCCAGTCGTACTGCGGTCCCACTTGTGGCTGAGCCCAGACAAGCCGGGGGCTGAAGCCGTGGCTGCACCGACGTGGTCATGGAAAGCACCGGGCCCTACGGGAAGCCAGTCTTCAACGTGTTGGAGGCCAGCGTGAGCACGGGCAAGCTGATGCGGGCTGTAGGTTATCCTAGGGGGCACCTACGCCCCTTCCCGAATTGACCCTGAGCGGTCAAAGAGCGGCAGGGGCACTTTTAGGGCTCGTAGGCGAAGGTGGGCATGGGGTTGGCTCCAATGAGCTTCATGCGCAAGACGTCTGCTCTCGCACCTTCCTCTGTTCTCTTCCGGAATCTTTGCTGGAGAAGTTTGGGCCGTTTTCTTGGCTCAAGAAACGGAACCCCCAGAAATTCAGAAAAGACCGCCTCGGCGATCTGTTCGTTAGTCACTCGGTAGCGGCCTTCTTTCAGAGCCCGCTGCAAGGCTTGCACGCGATCCTGCCGGACCTCGGGCAGGCGACTGAGCTCAGCTTGTAGTTGGTCAATCTTGTCCTGGGCAACGGATAGTTGCGCTTGGTCGCCTACCAGCCTAAACGGCTTCACCATGTGCGCGCACCTCGATCCAAAGGATGGTGGCATTGTAGGGAACCGATAGCAGGACCTCAATAGACCGGAAGCCACATTTTTGACGCAGTACGAAATTCCTACGGGAGACCGTCGGACTAGTACTGTCGCTAAACGGATGTGGAGCGAGTCCGAGTCCATGTTTCCACTGAAGCCGCCCGCCACGTGGTTCCCGGAGGCCTACCAGCAGGCGAACGTTCTCAACTTCACCTGGCACTGCTTTCCTCACACCTTTGCCAGCGGGCTTGTCATGGCGGGAGTCGATCTGCGGACCGTGCAGGAACTGAGGGCCACAAGAGCATCTTGTCAAGGACTGATTTCTTTAGACACTGATTCTGAGAGTTTTTTACGCGACTAACGCATACCGTTTGGCGAATACCACAGGCGGCATGTTGAGCGCGGAGTGAATCCGCGTGTTGTTGTAGTCCCACAGGGTGCGGTAGATCTCCGCCACTAGCTCCCCCAGTGTTTTGAAGCGGTTCGGATCTCCCAGGTCAACCTTGAATTTATCGTAGAACGATTCCTGGTATCCGTTCTCCCAAGGGCACCCCGGGCGGCTCCGTGAAATCACGATGCCGCATCCATCAAGGATTTCAGTGAACGCCATCGCGTCATACTCCCTCCCGTTGTCGGAGTGGAATAGACCCGGGCGCGGATGATGGAGCAGGGCGTTGGAAAGCGCCTGAATGGTGAGCGCGGCTCCCTTTCTCACCGTAACCTGGATTCCCAGGATCCGGCGGGTGTAGAGATCGATCACGGTCGCCACATAGACCTTCTTTCCGTGCTGCACGAACTCGGTGAAGTCCGCTGCCCAGATGTGGTTTGCATATGCGGGCATGACCGCGAGCAGGAGGTTGGGATAGGTCCGGGAAACCTTGGATTTTCTCCATTTTCTGCCTCTCCTGCGGTAGGGCTTGATGCCAAACAGACGCATGACCCTCTGCGCCCGCTGGCGGCAGAGTCCCAGTGCCGTAGCAATTCGCCGGGAGCCGTAGGAGGGATGGATCTGCAGCTCTTCTTCCAGGCGGACCTTGAGGCGCCAGTCCTTCTCCTTCATTCTTGGGACGTAATACAGGCTCGCGCGGGATATGCCAAGGGCTCGGGCAAGCGCTGATTTGTTTCTTCCTTCGCTCAATTGTTTTTTTGAGTCATGGAGAGCTTGAGCGTGATCTCGCCCACGAGTTCCAGGAGTTCTCTGTTCTGCTTCTGAAGTCGGGAGAACTCCGCCCAGGACGGGGCACCGGTTGCTCCTTTTACCATCCAACCATAGATGCTCCCTTCAGAAATACCGTGATCCTTGGCGGCCTGGGCCACCGAGATGCCTTCTTCCTTGACGCGGCGTAGGATATCGGCTTTTACGTCGGCTGCAATACGATGATGTTTTTTGTTCATATGACACCAGGGTAGTTAATTCCCAACCTCAGTGTCTAAATTACCCAGTCCAGGGCATAATCCGCAAACATTTGGGGTCGCGTTGAAGATAACGGCGAAGCTCACGCGAAGCCCGGTTAGACAGAACTCGGTCCACCAGAGGCTCACCCTCGTCCTTGTTCCAGATCGCATCTCCCCTCTGCATTCTCGCGATGATTGCAGAATCGCTCATCTCCTGGTAGGACCGATTGGCGGCTCCCACTACGTCGAGCACGGCAGGATTCCCTGCCATCGAAGTTACCTCTACTACTGTGCCGTGGATGAAATCAGAGATTGCGTCAGCGGTCGAGGCGGCGATCGTTTTGAAATGGCCACCGATCTTCCTCTCCGCGTCTCCAGCAGCTCGATTAACCGTGTATAAGGCGACAAGACTGACAGGGACGACGGTGACAAGCAGTCCGACTAGCAACTTCCGTGCGGAAATTGTGAATCCGAACCTTCCCTGCAGCATCGCGAGCCTCCTTGCCGGTTTGGCTAGTCAAAGGGCCTTCATTTGCATTCTGCTTTCAAGATACTGCACGGGGGTCCTCAACCTTGATCCTGTGGGACCACCGAACCTCTTCAGGAACCGGCGTGTTCGAGCGCCAGCGCCAGCATCTTCGGTTGCACCAGACGCGAAAAGTCCTGGTAGCGGAGGAGGATCGTGTCTTGATGCGTGCCGGCATTGAAAAAGATTTCCCCGTCGCGGGCAAGCACCTCATCCACGTAGACCGGCAGGCCGTAGAGGTTACCGAAGGGCGGCATAGCGCCGATTTCCGAGTCGGGAAACAGACCTGCGAACTCGGCCTCGGTAGCCAGCCGCGCCTGGGGCTTGCCCAGCGCCGCTCGCAGCGCACCCAGGTCCAGCCGTGAGGGAGCCGGCAGCACCGCCAGCACGAATCCTTCGCCGGTGTGCACGATCAGGGTTTTGGCCATCATGCGCCCGGGTACATGCTCCTCGGCTGCCACTTCCTGTGCCGTGTATGTTGTCCGGTGCACGTGGTGCGTGTAGGCAATATGCTTTTCCTCCAGGTGGTGTCTCAGACGTTCGCCGATCATGGCGGGCCTCCTTCGCTGAGTAGCTACTATCAATAAAGTTTCATGAACAAGCGTTCCCCTCCTTTTCCTCGGCCATGAGCAACATGCGGTTCAAGACCTGCCGAACCGTGCGCAACTCACACCATCGGTGGTCATCCGTGGGTAACTCCGACTCCATTCGGAGTAGTGCTTCGATTGTCTGGCGCAGTTGATCCGCGGTCAACTCCAGACTGGGTGTTTCCCTTTGCGTTTCGACCGCCTGCATCGTTTCACCTCCAGCCCGGTCCGCCCATTCGGAGAAGATCGCAAGAAGCTTCCGCTGCCCTCGCCACCTGCGCCTCCCTTCAGGCTAGTCGCTAACCCTTTGGTGCGCCCTATGCAGCGCTCGCAGCCATCCGTTCCGGCCTGTGCTTCAGGGCCGTGGAAACCACCCAACGCAGATTCTCTGGCCGGTAAGGCTTCTCCAGCAGGTCAAAGGCGCCCGCGTCCAGCGTCTCAACCCAGAGACGTTCGTCGGCCAGCCGAGTCAGGAGCACGACCGCGCCCGGCGTTTTCAAGCGCTGGAACAGATTCACCGCTTCCTTCCAATCCAGGCAATCTGTGTCGCAGAGGATGACACTGGATGGGGAATCCGCCTGGCGTAGAATGGCGTCCAGCAGGCCATCAGCGCGGCGGACCGTAATCCCAAGGGGCTGCAGGTGCGCGTAAATGGCGACACAATCCGAGGACCCACTCACTACGACAAGGACATTGGGTGGGGCACGCATCGCTATTCCTCCTCCAGTCGGGATCTTCGGCAAGCCGCTAGGCCGGGCGCTCCAGCTGGCGCAGGGCACGTTCGTAGCCGACCGCCGTGTAGTAGATGGCGCTGTCATAAAACTGGTTGACCTGGCTGGCCAGCTCCTGTTCGCCGTAAATCTCCAGTGCCGTGCCGCCCAGCCCTTGGGTGCGCACGTAATTCAGCAGGTGCTTCCTGGTGATGATCAGTGCGTAGATCACCTCGTGCAGTGGGGATGCACTCCTCGAAGCGATCCAATCCAAGTTCTTTGTAGGTACGCCGGATTTCTCCCTCGGACTTGCCCACCGTCCAGGCGCCGAGGTTCTTGTACACGGTGTAGGTGCGGTTGTGAATCTCGGTGTCGGAGAAACGCTTGTAGGAGGCGGTGCGCGGGTGCGACTTCAACTGTTGGACGAGGCCCTGGGTGAGCTGCTCGGCGTGAGCTTCAATCATCTGGATGAGGCGTGTGGATAGCATAGTGCCACCTCCTGTTACGGGAGCGGCATCTACCTGCTACCGGAAGTCAGCCCGGGCGGCCCGGTCAGGCTCATCAGCAGAAGCATCACAACCAGAAGGGAGAGAAAAGCAACGAGCATCATTGGGAACCCCCGCCCAGACAATAGGCCGAAAAAAAAGAAATTCCCCAGAAAGCCCGGTTGAACTGCTATCCGTAGCCGCGAAGGTACTTGCGACCGAGTTCTGCCAACCCTGAGGCATCTTCCACGAGTTCCCGGCCCCGGTCCACCACTTCCCGGCCGCGGTCGTAGAGTTCATGTCCCCGGTCGGAAACGAAGTGTCGCCCTTTATTGGCCTTCCTGGAAAGATAGCGGCGCGTGATGCGGCCCGAGCGGGGCGCGTACAGCATGGCCAATGGTGCTCCGAAACTGACCCCTGCCAGAAACCACCGGACCCGGCTGCCACCTTCGTCCTTGTATCCCATGTCCTTTGCCCCTTCTGGTTTGTCCCGCGCGGCAGACAGCACCAACCCACGCGGCTCACTCTTATTTTGACGACGACAACCTACCGAAACTCCAAAACATTTAAGTGGGGTTGGGCGACCTCTGTCCCGCAACTGCCCTCACGAGGCTCATAGGACTTTCCGTCCCAGCGCTCAGTCATTTATCTTATTCCTGAGCTTTTTTTGCATCGCCTCAGTGGCTGCACGCGATCCCGCGGTGCGTATTAGCCGCTGGACCGATAACCGGAACTCTCGGTCCGGAGTGTGAACGGCGCAGTCAGTCAGTTGACTAGGCGCATAGTCGCCCACCCACTCTTCATCGGGTGGAATAGGAAACCTCCTTTCCGAATGACCTGCAATTGGACCCCCTTCTGGCCCGCAAGAGCGAAGTCTCCTTCTTGCCCTTTCTCATCGACCTCCAGCTTCTATTGCGGGCCAGAAGGCGATCCAACCGCACTTCCAACCCCACTCCTTTCAGAGTGACTTGCAGTTCCCATGCTTGCTGCCAGGAGGGATGCTGTCCAGTACAATTATTCGACCGGCTGGTGTCCCATTCTTGAGACCACTTGCTCAGGGGAACAACGGGATGGTAGTGTCCGGTGAGCCTATGGAGGTCAGACAACGAGGGTGTCCTGAACTCAGTTGAAAGTTCGTAGCGGCGGTTCGGAGCCATCATACTACGCCACCTCCCGTCGAGTGGCCGACTTTGATCCTTCGAGGATCGCTTTCAACATCCACAGGTCCTGGTACCCCATCAGGCGGCGGAAGTTTTTCTCCGTGGCCAGGAAGTTGGAGGCGACCCAGCGCTGGACCATGGCCGCATCCCGCCAGCGGCACACCTGGCGAGTTCGCAACCTCACTCCCGCCTGCGGACTCTCGATGAGATTGGTGGTGGCCAGACAGCGATGCAGCGAAGCCGGAAGCCCCAGCCGGTTGATGGTGAAACATTCCTCCAGACCCTCCCGCAAGCTGGCCGCCGCGGCCGGACAATCTCGCTCCAACCATTGGGCCAACTTCTCCAGCTTGGCCCTGCCGGTCTTCGGATCCAACCGCCAGGCGGCCCGCATCGCCGCCCGCACCTGGTCCCGCTCTGGCTCCGGCAACCGGTCCAGGACGTTGCGCAACTTGTGGGCGCGGCAGCGCTGCACCGGCTGCTCGGCCCCGAACACGGCGCGGATCGCCGCCCGCAAGGCCTTCGAGCCGTCGATCACAAACAGCCGTTTCTGGGCCGGCTGCACCCCTCGCCGCACTAAACCTTCCAGCAAGTCCTGGACGGCCGCGGCGTTCTCCGTAGCCCCCTCCTGAATCCCCAGCACGTGCTTGTGCCCTTCCGCATCCACGCCCACAGCCGCAATCACGTGATGGTCGCCAAACACCATCCCGTCGATGTAGAGGATCAGCAACTCTACTTCCTCGAAGCGGCGGTTCAACAGACGTTCTAACTCGGCTGCGGCAGCCTCCATCGTTTCCCGGCTGACCGTGGAGCGCGACACACCCACGGTGTCCGCCATCTCCGGCAACACCCGCTGGTACTGCCGGGTCGAGACGCCCCGCAGCAAGATATCCAACATCCGGGCCCCCAGACCCTCGCCCTCCTGCATGGCTTCGTAGGCCGGGAGGGGAACTTCTTTCCCCGCTCCCCGGCCTGGCCGCCGGAGCCGTGGCCTGTGCACGGCCAGCTTTCTCTCCTTCAGGCGCACCCGTCCCCGCTGGCGCCCATACCAGCCTACCCCACGGCGCCGCCGGCCCTGACGGCGTGGACCGGCCACCTGCGCGGCCGACAACTCCAGCACCGCTTCAATCGCCGCCCTACCCACCACGTCGATCAGCTCGTCGACGGCTAACCGCGATTGTTCGATCAACTCCACCCAGGGCAGCAGAAACTGCCCGTGGCGAGCCAGGTAGGCAGCCAGTTTGCGGGAGCTTCGGCTATCGCTCCGGCCTAGGATGTGGTAGCTTCTCTGCACGGCGGTTCCCCTTTCCAGAAAGTTTCCCAACCCGATTCTACGGAACCAGGTCAGCGAACCGCCGCTCGACTTTCAACTAAAGGTGAGACACTCTCAAAGAGCCCATGTATCAATCGCACGGTTCAGCCATCTCCGGTCACTGTCGCGTGCTGCGGGATCGAGGCCGAAGTGCCTGCAATAGTCTTCATGCTCGAAAGGGCTGGTTGGGAACAGAATCTCGTGAATTCGCTTAGCCTCTTCGTTAACCTGCCTCAGTTCCGTAGAAGCTCTCGTCCAAAAACGTCACGCCCCAGATGAGTGGTGGTAGCAGGATCTCAACATCTTTTTTAAGGCCGATCTCGGCGATCTTCGTCTGGAAATCAAAGAAACTCTCGGAGTATTTCCCATCGGGTTGTCGCTCCGACGCGCTGATCCCAGCAACACGCAATCTTAACTGTTGCTCTGTCGCACGTTGCACGATACGGCGCAAGTACCGAGCGTCGGGCCTGTTTTCTTCCAGAGCGATGATGCAGTTCGTGTCGAGAGTGATGTTCATTCGTCGTCGGCGGGGGGCGTCGGTGGGGTCGAACACAAGTGTTGCCCTTGCTGCCATTCCATACAGTAACGCCCTCGGCCACCTCGGTGACTCTACCGTTAGATATGGAACAGCTTGTCGCCAGATAAACGGAGTTCAACGCGCCTCTAGCTCGACGCGCCCGGAAACCATGCCCCGGCCGCACTTCCAGGGGCTGGCGATCCGTCCCAGCCAGCAACTCCTTCGGCAGCAACCTGCGGCTGCGGTGGGAGTAGAGCCCGGGCAGCGGGCTGTTCGTGGTCTACACCGACGACCGTGACGTCACCGGCGGCTTGCAGCCCAACCGGGGCTGGGATCTGCGCAACCGCAGCTTCGTCGTAAAGTTCAACCGGCTGTTCCGGTTCTGATGCCCGTTTCCGTTCTCCGGTACGGATCAGCGGTAATGATTGGCGATTGCCACCCGTAGCTACCGGGAACGGATCGGAGCGATCGTGGTGACTCCCGTCGAGTCGTCCGCGTGACGCCTAGCCCCGGGGGTGTAGACAGAACGGAGGAAGACTCATTGCCCGTCCCTGACTTTCAATCGCTCATGCTCCCGACCCTCACGGCACTGTCCGGCAGCCCTAGGAACTCGCGCCCATCGAGCCAGGCGTCGAGGCGGCGGAGGGCGCCGGCGTAGGCGCGGCGGGTGTTGGGGCTGAGGGAGGCGTCGACCAGGCGGCGCGCGGTCGTGTGCGGCGGGCTGCTCGCGGTCGCGGCCGTGAAGGCTCAGCTGTTTCGCTAGGCTGTTAATCCTCGGCGTTCACAATAGCGGGGTGACGGGCCGATGGACCAGCCAGGATCAGACCTCCTTGAGGTACCCGGAGGCGTACTTGTGCAACAGGCTCGAGATCAGGGTCTGGTACGGCAGCCCCTCGGCAAGCGCGCGCTTCTGGATCGCCTCCAGATCCTTGCTCGATAGCCGAATATTCAGCCGGCGGTCCTTGCGGAACGTGGCCTTGGCGTAGCGAGCGTAGCGCGTTCGTTTTTGCTTGCCGCCACCGGTAGACTTCCACTCTCCGCGCTCGACTGACTCGAGCAGGTCCTTTTCTTGGGCGTCAATCTTCATGGTCGTCAGACTCCTCACCGAGATACTGAGTTGTGGCCTTCCGACTCGGAATGATCGTCTTCAGGAAGACCGTGTCCTCGTCCTCGACGTACGGCACCAGATACACGTAGTCGTCGCGTTGGACAACGAAGATGCGTTGGCCGGCGTAACGGTTGGGGTTCGGGTGTTCGAGAATGTCGAGCAAGTCACCGCGCTCGATATGGAAAACGATGTCCTCGAACCCGATGCCCCGGTTCGCTCTGAGCTTCGCGTTTTTGGCGTCGTCCCAGGCGAAGACTTTCACGCAGGACAGCGTAGCATAATGTGTGCCCAACAGGCACACATTGGCGTCCGCTAAACTGTGCCCGGAGGCACTGTCAAGTTGATGGTGAACATGCAGGCTCCGCCGTCACCGATGCACTGAGATAGCGTGCTGTCTTATGCACAGGTTGACCAGACCGATTTTTTGTACCAACCGTAGTGAGAGTTTACATCGCAGCCTGGGGCTGTGAAACTGGTTTCAGTGGCAGGGGAGGGCTATAGAGTCTGTGTGGAAACTCGGTTTAGCTGGCTGGAAATCAAGAGGGATCATGATCCCCTGCAGAATTTTGTTGTTTCGATCTTTGCCGAGTCGCCGGTCCGGGAGTCTGCTGAACTAGCCTTCCTGATCTAGCTTTGGTTTGTTGCGCCACAGGCGAGTGAGGTTGAAGGCCGTTGCGGCCAGCGCGAACTCCACCGCGACCTTCCCCAGGCCCCGCCTCCGGAACTGTCGCATTCCACGCTGTTGTTTCAAAACCCCGAACACGGGTTCCACGATCGCCTTGCGCCGCTGATAAACCGCCCGGCCAGCCGGATCGCGCAACTTGCGTCGCATGCGCCGGTGTTCCGGATGCCGTACAGCAGGCGCTTCGGGCGCGCGTTGGCCTCGGTTCAGTTCCCGTGCCAAGTTCGAGTCGGGCACATAGACGTCTAGGCCACGCTGGGCCAGTTCCACGATGGTCTCCAAGCGAAAGTAGCCGCTGTCGGCACTGACCTTCTGAGGCCGTTCCCGGCAGTGTTGCTCGACCGCCTCGACCACCGGAACCAGCATGGCGTTGTCGGTAGGATTTTGCCCGACCCGTTGTTCGACGATCAGATGATCTTCGCTGACCGCCGCCGTTGCTGTGTAGCCCAGCGTGAATCCTTTGCGGTCCCGCAAAAATCGGCTGTCGGCATCGGTGAGCGAAACCTTGTCCCGGCCCACTTTGCGCAACTGTTCCAACCGCCGCGGAATCTCCTCCAGCCGCTGCTGGAGCGCTGCCATCTTCTCCGGTGCGACCTGCTGCCCCGGCGCTTCCTCGGGATCCGCCGTATTGCACTGCTTCTGCCAGCGGCGAATCTGCCGCCGAACCTTAGCCCGCTCGGACCGCAACTTTTTCATCGTCTCCACGCGCTCGCACGAGGCATTGGCCGCCACCCGCGTCGAGTCGACGGCGACGTGCCCCAGCCGACCCATACCGAGCGAACGCGCCAACTCCACCACCTGCGTGAACAGATCGTTCAGCGCCCGGGCATGCCGCGTGCGGAACTGGTTGAGGGTCCAAAAATCCGGTGTGGCCCCACCCGCCAGGTACCGGAAGGCCAAGTCTTCCCGCACCCGCTGCTCCAGCCGCCGCGCCGAGGTGAGCCCCAACACGTAGGCATACAGCCACACTTTCAGCAGCAGGACAGGGTGATAGGCCGGGCGGCCCTCCTCGACGTAGCCCTGCTCAAGCGCACTCAGTTCTAGCCGCTCCACGACTTGGTGCACAAAAAAACAGATGTGATCTTCTCCCAGCACCTCCCGCACGCTGGGCGGCAGCAGATACGCTTGCTCCGGGTTGTAGGGCAAGAATTTCATCGCGCCTCCTTAGGGCGCATTATACGTGACTCGCAAAAGCGGTTTTCACACAGACTCTATAGGCCCCCGGCGCCGGGGGCCTATAGCCGAGCGCCGAGTGCGGCCGCACCGTGTTGTATTGCACCCTCCACTGTTCAATCACCACCTGTGCCTCCTTCAACGAGTAGAAGATCTCTCCATTCAGGCATTCGTCCCGCAGCTTCCCATTGAAACTCTCGCAGTACCCGTTCTCCCAGGGACTGCCCGGTTCGATGTACAGTGTCCCGGTCCCTAGATTTGCCAACCACTGGCGCAGTTGTTTGGCGATGAACTCGGGACCATTGTCGGATCGAATCTGTTCCGGTATCCCTCGCCACAACATCACGTCCGACAACGCCTCAATGATTTGTTGGCTGCCCATCCTCCGCTCCACCCGGATCGCCAGGCATTCCCGCGTGTACTCATCCAGCAAGGTCAGCAGCCGCAGAGTTCTCCCCTCGTGCGTTCTGGCACTCATGAAGTCGTAGCTCCACACGTGGTTCGGTCGCTCCGGCCTCAGTCGTACACAGGAACCGTCGTTCAGCCACAGCCGTCCTCGCGGCCTTTGTTTTTGCGGCACTTTCAGCCCTTCCCGCCGCCAAATCCGCTGCACCCGGTCCTTGCCCACTTCCCAGCCCGCACTCCGCAGCAACGCTGTGATCCTCCGGTAGCCATATCGCCCGTACTTCGCTCCCAGGGCAATGATCGCTCGGGTCAGAGCATCCTCGTCCACCCGATGAATCGGCTCGTATCGTTGTGTCCCTCGCCATTGCCCCAGCAGCCGGCAGGCATGCCGTTCCGACAACCCGTGTTGCTCCCACGCACGCTCCACCGCACAACGCCGCCGCTCAGGGCTCAGAAGTTTCCCTGTGCCACATCCCGCAGCACCTGCTTCTCCAGAGAAAGCTCCGCTACCAACCGCTTCAGCCGCGTGTTTTCCTTCTCCAACTCCTTCAGCCGTTTTGCCTGCTCCACCTTCAGCCCGCCGTATTCCTTCCGCCACCGGTAGTAGGTTTGGGTGTGGATTCCAGCTTCTTTGCAGGCTTGGGGCGCAGTCTTCCCGTTCCCCATCTGCACTTCTATCTGCCGTAGCACCGCTACAATCTGCTCCGGCTTGTAACTCCTTGTCGGCATGACCTCACTTCCTCCTCAAGTGGATTCTCTCTCTTTCCACTTGGTACAAAAAGTGCCGGTCAGGAAACGAGGTTTCTCGGCATGGTTGTCGACCGAGGTGGTCTCGGACACCGCGCGGTATCTACGGTGGATAGGTAAGGTAGGGTGTTTGATCGTAGGAAGTCTTCACGGGTTCAGCTTGTCGCCAAGGTGGGAACGCAGGCGGGTAGGTTTTCCTTCCTCGCTGCAGCGGGAGACATCAGTGAAGGGGGAATGCTGATATACACGGGCAATCCCTCTCCGGAGGGTGAGACGGTGCAGTTAACGTTCAGCCTGCCAGGATCACAGGAGATCATTTCACCTAAAGCGGTGGTCGTGCGTGTCGTTCCCAACACGTCGATGGGTGTGCAGTTCGAGGGATTGGAGCCGGAGGACTTAACAGCTGTCAGGCAGTTCGTAGGAAAGGAGATAGACAGGCAAAAACACAAGCCTGGCTAGGAGCTTCTCTGACCGGACACACTCGGACTTGGAACCAGTTATTCAGGCTACTTCACGCGACACGCGTCTAAGAGGGATACATTGCCCTGTGGGAGCGCGGGCGCCTTGATCTAACGGTCGAAGGAAGAATTCTGGAGCCGGAATGGCGGGCGCTGTTCAGCAAGGAGGAACAGCAAGTCGCGGTTGAGCGTCTGCGCCAGTACGGATAAAACTCGGGGGCTCTTCAAGACACAGACTCAGAATGAATTGTCTCGCCGCACATGCGATACGTAACTCACGATTTCGTTGAGTTCGAGATCCCGGACACATGGTTGGTGGGGTCCGGTCTTAACAGGGCGTCCCTTGCCGGTAATTATTTCGTATCGGACAAAGCGGAAGCGGTGCTCGATTTCCGGCTGGTCAGCTCGCCAGAGCGGGAACCAGGCGTGCGATGGTTTCACGAGGATTCGATGCTTTCGATCCTGACCGCATTCGTCTCGAACCAGAGTCTGCCACCAGTCGATGTAGACCGGCCGCCCCAGGGACCTCTTCCATTTCGGGTATGGCATGGGCTCCATCGGTACTATGCATCAATTGCGGCCGGTTTTCGGGGGATTCCCGTAAAAATCCGTCCGTACTTTGACATCCGGCGCATTCCGAAATGATCATACGCCTGCCCGTTCAGCGGTGCGCCACTGCGCCGGCAAGGAACCGCGTCTGTCACTCCAGGCCACTAGAGGCAGATCCCCTACGGCCCGTGCAGGGAAGCCCTTGCTCTTCGAGAATTCCAGGTAAACCGGGGAGCTCTGACTTCTCCGTTTCAGAGCCGACGCCCGCCGAGTTGTTAGATGGCTGTTAGATAAAAAAGTAAGGGGCTAGGTTTACGTTCCCTAACCCCTTGATTTTTTGGTTGCGGGGGTTGGATTTGAACCAACGACCTTTGGGTTATGAGTTTAACCCCTTTTTGCTAAGTCGTTCATTTTGCGGTACGCATAGCAATGTTGAGAAAGCTTCAGGAAGGCTCGGGAATGCTTATTGAAACCAAATCGAACCTAAGAACTCCCCCACTCCTTGTCCAGTCGGAAGATGAACTATCTTAACAAGGCTCCGTAATGAGCTCGTTGCGTTCCCAAGACTCCAGAGCTGCGCAGCGGCTCCGAGGGACACTCCGCAATTGCACGCTTGGAGGTGACCGGCGGTGGCCGCCCGACCAACATCATAGAGGGGAAGTTGCGCATGGGACTCTCCCTAAAGGGAGCGTGTTTTTGTAATTCTGCCGACTGAGGCTGGCCGCGGATTGGTGGAAAGCAGAAGCGGAAGCGGTAGTCATTTCCTCAACTGCTTCGGCCGGTGTCTTTCAACAAATCGTTCCCAATTTGCCTTCTGGCGATGATCGTGTTGACAGTAGACTTGCTTCCGGTGGCGCAGGAAGTAGGCACCGCACTTTCCCCAGGCGCACCTACGAACGTCTCGCCAGAACTCGGCAAACAGGTCTACCACCGTCCAAAGAATCATCTCCCGCAGTGTGCCAGCGTAGGACTTAACCACGCCTCGTTTTGCCGTTGGCCAGAGGGCGCAACTGGGAGCCCTCGAATTTCTCTTGACGCGGGTATCGCCAAACACTGTCCAACGATGTCCGCTGCTGAGCAGGTCCATCCCCTCTTTGGTTTCCCGTTGAATCTGGAGTGTGAGTCTTTTGGATGCGGCCATGATGCCCTGCTCGGCCGAAATAACCTCTAGCTCATTGGGCGATGGGAAGACGAACGCCGTATTGCGCGTCGTCTGCGGTATGTCCTGGTAGGCGAACTCGTGCAGCTTGATGCGGTCGGGAAGCAACTCAGCGGCACTGAGGCGCGATAGGTCTTTCCCTACAAGCTCCACGATCCAACGGGCTTTCTCTCTGCGGTCTGTCACTTTCTGTCCTCCCTTACATCATGCAAGCGTTAGGCCATCATAGCATGCGCTAACTCTTGCTGCAATATTTAGAGTGACACATATGAATTATAATGACTCTAATAGTTGTGGCCACAATGACCTGCCCAGCTAATGGCATCCTCGCTTTCGTGATCGGCCGGGTCGGCGCGCAACTTCCGCCGGATCGGCGTATGAACGGTCGCCTCCCACCCAAGCCGGAAGAGCGTACAGCGTTCCGCCGGGTCGTTAGCCGCAGCGCGATCCGGTTCCTTGACCAGCTTCACGGCGAGAGGTTTCGTGAAATTCAAGGTGTTCGACGGTGAAGTCGTTTTTGGAAACTATCTGCGCGGTCCTGGGCACCGTTGCCGCGACCAACACCGGCGCGCTACAGGCGCGCCAAAAGCCAGGGGGCGGCAGTTGTTAGGATCGGGCGCATGGTTCGTTACCCGAAGATCGAAGTGCTGAAATTTCGGGAAGATTCGGCTGGGGCTGAGTACCTTCGCCGCATAGCGGCCGAACGGGGAATGTCTCTCTCGAGTTTCATCCGGTTGGCGGCTAGAAAGGAAGCCGGGCTTGTGGCCACAGATGGGCCACAAATCTCGTCCAGTCCGCCCCCTGTCCCCCCACCCCCCCCCTTAACCCCCGTGGCTCAGAATCCTTCGGATTCTTCGCCCTGCAGTAGGGCGCTCGCATTCGCTGGGGCATACCTGAAAATCAGCCAGCCACAGCACGAGAGGTTCGCAGCGGCCTTTCCATTGCTCAATATTCACCCCGAATATCATCGGATGGATTCGTGGCTTGCGGCGAACCCTGGCCGCAGGAAAAAGAACCAACATAGGTTCGCCCATTCCTGGCTGTCGAAGGAGGAAGAGAAGCGGAGAGGCGGACCACCACGTGGACCAAGGTCGCCAGGACCAGGCCGAGCCTGTGGCGAAACCGACTATGCCGCTATCGCCGAGTCTCGAAAGAAAGTGATCGGAGAATAAAAGTGTGTCCAAGCCTCAGGGTCTTGAAACTTACATCACGAACTTGACTCCAACCGATAATACAGAACCGACTCCGTGCGCACTTTGCTCCAGCGAGTTGGACTGAGCCTGATCCGATTCAGTGGACGGTTTAGTTACGTTGGTTGAGTCTCTCTCTTTTTTCTTCCTTTCATGAACGCGATAATGGGTGTGGACGCTGTGGGAAACCGCGTTCTGTGCGGTTTTCCAAGTCACTCGTGGACGCGTTTTCCGCGTCCACAGGGACGGCAGCGTCCATGCCCTACGCCGCCACGCGTCGCTCGAAGGCGGCCGGACTGATCTGGCCGAGCGTCGAGTGGCGCCGCCGCTGGTTATAGAACACTTCGATGTAGTCGAATAACTCCATCTTGGCCTCGCCGTTGCTGTCGAAGTGCTCGCGGAGTTCGCTCTTGACCGTCGAGAAGAAGCTTTCCATCACGGCATTGTCGTAGCAATTGCCCCGGCGGCTCATGCTACAGATGATACCGTGTGTGTCGAGCACGTCTTGGTAGTCCTCGCGCTCGCATAGGTGCCGCCCTGGTCGGAATGGTGCAGCAGACCGGCGTCGGGGCAGCGGCGCTTCAGCGCCATCTGGAGCGCCTTGATGGTCAGATGGCGGTCGTTGACGGCGCTCACGGCCCATCCCACGATGAACCGGGAGAACAGATCCAAGATCGCCGCAAGGTAGAGCTTCCCGCTGCCGCCGATGACGAACTCCGTCGTGTCGCCGACCCACCGTTGATTCGGCGCGGCCGCCTCAAAGTGTCGGTCCAGGAGATTGGCCGCCACCGGTTGATCGTGATCACTCATCGTGGTGAGCTTGTACCGCTTGCGCCGCCGCGCCTTCAGCCCGTCTTTCTGCATCAGGCGCACGACCCGTTTGCGGCTGACGTGCTCCTCCTGCTCAAGGAGATCCTCGTGAACGCGCGGGCTGCCGTAGCGCTGCTTGCTCGCCTCAAACGACGCCCGCACCAGCACGGTCAGCCGGCGATCCTCGCGTGCATGCGTTGATTCTGGACGCGCGCGCCAGGCGTAAAAGCCACTCCGCGTGACGTCGAGCCAGCGGCAGAGCTTCGTGAGCGGGTAGGTGGCCTTCTCCGCCTGGATCCACGCGAACTTCACAGGTGGTCCTTCGCGAAGAAGGCCGTGGCTTTTTTTAGGACGTCGCGCTCCATCCGCAGCTCGCGATTGTCTTTGCGTAGGCGCGCCAGCTCGGCGCGCTCCTCGGTCGTCAGCCCCGTCTTGCCCTTCGTCCGATCGGCACGTGCCTGCTTCACCCACTGCGCCAGGGCCGATGGCGTCAGATCCAACTCGCGCGCGACGGCGCCGACCGTCTTGCCCGCATCCAAGACCAGCCGAACGGCTCCGATCCGGAACTCCTCACTGAACTGTCGTCGCGCCCGTCTCCCTGCCTTCGTTGATCCCATTCTGGACATCGTATCCGCCTTTCGGAACGTGTCCACGAAACCGGATCAAGCCCAATTACAAGGTGCAGGGCAACAAGTCTTTGGATCGAGCAGAACGCGCAATCAGGAATCTGGAGGACTTTTTCGGTTTGTCTCGCGCTCTGGACATTACCAAGGATCAAATCACCCGCTACATCGTCTCTCGGCAAGAGGTGCCGATTGCCCCAGCAACGATCGCCTACGAGCTGGCCATCCTCAAGCGGATGTTTACGATCGCTATCGAAGCCGATAAGCTGGACCGACGACCGAATATTCCGCATATTGAGATTCACAACGTTCGGAAGGCCTTCTTTGACGAATCCGAGTTCCGCAAGGTCCTTGGTTTCCTGCCTGAAGACATACAGCCCGTAGTTGAATTCTGTTACCTGACGGGCTGGCGGATCGGAGAAGTCCGGCCACTTCATTGGGCTCAGATTGATTGGAACGAGAAAACCATCCGGCTCCACCCCGGAACCACCAAGAACGATGAGGGGCGCGTCTTCCCCTTTGGGGGCCTTCCTGCTCTAGAATCACTCTTACTGCGCCAGCGTGAAAGAACGAGGACAGTCGAGCGCACCACTTCCCAGATTGTGTCCTGGGTCTTCCACAGAAACGGACGCCCAATCAAAAGCTTCTACAAGGCGTGGCAAAAGGCGTGCGAGACTGCCGGTATTCCTGGTCGGTGGGTGCATGACTTCCGGCGATCTGCCGTTCGTCGCCTAGAGAAGGCGGGAGTGCCGCGTTCTCAGGCCATGGTGTTGACGGGCCACAAGACAGAGAGCATGTATCGCCGATACGCCATAGTCAGCGAGGCCGACCTTTCGCATGCTGTCTCCAAGCTCGCAGTGCTCCAGGAGGCACAGGCGAAGGCAGCTCAGGAAGTACAGGTCTCCGCGGTGATCCAATGACGCCCACCTCGCGAGAGAAGTGTCAAAGTACGGTCAAAGTCGGAGCAGATTTCTGTGATTCTGGTCCGACTGTGATCCCGCTAAGTTCAAGAAAGAAAAGTGCCCGGGGCGGGAGTCGAACCCGCACGGCCCTTTGGGGCCAAGGGATTTTAAGTCCCTTGCGTCTGCCAGTTCCGCCACCCAGGCGTGTTGAAATTTAAGGGTCTTCGGTGCGCTGTACCTCTGCCACTTCTTGGACTGTAGCGGAAACTGTAGCGGGTGGCAAGCTGCCCAGGGCCGATTTACCCCCATGCACCCGCTTACCAGTTTCCCCATTCAAGGCATCCAGCCGCTCAAAGACACGTTCCAGAGCTTCAGGCGATGAGGGTACGTACCGTTGAGAAACGGTCACACTGAAATGTCCCATCAGTCGGATCACGCAGTTGCTGAACAAGGGGGGAGGGGTGCTCTCAGGGGGCGTCTGAATGTGACTCCCGACTTCCTTTCCAATGTTGCCTACAATGCCGCCTGTCAGTCAGGAAGGCTTTCACCAGTGTCGGCCACAGCGATTTAGCAGAAGCCGATGCTAAGCCGTTTCGTAGCCGATACTAGGGACACCACAATGGAACAGCTTTAACCCTCTTCTTCCGCATAGCGCACCAACACCTCAACGCTCCTCAGGGTGAGCTTCGCGCTAACGCGAGGGTTCCGGGACTCGACCTTCACCTTCAGGTTGTTCCAACCCTGCTTCAGAACCGGCGGGAAAACATCGAAGTCCAACCAGCAGTCGTTGTAGAGGAGTCGCTTCCGGGCCGAGGCGGTGTCCAGCAACTTGCCATTCAAATCGAACTCCAGCGTATCCAAAGCCGTAAGGTGTTCGATCAGAAGCCGCAACGTCACCCCTTTAAGGGCGCCATCCTGCACGGCCGAAGCGAGAGCATCTGAGCCTGATCCGATTCAGGGACGGTTTAGTTACGTTGGTTGAGTCTCTCTCTTTTTTCTTCCTTTCATGAACGCGATAATGGGTGCGGACGCTGTGGGAAACCGCGTTCTGTGCGGTCGATCCAAGTCACTCGTGGACGCGTTTTCCGCGTCCACAGGGACGGCAGCGTCCATGCCCTACGCCGCCACGCGTCGCTCGAAGGCGGCCGGACTGATCTGGCCGAGCGTCGAGTGGCGCCGCCGCTGGTTATAGAACACTTCGATGTAGTCGAATAACTCCATCTTGGCCTCGCCGTTGCTGTCGAAGTGCTCGCGGAGTTCGCTCTTGACCGTCGAGAAGAAGCTTTCCATCACGGCATTGTCGTAGCAATTGCCCCGGCGGCTCATGCTACAGATGATACCGTGTGTGTCGAGCACGTCTTGGTAGTCCTCGCTCGCATAGGTGCCGCCCTGGTCGGAATGGTGCAGCAGACCGGCGTCGGGGCAGCGTCGCTTCAGCGCCATCTGGAGCGCCTTGATGGTCAGATGGCGGTCGTTGACGGCGCTCCGGCCCATCCCACGATGAACCGGGAGAACAGATCCAAGATCGCCGCAAGGTAGAGCTTCCCGCTGCCGCCGATGACGAACTCCGTCGTGTCGCCGACCCACCGTTGATTCGGCGCGGCCGCCTCAAAGTGTCGGTCCAGGAGATTGGCCGCCACCGGTTGATCGTGATCACTCATCGTGGTGAGCTTGTACCGCTTGCGCCGCCGCGCCTTCAGCCCGCCTTTCTGCATCAGGCGCACGACCCGTTTGCGGCTGACGTGCTCCTCCTGCTCAAGGAGATCCTCGTGAACGCGCGGGCTGCCGTAGCGCTGCTTGCTCGCCTCAAACGACGCCCGCACCAGCACGGTCAGCCGGCGATCCTCGCGTGCATGCGTCTTCTGGACGCGCGCGCCAGGCGTAAAAGCCACTCCGCGTGACGTCGAGCCAGCGGCAGAGCTTCGTGAGCGGGTAGGTGGCCTTCTCCGCCTGGATCCACGCGAACTTCACAGGTGGTCCTTCGCGAAGAAGGCCGTGGCTTTTTTTAGGACGTCGCGCTCCATCCGCAGCTCGCGATTGTCTTTGCGTAGGCGCGCCAGCTCGGCGCGCTCCTCGGTCGTCAGCCCCGTCTTGCCCTTCGTCCGATCGGCACGTGCCTGCTTCACCCACTGCGCCAGGGCCGATGGCGTCAGATCCAACTCGCGCGCGACGGCGCCGACCGTCTTGCCCGCATCCAAGACCAGCCGAACGGCTCCGATCCGGAACTCCTCACTGAACTGTCGTCGCGCCCGTCTCCCTGCCTTCGTTGATCCCATTCTGGACATCGTATCCGCCTTTCGGAACGTGTCCACGAAACCGGATCAAGCCCACATCCGCGATATCGATCGATATCTTTGCCTCATCGCCTGGCTTCCCCAGGGTTACCGGCAGCGGACCACCACCCCTCTCTCGCTGATCTACCAAGTAGTGCTTATCCTTCCTGGCAATCAAATCAGGATCGGCAATCTCTTTCCAGGGCTGGCGATCATAATTGGCGTCTCGCGCGAATTCGATGAGATGATTGTTAAACAGATAAATGCCATCTGCCCCGGCGCGCCAGTGACTGGCCGCGGTCGCCCTGCACATCTGGAGCGAATAATAATCGCGTTCGTTCCATAATACGCGAGCCGACCACGGCCGACGCTGCATGAACAATCCCAGGTTTTGTGCAATTACCTGGACACCGGTGCCCCTTGTCGCCTTAACATACTCTTCAACAGGAAGACGATGCCTATACCCGAATTCTTGGCCGACGATTACCACGTCAATCAACCCCTCATCCAGCCATGTTTTCACATCGATCCCGTAGGAAAGAGCCTGCTTGAATGTACCTGGTACGCGAGCCGAAAAGTGGAGTTTTCTCCCCACTTGCTTACTTTTCTTTTCAAGAGCCACTCTTAGGCGGCGCATGAGGTCCGTCAGCAAGGGGGCGTACTTTTCCGTTTCGCGCCCGGGCTTCGTCGGGAAGAGAGTTTTGGATCGGCAAAAGTCCCAATCCAGTCCGTCCAGATCGTAGTTGGCAATTGCCTCCTCGGCCAGGGCCAAGCGATACGCTCGGACCTCGGGAATGGCAAAGTTATAGGCGGTGCGGGACCGCCCGCTTCCTCCCAGGATCCATTTGGTGTTATTGCGTTTCATGGGCGACATGAGAGGGTCGTTTAGCTTGCCCTTCAGTCTCGAGTCGTGCGTATCGTTGACACGCATGGACAGAAAAACCTCCAATCCTGCTTGGTGACCGTAATCGATGACCACCGCAGCCGGGTCGGTTCCCTGCTGAATCATCTGTCTGGTGTTTTCATAGATCCGCCACTCTCCCGCTTTAGAAAAACGCTTCATACCGTCCCCCCACCGCGGACCTACCTTGGTGTTGTGCGAATAAAAGTCGGAGAGACGGTGGGAAGGCGTGCCCAGATACGGGTCGGTGCCAAGTTGCCAATAGAGCGTGTCGACCTGAGTGTCTCTCAGCCGATCAATGGTCAGGCGGGCAAGGCCTTCCGCGCCGATCGGGGCTTCCAGGGAGGGCCCTGCCAGCGTTCCACCATCGTTGCACAGGATCAGCCGATGCCCTTTTTCTTTCCATGTCTTCGTACTCTGCTTGTTCTGTCCGAAGGCAACACTTGCGAGAGCCATTGAAAGCCCCAGAAATTCTCGTCTTTTCATGATGCATCCTCACCTTTTGTTAAGCCATATCAACCGGTAGTAACTGTAGTAAGTAGTAGAAGGGGATACATAGGCGGGAATCGTCCACGTCCACAGGTGCCCTTTGCCCCATACCCTCTATAAAGCTACTACGCTTACTACAGTCATAATTCCCTACGGGCGCTCGAAAAGCTGCGTTAGCGTCCGGCGAGAGGACTTCTTCGAGGATTGGGAAGCTGCCGTAGCTCGAAACTGCGCCTTCGCACAGAGGCGTGAGTCTGGGTGTAGGGTATCCAGGACCGGACACAGGCCAGTTAACACAGGAAGGCGCCAGTCGCCGCTACTCCAGCGGTTCCAGTCCGACATAAGCAAATACCACTGACAAAAGGCGGTTATCGTTACCAGGATTTGCTGCTTTTCCCATAGCAAATTCGATAACATTGACCTTTCTGCGGGGCAGGTCGTGCGGCACTGAGATGACGTGTCTTTTGCTTCCAGCCAAGTCTTGCTCGTCCAATTTAGCGACGATTAGGTCATTGACGGAAACTTCCATTGATTGCCCAGTGATCCATGGGGGTAGGTCGGTGTCGAACACAAGCTGAGCCTTGCCTTCGGTCGGGAAAGAAAGATGGGCGCGGGCTAGCGCACCCTCAACCCAGCGCTTTGGCCGTTCTCGGTCCCAAAGTGTACTGAAACCTAGAGCGAAACGCGAAAAGCGCGGGTGATCCATTGTCAAGGCCGCAGGGGCCTCTTCTAGATCGGATGGGGAAGGCAGAATCCAGGCTTCGCGACTGAATAGATCGCCACGAATGCGATAGCGCACAACCTTGGGAAGCGCCTCCAGAACATCTTCCCAGGGGCCTCCAGGTTCAAGTTCATACCAAAGGAATACGCGTTCACGCTCAGATGTCTCACTAACACTAAGCATGGGAATACCCGGAAATTGGCCATCCAGTCCAAAAGCATCGTTGATCGTCGCCGGGACGTCACCTATGCTCACTGGGGCACGTGAGAATCTTAGGAGTCCCCGCATTTTTGGCGGTTTCACCAATATAGCAGGGTTTGCACCCCCACTCACACGTGGGAGTATAACCGCGTCCCCCACAGAGTTCAACGATGGGGTGAGCCATGGGTTGCCGTGATCGCTGTGCATGATGATCATAGTTTCATCATAAATGCCCAGTTGCTTGAGCTTTTGGACCAAGCGTTCAAGTTGCAATAAGGTGCAGGTGACCTGCGCGCGTATGTTTTCGTAGTTCCCTTTTTGCGTCCCAACGTAGGCACAGTTCTCGTCAAACAGTATTGGAGAATGCCCCCCCGCAACATGGAAATAGTTGTAAGAGCCTGCACGCTCGTCGGTCGTCATGTTTTCGAGAAACAGATCAAAGATGGCCGAATAGGTACGCGTCGTTTTCACCAGACGGGACAGAAACCACCGTTCGTCATTATGGATGTAACGACGAATCAGAACCGGCGTGACCTGAAATAAGGCAATATCCACAAGGTCAAGACCGACCCGTCCCGTGTGAGTGGCTTTTCCCGAACTAATCGTCTGTCCGTGGAAAACGTCCCCAGCCGTACAGGCCGTGTAACTCCCTGCACAATAGGAACCGCGCCACTGATAGGCGAACGTCCTGAAATCATGCAGGGCCAACGTGTTAACGATGGAGTGTTCGTTGAGAGTCCTCCAGATGTACTTACGAGTGAAAGGCAAAGAGGGAACAAAGTCCCTCCCAGGGTTGGGGCCCCGGCCTGTCATGAAAAATGAAATCGAAGCAAAACTGCGTGGATAGCGCCCGGCAGCACGAGTAAACAAAGTGAAACCATCGAACACTTCGGAGTATCGATCGAAGTCAGAAGTCACAATCTCGTACATCAGGGCACCCGGGGTGTTATCCGGCACAATGTGAATGACGTTGCGCTCTCTGGATAAGCGATAACAATCTCTAAAGTAAGGAGATAGATCTTGAAAGGTTCTTGCGGACTGTCGAATCGAATCAAACCCGGTAATCGTCGCATGAAGGAACCCGATGCCATGGAATAGCAGTATGAAGAGTGAGACAGAATAGAACAGTTCCTGGCGTCTCCTGAATACAACAACCAGAAGTGCAAGGCTGAGGATTGAGGCTATTTCTATATTCGAGAGCGTACTCAGTGCTTCCCAATCAATCAATGTTCCGTCAAAGGGTCGGTGTCTCGCGAAACCAAACAATATCTTGGATTCAATGAAAGCCACGACGCTGAGGAATGTAACGGCAGCCAAGAATATCTGAGCGGGAAGCTTGCCGGCAGCAAAGTATAAGACGGCAATCAAACCGGATGAGGCAAGTAGGAACAAGAAGCACAAGTGAGCGAAGCTCACTGAGAATTCAGTGATGTTGTTCAGAAATATCTGAAGCGGAACAAAGAAGAATACTTGGGAAACAAAAGCAGCGACAATCGCCATTACTCGCCAGTCAAGGCGCCTAATCATGAGTGTATGCCCTGCTTCATGGGGCCTCAGCTACCCTGAAGTAATTGTCCGTTGATGGACTGGGAACTCTCGATCCGGATCCGCGCCGGGTATCTGCTCGATGGCCCAGGTGTCGGCGCCAATCATGCTCACTTTGCGATCGGTGATCCAGCGCGCAGCTTCCATGCCGATACCGGGTTCGCTCGCGTTGTAGGTATTGTTATCTTTCATCCAAAGCTGGGCGTGTCCGGTACGGATCAAGACCACGTCTCCGATGCCGATTTTCAGCCCTGCTGAGTCGGGAGCCTTCTGCAGATCGCCAGGCGTGATCAGATAGTTCGGGTCCAGCCGCTCGACACCTTTCAATCCAGCCACGTCGAGCAGGACCCCGCGAGTAAAGAATGCCCCGATGTTTTCGACGCCAAGCTTCTTCAGGCCGTAGGCTGAGCCGAACTCGGAGAGCTTGAACCCGTTATAGAAATAGTTGTCGCCCTTCATGTGGACACCCACGTGTCCCAGACCATCCATCTGTGTGCCGACCTGTCCGATTTCACCGCTGAACATCTCATCGTTGCCGACCATCTCTCCTCTCAAGTGAAAAGTCAGTCGTTTATTGTCCCAGTCCCGCCCAGCACAACACGCTTCGCTTCTACGTCCCCAAAACCGTCTATACACTGTCGGCAAAGGCGTAGCGCGCTATACCCGTTTCAAACTTCAGCCTAAACCGTGACTCCAACTGAGTTAGCGGTCTCGACGAGCCGCTCCCACACGTCGTCTAGGATCGGAATTCCATCACGCTGGCGTGCCGCACGGGTTGTAGACTCCATGTCACCTGGTACGAGCACCGCCTTGAAGCCAGGAGCGGGGGGAATGGCCCGGACCCGCTCTTGCATCTGCTCCGCGCGAGTTGTGTAGCCGTCGAAGGGCTGAAACAGGTCAGCTCGAATCGCCACCAAGGTTCCTCCCTGGTGGCGCATGACGGGACCACCGCGCTCTGTGTCGGCATAGTCATCCGAACCGGTAAGAATGCGCCCGAAAAACTCGGCTGCCATCATGAGCCCGTAACCTTTGTGCGAGCCGAAGGGCACGTGTGCTCCACCATCGAAGAATGCGGCCGTGTCCGTGGTAGGATTGCCGTCCTTGTCGACGATCGAGTTCGGCGGAAGTTCCTGCCCTCGGCTACTCGCCAACTCGATCTTGCTGCCGGCAATTGCGGTTGTAGCGTAGTCGAACATCATGGACGAGTCCTTTCCCGCCGGAAAGCCGATCGAAACGGGGTTCGTGGAAAGGACCGCAGACCGGCCTCCGTAGGGAACTGCCACCGGCGTTCCTACGCCGTATCCGCCCGCCCAGACCATCCCAATCAACTGCCGCTGAGCCGCCATCTCCACGTAGTACCCGAGCCTGCCGATGTGCGTCGTTTCGACAATAGCCGCCACGGCCACTCCGTGTTCCTCCGCCTTGTGGATCGCCACTTCCATGGCATCCCGAGCTGTGACGTGGCCGAACCCCCAGTTGCCTCGAAGCAGCGCGCTCGTAGGACCCTCTTGAACGACCTCCGGATCGGCGGTCGGTGCGAGCACTCCGTCGTTGATCATCTTCACGTATCGGCCGAGATGATGAATCCCGTGTGTGTCAACGCCGGCCAGGTTTGCCGCCACCAGATGATCGGCAACTCCGCTCGCGTTGCGCTGACTGGCTCCCGCGGCGAGCAGGATCCGGTTGACGAGTGCTCGTAAGTCTTCGGCTGTCTTGACGACCATCTATGTTGCCCTTTCCTAAGTTGTGCTCTTGAAATAATTCCGATCCTAGCGCTACCCCCGTCAATCTTATGGGCCTGTCCGAGGCGACGACACAGCTGAAGCTGTGAAAAAATGCGGCTGTCCCGACGTCCTGAGGCGCCTCAATCAATTCACTTGGCAGCGGTCCACGCGATCCGGCCACCGTCGATGACGATATCTGTCCCGGTGATGAATCCCGTTTCTTCTCTACATAGGTTCGGCCCTATAAATCCGCAACGCAACCCCGCCTGAGCACGCCGCGTGCCACCTATTTTCGGCTCTGAGCGAGATTGGCACTTGATAACTGCGACATACCAACCAAGATGGGGTGACGATAGCTGTGCGATAAATGAAGGCCGCCAAGCCCCCACACCGTCCAAGCTGGAACATAGGTAAACACTAGCCCGTTAGTGGGGACCTATTCGGCAAAGGTAACCGATAACCTGTCATCGCTTGACCTGAACCGCGTAGTCCATTGACTTACCCAGAACAAGCCTACTACACTGTGCGTCACTCGAGGAGGACACGAGTGTACGAGGAAATTCGTGTTCCAATTTGGCTTATCATAGTCATTGGCATCGCCATTTTCGTGGCGTTCACTAGCCGCCGTGCGCCCAGGCTGTAAGTCGAGCAGCCATCAAGCCATCAACAGCGGCCACAGAATCCGACGCCCATTAATTGGGGACCCTGCCTAGAGGGAGAGTCAGACCGGGAGGGTGAGGCCCGAACATGGCCGTTTCTTGATGTCGTAGCCTAAAGGCAAGCTTCAGCGGCAGTGGGGGGCTGAGGAGATACCCGCCTGTCACCTCTTCCTCGCTTCGTCGCACCCCCCACCATCCGCTTCAAGCCCATGTTAGGCTCGTCTACATGACGCGCTGCCAGAGAACTTTACCTACGGCTGAGGCCCAATCGGGTGGGTTTTCACGAGCTCCTTCGCTACTTGGGTTGCCTTGGGAGCACATGGGGGATGTCCCCAACCACCTGCACTCGCGCCGTTTGTAATGTCATTCACAATATTATCGTCTTTCGTCGGGCTCACTCCCCCAGGAATGTTGTCCAAATTGAGTGCATGGCGGACCTTCCACGCGATGTTATGGTCTGCACAGGAGCTATCACCACTGACGCCAACCGCTCCCACCGGTTTGCCATCGCCATCATACAAGGGCAAACCACCGCCAAATACATTCACCCCGCCAATTTTCTGATTGACCATAGGGTCCTTTGCCGTGCCAATGGCGTCAGAAGGGCCGCCATAGGCCACGTCCGTAGCCACGGGATTACTGAACTGGAGCCCGAATAAACTCCCTCCTGGCTGCACCGCTGAAAAGAGATTTGCCGTTGATAACGCCAGTCCCGGAAGACTGAACGCATTGGCCGTGTTGGCTTTTTGTGCCGAGATGACCCGGCTTCCCGGCCATTGATCGCCCCGCGCCTTTCCGGAAAACACGACGGCCCGCACCACACCATCCCGGTCAACGATGGTCGCCCACATATGGAGGCCAAAGCCTCCGTTCTTCTCTGCAACCACCGTTTTCAGGGCGGCCTGGAGTTTCGCGTGGGTTGGTAAGTGACTGGCTGCAGGTAAAAACAGGGCAGTCAATACGACGGTTGCCACAGCAGCACTGAGGATTCTTTTCTTGTCTTTCATGCTCACAACCTCCTTGTTGACGATGCCAGCTTCGGAGCCTCACTCTTGTTTAGGCTGACCTGGATAAAACCGGTCCCGGTCGGCCTAGCACTAGAGAGGTGCGCGGAGTGTAGGTCCTGCTGGCTTGGGTTGTCAACAGCGCACCAGCACTTGGTGGCTGGTTGGACTCCACAAGCACGGCAGGCGGCAGATCAGCTAGGGTTTACCTTGATGATTTCTAGGTTGTGAGTATTGGCTGAGACAAACCCTCGGGGACTAAGTAGTCGGCGGGCTTATTCCCACGGGTACCTCGACGATGTTGCTCGGCACACCGATGTTGATGATTTCTAGGTTGTGCGTAACGGGCGGGGCGGCACCCTCCGGCTGCGAATTCGGGGGGGACAAACCCACGGGTACCTCGACGTTCACTTGGTACAGCCCCACGAATCCCGGGGCCAGGCCGGAGTAGACCACCTCAGCGGGAATGCCGCCGATGTTTACCAACGGCGGGCTAACGGTTCGCGCCAATGGCTCCGTGCCGGGAGCAACATTGCCGGATGGCACTTCCGGCAGGACCGGCCCCAACCCCGTGCAAAAGATCAGCAGGAACTCGCCCGTCTGTGCCGGGTTGCTTTCGCTGACGGGCTGGAAATCTGCCGCGTGCAGGATCGCCCCGGGGCCCGTGCCCTGCTGGTTCTGCGTAAAAATCCCCGGCGATACGGCCGCAATCGCGACCGGCTGCGCCGTGCTGGTTTCACCGCCCCGCGTCACCTGCACCGTGACCAAACCCGCTCCGGATACCAGCTCAAACGGCACCTGCGCATTGATCTGCGTGCCAGAGACGAAAAATAGCGCGGCCGGGCGAACTGTTCCTACCTGCTTCCTGTTCCGGCTCGCCAAGCCCAGCGGCTCTGGCAATGGCTCGGCCTCGCTACAGTGATCTGAGCTTGAGTCGAGAAGGCAACTGCCGTATGCTTCTGGGCGACGGGAAGCTCAAATCGGAAATTCCAACTTTCGCTTGCCAGCCACCTTGAAGGCCACTGTGAAGGCCACCGTGAAGGAGAGGTAGCTGTCTGATGGTTTCGAAGGGCGCGCTGTTTCGACGGGTCTGGGACTCCATCGCCGACCGCGGCCTCGAGTTGCGACGAAGATGGAGAGCGACCGGCGCCGCGTCGCTTGAATCGCTATGCCGCGAGTTACTCTTCGAACGCGGCGAGGCCTCCGGGATCGCCTTGGGGCGGGAAGTCGCCGAGCGCTACCGCCGCTTGGCGCCTTCCGCGCGAGAGGCATTCTTTCTGGCCCTATTGGAACCGGACTTTCTCCCTGATCGGCAGTCTGTCCTGGCGGCGGCCGAGAAGTATCGAGCCAAGCCGAATGCCAAAACGCTGGCCGAGCTGTTCGGCGCGGTCGAGCCGCCTCGTCAGGAGCTGTTCCGTCGCGTCAATCTGACGCCCGGCGGAACCCAGGCGCTGGTGCGGATGCGGGAAGATATACTGCGTTTTCTGCCGGCCCGGCCGGAGCTCGAACCGGTGGACGTGGATCTTCACCATCTGCTGGCTTCGTGGTTCAACCCCGGGTTCCTGCGCTTGGAGCGCGTCGACTGGCACACACCGGCAAGCATCTTGGAGAAGCTGATCGAGCATGAGGCGGTTCACGAGATTCATGGCTGGGATGATCTGCGGCGACGGCTCGCCAAGGACCGGCGGTGCTTTGCCTTTTTTCACCCAGCTCTTGCGGACGAGCCTCTGATTTTCGTCGAGGTCGCCTTGACCCATGGACTTGCTTCCTCAATTCCCCCCTTGCTGGCCTGTGACAGCGAACCGCTGGATCTGCGGCGAGCGGATACAGCGGTTTTCTATTCCATCAGCAATTGTCTCGACGGGTTGCGTGGTATCTCGTTCGGAAATTTCCTCATCAAGCACGTCATCGCCGAGTTGCAGGCAGAAGATCTAAAATTGCGATCCTTTGCAACGCTGTCGCCCTTGCCTGGTTTCCGAACATGGTTGAATGGTCTGCCGGTCGATCGCAAGGCGGAACTGGCCGGAGGCCACGATCTCTCCGTTTTAGACGCCGTGGAAGACACCGATTGGCAGGAAAACCGCGACGCGTGCGATCGGGTTCGGCCATTGCTTTCATGGTTTTGCGCCCACTATCTCCTTAGCGAGCGCGAGGAGGGCCGTGCGGTCGACCCGGTCGCTTCATTCCATTTGGGCAACGGGGCATCGGTGGAACAGATCAACTGGCTTGGGGATACATCCGAGAAGGGCCTGACGCAATCGTTCGGCTTCATGGTGAACTACGCGTACCGGCCTTCTCGGATCGAACGGAATCACGAGGCATATGTGAAACGAAGCCGGATCTCAGCTTCTTCGAAGGTGAAGGCGATGCTCCGTGAACGACCATAGGAGCGAAATCCTGGATCTGTTGGCGGCTGGAGCTTCTATCGCAACCTGGCTTACACCAAGCGGGCCTGCCACATAATCCTGGCGGACAGCGTGGAAAGCGAGAATTTCCGTCATTGAGGAGGGTAGCGTAGATGAAAAGATACACCGTTCTAGGTTGGATAGTCGTTGTCGTTCTGCTGGCGTTTGTTCACCAAGCCCCTGCCAAGGGTGGGGTGGTTGCGCTTAATGGAGGGCCGGAGCGGTCGCTGGAAGAGGTTGTTCTTTTCCCCTACGACAATTACAGCATTCCACTCATTTACGGGTTGGAACTGGGCCTGATCTCAGGCGAAAAACACAAGGAAAACCCCATCATTCGCATGGGCAAACCCGGCGAGCCCGACTCCAAAGCGGTGGCCTACTATGGAACGGTGATAAAGATCGGAGACCAACTCCGGATGTGGTACATCGGAGCCCCCGAAGTGTACGACACCAGAGCTGGAGGCTGGCCCGGATGGGGCCTTGGACGGGTTTGTTACGCAGTCAGTAAGGACGGCATGCACTGGGAGAAACCAGCGCTAGGCCTGGTCGAGTTTGAAGGGAGCAAACAAAACAACCTGGTCGATCTCAACATCGACCGGTTAAGGGCTTCCCTAGTCCTGTACGAACCCGATGATCCTGATCCGAACCGTCGCTTCAAGATGGTTTTCGAGAGCGATAGGTACGGGGCGAAATTCGGAGTTGCCTATAGCCCGGACGGCTTGAAGTGGAAACAATCTCCCAAAAACCCGGTTGGGCCAGTATTCGAAATGGCCGGAATGGTCAAGCTGAACGGCGCCTACTACGTCAACGGACAGGGGTTAGGATATCCCAAGCGCATCTTGGTGACCCACATCTCTTACGATTTCGAAAACTGGACACAGTCGGGGGTGGTGGGTTTCCGCAGGGACGACATCCCTCCTCGCTTGCCGGTCTTTTTCCGGCGTGCCGGAGAACAGGTTCACCTGGGAGCCTCAATCTGGGACCGAGGAAATGTCCTGCTGGGATTCTACGGGCAATGGCACGGAGCCGACAACGATGATCGTCGCTACATCAGCATGGACCTCGGTCTGGTCGTCACTCAGGATGGTTTGCACTACCGCGAACCGATTCCGGACTTCCGGATCATCTCAGCCGCCGAGGAGCCCGACGGGGCCCACCCATCGCTGATCCAGGGACAGGGATTTGAAAACCTCGGGGATCAAACCCTGGTCTGGTATGGGGGTTGGATGAGCGGTGAAATCCGCGTGGCGACCTGGGAGCGAGATCGGCTAGGGTATTTCGAACCCGTCCGGCGCCGGAAAAGTGAAGGCCCCTTTGAAGCCTCGCACTTTATTACTTGTCCGATACGGCTGGAAGATGCAGGAGGAAAGATTTACCTCAATGCCGATGGCCTTTCGGAAGACAGCTATCTGAAAGTAGAACTGCTGGACGAGCAATTGCGAGGCGTGGCGGGCTATTCGGGAGCGGATAGCGCATTGGTCAAGCAGAGCGGGCTTCGCCAGCCGGTGCAGTGGGGTAACAAAAAGAGCCTACAAGAGTTTCCTCACGCGCTTCGTATCCGAATTACCTATGAAGGACTTCGGCCCGAGGACGCTCGAGTTTACGCCGTCTACGTAACCCAGAAGTAGCAGCTGAGACTTCTGCGCGTGGCGCGGGGCACGCAAGCAGGAAGGCGCAGGCTAGCTGGGGTTCCATTAAAAGACCGAGACTAAGCGTCAGCTCCCAGCCCCGACCACGACCTGGTCAAAGTCGATCAGGGAGCCGGTCATCATTCCCGAATCGTCGCTGAGCAAGAGCGCAACCAGTTGGACCGGATCGCTGGGGCGCAAGAGTCGCCCGAACGGAGACTTGGCTTCGGCCAACTCTAACCAGTTGTCGGGCCGTCCCGAAGCCTTCTGTACGACATCCTCGTTTGGCGTGCTCATCCAGCCGACGTTCAGACCGTTGACCCGGATTCGATCAAACAGAAGAGCATTGGCAACGTTCTTGGTCAAAGTGGCAAGCGCTCCCTTGGATGCACAGTACGGTGTGAGATAGGGTTCCCCACCGTAGCATGCCATACTGATTATATTGACGATGCTACCGGCTATCTTCTCCCGTTTCATGATACGCACCGCTTCCTGCATCAAGATAAACGGCGCCCGTGCATTCACTGCAAACTGATGGTCCCAAAGGGCCACTGAGCTGTCCTCTAAAGTGCCCCGCCGGGTATCGCCTGCAACGTTGACCAGTCCATCGACCCGGCCGAAACGGTCATCACATGCTCGTACCACCTCACGACAATCGGCCTCTTTTGAGAGGTCGGCAGCCACGTACAGGGTTGGACACCCTGCCGCCTCTAGGGCGCCAGAAACCCTTTGCCCGTTGGCGCGATTGCGTCCACAGATCACCATACCGCCAGCACCCTGCTCGACCAGATGGCGGGCAATGGCCTCACCCAAACCCTGAGTACCACCGGTGACAATGATGATCTTTCCACTGAGTTGGGCTGTTGACAAAGTTACTCCTTCGGCTCTAGAGCCTCGCGAACATACGCTTGTTCATCCGCGCGCCATTCAGCCGAGCCTTATTCGGCCGATCTGGGCTTTGAGACAGCCCGGTGGACGGCCAGGACTTTTTCCAGCAGCGGCTTGAGCTGGGACAAGGGCAGCTGCGTGGCCGGATCGGAAAGCGCAGCCTCCGGGTTGTCGTGGACCTCCATAAACAGGCCGTCGGCACCGGCGGCCACTCCCGCGCAGGCCAGCGGCTCGACAAACTCGCGCTGGCCGTCGCTTTGATGGCCTCCGCCGCCGGGAAGCTGCAGCGAGTGGGTCGCGTCAAATACAACGGGATAGCCGAAGCCACGCAGGATGGCGAACGAACGCATGTCCACGACCAGATTGTTGTAGCCGAAGCAGGTGCCGCGCTCGGTGACCAGGATGTTTTCATTGCCCGTGCTGGCCACCTTTTCGATCGCGCGTTCCATCTCCCAAGGTGAGAGGAACTGGCCCTTCTTGATGTTGACGGCACGCCCGGAACGGCCGGCGGCGAGCAAAAGGTCGGTCTGCCGGCAGAGGAAGGCTGGGATTTGCAGCACATCAGCGACTTCGGCGGCGGCCGGCACCTGCCCTGGCTCGTGCACGTCGGTGAGAATGGGCACTTTTACACTGCGCTTGATGTTCTCCAGGGCTCTGAGCCCTTCGCGCGGACCCGGACCCCGATAAGAACCCAGGGAGGTTCGATTGGCTTTGTCGTAGCTGCTCTTAAAAATGTAGGGCAGCTTTAGATCAGCGCACAGGGCAGCGATCCGCTCGGCCAGCGAACTGGCATGAGCCTCTGACTCGATCACGCATGGCCCGGCAATGAGGAACGGCCCACCGCTGCCTCCCAAACGCAGCGGACCGACGTTGACTTCTCGAAGGGTCATGTTCAGGCTCGAAAGCATAGGCTACTACAGGCGAAGCGCTGGACTCGAACGATATCCTTCCTTGCGTTCCAAACGCAAAAAGCGGCCTTCCATTCCACCGGCAAGAACCGGCCCGGGCGTTTCAGCGACAAAAGTCGCCCCGGGATGTCACCGCAGCCTGCTGGGGGTGCTATTCTGGCCTACCGAGCGAGAGCAGGAGCTCTTTCGCATCCGGTGTACGCCGCCGGGACTCTACGTCGCGTGCCCTGGAGAAGGAAGGGAGAACGATGCGGTGGTCATGGAAGTTAGGTGCAATCGCTGGCATCGGCATCTACGTGCACGCCACCTTTCTGCTGCTGCTGGCTTGGGTGGCGTTGATTCACTATCAGCAAGGCCGGAGTCTGGCCGCCGCGGCCAGTGGGTTGGCGTTCATCCTCACGCTGTTTGCCATCGTGGTCCTGCATGAGTTGGGGCATGCGCTGACCGCCCGGCGCTTTGGCATCGGAACGCGCGACATCACCCTGCTGCCCATCGGCGGAGTTGCGCGGTTGGAGCGGATGCCCGAAGAGCCAGGGCAGGAGCTGCTGGTCGCGCTCGCAGGTCCCGCGGTCAACGTGGCGCTGGCCGCCGGGTTGTTTGTGATTCTCGTTAGCGTCGGCGGATCGCCGGTGCTGCCGCCGATGACTCTGCTGGGCGGCTCCTGGCTCGCCCGGCTGATGTGGGTCAACGTGGTGCTGGCGGTCTTTAACCTGCTACCCGCCTTCCCGATGGACGGCGGGCGAGTGCTGCGAGCCTTGCTGGCGATGAAGATGGACTACGTGCAGGCGACCCAGATTGCCGCCAACGTCGGGCAGGCCATGGCCTTGTTGTTTGGCTTCCTGGGCCTGTTCTTCAACCCGTTTCTGGTTTTCATTGCGCTGTTTGTCTGGATAGGTGCCGCTCAGGAATCGTCGATGGTGCAGATGCGGTCCGCCCTGGGTGGGATCCCCGTCAGCCGAGCTATGATCACCGACTTTCGCGCGCTCTCCCCCGATGAGCCTTTATCGCGGGCTGTGGACCACGTCCTGGCGGGCTTTCAACAGGACTTTCCGGTGTTGGAAAGCGAGCGTCTGGTGGGGGTTCTGACTCGGGCCGACATGCTGAAGGGGCTGACGCAGCATGGATCTCACGCTTTAGTGGGTAACGTAATGCAGCGGCAGTTTGAGACCGCCGGACCTTTTGAGATGCTGGAGTCCGCCTTTGCCCGCCTTCAAACCTGCGGCTGTCGTTCCCTGCCCGTCCTCCGAGGCGGCAGACTGGTGGGCGTCGTGACGATGGACAACGTCAGCGAGTTGCTAATGGTTCAGCAGGCGCTTCGCAGCGGGCGACCCTGAGCCCTCTAGCGGCAGGCGTTTTAGCCCGCCGCCACCACCGCTGATGCCCCAAAAGGGCAACGCTACTTCACCGGGAGCGGTTGAGTGAGTGTAAAGTCCAGGCGGGATTCGGAGGGAATCTGGACGCGCTGGCCGCGGGTGGCAGCCTGCACCGCTGTGCCGGCGCCCGCGCCGGCAGTGGCCCCGATGGCCGCGCCCTTGCCCCCGCCGGCGATGGCACCAATGATGGCGCCCAACGCCGCCGTGCCTCCGACGACTTTGGCGGTCCGCTCACCGCGGGACCCACTGGCCACCTCGGCATAGCTGCTGGCCACGGCGTATTTGTTCCCGCCGATGGTGATGTCGGAAAGCTTCAGCGCCACTTCATCCCGGCCGGCAAACTTTCCCGATTGCTCGACGCGAACCACCTGCACGGTCACATCGGCGCCCCGCTCGACCACGATCCTCTCCTCTACCACCAGCGGGTCGTCCAGGCTGGCCAGGAATTTTTCTCCTGCCCGCGTCACGTCGGAGTCAATGGAATCAATCATCTGGACGGTAACGACGGTGCCGACTGGCAGCGAAACCGCTGTGCGCCAGCTTGGAGCTGCGGAAGCCGAGGGTCGCCGGGGTTGGGTCGGCGGAGAGGGCCGCAGCACAACAGAGGAGCGGCGGCGGGCGCCGGGTCTGCCGGCGGTCGGCGCGGGAGCCTCTCCGAAAACGATACTCCTGATTTAAGTAATGGAATAGACCTTCAGGGCGCCGTCTTTTCCCATGAACCGGACCTGGCGAGGGCTACCGTCCACAAAATCGCCTTCGATCGTGCGCCCGTCGCGGAGTCGCAGCGTGTCGGCGCGTACCGCCGATACCGCAAGAACCAGCAGTGCCACAGACCAAAAACTAAATCGCAGTTTCATTACAACATCTCTCCTTCCGATCCCCAGAGTCAATTTTATCATGTATGGTCAGAACCTGCGCCGATGAGGGAGATACACGAGCGGGTGCGTGCTTGAACTCCTTTTATTCGTCCAGCACGTCCTATTGTGCTAAACGCGTGAAGTATTCCTTAGCCTTGCGGATTTCCTCCAGCAAGGCCTCACGATTCTTGAGGAGGAGGTCCAGTTCAACAATGTTCCCAATATATTCTCTGTCCAAACTCTCAATCTGATCCTCAGCCAACCGGGATTCGAAATCTTCCAGCCGGGCCAGCCAAGCACGAGCTGCAGCCTTAACCCGGGGTTGGGCCGAGAGAGGAGGTCCACCTTTCAAGGTTAAGTAAACCGGAGATGAGTGAGCTTCCGACGTATGGCGCCTGGTGCCCTGGATATGGTTGCTCATGGGATCTATCTCGCCCAGCTTGTTTCCATAAGCTCGAATAGCTAGCCAGGAGGACTCTTGAACATCGTGTTCAAACTGAAACCGGATCTCGGCCGCCCCCACTTTTCTCGGGAAGCTTCGCAACAACTGCCCATTCTCAATGACCTGAAGATGTTCTACCTCATCCCAGGTCGGATCAAAGCGCACTCGGCCTTCCAGCTGCACTGAGCCGCGCCGGCTCAGCACCACTTCTTCCCCCATTCCCTTGCCATTGACTCGAAACTCAAGGATTGGCCCGGTAGTCACAAAGGTGTGTCCCTTGCGGACCCCCTCCAACCAATTCTCGTAGGTGAAAGGACCTTCCACTTTCGTATAGAATCGCTCACGCCCAGGTATATTTGCTCTTGCGCACGGATAGTCTGTCCCGGCCGTTGGTGTTATGCGAAAACCCGCATTCAGAACGTCATACCAAAAATTGTAAATTCCTCGATTCCACTGCAACACTTCAATAAAGCTCAACAGGCCATGAGGCAGATCGATGCCGAGGCCGAAATCACCACCAATTTCATCGCCGCCGAAGTGAGCATAACCGCTGAGTGCTCCCTGACGCCGCGCCTCTTCAAAGAACAATCGGTAAATCAAGTAATTCTTGGGAAAATGGATAGGCGAGCTCGCTCCCAGGATAATCGTGTGACCTCGAAAATCGGTGCGTGGATTTTCCTGTCCTGTGGCCAGGATGTAATTCCCCTCCTGATAGATGCTGTCGGGTCCATGGGCATACTGAGGGGTGCGGTTGAAACGTATGGAGAGTCCCATCTGCAGGAGATTCCCCACGTGCAGGTCTTCCGCTTGCATCATCTTGGAAATAATTGGGTCTAGTTCCTTTACGGGCCGGGCGATGTGGATGTGGTCATCGGCACTGTACCAGCCTTGTTCTGGCATGTTGATCCAGCGCGACATATTCACCGTCAGCTGTGTGATCTTCCCTGGCCGGACGTCAATCTCCCGTGCCTGGATCTTGTATTCAACACCCTTAAAGACTTTGAGCTTATAGGTCCCGGGCGGCAAGGAAACCACTGACTTCCCGACGCTGTAAAACTGGGTGGTTCCAGTGTAAGGGTTGTCGACTTTTTTCTTTAACAGGGCCAGCGCTCGTTCCAATGTCCATCCTGAGAGGTCTTCCTGGGGCGAATTACCGTAGTACAGTTCGCAGTCGCCATCGACGGGTAAAGCATCTCTGGCCACGTAGGCTTCGCCCTGCTTGTCGAGCAGTTCGACTCGGGCAGGAGTGGGTTGCCCGGAGTCAGCATCCAGGACGGTCAGGTGAAGTGACCCAGGCTTCGGATTGGGTTGTGCGAAGGCGGCAGGGGTACTCCCGATGACTAAGCTCGCCATGATCTGAACCAGCACGACACTGAGTGCTCTCCTCATGCTGCAACTCCTCTCTTTCCTGACCCTGACAAACCGGCCAACCCTGACAAACCAGCGGAAGGAAACTACCGGCTATTCACCCATTGCCTGAAGTGTAAGAACGGTCTCGCCGTCGGCCCGGCTCATCTGCCCGACAATGCGCCAGGTGAGACCATTGAGGTGGTAAGTCCCGCTGTAGGAGTCATACGCGGACGTGCCGTGCAGGCCGCGGAGTTCGTTCTAGGTCAGTTCCCGCGTGTCCCCAACTTTCCAGTTCTTCAGGACGTTCAAGCCGCCAAACGGGTTCGACATGGCAGCCGAGTTTACCACACGCAGCCGTAGCGGCCAGTCTGTAGCGGCCGGTCCGGAGTGGACGGTCTGTAGTGGACGGTCTCGCGTCGGGCTTGCCGCCAGCTTTGGCGGCTGGGGGGCAGCACTACAACGACTTGAGGAAGGCCAGCAGGTCGGATTTCTCTTGTGGAGTCAGATTTAGTCGTCGAACGGCAGCATCCAACTGGGCATTTGGCTCGCCGCCCCCGTCGTAGAACTCGATCACCTTCTCCAGGGTTGGGATGCTGCCGTCGTGCATGTAAGGGGGCCGGCGGGAAACCTCGTGCAAGGTAGCGGTCTTGAAGGCACCACCGCCGCGGCCCCGGTCGAAGACCGGCTGGCGGGCGGCGATTCCGGTGTTGTGGAACTGCTCGTCGGTGAAGTTCGGCTCCCAGTGGCAGGAGATGCAACGCGCCTTGCCGCGGAACAATCCAAAGCCGCGCTGGGCGGCCGGAGAGAGCGCTGTAGCGTCGCCATCCAGAAAGCGGTCAAGCGCGCTGGGGCCGGAGAGCAGCGAGCGTAGGAATGCAGCCAAGGCGTGGGCTACGTCGGCCGCATTTGCTTCCCGTCCGAACACACGCAAGAACTCACCTGGGTATTCCGGATGGCGGCGGAGGCGGCGCTCCATCTCGTCCAGGCTCAGTCCCATCTCCTGGGGGTGCTGGATCGGCAGCAGGGCCAGCTCTTCCAGCGAAGCCACCCGGCCGTCCCAGAAGTGCAAATCGCCGTAGGCGCGGTTCAGCAGGGTAGGCGGCCGACGCGTCGTCGAGACGCCGCCGATGCCGCGCCCGAAACGTTCCTGCACCGTGAAGCCATAGTCGGGCCGGTGACAGTTAGCACAGGCCACGGTGCTGTCGGCAGACAGCAGGCGGTCGGCAAACAAGCGTCCTCCCAGGGCGATTTTTTCCGGCGTCAGGGGATTATCGGGCGGTACGGGTACCGGCTGGAAGCCGACGGGCGGACGCAGCGGCCATCCGGGGTTCGGCGCGGCACCAGCCGCGCCGAACGCAAGCAACGCGAGCAGGATGCGGAGCAGCACTTCTCTCCCTCCCAAGAATCGGCCGGCGACTCCGACCTTTCCGCTATCGAACTCTTAAGTTTACAAGACCAGGGGGAGAAGACAACACTGCAACAAAGTTCAGTAAGGTCGGTGAATTGCCCCGGAGTGCTTCGCAGGCCTCAGCCCTGGAGTGCAGCAGTGCAGCCGCTTAAGCCTCCCACACGTTGAGGCGCCTCACAAAGTTCCGATTCCTATACTAGCCACGCTCCTGTCAATCCCCCGAGTTCCGCCGAACGCTCCCATGGGCGGTGTGGTCCCAGTGGTACTCACCACCGGAGGCCTCACATCCAACACCGTCACCATCGCCTTGGAGTAGCATGCCCGATTCACTCGAGACGTGACTTTATCCGGGCGATGCCGTTGACCACGTCGCGGCCGCTGTGCTAGCGTTCCTGTTTTCAGTGGGTTCGGCGACCCCGCTTGGGTCGCACCCACAGGGGACCGCCGAGGGGCAATGGAAAAGGTCGTCGAGGCCCTAGCTCTCTTGTTGCGCAACGCAGTGCCGACCTTCGTGTTGGTGCTGCTGCTCTACATATTTCTCAAGAAAATGTTCTTCAACCCGCTGGAACAGATCCTGCACCAGCGTCACCAGGCGACGGAAGGCGCGATGCAGTCTGCCCGGGAGCGTCTGGAGTTGGTCGACCGCAAGAGTGCCGAGTACCAGCAGGCCCTGAGGGAAGCTCGCGCGGAAATGTACCGCGCTTTGGAGCGGGAGCGCCAACAAACCGTGGAGGAATGCGCCCAGCATGTCCGCCGCGCTCGGGCACAGGCGGAGGAGCAGGTGCGGATGGCACGCGAGGAACTGCGCACCGAGGTCGAGAGGGCCAGGACGTTGCTGGCCGAGGAGAGCGGCGCAATGGCAGATTCCATCACCGAGGCAGTCTTGAGAGCCAGAGCGGAGACGGCCCGTTGATGACCTCGCCTCCTCCCTCACTCTTGCTCCTTCTCCTCGCGTCGGAGTCTGGCCCAATCCAGGGCATTTTGAAGTGGGTCAATTTCCTGGTTTTCTTCGGCCTGCTCGGCTATCTGCTGCGTCAGCCGATCAAAGAATTTTTCGCCGGCCGTACCCGGGCGATCCAGGAAGGCCTGGAAAGTGGTCGCCGCGCGCGCGAGGAGGCAGCACAGCGCCTTCAGGAAATCGAAGGCCGCCTGGAGCGCCTGGAAGCGGAGATGGCCGAACTGCGGGCGACTGCTGACAGCGAGGCCGAGAGCGAGAGGGCGCGTCTGCGGGAAGTCGCTGGTGCCGAAACCGAAAGAATTCTCGCGGCGGCGGAACAGGAAATGCGGGCCCTGGCCAAGTCGGCAAGAGGAGAGCTGAAGAGCTACGTTGCCGGATTGGCAGCGGAACTGGCGGAGCAACGGATTCGGGGACACCTGACGCCGGAGCGGCAGGTGGCGCTATTGCGGGAGTACGCAGGAAGCCTGCGCGACAGGCAGGACTAGCAGAGGGCTGAAAAACTGCCTTCGATGTCATTGCGAGCGAAGCGAGGAATCTGCTTTTCGACCGCCATGCCTTTCCTGACACGCAGGCGGGGTTTTCAGCACGCCGCTAGAGCCACGATGCCTCTTGAGCAACGACAAGGAGAAATGATTTCATGGCCGCTGTAGCCGCCCGATATGCGCGAGCTCTGGCCGACGTGCTGGCGCGCCCCAATGCCCCGGCTGCACCCGAAGGTGTGGTTGCCGGGCTGCGAGAGTTCCTCGGGCTTCTGGAAACCAGCGAGGAGCTGCGAACGGTGCTGGCCAACCCGGCGGTGCCGGCTGCCCGCAAGCGCGCCTTGATCGAGCGTTTGGCGGCGCCGCTCGAGCTTTCCCGCACCAGCCGCAATTTCCTGCTGGTGCTGCTGGATCACCGCCGGATGAATCTGCTGGGCGAGGTCCTGGGCAAGTTGGAAACGTTGCTGGACGAGCGGCGGGGCATCGTGCGAGCAGAAGTAACCAGTGCCGTCGAGCTGGCGGCGGACGAACGCCAGTTGCTCGAGGAGGCCCTGGGGGGGTTGACCGGCAAGCAGGTCCGGATGCGATGCTCGATCGATCCGGAGCTGCTGGGCGGCGCCGTGACCCGCATCGGCAGCACCATCTACGACGGCTCGCTCCGCGAGCAATTGAGGCAGGTTCGCCAACGCTTGAGTTCTGAGTAACGCGGCGCCAAGAGGCGCTGCGTCAAGCAGTGAGGAGCTATGGCAACTATTCGTGCAGACGAAATCTCGAAAATCATCCGAGAGCAGATTGAAAACTACCAGGCCACGGTGAGCGTGAGCGAAGTCGGTTCAGTCATCTCGCTGGGCGACGGCATCGCGCGCCTCCACGGTCTGGAGAAGGTAATGGCCGGCGAGCTGCTGGAGTTTCCCCACGGGGTTTCCGGCATCGCCATGAATCTGGAAGAAGACCAGGTAGGGGCGGTGCTGCTGGGCGACTACACCGAAATCCGCGAAGGCGATGAAGTGCGCCGCACGCAGCGCATCATGTCGGTGCCGGTGGGCGACGCTCTGATCGGCCGGGTCGTGGACGCGCTGGGCCAGCCGATTGACGACCGCGGCCCCATTGTGACTGATCGGTACAACCCCACCGAGCGACTGGCGCCCGGTGTGGTGGACCGCCAGCCGGTGAAGGAGCCGTTGCAGACGGGGCTCAAAGCCATTGACGCGATGATTCCAATCGGGCGGGGCCAGCGCGAGTTGATCATTGGCGACCGCCAGACGGGCAAGACCGCCGTGATCCTGGACACCATCCTGAACCAGAAGGGGGGCGACGTCATCTGCGTCTACGTGGCCATCGGGCAAAAGCGCTCCACGGTGGCGCAGGTGGTGAAAACGTTGAGCGACCAGGGCGCCATGGACTACACCATCGTGTTGGCGGCCACCGCCAGCGACCCGGCGCCGATGCAGTTCCTGGCGCCGTATGCGGCCTGCTCCATGGGCGAGTATTTTCGGGATACGGGGCGCCATGCGGTGTGCTTCTACGACGACCTATCGAAGCACGCCGCCGCCTATCGCGAGATTTCGTTGCTGCTGCGGCGCCCGCCGGGGCGCGAGGCGTACCCCGGCGACGTCTTTTACCTCCACTCGCGGCTCCTGGAGCGCGCCGCCAAGCTCAATGACGAGCACGGCGGCGGTTCGCTGACCGCCCTGCCGGTCATCGAGACGCAGGCCGGTGACGTTTCCGCCTACATCCCCACCAACGTCATCTCCATCACAGACGGCCAGATCTACCTGGAAACCGACCTGTTTCACTCCGGCATCCGCCCGGCGGTGAACGTGGGCCTTTCGGTCAGCCGGGTGGGCGGCAATGCCCAGATTAAGGCCATGAAGCAGGTGGCCGGTACGCTTCGGCTGGAACTGGCCCAGTACCGCGAACTGGCCGCGTTCGCCCAGTTCGGCTCCGATTTGGACCAGGCCACCCAGGCCCAGTTGGGTCGCGGACGGCGCTTGACAGAAATCCTCAAGCAGGACCAGTACGCGCCGCTGGCGGTGGAAAAACAGATCCTCATCATCTTTGCCGGAACCAACGGCTTCCTGGATGACTTAACCGTGGAAGACTTACGTTTGTTCGAGCAGGGACTCTACCGCTTCCTCGACCAAGCGCATCCGGCGCTGGGCAAGAGCATTCGCGAACGCAAGGAACTGACCGAGGATCTGCGCCAGCAGGCTTCCGCGATTCTAAGCGAATTCAAAGAGCGCTCCCGCGCCGAGCGCGCTGACACGTCGGCAGCTGGCTAATCCATGCCCTCGCTAATCGATATCCGGCGGCGCCTGCGGAGCGTGCGCAACACGCAGCAGATCACCAAAGCCATGAAGATGGTTGCGGCGGCCAAGCTGCGCCGGGCCCAAGAGCGTGTTTTCAGCGCCCGGCCCTATGCCGCGCTGATGCGGCAGACGTTGGCGAACGTGGTGGCACGGCTGGAGGCCAGCCAGCAGCTCGGCGAAGAGGACGCCACTGCTCACCCGCTGCTGGCCCGGCGTCCGGAGCGCCGTGTGCTGCTGCTGGTGCTCTCCGGCGACAAGGGTTTGGCCGGGGCTTTCAACAGCAACGTCGTCAAGGCCGCGCAGGCGTTTCTGGAGGAACGCGCTGCCCAGGAGCGGCAGGTCGGCCTGATCCCCATCGGTCGCAAAGGACGGGATTTTTTCCGCCGCCGGCGCGACCTGGAAGCCGAGTACGTCAATATCTTCGCCCGGGTGGATTACGCTCACGCACGGGAGATCGCCGGGGAGGTCAGCCGACGCTATTCCGACCAGCAGTACGACGCCATTTATCTCCTCTACAACGAATTCAAGAGCATCCTGTCGCAACGTCTGGTGGTGGAACGCCTGCTGCCGCTGGACCCAATTCCGCCCGGCTCGGGCGAAGCGCCAGGGGACCACGGCCAAGTGGACTACATCTATGAGCAGCGGCCTGAGGAAATCTACCGCGAGCTGCTGCCCCGCTACGTGGAGGTGCAGGTGTTCCGGTCGCTACTGGAGTCGGCGGCCGCCGAGCATGCTGCTCGCATGACCGCCATGGACTCGGCCACCAACAACGCCGCCGAGATGATCGAGCGGATCACGCTGAACATGAACCGCATTCGCCAGGCCTTCATTACGAAGGAAATCATCGAAGTGGTTTCCGGAGCCGCAGCCTTAGAATAGGAGAACGACAGGATAGGGGAAGCTATGAACGACTCTCACATCGGAAAAGTGATCCAAGTCGCCGGGCCTGCCGTGGACGTGCAGTTTAGCGAAGAGCACCTGCCTGGCATTTACAACGCCGTCCGGGTGACCAGCGAAGGGTTCGATGTCCCGGCACCGCTGGACGTCATCCTGGAGGTGCAGCAGCACCTGGGGGAAGGCCGCGTGCGCACAGTGGCTTTGCAGCCCACCGAGGGAATGGTGCGCGGGATGAAGGCAACCGATCAGGGCGGACCGATCACCGTGCCCGTGGGCCGTCCCTCCCTCGGCCGCGTGATGAACGTGATCGGGCAGCCGGTGGACAACATGGGACCTCTGGAGTCCGACACGCGCTATCCGATTCACCGCCCGGCGCCCGGCTTTGACCAGCAGAGCGTCACGCTGGAGATGTTCGAGACCGGCATCAAGGTCATTGACCTGGTGCAGCCGTTCCTGAAGGGCGGCAAAATCGGCCTGTTCGGCGGCGCCGGAGTGGGCAAGACCGTGATCATCATGGAGCTGATCAACAACGTGGCGCTGAAGCACGGCGGCGTCTCGGTGTTCGCCGGCGTGGGGGAGCGGACGCGCGAGGGCAACGACCTTTGGCTGGAGATGCAGGAGTCCGGAGTCATCAACCCGAAGGACTGGCGGAAATCCAAGGTGGCCCTGGTCTACGGCCAGATGACCGAGCCGCCGGGCGCCCGCCTGCGCGTGGGATTGACCGGACTGACGGTGGCCGAGTACTTCCGCGACGAAGAGGGCGCGGACGTTCTGCTGTTCATCGACAACATCTTCCGCTTCACCCAGGCCGGCTCGGAAGTATCGGCGCTGCTGGGGCGGATGCCGTCCGCGGTGGGCTACCAGCCCAACTTAGCCACTGAGATGGGCGAACTGCAGGAGCGCATCACCTCCACCAAGAAGGGTTCTGTCACCTCCGTGCAGGCCATCTACGTTCCTGCTGACGACCTGACCGACCCGGCGCCAGCCACCACCTTCGCCCACCTGGATGCCACCACCGTGCTGTCGCGGCAGATTGCCGAGCTGGGCATTTACCCGGCGGTGGACCCGCTGGCTTCTACGTCTCGCATCCTGGATCCGCGCGTGCTGGGAGAGGAGCACTACCAGGTGGCGCACGACGTGCAAGCCGTGCTCCAGCGCTACAAGGACCTGCAGGATATCATCGCCATCCTGGGCATTGACGAGCTGTCCGAAGATGACAAGCTGACCGTGTCCCGCGCGCGCAAGATCCAGAAGTTTCTCTCCCAGCCCTTTTTCGTGGCCGAGCAGTTCACCGGTCTGGCTGGCAAATACGTCAAACGGGAGGACACGGTGAAAAGCTTCCGCGCCATCGTGGATGGCGAGCTGGATGAAATTCCCGAGCAGGCTTTCTACTTGGTGGGACCGATCGAAGAGGTTTACGAGAAGGCGGAAAAACTGAAAGCGGCGGCGTGATTTCGTTTGGGCGCTCTGTTCTGGCGCCGGAAACTTGAGGCCAGCCCGTCCTATGGCTGAAACATTTCGATTGGAAATCACCACCCCGGAACGGATGGTGGCCCGCGAGGACGTAGAAGAGGCGCAAATTCCCGCCCGCAATGGCTACCTGGGCGTGCTGCCGGGACACGCGCCACTTCTGTCCCAGTTGAGGCCTGGGGAAATCAGCTATCGGCAGGGAGGGCGGACCCAGCACCTGGTAGTCGGACGAGGCTTGGTGGAAGTCCTGCCGGAACACACGAAGGTGCTCGTCGACACGGCCGAGAAGGCGGAAGAGATTGACGCGTCGCGGGCGAGGGCGTCGCAGGAGCGAGCCGAGCAGCGTCTGAGCCATCCCGACCCGGAGACCGACGCGAAGCGAGCCATGGTGGCGCTGCAGCGGGCGCTCGTGCGCTTACAGGTCGCCGGTAAAACAACCAGACTTTAGCAACTCGGAGACAGATCGCCACTCCCCACAGGGCCGCAAGTTTGACCCCCAAGTTTGACCAATGCGGCCCGCGTCCCTGCTTACTCTGTCTACGGCCGGTCAGTCAATTTTTTCTGCCTCATCTATTTCGTAGCCCGGTTCGTAGCCCAGGCGTTGCAAGACCTGGCGGGCAACGGCGCGGTCGTCGAAGGGCAACGCCCGCTCGCCGATGATCTGGTAGGTCTCGTGGCCCTTCCCGGCGAGCAGCACGATGTCGCCGGGTCGCGCCTCGCGCAGGGCCAGCTTGATGGCTTGGGCGCGGTCGGGCTCTGTGTGGTGCCGCGCGCCAGTCTGTTCCAGGCCCACCAGTGCGTCGGCGATGATGGCGCGCGGTTCCTCCGAGCGTGGGTTGTCGCTGGTAAGCACCACCAAGTCGCTGAGGGAGCCAGCCACCTGTCCCATCAGGGGGCGCTTGGTGCGGTCACGGTCGCCGCCGCAGCCGAACAGAGTGATGACGCGGCCACTCCGGTTAGTCAATTGGCGGGCCGTGGTCAGCAGATTGCGCAGGGCGTCGTCGGTGTGGGCGTAGTCCACCAGCACCAGAAAAGGCTGGCCAGATTGCACCTGCTCGAAGCGCCCCGGCACAGCTTGCAGGTCCGCCAGCCCGCGTTCCACTTGCTCGACGCCGAATCCTAACGCCAGTGCCGCGGCGGCTGCGGCCAGCAGGTTGTAGGCGTTGGGCCGTCCCAGCAAGGGCGATCGGCTCTCCAGCTTTCCCCATGGACTGTCCATGAGGAAGCGCCCGGAATTTGGCCCGGAGGTTCCTCCTTGCGGCCGCACTTGCGCGACGGCAGCCAGGCCGTAGGTGAGGACGTTTGCGCTTCCGCAGCCGCGCAGCTCTTCCGACCGGGGATCGTCAACGTTCAAGATAGCCCACTCTGGCGGCTGGGCCCCCCAGCCGGTGAACAGCTTCCGTTTCTCGGCGAAGTAAGCTTCCAGGGTACCGTGGAAATCCAGATGGTCACGGCTCAGGTTGGTGAACACTGCGGCCTGGAAGGGACAGCCATAGACACGGTCCATGGCGAGGGCGTGCGAGGATACCTCCAGCGCGGCGTGTGTCGCGCCCATGGCCTGCAGTTCGGCCAGGTAGGCTTGCAGGTCCAGCGATTCCGGCGTCGTGTTCGGCGCCGGCAGGCTGCGTCCGGCGAGCCGGTATTCGATGGTACCGAACAGCCCGGACTTCCTGCCCGCCGCAGCAAAGATGGCGTCCAGCAGGAAACAAGTAGTGGTCTTCCCGTTGGTCCCAGTGACGCCCACCAACTCCAGCGCGTGTGCCGGGTGGCCGTAGAAGTTGGCTGCTGCTGTGGCCAGGGCCTTGCGCGCGTCCGTTACCTGTACCCAGGCGCGCCCTGTGAAAGACGGCGTGCCTGGCGGAGGCGCTTCAGTGACCACGGCGATTGCCCCGCCCTCCAGCGCCTGCGAGACGAACTGATTCCCGTCCGTCTTCTCTCCCCGGACGGCCGCAAACACATGGCCCGGCTGGATGCGGCGGGAATCATAGTGCAGGCCGGTGACTGAAATCTCTGTATTCCCGAGAATCTCGACCGGCTCGATCCCGCGCAGAAGTTCCCGGAGCTTCATCGGTTGGTGAACTGATTCTAGAGCTTTCACCTGACTGGCCCGCCTGATTGACCCACCTGACTGGCCCCCTGATTGGCAAAGGCGGTCGCGAAAAGACCGGCTTAGGGGGAGAAGCGCACGGTGACTTTGGTGTCGGAGGCCAGGGGGCTACCGGGAGGAGGCACCTGCTGGCGGGCGACGCCCGTTCCTCGCAGCTCCACAGCCAGTCCCAACGAGAGCGCCTGTTCGGCCACGTCGCGCACCGACTTGCCCAAGAACTCCGGCGCCACCTGTGACTTGTCCAGGTCGAGCACAACGGTTGAGCCGGCTTTCGAGGCCTTCCGGACGCCGGAAGACGAGGCGCGGGAGGCCTTGGCCAAGTCGAGTTGGAGGGCAAAGTCGATCACCTGGTCGGCATCCACCTCCGGCTGCTCTGCTTCGGGGAGGACAGGCAGATCGCGCGCCCCGCCCAGGTAGGACAGCACCTGTTCGGCAATGCGCTGGAACACCGGTGCGGCCACTTCGCCACCGTGATAGTGTCCGCGCGGGGAGTCCAGGATGACCACCATGCTGATTGCAGGCTCATTCACCGGAGCGAAGCCGACAAAGGAGGCCACGTAATCGGTCCGCGAGTAGGATCCGGTAGCTGGGTCTGTTTTCTGTGCCGTCCCTGTCTTGCCGGCGGCGGACCAGCCGTTCAATTGCGCCTTCATGCCGGTGCCCATCAACACCACCTGTCGCATCATCTGCTTCATCTCCAGCGCTGTCTCGGGACTCAGCACCCGCCTGCCCTTTGGCTCCGGCGTGCCGCCGCGCAACCCGGCGAACAGCAGTGCCGCCTGCCGCCTGGGCGATTGACGGAAGTGCTTCTGGACAATCCTGGGTTCATTGAGGATGCCGTCGTTAGCGACCGCGGAGATGGCGGTGATCAACTGCATGGCGGTGACACCCACTTCCTGCCCCATGGAGATGGCGCCGATGGAGATCTTTGACCAGCGGTCTGGGGGCCGCAGCAGGCCCCGGGCCTCGCCGGGCAAGCCTGCCCCGGTCGGGGCGCCGAATCCGAATTTCCGAATGTAGCGGTACATGCGGTCGTTCCCCAGCCTCAGCCCCAATTTGATCGTTCCCACATCGCTGGAGTAAGCCAGGATGCGAGTGACCGTGAGGGGACCAAATGGTTTGTGGTCACGGATCGTATGCCCGGCAATTTCGATGGACCCCATCTGGCAGTCAATGACTTCGCTGGGCCGGGTGAGCCGCTCCTCGAGCGCCGCGGCAATGGTCACCACCTTGAAGGTGGACCCGGGCTCGTAGGCCGACGCCACCGCCCGGTTTATCCAGGCTTTCCGGGGCGCCTGAGCGTACGCGTTCGGGTTGAAGGTGGGCCGATTGGCTAGCGCTAGAATCTGGCCGTTGCTGGGATCGAGCAGCACTACGGTGCCTGCGCGCGCCCGGGTCGTGGCCATTGCTGCCGACAATTCACGCTCAACAATGTACTGGATCTTCTCGTCGAGGGTGAGAACTACGTTCTGGCCAACCTCGGGCGGCCGCTCGGTGCGGCCATACCAGCGGCGGCGGGCGTCGGTCTGAATGAGCAGCTTGCCAGCACGTCCACGGACCGTCTTGTCCAGCTTGAACTCAAGGCCCGCCAACCCGACTTCATCCACACCCACATGGCCTAGCACGTGGGCTGCCAACTCACGCTTAGGGTAAAACCGCTTGTTCTCTTTTTGAAAGTAGATGCCCTCCAGGTTGAGGGCGCGCACCCGTTCCGCCTCCAGCCGATCCACTTTCCGCTTCACCCAACAGAAGTTGCGGCTGGCCTCCATGCGCGCCAGCAAGTCGCCTTCGTTCAACCCGAGCACGCGCGCTAGTAACGAGGCGACGTTTTTCGGTGCGGGGATCTCCGCCGGGACCGCGAAGACCGAGTCTACCGAAACACTCCTGGCCAGCTCGTGAAAATTGCGGTCGTAGATGACGCCCCGCTTCGGACTGACCTCAATGGTGCGTTGCTGCTGCCGCTGCGCCTTGCTCAGGAACTCGGTGTGACGAACAACCTGGAGCTGCACCAAGCGAACGGCTTCAGCCGCCATCCAAAGGACGAAGATAGCAATGAGCACCGGGTAGCGGACGGAGGCAGAGGGAGCGCTTGCGGAAGCGCCCCGGCGGTCGGCTACCGGAAGCATGGGCTTCGCTTAGGGAACAACGGTCGGAAGCGCGGCCCCGACCGACTGGGCGCCGACGGACTGGGAAAGAGGCGGGGGATGCACGGCGGCGAACACCGCTCCGTCCGGGCCGTCCGGCAGTGGCTCCAGAGGCCGCATCTGGCTGGGCGTCGGCGTGGCGAAACCGAGCTGCGCGCGGGCAATGGCATCCACTCGCTCCGGGTTCCGGAGCGACGCTTCTTCCAGGTGCAGTTGCCGGTTGGCTTCCAGTAGTTGCTCGCGCTGCCCCTTCAGCTCCTCCAGGCGGTAGCCGCTCCGGATGATCGCGAATCGCTGGCAGGCGGAGGCCAGGATGGCGGCCGACAGCAGCAGGCTGACCAGCACCAGGCGGTGCTGCGCGCGCCGCTCCCGCGGATCGGCCACCTTGACCAGCCGTGAGTTGTCAATCTTCTGTGGGAGGGAGAAAGCGTCAGCTCGAACGACGCATTGCGGAAGACGCCGCCCGGTCGGGGGGGGTAGGTTCGGGAACCGAAATGCATCTGCCATGGAGCCTTAACCTTTCTTCAGGTTTGCCGAGTTTGTGCGGCCGCCGACGGCCGAGATTTCCGCTGCGCGGAGCTTGGCGCTGCGCGCCCTGGGGTTGGCTTGAACCTCCGAGGGCGACGGTACCACCACGTGCCGGGTCAAGATGCGCGCGAATCCTTCAGCCTGCCACTGCCGATACGATTGCTTTACGATTCGGTCTTCCAAAGAATGAAAGCTGATGACGACGATTCTGGCACCCGGCCGAAAGGTGCGGGAAGAAGGTAAGGAAGCCAGCATGGCCTCGAGCTCGCCCAGTTCATTGTTCACGAAGATGCGCAGAGCCTGAAACGTGCGCGTAGCCGGATGGAGCCCTCGACGACGCGATGGCCCGGACGCGGCCTGAACAATTTCTGCCAACTGCTTGGTGCTCCGCAGCGGCCGCGCCCGGACAATCGCTCTGGCGATTTTCCTCGACCTCCTTTCTTCTCCGAATTTGTAAATCAAATCGGCCAGCTCGCGCTCGCCGGTTCGATTTACGACTTCTGCGGCGGTTCGGGGCTGAGCTGGATCCATGCGCATGTCGAGCGGCCCCTCCGTCGCAAAACTAAAGCCCCGCTGGGGATTGTCCAACTGCATCCGGGAGAGGCCGAGGTCGGCCAGCAGGCCATCGGCCGGCGCGGCACCCTGTTGCCGCGTGGTCTCAACCAGATCTTCGAAGTGGGCTTGCACCAGCTTCACCTTGTTCCCCAACTCGGTGTTCCCCAATTCGGCGTCCCCGAATTCGGCCAGCCTCTGCCGCGCCAGCTCCAGAGCTTGTGGATCGCGATCCAGCGCCAGCAGCCGGCCGGTGGTCAATCTCCGGACGATCTCGGCGCTGTGCCCTCCAGCCCCTATCGTGCAGTCCACGTAGGTTCCTTCGGGCCGGATGGCCAAGTACTCCAGCGCCTCGCGCAACAGCACCGGAACGTGCCCGGATAGGGCCAATCCTTAAATCCCCAACTGCTCCAGCAGCCCCTCGTCTTCAGACGTAATCGGGTTCTGCTCGATCCTCTCCTTCACGAAGCGCTCGCGATTCCACACTTCCAGGAAGGCCAGGTTGCCGAGCACCGCCACATCGCCTTTCATCTCGGCCTCTTCCCGCAAAACGGCGGGAATCAGCACTCGGCCCTGCTTGTCCATCTCCACCAGCTGGCCAAAGTAGTTGGTCCGGTCCAGGAACTTGCGGCGCGTGCGGTTGAACGAAGAAGCCGCCTGGAGCTTCTCTTCCAACTTGTTCCACTCTTCCAGGGGATAAATGCGAACGTACTGACCGTCCAGGCTGGTGATATAAAAATGTTTTCCGTAGTTCTCTTCCAGGTCGTCTTTGAAGGGGGCGGGAACCTTCAGCCGCCCTTTCTCGTCCACTCGCGCCGGATAGTTGCCTCGAAGCATCGGTCATGCCCGTTTCAAAACTGCCTGGGACCGTCAGCCAATGCGGCCCGTCAGGCCGCAGCTTCACTCGTCGAAGCACTGCTCGGACTCCCTCTCGCCTTCCAAGAGCCGGTCCAATTCCACGGTAGCCACGTTGTAGTCATCTGCGTCCCAAACGATGCGCCCGTGCGCTCGCATGTTCTGGTTGGCCGCGTCGGTGGCCGCAACCCATGCCATCTCCTGCCGTAGCTCGCTCACTGGTGTCATTTCGCTTCCCTCAGCCGCGCTTCCCTCAGCCACTTTGGCCGTGCATCCTCCGAGCCGACGACAAGCTTGACCCTGACCCGGATGTCCCACTTACAGGAGAGTTCTGGGCCACCCCGTTCATGCTTCTCCACTTATCTCCACTTCTGCCCACTTTTTACCCCTTCCACCCACAACTGTCAAGGGAAATCTTGGCCCTCTCCGTAACCCAGGCCATGGGGATAGCCCGGCTACGACTGGTTGAGGAATCTAGGGTCTGGCTGTCTATATGTGGTGTGGAACGGGGTGGTACGCGGTCATCCTACCGTGTCAAGACACCGGCACGCCCAAGTTGAAGTTCAGCCAAGTCGATCCAATCGCCCGCATCGTTCTGGCGCACGAAGGTCAGCGTCCTTACCGGATGGCGACGGGGTCCAGCATAGGCGGCAAATCCGCTGGAAACCTGGGCGAACACATCCAGGATGCGTTGCTCGCTCAGATCCTGGGCGATGGTGATGTGTGGAACGAACTCGACCGGCTCCGGGCAGGCCAGGTATCCGCGGTTTAAGGTCTGGTGCAGGCGGCGCAATTGGTCGGCCCCCTGCCTAAGCCCCAGGTAGACAACGTGATTAACGGGGAGAAAGGTCTGTATGTTGCCGACTTCCAGCTCGAAAGGTTCCCACCCGGCGCACTGCGCGCGTGCCTCTTCCGCAGCCGCCTCCTCGGAAATGACCAGCGGGCGAGGCGGAATTACCGTTACGTGGGCACCCTTGCCTGCGTATTCGGGGTTGAGTTGCTCCCGGAGGCGGTTTACAAATTGGGCCAGAGGACCCTGCAGGTAGACGACAATAGCGTAGGTTTGCTCCTGCATTCGATCTACAAACACAATACGGGCAGAACGTTAAAAATGTCAACGCAGCCCTTGCCCCACCGGGCGCGGATAACCAAGCGAGTCACTGTCCCGGAGCCGACAATCTCACTCCGACCGGAGCGTGCGGAGGTCGATGCTGAGCTGCCTGCATTTCTTGTAAAAGTGGCTGCGCTCCAAGCCCAAGGTGCGAGCGGTCGGCGCGATCTGGTAGCCGTGCTGTTCCAGCGCCTCCAGCACCACCTGCCGCTCAACCTCTTCCATGGTTTCTTTCAAGGGGCGGCCGCGGAAGCCAAATTGGCCGGAGTCGCGACTGGACGCTCGACCGGAGGCACCGGGCGCTGTGCCTAGCAACTCATCCACCAGCGGGCCAGCGATTTCGCCGCCGCGCGCCAGAATCAACGCCCGCTCCACCACGTTCCGCAGTTCCCGCACATTGCCCGGCCAGCCGTAGCGGACCAGCCGCTCTAGGGCCTCGGGCGCGATGCGCGCCTCCTTCCAGTTGTTCCTCAGGGCGATCTCGCGGGCGAAGTGCTCGGCCAGCAGTGGTACGTCCTCCAGGCGTTCGCGTAGCGGCGGCACAGCGATGGGGAAGACGTAGATGCGGTGGAGGAGGTCTTCGCGGAACTGGCCGGCGGCGATCAGGCGGCGCAAATCCTTGTTAGTGGCAGTCACCACGCGGACGTCGGCGGAAATCATCCGATGGGAACCGATGCGTTCGAACTGGCGCTCCTGCAGCACGCGCAGCAGCTTGGCCTGCATCGGCGCAGGCATGTCGCCGATCTCGTCCAGGAACAGGGTTCCCCCGTTGGCCGCCTCGAACTTGCCGATGTGTCGGCTGACGGCCCCGGTGAAGGAACCCTTCTCGTGGCCGAACAACTCACTTTCGATGAGTTCGGCCGGCACGGCGGCGCAGTTGAGCTGAATGAAGGGACCGTCGCGGCGCGGGCTGGCGCGGTGGATGGCGCGAGCCACCAGCTCCTTCCCTACCCCGGTTTCGCCCAGGATGCAGACAGTTGAGTCGGTGGGCGCCACCAGCTCCACCTGGGAGGCGACTTGCTTCATTGCCGGGCTGCGAAACAGCAGCTCGCCGTCGCCCATCTGGCGACGGAGTTCGACGTTCTCCTCTTCCAGGCGGCGCAGGCGCACCGCGTTCTCCACCGTCACCAGCAACTTTTGCGCCGAGACCGGCTTTTCCAGGAAATCAATGGCGCCGGAGCGGGTGGCGCGCACCGCGATTTCGATGGTGGCCTGGCCGGAGATCATCACGCCCGGCAGGTCCGGGCGCTCGCGGCGGATCGCTTCCAGCAGTTCCAGCCCGCTGGTCCCGGGCATCACCACGTCGGAAACTACAGCATCCACGCCGTTCTCGCGCAGTCGCTGAAGCGCCGTTTCGGCCGATTCGGCGACCACCGCTTCCAACCCCTCCATGCGAAACGCCCGCGCCAGCTGCGCCAGCGTGTTGGGGTCGTCATCCACGATCAGGATTTTCAATTTCATGATGAGGGGAGTTCGATGCGGAAGCGAGTCCCTTTCTGAGGGGCGCTTTCCACCGTGATGCGGCCGCCGTGGTCGGCTACTACCGACTGCACGATGGCCAATCCCAGTCCTGTGCCGTGCTGCTTGGTGGTGTAATAGGGGCTAAAGACGCGCTGCTGCTCGTCCTCGGTAAGTCCCCGGCCGGTGTCGGCGACTTCCACGACGGCGCGGCCGTTGTGGGCGAAGGCACATAATTCTAAGCGGCCGCCACCGGGCATCGCGTCCAGCGCATTCAATACCAGGTTCCCCAGGGCCTGGCTCACCAGGTAGGGATCGGCGTGGGCCACTACGGGTTCGTGGGCCAGCTGTAAATCCAGCGCGATGCTCTCCTGACGGATGCGCGCTTCGTACAGGCGCGCCGTCTTTTCAAGCAGGCCCCTCAAGTCAGTCTGCTCCGGCTCCGGCCGCGGCATTCGGGCAAAATCATTGAAGCGCGCCACAATCTGTCTTAGCTCCTCCAGTTCGGCCAGAAGCGTGGTCGTTCCCTCCTCAAAGACTTCGTTGAAGTTTGCCGGATCCGTCTGGCGGGCGCGGCGCAGGTTCTCTATGGAAAGCTGGAGAGGGAACAACGGGTTCTTCAACTCGTGGGCCAGGCGGCGGGCCAGCTCGCGCCAAGCGGCCACTCGCTCGGCTTGCACCAGACGCTCACGATGTTCTCGCAGGCTAGAGGCCATCTGGTTGAATGCGCTTGAGAGACGGGCCATCTCGTCATCTCCGCGCGGCCGGATGCGGTACTCCAGATTGCCGCCTGCCACCTCCTTGGAGGCACGCAGTCAGCACCATGGCAGCCAGCAACCCTAACGCCCCGGCCACCACGGCCGCCCAATACAGTGAGCGGATCACCTGGACCCGTTCGGCCCCCGATACGGTAACCACCAGGGCGCCGAGCGTGGTTCCAGCAACGTCGCGAATCGGGGTGCCCGCGACGCTGGAGGGCGCAGCCACGCCTTCCGCGCGCCCCAGTTCGCCCCGGTACTCCGCGCCAGAAAGGACCACACGTTCTGCGACGAGACGCAGTGCTTCCCCGACGCCGGACCCCGGTCGACTTTGCTGCTCGCCGACAGCTTCCCGCCGGGACGCCCCGGACATGGGCACCAGTTGCCCCTGCCCGGCCAGGCGGAACAGAACCACATGTTCCAAGCCTGCCTGGCTGAGTTCGCTGACGAAGGACTCGTCCAGAGGGTACCCACCGATCAGGTACAGCTTACGCGCCCCGAGGCTGAGATCACGCACCACTTCGACTGCCAGCACCTGCCCCGACGGCAATTCCTCCAGGCGCACAAAGGGGGTCTTGCGCGAGACCAGTCGCGCCAGTCCTGGTTCGCGGTAGCCGGCGCGCGCCTGCCACTGGGCCGAAGAGAGGATTGTTCCGTCGTGTGCGATCAGTTGCAGCAGGTCCAGTTCGTGAGCGCGTGCCAGCGTGGTTGCTTCCGTCAGGAAAACGCCTGGGGCCGGTGTTCCCTGCGGCGACTGATTCAGTGCGATGGCCATCCGGGTGGCGGCTTCGCTTTCCGAGGCCGCAGTCACACGCCGGCCCGCCAGCTCGCCGCGGCGCTGGATGCTCGCCCGCGCCTGCCCCAGTACCCCTTCGATGCGTTCCCGATCGCCGCGGAGGAAGGAGGCCCCCACCAGCCGGGTGGCCACGAATGCCACGACCGCCACCGCCACCACGGTGGTGACGCCGAATGCCAACAGCAACTTCCAGCGGAAACTCAAGTTCATGGTTGGCGCTGATCCGGGGATCGCGCGGACCACGGGCATCCGCTAGGGGAGCTTCGGCTTCCCGATGGCATGAGGCCGACGCGCCTTATCGCTTCCAAGCATTGGCAAGGTCCAGCATACCATTTTCCCTCAGGCGCACCTGTTCCAGGCCGGGCTGGAAACTGTACTGGTCGCGGTAATGAAGCAGAGGGATCAGACGTAAATCCTCCAGCGCCGCTCTCTCCAGCCGGTACTGGAGTTCAATCGAGCGGGCCGGCTGGAACAGTTCCATCGGAACCCGCTCCGGGCTATGGCGAGACAGCAGGTCGGCCAGAGCAGCCGCGGGGTGCTCTACACGCAGGGACACCGATTCCAGGAACAGGTCATAGCGGCCCGCTTGCCGGGCCTGTCGGAAGCCGGCGCCAGCGAGGCCCTGAGGCCGCAACTCCATCCCCATGCCGCGCAAGTCCAATGCGCGCCGCGAAGCAGCCAGCTCTGCTACCGGATCGGCCGCGTCATAGATCAACCGGAACGGTCCCCGAGGTAGCGCGCCGGCGGGCTGCAGTAGCCGCTGGGCCGTCCCAGGCTTTCGCCAGGCTCCGAACCCAAGCAGAAAGTCGTAGCCGCTCACCCAACCCGGCAAGAATGCCTTTGCCGCACGGGCCCGGCCGGGCGGCAGCAGGTCGGCGAGCGCTTCCCGGTCCAATACGGCCAGCAGCGCCTGGCGGGCAGCAAGCCCGCCCTGCTCGCCTCCGCGCAAGAACGCCGTGGCAGGGGAAAAGCCCAGGAGCAACAGGTTGGAAGGAAGCGCAGCGCGCACCTGGCCTGGGGCGCGAGCCTCGGTGGGCATTGCTACAAGCACGTCCACGCGCTTCAGTTCGAAATCGACCCGCTGCCGCCGCGGGTCGGTTCCGAATCTTGCTTCAATTGCGTCCAGGAAGGGCCGGCCCTGCCGGTACTCGTCGAATGCTTCCAGTCGGGCACGAGTTCCCAGCGACCAGGAGGCCAGCTTCCAGGGGCCGGTACCGGCGCCGTCGGACTCGGCGATGGCCAAGGCCGGATCGGCCAATAGCTTCGGTAGCGCCGCTATGGGCTTGGCCAAGTTGCAGGTCAGGCGGCTTGGGGAAGGCGATGCGCACACGAATCGCGCGCGGCGCAGGTAGGCTGCGCTAGCTGTCTGCGCTCGGGCCACTGCCCGTTCCAGAGAGGCCTGCACCGCTGCCGCGCTCAGAGGCGTTCCATTGTGGAACCGGATGCCGGGGCGCAATTGAAAGACCCAGCGCTTGCCCCCCAATTCCGCATGCCAACGAGCGGCCAGCCCCGACGCAGCACCCATGGCTCTGCCTTCCCGATCGTCTCCCTCCCGATCATCGCCTTCCCGATCATCAAACGCTACCAGGGTCTCGTACAGAGAGCGGGCAAGGAGGCGTTCGGGCAGCGTGGTGGCCGCCGTAGGGTCGTAGGTCTCCGCTGTTTGGTAAAAACCCAGCCGAAGAGTGCCGCCGTAGCGCGGCCGGGCCGCGCTGGACAACTGCAGCGCCCCGCCGAAAATGCAGACGCAAATCAAAAAGGCTTGCCGAACACGAAGCCGACGCCTGCCCTGTGGCCGCAGCCTCACGGGGAACACCTCAATTCGATTTCTTCGATGCGGGTGGCCTGGTTGGCTTGAGCCACAGCGTCGGTTTGAGCCACAGCGTCGGTTTGAGCCACAGCGCCGGTTTGGACCTCACCGCTGTTTTGAACCACAGCGAGGATTCGCCGCGCTTTGCCGACAGGAGGGAGAGTTTTCAGACGACGGACGGCGCCTTCCATCGCCAGGCCGGTGAGGGGCCGCAGACGGTCATTCTCTAAACGAAGGACACTGATGCGGTCGCGGAGCGGATGCGGCTCGGGGCCGGCCGCCATCACGAGGGTCCCGGTGCAGGGCAGGGCCGCCGAGGCGACATCGCCTCCGAAAGGACCGGAAGCGATGCTGATCGGCCGCAAGCTGGCGTCGGTCAGCACCAAACGTCCGGTGCCGTCCAACAGGACCCAGTGCGCGCGGAGCGGGCTGCGCACCGGAGCCAAACCGTACAGCTTCGTCACCGGACCGCCGTAAAGGAAGTTCCTGCCGGCGGCGAGCCGGAACTGAAGGGAGACGGCACGCCATGGATGCGACACCCGTAGCGGGGCCGAAGCTTCCAAGCTCCTGAGGGTGTAGCCCTCGATTATCTTTGGAGGCGCTGGCGCCAACGTCTCGGCGGCGGAATACAACTCCAACCGGCGAGGGCTGTCGTGCGTCAGCAACCGCACCAGCGGGTCGCGCAAACGCTTGGCTCCCGTGTCGAGCCCGACCGCTGCTTTTACTGGGGGTTTTCCCGGTAGACCGACGGCGTTCAAGTCGAAGACAACCAAGCGGTCCGGGTGCAGGACAAAGAGGTTTCCCTTCCGATCGGCCTCCAGGTCCAGCACCGGAAGCTCGGTGGCCAGCAGCGTTCGGGTGCGGATCGCCACCGGGGGGCCTTCCGGTTGAACCGGTTCTGGCGCCGCGCCGGGTGAGAATTCGGCAAACAGCACCGCTACCTCTTTGCCACCCCCTTCCCCGAGGATTCGTACCGCAGCCAGTGGCCGGCCGCGGCGCAGGCTCAGATAGGCAAACACCCGATGGCCGAATTTCCCCGCGGCCGTCGGCTCAAATCCTTCAAGTAGGAGCGCTTCATGCAAGGCGCGAGCGAGTTGCCCGGCAGCGCCGACCCCTCCAGCGTCCTCCACCTGTAACTGAACGCGACTGTGCGGACCCGGCGCCTGGCTTTGAGCTAGAGCCTGCGCCACCCTTCGAGCAAAGGCGTCGACTTCCGTTTGGGGCAGCCTTAATGCCAGAAGCAAAACAAGCGGGAGCATGCACTGATATTACCGCAGTGTCAGATTCGGGAAAACGGCCAGGTATGGACGCGAAGCCCTGACTCGCGGACAGGTGTGATTGAGAAATTTCACAGATTGCTGTCGGGATGCTCCCGCGGAACCCCGGAGCGCATAATTCGGAGCAGGAGCTTCAGTAGGAAGTAGTCGGCGGCCAGTGCCATCTGGAAACCCACTACAGCCGCCAAGGAGACGTACAGCGTATCTGTGAAGCCCAGTTCCATGGCTAGCTCCCCCCGACCAGATCGCCAGTGCCGGTGTCGGTGCCGTCTGGGCGATACGAGTCGCGCAAGGTGGCGGCGTCAGCCGTCATCGGCTCAGCCAGGATTTCCACCTGGTCGCCAACTTCCAAGCGGGCAAACAGGTCTTCGGCCTCGCGGTTGAGCATGCGAATGCAGCCGCGGGAGGCCGCGAGCCCGATGGAATCGGGGTCATTGGTTCCGTGGATGCCGTACCCTTTCTTATCCAAGCCCATCCAGCGCGTCCCCACCGGATTCTTCTTGCCGGGCGGGATCACTTGCTTGTTCGGCCCGTACCAGGTGGGGTTCTTGACCTTGGTAGAAACTTGAAAGGTGCCGAGTGGGGTCGGTGTCGAGGGCTTGCCCACGGCGATGGGGTAGCTCTTCACCCATTCGCCGTTCTCGAACAGTTCGAGGGTCCTGGCACGGACATTGATCACCAGCCGCCGCTCGCTCTGACGTTCCTGTTCTGGGAGAGCGGCGGAGCTTTGAGCGTTGGCGAGCTCCATTGCTGACAGAATCGCTATGGCGATTGCCAACGCGGCTCTCGCCGCAGCTGCTTGCTTGATGGGCTTGCTTCCAGAGGGCATCATGCCCAAGATGAGGGCAGGCCTAGGACCAAAAGCTAACTCATTGCTGGGAAATAGCTTGTAGGGAGTTAGGGCAATCCAGGGCGTGGTGCGGCGAACACTCGCGTCAGAATTGACACGGCCCCGCCGAGCGGCGATCCCAGGCGGAGAGATTTTAAGGCGATCAGAAGGCGCGGCGTTCCGCAGTCTGGCGGTAAATTTCCAGAACGCGTCCGACCGAGCGCTCCCAGGAGAATTTCTTCACCTGCTCCAGGCCACGCTGTCGGAGCAGCTCCCGGGCGTCCACGTCCAGCAGAACGCGCTTCACCCCGCGAGCGATGTCGAAGACGTTGTCAGGATTCACCATCACCGCCGCGTTCCCCACCACCTCCGGCAGAGAGGAGACATTGGAGACCACCACCGGCGTGCCCTGCGCCATCGCCTCCAGCGGCGGGAGGCCAAAGCCTTCGTGCAGCGATGGGAAGACGAACACCTCGGCTGAGGAATAGAACACTCGCAGCACGTCCACCGGCACGAAGCCCAGGAAGCGCACATCCTGCTGGATGCGGGTCTTGACCACCGTGCTGCGCAGGTGAGGGTGCTTGCCCAGCTCATCGCCGATCAGGATCAGCTTCAGGTCGCCGTAGACAGGGTGCGCCCGCAACTCTCCCTTCAGCACGGCGAAAGCTTCGATGAGACGGACCAGGTTCTTCTGCGCCTTAACGTTGCCGGCGTAAAGGACGAACGGGTAGTTGACCCCGTAGCGCTCCAGCGCCAACTTTTTTTCGTCGTGACGAGTAGGAACGCTGAACCGCTCGTCAATAGCGTTGTGCACGACCTCAATTTTTCCTGGAGGGATCCGGCAAAGTTCGGTCAGGTCCAGGTGGGTGGCGCGGGAAACGGTGATGATGCGGGCCGCGCCGCGCAGTCCGTGCCGCACGAAATAGAGGCGCAGGCTGTTGCGGAATCCGTTGTCGGCGGGAAACAGGAAATCGGCCAGGTCGTGAACCGTGACGACATAGCGGCAGGGCACCAGCAGCGGGATGCGCATGTGGGGGATATGCAGCACATCCACTCTTCGCTCCTGCAGTAGGAAGCGGAACCGGAAGTGGTTCCCGGGTGATTCATCACTCTGGGTGTAGTCCAAGGGCTCAAAATTGGACGGCAGAGCGTCCAGCTCTTCGATCTGTTCCGGCGGCCCGATCAGCAGATAACGGTTCTCTGCATCCTTGTGGAATAAGGTGCGCACCAGGTTGCGGATATAGGTGCCGACGCCGAAGTCGGCCAGGCGTCGCACATCGATGGCGATGTTCAGCGGGCGATGTTCATCGGCGATATTCATCAAACAACGTCCACGGCCCTAAGGTCCAAGTCGCAAGTCCCAGTCGCTGGGGCTGAGCTACATCGGAACTCACACTGGGGACTCACACGCGGACTCACACCGCGACGGGACGCAGTTTCCACGCATATAGGGGAAACGCCTCGCACAGTTCGCGCACCTGCTGATGGACCCGCCCAATCCGGTTCTCGTCGGTGTGGTGGCGCAGCACCTCGCTAATCCAGCGGCCGATCTGGCGCATCTGGTCCTCTTTCATTCCTCGTGTGGTCACTGCGGGCGTGCCCAGCCGGATCCCGCTGGGGTTGAAGGGAGAATTGGTCTCGAAGGGAATGGTGTTGCGGTTCACGGTGATACCAGCTCGGTGCAACGCTTGTTCGGCCGGTTTCCCGAGCAGGCCTTCGCGGAACACATCCACCAGCATCAGGTGGGTATCGGTGCCGCCGGAGATCACGCGGAGTCCTTCGTCGGCCAGCGCGGCGGCCAGGGCGCGCGCGTTGGCCACGATCTGCGCCTGGTACTGTTTGAACTCGGGCTGCATGGCGTCCTGGAAGCACACGGCCTTGGCCGCAATCATGTGCACCAGCGGCCCGCCCTGCATGCCGGGGAACACCATTTTGTCGATTGCGGGACCGTATTGGGCGCGGGCCAGGATAAAGCCGGAGCGCGGGCCGCGCAGGGTCTTGTGAGCGGTCGAGGTGACGATATCGGAGTGCACCACGGGATTGGGGTGCAAGCCGCCGGCCACCAGTCCGGCAAAGTGAGCCATGTCGACCAGCAGCAGAGCGCCTACCCGGTCACAAATCTGCCGCATGCGCGCAAAGTCAATGATGCGCGAGTAGGCGCTGCCCCCGCCGACGATCATCTTCGGGCGGTGTTCCCCGGCCAGGCGCTCCAGCTCGTCGTAGTCAATGGTTTCCGTTTCGCGCGACACCCCATAGGGCACCACCTTGTAGTAGCGGCCGGAAAAGTTTACCGGGCTGCCATGAGTCAGGTGACCGCCGTGGGAAAGATTCATCCCGAAGATGGTGTCGCCGGGTTGGAGCACGGCGGCATAGGCGGCCATGTTGGCCTGACTGCCAGCATGTGGCTGCACGTTGGCGTGCTCGGCGCCGAACAGGCGCCGGGCGCGCTCGATGGCCAGCGCCTCGACCTCATCGGCCCATTCGCAGCCGCCGTAATAGCGCTTCCCCGGATAACCTTCCGCGTACTTATTGGTGAACACCGAGCCCATAGCCTCCAGCACAGCTTCGGAGACAAAATTCTCGCTGGGAATCAGTTCCAGCTGTTCCTGCTGCCGGCGAGTCTCATTCTGGATGGCCTCGTACACCCGGGGGTCAACCTCGCGCAGTGGGCGGGCAAAATCCTTCATCCCCGGTTCCTTTCTAACTCGGTGATCCTCTCGAGGTGCCTCTGGTGACGCCCGCCAGCGAAGCTGGTTTCCAGCCAGGCGCGGAGCATCTCCAGCGTCAGAGCAAATCCCGCGTGGCCGGCGCCCACCGCAATCTCCATGCGGCGATTGTACTATAGGGAAGAAGTGGCCGCGTGCGTTTCCCAAACAGGAACCCGGAGTGCGCGCACACGCACAAACCTCTAGACAGAGTTTCCCAGACCTGCGTATAATGCAAAAAATGACGCTCCGAGGCCAACTTTGCGTGTCTCGATTTAGCCGCTCCTACTGGCGTGTCTGCCAGGTGTGCAGCTGAGTGCGTCTTAGGAATTTGGCATCATCTCGGCGGCCCACCGGCAACGGTGGGCCGCGATGTTTTTAGCCTGCCAACGCCCAGACCGGCCGCCCGAAGGGAGAACCGATCATGATTATCTCAATGAGGCGAGGCGCCCCGCGGGAAGAGATTGACCACGTCTGCGAGCGCATCCGGCAGTTCGGTTACGAGGTCCATTCCATCAAAGGAGAGGAGCGGGTGGTGATCGGGGCAGTCGGCCATGGCGACCTCACCCGTGCGATCGAGCAACTGGAAGCGACCCCGGGCGTGGAGCGCGTGGTGCCCATCAGCCAGCCTTTCAAGCTGGTCAGCCGCGAGTTCCAGCGGGAGAAGACCACGATCCACATCAATGGCCTGGAGGTCGGCGGAGGAGACTTCACGCTGATGGCCGGGCCGTGCTCGGTGGAGAGCGAAGAGCAACTCTTGAGCACAGCCCGGGCAGTGCGCCACGCCGGGGCGCGAATCCTGCGCGGAGGCGCGTTCAAGCCCCGCACTTCCCCCTACGACTTCCAAGGGATGGAGCGCGAGGGGCTGGAGCTGCTGCGCAAAGCCAAGCAGGCGACCGGGCTGGCCATTATCACGGAGGTGATGACCGACTCCGACGTGGACCTGGTGGCTGAATATGCCGACATCCTCCAGGTGGGCGCGCGCAACATGCAGAACTCCGCGTTGCTCAAGGCGCTGGGCTCGACACAGAAACCGGTGATGCTCAAGCGCGGCCTCAGCGCCACGCTGAAGGAGCTGCTGCTGTCGGCCGAATACATCGTCAGCAAAGGCAACGCCAAGGTCATCCTATGCGAGCGTGGCGTGCGGACCTTTGAGACCTATACGCGCAACACCCTGGACCTGTCAGCGGTGCCGGCCCTGCAGGAACTCTCTCACCTGCCCGTCATCGTGGACCCCAGCCATGGCACCGGAAAACGCTCCCTGATCGCTCCTATGGCTCGGGCCGCGGTGGCCTGCGGCGCCGATGGGCTGATGGTCGAGGTGCATCCCAGTCCGGAAAACGCGTTCAGCGATGGCCCGCAGTCATTAACCTTGGAAATGTTCCAGCAGTTGATGGCCGGCCTCGCGCCTTACCTGGACCTGTGGAGAACAGAACGCGCCCAGCAACGGCGGCCTGCCTCCGTTTCCGGGTAGCGAACGGATTCTGCCGGCGCCCGTAGCCGACCGCCGGCTGGCCGCAGCCTAACCTGCCAGCTTCTCACGCCGCCCAGGCGCAACTCATCTGGGTGGCGTCGCGCTCTTTACCCAGCCCGGACCTCCGGTGACCCGTGGTGCCGGCGAGTGATGCTGAAGGTTATGGGGCAGTTGCGGTAACCGACCTCGAATTGTTTAGAATTAGGCGCTAGGCGAGCAAACCGGAGAAAGCTGCTCTAATGGAGATTGCCATCATCGGCGCGGGGTATGTGGGATCGGTCACCGGGGTGGGGCTGTCCGAGATTGGTCATCGAGTCACGCTGGTGGACCACGATGCGGCCAAGATTGCCGAGCTTCGCCAGGGCCGCCTGCCGATTTACGAACCGGGCCTGGAAGAACTGGTGGCGCGCAATGCGGGCGCCGGGCGCCTCCACTTCTCGACAGAAATTCCGCCAGCACTCAACCAGGCCTCGATCGTGTTCATCGCTGTGGGCACACCTGCCCGCCAGGACGGCGAGGCCGACCTGAGCGCCATCGAGGCGGTGTGCCGCGACATTGGGCGGTGCCTGACAAGCTACCGGGTGATCGTGGAGAAGAGCACCGTGCCGGTGAACACCTGTGAAAACATTCGCCGCGTCATCAACCTCAATCACCACGGCGGCGACTACGACCTTGTGTCCAATCCGGAATTCCTTCGCGAGGGTTGCGGCCTGAACGATTTCTTCCACCCGGATCGCATTGTAGTGGGGGCCGACTCCGAGCAGGCGCGCCAGCTGATGGCCGAACTCTACCGGCCGTTAACTTCCGGAGACTATTACCGCGCCGCCGGAATCAGAGACACTTCCCCACCGCCGTTGTTGCTCACCGATATCAAAAGCGCGGAATTGATCAAACACGCCTCCAACGCGTTTCTGGCAATGAAGATTTCCTTCATCAACGCCATCAGCATCCTGACAGAGCAATCCGGAGCGGACATTGTGGATGTGGCGCACGGCATTGGACTGGATGCCCGCATTGGTGCCACCTTTCTCCAACCCGGCCTGGGTTATGGCGGCTCTTGCTTCCCCAAAGATCTGAAGGCCTTCTACCAGATCGCGGAGCAGCTTGGTTACGACTTCCGCCTCCTGCGCGAGGTGGAGGCCATCAATGAAGACCAGAAGGCGCGCTTCCTACGCAAGATCCGGGGGGCGATATGGAACCTCAGGGACAAGACCGTCACCGTGCTCGGCCTGGCTTTCAAACCCGACACGGATGACATTCGCCAGGCGTCAGCCCTTGACGTTATCCGGGAACTGTTGCGGGAGGGCGCTTCGGTGCGCGCTTACGATCCCTGCGCCATGGAAAACGCGCAGCGCGTGCTGCCCCAGGTGGTTTACTGCCAAGATGCCTACGCCGCGCTCGAAGAATCCGACTGCCTGGTGCTCTGCACGGATTGGGATGAGTTCCGGAAGCTTGACCTGGCCCGGGTGCGGAAGTTGATGCGTTACCCGATCGTGGTGGACGGCCGCAACGTGTTTGATCCGGCCACCATACGAGGCCACGGCTTCCACTACAGTTCCATCGGGCGACCGCCGCTCAGCTCCGAGTAGGCCAGTTCCACTCGACGGCGATTCGCCCCCCCTCTTAAACCCCACAGGGTTGGCAACGACACCGTTAGCCCTCCGGCAGCTTCTCTTCCTCCCGCAGCGGAGGCTCCCGTAGTTCATGGCCTTCTTCCATCAGTTTCACAGCGGGCGCTGGTGTTCCCAGGCGACTGAGAATTTCAACGACTTCCGTCATACGTCGTTCAAGGGCAGCCACCCGGAGTTTCAAATCCCCCAGTTCCAGCATCTGCATGGATGTCTTCGGTTGCCGAATCTTGGCTTCGAGTTCTTCAATCCGCCGCAGGACATGCGGCCTGGGTTCCTCGGGCGGCGTGCCGTAGAGGACCTGGTCGATCCAGCTTTTCGATACGCCAAGCTGCGACGCCAGCTCGCTCCAGGTCAGCTGCAGGGTATTCTTGAGCATCTTCAGACGCTTGACGAGTTCGCGGGAGGCTTCCTGCATAAGGCCTTCTTATACCATAATGATTAATGTAAATACGCACATTATAAGCTTTACAACATATTCTGAAAAGCTTACTATACGCCAAGAAAACGCCTTTGCGGTTGTCAGCACTCGAAAGGTGCTAAGAACCCAAAGGACCAACCCGCAGGGTAGCGCAGGTTGGTGCCGAGGCGCAAGGCCGGGGCGGAAGGCCCGAGTGGCAAGGCCAGAGTGAAATGCCGGAGTGGAAGGCCGGAGTGGAAACGAGCGGCACACTCGAGCATGACGCGATGAAGGTGAGACAATGACGGCACAAGAAATTCGTGAGGAATGGAAGCGAGTCGCCCAGGCGGCTGAGACAGTGGGTGTCCCGCCAACCAATATAGAGCTGCTGAAACTGGGCGCGCTGATGGAAACTGCGGCCCAACTGGCGGACCTGAACCAGCGATTGGAACATCGCGACGATCGTGGATGAGCCCTTGGAACCAACCTGCATTCGCACCGCTCTTGAGAATGCCTTGCCGTACCGTTGGCGCGTTGGGCTACCATGGAAGTGATGATGTTCTGTGTGAACTTGACGCTCCTATTGGCGCTGGCTGCATCCGGAGCCGGCGGTATCCCCTTCAAGCCTGCCACGGCAGAGGAGCGCGCCTCCCTCGCAAAAAAGGTGCGCAAGGTGCGCCGCGCGCCCCCAAGCATCACCTTGGACAGACGTGGAGACCGTGTGGTCATCGTGGCCGCTCTCGGCGAAAAACCCACAGGCGGCTACGGGATCGAGATCACGCAAGTGAGCTTGCGCGGCTCTACCCTTACGGTCGAAGTCGGGGTCACTGTTCCCCCGAAGGACACTATGGTAACCCAGGCGCTGACGTATCCGTTCGATGCGGTATGGATCCCAGCGGATCGCCTGGAGAACCTGCGCAAGCCGCTCACCGCGCGCCTGTCCGATGAGCAAGGGAAGGTCCTGGCGAAGGGTGGTCTGGGACAACCACGCTAAGTTGATGGGCGCGGAGCGCTGTGCTAGTCTGAGAGATAGCGATAGTTTCCAGCGGTGAGCGTAGCTCAATCGGTAGAGCACCGGACTGTGGCTCCGGACGTTGCGGGTTCGATCCCCGTCGCTCACCCCACCCCCGACTGGCAGCGCACCTTCTTGCTACAGATGAAAACAGAGCTTGACCCGGGCCTTCTGCCGCGCTAAAGGTGCGCCGAAATGCCGCGCCGTCCCAAGGACATCCTACTGCCCGCATTGTTGTTCGTCGGCAACCTGGCTCTGCTGGGGCCTTACCTGGTTGCCGAATTTTCCCTCCGCGGCTGGAGTGCTGAGTACACCTCGATCGGGCTGGCCCGCCTCTTCCAGCAGCAGCACTTTACCTGGAATCCGCTGTGGTACGGCGGCATTCCCTTCCACTACTCCGGCCCGCCCCTGCTGCCCGGCAGCGTGGCCCTGCTGGCCTGGCTGGTCCCGGGCTTGTCGGTGGCGCGCGCCTACCACCTGGTGAGCGGGCTGGCTTACGCGCTGGCTCCGGTGACGCTGTATTTTCTGGCGCGGTATTTGCTGGGCAGCCGGCTTTGGGCCGCCGTTGCCGCGCTCGCTTACAGCGTGCTGCCTTCTGCGATCTACCTGCTCCCCGATCCGGCCGGGCTGGCCGGCCGCTACGGGAGGGCTCCGTGGCCGTTCGTCACGCTGCTGGAATACGGCGAGGCAGGGCACCTGGCGGTTGCGGCCCTGCTGCCGTTGGTGCTGCTGGCTGCCTGGCGCGCGCTGGAAGACTTTCGGTTCTTCCACTATTCCGTCGCTTCGTTTGCCGCCGCACTGTTGCCGCTGACGAGTCAGTCGGGCACTGTGGCGCTGACGATGGGGTTGGGAGCGGTGCTGGTGGCGCAAGGCCGCATCGTCGGCTTGGGCCGCACCCCGGACTACCGGACCGCCATCAAGCGCACGCTGGCCATCTGGGTGACGGCCCACACCTTGGGCGCCTTCTGGCTGACCGCCGGCTCTTTTGCAACCCGAGCCAGCCTGGCGTACGTCGAGCACCTGGCCGAGCGGGTGCTGCTGAGCGAGATGAGCCTGTTCGCCGTTGGGGCCGTGGCCGCAGCCGGCGTGTTGCTGAGTCTGGCGATGTGGTCGCGCACCCCGCCCGTGGTGGCCTTCCTGCTCGCCTGGATTGCTCTCGCCGGAGCTTCTGGCCTGGCGTTCTCGCAGGCCGGAAGCGATTTCTTCTCTGAGCCGTGGCGGTCGGGCGTGGAATTCCACATGGCGCTGGCGCTGGCCTTGGGACTGGTGCTGTCACTGCTGCCGAAGCCGCGACGCCTGACAGTGCTGGCCGCTCCCATCATCATTGCCACGCTGGGGGCCACTCTAGGAGCGTCGCATTTGTTTCTGCGGACCGCCTGGAGCCACCAGTTTGCGGCTGACCCGCACGCCACCCTCTTCTACCAGATCACCGATTGGTTGGCCCGCCAGCCGCCCGGGCGGGTCTTTGTTTCCGGCGAACCTGCGGGCACGCCTGAACGTGTTCGCGGATATTCCGCAGGTTGGCGGTGGCAGCCCACAAGGCGCAGTCAATCCGCTGATCCTGGCGGCGCAGCGCGAAGCTGCCCTGGGTTCCTGCGACTCACCGCAGAAGGCGCGGCGCCTGGCGCAACTGTGGCCGCGCGCACTCGGCTGCCGCCGCGTGCTGGTGCACTCAGCAGCGTCTCAAGAGTACTACCATCACTACGTCTTTCCTGAGCGCTTTGCTGGACTGCCGCAACTGTTGAACAACGGGCGCGGCGACAAGATCTACGCCGTGCCCGGCGCGGGACCAACGGCAGTGGTGGTGAGCCTGGGGGCGCTGCGGCGGTTGCCCGCGCTGCGCTCCACTGACGACCGGAGGGCGCTGGCCGCCTACGTGGCCTGGGCCGAAGGCAAGCGCCGGGCCCGGTTCCAATGGCTCCGGTACGACAGGGCGCGCGTGTCGGAAAACCTGGGCCGGGGTGAGGCAATCCTGGTCAAGACCAACTATGACTCGGGCTGGCATGCTCGTGGCGGTCAGTTTC
>CBDCVK010000001.1:0-34784 GCA_965223005.1 Terriglobia bacterium | reverse complement strand
CATGTTGCAAAATGAAGCCCAGCCGGCGGCCAAGCTGTTGCCCCCCGGATATCTGGAAAACCAGCTGGTGGCACGCGGCGTGCGCCTGACCCGCCAGCGCAGGGTCATCCTGCGGGTCATCGAGAATGCCCGCCGCCATCTGGACGCTGCCACCATTCTGCGTTTCGCGCGCAAGGAAGACCAGGACATTGACCGGGTGACGGTCTACCGCACGCTGGGGTTGCTGAAGCGGCACGGCCTGGTGGACGAACTGGATCTGCTGCACCTCAGCGGCGGCGGCCACTTCTACGAACAGCGGCCCCTGCGCCAGCACATGCATTTGGCCTGCCTGCGCTGCGGCACGGTCGAGGAATACACCAGCCCGTTGTTCGACAAGATCAAGGGCCAGATCCAGCGGGAGCGCCACTTTCGCATCGCGTTCGCCCGTGTGGAGATCGGCGGTTATTGCAGGCAGTGTAACAGCGCCGCCCCCGCCGTATGATCCGGTACGCCAGCAGGCTGGCAGCCAACTCGGCAGAATGTCGTGCCCGGCTACCGCTTAGCCTTGGGTGACCCTTGGTCGTGCACCCGTGGCCGTTTTCGCGTGCTGCCTCCACCGAGGGCCACGCAGTGTCAGGGATTGCAAATCGGCGTTGCCGGATTTCCTGCAACGATAATAAGATTCTATTTGTGGCCGAAATGAACCCTGCCGAGGTGGTCGAACTCTTGCGGTTGGATTTGCTCCTTTGAAAAGCTTCCTGTTCAAGATCGCTTCCGCGCTGGAGGGGTTCCTGATGCCGTTCGGCGCCTGGGGATTGGTCGCCATCGCCTTCGTGGACTCGGCCTTTCTGCCGCTGCCCACCGCCATTGACCTGTGGGTGATCACCCTCTGCATTCGCGATCCGCAGTCCATGCTGCTCTACGCCTCTGTGGCCACGGTGGGTTCGGTGGCCGGTTGCCTGGTCCTCTATTACGCAGCCCGCCGGGGTGGCCACGCTGCCGCCGAGCGTAAAGTTGGCAAGGAACGAATGTCCCGCATTCGCAGCTGGTTCGAGAAGTACGAGTTCCTCACCGTCACGGTGCCCGCATTCATGCCTCCTCCCACCCCCTTCAAGGCCTTCATCATCACTGCGGGCGTCGTGGAGGTGCGGGTGGGGAAATTCCTTCTGGCTTTGCTCATCGGGCGCACCATCCGGTACTTTTCCGAAGCCTCTCTGGCGGTGCATTACGGGGTGGCCGTTTGGCATTTCATAACGGGCCGAGGCGCGCTTCTGACACTCGCGGTGGCCACCAGCATCGTGGTGGCCTGGGTGGTGATCAAGCTGGCGACCCGGCTGCGCCGCGTTGCCAGTTCAGAGGGCCAGTAGTCGGTAGGCAGTAGTCAGCAAGCACAGGCCACAAAGGTCAACGCAATCAGGAGCGTGATCTAGCGGCGGGTGTCCATCGTGCCAATCCCTCAGGCTCCAGGTCCGGCTGCAAGAAGCGGCGTGGGTGCCCGGCGCGGATAGTTACGAGCTCGGCGGCGCGGTAGCCGCTGCGCACAGCGCCTTCCATCGTGGGCGGCCAGCCGGTCTCGACCCAATCGCCGGCCAGAAAACAGTTCTCAAAGCGGGTCACATTGGCGGGGCGCAGCCGGTCCACTCCGGCAGCCGGCGAGTAGGTGGCGCGGACTTCTTTCACCACGGCCCATTTGCGCAGTTGTGCTCCCCGCAGGGGGAAAAATTCGGCCAGCTCGCGCACCGCCATCTCCACGATTTCCTTGCGCCCCAGGGGCAGCAGGGCGCGAGCGGCGCTGACCACGCACTGCACGTAACCGGCGTCGCCCGGCTTGCGGAAAGCCCACTGGATGGTGCGGCCGAGCAACGCGGCAAAGGGCTCTTCCGTCACCGGGCGATCAAACCAAAGGTGGATGCCAACGATGGGGGAATGGCTGAAAGCGGAGTAGTCGCCAGGGAGCAGCTCCTGCGCGATCTCAAATGGCAGAGCGACGACAAACCAGCGGGCAGGAGCGCGGCGCCCGTCGCCGAGGTGCACCCCATTGACTCGACAGTTGGAGGTTTCAAGCGAGTGGACGTCGGCTCGCAGACGAACGCGCGCGCTAGGCAGCTCGAGCCGGTAGAGTTCGCTGAGCGGCGCCACCGGGATGCCCACGCGGTAAGAGCGGCGATTCACCAGAAAACCCCTCCAGAAAACCTGCAGGCCGTGCCAGGCCGAGACCCGCTCCAGGTCTTCGTTGAGGGCGCTGGTCAGCACCACTCGCCAGAAGAAGTCAATAGCGCGGCGGGTCTGCCAGTGGCGCTGGAGCCAGCTCAGCATGGTTTCCGAGTCCAGGCGCTGGCGAGGGACCATGCCCAGCTCGAACGAGAGCGCCGCCATCGCAGCACAGATGGCGAGCTTGTCCAGCCAGGTGAGCGCATGAAAGGCGCGCAGCGAGTGCAGCAGGTGCAGCGGCGGCGGGCGGTGGTCGGCCGCCACCACTGAAGCCTGACCGCCAGGAGTGACAAACCGGATGTGGTCGTGGAACCCGATGAGGTGGCGCACTCCCAGGTGTGTGTAGAAGTTGAGCAGGTTGGTGCAGCAGCCCAGCAGCACGTGCTGGCAGTTATCAATGGTTTCCTGCGTACCCGGGAGCTCGTAAGAAGCGGCCCGGCCGCCCAGGTAGGGTCGGCGTTCAAACAGATCCACCTGAAAGCCGACACTACTCAGCGCCGCGGCTGCCGCCAGGCCCGCCAGGCCGCCGCCGACAACCACCACATCCGGCGAGGTTTCCGACAGCGTCATCCCAGAAGCGGCGCCGGAAACGGTCCCCTGCCCCCGTGATTCAGGCGCATCCACCAGGCCCGCGCCAGGATTTCGAGCTTGTCCATCGCGCTCAGTTCGACCCGCCGCTGGAGCATCGGGAAGCCCAAGGTTTCCATGCGTCGCAGGATGCCAGAGTAGAGCGCCATCATGGCCCACAGCGCCGGCCGGGAATCGAGGCAAATCATCTCCGATAGGGCCGCCGCCTGACGGTAGTACTGGCGGGCTCGCTCTGCTTCGAAACGCATCAGACGGTAGTAGGCCTCGCTGTTCACCCCGGCCCCCAGTTGCTGACGGGAATAGCCGAAGCGCGCCAGGTCTTCTTCAGGCAGGTAGACGCGGCCACGGGCCGCGTCCTCGCTCAGGTCGCGCAGGATATTGGTCAACTGGAAGCCGATGCCGCAGGCTTCGGCCAGCCGGCAGGCTTCCTTCCGGTCTGCTGTCTCAAAGCCGAAGACGTGCAGACAAATCAACCCTACCACCCCGGCCACGCGGTAGCAGTACTCGTACAGCTCTGAAAAGGTCTGGAAGCGCACACCGTCCAGGTCCATCTCCGCACCCTTGATCAGCTCGAAGAAGTACTGGGGCGGCAAGCGGTACCGGCGTACGGTGTCATGCCAGGCGGGCAGCAAGGGGCTGTCGCCGTAGTCGCCTTCCAGAGCCGCTTCCAGACGTTTCCGCCAGGCTTCCAGCAAGCCACGGCGCGACGCGGGATCTTGGTGAGGATCGTTGTTGTCGGGGATGTCGTCGCTGTGGCGGAGGAAGGCATAGACGGCGCAGAAAGCGCGGCGCTTCTGGTGCGGAAGCACCAGGAACGCGTAATAGAAGTTGCGCGCCTCCCGGCGGGCTACGCGGGCGCAATACCTGTAGGAGTAGGCCAGTGAGGGCCGGGTTTCTCCGGGCAGGTTCATGCCGGCCCTCCTGTCCTATGGGAAACCCGGCGCAATACGGTTCCAGCCAGGAGCCGCAGCTTGCGGCCTCGGCCGAGCTCCGGGCGCCGCGACAACACGTCGTAGTTCTGCTGCTCGATCATCCGCAGGATCTCCAGCCCGCCACGAGTAAACAATTCGATGTCCGTAGCGAGTCGCCGATCGACCCGCTCGGCCAGCGGCTGACCAGCGCGAAACAGCTCGCGCGTCCGCTCTACCTCGAAGCGCATCAAGTTGCAGAATTCGGGCGTGCACTGATGCCCGAGCAGTTGCTGCTCGGAACACCCGAAGCGGGCCATGTCCTCCAGCGGGATGTACAGCCGCCCTTTTTCCAGATCCACGCGGACGTCCTGCCAGAAATTAGCAAACTGCAGGGCGGTGCAGGTGAGGTCGGAGAGTCGCTGGCGTTCCGCGTCGCGGTAGCCACAAACGTACAGCACCAATCGGCCGACCGGGTTGGCGGAATACTGGCAATAGTCGAGCAACTCGGCGTAGGTGGCGTAGCGGTTGACACGCTGGTCCTGGAGAAACGCGACAATCAAATCTCGGAATGGCTCGGCGGGAATCTGGTGGCGGCGGATGGTGTCGCCCAGTGCCAGGAAGACAGGGTGACGGGGTTCTCCATTCTCCTGGCCTGCTGTTGGCACGCCGGCCGTATAGCAAGTGTCTAGCTGCTGCCGCCAAAGCCCGAGCAGGCGGGTGGATTCGCCCGGGTCCTCAATCTCATCGCCCAGGTCGTCGGCCCAACGGCAATAGGAGTAGACATTGTAGAAGTCCTGGTGCAGCTTGGCGGGGAGGAGAAAACTGACAACGTTAAAGTTCTCGTAATGGGAGCGGGCCAGTTGCGCGCAGTACCGGCGCGCCTCTTCTGCGGTCATTGCCGGTGGAGCATCCACCCACTCTAGAGGGAGCCGCACTGGAGCGATTTTACTGCATGTTGAAGAGATTCGAGCAGCGCCAGACCTGCGGAGATTGTAAAGACGGACCGGCGGACATCGTAAACACTCAGGATGCCAATTCCTGCCGGCGGCGGGCCGCCTGCCCAGGGGACGACCGGGGCTAGGGCAGAATGGCGGTTTTCAGATCGCCGTTGCGATTCATCATGTGGCGTAAAACGCGGGGCAACTCCTCCAGGGGCGCTTCGCCGGTGACCAGATCCTGGCCGCAAATCTCGCCGCCAGCAATGGAGTCCAGGGCGCGCCGGATGTAATACGGTGTGTGGTGAAAGCTGGCGAGCAGGGTGATTTCCGAGTAGTGGAGCAGCGAAGTGTCGAACTCGACGGTGGTGCCGCTGGGACATCCGCCAAACAAGTTCATCGTACCCCCGCGACGAACCATGCCGGCAGCCCACTGCCAGGTGAGAGAGCTACCTACGGCCTCGATCGCCACGTCCACGCCCCCGGGGTGGAGGCGGCGAACGGCGCCCACCGGATCGTCGGTCTGGCTGACGTCAATCACCTCATCCGCTCCCATGCGAAGCGCGGCCTGCCTTTGGGTGGGACGCTTGCCCACAGCCACGACGGAAGCACCTCGTAGCTTGGCCAACCGCACGAACATCAGCCCGATCGGCCCCAGGCCGATGACTGCCAGCGAATCGCCGGGCCGTAACCCAGTTTTCTCCAGGCCGCGCAACACGCAGGCCAGCGGTTCCAGCAGCGCGGCATCCCGGTAGCTGATATGGTCTGGGATCCGCAGCAGGCTCTTCCGTACTATCGGTGCGGGGATGCGGATAAATTCGGCGTAGGCGCCGTTATTGAACAGAAGCCGCTCGCAGAGGTTTTCCAGGCCTTTGCCGCAATACAGACAGTCGTTGCACGGGGCGGAATTCGCGGCGACGACCCGCATGCCTTCCCGGAAGTGTTCCACCTGCTCGCCCACTTCCTGGACGACCCCAGCCAATTCGTGCCCGAAAATAGCCGGGGGCACGATCATGCGGGCGTGGTAGCCCTGACGATAGACTTTCAGATCGGTCCCGCAGGTGAGTGCCGTCTCAATCTTCACCAGCACTTCCTCCGGGCCGACCCGCGGCACGTTTACTTCCTCGATGCGGAGGTTTTCCTTGCCGTACAGGACGGCGGCCATCATTCGTTTCGTCACGGTGGTAGCTGCCTCAGACGCATTTGACAACGATTTTAAGCGAGTCGGGTTGGGGATCAGCCGCCAACCGGATCGCGGAATCAATTTCCGACAGCGAGAAACGGTGCGTGATCAATTCCTGCACCGATAGCTCCCGCTCAAACACCAGCCGTGCCGACTCGGCTTGCAAATCCCAATCGGCGCTGTAACTGCCCAGAATCTGTTTCTCTTCCACGCAAATCGCGGCAGTGGGCACGGGCACCTGCTCGGCTGGCGCTGTCTGGGCGAACAGCAAGACGCGGCCACCCGGCCGAACCGCGCGCAGGGCTTCCGACACCAGATCGGGGGCGGGAGCAGCGACAATTGCCAAGTCCACCCCCCGCCCTCCAGTCAAGGGGAGCACTGCCGCCGACACCTCCAGCCGCCGCGGGTTGAAAATGGCCGCGGCTCCCAGTTCCGAGGCCCGTTTCAACCGCTCGTCTATCGGGTCCGAGACGAACACCTCGGCCCCCTGGCGTCGCGCCAGTAAAAGCAGAAGCACGCCGATCGGCCCCTGGCCCTGGATCAGCACGCAATCCCCTTCGCTGAGGCCGGCGGTCTTCAGCGCCTTCAGGCAGGTGTTGATCGGCTCGACGAATGACGCTTCCTCGAAGCTGACGCCGTCCGGGATTTTCTCCGTGCCCTGGGTTGCAATCCAGTCCATGACCCGCACGTATTGGGCGAAACCGCCGCCGCTGGGCTCGAAGCCGGCGGTGACGCCCACCTTTCTGTAGGTGGGGCATTGAGCATAAAGGCGCCTGCGGCAGTAGAAGCAGTCACCGCACGGGATGTGATGAAAAACCACCACGCGGTCACCGACCCGAAGGTGGTCTACACCGGTGCCCGCGGCTACGACGGTACCGGCGGTCTCGTGTCCGAAGATGCGCGGCGGAGGCAGCAAGTCGGCAGTGATCTTCTTTATGTCTGTATTGCAAACGCCGCAGACGGCCACGCGCACCAACACCTCGCCGGGGCCGATCTTCGGGCGCGGCACCTGCTCCAAAAGCACACGTCCTTCCCCTCGATAGACGGCGGCCTGCATCTGCTCAGGCAGTTTGCCGTCCGACTGCAAACGTCCCATTGCTTCCCAATAGTGCCCTGAGAAAATCGCCCAAGCTCCGGGAAGCTATCCGCGAAGCGTACCAGAGTTGCCGGATTTCCGCCACACCCTGCGGTTTGCGCACAAGCTGTGCACAAAGCGGGGCCAAAGCGAAGCTGCCGTCCTGGCGGCGGCAGCGGTTGAGGGAATTCATACTCCTGCTGGTTTGGCTGTCTGCCTCTCGCCCACAGCAATCAGCTCCGGAGGCAGGGCAAAGCGCACATCCTCCTCTATGACTTCCACTTCCTCTACGGTAGAAAATCCGCAGTTCCGCAGGGACAGAATGACCCGCTCAACCAGGCGCTCGGGAGCCGAAGCGCCGGCGGTGACGCCAATGGTTTCCGCTGCTTCCAACCACTGGGGGTCAATAGACTGTTCATCTTCGATCAGGTGAGCTGGCAGCTTCGCGTTGGCGGCCACTTCGACCAGGCGATTGGAATTGGAACTGTTCTGCGAGCCGACTACCAGCAACAGGTCGCACCGTCTCGCGATCGCCTTGACGGCGTGCTGCCGGTTTTCAGTCGCGTAGCAGATATCTTGCGCGGGCGGTCCCTGGATGGCCGGAAACCGGCGCCGCAGGCGTTGGATCATCCCGGTGGTCTCATCGAGGCTCAGTGTGGTCTGCGTCAGGTAGACAACGCGTTCCGGGTCAGGCACGCGGACGTTCTCGGCGTCTTGATCGGAGCTGATCAAGATCGTCCGGCCCGGAGCCTCTCCCAGCGTGCCGGCGACCTCGTCGTGATCCCGGTGGCCAATCAGCAGGATGGTGTAGCCCCGGCGTGCGAACTTCACCGCCTCCAGATGCACCTTGGTCACCAGCGGGCAGGTGGCATCAATCACCTGCAACTGGCGGTCTCGCGCCTCCTGCCTAACTTGAGGAGATACCCCGTGCGCGCTAAAGATAATGCGGCCGCCAGAAGGCACCTCCAGGCAGCAGTCCACAAAGATGGCTCCACGGGCTGAGAGCTCCTCCACCACGTACCGGTTGTGGACGATTTCCTTGCGAACGTAAATGGGCGGTCCGAAAGCGTCCAGTGCAATGTTGACAATGTCAATGGCGCGGACCACCCCGGCACAAAAGCCGCGTGGGCGCAGCAGGAGAACTTTCTTCATGCCCGTTTCGACCTAGTTGGAACTGCCTCCGGGGCTGTAATTTCTCTAGCTAAGGACGCAAACTATACTACAGCAAAGCGCCTGGACCCTGCAAATTTCCGTGCGGAACCATCCTACGCACTCGGTGAAAGTTCCAAACCAGCAGGCAAATGGAGCGTGCTCGCCGGCCCCGCTGCCTTGTTCGAGAAGCTGCAGAGTTGGAGAGGCCGGTGCTAGGCGCGAGCTTTGGCGGCCGTGTGGTGGGTGGCTACCTCAATGAAGGCCAGGGCGGCGCGCGACAGCGGCTTGTCCTTCCGGTAGATCAAGCCGAGCTGGATGCTGGGACGGCCGCGCAGGCTCACCTGCTTCAGGCTTCCGGCGCGCACGTCGGCCTGGGCGTAGGTTCGGGCAATGAAGCCGATTCCCAAGCCGGCCTGCACAAAGCGTTTGATCATCTCGCTGGATTCCAACTCCATGGAAATCAGCATCCGCTCGCGCACCGGGAACAGGTATTCATCGAGCAGCGAACGGGTGCGGCCGCTCTTGGGCAGCAGTAGGGGGAAAGGAGCCAGCGCCTCCGGTTCGACCGGCCCGGAGCGCGCCAGCGGATGAGATGGAGGAAGCAACAGGCAAAGCTCATCGGTGTGGATCGAGACTCGTTCTAAACGCCGGTCTTGCAGCGGCAGCTGCGCGATTCCGAAATCCAGCGCGTTTTCCAGCACTCGCTGCACCACCGCCGCCCCGTGCGTGCGGAAGATGCTGATCTGCACCTCCGGATACGTTTTCTTGAACTCGGCGAAGACCCCCGGCAGGATGTACAGGCAGGTGGCCTCGTTGGCGCCGATCACCAGCTCGCCGCGGGGCACCGTATTCATCTCGGCCATTTCCTGCGAGGCGCGACGCCGCAGCTCGAGCATGTCGCGCGCGTATTCGCTGAAGCGCTTCCCGGCGGCGGTAAGCTGCACGCGGCTGGCGACCCGGTCGAACAGCTTGGTGCCCAGTTCCTCCTCCATCTGGCGGATCTGCGCGCTCACCGCCGGCTGCGAGCGGAAACAGCTCTCGGCGGCGCGCGAGAAGCTGCCCAGTCGGACAATTTCCAGGAAGACACGTAGCTGATCGAAGTCCATCGAAACACCGGCAGCGGCTTGCTCTATTGTAAACCATAGCCCATGCCCCCAACTGGGAAGTGGCCACGCTGAGGACAGAAGAGCCCATTGCTGTTTCCGCCAACCTGAGCCTAGCGCGCGTCGCCGGTGCCTGTCAAAAACCGGCAAGACCGGCGGTAGCAGCTTCGCTCCCGATCGATTTGCCGGAAGAAATAGACATGCGACCCCGCAGGCTGTACCCGTGGTCAATCGTTTCCCGGAAGGGAATAGCCATGCGCAGTCCCGGGGGAGCGCTACTTCTTGGGGTTCTGTTCGGCGTGCTTGGCGCAGATGGCCTTGGCGCGGGCTTCCAGTTTGGCCGCCTCATTTTCCCGGTTCGTCTTCCGCAAGAGCTTCGCGTATTTCTCTAGGCCCTGGGCCACGTTCGGATGCTCTGGACCCAGGGCCTTCTCCCAGATCGCCAGCGCCCGCCGGTAGAGCGGCTCGGCCTCGGCGTACTTGCCCTGGGTGCGGTAGACTTCTCCCAGGGCGTTCAGGGTTCTTGCCAAACGCGGGTCCTGCTCACCGAACTTTTCGGCCTCCCTAAGCGCGGCCAATAACCACTTCTCGGCCGCGGGGTACTGACCATGCGCGTACGCCCTAGATGTGGCCTGCATGTACGTCTGCCAGAGCGTATCTTGGGCCACGGCAAAGGACGCCAGACACAAGATTCCCAGCAGCAGCCAGCTAGTTTTGGCTTTCGTCATCTAGGATTCCTACGGCAAACGGCAGGGCAGCCGATTCTCCCCTTGGGAGAATGATACGCCGATGCGCAAGGGTGAACAGGCAACACGGAGGTAGGCTACATGGCCAGCGACTTTTGCGGTAATGCCTCCCTGGCTGGTAGTGTCCTAAATCTGTGTTGCTCTCACTTTCGGATCAAGGGAATCCACTTCAGGTGGATGTAGCACGCCAGCAAGAAACAGACGAAAGCCAACCCAGCTTGTCCTAGGAGATAGAGAACCAAGAACGGAACCATAAACCACATAGTTCGCCATGGCACGCCAACTTTCTTCCCACAGTTCTTACAGATTGCTGGCATCCCAGGTCCCAGGCACAACTTTCTGATCGTTGATATTCCAGGCTCGCCGCAGTGGGGGCATTTATGCATGGCCCAAGCTTATGCTGGCAAGTCTGCGAGTGTCCAGATTGCGTGCGGGCTTGTACCTTTGTGGCTTTGTGTTGGCGGTTGGCAATCCCAGAATTCCCGTAATCACTTACTGGGGGTTCTCTTGGGCGTGCTTGGCGCGGATGGCCTTGGCGCGGGCTTCCAGTTTGGCCGCCTCGGCCTCTCTGTTCGTCTTCCGTAGAAGCTCAGCGTAGCTCTCCAGGACTGAGGCCAGGCTGGGATGCTCAGGCCCCAGGGACTTCTCCCAGATGGCCAGCCCTCGCCGGTAGAGCGGCTCGGCTTCGGCGTACTGGCCCTGCGCGTCGTAGAGCAACGCCAGGTTGTTGAGGCTGGTGGCTACGCCTGGATGCTCCGGCCCCAGAGCCTTCTCATCTATCGCCAGCGAGCGTTTGTAGAGCGGCTCGGCTTCAGCATACTTGCCCTGGTTGCGGTAAAGCTCCGCCAGGTTGTTGAGACTGATGGCCACGTCTGGATGCTCCGGCCCCAGGACCTTCTCCCAAATCGCCAGCGCCCGCCGGTAGAGCGGCTCGGCCTCCGCGTACTGGCCATGCGCGTAGTGCAGCGCAGCCAGGTTATTGAGGCCGGTGGCCACGCTGGGATGCTCCGGCCCTAGGGCCTTCTCCACAATCGCCAGCGCCCGCAGGAAGAGTGGCTCGGCTTCGGTGTACTTTCCCTGGGCGTCGTAGAGCGCCGCCAGGCTGTTGAGGCCCGTGGCGACTTGGGGATGCTCCGGTCCCAGCGTCTTCTCCGCAATCGCCAGCGCCCGCAGGTAGAATGGCTCGGCCTCGGCATACTTGCCTTGGGTGTAATAAAGCACCGCTAGGTTGTTGAGGCTCGTGGTTACATGGGGGTGCTCTGGCCCCAGAGCCTTTTCGAGAGTGGCCAGTGCCCGCTGAAACAGCGTCTCGGCCTCGGCGTACTTGGCCTGGTTGATGTAGAGCGTCGCCAAGCTTATGCGAACAACGGCCACGATGGGATGCTCCGGTCCCGGCGCCTTCTCGAAAGTGGCCAGCGCCCGCCGCAAGAGCGACTCGGCTTCGGCGTACTTGACCTGGTTGATGTAGAGCGTCGCCAGGTTGTTGAGGCTGGTGGCTAGCCGAGGGTCCTGCGCTCCAAACTTTTCTGCCTCCTTCAGGGCAGCCACGAATTGTTTCTCAGCCTCGGCGTACTGGCCCCGCTGGTAGGCTTCTGTGCCTGCCTTTGTGTATTTCTCCCAGGCCGGCTCTTGGGCCACGGCAAAGGAGGCCAGACACAACATTCCCAGCAGCAGCCATGCAGTTTTGGCTTTCGTCATCTAGGACTCCTACGGCAAACGGTAGAGCAGCCGATTCTCTCCCCGGGAGAATGATACTCCGATTCGCAAGGCCCAACAGCTGGGCGAGCAGATCGGTTGCCTTGTTCCAGCCGTGGGCTTGATTACGGCTGCAAGTTTCTGAGCACAAGACGCTTGCCTCGGATTAAGTGGGATACTGAAAGCCCTGCACAGGCTGAGAGTCCAGGGCATGAGCGCCAGTAAATAGTTGGATTTGTGGTGCAGGTCCTCCCGCTGGCAAGAATTTGTGTCCCACTCCCCCTGCAAGTTTTCTGTCCCTCCTCCGTTCTTCTAGACGAGGAGGAAAGGACAATGAATCGCAAGCTCTTCGGACTGGCTGTTTTTCTCGCGCTGGCCACAGTGCCCGCCTGCGCGCGCACTTCCTACCCCGCTGGTTTCCAGGTGGACGTACTGGTGGATGGCCGTCATGTGCCCGTCTACTTCGGCCACGGCCTCCGCTACGTGGAAGCCATCAAGGGCAAGAAGTATTCGATCCGCCTGCGGAACCCGCTGGGCGTGCGGGTGGCCGTGGCGCTTTCGGTGGACGGATTGAACACGATTGACGCGCGGCACACCGACCCGCGCTCGGCCCAGAAGTGGGTGTTGGGCCCGCACGAGACGATTACCATCAGCGGCTGGCAGACGGGAATGAAAAACGCCCGCCGGTTCTTCTTCACCAGCGAAGAGCAGTCGTATGGAGCCTGGCTGGGAAAGAGGCAGAACCTGGGAATCATCAGCGCCGTGTACTTCCGCGAGAAGCGCCGTCCGAAGGCGCCGCGTCCGGTGGTGCCTAAGGAAAAAAGCCGGAGGGATGGGCCCAGCGCGGCTCCCGAAGCCGGTGCATCGCGCGACTCGGCCGAGCGATCGAGCAAGGCCGAGAGCCCCTCAGGCAACGTCCGTGAGGAGGATTACGCCGCCACGGGGATAGGCCGCCGCTACGGCCACCGGGTCTACCGGGTGCGCATGGATCTGGAAGAGAAGCCAGCCGCCACTGTCAACATCCGCTACGAGTATCGGACACAACTGGTGCGCCTGGGCCTGTTGCCACCCTCGTCCGCGCCCTACCCGGACCCGCTGTCAACATCCGCTACGAGTATCGGACACAACTGGTGCGCCTGGGCCTGTTGCCACCCTCGTCCGCGCCCTACCCGGACCCGCTCGCCCGACGGCAGAGTGCCCGCGGCTTCGAGCCGGGTTTCTGCCCCGAGCCTCGCTGAGTCTCGCGCCTCGCTCCTCTCGTTTTCGGCGCGAAATCCGGGCCCGTACCGGCCAAACTGCCCGCGGTCAGTACGGCCCGGACCTTCAGCCTGTGCGAGCGGTTTCTGATTTGCAACGACGCGCTTCAACATTCTGCCTGGGAAAGCCGGCCTAGATGGGGTAAGGCAGCCGATTCTCCCCTTGGAAGAATGATACTCCGATGCGCAAGGCCGGACGGCTTCGGTTGTCCTGCTGATGACACAAGTGATGAGGTAACCCCGGTGGGGTGGAGCACGTCTAACAGCTAACAGAGGCGAAGACCCAAAGGGGGGCGCAATGAGAAGGCTAGTCTTTGCATTGGTTCTTTTGGGATGGTTCACTGGCCCAGCGCCCGTGGCTGCGCAACACGTCATCTCGGCGCGCGCCGGTTACGTGAATTACTGGCAGGGCGCGGTGACGCTGCCCAGCAGCCCGGACGGGAGGGTCGAACGGCAAATCGCCGAAGGCCAGACCGTAACAACCTGGCGGGGACGCCTGGAACTGCTGCTGACTCCGGGCAGTTTTCTGCGCCTGGACCGCGACTCCACAGTTCGGCTGCTCTCCTCGCGGCTCACAGACGTTCGCGTCGAGCTGGTTTCGGGCACCACCATGTTGGAAGTGAACGAAACTCAGAAGGGAACTTCCATTGTGATGCTCTGGCGGGAATACGCGATTCCCATCAGGCGCACCGGGCTATACCGCTTTGAAGCTGCTCAGGACTCCTTGCGCGTCCATGTCGAAAAAGGCAAGTTGCGAGTGCCCGGGAAGAAGGGTCCCCTCAAGGGGGGGAGGTTCGTGGAGTTGGCCGCGGAGGGAACTGCCAGCGCGGCAGTCAAGTACAACCGGAAGGACCTGGATGAGTTTGACCATTGGAATCGGGTCCGGTCCTCGGAACTGGCCACCGCCTCCTATGCAGCGGTCAATAGTTTCCGCAATCGGCGTGTCTCCTTCTGGTCCAGCCAGTGGTTCTTCCATTCCGGCTTGGGCTACTACACCTTCCTGCCGTACGGCTACCCAATCCGATCGCCCTTTGGCTACGTCTACCGTTGCCCTCGCCCGAACTATGGGCGTCGGAACCGGAACCCTTCCTACCCTAGAGGGTGGTTCCCCGGGGGAGGTCGGACCACCCAGGCTGGCCCCCCGTCGATACCTCGGCCACCAGCGATATCTCGGCCACCAGCGCCATCTTGGCCACCAGTGGCATCTCGGCCACCAGAGCGATCTCGGCCACCAGCGACATCTTGGTCACCAAGGCCGTCCTTCGGTGGCCGCAAAACCATAGGCGCGAGCAAGCAACGGACCAATGGCCCGAAGGATGTGCGTAGGAACCCTTCCTACCCTAGGGGGTGGTCCTCCGGGAGAGGTCGGACCACCCAGGCTGCCCCCCCGGCGACCTCTCGGCCACGGGCGACCTCTCGGCCACGGGCGGTATCTCGGCCACGGGCGGTATCTCGGCCACGGGCGGTATCTCGGCCACGGGCGGTATCTCGGCCACGGGCGGTATCTCGGCCACGGGCGGTATCTCGGCCACGGGCGACATCTCGGCCACGGGCGACATCTCGGCCACGGGCGACATCTCGGCCACGGGCGACATCTCGGCCGCGGCCGACATCTCGGACACCAAGGCCGCCGTCCTTCAGCGGCCGTAGAACCATAGGCCCGAGCAGGCAACGGGCTAAAGGGCCCTAACTGACCTAATCCATATATCTAAATGGTCGGTCGCTATCCGGTAACACTCCTACAGGAGGCCACCGCCTCGGCGGGTGAGGAGAAGGTAGGTCACTTCGGCAAGCTGCCTCTCAGCTTTGAAACCAGTCAGGGCCTGACCCAGCGCCACAAGAGCCTCACTCCTGCTACCGGACTTGCTGGCCCGCTTGTGCCAGCCACTGGATCAGCTCCAGGGCTTTCTGACGGCCTAGCTGGTGCGGCACAAAGAATTCCTGCGCGTCCAGATCAGGGAAACCCGCCAGCACCACCCGTTGCTGCAATTGCTCGCGAATGCCTGACGGCTCGGCGGAGGAGATTTTCTGAAGCGCCTCGAAGACCACCTGATGGTGGATGTCGCAGAAGCGGTAGGAGCGAAGCAGGCGCATGCCCTCATCCCACACCGACCCTTCCTCAGTGCCCTGGCACATGGCCCGCAGGACGGCCCGCTCTGCGGCTCGGCGCTTCTCCTCAGGGTTCAGTTCGGAAGCTGTCATTCCTATACCACGAGTAGATGCTTAACCACGGCCAGCCCACGGTCTCTGGCCAGCAGATCAGCCTACCAGATCGGCAAACACGAAGCCGTCCCGCTCGCAGATCTCTCCCACGGTCACAGGAATCGGTTCTCGAAACATGGGTCCGTCATGGACGAAGGAATGAAACTCACCTTTTTCTCCGCAGGGATCGGTGCCATCCGGCAGCTCCGTGAGGAAAGCTTCGTCGAAGTCTCGGCCCGCGAAGCGGCCGGGCAGAACCTTTGGGTCCACGCAGGTGATTTTGGCTTTGAGGCCGCTGGCGATCATTTCGCGGGCCAGGGCGTCGGTGGGGATTCCCCACAGCGGGAACAGGGGCGCCAGGCCGGTTCCCTGCAGCTGGCGCTCCCGGTACTGCCTGACGTCCACGAGGTACAAATCGCCGAAGGCTACGGCCTCAATTCCCTTTCCCACAGCGCGCTGGCACACCTCAGCCATAATTTCTTCGTACTGCTGGTTTGAGCAGGGCCAGGGCAGAGGCACAGTCCACAGCGGTATCCCTAGCGATTTCGCCTGGGCTTCCAGCAGCGTCCGCCGGACTGCATGCATGGCCACCCGGTCAAACGCCTGGTTCAGCGTCGTCAGCAGGCCTGCGACTTCAACGTCGCGATCCCGGAGCGCGTGCAGCACCCAGGCACTGTCTTTGCCGCTACTCCAGGAGACCAGCGCTTTCTTCAAAGCCTAGATCGCCTCCCTCGTCTGTCTCACGCAGCGCCAGTCGCTTCCCTCTTGTACGACACCCTGGATACCTTGGCTACCTTCTCGCGTGGAAACATGGTCCGGCTCAACCAGGCGTGGAGCCCGAACAGGATTGCCGAGTAGAGCAGATCACCCCCCAGGGTATGGCCGAAGAACGGAAGGGCGACCCAATAGCACCACAGCAGTCCGGCCCATGTCTTCGGGTAGGCCGCGCTCGTTAGCCACCAGCCAAAGTTGGTCAGCAGGAAGAACTGCAGGCTGCATAGAAAGACCGCTCCCCCGATCCACAGCGCGTTTTCCGAACGGCGCAGCCGGCGCCCAATCCACACGCTGACCAGGAAGCCGGCGTACACGAACAAGGTGGTCTTCGGATACACGGGGTATCCGTGCAGCACGGCCAGGATCGGATTGGTCACGGACATGACGAGCAGCGGCATCAGGTAAGCCTGCCAGCCTGGCAACCGTGCCCCGCCAAAGAGGCTCAGACCGCCCACCGGAGTGACGTTGGGCGGATGCGGCACCAACCGCGCTACGGCACTCAGGAGGCACAGCGAGAGCGTCAGCGGTCTCAGGGGTTGGCTCGATTTGCTTGAGTAGGTAGGCAACATCTCTCGTCTCCTTCCATTGGAGGTGCGTCATAGGGCCAGCGGGACCCGGTTACTTCCGCCAGCGGAATTTTAGGCCAGCGACGAAATTGCGCCGCAGGGCGGGGAAGCCCAGCGCCTCCTCGTAGCGGCTGTCGCTGAAGTTGTACAGGCGCCCGAACAGGGCTACCTCCGGGCTCAAGGCGACCTCCGCGCCAAGGTCCGGGCGAACGTAGCCGGGATTGATCAGCAGGCCGCCGCTCGGGCCCAGGACGGGGTCGGCGTCGAGAGTCTCGGAGCGCCAAAAGGCGCCGGTGTTCAGCTTCAGACGCAGGCGCTTAATGCGCCAGGTGGCCAGATAGGCGCCCGAATGTGCGGGTCGGCGCAGCAGGCGCTGTCCGACGCGGAACGGCGTGGGCCCGCGCCCGGGAGCCCCATCCAGCGAAAGTACCTCGCTCTTCAGCCAGGTGTAATGGCCGCTAAAGTTGATCCACCCGGTGGGACGAAAGGCGCCGGAAAGCTCCAGCCCCTGCGCGCGTGAGTTGGCCAGGTTGTCCGACTGCCAGCTGCTCAGTTCGCTGAGGTCGCCCCGCAGGGTGACGATCAGGTCGTGGTAGCGGTTGTGGAAGTAAGTCAAGTCGAGCACCACACGGCGGCCGGCCAGTTCCTGCTGGATTCCCAGATCAAAGCTGGTGGTTCGTTCCGGGGCCAGTTCCGGATTGTTGGTGAAGGTCAGTTCGAAGCCGTTCGGAGCACGTAACCCGGTTCCGGCGCTGCCATGGATCTTGGTCGCCAAACCGGGCCCGAGCAGATACGCCACCGAGACCTTCGGGCTCAGCGCCAGCCTGCTGTGGGCGTCAATCGCCGGCCGGGTGCCAAAGGCGTCGGCGGGCAGCGCCGTGGTGCGGATATTTTCCAGGCGGAACCCGGTGCTGAGGAACAGGCGCCCGTCGTGCTCGTAGAGGTTTTCCACGAACCAGCCGAAATTGTTGCGGAACAGGGGAAAGTCGCTGCCTCGTTCATCCGTGATGAAGGTGTTGCCGAAGCGCTCGCGCTGGTACTCGAAGCCGAAGTTGAGCGTGTCGCTCTCGGCCAGCGCCACCTGCGTCTCGGTTGCGAAGCTGCCGCGAGACTGCCGCGAGCGCGAAGTGCCGAAGGACGAGACGAAGTCCAGGCGATCGGTGTAGAAACTGCCGCTCAGCTTCTGGCGGAAGCGCCCACGCGTGAATTCGAAGTCCAGGCCGTTGACGTAGGAGTTCTGCTTGAGGCGGCTGACCTGGTTCACCGGGCGGACGCGAAACGGGCCGGGGGCGCCGGACTCGTTGGCGTCGGCGAACAGCGTGTAACGGAGGCGGCTGGTGGCGGTCGGCTCATATTCCAGGTGCAGCGAGCCGGCCTGGTTGAGGTAGTCATCGTTGGGAACCACACCGTCGCTGGAGTGGCGCATCAGGTCGAAATTCCAGCCGAAGCGGCCCGCTCGGCCCCCGGCGCCGAACGAGCCGCGAGCGGTCGCGAAGCTGCCGCCCTCGGCCTCGCCGTGAAACTGGAACGGGCTGGTGGCCCGGCGGGTGATGATGTGGACGACCGAACCGATGGCATTCAGCCCGTAGAGCGCGCTCTGCGGGCCGCGCACGACCTCGATGCGGTCGACGATCTCCACGGGGAGGTGGGCAAAGTTGAATGCGCCGCCAAAGTCGTTCACCCGGACGCCATCCACCATCACCAGGTTGAAATTGGAATCGCCACCACGCGCGAAGACGCCGGTGACGCCGCCGCGCCGGCCCGTCTGCACTACGGCCAGACCGGGGATGTGACGCAGCGCCTGGGCCACGTTTTCAGCGTGCATCTCCTCCAGTTGGTCCCGGGTCAGGACGCTGATCGAGGGAGCCACCGCCGAGGCTGGTAACTCTCTCCGCTCGGCGGTCACTACCACAACCTCGCTGCGCGCGGCTAGTTGCAGGCGGAGCTCGGTGCGCACGGCGTCGCCCTGGACACGAATTTTTTGTGGCGTGCCTCTGAGCCCCGGCACCGAGGCCAGCAGCGTATAGGCGCCGTCGGCCGGCGCCTCAAAACGAAAGCGCCCGTCGGCATCGCTGGCTACGGCGCGCGGAGAGGCGGCTCCCAGCAGATACACCACCGCGCGCGGGATCGCCGCGCCTTGCGGGTCCAGGACTGTCCCAGTGATCTGGGCAAAGAGAGCCGAAGGCAGAAGCAACAGTAGGGTCGAAACTAAGATCAGGGAAATTGAAAGCCGGCGAGTCATCTCTCCTCCTATCCCTCGACAGGGGAACGAGTGAGATTCCCGGCCGGTCTCCTGACTTATGCATGACTCCCGATTTTCTCGGGAACGGCCGTGCCCGCCTTCCCGTCCTTGCGGACAGTGGCGTTCGGGGCACGTCCTCGGCAATCACAGTGGCGGGGCCGTGCTGGATTTGCACCAGCTTCCCATGCCGCCGGACCATCCGGCGGACACCGGGAACCCAATGTCCGGAGGAATGGTACCCCAATGTTGCGCGGCGCGCAAGGGTGCTGTGCTTAGATCTGGGCGGCGCCAAGAAACACCAAAGAAACACCTAAAGAAACAGAAGCGGGCGGCCTTGACGCGGGCTGGGCCGGAGTCTAGAGTTAGTCGCATGGCCGAAGGTGGTCCGCTGCTATCGGTGATCCTGCCAGTCTATAACGAGCGGCGGACGCTTCACGAAGTTCTGCGCCGCGTGCACCAGGTGCCGATCGAAAAAGAGATCCTCGCGGTGGACGATTGCTCTACCGACGGCAGTCGAGAGCTGCTGGACGAGCTGGCCGCTACTGACCCTCGTCTCCGGGTGATTCACCAGCCCCGCAACCGGGGTAAGGGGGCGGCTGTGCGGGCCGGCATCGAGCGTGCAGCGGGCCAGATCATTTTGATCCAGGATGCGGACCTGGAATACGATCCGGCTGAATACCCGCGCCTGCTTGCGCCGATCTTGGAAGGGAAGGCCGACGTGGTTTACGGCTCGCGCTTCGCCGGCTCTACCCGCCGTGTGACTCGGTTCTGGCACACGCAGGGAAACCGGTTCCTGACGCTGCTTTCCAACCTCGCCACTAACCTGAGCCTGACAGACATGGAAACCTGCTACAAGGCGTTCCGCGCCGACGTGCTCAAAGGTCTGCGCCTGACTTCCAACCGCTTTGGGTTCGAGCCGGAAGTCACGGCACGGGTGTCGCAGTTGAAGTGCCAGATCTACGAGGTGCCCATCAGCTACCGCGGCCGCGACTACAGTGAGGGAAAAAGATCAACTGGAAGGATGGTGTAGCGGCAATCTGGACCATTCTGAAATGCGCCGTGACTAAAGCCAAGCGGAACGCCGGTGTGCCAGCCCCTGTTGGCTCCACCGAGTCGCGACTCCTCGACCCTACCGGCGCGATTGCCTCGGAGAAATTAGAACGACGCTAGCGTTGGGGGAGGACTGATTGCGCCTGTCCCAGTGGAAGGCAAGCAAAGAACCCCTTGGGGTGCTGCTCTATTACGTGGGATCCACAGCGTTGTTCTTCCGCAATCCGCTTTTCCTGGAGCCGTTTTCACATTTCCCATGACATGCCCAACAGCATACACTCCAAGCGCATACACTAATGATTAGGCGCGTTGACTGGAGGATAGTTGCAATCGTTTCTGCTTTTGTCTTGCAGGTATTCTTCTTTACTCCGCTTCAAATATTTCTGAACAACATAATCGACTTTTCAGTGAACTTCGTTCACTTGGTTTTCTTGTTCCTACTCGTCTCGTGCAGCCTGATTGCGGTTTTGTCCTTTGCTGCTCGTAAGCTTCCCTCTCAGATATTCTTGGCGGCGGTTACATTCCTCAGCGTCGTAGCTTTCATTGAATCCAGGATATTGTTTGGTCTCGCGGGACATGGACCCTTTGACGGGACATTGATTGATTGGAAAGCACTGAGTACGCTCTCAAATATAGAAATAGCCGCAATCGTCTGCCTGGCAATTCTGATTGCTGGATTCAGGCGCCGCCAAGGGCTTTTCTACTCTATTTCGCTCTTCATTCTGTTATTCCATGGCCTCGGGTTCCTTCAGGCGACGATTTCCAAGCGTGATGCGATTCGACAATCCGCAAAAGATGTTCGAGATACATCTCTTTACTTTAGAGAGTTTTATCGGCTATCCAGAGAGCGTAACGTAATTCATCTTGTGGCGGATGGCACCCAGGGTGCTCAAGTGTACGACATCCTCACTTCAGATTTGGATCGCTATTCGGGAGTCTTGGATGGTTTTACCCTCTTCACGCATGCAGCCGGCCGATACCCCAGCACCTATGCCTCGGTGCCCTTCTACATGACTGGCCGAGCCCCCGATCCTAGCCGAGATATGGTTTCGTCTCAGCCGTTCACATGGGACTATATCCGCAGAACCCTCGGGGAACATTCGATCGTAAACACACTGACAGGGAAAGGCTTCAAGGCCTTCGGTTTTCAGTTCGGTGAACTCAACTGCGACGGAATGTACACCGCCTGTACAGGCGGGAGGATTTTCGATGGGCTGCCAATCAAACCCGTCGGCATGGCGAACACCGCAAAGGCCGCCCTAGAACTGCTAGATGTCGCATTGTTTCGCGTAGCGCCTCTTGCAATTCGTCGCCATATTTACAATGAGGAGCAATGGTTTCTAAGCCGCATAGCAAGTGACACTCGCACATATTCAGGCATTCTAGATCTGTTCATTGAAAAGATGGCCACGGATAACCGTCCTGGCTCTTACAACTATTTTCATCATCCTGGCGGACACCCACCGATGCAGTTTGACGACAAGTGTAACTACGTTGGGACGCGGGAGTCAAATTACGACAACGCACGCGCGCCGGTCACCTGTTTTCTATTGCAATTAGAGCATCTGATTCAAGCTCTCAACCGACTTGGTGTCTACGATGAAACCCTTATTATGGTGCATGGTGACCACGGTAGCCCATGGCTGTCACCGTCGATACCGTCCCCCTCTCAAGTGGGAGCGATCATACCCGAATACCTGATGGCTGTCGCAAACCCGGTTATGTTGGTAAAACCGCTGAGGACGCGGGGCCCTCTGGAATTCTCTACTGCTCCGGTCAGTATCGGTGACGTTCCGGCGACTATCAACGACGCTTTCAAACTGCATGGCGAATTCCCTGGCATTCCGATGTTCCAACTCGATGAGAGAGCCAAGCGTGAGCGGCAATATTTTTCGCACGAGCTCCTTTCAAGAGTCGCTCTGTTGCAGGTGCTGCCAAACATGCAGCGGTATCGTATTCATGGCAATCTATTTAATGAGTACGACTGGATCTTGCCCAACTTGTCCGACATCGGAGAGAGTCCGTCGGTCCTGCCGATGAATCGCGAGAATTTCCGTAGTTTCGCCGTAGGCTTCAGCGGGTTGGAGACCCATGGCCGACCAATGCGCTGGGTTGTGGGCAGACTCGCCCGCGTCTATCTTTCCTTTCCGACGGCGGGGAGGGCTCAACTGGTGTTCGAAACCCACGTACCGCCCGAGATCACGGGGCAATCTGTTGAGGTTTCCATCAATGGCAAGGCGCTCGCCAAATTGGGCGAGCAGGAGTTGACTGGAAGCAAAAGGCACGTCATCTCAGTGCCGGACGACCTGCCGCGCAAGAAGGTCAACACGATTGAGTTTGCCATGGGCAAGGTAATGAAAGTTGAAATAGATCGTCGCCACCTGTCAATAGTGTTCGCCTATGTCGGCTTGGAACCGCTTGAGTAGCAGCAACTGGCGACTCACTTTGTCGTTCGCGGCAACCCGGGCCGGAGCTGGCAGATTCATGCTATGCCCATCATCCTCTAGAATGGTATTCTCTGGGTAGATAGATGGCTTCTATGAAGCGGTGCACGATCTTTAGACTGCTTTGAGGTACTTGAAATGAAGAACCCTCACGTGATTCTTACCCTGCTAGCCCTGCTGGCCAATCCACTAGCCGCCCACGCATACATCGATCCGGGCGCAGGAAGCATGCTGTTACAGTTGCTACTAGGTGGTGCGGCTGGGGCATTCGTCTTTTTCCGGCTGTTCAAGCAAAGGCTTTACAGACTGCTTGGCTTTGGGAAACAAGAGAAGTAATTATTTAGTTCATATCTTATGGCGAAAGCATGGATTGTCTGGAAGCTCTCATATAGGGCCTTCTGTGGCCCACGAGCCATCACTATATTTTTGTGATCTCCAACAGCGTGTTCCGTTGAGGTTGACCCTGTTTCCCATGTCGTAAGGAGCCACGCCATCGATAACAACCCGTGCTCGAATTTCCTGCCTCATCCTCACGGCAAGGCCCCGATTCCAGAAGGAAAGGCTGTCCAGGTGGACGCGGGCTCGTACCGGGACCCAGGGGGCTTTATTTTTCTGATGAATCGGAAAGTCTTCCGTGCCATTGGTCAACATTCGTTGGAAGACTGGAACTGCTTTTCGGCTTCGCCTTTGTTCCAGGATTTGCAGAAAGATCGTCTGCTAATCCCAACTCGTGCGGTAGATGTGCGCTCCATGTTTCTGGAGCAGGTCGTGGATGCAAGCAGGGCTGTGGTCGAACACGAGCGCGTCCCTTTTATCTCCTACCCATACGAGTGGCCGTTTGGGATGCTCAAGGACGCCGCCCTCCTGCATCTCGATATACTGGAAAGGTGCCTCTCTCACGATCTGATCCTCAAAGACTCCTCGGCCTTTAATGTCCAGTACATAGGAGCCCGCCCCATCTTCATCGACGTTCTCTCATTTGCCCGCTTCAACCTCGGTGAACCCTGGATCGGCTACAACCAATTTTGCAAAATGTTCCTCTTCCCTCTGATGCTCCAAGCCCACAAGCAAGTTCCGTTCCAAAGCTGGCTGCGAAGCCAATTAGAAGGTTTGGATCCTGCCACCTTCTCTCAACTTTTTGGAACTCTGGACCTGCTTCGCCCCGGAGTGTTCACGCACGTTTATTTGCAAGCGGTGATGCAGAAGTGTCTAGCCGCTGCTCGCACCAGCGTGCGCAGCAAAATCAAGGCGGCTGGCTTGCCGAAAAGTGCGATTGTCAACAACCTCCGCGGCTTGCGCCATGTGATCCACAAATTGAGGGTAGAAGCGAGTGACTCCACTTGGGTGGACTACGATGAAGCTCGCAGCTATAGCGATGTTGGCATGCGACAAAAGGAGGATTTCGTCCGCCAAATAGTGTCCAGCCGGAAACATCGTCTGGTGTGGGATCTAGGCTGCAACATTGGCCATTTCAGCCGAGTCGCTGCCAAACACGCTGAGTATGTGGTCGCCATGGATGCCGACCATGCTTCTGTTGAGGTCCTTTATCGAAACCTAGGAAAAGAACGCTGCCAGAACATCCTCCCACTGGTGATGAACCTGGCCAATATTTCTCCCGGGCAGGGATGGTCGGGTAGCGAGCGCCAGTCCCTGCCGGACCGGGGCAAGCCGGATTTGGTGCTGTGCTTAGCTTTGATTCACCACATGGCTATAAGCGCCAACATACCCGTGGAGTCTCTCATTGCGTGGTTGTCTAGCTTGGAGACTTCCCTGATCATCGAGTTCGTGAGCAAAGACGATCCCATGGTTCGTCAGCTTCTGCTCAACAAAGACGACACCTACGACGACTATAGCCGTCCCTCATTTGAGAGTTGCCTGCACAAGTTCTTCCGCGTGGGACGCAACCTCGCGCTCGCTGGCGGAACCCGCTACCTTTACCACGCAACTCCGCATCCGGACACACCAACGGTACGTTGAAAGGTTGAGAAAACATCCCAGCAACAGTCTGGCTGGCCCACTCGCCCGATGAAATTCGGCTGCGGGTGGACATGAGCGAGGCTGTCTCGGGGCTGGGGTTGCTGCTCACCGGATTCTGCCTGCTGTGACGGGAGCGCGGCGCGGTGTATCCCTCTAGCTGGCTTCGTGGCTAGCTGGCTTCGTGAGTGAAACTGCTATCCGTGGTGACCTCTCAGCTTTGCGGTGTTTGGTTCGAAGCCGGGGCAGGGCCAATCACGTCGTCTAACCTAGGCGCGTGTTTCCGAATGTACTCGGCCAGTTCGACCTGTTCGCTGGGGTCCAGACGCGGGTATTCGCGCTGGATGATGCGCGCCATGCGGCTGCAATCATCCACCAGAGTTTTTAGACGAATCAGTTCTCCACTGACCATTTGCTTGCTCCCCTCACGATGCCTTCCGTCGGTCATTACCGATGCGAATATGCCCGCACGGAGGGCGCCAGTTATGCCTCGGGATTCCGGGTTGCGACTGCTGTCACAAGGGAATGAAAATACAACAAACCGGCCCATTCTTTCTACTGCAGGATTAGCAAATCAACTTATAGACTTCGGAAAGGCAGCGTACTGTTTTACCACCGCGAAAAGCCAACGAAGCGGCGTGGCACCACATCAACCAAAAAAAAGAAAAAGGGGACGGGCAGCGGTCAAGTCTAGTTAGGCGAGATAAGCCCGTCCCCCGCTTGGTGGGTACTCCTCTTATACCCCACAGAAGTGGCGAATGCAAGAGAAATCTTACTGTGAAGGCCAGCTCAGCGGGTTCTCGCTCGGGGAGCGGCAAGCTGCTCCTGGTGGGCGTCCGTAACTTATGGTAGGATTTGCCTTTGTAGTCGCCGAATGCTCCCGGGCGGTTAGCTCAGTTGGTCAGAGCGCCTGCCTTACAAGCGTTGTCACCGCTTCTTTTCTCTCCATCGGTTACGTTAAATTCTTTGCTTTATCAACAACTTGGGGAACCTGCCCGCCGCTCACGGGCAAACCCCAATGCCTTCAACAAACAGGGGTTTTGATACAGTTTTGATACACGTGCGAAGCAGGTGCTCTCTCCTCCACGCCGTCCGTCACCGCCAGCGGAATCACTACCGCGCGCTCCGGCGCCGTGCTCGAAGGCCTCGATCGCCAAGATCCTGGACGTCTCCCGCTCCGCCCTCTACCACTTCATCGAGACCCGTAAGATCGATCCGGCCTGACCAGAAACGGCCATTCGGATGGCTCTTAGCCTACGATTGTTTCCGTTTCGTGAGGTGACACTCCTACAAGCTCGCGCCGGCGTTTGTGGCTTCCCTGAACGTCTCGAACACATGCTCGAAGAGGACAGCGACTTTGCCCTGATAGATCTCAGGCGTGAAGCTGCGCGGGAGCCCTTCGTCGAGCGTATCCTCGATCGCCAGTCGCACCCGCGCCCGCGCTTGGGCCTTCTGTCGCCAGTTCAGCACGAGCGCCCCGCGAACCCGCTGTAAGAGGTGGCGGGCCACCTTCTTGACCTCGTCGCGTTCCGCCGAAGTGAGGTCCGGCCCGGGCCTCGTGAGGAGGTCAAACACCGTCAACTCCTCCTCGGTCAACCGCTCGCGAACGTGCCGCTGCTCCTCATCCGATAGAGACCGACTGAGGGCGAGCAGGTCCTGGAAGAGCTCGTCAATATTTCGACTGCCCGCGTTGTACGACTCGATCAACACCTCGAACTTGGTCAGGAAATCGGCGCGGGTCGGGTTGGCGCGGACCAGCGTGTCGAGCTGCGTCCGAACAGCGGCCCGAAGCTGCTCGAACTCGATGTTTTTGCGCGTCGTCGTCGCGAATCGCTTCGCCAGCGTCTCGAAGTCAATCAACGAGAGGTCGATGGGCTTGTGCCGCCTCTTTTCGCCGGAGCCTTGTCCGGCAATCCGGAACCCGTCAGCCGCAATAGAGCGGTCGAGGAGGGCGTTGATGTCTGCCATGACCGGGGTGATGTCCGCTGGTCCCTCCTCGGTGCGCTCACGAATGGCGTCGGCAATGACCCTGACGACCCCGACACGCGCCGAGAACTCGGCGACGGCTGGGTCTGGCTTGACGGCCTGATACAGCGTGTTGGCCCGTCGCTCGAGGGCGAGGAACTCCTTGCGGCGCGGGTCCGGCGAAATCAAGCAATCCACCGCATCAGCAATATGACCGAGGCGGTCGAGGCCCGCCGCACCCTCGATGGAGGCGAGGTCAATGCGCTGGGCCGTGCAGAATCCGGTGACGGCCTCTACGGCCTTTCGCAGGTCCTCGACGAGCTGCCGTTTATCGCGAACAGGGGTTGTGCCGCCTTCGCCCTTGGCGTAGATAGCGAGGGCTCTCTCCAGTGACGTGAACACGTTGGCGTAATCTACGATCACGCCGCTGTGCTTGCCGGGGAACACCCGGTTCGCGCGGGCAATGGTCTGCATCAACGTGTGGTTCCGCATCGGCTTGTCGAGATAGATGGTCGAGCAACTTGGCACGTCGAAACCGGTCAGCCACATCGCGCAGAGGAACACCAGCCGGAGGGGGTCGTTGGCGTCCTTGAATCGCTCGTCCAGCGATTCGGCGTTCATCCGCTGCCGGTGGGAAACGATGTCGAGGCCCAGCGCCTTCATCTGCTCGACTTCGTTCTGGCCAGGCGACACGATGAGCGCCATCTCGGTCGTGGTTAGGACTTCGAGGCGTTGCTGGCACTCGCGCAAACGGTCTGGATCGGCCGTGGCTGCATAAGCCGTGAGGTGTGAGATTTCCGTCTCAACCCGGACACGTTCCGCCTCCCAATGTTTCCGCACCTTATCGTGCATTCGCAGGGCGGTGGCCTTGTCGATGGACACGACCATCGCCTTGCCTTGAAACCCGCGGCCGAGGAAGTGCTGAACGATGTCCTTCGCGACCGTTTCCAATCGGTCATCGCGGGTGATTAGGTGATACTGGCGACCGAGTTCTCGTTCAAGACGCGTCTCCTGATCGTCATCGAGGTCGGCCGCTTCGATGAGGGCATAGACGTCGTCGTTGAGGTTCGGATTCTCCAGCCGAAGTTCCGGCGTCCGGTTGTCGTAGAACAAGCGAACGGTGGCGTGGTCTTCGACGGACTGCTGGAAGTCGTAGATGGAGACGTAGTCGCCAAAGACTTCTTTGGTGCGCTCCTCGCCGACGATCAGCGGGGTACCCGTGAATGCGACGAACAACGCCTTCGGTAAAGCGGCTCGCATGTTCACGGCCAGCGTGTCGTACTGGCTGCGGTGGGCCTCGTCGGTGATGACGATGACGTCGGCGCGGTCGCACAGCATCTCCGGCGTCTGGAACTTGTGGATCAACGTGAAGACGTACCGGTGATTGCCGCGCAGCAGGTCACGCAACTCCGCTCCGCTCCCCGCGTGGCAAATCCGGCTCTCATGCTCGTTCACCGCGCCCGTGGCTTTGAAGGTCTTCGCGATCTGGTGATCCAGCTCGACCCGGTCGGTCACGACGACGAACGTCCAGTTGCCCTCAATGTGCCGCAGGATCTTCTGTGCAAAGAAGACCATCGACAGACTCTTGCCAGCCCCTTGGGTGTGCCAGAAGACGCCGCCGCGCCCGTGACCGGCGGCACGAGCCTCCAGCAGGGCTGTGATCGCCTTGTTGACGCCGAGCACCTGATGGTTCTGGGCCAGCATCTTGCGTAGGCCAGACCGCTCCTCAGAGAACAGCGTGAAATTCTCCACGAGATCAAGCAGCCGCGCCGGGTCACACACGCCCCGAAGCATCACCTCCAGCGAGACGCGGCGCGGTTCATCCTCGCGCTCGACGCGCTTCCACTCGAAGAACCTTTCCCAGTCCGCCGTGAGCGTGCCCACGCGGCTCTCGATGCCGTTGGAGGCCATGAGCAGCGCGTTGTACCAGAACAGGTCGGGGATGCCATTCTGCGGGTGCTTGTAGCTCGTAAGGTTGTCGTCGAACGCCTGTTTGGCCGGAACCCCAGGTTTCTTCAGCTCAACGACCACGAGCGGCAGGCCGTTCACAAAGCCGATGAGGTCAGGGCGGACGGTGTAGAGCGCCCCGGTCACGGTCATCTGGCTCACCAGCAGGAAGTCGTTGCCCACGAGCGGCTGCTGCCAGTCGATAACCCGTAGCCGTTCCGTCTTCTGTCCCCCGTGCTCACGGTCCGGTACCGACACCGAAATGCCGGTCTTGAGCAGGTCGTACACGTCGCGGTTGGCCGCGACGAGGCTCATGGTGGAGCGGTTCCGCGTCAGCGATTCAATCGCGATGGCGACGGCCTCTGGCGGGGATGTCGGGTTCAGCCGTTCCAGCGCAGTCCGCAACCGGGGCACCAGCACGACGTCGGCGGTCGTCTCGCGTCCGAGCGTGCCGGTTGGCCCCATCGCCTCGTCCGACGCCGATACCGTGTTCCAGCCCAGCGCTGCGAAGAGCTGAATCGCGGATTGTTCGACGAGCTGATCCTCAGTGTTGGCGTGCGGCATATGGGTCAGACAGCTGCGTCGGTTAGGGTGACCTGACCAGAGAGAAGTCGCGGTAGCAGCAGATCGCGTGTGCAGCGAAGGTTTTCAATTTGGCTCTCCAGAGTGTCCATCTGCCCCAAGGTTGGCGCGGACACTCCTGTGAACTGTCGTATGAGGTCAATGGGGGGCACGACTAATTGAAACTCGGCGATTCGCTCTGGAGCAAGGTGGAGGACATCGATCACGCCGTTCGCGTGCTGCTTCACTTCGTCACCAAACGACGAATAGCGCAGGAATGCATAGAGAAACTCTCCTGGCATCGGAGGCCTAGGCTCTACGCGGACAAGATCCATGGAATAGACTCCGAACTCTCTCTTGAGGGTCGGCACAAGCGCGGCACGTGCGACGATGCGGCGCTCCTGTGTCATGTCCGTCACCGCGACGACGATGTCACCTTTCTTCGCGATATGTGTGTCCCTGTACTCGCCCGTGTATCGCTTCAGGCCGGAGCGACGAAACCCACCGTCGCGGTCGATACATTTCAGATTTAAAAACGGAAGACCGCCTTCACCAGCCAAGTCCACTGATCGATAAGAACGACCACGGAATATGTGTGCAACTTCTCCGAGCGGCTTCGTCTCCCAGCCTTGGGGAATGTCGCCAAGGGGAGAGGCCACACGTGGGAGCCTCTCGTGGCCGGGGAACCGGAACTCGACGAACCACTCGCGGTAGAGAGCGCGGGCCATCGTTTCCAGAATCTGGATGCGGCGCTGATTGTTTTCGCTCAGCTCGTCGTAGGCCGACAAGACGCCCGCGATTCGTCGTTGGACCGGAAGCGGGGGCGACTCAATTTCCATGCCCTTCAGAAGAACAATCGTGAAGGCTGACTGAGACGAGCCAATCGTGCATTTCTGGAGTTCCGCTTTGCCCTGTGGTGAAACCAACCAGTAGTAAAGAAACCAACTGTCGAGTCCATCGAAGTGCCGAAACCAAGTAAGATTCCCGTCCTTGAAATAAAATCGATCGGCAGGCTTCACGACATAAGGTGAGCCAAGTGTGCCGACGGACGTCAGGAGCAGGTCGCCCGACCTCGGTGCTCCGAACTTTCGCTCAATCTCGCTAAATTTGTTCTCCGAGATGAAGAGTTCTGTCGAGATGTCGAGCTTCCCTTTGTGCTTTTCCGTGATTTCTTTCCCGCGATAGAAGGGCACTCCCTCCGACACGTAGTCCGCAGCGAAGATTCGCTTACTTGAAGTTATTTCGCACAGCTCATCCATTCGCTTTGTAGGCCACGCGTTCATCGTCACGCCTCCAGGATTTCTGCCACGTTGCGAGCGATGGTGTGTTCGAGATCCCGCGCCTGAGTTTTGAGGCCTTCCAGTTCAGCGTTCAGCGTTGCGAGCTGGTCCATGAAGTCTTCGTCGCTCACGACCGCGCCAGGGGCGACGCCCACATAGCGACCGGGGTTAAGCGACCATCCCTGCGCCTCGATCTCCTTGACCGTGGCCGTCTTACACAGGCCGAGCACGTCAGCGAATTTCGGCTTCTTACCGAAGATCTCTTGGATCTTCGCTTGTGCCTCGTTGCCGCCGAGTGTGAAGTCGAGGTGTTCGCCGCGATAGAGACGGACCACGTTGGCGATAAAGCCGAGCTGGCCCTGCGCCCAGTCTCGGTGGGCGCGATCAATCTGCCGGTAGATGTGGCGGGCGTCGAGGAAGAGGACCTTGTCGGCGCGCGGCGTCTTCTTCTTGCCTCGATCCAGAAACCAGAGCGTCACCGGTAGCGTGACCGTGTAGAACATATTTGGTCCGACGGCCACCATCACATCCACGGCCCGATCCTCGATCAGCTGGCGCCGGAGTTCTTGTTCAGACGAGCGAGCATCCGAGGCCGAGTTCGCCATCACGAAGCCCGCGCGCCCTTTTGTGCTCAGCGTCGAGTAGAAGAGCTGAATCCAGAGGTAGTTCGCGTTGTCCGAGCGCGGCAAGCCGAACGGGAAGCGGCGACCTGTGCCCACGTCGCCTTCAAGACGCTCCTTGTCCACGGCGTTGACGTTGAACGGAGGATTCGCGAGCACGAAGTCGAACTGTCCAGTGGCGTTGTGCAGGTCGTCGTAGTAGCTGATGCCTTCCCGGATGTCGCCTTCGAGGCCGTGGATAGCAAGGTTCATACGGCACAGCTTGACGGTGTCCGCGACCTTCTCTTGTCCGTAGATCGCTAACTCAGTTGCGGGACTTTGCTTGTGCTCTGCCACGAAACGGGCGCTCTGGACGAACATGCCGCCGGAGCCGCAGGCCGGGTCGAGAATCCGACCGTGAAACGGCTCCAACACCTCGACGAGCAGTCGAACGATGCTGATCGGCGTATAGAACTCACCGCCCCGAGAACCCTCCGTGCGAGCGAACTCACCGAGGAAATACTCATAGATCAGCCCGAACGTGTCGCCCTTGGCGGTCGCGGGAATCTCCGACACCTTCTTGAGCAGATTCTTCAGGAGCGTGCTGTTGAAAATTTGGTATGTCTTTGGCAGGACGCCTGTGAGTTGCGGATTCTTCGCCTCGATATCCCGCATGGCCTTGTTGACGGCCTTGCCGACGTCCGATCCTTCCGGCAGCCGTAAGATGTGGTCGAATCGCGCTGGCGGCGTCAGGTAGAGGATGCCCTCGGCCTGATAGGCGGTGGGATCGTCCACGCGGGAGCCACGACGTCCCCCAGCCGCCTGCTTCTCCAACACAGCCAGCTGCGTGAGAAAGCGAACCTCGGCAAACCGCAAGAAGATCAGGCCAAGAACGGGCTGGGAATACTGGGCCGAGGTGAGACCAGAGTTCGCCCGAAGCTCGTCAGCCGCCGCCCAGAGGCGGTTCTCCAGCGTCTCTGGGCCGGTATCTTTTTCGCTCGGGGCGATCCATTGCATTCATGCACCTGTCGTGGTGATGGTCGGCGCGGCATCGCGCCGTGTCTGGCAGGGACAGTAGCGTACCAGACCCGCATGAACGCCATACGGCTGGCGGTGAAGGCACCTCAGCCAGGATTCCCATTTCGGTCCTGGCACGGTCACAGGATACACTCGCGCTGCCCCGAAGACGACATCTTTTCGCGCTGAACCCTGCACATCACCTTCGCCGGTAGGCGCCAGGGCTCGCCCGTCCGCTCACAAGACGTTGATTGAGCGGGCTGAACGGCGCTCCGGCCGACACGGCTCCCTGCGAAATGTTTTGAGTCAAAATCTATAGATCCTCGACCGCGCAATTTTACCCGCTCGGCAGCGGCGGCGCCCAGATCCTCCGCAGCATGTCGCCGAACAGTCGCCGGTTCAGATGTCCCTCAACCAGCAGCAGCCAATAATACCGGGCATGCTTGACCAACCTTCCGCCCGTCTTCACCAGCCGCTGCTGGAGACTCGTCAAGGACCACTTCTCGATTCTCTGTGGCAGCACTAGCCGTCGCCATAGGTTGCCCAGGTTGTAGGCGATGATCGTCAGCCAAAGCCGTACCTCGTTAGATCGGAACTTGTGGCAACTGAGCCGCGTCATCTTCACCGCCTGCTTGCCTTCCTTGATCCACTGTTCTGCGGTGCCGCGCTTGTTATAGAACCGTACCACCGCCCGATTCGGCAGCGTCAGATTCGTTACAATGAACCCCACTCGCGGGAACAACTCCCCGGAATGATGCTCTACTTTCGCCACCACCCCTCGAGCCGTCTTCCAACCGGCTGCCTGGTACAAGAACTCCTTGTACTCGAACAGCGGTTTCTTGGTGGGCCTTCCCACGGGGCGTTTCAGTAGCTCTTCGATGTCTCGCTGCAGAATATCGTTGGCCGGGATGCGAATTGCGTACTGTACTCCGCGTTCCTCCGAAGCCTCATAAACTTCCGGCTTGGCAAAGGCCGCATCGCCCCGGAAGGCGACCTGCTTGCCCGCAGCCTGTTGGCGCTCGATCTCCGGCAACAATAGCTCATCCCAGTCCTCGGCGCTGTGCACGTTGCCGGGACGCAGCTTGGCAGCGAGGCAATCACCATGACCGTTGAACAAAAGTAACGGGTGATAGCAGACCGACTCGAAGTGTCCGTTGTAGGCGCTCTGTTCCTGCTCCCCGTAGACCGGAATCTCGGTTGAGTCCATATCCAGCACCGCTCGGTAGTGCCACTGGAAGGCTTCGACCTTTCCGATCAGTTCCCGGTTGATCCGGGCCAACCCGACGAAGTTCTCCACCTTCGCCAGCATCTCCGTCTCGAAAGTTTGCAACCGGGATGGCAGTGCTGCCCCTCGATCCCAGATCTTCTCGGAACCAATTAGCCGGAAGGTCGGATCTCGTGAGAGTTGCTCGGCATCGTTCACATCCTCATACCCAGCCAGGCGACTGTACACGGACTGCCGTAGAAGGTCCGCAAAAGGCAACCGCGCATTGTTTGCCCGAGGGTCGATCAAGTGCTGTTCGACGAGTTTGCCGAATCCCAATCGCTCGTCCAACTCCCGCACCAGAATCAGACCTCCGTTGGAGGTCACCCGTGATCCCTGAAAAGCGACCCGCAGAAACCGGTTGAATGACAGTTGAAACGCCTGTTTTCGGCTCTCACCCATGGGGTGTACACCTCCGGAAGGCAATGTTGATGCTGGAACCCGCATCAATACTGACGTTGGAGTCATTCAGAAGGTTGCCGCCGATAGTTCATAAAGGAAATCCGGGCTTATACCGAATCCGGTCGCCGGGGTTGGTGCGGGGCAGGGAGCAGAGCGCCATCATTCGCGCCATGAAGCCCAGATCGGGGTCCGCTTCGCGGGCCGTGACAAGCTGGCCCACTTGATCGGCGACGGTGAAGTGGTGCAACGCCTGGGGCGACGCGGCGCGGGTCGTCTTCACCGGGCCGCCCAGTTCGCCGCGTTGACGCTGCATGCCTTATTCTCCCATGTTCCTCAGACAAGACCCCCGCCGACCCAAAGCAAGTAGCCGTAAATAGCGTGTCCCCGCTTCCAACAAGAAGTCCCTCCCGCTTTCTCAGCTATAAAATACGTACTGTCTGGCCTGATTTCAGCGTAACTTCTCCGGTTAGAATTTCCTCGTCAGTGGTCTTGCTGTAGTCGATTTCCTCGGTTTTTACATCGGGCCTCATTGCCAAAACGATCCCTGGACCTTTCCCAACGGTCGCTTCGATACGGCGTTGTAGGCGTGTGGAAAGCTCCTCGGGGGTTTCCCAATCAATGGTGTTGTATTGCCGAATATCGAAATGAAGATCCTTTATATCGTCCTTCCTGCAAGTCCATATCACTGGTAGATCCAGGCCAAGGGCAAACCCTGCCTCGAAATAGACGCCCCCTCGGTGACCGGTGAAATCCGCGACAACGAAAACTGCCGTCCGTATGCGGGCGATGATCTCGTCATCGATGCGGTTCGTATATTCGCCTTTATCCGCGCGGTCCGGATCATACCCCGCGTTTGTGATGCCGACCTGAAAACCTTTTTCGTAGACTGGCTTCAGGTTTTCGCTGAACGACATGGCAACGAATCCCTTATCAGATTGCGGAACTCGAAGGGTCAGTTCGTCGGCAGCGGCGTATCCTCGCGGCAGAACATCCGTAGGAGGAAACTACACCACCACTCCTATCTATGTCCATACCCTTCATCAAGCCCTTGTCCGACAAAAGTCTCGCTAACAAATCAACCTCGTTTGCATCCTGAGAATATGTGGCATTGAGGAATCTCGGCTCGGAGATGTCGATGCTCTCGCCCACTCGCTCCTGTTGTTGCAATGCCTCAAGCAACAGCCGATTGGCCCGTTCGGTAAAGGTCGGAAGAGCGCGAGCTGCTACGTTTTTCAACACACCGCTTGAAATTGTTGGGACAGTCCGATTTCTGTTCTGGTCCAACACCCAGCCGGAAATCCTTGTTTTAACCGCCGCATCTAGCCCTTGAACGAGTGACGGTGCCGTCCCTGTCAGCTTGAATTCTCCGCAATACGGGCATTTCTGATGGATCTCATCCTCTCCAGAACGAATTGCCTCGGACATCGTCCCGCATATCTCGCAAGGGTTCTTGTCAGGCATAACTCTTCATTCCCTGGATCATCATTCGCCCGGGTGGCGTGTAACTATTTGTCGGTTTCATACGGCCCGAGGAACCGCTCTCCATTGAAGTGGATGAGGTGGTCTGGCGCATCAGCCACCCAGACTTCGGTCTCCCAAGCGATCTCGGGCAGGTACTCCCGCATTGCCGCGCGGGTCGAGGAATGTCGTTACGAACACTAGC